>NZ_LMHK01000005.1 GCF_001427875.1 Devosia sp. Root685 | reverse complement strand
GACACATTGGCCATCTCGTACAGGCCATCGAGCCATCTGAGTGCGCAAATTATATCGCCAACGCCGGCTACAGAGCTACCTAAACGTGAAATGCTCTAGGGCCAGAGGATCAGCTTTATCGCCATGGCGATGGAAATCACCACGACCAATGGCCGAATGAGCTTCGCGCCAAAACGAATGCCGGCATGAGCGCCGACATAGCCACCGATAATCTGCCCGACAGCCATGCACATCACAGCCGGCCAGACGACGTCGCCGCTCGGAATGAAAATGGTCAGGGCGGCAGCGTTGGATACCAGGTTAAGCAGTTTTGTATTGCCCGCCGCACGGGTCACCCCGAGGCCGAAAAGCAGCACGAAGCCAATGGTGAAGAATGACCCGGTGCCCGGGCCAAAGACACCATCATAAAAGCCCACTGCAAAACCGAGGAGCGGAACCCATTTGGGAAAGGCCAGGCGCGCAGTCCGGTCGGCATCGGACAGATTGGGCGCAAAGAGGAAGTAGAGCGCTACCCCGATAAGCGCGAACGGGACGGCAAGATTGAGAAACGACGTATCGATCTGCTTGACCGTGACGGCACCGAGCAGGCTACCGGCATAGGTTACCGCGATCGAGGGGATCAGGGCCTTGAACGAGACAAAGCCCTTTCGCCAATAGGTGTAAGTCGCCATCGTCGTGCCGATGACCGACTGCATCTTGTTGGTGGCCAAGGCCGCAATGGGCGGCAGACCGGCCGAGAGCAGGGCTGGAACCGTCAACATGCCGCCCCCACCAGCGACAGCATCGACGAAGCCGGCGAGAAGGCCGACACCGCCCAGGGCAACAAGGGTGATGGGATCCAGCATTTGCGGGCCAGGCTAGAGGGGCACAGCGTCAAGCTGGGCGAGGAGAGAATTGAGCTTGCGCTTTTTCTCGTCGGGCCAATCAGCCGTGCGCGACACGATGAGATTGGCCTCGCTCTTGAGCATGACGCCATCGTCGAGCACCCGCAGGCCATTGGCCGCGAGGGTCGAACCCGTCGAGGTAATGTCCACCACGATATCGGCGACGCCTGACGCCGGCGCGGCTTCGGTGGCACCGAGGCTTTCGACGATCCGGTATTCGGCAATGCCGGCCCGGGCAAAATGCTGGCGGGTGATGGTGATATATTTGGTCGCGATGCGCAGCCAGCGCTTGTGGCGGCTGCGGAAATCGGAGGCGACATCGGCCAGGTCGTGGAGATGGGTGACATCGATCCAGGCCTCGGGAACGGCGATCACCACATCGGCATGGCCGAATTCGAGCGGCCGGGCAAAGTGCACGGAGTCTGGTCCGGTCTCGCTGGTCTCGTGGATCAGGTCGCGGCCGGTAACGCCAATATCGATATTGCCACGGATGAGTTCGCGAGCAATTTCCGAGGCCGGGAAAAAGCGCACCGTCACGTCGGGTTCGCCTTCGATGACCCCGAGATAGGAGCGTGCGCCGCCGGGGCGGGAAATCGTGAGGCCGCGCGCAGCGAACCATTCGCGCGTCAGTTCTTCGAGGCGCCCCTTGGAGGGCACGGCAAGGGTGATGCCGGTCATGCCGAAATCTCCGCTTCGAGGCGATCGACCCAGAGCGCGCAGCCCGAGGCGGCGATGGGCGTCGTGGCGCCGAGGCGCTCCAACAGGCGATCATATTGTCCGCCCGAGGCGAGAACTTCGCCGTCGCGGCCGGTCATTTCAAAGACGATGCCGGTATAATAATCGAGGCGCGGCGAGAAACCGGCATCGAAACTCACCTGTGCCTCGCCGAGCTTATCGAGATGACGGCGAATGGCGCGGATCGGGGCGCCGAGCATAAGCTTATGGCTTTCGGCAAGCGCTTCGATCTGGCGCAGGGCCGAAAGAACATCACCCGAAATCGCGAAATAATCGCGCAGCAGTTTCAGGGTCTTGGCCGGAACGTGCGCGGCGTCGAGCGCCTGCTGCTCGAGATAGCGGTCGGCGATTTCCTCGGGCGTGCGGCCCTCGGAAAGGCTGAGGCCCGTCGACACCATACGGGCCGTAACATCCTCGATCAGCACATCGCGCGAGGGTTGCTCCTGCCGGGGCGCATCCGGCGCGGCTTCAAGGCGCGCCAATAGCCGCTCCATGGCTTCGGTGTGCCCAAAGCGGTGACGAATGCGCGGGCGCCAGGCGTCGGGCATATCGGCCTGCACCAGCAGGGCTTCGAAAAGGCCGACACCGCCAAGGCGAATGCGCGGCACGAGGCCATAGATGGAAAGCGACGCGCGGGCGAAGGTAAAAACCTGATCGAGCGCCACGTCGCCATCAGGCTGCGCCAGCAGTTCGATGCCGGCTTGGTCGAATTCCGCCGGACCGGTTTCGCGCTGACGAAAAATGGGCCCGAGATAGGTAAAGGCAGCGGGCTGGCGCGTGCCGTCGGCGATGTAGTCGCGCACGATGGGCAGGGTGAATTCGGGCCGCAGGCAGTGTTCGGCGCCCACCAAGTCTGTGGTGAGCAGCAGGCGGCGGCCGAATTCCTCGCCGGCGAGATCGAAGTAGGGATCGGCTGGTAGCAACAAAGGCGGGATGGCGCGACAGCCGCCCTGGGCTTCGACCAGAGCTTCGAGCTGGGCCCGGCGCATGGCGGCGTTAGTCATGCAGCCTGTCCCCCAATATCCCTGACAAACGCGGCGTCATTCCCGCGAAAGCGGGAATCTCATCACAGGTCCGCACAGAGATCCCCGCTTTCGCGGGGATGACGCGGTGATTGAAGGAGCAGCCGGGGTCGGGCATAAAACTCACTGCTCGCTCAGCAATTTCTGGATGGCCGACACCAGGTCTTCGCGCTTGACCTCGAACTGGCCGGGGCGCGCGGCTTTCCATTCGGCGTTGTCGGTAATGCCTTCTGACGCCTCTTTGCCGGCAACCAGATCCTTGATCTGCAGGATGCCCTGTTCGCGCTCCTGGCTGCCCTCAATGATAACGGCGGGCGCATTGCGCTTGTCGGCGTAGGAAACTTGCTTGCCAAAGTTCTTGGTGGAGCCGAGGAACATTTCGGCGCGGATACCGGCATTGCGCAGCTCGGACACCATGGCCTGGTAGCGCGCCGTCTGGTCTTTATCCATGACGAGGACGACGACCGGGCCAACCGGCTCCTCGGCACCGAGATTGCCCGTCAATTTTAGCGCATTGGCGAGGCGCGAGACGCCGATAGAAATGCCGGTGGCCGGAACGGGCTCGCGGCGGAAACGGGACACGAGGCCGTCATAGCGGCCACCGCCGCCCACGGAACCGAAGACGACGTCCTGGCCCTTTTCGTTCTGGACCTTGAAGGTGAGTTCGATTTCAAAGACCGGGCCGGTGTAATATTCGAGGCCGCGAACCACGGAGGGGTCGATCTTGATGCGGTCTGGTTCATAGCCAGAAGCATAAAAGAGACTCTTCATTCGGCTTAGTTCATCCAAACCTTCAGTGAAGGACGGGCCGACCTGATTGAGATAGAATTCGCCCACCGGGAAGTGGGCATGCGGTCTGAGTGGCAGAGCGCCTTTTGGGCCCCCTATTCTGGCGACGTTTTGTTCAGCTGCTACGCTTGAAAACAATACGCCCAGAATAAATTCAGCCTGTTCTGAGCTGAGACCGGCGCCTTTAGTGAAGTCGCCGCTTTCATCTTTTCGACCGGCGCCTAGTAGAAGCTTCACGCCATCTGGACCTAAGCGGTCCAACTTATCGATTGCACGCATGACAACAAGCCGTCGGTCAGTGGCGCCCGCCAAACCAATAGCGTCCAGCACACCGTCCAATATCTTGCGGTTGTTCACCCGCACGATGTACTTGCCCTGCAACCCCAGCGCATCCATGACGTCGGCCATCATCATGCACATTTCGGCGTCGGCTTCGGGGCCGGCGGCGCCAACCGTATCGGCGTCAAACTGCATGAACTGGCGGAAACGGCCGGGGCCGGGCTTTTCGTTGCGGAACACATAGCCCTGGCGATAGGAGCGGTAGGGCTTGGGCAGGGTTTCGAAATTTTCGGCAAAATAGCGGGCGAGCGGCGCGGTGAGATCGTAGCGTAGGCTCATCCACTGCTCGTCGTCGTCCTGCAGTGAGAAGACGCCGGCATTGGGCCGATCGGTATCGGGCAGGAATTTGCCCAGCGTTTCGGTGAGTTCGAGCAGCGGGGTTTCGACGGGATCGAAACCGTAGCGCTCATAGACCTTGCGGATCGTTTCGATCATCTGGCCGACGGCAGCGATTTCGCCTGATGTGCGGTCTTCAAAGCCGCGCGGCAGGCGGGGGGCGATCAGCTTGGTCTTTTCGGTCATCTGATAACTCTGGGAGGCGGGCGCAGGCTAAGGATTTTGCACGAAAGAGCGCGCGCAAAATCCTTCCCCCTTCGGGACCCCTGCTCTAGCCCATCGGTTTTGGGGAAACAACAGTTTGGGTGTCTATTGGTGAGGGTGGCAGCGGCCGGGGGGACCCCGGCCGCCGCGGACGCTCACGTCACCCTCCGGCCTTTGCGATGCGGAATCAAAGAAGCCGTAGGAATGCTGTGCCACTGAAGCGGTTCTGCAACCGGGGGCAGGCCAACGTCTTCCCGCAGGTAAGCGGGCAATTCGGACGGCGCGCGCGGGCGGTTGAACCAGGCGGCAAGTGCAGCGGCAAGTACGGGGACGAGACCGCGCTGGTGCACGGCGTCGGCGATGGAGAATTCAAGGCGCAGCACGACGCTGCGCTCGGAGAGCACATTTGAAGACATTTTTGCTCCAGCGGGGCGCAACCCCACCGGCCTCATTGGTTATGAAGGAAGAAAAAAGCGGAGAGCGGACGCAGTACGAGTCGGTCTACGCTTCGGCTGGAGTTGGACTATCCGCGGGGCAAAGAACCCGAGAGACTCGCTAAGGCTGAATTAGCCCTGTACCGGATGTCGGTTGGTGCGAGCGAGATTATGCCAATTCCCCGAACGGCGGACAAACATGGTTTTCATGTAAAATGCCTCCCTCGGTTGGCAAATGCGGACACTGGGCTTCTAGATCGCGGTTCCGTGATCGGCAAGGACAAAGTGAGGCAGTCTGTCGCAGGCAGGGACCGTGTTGCTCCAAGGCAACAGAACAACAAGCCTTAACCGACTGCTAACCCTCATTTCTAGCGCTTCCTTTACCACGCCGATTGACCGGTCCTTGGGGCTTAGCGGGCACAATTGGCCGAGGTGCCAAAGGGGGCTCGATGATCATGGTCAAAACGATGCGGTTGGTTGGACTGGGTTTTGCGGTGGCGGCAATGGTGCTGTCCCAGGTCGTGCCCGGCTTTGCAGATTCCCGTTTTCAGCCCGGCTGGCGCTTTGCCCCGCCACCCGGCGTCACCATCACCAGCCAGCGCCCGCGCCACGCTCTGGCGCTACAGGCCAGCAATCAGGTCCAGCCGGTCTATCTGCGACAGGTCGTTCCCTATCCCACTGGCGAACGTTCCGGCACGATCGTCGTCGATTCGCGCGCGCATTTTCTCTACTTCGTCCTCGGTGACGGACGGGCGCTCCGATACGGCATCGGGGTAGCGCGCGATGGTTTTGGCTGGAGCGGCACGCACCGCGTCTCGCGAAAAGCCGAATGGCCGGGCTGGACGCCGCCGGCCGAGATGCGCAAGCGCCAGCCGGGCCTACCCGCCCATATGGAAGGGGGCCCCAATAATCCGCTCGGCGCGCGTGCGCTTTATCTCGGTTCGACGCTCTATCGCATCCACGGCACCAATGAGCCCTGGACCATCGGCCAGAACGTCTCCTCGGGCTGCATCCGCATGGTCAACGAAGACGTGATCGATCTTTACGGTCGTGTGCAATTGAACACGAAAGTGGTGGTTCTTTAGCAAGGATTTGGCGGCAAAACTCCCCGCAATCCTTCCCAGGAGCCGTCATGGCACGCAAACCGGTTCTTCGCTCCTTCTTCCGGCGTTTTCTCGCCGACGAGCGCGGCGCCTTTGCCGTCATGTTCGGCGTCATGGCCATCGTGCTCGTGGCACTTGGCGGCGCGGTGGTCGATTATGTGACGCTCGAACAGGGCCGCAACCGGGCCCAATTGGCGCTCGATGCAGCAGCGCTGGCCCTGCAGCCGCGCGTTTTTGAATCAGACTATGACGAAGCCGAAGTGCAGCGACTGGCGCAAGCCTTCCTCGACGAACGCATTGGCCGCAACGACGTCGTCGCGACGATCGTGACCACCCGCGGCAATGGCGAGGAAGGGTCGCTTTATTTCCAGGCCCGCATCACCGTACCCACCGTCTTTGTCGCGCTGGTCGGCGTACCGGAATTGGGCGCAGCCATAGAAGCCGAGGCAACGCGCAAGAAGCTGGCGCTTGAAGTGGTCATGGTGCTCGATAATTCGGGCTCAATGGCGAGCGAAAACCGCATGACGAGCCTGATCGATGCGGCCAAATGCGCGACCTATATCCTGATGTATTCTGCTGTTCAGGATGCAGGAAGGAACAACAACACCTGCGTCCCGACTGCGGACGCAGAGCTCGTGGAAGATGTTCGCATCGGCATCGTGCCGTTCACCATGTTCGTCAATGTGGGGGCTGGCAATGCCAACGCCGCCTGGATCGACAAGACGGGGGCGTCTTCCATCCATTTCGACAATTTCGACAATGACGATGATGAAGACAGGCTCGTTCTGACGTCGGGAACGCATTATTTCCCGACACGGCAAGCCCTGTTCGCTGCGACGGGTCAAACGTGGCGCGGCTGCGTCGACGCACGCCCCCATATCAAGACTGGCACTGAACCGTCGGAATACCTCGATACCGACGATACGCCGCCGGTGGCCGGAGATACGCTTTTTGTGCCGCAGTTCGCTCCAGACCTAGCGGCAGGCACCGGCGGCAATAACTACATCAACAATACAGCGGCGATCATCAACTCGACCTATCTCAACACCATCGGCTGGGCGACGGCCAATGCCGATAGCCCAGCCATATGCGATCGGCCGGCGCAGGGCGCCACGCGTTGCGACATTGAGGAGCAACGAATCAAGTCGAATGGGAACTGGGGAAACCCATTCCTGACAAAGGGTACGGTCAACACCGGCTCGCCGATCAATTTTGTCAGCAACGCGATGTATCAGAACGCATTCTACGGGCGGCTACCGCCCAATTGCGCCTGCCGGAACACCACGTCCAGCAACACGATTACGTACACGAGTTGGACCGGGTCGGGTAATACGCAGACCCGTACCGGATACTGCAGTAGTTTCGTGCCGTTCGGCCTTTCCACGCGAGAATTGCAGGAGCGCACCTGCAAGTATCACCAGACTATAGGCGCCCAGGGGTTCTCGTCAGGACCAAACGCAGACTGCACACGCACACCTATCTTGCCGCTGACCAATGTGCCTGAAACCGTCATCGCTACGATCAACAGCATGACGGCCGAAGGCGGCACCAATATTCATGAAGGCACGGCGTGGGGCTACCGCGCGCTGACCCCGGGTGAGCCCTTTACGGAGGGCGGCGACCTTGATGACGAGTCGATCAAAAAGGTCATGATCATCATGACGGACGGCGAGAACACCGACTACAACCTGTCAAACCATTGCAATGAAGCGATGCGGACGCTCAATGGCAAGTGCTACAACACCGCCTACGGTTTTCCCTACAATTCGCGAAACCCCAGCACGACCTCCACTAGCGGCGGCAACATCAATCGTCTGGGCCAGATGAATGCCACAAATGCCCAGCTCGTCGAACAAATGAACCAGCGCACCTCCGACACCTGCGCCAATGCCAAAGCGGCCGGCATCGAAATCTACACGATCGGCCTGGCGACGGATAAAGTCTCGCAGAGCACCACAGCGGTCGTGCAGGCCATGCTGAAAGGCTGCGCCTCCGCGACCGACAAGGCGGAGTTTCCCAGTGCATCGAGCGACTTGAAAGATAACTTCACGTCGATCGCCAACGAACTCTCGGCGCTGCGCCTGGCTCTTTAGGCGCGGTACGGCGACCCTCATGGGGGGTGGTCCGGATTGCGCCAAACATCAGGCCGGATCGGCATTGTGAAGGAACAACGAACCCGCTCAGAGGGTTCGGTTCCGTCAACGATCGTCAAGGCGGCCTAACGATGTACGAATTTCTCCCAAGACGCATACTCCTCGTCGAAGACGATCCTGTGATCGCGATCATGCTTGGCGAAATCCTGCACGATCTCGGGCACTGGGTCATCGGCCCATGTCACACCTTGGAAGAGGGCCTCGTCGCTGTACGGTCCGGCGGCATAGACATGGCCTTTTTGGATTTCGAGCTTGGCCCGGACACCGATGCGGTTCCGATCGCCCAGGCGCTGGCCGAGCAAGACGTCCCTTTCGCATTCGCGACAGGGAAGGATCCTCATAGAGTGTCGAGCATCTATAGCGGGCGTCCGGTGATTGCCAAGCCGGTGGCGCCGTCCGAGATCGAAGCGGCTATCCTTGAGTTAGGCAGCCCTCCAGCTTTCCATTAATTCGGCTTCGCATATGTCATAGTTAGTAGCGCCGTCGGCGTTCGCCGGTCATGGTGGGCAATGACCTGCGCATGGTCACTGTACACGTTCACCCAGAACATCGGCTGTGCTTGTTCGGAGAAATGCTTCCAACCTGGGTGCGTTTGCGCCAACGAGGCCTTTGAAATGCACCTCTCCCCGCTTCGCTACATCCTTCATGTGGAAGACGAAATTCTCATTGCGCTCGATGTGGAAGCTTCGCTGCTCAATGCAGGGGTTCAGGCCGTCACGCACGTTGCCTCCTGTGCCGATGCCTTGAAAACGATCCAGTTCAGTCCTCCTGATCTGGCTATTCTCGATATCGAGGTGCTCGACGGAAACACGGCGCCGGTGGCAGATCTTCTCAAGTCCCTGAATGTCCCATTCGTTCTCTATACCGGGTCTGCCGTTGCAGGCGGCCTGCGATCCTTCGATGGTGCGACGTTTCTGGAAAAGCCGGCACGAAGCGCAGACCTTGTAGAGGCTGTCCGGGCATTGGCGGGGATTTCGCAATAAACGGGGGCCATCCGAGAGCCAAAGGTCTACGGAGTTAGGCGCAGATCGCCGCCTTCGCCATCACGATTGATACCACGAGCCCCGAAGATTGCCAGTCGCGCTCGATCAAAGCCTCCAAGGCGCTTGCCAAGCCTCGCTCGAGGCGACTGCCGAACCCTGTCCCGGCGACAAGCGAGGGTACGGGACCGCCCGTTTCCCGCCAGATGAGATGCAATCGATCGCCATCACTCCTGACATCGACGTCAATCCGGCCAGTCCCCACCGAAAGCGACCCATACTTGGCGGCATTTGTCGCCAGTTCATGCAGCAACAGCGCCAGATTGGTGACTGCCTTGCCCCCGACATCGAAATCGTCGCCACCTATGCTGATCCGATTTTCCATCGCGTAGGGTTGGAGAATGGTTTGCACCAATGTGAGCAGCGCCACATGCTGCTCATTCTCGGGGCCGAGCATCCGGTCTGACATGATCAGGTCATGCGCCCGCGCCAACGAGGATAGTCGCGCCTGGACATCTGCAATAACGTCGCCTTCGCGCGCCGACTTTGCGCTGATCGAGACGATGGCATTGGCCAGAGCGAACAGGTTTTTGACGCGATGGCGCATCTCGCCCATCAGCAGTTGCTGCTGTTCCTGCGCCACCAGCCTTTCGGTGATATCGCGGGCAATTTTCGATGCACCGACGATGACGCCCTTCTCATTACGAATGGGAGAGATGGTCAGCGAAATATCGATCAGCGAGCCATTCTTGCGACGGCGTTTTGTCTCAAAATGTTCAACGCGCTTCCCGCGCTGAATTTGCGCAAGGATCAACGGCTCCTCATCCAGCCGGTCGGGTGGGATCAGGATCGTGACCGACTTGCCGATAATTTCGTCGGCAGAATAGCCGAACAGTCTCGTGGCCCCTCCATTCCAACTCTGGATGATGCCGTTGAGATTCTTGCTGATGATCGCGTCGTCGGAGCCTTCTATGATGGCCGCAAGCCAATCGCGCGCGTCGGGGACCTGAGCGCCCGCGCCCTGTGAAGGCAGAATTTGACGCTCGCTGGTCTCTAGCTGCGACGGAGAATCCTGGCCTTGCTCAGTTGGTGAAAGGGACGTCACTCCTCCATCTCTCCTCTCGATGTTCCGCTCGCCTAACCGTCGCACAAGCATCTCAGGGGATGCGCTCCTTCGTGTGCACGGCGCTTGATAGTCGTGATCGCATCCCTCTCTGATCGCATAAATGAATCGCGCCGGAGAAAGTTCAATGTGGTTTTCTTGAATGCGCCATCAAGGGCGTCGCCAGGGATCGGACGACGATTTCCCCGTCCCTGACCGGAGCTTTAAGCCTCATAAAGGAGAGGTTTCAACACCGGGCAATATGTCTTTGGGCCCGAACCTATCCTCACCCGCAATTGAGAACGGCAGTGCTGTCAGAAGGCGACCCGTTCGCCGGTTCGGGCGGACCGATAGGCCGCTTCAGCTATTCTGGTCAGCCACACGGCAGTTTCGAGGTGGGTGGGGTCTTCAAAAGCGCCCAACAGGATATCGACAAACTGATCGAGGGTGGCGAGCAGTGGGGCAAGCTGGGGTTGCTCCTGCCAGACGTCGGAGCCGGCGCTTTTGAGCATGACACGCTGGTCGATGGGGCCGACGGCGATAGAGCCGCCGGTGCCGATGATCTCGATGGCGTAGCCGAAGAAGCCGGAGACGAAGCTGGTCTCTGCGACGGCTATCACACCTGCTGGATAAGCTAGGACGCTGACCGTGTTGTCCTCAACACCAACGCCCGCAACCTCAGCCAAGAGAGTCTGAATGCTCAACGGATGCTCGCCGTGGAAATACATGCCGAGATAAAAGCCATGCGCACCAAGGTCAATGACGGCGCCGCCGCCGGCTTCTTCGGCGTTGAAGAAATGCGCGGGGATCCAGGGCGTACCCACTGCGCCGTGATGGGCATAGCGGATACGGCTGCTGGTGACCCTGCCGATGGCGCCGGCGTCGAGCAATGCTTTGATGGTCTGGATCGGCGCTTCGCGCAGACGCTGCAGCGACACTCTTAACACCAGCCCCTTGGATCGGGCTTTTTCGACAAGGCGCTCCGCATCGGCTGTTTCGAGCGCGAGCACCTTTTCGGTGAAAACATGCTTGCCGGAATCGAGCGCGGCGCCGATGACGGTCGGGTGCTCGACCGTGGCGGTATCGACGACGACAGCAGAAATGTCGATCCTCGTCAGAACGCGGGCAAGGTCCGGCTCGAAGGGGAGGCCGTGCTCGGCGGCGAAGGCCCGGCCGCGCTTGGCATTACTGTCCCAGATCACGACGATTTCGGCCTGCGGATTGGCGCGGCTATCCTGCAGATGGTGGATGGCATGAACATGCCAGGTGCCGAGCAGAGCGAGCTTGATGGTCATGGTGTCACCTCAAGCCGTGCGCCGAAGCGTCGGGGTCGAAGAGACGAGCTGGCGAGTATAGTCGTTGTCGGGGGAAGAGAAGATGCGGCTTGATGGACCACGCTCGACGATCTGGCCGTGCTGCATGACAAGCGCCTCATCGGTCATATGGCGGATGACGGCGAGATCGTGCGAGACGATGACCAGCGCCAGATTGCGCTCGGCGCGGAGGCGCATCAGCAGATTGAGGATTTGCGCCTGTGCCGAAATATCGAGCGAGGAGGTCGGTTCATCGGCCACCAGAACCTGCGGCTGGCAGGCAAGCGCGCGGGCAATGCCGACGCGCTGGCACTGCCCACCGCTGAGGCCACCCGGTCGCCGATCCATGGCCTGCAACGGCAGGCCGACATCGTCGAGGAGATCGCCGGCCGCTTCGAGCGTCGCACGACCGTGCAGGCCCTGCCAGCGGGCAATGACTTCGGCCACGATCTGGCGCGGCGTGCGCCAAGGCGTTAGGGCACCATAGGGGTCCTGGAAGATCATCTGCACGGCGCCGCGCAGGGGATCGTTGGCCCTGACGTCCTGCCAGCTCTTGCCCTTGACCAGCACGGTGCCATCGGTCGGCAATTGCGCGCCGACGAGGATGCGGCCGAGTGTGGATTTGCCGCTGCCGCTCTCGCCGACAATGCCGATGGCCGCGCCAGCAGAGATATCGATATCGAGCGGATGGACGGCCGGCGCCTTGGCATTGTGGTACGTCATGCCGACGCCTTCGGCACGAATGATGGGCTCGGGCTGGCGCGGTCGCAGCAGAACCGGCAGTTCGGGACGATGCAATTGCCCGGTTTCGCGGTCGAGCACGGCAAGCGGCGTACCGACCGGCGCGAGTTCGGGGCGGGCGGCAAGGAGCGCCTTGGTATAGCTGTGGTCGGGGTCGCCCAGCACCTTGTCGGTCGCGCCCTTTTCGACCAGCTCGCCACCGCGCATCACGGCGACGCTTTCCGAGACCATGCCGACAACAGCGAGATCGTGGGCGATCATTAGCAGGCTCATGCCGGTTTCCTTGCGCAGATCGCCGAGAAGCTTCAGCACGTCCTTTTGCACGGTTACGTCGAGCGCCGTCGTTGGTTCGTCCGCGACGATAAGTTCGGGGCGGCCGGCAAGAGCGAGCGCAATCATCAAACGCTGGCGCATGCCCCCCGAAAGTTCGTGCGGATAGTTTTCCAACAAGGCCGCAGGACGCGGCAGGCGCACCTGATCGAGCAATTCAAGTGAGCGCAGGCGAATATCGGCGCCGGGGTCGAGTTCGGAGATTGTTTCGGCCAACTGGCCGCCGATGCGCATGACCGGATCAAGGCTTGAGAGCGAGGCTTGCGGCACCAGCGCAACCATGCGGCCGCGCAGCTTGCGCCACTCCCTGGAATTGGCATTGACCAGATCCTGGCTATCAAAGGTTGCGGTGCCGGAATTGACCTTGCCCCCGATGCGCGACAGGAGGCCCGTCAACACGCGCGCGGTGACGGTCTTGCCTGAGCCGGATTCACCGACGAGAGCCAGCGCGCCGCCGCGGGGGATATCGAAGCTGACGTCGCGAATGACCTGACGGCCGGCGAGCAGCACACCGAGATTGCGGACTTCGACGAGATTATCGGACGTGCTCATGATCACCGCCTGTTATCGAGGAGGGAGTCAGCGATGAAGCTGAGGGAGAGGCCGGTGAGCGCCAGGACGGCGCCGGGCATGACCGTGATCCACCACGCATTGCGCAGGAACCCGCGGCCCTCATACATGATCGAGCCCCATTCGGGGGCGGGTGGCTGTACCCCTGCCCCAAGGAATGGGAGCGAGGCGAGGATCACCACGACGAGCACGACGTCGCCGATGGCGTAGGCAAGCGTGATGCGGCTCACGCCGGGTGTGATATGGCGCATGACGATGCTGAAGGGATTGAGGCCGGCGACGCGCGAAGCGACGACGAAATCGGCATTGCGCAGGGCGAGAGCCTGGCCGCGGGCGAGACGGGCATAGACGGCCCATTGCACGCACATCAGGGCGATCAGCGCCGCCGGAAGCCCAGCCGGCGCAAAACCCCATGGCTTGTCCGACCCCACGGCCACGACGAGAGCCAGGAGCAAAATGATCAGCGGAAAGGCGATGACGGCATCGACAATGCGCATCAGGATCGTATCGGCCCAACGGTGCTTCGTGGCGCCGGCCAGAGTGCCGAGCGTCGTGCCGACGATGACGGCGAAACCAGTGGTGAAGGCGGCAGCGATGAGATCGACGCTGCCACCGGCAAAGGTGCGCACAAAAATGTCGCGACCAACCGAGTCAGTGCCGAAGGGATGGGCCCAGCTTGGCGCCATGAAGGGCATGTTGACGAAGTCATTGGGGGAATAAGGCGAGAGGATCGGCACCAGCACGCACATGGCGACGATGGTGCCGAACATGACGATGCCGACGAGGCGGCTGACATGGGTGCCGACAAGGGCACGGAGCCAGCCCTGGGCCAGGAACGGCCGGGGAAGCGTAGCAGTGGTCATGATGCACTCCGGGCGCGCGGGTCGACCAATGGATAGATGAGTTCGGCAAGGAGGTTGCCGACGATGACGGCGCAGGCCGACATCAGGGCGATGCCCTGGATGACCGGATAATCGCGGCGTGCGACAGCCTTGGTCATTTCCGAGCCGATGCCGGGGAGGCCGAACACGGCCTCGACGATGATGGCGCCGGTAAGGAGCGAGCCAAAACTGATGCCGAGAAGGGTGATTATCGGCAGGACTGAATTGGGGAGGATATGGCGGAAGTTGAGCGCCGACTTCGAGAGGCCGCGCGACAGAGCCGCTTCCATATAAAGCTGCTGGCTCGATTCGATCGCCGCCTGACGTACGGTGCGGGCAATGATCGGGCCGAGATGCCCCGAGAGGGCAATGCCGGGCAGCACGAGGAATGGAAAATTATCGGGATAGGACCCGGCCCAGCCACCGGCGGGCAACCAGCCGAGCTGGATCGAAAAGACCAGGGTCAGCAAAAGGCCGATGAGGAAGGTGGGGGTCGCATAGAGCAGCATGACAATGGTGCGGACGGTTAGGTCTATAGCCTTATAGGGGCTCAGCGCCGCGGCTAGGCCAAGGCTGATGCCGGCTATGGTCGAGAGCAGCATACCCACCGCAACAATTGAAAGCGTGGTGGGCAGCGCCCCGGCTATGATGCCGGAGACACTGTCACCACGCTGCACAGCCGACTGTCCGAGATCGCCGTGGAGGAGGCCGGCGATATAGTCGAAGAACTGCTGGACGGGAGGTACGTCCAGGTGCAGCGCCGTGCGCAGGGCGGCTTCCGCCTCTGCGCTGGTTTCGCTCCCGAGGATGGTGGTAACCGGATCCCCGGGAATGAGCCGGACGAGCAGGAAAACGAGGACAATCACGCTGGCTAGCGTCAGTAGCGACTGTCCCACCTTGCCGGCTGCCTGCCCCCATCCTGCTCGTAGTGTCACTGGTCGCGGCCTCCCACCACGATGCCGGTGCCCACGAGGGACACGGTGCCTTCGGGAAGGCTGGTGGCAGCGCCACGCACCCAGGGAGCCAGGATCGTATAAGGACGATCCTCAGCAAAGAGGGTGCCGATTTCGGCGGCAGCGGCCGCGCGGTCGTCGCCGCTCGACTGATTGACCTTGGCGATCAGCGCATCCATGGCTTCGGAATTGTAGCCGGTGAATTCGGCCTTGAGCGAACCGGTGCCGAGAAGCGCATTGCCGAGCAGGTGGTCGGGGATGTTGGCGGCGGAGGCCATGGCGCCGGGCACCATGTCATAGTCGCCGGCGCGGAGACGCTGGATCAGGGTCGATGCATCGAGACGCTCAAGCTGGACGTCGATACCGATATCCTTGAGCTGGTTCTGGACGATCAGGGCCAACTGGCTCGAGAAGGCGAATTCCTGATCCGAATACATCAGGCGGACCTGGCAACCCGAAGCGCATTCGGTTTCAGCCAGGTAGGCCTTGGCGGCATCGAGATCGCGGGAGGTCGACTGGCTCGCATCGTAATAGGCCATGCTCGGGGGCCAGAAGCCGGCAAGCGGCTGGTTGGTATCACCCCAGATGGAGCGGACGATGACTTCGCGATCGAGCGCTGCCGAGACGGCGTTGCGCATGTTGGGATCGGCGAAGACGCCGCTCTGGTTCCACATGCGCAGATCATAAAAACCATAGACCGGCACGGAGCTGATGGTCAGGCCCGGAGCGCCCTGGAGCTGGAGCATGAAGCTTGGGGGAAGATCGCCGGCATAGTCCACCTGGCCGCTCTGGAGCTGGCCGACGGCGCTATTGGCGTCTTCGATGACTGTGAGGGTCAGATTGGCAATCGCCGGCTGGGCGCCGCCGCCATAGTTCTCGTTGGCAACGAGTTCGAGCTTGTTGGAGGCCCAGGTGGAGGCGATTTTGTAGGGGCCGGAGGTGACGGGATTGAGGAAGAATTCCTCGCCCTTTTCGAGACCGGCGGCGGGATAGATGCCATAGGAGCCGGCCGAGGCGAAATCGCCGAAGGACGGGAATGGGCCCTTGAAGGTGAATTTCGCGGTGAGGTCGCCGGTTGCTTCGACGCCGGCGACGCGGCCCATCATGGCGCCGAGCACGCTGCCTTCGACGGCCATGTGGCGGGTGAAGGTGGCGGCAACGTCGGCGGCGGTCAGCGGCGAGCCATCCGAGAATTTCAGACCGGGCTTGAGGGTGACGGTCGCTTCGGTGAAATCGGGGCTATATTCGATGCCCTCGGCAAGGCCTGGTACGATGGTGCCGTCGATCTGCTGGGTGAGCAGCGTTCCGTTCATAAGGCTGAATGCGGCGCGGTCGGTTGCCGTCACGGTCTTAGTCGGGTCAAAGCTTTGGGCCGGGGCCGGCAGCGACACCGTTGCCTGTTCGACCGCTTCGGCGGCGTGGCTGGCGCTGACAAAACCGGTGGCGAGCAGCGCCGATGCGGCAATGCCGAGCATCAGTCTCTTGGTCGTGTTCATAAAAATCCTCCTCATTGCGGCCACCGGGTCTCCGTCCCAAGTGTAGCCGAATTCCTCAGTTCAGCAGGTCGGCGATCGCCTTATCCTCTGCTGCATAATCGAATGGTCCGGCGCCGCCCCCGACAAACACCTGGCAGCCAAGGCCCGGCGGGCCAAAACGGTCGCTCAAGCGGCCAAGCAGCGCGCCCGCCTTGTGTTCGGCGACGATGCTCTCGACATTGGCGATAACCGACTGCCGATAGGTCGCGACCGGGCGATAACCGAGCAGCGTTTCGGCGCGCTCCGTTGACAGAAAGAACGGCGTGGGCAGCGACCAGGGGCTGGCGATCGGCGCCATGCCGGGCAACAGCACCTGCGCAATCTGAGCACCCATAGCGTCGGCAATAGCCGAAACCATGGCGCTTTCATCAGGACGACCGGGATCGCCGGCATTGAAAATCCCGTGACCGGGATTTTGAGCTACCAGCGCGATCATCGCGGCAAGATTATCGACCGAAGCCGGATGCAGGCTCGAACGCCCGCTATAGCCAAGCACGAAAACCTTGCGGCCATCGAGAATGCGGCGGACGTAGAACCATTCGCGCGGCTGGGGCGAATAGGGGCCATGAATGCCGGCGGGACGCAGAATTGTCGTCTTGATGCCGGAGTCCAGCAGCGCGATCTCAACGCCCCGCTTGTTGCCGGCGTAAGTTGTCGTGTCCGGCGCGACGGTCGCGGCCTCTTCGGATAGCGGCTCCAGAAACACTGGCGCCGATTCCACACTGGATACGCCCTGCAGCGTCCGGCCTTCGGCGTCCTGATAGACGGCGGCCGAGGACATCATGATCACCGAGCCGATGGAGCCGGCATTGCGCAGCAACTGCGCCGAATGCACGGCGCGGAAGGCGAGGAGATCGACGACGACGTCAAACCCCTGCCCCAGCAATTGATCCATCGCCGCATCGTCCTGGCGGTCGACCTGCACGGACTGGGCGCCCGCAGTGGTCGTGCCGGGCTGGCGGTGGGCGACCGTAACGGTCCACCCATCCGCGAGGAGGCGTTGCGCCGCAGCGCGACCCACCTGCCCCGTGCCACCAATGACGAGTGCTTCTCTGGTCACGGATCAGGCCTTTGCAGTCTTCAGCGGCGAGATGATCTCGAGCGTATTGCCGAGATAATCGCGAACGAAGGACCAGCGGATCGCGTGGCGTTCAAAATCGGACGGCTCACGGAAAACTTCGGCGCCGGCGGCCTTGAGCTTACCAACGGTTTCGTCGCAATCGGCGACGGTGATGCCGATGTGGTGCAGGCCATAGATGCGGCCGGGCGAGGTGTTGAAATTGGGCATCTTCACCAGTTCGAGCACGAAATCGCCGATCGAGAGATGGGCCCACTCCATGCCGCTCGTCGCATCGGCCCAACGGTCGATGACGGTGGCGGCGAACTTGTCCTGATACCAGGCAACGCCCGGATCCATGTCCGGCACCATGATGGCCACATGGTTGATTGCATAGGTGCTGGGGGCTTCGGTCGAAAGTGTCATGCCGTCTCCAAACAGTAAGGGAGCAGCCTTTTCCGGGGATCGCCGAGCCGGCTTTTGCCGTTGCTTTCGACCCTCTTGCCCTCCCTGAGCATGATTGGAGTCGTATGCCTATAATTTCACATTGTCAAACAACTGTTTTCATATTTTGGAATTGAAGCGTGTTTGGCGCAAATTTTTGACCATCATTCTCGCAACGTGAATTCAAAATTCCTCATTGTGAAAATCGACTGAGGTTGTCATAAAGAGGCCAAGAGATGTGGGGGGAGCCATGACCAGCGCAGACAAAAAAGGGCGCGTCGTTGGGGCGGAGAGCAGCCGCAAGTTGTTGCAATTGCTGCTGATGTTCACGCCGTCCCGCCCGATCTGGGCCGTGGGCGAACTGGCCGACGAACTGGGGCTGACCCAGTCCATGGCCTATCGCTATGTCGCGCTTTTGCGCGAAGTCGGCCTGCTCGATGCGGCTGGCGGGAAAAGTTATCGGGTAACGGATCTAGCACGCAGCCTTGCTGTTGCAGCCGGCGCGGCGCGCATTCCGCTGGGCGATATCGCCCTGCCCGTGCTTGGCCATATCCGCGATGTCGGGCGCGAAACCGCCTTCGTCACGCGGCGCAGCGGCTGGTTCACCTATGTGCTCGAGCGCGAACAGACGCCGCATCCCATCCGCCTGATTTTTGAACGCGGCCAGGCCATTGCGCTCCATCAGGGCTCAAGCTCCCGCATCCTCCTCGCCGCCATGACGGTGAGCGAGCGGCAAGCGTATTTCGACCAGTTCGGCATCGATCGCGTAAAGGTCGGTCGCGGCCTTCTGAGCGATCCTACGCTTGACGAACTGGCGCGCCATGGCGTCACCGAAAGCTTTGAAGAAGCCGGCGAAGGCATTTGGAGCGTGTCGGCCGCCATTCGTGAAAATGGCGACATCGTCGGGGCGCTCGGCGTCGCCGCGCCGCTTTTCCGTGTCAATCCGCAGCAGCGGCAGGAACTGCATAATCTCGTCGCCACCGGCGCCGAGGAAATCAGCGCCCGCATGACCCTTTCCAAGGCCGGCCTCTAACCACAGCGCACCCATGCTTCGCACCGGTACAAATCCGCGCTTGCTTTGTTATGCAGCATACCTAATTCTGTCGCCGAACTCCAACCGGACCTTGCCATGACCGCGCCGGCCCAAGCTTTTTCCTCCCGGCCCGATCGCATTGTCGGCATTGGCGCGGTGTTCGTCGCTGTACTGCCGCTCTCGACCGATATCGTGCTGGTAGCCCTGCCGGTCATCGCCGGCAGTTTTGGCACCGCGCTGGCCGGCGGACACCAGATCATGTCGGTCTTTGTCATAGGTTTGGCCGTGGCCCATCTCTTTGTCGGCGCGCTGGCTGATCGCTTCGGCCGGCGGCCAGTGGCCCTTGCCGGTTTCGGCCTTTATACGCTTGCTTCGCTAGCCGCCATGGGCGCGCCCAGTCTCGAAGCCCTGCTGGTTGCCCGCTTCGTCCAGGGCCTCTCGGGCGCCTGCGGCCCTATTCTCATGCGGGCGATGGTGCGCGATACCGTCGCGCCGGCGGCGACCTCCCGTCGACTGGCGCTTACCGGCACATTATCGGGCGTGGCGCCATTGCTGGCCCCCACCGTGGGTATCCTCGTGGCACAGGCGTTTGGTTGGCAATCGTCCTTCGCTGTGCTGACGCTTTATGGCGCCATCACGTTCGTGCTGGTCTTCTGGCTCATGCCGGAGACACTTGCAGCACGGTCTGCGGCGGTGAACTATATCAGCCTTGATGTGGTTCGCAGCCTCTTCACCGAGCGCGGCTTTCTCTTCGGCAGCTTTGCCATGGCCATGGGCTATGGTGGGCTTTTCGCCTGGATATCGACGGGCAGCTATTTCCTATCGACCCGCACCGGCCTTGATCCATTGGTGATTTCGCTGGTCTTTGCCGCGGGCTCGCTCTGCTTCATGCTCGGCGGCGTCGTGGCGATGCGATTGCACGTTGCGCCTGAGCAAACCATCCGCCTCGGCGCGATGATCGGCGCCACTGGCGGGTTTTTGGCATTGATCCTCGCCCTGGCCTTCCCCGACCAGCCCTGGTTCTGCGTGCCCATCATGCTGTTCTATTGCAGCTGGGGCATCATCCAGCCCCCGGCCATCAATATCGCCATGCGCCATCACCCCGGTATTGCCGGCAAGGCCTCGGCCCTGCTTGGCCTTGTGCAACTGGGTGGCGGCGTAATGCTGTCCTGGATTGTCGTCGCACTGGGCGCCGGCCCTTTTAGTCTCGGGCTGATGCTGGTATCGACCGCCGCCATCCTCTTGGCCACTCAGTTCACCAGAAGGCCAAGAGCATGAGCAAGCCCGATCTGTCTTTCCTCAGCGCCGGGGTGGCGAGTGCAGCATCTAGCGGATCTTTGCCCTTTCGCAAGGGGCTTGCAGTTCGGCCATCCGTTGCTGATAAGCACATTTGAGACTGACAGGAATGGAGCGCAACATGGCAGCCCGGTTCGATGCCTCGGCCATGAACAAGGTGATCGGCTACCGCCTTCGCCGCGCCCAGTCCTATATTTTCCAGCAGTTCGACGAACGCTTCGCCCGGCTGAAACTGCGGCCGGCCGAATATTCCGTGCTTGAGCTGATCGCCGACAATCCCGGCTGCCAACAGGGTACCATGGCCAAGGCGCTCGGGATCAAACGCGCCAATTTCGTCGGCCTGATCCAGGGCCTTGACGCACGCGGCCTCACCGCACGCGGCCAGCAGCCCGGCGACAAGCGCGCCAACGCGCTTTACCTGACCCCCGCGGGTCAGGCGACTATCGTTGAAGCTCGCGAGATCCAGGCCGAGTTCGAAAGGCACTGCGTCGAGCTATTGGGCGGCGAAGCCGAGCGCGATCATTTGCTTACGCTGCTGGACCGACTGGCGCCGACGGCGGATTAGCGCTCCGCTGGCTCATGCCCGAGGGCCCGAACCACTTCCGCAGGCAGCGCCTTGGCGCGAATGCCTCCCGGGTTCTGCGGATCCCGCCCGACCCAGACGCGCGTCTCGCGGCCCTCAACTGCCAATTGCCCTTCGTTGAACAGTTGGTGGCGCACATCGAAACTGGAGCGGCGGCAGGCAATCACCTCAGTCTTGATGACAACCACATCGCCGAAGCGGCTTGGGCACTTAAAACTCGATCCCGTATCGACCATGGGAATACCCACCACATCGTAGCGCACCGCCCATTCCGCCTGCTTCATCCCCAGTGCCTCAGCGAAAAGCATGGCGGTCGAGGTATCGAAAAACCGGAAGTAATTGGGATAGAAGACGATCCCCGCTGGGTCGCAGTCGCCAAAGGCGATTTCGAGGTCGCGTGAAAACAGCATGGTTTTGCTCCTATTTGGGAGGCAGGCGCAGGGCGCCGTCGATGCGGATCACCTCGCCATTGACATAGTCATTGTCGATGACGCTGAGCACCAGTTTCGCAAAATCGGCGGGTAAACCGAGCCGTGCGGGATAGGGTATGGAAGCGGCAAGCCCGGCCTGCGCTTCTTCGGGGAGTTCGAGCAACAATGGCGTCGCGAAGAGTCCCGGCGCGAGGGTAACGACCCTTATGCCAAACCGTGCAAGTTCGCGCGCCGCCGGCAGGGTCATAGCGGTGATGCCGCCCTTGGATGCGGCATAGGCAGCCTGCCCGATCTGGCCATCAAAAGCGGCGACGGAGGCGGTCGAAATGATCACGCCGCGATTGCCGTCTGCATCGGGCGGCGCGACCGAGATGCTGGCCGCGGCAAGGCGCAGCATATTGAAGGTGCCGATAAGATTGACACGAATGATGCGCTCGAAATCGGCAAGGGCCATCGGCCCTTCGCGACCGACGATGCGCGAGGCGCCGCCGATGCCCGCGCAATTGACGAGAATGGCAGGGGCGCCATAGCGCTCGGCGCTAAGGGCCAGCGCCGCTTTGGCACTCGCTTCATCGGCAATATCGCATGCGGCAAACGTCCCGCCGATCTCGGCGGCGACGACTGCCCCCGCGTCCACATTGCGATCCAGCACCGTCACCAGCGCACCTTGAGCCGCCAAGGCCCGCGCCGTCGCCGCACCAAGCCCCGAGCCGCCGCCGGTAACAACCGCGCCTTTGCCTTTGATATCCATGGTCAGGCTTCCGGGTTTTCGAGCAGCACTGCGATGCCCTGCCCGCCGCCGATACAGGCGGAGGCGATGCCATAGCGAAGGCCTGATCGGCGCAGCTCGCGCGCCAGCGTTGTGGCCAGCCGCATGCCCGTCGCGCCGAGCGGATGGCCAATGGCGATGGCCCCGCCATTGACGTTGAGCTTGGCCATATCGAGACCCAGTTCGCGCTGGCAGGCAATGAGCTGAGCCCCAAAGGCTTCGTTGATCTCGATGCGGTCGATTTGATCGAGCGTGAGGCCGGCGAGATCGAGCACGGCACGAATGGCCGGCACCGGCCCGATGCCCATGATATGTGGCGGCACGCCGACCGAAGCGCTGGCGACAACGCGCGCCAGCGGTCGCAGCCCTTTCTCCCGCACATAATCCGCCGAGCCGACGAGCCCGGCCGCAGCACCATCGACAATGGCCGAGGAATTACCCCCCGTCTGCACACCACCGAAGGCGGGGCGCAGCTTGGCAAGGACCTCATAGGGCGAGACGCGGATATGGCTATCTACATCAACCTTCTCGACGCCGCGCGGCAGGGTAATGCCCCGAGATCGCAGCCCATCTATCTCAAAACTCTCGGCAATGACCGGCTCGATCTCGCCGGCCAGATACCCGCTGTCCCGGGCCGCCACCGCACGCTCAAAACTCAGCGCGGCGAATTCATCGACCTCCCGGCGTGAGATGCCGTGCTCGCGGGCCAGATTTTCCGCCGTGTCTCCCATGCGGACTTCGGCGGCAGGGTCGAGCGTGGCCTCCCAGAGGAAATCCTTGAACTCCACCTGTCCCATGCCAAAGCCGTTGCGATGGGTATAGGCAGCGATAGGGTTGCGGCTCATCGACTCCGTGCCGACGGCAAGTGCGAGGTCCACGCGACCGAGCGACACCGCATCGGCTGATTGCGCCAGCACTTCGAGCCCGGTACCGCAAATGCGCTGCACCAGGTGTGCCGGCCGATCGAGCGGCACGCCGGCATAAAGCCCGATATGGCGGGGCGTAACGAAAGAGTCGAACGAGGCCTGCGCCATCGATCCGGCAATCGTCGTGCCGATATCCGCGACATCAACGCCCGTGCGCGCAATCACCGCCCGCGCCGCCTTGATGCCGAGATCAATGGGCGAGATTGCCGACAGCGCACCGCGATAATCGACAAAAGGTGTGCGCACGCCATCAATAAGGAAGGCATCGGCATACGTGGCCCGCAGGCCCGGCGAACGGCTCATGACTTGGCCTTTCTCAAAGATACGAAAACATGGTCTGGAACGGGTTCGGCATAGAGCTCGTCCACCAGCGCGGCGCGACGCGCCATCACGGCCCTCTGGTTGATCGAGCCTTTGTCGGTCACCTCGCTACCATCGATGCTCGGCGGCTCGGCGAGGAGCAATGTGCGGGCCACATGGTTGGAACTACCGGTCGCCCTGGCGGCGAGCGCATCGAGCGCTCTTGCCAGATGGCGTCGCACGGATGGGTGCGCGACGAGAGCCTCGGGCGGCAGCCTCGCCCCGACAAGTTCAGCGCAGGCACCGAGGTCCGGAAAGATCATGGCGCCGATGTGATTGCGATCGAGCCCTGTCAGCACCACGTCGCGCACCAGCGGCGCGCAGGCTGCGACGAGACCCGACCGGACTGCCGCCATATTGACCCAGGTGCCGGTCGATAGCTTGAAATCTTCGGTGACGCGGCCATCGAAGGCCAGCCCGCGCGACAGGTCATGGGGATCGACGAACTTCAACGCATCGCCGATGCAATAAAAGCCATCCTCGTCGAAAGCCTCTTCGGTCTTGTCCGGCTGCCGCCAATAGCCCGGTGTGACATTCGGCCCGCGCAGCCGCACTTCCAATTTTTGTCCATTGGGCACGAGCTTTAACTCCAGCCCAGGCGCCGGCAGCCCGATTTCGCCGGCGCGCTCCACCGGCCAGGTGGTGGTCAGGGCAAAGGGCGCCGTTTCGGTCGAGCCATAGCCGCTGATGATCATGATCCGCTCACCCGTGGCCGCGGTTGCCGTAGCGTCGAGCCCATCCCACACGTGTTGGGCCAGCCCTGCCCCGGCATATTGCATCAGCTTGAGCCGGCGGAAAAATGCGTTCCGTAGTTCCTCGTCCTGCACCAGATGCTGGTGCAGCATTTCATAGCCCTTGGGCACGCTGAAATAGACGGTGGGCGAGACGGATTTGAGATTGCGTATCGTGGCCGCCACGCCATCGGGCGTCGGTTTGCCATCGTCGATATAGAAGGAACCGCCATTGTAGAGTGCAATGCCCAGATTGTGGTTGCCCCCGGCGGTGTGGTTCCAGGGCATCCAGTCAATCAGCACGGGTGGCTCATCACCCAGAAAGGCCAGCGCCGAGCGGATCATTTCCTGATTGGCGCACAGCATCCGATTTGTGGTGGTGACCGCCTTGGGCATGCCGGTCGAGCCGGAGGTGAAGAGAAATTTCGCGATCGTGTCGGGCGTTACCTCTGCCCTCGCCCGCTCAACGTCTTCAGTAGGCTCGGTAGCCAGCGCGTCCGCCATGGTAATGATGCGCCGCCCAGGAATATCGCCGCGCTGGATCAGAATCGGCACATCGGCCGACACGGCGGCAAGAATGGCGGGCGCAAAAGCTGTTCCATCGCTGGCATAGACGAGGCCCGGATCGAGCAGATCATCGACATGCCGAACCTTGGCAAAGTCTTTCGAGATGAGACTATAGGCTGGCGAGATCGGCGCATAAGGCACACCGATCAACATGGCGGCATAGCCGAGCAGGGCATGTTCGATGTCGTTACCGGAAAGAATAAGCAGTGGCCGGCTCTCGGAGAGGTTGTGGCCAAGCAGCATTTGCGCGAGGGACTGCACCGTCTGCCAGGCCTCGGCATAAGTTACGCTACGCCAGCCGTCGCCTTGCCGTTCGGCCAAGAAAACTTGCTCCGGCGTCGTCTCGGCCCAATGCTGCAATCGATCGGTCATGGCGCGTGGAAAATCGCCGAGCGGCTGATCGCAGCGGATATAACGGACGCCGCCAGCGACCTCCTTCATGCTCGCACGCAAATCGCCCATGCGCACGGCACGGTGCTGCACTGACATATACCCCTCCCTATTTGTTATATTGCATAACCAATATTCAAAATCCCTTCAACTCCGAAACTTCCGCGAAATCGCCTGAACGCGGCTTTAGCCATGATTATTGTTATGCTAGTGAACAATTGAATGGCTTCACCGAATGCGGAGACGACGCGTGGACGAGCAGGAACTGGTAATCGAACGGGATGGGCCAATTGCCCTTCTGGCCTTCAACCGTCCGCAAAAGCGCAATGCTATCAATGACAAAACGCTCGCGGCCTTGCGCAGCTTCTTCACCGATATTCCGGCCGACGTGCGCGTCATCGTACTCTCCGGCAATGGCGGACATTTTTCCTCGGGGCTAGATCTCAGCGAACAGGTCGCGCGCGAACCGCATGCTGTGATGCGTCATTCGCGCAATTGGCATTCGATCGTGAACCTCTTGCGCCACAGCGGCATTCCGGTGGTCGCCGCGCTCAGCGGCGCTGTCATGGGCGGCGGGCTTGAACTGGCCTCGGCCTGCCATGTGCGCGTCGCCCAGCCGGGCGTCGTATACCGCATGCCCGAGGGCCAGCGCGGCATTTTCGTCGGCGGCGGCGGCACCGTCCATCTGGCGGGCATAATCGGTGCTGACAAGATGACCGAAATGATGCTGACCGGCCGGACCTATTCGGCTGAGGATGGCGAACGGCTGGGCATTTCGCATTATCTCGCCGAGGCAGATGGCGCCCTGGCGCTCGCGCGGCAACTGGCCCAGCAGATCGCCAGCAATTCGCCTACGGTGAACTATCTTATCGTGCAGTCCATTGCCCGCATCGCCAATATGTCATCCGAGGATGGGCTCTATACGGAGAGCCTTGCGGCAGCGCTCAGCCAGACAGGCGCCGATGCTGAGGAGGGCCTGCGCGCCTTCCTTGAAAAGCGCCCGCCCAATTTCAATCGCTGAGCGGGGTGGAGGCGCTAATCGCGCCTCCCAAAATCTCTAGACGCCGTCGGCCATTGATAGCCATGGCTCCTGCGGCACCTTGCGCTCGCCGGCCTGGTGGAATTCGACCACCGCACCTTCTGGCCCCCGCACCATGGCGCGAAAACCATCGCGCGGCGGCATCTTGAGGGTATGGCCCTTGTCGAGCAGACCCTGGCAAGTGGCGTAGATATCATCGACGCGGAAGCAGATATGGCTGATGCCGACCGGCCCGGCTTCGGCAGAACGCTCGACAAGCGCGATGGTGGGCGCAAAGCGCTCGGAGCGGCCGCTTTCTTCGTCATGCGAACCGGAGAGAAATACCGCGCGGGCATTGATCTTGGGCACGACGAGTTCGCGCACGGTCCGCATGTCGAGCACGTCCCAGAAGGCGCGGGTCTTGTCGAGATCGGCGGTGAAGATGGTGGTGTGGAGATAGTGCATGTTGCGCCTCAACCGTTCCAGTGACCCGTATCGGGGAGCGAGAGCCAGGGCTCGGCCGGCGTCTTGGCCGGGCGGCGCTGGATGAGTTCCACGGTTAGGCCGTCGACCGTTTCGACATAGGCTTTGAAGCCGTCGCGGGGCGGCCGGTTTATGGTGCGACCAGCATCGCGCAGAGCTGTGCAGGCGGCGTAGATATCATCCACGCGAAAACTCAGGTGGCCATAGGCGGAGCTGCGGTGTGCGTCGCGCTCGGCTTCGTCCCAATATTTGTAGAGTTCGATGGCGGGAGCGAAGCGGGCGTCGAAGGGCGCGCTGGCCATATCGCCCGGCGCCGCGACGAAAACCGCGGTACAACGCTCCTCCAGGTCTTCGAGCCGCTTCACCTCAATCATGCCGAGCGTATTGCAGTAGAAATCGAGCGACCGATCAAGGTCATCGACCTTGATCATCGTATGCAGATATTCAAGCATTTCATCCTCTTGGCCGCTCTGCGGCGGTTCTGTAGCCGACCATAGGCAGCACCCAGTGGCTTGGCAAACATTTTTTCTCTTTCCGGATTAAATACAACTTGCCGTTTGGCGCAGGCTTTTCCAAACTGGCCAAAGTCAGCGACAAATGCTGAGTATGCGCCGGTTTTCCGCAAATCCACTCGATCGGATATCGAACGCATTCCGAACAAAATTTCTCGGAGGAGATATCGCGTGAGTACTATTCGTCCCGTTCAATGGGGCTTTGCCGGCACGGGCAGCATTTCGGGCAGCATGGCATCGCAGATCGCGAACTCCGCGATCTCAAAAGCTGCGGCGGTTTCCTCACGTTCGCTGGAATCGGCCAAGGCCTTCGCCGCTACGCACGGTATCGGCAAGGCGTATGACTCACTCGATGACATGTTGGCCGATCCCGACATCGAGGCGATCTATATCGCCCTGCCCCACGCACTGCATAAGGGAGCAATTCTCGCAGCGCTCAATGCCGGGAAGCATGTGTTGTGCGAAAAGCCGATGGCGCTCAATGCCGGGGAAGTGGCCGAGATTGCCGCCCATCCGCGGGCGAAAAGCCTGATGATCACCGAAGGTTTTATGGTGCGCTACCAGCCGCAATGGGAGTGGATCCGGGCGCAGATTGCCGACGGAGCGCTCGGCACGGTCAAGCAGGTGACGGCATTCACGGCACTGCAATTGCCGCCGCCTGCGGTCGATCCGGCGCGCGGGACGCTGGCTGGGGACCGTAGTCTGTTGCTCGATATCGGCTGCTATTCCGTCCATCTGGTGCGAACGATCTTCAACGCCGATCCACTGCGCGTTTCCGCTCTCATCGAGCGCGATCCGGTGACCGGGCTGGAAACCTTCATCAAGGCCAGTCTCGATTTCGGTGGGCGATATGCCGATGTCATCGTCTCCAATGTGCTGCGACGTGGTCGGCGCATTCATGTGCTGGGCAGTGCGGGAAGTCTTGAGATCATGACGCCCATCCACACGCCGCCGACTGGCGCGAAAGTGCTTGCGGCGCTTGTCGGCGATGGCAATGCCGATCCGGTGGAGCAGGTCTTTCCCAGCGTCGAGCAATATGGGTTGCAGATGGATGATGTGTCGCGCCACATTCGCGCAGGCGACCAGCCGCGCGTGACGCTCGCCAATGCGCTGCGTAATGCACGCACGCTCGATGCGATCGTGGCTTCGGCAGAAGCCAAGGGAGCGTGGGCGGAACTCTAGAATACAAAAAACTGTGACGCCTCTCGGCGCCGCGGTTCTTTGGTTGGACCGGTTGGGATCAGTCCGGGAACGGGTATTCCGCATAGGCGAAGTGCACGTTGTCGGGGGCCCAGGAATTGACGTTGAAGGTGCCCTGCCCGCCGAACAATTCCACCACGACGCGTGCTTCGCCGCCTTCGGTGGGCATGACGCGGAGTTGCACATCGAGGTCGGCGGGATGCGTGATCGTGCCGGTTTCGTAGCTGATATAGGCCATCCATTTGCCATCGGGCGAGAAGTGGGGGAACCAGTTGACGCGATCGTCGAAGGTCACCTGCTCGATGCCGCTGCCG
Source organism: Devosia sp. Root685 (assembly GCF_001427875.1). Classification (GTDB taxonomy): domain Bacteria; phylum Pseudomonadota; class Alphaproteobacteria; order Rhizobiales; family Devosiaceae; genus Devosia. The sequence goes on along the minus strand of NZ_LMHK01000005.1, from coordinate 211,539 downwards.
TCGGTGCGCATGCGGAAGATATTGGCGTGGCCCGGACGCTTGGCGGCGAGTTCGGAATTGAAATAGACCCACTGCCCGTCGCGCGAATATTCCGGGCCATCCGACTTTTCCGGGCGATGGACGAGATAGGTGTCCGGCCCGCCCGCGAGGGGGATGGTAGCGATGGAGAGCTTGCCGCGGACCACTTCGCCGACGCGTTCGACGGCGGTGTAGACCAGCGTCTGGTTGTCGGGCGAGACGCCGTGGAGCCAATAGCTGTACCCGCGCTCTTCGGGATAGTCGTTGGAGATCTGGCGGGGTACGCCGCCATCGAAGGGGATGCGATAGAGTTTTCCGAGGGCGCTGAAATAGATCTCGGAATTGTCGGGCGAGAGAATGTGATCGTTGTTGATGCCAGTGACATCGCCGGTCGGGATATCGATCAGGCCGGTCGAGCCGTCGGCCGCCAGCCGGTAGAGTTTTCCGCCGCCATTGATGACCAGCCACTTGCCGTCCGAGGTCCAATTGGGCGCTTCGTAGAGCGTCGGCAGATCGATGACGGTGCGCGTGGCGCCCGTGTCCTTGTTTACAACGGATATGCGCGTGATCTGGCCCGGCTGCAGGTCTTTCCGCCCCGGCCAGCGACCGCGTTCGATATTGGCTTTTGCCATTCTTTCCTCCCTTAAAGTCGAAGTCCGCTCGCCGTATCGAACAGCGATGCCGAAGACACGGAAATGCCGAGCGGCATGGCGTCGCCCTCGCGCGGGCGCAGTTCGGTGGGCACGCGGAGGCCGATCTGTTGGCCCTCTTTGGTGCGGCACCAGACCAGCGTGTCGGAGCCCATGGGTTCGAGCAGATCGATTGTGGTCTCGACGAGAAAGTCCTGCCCGCCGGCATGCTCACCATGGGCGATATGCTCGGGCCGGACGCCCAGCGTTGCCTTGCCGGGCGTGGCGCCAGCGGCAAACCCGTAGCGGTCGAGAGGAATGCTGGCCTGGCCCCATTTGAACACCGGTTTGCCGGCTTCGATGGCGATGTCTCCGTCGATGAAATTCATCGCTGGCGAGCCGATGAAGGCCGCGACGTAGCGGGTTGCCGGGCGCTCGTAGATTTCCTCGGGACTGCCGAGTTGTTCGATCCGGCCCTTGTTCATCACCGCGATCATGTCGGCCAGGGTCAGCGCCTCGACCTGGTCATGCGTGACATAGATGGAGGTGCTACCGAGGTGACGATGCAGCCGCTTGATCTCGCGGCGCAGCTCGACGCGCAATTGCGCATCGAGATTGGAGAGCGGCTCATCATAGAGATATACCTCGGCCTCACGCACCAGCACGCGGCCGATGGCGACGCGTTGGCGCTGGCCGCCGGAGAGCTCGGCGGGGCGGCGATCGAGCATGGTGTGGAGCTGCAGCGTCTCGGCGGCGCGCTGCACGCGCTGAGCGATTTCGGCGGCCTTCACCCCGGCGACCTTGAGGCCGAAGGAGAGGTTTTGACGCACGGTCATCTTGGGGTAGAGCGCGTAGCTCTGGAAGACCATGGCGATGCCGCGGTCCTTGGGTTCGGCCCAGGTGACGTTCTTGCCCCCAATCCATATCTGGCCGCTGGTGATGGGCTGCAGGCCGGCGATGGAATTGAGGAGGGTCGACTTTCCGCAGCCCGAGGGACCCAGCAGCACCAGGAACTGGCCGTGCGGCACTGTCAGGTCGAGCTTTTCGAGCGCGGTGAATTCGCCATAGCGGATGGAAAGATTGCGTGCTTCGACTTCTGCCATTTTGCTATCCCTTGACGGCGCCGGCTGTGATGCCGCGTACGAACCAGCGACCGGAAACCATGTAGACGAGCAGCGGCACCATGGCGGTCAGCATGGTTGCCGCCATTTCGACGTTGAACTGCCGCTCGCCGGTCTGCGAGGCGATGATGTTGTTGAGCTGCACAGTCATCGGCGCATTCTCCCGGCCGCCAAAGGTCAGGCCGAGGATGTAGTCGTTCCAGGCGCCGGTGGTTTGCCAGATGACGACGACGATGGTGATCGGTGCCGACATGGGCACAAAGATCGACCAGAAGATACGCCAGAAGCCGGCCCCATCGACGCGCGCCGCCTTGAAAATTTCGATCGGCAGCCCCGCATAAAAATTGCGATACATCAGCGTCACGACCGGCAGGCCAAAGATGACGTGAACCGCGATAAGGCCCGGCAGTGAGCCATAGAGGCCGAGCGAGGACCAGAGGCGCACCAACGGGTAGAGCACCATCTGGAGGGGGATGAAGGCGCCGAACATCAAGACGGTGAAGACCAGATTGGCACCGCGGAAGCGCCAGAAGGACAGGACGTAGCCGTTGAGGGCGCCGACAAGGATCGAGAGCACGACGACGGGCACGACGATCTTGAGGGAATTGAGGAAGCCGACCTGCACGCCGTCGCAATCAAGGCCGGTGCAGGCCTGGTTCCAGGCAGCGCCCCAGGCTTCGATTGTTGGCGCGAGGGGCGGCATCAGCACATTAGTGGCGCGGACCTCGGCCATGGTTTTGAGCGATGTAGACACCATGGTGTAGATCGGCAGGAGGAAGAACAGCGAGGCTACCAGCAGGAAGGCGTAGATACCAGCGCGCTCCCAGCTAAAGGTGGCGGGGCGTGGCCCATCGTGATGGGCAGTGGATGCAGCGAGGGGGAGAACTTGCTCGGACATGGGTTTCACCCTTTCGACGCGCTGGCGGCGCGACGGGTCTGCCAATGGCGCGCGTACCAGATGGGCGCGGCTACGGCGACGACAGTGAGAATGAGAATGGTGGCGCCAGCGCTGGCGAGCCCGACATTCTGGCGTTCGAAGAGGTAGTCCATGACGAACTTGGCCGGCACTTCGGTGGCGCTACCCGGCCCGCCGCCAGTCATGGCGACGACGAGGTCGTAATTGCGGATGACACCGAAGGCCAGCAGCAGGATGCAGGTGGCAAAGGACGGCCCCAGCATCGGCAGGATGATCGAGAGATAGGCCCGCCACTTGGGTATGCCTTCGATATTGATTGCCTTCCAGATGTCCTCATCGATGCCGCGAAGGCCCGCGAGAACCAGTGCCATCACCAATCCCGCCCCGTGCCAGATGGCCGCCGCGACGATGGTGTAGATGGCGAGGTTCCGGTCGATCAACAGGCGGAAGGTAAAATCCGTCCAGCCTAGATCCTGCATGAATTTTTGCAGGCCAAGCTGGGGATTGAGGAACCACTGCCAGGCAAAGCCGGTGACGATATAAGAGAGCGCATAGGGGTACAAAAAGATGGTGCGCAGCGTTGATTCAGCGCGGACTTTCTGGTCGATGAAGATCGCCAGCAGGTAGCCGAGCACGAGGCACCCGCCGACGAAGCCGATGCCCAAGATGGCCATGTTGCGCAACGAGACGAGCCAGCGCGGCGAGCCGAACAGGGCCACATATTGCTCGAAGCCGACAAAGCTGAATTCGGGAATGGATCTGGAGCCGGTGAACGACAGGCCCACGGTCCAGGCGATGCAACCGACGAAGACGACGAGGGCTACAAGAGCCGTCGGCGCCAGCGCGATCTTGGCGGACAGATTTTTCATTGAGATCCCTGAGGCCATGGCAAGCGGGGCGCGGCGGACAACCGCGCCCCTTGGGAGGCGCCGGACCGCAGTCCGGCGGGCAGTATTCAGGAGGCGCCGAGCGCGTAGGCGAAGCCATCGATGACTTCGTCGACGCTCATCTCGGGATTGGCCCAGAACTCGTTGACGATGTCGCGATATTCGCCGTCCTGCTGCTGGGTAATCAGTGAGCGCGGATTGGGCACGAGATTGCCATCGGCATTGAAGGCGTCGTAGCCGATCTTGAGGCACGCATCAGCATTGTCCGGCAGGGCCGCATCGCGGCGCACCGGCAGAGCACCACGCGGCGCGACATAAAGTGTCTCGACCGCCGGATCGCCGATGATGGAGGCGAGTTTCAGTTGATCTTCCGTCGGACCGTCGCTGCCCGGTTGCTTGGGGAAGACCATCACGTCGCTATGAAGTTGCACATAGTCGCGCTCTCCAGGAATGAAGCAACCGAAATCGGTGCCGGCGACGAGGCCCGCGGCGCGATATTCGCCATCAGCCCACGACCCCATGATTTGCACTGCCGCCTCGCCCGAACTGACGAGATTGGCCGAAAGATTCCAGGCACGGCCGATATTCCCCTCATCGGTATAGTCGCGCAGCCGGCCCAGCGTTTCGAAGGCGCTGCGCACGACGTCGCTGCGAATAGCCGCGTCGCTGCGCTGGTTCCAGACCTGGTCCCAGACATCCGGCCCACCCTTTTCAAGGAGGATCGCCTCGAAGGGGAAGCGGATGTTGAAGGCATCGCCGCTGAAGGCGAGCGGAATGAGACCGTCTGCCTTGACTGCATCGAGCGCGGCGAAGAAATCGTCGCCAAAGCCGACCGGCTCGGCGATGCCGAGGGAATCGAACACGCCCTTGTTGTAGAAGACGAAATTGGGCGTATAGAGTGCCATCGGCGCGATGTAGATCTTGCCGTCAGGGCCCGAGATCGCATCGACCAGCGGCTGCGGCATGTTTTCGCGCCAGTTGCCTGAGGTGGCGGCCGCATCGATATCGGTCAGCATGCCCTGGTCGATGAAATCGAGATGGTCGCGATTGGTCACCGTTGAATAGGCCTGCGATGGCTGGCCAGCCTGCATCTGAGTTGTGTACACGCGGCGGGTATTCGGCGGGCCGGCGACGGCATTGTCGACCCAGGTGCCACCGGCTTCGGTGAACTTGTCGGCAATGACCTTCAGCGCCTCCGCCTCGGTCTGCGACGTATAGTGGTGAATGACCTCGAAGTCGTCGGCTACAGCCAGGTTGCCAGCCAGACCCAGCACCAGCGCGGAAACTCCGGCCAGATAAACAGTCCTCATTATCGTCCTCCCAGGCGCACTTTGCAGCGGCGCCATCCTGATCCTCGGCAAAGTCGGAGCTTTTGGCATATTTTTGACGTTTGCCGAATTAAAGAACGACCATGGATGGATAATGTCAAGCGCACTTGCGGTAGCATTTCGCACGAAGAGTGCCCCAAAAATTGAGAAATTTCCTTTTAATAGTTTGATTAATAATGGTTTTTCTGATGTTTGTTATGCCTAAAAACATTTTTTGGCGGAGGCGATCGACGAGCCATCATGCTTCAAATTTCGATTGGTTTCGAAATTAATTATGGAAGCTCGCTGTCGCGAACGGTAGGATCGCGGCGTCATGCCTGTTGTGGGTGGGCCAACGAAATTGGGGGACAAGCCATGCTTGGCGGACAAACGGTGCAGTGCGCTACACGGACGCTCGACAAACAGGCGGGCGCCATGCTTGTGCTTGCGGTCACGGCTCCGTATTCGATGCGATGCGGAAGCAGGACATGACCTTGGACAATGCAGCACGGCGGAAGCAAACCGCCGCAAGGGAGGAGCGCATGCGGACCCGGCCACCTAAAGGCCCGCAACTCGTCGGCGAACTGGCCGACCGGACGCGCGAGCCTGACTCCGTGCGCAGCGACAATATCGGCTTCGTGCTCGATATCCTGCGCCAGGAGGGCCCGATTTCGCGCATCGAGATATCAGCGGCGCTCGAACTCTCCCGCTCGACCGTCACCGAAATCACCGCCGAGTTGCTCAATGACGGTCTCATCCAGGTCCACGAGGACGAGGAGGCCGCCGATAGCGCCACGGTGCGCGGGCGTCCGCGCGTGCGCCTGTCGCTCAATCCGCGTGCCGCCTATGCCGTGGGTGTGCGTCTCGGCCTCAGCCAGATCACCGTGTCAGTCACCGATTTCGTCTGCGACGTGCTCCATTCGAGCACCTTGCCCTTCCGCTCCTCGCGCCAGGCGCCCGAAGTCGTGGCCGATGTCGTCGAGGATGCGATTTTGCGCACCGTGGCCGATTGCGACCTAAAACTCTCCGATATCAATGCAGTCTGTGTCGGCGTGCCCGGTATGGTCGACAGCAAACTCGGCATTTGCCACTGGAGCCCCGCTTTTTCGCGCATTCCCGTGCCTTTTGCGGACCTGCTGTCTCAGCGGCTCAACATTCCGGTAGTGATCGAGACCCACACTGTCCCTCTCGCCACCGCCGAACGCAATTTTGGCAGTGCGCAGGATCAGGATACCTGCGTCGTCATCACGCTCGGCCATGGCGTGGGCATGGGCATTCTTATCAATGGCGAGGTCTATCGCGGCGCGCACGGCTTTGCGTCGGAATTCAGCCATACCAAGATCGAAGAAGGCGGGCCGCTTTGCGAGTGCGGGCAGCATGGATGCCTTGAAGCCCATATCGGCTTCCGCGCCATCCTCCAGGCCGCAGGCGAAGAAGTAGCCGGCCCGGTCAGCGAGGATCCGCGCTCGCGCGAGCGCAAGGTGCTCGAACTTATCGAACGTGCCGATGCCGGCAATGAACATCTGCGCACCGTCTTTGCTCAGGTCGGCACTTATCTTGGCCGCTCGCTCGCCAATCTCTGCGGCGTCATCGATCCCGCCCGCATCATTTTTTCGGGCCTCAACATGCGTTCGTCGCATTATTGGCTGGAACCCGCCAAAACCGCGCTGTTTGCCAATGTGCGCGCCCCGATGCAGGGGCGCCTTGAATTCGTCGTCAACGACCGCGACGACGTGTTCTGGTCGCGTGGGGCGGCGGCGCTGGTGCTGCACCAACTCTACCGCTCTCCCCTTCTGCTCCGTGCAAAAAAGAGCGCGGCGCAATAGGACAACTGACGCGATTTCCACCCCAACGCTCACTTGGTTGAGATTGCGCGCGCGCCAACACGCTCAAGGCAGGCGCACGCGATGGCGGGGCTCGAATTCGGCATTCTTGAAGGTGGACCGCAGGTTGTTATCGGTCCATTCGAAGGGGTAGCCATGGTTTAGAGGGAGTGCTTGCGTGAGTTCCTCCCGGATCTCGGCCGACAGGTCTATATCGCCGGCCAGGAGATTTTCCTTTACCTGATCGGCATTGCGAGCGCCGATAATCGCGGCGGTCACCTGATGGTCGCCGAACAACCAGCTGAGCGCCACCTGGCTGGGCGTGTAACCAAGCCGCTGGGCGATTTCGACCACCAGATCGATGAGTTTGAGGGCATCCTCGAACCAATAACGGGGCATGGTGACAGCCGCCTGGATGCCCATTCGCGATTGCGCATCCGGCGCGCCCTGGTTTCGATATTTGCCCGACAGCATGCCGGCCGCCAGCGGGCTCCAGCAGATCATGCCGACACCGGCATCGGCCGCTGCGGGGAGGATTTCGCGCTCTATGTCCCGGCGGATAAGATTATAAAGATGCTGCGCCGAGATCGGCGACGCCAAACCCTTGGCTTCTGCCAGCACATTGGCCTTGGCGATTTGCCAGCCATAAAAGTTCGAGCAGCCGATATAGCGCACCTTACCGGCCCGTACGAGATCGTCAGCGGCGCGCAGGCTTTCTTCGATCGGCGTATAGGGATCGGGCCCATGGAACTGATAGAGGTCGATATGATCGACCCCAAGCCGCTTGAGGCTCCGCTCACAGGCCGTAATGATGTGCTTGCGTGACAGGCCCCGGGCGGTGACCGCCGGACCGGTTGGGAACCAGCACTTCGTTGCAATCACAAGGTTGTCGCGATCGAAGTCCCGGATCGCCACACCCAGAATGCGCTCGGCTTCGCCGCCGCTATAGCCATCGGCCGTGTCGATAAAATTGCCCCCGCCGTCAACAAACTGACGTACGATGGCGCTGGCCCCCTCCTCGTCACAGCCCCACTGCGCATTCCCGAAGGTCATGGTGCCGAGGCAAAGCCTCGAAACCAGGAGCCCCGAGCGTCCAAGGTAGCGATATTTCATTTCAATCCTGCCTCAGGTTCAATCGAAGAAGCCGGCATCTTCCTCAAGAAGATATTTTTTTGCTCCCTCGGGATCGATGTCGAGCCCAAGGCCCGGGGCTTCGAGAAGGTCGATGTGGCTATCCCTGACGATCTGGCCTTCGGGAAGGCCGATGACGATGTCCTCCCACCATGGGTCGGAGGCGCTGGGATATTCAAAGGCGATGTAATTGGCCGGAAGAGTTGCGCAGACATTGATCAAGGCGCCGAGGCCGAGAAGGCCGTTGGCCGTGCCGTGCGGGGCCATCATGATCGAATGCATATAGGCGTGCTCGGCCACCCATTTGAGTTCGGCAATGCCGCCAATATCGGCAGGGTCCGGCCCCACGACGCGCACGGCCTGAGTTTCGATCAGCTCCTTGAAATTGTGGCGGAGGTAAATCTGTTCCCCGGTATGGATCGGGGTTGAGGTCGATACCGTCAGCTCGCGATAGGCCTGCGGATTAACCCAGGGGACGTAGTCGCCGGTCAGCATGTCCTCAAGCCACATGAGGTTATACCGCTCCGTCGCCTGGGCGAAGCGGATGGCGTCATTGAGGAACCAGCCGGGGCCGCAATCGAGCGCCAGGCTCACCTTGTCGCCCAGCACTTCTTTCATGGCGATGACGCACTCGATCATGTGCGCCATGCCGCGTTCGCTGATCTGGCCCTGGTCCATGGCGCCATGATAGCCAGCCTTCTCCTGGCGCACGCCATAGTGGAAGTCGTCGATGGTGTCCTTCATGTTGGAGTGGAAGCTGATGCCTTGCTTGACCATGAAGAACTTTTCTGGCCGCTCCATCATCCATTTGACATCGGCGGCATAATCTTCGGGCCGGTCGCCGCTGCGCTTCTGGCGGATCGAGCCATTATAGACACGGACCTTGTCCCGCACCTTGCCGCCAAGAAGCTTGTAGACAGGCACGTTGGCCGCCTTGCCAGCGATGTCCCATAGCGCATGTTCGATGGCGCTGACTGCCGCGCCGTAGGGCTTGAACGAACCGCGCTGGCGGATCTTGAGCATGCAGCGCTCGACATCGGTGGGGTCTTCGCCGATCAGCGCGTCGCGGAAATGCAGCACCCAGGGCTTGAGGTAGGGCTTGGTGAATTCCACTTCGCCCAGGCCATAAAGTCCCTCGTCGGTGACGATCCGCACAATGGGGTGGCGCCCGATAACGGCGCAGCGCAAGTCGGTGATCTTCATTTTGCCTCCCTCAACTCCAGGTGCGGTCCCAGGAATATTCCTGATCCCAATGGTCGGTAGGCAGCCAGACGCCGGAAACGCCGGGCTGCAGATGGGCCTTGAGCACCTCGTCCACCACGTCGTCGATCCCGAGACCGGGCTTGTCGGACACTTCGATAAAGCCATTCTTGACGAGCGGCTTGGGCAGGCCTGTGACGATATCGTCCCACCAGTCGACCTCAACAGAATGGTATTCGAGCGCCATGAAGTTCTCGGTCGCGACGGCCACATGAGCCGCGGCCATGGCAGCGATGGGGCTTTCGGCCATGTGGATGGCCATGGCGACGCCGTGGTCCTGCGCCATGTCGCCGATCTTCTTGGTCTCAAGGATACCGCCCGAAGTCAGCAGATCGGGGTGAATAACCGAAATCCCGGCCTTGAGCAGCGGCTCGAAACCTTCCTTGAGGTAAATGTCCTCGCCCGTGCAGATCGGAACGGTTGTTGCCTGCTGGAGCTGCCGGTACTGCTCGGTATATTGCCAGGGAATGACGTCTTCGAGCCAGGCCGGGACGTATTTTTCGATCCGCCGCGCCAGCCTGATGCCGTTCTGCAGCGAGATATGGCCGACATGGTCGATAGCGAGCGGGATATCGTAGCCGATCACCTCCCGCACTTCGTGAATATACTGCTCGAGAAGGTCGATGCCCTTGTCGGTAAAATGGAGACCGCTGAAGGGGTGCCGGACATTGTGGGTATCGTAGACGGCGTTGCGGGCGCGGCGCTCCTCCATGGAGGTCACCGGGCCGCGATCGGGATGAACGCGATAGGCTTCGAGCGAGCCGGCCGGCGACACCACGGCGCCGGGGATATCGGCGATCTGCATGAGCCCCAGATCCATTTTTAGGAACGTGAAGCCCATATCCATGCGCTCTTTGAGCCGCCTCCCGGTCTCTGTGCCACTCGGTTTGTCCGCATCGGTGTCGCAATAGCAGCGAACCCGGTCGCGGAACTTGCCGCCCAGCATTTGGTAGATCGGCACACCATAGGCTTTGCCGGCAAGGTCCCAGAGCGCGATCTCGATGGCCGAGACGCCGCCGCCCTGGCGGCCATGGCCACCGAACTGCTTGATGCGGCGGAAGAGTCGATCGATGTCGAGCGGGTTCTCGCCGAGGAGCCGGCTTTTGAGCATCAGCGCATAGGTGGCGCTCGCGCCGTCCCGCACCTCACCCAGCCCGACAATGCCTTGATTGGTATAGATTTTGACGAGAGCCGAGGTGAACGGCGCGCCCACGATCTCGGCGACCCGCAGGTCGGTAATACGCAGCTCACTCGGATGCGAGGCGGTCCGAACGTTGGTTTCGATCATTTCGGCAGGCGTAGATGTATCCATGGGAAGCGTCCTCCTTTCGCGCTCAGTCGAACTGGATGAGGTTGTCAGCGAGATAGTCGCGGTTCATCTCGATCCCGAGGCCCGGCGCCCTATTGAGCTTGAGGGTGCCGTTGGAGTTATCGAGAGGCTTGTCGATCAGGTGATCGTATTTGCCGAGGTTCCATTCCGAGGTTTCGAGCCGGTAGAAATTGGGCACCGTCATCATCACCTGCGCCCCCGCCACAACGTTAATGGGGCCGGCAGCGTCGTGGGGCGAGACGGGAATGTAATAGGCCTCGCACAGCGCTGAAATTTTCTTCAGTTCGGTGATGCCACCCGTCCAGGTAACGTCGGGCATGATGTAGTCGGCAAGGTTGTTTTCGAGGATGGGCACGAAGTCCCACTTGGTATGTCCCCGCTCGCCCCAGGAAATCGGTGCGCTCACCTTTTCGCGGACCTGCTTTAGGGCATTTATGCTCTCGGGCGGCACTGGCTCTTCGAACCAGTCTATATCGCCGGCTTCCTCAAGAGACCGGCAAAGCCGGATGGCCGTAGGCACATCGAACCGGCCATGGGCGTCGATAAGAACCTCGATGTCAGGCCCGGCGGTTTCGCGGATCAGCGCGGTCAATTCAGCTGCCTCGCGCTCATCCTTGCGCGTCATGGAGCCATCGAGATACCCCTCGGACTGTTCGCGGGCGATGCCGTTCTTATCGAGGGCCCCCTGCTGGGCGAAGGGGTCGAACTTGAGCGCAGTGTGGCCCGAGGCGATGATATCGCGGATTTCCTGGACCACGCCTTCCTTGCTCGTGAACTTGCGCTGGTCGGGGTGGGTGTAAAGGAGGATGTCCTCGCGGACCGGCCCGCCCAAAAGCTCATAGATCGGCTGCCCCAACACCTTGCCGCGGATGTCCCAGAGGGCAATGTCGATGGCGCTGACACATTCCACCGCCGCCCCGCGGCTGCCCATATAGGTGAAGTTGCGGAATACCTTGTGCCAGATGCGCTCGATCTGGGCGGGATCGTCGCCTTCGATGATCTTGCTGATCTGGCGCAGCATCACACAGAGCGCCCGATTGGCGATATAGGTCGTCGTGGTGATCTCACCCCAGCCGGATATGCCGGCGTCGGTCGTCACCTCGACAAACAGGAACTCCCCCCAATAGGACGCAGCCGTCTTGATCAGCCACGGCTTTACGCCTGTGATCTTCATGATTCCCCTCCCATGGCCGTTTGCCGGCCGCGTTGTTATCCGGCGCGAGCGGCCTCCGCTGCGCGCATTTGTTCAAGGACGTGACGCCCCGAGCCTTCGACATGCTGAGCGACCAGCGTTGCCGCCTTCTCAGCCTCACCGTCCTTGATGAACTGGATCAGTTGGCGGTGTTCGCGCATCACCTGCGCGCGCCGGGCCAGCGTGAAGTTGTAGCGACGGCTGACGGCGCGCAGGACTTCGCGGTGCTTCCACCAGAGCTCGGCGGCGTGCCGGTTATAGTGTCGCTCGTACATGATGGTGTGGAAACGCGTGTCGAGCTCGCTATGGCGGAGGGCGTCGGCGAAGTTGTTTTCCTCGATCTCGGCCTGCACCTTTTCGAGCTGCACGATGTCCTCTGGCGTCGCCATGCCAACAAACCAGCGCGTCAGGGCCGGCTCGATGAGAACCCCGATCTCATAGATGTCGCGCACGAAATTCTGATCGATCGGCCGGACCCGGGCCCCACGATTGGGTGAGATGACGACAAATCCCTCCCCGCGCAGCAGCTGAAGGGCTTCGCGCACCGGATTGGTCGAGGTGCTGTGGCGCTGGGCGAGGTCGGCAACGATCAGCCGTTCATTGGCTTGAAGCCGACCTGAAATGATGTCGTCCCGGATCAGTTGGTAAAGGGAATCGCCCTGTGTCGACGCTCCTGTCGGTTCCATTCCGGCCGGTGGCTGCGCCTTGAAGTCGGTCATCTATGTCTCGTCAGTCCGTGTGTATTCTGACGCATGCCTTTAGCCAATTTCCAGGTGCAGGTATCGGGACATTGCGCCGCATTGGCACTCCATCCATGTCAAATAATGTATAATCCGATCCAGTTGACACGCAATAGCGCTTCTGCAACGTTCATTGCATGGTGAGATGTACATAAGAGGCAGAGCCCGCTGTACGCCGCCGCAAAAGGACCTGAGGCGCGAGGGGCGCCTGCAGGGACAGAGGAGGACTAGATGAGCAATTACCCATTGGGCCGCGCGCTTGCGCGTGGCGCATTCGTCTCTGCGCTCGCCATCTCGATGATGAGCACGTCCGTATTCGGCCAGAGCGTCGATCTCAGCAAATGGTCGCCCGAATATGTCCGGTCGATCGCCGGCACCGAAACCTACAACACTGCCGAACAGTGCGGCGCGGTTACGCCACTCGACTATAAAGGCAAGCTGAGCTTCTGGTACCAGGGCGTCTTCGAGGGCGACCCGGACCTGCTGCGCCAGTACTACAAGGATTTCTTCGAGGCCTTCCGCACGACCTATCCCAATATCGAGCTCGAAGAACAGGCGCTGACCTATAACGACCTTCTGGACAAGTTCCGCACGGCGCTGCTTGGCAATGCCGGCCCGATGGTCGTGCGCCTCCAGATTCTGGGCGGCGTCGAATTTGCCTCCAAGGGCTACCTGCAGGAGCTGAGCCCCGAGGATGTCGGCTGGAAGGCCGAGGATTTCTGGCCGGGCGCGATGAAGTCGGTGATGTGGGAGGGCAAGACCTACGGCATTCCGACCAATAACGAGACCATGGCCTTTATCTGGAACGCCGATATTTTCAAGCGCGCCGGCCTTGATCCGGAAAAGCCACCGGCAACCTGGGACGAAGTCGTCGAATATTCCAAGAAGATTCACGATGAACTGGGCATTGCCGGCTACGGCCTTGTCGCCCGCAAGAATGCGGGCAATACGCCCTATCGCTTCATGCCGCAGCTCTGGGCCTATGGTGGTGGCGTGTTCGACGAAGCCGATCCAAGCCCGAACTATGGCGAGATACGCCTCGACAGTCCGGAGAGCATCAGGGCGCTGCAGGCCTCCTACGACATGTATGTCCGCGACCAGTCCGTGCCGGTTTCCGCGCTGACCAACCAGCAAGCCGACAACCAGCCACTGTTCCTGGCGGGGCAGGTCGCGATGATGATCTCGCATCCGTCCGACTATAACGTGATGCTCGATCTTCAGGCCAAGGCGACGGGCGCCGACAAGGAGACTGCCCAAACCGTTATCGACAACATGCGTTACGGCCTTGTCCCGACCGGACCCGACGGACGCCGCGCCGTCGTCTTCGGCGGCTCCAATATCCATATTCTCAACCCCGAATATGTCGAGGGCGGAGAAGTGGACGAGGCTGCGGCCAAGGCTATGGTCTGTTTCTGGACCAGTCCGGAATGGTCACTGAAGATGGCCTATGCCGGCTCCAACCCGGGCAACCTCAATGGGTTCAAGACCGAGTGGATGAAGCAGCGCCTCGACTCCATCAAGTTCCTCGATGTCACGACCTCTATGCTGCCCTATGGCGTGCCGTTCCCGACGCTGCCGGAAACGCCTGAAATCATGAACATCATCATTCCCGACATGCTCCAGAATGCATTGACGGGAGCGATGACCGTGGAACAGGCAGCCGCCGATGCCGCGCAAAAAGTTCGTGACGTGACGGATGGTGGCGGGCTCTAGCCCTCTCCCTGCAAAAGTGGCCGGCGGCACTGCTGCCGGCCTCCCCTTCTGACAGGAATGAGCCAGATGACCACTCTATCAGGCCACTCGGACGCTGCGCCCGCGCATCTGGCCAGGCGGCCCAACATTTTGCGGCAAATGTGGACCAGCCGCGCCGACTATCTCTATGTCCTGCCCGCGATCGTGGTGATGCTCGTCGTCATCGCCTATCCCATCTACTACACGATCGACCTGTCGTTCTTCAAAACCCCACCGGGCCTGCAACTGCGCGACAAGATCTTTGTCGGCACGGACAATTACACGGCGATCCTGTCGAGCGAGGTCTTCTGGAAGGTCACGCTCAACACAGTGATCTGGACGATCGCTTCGACGCTGATCGCCTTCGTGCTCGGCTTTGGTGCCGCGCTTGCCCTGCATCGCGATTTTGCCGGCCGGGCCATCCTCCGCGCGATCCTGATCATTCCCTGGGTGATCAGTGCCGTTGCCGCATCTTATATCTGGAAATGGATCTACCATTCCGATTTCGGGGTGCTTGGCGCCGTTCTCGTGCAGTTCGGCATTCTCGACCGGCAGCCCAATTTCATCGACAACGTCAACAGCGTTCTGCCCTCGCTGATCGTGGTCAATATCTGGCGTGAATTTCCCTTCGCCATGATCATGCTGATGGCAGGGTTGCAGACCGTTCCGGAGCAATTGCTGCGTGCGGCCAAGGTCGATGGCGCCTCGACGTGGCAGCGGTTCTGGCATGTGATCTTTCCGCATCTGCGCGGAGTTTCGACGGTCACCATTCTCCTGCTCGCCGTAGCGAACTTCAATTCCTTCATCATACCCTGGATCATGACGGGGGGTGGCCCTTCCAACGCCTCCCATATCTGGATCACCCACATTTACGAACTGGCCTTCGGGCGGCAGCGCTGGGGCGTGGCCGCAGCCTATTCGGTGCTGCTGTTCATCATCTTGATGGTGCTCGGCTACTTCTATGTGCGCGCCCTCAGCGGCAATGAAAGCAAGGAGTCCGGCGCATGAGCACTACTGTTGCGCCCCGCAGCCGCAAAGGCGTCGATGGCTGGCGCTGGGCCGGACGCATCTTCCTCGTCATCATGGTGCTCTACACTGCCCTCCCCATGGCATGGATGCTGCTGACCTCGATCAAGTCAGGCTTTGCGGCAACGCAGTTCCCACCCCAATGGTGGCCCGCCGAGCCGACCCTGGCGAGCTACCAGAAGCTGCTCGATCCGCAGAACAGCGTCGGGCAGGATTTCCTGCGCTTTTTCTGGAACAGCCTCTTCGTTTCCGTGTGCACCACGGTGCTGGCAGTGATTGTCGCCGTGCCCGCCGCTTATGCCTTCTCGCGCTTCCGCTTTCCGGGCCGCAAATTCCTGTTCTTCTCTGTGCTCCTCCGGAACATGTTCCCGGCGGTCATTTTCCTTGTGCCGCTCTTTATCCTGATGCGCGTCCTTGGCCTTGTGAACACCCACGGGTCGCTGATCCTGACCTATCTCACCTTCGGCCTGCCGCTCGCCATCTGGCTCCTGAAGGGGTTTTACGACAACATTCCGGTGCAGCTCGAACAGGCGGCACGCATCGATGGCGCGACGCGTTTTCAGGCGTTTCTCCTGATCGTCACCCCGCTTTCGGTGCCAGGGATCATCGCCACCGCGATCTACTCGTTCATCGGGGCCTGGAACGAATACATCTACGCCGCGACATTCCTGACCAAAAACGAACAGCTGACCCTTCCGGTGGGCATTCAGCGGTTCTTTTCCGAGAACACGACGGATTTCCCGGGCCTGATGGCCGCAAGCTTCCTGATGAGCGTGCCGGTCGTCGTGTTGTTCCTCGTCCTCCAGAAATACTTCGTGCGCGCCCTGACCGAAGGCGCCGTCAAACACTAGAAGGATTATCCAATGGCCCAGGTGGTCCTCAAAGATCTCGTCAAGACCTATGGCTCCATCTATGCGGCCAAGGATGTTTCGCTGACGGTCAATGACGGCGAATTCGTCGCGCTGGTCGGGCCATCGGGCTGCGGCAAAACGACGACGCTCAATCTCGTTGCCGGCCTCATACCCATCACGTCGGGCGACATCGTCATTGGCGACCGGGTGGTCAATGACCTCGACCCCAAGGACCGGGACATCGCCATGGTGTTCCAGAACTACGCGCTTTATCCGCAAAAGACGGTGTTCCAGAATCTCGCCTTTCCTCTGCAGATGCGCAAGCTGCCAAAGGCGGAGATCGAGGTGAAGGTACGCGAAGCCGCAAGGGTGCTCGACATCACCCACCTGCTCGAACGCAAGCCGCGCGAGCTCTCGGGCGGCCAGCAGCAGCGCGTGGCCCTCGGCCGGGCCCTGGTGCGCGATCCCGCCGTGTTCCTGATGGATGAGCCGCTTTCCAACCTCGATGCCAAACTGCGCGTGCAGATGCGCAGCGAGATCAAGCGCTTCCACCAGGACCTCAAGGCAACCATCATCTATGTCACCCATGACCAGCTCGAAGCGGTGACCATGGCCGACAAGATGGCCGTAATGAATGGCGGGCTGCTGCAGCAATATGACTCGCCGGCCAATGTCTTTGCCGATCCGGTCAACATGTTCGTCGCCAGCTTTATCGGCAGCCCGGCAATGAGCCTCGTGCCGCTCGAAGTCGGCAGTGTCGACGGCCGCACCGTTCTCAGCAGTGCCGAAGGTTGGACGCTGCCGCTTTCGGACCGCAATATGCGCAAGGTGGCGAGCGCAACCTCGAAGAAGGTCGTGCTCGGTGCCCGGCATTCCACCATCAAGCTGCACAAGACCGACGTCGCGGGATCTGTGCCGGCCAAGGTCTATACGGTCGAGCCGACTGGCGATGTCACCTTTGTCCAGGCGTTCCTCTCCGGCGCCATCGTCAATATCAGCCTGCCCCCGACCGTGGTCGTGGCGCCCGACGAGATGGTGTGGCTCGAATTCGACCAGGACCGCATCCACCTTTTCGACGGCCAGACCGAAATGGCGCTTCGCGCCGACTGAGACCAGCTATGCCCCCCAAGCTCAAGATCACCGCGATCAAGCCCTATCCCGTGCGCGTGGGTATCCGGAACCAGTTTCTTCTCAAGGTCGAAACCGACCAGGGCATCAGCGGCTGGGGGGAAAGTGGTCTATCGGGCCGGGAAAAAGCTGTCGCCGGGGTGATCGAGCATTACCGCGAATTCCTGATCGGCCAGGATGCCATGCAGATCGGGCGCATCTGGCAAGAATTGTATCGCAGCCAGTATTTCGAGGGGGGCCGCGTTCTCCAGGCGGCGATCTCGGCCATCGACATTGCGCTCCACGACATCAAGGGCAAGGCGCTTGGCGTGCCGGTCTATGAACTCTTGGGGGGCAAGCAGCGCCATGTCATCCCGAGCTTTGCCTCGACCGGAGATAGTGCCGGGGAAGGCGCGATCGAGCGGGCCAAGGAACTCAAGGCCATGGGTTTCGACGCCATCCGCTTCTTTCCCATCGGCCAGGACAGCCGCGAGATTTTCGAGCCGCGCCAGTCGATCGCCGCAACCGCGAGACTGCTGAACCGGGCGCGCGAGGAACTGGGCGATGAAGTTGTGCTTGGTATCGACTATCACCACCGCCTCTCGGTTGCCGAGGCGGCGAGCTTTTGCAACAAGCTCAACAAGGGCGTTCTCGATTTCCTTGAGGAGCCGATCCGCGACGAAACGCCGGAGGCCTACGAATCCCTGCGCACGATGACGGATATTCCCTTTGCCATCGGCGAGGAATTTTCCAGCAAGTGGCAGTTCGTGCCCTATATCGAGCGCGGCATCCATCAGTTCAATCGGCTCGATGTCTGCAATGTCGGCGGCCTTACCGAGGCCATGAAAGTGGCTGGCTGGAGCGAGGCCCATTACGTCGACCTCATGCCGCACAATCCGCTCGGCCCGGTCTGCACCGCTGCAACGATCCATTTCGCGGCAGCCGTGCCCAATTTCGCCTGGCTCGAAACGCGGGCCCCCGAACTCGCCCTCGGCTTTGACAATGACGAGTTCTTCCCCATCCAGCCCAAGCTCGATGGCGCGGTTTATCCCGTCAGCGATGCGCCCGGGCTCGGCGTCGAGGTCAACGAAGACCTGCTGGCTCGGCAAAGTTTTAGTTTTTGGGAAGCACCGCATCTGCGGCGCAATGACGGTTCAGTGACCAATTGGTAGCCCCGGCCGGGGTGGAGGATTAGACGTGATCAAAACTACAGACATCACCCGCCCGCCCAAGCATTTGATCGAAGGTTTGCGGCACCTCGGCGCGGCGACGATCGCCGGGACGCTCGGCCATATGGGCTTCAAGAACCCGCATATGACCGGCATCCTGCCGCAAACGAAGGGCAAGACCATCTGCGGACCCGCCCTGACGCTCCAATGCCTCCCACAACGCCCCGACCTCTTCAGCGAGGGCGAATATGCCGACCCCGAAACGCAGCTTCACCGGCACGTGCTCTATCATGTGCAGGAAGGCGACGTGGTGGTGGTCGATGCGCGCGGTGACATGCGCTCGGGCATTTTTGGGGACATGATGTCCACCTATTTCAAGGGTCGCGGCGGCGCCGGCATCATCATCGATGGCGTGATGCGCGACCGCCCAAATGTCGAAAAGCTCGACCTCGCACTGTGGCTCAAGGGCTGGTCGCCAAACTACCATGTGCAGACCGATATTTTCCCCAACGCCGTCAACGTCACCATCGCCTGTGGCGGGGTGACCGTCGTACCGGGCGACATCATCGTCGCCGATGACGATGGCGCCGTGGTCGTTCCGGTCTCAATGGCCGAGGAGGTCATCCGCGATGGGCAAAAGCACGCCGAATGGGAAGAGTTCTCGCGCATGAAGCTGATGCAGGGCGAGCCACTGCAACGCTACTATCCACTCCATCCCGACGCCGAGAACGAGTATCAGGTCTGGCGCAAGCTCAACCCCATAAAGCCGCTCTAAGAGCAATCCTGGGCAGCCGCGAGATCGCAACGGATGAGCCTGATCAACTATCTCACGACGATCGAGTTCGGCGCGGGCCTACCAATATCTGGGCAAGACTTGGTTTTTGCTTGAGGCTGGTTGAAGGGAAACGCGCCTACTCAGCCCCTTAGGTCGGCGTTCTTGTTGCGGCCGGGCGCTCCCTGCGGGCGGCCAGCATCCAAGGAGCCACCTCAAGCGCGACAAGGTCGGCCTTGGCGCCATTGTCGATGTGGGGCTCATTGTGTTGACGGCGATCTTCGCGCCCTTGCGGTGACCACAAAACATAGGTGGTACCACCTCTCGGGATCGAACCGAGGACCTCTAGATCCACAATCTAGCGCTCTAACCAACTGAGCTAAGGCGGCATACCGCAACGGCGCCAAGGGTGGCTGCCGAAAGCGGGCGGAACATAGGTCGAGATCGTCATAATGACAAGCACCGATTTTGACCCTGTGGACAGATGCAACCAAGGGCACGTTCAACCAATTGCAGCTGCGCGTGTGACCATTCCTTAGGACCTCGCATTTAACCATGGCGACGATTGAATGGGCGGGATGCATGTCGCGGGCTGGATTCGTTCTCAGCGGCGCGATAATGAAGAACACTTAAAGAACTCTCCAAAATTGTGCCGATCTGGCACAATCACAAATGGCCTCAACACGCTGTCTATGAATGCCGAGTGGACCACATCGCCGAATGCCCGCCGGGTGCTGCAGCACGCGCAAGACGCGCGGCCGGCTTGGCTATGGTCGCAGGATGGTCAGCGCCTGATCTGGTCGAACCCGGCGGCGGCCCTGTTTCTGGCCAAGCTCAAGAAAAGCGGCCTGAAGCTTGCTCCGCTCGCCGTGCCGCTCAAAGGCCAGGTGGCGCGGACCATTCGTCTCGGCTCGCCCGGCCGGACGAGCCTTGCCCGCATCCAGTTCAACGCCGGGGACAAGCCGGCCTCAGCGACCTGCGCGACGACGCCGCTGCTGCTTGAGGGAGAGGACGCCTATCTCCTCATCGTTTCAGTCGATCCCATCGATCCCGAAATTGTCGCCGCGTCTGACGTGTCGCGGGGTAGTGCGATAGACGAGGCGCCGCCTGAGGAGCAGGTCGCACCTGACACCGTGCGCGACGAACCGGCACCACAGCAGGATCATGTTGCGGCCGCGCTCGATCCGGCCGCCGAGGAGCCAAGCGCTCCTGCACCAGAAGAGATTGGGGCAGTCGAGGCGCTTTCCGAGAGTGAGCGCGAGCCTGAGGACGAACGCGCGGGCGCGGCACAGACCGCCATTCCCGCCGATGACTCCTACACGCGCGAACTGCACGACTGGCAGGATGTGGACCCGGAAACGGTCTATACGCCCGCCGGGGAGCCGACGGTTTTTACCGATGAGATCAGCGCTTCGGACCTCGATGAAGAGGACGAGCCGGCGCCAACCGGGCCGGCAACGCCAGCGCAAGACGAAGAGCGCCCGCTCTTCCGCAGTCTGAGCGCGCTGGTGGACCGTCTCGCCGCCGATGAAGACCTCTATGCCCCTCTTAATGAGGCGGATGACGAGGTTCCGCAGTCGATTGCCTCCGAGGCATCTACACGGCCAGACGAAACAACGCCGCGGCTTTTCAAGATCACCGGCCGGGGTTTTCGGCCGATCGCGGCGCCTCCCGCAATCGAGGAGCGTTCGGAAGACGATTCGCTCTTCCCGGCGGGAACAGTGCCCGAGGTCGCCCACGACTTGGTCGAGCGCGTCTCGCGCTACAATTTCGACGAGCTCTCGCGCATCCTCAATGATCGCGTTGGCCTCCAGGGGACGCCCGCCCCGAATGCACCCGCCATAGCGGAGGATAGCCCCGAAAAACCTGGCGGATCGCTCGTCAGCCTTGGCGGCGAAACGCTGGTGCTCAATCGCCTGCCGCTCGGCATTCTCGTTTTCCGCGATCAGCAGATTCTCTTTGCCAACCGTGCCATTACCGAAATGGTCGGCTACGAATCGGTGGAGTCCCTGCGGCTGGCCGGTCTCACCGCCATTTTCCCCGGAAGCAACGGCGAACAGGACGCTGGCCCGGTCAATCATCTGGTACAGCGCGATGGAACGCTGGTGCCGGTGACGGCGCGTCTGCAATCGACCTCGTGGCAGGGCCGGCCCGCCCTTATGCTGTCGGCCAGCACGACCGAAGTGCGAACCGGGCATGAGGATGCCGTGCGCGCCTTTGCCCAGGCTTTTGCGGAGCTGCGTGGCGACGGCTTTGTCGAATTGAGCCGCACCGGCGTGGTCCGGCTTGCCGATTCCTCGGCCTCGGCGGCGCTGGGCGCAGGCAGCACCATTCTAGGAAAACCGCTCTCGGCGTTGATTTCGTCCGAAGATGGCTTTGCCTTGCGCGGCTTCCTTGAGCGGCCGGGGCGCTTTGCCGAGACGGAACGCCCCGCCATCATTCTGCGCTCGCTCGACAACAAGTCCGAGATCGTTCTTTTCGCTCAGGGTCAGGCGGGCATTGTCAGCGGCTATTTCGCCATGGTGCGGCCGCGCAATATCACGCCGCGGCGCGCGCTTGGCGCTCCGGATGCCGACCCGGCCCTTCTCGCGCGCATCGGCCGGGGCGTTCGACGGCCGCTCAACACGATAATCGGCTTTGCCGAATTGCTGCGCAGCAAGACCTTTGGTGAACTGGGTGACGAACGCTACGAGGCCTATGCCGAAGACATTGCCGCGGCCGGCAACGATATCGCGGCGCTGGTGGACGAACTTGAGGACTATGCCCGTCTGCGGGAGGGAAAATACCTCGCCGAACGCGCCAGTCTCGACCTGACCGAACTGCTTGAAACCTGCGTGCTGCGCATCCGCAACCAGGCCAATGCCGGGCGGATTATCGTGCGCAATGCCATTTCCGAGACCCTGCCGCGCGTCACCGCCGATCGCGCTTCGCTCGGGCAAGCCGTGCTCAATCTCCTCGCCAGCGCCATCGACCAGAGCCCGGTGGGCAGCACGGTGGTGATTTCGGCGCAGCTGCTCGACGATGGCGGTATCGCTATCCACGTGCGCGATAATTCCAATCACGCCGTCGACATGGCGGAGCGTTTCGTGGTGTTCCGCGATGGGCTGAGCAAGACCGGACAGGCCTTGGTGCCGGTTCGGTCCAGTGTCGGCCTGGCGCTCACCCGCTCGCTCCTGGCGGTCAATGCCGTGTCGCTGTCGGTCGATCCGGCTGGCGAAAACGGCGTGCTGTTTTCCCTCCGAATCCCAGCGGATCTCGTCGACAACCTGCCGGCCGGCTAGCCAAAGGTCATTCTTCCCAACGGGGAACCGCTTAGGCGAAAAGTTTAACGCCCAAAGCGGGTGCGCCATAGCGCAACTTTGCCTATACCTAGCGCGAGGCGCGGAGCCGCGCCGACCTCTGGGAGACAGATATGAGAGTGACCAAGTCTTTCGCGCTGGCCAGTGCCGGTTTGCTTTTGGCCACCGGCCTTGCGTTCGCGCAATCGACCGAAATTCGTGTCGGCGCGCCGCTTGAGCCGCCAGCGCTCGACCCGACGGCCGGCGCCGCCGAGGCGATCGACGTCGTCGTCTACCAAAATGTTTTCGAGGCCCTGACCCGCATCGATCAAAACGGCGCGGTGCAACCCGGTCTCGCTTCGGCATGGACCATCAGCGAGGACGGGCTAACCTATCGCTTCACGCTCAATGACGGCGTGACCTTTCACGACGGCACCGCCTTTGACGCGGAAGACGTGAAGTTCACCTTCGAGCGCATTCTGGCAGATGACGGCGTCAATGCGCAAAAAGCGCTCTATGAAGCGATCTCGGCCGTGACGGTCGTTGATCCGCTGACGGTGGACATCACCCTGTCGCGTCCCGACGGCCTTTTTCTCTTCAATATCGGCCGCGGCGATGCCGTCATTGTGGCGCCGGAAAGCGCCGCCAATAACGCGACCGATCCGATCGGCACCGGCCCCTTCGCCTTCGTGCAATGGGATCGCGGCAGCCGGGTCATTCTCGAACAATATGGCCCCTATTGGGGTGAAAAGCCGGCGCTGACCAAGGCGACCTATGTGTTCATCGGCGACACCGCCACGATGACCAATGCGCTGCTGGCAGGCGATGTCGATGGCACCTATAATTTTGCGGCCGAAGCCCTGCCGGTCTTTGATGGCAATCCGCAGTTCAAGGTGCTGGTGGGCTCCACCGAGGGCGAAACCATCCTTTCGACTAACAATGCCAAATCACCCTTCGACAAGCTCGAAGTGCGCCAGGCCATGGCTCATGCCATCAACCGCCAGGAAATCATCGATGGCGCGACCTATGGCTATGGCGTGCCGATCGGCAGCCATTTCGCGCCGCACCATCCCTACTATATCGATCTGACCAACACCTATCCCTACGACCTCGACAAGGCGCGCGAACTGCTGGCGGAAGCCGGCTATCCCGATGGTTTTTCGGCGACGCTAAAACTGCCGCCGGTCAACTATGCGCGTGTTTCGGGCCAGATCATTGCCAGCGAATTCGCCAAGGTCGGTATCAAGCTCGAGCTGATCAACATGGAATGGGCGCAGTGGCTGGAAGATGTCTTTGCCAACAAGGACTTCGACCTGACGATCATCAGCCATGTCGAGCCCTTCGACATTGGCATCTATGCCAATCCCGACTACTACTTCGGCTATAACAATCCTGAAGTGCAGGCCCTCAACGAGACGCTCAATGCCACGACCGACGAGGCCAAGCGCAAGGAGCTGGCCCAAGAGATGCAGACCATCATCGCCAAGGATGCGGTCAACGGCTTCCTCTTCGAACTCGCCCAGACCGGCGTCTGGAACGCCAAGCTCGAAGGCATGTGGCAAAACGCGCCCGTCGAAGGCGTGGTGCTACGCGACGTTCATTGGGTTGAATAGGGCTTCGGCGCTCGACGCCCCCCACCTAGCCTCCCCCCAATGGGGGGAGGGACCATATCGAGTGCGTAGCGCGTTTCAGAGACAAACACCGGCCGACCCCTCCCCCTTCCAGGGGGAGGTTGGGTGGGGGTCCTTCGCCCCATGACCCTCTACATCCTCCGCCGCATTTTCGGGTTCCTCGTCACGCTTCTCATCGCCGCAGCGGTCATTTTCCTGCTGCTTGATCTCCTGCCCGGCGATCCCGCCCGCTTCATTCTTGGCATCAATGCGACGCCCGAAGCCGTCGCGGCGTTGCGCCTGCAAATGGGTCTCGATGACCCGGCTCTTCTGCGCTTCAGCAATTGGCTGTTCGGCATGCTGCGCGGCGACTTTGGCCTATCGCAGACGCAGAAACTTCCGGTTGCCGGCCTCATCGCCGAACGCATGGCCGTCACCCTGCCGCTGACGCTCTTCGCCATGGTCATTTCCGTCGCCATCGGCCTGCCGCTTGGCATTCTGGCCGCGCGCCATCGCGGCAAGCCGGTCGACACCGCGCTCATGATCCTCGCACAGACCGGGGTCGCCATACCCAATTTCTGGTTCGGCATGCTGCTTACCTTGCTGTTCGCCGTCACCCTGCGCTGGCTGCCGCCGGGCGGCTTTACGCCATGGAATGAAGATGCCTGGGCCTCTCTCCGCGGCCTTGTGCTGCCGAGCCTCGCGCTCGCCCTGCCACAAGCCGCCATCCTCGCGCGCGTCATGCGCACCGCGCTGGTCGATGTTTCGAGCCAGGATTTCATCCGCACCGCCCGTGCCAAGGGCATGACCTTTGGCGAAGCCCTGTGGCGCCACGGCGTGCGTAACGCCTTGCTCCCGGTGCTCACAATCCTCGGCCTGCAATTCGCCTTCCTGATCGCCGGCACCATCATCGTCGAAAACGTCTTCTACCTGCCCGGCCTCGGCCGGCTGATCTTCACCGCTATTTCCGAGCGTGATCTCGTGCTGGTGCGCAGCGCCACGATCATCCTCGTGCTCGTCGTCAGCTTCACCATGCTGGTTGTCGATCTCGCCTATGGCCTGGTCGACCCGCGCCTGCGGGAGCGACGGGCATGAACTGGCGCAGTGTCTTCAAACATCCGGGCCTGACGATCGGCCTCGCCGCCACCGCACTTTTTGCGATGCTGGCGCTGCTTTCGCTTGTCTGGACACCCTACCCCATTGCCGACATTTCCATCGCCCGACGCTTTGCGACGCCGGGGGCCGAGCATTGGCTGGGCACTGATCAACTTGGCCGCGATATGCTCTCGCTGATCATGTCGGGCACGCTGACAAGCTTTACAGTTGGGGCCATCGCCGTTCTCATCGGCGCCGGCATCGGCGTGCCGCTGGGGCTCGCCGCCGCCATCTATGGCGGGCCAGTCGAATGGGTGGTGCTGCGTTTTTCCGATCTCGCCTTTGCCTTCCCCGCCGTCGTCATCGCCATTCTCATCGCCACGCTGATGGGGCCCGGCGCCAGCAATGCGGTGATCGCCATCGGCATCTTCAACGTGCCGGTTTTTGCGCAGGTGGCGCGCGGCGGGGCCTTGGCCATTTCGACGCTGGACTTCGTTGCCGCCGCACGGCTAGCGGGCCTTCGCAAGCCGATGATCGCCCTGCTGCACCTCCTGCCCAATATTGCGAGCCTCATCATCGTGCAGGGCACGATCCAGCTGTCGCTCGGGATTCTCGCCGAAGCGGGCCTGTCCTATATCGGTCTTGGCACGCAGCCTCCTGCCACGAGTTTGGGATTGATGCTGCGGGACGCGCAGAGCCTCTTTCTGATCCATCCCTGGCTCAGTCTCGCGCCGGGGCTTGCCATCGTCGTTATCGTCATCGCCCTCAACATCGCCGGAGACGGGTTGCGCGATGCGCTCGACCCGCGCCTGCGCAATCGGGGATTGGCCAATGTCGCTGGTTGAAATCGAAAACCTGACGATCAGCTTTGGCGGCAAGCCGGCGGTTTCGGGTCTGTCCCTCAGCATCAACCAAGGCGACCGCTTTGGCGTGATCGGCGAAAGCGGCTCGGGCAAGTCGCTGACCGCCTTGGCCATCACCGGCCTTCTACCCGAGGATGCCGAGGTTTCCGGCACCATTCGCTTCGATGGCGCACCCCTGCCCCAAGACGAAAAGGCTATGGCGCGCCTGCGCGGGCAGCGGATCGGCATGGTGTTTCAAGAGCCGATGACGGCGCTCAATCCGCTGATGCGGGTTGGCGCTCAGATCGAAGAGGCGCTTAAGCTGAACGGCCAAGATGGCGATAGCGCCGTTGTGGGGCTTCTCGAAGAAGTCGGCCTTGAAGCCCGGCATGCCGCGCGCTTTCCGCATCAGCTTTCGGGCGGGCAGCGCCAGCGCGTGATGATTGCCATGGCGCTGGCCAGTGCGCCGGACCTGATGATTGCCGATGAGCCGACCTCGGCCCTCGACGTCATTACCCAGCGCATGGTGCTTGACCTCATCCGCGAGATTTGCGACCGGCGGCAGATGACGCTGATCTTCATCAGCCACGATATGCGCGCCGTCGCTGCGCTCTGCGACAGGATTGCCGTTTTGCGCGGCGGCAAATTGGTCGAGAGCGGCACAGTGAAAGCGGTGCTGTCCCAGCCGGCCGAGGCCTATACGCAAAAACTCGTTGCCGCGACGCGCATGGTGCAGCGACAGGGTGAGCCACATGTGGCTGACAAGACCTTGCTGGAGGTGGATCACCTCACGCGCGCCTTCTCGCAAGGCGGTTTCTGGCGTTGGGGGACGCAACCGCTATTGGCGGTCAATGATGTCAGCTTGAGCGTTTCGGCGGGTGAATGCCTGGCGCTGGTTGGCCCCTCCGGCTGCGGCAAGACGACACTTGCCCGCATGATCGTCGGGCTCGACAGCGCAACATCGGGGCAAATGCAGTTTGAGGGCACGGTCTATCGCGGCGGTGACCTTCCGCCGGCTCGCCGCGCCGATCTATCGCTGGTGTTCCAGGACCCGTTCGGCAGTTTCAATCCGCGGCTGAGCGTGGGCCAGTCGCTTGGTGAGCCCCTGCGACTTTTGCCGGGGCTCGATCATGACGAACACGACCAGCGGCTCGTCGATGCGATCGAATCGGTTGGCCTTGAGCGGGGCATGCTCACGCGTTTCCCGCACGAATTTTCCGGCGGCCAGCGCCAGCGCCTGGCCATTGCCCGCGCTCTCGTCACCCGCCCAAGCCTCGTCGTGCTCGACGAGCCGGTTTCGGCGCTCGATGTTTCGGTGCGCGGCGATGTGCTTGACCTGCTGGCGCGCCTGCAGAACCAGTTCGGCCTCACCTATATCATCATCAGCCACGACCTCGACATGGTCGCGGCCATGGCGGATCGCGTGCTGGTGATGGAGGCCGGAAAAATCGTCGAGGAGGGCAAGCCCGCCGCCCTGTTCGCCGCGCCACAGCACCGGCTGACCAAGGCCTTGATGGAAGCCCGCCTCCCCGATCTGGTTAGCTAAAGCGCTTCTGGCGCTTCAGCCTTTTGTGCTCCGCCTATCGGGAGACCGACCTCAGTTTGCCTTATGCAACTGATGGAGCAAGGCGGCTGCAGCCGCCAGATTGTCGGGCATGGATTCGACGGCTTCGTCGTATTCGGCCCATTCTTGCTCGGCCGCCGTATCATCGGGACGGTTGTCGGGCGAGGACAACATCAGGGCGGAGGCCAGCCGCATGGCGACTTCACCGCGCAGGTCATCGCCGGTGTGGCGCATCAGTTCGTCCCAGTAGTCGAAGCGCAGCAGCATGGCCTGCTGGAAGCCGGCCATCCAGACTTCCCAGACGACTTCGTCGCTCTCTTCGTCCACCTCATAGAGCGGCGCATATTCGTCGTCAGCCAGCTCACGCTCGACTTCGGCAAGGCGCGTCGTGATCAGCGTTTCGATTTCGGCACTGCCGGGCTTGGCTTCGCCACGTTCATCGGCAAGCCATTCGAAAGGCCACCATTCCTCCCGCGCGATCGGCTCGGGGCCCACGGCGAGGCAGCAGAGAAAACCGTCGAGTTCGGAGAGGAGCATGGCATCGTCGCCGGCCTCGGCCAGAAGGTCTTCGAGCCGCAGCAGGGATTCCGGCAGTTCAATGAGTTCAGATGTCATGGCAGTTTCCGGTCCGCATCAAATGGAGAGACGCGGACCCTATACACGGCTTAGCGCGTGTTGTGCAGCATGCCCTGGAAAGAACGGTAGCTGGCTTTGGGCGTGCGCTGCTGCGTCTCATAGTCGACATGCACCAGGCCAAAGCGCTTATTGTAGCCCTCGGCCCATTCGTAATTGTCGAGCAGCGACCAGGCGAAATAGCCGCGCACATCGGCGCCGGCTGCGCGGGCGGCAAGCACGGCTTTCAGGTGCTCGTCATAATATTTTACGCGGCGCGGATCGTCGTCGCCTTCGACCTCGGCCATGCCGTTCTCGGTGACGTAAAGCGGGATTTTCGTATAGTCGTTGGAGACGCGAACCAGCAGGTCCGACAGGCCCTTGGGGTAGATTTCCCAGCCGATATCGGTCTGTTCGAGATTGCCCTTCACCTGCTCGACCGGACGGCCCGGTTGCGTCGAAGCCTTATAGATGCCGCGGGTATAGTAGTTGATGCCCAGCCAATCGAGCGGACGCGACACGACCGACATATCAGCCTGATAATTGGCCGGGAGATAGGGCGCGAGCCATTCGGTCAGTTCGGCCGGGTACTGGCCTTTCAGGACGCCGCCGAGATACCAGCGATTGAACAGCGCATCGCCGAAATTGCAGGCGGCCTTATCTTCTTCGCTGTCGGTCGCCGGCTCGGATTTTTCGAGATTGAGCACGATGCCCAGGTTTTTCGTGCCCGTCGCGCGCAGCGCGTCGATGGCGGTACCGTGCGCAAAAAGCACGTGGTGCATGGCACGAGCGGCGGCGCGCATGTCGCGGTAGCCCGGCGCGTGGATGCCGAGGAAATGGCTGAGAAAGGCGACGCACCAGGGCTCGTTGATGGTGGCCGTCGCCGCGAGGCGATCACCGAACTTTTCGCCGACGAGCGTCGCATAGTCGGCAAACCAATTGGCGATATCGCGGTTCATCCAGCCACCGCGGTCCTGCAGGGTCGAGGGCAGATCCCAATGATAGAGCGTCGCATAGGGTTTGAGGCCGCGCTCAAGCATGCCGTCGATCAGGCGATCATAAAAGTCTAGACCGGCCTGATTGACGGCGCCGGTGCCTTCGGGGATCAGGCGCGGCCAGGCGAAGGAAAAACGATAGGCGCCAAAGCCGCCGTCGCGAATAAGATCGAGATCCTGCGGCCAAAGCTCGTAGTGGTTGCAGGCGTTAAGGCCGGTATCGCCATTGTGGACATTGCCCGGGGTTGCCGAGAACGTATCCCAGATTGATTGGCCGCGACCGTCGCGCTGCCCGCCTTCGATCTGATAGGCGGCCGTGGCGACGCCAAAGGTGAAGTCGGGACCAAAATCCTTACGATCGATCGAGAACATAACCCCTCCGCAGGGCGTTGCGCCCTTATTGACTAGCCGGATAGCCTGTTCGGAAAAGTCATGCAATCGATTTCAGCAATCGATTGCATTGCCAAAATGCGCCTAGAACTGCGCCTTGCTGACCGGCATACCGGCGAGAAGTCTCTGGGCGATCACGCGGTAGACGGAGGCCTCCGCCCCCTCGGGATTCGCTGCCACCGGCGGCACGCCGGCGTCGGAATTTTCACGAATAGACATAACCAAGGGTATGGCGCCGAGGAACGGAACCTCGAGCCGTGCGGCGGCCTTTTCGGCGCCACCGGTCCCAAAGATGTCGTAGCGGTTGCCGGTGTCGGGCGCGATGAAATAGCTCATGTTTTCAATGAGCCCGAGGATGGGCACGGACATGCGGCGGAGCATGTCGATGGCTTTTTGGGCGTCGATCAGGGCCAGGTCCTGCGGGGTCGAGACGATGACGACGCCATCGACGATGGTCTGCTGGAAGAGGCCGATATGAATATCGCCGGTGCCGGGCGGCAGGTCGATGACCAACACGTCGAGATCGCCCCAATCGGTTTCGCGCAACAACTGACGCAGGCCCGAGGTAGCCATGGGGCCGCGCCAGACGACGGCTTGGCCGGGGACCAGCATGGCGCCGATCGACATGACTTTGAGGCCAAAGGCTTCGTGCGGCTGAAAAATGCCGTCGTCGCGCAGCGCCGTGCGGTCTTCGATCCCCAGCAGTTTGGGGACCGAGGGGCCGTAGAGATCGGCGTCGAGCATGCCGACTTTGAGGCCTTCGGCGGCGAAGGAGAGGGCGAGATTGACCGAGGTGGTGGATTTGCCGACGCCGCCCTTGCCTGAGCCGACGGCGATGATGCGGCGGACGCCTTTTACGCGCGTCTTGCCCTGGGGCTGGGGGGAGCCATGGGAGAATTTGGGGCCGGCCTGCTTTTCGGAGGTGATGGAGACCATCACCTTGCGACTGCCCGACAGGGGTTTTATCGCTTCGATAGCCGCTTCGCGGGCGGGGCCGAAGGCGGCTTCCATGCCCTGCGGAACGCCGACGGCGAAGGCTATGGCGCTGGGGGTGACGATGATTTCGGAAAGGCCGGAAAAACTCGCGAGATCGCCGCCGCCGGGGATTTCCACGGCATTGAGGGCAGCTTTGATGCGGGCGGCGAGTTCGGTATCAGCCATGTCGGTCTCGTCAAATAAAAGACCTCACCCAGGCGGTGCGCGGGCGAGGTCTAAAAGCAGGTCCCGGAATTATCCGAGACCAATCAATGGATTGCGTCGATCCTAGAGGATCGACTGGCCGGTGGCGGCCCAATCCTTGAGGAAGCCTTCAATGCCCGCATTGGTCAGCGGGTGGTTGGCCAGCTTCTTGATCACGTCGGGCGGGATGGTGGCAACGTCGGCGCCGGCCAGCGCGACTTCGGTCACGTGGTTGGGCGTACGGATCGAGGCGGCGAGGATTTCGGTTTCGAAGCCGTAGTTGTCGTAGATCTGACGGATGTTCTCGATCAGTTCGAGGCCATCGATATTGATGTCATCGAGGCGACCGATGAAGGGCGAGATATAGGTCGCGCCGGCCTTGGCAGCGAGCAAAGCCTGATTGGCCGAGAAGCAGAGCGTGACGTTGGTGTGGACGCCCTTTTCCTTGAAATACTTGGTCGCTTTCAAGCCGTTAAGCGTCAGCGGCAGCTTGATGACGACGTTGGACGCGATCTTGGCGAGGTGTTCGCCTTCCTTGATCATGCCGTCATATTCGAGGCTTGCGACTTCGGCGGAAACCGGGCCGGGAACGATGGCGCAGATCTCGGCGATCACTTCCTTGAAGTCGCGGCCCGACTTGGCGATCAGCGACGGATTGGTGGTGACACCATCGAGGAGACCCGTTTCATAGAGTTCCTTGATTGCGGCGGTGTCTGCAGTATCGACGAAGAACTTCATCGTTCCCTCCTAAAAAGCGTTTATGGCCCGGCCAGTTAGCCAGATGCTAGTCCATGGCGGCGCGGGGCCGCAAGCGTGTGCTCAGCGTACGGCGCCAAGAAATGCATCGGCAAGGTCGCCAACGCGATCTTCCGGGATGCCGGCGACATTGATGCGACTATCTCCGGTCATATAGACCCCGTTTCCGGCTTTAAGATGTTCGACCGCATCATTGCTGAGACCGAGCAGCGAGAACATGCCGCGGTGATCGGCAACGAAGTCGAAATCGGTCGAATTGGAGCGAGTGCGGATCGCGTCTGCGAGTTTTTTTCGCAATGAAATCATGCGGTTACGCATGAGCGATAGCTCTTCTTCCCACTCGGCGCGGAGCGCCTTGTCGGCCAAAATGGTGCGGATGATCTCAGCGCCGTGATCGGGCGGCTGGGAATAGGCGCCGCGGATGATGTTGAGGAGCTGCGAACTTGTAATATCCGCACTTTTTTCGTCGCGAGCGACGAGGATGGCAGCGCCGACACGTTCGCGATAGAGCCCGAAATTCTTCGAACCCGAGAATGCTACCAGAGCTTCGGGGACCGTGGATAGAATTTTGCGCGTGCCATAGGCGTCCGCTTCGATGCCATCGCCAAAGCCGAGATAGGCGAGATCGACGAAGGGCAGCGCGCCGGTGCGGAGAAGGCTTGCGGCAACCTGGTCCCACTGGTCGTTGGAGAGGTTGGCGCCGGTTGGGTTGTGACAGCAGCCGTGCAGCAGAACGACATCCCCGGCGCCCAATTTATCAAGCGTTGCCAGCATTTCGGCGAACTTTACGCCGCGCGTTTCCGTATCGAAATAGGGATAGGTCGCGACTTTCAGGCCCGAATTGATGGCGATCGGGTTGTGGTTGGCCCAGGTCGGGTCCGAGACATAGACCGTGGCACCGGGGCGGGCGCGGTTGATCAGCTGCATCAAGACCCAGAGCGAGCCGGTGCCGCCGGGAGCCTGCGCAATGCGCACGCGGGAGAGATCGACTGAGCCGGCCAAAACGAGGTCGAGCACGGCGGTGCCAAAACCTTTATTGCCGGCGATACCGAGATAAGTCTTTGTTTCTTCGTTCGAAAGGATTTTCTCTTCGGCTTTGCGCACCGCGGTCATGACCGGAGTCACGCCTTTTTCGTCTTTGTAGACGCCGACGCCCAGGTCGATCTTGGTGGAACGCTGGTCAGCGGCAAACTCGCCCATGAGCGCAAGAATCTTGTCGCCAGGGGCCGTCGAGAGGGTTTCGAACATTTTTTCGGAAGTCCGGTGAGAAGGCGCCGTCTTTATAGGCGGCTCATGGATTTTTGCAATTGGAGTTGGGCGTTTCGGTGGTCTGCTATGCCTCCCCTCCTCCGGCTGTCATCCCGGCCTCGGGCCGGGATCTTGTCTGAGACCTCGGGATGGGCCCCGGCCTAAAGCCGGGGTGACAATCGAGGGTGGGGAGAGTTCAGTGTTTTATGCCTGACTTTTCCAGTTCGGCGATCAATTGGGGAATGATTTCAAAGAGATCGCCGATCAGCGCTACGTCGGCGATTTTCATCAGCGGGGCTTCGGGGTCGGTATTGATGGCGAAAATCTTCTTGGCGCCCTGAATGCCGGCGAGGTGTTGCAGCGCGCCTGAAATGCCGATGGCGATGTAGAGATCGGGGGCGATGATCTTGCCGGTCTGGCCGATCTGCCAATCGTTGGGGGCGTAGCCGGCGTCCACCGCGGCGCGGGTGGCGCCAACGGCGGCACCGAGGGTTTTGCCAAGCTTTTCAATCAGTTGAAAGCCCTCGGCGGAGCCGACGGAGACGCCGCCACCGATGACGATCTGGGCTGTGGCGAGATCGGGCGTGTCGCTTTCGGTGCGGTGGGCGGCAAGGAAGCGGGCGGCGGAATTCACAGTGAGATCAAGGGTTTCGATCGGCGCGGCATTGCCTGACGCGGCCGGGCGGAAGGCCGAGGCACGGAAGGTGAGGAGGTGCTTTGGCTGGGAATCAGTGAGTGTTTCCAAGGCGTTGCCGGCATAGATGGGCCGGACGAAGCGGTTGGCACCGAGGATTTCGACGATGTCGGTGACCGGCTGGATATCGAGCTTTGCGGCAAGACGGGGGATAACGTCCTTGCCCACCGAGGAGGCGCTGGCGCTAACAGACTGGTAACGTTGAGCCAGGTTCTCGAGGCAATTGGTGATGGATTCAGCGGTGTTATCAGCTTTTACTACTTGGACTATCCGAACACCGGCGATCTCAGCGGCCGAGGCGGCGATATTGCCGGGGGTTTCCGCAATCACAAGAATGTCGACGGGGCCGAGTTGGCTCGCGGCGGCAACGAGGCGGGCGGTGGCGGGCGAGAGTTCACCCTTGTCGTGATCGGCAAGTAGGAGAACCGACATCAGAGCGCCTCCATCTCGTTGACTTCGGAGACGATGGCCGCGGCGAGGTCGGCGACGGAGCCGACGGTTTTGCCGGCGACGCGTTCGGCGGGCGGGGATATTTTTTCGACGACGAGGCGCGGGGCGAGGTCGACGCCGAATTCAGCAGCCGGACGCACGGCCAATGGCTTGGAGCGCGCCTTCATTACCATGGGGAGGGCGGCGTTGCGGGGCGTGTTGAGGCGGAGGTCGGCGGTGACGACGGCGGGGAGCGGCAAGCGAAGCGTTTCGCGGCCATAGTCGACTTCGCGGGTAACTTCCAGCTCATTGCCTTTGACGACGATCTCGGAGGCGAAGGTCGCCTGGGGGCGGTTGGTCAGGGCGGCGAGCATCTGGCCGACATGGTTGGAATCATCGTCGACAGCCTGCTTGCCGAGAAGGATCAGGTCGGGCTGCTCTTCCTCGACGACTTTGGCGAGGAGCTTGGCGATGGTGAGGGTTTCGAGCGGCGCGTCGGTTTCAACGAGAATGCCGCGGTGAGCGCCCATGGCGAGGGCGGTCAAAATGACATCGTTGCTCTGCTTGGGGCCGATGGAGACGACGACCACTTCGCTCGCTTCGCCTTTTTCGACGAGCTGCACTGATGCTTCCACCGCGTGCTTGCAGAAGGGGTTCATCGACATGCGCACGCCAGATGTTTCGACGCCGGTTCCATCGGGACGGACGCGAATGCGGACATTGTGGTCGACGACGCGCTTGACGGCGACGAGGATTTTCATGAGCGGCTCCGAGTTGGAGGTTCAATGACAAATTGGGCCGCGAGGGGCAAGGCGCGGGAGGGGAATTTCGGTTCGGTCGCAAGGGGAATGTTAGAAAGGGGTGCTTTTCGCGGCGGCCGAGGGTGGCGCGTTCGCGGGGATAACACCGTGAAATCGGAAGGGCGGCGTAACGCTTCTCCTGAAATTCCGGCCATCCACCGGCTGTCATCCCGGGCTCGACCCGGGCCCCATAATGAGATCTCGAGATGGGCCCCGGCCTAAAGCCGGGGTGACAATCGA
Organism: Devosia sp. Root685; assembly: GCF_001427875.1. Taxonomy (GTDB): domain Bacteria; phylum Pseudomonadota; class Alphaproteobacteria; order Rhizobiales; family Devosiaceae; genus Devosia. The sequence goes on along the minus strand of NZ_LMHK01000005.1, from coordinate 176,797 downwards.
GTTTGTGGGTGCATCAGACGAAAAATGACGTGATCTGGGACGAATGTTTTAGCCGCGCGAAAAGACCAGCACCGTTTCCTGGTTGCCGTCGCCGCCGGCGATGGGGGAGGCGAGGCTGAGGCGGTGGGCGAAGCCGGTTGTTTCGACAAAGGCGATGACTTCGGCCATGGCGCGGGCGCCGGCCTCTGTGTCGGTGACGATGCCGCCCTTGCCGACGAAATCGCGGCCCACTTCGAACTGGGGCTTGAAGAGGATCACCGCATCGGCGCGGGGCGCGCAAAGCCCGAGCGGGGCGGCCAGAACCTTGGTGACCGACACAAAGCTCAGATCCGAAACCAGGAGATCTACCGGCTCGGGGATGTCGTCGCGCGAAAGCTCGCGCGCGTTAAACCCTTCGAGGCTCACGACGCGGGGGTGGCCCTTGAGCCGGCGGTGCAATTGTTCATGCCCGACATCGACGGCAAAGACCTTTGCCGCCCCGCGTTCGACCAGAACCTGGGTGAAGCCGCCGGTCGAGGAGCCGACATCGAGGCAGGTCTTGCCCTCGACGCTGATGCCGCCCGCATCAAGGCCCGCCACGAGCTTTAGCGCGGCGCGCGAAACGTAACCCGAAGCCGGATCGTCGAGGGCGATGACATCGTCTGGCCCCACCATCTGGTTGGGCTTTCTCGCCGGTTCGCCATTGACGATCACCGTGCCGCGCAGGATCGCGTCGCGGGCGCGCGCCCGGCTCGGCAGGAGTTTTCGCTGCTCGATCGCAAGGTCAAGGCGGATGCGGGGGCTCACCGCTCGACGAGCCGCTTTACCTTGGCGAGCGCGGTATCCTGCGCCTCTTCATAGGCGACGGTGCCCTGGAAGGTGCCGTTCTTGTCGATGAGGAAGGTGAGCGCGGTGTGATTGACGAGATAGAACTCGCTTTCGACATCGCCGGCCTTTTCCGAAAAGACGCCAAAGGCGGCCTTGACCTGATCGGTCGCGGCCTGATCGCCCACCAGGCCTATTACCGAAGGATCGAAGCCTTCGACATAGGATTTGACCATTTCGGGCGTGTCGCGCTCGGGATCGACGGTGACAAAGATGATGCGCAGCTGTTCCGGGGTCAGCCCCAATTGCGCGCGCCAGGCGGTGGTTTCGGCCAGCGTTGTCGGGCACACATCGGGGCAGAAGGTATAGCCAAAGAAGATCAGGCTCGGCGTGCCGACCAGATCTTTTTCGGTAAACGTCCCGCCCTGAGTGGAATTGAGCGCAAAGCTCTGGCCATTGAGCCCGAGAGGGCGCTGGGGTGGACGGAACACATAAAGAAAGGTCGCCCCAAGGGCCGCCACGGCCACCAGGGCCCAAAGCACAATACGGAAATTGCGCAGCGTCTTGTTGGTTGTCATGTTTTGGGCCCTAACCCCCACCCAGCCTCCCCCTGAGAGGGAGAGGGGCTGGTCCGGTAATTTAGAAAGTATCTCGCCCCACACACCGCTCGGTCCCTCCCCCTTGGAGGGGGAGGCTAGGTGGGGGTTCTGAGCGTCACAAACTCAGTTCGCGTCGAGCGGCTCGGTGCCGATGGCTTTGCCTTCGCGGCTCAAGGTGATCTTTTCGATCCGGGCTTCGGCGGTTTTGAGGAGCATCTCGCAGTGCGCTTTCAGCGCCTCGCCGCGCTCATAGATGGCGATGGATTCGGCGAGCGGGGCGCGGCCGCTTTCGAGCTTTTGCACGATCTGTTCAAGCTGCTCCAAAGCCGCTTCGAAGCTCAGGGTTTTCACATCCTCGGCGATCTCGGCCATGGTCCATCCTAAAAGTTGAGAGAACTCGTCGCCCCGTCCATCAGCATGCCCACGTGCTGGCGCACGCCTCCGGCAAGGCCCTTGAGGTCATAACCACCTTCGAGCAGCGACACAATGCGATTGCCGCAGCGGCGTTCGGCCACATCCATCAACTTGCCGGTGACCCAGGCAAAATCCTGATCCACCCATTCGAGCTGGGCCAGCGGGTCCCGCTCATGCGCGTCGAACCCGGCCGAGATCAGAATCAGGTCCGGGGCGAAATTGTCGAGCGCGGGCAGGATGATCTCATTGTAGACCGCGCGCATTTCCCAACCATCGCTATGGGCCTTGAGCGCGGCATTGACGATATTGCCGACGCCGTGTTCGCTCGGATGCCCGGTGCCGGGAAACAGCGGCATCTGGTGGCTGGAGGCATAGAAAACGCTGGGGTCTTCGTAAAAGATATCCTGGGTGCCATTGCCGTGATGGACGTCGAAATCGACGATGGCGACGCGCTCGGCCCCATATTTGCGCTGCGCCTCGCGCGCTACGATGGCCACCGTATTGATCAGGCAAAAGCCCATGGGCCGATCGATCTCGGCATGGTGGCCCGGCGGGCGAATGGCGCAAAAGGCATTGTCGACCTCGCCCATGACAACCGCATCGAGCGCGGCCATGGCCCCGCCCAAGCCGGTGGCGGCAACCGAAAGCGATTGATCCGAAATATAGGTATCGGCATCGAGCTGCCCGATGCCCTCGGCCGGCCGGGCCATGCGCAGCCGCGCCATATAGCGCTCGTCATGGACGAGTTCGGCCAGCGTGATATCGCCATAGGGCGCCTCGCGCCGCACCAGAGGATCGAATTCGCCTGTTGCCAGCGCCTCTTCGACCGCGACGATGCGATCGGCGCGCTCGGGATGGCCGGGCGGGGTCAGGTGATCGGCAAAATTGGGCTGGCTGATGAGAAGCGTGGTCACGTGTGACTTTCGGAGCGTTTCAGGAAAGGGAATACCACTTTTCCGCCCCGAAAGCGCGACAAACGCTGGAGCCCCTCTCGACCCAGCCGACTTGACGCGCACGACGCCTGTTGTCAAACACCGGCCATGAGCACATTTCCCGACGAAGAGGCCATTGCCCAAGCCGCCGCGTCCCTCCGCGCGGGGAAACTCGTCGCCTTTCCCACCGAGACGGTCTATGGCCTCGGCGCCGATGCGACCAATGCCGATGCGGTGCTCTCGATCTATGAAACCAAGGGCCGGCCGCGCTTCAATCCGCTGATCGCCCATGTGGCCGATCTGGCCATGGCGGAAACGCTGGCGGTGTTTTCGCCGCTGGCGCGTGCGCTGGCGGAGAGGTTCTGGCCGGGGCCGCTGAGTATCGTTGTGCCCCTGCGGCCCGGGCACGGCCTTGCCGATGTGGCGACTGCCGGGCTCGACACCGTTGCCCTGCGCATGCCGGACCACAAGATTGCCCTGGCGCTGCTGCGGGCCGTGGGCCGCCCGCTTTCGGCGCCGTCGGCCAATCCATCGGGGAAACTCTCGCCCACCACAGCCGAGCAGGTTCGCCGCGGCCTTGGCGGGAGGGTGCCGGTGCTTGATGGGGGGGCGTGCAAGGCGGGCGTTGAATCGACTATTGTCGCGGTCGATGGCGAGAGCATCATCCAGCTCCGGGCCGGGGCGCTGGCGCGCGAGGAGATCGAAGCGGCGTTTGGGCGAAAAGTCATCCGGGCCGCCAAGGGGGCGAAGATTTCGGCGCCCGGCATGCTGCTCAGCCACTATGCGCCCAATGCCGCCATGCGGCTCGATACGGTGCCGCAGCCGGGCGAGGCGTTTCTGGCCTTTGGTCCGGCGGGGGATTTCGACGGGGAGGTACGGAACCTTTCGCCGGCGGGGGAGCTCCACGAGGCGGCGCGAAATCTTTTTTCGATGCTGCATGAATTGGATGCGACGGGGGCGAAGGTGATCGCGGTGGCGCCTGTGCCGCATGAGGGGCTGGGCGAGGCGATCAACGACAGATTGCAGAGGGCTGCGGCGCCGCGGGGGTAGGAGGCCACGGACGCGCTGGGCGTCACCCCCTCCCATCCTCCCCCATCAAGGGGGAGGTGTTGTATCGAGTTTGGGACTCGATCCAGTTCCTAGCCACTGTTCCCAACCGAATTCGGTGACACCTCCGGCTGGGAGGGGGCAAGCGCGCAGTGCCGTCCCCTAGTCTCGCACCTTATACGGCTTCTGGTCCCGCATGAATCTTGCCAGGGCTTCGAGGTCGGGGTCGCCGCCGGGGGGGAGGACGACGCGGATGTTGACGTATAGGTCGCCGTCGCCGTGCAGGCCCTTGCCCTTGAGGCGGAGGGCCTTGCTGGTGTCGACGCCTGGCGGCAGGTTCAGTTCGACCGAACCATCAAGGGTCGGCACGCGCACCTTGGCGCCGAGTACGGCCTCGTAGAGCGTGACCGCCACATCGGTGCGCACATCGCGGCCATCGCGGCGGAAGGTCTTTGATTTTTCAAAGCGTACCGTCACCAGCGCGTCGCCCGGCTCGCCGAAGGCATTGGGCGTGCCCTGGCCCTTGAGGCGGATCTGCTGGCCCTCTTCCACCTTCTCGGGCAGTTTGACGTTCAGCATTTTGCCCGAAGGCATGCGCACCGGCACGGAGGCCGCCTTGTGCGCATCTTCGAGCGAGACGGTGGCGTTCACCACCACATCATCGCCCTTCATGCGCGCGCCGGCCCCGGCACCTGCGCCGCCCGTCGCGCCACCGGCAAAGGGGTCCCATTGCGCGCCGCCCGCAGCGCCGGGGCGCGGGCCACCGCGCGGCTGGCCGCCGAAGCCGCTCATGAATTCCTTCAAAATGTCTTCGGCCGAAAAGCCGCCGGCGCCAGCAGCGCCCGGCCGCGCGCCACGGCCCGCTCCGCCATTGCCAAAGCCGGCAAAGCGCGGATTGCCCTCGGCGTCGATTTCGCCGCGATCATACTGGCCACGCTTTTCGCCATCATTGAGCAGGTCATAGGCATGCGTCGCTTCGGCAAATTTGCCGTGCGCCGAAGGATCTTCGGGATTCTGGTCGGGGTGATACTTCTTGGCCAGCTTGCGATAGGCGGACTTGATGTCCTTCTCGCTTGCGGACCGCGGCACCCCGAGCACGGTGTAAGGATCGCGCATTTGGTCCAATCTATCTGGGTCGGGCGTTGCTTCGCCCACATTTGACGCCTTATATGGCCACCCACCCCCTTCTTGTCCAGTTTTGGAGGGGCAAAAGCGCGGGAAATATGACGATGCTGCAAACGCTCACCGAACGCCTTTTCGATGATGGGGACCGTTCGGGCCTCGATCCCTTTGCCGTGTTCGAGGAATGGTTTGCGCTGGCCCAGGAGAGCGAAGCCAACGATCCGCATGCCATGGCGCTCGCCAGCGCCGATGCGGCCGGCATGCCCGATGTGCGCATGGTGCTGCTCAATGCCCGCGACAAAAGTGGCTTTTGCTTCTTCACCAATTTCGAGAGCGACAAGGGCCGCCAGCTGCTGGCCAATCCGCAGGCATCAGCGGTTTTTCACTGGAAGTCGCTGCGCCGGCAGGTTCGGCTGCGCGGGCCGGTGGAGGTGGTCAGCCCCATTGAATCCGACACTTATTTTGCTTCGCGCCATCGCGGCAGCCAGATCGCCTCGTCCGCCTCGCTGCAGTCGCGGCCGCTTGAAAATCGCGAGACGCTGATCGCGCGCGTCGAGGCGCTTACCAATGAGATCGGCACTGCCGATGTGGTGCGGCCCGACCATTGGGCCGGCTTTCGGATAAAGCCCACGATGATGGAATTCTGGAAGGACGGCGAATATCGCCTGCACGATCGGGTTCGTTTCACGCGGGAAACGCCTGATGCCGGCTGGCATAACGGGCGCCTCTATCCCTAATACGCGTTTAAACAATCCCAAGACCTTTGACGTAAAACAGGCGCCAGCAAGGGAAACGCCTCTTCGTGCGCATACTGATCAGAACGTCGAAAACGGCCATCTGGGCCCGCCGGATTGGCAGGATTGCCATTCCGCTCGTCATTCTGCCCGTCGGCATGCACCATCTGGGGCTGATCGAATCGCCGAGCTTTTTCACTGTCGCCATACTGGCGCTGGTGGTTTCGGCGCTCGCCGTGCTGGTCGCCCTCCTGGCGCTGGCGCGCCTGTGGTTCTCCGGCGATCGGGGCTGGGGCAAGGCGCTGATGGGACTTTTCCTCGGCCTCATCTGCCTCGCGCCCTTTGCCTATTATGGCTACTATGCCTGGCGGTTTCCGCCGGTCACCGATATCGCCACCGTGCCGCGCGGCGAACTGCCGCTGCTCTTCCTGCCCGATACCGCGAAAATGCCGCCGCCAAAGCTTATTTCGCCAGACGAGCAGGCGCGCATTTTTCCTAATGCAACGACACGCATCTATCCGCTGGATGTGGTTTCGCTCTTTGGGGTGGTTGAGCGTCTCGTTGAAAACGAGGGCTGGGATATCCGCCGCAAGGTCGCGCCGGGGCCCGATGGGGCGGCGGGGCGGATAAATGCGCGCATTGTCACCCTTCCCGGCTGGCGCGAGGAGGCCGTGTTCCGCGTTGCTCCAACGGCCAATGGCGCCAAGGTCGATATGCGCTCGGCCTCGATCAATGCGCCGCACGATTTCGGCTCCAATGGCAGCCGTATTTCGCGCTTCATGGTCAATCTCGACAATGAAGTCACGACGCTGCTGCGTGACAATCCCAATGCCGGCCAGCTGGCGCCGGAGGACGACGACGAGCCGGCACCGAGTGTGGAGGGCGAAGGGGGCTGATTTTTTGGTACCCAAAGTAGCCCTCATGGTGAGGTGCTTTGCGTTAGCAAAGCCTCGAACCACGAGGGCTACTGGGCGTTTGTCAGCACGCGGCGTACCGCATCGTTCTAAATCGGCAAGCATAGTGGCTCCCGCACCCCCTCCCATCCTCCCCCATCAAGGGGGAGGTGTCACCGAATTCGCCATAGCGAATTCGGTTGGGCCGGTGCTGGTGGCAGCTAGGCAGTCAGCACGCGGCGCACTGCGTCGTCCCAGCCTGCCACTTTTGCCTTGCGCTCCTCGGCGTCCATGGCCGGTTCGAACCGGCGGTCGCGGGCCCAGCTGGAGGCGAATTCTGCCATGTCGGGCCAGACCCCGGCCTTCATGCCGGCGAGCCAGGCCGCGCCCAGGGCCGTAGTTTCCAAAATTGTCGGGCGATCGACCGGCGCGTCGAGCACATCGGCCAGAAACTGCATGGTCCAGTCCGAAGCGACCATGCCGCCATCGACGCGCAGCACCGTGTCGCCATGTGATGTCCAATCCTTGCGCATGGCCTCCAGGAGGTCGCGCGTCTGGTAACAGACCGCTTCGAGCGCTGCCCGGGCGATTTCCGCCGGGCCGGTATTGCGGGTGATGCCAAAGATCGCCCCGCGCGCTTCGGCATCCCACCAGGGCGCCCCGAGGCCGACAAAGGCGGGCACCATATAGACGTTCTGGCTCGGGTCGGCCGTCCGCGCCAGGGGGCCGGTTTCGCTCGCGTGCTTTACAAGCTTGAGGCCATCGCGGATCCACTGCACCGCCGCGCCCGCGATGAAGATCGAGCCTTCGAGGGCGTAAGTGGTCTCGCCATTGAGTCGATAGGCAATGGTCGTCAGCAGCCGGTTTTGCGAACGGACCATGTCCTTGCCGGTATTGAGCACCGCAAAACAGCCCGTGCCATAGGTCGATTTGACCATGCCGGGCGCAAAGCAGGCCTGACCGATGGTCGCCGCATGCTGGTCGCCCGCCACCCCGAGAATGGGAATGGGGGCGCCAAAGAGTTCCGTCACCCCGAAATCATCGGCGCAATCCTTTACGGCCGGGAGGAGTTTTGCCGGCACGCCCAGAATATCAAGCAGGTCCTCGTCCCAGAGATTGCGGCCGATATCGAACAGCAGTGTCCGGGCCGCATTGGTCGCGTCGGTCGCATGCACCCGCCCTTCCGTCAGGCGCCAGATGAGGAAAGTGTCGATGGTGCCGAAGGCCAGTTCGCCCGCCTCGGCCTTGGCGCGCGCGCCTTCGACATTATCGAGCAGCCATTTCACCTTGGTGCCGGAAAAATAGGGGTCGAGCAGCAGGCCGGTTCGTTCGGTAAAGAGCGCTTCGTGCCCTTGCCGCTTGAGGTCGGCGCATGTCGCCGAAGTGCGCCGGTCCTGCCAGACGATGGCATTGTGGATCGGTTTGCCGGTTGCGCGGTCCCACACGACAACCGTCTCGCGCTGATTGGTGATGCCGATGGCGGCGATATCGCTGGCACCGATGCCGGCCTTGCCGAGGGCGGTTTTGATGGTCTCGACGACACTGTTCCAGATTTCCTCGGGATCGTGTTCCACCCAGCCGTCTTGCGGAAAATGCTGGGTAAATTCCTTCTGTCCGACGCCGGCGACTTTCCGGTCGCCATCGAAGACGATGGCCCGGCTAGAAGTGGTGCCCTGATCGATGGCCAGAATGAATTTGGTCAAGGTAATCTCCTCCGCAAGGCTCTCACGGCCTCTCAGCAATTTCCGGATACCCGCGCCTGCGGACACCCCCTCCCACCCTCCCCCATCAAGGGGGAGGTGCTGCATCCAGCGTTTGGCGCCATGTTGCCCAAATGGCTAGCGCGCCAGATATTCCTCCAGCCGGCCCACATCTTCGGCGCCGACCCGCAGGCCCAGTTTGGTGCGCCGCCACAGCACGTCTTGTGCTGCGTATGCCCATTCGTGTTCAACCTGATAATCGACTTCGGCGGCATAAAGGTCAGAGCCAAAATGCTGGCCCAAGTCGGAAAGCGTCTGGCGCTCGCCGAGCAATATCCGCGCCTTGGTGCCATAGAGCCGCATCAGGCGCTTGAGGAGGGTTGCAGGCAGTTGAGGATAATCGAGACCCAGCCGCCGCACTTCGGCGTCAAAACTGAGCGGGCCGAAATCGCCGCCGGGCAGCGTGCTGACCTTGGTCCAGGCCGGTTTCTTCTTGCCCAGAACCTCTTCGACCTTTTCGAGCACGGATTCCGCCAGGCGCCGCGAGGTCGTCAATTTGCCGCCGAACACATTGACGACGGCCCCGGTGGTCTTGTCGCCCTCGAGTTTGAGCACATAATCGCGCGTCGCCTCCTGCGCCGCGCTGGCGCCATCGTCGAAGAGCGGCCGCACGCCCGAATAGGTCCAGACGATTTCGTCTTTCGTGACGGGCTTGGCAAAATATTCGCTTGCCGCCGAGAGCAGATAATCCGTTTCTTCGGCGGTGATTTTGACGTCCTTGGGATCGCCTGTGTAGTCGCGGTCCGTGGTGCCGATCAGGGTGAAATCGTCGGAATAGGGAATGGAGAAAACGATGCGCCCATCCCCGTTCTGGAAAACGTAGCAGCGGTCGTGGTCGTAGAGCTTTTTCACCACGATATGGCTGCCCTGAACCAGCCGCACATTATGCGCGCCGTTTTTGCCCAGGACGCCATTGATGACGCTATCGACCCATGGCCCCGCCGCATTGACGAGCATTTTGGCGCGCACCGTCTCTGTGCCGCCGACGCCTTCGAGCGAAATCGTCCAGGCGCCATTTTCCCGACGCGCCGAGGTCACTTTGGTGCGCGGATAGATTTTGGCGCCCTTGTCTGCCGCGTCGCGCACATTGAGCACCACGAAGCGGGCATCATCGACCCAGCAATCGGAATATTCAAAGCCGAGCCTGAAGCCGGGTTTTAGCGCCTTGCCGGTCACATCGCGCGTCAGGTCGAGCGTTTTGGTGGGCGGCAGCAGCTTTCGCCCGCCCATATAGTCGTACATGGCAAGGCCGGAGCGCAGCAGGAAGGCGGGCCGCAGCCCCTTGTGATGCGGCAGCACGAAGCGCAGCGGGCGAATGATATGGGGCGCGGCGGCCCAGAGGACTTCGCGCTCGGCCAGCGCTTCGTGCACGAGGCGGAATTCGTAATGTTCGAGATAGCGCAAGCCGCCGTGAATGAGCTTGCTCGCCGCTGAACTCGTGCCCGAGGCGAAATCGTTCATCTCGGCAAGGCCGACGCTGAAGCCGCGCCCCACCGCATCGCGCGCCACGCTGGCACCATTGATGCCGCCGCCGATCACGAACAGGTCGAGCACAGTCTCACTCATGGCAATTCCTCAGGTCCTGTTTCGTATATAGGTCATATGGTTTCGTTTTGGAACTATTTGTGTTTCGTTTTGTCACTCACACACCACGTAGGGCGTGATTCCTGCGAAGCATCTGCTCGAACCAGAGATTCCCGCTTTCGCGGGAATGACGCGGTGGATGGACACAAAATATCTTCCATACAAGACGAAGGTTGACCGGGCTGGCGCGAGGGTCTAGGCCTCCTTCGCCCTCCCGGCCCGGATCCTCGGCCAATGCTCGACATCATCTACGTCATCCTGCCCATTTTCGCGCTTATGGGCCTTGGCTATGTGGCCGTGTTGAAACGGCTTTATCCGGCCGAAGGCGTCAAAGCCTTGATCGCCTTCGTTAACAATTTTGCGACGCCGTGCCTGTTGTTCCACTCGATTTCGACGAGTGACTTCCGCTCGGCCTTCAATCTCTCGATCATCGGACCGTTTTATCTCGGCGCCTTTGTCTGCTTCGCCCTTGGCATCTTCATTGCCCGCCGCGCCTTTGGCAATCGTCCGGGGGAAAGCGTTGCCGCCGGTTTTTCCGGCACTTTTACCAATACGGTGCTGGTGGGCCTGCCCATCCTGACGCGCGCCTATGGTCCCGAAGCGCTGCCGGTGACCCTTTCCATCATCGGTCTGCATGGGGCGATCCTGTTGACCGTGGGCATGGTCACGATGGAACTGGTCAAGCGCGACGGTCAGCCGCTCGGAAAGACGCTGCTGGTGGCTTTCCGGCGCGTCGTCTCCAATCCGCTGATCTGGGGCATTGCCGCGGGTATTATCGGCTCATTGCTCGAAATTCAGCTGATCGAGCCGGCGGAAGCGTTTTTCGTGATGATGAGCCAGGCCGTGGTCCCCGCCGCGCTTTTCGGCATTGGCGGGGCGCTGGTCGAATTCAAGCTGTCGGAAAATTGGAAGCAGGCGCTCGTCGCCTCGCTGATCAAGCTGATCGTCCACCCCGCCATCGCCTATGTGCTGATGATCTGGGTGCTGCACGTGCCGCTCGAAATCGCCCGCTATGGCATTTTGCTCTCGGCCATGCCGGCGGGGGTGAACATCTATGTGTTTGCGACATATTACGATCGCGGGGTGAGCGTCGCGACGAACACCATCCTCATCGCCACGGTGCTGTCGGCCGTGACGATTACGGGGTGGCTGTATGTTTTGGCGCTTTAGGGGTGCCACACCCTCGTGGTTCGAGGCCCCGGGTCAAGCCCGGGGCACCTCACCATGAGGGTTACTGGAGGTGGGGCGGCAGAAAGCGGGAGGGTCAGCCGGCCTTCAGCGCCGTTTCTGCGAGCCGCACCCAGTAGCTGGTGCCCACCGGAATGGCGTCGTCGTTGAAGTCGTAGGTATCGGTATGCAGTTCCGAGGTATTGCCGTTGCCGAGGAAGATGTAGGCCCCCGGACGCTCGTTGAGCATGAAGGAAAAATCCTCGCCGCCCATGGACGGGGGCACATTGCGATCGACCCGCTCGGCGCCGGCAATTTCGCTGGCGACATCGGCTGCAAAATCGGCTTCGGCGGGGGAATTGACGGTTACCGGATAGCCGCGCGCATAGCGGATCTCGGCGCTGGCGCCAAAACTCTGGGCAAACTGCGGCACGATCTCGTTGAGCCGGGCTTCGATGAAATCCTGCACCGCGCCGTCGAGGGTGCGCACCGTGCCGGTGATTTTCGCGGTCTGGGAGATGACATTGTCGGCTTCGCCCGCCTCGATCATGGTTACGCTCAGAACCGCTGATTCCAGCGGATCGAGGTTGCGCGACACGATGGTTTGCAATGCGGTCACCATCTGGGCGGCGACGATGATCGGATCGACGGTCTGTTGGGGCCGCGCCGCGTGCCCGCCCTGCCCGGTAATGGTGATATAGAACCGGTCGGTCGCCGCCATGATGCCGCCATGGCGAATGCCGAAATGTCCGACCGGCATGCCGGGCCAATTGTGCATGCCATAGACTTCGGCAATGTCGAATTTTTCGACCAGCCCATCCTCGATCATCACCTTGCCGCCGCCGCCGCCCTCTTCGGCCGGCTGGAAGATCAGCGCCACGCGCCCATCGAAATTGCGCGTTTCGGCGAGATATTTTGCCGCGCCCAAGAGCATTGCCGTGTGCCCGTCATGGCCGCAGGCGTGCATCTTGCCCGGAATGGTCGAGGCATAGGCGGCGCCGGTTTTTTCGGTGACTGTCAGCGCGTCCATATCGGCGCGGAGGCCCACGGTCTTGCCGCTGTTATTGGTCTTGCCATTGATGATGCCGACAACGCCGGTGCGCCCGAGCCCGGTCACGATCTCGTCAACGCCGAAAGCCCGAAGCTTTTCTGCCACGATCCCCGCGGTGCGATGCACGTCGAACAGCACTTCCGGATGCTGATGCAAATCCCGTCGCCAGGCGGTGATTTCATCATGAAATTCGGCAATGCGGTTGAGGATAGGCATAACAAGTCCGAAGCAAATTGGGATGGGGCAGTGTCTCTGCCCCAAGAGGGGACGTCAACCACCGTTGCGCGCGCGGCTCCGCCCGGCTTCAAACACGCCAGGCGTCAAAACTGCCGCCGGCGATCATGGCCCAGTAGAGTTTTCCCGAAGTGGTGCGCGCCACGGCAAGGCCGAATTCGGTGAACTTTGGCGAGAGCAGCGTGTTGCGGTGGCCCTGGCTTTCGAGCCAGCCGCCGATGACATCGGGCAGGGTTTTATAGCCCTTGGCGACGTTTTCGCCGACGGCGCCAAGATAGCCCGCTTCGGTGACGCGCTGGCGGAGGGTCACGCCGAGATCGTGGCTGAGCGTATCCTGGCGGGCCATGAGGCGGGCCTGCGAAAGGGCCGCGGTTTCGAGGCGAGGATTATAGGTCCAGGGCGGGGCGCCATTGGCTTTTCGGGTGGCGTTGATGGCGGAGATGATCTCGTCGCGCGTCAGGCTTTCGGGCTTATTGGAGGTAGCGGCGGGCAGCGGCGGGATCGTCGCCGAGCAGGCGGAGAGGAGGCTAGCGGCGCCAAGGGCGAGGACGGCGCGGCGGGAAAATTTGGGCATAAAGAGAGTTCCGGGGCGATCAGGCAAGGTCATAGGCACTGAGGAGATTGGGGAGGCAGGCCAGTTGCCCGGTTATGGCATTGCCGGCTTCAAGATCCCAGCAGGCCGAGAGCGCGGCATGGGCCGCAGCCCAGCCGAGAATGCGCTTGCGATTGTAGCCAAGGCGCTGGGAGAGGATATCGGCGCGGGCGGCGATGCGCTTGGGATCGGAAGCGATCTCTGTGGCGCGCTCGGGATTGATGAAGATATTGGCGGTTTCGTAGGCGGGATCGCCGAGGACGCCTTTCGGGTCGATGGCGAGCCAGCCGCGATCCGAACTCATGATATTGTCGTGGTGCAGATCGCCATGGAGCGGCACGATGGCGCTGGGCTTGTCGAAGAGTTTTAGCGCGATACCGGCGGAGCGGGCATAAAGATCGCGGGCCGTGCGGGGCCAGGCGCGGACATCGGTATCAAAGAGCGCCTGAAAACGGTCGCGCAGGGGTTCGAGCCCTTCGGGCGCGTCGGGGCGCGGTTTGTGGAGGCTGGCGACGACCGTAGCGATGGCAATGGTGCCTTCGTCATCCCGTCCCGCCCGGACCGGTTCGCCCAGCGTGCCGCCATCGAGCCATTCCATGAAGACGGTATCGCCATGGGTATCGAAAACCGTGGCGGCGCCATCGCCTTCGTACCATTGGAGGAGGCGAATGCCCCTGCCCTCTTCTTTGGAAGCTTCGGGCTTGATGATTTTCAACGCCGCGAAATTGCGGCCGTTCTGTTCGACACGAAAGAGCCAGCTGCGCGGGGTTTCGGCCACGGGCGTGGATTTGGTCAGGGACCAGCGGATCATGGCGCGGCTGAGCGCGGTTTCGGCAGGAGACTGATTCATCATGGCGCTATTAGAGCGTATTCAGGAAAAGTGGCTACCACTTTTCCGGTTCGAATGCGCGCAAGGCGGCTTGCAGAAGGCGGCGTGGGATTCGAGGGGGTAATCGCTGCTGGCGCGAGAGGGGGGTGAAGGTGTGGTGGGTTTTGGTGCGTGGGGCCCCACCCCCTCCCATCCTCCCCCATCAAGGGGGAGGATGGGAGGGGGTGATCCCCGCGGCTTACTTGATCCGATAAGCGTCTTTCGCCGCCTGGTAGCTCAGGTGTTTGGCGATCTCTTCGGCCGATGACTTTGTAATCCGGTTTTCACCCACCCAGCGGCCCAGGAAGCCGCAGACTTCGCGGCGCCAGACGTCGTGGCGGGCGGGGATGGAGAGGAGAGCGCGGGTGTCGTCGTTGAAGCCGGCAAGGTTATAGAAGCCGGCGGATTCGACGACCTGATCGAGATAGCGGCGGATGCCCTGCGGGCTGTCATGGAACCACCAGGGGGGGCCGATCATCAGCGAAGGCCAGTAGCCGGCCATGGGGGCGAGTTCGCGGGCATAGGTGGTTTCGTCGAGGACGAACATGATGAGCCGCAGGTTGGGCTCGTTGCCGCAGCGCGAGAGAAGCGCGCGGAGGCCGCCGACATAATCGGTGGGGCCGGGAATATCGGCGCCAAGATCGGGGCCGCGTTCGCCGAAGAGCAAGGGATCGGTATTGCGGCGCGAGCCGGCGTGGATCTGCATGACCATGCCGTCTTCGACCGAAAGCAGGGCCATTTCGGTCAGCATCTGGGCGCGGAAGAGTTCGGCGTCAGTGGCGTCGTGCTTGCCGGCGAGAATCTTGTCGAGGAGGGCCTGCTTTTCGTGCGTCGGGAGATCAGCGGTATTGGCGGTGGGCACGCCGTGGTCTGTCGCGACGGCGCCAAAACGGCGAAAATATTCGCGGCGCTTGCGGTGGGCGTTGATCAGGCCATCCCACTTGGAAATGTCTTCGCCGGTCAGTTCGCCGAATTTTTTGAGGTTTTCGACGATGGCGGGGCGGCTGGGGTCGGTGACGTCATCAGGGCGATAGGTGGTGCGGACCTGGCCGATGAGGCCCTGCCCTGCCATCGACTGATGATGGGTCAAGGGATCGAGCGCGAATTCGGTGGTGGCGATGACTTCGACGTTGAAGCGTTCGAGAATGGCGCGCGGCAGGAGTTCGGGCGTGCCGAGTTTGGCGTCGATGGCGTCAAAAATGGCGTCGGCGGTTTTGCCCGAGAGTTCCTCGGTGATGCCGAAGACGGCGTGCAGCGAATGATCGACCCAGGTTTTCGAGGGCGTGCCGGCAAAGAGATAATAATTGTCGGCAAAGAGGCGCCAGGCCTTGCGGTTGTCGGGTTCGACCGGCTTGCCGTCCTTGCGCGGAATGCCGAGCGCATCGTAGCTGATGCCCCGGCTTTTGAGCATGCGCAGCACATAGTGATCGGGCGTCAGGAACAGCGCCGTGGGGCTGGCGAAGCGACCATTCTCTGCGAACCAGGACGGGTCGGTATGGCCGTGGGGGCTGACGATGGGGAGGTCTTTTACCGCCGGGTAGAGATCCCTAGCAATGGATTGCGCGGGCTCGGACGCGGGGAAGAGACGATCGGGGTGGAGGTGTGCTGGCTGGGTCATGGAGAGGTTGTGCCATGTTCGAGAGAGGCTTTCAACATCTTCCATACAAGACGGCAATTGTGAAGATTTAAGACAAATTAACTGCTCTTTCAAACGGCCGTTCGCCATGAAGCCGAGCGAGGTTATCGTGCCGGGGCGGGTGAGAAACAGCTCTCTTCAAAGCGGCTGCCCAATGTCGACTCCTGGCCCCAAAGGGCCGGCGCCACATGAGGGACGAGCATGGCCAATCTCGATTTCGAAGCACAGGGACTAAAGCAGGTGCGGCGCGCAGCGCGGCGCGGGGCGCATGTGCAACGGGCCCAGCAGATGCTGCTGGCGGCGGGGCTGGCCGCGCTTTGCGTGCTGGGCGTCGCCGGGGCGTTTCTGGCGCAGGTGATGTAAGCCGGTTTCGCGCGCCGCACGCCTCCGATACTATCCCGCGCGGGGAGAGCGACCGCGCATGCGCATTTTGCTTGTCGAAGACAATGAGGACCTGGGCGAGGCGATTGAAAAGCGCCTGCGCACGGCCGGCCATTCGGTCGACTGGGTGCGTGACGGGGCCGATGTGGTACCCGCGGCCAAGGGCGAGGACTTTGACGCGGTGGCGCTCGACCTGATGCTGCCCAATCGCGATGGGATCGGGCTGATTGCCGAACTGCGGCGGGAAAAATTTTCGGCCCCGATCCTTGTCATCACCGCGCGTTCGGAAATCGACGACAAGGTGAGCCTCCTTGATCTTGGGGCCGACGATTATCTCGTAAAGCCGTTTGATCTGCGCGAGCTTGAAGCGCGGTTGCGGGCGCTGATCCGGCGGACGGGTGGCAAGACCAGCAGCGTTTTGGCGCTGGGGGATTTGACGCTCGATCTGGCTGGGCTCAATGCCAGTGTGGGCGGGAAGGCGCTGGAGCTGGGGCGGCGGGAATTCCGGCTGCTGGAGATTCTTCTTACTCATGCCGGCAAGGTGGTGGCCAAGGAGCGGCTGATGAACCAGCTGTTCAATTTCGACGAGACCGTGTCGATCAATGCGCTGGAGCTGCATATTTCAAGGTTGAGAAAGAAGCTGGAGCCGGCGCGGGTGGAGATCGGGACCGTGCGCGGGGTGGGATATGTGGCGCGGGCGGTGGATGGGTAGAGCTTTGCACCGCGCGTGCCGCCACCCCTCCCATCCTCCCCCGTCAAGGGGGAGGTGTCACTGAATTCGCTATGGCGAATTCGGTTGGGGACTGTGGCTGTGACGAGAAAGTGCCAGGCACTCGATGCAACACCTCCCCCTTGATGGGGGAGGATGGGAGGGGGTGACCCGGCGTGCCCACTAAAAAATCCTTTTCCATCCGGCGGCGCATCCTCGCGCTGGCGACCGTGCTGCTGCTGGCCGCGGCGGTGGTGCTGATCGTCTTCATTCGCGACTATGCCGAGCGGGCGGCGGATCGGGCGTTTGACCGGTTGCTGGCAGCGTCCGCGCTGACCATTGGCGGGGCGGTGCAGGTTGAGGATGAGACCGTCATCGTCGAATTGCCCTTTGCCGCCTTTGCGATGTTTTCGGGGGCGGATCGCGTTTTCTATGCTGTCGAGGGGCCGGATGCGCGGACGGTGACGGGCTATGAGGACCTCGCCGCAGCAATGGACGAGACCAATTCGGCCGAGCCGCGCTTTGCCGATATTCAGTATCGCGGCGAACTGGTGCGGGTGGCCTCGATCGGGCGGCTGATTTCGACGGCGAGCGATACGGGATGGGTGACCATTCATGTTGCCGAGACGCAGAACCAGCGCGAGGCGCTGAGCACTGAAATTTTGTCCAATGCCATCGTGCCGGTGATTGCGCTGACGCTGCTTGCGGTGGGGCTCGTGTGGTTCGGGATTTCGCGCATGTTTGCGCCGCTGACCGAGCTTGAGCACGACCTTGCGGCGCGGCCGCCGGATGATCTGTCGCCAGTGAGCGTGCCCGTGCCCGTGGAAGTGGGGCAGCTGGTGGCGGCGCTCAATGGATTTATGGGGCGGTTGCAGAAGGCCATGGAGCGGGTGAGCGGGCTGGTGGCGGAGGCCGCGCACGAGGTGCGGACGCCGCTCGCTTCGCTCCGGGCGCAGGCGGAAGTGGCGATGGATGAAACGGATCTGGAAGCCATGCGCGGCCGGGTTGGGCGTATTCACACAGGGGCAGTGCAGGCGAGCCAGTTGGTCAGCCAGCTGTTGATGGACGCGACGATTTCGCATCGGCTGGAAGCGCAGGACAGCGAGATGGTTGTTTTATGGGGGATCATCGAGGACGTGTGCCAGCGGCTCGATGGCGAGCAGTTGGAGCGGGTTTCGCTGGAGGCGTCCGAAGCCGCGCGGGCGGTGCAGGTGCGCGGGGATCGGGTGGCGCTGCGCGAGATGATGCGCAATCTCATCGACAATGGGTTGGTCTATTCGAATGGGCCGGTGGAGATCGGGGCGGAAATTGCGGCGGACGCGCTTGTTATCACGGTCGCGGATCGCGGGCCGGGGATGGATGACGCGGAGAAATCAAGCGTGCTTGAACGCTTCAGGCGTGGCAAGGCGAGCGCCGGCACGGTGGGTTCGGGTCTGGGGCTTTCGATCGTGGCGCGGGTGGTGGAAGGGCATGGCGGGCGGTTGCGATTTGCCGACCGGGACGGCGGCGGGCTGAGGGTAGAGGTGGCGCTGCCGCTGGCGCGGGGGCCGCGGCGGACGGGGCTGGTGGCGATTGCGGGTGTGGCGCTTGCGGCGCTGTTGCTGGTGCCGGGGGAGGCAAAGGCGCAATCGACGCCTTATCCGGCGCCGGATGGGTCGAGCGGGGTTACTCTCACCATTGTGGGGGTGACGGACACGCAGGTGTTCGGGGCCTTTGTCGCCGGCTTTCAGGCGGAGCGGCCGGAGGTGAGCGTCATTTATGAGGAAATGGATTCGCTGCCGCTCTATCGGCAGTTTCTCGATGGCACGCTGCCGGTGGCGCCGGACCTGCTCATTTCTTCGGCGTCGGACCTGCAGCTCAAGCTCGCCAATGATGGGCACGCGTTGGCCTATGACAGCCCCTATCTCGATGCGCTGCCCGACTGGGCGCATTGGCGCAATGAGGTATTTGGGTTCACCTTCGAACCGGCAGTAATCATCTACAATCCCGACCGGATCGCGCTCGACGATGTGCCGCGCACGCATCTGAAACTGGCGGAACTGCTGGAGACGGAAACCGAAAAATTCCGCGGGCAGATTGCGACTTATGACATTGCGCTTTCGGGCGTCGGTTATCTCCTCGCGGCGCAGGACCAGACGATTTCCTCGACGTTTTGGCGGCTGGCGACGGCCTTTGGGCGGGTTGGGGCGCAGTTTTCCGGATCGAGCCCGGCAATTTTGAATGGCGTGGCCGATGGGTCGCTGGCGCTGGGGTATAATGTTTTGGGGTCCTATGCCTTTGCCCGGCAAGCGGAGGGGGCCAATATCGAGATCGTGGTACCGGACGATTATGTGCTGGTGCTGACGCGCTCGATGCTCATTCCGCGGGAAGCGAAAGAGGTCGATCTGGCGCGGGCTTTTGTCGATTTCGCGCTGTCGCCGGCCGGGCAGAAGATTGCGGCGGGCGGTACGGCGCTGGGATCGGTGGTGCCGGGATCGGCGGGGGCGTGGACCAGCGAGGCGATCGCGGCGCGGGGGCGCGGGGTGATCCAGGCCATTGCGCTGGGCCCGAGCCTGCTCGTGGCGCTCGATACGCTGCGGCGGCAGCGGTTTTTGGATACGTGGAAGGAGATCGTATCGCCCAAGCTTTAGGGTTTGGGCTTGCCGAACCCCCACCCTTGATCCCTCCCCACAAGGGGGAGGGAGACGATGGAACCGGGACGACTGTGGCTTGCGCCTCCCTCCCCCTTGTGGGGAGGGAATGAGGGTGGGGGTCGGCAGGCGCAGAAGCCCGCATTCAAGTTGACACTCCGCCCGTCCCCGCTATGGTCCGCGCCAGCATTTCCGTAGGAGCCGTCATGTCGCACGCCCAGCTTTCCACTGTCATCGAAACCGCCTTTGAAAACCGGGCCGAGATCAATTTCTCGACCAAAGGCGAAGTGCGCGATGCGGTGGAAACGGCGCTGAACCTGCTCGATTCAGGCGAGGCGCGCGTGGCCGAGAAAGTGAACGGCGATTGGCAGGTTAATCAGTGGCTGAAGAAGGCCGTGCTGCTCTCCTTCCGGCTCAATGACAACGTGCTGATCGAAGGCGCGCCGGGCGGGGCCAACTGGTTCGACAAGGTGCCATCGAAGTTCGTCGGCTGGGGCGACAACCAATATCGCGCCGCCGGTTTCCGCACCGTGCCGGGCGCCGTGGTGCGGCAGTCGGCGTTTATCGGCAAGGGCGTTATCCTGATGCCGAGCTTTGTGAACCTTGGCGCCTATGTCGATGAAAACACCATGGTCGATACCTGGGCGACGGTGGGTTCCTGCGCGCAGATCGGCAAGAATGTGCACCTTTCGGGCGGCGTCGGCATTGGCGGCGTGCTCGAGCCGCTGCAGGCCAATCCCACCATTATCGAAGACAATTGCTTTGTCGGGGCGCGTTCGGAAGTGGTCGAAGGCGTCATCGTCGGCGAAGGCTCGGTGATTTCCATGGGCGTGTTCATTGGTTCGTCGACCAAGATCATCAATCGCGCCACGGGCGAAGTGCATATCGGCAAGGTTCCGCCCTACTCCGTCGTCGTTTCCGGCTCGCTGCCGGGGAAGCCATTGCCGGATGGTACGCCGGGCCCGAACCTTTATTGCGCTGTGATCGTGAAAACCGTCGATGCGCAGACGCGCTCCAAGACCGGCATCAACGAACTGCTGCGCGACTAAGACCAATCCTCGTCGTCGTTACCGGGCTCATCCCGGCAATTGCACGGCAGGCATAATAGCCGGCGCTGGCACTTGCTGCGCCGGCATTCTAGTCTTTGCGAATGCCGGAATGATTCCGGCCATTTGGAGGGGACTAAATGGATAAAATCATCGCGCTCTTGACCACATCGGACGGCCGCATTGGCCGCCAGCAATGGTGGATCGGCGTGCTCGCCGTCTTTGTCGTCGCGCTGGTCGTCGGCCTCGTCTTGAACCTGATCGCCTTTGGCAATTTCACGGTTCTGTCCTGGCTCTATGTGCTGCTGAACCTGGCCCTGCTTTGGCCGACCTACAATCTGGGCATGAAGCGCCGGCACGACCGCGATAGTGACGGCATGGACCTCAAGATTTTCCTCGGCGCCAGCGTGCTGCTCAATCTCCTCGCAGCCACGGGCATCGGCTTTTCTGTCGTCGATGTGGGTGGTGGCCTCATGCTGCCGCAGCCGCCGTTCTGGCTGTCGGCGCTCAATCTGATCTTTGGCATTTTTGCCATCTACATGCTCGTGCAGCTCGGTTTTCTCAAGGGCACCACGGGCTCCAACACCTTTGGCTCCGACCCTGTCGGCGCCGCTGCCTGACCTTTAGGACTTTTCCGTTGACCATCGATCCGCAGAACCTGCTCGAACGCCTCATTGTCTGCCCCTCGGTGACGCCGGAGGCAGCGGGGGCGCTCGAACTTCTGGGCAAGGAGCTGGAAGCGATCGGCTTTGCCGTGACGCATCTGCGGTTCGATGGTGACGGGTCCTATCCCGTCGACAATCTCTTTGCGAGCCGCGGTACCGGGGGACGAAAGCTGCTCTTTGCCGGGCATACCGACGTGGTGCCGCCGGGCGATCTCAAGCAGTGGACCAGCGATCCCTTTGTGCCGCGGATCGAGGGCGGCAAGCTTTTCGGGCGCGGTGCCGCCGATATGAAATCGGGTGTGGCGGCTTTTGTCGCCGCCTGTTCGTCCATTCCGGCCGAGGCGGGCACCATCCAGCTTGCCATTACCAATGACGAAGAAGCCGACGCCATCAATGGCACGGAAAAGCTGGTGCGCTGGATGGCCGAGAATGGCCATGGGTTCGATTTTGCGCTGGTGGGCGAGCCAAGCTCGGCCGAAGTTCTAGGCGACAGCATCAAGATCGGGCGGCGCGGCTCGTTTTCGGGTGTGGTGAGGGTTAGAGGTGTGCAGGGGCATGTCGCCTATCCGCACAAGGCGAATAATCCGCTGCCAGTGCTGGCGGCGATTTTGACGGCGCTGAGCACGAGCAAACTCGACGATGGCACGGAGCATTTTCCGGCCAGCAATCTCGAAGTGACGACGGTGGATACAGGCAATCCCACCAGCAATGTCATTCCGGGCGCGGGGGTGCTGAAATTCAATATCCGCTACAATGACACCTGGACGCCAGAGACGCTGGCCGAGTGGGTGCGCGGGCGGATTGCCTCGGTCGAGGCGCATGGCACCGAGGTGACATTTGAGCTGGCCGGCGTACCGTCGCGCGCGTTCCTGTCCCCGCTGAGCGAGGATATCGATACCCTCGTCGACGCCATCGAGGATGTCACCGGGCGGCGGCCGGAATTTTCGACCGGGGGCGGCACCTCGGATGCGCGGTTCATCGCCCAATATGGGCCGGTGGTCGAATGCGGCCTCGTCGGTCCCTCCATGCACAAGGCGGACGAGCATATCGCCATTACCGACCTTGTCGGGCTAACGGCGATCTACGAAAGTTTCATGGAAAAATTCTTCGCGGGCGAGGACGCATGAAGATCTGGACGGCGCTGAAAGAGGCACTGGCCGGCTGGATCGCCATGGTGCGCGGCGAGGCCGATTGGCAGAGGCACTTTGCGATTTCGGCGGCGGGGCTGACGACGGCGCTGGTGCTGTTCCTGTTTTTTGCGCTGCTCTCGATCGCGCTGGCGACGGCGGATGTCGGCATTCCCAATTTCTTCGGCCTCATCATCGCCCTTCTGGTGCAGAGCCTTTCCATCCTCGCGCTGCTCATTGGCATCTTGGTCACAAGGCGCATGGTGCCGGGCGAGGTGCGGCTGCTGGACCTCCTGGTGCCGGGGATTTACGCACTGATCGCCTATCTCGTGGTTGGAACACTTCTCTCGCTGATCGCAGGGCCGGTGCTGATCCTCCTCTGGATTGGCCTCGCCGTTCTGCTGTTTTATCTCGGCTGGCGGGCCGCGGAGTGGAATATCGGGGTTGCTGCGGCATTTGCGGCTTTGACCATGGTGCTGCTTGTCGGTATGCCCGTGACGCTCTACATGGTGCTTGGCCCCGTGGCCGCGCCCCCACCCTGAGACGAGATCCACGCCCTTGGCCCAGCCCAATTCTCCCTTTTTCGAAGAAGCCGCGAGCGCCATAAGGGGCTGTGTTGCCCTGATTACCGGCAAGCGCGATGCTTCGACTTATTTTGATTTTTCCCAGCGCGGCCTTGTCGGCAGCCTGATCGCCGCCGTTGTCGCCGTGATGCTGGCCGGGTTCGGGCCGGTGCTGTTCGGCATCAACCTGCCGCCGGGCACGGCGACGCAGTCTGTCGTCGTCAATGCCGTGTTGTTCGTGGCGCAGGCCGGCATGGCGGCAATCGTGCTGCGGCAGATGGGGCGGCAGGATGGGTTCTTTCCCTATCTCGTGGCCAGCAATTGGGTGACGCTGGTTTCGGCGGTGCTGCTGCTGATTTCGACGCTGTTCGGGGAAGCCGGGATCGTGCTGCTGCTCGGCATCGCTATTGTGGCGCTGCTGACCTTTATCAATATCGGCCGGTTCATCGTGACGCTGGCGCCGTTGCAGATCGCGGCGCTGTTCGTATCGCAAGCGGTTGGGGTGTTTCTGGCGCTGGGGATCGTGGCCATGTTTTTGCCGGCGCCGGCGCTGAGCTAAAACAACGCTTGGTCGTAGCATTGGGGCACGCCCTCGCCCTTCGAGGCTTTGCTTCGCAAAGCGCCTCAGGATGAGGGCTACTTAGTAATCCACCTTCATAAAATATAATCCGGTCGGCGGAGCCATGGCGCGGCAGCGGCTGCGGTCGGCCGCGTCGAGGGCGGCGCGGAAATCGGCCGGGGTCCATTTGCCTTCACCCACCAGTTTGAGCGAGCCGACCATGGAGCGCACCTGATGGTGGAGGAATGAACGGGCGCTGGCGGTGACGACCACGTGGTCCAATTCGCGGCGCACGGCGAAATGGTCGAGCGTGCGGATGGGCGATTTGGCCTGGCACTCGGAGGAGCGGAAGGTCGTGAAATCGTGGCGGCCGAGGATTTTTTGCGCCGCCTCGTGCATGCGATCGGCGTCGAGCGGCTTGGGGACGTGCCAGACCTGATGGCGTTCGAGCGCGGCCGGGGCGCGGCGATTGAGGATGCGGTATTCGTAGTGGCGGGCGAGGGCCGAGAAGCGTGCTTCGAACGTGTCGGGGACGGTTTCGCAATCGATGACCACGGCCGGGTTGGGGCGCAGGTGATAGTTGAGCGCCTCGCGCACGCGGAAGGGATCGCGGTCGGTCGAGAGGTCGAAGTGGACGACCTGGCCGAAGGCGTGGACGCCCGCATCGGTGCGGCCGGAGGCTTGCGTCGTGACGGTTTCGCCGCAGAAGCGGAAGATCGCTTCTTCGAGGGCTTGTTGCACGCTCATCCGGTCGGCCTGGCGCTGCCAGCCGCAAAAGGGGGTGCCGTCATATTCGATGGTGATTTTATAGCGGGGCATCAGCCGACGACGGTTGGCGGCAAGACCCCTGCCCCGCGGAGGAAGGTGGCCGCATCCATGGCGCCCTTGCCTTCGCGCTGCACCTGGGTGAGGCGGACGGCGCCGGTGCCGCAGGCAATGGTGAGGTCCGGGCCGATCAGCGTGCCGGGGGCGGCAGTGCCTGACGCGAGAGTGGAACGCAGCGCTTTTACGCGCGTCGGCTTGCCGGAAAGCTCCAGTTCGAACCAGGCGCCGGGGAAAGGCGAGAGGCCGCGAATGGTGTTGTGCACCTCTTCGGCAGATTTGGAAAAATCGAGTTTTGCCTCGGCCTTTTCGATCTTTGCCGCGTAGGTGACGCCCGCTTCGGGCTGGGGAGTGAAATGGAGGCTGCCGCGTTCGAGCGCTGCCAAGGCGCGGCCCATGAGATCGGCGCCGAGGCGCATCATCTGGTCGTGCAGTTCGCCCGCGGTCATATCGGGGCCGATGGGGATGATTTCGGTCGGGCCCATGGCGCCGGTATCGAGGCCTTCATCCATGTTCATGACGACGATGCCAGTCTCTCTGTCGCCAGCCATAATCGCGCGCTGCATGGGTGCGGCGCCGCGCCAGCGGGGGAGCAGGGAGCCATGGAGATTGAGGCAGCCGAGTTCAGGCGCCTCGAGAATGGGCTTGGGCAGGATCAGGCCGTAAGCGACGACCACGGCGACTTCGGCGCCGAGCGAGGCGAACTGGAGCTGTTCGGCTTCGTTGCGCAGGCTTTTGGGCGTGAAGACGGGAATGCCGAAATTTTCGGCCGCTTCATGCACCGGGCTTTTCCGCTCGGCCTGGCCGCGGCCGGCGGGTTTTGGCGCGCGCGTATAGACCGCGAGGACCTCGTGGCCGGAGGCGACGATCTCGGTCAGCGTCGGCACGGAAAATTCGGGCGTGCCCATGAAGACGACGCGCATTGGCTTGGCCTTTCTATTCCTCGCCCCCTCGGGGAGAGGGTGGATCGCCCGAAGGGCGAGACGGGTGAGGGGGTAATCTCCATTCTCGCTGAAGCCCCCCTCATCCGGCGCGTCGCGCCACCTTCTCCCCGAGGGGGAGAAGAACAGAGAGATTAGCGCGCAGCCAATTTGGCCTGCTTGTCGAACTTCTTGATGACGCGGTCGCGCTTCAGGCGGCTGAGGTAGTCGATGTAGAGGACGCCATCGAGGTGATCCAATTCGTGCTGGATGCAGACGGCGAGCTTGCCTTCGGCGTCCTTGGAGACTTCCTGTCCGTCGAGATCGGTGTATTTCACCGTGACCGTGGAAGGGCGTTCGACTTCGTAGTAGAGCTCGGGGATCGAGAGGCAGCCCTCTTCGGTCACCTGGATCTCCTCGCCGAATTTTGTGATTTCGGGATTGATCATGACGAGCGGGGTCGGGGTTTCGCCTTCGGCGGCGAGATCCATGACGACGATGCGCTTCATCACACCGATCTGGGGCGCGGCAAGGCCGATGCCGGGGGCATCATACATGGTATCGAGCATGTCTTTGGCCAGCGCCTTGATCTCCTCGTCGACCTCGACGATGTGATCGGCAACTGCGCGCAGGCGCGCGTCGGGAATGATGAGTATCGGGCGGATGGCCATGGCAAAGGTCCGGCAATATCTGGATTTGCCAGTGATATGGCGTTTTGACGCCTCGCGGTCAACTGCAGAGGCCGTTTGCGCACCACGCAGAATAGAACATTTAAAGAACGAAAGAATCGGGTAGAGTGCCAATATGAGTGACCTCGACACTATTCTGTTCATGGCCGGCTCGGTGCCGGTGACCCTGGGCCTTGCGCTTGTTGCCGGCATCGTGGTGCTGCTGGCAACAGGCGTTTTTCTTCTTGTCGGCGCGGCGCGCGCCAATGCGCAGCGGGCCGACGAGTTGGCGCGCGAAGCGAGCGAAAATCTCAGGGCGAGTTTTCTCGAACAGATCGCGCAGCGCGACACGCGTATTCGCGACGCTGATCTGACCCTAGTGCGCGAACGCGAGCGGGCTGGCGAATTGCTCGACAACGAGCGCGAGAAGAACAGCGAGTTGACGGCGGAATTGGCGGCGATGCGGACGCGGCTCGACGAGCAGGCGCGGCAGAACGAAGCCAATATGAAGCGTTTTCTCGAAGCGCGGCAGCAGATGACCGACGAGTTCAAGGCCATTGCCGGCGATGTGCTCAAAAGCCATGGCGAGACGTTTTCCAAGCAAAACCGCGAACAAGTGGACACCCTGCTCAAGCCTTTGCAGGACAAGATCACCGAGTTCCACAAGAACCTTGTTGAAGACCGCTCCGCCATGGGCGAACGCATCCGGGCGCTGGCCGAGAGCAATCTGCAGATCACGACCGAAGCGCAAAACCTGACGCGCGCGCTAAAAGGCAATTCGCAGACCCAGGGCGCCTGGGGTGAAATGATACTCTCGACTATTTTGGAGCAATCGGGGCTGCGCGAGGGCGAACAATATTTTACCCAGCAAAGCCATAATGGCGAGGATAGGCAGCGCGTCCGCACGGATGTCGAAATCCTGATGCCCAATGGCGACCGGCTGGTCGTGGATTCAAAAGTGTCACTGACCGCTTTTGAAGCCTTCGTGAACAGCGAGGAGCTTGATCGCGACCAGCATCTTCGCGCCCATATCACCTCGGTGCGCGGCCACATCACCACTTTGGGCGACAAGAGCTATCACCGCGCCGCCAAGTCGAGCCTTGATTATGTGATGATGTTCGTGCCCATCGAATCTGCCCTGGCGACGGCGATCCAGCACGATGCCAAGCTCGTCGAATTCGGCATGGGCAAGGGCGTCATGCTGACGACGCCGACGACGCTGATGACGGTGCTGCGGACCGTGCGCAATGTCTGGGATATCGAAAAGCGCCACCAGAATGCCGAGGAGATCGCCGAGCGCGCCGGCGCGCTCTACGAAAAAGTCGCTGGGTTCCTGTCCACCATGGACAAGGTCGGCGGCAGTCTTGATCGGGCGCAGCTCGATTTTGCCAAGGCCAAGGAGCAGCTGTCGACGGGCCGCGGCAATGTGGTGCGACAGGTGGAGATGTTGCGCGAATTGGGCGCAAAGTCAGGAAAGACGCTGCCGGCGGGTTGGGATGGCGGGAGCGACGAGCAGCCGGTGCTGCGGCTGGTGGGTGAGGAGCCGGGGGACCGGAACTAAGCTACCCTGCGTTCGAAGGTGAGATTTTATCCGGGATGTCTTCCATCCGCCGGCTGTCACCCCGGACTTGATCCGGGGCCCATCTCCAGATCTCAGGCTGGGCCCCGGCCTTCGCCGGGGTGACAGCCGGTGGGTAATTGCATTTCAGAGTTTGTGAAAGCTCCAGAGAGAGACATCGCTTATCTGGCTTTCAATCCTTTCCGAATTGCCATGAAGATACTCCTCTCGGAGCCAATGGCGGCGCGTTACAATGGTTGCAAAGTGGCCAATTTTGCTGGGATTGTGGCGGCGACATACACCGTGCCGCAATGAAGCCAGCAACATTGCGAAACATTAATGCTGGCGCAACTTCTCAGAAAGGCGGCACGTTCCATATCTAGTGCCACAAGCTGTTGAGAGCTTTTTCGAAGGAGACTATTCCTTATGCGTCCCACTCTTCTTTCGCGTACGCGCCGCTGGCTTGGAGCATCGGCCCTGGCGCTTCTGGTGGGTATCGGCGGCGTGTCCACGGCCTTTGTGCTGACGGGTCAAGCGGCCAATGCCCAGGTTCGCAACGTTGCCCAGATCGCCGTGCCGCAGGTGAACCAGCAGCAAGGCTTTGCCGATCTCGTGGATGCCGTGAAGCCGGCAGTGGTTTCCATTCTCGTTGAAGCTCAGGAACCGGCCCGCACGGTGCAGCGCGGCGGCGGCGACTTCCAGTTCAACTTCCCCGACCTGCCCGAGGGGCATCCCTTCCGTGACTTCTTCGACCAGTTCGGCGGCCCTGGTGGCCCACGCGGACCGGGCGGACAGGGTAGCGATGCCAAGCCGCGCCAGTTCATGGCGGCCGGTTCGGGCTTCATCATCTCCGGCGACGGCTATGTGGTGACCAATAACCACGTCGTTTCCGACGCCACCAAGGTTACCGTGATCTTCGAAGACGGCTCCGAACAGGTTGCCAAGGTCGTCGGCACCGACGAACGCACCGACCTTGCCGTATTGAAGATCGAAGGCAAGGACCTGCCCTTCGTCACCTTCGAAGACACCCCGAGCCGCGTTGGCGACTGGGTGGTGGCCGTGGGTAACCCGTTCGGTCTCGGCGGTACCGTGACCGTGGGCGTCATTTCGGGCGCCGGCCGCAATATCGGCGGCTCGAGCTATGGCGACTTCCTGCAGATCGACGCGGCCGTGAATACCGGTAATTCGGGCGGCCCGGCCTTCAACACCAATGGCCAGGTGGTCGGTGTCAATACCGCCATCTACTCGCCCAATGGCGGCAATGTCGGCATCGCCTTCGCCATTCCCGCGCACACGGTCAAGCAGATCGTCGATCAGCTGATCGACACCGGCACCGTGACCCGTGGTTATCTCGGCGTCTCCATCCAGGACGTGACCAAGGACATTGCCGATAGCGTTGGCCTTGCCAATGCACGCGGCGCCATTGTCCGCGAGCCGGCTTCGGATGGCCCTGCAGGCACGGCCGGCGTCAAGTCGGGCGACATCATCACGGCCGTCGATGGCGACCAAATCGACGACGCACTCGACCTCAGCCGCACCATTGCCGGCAAGGCTCCTGGCTCGGATGTCGAATTGACCATCTGGCGCGATGGCGCGGAGACCAAGCTCAGCGTCAAGCTGACCGAGCTGACCGAGCAGGCGGCGACAGCCAATGACGAGGCCCCGGTGCCACCGGCCACCATTCCGGAAAGCACGTCGAGCCTGGGCATGACGCTGGTTCCCAATGGTGACGGTTCGGGTGGCCTCTTGGTTCAGGGCGTCGAGCCCGACAGCACTGCGGCCCAGCGTGGCCTCGCCGTTGGCGATGTGCTGCTCGAAATCGACAACAAGCCGCTGAGCACGATTGCCGATTATGATGCCGCCATCTCGGGCGTGCAGAGCAAGGGCCTCGCGACGGCTCTGGTGAAGGTCGCCCGCAATGGCGAAGCCCGCTTCATCGGCCTGCCGCTTGGCGAAGAAGGCTAAGGCCTTCAACTGATCGCGCTTTCAACCGGCAACGGATCGAAAGCGCCCTATGGGCTCCGGGGCATCCCTCCCCCCGGAGCCTTTCATTCTTTCCCGTGTCCTGGTCCCGAAACCGGGGCCAGTGTGGCAAGACATGCTTTAGCGGAGCGCCGGCATGAAGATTTTGTTGATCGAGGATGACCGGGAAGCCGCCAGCTATCTCATTCAGGCGCTTGATGAAGCCGGCCACGTGACCCACCACGCCAGCGATGGCGAAACCGGCTATGCCATGGCTTCGGGCATGGACTATGAGGTCTTGATCGTCGATCGCATGCTGCCGCGGCGCGATGGCCTGTCCATTATCGAGAGCCTCAGGGCCGAGGGCGACAAGACGCCCGTGCTCATTCTTTCCGCGCTCGGCGAAGTGGACGACCGGGTGACGGGTCTGCGGGCCGGGGGCGACGACTATCTCACCAAACCCTATGCCTTTACCGAACTGCTGGCGCGCATCGAAGTGTTGGCGCGCCGGTCGAG
Organism: Devosia sp. Root685; assembly: GCF_001427875.1. Taxonomy (GTDB): domain Bacteria; phylum Pseudomonadota; class Alphaproteobacteria; order Rhizobiales; family Devosiaceae; genus Devosia. Next base: position 147,234 of record NZ_LMHK01000005.1, on the reverse strand, counting down.
CCCGGCGGAGGCCGCGACCAATTACACCGTCGGCGGGCTGTCGCTCGATCGCTTGAGCCGCAAGGTCGAGCGCGACGGCGAGGCCATTTTGCTGCAGCCGCGCGAATTTCGCCTGCTCGAATATCTGATGAAACATGCGGGCAAGGTGGTGACGCGCACCATGCTTCTGGAAAATGTCTGGGACTACCATTTTGACCCCCAGACCAATGTGATCGACGTGCATATGTCGCGGCTGCGCTCGAAAATCGACAAGGGGCACGACAGTCCCCTGCTCCACACGGTGCGCGGCGCCGGCTACATGATCCGGGACTAGCACGTGAGCCGCTTCGCCCATGTCTGGCGGACCTCCACGGTCCGCCTCACGGCCACCTTCATCGCCATTTTCGTCGTCTTCGCCATTCTGCTGATGGGCTTTATCGGCTGGCAGTCGAGCGTGCAGATCCAGCGCCAGCAGACCGACGATATCGACCGCGAAGTGCGGCTGTTCCAGCGCATCGAGGCGACCCAAGGCATTCGCGCGCTGGCCTTCGCGCTCAACCGGCTATCGGGCCAGCCGGGCCCCGGGGTCTATTATCTGGGTGATGCATCGGGCCAATATCTGCTGGGCAATATGGGCGACGTGCCGCCCGATGTGCTGATCGAACCGGGCGTTTATAGCTTCGATTATGACCGGCCCAATCCGCTGGACGAGGACGTCGCGACCGACCCGCAGCGCCCGAAGCGCTCGGGCGTTGCCGTCGTCCGCTCGGTGGAATTGAACAATGGCATGCGGCTGGTGGTCGGGCGCGACGTCGTCGAGCGGCGCGGCTATTCGGCGATTATTCTCCAGAGTTTTCTCGTCGGTGTCGTCGGCATTATCCTCTTCTCCATCGTTGCGGGCGGGGTGACGGCGCGGCGCGTGCTGAGGCGTATCGACACCATTCGCGACACTTCGACCAAGATCATGCTGGGCAGCCTTTCCGAGCGCGTGCCGATCACCAAGCGCAATGACGAATTCGATGGGCTGGCGCGCAATCTCAATGCCATGCTCGACCGCATCGAGCAGCTGCTGCAAGGGCTCAAGGAAGTCACCGACAATGTGGCGCATGACCTGAAAACCCCGCTGACGCGGCTGCGCAACCAGGCCGAAGGCGCGCTGCGCGATACGGCGAGCCCGCAAACCAAGGAAAGGGCGCTCGAGACGGTGATCGCGGAAAGCGACAAGCTGATCCAGACATTCAACGCGCTCCTGATGATCGCGCGCGTCGAGGCCGGGGCGCCCTCGGGGGCGCTATCGGAGATCGATGTCAGCTCGATCGTTTCGGATATGGCCGAGCTCTATACCCCGGTGGCCGAAGACGAGGGCATCGAGGTGACGACCAATATCGCCGAAGGTGTCACCCTCAGGGCCAATCGCGAACTGATCGGGCAGGCCATGGTGAACCTTCTCGAAAACGCCATGAAATATGCCAAGCCCGAGGATGGGCGCGCGGGGAAAATCGCCGTGGACCTCAAGCGCGAGAGCACGAGCGTGGTGATCGTGGTAGCCGACAATGGCCCCGGCATTGCCGAGGCAGACCGGCAACGCGTGCTGGAGCGGTTCGTGCGGCTTGAAAAGAGCCGGTCGGAACCGGGCTCGGGCCTGGGGCTGGCGCTGGTCAATGCCGTCGCGCGGCTCCACGGCGGCAGCTTCCGCATCGAGGATAATGGGCCCGGGGTACGGGCTGTGCTCGATATGCCGGGGAGTTAGGGCGGTTCAGGTTTTGAACCGCCAGGTAGACCTCATTCTGAGGTGCGGAGCGCAGCGTAGCCTCGAAGAACGAGGTCGTGGCACCCACGCCTCCACCCGCTCACCCTCGTGGTTCGAGGCTTTGCTTTGCAAAGCACCTCACCATGAGGGTTACTGGAGCAGCTCGTTTCACGCTGGCTCTTCGGTTTCCGGCAAGTCATAAAAATCTTGGACAACGGCCCAGCCTTCTTCGGCGGTGTCGACGATGGAGAACAGGTCCGGATCAGTCGGGGAGATGGTGCCGGCTTCGGCGAGGGCTTCGAGATTGATGACCTTGTCCCAAAAGTGCTTGCCGAAGAGCACGACGGGAATGCGCTCCATGCGGCCGGTCTGGATCAGGGTCAGCGTTTCGAAGAATTCATCCAGCGTGCCGAACCCACCGGGGAAGACGGCAACCGCCTTGGCGCGCAGCAGGAAGTGGATTTTTCGCGTGGCGAAATAGTGGAAATTGAACGAGAGATCGGGCGTGACATAGATATTGGGCGCCTGCTCGTGCGGCAGGACGATGTTGAGCCCGATGGATGGCGCGCCCACATCGGCGGCGCCGCGATTGCCCGCTTCCATGACGCCCGGCCCGCCGCCTGTTACCACCACATATTCGGTGAAATCGCTCGCGGCCGAGGTCTGGCTCGCCAACTGGGCGAAGCGCCTGGCTTCGTCATAATAGCGCGAGGCCTCTTCGAGATTGCGCTTCTGCGTCTCGTTCTTGGCAGCCCAGGCAGGCTTGCCCGGTTCGGGAATGCGCGCGCCGCCGAACAGCACGACGGTCGAAACAATGCCGCGTTCGCGCAGGCGAAACTCGGTCTTGAGATATTCAAGCTGAAAGCGGACGCCGCGCGTATCTTCCGAGGTCATGAAGTCGTCATCGGCAAAGGCGAGCCGATAGGCCGGATTCTCGGTCTGGGCGGTCTGTGGCGCCTTCTTGGCGGCTGCAATATCCTCCTTGGAGGTGCGCAGCGGGGTCGGGTGGCGTCTGGCCAAGTGGCTTCTCCGTTCCGGTGCCGGTTCAAACCGGCGCGCCACAATCGGGCGCATTTGCACTGGGCATAACCAGTGCGGTGCGCCGGAGCAAGGGCGGGTGGCCCCATTTACTTCACGACTCCGCCAGCTTTTGTTTCAGCGGCGCTGCAGCGATCGTCCGAATGCTGTTGGTTTTTCGCCGGTTTGATGGACAGGGTTTCACCCAAAGGCTATCAAGCATGCAATCTTGCATAATGGGGCGAGAATGAGCAAAAGCCCGAAGAAGCAGACCGCGGCTGACCGGGTTCGCATGGTCCTCGCCGATGAAATCGTGCGGGGCGTTATCGGGCCGGGCGTGCCGCTCGATGAAGCCAGCATTGCCGAGCGTTTCGAGGTGTCGCGCACCCCGGTGCGCGAGGCGATCCGCCAGCTCGAAGCCATCGGCTTTGCCGAGGCGCGGCCGCATCGCGGCGCCGTCGTGCCGCATTTTACCCCGGAAAAGCTCAACGAGATTTTTCTGGTGATGGCTGAGCTGGAGGCACTTTGCGCACGGCTTGCCGCCGAGTTTGCGACGCCCTCCGACAAGGCGAAACTGCAAGAAGTGCACCTGGCCTGCCGCGATGCGGCGCATGAGGGCGATATCGGGCGCTATTATGAGCTCAACATTAGATTTCACGAGACGATTTACGCCATCGGCCACAACGATTTTCTGGCCGAAGTGACGATCGGGGTGCGCAACCGGGTGGCGCCGTTTCGACGGGCGCAGTTTCAGAGCCTGGGGCGATTGGTGCGTTCGGTCGAAGAGCACGAGGCGGTGGTATCGGCTATTTTGGCAGGCGATGCGGAAAAGGCGGCCGCGACGATGCGCGAGCATCTGGGGTATGTGCGGACGAGCGTCGACAAGGTGGCTCCGGCGTTGGGGGCTTAGAGATTAGGGCCTACCTGCTCCAGCGGCCCCAATCACCCTGCACCCCCAGCAACCGGTGGCTCCCTTAGCCCTCAGTAGCCCTCATGGTGAGGTGCTTTGCAGAGCAAAGCCTCGAACCACGGGGGCGTGCCCCGATGCTCCAGCGCCACGCCCCCGTGGTTCGAGGCTACGCTGCGCTTCGCACCTCACCATGAGGGCTACTGATGCGCTTCAGCCCGCCGCACTCACCGGGGTCAGGCTCGCGATAAAATTGCGCCAGCCGCCGAACCCCGAAATGTCGCGGGCGCCTTCAACCGCCACGGCTTCAACCAGAAAACCTTTGGCAGTCTCCCCGCCTTCAAGCTGCAATGTGCCAATCCCGAGGGGGCTGGGGATGCGGGATACGAAGAGGCCAAAGGCCGCGGGCGTCAGCGCCCAGACTTCGACGTCGATGCCAGTTCCCTCTGAAGCCACGCGCAGGAGACCGGGCTTGGGCGGCACGGCGCCGGCGAGCGCATAGAGCTTGTAGTCCGGGGTCGTGCGGGTTGCCTTGATCAGAGTCGCTTCAAGCGCCTGCAATTCCCTGTTGAGCGGCATGCCGGTGAGGTGCGCGCCCACGACGACGAGCGGAATCGTGTCCGGCGAAGCGGATGTGGAAGTCATTGATATCTCCGAGGAGGGGTGGGGAGCCGCCGCGGCTCCCCTTTTGGGTTACTGCGCCGAGGCGACGTCGAGGCCGGTCCAGGCTTTTACGACGACGTCGTCGGTCAGGACGGTCGAGAGATCGACAGGCCCAGCCAGCGCCTGCTGCTCACCTTCTCCAAGCTGAAGATAGGTCATGTAGAAGTCCCATGCTTCGGGGAGGAACGTGCCGTGCTGGGTGACGCTTTCGGGGGCGGTGTAGTAGCTCTTCACCAGTTCCCAGAACTCCGGCGCGACGGGATTGTCGCCGAGAGAAGCCGCGGCATATTTGGTCTTGAGAAGCTCAAAAGCCTCTGCGTCATTTTCCATGCCCCAGGCCCAACCCTTGAGCGTGGCGCGGACGAATTTGACCAGCAGTTCTGGATCGCTCTCAAAAGTTTCGGCGCGAACCGAGAGGGCGTCGCCGGGGAAACGGGCGATGGCTTCGGGGGTGATCGAGCGGGTCGGAATGCCTTGGGCCGGAATAAGAAGCAGATCGCGCTTGGCACCAGCATAGGCCTGGATGCGGCCTTCGGTAAAGGAACGGATCGTCGTCGGATCGCCTTCCCCTGCGACAACCATTTTCACGTCCGAGCCTTCCTTGAGGCCGGTTTCGACGATGGAGGCGCGGGTCATCGGCACTTCGCCGCCAGCGAGATCGGAGAGGCCGATGGTCTTGCCGGCCATGTCTGCCATGGTCTGGATATCGCTGTCAGCGGGCACGACGATGTCGAAGGTGTCGGGATAGTAGATCTGCATGATCGATTTCAGCGGAAAGCCACGCTGCACGGTCTGCATGGTGGCGGCCGAGGAGAAAATGCCCCAGTCGACATTGCCGGCGGCGAGTTGGCGGGCGGCGTCCGAAGAGCCCTTGGAATAGTTGAGGACCACATCGAGCCCTTCGTCTTCATAAAAGCCCTGTTCCTGGGCCATGAAGATGGGGAACATCTGGGCGGTCGGGCCGCCCTGGGCGGTGACGCCGTGGAATTTTACCAAATCCTGGGCCGAGGCCGAACCCATGAGGGCGGCGAGGATCATGCCAGTGGCAAGAATGCGGGATTTCATGCGTGCTTCTCCATTTTTTTGACCAGTTTTCTCCCTGCCGCGCTTGGGTTTTAGGCCCTGCACGGTCTTGAAAGTCAGAGTTGTTTCCAGAAAATGATGCGGCTCTCGAGCCATTCGATGAGCTGGTAAATCACCAGCGTGAACACCGAGAGGAGGATGATCAGCGAGAAGACGCCGGCGATATCGAGCTGGAAATTCATCGCGTAGATCAGGTAGCCGATGCCGGCCGAGGCCCCGACGAACTCGCCGACGATGACGCCGAGCACCGCGAGCGTCCAGCAGAGTTTTACGCCCGCCATCATGATCGGCAGGGCATTGGGCAGCAGCAGGTAGCGGAAGGTTTTCCAGCGGCCCGCGGTCAGCGAGCGCATCAGTTTGACCGCATTGGGATCGACCGAGGAAAGGCCCGTCAGCGTGTTGAGGAACATCGGGAAGAAGCTCATCACCACGGCGATGGCGATCTTGCTCGGCTGATCGAAGCCGAACCAGGTGACGAAGATCGGCGCGAGGACGATCTTTGGCGGGGCCTGGAGGGCGACGAGATAGGGGTAGATCGTCGCGCGGACCGTATCGAACATGGCCACAAGCACGCCGAAGACGACGCCGCTCGAAAGACCAATGGCAAAGCCCCAGGCGATTTCGGAAAGCGTGACGCCGACATTGGGCCAGAAATATTCGGCGCTCATGACGCGGCCGGTCGCCCAGAATGTGTCGATGGGCGAGGGAATGATCAGCCGATGCACGAAACCGGCTTCGGTCGAAATGTGCCAGATGGCGATGACGAGAAGGCCGAAGCCGAGGGCAAGCAGGCGATTGCGGATCAGGCGCTGTTGCGCAGTCCGCTTTTCATTGGCGATGAAGCGGGCGACGGCGTCGTCGCGGGCAATGGTGGAAGTGCCGGGCAGTGCGGATTTGGCTGACATGTCCATGGCGCGCTCCTTAGTGATCAACGCCGAGCATGCGGCGGATGTCGTAGACGTGTTCGGTGTAGCGGGGATCGCGCATGACCTCGGTGGTGCGGGGACGCGGCAGGTCGACTTCGACGATGCCTTCAAGGCGGCCGGGGCGCGGGGTCATGACGAAAATGCGGTCGGAGAGGAACACCGCCTCGCCGATATTGTGGGTGACGAAAACCACGGTTTTTCCGGTCTTTTCCCAGATGCGGAGCAGTTCCACATTCATGGTTTCGCGGGTGAATTCGTCGAGCGCGCCAAAGGGCTCGTCCATCAGCAGCACGCGCGGATCGTGGGCCAGGAGCCGGGCGAGAGCGACGCGCTGGCGCATGCCGCCCGAGAGTTCGCCGGGAAACCGCTCGCCAAAACCGTTGAGGCCGACGAGATCGAGCAATTCGTCAGTGCGGTCGGCCTGTTGCTTTTTGTCGAGGCCGAGGATTTCGCCGGGCAGGCGCACGTTCTGGCGAATGGTGCGCCAAGGGAAGAGCACCGAGGTCTGGAACATCATCCCGATATCGCGGCGCGGCGCGTCGTGATGCTGGCCGGCAAGGATCAGATCGCCGTCGGTCTTTTGCTCAAGGCCGCCGAGAATGGACAGGAGGGTCGACTTGCCGCAGCCGCTGGGGCCGACGAGGGAAATGAACTCGCCCTCGTTGATGGTGAAGGACACATTGGTCAAAGCCACCAGTGGGCCGGTGGCGGTCGAATAGACCTTGTCCAGATTGGCTCCCTCGATCAGTCCCATAAGCGCATCTCCAATTGCATGCAATATTGAATGCAACTGATGTGCCAAGGTGGGAGGCATTGATTTTTAAGGGAGTTTTGGGGCGCCGCGGCCAAGACCCATACTCATGCGATTACTTTTTATGCACAGACAGGCATCGTGAGCAAGAAATGGTCAATAACACTGCAACCCCAAACGCGGCGTCATTCCCGCGAAAGCGGGGATCCATTCGTCCAAAGGGAGATTCCCGCTTTCGCGGGAATGACGCCGGGATGGAGGTGGGGCCCCTGCCCAACTTGAAGCCCACACCCCTTGCACTCCGCGCCATAAATCAGCATATAGGCCTCCGGGAGGTTGGCGCGGACGTGTTCCTCGCCAACCGGGTCAGGTCCGGAAGGAAGCAGCCCCAACGAGATCCTCACGGGTCGATGCCAGCCTCCTACTCAATTCTCTGTTCGTATCTGGCGATTTGACCCGCAGCCTTTTGCGGGATGAGCGCCATTGCCCTATGGTCACACCATGACTCACGGCAGATTCCCCGAGGCACCGGCAATGGAGGGCAAAAATGGCTGACCCCCAAACCACGCCCTATCTGGTGCTGGCCCGCAAATATCGCCCGCGCGACTTCTCGACGCTTGTCGGGCAGGACGCCATGGTGCAGACGCTGGGCAATGCCTTTGCGCAGAACCGCATCCACCACGCCTTCATCATGACGGGCGTGCGCGGCGTGGGAAAAACCACGACGGCGCGCATTCTCGCCCGTGCCTTCAACTATGAAGACGAAAACGGCCGCCGTCCAACGCTCGATCTCGAGACCGAAGGCATGCACTGCCGTGCCATTATCGAAGGCCGGCATGTCGATGTCATCGAAATGGACGCCGCCTCCAATACCGGCATTGGCGATATCCGCGAAATCATCGACTCGGTGAAATACGGCCCGGCTTCGGCGCCCTATAAAGTCTATGTCATCGACGAAGTGCATATGCTGTCGACGGCGGCCTTCAACGGTCTGCTGAAGACGCTTGAAGAGCCGCCGCCATACGTCAAATTCATTTTCGCGACGACCGAAATCCGAAAAGTGCCGGTCACCATCCTGTCACGCTGCCAGCGGTTCGATCTCAGGCGCATTCCGGCCGATATCATGACCGCCTATCTCGAAAAAATCCTCGGCCAGGAAGGCATCGGTTTTGAGGCTGACGCCCTGGCGATGATCGTCCGCGCCGGCGAAGGCTCGGCGCGCGATAGCCTGTCGCTCCTCGATCAGGCCATTGCCCATGGCGGCGGAACGGTGACGGCGGCGACGGTCAAGACCATGCTCGGGCTCGGGGACCGCGCCCGCATCATCGACCTTTTCGAGGATGTCATGGGCGGCCGGGTTGCCGCGGCGCTGACGGCCTTGCGCGCGCTTTATGATCTCGGCGCCGATCCGCAGACGCTGCTAGCGGACCTCGCTGAATTCACCCATCTCGTCACCCGCATAAAAGTCGTGCCCGCGGCGGCCGATGATGCGTCGCTGACGCCCGACGAAAAGAGCCGCGGCCGTGATCTGGCGCAGCGCCTGCCGATGCGGGCGCTGACCCGCGCCTGGCAAATCCTCTTCAAGGGCAATGAAGAAACCGGCCGCGCCGGCAATGCGCTGCAGGCGGCGGAAATGACACTGATCCGGCTCGCTTATGCCGCCGATCTGCCGAGCCCGGACGAGGTGATTTCAAAACTTTCGGGTCAGGTGCTTGCCAATGCGCCCCTGCCCTCGCCCGCTCCGCGCGGCCTGCCGCCATCTGGGGGTGGTGGCGGCAGTGCGTCTGCGCTCCGCGTCGAGGCGCCGATTGCCACGCAGGCTATCGCTGAACCGATGCCGAACGCGCGTCCGCAGGCAGTGGTGCAGCCGGCTCTTGCCACCGTCGCGACCTATAAGGACCTGATTGCTCTCGCGACGGCCAAGCGCGATGTGCTGGTCAAGCTGGCGCTCGAATCCCAGATGCGGCCGATTTCGTTCGAGCAGGGCCGCATCGAGGTGGCGCTGACCGATAGTGCTGATCCCGGGATGATCGCGACGCTTTCGGCGCGGCTTCAGACCTGGACGGGCCAGCGTTGGCTGGTCATGGTTTCAACCAAGCCGCCGGAAGGCCAGACCATCCGGCAGGAGCGCGAGCAGCGCAAGGTCGAAGCGACCGCTGCGGCGCACGAAGACCCGCTGGTAAAGGCTATTCTTGAAACCTTTCCGGGGGCCAAGCTCGTTAACGTCTCCGTGCGCGACGAAGACGCCGCCACACCCGAAATCGCCGCCGCACCAATCGAAGAGGACGACGAATGAAAGACATCATGGGAATGATGAAGGCCGCCAGCGAAATGAAGGGCAAGATGGAGGCCATGCAGGCCGAGCTTGCTGAAATGGTGGTCGAAGGCCGTTCCGGCGGCGGTCTCGTCACCGTCGCGCTGTCGGGCAAAGGTGATTTGCGCGGTTTGAAAATCGATCCGTCACTGGCCAACCCAGCCGAGATCGAAGTGCTCGAAGACCTGATCGTTGCCGCGTTCAACGACGCCAAGGGCAAGAGCGAAAACGAGGTGCAGCGCCGCATGTCCGAAGTGACGGCCGGCCTGCCGATCCCGCCGGGAATGAAGTTCCCGTTTTAGTTTTCGCCCCGCGGCTTCGGTCCCAATCCACCCACGGCGTCATTCCCGCGAAAGCGGGAATCCTGGCCTGAGATCCCCGCTTTCGGGGGGATGACGCGGTGGAAAGGACGGGCGTCGCGGGCACGACACAAACCGAGCCAAGTCGCAAAAAATGCCATCCGGCGGACCTGAAATTGAGCAATTGATCCAGCTTCTGGCCCGGCTGCCGGGCCTCGGGCCGCGTTCGGCCAGGCGCGCGGTGCTGCATCTGATCAAGAAGAAGGAGCAGTTGATGCTGCCCCTTTCAGCGGCGCTCGATCGGGCCGTGGTGGCGGTAAAAAGCTGCGAGATTTGCGGCAATATCGACACGATCAGCCCTTGCTCGATCTGTGCCGATCCGCGCCGCGGGACCAGCGGCATTCTCATCGTCGTCGAAGACGTGGCCGACCTTTGGGCGCTCGAACGCGCCAGTCCCGGCCAGGTGCGCTATCATGTGCTTGGCGGCGTGCTGTCGCCGCTCGATGGCGTTGGGCCGGATGATCTTAATCTCGACATGCTGATATCGCGTGCGCCGGACTATTCGGAAATCGTGCTGGCAATGAATGCCACGGTCGATGGCCAGACAACCGCGCATTACATCACCGACCGACTGGGACCGGGGACCAGGGTGACAAGGCTCGCCCATGGCGTGCCAATCGGCGGGGAACTGGATTATCTCGACGAAGGCACACTGAGCCAGGCGCTCAAGGCGCGAACGCAGATCTAGGTGTGAGCCGCCCCCCAGTAGACCTCACCCTGAGGTGCCCGCCGAAGGTGGGCCTCGAAGGGCGAGGGCGTGGCGCAAAGGCTCCACTCGCCCGCCCCCGTGGTTCGAGGCTACGCTACGCTTCGCACCTCACCATGAGGGCTTCTTGCATAATCCGAGGGTGAAATCCGGCCGTGACGCAGCAAGTGCAGGACCCTCGGGACAAGCCCGAGGGTAAAATTCGGGGTGGCAAAGGAATTTTTTCTTATGCAACCCCAGCCCTTCAGCTCGTCAGCACGATCCGCATCAGATCGGCCGTGTTTTTGGCGCCGAGTTTTTCCATGACGCGGGCGCGGTGCACTTCGATGGTGCGGGGCGAGATGCCGAGTTTTCGGCCCGCTTCCTTGTTGGATTGCCCATTGGTGATGAGTTGCAGGACTTCGCGTTCGCGCGGGGTCAGCTGAGAAAAGCCGCGCACCTCGACCGGCCGTCTTCCGCCCTGCATGGCCCCCAGATGCACATCGCGGCGCAGGGCATCGCGGATGATGCCGAGCAGGTGCTCGCTGTCGATGGGTTTTGACACCACATCGGTGGCGCCCAGTTTCATGGCGGTGACAGCTGCTTCGAGCTGGGGGGAATTGGCCAGCATGACCACCGGCGTGCCGGTATGCAGCGTCTTGACGCGCCGCAGCAGAGGCAGGCCGCTTTCCTGGCCGATGGCCAGATTGACCACCGCCACATCGACCCGCCGGCGGTCGAGCGAGGCGAGAAAATGCCCCGCTTCGAGCGAGAACATGGTCTGGAAACCCTCGAGGCGGAACAGCACGCTCAGCCCCTCGCAGATGGCGGGATCGTCGTCCACGATGTGGATTACACGGTCCCGGTTGAGAAATGAATGATAGTAGGTGTCGTCGCTCATCGTGCCCAAAGCCCCTTTTGGCAAGGTTCGCATTAACCTGCGGGCCGGAGCCGCATGACAGCGGAGAAAACGCATCCACCGCCCTCCGTCCCACTCACCCGGTAGTTTGCTCTAAGTGTTCATGCCGTCCGATAGGTAGAATACCTAAGTGTCACTACGCGCTTGTTAGGTATATTTGCCTAGTTTGAAAACGTCAACAGATATTATTCCTACATAATAGGAACAAAAAAGCCGGCTATTGCAAGCCGGCTTTAGCGGAAGCGTCAGGCGCGCGGGTTGGCGCGGAGCGCGTCGCGGATTTCGGTGAGCAGGACTTCTTCCTTGGTAGGGGCGGGCGTCGTTTCCACCGGCTCCTTGGCGGCGTCGCGCTTGAGCTGGTTGATGCCCTTGACCACCATGAAGAGCACGAAGGCAATGATGGTGAATTTCACCACGGCATTGATGAAGAGGCCGATATTGAGCGTGGCGACACCGGCTGCCTGGGCAGCAGCGAGGGAGGGCACGGGCACTTCATTGGGATTGTTGAGCACGATGAAGAGGTTGGAAAAATCAATGCCGCCGATCAATAGACCAATCAGCGGCATGAAGATGTCATCGACCATGGATGATACGATGGCACCGAAAGCGGCACCGATGATCACGCCGATGGCGAGGTCGATCATGTTGCCCTTGACGGCGAAGTCGCGGAATTCTTTAAAAACGCTCATAGGTTCGACCCTCTTTTACTGTTAGCCGCCTCCGCGCAGGACGTTAACGGAGGAATAACCAACATTTCCGACTTGCCGGCAATTTGCAATGGTCCCTCTGTCGAACTTGCACGCCGGGGCACGGGGGCCGATAAGCACAGTCCGAAACCAGAGCTTTATCCAAAACCATGGCGCTTTCCTCTGCCGATAGTTCAGCCAGCCTCAGGCTGGCGATAGATTATCTGCCGCAAGGCATAGCGGTGTTCGATGCGGGCCTGCGGCTCGTCGTATCGAACCGGCGCTACAACCTCTTGCTCGCCTTACCCGAGGACCTGATGCGGCCGGGCACGGCTTTGTTCGATATTGCGCTCTTTTTGGCCGAGCGGGGCGATATGGGTCCGGGCGATCCGGCGCGGCTCGCCATCGAGCGCATCAATGTCCTTACCGAAGCGCCGATAACGGTGACCCAGCGCCTCGGCAATGCCGGACAATCGCTGGAATTTCATTCGAGCCGGCTGTCGGATGGCGGTCTCGTCATCAGCTTTTCCGATGTGACGGCACGGGTGAAGGCGGAGCGCGAGCTTGAACAGGTCAATTTTTCGCTCGAAGGGCGCGTCGAGGAGCGCACGGCCGATCTGACCCGCGTCAATGCCGAGCTTGAGATTGCGCGCGCCAAAGCGGACGCAGCCAATCATGACAAGACGCGCTTTCTCGCCGCAGCCAGCCACGATCTGTTGCAGCCGCTCAATGCCGCGCGGCTCTATACCTCGACGCTGATCGAGCGGGCCAAATCGACCGCCTTTGCCGAATTGGCAACCTCCATCGAGGCCTCGCTGACGGCGGTTGAGGAGATCATGTCGGCGCTGCTCGATATTTCGCGCATCGATAGCGGCGCGCTAAAGCCCGCCCCTGCCCCGGTTGCGGCGCAGGACCTGTTGCGCAAGGCGGAGGTGGAATTCGCGCCCCTCGCCCGCGAGCACGATGTAACGCTGCGCATCGTCAAGACGGCCGCGAGCGTGATGGCCGACCGTTCCCTGGTTGGGCGCATCGTGCAAAATCTCGTGTCCAACGCCATCAAATATACCCCGGCGGGCGGCAAGGTGCTGGTGGGGTTGCGGCGGCGCGGCAATCGCTTGCGGCTCGATGTCGTCGATACCGGCATTGGCTTCAATCGCGACCAGCATAGGCTGGTTTTTGCCGAGTTTTCGCGGCTCGATCGCGCCGCCCGCATGGCGCAGGGGCTGGGGCTCGGGCTTTCCATCGTGCAGCGGCTGGTGACGGCGCTCGATCTGACGCTGGAACTCGACAGCAAGGAAGGGCGCGGATCGCGGTTTTCGCTTTACCTCCCCGTCGTGCGCAATGCGCGGCCGGCCCAGGGCGAAGCCTGGCCGATGGTGGAAAGCAATGTCGGCACGCTCAATTTGAAGGTGCTGTGCGTCGACAATGAAAAGGCCATTCTCGAGGCCATGCAGGGGCTGCTCGAACATTGGGGCTGCGATGTGCGCGTGGCGCTCTCGCTCAAGCAGATCGACCGCGAGCGGCTGCTCGAAGGCTGGTATCCCGACATGGTGCTGATGGATTATCACCTCGACCAGACCTCGGGGCTCGATGCCATCGAATGGCTGCGGCACAATCTCGGCGGACACCTGCCGGCGGCGCTGGTGACGGCCGATCGCAGCCCGGCGGTGCGGGCGCTGGCGGAAGATCGCGGTATTCTGGTGGTGACCAAGCCAGTCAAACCGGCGGCGCTGCGGGCGACGATCAGCGGGCTCGCCAATCAGTCGGGGCGCGGAACGCGGGCGAACTGACGAAAAAGGCCGGCACCCTTATGGGGCCGACCCGATACAGTATCAATTGCTTGAAAATGGCTGCCTGAAAAATGGCTGGTGCTGAAAAACCTGTTGGCGCCCGGTTTGCCGGGCGCCGCAAGGGTCAGATCCAGTAGGGCGTTACGCCATAATAGTCGTAGACGCGGCGGCCGTTTTCTTCGGTCCAGTAGTCATCTTCCTCGCGCTCGTAGCGCGGGGCGCCTTCGAGCTGATCCTTGGTGACATCGACGCGATAACCGCCAAGGCTTTCGTCATAGTTGAGTTTTGACCAGGGCAGCGGGTAGTGGTCGTGCCCCATGCCGAGGAAGCCCCCAAAGCTGAGCACGGCATAAGAGACCTGGCCGGAGCGCTTTTCGACGAGAATACGTTCGATCGAGCCGATATGCTCGCCCATGGGGTCATAGACCTTGGTGCCTTCCACTTTGTCGGAAGCAATCAGGTCGTGGGTTTCCTGGATGTTGGCGTCAGCCTTGCTGATGTCATCATAGGCCATTTCGGTCCTCCTGGGTTTATCCATGGCCGACCAACGCAGCGCGAGCGGCAGCGGTTGCCCGCCTGAAACAAATGTGATCAGGCAACCAAACGCGGCCGGGAGCCGGGGCGCGGCCCGCGCTCGGCGATAAACCGGGCAAAGCCATCGCGGTCGAGCGGGCGCGAAATATGGTAGCCCTGCGCCACGTGAACCTTGCCGCAGGCCTTGAGCGCGGCAAGGCGGGCCGCGGTCTCGACGCCTTCGACGACGACCTTGCGGCCCGAATCCTGCACCATGTCGATGGCGTGATCGAGCATTCGGGCCATGACCGAGCCGTCGGGCGCCATGGCAAAGCTGCGGTCGAGCTTGACCCCATCGACCGAAAGGCCGGCAAGGGTGTGCATGGACGAATAGCCGGCGCCGAAATCGTCGATATAGATATGGACGCCCGCATCGCGCAGGCGGTGGATTTCGCCCTGGGCGGTATCGAGTTCGAGGGCGCCGGTCTCAACGATTTCCACGGCCAGATCAAAGCGCGAGGCAGAGCCGAGAAAAGGCGCAAAGATATCGAGCAGCGTGGCGGCATCGAGATCTTGCGGGAAAATATTGAAATTGACCTGCATGCGCTTGCCCAGAGGCACGAGCGGCAGAAGTTCGGCATGGGCACATTCGACGATGAGGCGCGTAAAGGTCTGGGTCAGTCCGTGCTTTTCGACCACGGGGAGGAATCGGTCAGGATAGATCAGCGTGCCCTCGACATCGCGCCAACGGGCCAGCACTTCGCAGCCGATGACGCGATCGGTTTTAAGACTCAATAGGGGCTGATAGGCGCAGGTCACGCCCTGGGATTGGAAGCGGCGCAGGAAACGGGATTCGAAGGACCAGTGGCGCGCCAACTGCGCATAGATCTTGCTCGATAGCCAAGCGGCAAGGATGGCGCAGACGAGAAGGCTCAGACCCAGCACCGCGCCACCCACCACAAGCAATTGCCCGAGCGTGGCGCGCGCGGCAAGGCAGTGGAGCCCGGCCGGGTCGCACTGAATGGCGGTCAGGGCACCATCACGAAGGCCGAAGAGGCCAGGGCTTTCGGCGAGGGCCTGGGCATAAAGGCCCGGTTCGCCCGATGTGTGCCACCAACGCCCATCGGGAGCGCGCAGCACCACCTCGAATTCGAGCCATTTGGAAATGCCGGTGGGAATAGGCGTTGCCGGAACGACCATGCCGTGATTGCCGCGCACGGCAAAACTGCCCCGCAGACCCGTAAGGCCCAGGACATCGAGATTGCGATTGATCCAGAGGGTAACGGTGAAGGGATCGGAGGGGAGGATATCGGGCGCGCCGAGATCGATCGGCTTGGGCAGAAGACCATTATTGGCCGTGCAGATGATCTTGCCGTGCTCGAAGAAGAACAGCTCGTTCATGCCATCGGGCAGGAAAGCGACGCGGCGCTGCTGGGTGGCATAATCGGCCGAACAGGGAGGCGCGGTAAGCTGGTGGTCCATGATGTCGAGCGTCTGGACCACGGCGCTGCGCACTTTTGTATAGGTTTCGAGCGCCCGGGCGACGTCGCTATTCATGCTGGCATTAAGCTCGCGCAGCATGAACCAGGAACTGGCCGCCAGAAGGGCCAGGAAGCAGATCAGCCAAAGGCCGAATTGCACCTTGCTCTGGTGCTTTGCCGCAATCAGAAACGATACAACTGAGTTCATCGGCTTCCCCTCGCCGGACGCGATGATGCGCAATGACCTCTCAAGGCCGCGTTAATCCAAAGCCTTGCCATTTGCGCGCAAATGGAACCTGTCGCCCGCGACACGCATTTTTCTTTCTGGCCTTAAGCGTATGACACGAGGAGGGAAAAATGGTTTTCGGCAATCTTGAAGCCCAGATCATGAGCCGGGACAATCTGACCCCGATGCAGATCGCCCAGCAGAGCCTCCTTACCGCGCGCGAAAAGCTCGACCTGCTACACCAGTTGCGGGCCGATGCATCCGGGGCCGAGGCCGAGGGAAGGGAATTCGGCTTTACCTCTGGTGAAATCGACGAGGCCATCGCCCATGTGCACCGCGGCGTGCAGGACGGGGTGGGGACCAAAACCGTGTTCAAGGGAGATTACTAATGGCTGACAAAACTGAAGAGCCGGCGCCCAGCGTCGCCAAGGTGGACTTTCTGATCGACGAAAAGGGTTCGAGGATCGAGGTGCCGCAGGACTCGGATCTGCGGCCGACGGGCGATATCGAAGCGGCGATGGGTGGCACCAGCCCCGGCCAGTGGTGGCTTTATGGGCTGGTGGCGATTGTCGTCGTCGCCGCTATCGTTCTGGCGATGCAAATGTTCTCGGGCGCGCCGGGCACCGCTGTGCAGCCGGGAACGCCCACCGCCGCGCCGGTGACCGAAACCACCACGCCATAAAAAAGCGGCCCCGAAGGGCCGCTTCTGATCGGGCGAAACCCCGGCTTAACCGCGGATCGGCGAAATCTGGATTTCGACGCGGCGGTTCTGCGCGCGGCCCGCTTCGGTCGCGTTCGAGGCGATCGGGCTCGAAGCGCCCTTGCCTTCGATGAAGAAGCGGCGCTGATCGATGCCCTGATTGGACAGGATCGTCGCGACGGAGACGGCGCGGCGCTGGCTGAGTTCAAGATTGTGCGCGGCGCTGCCTGTGGAGTCGGTGTGGCCATAGACATCGACGATGGTCTTGTCGAACTTGCGGAGCACGAGACCAACCGACACCAAAGTCTGGTTGAACTGGGGCTGCACGCTTGCCTGATCGGTGGCGAAGGTAATGTTGGACGGCATGTTGAGAATGACCTGATCGCCGACGCGGGTCACGGAAACGCCGGTGCCCTGCAGCTGGGCGCGGAGTTCGGCTTCCTGCTGATCCATATAATTGCCGATGGCCGCGCCGCTGAGGCCGCCGACACCAGCGCCGATCAGTGCGCCAACGCGCGGGTCGCCACCGACGGCAGCACCAACGAGCGCACCGGCGAGGGCGCCACCGCCCGCGCCGATCAGCGTGCCGCCAGCGGTGTTGGAAAGCTGGGACTGGCCGGTATAGGGATTGGTGGTGGTGCAGGCAGAGAGCGCCAGAGTGGCGGCAAGTGCGACGAGAACCTTGGACTTCATGTTTTCCCCCGAAGGAATCTGAACAGTGGCCTTTGATTGACCTTCATTACGGCAGGAGCGTGATGAGGGAAAGATGCTGAAGGATGGATGAAGAGAACCGCACGCTTTGCGAATTTAACTTTGAACTCGTTTGCCATCCAGCATTCGCGCGATGATCGCTCGCGATGTGGCGGCATCGGTCCGCAGTGGCGTCAAATCGCTGACCTGATCGATTGCCCCCATCACCGGCAGCATAGAGATCGCGGGATCGGCAATGGCTGCCATGGCGCTGGCTACGGCATCATCGGCATTGATGGTCGTGAAGGGGCGATCGAAATAGGGCCCGATAACCGGCTCGAAAGGCGCGATATTTTTCGCCTTTTGCCATTGCGCAAGCGCCAGATAGGCCGCTGCAAGCGCCTCGCCGCGCTCCTGCCACGCCTCGGCGCGCAAAACCGCGTCAAGGTGGGGGGTCAGCGTTTTGGCAATGGCAAGGCGGGAAAAACCGGTGCCGAACCATTTGGGATAGGGCGTGTAGCGTCGTTCAAGCAGAAACGCCATGGCCATGACATCATGGCAAAGCCGGGCGGCGATGATGCGGGAGCCGAGATCGTCGCCGGCTTGACCCGCGCGGCCGACAAAGGCCCGTTCTTCGGCGATGCGGCCCCACTGGCAGGCGATCTTGTAGAGCCAGACATCGCGGGGGAAATAGGCGAGGGTTTTTTGCAAGGTTTCGAGCCGGCCACCATCGTCGCGGAAAACGGCGCCCGCGGTGAAGGCGAGGAGGCTTTGTTCGGGCAGGCCCAGCCAATCGAGCGGCGTCAGATTTTCGAGAGAACGCAGCCCGGTATGAGCCTCTAGCCGGCCTTCAAAAGTGTGAAATTCGAGGCCATGACCCATGGCGCCCACAGCATCGGGGCCAGAGGCGGCAGGATGCGGACGACTGCGCCAGCCTGCGGGTTCGCCGAGGAAGGTCTCGGGCATGACGCTGGCAAAATCATCCAGCAGCCGGTGCGCATGAGCCGCGAAATCACCCTCGCTGAGATAGATATGAACGCGTGGCCCCCAATTGTGATCCTTGGAGGTTTCGTCGTCAAAGCCCAGCAATTCCGAGCCGTAGCCGATCAGGGCTGCCGAATGTGGCAGGTCCGGCGCTACCCGGACAAGCCAGGGCGCGACGACATCGGCATAAAACCGGCGCGAGAGTTCTATGCCTTGCATTGGCTTCCCTTAGTTCAACCGCTCGACCGAAGGCATCATCTTGTGCGGGGTGACGTCGCGGGCCTCTACCTCGTCGAGAAGACGGGAAATCTTTTCGACATTTTCGATGTGGCGCTGTTCCATGGAGAAGTTCAGCGTCACGTAATCGCGGCCGGGGCAGAAGGTGCAGATGTTCACCGCCGCGTGCCAGGCGCCGCAATAGAGCGGCTCAACCATGCCGTGGGTCATCGGCCCATAGGTGCGGTGCGGCGGCACGAGGGTGAGCACGATGTGCATGCCGCCATTGAAGCGCCAGAAGCGCTTGTTGGGGAGGCCCGGAAAGACGCGATTGAGCGCGCGCATGGCCCGGAACATCGCCATGATCATCACCTGAAACGAGGTGATGTCCTTCTGCTCGATGCCGGCCACGGTGTCGTCGACGGCGCGGACATATTCGACGAAGTCGTCCATGACCCTGAACTTGGCTTCGAGCGCGCGGACGCGGAAGAAGTCGTCGTCGGTATTGTTCCGCTTGGTATCGAGCATGGTATAGGCCGCGCCGATCACCTTCTTGCTCATCAGCTTTTCGGCGCCCTCGCCATTGAGCGCGTGGGTGACGAGCGCGAACATCAGCGAGCGCTGCCGCACGCCGAGCTTATTGGCGAGGAGCCGCAGGCGATGCCGCTCGATGGCGAGGGTCTTGAAACCCCAAGGCTGTTCCTTGGGGGCAAAGACATTAGCGAGGGCGAGATAGATCAGCGCGGTCATGCCGCCGCGGAATGCGCTTTTGATCCGATCAAAAAGCGGCAGCTTGTTGGACTTGTCGGACTGGACCCCATGACCGGCCGACGCCGAGCGCGTCAGGAGCGCCGAATCCGAGCCTTCGAGCAGCGCGTGGCTCGAACGCACCTGCAGCACGGCGGCGCGACCCTCGGCATCCGGCCCATCCCGGCGCACCGCCGCCATCAGGCGAAAGAGCGGCAGATCCTTGCGCTCGAAAATATCATGGGATTTGCTCAGCCACTTGTCGGGATAGCCATCGAACTCATCGACCATTTCGACCGAGGTGATGGCGTCGAGCAGGTGCTTGGGAAACGGCTGGCCCGGCTGGGCGCCAACGAAACCATGGGTCAGCTGCGGGGCCAGCGCGACCATTTCGGCCACCACATTGCCGAGGCTCTCCTTGTCGTAACTCTCCGTCGAGAACGCGGTGAAGAAAACTGTGTCCTGGCCCTGATAGAGGAACCACTGGAAATCGGTGAACAGGGCCTGCGGATTGCGTTTCACAGCGGCGGTGGCGAGCGCCATGGCGTCGGCGTGCTGGCCCGCGAAAGAAGACGAAGAAAAGCTCTTCACTTTAATACCCCCTCATGCCGTATCCCCCCGGCATGGCGATCTTGGCGTAGTCTTTCAGGCCCGGCAACAGCTTGGGCGGGTCCCGATTTATGCGCCAAGGCGCAAAACGCGCGATTTTGCCGCTCTGTGACATTATTTCGAGGGTTTTGTGCCTCCAACAGGGTGTGGTGCAGTTGGCAGATGCGCTGGGAAACTTTAGAATGGTTCTTGAAATCGCGACCTGATTGACCTTGGGGCGCGCGTCGAATTGACCTATATCAATGCGGCTTTCGCCCCCATAAATAGGGTGTGATCCAGCCACATTGGCATTCCTGCCAATGCTCCGGCAGGCGCAAAGGAACGGCCCCATGGACTATCGCGGTATCTTCGAGGATGCAGTGGACACGCTGCGTGCGGAAAAGCGCTATCGCGTCTTTGCCGATCTCGAACGTGTCGCCGGGCGCTTTCCCAAGGCCATCTATCGCGACGATGCCGACAATGCGCGCGAGATCACCATCTGGTGCTCCAACGATTATCTCGGCATGGGCCAGCACGAAAAAGTCGTGACGGCGATGCAGGAAACCGCTGGTGCCATGGGCGTCGGCGCCGGTGGCACGCGCAATATTTCGGGCACCAACCGCCCGCTGGTCGAGCTTGAACGCTCGCTCGCCGACCTCCACCGCAAGGAAGCGGCGCTCGTCTTCACCTCGGGCTTCGTGTCCAACGAAGCCGCGATTTCGACCATTGCGCGGCTCCTGCCCGATTGCATCATCTTTTCCGACCAATTGAACCACGCTTCGATGATCCAGGGCGTGCGCCAATCGGGCATGGAAAAGAAGATTTTTAGGCACAATGACGTCGCACACCTGCGCGAACTCCTGAGCCAGGTCGATCGCAAGCGACCAAAATTGATCGCCTTTGAATCCGTCTATTCGATGGATGGCGATATCGCGCCGATCAAGGAAATCTGCGACCTCGCCGAAGAGTTCGGCGCGCTGACCTATATCGACGAAGTGCATGCCGTCGGCATGTATGGCCCGCGCGGCGGCGGCATTGCCGAACGCGAAGGCCTGATGGAGCGCATCGACGTCATCGAAGGCACTTTGGCCAAGGGTTTTGGGGTCATGGGCGGCTATATCGCCGCCAATAAGGCGATCATCGATGCCGTACGCTCCTATGCGCCCGAATTCATCTTCACCACCGCCCTGCCCCCCGCGCTTTGCGCTGCCGCTCGCGCCTCCATCGAGCACCTCAAGGGCAATGGCCACGAGCGCATGATGCACCAGCGCCAGGCGCGGCTGACCAAGGCGATCCTGGCCGATGCCGGCCTGCCGGTGATGGAAACATCAACCCATATCGTGCCGCTGATCGTTGGCGATGCGCGCGCGGTGAAGGCCGCCAGCGACATGCTGCTCGACAAGCACAATATCTATATCCAGCCGATCAACTACCCCACCGTGCCCAAGGGCACCGAGCGGTTGCGCATCACGCCCACCCCGCTCCACACCGACGAAATGGTGTTCGAACTGCGCCATGCGCTGGTCAGCGTCTGGACCAGCCTCGAATTGCCGCGCGAAAAGGCCGATGCGGCTATTACCGCGAGCAAGCTGACTTCGGGGGATTTGACCCTGCCGAGCTTGGGTGGCTGATTTCTGGTCGTTTTAGACCCTTCCACCACCACGGAGTCATCCCCGCGAAAGCGGGGATCTCTGTTTGTGGCCTGGGATTGAGCTTGGCGCTTGCCGTCACCCCCTCCCGACCTCCCCCATCTAGGGGGAGGTGAAGGGACCGTGGATTGGGCAGGACAGTGCCACACTCTCGATGCAGCACCTCCCCCTTGATGGGGGAGGCTGGGAGGGGGTGGAGCCACACGCGTCAGCCCCCCTTGACCAAAATCCGCGCCACGACAAATATCTGTCATGATGCATCCTGCGCTCAAATTCCGACGTTGTGGCTTCCAGTCCCGTGTGGACGGGGGCATGGCGCCTGGGCGACGACGAGGCTGAGTTTTATCACGCCGTCATCGACTCAATGCATACCTGCCTCCGCCCGGTTGGCAGGTTTTTGTTTTCGGATTAGTGATGCCTCCTCAATTTGTTGCCTTTCGTACGGCCACCGCGGCAGACGTACCCGCTATTCGCGCCCTGGTGCGCGCAGCCTATGCCAAGTGGACACCCATTATCGGCCGCGAGCCGCGCCCCATGCTCGTCGACTACGCCGAAGCCATCCACGACTTCCGCTTCGATCTTCTGACCGTCGATGGACAGGTGGCCGGCGTGCTGCAAACCTGCCTTTGTGCCGATCATCTCTGGATCGAGAACCTCGCCGTGCATCCGCACCACCAGCGGCGCGGGCACGGCCAGGCGCTGATGGTGTTGGCTGAGCAACTCGCCCGCCATGCCGGGCTCGGCGCCCTGCGGCTCCTGACCAATGCGGCCTTTACCAGCAATGTCGCGTTCTATCAGAAGCTCGGCTACGAGATCGAGCAAAGCGAAGCCTTTATGGGCGGCACGACGCTCTACCTGACGCGGAGCCTTACCCCTGCCGCTCCCATTCGCCCAGCGCATGGCTGGAATAACGAGAGCCGCACTACCGCTTGAGCCAGGGAAGGATCATTTAGGGTGCATGGAAGCGAGCCGGGATCGTCCCGGGTCCGACAGTGGAGAAAACCATGAGCACCCCGCGCAAGAACAAGTTCTTTGCGACCCTCGACACCTTCGTTACCGTTTTCGGCAGTGCCGCAGCGGTTTCGGCAGCAGTTGAGGCTGGACGGGCGCCCAAGGCCAAGCACCTGACGGCCCTCGGGATCGAACCCACCGCCTTCCGCTCGATCGGCCGATAACAGCCGCGCGGGCCGCGCCCCTCCCTCCCGGTGTTTTGCCTCGCAAAACGCCAGCGGCCTGATGCGCTAGAAGCCGACATAAAAGCCCGGATGCCAGTTTCCCTCCCTGGCCTCCGGGCTTTTTCTTGTTTTTTTGGGCTTTTGGTCCATGCGTGGGCTGCATGACGGCGGGCTTCTCACCCACCGGCTGTCATCCCGGCGAAAGCCGGGACCCATCTTGATATCTCGGGATGGGCCCCGGCCTAAAGCCGGGGTGACAACCGAGTGTTGGAAGGTCTCAGTGAATAGCCGAAGCTCTCAGTCCTCGTCGCTCGCCAATTGCCCGAGCACCGCACCTTTGCCGCGCCAACGCATGATCATCGGCAGGCCCACCGCAATGATCGCCACGGCGTAGAGCACCAGCGAAATCGGCGAGTGGAACAGCACCGCCGGGTCGCCCTGGCTGATCGAGAGGGCGCGGCGGAGTTGCTGTTCGGCCATGGGGCCGAGAATAAGCCCCACCACCACCGGCGCAATCGGATAGCCGAAGCGGCGGAGGAGATAACCGAGCACGCCGAAGGCCAGCAACAGCACCAGTTCGAACGAGATACGCACCGAACCAAAACCCATGGACATGGCCCCATTGGCGCCCAGTGTACCGAGCGTCGCAAAGACCAGGATGCCGGCATAGAGCCAGGGTTTGGGAATAGTGAGCAGTTTCACCCAAAGCCCGATCAGCGGCAGGTTGAGCACCAGCAGCATGAAATTGGCAATGAGGAGGCTGGCGATCAGCGACCAGACGAGGCCGGCATTGTTGGCGAACAGCAATGGACCCGGCTGGAGACCGAACTGCTGGAAGCCAGCGAGCATGATCGCTGCAGTCGCCGTGGTCGGCAGGCCGAGCGTCAACAGCGGCACGAGCGTACCGGCAGCCGAAGCATTGTTGGCCGCTTCGGGACCCGCGACACCTTCGATGGCGCCGTGGCCGAACTCTTCGGGCTTTTTGGCAAAGCTCTTTTCGGCGCTATAGGAGAGGAAGCTCGCGATATCGGCGCCGCCGGCCGGCATGGCGCCGATGGGAAAACCGATAAAGGTGCCGCGGAGCCAAGAGGCCCACGAGCGCTTCCAGTCTTCCAGCGTCATCCAGACCGAGCCCTTGATCGCCATGACCTCGGCCTTGATCTGGTCGGGATCAGTCGCGGTCTTGATGGTTTCGCCGATGGCAAAGAGCGCCACCGCAAGGGTCGTCACCTCGATACCATCGAGCAGATCGAGAACGCCGAAGGCAAGGCGCGTCTGGCCGGTCTGCTGGTCGATGCCGATAATGCCGAGCCCCAACCCGATGAACAGCGCCGTAAGACCGCGCAGCGGACTGTCGCCAAAGGCGGCGGAGACGGTGATGAACGCGAGGATCATCAGCGCGAAATAATCGGCGGGGCCGAAGGACAGCGCAAATTTGACGACGAAGGGCGCGATGAACGCCAGGCCCAGCGTCGCGATCAGGCCGGCGACGAAGGAGCCGATGGCGGCCGTCGCAAGAGCCGGACCGCCCCGCCCCTGCCGGGCCATTTTATTGCCTTCGAGCGCGGTGACGATGGAGGCGCTTTCGCCGGGCGTGTTGAGCAGGATGGACGTGGTCGAGCCGCCATACATGCCACCGTAATAGATGCCGGCAAACATGATCAGCGAACCGGCGGGATCGAGATTGTAGGTGACCGGCAGCAAGAGGGCCACGGTCAGCGCCGGGCCGATGCCGGGCAAGACGCCGACCGCAGTGCCGAGGGTGACGCCGATCAGCGCGTAAATCAGGTTTTGCACCTGCATGGCGGCGATAAGGCCCTGGCCGAGAAGTTCGAAAGTGTTCACTTAGAAGCTCCCCGTCACGATGAAGCGCTCAACGGGTCCCATGGGCAGCGAAAGTTGCAGGCCGCGCGCGAAGATGAACCAGACGATGAAGGAAAAAACGACGCCGATGGGGATGGTCTGCCAGAGCGGACCGCGCCCAAAGCCCTTGGCGGTGAAGGCAAAGAGTACGCCGGTCGCGACGGCAAAGCCGGCCGTCGAGAGCAGCAGGATCTGCGCGACGAGACCGCCGACGATCCAGGCGATGGGGCCGAAATCATCCTTGCTGCGCGCCGGAAAGCCATTGCGGAGGGCCGAGATCAGCGTGCCCACGGCCAGAAGGCCGAGGCCGGTGGCGACGATATAGGGGAAGACGGTCGGGCCGACGCGCTGCTGGATCGGCGGCACGCGCATCTGGCTCGTCTGCCAGAAGATGATGATCGAAATGGCGGCAAGGATGACCGCTATGACGAGCGCCGCCCCATCGGGGCGGCGCGTGCTGTTGGATTGGCCAGCGCTCATTGCACGAGGCCGATGTCTTTCAGGATGGTTTCGGTCGCTGCGATATCGGCAGCAAGCTGCGTATCGAAGGCCTCGCCGTCGAGATAGGTATCGACCCAGCCCTTGGTTTCGAGCGCCGTCTGCCAGGTGGCCGAGGTCGCCAGCGCCTTGATGTCGGCAGTGATGGCGGCCTTCTGTTCAGCGCTGATGCCGGGAGCCGCAGCAACCATGCGCCAGTTCTGCACGGCGAGATCAACGCCGGCTTCCTTGAGCGTTGGGCCATCGACGCCCGGCACGCGCTCTTCGGACGATACGGCAAGGAGACGCAGTTCACCGGCCGCGATCTGCGAGGAGAATTCGCTGATGCCGGAAATACCGACGGTCACCTGGTTACCCAGAATAGCGGCCAGCGCTTCGCCACCGCCGGAATAGGCGATGTAGTTCACCTGGGTCGGATCGACGCCAACGGTCTTGGCGATGAGGCCGGCCGTGATGTGATCGACGCCACCAGCGGAGCCACCGGCCCATGAGACGGCGCCGGTATTTTCCTTGAGTTTTGCCACAAGGTCATCGAGCGTTTGGATATCGGAGGCAGCAGGCACGACGATGGCGACAGCTTCGCCGGTGAGACGGGCGATCGGGGTCACGTCGGCGAGGGTTACGGGCGACATATTGGTCAGGATGGCGCCGACCATGACATAGCCACCGACGATCAGGGCGTTGGGATTGCCGGCATCCTGGTTGGCGAACTGGGCAAGGCCAATGGTGCCGCCGGCACCGGGAACGTTGGTGACCTGCACATTGCCCGAAATGCCTTCGGCGGTGAAGGCCTCCTGCATGGTGCGGGCAGTCTGGTCCCAGCCGCCACCGGGCGCAGCGGGCGCCAGAATGGTGTAGTCAGCGGCCAGAGCAGGCATGGAGAGGGCGCCGGAAACCAGCGCCGCGAGTAGCAGCTTGTTCAAAAGATCCTCCCAGAAACAAGGCGAACGACGTTGCGTTCGTGCCTCCACTCTAGGCACGCTCCCTGTCATCGTCCTGTCACGGGGGTTTTGGGCGGGAAAGCCTCACGCCCGGCGGCGGCTGGAGTTCTCGGTCTCGCCCTGCCGGCCTTCGGAATAGGCATCGAGCAGAATGGTCGTCTGGCGCGCCGAAACCGGGCGCGAATAAAGATAGCCCTGCGCCATCCGGCAGCCGAAGCGCCGCAGGGCTTCTGCCTGTTCGGGACGCTCGACGCCCTCGGCGACGATGCGCATGCCGAGTTTCTTGACGATATCGACAAGGCCGGAAACCACCGTCTCGCTCGGCCCATCGACACCGAGCCTTGCGACGAAAGAGCGGTCGATCTTGATGATATCGACGGGGAAGGTGAGCAGATGCGTCAGAGAGGCGAAGCCGGTGCCGAAATCATCGAGCGCCACGAGAATGCCGCGGCTACGCAAGGCTTCGACCGCCCGGGGCACCAGCTGGTCGCTGCCGCCCATGAACACGGCTTCATTGACCTCGAGCACGATATGGCTGAGCGGCACATTGGCACGCCCAAAAATGTCGATGATGCGTTCGGCGAGATCCCCGCGCTGGAAATCGCCGGTCGTCACATTGACCCCGACATGCTGGAAACCGATCCCCGCATCGAGCCAGGTGCGCATATCGCGCGCCACCTGTTCGAGCATTTTGCCGGTCAATTCGCAGGCGAGGCGCGGATCGGTCAGGGCCAGATGGAATTCCCCCACCGACACCAGTTCGCCGCCCATGCGCAACCGCGCCAGGGCTTCGAGCCCGACGATCTCATTGGTCTCGAGATTGACGATGGGCTGATAGTGGGGCTCGACGCGATTTTCGGCCAAGGCCAGATCGAGTTGGCGCACAAGGGCCATGCGATGCGTCATTTCGGTGCGCAGATCAGCCTCGAAGGCCATGTAGCCACCGCGGCGCGCTTCCTTGGCGTGGTAAAGCGCAAAGTCGGCATTTTGCGAGAGCGTATCGGCATCTTTGCCATCGACGCCGAAAACCGCGCCGCCCATGGTCACGTGCGCCTCAAAGGATTGGCCGGACATTTCGACCATGCCGGTGGTCGTGTCGCTGACCATGCTGGCCCAATGTTCGAGCATGTCGTGGCTGGAACAGCCGCGGGCGATAATGGCGAATTCGTCGCCGCCGAGGCGGCAGGGAATGAGCGTCGGATGCACGGCGCCAAGGCGCGCGCCGACCGTGGCGATCAGCCGGTCGCCGGCGGCATGGCCGATCGTGTCGTTGACCGATTTGAGATGATCGATATCGAGGAGGATCAGGCCGAACGGCTGGTCCATATTGATATGCTCGCTCAGCAGTTCGTTATAGCGGCCGCGATTGGGCAGGCCGGTCAACACATCGTAATAGGCCAGCCGGAAATTGCGGTCGCGGATGCGCTCATGCTCGATGGCGAGGGCGCAAAGATGGGCGCAGGTTTCGACGATATTGCGCTCGGTGGCGGTGGGGCCGCGCATGGAGCGAAAATAGAAGGCGAAAGTGGCGATCACCTGCCCGGCCGGATTCTTGATGGGCGTCGACCAGCAGGCCCTGAACCCGAGCGGCAGGACCAGGTGGCGAAAATCGTCCCAGAGCGGGTCGGTGGCGATATCGGTGACCACCACTTCTTCCCGGCGATAGGCCGCGGTGCCGCAGGAGCCTATTTGCGGCCCGATCTTCAAGCCATCGATAGCCGCCGAATAAAATTTTGGCAGGCTGGGCGCCGCCAGCGGACGAAGGGTGTCGTTGTCATCGACCAGAAGAATGGAGCAGACCGCCTCGGGGGCAAGTTGCTCGGCGCGCTGGCACAGCAGGCGTCCGATAGCCGAGAGGGCCTCACCCTCGGCCACGGCCTCCAACACTTCGGTCTGCAGCCGTAAAAGCTGCTCTGTCTCGCCGCCGGTCATCGCCGTCTCCCCGGGATTCCGGACCAAAATGCTCTAGCCGGGTAAAGGGAGCGTTCTGCGACCAATGGCAATTGCATAAAATAGTCGGTTTAAGCTCCGCCGGTCCCCGCCAGATCGCGCTTGACTCTCAAATAGCCATGGAGCTATGAATTAAACCATAGCCAATGAGGTATCGATCCGATGCAAGCAGGACCAGACACGGTGTTCAAGGCCCTGGCCGACCCCACAAGGCGGGCGCTGTTCGAGCGTCTCTGCCGCGAAGGCGAGCGCACGGTGGCGGTGCTTACCTCCGGAGCAGGCGTATCCCAGCCCGTCGTTTCAAAGCATCTCGGCGTCCTGAAGGAAGCGGGGCTGGTGCGCGGACGGATCGATGGACGGCAAACCCATTATAGCGCCCAACTGCCCGCGCTCGGCCCCCTCGTCGACTGGACCAAAGAAATGGCGGGGTTTTGGGAGGGCCGCTTTGATGCCCTGGAAGATTTGTTGAGGAGAATGGACCAATGAGCGACATCGCCACCACACCACCCCGTTCCGCCTGGCCTCGCTGGGTCCGATTGTCCCACCGCTGGATTTCCGTCGCCTTCGCCTTGAGCGTGGTTGCGACCTCCATCGCCTTGGCACAGGCCGAACCCATTTTGTGGATGTCCTATGTGCCGCTGTTTCCGCTTCTGCTGCTGTTTTTGACGGGCACCTATCTCTTCGCCCTGCCCTATTTTGCCAAGTGGCACCGGCGCGGCAAGGATGCAGCCTGATGGCGGAGAAAAAAGCGCTCAAGCCCAATGAGAGCGGCGTCGTACTGCTCTCGGGCGACAATCCGCAGATCGCCAAGGGTTTTGGCGACGAACCTGTCGCCGCCTATATCGCCGCCGTGCCCGGCTGGAAGCAGGCGATCTGCCGGCAGGTGGACGCTCTGGTAGTGAAAACCGTGCCGGGGGTGAAAAAGGCGGTCAAATGGAACACGCCGCTTTATGGCCTTGATGGCGAAACGTGGTTTTTGAGCATGCATTGCTTCAAATCCTATGTCCGCGTGACCTTCTTCAAGGGCACCGAACTCGACCCCATGCCCGCCAAGGCGTCCAAGGTTGCCGGCGTGCGCTATTATGACGTTACGGAAGCCGGGATAGACGAGACGCAGTTTGCCGATTGGGTGAACCAGGCCGCGCTGCTGCCGGGCGAAAAGATGTGAGGCTGAAATGAGCGAAACGACTGCATCGGAAAAAATCGATGCCCGCATTGCCGAACTTGGCGGCTGGCGCGCCGAAATGCTGGCGCGCATCCGCAAGCTGATCAAAGAGGCCGACCCCGCGGTCACCGAAGAGTGGAAATGGGAAAATCCGGTCTGGTCGCATGGCGGCATCATCTGCACCGGCGAAGCCTATAAGGCGGCGATCAAGACCACCTTTCCCAAGGGCGCTGTTCTCGCCGACCCCAAGGGCATCTTCAATTCGAGCCTGACGGGCGGCACGCGCCGGGCAATCGATTTTCGCGAGGGCGACACGGTGGACGAAGCCGGTTTCAAGGCGCTGATCCAGGCCGCCATTGCCCAAAATCATTCGAAATAGGTTTATCCATGACCCAGACTACACAAGATATCCGCACCGTCGTCGTCGAACGCGATTTTTCCCATAGGCCGGAAAAGCTCTGGCGCGCACTGACCCAGCCGCATCTGATCAAGGAATGGCTGATGAACAGCGATTTTGCCCCGGACCTGGGCCACAAGTTCCAGTTCACGGCCGATTGGGGTGCCGTCGATTGTCAGGTCAAGGAAATCGAGCCCAATCGCACACTAGCCTATTCCTGGGACGCCTATGGGCTTGAAAGCACGGTCACCTGGACGCTGACCCCGACGACCACCGGCACGCAATTGCGCATGGAACAGACCGGTTTTAGGCCAGACCAGAACCAAGCCTATCACGGCGCGCGGATGGGCTGGCCGGACTTCTTCGGCAAACTCGAAGATACGCTGGGCCGGATGGAATAGGACTCAAACCTACCTCAATCACCTTCTGTCACCCCGGGCCTGACCCGGGGCCCATCCTGAGATCTCAAGATGGGCCCCGGCCTTCGCCGGGGCGATAATCGAGTTTGATATACTTCCTGCGAAAGCAGGAGCTTCCTAGTCGGGCAGCTTGAACGCCACCATTTTGGTCGAGAAACGCGACTGGATGGCGCCCTGCCCGCCAGCGACGACGGCAATGTACTGCTTGCCATCGAGCGTGTAGCTGATCGGCGCGCCGCCGGCCGCCGGCAGTTCGGTCTTCCAGACTTCCCTGCCGCTCGCCAGTTCATAGGCGCGGAACATATTGTCCTTGGCCGCCGCGATGAACACGAGGCCACTGGCCGTGATCATCGAGCCACCATGGGTCGGCGTGCCCATGGTCCAATCGAAGGGCACGGTGATACCCAACGCGCCGCTGCCCTTGGAGGTACCAAAAGGCTGGCTCCAGAGCAGTTTGCCGGTGTTGAGATCGACCGCGCTCAGATAGCCATAGGGCGGGTCGATGCAGGGCACGTTGAGCGCGGTGAGCCAGAAATAGGGCTCAGCCGCATAGGGCACATTGGCCTGCGCCACGAGACCACCCACTTCGCGGCGATCACCCCATTCGCCCTGGGGCTTTGAACCCTTGGCGTCGGCCTCGTCGCGCGTCAGCAGTTGAACGTAGCTGGCGAAACGGTTGGAATTGACCACCATGACGCCATGGGTCGGATCGACCGAGACGCCACCCCAGTTCATCGCACCAAAAGTGCTCGGCGACTGTACCGACGGGGTGAGGCCCGGTGGGGTATTCGGCCCTTCGTAACGCGCTTGCTTGAACTTGATACGGCAATAGAGCTGATCGAAGGGCGAGACGCCCCACATATCGGCTTCGGTCAGGTCGGCGCTGCGGAAGGATGGCAGGGCGTTCGAGAAGGGCTGAGTGGGCGACAGGCGCTCCTCGGGCACAATCCCGTCCTGCGGCATCGGCGTTTCGGTCACCGGGAAGATCGGCTCGCCCGTTACGCGATCGAGCACGAAAACTTCGCCGGCCTTGGTGGGTTGCACCAGTGCCTTGCGCATCGTGCCACTGGCATCGGGGATATCGATGAGCGAAGCGGGAGAGGCAACGTCATGGTCCCAGATGTCATGGTGCTTGGTCTGGAAGGACCAGCGCAGGCGCCCGGTTTCGGCATCGAGCGCCACGACCGAAGAGTTGAACTGATCGTCGAACGGGCGGCGCTGACCGCCGAAGAAGTCCGGCGTCGCGTTGCCGGTCGGCAGATAGACAAGGCCAAGCTCTTCGTCGGCCGTTGCCGGGGCCCAGCTATTGGGCGTCGCGACGGTGTAGCTTTCGCCTTCCGGCGGCGCGCCGGTCCGGTCCTGCCGGCCCATATCCCAGGCCCAGGACAATTCGCCGGTCGTCGCGTCGAAGGCGCGGATGACGCCCGAAGCTTCGCCCCAATATTGCCCATCGGTGACCCAGCCACCAATGACCACCTTGCCGCGCACGAAAGTGGGCGCCGAGGTGATGGAATAGTAGCCGCCGATGATCTTGCCTTCATGGTCTTCCATGCCGACGAGAAGATCGACGAGACCACCATGGCCGAAATCGGCGCAGAGCTGGCCGGTTGCGGCATCAAGGGCAATCAGCTTGGCCGTGGCGGTGCCATAGAGGACGCGGTTGGCGCAGGCGCCCGTCGCGCCCGGCACTTCATAATAAGTCACGCCGCGGCAGGTGCCGCCATGGCCTTCCGAGCCGTCATACATCCAGCGTTCGGCCCCGGTCGCCGCATCGAGCGAGAAGGCCTGGCTGAACCCGTTGCACATATAGATGGCGTCGCCGATCTTGAGCGGGGTCGAATTGTTGGCCGGAATGCGGCCCACATCCACCGACCAGGCGACTTCGAGATTTCCAACATTATCGAGCGTGATCTCGTCGAGCGGAGAGTATTTTTGCCCGCCCTGATCGCCGCCGAAATAGGGCCAGTCCGCGCCGGTCTGGCCTGCCGGCGTGGCGCCATTGGGCGCGGCGGGGAACGTGCCAAAGCCGGTCTGAAAGCGCGGGTCCTGCGGCAGGCCCGGCGCGCTGATGGCATAGAGCCCAGCGCCAAGCGCCACTGAAACAACGGCAACCGAAGCGATCAGCCCCGAAGCGCCAAGCGGCACGCGATTGGCGAGATTGAGCTTGCCGGAAAGGGCATGCTGGCTCCAGGGCAACAGCAGCCAGATGCCGAAAGCCACCGGGATCATCAGGCGCGGCAGCAGCGCCCAGCCGTCAAAGCCAACCTCCCAGAGCGACCAGATGACGGTGAGAGCAAGGCTCAAACCAAAGAGCCAGGCCCCGAGCCGCCGGCCGCGAAACAACAGCACGGCGGCCACGAGGAACAAAAGCCCCGAAACCAGATAATAAAGCGAGCCGCCAAGGGTCGCGAGATAGGCGCCTCCGCCCACGAAAACGAGAGCCATGACGCCCAGAACAACGGCGAACAGGCCCATCAGGCCGCGTTCGACGATGTGAGGCGCCCTCGCCCCACCTCCACTACTCATAATCTTCCCCCTGGGATCGATGTTATCTTCATTGGTTACGAGGCCACCTTGATGGGGACCTTCGGCTCGTAGAGCGCCTCGTTGAGTTCAGCCGAGAGCGCTTCGATGCGGTTGAGAAACTTGGCGATGGCCAGGAGGTCGGCATCCGAGAATTCGGCCGTCCCGAGCTGGTATTCGGTTTTTATCCGCTCATGCAGCGCCAGCGGCTCGGCGGCGGCCTCGGTGTCGAGGACGATGAGCACGCTGCGCCGGTCTTCGGGGTGACGGGCGCGCGCGATAAAACCCGCACTTTCGAGCCGATCGAACAGCGCCGTTCCCGCCCCCGAGGTCAGCCCGAGATGGCTGATGATGTCGCCGGGGCTCAGCGGCTCACCCTTCAAATGCAGATAGCCAAGGCAGCGGAAGTCGGTCGGATGCATGCCCTGCGCCCGCGCCGCCCGCTCCTGCGCCTCTTCGGCCCGGCGGATCATATGGATAAGAGCCGTACCAACCCGGTCTTCCAGTTCCGTCCGCGCAACCATCACTATCCCCACGACAAAGAATCTTGATGGTAAAGATATTTGTCGGCGAAACCGCTGGCAAGCCCATGAAGCGAACCACAGGCAGGCAGCGAGGAGCGCGGGATTTTTAGCTCAACTGCCGCGCATCGCCCGGGGCCATGTCATAGACGCTGCGGAAGACGCGATAGAAGGTGGCAATGCTTTCAAAGCCGCAGGCATAGGCCACCTGCGACACGCTCAACTGCGGCTGCGCCAGGAAAAGGCGGCGCGCCTCCGCGACGCGCATGAGCACCAGCGTGCGGCTGAACGTATGTTCGGCGTCCTCGAACAGCAGATGCAGGTGCCGCACCGAGAGGCCCAGGCTGCGGGCGACGAGCGCCGGGGTCAGGTCGATCTGGTGATACTGGGCCGCCATGATATCGAGGGCGAGATAGCGCAGACCCGCCCTTATGGCGCTGCGTACCTCGGGCAGGCTTTCGGCCAGCCGCCCGCGCGCAGCGAGCCCAAGCCGGACAATATGGACAATATCGCGCTCTGGATCCGCCGTAGCCCGCTTGTCAGTGGTCAGGACATCGAGCAAGGCGCGTAGCGGGCGCAGCGTTCTCGTCCCCTCCATGGGCTTGGCCGCAGCAAGATCGGAAATGGACCGCCCCAGGGTCAGCGCGTCGCCGACCGGTATTTTCAGCATGCGAAAGTGGAAGCCGCCATTGGTCGATGGCGTTCCGTCATAGGGCAGGTCGGAATGATTGATGATCATGTCGCCATTGGCAATCGTCTCGCTGCGCCCCAGGCCGGTATCGAGCCGCCCCGGCCCGCGCACCTGCAACCCGATGCAAAGGCTATTGCCTTCAATGCGCGCAATATCGGCCTCGGTGCGGCGAATGACATAGGACGAGGCCGTCATTTCCGAGACCACGGCCGTGCCGAATTTTTCGGCGTGGAAGGACCCGGAAAAGGCGGCACGACGCTCGGCCGGCAGTTCGATCGTAACGCCGAACAGGCCCTTGCTCCGCACCTCGCGCCATTGCTCGAAGCGGTCCCGCGGGTCCACGTCATCGGTCGAAAAGCTCAGCATTTTGGCCCCTCCCCGCCATGGCGCGCACCGAACAGGAATTGCGGCAAAAGGTCAACTTTTAGCTTTTCCGCGCCCCGCTAGTCTTCCGTCCGGCTCGCGCTCGTCCGATCGCGCTCATAGTGGCGGTCGAGCGGAAAGGGCGGCAGCCAGGCTTCGCGGCGAATGGTCCAAAGCTCATAGCTGGGCCTCCACCGATCCGGCGCATCGAGCGCGCCGAGATTGATCTCCACCTCGCCGCCACTGCGCGAAAACACCGAGGAGCCGCAATGCGGGCAGAAACAGCGCCCGGCATAATCACGCACCTCCCCCGAAACGGTCACGGCCGTTTGCGGAAAAATGGCCGAGGCATGAAACAGCGCGCCATGATGCTTGCGGCAGTCCATGCAGTGGCAAATCCCGACCCGGAACGGCTGCCCTTTCGCCACAAACCGCACAGCCCCACAGAGACACCCGCCGGCACTCTCCTCCATGCTCTAGCCCTCCAAAAGATACAAATCGCGAAACGCCTTCACGGTCGCCGAGGGGCGGCGTTCGCGATGATAGAGCAGGCTAAAATCGCGCTGTGGCAATTCAAAAGGCAGGATCGACAGCCGCCCCGCCGCCACAAAGGGCGCCACCACCATTTCGGACAAAGCCGCGGCGCAATCGCTCTTGAGAACGGCATTGAGCACCGCCTCATTGGTCGGCAGCGCCAGCGCCACGTCGAGGCTCGCTGGATCGACACCCAGCGTCACGAGCCCCGCCTCGAATTCCGCCCGTGTCCCCGAGCCGGGTTCGCGCATGATCCAGCGATAATCGGAAAAGCGTGGCCGGGCGAGAGCGTAGGCCGGCGCGCAAACGGCCACCAGCCGATCCCTGAAAATGGCACGGCTGGCGAGCGCCGGAACATCGACATGACCCTCGACGATCCCCAATTCGGCCGCGCCTGACATCACCGCCTCGGCCACTTCATTGGTATTGGCCGCCGCGAAATTGACCGTGATCCCCGGATAGGCCGAGGCGAAGGCGAGAAGGCGCGCGGGCAGCCAGTAGTTCGCCACCGTCTGGCTCGCCATGACGTCGAGCGTGCCGCGCTTGAGGCCGCCGAGATCGTCGAGCGCCTGTTCGGCCTGCCGGATGCGGGCAATGGTCTGCCGCGCCTCTTCGAGAAACGCCATGCCGTCTCGCGTCAGTTCGATGCGCCGGCCGACGCGGTCAAAGAGGCGCACCGCGTGCACGGTTTCCAGCGCCTTGATCGCCGCGCTGGCCGCCGACGGCGTCAGCCCGACCGCGGCCGCGCCCTGCGTCAGGTGCTGCCGTTCCGCCACGGCGATGAAGATCGCCAATTGCTCGATGGTCACGATCTATCCGAAAATATCGCATGAAACATGCATAATTATGCGATGGAATCTAACGAATGCAAGCTTCATCCTCCAATGCATCCCTATTGGAGCAAACCATGCTATCGCTGCCGCCGTTTCGGCACCTCGTTCCCGGCCTAGGCCTTGCCAGTGGCATCACCGTGCTGGCGCTTGCTGCCGAATGGCTGCAGCGGCATTTCCTCGGCTGGGTGATGTTCGACGGGCTCGTGATGGCCATCATGGCCGGGATCGCCGTGCACAGCCTTTTCGGGCTTGCCGCGCCTTTCCGCGCCGGCGTGCAGTTTGCGGCCAAAACCGTGCTCGAAGTGGCCATTGTCCTCCTCGGCGGCACGATCAGCGCCGGCGCCGTGTTGCAGATCGGCCCACTGGTGGTCGCTGCCGTGGTGCTGGTCGTCATGCTCGCCCTGGCGGCCAGCTACGGTATCGGCCGCGCTTTGGGCCTTGACGCGCGCCTTGCCACTCTTGTTGCCTGCGGCAATTCAATCTGCGGCAATTCGGCCATCATGGCGACGGCGCCCGTCATCGAGGCGCAGGCAGAGGACGTTGCCGCTTCCATCGCCTTTACCGCGGCGCTCGGCGTGCTCGTCGTCCTGCTGCTGCCGCTGGGGTTTGGACTGCTCGGCCTCAGCCAATGGCAATATGGCGTTATCGCCGGCCTCAGCGTCTATGCCGTGCCGCAGGTCCTCGCCGCCACCGTACCGGTCGGGGTAATGAGCACTCAGATCGGTACGCTGGTCAAACTGATCCGCGTCCTGATGCTCGGCCCTGTCGTGCTCACCCTCGGCCTGATGCAGAAAAACCGGGCGGGCAGTGCGCCGCCGCTCTTCATGCTTCTGCCCTGGTTCATCATCGGGTTTCTCGCCATGATGGGTGCCAGATCAGCCGGCCTCGTGCCCGAGCCGGCTCTCCCGCTCCTCCAAAGCGCCTCAACCCACCTCACCCTCATCTCGATGGCCGCCCTCGGCCTTTCGGTCAACCTGCGCGCCATCATCGCCTCCGGCGGCCGCGTGCTGGCCACCGGATTTTTGTCGATCACAGCGCTCCTCCTCCTCGCCACCGCGACAGCCTTCGTCCTTGCCTAGGGCATTCGCGTCACTCGCACTTGAGACAGCCGCCGTTTACCCCGGCCAGCTTCAATCAGAAATGTTCGGCTTCGATCTTGAGCCGTAGATGCGACGGATAAGGCCCACATTGTTTGCATGGAGCGAACGATAGGGTTCGTGCAGCGCCAGTGTGCCGCGATCAATCCACTTCCCGATAAAACTTTCGAGTGGCGCCGTCAGGTAGTCGGGCTCGTGCATGCGTTTGACGAGCTGGATATTGTAATCCAGCATCGCCGCCGTGAAATCCTGCGTATATCCGCCATTGGCGATGACCTCGAACCGGCCGTGGCAGGGGTAGAGCCGCTCGGCCGGAATGGCGAGAAGCTCACGATAGGTCTGCATCTGGATGGTCAGATCGCTCGTCATCGCCATGGTGTTGAAGGGCACGGTGTCTTCGCAGGCGTCAGCCGCGAGGAGGAT
This sequence comes from Devosia sp. Root685, assembly GCF_001427875.1. Lineage (GTDB taxonomy): Bacteria > Pseudomonadota > Alphaproteobacteria > Rhizobiales > Devosiaceae > Devosia. Next base: position 110,218 of record NZ_LMHK01000005.1, on the reverse strand, counting down.
GCGATCTTTCGGGAGATAGGCGACAAGATGGCCGAGCTGATGAACAAAAGTCTCGATCAGGTGGATTTCGATATCGTCGAGATGCAGCACCATCCGCCCGTCAAAGGTGCGGTTGGGGAGAACCAGATCATCAATACCGGGATAATAGGGATCGCCCGCCATGGCCCAGATCTCGCCGCTGCGCAGCAGGTCCGCATTGGTTTCGATCTTCAGCCGCGTCTTGGCCGTGCTGATGATATCGCGATCCTTGTAGAGGAAATTGCCCGCGATATGGTCGCAATCCCAGTGGGAATTGATGACCGAGACGTTCTTGATACCCATATCCTTGAGATAGCGATCGATCCAAAGGATGTGCTCCTTGTAGAGCATGGTATCGAAGATGACAGCGGTATTGCCGCGATGGATGACATAGCAGCAGACCCCCAGCTGCATGTCGATATTGCTCTGCAGCCAGGCGGGATAATCGGCAATGTCGCGGCCGTCGTAAAAGCACAGCAGATAGTCGTTGATTTCGGCGACGCGCATCTTGGGCTCAAATGGCGCACGCTCAATCGTGCGGTCCTGAGCGACGCGCTCGATAACAAGCGGATTGGACATTTATTTGCTCCGGAAAAACGGGTGTGCGGCCTCAGTCGGCCCAGCGGACCGAGCCGTAGTCGATATTTCCCGGCGCATAAGCGGCTCGCAGACCAAGGTCGACGAGGCCTTCAGGATGCACCACCACGTCATCCACTTCGACCAGCGGAATGAAGAGGCCATTTTCGACATAGAGGCGACTTGCCTCCTCGTAGAGCGCGTTGCGGGCAGCAATGTCGGTCAGCGTGCCGGCCTCGGCGACCAGCGCATCGGCTTCAGGCAGGGCACGGCCGTAAAAATTGATGGGCGCCTTTTCGGTGAAGAAGATGGATGCCTGATTTTCGGGGTGCAGCGCGTCGGGCGTCAGCTTGCCCATGTAAAAATCCGGGCCATTGGGGTTTTCAGCAAGGCCGAAAGCGGCGCCGGAAGGCAGGATGGTGATGGTCGCGTCGATGCCGATCGCAGCAAGTTCGGCAACCATGAGATCGCCGACGCGGCCAAGCGAATTTGCCTCTTCGGTGCTGATGCCGATGGTCAGCGTGATCGGCCCCTTGGCAGCAACCGTGGCTTTGGCGGCGGCTTCATCGCTCGGGAAAGTCAGCGGCGTCGCTGGATCGAGCATGATGGTGGGGTAAAGCGATTTGGCAGCATGGCCATAGGCGCCATAGGCATCGGCTACCCAGCCTGCGGGATTGATCGCGGTGAGGAAGGCCGTGCGGATTTCAGGCTCATTGAGCGGGGATTCTGGTTTGACGAAGCCGATGATCAGCGAGGTGCTGGGCGCCGACGTGATTTCGAGACCCGGAGGAAGCGCCGCAAGCTGGGCCCAGGGGTAATTTGCCGGAACCGCATCGGTTTCCTCTGCCTGGAGGTTCAGCACCTGCTGACTGACTTCAGGAATAAGCGGCAATTCGATCGTGTCGAAGAAGGCCGGCTCGCCGTGGTAATCGGCAAAGCGCTCAAACGAATAGCCCTGCCCGCGATCAAAACTGGCGAGCGTGAAAGGGCCCGTGCCAACCGCATTCGTATCGAGCCAGGACGTGGCATTGTCCTCACCGGCGTGTTCGGCAAGTGCGGTGGGGCTGATGACCTTCGGTCCCCACGGGCTGGCCAAGCTGTCGAGCAGCGACGGCTGCGGCATGCCGAGCGTCAGGACCACGGTATTCTCGCCAGTGGCCTCGATGGCTTTGAGATTCCAGAGGAAGTAGGAGAGGATCAGGTCGCTGTCACGGCGACGCGTGAACGCGGTAACGACCGCCTCCGCATTGAATGGCGTACCATCGTGGAAGGTAGCGCCTTCGACGAGGTTGAAGGTGTAGGTGAGGCCGTCCTCGGAAATCGTCCAGTCCTTGGCCAGGAGTCCGCGAATTTCGGCGCTGCCGGGGACATACTCAACGAGGCCCTCGTAGACATTGTTGATGGCGGCGAGGCCATCCATTTCAAAGGCATTGTCGGGATCAAAGGAATCAAAGTCCGTGGCGATTGGCAGCCGCAGCACTTCCTGCGCGTGGGCCTCTGTCATGCCATTGCCAACAAAAGCGCCGACGAGAATGGCTACAGCCGCAGCAATACGCAGATAGCTTTGCCGGTAGGCCGGCAGTCCTGAAATCGACATGGAGTCGCTCCTTGTTGAACAAGGATTGACGAAGACCATCCGCGCCAATCCAGCTGGCTACGAGGTCTCCCGGGCTTTTGTCCCGCCGTGCATCCGCCGGGCAGCCGCCTGACGGTGGCAGCTCTCGGACCAGCCATGCCACCCGGCACCGGAACCCTAGCCACCAATCTCGGAGATAGCTTTGCAAGCTCCATGCCAGAGCGCCACGTGAGCTCAATTATTTGATTTTGCTTGATTATTTCAGCTTTCAATGACTGCTCGAATAGTCCAAAAACAAAAAGACTGCACGCTTTTTGGGCGTACAGTCTTCACCTGCTCAGGAATTAGGCCGGAGCTGTTTTCGGCCGCTATCAGGCTTCTTCCAACACCGCGATCACGTCGCCTCCGCGCACCGCGCGGCCCGGCGCGGCGCGCACGGCACGCACCTTTCCTGCCGCATGGGCGGTAACGGCGATTTCCATCTTCATGGACTCGATGATCGCGACGGTATCCCCCGCGGCCACTTGCGCGCCTTCCTCGACGAGGATCTTCCAGACATTGCCGGGCACGGCGCTGGAAATCGCAAAGCACCCGTCCGGCACCTCGCCGTCTTGCCCTTCCGGGGGCAGATCATCGGCGACGAAGCTATCGAGCCCCTCATCCTTCCAGCGCTGCCGCTCGGTATTGAACGCTGCCTGCTGGCTTGTCCGGAAACGGGTGATGGACCCTGCATTGTCAGCCAGCGACTTGGCATAGTCGGCATAGGAGAACGCCGTCTCCTCGATCCGGAGCGGATAGGCGCCATGCGGAAAGGCCGCGCGCGCTTCCATCAGCTCTTCATGGCTCACCGGAAAGAACCGGATCTGATCGAAAAAGCGCAGCAGCCAAGGCGTGCCCACCGGGAAATAGGGCGTCGTGCGCCAGGTGTTCCAAACCTGAATAGTGCGCCCAAAGAGCTGATACCCCCCCGGCCCCTCCATGCCATAAATGCACATATAGGCCCCACCGATGCCCACGGCATTTTCCGGCGTCCAGGTACGCGCCGGGTTGTATTTTGTGGTGACGAGGCGATGGCGCGGGTCCATCGGCGTTGCCACCGGGGCGCCGAGATAAACGTCGCCAAGGCCCAGCACGAGATAGCTGGCGTCAAAGACGATGTTCTTCACCGCATCGATATCGGGCAGTCCGTTGATGCGGCGGATGAACTCGATATTGTCCGGGCACCAGGGCGCATTGGGTCGCACCAGATCCTGATATTTCTGCATCGCCAGCTGCGCCTGCGGATCGTTCCAGGACAGCGGCAGATGCACAATGCGGCTCGGGATTTTCACATCCTCGGCCGCCGGCAGGGTTTTCTCGATCTCTCCCAACAGCCCAAGCAGTTGCGTGCGCGAGAGCACGGCGCTGTCATAGTGGATTTGCAGCGAGCGAATGCCCGGCGTCAGGTCGATCAGCCCTGGAAGCTTGGCCTGTTGCACCGCTTCCATCAGCAAATGCACCCGCAGCCGCAAGGCGATATCGAGAGTCATCTCCCCATATTCGACCAGCAGATTGTCGTCGCCCTGCCGGCGATAAACGACGGGGACGGGACCAGCATCACTCGTCCCGACAATGGCCGAACCGGTCTCCATCTTGGGCCGAACCAGGCTCGGCGTTGCGATCACCGGATCGGCCGGGCGCGCCAGAGGATAAAAGCGGATCGTGTCGCCGGGGCGAAACTGACCCATCTTCCACTGCTCGTCCCGCGCGATCACCGCCGGACACACAAAACCGCCAAGGCTCGGGCCATCGGGTCCCAGAATGATCGGCATATCGCCGGTAAAATCGATGGCGCCGATGGCATAGGCATTATCGTGCAGGTTGGACGGGTGCAGTCCCGCCTCTCCGCCATCGGTGCGCGCCCAGCGCGGCGTCGGCCCGATCAGTCGCACGCCTGTGCGGGCGCTGTTGTAGTGAACCTCGTAAGAGACGGCGAAGAGGTCATCGATGTCTTCGGGCTGGAAGAAGTCGGGCGCCCCATGGGGACCATAAACCACCCCGACATCCCAATGACGCGCGAGTGACGCTGGATGGGCGGCGGGCTTGACGTAGTTCTGCGCGGCCCGCGCCAGATGCAACGCATCGCCCGCCTTCAATGTCCCGGTGGCATGACCGCCAAAAGCCCCCAGGCCGAATGCCGCCCGCGAGCCGAGAACCACCGGCGCAGCAAAGCCGCCCGCGACCGCGAGATAAGCCCGCTGTCCCGCGCCGTCGATAGTTCCGACACTCAAGATCTGCCCGGCTGCCACCACAAAAGCCGTGTCATGCGGCACAGGCACGCCATCAAGCTTGGCCACCATTCTTGCGCCAGACAGCGCCACACGTGCCTCGGCGTGAAACTTCAGCGTCGGGCCGGAAACCGTCAGCTCCAGCGCCGCCGTTTCATCACCATTGCCGACGAGCCGGTTGGCATGCCGGAAGGAAAGGTCGTCCATCGGCCCGCTCGGCGGCACCCCGACATGCCAGAGACCAAGCCGCCCCGGCAATTCCTGAAGGCTCGACTGCGCGCCGGGCACGATGACGTCGATACTGTCCGCGATATAGGCAAAGTCGCGCAAAGCCGTTGTCGCCACTTTGCCTGATGACAAAAGTTCGGACGCAGCGATGGCGCGCAAATAGCCAAGATTGGTTTCGATGCCAGAGACCGAGCTTTGCTCCAGCGCCGCGCGCAACGCCGTAATAGCGGAAGCGCGATCAGGCCCGGAAACGATGATTTTTGCCAGCATCGGATCATAATAAGGCGTCACGTCGGTGCCGGTCGCGATCCAGCCATCGACACGGGCGCTCTCGGGGAAGATCACCTCGGTCAGCAGACCCGCGCTGGGCTGAAAATTGGCATTGGGCTTTTCGGCGTAAAGTCGCGCTTCGATGGCGGCACCCTTGGGCACCAGCGCGCCAGCAGCACCAATCACATCTTCGCCCGCCGCCTGCCGGATCATCCACTCGACAAGGTCGATGCCAAATACCGCTTCGGTAACGGGATGCTCAACCTGCAGCCGCGTATTGACCTCAAGGAAGTAAAATTCCTCCCGCTGCGGATCGTAGATAAACTCGACCGTGCCAGCGGAAATGTAGGAGACCGCCGCGCCGAGATCGGTCGCCGCCTTATGCAGCCGCGCCCGCACCACATCCGAGAGCAATGGCGCCGGCGTCTCCTCGATCACCTTCTGGTTGCGGCGCTGCAGCGAACAATCGCGTTCGCCAAGGGCGATCACCCTGCCCTGCCCGTCACCAAACAGCTGCACCTCGACATGGCGCGCATCGGACACGAAACGTTCGAGATAAACCCGCGCGTCACCAAAGCTGGCGGTCGCCGTGCGCTGGACGCTGGCAAAACTCTCGCTCAGGGTTTTCTCATCGGCGCAAAGCTGCATGCCGATACCGCCGCCGCCGGCCGTGCTCTTGAGCATGACGGGATAGCCAATGGTCTCGGCCGCGGCCAGCGCCTCCTCGATGTTGGAGAGGAGGTCCGTTCCGGGCAGCAGCGGCACGCCGTTGGCCTTGGCCAGTTCGCGCGCCTTATGCTTGAGGCCAAAGGCTTCGATGTGCTCCGGCCGCGGACCGATGAAGGCAATCCCCTCTGCCGCGAGGCGCTGGGCAAACCCGATATTTTCGGACAAAAAACCATAGCCGGGATGCACCGCCTCCGCCCCGGTCTCGCGGCACGCGGCGATAACCGCCTCGACATCGAGATAGCTTTCGGCAGCCGGCGCAGGACCAAGGCGCACGGCTTCATCGGCCATGGCGACGGCAGGCGTAAACCGATCAGCGTCGGAATAGACCGCGACCGAGGCGATCCCCATGCGCTTGAGGGTCCGGATCACCCGGACGGCGATCTCGCCGCGATTGGCGACGAGGACTTTCTTGAACATTTTAGGCTCCCGACACTGGAGGAATGGTCGGGTCGTCCCGGTACTGGCCCAAATCTGTCGCCGGGCCGTCCCGGTCTGGGCTGAATTGCGAGGGGCCGCCAGCAATGCGCGGCGGCCAGATGGCGATGTCCTGGCTGAGATTGGCGCCATACCGCTCCCGCTCTTCGGGCCGATTGCGCGGCCGCTCGAAAGCGATGATGCGGGTCGCAAGGGTAAAAGCCTCGCGCATGTCGTGGGTCACCATGACAACGGTGAGCGCCGTCTCGTGCCAGAGCGTCTTCATCAGCTCGTGGATTTCGGCGCGAATGCCGGGATCGAGCGCCCCAAAAGGCTCGTCGAGAAGAAGAACCTTTGGCTTCATTACCAATGCTTGCGCCAGCGCCAGGCGCTGCTGCATGCCGCCCGACAGCTGCGCCGGGTACTTGTCCTCCGAGCCCGACAGGCCCACCGCGGCAATCATGGCACGGGCGGCATCGATAGCCGTCCGCCGCGCCGCGCCAAAAAGCCGGATACGTGTGCGGGAGCCGGAAAGCTCAAGGCCAAGCAGGACATTCCCCAGCACCGTTAGATGCGGGAAAACCGAATAGCGCTGGAACACCACACCACGATCCGGTCCCGGCTCCGCGACCAGCGGCGCGCCATCGAGCGTGATCGTGCCCCGCGTCGGCGCTTCATCGCCGAGCAACAGGCGCAAAAACGTGCTCTTGCCACAGCCCGAAGGCCCGACCAGCGCCACGAAGGAACGTGGTTCGATAGTAATGGAAATACGCTCGAGAACGATCTGATCGCCATATTCCTGCCAGACATCGGAAACGACGATCCTGCTCATGCCGCGCTCCCTTTGGTCCAAGGGAAAATCGAAACGCGCAGCCAATCGAGGGCCAAGTTCATCAACACCGCGAGGAGCGTGATCCAGGCGACATAGGTGAAGATGACGTCCATCGAGAGGTAGCGGCGAACAAGGAAGATCCGGTAGCCGAGACCGGAATCCGACGAGATCGCCTCGGCCGCAATCAGGAACAGCCAGGCTGGCCCGAGTTGAAGTTTCAAGCACGTAAACAGCCGCGGCAGGGTTTGGGGCAACACGACGCGCATGGCGATCTGCCACGAAGAACCCCCAAGGGTCTGCGCCTTGACCAATTGCTCGTGCGGCAGATCTCTGACCTTGAACGCGAGGTCGCGCATCATGATCGGGGTGATGCCGATGACGATCAGCATGATCTTCGAGGTTTCGCCCAGCCCCATGACGATGAACAAGACCGGCAAGAGCGCCAGTGGCGGCACCATGGAAATAACAGCGATAAACGGCGCCAGCAGCGCCCGAAAATAGGGGAACATGCCAACCAGCATGCCGGTGAGCAGCGCAATAACCGTGGCAATGCCAAGGCTGGCGCCGAGCCGTCCGAGGCTGGCCGATGTGTCCGCCCACAAAAACAGTTCGCCCGTCCGCTGATCGGGCACGAAAGCCATGCGATTGATGGCATCGGCAAAAGTCGCAAGGCCGGGCAACAGCTTGTCGCCGGGATTGTCCGCCAGCCGCGCCGCCGAGCCCATGGCATAGGCGATCAGCACCACGACAAAGGGCAGTATCGCCAGGATAAGCCCGGTCGTCCTCGACGGTTTTAGATTGATCCACCGCATGAGATTGTCTCTTGGGAGAGGTCCGGAAGCGGCGCGGCGGGTAGCCGCGCCATGAGCGGCTTTTTACAGCGCGCCGTCAGCGGCCATTTTCATATAGGCGTCGGTGAAGCGCAGCTTGACGTAGTTGGCGTCGCCCAAAACCGTGCCATCGGCCAGTTCGATGCCGATGACATCGGCGGAAGGCGCACCCGAGCCGAGCAGCCCCTTGTCGAAGAGGAAATTGCGGACGAGGTCCATGGTGGTGCTGAGATCGGGCGAGGTCACGAAGGCAACCGCATCGGCCGGCGCGGCAAAGAGTTTGGTCGCGGCGAGCTGGGCTTCAAACCCGGCCTGGTCCGTGCCCGAGGCTGCACCCATGGCAGCGCGGGCGGCGGCGCCTTCCGGCGTATCTGCGGTTATCAGCGCCGTAGTCTCATACCAGATGCCGGCCAGCGCCTTGCCGAAGTCAGGATTGGCTTCGAGTACTTCGGTATTGGCCACCATCATGTCGATGATCTCGCCGGGGATCTGCGAGCTGTCGAAAACGCTGGTGGCATTCGGCAGTGCCAGAATCTCCGACACCATCGGGTTCCAGGTAACGAGTGCGGTCACATCGGCCGTCTGGAACGCGCCGACCATGTCGGGATCGGCGGTATTGACCACATTCACATCGCGCTCGGTCAGACCAACGCTGTCGAGCGCCCGCGCCAGCAGATAATGCGACACCGAAAACTCGACGAGATTGACCGTCTGCCCCGCAATATCGGCCAATTCCGCCTTGTCCTTGAGAATGACCGCATCATTGCCCGAAGAGAAATCGCCGACAATGACCGCAGTCGTATCGACGCCGCCTGCCGCAGGAATGGACAGACCATCCATATTGGTCAGCGTCACCGCGTCATAGGCGCCCGCAGTATATTGGTTCATCGACTCCACATAGTCGTTGAACTGGGTCACCTCGATGGTGATGCCATATTTGTCGGCCCACTTGTCGACGATACCGGATTCCTCGGCATAGCCCCAGGGCATCCAGCCGACATAGATCGACCATGCGACCTTGAAATCGGTCTTAGCCTCAGCAAAAGCAGGGGTTGCAGCGAGGGCCGTGGTTGCAACAAGCACGGCGGCCATAGTCTTCAACACGTTCATAAAAAGTCCCTTTCCTGCGTTCATCTGGAAGGGGATTGGTGGCGACCATCATGCCGCCAATCCCTTGGCCACAGAGGTCTCCCGGGCTTTTGTCCCGCCGTGCACCCGGCCGGATGTCTCCCGGTCCGGTAGCAGCTCTCGGACCAGACGCATCACCGCGATGCCGGAACCCTAGCCGCTAACTCATGGCTGATAATCTGCAAGCCGCGTGCCAAGCCAAAACCATGCGTTTTGACCCGATTTGCTGTTGTTTTGCCCGATATCGGCCCAAAGCAGCGGCAGCTTGCCCATTTGCTGGGCGCTGCCGCTGTTGTGTTGCCTCAGGCGGCCGTCGTCGCCTTGCTGGCGATATAAGCGCGCCAGCCGCCGAACGCGGTAATGTCGAGCGCGTCATCGAGCGCCGCAGCCTCGCAGAGGAAGCCGGTCACATGCCGTCCATCGGCAAGCACAAGCTTGCCGACACCAAGCGGCGACGGAATTTTGGACACAAAAATCCCAAAGCCCGCGGGCGGCAGCGACCAGATTTCAACCACGATCCCCGGCCCTTCTGCGCCGGGCACACGCTGCAGGCCAGGCTTTGGCGGCACAGTGCCCTTGAGGGCAAAGAAGCGATAATCTCCGGCGGTTCTGGTTTCCTCCACCAAGGCGCCACCGAGCGAAATCAACTCGTGATTGAGCGGCATGCCGGTGAGATGAGCACCCACGACGGCGATCTCGATGCGGTCCGAAGCCATTGCGCCAATGTCGGGCACGGCCTTGGCGCGGTCGATCCCCGATCCGGTCGCCACAGCCTGGTGCATGGCATTGGCAAAAGGCGCCAGCGCGTCGTCGCAATCCTGCGGCGCCACCAGCATGACCCCGAATGGCAGCCCCGCCTCGGTGAAGCCAGCCGGCACGGCGATGGCGCTGCAATCGAGCAGATTGGCGAAATTGGTATAAAGCCCAAAGCGCGAATTGAGCGTGACCGGATCGGCCTTCATCGCTTCCACTGTCTGGTTGTCCGGCGTGGTCGGTAACAGCAGAAGATCGACCTTGGCCCATTCCGCCTGCGTCAATTGCTTGAGGCGTCCGAGTTCATAGCGCCCCTCGAATGCGTCGACGGCGCTGAATTTTTCCGCTCCCCCGACAATGGCGCGAACGGTTGGATCCATCTCGTCCGCATGGCCCGCAAAGAATTCCTTGATCGCGGCAAGGCGCTCAGCCACCCATGGCCCCTGATAGAGCAGCGCCGCCGCACTGCGGAACGGGGCATAGTCAAACTCAACCACTTCGGCGCCAAGATTTTTGGCCCGCGCCACCGCGTCCTCGTAGAGCGCGGCATAGGCCGCGTTGCCATAAAATTCCTTGTCCTTGTCCATCAACACGCCGACGCGCGGCTTGGCGGGCAGAGAGGACTTTCCGGCACGACGGGAGAACGGATCGCCGCCGTCATAGCCGTCCATCACCGTGCGCGCGGCAATGCCATCCGCAACATTTGCGGCAAAAACCGTGACGACATCGACGCTGCGGCAGGCCGGGACCACACCGGTATTGGGTACGCGGCCTGGGCTCGGCTTGACCCCGACGATATTGTTGAACGCAGCAGGCACGCGACCGGACCCGGCCGTATCGGTGCCAAGGGAGAATGCAGCGAGCCCCGACGCCACAGTAACGGCCGAGCCCGAACTCGAACCGCCCGAAACATAGTCGCTGTTGAACACCGAGCGCGGCGCACCATGGGGTGAACGTGTCCCATTGAGGCCCGTCGCAAACTGGTCGAGATTGGTCTTGCCGATCACGATGGCGCCAGCCGCCCTGAGGCGCGCGACGACCGCTGAATCCGCCGCCGGCTCATAGGCAAAAGCCGGGCACGCTGCTGTCGTCGGAAACCCCGCAGCATCAATATTGTCCTTCACCGCGAAGGGCACACCCCAAAGCGGCAGCGCGTTGGCCTTTGGCGCACGCGCCATCAATTCCAAAGCCGCAATGCGCAACTGTTCCGGCGTTGCGCGCGTGATGAAAACCGCCGGATCTGTCGATGCATCGAGCCGCAGGATCAGTGCTTCCACCATGTCGAGCGGCGTGGCACCGCCCTCATAAAGCGAACGGAGGCTGGCAAAATCGAGGATCTGGGGAAGTTGCATGACGAACCTCAAGCGCCTTTTGCTTCATAGATCCGCACGCCGACCGGGGTGGGATTGAAGCCATTGCAGGGATTGTTGATCTGGGGGCAATTCGAGATGACGCAAAGCACATCCATCTCGGCGACCATTTCGACATAGGAGCCGGGCGCAGAAATCCCGTCATCGATGACGAGATCGCCGCTCGGCGCAATCGGCACGTTCATGAAGAAGTTGATATTGGGCACCACGTCGCGCTTGCTCATGCCATGGCGGGACACTTCGGCCACGAAATTCTCGCGGCAGGCATGCTCGAATTTGGTGTGGTGGCCAAAGCGAACCGTGTTGGATTCGCACGAGCAGGCACCCGCCGACGTATCGTGGCGACCGCAGGAATCGTCGGTGACCGTCAGCATGACATTGCCCTCGTTGGACACGAGGCGGCTGCCGGTCGAGATATAGGCGGCGCCCTGCGCCTGCAGCGTATCCTGCGCGCTGTAGCGCTCTGCAAAGTCGTCGGCCTTGTAAAACAGCGTATCGACGGCCTGCTGCCCAAAGGTGTCGATGATACGGAAAACCTGCCCCTTGCGGATGATGCCCGACCATGGCTGGCGCGCCGGGATTTCGTGTTCGTAGACCAATGTCGTCATTGCCGCGCTCCTCACTTGGCCCGGTAAAAGTCGTTGTTTTCAAAACCGCGTACGGCTTCCGAGGTCGCCCTGCGGCAGAAATCGGTGGGGTCCTGCGGCAAAGCGGCAAGGGTCGATACCTCCACGGCACCGGCCACATAGGTCGGCGAGGGATCGAGCGGATGCGGGCAGTTGGAGATGGCGACCAAAAGGTCCATCTCGGCCCGCAGTTCGACAAAGTCCCCTGCCCGCCGCGCGCCCTCGCGCCAGCCGAGGGATCCGTCTTCGGCAACGCTTACCGGCGCAAAGAAGGTCACAAAGGGCGGAATATCGCGGGGGTCGAGACCGAACTTGCTGGCCGCGAGAACGAAATTGGTGCGCGTATTGCGCAGCGCCGCGTCCGCCCCATATTTCCGCGTCACGCTGGCGGCATTGAGGCCACCCGCCAACACGTCATGCGCGCCGCTGCTGTCCTCGACGATGGAGAGGAGCACGCGACCCATGTCCGAAAACAGCAGTCGGCCTTTGGCCAGCGCAGCGGTCCACTGGATTTTTATGCTGTCAGCGTGGTTGAGACGTTCCGAGGTGTCCGCCGCATTCCAGGCGAGAAGCGCCACAGCGCTATTCCCCGCGGGGCTCGCAATGCGAATACGCTCGCCCACCTTGAGCCGATAATTGGCGTACCAGCCGCCTGGAACGGTCTCGGAGAAAATGACGACAGCGGGATCGATGGCCGCGCTGGCAAGGCTGGTCAACTGGGGCATTGCCTGCGGCGCCTGCCCCGTACCCGCGGCTTTTAAGGTCTCATAACGGGCGCGATTGGCGGCGATCTGTTGAGCGATTTCGGGATCGGCAGTCGTCATGGCTTTTCCTCTATTTGGGTGCGCTAGAGCGCGATGCGGGGATCGGCCAATGACTGGGCGATTTCGACCAGCATGGTGACCAGGATGTAGAAGGCGCCAAAGACCAGGGCGACGCCGAGAATGGCGGGCAGGTCCGAGGTGGCAAAGGATTGGACGGTATAGAGGCCGAGGCCGGGCCAGGCGAAGACGCGCTCGACGATCAGCAGATTGCCGAACATCAGCCCCACCTGCAGGCCCAGCATGGCCAGAGGCGCGGATGCGGCATTGCGGAGGCCATGGCGCAAGAAGATGTGGCCAGCGCTGAGCCCCTTGCCGCGCGCGGTGCGGATATAGGGCTGGCGCATGACATCGACGAGCGCCGAGCTTAGCGATCGCCCGACCGAAATGGCGATCGGAACGGACAGCGCCAGTGCCGGCAGGAACAGGTGGCGGAGCGCGCCCAACGTCACCTCCGGCCGCCCCAGCAACAGTCCATCGAGGACAAAAAAGCCCGTCGGACCGCTAAAGCGCCTGATATCGATGCGGCCGCTGCCGGGAAACCAGCCAAGCTTGAACCAAAGGAAATAGGCCAAGAGGAGCGCGGTGAGGAAAATCGGCACCGAGCCGAGGGTCAGCATGCCGACCCGAATGGCGCCGGAGCGTGCCAGCGTCGCTTGCGCAAAGGCGAGGATAAAAGCCAGCGCCGTGCCGAGCACCATGGCGGCCAGGATCAGCTCCAGCGTCGCCGGGCCATAGCGCAGCACATCCTCGGCGATCGGCTGCCTTGTGCGGATCGATGTGCCGAGATCGCCTTCGACCAACCGGCTGACGAAGTGCCCATATTGGACCAGCAGGGGATCATTGAGCCCCATTTCTTCGCGCAGGCGCTCGACCGTTTCCTGCGGCGCCGATGGCCCAACCAGCGACCGCGCCGGATCGGCCGGAATAATGCTCTGGAGGCAGAAGACGATAAAACTCATCACCAGCAAGACAGCGGCAAGGCCGGCGATGCGCTTGATCAGATAAGGGGCCATGGTCACGCTCCTCTGAGGGCCGAACGCACGCCGTCGCCGGCAAGGTTGGCGCAAACCGACATGACGAAAATGACAACGGCGGGAAGAATGGGCAGCCACCAATAAACCGTCAGGCTATCGATGGAGCGCGCCGTCATGGCGCCCAGTTCAGGCGCTGGTGCCGGCAGGCCGAGCCCGAGAAAGGACATCAGCGAGAGCGTCAGGATGATATTGGCCACATCGAGCGTCGCAGCGACCAGCAGCGCCGGCACCGTGCCCGGCAGCAGGTAGCGCAGCATCAGCCGGGTCTTGCTGACCCCGGAAATCCGCGCCGCCTCGACATGCGGCCGGCTGCGAATGCGCCTGACTTCGTCCCGCGTCATCCGCGCATACCAGGGCCACCAGAAAATGGTGATGGCGATCATGGTATTGAGCAGCCCCGGCCCCAGCGCCGCTACCACCGAGATGGCAATCAGCGTCGATGGCAGAACCAGGAACAGCTCCACAATCCGCTGGAACAGCGCATCGACCCAGCCGCCCATCATGCCGGCGAAAACGCCAACGGCACTCCCGATGACCAGCGCTATGCCGATGACGGCGAGGCCAGGCAGCCATGTATAACGAATACCGAGCAAGACCCGCGAAAAGAGGTCGCGGCCAATTTCGTCCGTGCCAAAAAGATGCGGCAGTCCCGGCGGCAGATAGGCGTCGGCGACGCGCAGCATCGGATCAAAGGGGGCAAGCTGCGGCCCGAAAATAGCGAGGAGGGTAATGGCGATCACCCCGGCAAGGCCGATCCGCTCCAGCCAACCCATGCGGCGGAGCCAGGAGAATTTTGCTGATGCCGGCGCTGCAATGCTTGGCATGGACACGCTCATGCGCTTGCCTCCTCTGTCACAAGACGCGGCACGGCGCTAACGAGGGTGCGGGTATAGGGCGCCTGCGGGTCCGAGATGATCTGGTCAGGCTCGCCGATTTCCACCAACTGGCCCTTTTCGAGCACGGCGATGCGATCGGCGATGAGCCGGGCGGCGGCGAGATCATGGGTCACAAACAGCATGCCCATGCCCATCTGCCGCCGCAGCGTGCCCAAGAGATTAAGCGTCTGCGCCGCAAGGGACACGTCCATGGCGCTGATCGGCTCGTCGCAGAGCAGCAGTTTTGGCGGCACAACCACCGCCCGCGCAACCGTAACGCGCTGGCACTGCCCGCCGGAAAGCTCGGCCGGCAAGGCGCCGGACAAAGCCGGATCAATGCCGACCAATTCCAGCGCCTCGGCGACACGCCTCTGCTGTTCCGCCTTCGACACATTGAGCGGGCGCAGGCGATCCCCGATCTGCTCACCGACCGTCAGCCAGGGCGTCAGCGCCGCAACGGCATCCTGAAACACCACCTGGGGCGGAATGCCACCAAACCAGGACACATCGCCCTCGTCCTGCTCGACAAGGCCGGCGGCGATACGCAGCAATGTCGACTTGCCCGAGCCGCTTTCGCCCACCAGCGCCACGCATTCGCCAAGCCCGATCCGCAGATCGACGCCCGAAAGCACCCTAGTGCGCGCCTTGGCACCAAAAAGCCCCTTACGACGTCCCGCAAAGCTCTTGTGGATGCGGAAAAGCTCAAGCGCATTGGCATTGCCGCCAATCGCCTCGGGCCATGCCGGCGCGGCCCGCGCGCTGGAGAGCAGATCAGGCACCTTGTCCGAATTGAAACAGGCGGCGCGGCGGCCATCCTCGCGCAGCGCCAGGTCGGGGCGGCGCTGGCTGCATTCGGGCGTCGAGATCGGGCAGCGCGCCACATAGTTGCAATGCGGTCCTTCGATCCGCGTGCGACCGCGCTCCGTAGAAAGCGTCGACAACTGCCGCCCACGATCGGAACTGAGATCAAACCGCGCCGAGAGAAGACCCGCCGCATAAGGATGCGCCGGCGCCTTGACCACCGCGCGCGTTTCCCCCAGCTCGGCAACCCGTCCGCCAAACAGCACCATGACGCGATTGGAAAGCTCGGCCGCCACGGCAAGGTCATGGGTGATAAAAAGGATCGCCGTGCCCTGCTCCCGCGCCAGATCGGTCAGCAGCGTCAGGATTTGCGCCTGTACCGTCACATCGAGCGCCGTCGTCGGCTCGTCCGCCACCAGCACACGCGGCTTTGCCGCCATGCTCATGGCAATCAGCACGCGCTGGCGCTGCCCCCCGGAAAGCCTGTGCGGCATGTCGGCCGCGATGCGCCGCGGGTCGGGCAATCCAACCCTCCCCAACCAATCAAGCACCTCGGCCGGGCTCAGCCCCGTTTCGGCCATCTGCCTGCCGATGCTCATGGTCGGATTGAGCGCGCCCATCGGGTCCTGCGGCACCGAACGAATGAGGTCGCGCCGCACCTGCCGCAATTCGCCGGCTTTCGCCCCGACGATTTCGTGTTTGGAGAGACGAATGCTGCCGGAAATCTCGGGCTGGCTCTCGGCGGGAAGCAGGCCCTGCAGCGCAAGGCCAATGGTGGATTTTCCCGACCCACTTTCGCCCACCAGCGCCACGACTTCGCCGGGCGCCAGATCGAGATCGACGCCATCGAGCACGGTATTGGCGCGCCCGTCACGGCTAAGGCGGACATGGAGCCCGCGAATGGACAGCACGGGCTCACTCATAGAAGTCAGGCGCCAGTTTGATCTTCTGCACCAGCACCGGATCGTGCGTCAGAAACATCTCCGCCCCGGTTTCCCGCTGCAACGCATTGATCCGGCGGATCGAGGCAATCGCCTCGTCGTCATCGCTGGCCGAACCGGGCAGGATTTCTCGCGTGAAATTCTCGATCCAGTCGCCAACGTCTGCGGTCAGGATGACCTTGCCGGTCACCGGCAGGTCAAGAACCAGAGACTGGTGTCCCGGCGTATGCCCGGGCGTAAAGATCGCCTCGATGCCGGGCATAATCGGCGTGTCGCCATCAATGATCTGCCAGTTCAGCCCAGGAAGATCATAGTCCTCTGGGAAATAGGCGATCTTCGGCTCGTCAGAGAATGCGTAGTCGTATTCCACCTTCTGGATAACGATCCGCGCCTCTCTCATGCGCTTGATATGACCACTATGGTCGGCATGAAGATGGGACAGAATAAGGACCGAAATGTCCTCAAAGCCGATACCGATCGCCTTGAGCTGAGCTTCCATTTCGTGGACCGGCTTGACCACCGGCGGCGGAAACCACGCGCCTGGTGAAAAATACCTGCTGACCTGATCGGGATCGGTGAGGTGAAAACTGTCGAGCCCAGCATCGAACAACACCCAACCTTCACTCGTATCGAGGAGGTAGGCGCAAATGGGCACCGAGACGATGAAACGCGGATCGGCGCCGCGCAGGGACACCGTCATCGGCAGGATTTCATAGCCGCAGAGCAGCACGAACATCCGCTTGATGGCCGTCATGACGGCACCCCGACGCACTCGGACGATGCAATGACTGTTGGAGCTTTGGGCACCATGCCATTCCCTCTTTACTTGAGGGATCAACGAGACTCGACGCTCGCCAATCCCTTGGCCAACGAGGTCTCCCGGGCTTTTGTCCCGCCGTGCATCTGGTGGGATGTCTCCCCGACCAGTGGCAGCTCTCGGACCTGCCACGCCTATGCGCCGGAACCCTAGCCACCAAACTCTGCAACTATATAAGCAAGTGCCGTGCCATTGCCCGATTACGGTGTTTCAGCCGTAAAACAGCGCGGATGCGATGCCATTTGTCGAAAATAAGAGCAGTTGCGGCAATTTTAGGCACCAACCGCCTTAAGGCAACGAAGCCCAAATTGGCAGGGAGTCACCGATCCGCTATGCACTGTCACGCAACTCAGACATGACAATTACCTCTATGAAGTCAGCGATCGGGCCGCGCCTTCAGCCAGGCAACATGGCAAGGATATAAGCGGACTTGATAAAGCTTCAGACCACGTACCGCGATGCTGCCATTTCTGCGCAGTGATCACGGCCCGGCCATCCCCCCCTTTTCCGCGCCGTGAATCGCGACACGCTTTGTAGCTCCGCTCTTAGCGGAACCCACGGAAGACACTAAGTATTTGGAGCTTCAGGCGATATTTGCTGGGAAAACTGGTGCTGCCGGACAGGATTGAACTGTCGGCCTCTCCCTTACCAAGGGAGTGCTCTACCACTGAGCTACGGCAGCATCGAAAGGCGCCGGGGTGATCCCTCTCGGCGACGGGCGCTGTGTGCCATAGGGATTTACTCGACGCAAGCGCAAAAAACGCCTATTAACGCTCCCTGTGAATCACCGATAGCCAGGAAGGCGATGAGTAAGTCGAACGAAGCTAGTGCCCGCGAGCAAAGATTGGCCGCAAAGCTTCGCGAGAACCTCAAGCGTCGAAAGGATCAGGCCAGGGCGCGCGCTGCCCGGGATGATGCTCCGGCACCCGAAACGATCGCGGTCAAGAAACCGTAAATCATTTTCGGGCGAACTAGGAACGTCACATATTCGCATAGAGCGCGGCTGGTCTGGCTTACGTGGCAACGAAGACCTCGCCTACCTCCCCCACAGGTAGAAGGCCCGATATGGGCCGGTTCAGAGGAACCATTTCATGGATCGTATTCGTTTGGTCGGCGGCAATCCGCTCAATGGGGACATCATCATTTCGGGCGCAAAAAATGCCGCCCTGCCCCTGATGATCGCTTCACTGCTCACCGATGAGCCCTTGGTGCTCAGCAATGTCCCCCGGCTTGCCGACGTAAAACAGCTCGAACGCATTCTCGAAAATCACGGCGTCGATATCGCCGTGCATGGCCGCCGTCGCGGCGAAGCCGATGGCGTCGGCCAGCGCATGACCTTTCATGCCGCCGATATCGTCGACACCACCGCGCCCTATGATCTCGTCTCGAAAATGCGCGCCAGTTTCTGGGTCATCGGGCCGCTGCTCGCCCGTTGCCACGAGGCGCGCGTCTCGCTTCCCGGTGGCTGCGCCATCGGCACGCGGCCGGTCGATCTCTTCCTCTTTGGGTTGAAGGAACTCGGTGCCGAAATCGACATCGACGAAGGCTATGTGGTTGCCCGCGCCCCCAAGGGTGGCCTTGTCGGCAATCGCATCGTGTTCCCGAAAGTGTCGGTGGGCGCGACCCATACGCTCTTGATGGCCGCGACCCTCGCCAAGGGCACGACGGTGATCGAGAACGCGGCGCAGGAGCCCGAGATCACCAATGTCGCCGAATGCCTCGTTGCCATGGGTGCAAAAATTTCGGGCATCGGCACGCGCACGCTGACCATTGAAGGCGTCGAAAAGCTGCATGGCGCCACGGTGGACGTCATTCCCGATCGCATCGAAACCGGCACTTTTGCCATGGCTGCGGCCATGACCGGTGGCGACGTTTTGCTGCGCGGTGCGCGGCCCGAGCATCTGCAATCGGCGCTCGATATCCTGGCCCGTACCGGTGTCGATCTCACGGTCGAAGCCGATGGCGTGCGCGTCAAGCGCAATGGCAATGGCATTCAACCGGTCGATATCGAAACCCATCCGTTCCCCGGCTTCCCAACCGATTTGCAGGCCCAGTTCATGGCGCTGATGACCATGAGCCAAGGGGTTAGCCATGTGCGCGAAACCATTTTCGAAAACCGCTACATGCACGTGGCCGAACTGGCCCGCTTCGGCGCCGATATCGCCGTCGATGGGCAGGTGGCGACCATTCACGGCAAATCCCAACTGAGGGGTGCGCAGGTGATGGCGACGGATCTTCGCGCCTCCGTGTCGCTGGTCATCGCCGGGCTCGCGGCCAAGGGCGAGACGGTGGTCAATCGCATCTATCACCTCGACCGCGGCTTTGAGCGGCTCGAAGACAAGCTGTCGCGCTGCGGCGCGGAGATTGAACGGCTGGCAGGCTAGGGCGCGGCCCGAAGGGCGAAATCGCTCCAGTGGAGCGATTTTAGCGCGCTAGGCCATGAGAGCTACGCTCGAATGGCGGGCGACGACGAAAATATAGAAAGGCCCGGCGCTTGCGCCGGGCCTTTTGGTTCAATCCAGCGTCTGCCGATAACGCAGCATCGCCGCCACGGTGATCACCAGCACGATCACCCCGAGCGCGGCCAGTTCCGCGGTGACGTCGAACGTTCCCGCGCCCTTGAGCATCACCTTGCGAATCAGCCGGATGAAGTGGGTCGCCGGCACGCCGGTGCCGATGGCCTGCGCCCATTGGGGCATACCGGCAAAGGGGAACATGAAGCCCGAAAGCAGGATCGAGGGCAGGATGGTGAAAAAGCTCAGCTGCATGGCCTGCATCTGGTTTTTCGCCACCGTGGAAATGAGAAACCCCAGCGCCAGATTGCCCAGGACGAAAAGATTGAAGCCGAAGAAGAAGGCGGTGAACGTGCCGGTAAAGGGCACGCGGAAGAGAACAAAGGCGGCGAGGAGAAACACTGCGGTCTGCACGTAGCCAACAAGGACATAGGGCAGGATTTTGCCCGCCATGACTTCGAGCGGGGTCACCGGCATGGAAATCAGCATTTCCATCGTGCCGCGCTCGCGCTCCTTGACGATAGCGACGGCGGTGATCATCACCATGGTCATGGAGAGGATGATGGCCAAGAGCCCCGGCACGATATTGGTCGAGGTTTTTCCTTCGGGATTATATTGCCGGTGGACGATCACCTCAAAAGGCAGCGGCGCGCCCGCGGCGGGCGAAAGCGGGCCGGTGAGCGTCTGGGCGATGGCGCCATTGACAATGCCGCTCATGGCCGCCGCAGCGCCGCTCACGGCCGAGGGGTCGGACGCGTCGGCAGCGATGAGGAGATTGGGCCGCAACCCGCGCACAACGTCGCGCTCGAAATCGGCGGGGATGACCACGACGAAATTGGCTTCGCCGCGCCGTAGCGCCTCTTCGCCCGCATCAGGGCCGCGCACCTCGCCGATGAAATCGAAATAGCCCGAGGTATCCATGCCCGCCAGCAGCGCCCGGGTCAGCGGTCCGTCATCGTTGACCTCCACCAGCGTCGGCAGGTGCCTGGGATCAGCATTGATGGCGAAACCGAACAGCATCAGCTGAATGATGGGCAGGCCGATCATCATGCCAAAGGTGACGCGGTCGCGCCGCATCTGGATGAATTCTTTCCAGAGCACGGCGACGAAGCGGCTGAGTGAAAATCGCAGGTTCATGCCGCGTCGCGCGAAAAATTATCCCGCGCCCCCGCCATGAGATAGATAAACGCCTCCTCAAGCCCCGCCGGCACCTCGCTCCAGCGTTGTTTTCCGTCCGCGCGGCATTTTGCCACGGTGGCCGCCAAAGCCGCTGCGTCCGTGCCCGACACATGCAGCGCCGAGCCGAAGCGCGCCGCCTGCTCGACGCCCGGCTCACCCTTCAGCGCATCTTCGAGCGCCACCAGCTCCGGCCCTTCGGCCCGCCAGGTGGTCAGCCCCACCATGGTGGGGATCTCCGTCGCCCGCCCGTCGATCAGTTTTTTGCCATAGGCGATATAGGTGATGAAATCGCACTGAATGGCTTCGTCCATGTAATGGGTCGAGACCAGCACGGTGACGCCGGCCTTGGAAAGCCGCCTGATCTCATCCCAAAAATCGCGCCGCGCCTTGGGGTCGACGCCGGCCGTCGGCTCGTCGAGCAGCAGGAGTTTGGGGTCGTGGATCAGACACGCCGCCAGCGCCAGCCGCTGCTTCCAGCCACCCGAGAGTGTCCCCGCCAATTGCCCTGCCCTATCGGCCAGCCCGAGATCCGCCAGCGCCCCATCGACGCGGCTCTTCCGGTCCTTCACCCCATACATCCGCGCCACGAAATCGAGATTTTCGCGAATGGTCAGGTCCTCATAAAGGCTGAATTTCTGGGTCATATAGCCCACTTCGGCCTTGATCTTCCCCGCCTCGCGCCGCACGTCGAAACCAAGGCATTGCCCCTCGCCCTCATCGGGCAACAAGAGGCCGCAGAGCATGCGAATGGTCGTCGTCTTGCCCGAGCCATTGGGTCCCAGAAACCCGTAAATCGCGCCCCTGGGCACGGCGATATCGAAATGATCGACCACCATCTTGTCGCCAAAGCGCTTGGTCAGCCCCTTCACGTCGATGACGCGCTCTTGGCTCATGGCAGCACGGTCACCGGCTGGCCCGGCTGCAATTTCGCGGCATCGTCGAGCCGGGCTTCAACGAGATAAACCAGCCGGCTGCGCTCCTCCGTTGAATAGATCACCGGCGGGGTCGTCTGCGCTTCGCTCGCGATATGCACCACCGTCGCCGCCATATCGGCGCAGCCATCGCAGGTGACCGTCACCGCCTGCCCGACCGAGAGGCTCGACCGCGCGGTTTCGGGCACGAAGAATCGTGCTTCGAGCGCCCGCGCCGGCAGGATGGAAGCGATCGGGGTCCCCACGGCCGCCACTTCCCCCGCCGCATAATAGAGCTTTTCAATGACGCCCGCCGCAGGCGCATGCACTTGCCGTTCGGCAAAATCGATCCGCGCCCCTTCGGCATCGGCTTCGGCCGCGGCAAGATTGGCCTCCGCCGCCACCTGCTGGCCCGAACGCGCCGGCAATTCGGCGACGGCAAGCTGCGCTTTCAATTGGTTCACCTGCGCCTCGGCCGAAGCCAGCGCATTGCGATCCACTTCGACCTTGGCCGCGGAAACCGAGCCCGCCTTTTCCAGCTGCTCGCTGCGCATGAGATTGGTTTTTGCCAGCCCAAGGTCCGCCTCGGCCTTGCCCAATGAAGCGCGGATGACATCAAGCTCCTCGCTGCGGCTGCCGGTTTCGAGATTTTCGAGCGTCGCCCGCGCCGCCGCCACCCGCGCCTCGGCCGCCGATAGCAGGGCCTGCTGCTGGCTCTGGTCGAGCACCAGCAAGAGGTCGCCCTCGGCCACCGTCTGCCCTTCGACAACGGCGATCTCGGTGATCCGCCCCGCGCTCACCGGCGCGACATAAACATAGTCGGCCTCGATATAGCCGGTAAAACCCGCAGGCCCCGCCGGCGAAAACAACGCCAAAACCGCCGCCATTAGCCCGCCGAAAAAGTCGTTCATGGCGTCTCCTCTCCGCCCGCGGGCGAAATGCCGTGAAACAGGATATCGAGGTGATTTTCCACCAGCCGGTCGAGCGCCAGCCCCTCTTCGGGCCGCATGCCAAACACTTCGCTCAGCGCCACATGCGCGAGAATCGGCCCGATAATGGAGCGCACCGTCATTTCTGGATCGACGTTTCGCAACTGCCCCGAGGCAACGCCCCGCGCAACGAGCGCGGTCAGCACCGGGATCACCTTGCCCAGCACTTCGCGCCGATAGAGTTCGACAAGGCCGGGAAAATTCATGATTTCGCGGAGGATCAGCCGCGGCACAGCGAGATTGTTCGGATCGGCCAGCAGCGTTTGCAACATATGCACCAGCATGGCGATGGGCAGGCGCGGATCGCCGTCAAAACGCGCCATATCCGGCACCGCCCGCTCGGCAATCGGCGCCACTGCGCGCCGCACGATCCCCTCCATCAGCGCCTCCTTGGAGGGAAAGTAGAGATAGACCGTACCCTTGGAAACACCCGCCCGCCGCGCCACCTCGTCCACCCTGGCCGCAGCAAAACCCTTCTCGGAAAATACGGCCAAAGCCGCATCCAGCATCTCATCCGGCCGCGCCTCAGCCCGCCGGCGGAATTTTTTGTCACTCGTCATGGGGCGATTATAACTGACTGACTGGTCAGTTATCAAGAGAGTTGTTAACGCCCCTGCCTCCCGGTCACCCCCTCCCATCCTCCCCCATCAAGGGGGAGGTGTTGCATCGAGTGTGAGGCAAGGTCTCACCCAACCCACCAGCCGGCACCTCCCCCTTGATGGGGGAGGATGGGAGGGGGTGGTGGCACATACCGAAGCATGCAACGCCTGCCCCCCCAATTGCCCCCGCCCCTGCAAGCTTGTAGATCAGCCCATGCATGACCAAATGTGGCAGAACCATTTTTGCGAGCTGACCCTATGACCGATCTCAAGCTACTGGCGCTTGATACTGAAGACCTCGCCGTGCTTTCCGCCCATGTGCAGGATGCCGTCGTGCGCGTCGTCGATATGGGCTATGCCCGCGGCGACAAGCGCTTTGCCCTGTTGATGAACCGCTACGACTGGACCGAGGACAAGCCGCGGAGCAAGGGCCTCCGCAAACGCTCTGGCCTCCATTTCGACCGCGTGCAAAGCGTCGCCTATGCCGGCTTTGATCCCGCCTCGGCCGAAGGCGTGCTCAATCTCCTGGCGCTGAGCTTTGTTCCATCCCCCGATGGCGTTTCAGGCGTGGTGGAAATCACCTTTGCCGGCGGCGGCACCGTGCGGCTGACGGTGGAAGTGCTCGAGGCAAGGCTGGCCGATCTTGGCGCCGCCTGGGCTGCCGCGGCAAAGCCGGGGCACAAGCTCGATTGATTTTGGGGCTTCTGCGCGCGGGGCCCCACCCCCACCCATCCTCCCCCATCAAGGGGGAGGTGTTGCATCGAGTTTGAGACTGGCTCTCGTCCCAACCGCCAGACCGGCACCTCCCCCTTGATGGGGGAGGCTGGGAGGGGGTGACGGGAGCCCCGCTCTCCCGGCCGCCCCCATTCCCCCTTGCGATCAAACTCCCCATGGGGATAGATCGCATCACTCCATTCCGACCCGGACCGCCAATGCCTTTACGCCTCGACAGCGCCGCTGATGATTTCGAATCCCGCTTTGTCGAGCTGCTCGCCAGCAAACGCGAAGCCTCCCAGGAAGTGGGCGATGTGGTCGCCGGCATCATTGCCGATGTCCGCGCCCGCGGCGACGAGGCGGTGGTCGAGCTTACAAACAAATTCGACAAGGCCGCCGTCACCCCCGAAACACTGCGCTTTTCGGCCGAGGAAATCGCTGAAGCCGCCGCCCGGGTCACCCCCGATGTGCGCGAAGCGCTGCAGACCGCGCATGACCGCATCAAGTCGCATCACGAGCGGCAGATGCCCAAAGACGATGTCTATACCGACGCGCTCGGCGTCACTCTCGGCTCGCGCTGGACCGCTATCGACGCCGTCGGCATCTATGTGCCCGGGGGCCTTGCCTCATACCCCTCTTCGGTGCTGATGAATGCCGTGCCGGCTAAAGTCGCCGGCGTCTCGCGCATCGCCATGGTCGTGCCCACGCCCAATGGGCAACTGGCCTCGGCCATTCTCTGCGCCGCCCAAATTGCCGGCGTCACCGAAATCTACCGCGTCGGCGGCGCCCAGGCTGTAGCCGCCCTCGCTTATGGCACCAGTGCCATTGCCCGCGTCGACAAGATCATGGGCCCCGGCAATGCCTTTGTTGCCGCAGCCAAGCGCCAGGTGTTCGGCCAGGTCGGCATCGACCTCATCGCCGGCCCCTCCGAAGTCCTCGTCATTGCCGACCACTCGGCCAATCCCGCCTGGGTCGCCGCCGATCTCATCGCCCAGGCCGAACATGGCGGCGGCGCACAGTCGATCCTCGTCACCACCGATGAAAGACTGGCCGATGCCGTGGAAGCCGAAGTCGATCGCCAGTTGAGCCTCCTCCCCAAGGAATCCATCGCCCGGGAAGGCTGGGACACCTTCGGCGCCGTCATCACCGTCGATACGCTTAAAACGGCAACCAACCTCGCCAATCGCATCGCCTCCGAGCATGTGGAGCTCGCAATCGACGACCCGCAATCGCTGGTCCCGGCCATCCGCCATGCCGGCGCGATCTTTCTGGGCCACCACACGCCCGAAGCCATCGGCGACTATGTCGGTGGCTCCAACCACGTCTTGCCCACCGCCCGCTCGGCGCGCTTTGCCTCGGGCCTCGGCGTGCTCGATTTCGTCAAGCGCACCTCGATCCTCGGCTGCACGCCCTCCTCGCTTTCGGCTCTCGCCGAAGCGGCGGTGACCATTGCCGAAGTCGAAGCGCTCGATGGCCACGGGCGCTCCATTTCGATTCGGCTCAACCGTTGAGCATTTCGATGGGCACAAGCGAGGCGGCCTCCAGCACCAATCGCCTGGTCACCGTCACGCTCGACCCCAATACGATCACCTCGATCAATCCCGACGAGGTGCATGAATGGCGCATCGCCATTTATGACCTCCTCGAATCCAACAGTTTTCGTCCGGCCCGCGTCGCTGCCGAAGGCCCCTATGCGCTCCACGTCTCGATCATCGGCAATTCCATCGTGCTCGACGTGCGCCATCCGGAAACCTTTCAGCCGATCGCTGCCCACTACATTTCGCTGACCCCGTTCCGCCGGCTGATTCGCGACTATTTCCGTATTCGCGACGCCTATTACGAGGCGATCCGTTCCGCCCAACCCTTCCAGATCGAAACCGTCGACATGGCGAGGCGCGGCATGCACAACGAAGCAGCCGAACTCCTGCGCACGCGGCTCCACAACAAGATCATCATCGATCTCAACACCGCGCGGCGCCTCTTCACCCTGATTTGCGCCGTCCAGCCCTATGCGAGCCGCATCGACGAGGCGACGAGCGAACTGCCCTCTGTGCTGTTCGTCTGCTCGATGAATTCGGTGCGCTCGCCCATCGCCGCGGCTCTCGCCCGCCAAGCCTTTCCCGGCCGCATCATCGCGCGCTCGGTGGGCGTCAATGGCGGCAAGGCCGATCAGTTCGTCTATGAGGTCATGGAAGAAATCGGCATTGATATGTCGATCCATACGCCCCATATTCTCGATGAGCTCGTTGCAAACCGCTTCGATCTCGTCATCACCCTGTCCGATGACGCCCCCGATGCAGTAGCCCGCAAGGGTCTCGAGGCCGGCGAAATCGAACAATGGACCGTGCCGGACCCTTCGCTTGTCGAAGGCAGCCGCGAGGTAGTTCTGTCGGCCTATCGCGAACTTCGCGACGGTCTCAGACGCCGCGTTCGCACTCGTTTGGAACCACTGGTTTCCGGTAGTTCACAAAGCCACTGATTTGCAGTAGGTTCCGCCCAAATTTGCGGCCGCCGCCGAGCAGTTTCGCTCGCGGGGGTCTTCCCAGGAGAAAGTATGGCCAAAGAAGAAGTGCTCGAATTCCCGGGCGTGGTCACCGAATTGCTTCCCAACGCGACCTTCCGGGTCAAATTGGAAAACGAACACGAGATCATCGCTCACACCGCTGGCCGCATGCGCAAGAATCGCATTCGCGTTCTCGCCGGCGACAAGGTGCTGTGTGAAATGACCCCCTATGACCTCACCAAGGGTCGTATCACCTATCGTTTCAAGTAGTTTGGCGCGACCACCCAAAGGGTGGTCAAAACGCTCCAGTGGAGCGTTTTGAGCGACAAACGCCCTGAGCCATGCGAAGGGCCGTCCTGTTTCAGCGGAGCGCGACGTCATCATGGCCTCAAGGCCCGAATTAATCCTGGCTTCCGCCTCGCCGCGCCGGCTTGCATTGCTCAACCAGATCGGCATCGAGCCCGAGCATCTGGTTCCGGCCCATGTCGACGAGACGCCCGAAAAAGGCGAATTGCCGCGCAAGCTTGCCGGTCGCCTGGCTGAACTGAAAGCCCTCACCGCCCAGCACAAGGCCCGCGTCGCCGGTTTCGGCTCCGACGCATTGGTCCTTGCTGCTGATACGGTGGTGGCGGTCGGCCGGCGCATCCTGCCCAAGGCCGAGACCATGGAAGAGGCATCCGATTGCCTCCGCCTGCTCTCGGGCCGCGCGCACCGCGTCTATACCGGCGTTACGCTCCTCACGCCCTCCGGCGCCAAGCGGCAGCGGATCGTTGAAACGCGCCTCCGCTTCAAGCGCCTCTCGACCCGCGAAATGGAAGCCTATCTCGCCAGCGCCGAATGGCGCGACAAGGCGGGCGGCTACGCCATCCAGGGCATCGCCGGCTCGTTTGTCGTCAAACTCTCCGGCTCCTATTCCGGCGTCGTCGGCCTGCCGCTCCATGAAGTCACCCAGCTTCTCGCCGGCGAGGGCTATCCCGTCCATTTCAACTGGCTCAACCAGTCGAGCCTGACGGGCGTCTGATGGCGGAAAGAAAGTGCCCCATCTGCGGCAAGGCCATGGTCGAAAAATTCAAGCCGTTCTGCTCGAAGCGTTGCGCCGATGTCGATCTCAATCGCTGGCTCACCGGCTCCTATGTCATCCCCGCGCGGGATGACGAGCCACTCCCGCAAAACGACGACGAATAGGCGCTTCGGCTAACCTCGTGGGTAACAGTCTGCTAACGAACTAGCCTCTTTATCCACATAGCGTTTTCGCGCTTGCGCAGGCAAAAACGATTGCCTATAAGGCCCGTGGCTCGCAGCCAAAGGCCTGCGAAATAGATGCCCGAGTAGCTCAGTTGGTAGAGCAGCGGATTGAAAATCCGCGTGTCACTGGTTCGATTCCGGTCTCGGGCACCACCACTTTTCTCCCCACGAAACCTAATGTTCTGCTCGCTGTTGCGGGAGCGTTACGCCCCCGCTTTTCCGGCATGCACCTTGCGACGCGTTACTTCGATTTCGGGCTCTTCCATCACTTCGGCGATCGGCTTGGTGCGCGGCATGCGGTTCCAGGCGTCGAGCGCGGCGATCTTGTAAGCTTCGGCAAGTGTCGGATAATTAAAGGTATTTTCGACGAAATAGTCGAGAGTGGCGCCGAGGTTGAGCACGGCCTGGCCGATATGGATCAGCTCGGTCGCGCCCTCGCCGACGATGTGCACGCCCAAGAGTTTGCGGGTTTCGAGCGAGACGATCATTTTCATCATGCCCGATTGCAGCCCCATAATGTGGCCGCGCGAAGTTTCGCGGAAACGGGCAACGCCGCATTCATAAGGAATATTCTGCGCCCGCACCTGCTGCTCGGTCAGGCCGACCGTCGAAATTTCCGGCACGGCATAAATGCCATAGGGGAAAAACTCCGGCGCCGGCGGCATCGATGCACCGAAAGCATGGAGCGCCGCGATCCGGCCCTGCTCCATCGAAGTCGAGGCGAGCGAGGGAAATCCGATAACATCGCCAGCAGCATAGATGTTTCGCACGTCGGTCTGAAAGGTTGCAGGATCGACTTTCAACCGGCCGCGTTCGTCGGGCACGACGCCGCACGCTTCAAGGCCCAGGTCATCGGTGGCGCCCATGCGACCGGCGGCGTAGAGCAGCATGTCGGACCGGATCTGGCGACCATCGGTGAGGATGGTGATGGCCCAGCCCTGCGCATCCTTTTCGACGCGATCGACCTTGGCGCCGAGACGTATGGTCATGCCGCGCTTGCGCAGGTCATGAGAGAATTCCTCGATGATCTCGCGGTCGATAAATTCGAGATAGCTTTCGCGTGGTTCGATCAGGGTGACCGGCACGTCAAGCGCGGAGAAAATCGTAGCATATTCAATGCCGATAACGCCCGCCCCGATCACCGTCAGGCTGCGCGGCACGCGCGGTTCGGCAACGAGGCTATCGCTGTCGAGAATGGTGTGATTGTCGAACGGAATATTGGAGGGCCGGAAGGGCGCCGTGCCAACCGCAATAACCGCAAAATCAAAGCCGAAGAGGTGATCATCGCCATTCTGGTCGGTAACGATCAGATGATGGTCGTCGCGGAAGCGCGCCTTGCCGGCGAAGGTGCGAACGCCGTTGCGGGCGAACTGGTGCTCGAGCACTTCGATTTCATAGTCGAGTGTCTTCTGGAGGCGCGCCCCGAGATCCTTGCCCTCGATATCCTTCTTGACGCGATAGGAAAGGCCGTAAAAGCCGCGCTCGCGCCAACCGGAAAGGTTGAGCACCGTCTCACGCAGGGTTTTGGACGGAATCGTGCCGGTATGCACGGATACCCCGCCGAGGCGCGTGCGGCTTTCGACCACGAGAACGGATTTGCCGAGCTTGGCGGCCTGAATGGCAGCGCGACGGCCGGCTGGCCCCGAACCGATGACGATGAGATCGAAATGTTCCAACGAAAGGCCCCTGTATCCGACGCGTGCAGACTAAGCCGCAAGGATGACAACACAATTGCACTGGGCCGCACAGCCCCGAAGGGGGCTGGCAGATATGCAGTTTCGGCACGTTAGCCGATATGTATTACCAATCGCTTCGGACCCGCTGGAGGGCCGGACGCCGGGATCAGGCCTGTTCGGAAGCCGGATAGACGCCCAGAATGCTGAACTGGTCAGTAAAAAACTTCAGTTCATCAAAGGCGTGCTGAACTCCGACATCGTCGGGATGACCTTCGATATCGGCATAGAACTGGGTTGCCGTGAAAGCGCCACCGACCATGTAGCTTTCGAGCTTGGTCATGTTGACGCCATTGGTGGCAAAGCCGCCCATGGCCTTGTAAAGCGCGGCCGGCACGTTGCGCACGCGGAAGATGAAGGTGGTCTTCACCTTGCCCTGTTGCGGGGCGAGCTTTTCCTTGGGCGAGAGCACGAGGAAGCGGGTCGTATTGTGATCGGCGTCTTCGATATTGCTGGCCAGGACGTTGAGGCCATAGATCTCGCCGGCAAAGCGCGAGGCGATTGCGGCGACGGATTTGTCGGCCTTTTGAGCGATTTCGCGGGCCGAACCGGCGGTATCCACGGCATTGATGGTGCGGAAGCCGTTTTGGGAGATGAAGCGGCGGCACTGGCCGAGGGCGACGGACAGCGACTGGACCGCCTTGATATCCTCGAGCGTCGCGCCCGGTACGCCGAGCAGGTTCATTTCGACGCGAAGGTAGGTCTCGCCAATGATGAAGAGGCCGCTTTCGGGCAGCAGGTGGTGAATATCGGTAATCCGCCCATAGAGCGAATTTTCGACCGGAACCACGGCAAAATCGGCCTTGCCCGACTGCACGGCATTGAGCGTTTCCTCAAAGGTCACGCAGCCCACGAACTCTTGGCCGGGAAATACATTGGCGGCCGCGGCGTGGCTGAAAGCCCCGGGTTCACCTTGAAAGGCTATTTTCTTGCTCATGGGATGTCCGTTCATCTAGCCCTGCGGGCTTTAGTCCCGGCGCCCTGGGGTGTCAATCGGAGGTTGCCAAGGCTAAATAGGCATGACATTGGGGGAATTGTCGCATCTGGGGATTGCCCTGTTGCGCCTCACGAGGCGTAATACTATCTTCCGCGCGCGTCGAACCGGACTTGTTGAGGCAGGCTTTCTTTTTTGAAAGCCGGTAGTTGGGCCCGGTTCGTTCAATGTCCACCCGGGGATGGACCGGCAGAGAGACCAAATGGATTCGTTTGAGCTAAACAAGATTATGGGCGCCGTCCTTGGCACACTGATGTTTGTCATGGGCGTGGGCTTCCTGGCTGAGGCCATCTACCACCCAATCGAAGACCGCGGCCCGGGCTATGCCCTGCCGGAACCGGAAGTGGCTGCTGCCGGTGGTGCGGCGGAAGCTGCACCCGAAGTTCCGCTCGGGGTGCTCCTTGCCAGTGCCAGCGCCGAACGCGGCGCCGCTGCCGTGCGCAAGTGCCAGTCCTGCCACAACTTTGGCGAAGGCGAGCCCAACAAGCAGGGCCCGAACCTCTACCACATCGTTGGTGCCACCAAGGCGCATATGCCTGACTTTGCCTATTCGGACATTCTGCTCCAGCAGAAGGCTGACGGCCAGGTCTGGTCCTATGAGAACCTCAACACCTTCCTGACCAATCCCAAGGCCTATGCTCCGGGCACCAAGATGACCTTTGCCGGTGTCCGTTCGCCGGAAGAGCGCGCCGACATCCTGGCCTATCTCCAGACCCTGTCTCCCGACCCGTTACCCTTCCCGGCTGCCGAGGAAGCTCCGGCAACCGCAGAAGAAGCTGGGACCCCGGCCGAATCGGCACCCGGTGGCGAAGTTACGCCCGCTGAAGTGACCGCGCCTCCGTCCGACAGTGCGACGCCAACCGCTCCGGCGGCAGCAACCGACACGCCATCGACGACGCAGACGGAAACCAATGTCGAGGGGACACCGGCTGCCGGCGGTGCTGCCACCCAGGCTCCCGCCGCGACGCCCGCGACCTCCCATTGAAGCCGTTACGGTTTCATCCAATTGCATAAGCCGCGCCACGAGCGCGGCTTTTTTCTTGAGGAAGGCCTGCCACCTTGTTGCTCCTGCACCTGACCAATATCGACGAGGCCAGTTGGGCCCAATCCTTTCGCGAGGCTCTGGCGCCTTATCCGGTCGTGCTGCGCGGCGACGACTTCGATCCTGCCGATATACGCTATATCTTTGTCTGGAAGCCGCAAGCCGATGCCTTTGAGGGGCTGACAGGGCTGGAAGTCATTCTCTCGCTCGGCGCTGGCGTCGATGCATTGTTGCAGCACCCGAATCTGCCCGACCTTCCCATCGTTCGCTTTGTCGATGAGGACCTCAGCCAGCGCATGAGCGACTATGTGGTTGCTCATGTCACCATGCACCACCGGCAATATACGCGCTTTCATCAGGACCAGAAGGCGCGCCGCTGGAGTCAGTATTACCCGCCCGCAGCCAGCGAAACCACGGTCGGGATCATGGGCATGGGTGTGTTGGGGCAAGACGCCGCCCGTCGGCTCAAGCCGCTGGGCTTTTCCCTCAGAAGCTGGAGCCGTACGCCCAAGGCCGTCGAGGGCGTCGAGTCCTTTGCCGGCGATGATGGATTTGAGCCATTCCTCAGCGGCACCGATATTCTGGTGAACCTCCTGCCGCTGACGCCCGACACAAAAGGCATTCTCAGTAGCGATACATTCGCCAAACTGCGGCGCGGCAATTTTGAAGGCGGGCCGGTGATCATCAACGCGGCGCGCGGCGGACACCAGCGTGAAGCCGATATCGTTTCGGCACTGACCGATGGTACGCTGGGCGCCGCCAGCCTCGATGTCTTCGAGGTCGAACCGCTGCCACAGAGCAGCCCTCTCTGGGGCATCGAGAACTGCTATATCACCCCCCATATTGCGGCCATTTCCAATGAAAAGAGTGGGGTGCGCTATTTTGCGCAGATCGTTAGAGATCACCGCGCGGGCAAGCCTTTGATCAATGTGGTGGACCGGCAGCGCGGTTATTGACGCAAATTTCACTGGCCAGCGGCGAAAATCCCCCTAAACCTTATTATCCACGCGATGAGTTACAGGGACCGCATGACCGATAGTGCACCGGCAGCCAAACTCAGCTTCTACGATCGTCTGAAGCTGGCCACCAAACATCGCCTGGCCGAGCCGATCCTCGCCCTGTTGTGCTTTCTCGAAGCCATGATCATTCCGGTCTTCCCGGAAATCATGCTGGCGCCGATGATCATCGCGGACCGCATGCGGGCCTGGCGCCTTGCCGCAATCTGCACCGTGGCTTCGGTAACGGGCGGCCTTGCGGGCTACGCGATCGGCTACTTCCTGTTCGATTCGGTGGGCAGGGGCATCATCGAATTCTATGGCGCCGCCAACGGCTTTGAATCCCTGCGCCAGAGTTTTAACGACAATGGCCCGCTGATGATCCTGATCGGCGCGCTTTCGCCCATTCCCTATAAGGTGATCACCATCACCTCGGGCGTGGCCGGGCTCGATATCTGGACCTTTGTTATCTACAGCATCATCGGGCGAGCGCTCCGATATTTCGTTCCCTGCGGGCTCTTTTACTTCTTCGGGCCGGTGGCCGGCGAATTCATCGAGAAGCACAAGAAATTCGCCGGCTGGGGCATGATTGCTCTGGTGATCATAGGCTTTGCCATGGCGCCGCTGCTGTTTCCCAAAAGCGATGCCAGCGTGGACCTGACGCCCAACCATGCCGAGATCGTGGACGCCAATCCAGAGGGCTGAGGCTAGAGTTCCAGTACCCAATACTGGCCGTTGAGATCGGCGCCGAAGGACTGGTGCCGTTCTTCCTTGGCCAGGACGAAGCCGGCCTTTTGATAGATCGAGCGGGCGGAGACGAGGCAATCCTGCGTCCAGAGCATGATGCGCTTGTAGCCCGAAATCCGCGCAAAGGTGACGGCTTCGGCAACGAGCCGGCCGCCGACGCCGCGACCGCGGAACATGGGTTCGACATAGAGCATGCGCAATTGGGCGGTACCCTCTTCGCCATCCGTCGCGGGCAGGACGAAGACCGATCCAGCCACCTCTCCCTCAAGCTCGGCCACCCAGATTTGCTTTGCAGGCGTGCCGGGCGCGGCTTCGTATTCGGAGTAGATGCGAGTGATGAGCGTTTCGAACTCGCCGTTCCAGCCCTGTTCGAGATGATAGAGCAGCGCCTGGCGATGAATGAGCCAGCCGATTTCGCCAATACGCGGCGCACGCAGAACCAGGGTAGAAGCCTCCGGTTCGCCCAGAAGCGCGGTAATCCGGCGCATGGAGCCGACAAGATCGCGCCGCTCGAATGGGTCCAGCGGATCGAGCAGCGTTTCGGCCGCCGCAGCATCGCTCATGGCGTTGAGACGCGCGGCCACCGCCCGGCCCTCCGGCGTCAGCCCCACGGGCGTGGAGCGACCGTCGGCGCTGCGTGGCAGATTGGCAATGAGGCCCTGATCAACGAGTTTCGCCATCAGCCGGCTCAACTGGCCACGATCCATGCCGAGCGTCGCGGCGATCTGAGCGCCGGTGGTCACGCCGTCCTTGCTCAGTTCATAAATGACCCGTGCCTCGGAGAGGGAATGCATGGTCTTGTGCATGCCCTCGTCGAGAAGACCGATGATCCGTGTGTAAAAACGATTGAAGGCGCGGACTTGAGCGATGTCAGCCGGATCGGCCATGGGAAACTCCTAGTTGCTTGATATTTTCAAGCAACTAGTTGTTTTTGTCAACTATATTCTACCGACCAAACCGCTGACGGATGACCGAAAACAAGGCGCGAATGCCCTGATCGGTGGCGCCGACCGGGCGGCCCGGACGGGCTTCGGGAGCCCAGGCGAGAATGTCGAGATGTACCCAGGCTTTGGCCTTGCTGACGAAACGGCGGAGAAAGAGAGCGGCGATGACGGAGCCAGCGTAACCACCCGCGCCGGTATTGTTGATATCGGCGATTTTCGAAGACAGCTGGCTGTCATAGGGAGACCAGAGCGGCATGTGCCAGAAGGGGTCTTCCAAACCGAGCCCGGCGGCGGTGATTTCCGCGGCCAGCGCGTCGTCGGTTGAGTAAAGCGGCGGCAATTCGGGGCCCAGCGCCACACGAGCGGCACCCGTCAACGTTGCCATATCGACGATAAGCTCAGGACTTTCCTCGTCGGCAAGGGCGAGGGCGTCGGCAAGGATCAAGCGGCCCTCGGCGTCGGTATTGCCGATCTCGACCGTGAGGCCGCGGCGCGAATGCAGCACATCGCCCGGCCGGAAGGCATTGCCGGCAATGGCGTTTTCAACGACCGGCAGCAGTACGCGCAGACGCACGGGCAGGTTTGCCGAGACGATCGCGTGGGCGAGCCCCAGAATATTGGCGGCGCCGCCCATATCCTTTTTCATCATCAGCATGCCGGCGGCGGTCTTGATGTCGAGACCGCCGGTATCGAACGTGACCCCCTTGCCCACCAGGGTCACCTTGGGGTGGCTTTCATCGCCCCAGGTCAGATCGAGAAGACGCGGCGGCTCGGCACTGGCACGCCCGACCGCATGGATCATCGGGAAATTTTGCTCAAGAAGCTCATCCCCGACAATAGCCTTGAAACGCATGCCGCGTTCGGCGGCAAAGCGCTCGACTTGCCTGTGCAGATTGTCAGGGCCGAGATCGCTCGATGGGGTATTGACGAGATCCCGGGCGAGCGTGGCCGCCGTCACATGCCGGTCGACTTCCGCGCCATCGGCGTCATCGGGCAGTACCAGCGTCGGCACGGGTTTGGCTTCGCGATAGCGATCGAAACGATAGGCGCCGAGACGGAAGGCCACGGCGGCAAGGGTTGGATCGCCAAGCTCCCCTGCGAGGCGGTATTCGGCGGCCGGAAGCGCTGCGGCAGCGAGGCCGGCGACAAAGGGCGGGCGCCCCTCCGTGGCACCGACGCCAAAGAGATAACCGGCGAGCCCATCGGCTTCGCCCGGCAGTGCCAGCAGCTTGCCGCGCTGACCGAAAAAGCCGTTGGCTTCCGCCCAGATCCGCTGACGCGCCGTCAGATGATCGCCATCGAGCCCCCCTTCGCCGACGAAGATGACGGGGATCGGGGATGGGATCGACATAGGGCTGCTCCGGCTTGGCTTTGCCTCATAACTAGCCCTCGGCCCCTCGTTCGGCAATCGGCCAGAGTCTCACTTTAACCGGCTGTTAGGGTTAATGATTTATTGCTGGAGCCGATGAGGGCGTCTGTCCCGGGCAGGAGTTCAGCCTTGTTGCGTGTCGTTTCCAAGAGCCGATCCCTGCGCTGCGTGCTTCTGGCCGGCGTGGCGGCACTGAGCCTTTCGGCCTGTGCCTCCAATCGCGGGCAGCTTGGGGCGACCGACTATGCGGCGCTTCCCAATGAACAGCGCCAACAGACGCTGGCGGAACTGACCGGCCGCTACAAGGCCAATCCGCGCGACCGCAATGTCGTCATTCACTATGCAGCCGCGCTTCGGGCCGCAGGCCAGCCGCAACAGGCAGCAGCGGCGCTCGAACAGGCGATGAGCGCCTATCCCAACGATGTCGATCTGTCGGTCGCCTATGCCAAGGCCCTCGCATCGATGGGCAGTTTCGATCAGTCCATTGCCGTGCTGGACCGCGTGATCCGGCCCGATGCGCCCGATTGGAACGCGCTCTTGGTCAAGGGCGCATCACTCGACCAGATGGGCCGGCATGGCGAGGCGCGCACGCTTTATGGCCAGGCCGCAACCATCGCGCCGGGCGAAGCGGCGATCGAGACCAATCTTGGCCTCTCTTTTGCCATGACCAATGAGCTCCCCGCAGCCGAGCAACACCTGCGGCGCGCCGTGCAGATGCGCGGTGCTTCGACCCAGACCCGCCAGAACCTAGCGCTCGTCGTGGGTCTGCAAGGGCGCTTTGAAGAATGCCGCGCCATCTATTCCGCGGAGCTGCCGCCCGAACAGGTCGAAGCCAATATGGCCTATGTGCGGGCTTTGCTGACCCAGCAAAACCGCTGGGACATGATCGACAAGGGCTGACGCCTCGGCGCGCCTTGGGACTTAGCTCCCACCCATCATGCCATTACCCATCACCTTGAGGATGGCGGGCGCCATGATGACGATAAAAAGCACTGGCAGAAAGAACAGGATCAGCGGCACGGTGAGCTTGGGCGGCAGCGCGGCAGCCTTCTTTTCGGCCTCCATCATACGCGCCTCGCGGCCCTCTTCAGCCATAACGCGCAGCGCCTGACCCACCGAGGTGCCGTAGCGGTCCGCCTGAATAAGAGCGGTCATCACGGCCTTAACGTTGTCGAGACCGGTGCGGCGGCCGAGATTTTCATAGGCGCGCGTGCGATCTTCGAGGAAGGACAGTTCCGCCGTCGTCAGCGTCAGTTCTTCGGCCAGTTCGGCGCTTTGGTGGCCGATCTCCTTGCCGACGCGTTTGAGAGCATGTTCCATCGACATACCCGCTTCCACGCAGA
The DNA here is from genome assembly GCF_001427875.1 of Devosia sp. Root685. Classification (GTDB taxonomy): domain Bacteria; phylum Pseudomonadota; class Alphaproteobacteria; order Rhizobiales; family Devosiaceae; genus Devosia. The sequence goes on along the minus strand of NZ_LMHK01000005.1, from coordinate 73,489 downwards.
GCAACAGGAGATCGAGACAATCGGACCAGGACCGGCGAATGGAGGACTGGCGTTTCTGCGTCGCATTCCTCAGCATCAAGATCGGCAGATAGGACCCGACAACCCCGGCGCCAACGGCATAGACGAGATTGAGAAAGACCGGACGTTCGCCCGGCACGATCAAAATCAGATAGATACCGGCAATCGCAAAGACCACGAAAGGCGTCACAAAGCGCTGGAACAGGAATGTGGTGAGGTGTCCCTGGCCGCGATAGCCGGCCATAGCCAGCTTGTCGACGGTGTTGTCGTCCTGAAAAGCCTTCTTGAGGTCAAAGCGGTCGACCGCCCGTTTCATATAGGTCTTGGTCTCGGTCCCGCGGCGGATCGAACTGCGTCCATCATTGACAGGGCCGCCGCGCAGACGCGCCATTTCCTCGGCCCGCATGCGATCGCGCTCGACAGCGACACGCTTGATGCGGACGCGCATGTCCTGCTTGACGATCATCGAGGAGCCGAAGGTGAAAACCACCGCCGCCGCTGAAATCGCCGCCAGAAGCGCGATCAGAAACTCGCGCGATGTGAGCATCTCGACCATGTGATGGGGCTCCCCGGCTAGATTTCGAACTGAATCATGCGGTTCATGACAAAGGCGCCCATGCACATCATGAGCGCGGCGACGCCGAGCCAGATATTGCCGATGGGTGTCTGGATCAGCGGCGAGAGATATTCGGGCGAGATTACCGACACCATGATGGAGACGAAAACCGGCAGCGAGCCGATGATGCCGGCGGAGGCCTTGGCTTCCGAGGACATGGCGGCGACCTTCTGCTTCATCTTCTTGCGATTGCGCAGCACGCGCGCGAGGTTGCCGAGGGCCTCGGAGAGATTACCGCCCGCCTGTTGCTGCACGGAAATGACCACGACGAAGAAATTGACCTCGGGCAGAGGCACCCGATCGAGCAGGATCTGCACGGCCTCGGTCATGGAAAAGCCGAAGGACTGCTGGTCAAGAACACGGCCGAATTCGGACCTCACCGGCTCCTTGGTATCCTTGGCGACGACGCGCATGGAATCGTTGAGCGGCAGGCCTGTCTTGACGCCACGCACGATGGCTTCGACCGCATTGGGCAACTCGTCGAGGAACAGGTTCTGATATTTCTTGCGCCGCCGCATGACATACATGCGCGGCAGCAGATAGGCGCCTGCCACCGCGAAAATGGCGGCGAAATAATAGGGCACCTGGACGATTAGCAGGACGACGAACAGGCCGGCGCCGAACAGGCAGCTGTTGCGGATGAAAGCGCCGAGCGAAACGGTCATGCCCGCCTGGAAGATGAGATCGGGCAGTTTTATGCGCTTCTTGGCGTTGAGTTCGTCCGTCTGCGCCTTAAGGGCCTGCTGAACGGTCTTGCGGCGCGCATCGCGCGTCCGATTGACATCGAGTTCGCGGCGGGACGTGCGAATGTCGCCCTGATAGGCCTTGAGGCGCTTGTCGGCGCGGCTATTGCCAAGGGCCGAGGGGACCAGGGCAAAGCCGGCAGCACCAACCGCGATGATAGCCAGAACTGCAAGCAGGATGGTGATGAGCATGCCTAGCGCCCCATCAACTCGTGCTGTTCGGTATTGGCCTTCTCCAGGGCCTCGACCAGATTGGCCTCTTCATTGAAATAGCGCGCGCGCTCGGTGAACTGGGGCTTGGTGATGCCGGTCGAGCGGTGCTTGCCGAGCAGCATGCCGTTGCTGTCTTCGCCCATGATGTCATAGACGAAGACGTCCTGGGTGACGATCACGTCGCCTTCCATGCCCAGCACTTCGGAAATGTGGGTGATGCGGCGCGAGCCATCGCGCAGACGCGCGGCCTGCACGACGACGTCGATCGAGGAGACGATCATTTCGCGGATGGTGCGGCTCGGCAGGGAATAGCCGCCCATGGTGATCATGGATTCAAGACGTGAAAGAGCTTCGCGCGGGCTATTGGCGTGCAGCGTGCCCATGGAGCCGTCGTGACCGGTGTTCATGGCCTGGAGAAGATCAAAGCTCTCCGGGCCGCGGACTTCGCCGACGATGATGCGTTCGGGGCGCATACGGAGGCAATTCTTGATGAGATCGCGCATGGTGATCTCGCCTTCGCCTTCAAGGTTGGGCGGGCGGGTTTCCAAACGCACCACGTGCGGCTGCTGGAGCTGAAGTTCGGCGGAGTCTTCGCAGGTGATGACGCGCTCGTCCTTCTCGATAAAGGCGGTGAGGCAATTGAGCAGCGTCGTCTTGCCCGAACCGGTACCGCCCGAGATCAGCACATTGGCGCGCACCCGGCCGAGAATGCGCAGCACCTCGGCGCCCTCGGGCGAAATGGAACCGTATTTAACCAGCTGCTGCAGCGTCAGCTTGTCTTTCTTGAACTTTCGAATTGTCAGAGCGGCGCCGTCGATGGCCAAGGGTGGCGCGATGACGTTGACGCGCGAACCGTCCGGGAGGCGGGCGTCGCAGATGGGCGAGCCTTCATCGACGCGGCGGCCGACCTGGGACACGATGCGCTGACAGACGTTCATCAGGTGCGCGTCATCGCGGAAGCGCACATTGGTCAGGCGCACCTTGCCGCCGACTTCGATATAGCACTTCTGGCTGCCGTTCACCATGATATCGGCGATGTCGTCGCGGGCGAGGAGTGGCTCAAGCGGACCATAGCCGAGCACGTCGTTGCAGATATCCTCGAGCAGGTCTTCCTGCTCGGAAATCGACATGACGATCGATTTTAGCGCGATGATTTCCCCGACGATGTCGCGGATTTCCTCGCGCGCCGATTGCTGCTCCATCGTCGCCAATTGGCTGAGGTCGATGGAGTCGATCAGGGCGTTGAAAATCGCCGACTTAGTCTGGAAATATTCCTTGTCGCGCTGCGCATCGACGGGATTGCGCACATCGAGCACTTCGTCGGTGGTGCGCTGACGCGCCGCCATGCCGTCGCCATCCGAGGCGCGGCGCTGCGCCGGTTGCACTGGTGCGGGCTCGGGCCGGGCCGGGCTCGGAATCGGGCGCGGGATTTCCCCCACGCCTGGCGTATTGCCGCCGAATGTCGTCCGCTTACCAAACATGCTCGCCTCGTTCGTCTTCCTTCGCTTCCCCTAGTGGCGGCTCACGCCCGCTTCTTGAGGAAGGACGGCAGTTTCATCAGCCCCGCCGACTTGCCCGCGCCATGCGCCGGCTGGCGTCCGGTCACCTGCATGCCGATATTGCGATAGACCTCGTTGACCTTGTTATTGGCCGCGACCTCGGCCACCATCTGTCCGTTATTGGCCGCCGTACCAAAGAGCGCGGCGTCGAAACCGATCTGCCCGATGAGATCGCATTCCACCGAGGAAGCGAATTCGGCCGAGCCGATTTCAGGCCGCCGGGCAATGCCCTGCCGGTTGATCACGAGGCTTGGGGCCTTTTCCGTCGGGCGCAGGGCCTTGATCGTGTCCGCCAGGTTCTTGGCATTGCGCAAATTGGCTAGATCGGGCTCGGCGACGATCACCACTTCATCGATGGTCGAGAGCGTGTGCCGCACCCAGGCATTCCAGGCATGGGGAATATCGAGGATGATGACCGGCACGGATTTCTGGCAGATCTCGACGATCTGTTCGAATTCGCGCTCTTCAAAATCCCAGGTCCGGTCAAGTGTTGCCGGGGCCGTGAGGAGATTGATGTGATTGGCCGCCTTGCTCATCAGGCGGTCGAGCATGGTCTGATCGACCTTCTGATTGGCCAGAACCGCATCGGCCACGCCGTGGGGTGGGTCTTGATTGAAATTGAGACCTGCCGTGCCGAAGGCGAGATCCATATCGATGATCAGGCAATCCTGCCGCAGGACCGTGGCAATGGCCCAGGCGACATTGTGGGCGACCGTAGAGCCCCCTGCCCCACCCTTGGCGGAGACAAAGCCAATCGTCCGCCCGATGGGCGCGGCGCCCTCACCGGCAAAAAGCTCGGTAATGGCCGTGACGATGATCTGCGCCGTAGACGGCAGCACGATATATTCGGAAATGCCCGAGCGGATCAGTTCGCGATAGAGCAGTACGTCGTTGACGTGGCCCAAGACGATGACGCGCGTCGTCGCATCGCAAACCTCGGCGAGGCGTTGCAGCGCCCCCGGGATTTCCTCGGGAGGCAGCGCGGTCTCGACGATGATGAGATTGGGCGTCGGGTTGGTCTTGTAGGTCTCGATCGCGCCATCGATCCCGCCATTGTGCGTTGTCAGCGCGACTTTGGACATGCGGCGATCGTGGACGGCGCTTTCAACGAGTTGGGCGGTCTGGGAATGCTCGCAAAAAGCCTGGATGGTGACGCGCGGCACGAGGCGCGCGCCAGGCGCGATCTCGGCTGCCGCTTCTTCGAGCTTTGCCGGTTCGTCCGAGGTCAGGAAACTCTTCATTGTACTACTCCTTGCACCATCGAACGCTCAATCGAGCACGAAGCCGACCGACCCGCTGAACCCGCCACGCATGCCGCCGCTTCCAGCCACGCCATACTGATTTTCGAGCTTGCCGAGGAAGATCGCTTCCGCGTCGCTGGCCGGGGTCGAAAAATCGGTTGGCACAGCGATACTGCCGGCGGGAGCGGGGTTGACGAGATAGGGCGTGACGAGGATGACCAATTCGGTCTCTTGCGTCTGGTATTGATTGGATCGGAATAGGGCGCCCAGGATCGGGATATTGCCCAACCCCGGCAATTGCGAGATGGCGCGGCTGGTGCGCTCGTCCAGGAGCCCGCCTATGGCAAGGGTGGCGCCTGCCGGCAGTTCCACGGAGGTCGAGGCCTTCCGCGTCTTCAACAGGGCGGCAGTGTCGGGTTCAGACACCGAGGTGTCTACCTTGATCGCGATCAGCCCATTGGACTTCACAACAGGGGTGAAGTCCAGCTTCACACCATATTCCCTAAGGGTATAGGTGGGATTTCCCTTGTCGTCGGCGCCGGACTGGTACCTCACTTCACCGCCGACGAGGAAGTTCGCGGTTTCGCCTGAAAGGGCGGTCAGCGTTGGCTGCGCCAGCAGGCGCAGCGCATTGCGCTGTTCCAGCGCCTTGATCGCGGCGTCGATCTGCAAGTTTGCGACCGGGAAGCTGCCGGTTGCGGCATTGTTCGCACCCCAATTGGTGCCTGTCGTCGTATTTGAATTGAAACCCAGATTGGCCGAGCCGACGGCAAGAGTCCCAGACAAATTGATGCCAAGCTGCCTTGCCACCTCACGGCGCACTTCAGAAACGGTAACCTGCAACATGACCTGCTGGGCGCCCGCCACATCGAGAATATTGGCAACGTTTTCCGGCGCGCCGGCAAACTGGATGGCCACCTGCTCGGCGCGGGCCTTATCGTCCGAGGACAACACCGAACCGGTCAACACCACGCGGTTGGTAGAGCCTCCGATGGTAACAGATTCAACCGAAATCCTGGAGCCTGGAATGACGCGTGCCAATGCTTCCTCAAGCGCATTGCCCACCTGGGAGGGCTCCTTGATGACGCGCAGATCGAGAACCTGGATGGTGCGGCCGGCATCGTCGATGAAGAAGATATTGGTATTGCCGCCGCCAATGCCCTGCACGATGGCACGGGTGCGGGTGCGCATGATTGCCGCGGCGACATTGGGTTGAGACACCACGACTTCGGCTACGCCGGCGGGTAAGTCGACGATGATCGACTTGTTGAGCTCGACATCGAGATTGCGCTGGGCGCCATAAGCAGTCGAGGCGATGGTAATCTGCGACTGCGCCTGGGCCGGCAGGGCCAAACCGAGCACGCTCAACGATAGTGTACCGGCCAAAGCCAGCAAGCGGAGGGGACGAAGTGCGGTCTGCATTGTCGTTCTCATTGTGCTCTCCCGCCTATTGCGGCATCAGCTGCGGTTCGACCGCATCGACCTGGATTTCCATTTCGCCTTCAGAAAAGCCGCCTTGCGGGACAAATTCACTGGCGGGCGCGAATTCGGAGGCGGGGGCGGCCTGCGCCACAGTGCCCGCCATGACGCTCTGTTCCTTGCCGAAGCGGATGACGCGAACGGCCTGGCTGGTGCTGGCAGGACGCTGCGCATCTGCCCCCTTGCCGAAATCGGTGATCGAGCGCAGCGTCAGGCTCAACTGGCCACGCATCGAGGCGTTGATCAGCGTTTCTGCCTGTCCCGGGGTCAATTCGAGCGTCGCCACGGTGCTCTTGTCGAAGATCTCAGGTGCCGGGCTGTCCTTCTCGGCTTTTTCATCGCCGCCGCTGGCACCCATTTCGCCGAGGCGCTTGCCGATGGCGAGGACGCGCACATTGGACAGCACGACTTCGGACTGCTGGCCCGTGGGGGTCGAGGTGGTCAGGAGCACGTCGACATGGTCGTTGGGCACGACGAAGCCACCAGCGCTCGACAGGGCGTTAACCCCGACTGCCACGCCGCGCATGCCCGGAGCCAATACGGCCGAGAGATAACCCTGGTCCGAGCGAACCAATTTTTGCTCGCGGATCGGTTCGCCGGGGAAGAATTCGAAACGCGCGACAGCGCCGGTCAGCTTGGCCGGCGCGTCCGGCATGGTCGATATGGTGACATATTCCGAACGCACGGCGCCTTCGGGCCAATCCTGCCATTCCAATGTATCGGGCTTGAGCCGCTCGCCGATGCCGATCGGTGCCCTGGCGACGAGAACCTGCGTTTTCTGCTCTTGCACGACCTGCGTGACGACTTCCGCCGACGGCGCCGGTGCACGGGTGCGCATAACCAGAAACGCAGCAAGACCACCTGCGACAAGGGCCACCACTACCAGGATTATGCGTGCTGGTCTCATGACCCACTCCGGTTACACCGGGCGCCGGGCGCCCAATTCCACCGGTGAATTATGGAAGCAAAGGGTCAAGTTTTGGTTAATCGAGCGCTAAGGCTTGCGGTTAACAGATTATGAATACTTGCGATTTGCAAGCTAACGACAAAAAAGCGGGCCCCGGCAGCGAGCGCCGGGACCCCGATATTTCGCCGCGGGGGAAGGCTCAAACTGCGAGGCGCTCGAAGATGGCCGAGTTCGAATAGACCATGATGCCGGCGGCGGCCATGGCGATGCCGTATGGAATGCCCGACTTACGGTTATGCAGACGCTCAAGCCAGGCAAAACGCGTAACGATCGGATTAAGGGGAACGCGGCGCAGGCTAAGAATGAGCAAGGTCAGCACGCCGCCGAAGATGGCTGTATAAAGCAGATAGGGAACCGTAGATCCGAAACCCAGCCATAGTGTCGTCGCGGCGGCAAGCTTGGCGTCGCCGCCACCGATCCAACGCATCGCAAACAGAAAAAAGGCGACAATGAGCACCACGAACGCGCAGAATACATGCATCGCCAGTTGCTCAAGCGGCATGCCGATCACGATGGCGACGACAAAGAAGGAGGCGGTCATGACCAGAACCAGGCGATTGGAAATGCGCATGGTCAGCAAGTCAGACGAAGCCGCGAATGCCAAAAGCGCGGGGAACAGAAAAAGCGCTGCACTGGACACAGAAGTACTCATGACGCCCCACTAAGGGCGGGATTGAGGGCATCACTGATGAGGTCATACATCGCTGTTACATTATCGTTGACCACTAACAGTGAGGCGATGATCACTACGGCGATGAGGCCAGCGATCAGCCCATATTCAATAGCGGTAGCGCCGCTTTCATCAGCCTTCAGCCTGCGTAACACCCGCGCCACATCAGCCCCCGACAGTTTTTTCGACGTCAATTCCTATCGCAAATACCTTAACGAAAAGGGAGGGCAGCCGCCCTCCCTCTCGCATTCGTCTGCTCTATGCCCTTAGCCGGCTGCGACTTCAGGGCGTCGCCGGTTTCGGCTCCAGTGCGGTGCCGATATCCTCGAAAACAGTGGTCAGGTTGGTTCCGACCGTCGTGACCACACCGATGATGACGACAGAGATAAGAGCGGCGATAAGGCCGTATTCGATTGCGGTTGCGCCGGATTCGTCCTGCGCGAAACGTGCGAAAATGTTCATGTCCCAGGCTCCTTTTTTACACGTCCTCGAGTGACGCCTCACGGCCAGTCACACAGCGAAGATGAGGTCAGACTAGCCAGCACTGATTGCAAATGAGTTAATCGAAGTATTTCCAAACAGCTGATTTTGCGCAAAAAAATCTATGCTTTTCAATGAATTAACGAGATCGATTGCATTCGAATGAATGCCTTCTCTACACACCGAGGCTGACGTTATTTTGAATGATCAATCAACAACTTGAGTGCACCTGTTTCTACTCTTATCCACACCCGACCCCCCAGCGTTTGCCAAGTGTTTACCATTCCGAGCGATCCTGCTGACCAAGTTTCCGCGTGGATGGTCCAATGCTTCGCCTTTCAGTCCTTACAGGCCTTTGTCTCGTCCTTCTCGGCACAGCCACAGCATGGGCCCAGGCCGATGCCCCGATCGATGTGAAGGTGAACATGGCCCGGGTGCTGCGCGTCAGCGCCCCCGCCGCGACCGTGATCGTCGGCAATCCCGGCATTGCTGACGTAACGATCCAGGATCCGCAAACGCTGATCCTGACGGGCAAGAGCTTCGGCCAGACCAATCTCATCGTGCTCGACAGCCTTGGCGAGCCCATTGCCGATACGCTGATCGAAGTGGTGCAGATGCAGGCCGGGGTCACGACGGTCTATCAGGGGCAAATGCGCACGACGCTTGCCTGCGCGCCCGTCTGCCAGCCAACCGTTATGATGGGCGACGACAACAACTTTACCAGCCAGGCACTGGCCTCGTCGCAACTGGTGCAATCGGCTGCCAATTAAGCAAGACTTCCTTAACCAGCGGCGCATTTGCAGCGGCAAGCTAACGAAACCTTAGTGTTGAACCGCCAGCTTCCGTACTCGTGAGGAAAGCACGTAGTTTTCCGGACAGGAACGAGGCATGTCACGCTGGCGGCTCAAATCCCTGGCGCGCGATACGCGCGGGGCGACGATGATCGAATTCGCCATTCTGGCGCCGATTTTCTTCGCGATTTTGATGGCCATCCTCGAAACCTCCGTGCAGTATTTTGCGGCCCAGGTGCTGGAAAGCGGCGTCTATGATGCCAGCCGCTCCATTCGCGTTGGCCTCGCAAAGCGCGACGACTGGACGGCTGCCGACTACAAGAACAATGTCTGCGGTCGGCTCTATGGGCTTTTTGGCGACTGTGCCGACATGCACGTCAATGTGCGGCAGATCAGTGATTTCCAATCGGCCGGCTTTTCAGTTCCGCTCGACCTCACCTGCAAGCAGGATTGTGACTGGACCGAGGATGAGGTCTGGACCAACGGCGGCACATCGGCGGTCATGCTCGTGCAGGTCTACTATCGGTATCCCTCCATTTTGCAGTTCCCCTACGCGCCCAACAGGCTTGCCGACGGCCGAATCCTGCTGAGCGCTGCCACCGTTTTCCGGAACGAGCCGTTCTGATGCGCGGGGCCGGAGAACGCTTCCTGAATACGCTGCGGGCATTCTGCCGCCGGGAGACTGGTGTCGCGGCAGTGGAATTCGCGCTGGTCGTGCCACTCATGCTCAGCGTCTATCTCGGCTGCACCGAGGCGGCGGCACTGCTGACGGCGGACCGGAAGGTGCAGTCCGTGGCCGGGGCCGTTGGCGATCTTGTGGCACGGTCCAACAAAACGATCTCCCAGGGTCAGTTGGAAGACTATTTCCTCGCGGCCACCAGCATCATGGCGCCCTATGACGCCTCGACCCTGATACAGACGATCACGGCCGTGTCGGTTTCCGATACCAATGAGCCGACCGTCCTGTGGTCGGTACGCTACGAGAATGGCGACCTCTCAACCACCGTTGCAGATCACCCCAAGGAAAGCCCCTACAACCTCCCCGTGGCAATGGCGGCCATTGCGACCGGCCAGACCGTGATCGCCGCAGAGGTTGAATATGGCTACCGCCCGCTGCTCGGCATCGTGTTCAAGGAAGCGCTGGACCTCAATCGCTCTGCACTCTTCATGCCGCGTTTTGGCGGTACGATCACCTTGAACTGACCCTTGGCGGGTCGTCCGACTTGAATGCTTGCCGGTCCCACGCGGCCATGCCACAAGCGAAAACCCCTTCCTCCGATCAGATCATGAGCATGAACGACACCATCATCCCCGTCTTCGACCTGGGCGGCGTTTTCGTCGACTGGAACCCGATGTACCTGTTCCGCAAGCTTTTTGAGAGCGAAGAGGACGCGCTCTGGTTCCACCAGAACATCTGCACCAGCGACTGGAATCTCGAATTCGATGCCGGGGAAATCTATGCCGAGGGCGTCGCCAAGCTGATCACCCGGTTTCCAAAACACTGGCGCGAAATCCAGGCTTTTGACCTGCGCTGGAAGGAAACGCTCGGCGATTTCATCCATGGCACGGTGGACATCCACAACGAGCTGATCGAGCAGGATATTCCCACCTTTGCCATTACCAATTTTTCCTGGGAAAAGTGGGTGAGCTGCCTTGGCGAATGGCCATTCCTCGAAAAGTTCGATGGCGTCATCGTCTCCGGCCTTGAGGGCTTGGTGAAACCCGATCCGCGTATCTACCGCGTCTTCTGCGAACGCTATGGCTTTGCGCCCGATAGCTGCGTGTTCATCGATGACAGCGAGCCCAATATCGTCGCCGCCCGCAAGTTTGGCATGCACGGCATCCACTTCAAGGAGCCAGCGCAGCTCCGGGCCGAACTGATCGCCCTTGGTCTGCCGCTCAAGGCAAAGTAAAACAAAACCCCCGAGCGATCCGGGGTTTTTCATTTTTGGCGGGCGAGGGACCTACTGGAAACGGCCGCCCCTCTGGATCACTTCGATCTTGTAGCCATCAGGATCGGTGGCGAAAAAGAAGCGCGCAACGGGCACGTTGCCGTTCTTGAAATCCACGAGCTTGCCGACGGTAAAGCCCTCGGTGTTGAAGCGGTCGTATTCGGCCTGGAGATTGTCGACAACGACGGCAAGATGCCCATAGCCATCGCCGAGATTGTAGGGCTCGGTGCGGCCGTGGTTGATGGTCAATTCGAGTTCGAAGCCATCGAGCTCCTGGGCCAGATAAACCAGCGTAAAATCGGCGAATTCGATGCGATTGACGATCTCAAGGCCGAACGCACGGCGGTAGAAATCGACAGACCGATCTTCGTCGATGACGCGGATCATCGAATGGGCGAGTTTTGCCATTTTCTTGGACCTCGTAATCTGGAGTGGACGAGCAAAGCGCGGACCTCGCGCGTGGCGCGCCCTGTCCGGAGCGCGACTAGCGCGTGAGGACCGTTACTTCGTGCCGTACATGCGGTCGCCGGCGTCGCCGAGGCCGGGAATGATGTAGCCCTTCTCATTGAGATGGCTATCGATCGAGGCCGTAAAGACAGGCACATCCGGATGGGCCTTGGCAAAATTCTCGATGCCTTCGGGCGCCGCGAGGAGGCAGAGGAAACGGATATTGTTGGCGCCGCGCTCCTTGAGCTTTTCGATAGCGGCGGTTGCCGAATTGCCGGTCGCCAGCATGGGGTCGACCACGATGATGAGGCGGTCTTCGAGATTGGAGGGCGCCTTAAAATAGTATTCGACCGGTTCGAGCGTTTCGTGATCGCGATAGATGCCGATATGGGCGACGCGCGCCGCCGGAACAAGATCGAGCATGCCATCAAGGAGGCCATTACCGGCGCGGAGGATCGAGGCGAAAACCAGCTTCTTGCCCTTGATCGCCGGCGAGTCCATGGCCGACATCGGCGTCTCGATCGGGATCATTTCGAGTTGCAGATCGCGCGTGACTTCATAGCACATGAGGTGGGCGATTTCGCGCAGGAGCCGCCGGAAACCGGCGATGGAGGTTTCCTTGTTGCGCATGATCGTCAGCTTGTGCTGGATCAGCGGGTGATCGATGACCGTGACATTGCCCACCATCTTGCTCATATCGATCGCCTTGTTGTTTATAGAAAGGATTTGCCGTGACGGCCGGGCGCAAGGCCGAGCCAGGCGGCTATGCTTTCGCCAATATCTGCGAAGGTTGAGCGAATGCCAATCTCCCCCTGGGGCAGGGCTGGGGAAAAGACGAGGATCGGCACCTGTTCGCGCGTGTGGTCAGTCCCCGGCCAGGTTGGATCATTGCCGTGATCCGCCGTCAGAACGAGTAGATCGTCATGGCGCATCTTGGCGATCAGTTCGGGCAGGCGGGAATCGAAAAGCTCGAGAGCGGCCGCATAGCCGGGCACGTCGCGGCGATGGCCATACTCAGAGTCAAAATCGACAAAATTGGTCATGATGAAAGCGCGGTCGGCGGCCATCTCCATGGCGTCGAGCGTCTTGTCGAAGAGCTGCGGAATGCCGGTGCCCTTGAGCTTGTGGGTGACGCCCGAGCCTGCGTAGATGTCCGAGATTTTGCCGATCGCGTAGACCTGATTGCCGGCCGCTTCATTGCGATCGAGCAGGGTTGGCTCGGGCGGGGAAATCGCAAAATCGCGGCGATTGCCGGTGCGTTTGAAGGTTTCGGCACTCTCGCCGATAAAGGGGCGGGCGATGACGCGGCCGATGTTCAGAGGCGCAGTCAGTTCGAAGGCGATCTTGCAAATCTCATAGAGGCGCTCGAGGCCGAAATGGCTCTCATGCGCGGCGATCTGAAAAACAGAGTCGATAGAGGTGTAGCAGATCGGCTTGCCGGTGCGGATGTGCTCTTCGCCCAATTCGGCGATGATCGTGGTGCCCGAGGCATGTTTATCGCCCAAAATGCCGGGCAGGTTGGCGCGGCGGATGAATTCTTCGATCAGGTCGGGCGGGAAAGTGGGTTCCATCTGCGAAAAATAGCCCCAGTCGAATGGCACGGGAACGCCAGCGATTTCCCAATGGCCCGAGGGCGTATCCTTGCCCTTGGAGATTTCGCGGCCGACACCGAAGCGGCCGCCCTTGGGCGTGTCTGAGAGGCCTGGCGGCAAAGTGCCAGTAGACAGTTTTATGGCGGCGCCGAGACCCATGGCGTCCATGTTGGGAACATGGAGGGGGCCGGAGCGCAGGCCCTGTCGATCGGCCTTGCCCAATGCGGCCCATTCGGCGATGTGGCCGGCCGTGTTGGAGCCGACATCACCGTAGGTCACGGCATCGGGCGCACCGCCGATACCGACGCTGTCGAGCAGGCAGACAATGGCGCGGGGCATGGCGTTACTCCGTGGGGGCGATGCGGTCGGCGATCAGCGGGAAGTCCGGCGCGGTTTGGCCGAAGCGATAGGCGGCGCGAAGGCGATTTTCGGCGTCCACGGCCGAGGCTTCGTCTCTGGCGTGGATACGGGCGATCGGCGTCTTCGCATCGGCCGCTGCGCCGAGGCCCAGAAGACGATCAAAACCGACGCGGTGATCGATCCTGTCGGTTGGTGTCGTGCGGCCGCCGCCAAGTGCCACGACGGCCATGCCGACGCCGCGTGTATCGATAGTGGCGATAGTCCCCTGCCCTTCGGCGAAAACATCGCGGATGATCGGCGCGGGCGTGAGATAGCCATCCATGCGCTCGGCGAAATCAAACGGACCGCCAAGAACCGTCACCATTTTGGAAAACTGCTCAAGTGCCTGGCCGCTATCGAGGGCCTGCGCGACCTTGGTCCGGGCCGCGCTGATATTTTCGGCCATCCCGGTCATAAGAACGATCTCCGCGCAGAGGGCGAGCGTCACGTCTTTGAGGCGGGGATCCTGATGCGTGCCGCTCAGAAAATCGACGGCATTGCGGATTTCGAGACCATTACCGGCGGCGCTGGCGAGGGGCTCGTTCATGTCGGTGATTAGGGCGCCAGTTTTAAGGCCAGCGCCATTGGCGACGCTGACGAGGCTTTTCGCCAGATCGCGTGATGCTTCAAGGGTGGGCATGAAGGCGCCGGAGCCGGTTTTTACGTCGAGGATCAAGGCGCCGAGGCCGGCGGCCAGTTTCTTTGACAGGATCGAGGCAGTAATGAGCGAAATGGACTCTACCGTGCCGGTGACGTCGCGAATGGCGTAGAGCGTCTTGTCGGCCGGAGCGAGGTCAGCGGTCTGGCCGATAATGGCGCAGCCAGCCTGTTTCACCGCCGTGCGAAAAAGCGCATTGTCCGGCTGGGTTTGGTAGCCGGGGATGGAATCGAATTTGTCCAGCGTGCCGCCAGTGTGGCCGAGACCACGACCGGAAATCATCGGCACGTAAATGCCCAAAGCGGCGAGGATCGGCGCGAGCATGAGGCTGACATTATCGCCGACGCCGCCGGTTGAATGCTTGTCGGCCACTGGACCATTGAGATCGGACCAATCGAGAACGGTGCCGCTATCGCGCATGGCTAGAGTCAGCGCCACGCGCTCGTCCATGCTCATGTCCTGAAAATACACCGCCATGGCAAAGGCTGCGGCTTGTGCGTGGGACACTGTGCCCTCGGCAAAGCCGGCGATGAAACGGGCGATATCTTCCTTGGGAAGTTTTTCGCCATTGCGCTTTTTCAGGATCACTTCTTGGGGGAGGAAGACCATGAGCTTCTCGATTGTTTCGGCATCCCCCTCACCCGCCCTTCGGGCACCCTCCCCCGATGGGGAGAGGAATGACCCGGTGGTTGTCGCGAGAGTGGAGCCTGTTCTTCTCCCCATCGGGGAGAAGGTGGCGCGAAGCGCCGGATGAGGGGGCACTATGCCCCGTAAGGAATCCAGACGTTCTTGACCTGTGTGGCCTTGCCAAGGAAATAGTCCCCAGCGAGCCGCTCGTCGGCCAGATCATAATAGAGACCGCGGCTGGTCCAGGTTTGCTTGAGATTGCCTACCGAGGCCTTTTCGACCATGGCGGAGGCTTCGGCAGGGCCTGCAAACCAGAGTCCATCGACGCCGTCATGCTCGGCCAAGGTCTTGGCGAGACTGACACTTTCGCCCGTGACGATGTTGACGACGCCCGAGGGCATGTCGGAGGTTTCGAGCACCTGGTAAAAATCGGTCATCGACAGCGGCGAGCGGTCGGAGGGGACCAGTACCACCGTATTGCCCATGGCCAAAGCTGGCGCGATCAGGGCGATGGAGCCGAGCAGTGGACGCGAGGGCGGCGCGACGATGCCGATGGCACCGAGCGGTTCGACCATGGCGGCAGCCACGGCGCGCATGGGCGGATTGTGCACCGCGCCATCATATTTGTCGGCCCAACCGGCAAAGGCGAAGAGGCGCTCGACGGATTGAGCCACTTCTTTTTGCCCGTCTTCGCCGGTCTGCGCCTTGATGCGGGCGGCGAATTCGTCGCGGCGGTAGTCGAGATTTTCGGCAAGGAAATAAAGCACTTGGGCGCGGGAATGCGCCGCCGTCGTGCCCCAGCCGAGGGCGGCGCGAGCGGCCTCGACGGCGTTGCGGATATCCTTGCGATTGCCATCGCCGACTTCGCCGACGAGGTCACCCTTGGCGCCGTGGACGGGACGATTGTAGCCGCTATCGGGGCGTGCCTGTTTGCCGCCGATATACATCTTTGCGGTCTGGTCGAGGTGGCCGGTGTCGAGCGGGTTCGCGGCCTTGGCCGGAACCGACTTGGCCGCAGGAGCGGGCTGTAAGTCCTTCTCCCATTTGGGTTTCAGGTAAGCACCCATGCCTTCGCGGCCACCTTCGCGGCCGTAGCCACTTTCCTTGTAACCTCCGAAACCGACGGCGGCGTCGAACTGGTTGGTGCCGTTGATCCAGATGACGCCGGCCTTGAGTTTTGGCGCTATGTCGAGGGCGAGATTGATGTTTTCGCTCCAGAGTGTCGCGGCGAGGCCGTAGCGGGTGTTGTTGGCCAGAGCCACCGCTTCCTCGGGCGTACGGAAGCTCATGGCGACCAGCACGGGGCCAAAAATCTCTTCTGCTACAAGGGTGTTAGCCGGAGAGACATTGGTGACGAGGGCGGGTTTCAGGAAGCAACCACTGGTCGGGATTGCGCCATCGGGTTCATAGACCACGGCGCCCTCGGCAATGCCCTGTTTCATCAGGTCGCGGATGCGTTCGACCTGGACCGGGGCGACGAGCGCGCCGATATCGACTGATTTATCAAGGGGATCGCCGACGCGGAGGTTAGCCATGCGCTTCTTCACCTTGGCGATGAAGCGCTCCTCGATCGACTCCTGTACGAGGAGGCGCGAACCGGCGCAGCAGACCTGGCCCTGATTGAACCAGATGGCCTCCACCAGCCCCTCGACGGCAGAGTCGAGATCGGCGTCTTCGAAGACGATGTACGGCGATTTGCCGCCCAGTTCGAGCGAGAGACCCTTGCCGGTTCCGGCCGTAGCGGCGCGGATGATCTTGCCGACTTCGGTCGAGCCGGTGAAGGCGATTTTGTCGACGTCAGAATGGTTTACCAGCGCGGCGCCGGTATCGCCTTCGCCGGTGACGATGTTGACGACGCCCTTTGGAAGGCCGACGCGTTCGCAGATTTCAGCGAAAAGTAGCGCGGTGAGCGAGGTGAATTCGGCGGGTTTCAGGACCACCGTATTGCCGGCCGCGAGAGCCGGAGCGATCTTCCAAGCGAGCATCAAAAGCGGGAAATTCCAGGGGATGATCTGGCCGCAGACGCCGTAGGGGACGTGGTCGGGAAATTCGCGCGAGATGTGGGTGGCCCAGCCGGCATGATGGTAAAAATGCCGTGCTACCAGGGGGATATCGGCGTCGCGGCTTTCGCGGATGGGCTTGCCGTTGTCCATGGTTTCGAGCACGGCGAAAAGGCGGCTGTGCTTTTGGATCATACGGGCGATGGAATAGAGAAATTTCCCACGCTCATAACCACTTAGCCCACTCCAGAGGGGGAAGGCGGCGCGGGCGGCTTTGACGGCGGCGTCGACGTCGGCAGAGGTGCCATCGGTGATTTCGGCGAGTTTTTCGCCTGATGCCGGATTGGTCGAGGCGAAGGTTTTTCCCGGGGCGGTCCAGGCGCCGTCGATGAAGTGGCCAAAAGCCCGATTTTTGCTGTCGAGCCAGGCATTTGCCTGGTCCGGCGCTTCGGGTGCGGGGCCGTATTCGAGGGTTTCGAAGATTTGCGCGATCTTGTTCATTTGGGGCCTCACACCAGGGGCTGGCGGTAATCGGCGGCATAATGGCCAGTGAGGCCATGTTCGAGTTGGCGCTCTATATCGGTTAGCAGACTGCTAGCACCGAAGCGGAACAGATGAGGATTGAGGTAACGCGTCCCCAGCTCCTCCTTCATCAGCGCCATGTATTTTAGCGCATCGCCCGCCGTGGCGATGCCGCCGGCTGGTTTGTAGCCGATTTCGATGCCGGTCTCTTCGCCGAACCAGCGGATCATGCGGATCATGGTCAGCGAGGTGACGAGATTGGCGTTGACCTTTTCCTTGCCGGTCGAGGTCTTGATGAAATCGGCGCCGGCCAGCATGCAGACGAGCGAGGCTTTGGCGATATTGGTCTGGGTCGCGAGTTCGCCGGTGCCCAGAATGGTTTTGATGTGCGCGTCGCCGCAGGCTTTGCGGAAGGATTTGACCTGATCGTAGAGCGCCTGCCAGTCGCCGCGCAAAACCATGCCGCGCTCGATGACGATGTCGATTTCCTGGGCGCCATCGCGCACCGAGGCTTCGATTTCGGCAATCTTGGTTTCGACGGGGGCGAGGCCATGGGGGAAGGCGGTCGAGACGGCGGCGACGGGGATGCCGGTGCCTTGGAGGGCATCGACGGCGGTTTTGACGAAGGTGTGGTAGACGCAGACGGCGCCGGGGAGGATGCGGAGATCCCCCACGCCGAGCTTTTCGACGATGTCGGAGCGGAGCGGATTGCGGGCCTTGGCGCAGAGGCGTTCGACGCGGCCGGCGGTGTCGTCGGCGTTGAGCGTCGTCAGGTCGATCAGGGTGATCGCCTTCAAAAGCCAGGCGAGCTGGTAGTCCTTCTTGACCGTGCGGCGTGCGCCAATGGAGCCGGCGCGGCGTTCGAGCGCCGAGCGGTTCATGCGGACGCGTTCGACCCAATCGAGATCGAGGGGGTAGCCGGGATTGCGCTTGTGCACGGGCGCGTGGCTCACGGTGCTGTCGACGACTTTGAGACTCATAGCTCCTCCACCAGGGCTGGGATCAGCTTTTGCAGCTTGGCCGCCCCTTGCACCGCCATGGTCTTGGTATGTTCATGGCTGATGTTTTCGCTCGATAGACCTGCGCCCATATTGGTGATGGACGAGCAGGCCCAGACTTGCATACCCAGGAAGCGACCAAGGATCACTTCCGGGACCGTTGACATGCCGACGGCAGTTGCGCCGAGGCGAATGGCCATCTGGATTTCGGCCGGGGTTTCAAAACTTGGGCCGGAATACCAGAAGTATACGCCCTCCCCGAGGGCAATGCCCAGACGCTCCGCAGCGGACTTTGCCTTGGCGCGGATGTCGGGATTGTAGCTATCGACCATGTTCACAAAACGACGGTCGGTCGGTTCGCCGATCAGGGGATTGAGGCCGTTATAATTGATGTGATCTGAGATCAGCATCAGGTCGCCGGGGGCGAAGCGCTGGTCGAGGGAGCCGGCGGAATTGGTCAGCAGCAGGGTTTCGGCGCCAAGCTCGGCCATGGTTTCGAGCGCGGGGCGCATGGCGGCGGGATTGCCGTGCTCGTAATAATGTTCGCGGCCGGTGAGGATGGCCACGCGCTTGCCGCCCATGATGCCGAGGACGAGATCGCGGCCGTGGCCGGAGACGCCGGCGCCGGGAAAGTCTTTCAGCTCGGAATAGGGGATGGTTACCCGGTCTTCGAGCGTGTCGGCGATTGCCGAGAGGCCGGAGCCGAGGACAAGGGCGGCGGCGATGGGTTCGCGGCCGGCGATTTTTTGGATGGTTTTGGTGGCTTTGCTCATGGGGTGGCTTCCGCGACATTCGTGATTGCCGACACCCCCTCCCATCCTCCCCCATCAAGGGGGAGGATGGGAGGGGGGTGTTTTTCATTTGCCCAAAAACTCCGGACCGAAGCTGTACGGCAGCAACTGGCCCAGGGTCTGCACCAGCGCTACACCATCCACCCCGTGCGAAATAACTTCGACGTCGAGATCGGCGAATTCGCGGATGCGTTGGCGGCAGCCGCCGCAGGGGGTGACGGGGGCCGTGCCGGGGCCGGTGACGTAGATGCGTTTGATGCGGCGGGCGCCGCCGGCGATCATGGCTGATATGGCTGAGGTTTCGGCGCAGTTGCCTTGGGGATAGGCGGCGTTTTCGATGTTGCAGCCGGAATAGATATTGCCGTCGTCAGCGAGAATGGCGGCGCCGACGTGGAAATTGGAATAGGGCGCATAGGCTTTGGCGCGGATAGCTTCTGCTGCGGTGAATAGGGTGCTGTCGATGGTGGTCATTTTTCCGCTCAAACTTCTACGGGCCTAGTGTTGCGCGTGTCGCTGATCCAATAACGGGCTGTCATCCCGGGCTTGATCCGGGATCCATCCCGAGATCTGGAGATGGGCCCCGGCCTTCGCCGGGGTGACAGCCGGTGGGTGACAACCGAGTGTGAGGGTGTACGCACACCCCCAATTTGCAGACCAAGAAACGGCTTACCGCTCCTTGGTATACGGAATGCCCGAGGCTTTTGGGGCCACGGCGCGGCCGATGAAGCCGGCGAGGAGGATCACCGTCAGGATATAGGGCAGTGCCTGGATGGCCTGGACGGGGACTTCGCCAATGATGGGGAAGACCTGGCCCTGGATGCGGAACTGGACCGCGTCGAGGAAGCCGAACATCAGACAGACCAGCAAGGCTGGACCCGGGCGCCATTTGGCAAAGATCAGGGCGGCGAGCGCGATATAGCCGCGGCCGGCGGACATGTTGTTGTTGAAGCCGGCGGACTGGGCAATCGAGAGATAAGCGCCGCCGATGCCGACGAGGACGGCGGTGATGATCAGGGCCTGATAGCGCAGGCGCGTGACCGAAATGCCGGCGGTGTCGATGGCTTTGGGGTTTTCGCCGACGGCGCGGAGGCGAAGGCCGAAGCGGGTGCGGAACAGCACCCAGGCGGTGACCGGAACGGCGATGAAGGCGACATAGGTGATGATGTTGTGGCCCGAGATCAGCTCATAGTAGATCTGGCCGATAACGGGGACTTCGCGCAGCTCATTGGCGAAGGGCAGCGTGATGGGATTGAAGCGCTGGTCGCCGGAAAGCTGGGGCGTGTAGCCGCCGCGCTTGAACCAGGACTGGCCGAGGAAGGTGGTCAGGCCCGCGGCAAGGAAATTGAGGGCCACGCCGGAAATGGTCTGATTGCCTTTGAAATTGATCGAGGCAAGGCCGTGAATGCCCGAAAATATCAGGGCCGCGCCGATGCCGGCGAGGAGGCCGAGCCAGGCCGAGCCGGTGACGGCGGACATGGCGGCGGCGGCGAAAGCGCCAGCCAAGAGTTTCCCCTCAAGCCCGATATCGACGATGCCAGCGCGCTCGGAATAAAGGCCGGCAAGACAGGCAAGGATCAGCGGCACGGCGAGGCGAACGGTGGAGTCGAGGATGAGAGTGATATCGACGAGATAGCTTTCCATCATTTGGCTCCCGTCGCGGGTTCGGATCGGGTCAGCAAGCGCGCCAGCGGGGCGCGCAGCATGTCGCCCATGGCGCCAGTGAAGAGAATGACGAGGGCCTGAATGGTGACGATCATTTCGCGGGTAATGCCCGGCATCTGGAAGGCAAGCTCTTGGCCCCCTTGGTACAGGATACCGAAGAGCAGCGCCGAAAGGCCGACGCCGACGGGATGGCCGCGACCCATGAAAGCGACGGCGATGCCGACAAAGCCGGCGCCATTGACGAAATTGAGAATGAGGCGGCCCTGGACGCCGCCGACATTGTTGACCGCAACCATGGCAGCGAGAACGCCGGACATGGCCATGACGATCATGATCATCTTCTGATTGGAAATACCGGCATAATTGGCGGCGACCGGGTTTTGGCCGAGGGCACGGACGGCATAGCCGAATTTCGTGCGCCAGATCAGCCAATAGATGAAGACCAGCGCAATGATGGCGAGGAAGAAGGTCAGGTTGACCGGGGAATTCTTGAAGAGCTCGATGAAGGTGCGCAGTTGCGGCACGCGGGTGATCGCTTCGAGCGGGGCGCTTTCGTCGGAATTGACGCCCGCTGGTTTCAGGACGCGCGAAATCAGAAAACCCATCATCGAGGTGGCGATGAAATTGAAGAGAATGGTGGTGATGACGACGTGGCTGCCGCGCTTGGCCTGCAGATAGCCGGGCACAAAGGCCCAGAGCGCACCGAAGGCCCCGCCGCAGATGATCATCAGCGGGAAAACAATGGCCCAATGGGTGCCGTTAAGCGCGAGGCCGATCAGGATGACGCCGAGGCCGCCGACATAGGCCTGGCCCTCGGGGCCGATATTGAAGAGGCCGGCATGATAGGCCAGCGACACGGCGAGGCCGGCAAAGATGAAATCCGTCGTATAATAGAGCGTGTAACCAAAGCCCGAGCCGTAGCCGAAGGCACCATAGAGCATGATGCCCACGGCCTGTAGCGGGTTCTGGCCAACGGCGAGAACGATGAGGCCGCCGACGAGGAAGGCCAGGACGACATTGAGGAGCGGCAGGAGGACGACATCGGCCCAGCGCGGCAAAGGGGTCATCAGTTGGGATCCTTGCCGGAGAGGTCTTGCGGGCTCATTTTGACCAGCGTCTGCTGCACGGGGGTTTCGTGTGCCGGCAAGGTGCCGGGGCCCGGCGTCTTGTCAGACGATGCATGCGAGCCGGTCATCAGGAGGCCAAGTTCGGTTTCGTCGGCGGTCGCCGGATCGGCTTCGCCCACGATCTTGCCGTCGAAAATCACGAGGATCCGATCGGCGAGCGAGCGGATTTCATCCAGTTCCACCGAGACGAGCAGGATGGCCTTGCCGGCATCGCGCATCTTGATGATCTGATTGTGGATGAATTCGATGGCGCCGATATCGACGCCACGGGTCGGCTGGCCGACGATCAACACGTCAGGATTGCGCTCCATTTCGCGCGCCAGGACGATTTTTTGCTGATTGCCGCCGGAGAAATTGGCGGTTTTCAGATCGATATTGGGCGGGCGGATGTCGAATTTCTTGATGTATTCTTCGGCCGTCTGGCGCGCTTTGGCGATATCGAGGCCGGGGCCATCGCCATAGCTGTGCTGGTAGCCGAGAATGGAATTTTCCCATTCGGAGAAGGTCGTCACGAGGCCCATGCGGAGGCGATCTTCGGGCACGTGGGCGAGGCCGGCGGTACGGGCGCGGGCGGCGCCGTCGTCGCCTTCAAGGCTGAGGACTTCGCCATTGAGGCGGATGGTGCCCAAGAGCTGATCGCGCATGCCGGCGATGGATTCGAGGAGTTCGGACTGGCCATTGCCGGCGACCCCGGCAATGCCGACGATTTCGCCGGCGCGGACCTGGAACGAGACGCCTTTGACGCGCGGGACTTTGAAATCATCGGTGACGACGAGGTCCTGGACATCGAGCAACACCTTGCCGGGGCTGGCGGGGCCTTTTTCGACGCGGAGGAGGACGCGGCGGCCGACCATCAGCTCGGCCAATTCGCCGGGCGAGGTTTCACTGGTCGTCAAGGTTTTGACCATGGCGCCCTGGCGCATGACCGAGACTTCGTCGGTGATGGCCATGATTTCACGCAGCTTGTGCGTGATGAGGATAATGGTTTTGCCTTCTTCGCGCAGCTTGCCGAGGATGCGGAAGAGGTGGTCGGCCTCGTCAGGGGTTAGAACGCCGGTGGGCTCGTCGAGAATGAGGGTTTCGGCGCCGCGATAGAGCGCTTTCAAAATTTCGACGCGCTGCTGCTGGCCGACCGAAAGGTTTTCGATGATGGCGTCAGGATCGACTTCGAGGCCATAGTCGCGGGCCAGCGCCTTGAGCTGGGTGCGCGCCTTGTTCAGCGTCGGAGCGAGAAAGGCTGAGTCCTCGGCGCCGAGCACGACATTTTCGAGGACGGAGAAATTATCGACCAGCATGAAATGCTGGTGGACCATGCCGATGCCGAGGGCGAGGGCATGGCGGGAATCGGTGATGGTGGCGGGCGTGCCGTTGACGCGGATTTCGCCGCTGTCGGCGGTGTAAAAGCCGTAAAGGATCGACATCAGGGTCGATTTGCCGGCGCCGTTTTCGCCCACGATGCCATGCACCGTGCCGCGTTTGATCGCGAGGTGAATGTCACGATTGGCGTGGACCGGGCCGAAATGCTTGTTGATGCCGACAAGCTCGATAGCGAGCGGGGCAGCAGCGGTCCCTTCGGACCGCTGCGCATTTGTCGGGTGAAGACTTGTCATTGGAAGTCCTCCCCTTCTTCGTTCAATTTAGAGAGACGGGCACGCCTTGTCGGAGCGGAAATCGTGCACGGAGACAGCGCCCGAAACGATATCGGCAGTGGCCTTTTCGACCGCGGCCTTCATGTCATCGGTGATGAGCGAAGCGTTGTTGTCGTCAAAGGCCGCGCCAACGCCGTCTTCGGCGAGGCCCAGAACGATGGTGCCGGGAGCCCAGGTGCCGTCTTCAACGCCCTTCATGGCGTTGTAGGTGGCGACGTCGACGCGCTTGATCATCGAGGTCAGGACCGAACCAGGATGCAGGTGGTTCTGGTTGCTATCGACGCCGATGCCGAACTTGCCGGCGTCGGCCGCAGCCTGGAGCACGCCGGCGCCAGCGCCACCGGCGACCTGGAAGATCACGTCGGCGCCCTGATCGAGCTGGGACTTTGCAACTTCGGTGGCCTTCACCGGATCGTTGAAGGCTTCAAAGCCGGTGCCGACATAGGTTTCGAGCACAGCGATATCGGGGTTCACCGACTTGGCGCCCTGGGCATAGCCGCAGGCAAAGGCTTCGAGGAGGTCGAAGTTGAAGGCCGGGACGACGCCGATCTTGCCGGTCTCCGACTTCATGGCAGCAAGGATACCGACGAGGTAGGAGCCTTCCTGTTCCTTGAAGACCACGGACTGCACGTTGGGCAGATCGACGACGGTGTCGATGATGGTGAACTTGGTGTCGGGGAATTCAGGTGCGACGACTTTCAGCGCGGTTTCCCACGAGAAGCCGGGCATGACGATCGGGTTGTTGCCGCGCGAGGCGAACTGGCGGATGGCCTGTTCGCGCATGGCGTCGCCCGAAATTTCGAGGTCCTGATAGGCGCCGCCTTCGGCCTTGAACATTTCGGCGCCGTTATAGGCGGCTTCATTGAAGGATTTGTCGAACTTGCCGCCGCCGTCATAAACGAGAGCGGCATCAGCGAAGGCTGCACCGGCCATCAGTGCGCTCAGAGCGACGCCGCCGGTAATGGCCTTGGTGAGGATCGAAAATTTCATTGATTAGTCTCCCTGTCTCGCAGCGGACGCAAGAAATGCACCCTCGTTTATCCGCATGCGCTGAAGGGCGATAAAATCGTGCAATCACGCCCTAAGCAAGGGGGACGATGTCAAATTTTTCCGCTTGGTCAAAAATTGGCGTTAATTTGCTCAACGGCGGGCTTACCAGCGGGCGAGAATGGCTGTGAACAAGGTGCCAAGATCGACATCGGCATAGAGCACGGCCAGCACGGCGGCAAAGGCGATGACGTAGAGGGCGAGACTGTCGCGGGAGGAAGTGGACATGTGCGATTTGAAACAAATTGTAATGAAGGACGCACTGTCTCTACAGGGTAAGCGGCGGCGGGATTAAGGCCGGTTCGGGGCGGACTTGGACATGGTTAAGCTTCCGTAAACGCTCAGGGATTTTCGCCCGGCAGGGGCGTGACCTCGACGCCGGCGGCCGTGCCGAAGCGTTCGAAAAAACCATCGATGATGCGTTGTGCTGAACTGCCGATGATGGCTTTTCCCATTTTCATGACCTGGCCCGAGGCGCCGCCATTGGCGGTGAAGGTGAGGAGTGTGTCTTCGCCAAGGTCGGCGAGCGACACATCGGCGCTGCCTTCGGCGAGACCGAGGAGCCCGCCCTTGCCGCGACCGGAGAGGGTATAGCTCACGGCGGGGACGATATTGGAGAGGATCAGTTCGCCTTTGAAGGTCGGCTGCATGACGCCGAGATTGACCTTGATCTCGAGGTCGAGGGTTTCGGGGCCGGACCAGGCGATGAGATGGCAGCCGGGAATGGCGGCTTTGAGCATTTCGGGATCGTTGAGCGCGTCCCAGACACGGGCGCGCGGGGCACTCATCTTATAGCGTCCACCGAACTCCATCAGGCGCACCCTGCGATGTCGCACGGCGACACGCCGGCCCCGTCGCAAAGACGGCATAATGGTTGGGCAAGACTGCTCTTTTCCATGGTGGCGAACCCTACTCTTTACGTGCGGCTTTTTCGCACCAATATGGACTAAATAGTTGCGCGGACGGGAGGATGCAATTGTCAGCAGGGTCCTCACGCGCAATCTAGGGTGCATAGGCACAAGCCGGCCCCGCAAGCCAACTATGCCAGGGAGCAGATGATGACCGACCAAGTGACGACCGCCCCGCAGACCAGCGCGCCGGCCATTGCCGAGAAGCCGTTGCAGTACCTGGACAAGGCGGTCAACGCCATCCGCGACCTTGGCATCTGGCCCGAACAGCAGGGCGAGCAGCCGATCACCGGGCTTTTGAGCCAGATCACCGAATTGGACGAAACCCGCGTCATCCTCATCGGCCGGACGCTGAGCCAGGCTAGCGCCTTTAATGAAGTGGTGCGCGAGCAGGTTGCCGCCATGAAGATCGGCGAGCGCTACGAGGACATTACCAAGGGCTTTGACTCGATCCGCGACGATGCCAAGGGCATGGTGGATCAACTCGCCGACAACAAGCTCGATCTGCTCGAGCGGGCGTCCAACGTCTGGATGAAGGTGAGCCGCGGCGATATTGCGACGCGCTTCAACAAGATCCGCGACACCTATCTCGAAGTGACCAAGGATACCAAGGACCAGATCGACCGCGAGCAGACTATCCTTGAAGCCTATCGCGATTTCCGCGGCGCGCTAAAACAGTCCGAAGTGATGGCGCTCGAAGTGCTCGAGGTCGCCGAAAAGCGCCTCGAAGAGAAGAAGAACATTCTTCAGACTTCGTCGAATGAACTGGCCGCCTTTGCCGGCACGGCGCCCGCTGATCGCGCCCGCCTCGAAATGGCGCGCGACGAAAAGCTGCGCGACATGCAGAACGAGGAAAAGCGCTACCAGATCGCCAAGGACCTCTCGGACAACCTGACCATTTCCTACAATACTTCGGAAGTGGTGATGGCGCGCCTGATGCAGACGACCAATGCCAAGGAACGCGTCTACCAGCAGTCGATCTCGTTCTTCTCGACTAATGAAACCGTTCTTACCGCGCTTTCCGCTTCGTTCACCGGCATGTTCGGGCTGCACGAATCGACCGCGACGCTGAACGCCATGAAGGAAGGCATGTCCAAGAGCCTCGAAACACTCTCGGAGATTGGCGACAAGGTGCAGGAAGAAGCCGTCAAGGCCGGCTATGGCCCGACCGTGCGCGCCGATGCCGTCAAGAAGCTCGTCGATAGCGTCGTCAACTTCCAGGAAAAGAGCCGTACCATCATCAACGAGATGCGGGTGGCTTCCACCAAGAACTCGGCCGAAATCCGCGATGCCGTGGAAGACGGCAAAAGGCGTCTCGCGACGCTCGCTGCCGAGGGCAATGCGCTGTTGCTCGAAACCAAGAACTAAAACTCTTCTCTTGCTCTAGTTTGGCAACGCTCTCTGACTGTCATCCCGGCGAAGGCCGGGATCCATCCTGAAATCTCAAGATGGGCCCCGGCCTTCGCCGGGGTGACAATCGAGGATGGGACGCAACCAGCAAGAACGTGGAATCCCCTGAATTTATGCATAATTGCGACGGGAATAGAAAAAGAGGATGAGCGACGCGACAGCCAAAACGGCTGCCCCACTCGATGAAGTCATGCTGGCCATGGATGTGGTGGACACGCTCCGCCACCGCCAGGATCTCGTTACGCGCGAACTCGATGGCACGGCCCGCGAGGGCCAGTTGATCGAGCGCCTGCGCGAGGTCTATCGCCAGCAGGGGATCGAGGTTCCCGACCACATTCTCAAGGAAGGCGTTTCGGCCCTGGCCGAAAGCCGCTTTGCCTATGACCCGCCAGCGCCAAGTTTCAAGACGAGCCTCGCTCGCCTCTATGTCGGCCGCAAGACCTGGGGGCGGCCGGTGCTGCTGGTGCTCGGCGCGCTGTTGGCGCTGGGCGTTGGCTATTTCGGCATCTATCGCCCCTTCCAGGCCGGGCAGGAGTACCGCAGCCAGGTCGAACTGACCGAGGGTCTGCCCGCGCAGATGGACGCGCTCTACCAAACCATTTTCGACGAGACCAAGGTGCAGCAGGCTGTGGTGCAGGCAGAGGCGCTGGTCAGCCGGGGCAAAGCTTTTTCTGCGGAGGGCAATCGGCCCGGGGCCGAGGGGATCGTCGAAGACCTGACGGCCCTGCGCGACAAGCTGCGGCAGGAATATGTGGTGCGGGTCGTCAATCGCTCGGACGAACAATCGGGCTTCTGGACCTTCCCCGAGATCAATACCGATGCCACGAACTACTATCTGGTGGTGGAAGCGATCGATCCGAATGGCAAGGCGCTGAGCCTGCCCATTCTCAACGAAGAAACCGGGGAGACCGAGGTCGTCGCCCAATGGGGGCAGCGGGTGCCGGAATCGGTCTATAATGCCGTGGCCAATGACAAGCGCGACGATGGCATTATCCAGGCCAATGAAGTGGGCCGGAAATCGGACGGCTTTCTCGATGTCGAATTTCAGATGCCGGTGCTGGACGGCGCGGTGACCCGGTGGTGATGGCATGAGTATTGGTGGCCCACAGGCGCTGGCGAGCCTTGAAGAGGCGATGCGCGATATCAGGCGCGAGGAAGACGAAATCTCCCGCCGGCTGGCGCGCTCGACCGAAATCGTCGCCAAGATCAAGGAAAGCGAAGCGGAGCTGTTTCGTCAGCTGGCGCAACTGCGTCTCGATCCGGCCATTCAAGCCGAACTCGATGGACGGATTTCAACCGCCGAGAGCAAGGCACGGGAATCGCTGAAATCGCATGGCAAGGCCGTCGATCAGGCGCAAAAGAACATAGAAGACCTCGAAGCGGGCCGGGTGTCGCTGGTCGAGCGCCGCCGCGATGCCGTGGCCGACCTTGCCGAAAAACAGAAGGCGCTCGACGCGCTGCTGCAAGAGGTTTCGGCTCGGCTCGAAACCGATCCGGCCTATGCCGAGAAGCGGGCCGCGGCGAAGTCGCTTGGCGAAGTGGCCGACCAGTCGATGGAAAAGACCCGGCTGGCCGAAGCCGACCGGGAAGAAAAGGGCAAGCCTTATCGCGACGACCCGCTCTTCATGTACCTGTGGGACAGCGGCTATGGCACGTCGGCCTATAAGGCCAACAATCTCGTGCGCTATCTCGACGGGCTCGTGGCGGGTCTTGTCGGCTTTCAGAAGGCACGGCCCAATTATGCCATGCTCAACGATATTCCATTGCGCCTGCGTGAACATGCCGAGCGGCAGGAAGCCAATGCGCAGGCCGCCGAAGCCGCATTGGTGAGCCTTGCCAATGAGGCGGCGGATGCTGCGGGTGGGCGGCCATTGCGCGAGGCGAAGGCCAAGGCCGAGGCCGATGTGCAGGCGATCGATGCCGCTATCGTCGAAGCAGAAGACAAGCGCAACGAGGCGGGCGAAGCGCTGCAATCGCTGACCAATGGCAGCGACCCCGCTTTGGCTTCGGCAGCGGCGGCGCTTGCTGCGGCGTTGGGCCAGGAAGATATCCAGACGCTCCTTGCCGAAGCGCGCCGCACCCGCACCGGCAAGGACGATACGATCGTTGCCCAGATCGACGAATCGCGCACCCGCATGCGCGAGGAGGAAGAAGAAAGCCGAGACCTGCGCGAGCGCAGCAAGACCCTGGCCGCGCGGCGGCGCGAACTCGAAGACATCCAGTGGGAATTCAAGAAGCAGCGCTTTGACGATCCGCGCTCGACGTTCAGGGAAGACAAGCTGGTTGGCGACCTGCTGAACGATTTCCTTCGCGGCGGCATTTCGGCGGCGAGCTATTGGGACCAGTGGCGGAAAAGCCAGAACTGGGCCCCGGGCAATGAATGGGGCGCGGGCAATGCGTCAACGCGCCGTTCAAGCGGCAGCAATTCCTCACCCTGGGGAGATCAGGGTGGTTTCCATTGGCCGGACAATAGCATTGGCGGGTCATCAAGCGGCGGAAAATCGAAGCCGTCGAGCGGTGGATTTGGTGGCGGCTGGGGCGGCGGCGGAAACAGCGGCGGCGGATTTTCGCGGCCGCGGACGGGCAGCGCGGGTACGCGGAAGCATTCCGGGTTCAAGACGGGTGGCGGGTTTTAGAGTTGCACCCTAGCAGTAGCCCTCATGGTGAGGTGCTTTGCGCAGCAAAGCCTCGAACCACGGGGGCGTGGCACTGAACCATCGGGACACGCCCCCGTCCTTCGAGGCTTTGCAAAGCGCCTCAGGATGAGGGCTACTGGGAATGCCGAGGATGCCGGGACAGGCCCGGCAATGACGACGCGGAGGGTGCGGCGTCGTGTTGCTATTCCCGTCTAACCGGCGTTCGACTAGACCGGCTGGCTGCCCAGCACTGCCAGCAGGCGCGGGTTGATCTTGCCGCTTTCGGTCATGCCGGTGCCGCGCTCGAAGGTGCGGATGGCTTCGGCGGTTTTGGGGCCGGCGACGCCGTCGGGGGTGCCGATGTTGAAGCCGAGGCGATTGAGCGCCTGCTGCACGCGGGAGACGACTTCCTTGTTGGCGATGGCTTCGCCGGGGTCGAAATCGGGCGCCCAGGTGCCGATGGGAGCAAAATTGACGTCGAGGGCGATGGGCTGGCTGGTCCAGGTCTGGACTTCGCCGCCGATACGGCTGACCGCATCTGCCGTGAGGGATTTGGCGATGTCGTCGCGGGCCTTGGCGGCATCGGCATCGCCCGACTTGGCGGCGAGTGAGAACCACTTGTAGGACTGTTCGAAATCCTGGTCGACGCCAAGGCCGCGGGCATAGAGCATGCCGAGGTTGAACTGGCTATCGACCATGCCAAGGGTCGCCGCCTGGGTGAACCACTGGCCGGCTTCTTCGAATTGCTGCTCGCCCAACTGGCCGCTGGCATAGAGCGCGGCGAGGTTGTGCATGGCCATGCGATTGCCCGCTTCGGCGGCGCGCTGGTACCAGAGGCGGGCCATTTCGAGGTCTTTTTCGACGCCGGTGCCGGCTTCATAGAGATTGCCGAGGCGATATTGCGCGGGGACAAAACCCTGCGCGGCCGAGCGCTCGTACCATTTGGCGGCTTCTTCGGGGCTGGCTTCGATGGCGCGGCCTTCGGTATAGATGGCGGCGATTTCGAACTGGGCCTTGGCATCGCCATCGGCTGCGGCCTGCCGCAGCGGCAGCGGACCGAGGGCATCGGGGGGCAGTTCGAACTGTTCAGGCGTGGCGGCGATGGAGCCGGTTGCCGGGAGCGCGCTATCCGTTGGCGTCTCGATCACGGGTTTGATCGTGCCGGTGCTGCCCGAGGCGAGGAGCGCGGGCGGCATGGGCGTTTCCGTGGCGCGGGCAAAGCTCATGCGCTCGCCCGGATTGATCGAACCGACCGATGTGGCGTCGAGCATGTCGATGACACGCGGCGCAACCAGTTCGGAGACTTCGGCGGCCGGGGTCGGATCGACTGCAATGGCGGCTGGTGAGGTCTGGGGCTCGGAGGCTTGTGCCGGGACGACGGCGGGGGCCGTGCGCATGCGCTGCATGACGAGATTGAGCGTCAGCATGGAAACGGCGATGACCGCAGCCGCGAGAAGCAGCGTGCGACGGTTGCGCACGAAGAAGTTCGGACGAACCTCTTGGGCTTCCTCGCTTGCGGAGATGACGGGGGCCTCGGGCGCCGGCTTGCGGGGGCGGCGCTTTTCCGCCTTGGGCTCGGGGGCTGGGGCGGGCGCGGTTTCTTCAGTAGCAGCCTTGGGCTGCGGGCGGACACGCGCCAGGGCGCGGCCGATCAACGAATTGCCGGTGGCGGGCTCGGCGACCTGCTGCTCCTGCCGGGCGCGCTGCGCACGACGAGCGGCGGCGACAAAGGTGCTGGTATTGGAGACAGGCGCTTCAACAGCCGGCGCGGTTGCATCGGCGCGCGCGGGGGCGGCAAAGCCGTCGCGATCGAACTGAGAAAAGCTCGACTGCGGACGCGGCGGACGATCGACTTTTTCGGGATCGAAGGCAGGCTGCACTTCGGCCTGCAAAGGGCGAGCCGGTTGCGGCGCGGGGGTGGCAGCGCGGGGAGCGGCGGCGGCCACGCGCGGCTGGGGCATATCGGCAAAGCCGCGATCGACCAGCGGGGCTTCCTCGCCCGGATTGGACGGCATGGCATCGGCGCGCTTCTGGCCGTTGAGGCTCGAGAGGATGGAATCGAGGCGCGCGGTGCTCGGCTCTTCGACGGCGGCGTCGAATTCGGAGGCGCGGCTTTGGGGTTTTGCGGACTGGGCCGTCGGGGCGACTGGCTCGGCACGCATTGTCGCAGCGACAGCCTGCGGCTGCGCTGGGGCAGCGTTGCGCGAAGAAAGCGCGGCTTCGAGCCGGGCCAGGCGCTCGGCAGTGTCCTTGCCCGCAGTGTTGAAAACGGCGGTCATGCGCTTTTCGAGCGCATCAAAACCTTCGGGGTTGAGCACCGGGAGCGGCGCGCCGGACTTGGCGAAGGCGGCGGAGGTCTTTTCGGCGACAAGGCTTGCCAGCGTTTCGGCGTCGGGACCCTTGCTGACCGAGCGGACGAGGCTCGAAATCCGGTCCTCGATGGTTTTGAGACTCTCGGGGCCAAACATGGCGACCGGCGCCGGGGCCTTGCGGCTCATGGCGTCGCTGGTGCGCTCGGCCACGAGATTAGCGAGAGATTCGAAATCGGGCTTGTCGCCGGCATCGTGGTAGAGCCTGGCAAGGCCATCGAGCTGGGCGCCGGCTTCGTCCATGCGGGTCATCAGGCGCTTCAATTGGCCTTCGACGGCAGACGTATCGACCGGGGCGACCTTGCTGGACAGCGCCTCAATCTGGCTTTCGAGGCGCAGGAAACGCGGCTCCATGCCCTTGAGCACGGATTGTTGCAGGGCGGAAATGTCCTGCTTGAGGGCCAGCACATCCTCGCTGCTGCCATCGACCGATTGCAGGCGCTGGGCGAGGGCTTCGACGCGGGCGGCGACGAGTTCGGGGCTGCCGGCAGAATCGCGCAGGGCCTGCGTGACCTCGGACATTTCGCTCGTCAGGCGTTCGAAATCGCCAACGGAGATGCTCATGTTCCGCTCTATGGCATCGATGCGATCATAGACGCTGCGCACATTGGCTTCGATGGAGGCCATGGCCGGCTCGAGCGTGCCCTTGGGCGCGAACTCGGCGCGCTCCTCGCGGATGATCTCGCGCTCCATCTGCTGGGCCTGGAGTTCGGCGAGCTTGGCGACTGTGGCCGAGACATCGTCGAGGCGGGAATTGACGGCGGAAAGATCGACCTTGGGCGCCTGGCTCATCATCGAGGCCAAAGCCCCGATCTGGGTTTCCAGGCGCTTGACCTGGCCGGTTTCGCCCACGGCGCCGGCGAGCAGTTCGACGACCTGAGTGAGCTGTTCGACCTGGGAAGCGACTTCGTGCACGTCCGAAGAACTATGGCGAGCGGTGCGAAGCTGGCCTTCGAGGCGCCCGAGGCGATCGCCCATGCCCGAGACAAGGCTCGATAGCTCGCGGAATTCGGGCAGGTCGGAGGGGCGGCGATCGATGGCGGAAATGATCGAGGCGCCCTGACGGCTGCGGATTTCGGCAATGGCGGCGTTGAGATCGCCGGCTTCATCGTCCTGTGGATTGAATCGATCGACGGCGCGCTTGACGCTGCGGAGAGCCTCGCTGCGGCGGCGGGTGGCGGGATCGGGTGTGCCGACCTGATCGCGCAGGTGCCGGACGCGGTTGGAGACCCCTCCTCCATCCGACGCGGCGCCGAAGCGACTTTCCACCTGATCGAGCAAGGCGACCAGCTCGCCGCGCAGGGCTTGCCAGTCCCCGGCGCCGGGGTCGAAAGCGGTATCGGCGTAGTCCGATTGAGGATAGGCGCGGGCCATGGTCAGTCCCTGTCAAAGCGAGCGCGTGCCAAGCCGAAGCAGCACGAAGGTCTAACGGTCACTTTTGGGAAAACATGGTAAAGAAGCCGTTAAGGATTGCTGCAATATGCAAATGCCTCGGGTGGAAAAGCATGGTTTTGTGCCTCTGCCCCCTGATTTGGAGTAGTTTAGGCCCATGACTCGTCGCCGCATCATCATCGTGGATGACCATCCCCTGTTCCGGGCGGCGCTGCGCCAGACGCTGGCCGGAGGCGATGCCACGGTGAGCGTGGAAGAGAGCGGCGACCTCGCCAATCTCAGCAAATCGCTCGATGCCGATCGCGATTGCGACTTGGTTTTGCTCGATCTCAACATGCCCGGCGTGCGCGGCTTTTCGGGACTGCTGCTGGTACGGGCGCAGTATCCCGAAATTCCGGTGATGATCATTTCGGCCGTTGAAGACGCCACCGTCGTGCGGCGCGCATTCGAGCTTGGCGCTTCGGGGTATCTGCATAAATCCGAGGGACCGACGGAAATCCGCCGCGCCATCGAGACGGTGCTGGCAGGCGAAGTGTTTGTGCCCAAGGGAACGACGATCACCGGGGATGACGAGCAATCGGGATTGATGAAGCGGCTGGCGAGCCTGACGCCGCAACAGGTGCGCGTCTTGATGATGCTCAGTGACGGGCTGATGAACAAGCAGATCGCCTATGAACTGTCCATTTCGGAAGCGACGGTGAAGGCGCATGTGTCGGCTATTTTGCAAAAGCTCGATGTCGATAGCCGGACGCAGGCGGTGATTGCGGCAGCGCGCATCGAGGAAGGCCAGTTCGAGGCGTTGTTTGCGACCGGGGCGGAAAAAGCCTAGACACGTCCTCAACATAGAGAAGGACGAGGCGATGAAGCCCAAAATCAACATCATCACCATCGGCGTCGATGAACTCGAACGCGCCTTTGTGTTTTATCGCGCACTGTTCGAGATCGAGGACGACAAGATCGGCGTTGGCGAGGATCACGTCGCGTTCTTTTTCGACGAGGATTTTTCCTTCGTGCTGTTTCCGCGCGAGCAAATTGCGCAGACGGCGGGCAAGCCCGAGACGCTGGAAGGCACGCCGGGTTTTGTGCTGAGCCATCGGGCCGACAGCGCCGAAGAGGTGGATGAAATTCTCGAGCGCGTGCTGATCGCGGGTGGCTCGATCATCACGCCGGGTACGGAATCGGAATGGGGCTATTCGGCCTATTTCGAGGATACCGAGGGCAATGTCTGGGAGCTTATGGCGACGCCCACGGCGAATTAGGGCTGGGGCGATTGCCGGGCGTGGCGTTGAGGCATCGGGGCACGCCCCGTGGTTCGAGGCTGCGCTGCGCTCCGCACCTCACCATGAGGGCTACTGGGGTGGCGGGCGTGGATGGGCCAGTGCGTTGCTCACTGTGAGGGGCCTGCGGCGCAACGCTGCGAAAATAATCTCGGTTTTGATACAATTTCGTCCGGTTTTTCTGGAACCTTGACCACTTGTTGACGGTCTTGCCGTTAGCCTCTGGCGTAAAGAGCCAACCGCAAAACGGGACCCAAGGTCTTGCAGATCTATCTGCCGATCGCCGAGCTTTCCGTGAACCTCTTCTTTCTCGTGGGGATCGGAGGGGCAGTCGGCTTTCTGTCGGGTCTGTTCGGCGTGGGTGGTGGGTTCCTGCTTACCCCGCTGTTGATCTTTTCGGGCGTGCCGACTTCGGTGGCGGTTGCCTCGGTGACCGGACAGGTGGTGGCGGCGTCGACCTCAGGCGCGCTCAGTCACTATCGGCGCGGCGGCATCGACCTGCATCTGGCGATGTATCTCATCTTGTCGGGTATTTTAGGCGCCTTTGGTGGCGTCGCGACCTTTTCGGTGCTGCGCGCGGCGGGTCAACTCGATCTCTTCATTGCCGTGGGCTTTGTCGTCCTTCTCGGCTTTGTCGGCATTCTGATGCTTCAGGAGGCGGTGCGGGCGCTGCTGAAAAGCCGGCAGGGTATCGTCGTGCGGGAACGCCTGCCCAATCAGCATAGCTGGATCCACGGCCTGCCCTGGCGCGTGCGCTTCAAGAAAAGCCGGCTCTATATCAGCGTGCTGCCGGTGCTGGCGATCGGGCTTTTCATCGGGTTCGTCGGTTCGCTCCTTGGCATTGGCGGCGGCTTCGTCATGGTGCCGGCGCTGGTCTATCTCTTGCGCGTGCCCGGCAATATGGTCATCGGCACCTCGCTGGCGCAGGTTGTCGCCATGATGGCGGCGACGACGATCATGCATGCGGTGCAGAGCCAGAGCGTCGATATTCTGCTCGCTTTCTGCCTGATGGTGGGCGGTACGGCGGGGGCGCAATTTGGCGCGGCTGCGGGACAACACCTGCGCGGCGAGCAATTGCGGGGGCTGTTGGCGCTGCTGGTTCTGGCCGTTGCCATTCGTTTCGGTCTGTCGCTGGTGCTGACGCCGGACGACGTTTTCTCGATGGCCGTGACGAGTGCGGTGCGATGAACCGCATTCTCGCGCTTCTCTTCATCGTCCTCGTTTCGGCAGTGCCAGCGGGCGCGGCGGCGCGGCTGGTTTCCGGCGTTTCCAACGACACGATCCAGATCACCTCGAGCTTTGACGGCGAGCGGCTGACCTTTTACGGCACCATCGCGCCGGAGGCGGGTTCGGAGCAGCGCTATGTGGAAGGGCCGTTCGACGTCGTGATCGTCGTGCTCGGGCCGACGCAGGACCGGGTGGCGCGCGAGAAGACGCATAATTTCGGCATCTGGCTCAATACCGAGCAGGTCGAATTCAAGCGTTTTCCGAGTTACTTCCATGTGCTTTCCAGCCGGCGGCTGCTGGAGATCGCCGATATCAACCTTCTCAACCGCAATTTCATCCTGCCTGAAGCCCATGCGATGATGCCCAATATTGCGGGGTTCATGAAGACGCTGGTGTTCGGGCGCGAATTGATCCGGCTGATGTCGGAACAGGGGCTGTTCGGGGTGCAGGAAAATGGCGTGCGGTTCCATTCCGACACGTTCTATTCGGCGCAATTGACGCTGCCGAGCAGTGCGCCGCCGGGGCCCTATATCGCCCAGACCTATGTGTTCCAGAATGGCGAGATCATTGCGCGCAAGTCCGAGGGTTTTGCGGTGCGCAAGATTGCGTTCGAGCGGTTTCTGGCGCAATCGGCGACGCAATATCCGCTGCTCTATGGCATTGCGTGTGTGGTTCTGGCTCTGTTTACCGGGTGGCTCGGTGGGGTGCTGTTCAGGCGGTAGACTAGCCGCGTACCAGACGTCTTGTTGAGACCGGATAGGTCCGATCACGCCCCAGCATCGTCACTTCGACGGAGGGCCAATTCAGGAGGCCGAAGAAGGCCGGGGACAGGATATTGAGGGCGCCGGTGGAGCTGCCATAGGCGGGCAGGATCAGGACGCGATTGTCGTGGACGAAGCAGGCGCTGCGGGCGGTGCGGCCGGACATGGCGATGCGGGCGGCGGGGTGGAGGTGGCCGGCGACGAGGCCGGGTTTTCCCTTTTGCGGCTCATGCGCGAGGGTGAGGCCGTCGAGTTCGAGCTCGGCGGAGAAATGGCCGCCGATGGTGTGGGGCGCGGGATCGTGGTTGCCGGAAAGCCAGGTGCATTCGACATTTTCGACGATGGCATCGAGACGAATACGATCCGCTAATGTTAGCAGACTGCTAGCATCGGCGCGATGAAACGTGTCGCCGAGTGAAATGAGGCTTTTGGCGCCGGTGCGCCGGAGGTCGGCTTCGAGGCGCGACAGGGTCATGCCGGTATCATAGGGGGGCAGCAGCTGGCCGCGGCGGGCAAAGCTCGCCATTTTCTCGAAATGGAGATCGGCGACGAGGAGGGTTTGCCGCGCGTGCCAATAGAGCGCGCCGGATGGCAGGGGCTCGAAATTTTGGCCGGCGAAGCGCAGCACGGGGGACTCTGAGGGTTGGGCAAGGGCGGCGTTGTTCATATGGCGGCTGCGAGGTCCAATCCCAATAGTGCCCGCCTTCATCTCCCGGAGATTCCCGCTTTCGCGGGAATGACGCCGCGATGGGAGGCGGCTCAGAGTTCGCCGATCGCTTCTCTGAGGAGTTCGTCGGCAGCATCAGCCATAGCCGATTCGCGGGCTTCGCCGAAAATGGGTTCCTTGCCGATATCGAGCATGATGGGCACGGCGAGCGGCGAAATCTGGTGCAGCGGCTTGTGGACGATGTGGGATTTTATGCGCGTCAGCATGTGGCCAAGGCGCTCGATATCGAGAAGGCCGCGGGCGGCGTCGTGGCGGGTGGCTTCGATCAGGATGTGGTCGGGCTCGTGCTGGTAGAGCACGTCGTAGATGATGTCGCTGCTCATGGTGATCTGGCGGCCGGACTTTTCCTTGCCCGGATGGCGCCGCTCGATGAGGCCGGAAATGATGGCGCAGTTGCGGAAGGTGCGCTTCATCAGGGCGGATTCATCGAGCCAGGATTCAAGATCATCGCCGAGCATGTCTTCATCGAAGAGTTCATCGAGGGAGAGGCGATCGGTGCGGATGAGGGCCGAGAGATCGGCAAGGCCCCAGATGCCGAGGGCATATTCGGAAGCGACGAAGCCGAGCGGGCGGGCGCGCATGCGTTCGAGCCGGCGCGTGAGGAGCATGCCCAGGGTCTGGTGCGCCAGGCGCCCTTCGAAAGGGTAGCAGACGAGAAAATGGTTGGTGCCACGCGGAAAAGTTTCGACGAGGAGACTATCGCGGCGGGGGAGGACGGAGAAATCGCGCTGCAGGCGGAGCCAGTCGCTGACCTGATTGGGGAGTTTGCCCCATTCGCCCGGACTATCCATGATGCGACGGACACGCTTGGCGAGATAGGTCGAGAGCGGGAATTTGCCGCCCATATAGGAGGGGATTTTCGGGTCCTTGGCGGCGGCTCGGGAGACGAAGGCCTCGTTGTCCTTCATGCCTTCAAAGGCGACGATTTCGCCGCCGAAGACGAAGGTGTCGCCCGGCGTCAAAGTGCCGAAAAAATATTCTTCCATTTCCCCGAGGACGCGACCGCCAGCGCCGATGGGGCCAGTGGTGCGGCCGCGCTTTTGCTCCTTGGAGCGGATGAGGCGGACGCGGACCATGGGCTCTTCGATGATGGTGCCGATATTGAGCCGGTATTGCTGGGCGACCGAAGGGTGTGACAGGCGCCAGGTGTGGTCGGGGTTTTGTTTTAAGCGCGCATAGCGTTCATAGGCGCGAAGGGCATAGCCGCCGGTGGCGACGAAATCGAGGACGCGATCGAATTTGGGACGGGCGAGGTCGCGATAGGGCCAGGCGCGGGTGACTTCGGCGTAGAGGTCATCGGCAAGGAAGGGTTCGGCTGAGGCCATGCCAAGGATGTGTTGGGCGAGGACATCATAGCCGCCTGGATGGGGATCTTCGCTATCCTGATGGCCTTCGGAGACGGCTTCGACGGCGGCTTCGCATTCCAGGACTTCGAAGCGGTTGGAGGGAACGAGCAGGGCTTTTGAAGGGTCGTCGAGCCGGTGATTGGCGCGGCCGATGCGTTGCAGCATGCGCGACGAGCCTTTTGGCGCGCCGACCTGCACGACGAGATCGACATCGCCCCAGTCGATGCCGAGATCGAGGGTCGAGGTGCAGACGACGGCTTTCAATTTGCCTGATGACATGGCGGCTTCGACTTTTCGCCGCTGTTCGACGGAGAGTGAGCCGTGGTGGAGGGCGATAGGCAGCAGGTCTTCGTTGATGTCCCAAAGCCCCTGAAAGAGCATTTCGGCCTGGGAGCGGGTGTTGACGAAAAGAAGCGTCGTCCTGTGTTGCTGAATGGTCTGGTAAAGCTCGCGATGGGCGTATTTGGCGGAATGGCCGGCCCAGGGGAGG
Source organism: Devosia sp. Root685 (assembly GCF_001427875.1). Classification (GTDB taxonomy): domain Bacteria; phylum Pseudomonadota; class Alphaproteobacteria; order Rhizobiales; family Devosiaceae; genus Devosia. The sequence goes on along the minus strand of NZ_LMHK01000005.1, from coordinate 34,698 downwards.
CGTTCTTCGGTTTCGAGAATGGCCAATTCGGGCGGCGCGCCGCCGACCATCCGCAAGAGATCGGTGGGGCGATCGAGGTGGGGCTGGGCGATCCAATCGCGGAGGAGATCGGGGCGAGCGACGGTGGCCGAAAGGGCGGTGATGCGCATGTCGGGCGCGAGTTTGGCGAGACGCGCGAGGCCGAGCGAAAGAAGATCACCGCGCTTGGAGGTGACCAGCGCGTGGAGTTCGTCGAGGACGACGCGGCGGAGCGTGCCGAACATCAGTTCGGCATGGGGATGGGAGATGAGGAGCGCCAGTTGTTCGGGGGTGGTGAGGAGAATATGCGGGGGCTTTACGCGCTGGCGCGTGCGCTTGGAAGCGGAGGTGTCGCCGGTGCGGGCCTCGACGGTGATGGGCAGACCCATGTCCTCGATGGGGGCCGAGAGATTGCGGTGAACGTCGACCGCCAGGGCTTTGAGGGGGGAGATATAGAGGGTGTGAAGGCCCTGGTATTTTCCATCGACCAGCTCGGCGAGACTGGGGAGGAAACCGGCCATGGTCTTGCCTGCGCCCGTAGGGGCGATGAGCAGTTGGCTGGCGCCGGACTGATAGCTTGTCAGCACATCGAGCTGGTGCTGGCGGGGGGACCAGCCGCGGGAGGTGAACCAGTTGGTGATGATGGGGGGGAGGGTTGAGGATACTGTCACCGCCAATGGCCCGAGCATACACCGGCCTCCCTTCTCCCCTTGCGGGAGAAGGAGAAGGTGCCCGAAGGGCCACCGAATTGGCATCCGCCAATTGCGGTTGGGATGAGGGGTATTCTTTGGCTCTCACCAAGCTCTCTGCGGAGGAGAGAACCCCTCACCCTGGATTTTTGCTGAACGCAAAAATCCTGTCCCTCTCCCGCAAGGGGCGAGGGGGGCGCCGGTGGGCGGGGAGACATCGGAGACGGAAAAGTTGACAACAGGCACCTACTGCAAATCACGCATAAGCCTATATGATGGTGGAACCACTGCCAAACGGAGCCGACCGATGACAGAAGATAGCCGACCCGTATCCCGTTCCGGTCTTGAACGCCTATTGGGCGATCGGCCGGGATCGCTGGTTATAAAACTGGTGCTGATTTCGCTGTTTGTCGGCTTCATCATGTCGGTGTTCGGGTTTGATGCTGCGGACCTCGTGCGTGGAGCGGTGGAGGCCGTGCGCGATATGCTGCGCGATGGCGGGGCGGTGTTCCGGCAATTGGGCAGCTATGTTCTTACGGGCGCGGCAATCGTGTTGCCGGTTTGGTTGATCCTGCGTTTGATGCGGCGGCACTGATGCTCAAGGGGCGGCTGAAGCTGACGCCGATCGATGCATTGACGGAGTTGACGTGGCAGGCACAGGCGCTGGCGGAGAAGGCTGGCGGGCGGCGCATAGCCATTGGGCTGGCGGGTGGGCCGGGGGTTGGCAAATCGACGCTGGCGGCGGAGTTGGTGGCGGCGCTGAATGTGACGGCGCCGGGGTCGGCGGCGCTGGTGCCCATGGATGGCTTTCATATGAAGCACGCCAAACTCGAGGCGATGGGGCAGACCGATTTCAAGGGCGCGCCGCATACGTTCGAGGGGGCGGCGTTCGTTGAATTTTTGGGACGACTGAAGACGGCGACGGGGCCGGTGAGCGGACCGGGCTATTCGCGAAAGATCGAGGATACGGTCGAGGACGCTTTTAGCGTAGCGCCAGAGGTCACGGTGCTGGTGGTTGAAGGGAATTATCTGCTGCTTGGCGATCTGCCCTGGGCCGAGGTGAAACCGCTGCTCGACTTTTCCGCGTTCATTGCCGTGCCGCGCGACATGGTGCGGGCGCGGCTGATGAAGCGGCATGGCGAAGAGGGACTGTTCTCCGAGGAGCGCAATCGGGCGCATATCGAGCGCAACGATTTGCCAAATTATGATCTGGTCATGCGCGAGCAGGATCGGGCGGATGTGATCATCGACCTGGACGTCGAGGCATAATAGCTGGGCCGGCAACGGTGTGCTCGGGGACGAGGTCGCCACGCCCCGTGGTTCGAGGCTTCGCTTACGCTTCGCACCTCACCATGAGGACTACTGGGAGGTCCCTTCAGGAAACCTCGCCTTCGCCCCTGGCCCAGGCGTCGGCTTTGGTGCCGACGAGTTCGGAGATGTTCTTTTTGCCTGCCGAACGGACGCTGGCGACGAGGCCGCGCTTGAGGCGGTCGAGCAGGTCGAGGCCTCCAAAAACCATGGCCGAATAGAGCTGGATGGTGTTGGCGCCGGCCTCGATTTTTGCCAGAGCCGTTTGCGGGGAATGGATGCCCCCGACGCCAACCAGGGGCAAGGTGCCGACGCGCTGGCGCATCTGGGCGAGGCGCTGGGTGGAGAGCGCAAAAAGCGGTTTGCCCGAGAGGCCGCCGGTTTCGCCGGCGTTTTCCATGCCGGCGACGGGATCGCGCGAAATCGTCGTATTGGAGACGATGAGGCCATCGAGATCGGTCGCCAGGATAACGCGGGCGATGGCGTCCATGGCGGCTTCGTCGAGATCGGGCGCGATCTTGAGAAGGACGGGGACGCGGGTTTTGGCTTTGGCGCGGGCGGAGAGCACGGCGTCGAGAAGCCGGGTCAGGGCTTCGTCGGCCTGGAGGTTTCTAAGGCCCGGCGTGTTGGGCGAGGAAATATTGACGGTGAGATAGTCGGCGAGATCGGCGAAGCGGTTTACGCCCAGCACGTAGTCGGCGACGAAATCTTCGCTGTCCTTGTTGGCGCCGATATTGACGCCGAGGGCGGCGGGGACGCGGAGGCCTTTGAGGCGCTCGAAGGCCGCGTCGTGGCCTTCATTGTTGAAACCCATGCGATTGATGACGCCATCGGCCGCCGCAACGCGGAAGAGGCGCGGCTTTGGATTGCCGGTTTGCGGGCGCGGGGTGACGGTGCCGATCTCGACCATGCCAAAGCCCATGAGCGCCAGAGGACGCGGGACTTCGGCATTCTTGTCAAAACCCGCGGCCATGCCGACGGGGTTTTTCAAGTCGAGGCCGCAGAGGGTGGTGGCCAGTTCTGGCGGGTCCTTATGCTCCTGCTGGGGAGAAAGACCGAGGCGCAGGGCGGTTATGGTGGCGCCGTGAGCCGTCTCGGGATCCATGCGCAAGAGCGTGTCGCGCGTCAGATTGGCGAGGCCGGCATTGCGCAGCAGGGGAGCGAAGGCGGAGAGGATCATTTGACACCTGCGGGCAAGGTACAGGAGCCGTCGGTGGCGACGCTGAGCGGCTCTTCCCAGAGAACGGTCGAGAGGTTCAGCGGCCCGCCATAGAGATGAGGAAAGAGTTCGCCGCCTCGCGAGGGTTCCCAGACGAGATCGCTGCCGAGATCGGCGGTGGGGACGGCGAGCAGCAGGAGGCCGGCCTGACCAGCGAAATGGAGGCGCAGCGTTTCGGGCAATTGCGCCGCGGTCGAGAAATGCATGTAACCATCCTGGTGATCGATGGGCATGCCTTCAAACTGGCCGGAAAGGCGCGCGGGCGCGAAGGCCACGGCAGTGGTGATTTTGTAGATCAGCTCGGGTGTCGACATGGGCGCGAACCTAATTAAGCGATCAGGGTTGGGCAAGTGATTGCGCGGGCTTTACAGGGGGACTGGCTGACATTAATCTAGGATTAATTTCCTCAATCCTGATCAATGTCCTTTTAACGGCTTCGACCATGCTTTCTCACAGAGCCATCTGGGATGGTATCGACGCGCTGGCGCAGCGCCACGGCCATTCGGTTTCGGCGCTGGCGCGCCTTGCCGGACTCGATGCCACGGCGTTCAACGTGTCCAAGCGCGTGAGCAAGGACGGACGCGAACGCTGGCCATCGACCGAAAGCATTTCCAAAATTCTGGAAGCGACGGGGGAAGGGTTTGACAGTTTTCTCGCGGGGGCCGGGGCATTCATGCAGACCAGTAACATAGCCTTTGGGCAGACGGTGCCGCTGTTGGGTCTGGCGCAGGCGGGCGCCGGCGGTTTTTTCGATAGTGCGGGTTTTCCGGCCGGAGAAGGCTGGGACGAGGTTACCCTGCCCTCGCCTGTCGATCCGGGCATTTATGCGCTCGAAATCCAGGGCGACAGCATGGAGCCGCTCTATCGCGAGGGGGACCGCGTGGTGGTTTCGCCCACCGAACAGGTGCGGCGCGGCGACCGGGTGGTGGTCAAGACGCGCGAGGGCGAGGTGATGGCGAAAATTCTTTATCGCCAGAGCGCCAAGCAGATCGAACTGCATTCGCTCAATCCGGCCTATGAACCGCGGCTGCTCAATACGAGGGATATCGAATGGATCGCGCGGATCATCTGGGCCAGCCAGTGAGGGTGGCGCTGGCGAGGGCTGAAGATGCTGCGGACTGGACCGCGATGCGGACGGCGCTGTGGCCGAGTGGCGGAGACGGCGCGCATGCGGCCGATATTGCGCAATTGCTTGATGATGCCGGAGAGACGATCAACCTGATCGCCCGTGGGGACGATGGGGTGGCGCTGGGCTTTATCGAGGCGGCGCTGCGGCGGGACTATGTCAACGGCTGCAAGACTTCGCCGGTGGCGTTTCTCGAAGGGATTTTCGTGAAGCCGGAGGCGCGTGGACAGGGTGTGGCGCGGGCCATGGTCGCAGCGGTCGAGGCCTGGGCGCGAGAGCAGGGGTGTTCGGAGTTTGCCTCGGACACGGCGCCGGAGAATTTTGTGAGCCAAGACATGCACCGCGCGCTGGGTTTTGAGGAAACGCAGCGGGTGGTGTTTTTCAGGAAGGTGCTGGGGTAGCGGGCAAGGCCCGTGTTTGCTGCCCCACCCCCTCCCATCCTCCCCCATCAAGGGGGAGGTGAAGAGACGGCGGATTAGCCGAGCATCTTGCCCGCAAGCGCATTGGCGATGAGGTTTCGGGTGTTTTCGATGCCATAGAGCGCGGCGAAGGAGCCGAAGCGGGGGCCGCGTTCCTGGCCGATGAGGACCTGATAGAGCATCTGGAAGAACTCGCCGGAGACGCCGGGGCCGCCGGTGGGGCCTTTTTTCGTGTGATCCTGATAGCGCTCGATGGTGCGGGCGACATCGAGGGCGGCGTTCTGGATGGTTTCGTTGTCGGCGTCGGCCGGCAGCGCGGCAAACGAGGCCGATAGTGCTTCAAGCGCGGCGCGTTCGACCTCGTCGGGGGCGCGATAGCTCTTCTTCACGAAATCGCGGAAGTAGCGCATGGCGTAGCCGACGAGCGCGTCGAGATGGGGATGCGTCTTCGCCGACACGCCGGCCGCGTAAGCCGAGATATAGCCCCACATGACTTCGGGGGTTTCGGGATTGGATGCCGTGGCGAGGTTGAGCAGCAGCGCGAAAGTGACCGGCATGTCGATCTCTGGCACATTGCCATAGTGGACATGGAAGGCGGGGTTTTCGAGCCGTGCGGCGGCGTCCTGCCTGGCGTAGGAGCCGACATGGGCGGCGTATTCATCGACCGCGCGCGGGATGACATCGAAATGCAGGCGCTTGGCGACGCGGGGCTTTTGGAACATGTAAAGCCCAAGGCTCTCGGCCGGCGCATAGGTCAGCCATTCGTCGATGGTCAGGCCATTGCCCTTGGATTTTGAAATTTTCTGGCCTTCGGCGTCCAGGAAAAGTTCGTAGACATAGTGCTCGGGCGGGGTGCCGCCGAGGATCGCGCAGATCTTGTCGTAGATATGCTGATTGGTCTGGTGGTCCTTGCCGAACATTTCGAAATCGACGCCGAGCGCGGCCCAGCGCATGCCGAAATCGGGCTTCCACTGCAGCTTTACGTGGCCGCCGGTGACCGGGACGGTGGTGTCGCGGCCGTCTTCGTCTTCAAAGGTGATCGTGCCGTCCTTGGCGTTGACCTCTTTCGTCGGAACATAGAGCACGCGGCCGGAAATCGGGGAAATCGGCAGGAAAGGCGAATAGGTCGCCTGCCGCTCGGCCCCGAGGGTCGGCAGCATCACGTCCATAATGGCCTGATAGCGCTCGGCGGCGAGGCGCAGGACGGGGTCGAACTTGCCCGACCGGTAATAGTCGGTGGCGCTGGCGAATTCGTAGTCGAACCCAAAGGTATCGAGGAACCGGCGGAGCATGGCGTTGTTGTGGTCGCCAAAGCTCTGGTACTCGTTGGTCCAGGGATCGGGGACCGAAGTCAGCGGCTTTTGCAGATGCGGCTCCATCGCCTCCTTGGAGGGGACGGTATCGGGGATCTTGCGCATGCCATCAAGATCGTCCGAAAAGCACAGGAGCCGCGTCGGGATTTCATCGCGCGTCAGCAAGCGAAAAGCGGTGCGGACCATGGTGGTGCGCGCCACTTCGCCAAAAGTGCCGATATGGGGCAGGCCCGAGGGGCCATAGCCGGTCTCGAAGAGGGCCTCTCCCTTGCCCGATTTTTCCAGCCGTTTGACGATCTTGCGGGCTTCTTCGAACGGCCAGGCGCGAGCGGACTGCGCAGGCTCAAAGAAATCGGGATCGAGGGCGGGCAAAACAGCGGGCGACACTGGGCGGTAGCCTTTCTGAGGAGGGAGGACGCTAGAGAAAAGGCGGTGTCGCATTCCCATCGAGTTACGTCAATGTCGCAGGTGGTTGCGAAACGTGGCGGGGCGGCCTAGTTCTTGAAACACTTGCTTATTGCTGGAAGGCGCCATGACCATCTCTGCCCACGACGCTCTCATTCACCTGATGCTGGTGGCTGCCTCTTCGGACAGCTCGATGACGGAGCGCGAGCTCAAGCGCATTCAGGCGCTGATCGATCGGCTGCCGGTGTTTGAAGGTTTTGACAAGTCGCGGCTGGCCGCGGTGGCGAATGACTGTGCTGATCTCCTCAACGGGCCGGACGGGCTTGACCGGGTGATCGACAATGCGCTGGCAGCGCTGCCGAAGAAGCTTGAAGACACGGCCTATGCGCTGGCTGTGGAGGTGACGTCGGTGGACCTGCATCTCGAGCAGGAAGAGTTACGCTATCTCGAAATGTTGCGTGACAAGTTGAGCCTTGATCGACTGACCACCGCAGCCATCGAAGTGGCGGCGCGGGCGCGGCATAGAAGGATGCCGTAGCCACTCGAGCGCCTTCTCGCCTAAATTCGCTCCACTGGAGCGAATTTACCTGCGGCCGGCTCGAAGTTAGTAAAACCCAACCGGGAACCAGCGCAGATACAGCTCGTCGAGGGCGCCGTTTTCCTTGAGGCGGACCAGGGCCCAATCGATGGCGTGGCGGGCCGCGTCATTGCCGGCGGGGACGGCGATGGTGAGGCCCTCGCCGAACAGCTCGGGACGGAAATAGGGCTCGCCGGCAAAGGAGCAGCAAGCTGGATTGTCGTTGAGCCAGAAGGCGGAGCGCATGGCGTCGCCGAAATAGGCGTCTACTTTGTCCTCGCGCAGGGCTGTCAGGGCGTCGATTTCGGAATTGAAGGTTTCGGTCTTCACCTTGGGCAGGTAGCGCGCCATGAAATCGGCATGGGCGCTGCCGGCGCGAATGGCGACGGTTTTGCCGGCGAGGTTTGCGACCGAGAAGCTGGCTGCATTGTCGGCGCGGGTGACGAAGCGACCGGGGAGAGCCAGATAAGTGGACGAAAAATCGAATTTCTCGCCGTTTTCAGGCGTGACCGCGAGGCCGGCGATGAGCGCGTCGCCTTGCGCATCGGCAAGGGCATTGGCGGCCTGATCCCAGGGCCAGGCTTGCAGCGTGCAGGCGATGTTGACCTCGGCGCAGATGCGCTTGGCGAGGTCGACGTTGAAGCCGATCAGTTCGCCATTGGTGTCGCGGAAATTGAAGGGCGGGAAATCGGCCGTCGTCAGGAAGCGGATGGCCGGGACGGAACCCTGCAAGGGCAGGATTTCGCGGGCGTCGGGATCGGAATGATAGGGGAGTGGCTGGGCGAAGGCAGGGGTGGCGAGGGTCAAGGCGATGCCGAGGGCCATGAGCGCGCCGCCCCACCCCCTCCTAGCCTCCCCCTCGAAGGGGGAGGGACGCATTGGGGATGTGACGGGGGCGGTGAGCCACTGCAGCAACCCCTCCCCCTTCGAGGGGGAGGTTGGGTGGGGGTTCTCGACACCCACGCGCATCACACCTGATCCAGCGCGTATAGCAGGTCCGCGATCAGATCGTCGGCATCTTCGAGGCCGACCGAGAGGCGCAGGAGGCCGGGGGTAACGCCGGTTTCCAAGCGGACTTCTTCGGTGAGGCGCGCATGGGTGGTGGTGCGCGGATGGGTAATCAGCGATTTGGCATCGCCGAGATTATTGGAGATCAGCACCACGGCAAGCGAATCCGAGAATGTGAAGGCGGCTTCCTGGCCGCCCTTGAGGTCGAGCGCCAAAAGCGTCGAGCCGCGGCTCATCTGGCGCTTGGCGAGGTCGTATTGCGGGTGGCTCTTGTGGTGTGGATAGATGACCCGGTTGACCTTGGGGTGCGAAGCCAGCGCCTCGGCGATCTTTTCGGCGCTGTCGGTCATCTGGCGGATGCGCAGGGCGTAGGTTTCAAGCCCCTTGAGCAGGACCCAGGCATTGAAGGCGCTGAGCGTGGCGCCGGTCTGGCGCAGGAACATGTGGACATCGGCCTCGATGATGGCTTTTGAACCGAGCACAATGCCGCCGAGCACCCTGCCCTGCCCGTCGATATGTTTTGTCGCCGAATAGGTGACGAGATCGGCGCCGAGTTCGAGCGGTTTTTGGTAAAGCGCGGTCGAAAAGACGTTATCGACGATCAGCTTGGCGCCATGGGCGTGGGCGATGTCGGCCACCGCCTTGATATCGACCAGTTCGAGCGTGGGATTGGTCGGGGTCTCGACGAAGACCACCTTGGTATTGGGGCGCATGGCGCGGGCGAAATTTTCGGGATCGCGGCCATCGACCAGGGTGGATTCGACGCCGAAGCGCGGCGCGTAGTCTTCGACGACATAACGGCAACCACCGAACAGCGCCTGGGCGGCGACGATGTGATCGCCGGCGCGGACCTGGCTCATCACCGCATTGGTGACGGCGGCCATGCCCGAGGCAAAGCCGCGGGCGGCCTCGGCGCCTTCGATCAGGGCCATGCGCTCCTGAAACATATCGACAGTTGGGTTGGCGAAGCGCGAATAATTGTGGGCGCCGGGGATCTTGTTGAGGAACAGGTCCTCGGCGTGCTGGGAACTCGGGTAGGAATAGCCCGAATTGAGATAAAGCGCTTCGCTGGTTTCGTTGAAGGGCGAACGCTTGCCCCCGCCATGGACCATCTGCGTCGCCGCCGAGCGCCGCTTGGGATCAAGGAGGGGATTTTTATCTTTGGACATTGTCTGAACCTAACAAAAAACCGGCACGCGCGGGCGGCCGGTTTCCCAAACGGTCCTTAGCAAATTGTTTTAAGTGGCTGCAAGCGACCGGCCAAATCACCACTGGAAATGACTAAACCGCAATTGGCCGGTGGCGTCAATGTTCAGGCTTTGCTAGGGAGAGCGACCCCTGATTTGCCGGAGCACCGCACCATGGCAGAGGCCTGGCCGCAAGGCGTCTTTCCTGCACGACTGATCGAAAAGCTCCACACCGAAGGCGCAATTGCGACGGCACAGCCGTTCGACCCGGACCAGGTGCAGCCGGCAAGCCTCGATCTCAGGCTCGGCGATGTGGCCTATCGGGTGCGTTCAAGCTTTTTGCCGGGGCCGGCCCATTCGATGGCCGAGCGGATCGAAGCGCTCAAACTGCACGAAATCGACCTGACGCGCGGGGCGGTGCTGGAGCGCGGCTGCGTCTATCTGGTGCCTTTGCAGGAAAGTCTCGACCTGCCGGCCGAGGTGAGCGCGTCGGCCAATCCGAAATCGTCCACGGGGCGGCTCGATGTGTTTACGCGCGTGATCGGGGATCGGGCGCGCGGCTTTGACCAGATGCCGGCGGGCTATAAGGGGCCGCTTTATCTCGAAGTCAGCCCGCGCACCTTTCCGGTGCTGGTGCGCAAGGGATCGCGGCTGAGCCAGATGCGCTTTCGTTGCGGCGATACGCGGCTGTCTTCGGCCGAGCATCAGGCGCTCCATACCAGCGATACGCTGGTGATCGGTGGCGACCAGCCGGTTGGCGAGGGCGTGGCGCTCTCGATCGATCTGCGGGGCGATGGCCGCAACGGGCTGATCGGCTTTCGCTCCAAGCGCCATACCGGCGTCGTCGATGTCGACAAGAAGAACGCGCTCGATGTGCTCGATTTCTGGGAGCCGCTCTATAGCCGCGGCGTGCCGGAACTGACGCTCGACCCGGATGAATTCTACATTCTCGTCAGCCACGAGGCCGTGCATGTGCCACCCAGCCATGCGGCCGAAATGGTGCCGTTCGACCCGCTGGTGGGGGAATTCCGCGTGCATTATGCCGGCTTTTTCGATCCCGGCTTTGGGCATTCTTCGGCGGGGGGCACGGGCAGCCGCGCGGTGCTCGAAGTGCGCAGCCGCGAGGTGCCATTTCTTCTCGGACATGGCCAGAGCATCGGCCGGCTGATTTACGAAAAGCTCGCCGAAAAGCCCGATCGTCTCTATGGCTCGGCGCTGGGATCGAACTATCAGGCCCAAACGCTGAAACTTTCGAAACACTTCAAGCCGTTCCCATAAGGGCGGCTTGACGCTGGCCGCAATTTCCAGCATCTATCGGCGCGAACTGGTCGTCGCGCTTCCAAACGGAACCCGACTGCCACGTTTCCTGGAACCTTCCAGGCATGCGGGTGTAGCTCAATGGTAGAGCAGAAGCTTCCCAAGCTTACGACGAGGGTTCGATTCCCTTCACCCGCTCCATCCAAAACTCATTGATTTAGAAGCGATTTTCGGCGCGCTGCCCTGCCGGGTTTTGCGCGGGCGCGTTTCCGATCGCTCCCTCTTTTTTCCAGATCACGCTTAAGCGCGAGGCTCGAGGGCGGTTGCGCGGCGCTGCTCTTGAAAAATGTATACAGTTAGTATTTGTTATAGCGTGAAACTGATCGCAGGAAGAGGAGCCTGGTGATGAGCACCCAGACATTTCCGATGAACGCCTGGTATGCGGCGGCGTGGGATACCGAGGTTAAACGCGCGCTATTGCCCCGTAAAATCTGCGGAAAACCTGTGGTTTTATATCGAAAACAGGATGGAACACCCGTCGCCTTGGCCGACGCGTGCTGGCACAGGCTGCTGCCGCTTTCGATGGGCGAACTCTATGGCGACAATGTCATTTGCGGTTATCACGGTCTCGAATTCGACGACACCGGCCGTTGTGTATACATGCCGTCGCAGGACACCATTAATCCATCGGCCTGCGTCGTCTCCTATCCGCTGGTCGAAAAACACCGCTTCGTCTGGCTGTGGATGGGTGATCCGGCTTTGGCCGACCCGGCCAAAATTCCCGACCTGCACTGGAACGAGGACCCGGACTGGGCGGCCGATGGCAAGGTGATCCATGTCAAATGCGACTACCGGCTGGTGATCGACAATCTGATGGATTTGACGCACGAAACCTATGTGCACGGCTCATCCATCGGCAATCGCGCGGTGGCGGAGGCCCCGTTCACGGCCACGCATTCGGACAAGACGGCGACGATCACGCGATGGATGAAGGATATCGACGCGCCGCCATTCTGGCGCGGCCAATTGGGCAAGCCGGGCAATGTCGATCGCTGGCAGATCATCAATTTCGAGGCGCCGGCCACCATTGCCATCGATGTCGGAGTGGCAATTGCCGGCACCGGCGCGCCCGAGGGTGATCGCAGCCAGGGGGTCAACGGCTTCGTGCTCAATACCATCACGCCGGAAACCGACAAGACCTGCCATTATTTCTGGGCTTTTGCCCGCAACTACAAGACATCGGAGCAACGCCGTACGCATGAACTGCGCGAGGGGGTGGCGGGGATTTTCCGCGAGGACGAGCACATCCTCGAAGCCCAGCAGATCGCCATCGACAGCAATCCCGATCACGTCATCTACAATCTCAACATCGATGCCGGCTCGATGTGGGCGCGCAAGCTGATCGAGGCGATGATCGCCGATGAACAGCCCCTTCGTATGGCGGCGGAATAAATGGCGGCTTCCGCACAGACGCGGCAGCAGCCGCAATCGCTCAAGGCGCTGATGGGCGTGCGTGACCTGGTACTGGGGGGCCATGCCCGGCCCGGGGAAAGACTGTCCGAGGTGGCGATTGCCGAAAAGCTCGGTATTTCCCGCACGCCGATCCGGGCGGCGCTGGCGCGGCTGGAACAGGAAGGGTTGCTCGAACTCATTCCATCGGGGGGCTACGCCGTGCGCGGCTTTACCCGCGAGGAAGTGATCGACGCCATTGAATTGCGCGGCGTGCTGGAGGGCACGGCGGCGCGCCTCGCGGCGGAGCGTGGTGTGCCGCCTGCCCGCCTGCGGGCCATCAAGGAACTGGTGCGCGCGCTCGACGAGACGGTGCGCGACCGGCCCGAGGATATGGAGTTCGAGCGCTATGTGGACCTCAACGCCGCCTTTCACGAGGCGCTGGCCGGGCTTTCTGGCAGCGACACCGTCAGGCGTGAAATCGAGCGGATGACCCGCTTGCCCTTTGCTTCGCCGAGTGCATTTCTCGACAAACAGGCCGACGTTCCGGCCTTCCGGCAATCGCTGCTGGTGGGCCAGGCGCAGCACAAGGCCATCGTCAACGCCATCGAACTGCGCGAAGGCGGCCGCGCGGAAGCGCTGGCGCGCGAGCATGCGCGATTGGCGCGGCAGAATTTGGAATATGTCATCGAGACGGATCGTAGCCTGTTGCGCCGCGTGCCGGCGCTGGCGCTGATCGGCGAATAGGGGGGCATCATGCGCAACAGACAGGACTGGCGCCGGGGCGTTGTCACCCGCGCCGAAGGCATCGCCGACGATGTTCGCCTGCTCGAATTTTCGGTTGATGGCACGCTGCCGCTGTTCGATCCGGGTTCGCACAGCAATTTTCGGGTGAGTCTGGGCGAAGGGCAGGCCGTGCGCACCTATAGCTGCCTGCCGGCACAAGCGGGCCATATCAGCGTGGCGGTGAAACGCCACGACCACAGCCGTGGCGGTTCGCGCTTCATGTGGGGGCTGGAGCCGGGGACAACAATCGAACTCAGCGTGCCGGAAAACCGGTTCGAACTGGGCTGGAGGGCGCCCTATTATCTGCTGATGGCCGGTGGCATCGGCATTACCCCGATCTATGGCATGGCTCTGGCGCTGCAACGGCGCGGCCTACCCTTTCGCCTCGTCTATGGCGGACGCAGCCGCCGTGTCATGGCCTTTGCCGATGCGCTCGAAGCCGAATTGGGCCATAGCGTTGCGATCCATGCCGGCGAGGCGGGCGAGCGCATCGACATTGCGGGAGAAATTGCCGCCCTCCCCGCCAATGGCGAGCTTTATGTGTGCGGGCCCATCGGCATGCTCAATGAAGTCAAAGAGGCCTGGTCGGCGGCCGGGCGGCCAATGGGGCGGCTGCGCTATGAGGTGTTTGGCGATAGCGGGCTGTTTGCCGAGGGTCCGTTCAGCGTCGAAGTGCAGGGGCTGGGCCGGTCGGTCGCGGTGCGGCCCGACCAGACGCTGCTCGAAGCGCTGCTCGGGGCCGGCGTCGACATGATCTACGATTGCCAGCGGGGCGAATGCGGGCTCTGCGCCGTCGATATCATCGAACACGATGGGCCGATCGATCATCGCGACGTGTTCTTCAGCGCCGAAGAAAAACAGGAGGGCACCCGCATGTGCGCCTGCGTTTCGCGCCTGGCCCGCGGCAAGGCAGTCATCGATGTGGGTTTTCGCGCCTGAACAACCGGCTTTGTTCGACCTGTTGGCAAGAGTGAAGCGGAGGTTGCGAAGAGGGGCAAAAACGGGGATCGTCCGACGGTTGCCATGCGCTTTGAACGGACAGGGATTTCTATGTCGCCACACATACGCCAGGCACGCCCGGAAGACAGGGCGGCGCTTTTTTCGATCTGTGTCCGGACAGCGCATGCAGGGGCCGACGCTTCGGGCCTTTATTCGGACCCGGACTATCCGGGCCTTGTGTGGTCGGTGCCCTATCTCGAATTTTCGCCCGAACAGGCTTTCGTGCTTGATGATGGCGGCGATATCCTCGGCTATGTCGTCGGGACCCCGAACACAGAGGCTTTCGAGCGGCAGCTCGATGCTGAGTGGTGGCCGATGCTGGCTGAAAAATATGCCGGGCGGGAAGCAGTCGCCACGCTGGACAATAATGTGCTCGATCGCATTCGTCAGCCAAAGCACAGCAATGCGGCTCTATCGCAGCGTTACCCGGCGCATCTCCATATCAACCTCTTGCCGCCGGCCCAATCGGGCGGCTGGGGGCGCAAGATGATCGAAACCGAACTCGACGCCCTCAGAAAAGCGGGCGCCAAGGCGATGCATCTGGGACTGAGCCTGACCAATGACCGGGCCTATGGTTTTTATCAGCATCTTGGCCTCAGCGAGATCGGGCGTGACGATGCCATCTGGATGGGCATAACCCTCTAGAGCGCTATTTTGGCGCCGGGGCCTGTTTGGTCTCGGCAACCACGTCCCAAATGGCGTCGGCCAGCGCGGCCTTGCTCATCACGGCAAAATCGCGCGGGGCGGCATCGCGCGCCAGGAGCGTGCCGCCATTGGTGCCCACCTGAAAACCGGTTTCGCTGCTCTCGCCAATGCGCGCCACCGCATTGGCAAAGAGGAAGTCCAGCCGCTTGCGCGCGAGCTTGAGCTGCCCGTTTTCCACGACATCATCGGTTTCGGCGGCAAAGCCGAGGAACCATTGGCCATTGGCGGAGTCGCGGAGCGCACCGAGCACATCGACCGACGGCACGAGGTCGAGCGTGGTTGCTTCATTGGCGCGCTTGAGCTTTTGGGCGGAGGGAGTGGCGACGCGATAATCCATGACGGCGGCCGTGGCGACGACGCCATTGGTGTCGGGCAGAATTTTCAACGCCGCTGCCGCCATTTCCTCGGCGGTGCGGACTTCGATGATGGAAAGGCGCGAACTGGCTTCGCCCGATGCGACGGGCCGGACGACGCCCTTGTCGACGCCGAGCACCATGCTGACGCGGGCGCCACGCCGGAGCGCTGCTTCGGCCATGGCGGCGCCCATGCGGCCGGTCGAATGATTGGTGATGTAGCGCACCGCATCGATCGGCGTGGTGGTCGGGCCGGAGGTGATGAGCACGTGAACGCCCGCCAGATCCTTGGTTGCGGTTTCGTTCAGCTGCGTATTGATCGCCTGCACGATGCTCTCGACGCTGGCCAGCTTGCCGACGCCCACCTCGCCACAGGCGAGAATACCGGAGGCCGGATCGACGAAGCGCGCCCCGGCATCGGCAAGGCCGCGCAGATGGGCCTGCGTGATGGGCTTGTTCCACATCACCGTATTCATGGCCGGGGCGATGAGCAGCGGGGCTTCGGTCGCCAGCGCCACGGTGGTGAGAAGATCGTCCGCAAGGCCCAGCGCCAGCTTGGCCAAGGTATTGGCGCTGGCGGGCGCTATGACGAACAGGTCGGCCCAACGCGCCAGGTCGATATGTTCGGTCCCCGAAATATCGGCGCCAAAAATTGCCGAGCGCACCGGGTTGCCGCTGAGGGTTTCGAGGACGAGAGGGGTGACGAACTGGGTGGCGCTTTCCGTGAGGATGCAGCGCACCCGGTGGCCTTGTTTGGTCAACTGCGAGACGACGTCGGCGATTTTGTAGGCGGCGATGCTGCCGGTGATGCCGATCAGGATATTGCTAGCCATTGAGTTGCCCATAACGGAAGAGCCCCAGAAGCGTCAGGTCGGGCTGGATATCGAAGCGGGGTGAAAGGGTGATGAGCCGAGTACAGCCGCCGGTGGCGATGAGTTTTACATCCTGCAAGCCGGAATCGCGCAGCAGGCGATCGGCGAGGCCTTCGATCAGGGCCTCATAGCCCTGCAGCACCCCGCTCTGGATTTGCGTTTCGGTCGTATTGCCCAGCGCGCTTTGCGGCCGGACCAGCTCCACGGAGAAGAGCTTTGCCGCCCGGCTCTGGAGGGCCCGCCAACTGGTATCCAGTCCCGGCACGATGGCGCCGCCGATATAGGCCGGGCGCCCGTCGACAAGGCAGAAGGTGGTGGCCGTGCCCGCATCGACCAAGAGAAAGGGCGGCTCGGCAATGGTCAGCGCGCCGGCGACATTGGCGAGACGATCGGCGCCGAGCTGGTCAGGGAAAGGGAGGTCGAGCTCAAAATCGCGCTTGAGTTTAGCGGAAATGGAAATCACCTCGATCGGGCGCTTGCCGCTCTGGCAGGCGCCGCGAACGGTTTTTTCGAGAACCGGCACGACCGTCGAGAGGATGGCGCGGTCGGCGACTTCCCAGATGCTGGCTTGCAGGTGTTCGGCAAAAAGCTGGTGCAGATGCACGCGGTATTCATCGGCGGTCGCCAGCGGATCGGTGCGGAAGCGCAGTTCGCCCACGACCTGGCCTGCCTCGCTAAAAAGGCCGGCTACCGTATGAGTATTGCCGATGTCGAGCAGCAGCCAGTGTTTCGCCATGTTTCAAGGTCTTTCCAGCTTCGTCACCCTACCGGTCGCCTTCAGAACATGGGTGCCGTTGTTGCGCAAGCGCTGCGGGTGGAGATCGCCAAAGACATGGTGCGTCAGCGTAACCCGCTCAAGGGCGAGAGCGTCCCGGAATCGGACCCTTTTTTGCGGCTCGTTAAAGTTAACCAGAAATAGACTGAAATCCTCAAATAGTGGGCACTAGCGCCGGCGCCCTTCAGGGTTGCCTCCGGCGGCTAGGAGGAAGAAGTGCGTCTTAATTCCCTACCCGTCAGGGTTTCCCTGTTTGCGGGACTTGTCATTGCCTTGGTCTTTTGCATCGGAATGACCTTCCTGGTGCAGCGCATCGGTAGCTCCGTCGAGCAGCAGACGACGGAATTGCAGGCCGAAACGACGCGTTCTCTTTCTGAAAAAGTAGCCCGCGATCTGGTCATCGCCAAACAGGCGGCAGCCGATATCGGCAGCGCCACGGCGGCGATGCGAACCGCGGGCATCGTGGATCGCGCCAGCTATGACAGCGTGCTTCAGACTGTGCTGGCGGAAAATCCGCAATTGCTGGCGACCTGGTCGGCCTGGGAGCCCAATGCGCTCGATGGCAAGGATGCCGAATTTGCCGGCGTAGCGCCTTGGGATGCCAGCGGCCGTTTCGTGCCCTATTGGCAGCGCGGCGGCGGGCCGATCGTGCAGGAAATGCTGATCGACTATGACAAGCCCGGCGTTGGCGACTATGCGTTGCTGCCGAAAAATCTCGACCGGACCGTGGCTATCGAGCCCTACCCCTACATGATCAGCGGCAAGGAAGTGCTGATCACCTCCTTCGGTCTGCCCATCAAGGTCAATGGCACCTATGTCGGCACCGCCGGCATCGACCTGTCGCTCGGCGCCATCAATGACGAACTGGGGGCGATGCGTCCCTTTGACACCGGCAATGTGGCGCTGATTTCGGCGACGGGTATCGTCATCGCGCATCCTGACGCGAGCCTTGTCGGCACGACGCTCGCGGCAGATTCAGAGTTGGCACAAGTCTCGGCCGCGGCGGGCAAGACGGACACCGTTGTAGAAGCAGAAGCGGCCGGCGCGGATGGCGCGCCCTGGCGCTATATGGCGGTAAGCTTTGACGCCGGCGGGACGCAGGACCGCTGGGCCGTGATTTCCATGGTGCCGCAGGCGACCCTCGGCGCTGCCGTTTCAGAAGCGCGCTGGACCATTATCGGGCTTTCGGCGATCTGCGTTTTCGCCGCCGTCGGCATCGTCTTCGGCCTTATGCTGTGGCTGGTGGGCCGCCCACTCAACCGGCTGGGGGCGACGGTCGAAACCATGACCGAGGGCAATTACGACGTGACTGTGCCCTTCATGACGCGTCAGGATGAAATCGGCACGCTGTCGCGCTCGGTAGATGTGTTCCGCGACAATGGCATCAAGGTGGCGCAGATGACCGAGGCGGAAGCTGCGCGCATCATCAGGGATCGCGATGCGCGGGCGCAGATGATGACCGAGCTGCAATCGGCTTTCGGCAATGTGGTGGATGCCGCGATCGATGGCGATTTCTCGCGCCGGGTGAATACCGAATTCCCCGATGCCGAGCTCAATTCGCTGGCGGCGGGGATCAACAAGCTGGTCGGGACCGTCGAAGGCGGGCTCGATGAAACCGGACAGGTGCTGGCGGCGCTTGCCGATACCGACCTTACCCAGCGCATCCACGGCAACTATCGCGGCGCCTTTGCCAAATTGAAGTCGGACACCAATGCGGTCGCCGACCGCCTCGCCGATGTCGTGGGGCAATTGCGTGGCACATCGCGGTCGCTGCGCACGGCCACGGCGGAAATTCTGTCCGGCGCCAACGATCTCAGCGATCGCACCACCAAGCAGGCGGCAACGATCGAAGAAACCTCGGCCGCCATGGAGCAATTGGCACGCACGGTGATCGACAATGCGAGCCAGGCGGAAGTTGCTTCGCACAAGGCGGGCGAAGTGTCCCGCTCGGCCGAAGAAGGCGGTAATCTGATGGAAGAGGCCAATGGCGCCATGGATCGGATCACCCAGTCCTCGGCCAAAATCTCCAACATTATCGGCATGATCGACGACATCGCCTTTCAGACTAACCTCCTCGCGCTCAACGCCTCGGTGGAAGCGGCGAGAGCGGGCGAGGCAGGCAAGGGCTTTGCCGTGGTTGCGGTGGAAGTGCGGCGATTGGCGCAATCGGCGGCCCAGGCTTCGTCCGACGTCAAGCAATTGATCGAACAAAGCAGCGGCGAAGTTTCGGCCGGCTCGCGTCTCGTCGCCAATGCCGCCAATCGGCTGCTGACCATGCTCGAGGCGGTGCGCGAGAACAACGAACTGCTCGGCGGCATTGCCCGCGGCAGCCGCGAACAGGCGTCGGCCATCGAAGAGGTGACCACGGCCGTGCGGCAGATGGACGAGATGACGCAACACAATGCGGCGCTGGTCGAGGAGATCAATGCTTCGATCGAGCAGACGGAAGCCCAGGCGAGCGAACTCGATCGCGTAGTCGACGTTTTCCGCCTTGCCGAGACTGCGTCGCGCAGCGCTGTGCCGGAACGCCGGGCGGCACCGAATAGGCCCGCACCGGCCTATCGGAGCCAGGGCAGCGCCGCTATCGCGCAGGACTGGTCCGAGTTTTAGGGCCGCGCAACATCTCACGCAAAGTCATTGCCCGGCAGGTCTGGGCAATGACGCTACCACCGGAAGCCCGAGGGGCTCGGGCGCTTGAAATGATCGGTCAGGGCGATCAGCACAACCATGTGCAGACGCTCCTTCGAGCCCGGATCCTTGAGGCATTTGACACGGGACGAGACGGTGAATTTGAGGCCATTGCGCAGGCCCGTTGCCGTATAGGAGAGCAATTGGGCGGCGGCGTCATAACTGGCCGCTACGACCTTGAACTCCATCGTCGCCATCACCTTCTTCCACCAGACCCGCCGCCCCTATCATGGACCCGAGCGATGGCCTCCTTCAAGGGGCGCGTTCGGCAACCGCGCTCTGGTGAGGGGCAATTCTGGCATGGGCCTTGCCACACGTAGGCCTGCCTAACGTGGCGACGGGGCCTAAATGCGCCGAGGGGTACAGCGCCGATACCTTTCCCGTTTACCAGACGATTTTGTGGGTTTCGCCGGTTTGCACGTTCACAAAACCTTCCGGGCAAAGTTCGGAAGGCGCGACGAGGACCCAGCGCCAGGGCGAGCAGGTGAGCGTCGCAAAAATCAGGAATTCGGGGAAACCGGGTTTCCAGCGGTTCATGGCGGAGGGGGCATAGACCCACTCGACCTCAGCGGCGCGGGCGAGGAATTTTTGCATGTCGGCGTCGAACACTTCGGCCGGGCGGGCGGTCATCAGGCCGGCGATTTCGAGGCGGACTTCGGCGACGACTTCGCCTTTGTGGACGAGGACCCAGCCGCCATCGATTTCGGCGAGGCGATTGACGGCCTTGGCCATGGCGGCATCGGACGAGCCGATGCACCAGATATTGTGGCTATCGTGGGCGACAGAGCAGCAAAGCGCGGTGTCGGGATCGGCGGGGCCGACGCCGCTCCAGAACATCGAGGCCACCGCGCCATCGCCGCGATAGCGGTCGATCATCGACCATTTGGTGATGAGTTTTGCCGGGTCGCGTTGCACTTCGCCGTTTGAGACCGGAAGGATTTCGACGGCAAAGTCTTCGTTCCAGGCGAAGGGGCGGGAGATGGCGGCCTGCATGGTCAAGCGACCGGGTTCGGCTTTTATGGCAAAGTCGGAGGCGGTCAGGGTGCGGCCGATATTGACGGAGCCGCTGGCCCAATCGGGCCAGTCGATGCGGGCGTCGGGGCCGGTATAGGTCTTGCCGTTGGAGACCAATTGGCCATCGGAATAGACGTGGGCGATGTCGATCGTTTTGAGATCACGCAGAAGCACTATGTCGGCATAGCGGCCCGGTGTGATCGAGCCGACCCATTGATCGATCCGCATATGGCGCGCGGGATTGATGGTGGCGCATTGAATGGCGATTTCGGGGGACAGACCATAATGGATCGCGTGGCGAACGTTGTGGTCGGTGGCGCCATCCCTAAGCGTATCGCTGGCGCTGCGGTCGTCGGTGGTAAAGGCGATGTTGGACCAGTCTTTAAGGCCCTTTTCGAGAAGACCGGGAATTATGGCGTCATATGAGAAGGGGCGCAGTTCGGTGAAGAGGCCGCGCAGCAGGCGATCCCAGGTTTCGTCGAGCGCCCAGACTTCGTGATCGGACGAGAGACCGGCGGCGGCAAAGGCCGAGATATCGTGGAGATCGGTGAGGCCATTGCCATGGCCTTCGACGACGCCGCGCATTTCGAACGTGGCGCGGATCATGCCCCACATTCTGGCGTAGCCGGGATTGGTCGGATCCCAGACCGAGGGCCAGTCCATGACTTCGTCGAGGCTGGTGACCGAGAGGCGGGTGGCGAGGAATTGCTTTTGTTCGTCGTAGCCATAATAGCCGCCGGACTGCTCCCACGGGGTGGGCGGGACGGCGGAGCCGGGCTGGATGAACACTTTCAGGGGCGAGCCGGCGCGGCGGGCTTTTTCCCAGAACTCGATGTTTTTGGGGCCATTGACGTTGGCGAATTCGTGGCTGGCTTCGCAGGTCCAGGTATTGCCGCGCGGCAGGACGAGTTCGGCTTCGAAATCGGGGGTCAGATGGGTGGATTCGATGTGCTTGTGGACTTCGCCAAAGCCGGGAACGGCGGAGAGGCTGGGGTATGAGACGCGCTCCTTGACGGTGCCGCGATAGGAGCCGACGGGGCCGACATAGGCGATGCGGCGGCCGGCGATGATGATTTCCTGGTTTTCCATCCACTCATTGGCGTGGACGGCGAGGAGACGGCCAACCTCGATGGCGAGATCGGCCGGCGCCTTGCCAAGGGAGACCAGCAGCAGGTGCTGACGGATTGTGACTTCGTCGGCGGCGTTGAGGATCAGATCGTCGGGCTGGGTCATATCTTGGAGAGGGTCCGCATCTGGCGGGCGCGCTGGGCGCGGTAGGAGAAGAGGATCAGCGCGAGGACCGTGACCACAAAGGGAATGGTCTGGATCATCTCGCCGGGGATCCAGTTGAAGAGATTGGGCATGACAATGGCGAGGGCCTCGAAGACACCAAAGAGGAGCGCTGCGAGCATAGCGCCGACGGGGTGGCGGGCGCCGAGCAGCACGGCGCCGAGGGCGATGAAGCCGCGGCCGGCGGTCATGTCGCGGGTGAAGCCGATATAGTTGAACATGGCCAATTGGGCACCACCGATGCCCGCAAGGGCGCCGGAGGCGACAAGGCTCCAGGCGCGGACTTTGGCGACGGGGATGCCGGCGGCTTCGGGCGCAGCAGGATATTCGCCGACGCCGCGGAGCCAAAGGCCATAGGGGGTGCGGAAGAGGAAATACCAGACCGCGAAAACCATGAAGACGCCGAGCCAGGAGAGGATCGAATGGCCGGAAAGGAGGGCTTTTAGCGTCGGGCCGATGACCGGGATGGCTTCGAGGAAGGAGAGGTTTACCGCGGGGACGGCTTTCGACTGAAGATTGATCGAGGTGCCCTTGTCGCCGCCGGTCGCTTGGGAGAGGGCGAAAACGGTGCCGCCGGTCGCAAGAATGTTGACGGCGAAGCCGACGAGGATGATGTCGGCCTTGAAGCGCAGGTGGAACAGCGCCATCAGCGCGCCGAGCATGGCACCGGCGCCTATGCCGGAGAGGACGGCGACGTACCAGGGGGCATAGACCGAGACGATGACCGCGGTGAGCGCGGCGATCAGCATCATGCCTTCGAGCGCGACGTTGAGCGCGCCGGACAGGTCTGAAATCAGGCCGCCGAGCGCTGCAAAAAGCAGCGGTGTGGTGGTGCGGACGACGGTGACGAAGAAGGTAGCCGAAAAGACGGTGACGAGGAGTTCGATCATTTCACGGCCTCCGGCGTGGCGACGGATGCAGACTTCTTGCCGAGGAGCGCAGTGAAGAACTTCTTGCCCGGTAGGGAGAAGGACGAGGCGACGAGGAGAATAATAATAGCCTGGACGACCGAGATCATTTCTGTCGGCACATCGGTGCGGATGCCCATGAGCTGGGCGCCCTGGCGGAGATAGCCATAGGCCAAGGCGACAAAGGGCACGGCGAGCGGGCGGGAACGGGCGACGATGGCGATGAGAATGCCTTCGAAGGCGAGGTTACCGTCGAAATTTTGCGCGAGATTACCGAAGGCGCGGCCCTGCACGAAGACGGAGCCGAGAAGGCCGCCAAAGGCGCCGGCGACGGTCATGGCGGACACCATAATGAAGCTCGAGCGGATGCCGGAATATTCGGCGAATTTCGGATTGTGGCCGACGAGGCGGAGTTTTAGGCCCCAACTGGTGCGATAGAGCAGGAACCAGACGACGAAGGTGGCGATGAGGGCAATGACGATGCCGAGATCGAAACGGGTACCGGGCAGGATGGCCGGGAAAACAGCGGTTTCGGGGAATTTCGCGGTCATCAACTGGCCAGTGCCGGCGGGGGCGAGATGGGCGCGGATGAGATAATTCACCACCAGAATGGCGATGTAATTGAGCATGAGCGAGGAAACGATCTCGCTGGCGCCAAAGCGGGCCTTGGCATAGCCGGGAATGAAGCCATAAACAGCGCCGGCGCACATGGCGGCGAGCATGGCGACCGGAATGGCCAGCGGGGTCGTGCCGATGGGCGACATGGCGATGAGGGCGGCAAAGAGACCGCCCATATAGACCTGGCCCTGCACGCCCATGGAGAATTGCCGCGCCTGAAAGACCAAGCTGAAGGCGAGGCCGGTCAGGGTGAGCTTGGCGACATCGTCGATCCAGAGGCCCATGGTGCGATTGGACGAAAGCGGCGCGGTGAGCAGCGTTTGGAACGCGGCGCCGGGATCGGCCGAGGTGAGGAGAATAACCACGAGGGCGACGGCGAGCGCGATGACCACAGCGGTCAGGGCGCGGCCGGTTTCTCTGGAGATCATGGCCCAGCGGGAGGGAGAAGTACTGCTCATTGGAGGGCTGCCCGCATGGTTTCGGGGTCCTGGCTCGAGAGGCCGAGCATATAGGTGCCCAGCGTTTCGGCGGTGAGATCATCGGAATTGACGAAGGCGGCGACGATCTTGCCGCGATAAAAGACGACGAGGCGATCGGAGAGCGCCAGCAGTTCGGAGAGATCGGCGGAGCTGAGGAGCACGGCGGCGCCGCCATCGCGGGCGTCGGTGAGGGATTTCCAGATAAACTGGGTGGCGCCGAGATCGACGCCGCGGGTCGGCTGATTGACGAGGAGCAGTTTCGGCTGTTCGGACAGTTCGCGGGCGACGACCACCTTTTGCATATTGCCGCCCGAGAGCGTGCCGACGGCATAGCCGGGGCCGCCGGAGCGAATGGAGAAACGCTCGATCAGCGAGAGGGCGTTCGCCTTCATCGCCTTGAGATCAAGCAGGCCATTGCGGACGAAGCGCTTGTCGGCGAGGCGGGTGGCGATGAGATTTTCGGCGATGGTGGCGCCGGTGGCGAGGCCACGGGCGATGCGGTCTTCGGGGATGCTGGCAAGGCCAAGCTCGCGACGTTCGAGCACGGTTTTTGGCGCGAGGCTCGTGCCATTGAGATAGACGACGCCATCGGCAATGGGGCGGAGGCCGGCAATGGCTTCGAGTAGTTCGGCCTGGCCATTGCCTTCGACGCCGACGAGGCCGAGGATCTCGCCGGAATAGACTTTCAGGTTGAGGTCCTGGGCGACGGTGACGCCATTTTCGGCGGTGAGTTTGAGCGCCTTGATCTCGCAGGCGAGGTCGCCGCGGCCCTTGGCGCGATCGACGCGCAGGGCGATTTCACGGCCGACCATCATGGTCGCGAGGCTATCCTCGGTGACGTCCTTCGCGTTGACCGAGCCGACGGTCTTGCCGCCGCGCATGACGGTGATGCGGTCGGAGATTTCGAGAACCTCGGGGAGCTTGTGGGCGATGAAGATGACGGTGCGGCCCTGGGCGACGAGGGCGCGGACGGCGACGAAAAGTTCTTCGACTTCCTGCGGCGCCAGAACGGCGGTGGGCTCATCGAGAATGAGAATGCGGGCGTCGCGATAGAGCGCTTTTAAGATTTCAACGCGCTGCTGCTGGCCGACCGGAAGCTGGCCGACGGGCGGCAGCGGATCGACGGCGAGGCGGAATTTTTCCGAAAGCGCGCGGACTTTGGCGATGGCTTCTTCGCGGTCGAATGTTATGCCGTTGCGCGGCTCGGAGCCGAGCACGACGTTTTCATAGACCGAGAAGGACGGGACCAGCGAGAAATGCTGAAACACCATGCCGATGCCGTGGTCGATGGCGTCGCGCGGATTGGCGAAATTGACGGGTTTTCCGTCGAGGCGGATTTCGCCGCGATCGGGCTGTTCGATACCGAACAGGATTTTCATCAGCGTCGATTTTCCGGCGCCATTTTCGCCGACGACGGCATGCACTTCACCGGCGGAAACGGAGAGGTTTACCCCGTCATTGGCGAGCGTGCCGCCGGGATAGGTCTTGCCGATGGAAATGGCTTCGAGCAGCGGCGCCATCGTGTCTCCTTGCAGCAGAGAATAGCCCCGCCCTTTCAAAGGCGGGGCTAAAAAGCCTAGTTCATGGCGCTTTCGACGGTGATTTCACCGGCGATGATCTTGGCTTCTTCAGCGTCGACTTCGGCGCGGACTTCGGCGGGAACGAGCTTTTCATAGAAGCTGTTCTTGGAAATACCGACCGCGCCATCGGCGAGGCCGAGGATCAGATTGGTGCCATAGGGCGCGGTGCCATCGAGGGTCTGCTGCAGGGCAGTAAAGAGCGAATCGCCGACCTTCTTTTCGACCGAGGTGAAGATCACGTCGGCCTGGGCCGGATCGGTGGGCGCAAAGATTTCGGCCTGATCGCTATCGACGCCGACGGCGAGCTTGCCTTCGTCGCGGGCGGCCTGGAGCGCGCCGATACCGGTGCCGCCGGCGATCGGGAAGACGATATCAACGCCTTGGGCAAACTGGGCCAGCGCGAGTTCCTTACCCTTGGCCGGATCGGTGAAGGAGCCAGCGACGGCGCGGGTCACTTCCACGTCGGGGTTGGCGGCCTTGGCGCCCTGTTCGAAGCCGAGGGCGAATTCGACGATGGTTGCGCCTTCAACGCCGAGGATTTCGCCGAGCTTGCCGGTCTTGGAAATTTTTGCGGCGGCGTAGCCGGCGAGATAGCCGGCGGTCGAGACGCGGTAATTGATGGCGAGGATATTGCCGAAATTGCCAGTCGAGAAATCGGGGGCATCATCGAAAATGATGAACTTGGTGTCCGGATATTCCGGGGCCAATTCGGCCATGAAGCCGGTCATTTCCCAGGTGCCGCCAATGACGACGTCAAAGCCCTGGTCGGTGGCATCGGCCAGAGCCGGCTGCCAGCGGCCACGATCAAGGCCCGCTTCGATGACGGTGACGTCAACGGGAAGTTCGGCTTCGGCGCGGTTGAGGCCGGCAGCGGCAGAGTCAAAGAAGCTCTTGTCGCCAAGATTGCCGTGAACGACCAGGGCCACCTTGAGCGGGTTTTCCTTGGTGTATTCCTGCGCCATGACGGCACCGGCCGACACCGAGGCCAGAAGGCCCGCGGTGAACAGACCGGCAAAAGCGCGACGCGAAAGTTTAGGCATGGACATTGACGGAGCTCCCTTGGCTTTGTCAGGTATTGGCGCGGTAGACGACGGAAGCGCGATAGAGCGCCACGAGGCGATCGAGCTTGGCTTCCTCGATAATGGTCACCATGGGCGTGCCCAGGCGACCGGTTGGATCGACCACTGTCATGCCGCGGGTAATGCCGGGCGCGAGCGCCACATCCATCGAGGCACGCAGGGTTTTGGTGACGAGTTCAGGCTCGATCACGGCGGCAATGGCCAGCGGATCGACGAAGCGGAAGTGATCGGGGCCGCCATAGCCGACCGTGGTGCGGCGGGCATGCTCCACAAGGGCGACCGAGAAGGTTTTTTCCGGGCTGTCCGGAATGTCCTTGAGGAGCGCATCGACTTCGTCGCCGGTCATGAAATGGGTGACGCAGGGTTCCCAGGGGGCGACGAGGGTTTCAAGCTCGGTGCCGAAGACGATGGCCGCAGCTTCGGGGTCGGCATAGATGTTGAATTCGGCAGCCGGCGTGGTGTTGCCGCGGCCATAGACGGTGGCGCCCATGATGGTGAGCTGGCCAATGCCGGGAACGATATCGGGCGCGAGGCGGAGGGCCAGCGCCAGATTGGTCAGCGGCCCGATCATCAGGATATCGACCTTTTCGCCGGCCTTGGCGGCGGCGCGGAAGGTGTCCACCAGAAAAGCCACGCCATTGGTGCCGGCGACTTCGGGGATTTTTGCGGGGCGCGGGGCGCCGCCGAGGCCGTCTTCACCGTGGATATATTTTGCGTCGATGACCGGCTGGGTCAGGGGGCGGTCGGCGCCCTTATAAACGGGAACAGAACCTTTGCCGGCAACTTCGAGGACGGTGAGGATATTGCGGGTTGCCGCATCGAGACCGACATTGCCGAAGACGGTGGTGATCGCGTCAGGCGTGCGGCCATTGCCGATCAGCATGAGGAGGGCCTGTGCGTCGTCGACGCCGCCATCGGTATCGAGAATGAGTTTTCTTGTCATTATGCCACCTTCCGGGCCGCTTCGACGCGGCTCCAGAAGTCCTTGTAGGTGTTTGAGTACTCGGCCCTTATCTCAGACAGGGGCCGGCGCAGGAGTTGCCGATCTTCCACCAGTTGTTCACCGGCGACAAAGACATGGCGGATATCCCGTCCGCTTCCCGAATAGACGAGAAGCGTCTCGATGTCAGGCGTCTCGGAATAACCGGCGCCGGAAATGTCGATGGCGATGATGTCAGCCGATTTTCCGACCTCAAGTGAGCCGATCTCGTTTTCGAGGCCGAGCGCCCTGGCGCCCTCGATGGTGGCCATGCGGATCAGTTCGGCGCTGGAGATGGGTTGCGCCCGGCGCTCACGATGCGAGGCGACGAGACCGGCGACGCGCATTTCGTTGATCATGTCATAGCCATTGTTGGCGGCGACATTGTCGGTGCCGAGGGCGACAGTGACGCCGGCAGCCTTCAAATCGACAACGGGGCAGATGCCCTCGCGGCCGGAGCGGAGACCAGCGGTCGCATTGTGCGAAATGGAGGCGTGCGGAGCGCGGGCGAAAACCGCGATGTCTTCGGGGGTGAGGTCGAGGCAGTGCGCCGCGTGGATGCGGCCATTGAAGAAGCCGAGCTTTTCGAGGGCGACGGCGGCCGTCGTGCCATAGCGGCGCTCGGTTTCTTCATTATCTTCCGGGCCGCAGGCCATATGCAGGTGAAGGCCGGCACCGAATTCATTGGCGACCGCAACCTCGGCGAGCAACAGGTCTTCGGTATTGTCGACATAGGGCGCGTGCGGGCCGAACCAAGGGATCACCCGTCCATCGGCGGAGCGCTGCTGGCGGAGGAAGTTCGTGGCCTTGGCCAATTCCTCCTCGCCGCGCGCCTTGTCACCAAGCTGCACGATGCCATAGGCGATCACGGCGCGGAGGCCAGCCTCTTTCACCGCCTCGGCAATTTCGTCGGCAAAGAAATATTGATCACAGAAGGTGGTGGTGCCCGAAAGCACCATTTCGGCGCAGGAGAGCGCGACGGCGGGGCCGATATCGGAGGAGACCAGCGACAGCTCGGGCTCGCGGATGGAATTGTACCAGCCTTCCATGGTGAGGAGACTTTGCCCCTCCGAACGGCCGCGGAAGAGGATCATGGCGGAGTGGGTATGGGCATTGACGAGGCCGGGCATGACGAGATGGCCATCAAGCGCCTTCACATCATCGAAAGCGCTATCCGGCGGGCAATTTTCCATGGGACCGATACCGGTTATTCGCCCATCGGCAAAGGTCACCCAACCGGAGGGAAAAACGGCATTGTCGCTATCCACAGTGAGAACCGTTGCATTGCGAAGCAGTGTAGAACCCATTTGACCTATCGCTAGTAAAGCGCTTTACATAGCCAATCTAACGACGGTTTTGCGAGGGTTGTCAAATGCTATCATTCCGGATTTGCACAAGCACTCACCGTATCGGATTTTTGCATATTTCTTCGGCAGAGTGCCTATGAGCATCAATCCATTTGCCGCCGATCCCGCCGTTCCGGCTCGGCTTACTGCGATAGATCCGGACGCCCGGCAGGCTATTTTTGCGCGGGTGAAGGCCGCACTTTCGGCGCGGGAAAGGCAGCCCGACAGCAATGATGGCAGCGTTCTTGCGGCTAGCATGGCGGCCGAACTGGTCACCGAATTTGGCCTCGCTTCGGTGCGCGATCTCATGTGTCTGCTGCTCGATGTCGCCAAAGAAATCGCCAGCCCGCGCATTTCCGACTTTCACGTTGGCGCGGTCGGGCTCGAGGCGGAAACCGGCAATCTCATTTTCGGCGGCAATGTCGAATTTCCCGCTACCCATCTCGGTTTCACGCTGCATGGAGAAGGCTTTGTCTTCACCCGCGCCATGAGCCGGGGGACCAATATTTCCGTTATCGCCATCGGCGAGGCGCATCCCTGCGCCCATTGCCGGCAATGCCTTGCAGAATATGCAGCAAGCGACAGGCTCGAACTGATCGACCCGCTGGGGCACACGTTGACGTTGGCTCAACTCTATCCCTGGCCCTTCGATCCCGATTATCTGGGCGAGAGCGGCGCCGTGCCGGGCCGGGACCTTTGGCCGGCGCTAAAATTTGACGAAGACGCCATTTCGCCCGTCGCCGAAACGCTTCTGGCCAAGGGACGGCGCAGCCATTCGCCCTATAGCGAGTGCCCCGGCGCAGTTTTGCTGCACCTCAAGGACGGCAATCTTGTCTCGGGCCATGCCATCGAGAGCGTGGCGTTCAACCCCACCATTCATCCGATCCAGGCGGCGATGGTCGATCTTTTGGCTCATGGCTACGCTTATTCGGACATCGTGGCGGCAAGCCTTGGCACGGTGCGTGGCGGCGATGTCGATTATACGGTGAGCACGCGGGAACTGCTGGCTCGTATTGCTCCAGAGGTGCCGCTTCTGGTGCTGGGATGGACGCCATGAGCGGAGCCGATTTCTCCCTTACGCCCTGGGTCGATGTCGCAAAACGCATCGAAGACGGGACGTTGGCCGTGCTCGCCCTTGGGGCCTGCGAACAGCACGGCGCGCACCTGCCGCTGACTACCGACACCGACATGGCACATGGCGTGGGCAGGCGGCTGGCGGACGAACTTGATGCTCTGCTGCTGCCGCCGATCACCTATGGCGATGCCTGGACCGCCAGCGCCTATCCCGGCACGATTTCCATTTCGCCGCGCACGCTGCAGGCGATGCTGGAGGATATCGGCCACGAGCTTTTGCGCATGGGTGTGCAGGGCCTCGTTATCGTCAACGGACATTTTGGCAATCGCGAACCGATGCTGCTGGCGGCGCGGGCGCTGACAACAGCCGGGCTGCCGGTGTGCCATCTCGATTATCCCGGGCTCGAGCGCCTCGCGGCCGAGATTTGCGACAGCCAGCCGGCGGGGCCGGGCTTTTACCACGCCGACGAGGTCGAAACCTCGATCATGCTCGCGGTTGCGCCCGAAGGCGTCGACATGGCGCGGGCAGAGCCATCCTATCCGAGCTTTCCACCGACCTTTGGCAGCGAGCCCCTGCAGTTTCGCGATTTCAATCCCTCCGGCGTTTTCGGGGATCCGCGACCGGCGACGGCGGCAAAGGGCGAGGCGCTGATATCAGGCATTCTGGGCGAGAGCCTTCGCATCGTCTCGGGCTGGAGGCAGCGTCATGGCATCTAGGGGGCGGCAATGGCCACGCTGAGCGATGTCGCTGCCGAAGCCGGGGTCTCGCCTACGGCTGTTTCGCGCTATCTCAACAATCGCATCGACCTGCCACAGGCGACGCGCGACCGGATCGACGCGGCCATAGCCAAGCTCGACTACCGCCCCAATCTCCTGGCGCGGCGCCTTTCCACCGGAAAATCCGAAGCCATTGCGCTGGTGACCCCCGATATCGCCAACCCCTTCTTTGCCGAACTCGCCGCCGCCGTCGAGCGTCAGGCCCATGCCAGTGGCTATTCGGTCTATATCACCTCGACCGGCGGCCATGCCGATGCCGAAATCAACGCCATTCGTCGCATGGCCGACAGCCATGTCGATGGGCTGATCATGACCACCAATCGGGTGGATGACGGTTCGCTCGCCGGTCTTCTCGCCGGCCGGGAAAACGTCGTGTTGCTCGATGAGGATATCGTCGGGGTCAGCGTGCCCCGCGTTTTCGTCGATAATGCCGAGGGCGCTTATCTCGCCGCAAAACACCTCATTGAAATGGGGCATAAGGATATTGCGCTGATCGGCGGACCGCACAGGCTGATGAGCGTCAATGAACGTTTGGCCGGCTTTACCCGCGCCATGGACGAGGCCGGCCTGCCGGTGCGGCCAGGCTGGGTGCTGCTGGGCGATTATACGCGGGATTATGGCGCGGCCGCCGCCTCGGTATTGCTCGACGCGGTGGACCTGCCCACGGCAATCCTTGCCTGTTCGGACTATATTGCCATCGGCGTCTTGCAGGTCGTGCGCGAGCACGGGCTTTCCATTCCCGGTGATATCAGCCTCGTCGGCTTCGATGACATGGCCTTCGCGGCGCTCGTTGATCCGCCGCTGACCACTATTCGCCAGCCGGTCGCCGCCATGGGCGAATTGGCGGTGAAACATTTGCTTGCCCTCCTCGAAGGGCAGACCCCGCCAGCCGAAACGCGGCTGCCGGTTGAATTGGTGACGCGCCAGTCGGTCGCTGCCCCCTCTAGATAAGGCCAAAAACATGACCAAACGCATTCTGATCGCCGGCGAATCCTGGACCGTGCATTCGATCCACCAAAAGGGCTTTGATAGTTTTACAACGACCGAATATGCCGAAGGCGTGCGCTGGCTGAAAGCGGCCCTCGAAAAGGGCGGCTGGGAGGTGACATTCCAGCCCTCGCATGTTGCGG
Source organism: Devosia sp. Root685 (assembly GCF_001427875.1). Taxonomy (GTDB): domain Bacteria; phylum Pseudomonadota; class Alphaproteobacteria; order Rhizobiales; family Devosiaceae; genus Devosia. The sequence goes on along the minus strand of NZ_LMHK01000005.1, from coordinate 3,271 downwards.
CCCGCGATTTCCCCTTCACGGCCGAAGAGCTGGCCGTCTACGATGTCGTGCTGCTTTCCGATATCGGCGCCAATACGCTGCTGCTGCATCCCGAAACGTTTACGAAATCGCGGGTTTTGCCCAACCGGCTGGCGTCGATCCGCGACTATGTCGCCAATGGCGGCGGGCTCGTCATGGTGGGCGGCTATCTCACCTTCCAGGGGATCGATGCCAAGGCGCAATATGCCGGCTCGCCTATCGAGGATGCGCTGCCGGTGAGCATCGAAAAGGGCGACGATCGCGTCGAGGCTCCTCAGGGTATCGAGCCTCTGGTAGCAGATGCCGCGCACCCGATCGTGGCTGGTCTGGAAGCGACATGGCCGGTCCTTCTCGGCTACAATCGCATCGCGGCCAAGCCGGGCGCGACACTGGTTGCGAGCGTCGGCGACGATCCGCTCATTGTCGCGGGCGGTTTCGGCAAAGGCCGCAGCGTCGCCTTTGCCTCCGATTGCGGCCCGCACTGGGCGCCGCCGCCGTTCGTCGATTGGGTGGGCTACGAAAAGCTCTGGACGCAACTTTGCGATTGGGCGGCAGGCAAAGCCTGATCTGGCTTGCCCGGACGAACTCCCCTATGGGACAGTGCAAAAGGCCGGTGCCACGGCGCCGGCCTAACTATTTTGAGACTGGATAATCCGTGACCGCTCCCCTTCCCGACGATCTTATTGTCAATGCCAAGGATGAAGTCGCCATCCGCAAGCACCTTGCCCTCGTTGCCCTGGGCAAGAAGCCGGCGGACCGCGCCGTGCGCGTCGGGCGCCTCTTTGATTCCTATGGCCGCAATTGGCATGAGGATCAGGACGTCGTCATTTCGGGGCGCCGCATCGCCTGGGTGGGACCGGCGGGCGCCTATCCCGGCGAGGTCGCCGAGCGGGTCGATCGCCGGCAGTTCAGCGCCGTGCCCGGCTTTGGCGAGGTGCACAAGCATATCGAATCGAGCCACCTGACGCCCGAATGGGAAGCCGCGCTGGTGCTGCCGCATGGCTGCACCTGGACGTGCGAGGCGAGCCACGAGTTTTCCAACGTCAATGGTCCGAAAAATCTCGAATTCTGGCTGACGGCGCGGCTTGCGGGATCGCCGGCAAAGATCTTTCCGCTGCCGGGCTCTGCCGTGCCGCCGACGGCCTATGAATGGGGCGGCGGGCATTTTGGTTTTGCCGAGCAGACCGAGTTTTTACGCGATCACCTGCTGGTTGCGGGCCTCGACGAGGTGATGGATTGGCCCGCGGTGTGGAACCCCGAAAACCCCTCGCATGAGCGGCTCTGGGGCATGATCGAGGCTACCTTTGCGCAACGTGGCGTCGTTGAGGGTCATGCTGCGGGCATGCGCGGCATCAATGATATCAATGCTTTCGCGGGCGCCGGCATGGCTTCGGACCATGAGGCATGGACGCCGGACGAAGTGGCCGACAAGCTGCGGCGCGGGCTTTTCATGGAGCTGCGGCCGCATTCGCTCAAGGATATTGTCACTGGTTTGCTCGCCAAAGGTCAGCAGGACTGGTCGAATTTTGCGCTCTGTACCGACGATCGCAGCGCATCCGACACGATGAAGCTCGGGGCGACGGATCATAATGTGCGGCTCGCCATGGAGGCTGGATTGCCGCTCGAGATCGCGGTGCAGCTGGTTACGATCAATCCGGCGCGGCATATGCGGCTGACGCCTTGGGTGGGCGCGATTGCGCCGGGGCGCTTTGCCGATCTGGTACTGCTCGATGATGAGAAGACGCTCGGCATTGCCGAAGTCTGGGCCGATGGACAGCAGGTTTCGTCGGGCACGACCTATGTCGCCGAGGTGCCAAAAATCGATTGGCCGGAATGGGCGACGTCTTCGGTCAGTATTCATCGCCAAATGACGGCGGCGGATTTCGCGATTGAAGCGCCCGCGGGCCGCGAGAACGCCAGTGCGGCGCTGCTGCGACCTTTCCATTGGCATGACGAGTTCATCACGGCCGAATTGCCGGTCGTGGATGGGCTGGTGCAGCGCGATAGCGCGCGCAACATCACCAAGTTCGCCATTGTCGATCGCTTTTCCGGCGAAGGGCGAACGGCGAAGATGTTCTGGCTGGGGACGGGGCCGAAAACCGAGGATACCGCCCTCGCCTGCTCGATGGGGCACGACAAACACAATATCTGGGTCGTCGGCTCTTCGGACGAGGCCATGGCGCTGGCGGTCAACACGCTCAACGAGATGCAGGGCGGTTGGGCTCTGGTCAGTGGCGGCAAGGTGCTGGCAACGGTGCGCTACGAGGTCGGCGGGCTGATGACCAATCGGCCGGCGCCGGAGCTCGACAAGGAAATGGTCGAGCTCTATCGACAGGGCGAGACGATCGAATGGATGTATGAGCCGACCTTCTCGCCGCGCTGGTGGCCCGGTTTTCCCGAGCGCCTGGCTTTTGCAACGCTGACGTGTTCACCGTGGCGCTGGGTGCTTGTTGCGCCCTCGCCGCTGGCCCCGGATGGTTTTGTGAATGTTTCCAACGGAGAGACGCACCCGATTGTCTGGTAGATGCGGGAGAGGCGGGCATTGAGCCCGCCTTTTTCATGTCTGCGATAGGGGCACCCTCACATTCCCTCCGCGCCGATGTCCGCCCTTGGTTACGCCGTCAGTTCTGAAGCCAGCCTTTTTAGGAATGCGCGGCACTCCTTCAGGGTCCGGCTTGTTTCCTCGGCGATGTCTTCGCGCCGGCTCTCGCCCTGGGCCGAGAGTGTGTCGAGTAGAACCAGTCGCTCCTCATGGAGGGCGGCGCCTATGTCGAGGTCGGCGGCGGTTTCGAGGGCGCGCCGCATTTCCTGAATGCGCAAGAGGAGCGAGAAGCTGGCATAGAGCCGGCGCGCCACGGCGGGGTCGCGGCGCCAGTTTTCGGCGGCAAAGATGGCTGATGCCCGTTGCCCGGCCCCAAGACAGTCAAAGGCCTCGCAGCCGTCATAGCCCAAGGCTTCGCGTCGGGCGTGAATAGTACAGCGGAAGTCGCCGGCGAGGTATTGGCAGGGTTCTCCAGCAAGTTTGTCATGCCCGAACTGGGTGCCGCGCTGAAAGGACAGCGCGGTGCAGCATAGCGCGAAGCAATTTTGGCAGTTTGGGGCGAAGTCGGTTTCCATTTTGGCTGATCCCTGCCCTGCCGTCCTGGCTTTGCGAACCAGAGTTCAAAAGTCAAAACCCCCGGTTCTTTCGAACCGGGGGTTTTGTTATTTTGGTATGTAAAGAGACAATGTGTTTTTGGCAGACCTTGCAGTG
>NZ_LMHK01000004.1:59579-402596 GCF_001427875.1 Devosia sp. Root685 | reverse complement strand
CCGCAGCCACAACACGTTCACGAAGATCAGTCGAAAGAGGTGCCGCCATCGATGCTGGCCTCCAATCCAGCATCAATCTTGAATCACAACTCACCAAAAACTGGAATCCCCAGAGTCAGCCTCACAGTGAAACGGCCTAGTGGTCGTGAATCAAATAATAATCCCCGGCCCCCAAAACCCCACTACACTCCAAAAAGTCAGAAGCCCCGATGATCGCTCATCGAGGCCCCTGGCTTGCTGCTTAACTTTTGGGTGCGGGTGAAACCGGGTTCAGACCTGCTGAACCGATTCCACGCCCGGCACGAAGTGACGGAGGAGATTTTCGATACCGCTCTTGAGGGTCGCGGTCGAAGAAGGGCAGCCCGAGCAGGCGCCCTGCATGTGGAGGAAGACGGTGCCTTCCTTGAAACCGCGGAAGATGATGTCGCCGCCATCCATGGCCACTGCGGGACGCACGCGCGTCGCCAGCAGTTCCTTGATGACTTCGACCATTTCCTTGTCTTCTTCTTCGAAGAATTCTTCGCCGGCGGCAAAATCGGTATCGACTTCACCACCTTCGGCGATGACCGGCTTACCGGAGAGGAAGTGATCCATGATCACGCCGAGAATGGCCGGCTTGATATGGGCCCAGTTGGTGTCATCCTTGGTCACCGAGATGAAATCGGAGCCGAGGAAAACGCCGGTGACCCCGGAAATGCCAAAGAGGCTGGCGGCCAGCGGAGAGGCTTCGGCGGCATCGACATTGCGGAAATCGCGCGGCTCGCCGACCAGCACATCGCGACCGGGCAGGAATTTGAGCGTCGCCGGATTGGGCGTGGCTTCGGTCTGGATGAACATAAACTCTCTCCGTGGAGTAGACTTAGAACGCTTCTAAATTAGTGAGCGGATCGCCGCAAGCCCAATTTGCGCTGCTTTGTCGCGTGGCGCGCTATGGCTGGTATGCGCTAGCACCATATCATGATCGCTCTATTCAGATATATCGGCGTCGCCGAAGGCATTACAACCCTCCTGCTGTTCGGTCTCGCCATGCCGGCCAAATACTGGTTCGGCTATCCCGATCTCGTCCCGCCCATCGGACTTATCCACGGGGTCGCCTTCATCGCCTATATTCTGGCAATGACGATCTGCCTGCCGGGGAGGGGATTTTCGGGGTTTGAGTGGATGCGCACGACGCTGGCGGCGTTTATTCCGTTGGGGACGTTTCTCAACGATCCGTTCCTGAAGCGCAGGCAGCTGGCCGAGGCTTCCCAGTAGACCTCATCCTGAGGCGCGAAGCGTAGCGTAGCCTCGAAGGGCGAGGGCGTGCCTGATACCTCGCCCTGCGAGCGTAGCTCTTCGGGCCTGTTAAGCTCAAATCGCTCCACCGGAGCGATTTGCCCCGAAGGGGCGCTAACAGATCGCGATAATCTCTTCGTCGCTCATCCGGCCGGGCACGATGGTCAGCGGGATCGGCAAGGCATTGGCGCGGGCCGCGAAGTGGGTGACGAGCGGGCCGGGGCCCTCGGTCGATTTGGACGCCGCCAGCACCAGAATGGCGATGCCGTGGTCCTTGTCGATCAGTTGTTCGATCTGTTCGGGTCCATTGCCCTCGCGAATGACCGATTCGGCCCGCACATCGCCGATTTCCTTGATGCGGGCGAGACGCTCGTCGAGATTGCGTTCGGCTTCCTCGACCGCTTCGGCCCGCAACACGTCTTCGACGCCCATACCGATGAATTCAGGCTTGGGGATCACGGTGACGAGCACGACCGTGCCGCCGGTTCGCTTGGTGCGAAAGGCGGCAAAGGTCAAAGCGCGGTCGCATTCTTCCGTCTCATCGATGACGACAAGGAATTTACGTTTGTATTCAGTATCGTACAAAGGCGCCTCCGAACTAGCGGATGAAACCGACGATGCGGCGAACGTCGTGCATGGTCTTTTCGGCCAAGGCCGCAGCCCGCTCACCGCCGTCGCGCAGAATGCCGTCAATGGTGGTGGGATCGTCGATCAGGCGGCGCATTTCCCCGGCCATCGGCGCGAGCTGGGCCACGGCCAGATCAGCCAGAGCCGGCTTGAACTTGCCCCAGCCATGGCCCCCGAACTCCGCCAGAACTTCGGCCTTGGTCTTGTCGGAGAGCGCGGCATAAATGCCAACGAGGTTATCGGCCTCCGGACGTTCCTTGAGGTCCGCGACCTCAAGCGGCAATTCGGCCGGGTCGGTCGTCGCCTTCTTGATCTTCTTGGAAATGGCGTCGGCATCATCGAGGAGAGAAATGCGCGACTGGTCGGAGGGATCCGACTTGCTCATTTTCTTGGTCCCATCGCGGAGGGACATGATGCGCGTCGCCGGGCCCGCGATCAGCGGCTCGGTGATCGGGAAGAAATCGGGATCGAGACCCTGTTCGGCGATCGAGGCGGCATAGTCATTGTTGAACTTTGCCGCGATGTCGCGCGTCAGTTCCAGATGCTGCTTCTGATCGTCGCCCACCGGCACGGCGGTCGCCTTATAGAGCAGAATGTCGGCAGCCATCAGCGAGGGATAGGCGAGCAGACCAAGCGAAACGTTCTCGGAATTCTTGCCGGCCTTGTCCTTGAACTGCGTCATGCGGTTCATCCAGCCGATGCGGGCCACGCAGTTGAACACCCAGGCCAGCTCGGCATGCTGCATGACCTGGCTCTGGTTAAAGACGATCGAGCGCTTGGGATCGACGCCCGCAGCAATGAAAGCGGCAGCGACTTCGCGCGTAGCGCGGCGCAGGGCATTGGGCTCCTGCCAGACGGTGATCGCATGCATATCGACCACACAATAGAGGGTCTCATGCGTGTCCTGAAGGGGCACGAAACGGCGGATGGCGCCGAGATAATTGCCCAGATGCAGATCGCCGGAAGGCTGGATGCCGGAAAAAACGCGAGGAGAAAAGGCCATGGGTCCCAGGAGCGGATGATAGGCAGATGGCCCCGTTCTATACGGAGCCGAGCCGATTGGAAACCATCAGCGGGAGCGGCGCAGACGCCGCAGCAGCGTTCCAAGGCGCTGCGTGCCGCTGACGTGGATCAGGGTAAAATAGAAGATGACGCCATAGGCAATGAGCGCGCCGACCACCAAAGCCTGCCGCCAGAGCGGCGCGCCGGCAGCGATGTGGTGCGCGCCGTGATCGGCCAGCAACATCAGGCTCAGGCCCATGGCGGCGCTGATCAAGACGATCATGATATGGCCCCACCATTGGCTGCGCGGCAGGGAAAAATGCCCGCGTAGGGCGAGCGTGGCGGCCAGCAGCACGACATTGATCCAGGACGAGACGGCCGTCGCAATGGCAATGCCGACATGAAGCATGCTTGGGAACAGCCAAAGCGAAATGCCGATATTGGCAGCGACACTGATACCGGCAAAAATGGTCGGCGTGACCGTGTCTTCACGAGCGAAAAATCCCGGCTGCAGGACGCGGATCAGCACATAGGCAGGGAGGCCCGTGGAGAAGGCGACCAGCGCTTCGGCTGTTTGCTTCGTCGCCAAAGCATCGAACGCACCGCGCTCGAACAGCAGACGCACGATCGGCTCGGCCATGCCGATGAGGGCCGCGGCGGCCGGCATGGTGAGCAGCATGGCGATGAACAGGGACTGTTCCTGGCTCGCCAGTGCATCGGCCTTGCGACCGCCCTTGAGGTGCCGGCTGAGCTCAGGCAGCAGCACCGTGCCGATGGCGATGCCGATAATGCCGAGCGGCAATTGGTAGAGCCGGTCGGCATAGGAGAGGATGGAAATGGCGCTGTCGGCGCCCGACGCAATGATGGTGCCGACGAAAATATTGATCTGGGTAATGCCGCCGGTGAGGATGGCCGGGATGGCCAACACCCAGAAACGCCGCACTTCCGGATCGAAGCGGGGCAGGCGGAAATCGGGCCGGAAGCCAGTGCGTTCGATCGCTACCCAAACGAGCCAGAGCTGGGCAATGCCGCCGAGCATGGTGGCGATGGCGACCCAGAACGTGGCGCTTTCCGGCTCCTGCAGCCAGAAGGTGGCCAGCGGAACCAGCGCGGCGATATTGACGATATTGAGCAGCACCGGGGCAAAGGCGGCTGCAAAAAAGCGGCCCAGCGAATTGAGAATGGCCCCATAGGCAGCCATCAGCGACATGCAGGCGAGATAGGGGAACATGATCCGCGTCAGCATGACGGTCAGATCGAATTTTTGGCTATCGTCCACGAAGCCGGGGACGAAAGCGATCATGATCTGCGGCATGAAGATTTCGACCACGATGGTCACCACGACCAGCATGGCGACGAGCCAGCTCATGATCTTGGAGGCGAGCAGTTTAGCGCCGTCATCGCCCTGCTGCTCCAGTGCGCCCGAGAACATCGGCACGAAAGCGGTATTGAAGGCGCCCTCGGCAAAGAGCCGGCGGAAGAGATTGGGGAAGCGGAAGGCGGCGTTGAACGCGTCGGCCGCCGGGCCGACGCCCAGAACGGCAGCCATCAGCGCATCACGGACAAGCCCAAAGACCCGGCTGACCAGCGTCCAGGCGCCGACCGAGAAGAAATTGCGGAAGAGGCTCAAAGAGGCAGATCAGCCATTCGCCGCCTTCTTCTCCTCGGGGCGTTCAAACACATCCATCAGCGCGCCATAGATTTTGCGCTGCCGCTGTTTCACGTGAATCTTCTGGCCCGTCAGGTCTGTGACGTAAAAAACGTCAACGGCCTTTTCGCCATAGGTGCCGATATGGGCGGAACCGATGGTCAAATTGAGATCAGAGATTTCGCGGGTCAACGCATAGAGAAGACCGATGCGGTCGAGGCCGGAAACCTCGATGACGGTAAACTTTTCCGAGATGGCATTGGAGACCGAAACCTGGGCCGGGAGAGCAAAGGGCTTCAGCCGCTTGTTGTGGCGCGATTCCTTGCCCAAATCGATCAGCACAGTGCGCTTGCCCTGCAGGAGCTGCTTGACCGTGTCGATAATACGAGTGGCACGGACCTTTTCATCCTCGTCCGAGGTGAAGGAGCGACGCAGCCTGAAAGTGTCGATGGCGCGGCCGTCGCGGGTCGAAAAAATCTGGGCTCCGATAATGGAGGCATCCTGCATGGTGCAGGCGCCGGCGATCAGCGAGAGCAGGCGCGGGTGGTCGGGTGTATAGAAGCTGACCTCGGTAATGCCCTCAAAAGCCTTTACGCGGATCGAACCGGCGAAGGGCTGATTGGCCTCGTCGGCCTGGCGGATCATGCGGGCGTGTTCGATCTGCAATTCGGGCTCGGCGCGCAGCCAATAATGGTCGTAGTGACGCGCGGCATAGGTCTCCACCTCGGCCGGTTCCCATTTGACCAGCGCTTCGCCCAAAGCATCCTTCGCGGCCTGCACGCGGTCGGATTGGCTGACCTGGCTATGCCCGCCGGACAGCAGCGGCTCGGTCGCGTAGTAGAGCGCGCGGAGGAGGGAGCCTTTCCAGCCGGTCCAGGTGCCGGGACCCACGGCGCGGATATCGCAGGCGGTGAGGATCATCAGCAGGGCCAGGCGCTGCGGCGATTGCACCACATCGGCAAAGGCCTTTGCCGTTTCAGGGTCCTGAATATCGCGAGCCTGGGCGATTTCACTCATGAGGAGGTGATATTCGATCAGCCAGGCGACGGTGTCGGTCTCGGCGGCATTGAGGCCGAAGCGCGGACAGAGCTTTTTGGCGAGACGCGCGCCGGCAATGGAATGATCTTCGGGCCGGCCCTTGGCGATATCGTGGAGAAAGAGGGCGACATAGAGCAGCCGCGTGTCATTGAGCTGCGGCAGCAATTCGTGCGTCAGCGGCAGTTCCTGACGCAGCCCGCCATTGGCGATGTCGGCCATGCAGCCGACGGCGCGGATCAGGTGCTCGTCCACCGTATAGTGGTGATACATGTTGAACTGCATCAGTGCGACGATCTTGCCGAAATCGGGCACGAATTTGCCGAGCACGCCGCTCTCGTTCATCTGGCGCAGGATCCGCTCGACATAGAGCGGGCTCGTCAGAATGGTCAGGAAATAGCTATTGGCCTTGGGATCGTTCCTGAGCTTGTTGTCGATAAGGCTGAGGCTGTCGCGGATATGCTTGATGGCGTCGGGGTGGAACAGCAGCTCCTCGCGTCCGGCCACCATGAACATTTTTATCAGATTGACCGGATCCCTTTCGAAGGCATCCGGGGTCGCGACATTGAGGCGGCCGGTGTCGATGACGAAATCGGTTTCGCCCTTGATCTTGGTCTTGCCGGCACGGAAGGGCGCCAGCACCCGGCCAACCAGATCCATATCCTTGGCATGGCGGAATTCGAGGCTGGCGCAGATGATGCGGGTCAAATCGCCCACATCCTTGGCGACGAGGAAATAGCGCTTCATGAAGCGCTCGACACCGAGCATACCGATACGCTCGGCATAACCCATGCGGCGGGCGAGGTCGGGCTGCACGTCAAAAGTCAGCTTCTCTTCGGCACGATGGGTGACGAAATGGAGGTGGCAGCGGACGGCCCAGAGAAAATCCTCGGCGCGCTGAAACAGGCGATATTCGGCATCCGTAAGAACGCCCTTGGCGACCAGTTCGTGGCTGGTTTTCACCTGATAAAAATATTTGCCGATCCAGAACAGCGTGTTGAGATCGCGCAGCCCGCCCTTGCCGTCCTTGATATTGGGCTCGACGACATAGCGGGTATTGCCCATCTGCCGGTGCCGCTCATCGCGCTCGGCCATCTTTGCAGCAATGAATTCCGGGCCCGTCTTGGGCATGATCTCGGTTTCAAAGCGTTTTACGAGGTTGTCGAACAGCGACTTGTCGCCGGTAAGAAAGCGCGCTTCGAGCGTTGCGGTGCGCACGGTCATGTCGGCGCGGGCCATGCGGATACATTCATCGACCGAGCGGACGGCGTGGCCGACCTTCTGACCGAGGTCCCAGAGCATATAGAGGATATATTCGGTGACCTGCTCGCCCCAGGGGGTCTGCTTATAGGGCAGGATGAAGAGGAGATCGATGTCGGAGCCCGGCGCCAGCGTGCCGCGGCCATAGCCGCCAACGGCCGAGAGCGCGATGGCCTCGGCGCCGGAGGGATTGTCCACCGGGTAAACGCGGGTGGTCGCGAAAAGATAGACGGCGGTGATGATCTCGTCTTCGGCCGAACAAAGGTTTTGCGCGCAACGCGTGCCTTTGTTGGTGGCGAGCAGTTCGGCCTCGGCATCTATCCTCGCCTCGGCCAGCGTGTGGCGCATATGGGCAAGGACGGCAGTGCGGGCCGCCGGGGATTTGGCGGGTTGGTCGCCCACCAGCGCGTCGAGTTCGACGAGAAGGGTGTCCGCGGTCTTGAGGGCGAAATGCGCTTTGCGCGGCTTGGCTTCAGCGTCGACGAGCGTCATCGCGTAATTTCTTCAATTCGTAGAGCGCTTCGATGGCTTGTTTGGGCGTCATATCGTCGGGGCGGACGGCATCGAGCGCTTCGTGAATGGGATCCTTGCTCTTTACTGCCGGGGCAGGCTGATGGGCAAAGAGCGGCAAATCGTCTAGCACGCTGGCTTTCTGGCTGGAAGAGGCGGTGCCGGCCGAGCGTTGTTCGAGCACATCAAGCACCTGTTTGGCGCGGTTGATGACCGGATCGGGAAGACCGGCAAGCCGGGCCACCTGAATGCCATAGGAGCGATCGGCAGCACCGGGTCCGACTTCGTGGAGGAAGACGACTTCGCCTTCCCATTCGCGCACCTTCATCGTCACATTGGCGACGCGGCTGAGGGTTTTGGCAAGGCTGGTCAGTTCGTGGAAATGGGTCGCAAAAAGCGCGCGGCAGCCGGTGGTTTCGTGAAGGGCTTCCACCGACGCCCAGGCAATGGAGAGACCATCGAAAGTCGCGGTGCCGCGGCCGATTTCGTCGAGCACGACCAGCGAGTGGCGCGTGGCGCGATTGAGGATGGCCGCGGTTTCGACCATTTCGACCATGAAGGTCGAGCGGCCATGGGCGATGTCGTCTGATGCACCGACGCGGGAGAAGAGACGGTCGACGACGCCGATATGGGCACTTTCGGCCGGCACGAAACAGCCCATCTGCGCGAGAATGGCGATGAGGGCGTTCTGGCGGAGGAAGGTCGATTTACCGCCCATATTGGGGCCGGTGACCAGCCAGAGTTTGCCGCCGCCGACATCATCACTGCCTGAGAGATCGGCGTCATTGGCCACAAAACTCTGGCCTTCGGCCCGCACCATTTGTTCCACGACCGGATGGCGCCCGCCGACAATGGCGAAAGCAAGGCTGTCATCGACCTGGGGGCGACAATAAAAGCGGGTGGCGGACACTTCGGCGAGAGCGGCTGACACGTCGAGTTCGGCCAGAGCGTCGGCGAGACCCTGCAATTCGCCGGTGCGAGCAAGCACGTCCTCGCGCAGTTGGGTGAAGATGCGCAGTTCGATTTCGAGCGCTGATTCGTGCGCCTTGGCGATGCGACCTTCGAGTTCGGCGAGTTCCGTCGTCGTAAAACGCATGGCGTTGGCCAGCGTCTGGCGATGGATGAAGATTTCCCGATGCGGCGACTCCAGCAGTTTTTGGCCATGGCTGGCCGGGACTTCGACGAAGTAGCCGAGGACGCCATTGTGCTTGATTTTGAGGGACCGGACATCGGTCTCGTCCATCAGGCGAGCCTGCAAGGCGGCGACGACGGCGCGGGTTTCGGAGCCGAGCGCGCGTTCCTCGTCGAGCTTGCCATCGTAGGCAGCGCGGACAAAGCCGCCGTCGCGGGAAAAGAGTGGCAGTTCATCGTCGAGCGCGAGGCCGAGTTCGGAGGCCAAGGCAAGCGGAGCAGCGCCCAGGGTTTTTGTCAGGTGCGACAGGACATTTGGCAGGTCTGGTTGACTGCCGAGATCGGCGGCGAGTTCCAGCGCTGCGGCAACCGCCCGGCCGATAGCAGCCAGATCGCGTGGACCGCCGCGTTCGAGCGAGAGGCGGGAGAGGGCGCGGGCCAGATCGGGAGCGGATTTGAGATCGGCGCGGAGGCGAGCGCGGAGCAGAGGATCGCCGACGAGGCGTTCGACGGCATCGAGGCGGTCGTTGATGGCGCGGGCATCGCGGAGGGGCGCGGCGAGGCGGCTGGCGAGGAGACGGGCGCCAGGGGCGGTCACCGTCAGGTCGATCGATTGGCGGAGCGAGCCTTTGGCCTGGCCGCGCTGGGTCTGGAGGATTTCAAGGCTCGAGCGGGTGGCGGCGTCGATGGCGAGAACCGCGTCGCTCGCTTGCAGGATCGGGGCACGGAGCGGGGCGGTGCGGCCCTTCTGGCTCTGGTCGACATAGGCGACGAGGGCGCCCATGGCGGAGCGGCCGGCGCGGGAGAGGGCGGTGGGATCGAAAAGATCGGCCGGAAAAGTGCGGCGCAGGAGTTGGAGGGCGGTTTCGCTATCGGCGGCTTCGGGGGCGATCGAGGAAGCGATGGCGGTCCATGCCGGGGCGAAGAGATGTTTTTCGACAAGTAGCTGCCGCGTGGCATCGGTGAGCAAAAGTTCGGCCGGGGCGATGCGGGCCAATTCGTCGGCGAGGCGGTCGACGGGCAGGTCGGCGACGAAGGTTTCGCCAGTGGAGATGTCGGCCCAGGCCAGGGCGAAATCGGTTTCGCCGTGGCGCACCATGGCGAGGGCGGCTAGATAGTTGGCCGAGCGGGCGTCGAGGTGATCATCCTCGGTCAGGGTGCCCGGGGTGACTAGGCGAACGACGTCACGTTTGACGACCGATTTGGAGCCGCGCTTCTTGGCTTCGGCCGGGTCTTCGATCTGCTCGCAGATAGCGACGCGATGGCCTAGCCGGATCAGCTTGTTGAGATAATCGTTCGCCGCATGGATGGGCACACCACACATGCCGATATCTTCGCCCAGGTGCTTGCCGCGCTTGGTGAGAACGATGCCCAGAGCGGCGCTGGCGATTTCGGCGTCTTCGAAGAAGAGCTCGTAAAAATCGCCCATGCGATAGAACAGCAGATAGCCCGGATTGACCGCCTTGATCTCGAAATACTGCGCCATCATCGGCGTCAGCACCGCCGTGGCGGCGCTGTTCTGGGCCTCGAAAGGGGTTTGGTCCATGAGCTCGGCTAATTCGGGGCAAGGGAAAGACCGAGATTAGGACCTTGAGGTTAAGAAGCCAACTCCTTCGCTTTGGGTTTGCAGAACTGTTTATGCGTGCGGCATGTCACGGATCATCGAGGCAGAGGCCACCGTGCGCCGATAAAGATGCCAGGTGGCATGGCCGAGAATGGGCAGGATGACCGCGAGACCCACAAACAAGGTAAGAGCTCCAACAAAGACCGACACCCCGACGATAATACCCCAGGCGAGCATGGGGATAAGATTGCGCATGACGGCCCGGAACGAGGTTTCGACCGCCACATAGGCGCCGACATCGCGATCGAGCAGCAGCGGGAAGGCGACGACGGAGGTGCAAAGCACGACGAGCGCGAAACAGGCGCCGATGGCTGTGCCAATGATCGCCAGCGTCATGCCGCCGGGTTCGGCAAAGACCTGGGTGAAGAGACCCTGAAAGCTTTGCGGGGGCGCGGAGCCGAAGAGACTTTCATAGAGGGCCTGGGCGCTGGTGAGCCAGAGGGTGAAGAGCACGAAGAGCATGGCGCCGATGGCAAGAATGCTGCCGATGGCGGGGGAGCGGATGACGTTGACGGCATCGCGCCAGGACGGGTCTTCGCCCATTTCGCGCCGCCGGGAGATTTCGTAGAGCGGCAGGGCGGCGACCGGGCCGATCAAGGCAAAGCCGCCGATCAGCGGATAGAGCAGGGGCCAAGTATAAAAGCCGTTCATCCAGACGGTGAGGACGATGCCGATGATGGGATAGATCAGCATCAGCACGACATAGTGGCTGGGCTTGGCCCAAAAGTCCTCGGCACCGCGCCGGAGGGCCAGCATCAGATCGGCAAGAGTGATGGATTGGATGACGGGCATATCCAGCTTGTCGCCGGCGCCGGTCATGACGTGCATATGGGCCATGGCATTACCTCCTCGTGCAAGGAAGCCGCAGAGACGCGAATTGCGCATAACCGGCGCGAGACGCAGACCCTGCGACCGCTAACGAATAAAGCCTACGCCCGGCGCGGAAGCTTGTCGCCCCACGCCGGAAAATTGTGATCACGCCTTGGCGAGGGCCTGTTCGATATCGGCGATGATGTCGTCGATATGCTCGATGCCGACCGAGATGCGCACGAGGTCTTCCGAGACGCCGGCCTTTTTCAGTTCTTCGGGCGAGAGCTGGCGATGGGTGGTCGAGGCAGGATGGCAGGCGAGAGACTTTGCATCGCCGATATTGACGAGGCGCAGGATCATTTCGAGCGCGTCGATGAAGCGGCCGCCCGCTTCCTTGCCGCCTTGAATCCCGAAGGACAGGATGCCCGAGCCGGAGCCTTTCGAGATCTTCTTGGCCACCGCATTGTAGGGACTGTCCGGCAGGCCGGCATAATTGACCCATTCCACCTTGGGATGGCTCTTCAAATAGTTCGCAACCTTGAGGGCATTTTCCGAGTGGCGTTCGATGCGGAGGCCGAGGGTTTCGAGGCCCTGTAGAATCTGGAAGGCGTTGAACGGGGAAATCGCCGCGCCGGTATTGCGCAGCGGCACGACGCGGGCGCGGCCGATATAGGCCGCCGGCCCCAGCGCCTCGGTATAGACGACGCCGTGATAGGATGGATCGGGCTCGTTGAGGACCGGGAAGCGCTTGGCATTGGCCTTCCAGTCGAATTTGCCGCTATCGACGATGATGCCGCCGATGGAGGTACCATGGCCGCCGATATACTTCGTTAGCGAATGAACGACGATATCGGCACCGAAATCGAAGGGGCGGGTCAGGTACGGGGTCGCCACGGTATTGTCGACGATGACCGGGATGCCATGGCGATGAGCGATTTCGGCAATCCTCTCGATGTCGACGACATTGCCGGCCGGGTTGCCGATGGATTCAAGGAAGACGGCCTTGGTCTTGTCGTCGATGGCCTTTTCAAAGCCGTCGTAATCGTCATGGGCGACGAGGCGGGCTTCGATGCCCTGACGCGGGAAGGAATGGACGAAGAGATTGTAGGTGCCGCCATAAAGCTGGGCGATGGAGACGATATTGTCGCCGACGCCGGCGATGGTCTGGATGGCGTAGGTGATCGCCGCCATGCCCGAGGCAAGGGCGAGGCCGGCAATGCCGCCTTCAAGCTCGGCAACGCGCGCTTCGAGCACGGCGGTCGTGGGGTTCATGATGCGGGTATAAATATTGCCCGCAACTTTCAGATCGAAGAGATCGGCGCCGTGCTGGGTATTGTCGAAGGTATAGGATGTCGTCTGGTAGAGCGGCACGGCTGCAGCCTTGGTGGTGGCCTCGGATTCATACCCGTGATGCAGGGCGATCGATTCTAATTTCATGTGGTTGCTCCTCTTGGTCCACGCGGGGCCAGAGTCGGCGCCGGCCAACGAAAAAACAAGTCGCGGCTGGGATAAGCCGTTCTATTGGTTTGAGAATTTTTGGAAAGGTTTGGGGGCAAGCGTTCTATGACGCCATAGCACTGTGCTCCCGCCAGCTTTTGCTGCGGGATTCTCTTTGGTGTTGGACGGACCCCGGAGCGGCATTCGCCTCGATGTGTTTTAGTAAGTGAAGCGGATACCGCTCCGGAGTGCTCTTTTTTCGCATGGAACTATCGGCGGCTTTTGATCGCTCGTCGCAAGCGGGCCAGCCCCGAACGTGCATGGGAGACGATCCCCTGCCGGGCCCCCTCGCCACTGTCGTCTGCAGACCGTCCGCGCGAGGTTGGATGGGGGTATTATGAAGGCATAATTGGGGGCGGGGATAAGATTGGATAGATTGGGGGGCCGTCACCTCTCCCTTTGGGGGGAGAGGTGACGAACCGCGCGCCTAACAGTTACTACGCCTTGCCGAGAAGGCTATCCACCTCGTAGCGATCCGAAGGATCGTGCTGGGGGCGATAGACAAAATAGTCGAAGGTGGCGGGGCCGGCGGTGCCGTTGAGGTCGTGGGCGGCGACGCCGACGAAGGCGCCCGTAAAGCTGCCATGGGCTTGATGGCCACCGCATTCGTCCGAGAGGATCGAGGCGTCGAGCACCGGGCCGATGGGCCGCAATTCCTCACCTTCAAGAGCGTAGAAGAATTGCAGCTTCTTGCCGCGAATGGTGAGGGCGAGTTTGATCTTGCCTTCATTCGGGATCTGCACCGGCTCAGAAGGGAAGCGCATATTGCCGTCGGGCCAGCTCATTTCCGAGGTCATGAGCAGGAGTTCGCGCTGGCCGTCGGAGTGGGCGGTTACCGCGAGATAGAAAAAATTGTAGCGGCTGTAATAGGCTGTCAGCCCCGCCATGGTGCGCTCGTCGGTGGTTTTGAAATCGACCACGGTTTCCGCGTCATAGGAAAAATGCTGCTGGCGGCGGGCGACCAAGGCCTGTTCGAACCAGGAGCCGATGGATTCGCGGCCGAACAAACGGAGTTTTCCGGTTTCGGTCGAGAAAATCCGCTCGGTCTCGGGTGTGCGGAGCCACTGGAAATCGAGCGGCATGCCGTTTTCAAAGGTGTAGCGCTGTTCGGCCCAATATTTGGCTTCGTCACGAGTGCCGGGCACTTCGACGTGGAGCGAGGGGACGGGGCCGTTTTTCACATAGAGCCAGTCATCTTCGCCCCAAAAAGCTTCCTGGATGGCCGTTTCGCGGCCGAGGACGCAGCGGCGCTCCTGAGTGGTGGGGCGGCCTGTGAGATGCACGAGATAGGTTTTTCCATCCGGCGTTTCGACGATATCGCCATGGCCGGCGCGCTGGAGGGCCGCGAGCGGGGCGTCCTTGGAGGTCAGAATGTGCTTGTCGGGATGGGTTTCGTAGGGGCCGTCGAGGTTTCGCGAGCGGGCAAAGGTGCAGGCATGGTCATAGGCCGTGCCGCCTTCGGCGGTGAGCAGGTAATACCAACCGTTTCGCTTATAGAGATGCGGGCCTTCGACCAGTTTCAGGTCGGTGCCCTTGTAGATGTTTTTTACCGGACCGACCAGTTTTCCGGCTTTGGGGTCAAATTCCTGGAGGGCAATGCCGGCGAATTTGAGCGGGCGGGTGCGGTGGTCCCAGAGCATGTTGACGAACCACTTCTTGCCGTCGTCATCATGGAACAAGGAGGGGTCAAAGCCTGAGGAATTGACATAGATCGGGTCGGACCAGGGGCCTTCGATCTTCTCGGCCCAGACGATGTAATTGTGCGCGTCCTTGAAGGAGCCGTCCTTCCTTTTGACATCGGTATAGACGAGCCAGAACTTTTCGCCGTCATGCGTCAGACAGGGGGCCCAGACGCCGCAGCTGTCGGGATCGCCGCGCATGTCGAGCTGGCTTTTGCGGGTCAGCGGGCGGGTGAGAAGGTCCCAATTGGCGAGATCCTTCGAGTGATGGATCTGCACGCCGGGGAACCACTCGAAGGTCGAGGTGGCGATATAGTAATCGTCGCCGACGCGGAGAATGGAGGGGTCGGGATTGAAGCCGGGGAGGATGGGATTTGTCAGTTGCGGCATCGCAAAATCCTAGGAAGCCGGCAGGTTCCGCCGGTATTGAATGAAGCCTGAGCGCTGCGCGACCTTGTCGTAGAGGGCGCGCGCCGTAGCATTGGATTCGTGGGTGAGCCAATAGAGGCGCGAACTGCCCTTGGCCGTGGCGTCCGCGGCCACGTGATCGATCAGCGCGCTGCCAAGGCCCGTGCCGCGGCCCTCAGGCGCGACGAAGAGGTCTTGTAGGTAGCAAGTATCGGCGATGGTCCAGTTGTGGCGGTGGAAAATCCAGTGCACCAGCCCAACCGGCACGCCATCCTGGAGCGCAAAAGCGCCCCAGGTGGGTTCATTGGGATCGAGCAGGCGCGACCAGGTCGAGGCATAGACCTCGTCGGGGAGGACGGTTTCGTAGAAGGCCAGATAGGCCTTCCACAATTGTGTCCACGCTTCCCGGTCGGTGGGCTCGATCAGCCGGATCATCAGACGAACCGGTTGACCAGGTTTTCGAGATATTCCTGGCGGCCAGAGCGCGGCTGCGGGTTGATGCCTTCGGCGTGAACCTTGGCGGCGATATCAGCCAGGCTCAGCTTGCCGCCGAGGATGTCCTTGCCAAGGCCATTGTCCCACCCGGCATAGCGATCATCGAGCAGCTTGTCGAATTCGCCGTCTTCGATGAGCGCGGCTGCGCCCTTGAGACCGCGCGCGAGGGTATCGAGGCCGCCGACGTGACCATGGAGCAGATCGGCCGGATCGAGCGACTGGCGACGCACCTTTGCGTCAAAATTGAAGCCGCCCTGGCCGAGGCCCCCCTGCTTGAGGATATAATAGAAGGCCAGGGCCATTTCGCCGGCATTATTGGGGAAATGGTCGGTATCCCAGCCCGATTGCAGATCGTTGCGATTGGCATCGACCGAGCCGAGCATGCCGAGCGAAGAAGCGACGGCGAGTTCGTGCTCGAAGGAGTGACCGGCGAGGAAGGCGTGGCCGACCTCGATATTGCACTTCACCCGCTTTTCGAGGCCGTACTTCTGCAAGAAGCCATAAACGGTGGCGACATCGTAGTCGTATTGGTGCTTGGAGGGTTCTTGCGGCTTGGGTTCGATCAGGATCTGGCCCTTGAAGCCGATCTTGTCGGCATGCTCGATGACCAGCGTCAGGAAGCGGGCCATCTGGTCCTGTTCCTGGCCGATCTTGGTGTTGAGGAGGGTTTCATAGCCTTCGCGGCCGCCCCAGAGCACATAGTTTTCGCCGCCCAGTTCGTGGGTCAGTTCGAGCACGTTCTGCACCTGGCCGGCGGCATAGGCGAAGATCGCGGGATCGGGATTGGTCGCGGCACCAGCCATATAGCGGCGGTTGGAGAAGAGATTGGCCGTCCCCCAGAGGAGTTTCTTGCCGGTCTCCTGCATCTTTTTGGCAAAGATATCGCCGATGACGCGGACGTTCTTGTTGCTTTCGGCGAGCGTTGCGCCTTCGGGGGCGATATCGGCGTCGTGGAAGGCAAAGAAGGGGACATCGAGCAGGTTCAGGAATTCAAAGGCTACGTCGGCCTTGAGCTTGGCGCCTTCAAGACCCTTGTCGAACCAGGGACGATCAAAGGTCCGGCCGCCAAAGGGGTCGCCGCCTTCCTGGGCAAAGGTGTGCCAATAGGCGACGGCGGGACGGATATGGTCTTCCATCCGCTTGCCGGCGACGATCTCGTCCTTGTTGTAGTGGCGATAGGCGAGGGCGTTCTTGCTGTTCGGCCCTTCGTATTTAACCTGGCTGATGCCCTTGAAAAAATCAGTCACTGACGTGCCTCCTCGATGGCGGGATAGAGCGCGCGGTATCGCGCATATTGGTCGGAATAGGCGGCCGACAGGGTTTTGTCGGGCGCGATGGTGGTTTTTATCGGCGGCATGGCCATGACGTCGGCGGGCTTTGCACCCTCGGCGGCGCAGAGGCCGAGACGGGCGGCGCCGAGCGCGCCACCGAAATCGCCGTCTTCGGGGAGGGCGATTTCCATGTCGAGATTGGTCGCCAGCATTTTGAGCCACAGCGCCGATTTCGAGCCGCCGCCGACGGCGAGCAGGCGGTCGATCTTGGTGCCGGCATCGGCGAGAACGCGCTGGCAATCGCGCATGGCGAAGGTGACGCCCTCCATGACGGCCTGGGCCATCTGGGCGGTGTCGGTCGACTGGGAGAGACCGGTGAAGGAGCCGCGGGCGCCGGCATTGTTGTGCGGCGTGCGCTCACCCGAGAGATAGGGCAGGAAGATCGCTTCGCCCGGGCCGGTAAATTGGGCTTCGGCTTCTTGGGAAAGCTCGGCCTGCTTTTTGCCGGTGATGCGGCTCAGCCAATTCAGCGAATCGGTGGCCGAGAGGATGACGCCCATCTGGTGCCAGGTGTCCGGGATGGCGTGGCAGAAAGCGTGGACGGCGCCTGCCGTATTGGGGCTGAAGCGCTCGTTGGAGACGAAGAGCACGCCCGAGGTGCCGAGGGAGACAAAACCCTCGCCGGGACGAATAGCGCCAATACCGCAGGCGGCGGCGGCGTTGTCGCCGGCGCCACCGGCAACGATGACGGCGCCATCCATGCCCCAGCGCTGCGCGAATTCGCGCTTGAGCTGCGCCGATGGCGCGGAGCCTTCAACGAGGCGCGGCATGTGATCGCGGGTGAGGCCGGTGACGGCGAGGAGATCGTCGGACCAGTCGCGTTTGGCGACATCGAGCCAGAGCGTGCCGGCGGCGTCGGACATGTCCTCGACGTGTTCGCCGGTGAGCAGCAGCCGGACGTAAGCCTTGGGCAGCAGGACTTTGGCGATTTTGTCGTAGATCGCCGGCTCGTGCTTGCGGACCCAGGCGATTTTGGGCGCCGTAAAACCGGGCATGGCGATATTGCCCGACAGCTGGCGCAGGGTTGGGAGCGCGGCTTCCATTTCGAGACATTCGGCGGCGGAGCGGCCATCGTTCCAGAGGATGCAGGGGCGCAGTACTTCGTCGTTTTTGCCCAGCAGCGTTGCGCCATGCATGTGGCCTGAGAGGCCAATGCCGCGGACCGCACTCAGTTCGGCCGGGTGCGAAGTTTTCAGCTTGTCCACGGCGGCGAGCGTTGCCGTCCACCAATCGGTCGGGTTTTGCTCGGACCAGCCGGGATGGGGGCGCACCGGCTCGACGGCGGGCGCGGAGGCCTCGCCGAGGGCGCGGCCGTGCTCGTCGATGAGCAGCGCTTTTACGCCTGATGTGCCGATATCAATGCCGAGATAGGTCATGAGGCACGTACCTCAATATTGGGAAAGCTCATCAACGGATCGTCCTCCTGCCCGTGTTTCCGGGCCCGCCCTCTTTGGAATTGGCTAGCCCTTCGCATGGCTCAGGGCGTTCGTTGCTTAAAAACGATCCACTGGATCGTTTTCCCCCTCCGGGTCGCCCCTCACTTACCTGAGATTGTCGCGCAGGAAAATGCCAATTTCAATGGGGTCGGTGGCGACAGTGCGGCTGGTACCCAAAGCGAGGGCGCGAGCGGCCGCGATAGCCTCGCGGATTTCGCCATCCGGGTTCTGGTCCAGCACCACATCCACGGCCCCGTTACGCAGGCCCTCGCGGGTGGGGGCGGTCAATTCGTGGGCGATAACGCGGAGATTGCCGGCGCGGCCAGAAATTTTGAGGGCGGAAACGAGGCCGGCATTGCCGGCGCCGAGATTGTAAATGCCGGAAAGTTTTGGGTTTTCGGCCAGCAGGTTTGCAACGAGGGCCTCGGTTTCCTGGCGCTCGTCATGACCTTCGAACGGGCCGAGGAGGTCGATGGTGGAAAAGTCAGCGGATAGAATCTGACGAAAACCTTCGAGGCGTTCGAGGTGATCGCGCAGATGCAGGGAGCCGGCGATGACGGCGACGGTGCCGCCCTGAGGCAAGAAACGGCCGAGGAGGGAGGCGGCAGTGCGGCCGGCGGCGACATTGTCGATGCCGATGAAATGGCGGCGATTGGAGCCGGGAAGATCCGAAACCAGGGTCATAACGGCAATGCCGCGGCGGGTGGCCGCTTCGACGGCGGCCAGAATATCGGGCTCTTCGGAGGTGACTATCACGGCGCAGTCGCAGCTTCGGGGATCGAGCGCATCGAGACCAGCAGCGAGCGCGCCGGTATCGAGGGCGCGGATGCGCTGGGTGCTCAAATGCATGCGATCGGACAAAGCCGGGCCGGCGCGGCGGGAGACGGCCTCGGCCAGAGCGTCCATGAACTCGTTGGAGCCATCGGGGATGAAGAAAACCACGCTGAGATCGCGGGAGCGGGCCATCAGCGAGGCATTGAGATCACGCGAGAAACCCAGCGTCTTGATCGCCTCTTCGACCTTTTCGGCGGTAGCCGAACGCACGCCGGGGCGCCCATTGAGAACGCGATCGACCGTCGCCAGAGACACGCCGGCTGCGCGCGCCACATCATGCACCGTTACCCGCCGCCGGGCCGCTTCATCACTCACACTATCCCCCGCCGCGGTTTCTTCTTGTTCCGTCGCACAGTTTGCGGAGCGCCCCAAAAGGTCAAGAGCGCCGTTGCCCCGCATGGGCAAATAGCGTTAAAGCTCCGCCCCGACAGAGTTGAGGGGATTGTCTATGGGCATCGACGTTTCGACCTTTGGCGAGCATGGCGGCAAGCGCGTCGATCAGTTCAGGCTGGTCAGCGATACCGGCGTCAGCGTCGATATCATCGGCTATGGCGTGGCCGTGCGCGATTGGCGCGTGCCGGTTGCCGGGGGCGAGCGCAGCGTCGTGCTCGGCTTTGATAATTTTGACGCCTATCCCCTACACAGCCCGCATTTCGGCTCGCTTGCCGGACGCGTCGCCAACCGGATCAAGGGCGCCAGCTTCGAGATCGATGGCGTGACCTACAAGCTGCCGCCCAATGCCGGCGAATTGCAGCTGCATGGCGGCGAAGAGGGGCTGGGCCGTCAGGTCTGGTCCGGCCAGGCCGACAGCGCCAACAATGCCGTGCGCTTCACCCATTTCTCGCCCGATGGCGCCATGGGTTTTCCGGGCAATGTCAATTTTGCCGCCACTTACAGCCTGCATGGAAACAAGCTTCGGCTGGAACTGACAGCCACGACCGACCGGGCGACGCCGATCAGCCTTGTGCAGCACCAGTATTTTAATCTGGGCACCAGCGACAACGTGCTCGACCACACGATCCAGGTCAATTCGAGCGCCTATACGCTGCTCGGCGACGATCTGGCGCCGACCGGCGCCATTCTACCCTCGCGCGGCACACAATACGATCTTCGCCAGCCGCGCACCATGCGCGACGCCAATGGCGCGCCGGTCGATTATGACATCGGCATGGCGCTCGACACTGGCCGCAAGCATTCCGATTCCATTGCTACGGTTGTTTCGCCCGCTAAGGATCTGACGCTGAAAATTTGGTCGGACCGACCGGGCGTGCAAGTCTACAATAGCGTCTGGACCGATATTCCGGTGCCGGGGCTCAATGGCAAGCGCTACGGCAAGCATGCCGGCTTCTGCCTCGAAGACCAGAATTTTGCGGACGCGCTGCACAATCCGCACTTCCCCAATATCATCCACACGCCCGAACGCCCCTATAGCCATTGGTGCGATATCGAAATCGCCTGAACCTGCTGACTTGGCCTGACATTTTTGGGCCGCGTGATCGGGACAGGATCATGCGGCCTTTTTCATTGTCAAAAATAAGATCAAAACATGAACAAAATTCATGTTTAGGCATGGATTTAGGGATAAGAATCTGGCAACCAGATTCGCCTTTGCGGGAGGGCAATGCATGGACAAGACCGAACGGCTTTTTGCCATTATGGATGCCCTAAGGCGCCATCGCCGGCCGATCACCGCTGCGGCCCTGGCCGAGGAGCAGGGCGTTTCGGTGCGCACGCTTTATCGCGATATTCAGACCCTTATCGGGCTCGGCGCGCCGATCGATGGCGAGGCGGGAATCGGCTATATGCTGAAACCCGGCTTTTTCCTGCCGCCGCTGATGTTTTCGCCCGAGGAGCTAGAGGCGCTGGTGCTGGGCGCGCGCTGGGTAGAGACGCAGCCCGACGATGGATTGGGCGCGGCGGCGCGCAATGCACTGGCGAAAATCGCCACTGCGTCGCCGGAAGACCTTCGTGACAGGATCAGCGATACCGCGCTCTGGCCGGTGGCTATTTGGGGCGGGCGCAAGCCCATTCCGGTGCTGGGCGACATTCGCCTCGCCATGCGCCAGGAGCGAGCGGTCACCATCGACTATGAAGACGAGCAGGGGCGGGCGACTTCTCGGACCCTCTGGCCGGTGGGCCTCGCCTTTTACGAGGGCAAGCAGACCATTGCCGCCTGGTGCCTGCTGCGGCAGGATTTTCGCAATTTTCGGACGGACCGGATCGTCAATCTGGTCATCACCGAAGATCGCTATGGCAAGCGGCGAGCGGCGCTGGAGCGCGAATGGCGAGACAGTTGGGTGCGCGATCGCCGGTATCACGAGGGCGAGGCGTAACCGGACGGATTCACGTGAAACACCGAGCCTTGTCTAGCGGAGGGGGCTGGTCAGTTTAGCGAACAAGCCCGCCAGGTCGCCGGCCCGGATAAGACCGAGAGCAAAGCCGGCAATCCAGAGCAAATGCACGCCGGCAATGAGCATTGTGGTGAGGACGTAGCCGTCCTTGCGCGTCTTGTGCCGGAAAATCTCCTGGCCGATCAAGCCGCCCAGAACACCAAAACAAAGGTCCACGCCTAACAAGGTCACTTCGCTGATGCGCCATTGCCCGCTTTCGGCCGATCGCTTGTCACTACCATAGGCTGCGAAAGACACGATGCCGACGGCGGCATAGAGGCCGGCAAGGAACCAGGGCAAATGACCAAGCGCGGCGCCGAGCACGATCAGAAAAGCCAGAAATCCCGCGAATGGCAACCGCCAGGTTGAACGGGTGTGCAACTCGGCGCCGCGCCGCATCTGCGCCAGCGTGGGCTTGGGATTGGCCCCGAGAATGGCAACCGAGCGGGCTTGCAGCCGTCCATCCACCCCCTTTTTCAGCGCAAAAGTGACCAGATCGCCGGTGCGCGGTCGCGTGGCGATACGGCTGATATTGGAGATGTGGACGAAGTAGCGCTCACCATCATCGCCGAGGATAAAACCGAAGCCACGACTGTCATTCCACTGCACCAGCTCGCCGCGCCGCACCATTTTTTTTCCTAAAAGATCGATTGGCGTAGGGGGAGTTTTACCGGACTGGAAAATCCCGTCTTCAGATCGTCCCAGAAGCGGTCGCGCAAAATTTCTGGAAAAACATGGTCTTGCGGCAGGTTTTCGCGCGAGAACCAGCCGGCCTCGGTGATGCTTTCGCCTTCCGCGGGGTTGGCTGAGACGTCGATTTCGCCCGAGACATAATCGGCCAAGAACCAGAATTTGACGATGCGGCCCCAATCGTCGACCAGTTCATCGATATAGGCCATGGAGCGCGCCGTGACGCGCAGGCCGGTTTCCTCAAAGGCTTCGCGCTCGGCTGTTTGCCAGAGCTCTTCGGCCCGCTCGGCCCCGCCGCCGGGCCCGGCCCAGAAATCGTGCACGCCCGGACGAAAATGGCGCACGAGCAGGATTTTTTGGTCGCGCAAGGCGAGGACGCCGGCGGAGATGCGGTGCTGCATGGGAACAAAAGACTCCGAAAATCAGGCGGCGCCGAAATTGAGGCGGTAGCTCAGGGCCTCGGCGATATGGGGCCGGGCCACCTTATCGACGCCGGCGAGATCGGCAAGCGTGCGGGCGACTTTGAGGACCCGGTGATAGGCGCGGGCCGAGAGATTGAAACGCTCGGCGGCCTGCAGGAGCAGGGTCTGGCTCTCCCGGTCGGGCTGCACCAGTTTTTCGATCAGGGTGGCGCCGGCTGACGCATTGGTGAGGATATCGGGCACACCGGCTGCCTCATAACGCTGGCGCTGGCGTTCGCGGGCGGCGGCAACGCGTTGGGCCACTGCGGACGAGGGTTCGGCTGAGCCGGCGGCGCCAATCATGTCACTGGCGGAAACGGCAGGCACATCGATGCGAATATCGATGCGATCGAGGAAGGGGCCGGAGACGCGGGCCTGATAATCGGCGGCGCAGGCATTGCCGCGCTTGCAGATATGGCCCGGGGTGCCCGCCATGCCGCATTTGCAGGGGTTCATGGCGGCGATGAGCTGGAAGCGGCTGGGATATGTCACCCTGGCATTGGCGCGGGCGATTACGGTCTCCCCGCTTTCGAGCGGTTGGCGGAGACTGTCGAGGACGCTGGGACCAAATTCGGGGAGTTCGTCGAGGAAGAGCACGCCATTATGCGCCAGGGTCGCTTCGCCCGGCCGCACTTTGAGGCCACCGCCGACCAAAGCCGCCATGGAAGCGGAATGGTGCGGCGCGCGAAACGGGCGGCGATCAGAGAGGGCGCCACCGGCCAGCTCGCCCGCGATCGACTGGATCATCGACACATCGAGCAATTCGCGGGCACTGAGCGGGGGAAGAATCGAGGGCAGGCGGGCCGCCAGCATGGATTTTCCGGCGCCGGGAGGGCCGACGAAGAGGAGATTGTGACCACCAGCGGCAGCGACTTCCAAAGCGCGGCGGGCAATGGTCTGGCCGCGGACATCGGCAAGATCGGGCAGGGCGGAGGCATCGATCAATTGCCGGGCGGGTTTTGGCCGCGCCTGCAATTGCCGGCCGACGAGATGATTGACGAGGGCGAGGAGACTATCGGCGGCGACAATGTCGATTTCGTCGCCGGCCCAGGCGGCTTCGGGGCCGGAGGCGGTGGGGCAGATGATGCCGAGATCGCGCGAGGCGGCGGCAATGGCGGCGGGGAGCACGCCGCCGACATGGGCGAGGCGTCCATCAAGACCCAATTCGCCCAGCACAAGATAGCGATCGATCGCATCTTGGGGAATGGCGCCCATGGCGGCCATCAGGCCAAGGGCAATCGGCAGATCATAGTGACTGCCTTCTTTCGGGAGATCGGCAGGGGCAAGATTGATGGTGATGCGTTTTGGCGGGAGGCCGAGGCCTGAGGCGACGAGGGCGGCGCGGACGCGCTCGCTCGATTCCTTAACCGCTTTGTCGGGCAGGCCGACAAGCAGGAATTTGGGATGGCCCGGCGCAATTTGCACCTGCACATCGACCGGCACAGCCTCGATGCCCTGGAACGCCACCGTCGCGACGCGCGTCACCATGTGGAATGCCCCCAAACCCCTCTCAACGCTAACAGAAGGAAGAGCCGAGTCAAGAACGGAGAGCGAACAAAGAATGGTCTATTAACCATGCATGCTGCCACATTGGTTACCCTAAACATCCATTAACCGCGCCATGTTGAATCAAAGGCTCAGTTTGTCTTTGTGTTCCGAGTGTATTGATGGCCCGCGCCTTCCGTTTGCCCGCCGCTTTTTCCACCCTGTTGCGCAATGCCGTGATGGGCCTGGCGGTGACGGCCCTGGCGGCCTGCGCCACCGGCGGCGGGCTTTATGGTGCCATTCCGGGCGACAATCGTCCGCACAAGGCAGTCGATCGGGCGCGGACCATGCCGGTGCAGGGCATTGACGTGGCGCGCTATCAGGAAAATGTGGATTTCGCCAAGGCGCGGGCGGCGGGCACCCATTTCGTCTTCATGAAAGCGACCGAAGGCAAAGATTATGTCGACCCCAATTTCCGCGTGAACTGGGAGCGCGCCAGGGATGCCGGCATGCCGCGCGGGGCCTATCATTTCATGACCTGGTGCTCGCTGGCCTCGGAACAGGCCAACTGGTTCGTGCAAAACGTGCCGGCCGATCCCAGCGCCCTGCCGCCGGTACTCGACCTCGAATGGAACAATCATTCGAGCTGCAAGGTGAAGCCGAACAGGGCGGATGCGCTCGAAAAAATCCGGCTGATGCTCGAAGTGATGGAGCGCCATACCGGCAAGCTGCCGATCATCTATACCGACATGAATTTCCACCGCGATGTTCTTTCGGGCGAGTATTTTCCCAACACGTTCTGGCTGCGCTCGACCGCCGCAGAGCCGCATGAACGCTACGAAAACCGGCCTTGGACTTTTTGGCAGTATACTCAAACAGGCGTGGTGCCGGGGGTGCGTGGCGAAGTGGACCGGAACGTCTTTTACGGCTCGACCAATGACTGGCTGATGTTCCTCTCCACCGGTTGCGATCCGCGTGCGATTGCCGCGCTGTCGGCCACGGGACGCTGTCAGTTCGCCAAATAGGTTAGCCGCCCAACAGGCCCGACGCCTTGATGCCGTCGAAGACGAACTGCACGGCCAGCGCGGCGAGCAGAATGCCGACGACGCGGGACACGACCGAAAGACCGGTAAGGCCGAGGAGGCGCTGGATCGGGATGGCGACGAGGAGCGTCAGCCAGGCCAGCGCCAAAATGACCACGATGGCCGCGATCACCAGCCAGAATTCGGCATCGGTACGCGCGCCGGTCGTGAGCAGGATAACGGCGCTGATGGCACCGGGGCCGGCCAGCAGCGGCATGGCGAGCGGAAAGACCGAAATATCCTGAGCGTGGCGCGCTTCGCTTTCTTCCTCGTCGGTCGTGCCGGTGCCGCCCGAATGGCGGGCAAAGACCATGTCGATGGCGATCAAAAGGAGCAGCACGCCGCCCGCGGTACGCAGGGCCGGAATGGTGATGCCGAAGACATCGAGGATGGCATTGCCGAGGAAGGCAAAGAACAACAGGATCAGCAGCGCGATGATAACGCCGCGGGTCGCAAAGGTGCGACGCTGAGCGGGGGTATTATCCTTGGTGAGCGCGGCGAAGATGAAGGCGATGTCGGCGACGCCAACGGTCGCAAAAAGCGTCGCGAAGGCGACGAGAAAAGCCGAAGTATCCACGAACGCCCCCGCAAAACCCAAAGCTGACACTTACGGGATTTGCGGGGTGTCGCCAAGGTTTGCCTAGACGCGGCGCTTTTCGATGGCGTCCCAGATGAGGACGGCGATGTCGGGGCCGCCGAAGCGCTTGATTTCGCGAATGCCAGTGGGGGAGGTGACGTTGATCTCGGTGAGGTAGTCGCCGATGACGTCGATGCCGACGAAAATCATGTCGCGCTCTTTGAGAGCAGGTGCAATCGCAGCGCAGATTTGTTTTTCGCGCTCGGTGAGCGGGGAGAGTTCCGGGCGGCCCCCGACATGCATGTTGGAGCGGGCTTCGCCTTCGGCCGGGATGCGATTGAGGCCGGCAATGGGTTCGCCGTCGATGATGATGATGCGCTTGTCGCCCTTGCGCACATCCGGAAGGTACTTTTGGATCATGAACGGCTCGGGATAGTTCTGCTCGAACAGTTCAATCAGCGAATTGAGATTGTGGTCGCCTTCCTGGATGAAGAAGACGCCGGCGCCGCCATTGCCGTAGAGCGGCTTGACGATGATATTGCCGTGTTCCCGGCGGAAGGCGTGGATTTCAGCCCGGTCGCGCGTCACCAGCGTCGGCGGCATCAATTCGGGGAAATCGGTCACGAGGATTTTTTCCGGCGCATTGCGCACGGCGGCGGGCGGGTTCACCACCAGCGTCTTGGGGTGCAGACGCTCGAGGATATGCGTGATGGTGATGTAATTCATATCAAAGGGCGGATCCTGACGCATCAGGATGACATCCTGGGTCGAGAGATCCTGGCGCCTGGCTTCGCCAAGGCTAAAGTGTTCGCCCTTTTCGGCGTCTTTCACCGTGATCGGCTGGACCAGTGCGGTGACGACGTTATCGCGCAGCGACAGGGTATTGGCGGTATAATGGAGCAGTTCATGGCCGCGGGCCTGGGCCTCTAGCATCATGGCGAAGGTCGAATCGCCGCGCGGATTGATGGTGGAAACGTGGTCCATCTGGACGGCGACTTTGAGCGACATTTTGGCCCTTTTCAGAGTGTTTGAGGATGACGCGGGAAAGCGTCAGCCGTCAGCATCGAACGCGTTGATGAGATGGCGCGGCCAGCGACCAGGTGCAAGGAAAATCACATCGAAGCGGCAGGTCTTTTCCGCTTCACGCGGGTGGCGCGCAAGCCAATGCTCCGCGGCGCGGACGATGCGCGATGTGTTTACCGCTTCGAGAGCGTCAGCCTCGAGGCTGTGATGGGCGCGGGTTTTGACCTCGATGAAGGCGATGGTGCCGTTGCGTTCGACGACGAGGTCGATTTCACCGATGGGGGTTTTATAGCGGCGGTGGCGGATGCGGTAGAATTTTGCCTGCAGGAAAAGCGCTGCCAGCGCTTCGCCGCGCTGGCCACCGCGCTCAGCAATTTGCCTTTTATTGCTGGGCCTTGAGGGCGAGCGCGGCATCGTAGACCTCTTTGCGTTTCAGGCCATAGCGCGCGGCGATTTCATCGACGGCGCTGCGCATGGGTTGATCGGCCATGGCCTCCGAGAGAGCTGCCTGCCAGTCTTCGGCGGCGGGGGCGCTGGGTTCGGCGGCGCCGGCAACGACGATGACGGCTTCGCCTTTGGTTTCTTCGCTACCGAACTTTTCGGCGAGTTCGGAAAGCGACCCGCGAAAAGTGCGTTCGAAGCGCTTGGTGAGTTCGAGGGAAACGGCGGCCTGGCGATCACCGAAAACCTCGGCCATGGCGGCGAGCGTGTCGTCGAGGCGGCGGGGGGATTCGTAGAAGACCAGTGTTTCACGTGAATCCACCAGCTTTGCCAAGGCATTAGCGCGAGCGCCGGCTTTGTTGGGGAGGAAGCCGTGAAAGGCGAAGGCGTCTGTGGGGAGGCCGGCGACGACGAGAGCCGAGAGCAAAGCGGAGGCGCCGGGGATGGGGAAGACGGGGAGGTTGGCTTCGGCCAGGGCGCGAATGAGGGGGAAGCCGGGATCGGAAAGAAGGGGGGTGCCGGCGTCGGAAATCAGGGCGATGGCTTCGCCCGCGGCGATGCGGGAGACGATTTCCTCGGCGCGGGCGCGCTCGTTATGTTCATGTAATGCCTGGCGTTTTCCGCGGATGCCGTAGTGGTCGAGGAGTTTTGCGGAGGTTCTGGTATCTTCGCAAAGGACAATGCTGGCCGCGGCGAGGGTTTCTAGGGCGCGGACAGTGATGTCGCGCAGGTTGCCGATGGGGGTCGAGACGACATAGAGGCCGGCGGCAAGTGGCGGGGCGCTAAAGGGCGAGCCGGCAATGAAATATTCCGTATTTTTGTCCATCGCGCCGGAAGCTCCTCGGGGTTGAGACTTGCTTAACGAAATGGGGGGAGTTTGTTAACAGACTGTGAGCATCTCGGACCTCTTTCATGGCTTTAGGTCACACAAGTGCCAAATGGCGGCGCGGCGCCTTGGCGCTCACGCTGGGTGTGGTTCTGGCGTCCTGCGCGCCCGGCAGTTTTCAGATCGGGTCGCGCACTTTGGGCTGGGGAGAGCCGGCCGCAAATGTCAGGGGCGGGAATAGCGGCGGGACGCTGACGCCGATGCCGCAATCGGGTGGCGAGGTGTTTGGGCGCGGGCCCGTGTCGGTGGCGCTGCTGTTGCCGCTTTCGGGGGATCAGTCCCTCGCGGCGGTGGGAACATCGCTCGCCAATGCTTCGAAGCTGGCGGTTGCCTTCATCGAAGCCAATCCAAACATAGCCGAAAATATCACGATCACGCTGCGCGATACCGGGGATAGTCCGGCTGGGGCCATCAACGCCGCCAATGCGGCGGTGGCGGGTGGGGCGAAACTGATTCTGGGGCCGCTTAGGGGTGATCAGGTGGCGGCCGTGGCCAATGTGGCGCGGGGCGCCGGGGTGCCGCTGATCGGGTTTTCGAACAATCCAAGTACGGCCGGGCAGGGGGTGTATCTCCTATCCGTGTTGCCGGACATGGAGATGAAGCGCGCCCTTACTTACGTGAAGGCGCAGGGGCGGCGCGGGTTGGCCGGGGCCTTTCCGGCGACGCCTTATGGCGAGGCGCTGGCGACGGCGTTTCGGCAGCAGGCTGTTGCGGCAGGGTTTGGAGCGCCTGATGTTTACACATTTTCTGGACCGGGTGAGGCGGCGCAGATCGTGGCGCAGGCCAAGCAACAGATCGACCGAGGCATGATCGATGCGTTTTTCATTCCCGAGCGGGCGAGTGCGCCGGCATTTGCTGCGGCGCTGGCTGGTTCCGGGGTGACGGGGGAGGCGGTGCAGATTGTCGGGTCGGCGGATTGGGCAGGGGATGCCACGATCAATGCGACGCCGGGGCTGGCGGGGGCGATTTATCCGGCGGTTGATGAGGCCGGGTTCAACGCGATTGCCGGGGATTATCAGGCCAGGTTCGGTTCGCGGCCGCCTCCGCTGGCGACGATTGCCTATACGGCGACGATTCTGGCCAATGTGAACACGCTGTCGATGGCGAGCCCGCCCTATAACCCAGCGCTGCTCACCAGCGCTTCGGGGTTCAATGGCCGGGACGGGGCGTTCAGGTTTTTGGGGAATGGCCGCGCGGAATATGCGCTGGTGGTGAAGAAGGTTGGGTCTGGTGGGGCGACCACGGTGGATGGGGCGAAGCTCTGACTGCTCGTTCCTCTGCGGAGGCCCGGCCATTTGAGCTTAGCTCAAATGGCTTTCTCGGCTCAAATCATGCCACCGGCATGATTTGCCCTGCGGGACGCCTCGAAACCCCTCACCCTGCAATTTTGCTGAACGCAAAAGTTGCTGTCCCTCTCCCTCAAGGGGCGAGGGGTGGTCCGGCGCACTGGGAGGCACCGTGCCCCTTCTCCCCGATGGGGAGAAGGATAGATCCGTGCTTGCGTCTTGTTCCTTTCCCCATTGGGGAGAGGGTGGATCGCCCGAAGGGAGAGACGGGTGAGGGGAGGCCTCTTTAAGCCGCCAGATCCGCCACCACGGCGTCGAGCACCGGAAAGCCCTTCTCGGTGACGCGGATATTGCCGTTGGGGAGGGTTTCGACAAAACCATAGCCCTTGAGCGCTTCGATCTGTTTTTCGGCGATGGTGCGGCCGGAAATGGACATGAAGCGGCTGGGGGAAATGCCTTCTTTCAGACGCAGGCCCATGACGAGGTATTCGTCGCCCTGTTCTTCCCAGGTGAGGACGTCGTCGGTGGTCATGCCGTGGCCGAACTCGTTGACGAGTTTGAGCCAGTCGAAGGGCATTTTTTCGGTGGCGGTGGCGTGGCGCTGGTGATTGAGCAAGAGGCGCCCATGGGCGCCGGGGCCGATGCCGGCATATTCGCCATAGCGCCAATAGAGCATGTTGTGGCGGCTTTCCTGGCCGGGAACGGCGTGATTGGAAATTTCATAGGCCGGCATGCCAGCGGCGGCGGTCAATTCCTGCGTGAGCTCATAAAAATCGGCGCCGAGATCTTCGTTCGGCATTTGCAGCTTGCCGGCATTGAAGAGATCAAAGTAGCGCGTGCCCTGCTCGATGGTGAGCTGGTAGAGGCTCAAGTGCCCGCGGGCGAGCCAGATGGCTTCTTTCAATTCGTCCTCCCAATCCTCAAGCGTTTGCTTGGGGCGGGCGTAGATGAGATCGAAACTGGACCGCTCAAAGACGGACTGGGCGATGCGGACGGCGGCGACGGCTTCTTCGACGGTATGGCGGCGGCCGAGTTCGGCCAGGGGGCCGGGACGCAGCGACTGGACGCCGAGCGAGACGCGATTGATGCCGGCAGTGCGGAAACCCCGGAAACGGTCGACTTCGACCGAGGTCGGGTTGGCTTCGAGGGTGATTTCGGCGTTGCTGTCGATCTGCCAATGGCTGGCGATGGTGTCGAGAATGGTGCCGACGGCCTTTGGCGACATCAGCGAGGGCGTGCCACCGCCAAAAAAGATCGATTGCACGAGGCGGCCCGGCGAAAGGCTCGCCATGTGGGCGATCTCTTTCTTGTAGCCGTCCACATAGGCGTCTTCATCGAAGGGGCCGCGATGGACGTGCGAATTGAAATCGCAATAGGGGCATTTGGAGGCGCAGAACGGCCAATGCACGTAGACGCCGAACAGGTCGTTGGGATTGCTCATGCGGGGCACCTGTGGC
This sequence comes from Devosia sp. Root685, assembly GCF_001427875.1. Classification (GTDB taxonomy): domain Bacteria; phylum Pseudomonadota; class Alphaproteobacteria; order Rhizobiales; family Devosiaceae; genus Devosia. The sequence goes on along the minus strand of NZ_LMHK01000004.1, from coordinate 372,216 downwards.
TGGACGAAGAACCCCCACCCAACCTCCCCCTGGAAGGGGGAGGGGTCGCGGCGGTGTTTTTGGCGGAGATTGAGAGCAAAACCGGGACTGCTCCTCCCCCTAGGAGGGGGAGGTTGGTTGGGGGGTGCAGCGATGAAGCGGCGAAGCCCTCAGCCTTCAATCTGGTTCTCCACGAATTGGGCAAAGGCGCGGGCGCGGTGGGAGAGGCCCTGCTGACCTGGGGCCCAAGCGTGTTTGGCTTCGGCGGCCATTTCGCCAAAGGTCTGCTCGTGACCTTCGGGCTGGAACATGGGGTCGTAGCCATGGCCCACGCTGCCGCGGGGCGGCCAGATCAGGGTGCCATCGCACTTGCCGACGAACAGCATGTCGCGGCCATCGGGATGGGCGAGGCAGAGGGTGGCGTTAAACGAGGCCTGGCGTTTTTCGGGCGTGGTGGCGCCTTTGGCCTGCAGCTCGTTTTCAACGCGCTGCATGGCGAAATTGAAATCGCGCGGCACGCCGGCCCAATCGGCGGTGTAGACGCCGGGCTGGCCATCGAGCGCATCGACACAAAGCCCGCTATCGTCGGAGAGGGCGAGCATGTTTGCTGCCTTGGCCGAGGCATGGGCTTTGGTGCGGGCGTTTTCCGCAAAAGTGGTGCCGTTTTCTTCGGGTTCGGGCAGGCCGAGCTCGCCGGCAGAGACGAGCTCAAGGCCGAAGGGGGCGAAAAGCTCCTGGAATTCTTTCAGCTTTCCCGCGTTGTGGGTGGCGAGAACGAGGCGATCACCACGGCGGAGTTTTGGAATCGTGGTCATTTGGACTCCAGCGCGCGTTGGATGTCGTTCCAGATGGCGCAAGTGCCGGCCTGGAAAGCACCCTCACCCGTCTCGCGCTTTGCGCGATCCACCCTCTCCCCGAGGGGGAGAGGAATAGAGGCGAATGCCGAACCGTTCTTCTCCCTCTTGGGGGGAAGTTGGCCAGAAGGGCCAGAGGAGGGCTTCTTGAAAATCGAGAAAATCATGCGGAAAGCGCGGCCTTCTGCAGGTCGGTCAATTCGGCAATGCCCTGGCCGGCCAGGGTCATCAGCGCTTCGAGCTCGGTGCGGTCAAACGGGGCGCCTTCGGCGGTGCCCTGGATTTCGACGAATTTGCCGCTGCCGGTCATGACGAAATTGGCGTCGGTTTCGGCTTCCACGTCTTCGAGATAGTCGAGATCGAGGAGGGGGGTGCCGCGATAGATGCCGCAGGAGACGGCGGCGACGCTATCTTTGAGCACTGGGCCCTTGGTCAATTTGCGCTCTTCGAGCCATTTTATGGCATCGGCCAGCGCGATATAGGCGCCGGTGATCGAGGCGGTGCGGGTGCCGCCATCGGCTTCGAGCACGTCGCAATCGAGCGTGATCTGGGATTCGCCGAGCGCGGTCAGATCGACCACAGCACGGAGCGAGCGGCCGATGAGGCGCTGAATTTCCTGCGTGCGGCCGGACTGTTTTCCGGCGGTGGCTTCGCGGCGGGTGCGGGTATTGGTGGCGCGGGGGAGCATGCCATATTCGGCGGTGACCCAGCCCTGGCCCTTGCCGCGCAGCCAGCCGGGAAGGCTGGTTTCAACTGACGCAGTGACCAGCACTTTTGTATTGCCGAAAGCGACGAGGCAGGAGCCTTCGGCTTTCATGGCGACATTGCGCTCGATGGTGACAGCCCGCATCTGATTGGGGGCGCGTCCGGAAGGCCGCATAAGGCTCGTCTCTTTTGCTGTTTACCGCCTCTTAACCTTCCTCGCCCTTCCGAACAAGCGCTCCAGAGCTTGGTGGCCTTGCACTGAACGCTTAAATGAGGGAGCAAGGTTAAAGCCGATCATTTGAATCAAAGCGACCCATGGTCCGTCCACCCGACGATTTCCTCAATGTTCTGAATGATCGCAGCCAGGACATCTTCCGGCGGCTGGTGGAACGCTATCTCGACACCGGCCTGCCGGTGGGGTCGCGCGATCTTTCGCGGCTTTTGCAGACCGAACTCTCTCCAGCCTCGGTGCGCAATGTGATGGCGGATCTCGAGGATCTCGGCCTGATTGCGGCGCCGCATACCTCGGCCGGTCGCCAGCCGACGCAGCAGGGGCTGCGGTTTTTCGTCGATTCCATGCTCGAAGTCGGTGCGGTCAATGAAAGCGAGAAGCGCAGCATTGCCCAGCATATCGAGGGGCCGGCAGGCAGGCGGCAGGTGGATGATCTGCTCACTGAAGCGAGTTCGCTGCTCTCTGGCTTGAGCCAGGGCGCGGGGCTGGTGATCGCCACCAAGGCCGACATGGTACTGCGGCATGTGGAATTCGTGCGGCTCGACAATTCACGCGCCATGGCAGTGCTGGTGGGCGACGATGGGCAGGTGGAGAACCGCATTCTCGATCTGCCGCCGGGTTTTACGGTTTCGGCGCTGCAGCAGGCCAGCAATTATTTAGCCAACTATGTTGTGGGGCGAACGCTGGCGGAGGCGCGCAAGGCACTGGACGAGCGGCGTTTGGAGCAGCGGGCCGAGCTTGACGAATTGACGCAAAAACTTGTCGACGACGGGATTGCAACGCTGGTGCAGGATAGTCCGGCAGCGGCGCCGCGCGTGATCGTGCGGGGGCGGGCGAACCTGCTCAACGACACGATGGCGAGCGATGAACTGGAGCGCATGCGCCAACTGTTCGATGAGCTCGAAAGCAAAGACGGATTGCTGGAGCTGCTCGGCGATGCGGAAAAGGCGCAGGGGGTGCGGATTTTCATCGGCTCGGAAAACAAGCTGTTTTCCCTGTCCGGGTCTTCGGTGATTCTCTCGCCCTATAAGGATGCCAATGACAAGGTTGTCGGCGTGCTTGGGGTGATCGGGCCGACGCGGCTCAACTATGCGCGCATCGTGCCGGTGGTGGATTATACCGCCAATGTGCTCACAAGGCTGATGGCACGCAAACGCGGCTGAAGCGTTCAACTATTGAAAAAGACGCCGCCTTGGCCGATATGCGGGGCGAAACTTTTATTACTGAGGTCCACGGAGACATGATGAGCGACGAGAACGCCGCCCAGGGCGAAACGCCGGAGACCGAAATTCCGGCCACCGAAACGCCGGAGGTCGATCCTGTCGAGGCCCTGCTCGCGGAAAATGCCGAGCTGAAGGACCGTGTGCTGCGCACGCATGCCGAGATGGAAAATCTCAGGAAGCGCACCGAGCGCGATGTTGCCGACACGCGCTCCTATGCCATTGCCGGCTTTGCGCGCGACATGCTGAGCGCCACCGATGCGCTGAGCCGCGCGCTGCTGGTGATCCCCGAGGAAACGCGGGCGAGCGCAGAAGGTGCGCTCAAGAGCCTCATTGAAGGGCTGGAACTGGCCGAGCGCGAAATGCAGCGCCTTCTCGGCAAGCATGGCGTCAAGCCGATCGAGGCGGCGGGGCAGAAGTTTGATCCGAACAAGCATCAGGCCATGTTTGAAGTGCCGAACCCGAGCGTGCCGGAAGGGACGGTTGTGCAGGTGGTGCAAGAGGGTTTTGCCATTGGCGATCGCGTGTTGCGGCCCGCCATGGTGGGTGTCGCCAAGGGCGGCGGGGCTGGGGCGCCGGCCGAGGGCGTGGATAAGAACGTCTGATTTTTTGGGTTTTTGGATTTTGGAAGGGGCGTCTTTTGGGGCGCCCTTTTTGTTTGTCCAAAAAACCTCATCCTGAGGCGCTTTGCGGAGCAAAGCCTCGACGGGCGAGGTTGAGCGAGTGGAGGCCCCGTGCCACGCCCTCGTGGTTCGAGGCCCCGGGTCAAGCCCGGGGCACCTCACCATGAGGGCTTAGAGGACGGGCTGCTGGGTCGGCCCGTTGGGCCGCGCCCTAGCCTAGTATCTCGCGGCTCATGATGCGCTCGACGCCGGCTTCCTTCATATCTTCCCAAGCTTTTTCCAATGAACCGTTCGAATCGATAGCGCGGGTGGCGTCTTCGATGACGGTGACGTCAAAGCCGGCGGCGGCGCCGTCGAGGGCGGTCCAGGCGACGCAGAAATCGGTGGCGAGACCCACGATGAAGAGGCGGCCGGCTTCGCGTTCGTTGAGATAGCCGGCAAGGCCGGTCAGGGTTTCGCGGTCGGCTTCCTGGAAGCCGGAATAGGAATCGATCGCGCGGTTGTAGCCCTTGCGGATGACAAGTTGGCCGTGAGGGATGTCCAAATCGGAAGAGAGTTCAGCGCCACGAGTGGCCCAGACGCAGTGGTCGGGCCAGAGGACTTGCGTGCCGTAGTCGAGTTCGACGGTTTCGTAAGGCGCCTTGCCGGCGTGTTGGCTCGCAAAGGAAACGTGGTCTGCCGGGTGCCAGTCCTGGGTGAAGACGACGTTTTTGAACTTTTTGGCGAGCGCATTGATCAGAGGCACGATTTCGTCGCCGCCCGATACGGCCAGATTGCCGCCGGGCAGGAAGTCATATTGCACATCGACGACGACGAGCACGTCTTCGGGGCCGATATTTATGGTCATCAGGCGGCTCTCTCCGGTTGTAAAAGCTCGGCGCGGATGAGGCCGCGCACGGAATTGCCGAGGAAGATTGCATCGGCGGAGTGCAGATCGGCAAGCGTGAGAATGGTTTCTTGCGCCTTGCCGGTTTCGATGAGTTCGGCGCGGAGGGTGCCGGGGAGGAGGCCGGAGGACAGGGCGGGGGTGAGAAGTTTTCCATCGCGCTCGATGAAAATGTTGGTGATCGAGCCTTCGGTCAATTCCCCGCGCTCGTTGAGGAAGAGGACTTCGTCGACGCCGTGCTCATCATGCGCCTTGATCCGGGGAGAATCGTAAAAAGCGCGGTTGGTGGTTTTGTGGGCGAGCCAGACCGACCGCGAATCAAGGGTTTCCGCGGCGATGATGAAGCGGAATTTTTCGGGGTTCGGCGGCAGGGGGACGGCGGTCACCTCGATACCCGTTTCCGAAAGGGTGAGGCGGACGCGCATGGGGGCGGTCCAGGTTTGGCTTTCGGAAAGGAGGCGCGTCGTGGCTTCGGCTGCGTCGGCGGGAAGGCCGAAATAGGCGGCAGATGACAGAAGCCGGGCGAGGTGGCGGCCGAGGAGGACGAAACCTTCGGTGGGCGACCATTTCATGGTTTCGATCAGGGTGACTGGCGGGGCGGGATCGCTGAGGAAGCGGAGTTTTAAAAGGGCCTCGTCGTATTCGGACTTTGCTTCGCTATCGGCGACGATGCCGCCGCCTATGCCGATACTGCCATTGCCCGCCGAATCGATGATGGCGGTGCGGATGGCGACGTTGAAGGCAAAGTCTCCATTGGGGGCTATATAGCCGATGGAGCCGGTATAGAGGCCGCGGGGTTTTGCCTCGACCTCGTGGATGATCTCCATGGCGCGCAGTTTTGGGGCGCCGGTGATCGATCCGCAGGGGAAGAGGTTTTCCAATATGTCCAGCATGGTGACCTCGGGGCGGCGCTTTGCCGTGATACCCGAGGTCATGGTGTGGAGGGTGGAATAGGTTTCCACCGTGAAGAGGTCGGTCACCTTTACCGAGCCGATTTCGGCGATGCGGCCGAGATCGTTGCGCAGGAGATCGACGATCATCAGGTTTTCGGCACGGTTCTTTTCGTCATGGGCAAGGGTTTTGCGGTCGGCGGCATCCTGTGATGCCAGAGGCGCGCGGGGCATGGTGCCCTTCATCGGGCGGGCGGACAGGGTGTCGCCGGTGCCTGCGATAAAGAGTTCGGGGGATCGGGACAGAACAAAATGATCGCCGGCATTGATATAGGCGCCATAAGCGGTTCTTTGAGCCTGGGCGAGGCGACGATAGAGGCCGAGGGGATCGCCGGAAAGCGTGAAGCTCGCCTTGAAGGTGAGGTTGACCTGATAGGTGTCGCCGGCCGCGATGTAGTTTTTTACGGTATCGAAGGCAGAGGCGTAATCGGCAAAGCTTATCGTGGGCGCCAGGTTTTGGGCGGTGCCATCCGGCGCCTCGGGGAGACCAGCGAAGGGTTTTGGGCCGTCGTAGAGGCCGAACCAGAGGAGGGGTGTCTTGCCTGGCTGGGGCAGGTGTTTTGCCAAACGCTCTTCGAACAGAAAGCCCAGCTCATAGGCAAAATAGCCGGCGGCCCAGAGGCCATCTTTTCCGGCCTCGGCAATGCGCTTGAGGGCGGCGCGGGCGGACGGCGCGTCATAGGCACGCAGCACCTCTTTGGGATCAGCAAAAAGGTGGCTCTGGCCATCGGGATTGAGATTGTCGTGCAGGAGCACGGTGCCGGGCGTGAACATGGCAGGGTTCTATACGCCGCACCAATTCTTCGGAAGCGCAGATCGCGCCATGAACAGGGATTCCCGCTTTCGCGGGAATGACGCCGAGACTGGAGGAACGCCTCTTGGCGGAAAAATTGCGGCGTGGCAGATAATGGCCGTCCGGGCGCGATGTGCGACCGGTTGAGGGCAATTCCAAATGAAGACCGAACTGCTGGGCGCGCTTGCCGCCCTGGCGCTTGTGGCTGGCATCGCGCCGGCCGCGGCGCAGACTGTCGAGTTCACGCTGATCAACGAGAGCTCGCAGGCGCTGCATTATTTTTATACCTCCCCCAGCAATGACAATAACTGGGGCCATGACCTGCTCGGGGACACGGGCACGCTGGAATCGGGCTATAATGGCACCGTGACCATTGGCGATGGCTCGGAAGAGTGCGTCTATGACTTCAAATTCGTGATGGATAGCGGCGCGGAACTGATCGAGCCGGCAATCGATATCTGCGAACTCGGTTCCTACACGATCACCGACTGACCGGAGACGGCGCTGCCTGGCCTGCCGGGCGGCGCCTTTTCTTTCCGGCAAAGACATTTCGGGGCTTTTCTGGGCCTGCCCACGCTTGAAGCCCAAAGCGCACCCCCCTATATACGCCCCGAGGCCCCGAACAGGGGCAAATCAACCTACGAGGGACCAGGCCCCTTTGGGGCACAGAGGCTGCTTTGCAAAAAGGGTCTCGCTAGATGGTTCGCTATAAAGAGAGGCTAGTTTTATGGCAAAAGTCATTGGTATCGACCTCGGTACAACCAATAGCTGCGTCGCCGTCATGGACGGCAGCAATCCCAAAGTTATCGAAAATGCCGAAGGCGCACGGACGACCCCGTCCATGGTCGCTTTCTCCAAGGATGGCGAGCGCCTCGTTGGCCAGCCGGCCAAGCGCCAGGCTGTGACCAACCCCGAAGGCACGCTGTTTGCGGTAAAACGCCTGATCGGCCGTCGTTATGATGACAAGGTCGTGGCCAAGGACAAGAACCTCGTCCCCTTCAAGATCGTGTCCGCCGACAATGGCGACGCATGGGTTGAAGCCTCGGGCGACAAGTTCTCGCCGAGCCAGGTCTCGGCGATGATCCTCCAGAAGATGAAGGAAACCGCCGAAGCCTATCTCGGCGAGACCGTCACTCAGGCCGTGATCACCGTTCCGGCTTACTTCAACGATTCCCAGCGCCAGGCCACCAAGGATGCGGGCAAGATTGCCGGCCTTGAAGTTCTGCGCATCATCAACGAGCCGACGGCAGCAGCGCTGGCCTACGGTCTCGACAAGAAGAATTCGGGCACCATCGCGGTCTATGACCTTGGCGGCGGTACCTTTGACGTGTCGATCCTCGAAATCGGCGATGGCGTCTTCGAAGTGAAGTCGACCAATGGCGACACCTTCCTCGGTGGCGAAGACTTTGACATGCGCCTCGTCGATTATCTCGCCGACGAATTCAAGAAAGAGCAGGGCATCGACCTGCGCAATGACAAGCTCGCTCTGCAGCGCCTCAAGGAAGCTGCGGAAAAGGCCAAGATCGAACTTTCTTCTTCGACCCAGACCGAAATCAACCTGCCCTTTATTACGGCAGATGCTTCGGGCCCAAAACACCTGACGCTGAAGCTTTCGCGTTCAAAGCTCGAATCGCTGGTCGACGACCTGATCCAGCGCACCATCGAGCCGTGCAAGCAGGCCATGAAGGATGCCGGCATTTCCGCAAGCCAGATCGACGAAGTCGTTCTCGTTGGCGGCATGAGCCGTATGCCCAAGGTCCAGGAAGCGGTCAAGCAGCTGTTCGGCAAGGAACCCCACAAGGGCGTTAACCCCGATGAAGTCGTGGCGCTCGGCGCGGCGATCCAGGGCGGCGTCCTGCAGGGCGACGTCAAGGACGTGCTGCTGCTCGACGTGACCCCGCTTAGCCTCGGCATCGAAACCCTTGGTGGCGTCTTTACGCGCCTCATCGATCGTAACACGACCATTCCGACCAAGAAGAGCCAGACCTTCTCGACCGCTGAAGACAATCAGTCGGCAGTGACAATCCGGGTCTTCCAGGGCGAACGCGAAATGGCGGCCGACAACAAGCTCTTGGGTAATTTCGACCTTGCCGGCATTCCGCCCGCACCGCGCGGCGTGCCGCAGATCGAAGTCACCTTCGACATCGACGCCAACGGCCTCGTGAACGTGTCCGCCAAGGACAAGGGCACCGGCAAGGAGCAGCAGATCCGCATCCAGGCCTCGGGTGGTCTCAGCGACGCCGACATCGAAAAGATGGTCAAGGACGCCGAAGCCAATGCCGACGCCGACAAGCGCAAGCGCGAAGCGGTGGAAGCCAGGAACCAGGCCGAATCGCTGGTTCACTCGACCGAAAAGTCGCTGAAGGACTATGGCGACAAGGTTTCGGCCGAGGACAAGGGCGCCATCGAAAGCGCGATTGCCGACCTCAAGACGGTCATCGATGGCGACGACGCCGAAGCGATCAAGGAAAAGACCTCGGCGCTGGCCGAGGCTTCGATGAAGCTTGGCGAAGCCATGTACAAGGCCAGCCAGGCGGAAGCCGAAGCCAAGGCCAATGGCACCCGCGATGAGGACGACGAAGACGATGTCGTCGACGCCGACTTCGAAGAGGTCAGGGACGACGACAAGAAGTAATTTTTGTCAGTCTTTTGAATTGGGGCTCGGTGGCGACACCGGGCCCTTTTTGTTTGCTTGAGCGATCCCCTTCATCCGGCGCTGCGCGCCACCTTCTCCCCGATGGGGAGAAGAATAGATCGGCGATCGCCTCTTGTTCCTCGCCCCCTCGGGGAGAAGGTGGATCGCCCGCAGGGCGAGACGGGTGAGGGGGTGTTCCACGTGAATCACGGAAGTTGTGTCAGCAAAGTTGCCCCTTCGGCACTCTCTTGCTAAAGCACTTTTAACACGGCTCCGTCCCTTGCCGGCCCCAGACCCCTTGCGGGTTGTGGGGTCGATTGCCATCTAGGGACGGAATGACAGACTTTAAGCGGGGCGCGATCTCAGGCGCGACCGGCTGTTTCGGAGAAGATTTTTGGCCAAACGCGATTTTTACGAAGTGCTCGGCTGCCAGAAGGGCGCCGACGAGGCGGCTCTGAAAAGCGCCTATCGCAAACTCGCCATGCAGTTCCACCCGGACCGCAATCCCGGCAATGCCGAGGCCGAGAACAAGTTCAAGGAAATCAACGAGGCCTACGATACGCTCAAGGACGGCCAGAAGCGCGCCGCCTATGACCGGTTTGGCCATGCGGCCTTCGAACAGGGCGGCGGGCGCGCCGGGGGCGGCTTTGGGCCCGAATTCACCTCGTCCATGTCCGATATCTTTGAAGACATTTTTGGCGACTTCATGGGCGGCGGCGGCCGTCGCGGTGGCGGCGGTGGGGCGTCAAAACTGCGCGGCTCGGACCTGCGCTATAATCTTGAAATCGCGCTCGAAGAGAGTTTTGAAGGCCGCACCGTCGAAATCGACGTACCGACGCTCGTCGGTTGCGACACCTGCGAAGGGTCGGGCGCCAAGCCGGGGACCGGCACCCATACCTGCCGGCAGTGCAATGGCCATGGCAAGGTGCGTGCTGCCCAGGGCTTTTTCACCATCGAACGCACGTGCCCGGTCTGCCAGGGCCGCGGCCAGATGATGGACCAGCCCTGCACCGATTGCGGCGGCCAGGGGCGCCGGCAGGAAAACCGCAAACTGTCCGTCGATATTCCCAAGGGGATTGAGGACGGGACGCGCATTCGCCTTGCCAATGAGGGCGAGGCCGGGGTGCGGGGCGGCCCGCCGGGCGATCTTTATATTTTCATCTCGATCAGGCCGCATGACCTGTTCCAGCGCGATGGTGCGGACCTTTATGCGCGCGTGCCGATTTCCATGACTACGGCGGCTTTGGGCGGGGAATTCGAAGTGCCGACGCTCGATAGCGCGCGGGCCAAGGTGAAGGTACCGACCGGCACGCAACCGGGGCAGCGCGTGCGCCTCAAAGGCAAGGGCATGCCGGTCTTGCGTTCGAAGGATGTCGGCGATCTCTATGTGCAGCTCGATATCGAGACGCCGCAAAATCTTTCCAAGCGTCAGCGCGAACTGCTGGAGGAATTTGCGGAACTCGAGACCAAGGACACGAGCCCGGAATCGGGTGGGTTTTTCGACAAATTGAAGAAGATGTTCGAGGCTTGAGGCCGTAAGGAAATCGCCCCTGTGGGGCGATTTTAGGCCTCAAAGCCATGAGAGCTATGCTCGAATGGCTGGTGATAAATCCCCGCGCGAGCGGGGATTTTTGTTTTGGTCCTTGAGCCCTCATGGTGAGGTGCTTTGCTTTGGCAAAGCCTCGAACCACGGGGGCGGGCGAGTGGAGGCGTCGTGCCACGCCCTCGTGGTTCGAGGCTGCGCTACGCTGCGCACCTCACCATGAGGGCTACTGGGGCATGCCGGACATATCCATCCAGACATATTCCCAGACGTGGCCATCGATGTCGGCGACGGCGCGGGAATACATGAAGCCCATATCTTGGGCGGGGCGGAATTCCTTGCCGCCGGCCTTGAGGCCAGCATCGGCGATGGCATCCACGGCCTCGCGGCTGTCGCGGGAGAGAGCGTAAAGCGCCTGCGCGCCCGCTTTGGCGTCGGGGATCGGCAGCGGGGAAAATTCCTTGAACTTTTCGTGGGTGAGGACCATCACGAAAATCGTCTCGGAGATGACGATGCAGGCGGCAGTTTCGTCGGTGAACTGGGGATTGTGGCTGAAACCCAGCGCCTTGTAATAGGCCATGGAGGCGGGGAGGTCGGCGATGGGGAGGTTGACGAAAATCATCGGGTTCATGGTTCGCTCCAATGGTTAGGTATTTTCTTAAGTAATGAGAGATTGCCTTGTTCGAGTCAATCTTCTTGCCTTCGACGGACGAGCCAAGCCATTTTCGACAACCAATATAATTTTGGAGACAACATGAAGACGGCGCTCACCCTTTCGGGGTCCATTCGCAAGGGCTCTTACAATCGTGTCCTTCAGCGGCATATGGGCCGGGCGCTCAGCGCGGCGGGGGTCGAGGTCACCGAGATTGATCTCGGTGATTTTCCCATGCCGATCTTCAATGAAGACCTTGAGGCGGATTCGGTGCCCGAGGCGGCGGTAAAGCTGGCCGAGATGTGGCGGAGCCACGACATCGTCTTCATCGCCACGCCCGAATATAATGGCGGGGTGTCGCCGCTGATCGTCAACACCATCACCTGGCTCAGCCGGCAAAAGCCGAGCCCGTTCCGCCATGCCGTATTCGGTATCGGCGGGATCAGCTCGGGCAAATATGGGACCATCTGGAGCCTCAGCCACCTGCGCGATTCTCTATCCAAGGTGGGGGCGCTGGTGGTGCCGACGCTGCTCGGCGTGGGGCCGGCGGAAGAGGCGCTGGATGCGGCTGGTAATCCGGTCGAGCCGGCGATCATCCGCAAGGTCGAGCAGATGGTGCATGAACTGACGCATTTTTCGCGGGGGTAGAAATGAAGGCACTTTATCTCAGCCATCCGCAGGTGCGGATCGATCCGGAAGTGCCGACCCCACTCTGGGGGCTGTCCGAAGAGGGGCGGCAGAGAGCGGAGGCGTTTGCGGCCCGCCGGATCGTTCCGGCGGGCACTTTCGTGTTTTCGAGCCGGGAGGCCAAGGCGCTGGAGCTGGCCGAGATTGTTGCGGCGCAGGCGGGAACGCCGGTACTGGCGGATCACCTGATGGGCGAGAACGATCGCAGTTCTACCGGCTTTTTGCCGCCAGAACTGTTCGAAGCGGCGGCGGACCGGTTCTTTGGCGAGCCGGACACGAGCGTTGATGGCTGGGAGCGGGCGGTGGATGCGCAGGGGCGGATCGTCGAGACCGTGCTTGCCGCGCTCAAAAGCGTGCCGCCAGATACTTCAGCGATTTTTTGCGGGCATGGGGCAGTGGGGACATTGCTAAAGTGCCATCTCGGCGGGCGAAGAATTGCGCGCAGCGAGGACCAGAGCCGGCATGGCCACCGCGGCGGCGGCAATGCTTTTGTGTTCGATGTGGCGGGCACGGTGCTGCACAGCGAATGGATGGCGATGGAAGACCTGCCGGACGCGTGGTGGCGCTAGGCTTTTTTGTCGCTGAGGGCAAAAAGCTCGAGGGCGTCGGCCAGGGCTTCGGTCAAACGATCGAGGCGGGCCGGATCGGTTTCGAGCTGGCGCAGGCGATTGGGGCCGGCGAGCGGAACGGCGCTTACGAGGTCGAGACCCTTTTGCGTAATGGCGACCAGGCGGGCGCGGCGATCGCGCGGATCGGTGCGGACGACGCAGAGGTCGAGACGGCGGAGTTCGTCGATCGATTGACCCAATGTGGCCGCGTGCATGTCGAGGCCTTTTCTGAGGGCTGCAAGGGCCATGTGGGGGCGCTCGGCCAGCGTGTGGAGCACGGCGAGCTGCAGGCCAGTAATGCCGTGGCGCTGCTTGAGGTCGAGATGGAAGGCGGCGATGGCGGAATCGAGCCGCATCCAGGCGACCAGGGTGGAAAGGGCCTGCTGCTGCATTTTTCTTTCTGAAGGCAAATGAATCCGGCGTCTTATGGCGGCATAGGATTCTTGCCGCAAGGTACTATGCCGGCATAGGAGCCGCGATTTGGTCTTGCCCCGGGGCCTGCGATATGCGACCCCAACCCAAATCAGCGACAGAAGGGATTTTGCCATGGCCGGCCATTTGATCGTGGGGCTCGATGTTTCGTCCCGCGCCCGCGCCGAGGAAATCGTCACTGCGCTGGGCGATACGGTCGAATATTACAAGATCGGCTACCAGTGCTTTTATGGCGCCGATGGTTTTGCGCTCGGCAAGGATCTCATTGCGGCGGGCAAGAAGGTGTTCTTTGACCTCAAACTGCTCGACATCGACAATACGGTTGAAAAGGGCGTGGCGGCGATTGCTGCGACCGGCGCCGCGATGCTGACGGTCCATGCCTATCCCAAATGCATGCGGGCGGCGGCCAAGGCGGCGGCGGGGTCGGACCTCTGTGTGCTGGGGGTGACGGTGCTCACTTCCATGGACGATGCCGATGTGAAAGACGCTGGCTATGAGCGCGATGCGGCGGGACTGGTGGCGCTACGCGCGCAGCAGGCCAAGGAAGCCGGGATCGGCGGGATCGTTGCCTCCTCCCATGAGGCGGAAATGGCGCGGACTATTTTAGGGCCAAAAATGGCGATTGTGACGCCGGGCATTCGTCCGGCAGGCGCGGCTTTGGGTGACCAGAAGCGCGTGATGACGCCGGCCGAGGCGCTCGCTGTCGGCGCGAGCCATCTGGTGGTGGCGCGACCGATCATCGACGCGCCCGATCCGGCAGCGGCGGCGCGGGCGGTTCTTGCGGAGATGGCAGGCAGCGGAACGAGGCTGGCGTAATGCGCTATTCGGCCTGTATCGAAATGCTGTTCGTGCCGGAGACACCTGATCCGGTGGAGCGCGTGCGCCTTGCCAAGGCGGCGGGTTTTGAGGCGGTGGAATTCTGGCGGTGGTCGAATAAGGACCTCGATGCCATGGAGCGGGTTCTTGGGGAGACTAGCGTCAAGCTTGCGGGGATCGTGGCCGAGCCGTTTGCCGAGCTGACGCGCGAAGGGGATCATGACCGGTTTCTTTTGGGGCTAGAAAAGAGCCGGGATGTGGCGCTGCGGCTTGGGGCGGATGTTCTCATTTGCCAGTCGGGGCCGCTGCTGGCCGGGATCGAGCGGGCGCGGCAGCATGAAGATCTTACCATTGCCATGCAGCGTTCGGCCGAGGTGTTGCGGGGGTCCGGCGTAAAGCTGGGGCTTGAGCCGCTCAATGATCGCGTTGATCATCCGGGGTATTATCTCACGAGCACCGTTGAGGCGCTCGATATCATGGATGCGGTGGATCGGCCCGAGATCGGGATCACCTATGATCTCTATCATTCCATGGTGATGGGCGAGGTGCCCGAAGAGGTTGTCGGGACACGCGCAAAACACATTGTGCATGTGCATGTGGCCGATCATCCGGGACGCAACCAGCCGGGGAGCGGGGGGCTCGATTTGACGCGGCCACTGAAGTGGCTGCAGGGGCAGGGCTATGATGGCTTTGTCGGGCTGGAGTTCCGGCCGACGGCGGGGACGGATGCGGCGCTGGCGCAGATGCGGGCGAGCCTCCCGCAGTAGTCCTCATGGTGAGGTGGGCGGCGCAGCCGCCCCTCGAACCACGAGGGCGTGAAACCAAGGCATCGAGGCACACCCTCGTGGTTCGAGGCTTTGCTGACGCAAAGCACCTCACCATGAGGGTTACTGGGCGCGCGGGGCTATGGCGGATTGTTAGCCCGCCAACCCATGTTCCCGGCTCAAATCCTGCAAGTCCAACTGCGGCCTGGCGCCGATGTGGGAAATGACTTCCGAGGCGGCGAGACAGCCGGTCTTGAGGGCGGATTCGAGGTTTTGACCGCGGGCCATGCCGAGGAGGAAGCCCGAGGCGAAAAGGTCGCCGGCGCCGGTGGCGTCGACCACTTCGTCGATGGGGAAGGCGGGCACGGAGACGACTTCGCCATTGTATACCGCCATAGCACCCTCGGCGCCCATGGTGATGGCGGCCAATTCGGCGTCCTGGGCGATGGCGCGGACGGCTTCACCGAGATCGTCGGTTTCATAGAGCGATTTCAGCTCGTGGACGTTGGCGAAAACGTAGTCGATCGTTTTGGAACGAATGAGATCCAAAAATTCGGCGCGGTAACGGTCGACGCAGAATGGGTCCGACAGGGTGAAGGCGGCCGCGCGCTCATGCTTGTGGGCATAGTGGGCGGCGAGGACGAAGGCCTTTTTGGCTTCCACCGGGTCCCACAAAAAACCTTCCATATAGGTGATGGCGGCGCCGCCGATTTCGTCGGGGCGGATATCGGCTTCGGTGAGCTGGTGGCAGGCGCCGAGATAGGTGTTCATGGTGCGCTCGGCTTCCGAAAGGAAGATCATCGAGCGGGCCGTCAGCGCGCCGTTCTTGAGGCGCGAGGTGTTGTAGTAAACGCCGATGGCGTCGAGGTCGCTTTCAAAAACATCGCCCAAGGGGTCGTCTGCCACTTTTCCCACAAAGGCGGCGCGGCCGCCGAGCGAGGCGACGCCGGCGGCGGTATTGGCAGCGGAGCCACCGGAAATCTGCTGCCGCGTAAGAGGCATCTTTGAATAGAGGTCCTCGGCGCGATCGGTATCGATCAGGTGCATGATCCCCTCCTTCATGCCTTCGCGCTCGATGAAGCCGGGCTCAACCGGAGCGATGATGTCGACAATGGCATTACCGATCGTCAGCACGTCGAAGCGGGTCTGGGTCATGCGGGCAGTCCGGGATGAGGAAAATCGGAGAGGGTTTAGCGCAGGCGGGGGGCGGGGGCAATGTTTTGGGATTTTTGGGCCTTCTCTCATGCACGGCGTCATTCCCGCGAAAGCGGGAATCCCCTGCGCGAAACAGAGATCCCCGCTTTCGCGGGGATGACACCGTGGAGTTGGGGAGCCCGTGGAGCCCGAGAAACCCGCTACAAACTCCCAATGATCTCCGCGATCAGCGCTTCGGTATCTTCGCCGGCTCTGAGCGCGATTTGACCATCGAGGAGGAGAATGGACAGGCCGTGGACTTTGGCCCAGGCGGCGAGGGCTTTTATGCGGCCGGTCTGCATGTCGCCGCCGACGAGGTGGCGCAATGTATCGAAGGCGGCATCGGCAGCCATGCGGAGGCCGGGGCGGCCGTCTTTCTTGAGCTGGGGCGAGAACATCAGGCGGAAGAGATTGGCGTTGCTGAGGGCAAAGAGGACATAGGTCTTGCCCATGGCGGCCATGGGGTCGGCCGGATCGCTTGAGGCCACGGCTTCCATGGCGGCTGAGAAACGCTGGAAGCCGGTGACGGCGAGCGCTTCGAGAAGGGCAGCACGCGAATCAAAATGGCGATAGGGCGCGGCCGCCGAGACGCCGACGGCGCGCGCCAGATCGCGGAGGCCAAGACCGGCTTCGCCGTCTTTTTCCAAAATGATCAGCGCGGCTTCGAGGAGGGCTTGGCGCAGGTTACCGTGGTGATAGGGCGCGTTTACTGATGTTGACATTGTTTACATGAAAGGAATAGATGTGAGCACCGTTAACACCTGGTCGAGGACAGGGCAATGGATTGGTCTCTGATATTGGCTTGCGCGCACCACCTGGCGGTGTTTTCGCTGGTGGGGATTTTTGCGGCCGAGTTTGCGCTGTTGCGGCCGGGGTTGGGCGGGACGAGGCTCGGGCAATTGGCGCGGCTGGATGCGGCCTATGGGGCTGTGGCCGGGCTCGTCATCGTCGTCGGGATTTTGCGGGTTTGGCTGGGCGGTGTCGATCCCGGCTATTATCTCGGCAACCACGCCTTTTGGGGGAAGATGGCGGCCTTTCTGGTCTTGGGGCTGCTGACGATCCAGCCGACTATGGCGATCAGGCGTTGGGCGAAGGCCGGGGCGGGGGTTGCCGATTATGTGGTGCCGGTTGGCGAGATCGGGAGGAGCCGCCGGTTCGTGCATCTGCAGGCGGGGGTGCTGGTACTGATCCCGCTCTTCGCGGCGGCCATGGCGCGGGGCTATGGGAGCTAGGCCGCCCTCGGCAGCGGGGTCTTTGGTTCGAACAGACACCATTCGCTGATCGGGCAGCGCCAGCATTCGGGCTTTCTGGCTTTGCAAATGTAGCGGCCGTGGAGAATCAGCCAGTGGTGGGCGTGGAGCATGAACCGTTCGGGGATCTGCTTTTGCAGCGCCTGTTCCACCGCCAGCGGGGTCTTGCCGGGGGCGAGGCCGGTGCGATTGCCGACGCGGAAGAGATGCGTATCCACGGCAATGGTCGGCTGCTTGAACCAGATATTGAGGACCACATTGGCGGTCTTGCGGCCGACCCCGGGCAGGGCTTCGAGCGCTTCGCGATTGTCGGGGACCTCGCCGCCATATTGGTCGAGGAGGATCTGGCTTAAAGCAAAAACGTTCCTGGCCTTGCCGCGATAAAGGCCGATGGTCTTGACGAGTTCGGTGATCTCGTCGACGCCCAGCGCCACCATGGCGGCGGGCGAGGGGGCCAGTTCGAAGAGGCGCTTGGTTGCCTTGTTGACGCCCGCATCGGTCGCCTGGGCGGACAGCACCACGGCAACCAGCAGGGTATAGGCGTTGATATAATCGAGTTCGCCCTTGGGCTCGGGCTCGATCTCATGAAAGCGCTCGAAAATGGCCTCGGCCTGCGCCCGGTTCAGCTTTTTCACTTTTTTAGGACTTGGCATTCTCTCGACCCCGAATCTCTGCCAATATTTCAGGGCGAGTCGATCATGCCAATGCAAACCAGCACAACGACCAGTCCTCTGTTTTCGGCCACCCTGCGGCCGGACAGATCGCTGCGCGCTGCCGGCGGCTGGATCGGCCTTGCCGCGGCCGGGCTTTTGGGCCTGCCCTTCCTTGTCGCCGTGCCGGAATTTCTGCTGCCCGGCATTCTCGGCTTTGCCATTGCCGGGGGGGCGCTGACCGCCTTTTCGGTGCGGCAGGCGCGGCGAGCGCGCCTCATCGAGCAAATCACCGTCTGGCCCGACCAGATCGAACTCGTCACCGCCGGTCCCGGCCAGGAGCGGCAGATGCGCCGGCTCGACCCCAAGACGGTACGGCTGGTGCTGACGCGGGACGAGGACGAGCGCACCATGGCCGTTCATCTCAACCAGGGGGCCGAGCGCATCGAAATCGCGGCTTTCCTTGCGATCAATGACAAGGCGAGTTTTGCCCGGGCCTTTGGACAGGCGCTGCGCAAGGCGCGCCAGGGCTGAATTTTGGCCTGTCTCCGGCAATCCGGACCACTTTCGCAAGACTTGCCTCAGCGTCAAAACCGGGTCGCGCGCGCTTTCCGCCGGGCCTAAAAAGGGCAAAAGCTCAATTGAAAGATACGGCCATGAACCAGCTTGCCCATATCGCCCCGGCCAGCGACTACGACACCATTCGCGCGGCCATTCGCTATCTCAGCGAGAACGGTCCGGATGCGACCGATCTCGGCAAATTTGCTCGCGCGCTCGGACTGACCGAGCGGCAGCTGACCGATCTCTTCCGGCGCTGGTGCGGGCTTTCGCCCAAAAGCTTTGCCCAGGCGGTGGCGCTCGACCATGCCAAATCGCTGCTGCGCGACAAGGCGAGCGTGCTCGATACGACCTATGAAGTGGGGCTGTCTTCCACCTCGCGCTTGCACGATCTCTTCGTGACCTATGAAGCCATGCCGCCGGGCGTGTTTCGCGCCGGGGGCGAGGGCATCGACATGTTCTGGGGCGCGGCGCCTTCGCCTTTCGGGCTCGCGGTGGTGACGGCGACCGAATATGGCATGTCCGGACTGGGCTTTGCCGATGCGGATATGAGCGTCGAAGAGGCTTTTGCCGATCTCGCCAATCGCTGGCCCAAGGCGCGGTTTACCCGGAACGATGCGCGGATTGCCCCCATGGTGGCGCAGGTGTTCGAACCGGGCCGCTGGTCGCCGGACCATCCGGTGCGGGTGGTGCTTATCGGCACCGATTTTGAGGTCAAGGTCTGGGAGACGCTTCTCAAGATTCCATGCGGGAAGGCGGTCACCTATTCCAGCGTCGCCAATCATATCGGGCGGCCGACGGCCTCGCGGGCGGTGGGTGCGGCGGTTGGCAAAAACCCGATCAGTTTCGTGGTGCCCTGCCACCGCGTGGTCGGCACTTCGGGTGCGCTGACGGGCTATCACTGGGGCGTGCCGCGCAAGCGGGCGATTCTGGGCTGGGAGGCCGGAGTGATTTCGGCGGCGCACTAAAGAAAAACGCGGCCCGAGGGCCGCGTTTCACGTGAATCCTACAATCAGAAATCAGAGCTTCAACCGCTCGACCAGCTTCCCGTCGGGGCCGATCTTGTAGACCGTCGGTTCGCCCGTAGCGATTTCGCGGGCCAGGATTTCGTCTGGCGTAAGACCTTCGATGGCCATGACCAGGGCACGGAGCGAATTGCCGTGGGCGGCGACGAGGACGGTCTTGCCCGCTTTCAGCTGCGGCAGGATTTCGGCTTCGTAATAGGGCAGGGTGCGGGCCGCGGTGTCCTTGAGGCTTTCGCCGCCCGGCGGGGGAACGTCGAAAGAGCGGCGCCAGATGAGCACCTGCTCTTCGCCCCATTTGGCGCGGGCATCGTCCTTGTTGAGGCCCGAGAGATCGCCATAGTCGCGTTCGTTAAGCGCGACATTGCGGGTGATCGTCACATTGAGAATGCCCATCTCTTCGAGAATGAGGTCGAGCGTGTGCTGGGCGCGGCGCAGGGCCGAGGTGTAAAAGAGGTCCGGCGCGAATTTTTGCGCCTTGAGCGCCCGCCCCGTCGCGCGCGCTTCGCCTTCACCCTGCTCGGTCAGGTTGGGATTGCGCCAACCGGTGAAGAGATTTTTGAGGTTCCATTCGCTCTGGCCATGACGGACCAGGATCAGTGTACCGGACATTTTTTATCCTTAAGAACTAGTCGTTGAGGCCGAGGACGTCGGCCATGGTGTAGAGACCTCTTGGCTGATGGACGGCCCAGAGGGCGGCGCGGACGGCGCCATTGGCATAGATGGTGCGGTCTTGCGCGCGGTGGTTAAGCTCGATGCGCTCGGAGGGGCCGGCGAGGATGACCATGTGGTCGCCGATGACATTGCCACCGCGGAGGGTGGCAAAGCCGATAGTGCCGAATTCACGCGGGCCGGTATGGCCATCGCGGACCCGGACGGAATGGTCTTTCAAGGAAATATTGCGGCCCCTGGCTGCGGCTTCGCCGAGCAGAAGAGCTGTGCCAGAGGGGGCGTCGACTTTGAGGTTGTGGTGCATCTCAAGCACTTCGACATCGTAGTCGGGAAGGGCCTGGGCCGCCTTCTCGACGAGGACGGCGAGCGCCACCATGCCGGGGGAAAAATTGCCTGACTTGACGATGCGCGCGCCGGCGGCCCCAGCGGCGGCGATTTCAGCGTCGTCGGCTTCCGAGCAACCGGTGGTGCCGATGAGATGGACGAGGCCCCTGGTCGCGGCAAGCTTTGCGAGGGCGACGCTGGAGGCGGGCGCTGTGAAGTCGATGATGACGTCGGCCTGATCGAGTAGCGCGGTAACATTGTCGGTGACGGTGACACCGAGGGCGTCGATGCCCGCAAGCGTGCCGGCATCCTTGCCGATCGAGGACGCGCCGGGGCGATCGACTGCGCCGACGAGTTTGAGACCGGCGCTCGCTGCCACTGCTCTGATATTGGCTGATCCCATGCGGCCGCCGGCACCGGCGACAATGGTTCTGAGCTCGGTCATGCCTCGTCTCCAAATATAGTCGTGAACGCCTATATCAGTGCCACGACCAGCCGCCAACTCCATGCGGCGATTGGCGATTGCTTCGCAATCGACACAATCGGCCGGAGTCTCTAGGCTGAGCCTCAAAGCGAAAAAACGGACCCGCAATGACCATCACTAATGCGCTGGCCGGCATTGCCGTCGAAAGCCTCTCGGAATCTCTCGTCTGGTACGAGTATCTGTTCGGCCGGAAGGCCGATGCGCGGCCCATGGCCGATGTCGCCGAATGGAAGCTGCCGGGGGGCGGCTGGGTGCATGTGGCAACCGATGCCGATCGGGCCGGGGCGAGTGTTCTCACCCTGATCGTCGATGATATCGCCGACGAGCTGGGGCGGCTCGAAATGTTCGGGATCAAGCCGGTGGCCAAGGCGATCGGCCATTTTTTCAGCACAGCGAAACTGCGGGATCCGGACGGAAACCTGATTGTCCTGAGCCAGCCGCAGCAGGGGACGTATTAGGTCTCTCTGGTCGGCCCATCGCCCCGAAGACCTCATCCTGAGGCGCGTAGCGAAGCGTAGCCTCGAAGGGCGAGGTCGAGCGAGTGGAGGTCTCTGCGACACGCCCTCGTGGTTCGAGGCTTTGCTCCGCAAAGCACCTCACCATGAGGGCTACTGGGGGCGAGCTGTCAAACCCGGCGCAGGCTCACGTTCTCGATCAGATGATCTCTACCCTTTTTGAGAATCAAGTCCGCGCGGCCGCGGGTGGGCAGCACATTGTCGACGAGGTTGCGCAGGTTGATGGAGCGCCACACCTGGCGGCCGAATGTGCCGGCTTCTTCTTCGCTCATTTCGGCGAAGCGGCGGAAGAAGGAGGTGGGGTCCTTGAAGGCGGTTTCGCGCAGGCGGAAAAAGCGCTGCATGAACCACTCTTCGAGGTCGTCATTGTCGGCGTCGATATAGACCGAGAAATCGATGAAATCCGAAGCAAAGACAATCGGCCGGCCGGTCTTGGGCAATTCGCCGGGCTGAAGAATGTTGAGGCCCTCGACGATGAGAATATCGGGGCGATCGACGGTGATCTCCGTGCCCGCCACGACGTCATAGACGAGGTGAGAATAGACCGGGACTTTGACATTGGCCTTGCCCGATTTGATATCGGCCAGGAAATTGACGAAGCGGGAGCGGTCGTAGCTTTCGGGAAAACCCTTGCGCTCCATCAGGCCTTTTTCGGTCAGCACGGCATTGGGATACAAAAACCCGTCGGTGGTGACGAGATCGACGCGGGGCGTCGACGGCCAGCGCGAGAGCAGGGTTTGGAGGATACGGGCGGTGGTCGATTTGCCCACCGCCACCGAGCCGGCGACGCCGATGATGAAGGGGACTTTCAAGCCATGCGGCGTTTCGAGGAAGCGCGACTGCACATTGTGGAGGCCCTGGATGGCCTCGACGTAATAGGAGAGGAGCCGCGAGATCGGCAGATAAACCTCTTCGGCCTCTTCCAATGAAATCGGATCGGTGAGGCCGCGCAGGCGATCGATATCGCTCTGGTCGAGCGTCATCGGCTGACCGTCGCGCAGCTTGCTCCATTCGGCCTTGGTGAAGTGGTGATAGGGATTGAGCGCGGAAGAACGGGACGCCATTATTTATTGTCCGATCGGGAGGCTTTTTCGGCAAGGCCGGACTGAGCGGTGCGCGCATCAAGTTCGGCCAGGACTTCGCCGAGGGGCACACCAGCGGATTTCAGAACCACCAGCAGATGGAAAAGCACGTCGGCCGATTCCTTGACCAGTTCTGCCCGGTCGCCGGTGACGGCGGCGATGACGGCTTCGGTCGCTTCCTCGCCCAATTTCTGCGCGGTCTTGTTCATGCCGCGCGAAATCAGTTTTGCGGTGTAGCTCTCCTCGGGGGAGGCGGCAGCGCGAATGGCGATGCGGGCTTCGAGTTCTTCAAGGGTCATTCTTGTCTCCCCAACCACCGCTTGTCATCCCGGCACTGAGCCGGGATCCATCTTGAGATCTCAGGATGGGCCCCGGCCTGCACCGGGGTGACATTCAGTGGTGGCTTCCGGTTTTTAGGCTCAAGCCGCAGCTGCATCCATGCGCATCTGGATGCCATGATCCACCATATAGCGCTTGGCTTCGGGAATCGTAAAAGTGCCGAAGTGGAAGATCGAGGCGGCAAGCACCGCGCTGGCGTGGCCCTCGATGACGCCATCGACGAGGTCCTGCAGTTTACCGACGCCGCCCGAGGCGATGACGGGGACCTCAACCGAATCGGCAATGGCGCGGGTGAGTTTCAGGTCAAAGCCGGACTTGGTGCCGTCGCGGTCCATGGAGGTCACAAGCAGTTCGCCGGCGCCGCGCTCGACCATTTTGGCGGCAAATTCCACGGCATCGAGCCCGGTCGGTTTGCGGCCACCATGGGTGAAAATTTCCCATTCGGAGCGATTGTCGCCGCCGACTTTTGCGTCGAGCCGCTGCTTGGCATCGACGGAAACGACGATGCACTGATTGCCAAATTTATCCGCCGCGCGGGCGATGAAATCGGGATCGCTGACGGCGGCGGAATTGATCGCCACCTTATCGGCGCCGGCGAGAAGCAGTTTTCGAATATCTTCGATCGAGCGCACGCCGCCGCCGACGGTGACGGGCATGAAGCAGCGTTCGGCGGTGCGGGCGACGACGTCAAAGATGGTGTCGCGGCCTTCGTGGCTGGCGGTGATGTCGAGGAAGGTCAATTCGTCGGCGCCGGCGGCGTCATAGGCCATGGCAGCCTCGACGGGGTCGCCGGCATCGATGAGGTCGACGAAGTTGACACCTTTTACGACGCGGCCGCCGGCTACATCGAGGCAGGGAATGATGCGGGTTTTCAGGGTCATGAGCGTTTGCCCTTCTGCATCTGCCCCCAGGCGATGCGGTGAATGATGAGGCTGGCGAGCCAGACGAAAAAGGCAGCGCCGCCGAGCGGGATCGTCGCCAGCATGAACCAGCCCAGAACGAAAAGCGTATAGAGCGTCGGTCCCCAGTCGGCGCCGCCGATCATGCAGGGATTAACGCCTCCCTCGTTGACGTAACAGCCATTGCTGTCGGCAATGAAGGTGGCGGCGAGAACGGAGAGCACCGGCGCAAAGGCAAAGAGCGCGATGACGGCGAGAAAGAGCCAATAGGCCCACCAGGGAAATTTGGCAGGCCGGGTTTCGCTCACGCCGCAGCCCTCAATTTTGCCAGTGCTTCACGTGAATCAATTCTTCCATCGTAAAGCGCGCGACCGGAAATGGCGCCTTCGAGCACTTGGTATTCGGGGCGGGTCATGCGCTCGATGTCGTCCATCGAAGCGAGGCCGCCAGAGGCGATGACCGGAATGGAAGTCGAGCGGGCGAGCTCGAGGGTCGAGTCCCAATTGATGCCGGCGAGGATGCCGTCGCGGTCGATATCGGTATAGATGATGGCGGCGACGCCGGCGCCTTCGAAACGCTTGGCGAGTTCCGCGATCGACAGCTCGGAGGTTTCGGCCCAGCCTTCCACCGCCACCATGCCGCCCTTGGCGTCGGTGCCGACGGCGACCTGGCCGGGCCATTTTTTGGCGGCTTCTTTGACGAGCTCGGGATCGCGCACCGCGACAGTGCCGAGGATGACACGGGCGAGGCCCTTATCGAGCCAGGCTTCGATATGGTCGAGCGTGCGAATGCCGCCGCCGAGCTGGACGGGGAATTTTACGGTCTTCAAAATCTGCTCGACAGCGGCGCCATTGACGCTCTCGCCGGCAAAGGCGCCGTTGAGATCGACGACGTGCAGATATTCAAAACCCTGGTCTTCGAAGCTCTTTGCCTGGGCGGCGGGGTCGTCGTTGAAAACGGTCGCCTGATTCATGTCGCCGAGTTTGAGGCGGACGCACTGGCCGTCTTTTAGGTCGATGGCGGGGAAGAGGATCATGGCTTCGGGCTCCGAGCGCGTGGCCCCACCCCCTCCCGGCCTCCCCCATCAAGGGGGAGGTGAAGGGATGGTGTGTGAGGCAAGGATGTGCCCGTGGCACAGGACAGCACCTCCCCCCTTGTGGGGGAGGCTGGGAAGGGGGTGCTCACGGCGACCACCGGAGGAAATTCTCGATCAGCTTCAATCCAAGAGCCTGCGATTTCTCGGGATGGAATTGCGTCCCGAAAATATTGTCGCGGCCGATGCAGGCGGTCACCACGCCGCCATAGTCGGTGGTGGCGAGAAGGTGCGCCGGGTCATCGGGGAGGAAGTGGTAGGAGTGTACGAAATAGGCGTGCAGCCCATCCGGACCGGTGGGGATACCGGCAAGCAGGGCGTGGGGTTTGGTCACCGATATGGTGTTCCACCCCATGTGCGGAATCTTCAAATTTGGATCGGCCGGCTTGATCTTTTCGACGGCGCCGGGGATCCAGCCGAGACCTGCCGTGATCACCTTCTCGCGGCCTTCGCTGGCAAGCAGCTGCATGCCGACGCAGACGCCGAGGAAGGGCGTGGTGCCGCGGATGACGCGCTCTTCGAGAACTGCCGTCATACCGGCGACGGCATCTAGACCGGCTTTGCAATCGGCGAAGGCGCCGACGCCGGGGAGCATGATGCGATCGGCGCGGCGGACCTGTTCGGGGTCGGCGGTGACGATGATTTCAGGCCCATTCGTCAGTGCGGCGGCGACACGCTCGAAGGCATTGGCGGCGGAGCGCAGATTGCCCGCGCCATAGTCGATAATGGCAACAGTGCTCATGGACGGGATTCCATAACGGCGAGACGGGCGAGGTCGGCATCGGCGGCAACGCGGTGGCCAAGCGAGGCAAGGCCGCGGCGTTTCAGCGCTCGACGCTCGGCGCCCGGCGCGGCAAAGCCGCAGGCAATGGCGAGGAGAATATAGAGCCAGATTGTGGCGTCGGGACCGAGATAGCGCGCGCCAAAAATCAGCGCGGCAAGGCCGAGGACGAAAAGGCCCAAGAGATCCCAGTGTCGATGAAGCAGCGCATGGACAGGCGGCAAGAGGGCCGAGAACCAGGAAAAGCGCTCGGAGACAGCCACGGGCAGGGCGGTCGGATCATCGACGGAACGATAGAGGGCGAAGAGGGTCACGGGGAACTCCCAGGACGGAATGAGGTCCACTTAGTGCAAAATGCACGATGGGGGAAGGGCGGCATCCCAAGAGGCCTCATGGTGAGAGCGCCGACACTTGGGTGCCACGCCCTCGTGGTTCGAGGCTTCGCTTACGCTCCGCACCTCACCATGAGGGCTACTGGGGAAGGGGGTTGCCCGAGACCGACGCTTAGAGCGTGCCCTTGGTGCTCGGGACGCGATCGGCCTGGCGGGGGTCGATTTCGAGAGCATCGCGGAGGGCGCGGGCGACAGCCTTGAACATCGACTCGGCCAGATGGTGGTTGTTGTCGAAGTAGAAATTTTCCACGTGCAGCGTGATGCCGGCATTCATGGCGAAGGCCTGGAAGAACTCGCGGAAAAGTTCGGTGTCGATGTCGCCGATCTTGTCTTTGGTGAACTCGGCCTTGAAGACGAGGAAAGGGCGGCCGGAGACGTCGAGGGCGGCGCGGGTGAGCGTGCCGTCCATGGGCAGGTCGCAGGAGGCATAGCGGCGGATGCCCTTCTTGTCGCCGATGGCTGCCTGGATGGCCTGGCCTAGCGCAATGCCGACATCTTCCACCGTGTGGTGGAAATCGATGTGGAGGTCGCCCGTGCAGGAGACATCCATGTCGATGAGCGAGTGGCGCGAGAGCTGGTCGAGCATGTGGTCGAAGAAGCCGACGCCGGTTGCCATTTTGTGCGCGCCGGTGCCGTCGAGATTGATCGAGACTGATATCTCGGTCTCGTTGGTCTTGCGGGCGATGGTGGCGGTGCGCATTGCAAATGTCTCCGAGGATCGGGGCTCACTAGCAGATATGCATTAATGCATAAAGATAGCGTTGCAGGCGGAGCCATGGGCGACGGTTGCAAACCGGGCCGAGGCTCCTAAATATCACTCAACAGTTCGGAGTATTTTCCCAAATGAGTGACAGTGCATTTCCCGGGTGGCACGGGACGACCATCGTTTCCGTGCGCAAGGGCAACAAGGTTGTCGTCGCTGGCGACGGCCAGGTTTCCATGGGCCCGACGGTAATGAAGCATACCGCCAAGAAAGTGCGCCGGCTTGCCGGTGGCAAGGTGATCGGCGGCTTTGCCGGTTCGACCGCCGACGCTTTTACCCTGTTTGAGCGGCTCGAAGGCAAGCTGGAACAGTATCCGGACCAGCTGATGCGCGCCGCCGTTGAATTGGCAAAAGATTGGCGGACGGACCGGTATCTGCGGAAATTGGAAGCCATGATGATCGTGGCGGACAAGACCGACACGCTGGTTCTTACGGGCACGGGCGACGTGTTGACGCCGGACCATGGCGTGATCGCCATTGGCTCGGGCGGCAATTATGCGCATTCAGCGGCTTTGGCCCTCCATCAGGCGACTGAGCTTGATGCCGAAGATATCGCGCGCCGGGCCATGAAGATCGCGGAGGAAATCTGCGTCTATACCAATGGCAATGTCACACTTGAAACCATCGAGCTCTAACCGTGACCTTCTCCATTCGGCGGCTGACCAAGGATGATATGGCGGCATACCGGGCCGTAAGGCTCGATAGCCTTCGCGATCATCCTGAAGCCTATGCCAGCACTTATGACAGTGCTGTCGGCAAACCCGATGCCTTCTGGCGCGAGACGCTGGAAAAACTGTCGCTGTTCGGCGCCTTTGCCGAGGACGGGCAGCTTGTTGGCCTGGCCGGCTTCTTTCAGGAAGCCGGCGACAAGGACAAGCATCGGGGTTGGCTGATCCAGATGTATGTCCGACCAGCGCTACGTGGCAGTGGCTGCGCAGTGTCATTGGTTGAAACCATCCTCACCTATGCCAAGGGCCGGGTGATGCAGGTCCATCTGGGCGTATGGGACGAAAACCCCGCCGCCATCCGGTTCTATGAAAAGACCGGCTTTCATATTTATGCCAGCGACCCCCGTGCCTACTTCTGGGGCGGACGGTTTTATGGCGATCATTTGATGGTGCGCTATCTCGATGAGGCACCAGGAAAGACAAGCAATGAGTGAAACCAATTTTTCGCCGCGCGAAATCGTCTCGGAGCTGGACCGCAATATCGTCGGCCAGCATGACGCCAAGCGCGCCGTGGCCGTGGCGCTGCGCAATCGCTGGCGCCGGCAGCAGCTTCCTCCCGAGCTGCGGCGCGAAGTGACGCCCAAGAATATCCTGATGATCGGGCCGACCGGCGTCGGCAAGACCGAGATTTCGCGACGGCTGGCTCGATTGGCGCAGGCGCCGTTCGTGAAGGTGGAAGCGACCAAGTTTACCGAGGTCGGCTATGTCGGCCGCGACGTTGAGCAGATTGTTCGCGACCTCGTTGAGGCGGGGATCACCGTCCTGCGTGACAATCGCCGGCGCGATGTGCAGGCGCAGGCCCATCACAATGCCGAAGAGCGGGTGCTCGATGCACTGGTCGGGACATCGGCGACACCATCGACGCGCGACTCGTTCCGGGCCAAGCTGCGGAAAAACGAACTCGACGACAAGGAAATCGAGATCGAAATGCAGCCCGCGCCCAACACGGGCGGGTTCGAAATGCCGGGCATGCCCAATGGCGGCATCGGCATGATCAACCTTTCCGACATGTTCAAGCAGGCGATGGGCGGGCGCGGGGTCAAGCGCAAGGTCAAGGTGAAGGACGCCTATGAGCCGCTGATCGCCGAAGAGGCGGACAAGTTGCTCGACCAGGAACAGCTCAAGACCGAAGCCATCGAGCTCGTCGAAAACCACGGCATCGTCTTCATCGACGAGATCGATAAGGTGGCGGCCCGCGAAGGTGGCGTTTCCGGTGGGCCATCGCGCGAAGGCGTACAGCGGGACCTGCTGCCGCTGATCGAAGGCACGACAGTTGCGACGAAGTATGGGCCGGTGAAGACCGACCATATCTTGTTCATCGCTTCGGGCGCGTTCCATGTGAGCAAGCCTTCGGACTTGCTGCCCGAATTGCAGGGTCGCCTGCCGATCCGGGTCGAACTGAAGGCGCTTACCCGCGAAGACTTCATTCGCATCCTCAACGACACCGAGGCGAGTCTCGTTCGCCAATATGTGGCGCTGATGGGGACCGAAGGGGTCACGCTGAGTTTTACGACGGATGCCATTGAAGCGATTGCCGATGCGGCAGTGAAGGTCAATGACAGCGTCGAGAATATCGGCGCGCGGCGGTTGCAGACGGTGATGGAACGGCTGGTCGAAGAGATTTCCTTCGATGCGCCGGATAGAGCCGGGCAGGCGATCGAGATCGACGCGGCTTTTGTGCGCGACAGAGTTGGCGAGCTGGCCAAGGATACGGATCTGAGCAAGTTCGTGCTGTAGGGCGCGAAAGCACCATCGACAAACACGACGTCATCCCCGCGAAAGCGGGGATCTCTTTTTGTGGGGCCGAAACGGGGATTCCCGCCTTCGCGGGAATGACATCGTGGGTGGGGGGGCCTCTGATCTGCCTTCTCCCCTTGCGGGAGAAGGTGCCCGAAGGGTCACCGAATTTGTATTTGCGAATTTCGGTCGGGATGAGGGGTATTCTTGCGGTCTATGCAAGCTCCTCTGCGGAGGCCCGGCCATTTGAGCATAGCTCAAATGGCTTTCTCGCCTAAATTTGCTCCACTGGAGCAAATTTGCCCTTCGGGCCGGCTCAAAACCCCTCACCCCGACCAATTTGCTGAACGCAAAGTTGGTCTGTCCCTCTCCCTCAAGGGGTGAGGGGTCACCGAATTCGCTATAGCGAATTCGGTTGGGGCCGGTGGTCTACCGCTTCTTCCCCGCGCGCTTCACCAGTTCATCGCGCAGGAATTTGAGATCGTCCGGCTCCAGCCGGTCGATATTGTCGCGCAGGCGATTGGTGAATTCGGTGGCTTCGGGGGTGAGGCCGCCGGTGTCGATGGTGACTTTGGGATCGGAAATTTCCGCGAGGCGCTGCAGTTCTTCGGCTTCGTCCCAGATGACGTTGAAGAAGGCGATGATGCGGTGGAGCAGAAAACTCGTGGGCTGGCCGCGGCGGCCGTGTTCGAGGGCTGAGAGATAGGCACTCGAGACGTTCAAAGCCGCTGCCATTTCTTTGAGCGAAATACCGCGGGCTTCGCGCAGGGCCCGGAATTTGGCACCAAGCGGGGTCATGGGCGACGCAGACGCACATACCAGGCGCCCTCCCCACCATGGCCGCGGGCGGCAAGGCTCCAGCCGGATATCAGGTGCGAGAGGCCCGGCTCGGAAAGCCAGATGGGCAGCATGGTGCGCAAGATACCGCGCTCGGTCATAGCCGAAACATAGTCGTTTTCGGTTTTCGTGCCCTTGCCGGTGATCACCAGCAGGGTGCGATCGCCGCGGGCAGCGCGGGCGCCGATATAGCGGCGGAGGGTTTCGCGGGCTTCAAACTGGGTCATGCCGTGAAGATCGATCGTGCCATCGATTTCGATACGGCCGCGGCGAACCTTTTTGTGGATGGCCGGATCGACTGACTTTTCGACCACTTTTGCCGGCTGGATCGGCGCTTGATAGGGCGCGAGGAAGGGCTGTTTTGGTTTGCCCATCCTCGGCGGCGCTTTGATGGCCGGGGCCGGTTCGGGCTCGGGAATGGGCAGGGTGCCATGGCCGAGTTTTAAAAGGCCCTTGCGGCGCAGGGGTTCGACTGTCTCGGACACGGTGGTCCAGAGATGAAAATCGTGCGGCAGGCGCCTGGCGTCGCGCTTGGACATGGAAGGGCCTGCCGAAGGATTTAGTCGAGCTGGCTCGTGGTGATGACCTTCCAATTGGGATCGCGCGATTTTGGATTGCGCGCAAAGGTCCACTCATCAGCGATGGTCTGCACCTGATCGGCATTGCCTTCGACGAGGTTACCGTCCTTGTCGCGAATGGCCGAAACGACCTCGGCGTGGAAATCCACCGTGATCAGGATGTTTTTCTTGTCATATTCGGCATTGACGATGGCGACCTTGGGCAGGCCGACAAAAGTAAACTCGTTCTTGTGGCCGGCGGCCTCACGCTCGGTCAGGGCGCGGGCAAAGCTGTCATAAACATCCTTGTCGAGGAGGTTTTTGAGGGTCTGGCGGTCGCCTTCGGCAAAGCCGGTGACGATCATCTCATAGGCTTGCTTGGCGCCTTCGAGGAAGGATTTGGGGGTAAAAGTCGGGTCGGCTTCGACAACGGCGCGAAGGCCGGTAGCGAGATCGGCATTGCCGGCAGCGGCCTGTTCGATCTCGGCTTCGGTCTTGCGGGCGCGGCGTTCATCGTCGAGATCAGGCGCATCGGCGGCTCGAGGACGGATCGGCACGACCGTTTCGTCGGCGTTGGCGGCTTTCTTCTCGGTCTGCGTCGAACGGGAGCGATCGACGGGCGGGCGCTCAGTGCCGGTCCGCGTTCCCAGGACCGAGCGGAGGCGGAAGAGCACGAAAACCGCGACCACGATGGCGATGAGAGTAGGCAGATCGAGAAAATCGTCCATGAATCGGTGCACCTGAGTAGTTGGGCGCTCGCCGAGCGCTTTTGTCGTTCCTATATATAGGGAAAGCTTTAGCTCAAAACCAGTTCACACAAGGTAGCGCGATTTGCCGCGCCCTTCACAAACAAAGGATGACCCGGTTGCTCCGCTTCATTCCCCTTCTTCTTCTGGCCCTGCCGCTTATCGAAATTGCCCTGTTCATCCTCGTCGGCCGCGCCATCGGCGTCTTGCCCACGCTGGGTCTCGTCATCCTTGCCGTTGTTGTCGGCGGTTTCGTATTGCGTCAACAGGGCCTCGGCGTCCTCAACCGCATGCGGACCAATATGAGCACCGGCACGCTGCCGGGGCAGACCTTGTTCGACGGCATGTTGCTGGCGGTGGCGGCGGTGTTGCTGATCATTCCGGGGTTTCTCGGCGACTTCATCGCCGTGCTGCTGCTTTTGCCGCCGGTGCGCGCCTGGCTCTACAAGACGCTGACGCGCAATGTGAGAGTGGTCGAGACTACGGCGAGCTATCGTCATGGCGCGGATCCCACCCCGCCCAATCTCAAAGGGCCCGGAACGATCGACCTCGATGGGGATGACTGGCAGCGCAAATAGCGCTGCAAAAAGCCTCTTTGCTTGTCCCAATCGGGCAAAGATGCTAGCCACCCGCAGGATTGTTCCAACCGGAATATAAGGGAACCAAAGATGGCCGAAGAAAACGAAGGCGCAGCAGCGACCCAGCCCGGCACCGCGCCCAGCATGAACCTTGTGGGTCAATATGTGCGCGACCTTTCCTTCGAAAACCCCGGCGCGCCCGGCTCGATCATGGCAGGCGGCGGCAATCCGGCGTTCAATGTCTCGATCTCGGTTGGCGTCAAGAAGCAGGCCGACGACCTCTATGCGGTCGAATTGAACCTCAAGGCCAAGGCCAATCGCGAGGAAACGCTGCTGTTCAACGTGGAACTGGTCTATGGCGGCGTCTTCCGCCTCAAGAGCATTCCCGAAGCCCAGCTCAGCGGCCTTCTCATGGTTGAGTGCCCGCGCCTGATCTTCCCGTTTGCCCGCCAGGTGCTGGCCAATGTCACCCAGCAGGGCGGCTTCCCGCCGCTGATGATGGAGCCGGTCGACTTCATGGCGATCTACCGCCAGAACCTTGCCGCGCTTGCGGCCAAGCAGCAGGAAGGCGGCGCCGCTGCCGCGCCAGCAACCGATCTGCCGAACTGATTTTTTCGCGATTTTTGGATTTGAAGAACCCCGGCGTGAGCTGGGGTTTTTTGTATTTTCGGAAGTATCGGTAATCCTCATGGTGAGGTGCTTTGCGCAGCAAAGCCTCGAACCACGAGGATGTGGCGCGAGCGTCGGAGGCACGCCCTTGTGGTTCGAGGGTCGGCTACGCCGTCCACCTCACCATGAGGGCTACTGGCAGCCCCGAGCGTTATTCGGCCGCCTCGACCTCGGCATATTGGGCCCAGATCGCCGTTTCACCCATTTTGCCGACAAAGGCTTCGTGGGCTTCTGCTTCGGCAAGCGAAATGCGCGAGGGCAGGGGTGTCGGGCGGGGCAGGGCGGCGATGCGGGTTGCCAAAGCGTCACTGCCATCGCTTTCGACTTCGGCCATCAGCGCCAGGCTCACCTGCTTGCCGCCGATAAGCTCGAGATAGACCTCGGCAAGGATCTCGCTGTCGAGCAGAGCGCCGTGGAGCGTGCGGCGGGAATTGTCGATGCCATAGTGCTTGCAGAGCGCGTCGAGGCTGACGCGGGCGCCCGGGTGCTTTTTGCGCGCCAGCATGACGGTATCGATGACTTCATTGTCGAGCGTGCGGAGGCCGGCCCGGACAAGCTCGGCATTCAAAAAGCCCATATCGAAGGGGGCGTTGTGAATGATGAGCCGCGCGCCATCGACAAAGGTGCGAAATTCTTCGGCCAGCGACGCGAAAAGCGGCTTGTCGGACAGAAATTCCTCGCTCAGCCCATGCACGCGAAACGCCTCTTCGGGCATGTTCCGCTGGGGGTTGATATAGACGTGAAAATTCTTGCCCGAGGGAATGTGGTTGATCAGTTCGACGCAGCCGATTTCGACAAGCCGGTCGCCCTCGGCATGGGAAAGCCCGGTCGTTTCAGTATCGAGGACGATTTCCCGGATCATGTTTTTGGTCCCTTGGCCTTGAGGTCGGCGATCAAAGCGGCGACTTTGGCGTCGATTTGGTCGCGCGGAAGCGCTGTGTCGAAGAGATAAGTCGCGCGCTTCTTCTTTTCATCCTGCGGCATCTGCCGGGCAAGCAAGGTGTCGCGCTTTTCCACGGTCATGCCGGGCCGGGCCATGATCCGTTCATTTTGGATTTTTGGGTCGACGAAGGTCACGGCAATGGCGTCAAAGCCATAGTCATAGCCGCTCTCGAAGAGCAGGGGCACTTCCACTACCGCGGCGATATGGCCCGCAGCTTCGGCGCTATCCATGAATTGGGCGATCTTTTGCCGGACCAGCGGATGCACGACCGCTTCCAGTTTTTTGAAATTTTGCGGATCCAAGGCGAGGCGCCGAGCCAATTCCTGCCGATCGATTTTTTGGTCTTTTTTGACGCCGGGAAAGAGCGCTTCTACCGGGCCGACGGCTTCGCCTTCATAGAGCGCGGCGACAGCGGCGTCGGCGGAGAAGGTCGGAACGCCGACTTTTTCGAAGGCAGCAAGCAAGGTTGATTTTCCGGTAGCGATCGATCCCGTCACCCCGATCCGCCACATGGTCAATGACCCAATGTCGCTTCGATGCGGGCGCGGAGGGCCGGTGTCACGTGCGGCCGTACGCCGAACCAATCGGCAAATCCGGGCACGGCCTGATGCAGCAGCATGCCCAGACCATCGACGATTTTCAGATCATGAGCCTCCGCGTCGGCGAGGAGAGGGGTAATAAGCGGGGTATAGACGATATCGGTAACGAGCGTCGTTTTTGGCAGCAGGCTCATGTCGAGCCAGTCGAAGCGGCTGCCATGCATGCCGATGGAGCTGGTGTTTACGACGATGCCGATTTTGGACGCAAGGGCGGCGAAGGCGTCAAAGCCGTGGGCCTCGAAGGGCCCATGGATTTCTTCGACCAGCGCCTCCGCATTGGCCAGCGTGCGATTGAGCACATGCACCTGTCCGCCATTGCGTTCGCGCAGGGCGACGAGAATGGCGCGGGCGGCGCCACCGGCGCCAATGACCAGCGCATCGCGCGGACCATCCGACCAGCCGGGTGCCGCGGCATCGAGATTGCCGAGAAAACCGAGATAGTCGGTATTGTAGCCGTGTACCCGTCCATTGCGGACAACGAGCGTGTTCACCGCGCCGATGGTTCTGGCGAGATCGTCAACGCTGTCGCAAAGCGCGAAAACCGCTTCCTTATGCGGGATGGTGACATTGCCGCCGGCAAATTCCCCGGATCGCAGGCGCTCGAAGAAGGCCGGGAGATCGGCGGGCGCCACATCGATGGCTTCGTAGGAACCGTCAATGCCGTGTTCGGCGAGCCAGGTACCATGAATGAGCGGCGAGCGCGAATGGGCGATGGGGTGGCCGATGACGAATGCTTTAGTGGTCACGTTGATCAGGCCCCGAGGGAAAGCAGCTCCGGAGCGATATCGCGCAAGGCGCCGACGAGGGGCAAGAGCGGCAGGCCGAGAATCGTGAAATAATCGCCCTGAATGGTCTCGAAGAGCCGAATGGACGGACCTTCGAGACGATAGCCGCCGACGGCGGTTAGCGCGGCGGCGCCTTCAAGATCGAGCACCAGGTCGCGTTCCTCGGGAGAAAACTGGCGCATGGTCAATTCGGCAGTTTCGATATCGGACCAGAGCAATTCGCCATTCCGTACCAGAGCGACGGCGGCATGGAGCCGGTGGGTCTTGCCGGCGAGATGGTCGAGCTGGCGCGCGGCATCTTCCCTTGAGGAAGGCTTGTGGAGCAATTCGGTGCCCAGAGCCAAAGTTTGATCGGCGCCGATCACATAGGCGTCAGGGTGCAGTTTTGAGACCGCTTCGGCCTTGGCCCTGGCGAGAAGGCCGGCGAGATCACGCCCATCAGCACCACTCCCCAAAGCCTGCGCTTCGAGGGCGCGTTCATCCACATCGGCCGGGATAACGGAAAAGGAAAAAGAGGCCTTTTCCATCAAGGCTTTACGGGTCGGACTGGAGGAGGCGAGGATCAGCATGGAACCAGTTTTTCCACACTGTCATCCCCAGCTCAAGGCCGAACTGGGGGAAAGACTCGTAACTTTGCCAAGAGGCGAAACTTGTTCGACCTATTCGATAAAAAGTTAACAATTCCTTTCCGAGGGTGTCGGAGGGAGCCTGGGGGAATCTATGGGGATAAGTTGAAATCGGGGAAGGAGCTTTTCACACCCCTCGTCCACAGGCAAAAGCGAATCGTTGACTCGGGAAAGGCCCTGTTAAGGCCTTCTTAAACTCCGTTAACGGGCAAGGCCAGCAGTGCGTGCCACAGATGTTAACAGAGCGTTAACGTTGAGCTGCGCGCAAGTGCCGCCGCGCGCCCAGATTGTGGAGCGCCATGAATTGCGGATAAACACCGCCATAAAGAAGAAGATAGGAAGACTAAGAGTCTCTTTTGGGTTTTCGAAGGGGACGAAAGGGTAAGCTCGGTGACCAAGAAAAGATTGCTCGCGACAGTGCTGGGAGAACGCCAGGACACCCCGCCCATGTGGATCATGCGACAGGCCGGACGCTACCTCCCGGAATATCGCGCGCTCCGGGCCAAGGCCGGCAGTTTTCTGGACCTATGCTATAATCCAGACCTGGCGACGGAAGTGACGCTGCAGCCGCTTCGCCGGTTCGATCTCGATGCCGCGATCCTCTTCTCCGACATTCTGGTCATCCCCGATGCCCTCGGGCAAAAAGTGCGCTTCGAAGTGGGCGAAGGACCAAGGCTCGAGCCCTTAGCGGCAAAAGATGTAGATCGACTTGAGCGCGGCGGGGCTTTGGATCATCTGGCGCCCGTGCTGGAGACCGTGCGCCGGCTGCGAGCGGCACTGGCTCCTGAAAAGACGCTGATTGGGTTCTGTGGCTCTCCCTGGACGGTTGCGACCTATATGATCAATGGTCAGGGTTCGCCCGACCAATGGGTGGCGCGACGCTTTGCCCTCGAACATCCCGAAGCCTTTGCCAAACTGATGGATGTGCTGGTTGAGACCAGCGTCGATTATCTGGTGGCGCAGCTGCAGGCGGGTGCCGATGTGGTGCAGCTTTTTGAAAGCTGGGCGCTCAATCTCGACGATGCGGCTTTTGAAACGCAGGTAATTTCACCCAATCGCCGCATTGTCGAAGGTGTACGTGCAAAAGTGCCCAATGCGCCTGTCATCGGGTTTCCACGCGGCGCGGCCGGGAATTTGCGGCGCTATGCCGAAAAAACCGGCGTCAATGCGCTGGGTCTCGACTATGCGACGCCGCTTTCCTTCGCTGATGAATTTTTGCCAAAAAACCTGCCGGTGCAGGGTAATCTCGATCCGCTGCGACTGGTGATCGGTGGCAAGGCGATGGAAAGCCAAGTGATCGAGATCAAGGCGGCGTTTGCGAAGCGCCCGCATATTTTCAATCTCGGCCACGGCATTGTGCCCGAAACCCCGATCGAACACGTTGAGCGGCTCGTCGAGCTGGTGAAAAAGGGCTAGTTGCAAAAATGTATGAATGGGTGAAGGCGCTGCATGTCATTTCGGTCATCGCCTGGATGGCCGGCATGCTCTATCTGCCGCGGCTTTTCGTTTATCACACCAAGGCTGAAATCGGCTCGGTGCAGTCCGAAACCTTTAAAATTATGGAGCGGCGGCTTCTCAAGGGGATCATCAACCCTGCGATGATCGCGACCTGGATTTTTGGGCTGACCGTGCTCCATCTCGGCGGCGTCGATTGGGGTTCGGGCTGGCCCTGGGCCAAGGCGGCCATGGTGCTTGGGATGAGCGGCGTGCACGGCATTCTGGCAGGGCACCAGAAACGCTTTGCCCGTGACGAGAATGTCAAAGAGCAAAAGTACTTTCGGATCATCAATGAAGTGCCGACGGTGCTGATGATCGGCATTGTCATCATGGTGATTGTGAAGCCGTTTTAGGGTGGGGCTATCGTGGGCTGGGCCATTCGCGCATAGCGCTCATGGCCTTCTCAGCTTGAAAGGCTCCACCGGAGCCTTTCATCCGCTTTGCGGAACGCCTCGAAGTTTCACGTGAATCCGGCGAAATCGTCATTGCGTTCCTGTTCCATCTTGAAACGGCGCAATGATCGCGCTAAATGAGGCCATCAAGCATCCTTCCTCAGGCGCGGCCGATTCCGGCGCTGCGCGGTGCATTCCCCAAAAATACAATCCCTCCTCTACGATTTACCCCAAGGGTCCATCGCATCCATGCAGAATATCAAGCTCAGTGAGCTGAAGGCCAAATCCCCGGCCGAATTGCTGGCGTTCGCCGAAGAACTCGAAGTCGAGAATGCTTCGACCATGCGCAAGCAGGAGTTGATGTTCGCCATTCTCAAGGAATTGGCTTCGCAGGACATCGACATCGTCGGTGAGGGCGTGGTCGAGGTCCTGCCAGATGGCTTTGGCTTCCTCCGCTCTCCTGACGCAAACTACCTTCCGGGCCCCGACGATATCTATGTCAGCCCCAGCCAGATTCGCCGCTTCGGCCTTCGTACGGGCGACACGGTCGAGGGCGAAATTCGCTCTCCCAAGGAAGGCGAGCGCTATTTTGCGCTGCTTAAAGTCAGCACGATCAATTTTGAAGACCCAGAGGCCATTCGCCACAAGGTCAATTTCGACAATCTCACCCCGCTCTATCCCGAAGAACGGCTCCGCATGGAGATGCCCGATCCGACTTTGAAGGATCGTTCGGCCCGGCTTCTCGATCTCGTGGCGCCGCTCGGCAAGGGTCAGCGCGCTCTTATTGTTGCTCCTCCGCGTACTGGTAAGACGGTATTGTTGCAAAATATTGCACAATCCATCGCCACCAATCATCCGGAATGCTACCTCATTGTTCTTCTTATTGACGAACGTCCCGAAGAAGTGACGGACATGCAGCGCTCTGTGCGTGGCGAAGTCATTTCATCCACCTTTGACGAACCGGCATCGCGCCACGTTCAGGTCGCCGAAATGGTGATCGAAAAGGCCAAGCGCCTCGTCGAGCACAAGCGCGACGTCGTCATTCTCCTTGATTCCATCACGCGTCTCGGCCGCGCCTACAACACGGTTGTTCCAAGCTCGGGCAAGGTTCTTACGGGCGGTGTCGATGCCAATGCCTTGCAGCGGCCAAAACGCTTCTTTGGTGCGGCGCGTAACATCGAAGACGGTGGTTCGCTGACGATCATTTCGACGGCGCTGATCGATACCGGTTCGCGCATGGACGAAGTGATCTTTGAAGAATTCAAGGGCACCGGTAACTCGGAAATCATCCTTGATCGCAAGGTTGCCGACAAGCGCATCTTCCCCGCGCTCGACATCACCAAGTCGGGCACGCGCAAGGAAGAGCTTCTTATTGAACCCGACATTCTCAAGAAGATGTATGTGCTGCGTCGTATTCTTAATCCGATGGGCACGATCGACGCGATGGAATTCCTCATGGACAAGGTCCGCCAGACCAAGACCAATTCGGATTTCTTCGATTCGATGAACACCTGATCGAACAACAAATGCTCGCCGGCGATACGATCATGGCGCTCTCTTCGGGCGCTCTTCCCTCCGGCGTTGCGGTTATCCGCCTTTCGGGCCCAAAAGCCCGGGAGGCGTTCTTGTCCTTGGCGGGGCCTTTGCCCGCGCCCCGGACCATGGCGTTGCGGCGGATTGGCGCCGATACCC
The DNA here is from genome assembly GCF_001427875.1 of Devosia sp. Root685. Classification (GTDB taxonomy): domain Bacteria; phylum Pseudomonadota; class Alphaproteobacteria; order Rhizobiales; family Devosiaceae; genus Devosia. The sequence continues at coordinate 333,433 of NZ_LMHK01000004.1, read as the reverse complement.
AGCTCGACCAGGGCCTTGTCGCCTGGTTCCCCGGGCCTGCCAGTTTTACCGGTGAAGACTGCGCGGAATTTCACGTCCACGGGTCACCTGCGGGGGTCAAGGCAATCCTTCGTAGCCTACTTGGTTTTGGCATTCGTCTCGCCGGACCGGGGGAGTTTACCCGACGAGCCTTTGAAAATGGCAAACTCGATCTGATTGCCGTCGAAGGCCTTGGCGATCTTCTTATTGCGGAAACCGAAAAGCAGCGGCAACAGGCCTTGGCCCGCTACGACGGAAGATTGACGAAAAAGGTTGAAACCTGGCGCAATGTGCTGCTCGACCTCCGGGCGGAGATCGAAGCGCGGCTCGATTTTTCCGATGAAGGCGATGTCGCCGACGAACTGCCTGCAGGATTTTCTACCGAACTAGCCGACCTGAAAACCTCGCTTGAGGGCGCTTTGGCCAGCATAAACAGCGGCCGCATCGTGCGCGAAGGGGTTCGGGTGGCGCTGGCTGGGGCGCCTAATGCCGGGAAATCGAGCCTGATCAACGCCCTATCTAAATCTGATATCGCTATTGTTTCCGACGAGGCCGGGACGACGCGCGACGTGCGCGAAGTGCCGCTCGATATTGGCGGTCAGCTGTTTATTCTCCTTGATCTTGCCGGTCTTCGCGACACCGATAGCCGCGCGGAAGCCGAGGGTATTCGGCGGGCGGAACGCGCCATTCAGGGCGCCGATATCCTGCTTTGGCTTGAAGCACCCGACACCGAAGCGGCGCTTCAGCCGCAGACTCAGGCTCATGTGATCAGGGTTGCCACAAAATCGGATCTGTCCCCCGTTGGGGGTCAAGACCTGCAAATCTCAACCACAACCGGGGCAGGGATAGAGGGGCTGATCGAGCGTCTCCGCGCTGTCGGTGAGACGCTGTCCGGTGGTGAACCCTCTCTCATCAGTCACGAGCGGGATCGACTCGGGCTAAATCAGACCATTGGGGCCATCAATGAGGCCCAGGTCTATCTCAGCAATTGGGAACTGGCGGCCGAGGCTCTGAGACACGCCTCGCTCGCGCTTGAGCGCATGATTGGCCGGGTGGATGCGGAACAGGTGCTCGATCGGCTCTTTTCCAGCTTTTGCATCGGCAAATGATTCACGTGAAACATTGGGTTTCTGGTGGTCCGGAACACCACCCGTGATTCACGTGAAACACAGCTAGTGGTTTTCTTAGGCCGCAAGACGCTGTATGAACCCTACAAACATCATTGAAGGTACGCTTTGCGCCGCGCGAACCTAGCGCGTGCCAAAAATGCCGTTCAGGGAAATTTCCATGACTGACTATGCTGTCATCATCGTTGGGGGTGGTCACGCCGGCTGTGAGGCCGCGGCGGCTTCCGCACGGCTCGGTGTGCCTACGGCGCTCATTACGCATCGCTTCGCCACGATCGGCGAAATGAGCTGCAATCCGGCGATTGGTGGCTTGGGCAAAGGCCATCTCGTGCGCGAGATCGATGCGCTTGATGGATTGATGGGTCGCGTTGCCGATGAAGCCGGCATCCAGTTCCGTGTGCTCAATCGCCGAAAGGGCCCAGCTGTGCGGGGACCACGGGCTCAGGCGGACAGAAAACTCTATCGCAATGCCATGCAGGCCGCCGTTTTGGCGCAGGCGAACCTCGATGTCATCGAGGGAGAGGTGGACGATCTCGTTGTAACGGATGGTGCTATCTCCGGGGTCGTGCTGCTCGATGGACGGCACTTTTCCACCAGGGCGGTGGTGCTGACGACGGGCACCTTCCTGCGCGGGCTCATTCACCGCGGCGAGGAGACGGTACCAGCCGGGCGGGTTGGCGAAAAGCCCGTACTGGGTCTATCGACGCGACTTGAAAATCTTGGTCTGCAACTGGGGCGTCTGAAGACGGGTACCCCGGCGCGCCTCGACAAGCATTCCATCAATTACGCGGTGCTGGAAGAGCAGCCAGGGGACAATCCGCCGGAAGCATTCTCGGCGCTGACCAAAGCGATCACCACCCAGCAGGTGTCCTGCCATATCACGCGGACAACGGCGGAAACGCATAGGATCATCCAGGATAATCTCCATCGTTCGGCGATGTATTCCGGGCGCATTCAATCGCGTGGGCCGCGCTATTGCCCCTCCATTGAGGACAAGGTCGTTCGCTTTGCCGATCGTGATAGCCACCAGATTTTTCTTGAGCCTGAAGGACTTGAGGAGCAGACGGTCTATCCCAACGGTCTCTCCACATCGCTGCCGGAGGACGTGCAGGACGCGTTTTTGCGCTCCATGCCGGGCCTTGAAAACGTAAAAATCATCCGGCCGGGCTATGCGATTGAATACGACTATGTGGATCCGCGCGAACTGCGGCCGACGCTGGAAGTGAAGCGCCAGCCGGGGCTATATCTGGCGGGGCAGATTAATGGCACGACCGGATACGAGGAGGCGGGCGCTCAGGGTTTACTGGCCGGCGCTAATGCCGCCCTGGCAGCGAGCGGGCAGGAGCCGATGACTCTGTCGCGCACCGAAAGCTATCTTGGTGTGATGATCGATGATCTGGTCACGCGTGGCGTTTCGGAACCCTATCGGATGTTCACCTCGCGCGCTGAATTCCGGCTGCATTTGCGGGCGGATAATGCCGATCAGCGACTGACGCCACAGGGCGTCGAGAGGGGCTTGGTGGGCGAAGAGCGGCGCGAGCTGTTCTCGGCAAAGCTGGTTGCTCTCACCGATGGTCGAAAGCGGCTTCATGCCGCGATGGCTTCGCCAAGCGAGGCGCGCAAGGCTGGTATCCCCATCAACGAGGATGGCAAGCGCCGCTCTGCGTTCGAGATTTTGTCCTATCCGGACCTTGGTTGGGATGACGTTGTGAAGCTGTGGCCGGACTTGGCCGAAATCCCGGAAGCCGTGCGCGAGCAGCTTGGCATCGATGCGCAATACGCCGTCTATCTTGATCGGCAGCAGGCCGATATTGAAAGCATGCGGCGCGATGAACAGCGGCAAATCCCGGATGAACTCGATTATCAAGGGATTCCGGGGCTCTCGATTGAACTTCGGCAGAAATTGACGCAGTTCAGGCCGCAGACCATTGCCCAGGCGCAAGCCATGGATGGGATGACCCCCGCCGCTATCACGCTATTGCTGGCAGTCATTCGCCGCGACGATCTGCGGAAAGCCGGTTGATGGGGGGGGTTGAGGCAATCGCGCCTTATGCGAAGCACTTTGGCCGACCGATAGACGCGGTGGGTCGCGACCTGGAATCCTATGCTGCGCTGCTGAAGAAATGGCAGGCGGTGCAGAATCTTGTTTCACGTGAAACGTTGGGCTCTGTTTGGGAGCGGCACTTTGCAGACAGCCTGCAGGTATTACCGCTGCTAACCGAGAGAGACCGCGTGTTTATGGACCTGGGTAGTGGCGGCGGCTTTCCAGCTTTGCCTTTGGCGATCGCGAGCAAAGGCCTTGACCGTCATTTCGTGCTGGTCGAGCCGACGGCGCGGAAGGTCAGCTTTTTGCGGACGGTGGCGCGAGAGTTGAATCTCAATGTGACGGTTATCGGACGTCGTAGTGATGAAATTGATTCACGTGAAACACCAGAACCGGACGTGATCACTTCCCGCGCTCTCACTGCCTTGCCCCTTCTTTGCGATTGGATGGAGCCATTTTTCGTAAGGAAAACAAGGGCGATCCTCCATAAAGGGCGGGAACATGTTGATGAACTTAACGATTCGAGTGCGCATTGGCACTATGACGTGGTAGTAAACAAGAGTGACACTGATCCGGGTGGCGTGATCCTGACGATCACGAATCTCAAAAGAAAATCAGTGTCTTAGCGGCACAACTGGAGGCCTGCTCTTGGCACCCCGTATCCTGACCCTGGCAAATCAGAAGGGTGGCGTCGGCAAGACGACCACTGCGATCAATCTGGCAACGGCGCTGGCCGCCATTGGCGAGCGTGTGCTGATTGTCGATCTCGACCCGCAGGGCAATGCCTCGACGGGTCTGGGCATTTCGCGCGATAATCGCGAAGTATCGTCCTATGACGTCCTGGTGGGCGAAGCCAGCGTGGCGCAGGCGGCGATTATGACGAGCGTGCCGAATGTTGCGATTATTCCATCGACCATGGACCTGCTCGGTGTCGAACTGACGATTGCGGGGCAGGCGGATCGCGCCTTCAAGCTGCGCGATGCCTTTAAACAGCTGTCGGACCTGCGAATCAATGATCAGCCGGTCAGCTATATTCTCATCGACTGTCCGCCGTCGTTGAACCTGCTTACGGTCAATTCACTGGTCGCGGCCGATGCCGTGCTGGTGCCGCTGCAATGTGAATTCTTTGCGCTGGAAGGCCTTAGCCAGCTTTTGCAGACCATCGAGCAGATTCGATCGACGCTTAATCCGCGCCTGTCGATCCAGGGCGTGGTGATGACCATGTTCGACAAGCGCAATAATCTGTCGGAGCAGGTTTTGGCGGACGTGCGGAGCGAAATGGGCGATCTGGTCTATGATACGGTCATCCCGCGCAATGTGCGGCTGTCGGAAGCGCCGTCCTATGGCAAGCCGGCTTTGCTTTATGATTTGAAATGCGCGGGCAGCCAGGCCTATTTGCGCCTCGCCACCGAAGTCATCCGCCGCGAGCGGCGGCTGGTCGCAGCTTAGGAGCCCCGAGATGAACGACAAACCCACACGACTTGGCCGGGGTCTGGCAGCGCTGATCGGCGATATGGCTTCTTTGGAAGCGGCGCGTGTGACCGACACCGGATCGGGCGGCAAGCGTCTGCCGGTCGATTTCATCATCGCCAACCGCGCCAATCCGCGGCGGACTTTTGATCCCGATCAGCTGGAAGAGTTGACCAACTCGATTCGCGAAAAGGGTGTGATGTCGCCGCTCTTGGTGCGGCCGACGGATGATCCGAATATTTTCGAGCTGATTGCCGGCGAACGGCGTTGGCGCGCGGCGCAGAAGGCCGGTTTGCATGACGTTCCGGTTATCGTCCGCGAGGTCGATGACAAGGAAGCGCTTGAGCTCGCCATCATCGAAAACGTGCAGCGTGCCGATCTCAATGCGCTGGAAGAAGCCATGGGTTATGGCCAGCTGATCGAACAATTCGATTATACGCAGCAGGACCTGGCACAGGTGATCGGCAAGAGCCGGTCGCATGTAGCCAATACGCTGCGCCTGCTGAAATTGCCGGAAGATGTGCGCGGTATGGTGTCCAGTGGCACATTGACGGCCGGGCATGCGCGTACGCTGATCACGGTCGATGATCCGTCGGGTCTGGCGCGGCAGATTGTCGATAAGGGGCTGTCGGTACGCGAAGCGGAGGCTTTGAGCCAGCAGCGCGAGGCGCCGGCGCGGAAAATGCCGGTAAGCGAGCCGGTGCGCGATGCGGATACCGTGGCATTGGAACGCCGTTTGTCGGATGTTTTGGGACTATCGGTGGCGCTGAGCCATTCGGAGCGCGGAGGGCGGGTGGAAATCCGCTACAAGACGCTGGAGCAGTTGGATGCGCTGTGCCTGAAACTGACCGGCCAGCATAATTAAGTCGCTCAGAATTCTGAATTTTTAGAAACCCCGCGAGAGTGGGGTTTTTTGTTTTAGGGTCTGTGCCACGTCCTCGTCCTTCGAGGCTACGCTACGCTTCGCGCCTCAGAACGAGGACTACTGGGTAGCGCGGCCCGAACGATCCACGTGAAACACCAATAAAATCAGTGCGTTGCGGCCATCATGCAGAGGGCGAGGGTGGTGCGGTGCAGAATGGCGGTCGCTAGAGCGGGTTTGCGGCGGCTGTCGCTGGTGGCCTGTAGCAGGCGTTCGGAGGCTTGGGCGAGGGCGGGGTCGGTCCAGAGGCGGAGCTGCTGTTCGAGCTGGCCTATGCGCGAAAAATGCGGCTTTGGCTTTACGTTGTCGAGCACCGCACGCGGGGATTTGCCAGAATCAACATCCACGCGCCAGCGGCGCAGGCTGGCGAAATGATTGGTCAGCATGGCCAGCAATTGCTGGGGGTTGATGGACGAGGTGAGGGCCCGGTTGAGCGCCAGTTCGAGTTTTTCCGCGTGACCGCCGCCCGTCGCGTCGAGAATGGCGTCGATGGCCAGGGCGCCGTTGTCCGCGCAAAGCGTTAGAACGTCTTCGCGGGTCAGGGATTTCGTGCCGGCGGCGAAAAGGGTCAGCTTTTCGAGCTCCCGGCGCGTGATTTCCCGATCATTGCCCAGAATCTCGCGCAGGGTGGGGACGACGTCGGAATCGACGCGAATGCCGGCCTGATTAAAGGTTTCGCGCATCAGGTTGGTGAGGGTTTCGTCGCTGTCCGGATAGCAGGGCAGGGCGCGGCCGAGTTTGGCGGCTTCCACCAAAGCGCGCAGGGCGTCGCGGGGGGCGAGATTGCCGGCTTCGAGCACGATGGCGGTGCCGCCAGGGTCGTCGCGCAACTCGGTCAGCGGCATGACGAGGCTTTTGCTGGCATTGCGCACCCGAATGATGCGCTTGCCGCCGAAAAGCGAGGTGCTGCGGGCCTCGGTGATCAGGCGACCCGGTTCGGCATCGAGTTCGGGGCCGTCGAAAATGAAAACATCGGCGGCGCCGGGGTCGTCGCCGCTAAAATAGCGAATCAGGCGCTGCGCGGTTTCGCGGACGAGGCCACCATCGGGGCCATAAGCCAAAAAAATGCCTTCGGTGAGGTCGGGACGCGCCAGAAAACGCGCGACCTCATGGGCTTTGAGTGCGGTCATCCCTTGGCAAGGGCCGCCAGCACGGCCAGGCGCAGCGATTCAGCCACGGAACGCGCGGCACGCTCCTGGGCCTCGATAATGGCGGCTTCGTCGGCCAGGACCTGCCCGCTGCGCGTGTGTTGGGCCTTCGCCGTGCGCGTAATGGTGATCGGCTTGGTATCGACGCCATCACGTGGCGTAAGGGTGAGCGTCGCTGAGACGGTCATTTCGCGGGGCTTGTTGGGGTTGGCCGTGGCGCTGAGATAGGGCTCGGCATCGCTGGCAGACACGGTAACGCTCACAAGGGGGGCAGTGGGCGATGTGGTCTTGCCGAGGCGGAAGGACAGTTCCTGGTAGACGATCTGCTCCAGCCGCGTTTTGGGGGCGGCATAGGCAAGCTGCAATTGCGGGTTCTCGGCGAGCTTGCCCGAATAGACCGGCTGGAACGAGCAGGCCCCCAGCCCGGCCGAAGCCAGGGCAAGGGGAACGATCAGGGCGAAAGGCTTGAGCCTAGACAACGACATTGACGATCCTGTCCTGGACCACGACTATTTTCTTCGGGGTCTTGCCTTCCAGAATGCGGATAACTTCGTCGAGTGACAAGACCAGACGTTCGACTTCGGCGGCCGGAGTGCCCTTGGGCACCGTGATTTCGGCGCGGCGCTTGCCGTTGATCTGGATCGGAAGGGTCACCTCATCGTCAACGAGCAGCGCAGGATCGACATCCGGCCAGCTGGCGTCGGCGACAAGACCGGGCTTTCCGAGCACTTCCCAGCAGGTTTCGGCCAGGTGCGGCATCATCGGGCTGAGGAGGATTGTTAGCTTTTCGACGCCTTCGGCAATGGCTGCGCGCTGTGCCGGGCCCAGATTGCTGCCCAGCGCCTTGGTGAGGGCATTGGTCAGTTCATAGATCTGGGCCACGGCGCGGTTGAAGCGCAGGCCTTCGATGTCTTGGGCAATGCCGTGAACCGAGCGATGGATGATGCGGCGCAGCGCCAAAGCGTCAGTATTGTCGTTTTTGGAAACAGTCTCCAAAGACTGTTTCGAAATTTCGATCGATTCGTTGACGAGACGCCAGACGCGCTGCTGGAAGCGGCTGGCGCCTTCGACGCCGGCCTCGGTCCATTGTACGTCGCGTTCCGGCGGGGAATCCGAGAGCATGAACCAGCGAGCGGTATCGGCGCCGTAGGTGCCGACGATTTCGTCGGGATCGACGACGTTCTTCTTGGATTTGCTCATCTTTTCGACCGAGCCGATGGCAACGGGCGCATTGGTTCTGAGGTCGCGGGCGGTACGGGTGTCGCCAGAAGTCTCAATGACGATCTCGGTCGGGTTCACCCATTCGCCGGTTTCCGACTTATAGGTCTCGTGCGTCACCATGCCCTGGGTGAAGAGGCCTTTGAAGGGCTCACTGATATCGACATGGCCCGTCGCCTTCATGGCGCGGGTGAAGAAGCGCGAATAGAGCAGGTGCAAGATCGCGTGCTCGACGCCGCCGATATATTGGTCAACCGGTAGCCAGCGATTGGCCACGGAGGGCACGGTCGGCGTTTCGGCCTGCGGCGCGGTAAAACGGGCGAAATACCACGACGAATCCACAAAAGTGTCCATGGTGTCGGTTTCGCGACGGGCTGAGGCGCCGCATTGCGGGCAGTGGACGTGCTTCCAGGTCGGGTGGTGGTCGAGGGCATTGCCCGGCTTGTCGAAGGTGACATCATCGGGCAGGCGAACCGGCAGGTCTTTCTTGGGCACGGGGATAGTGCCGCAGACTTCGCAATGGATAACCGGGATCGGGCAACCCCAATAGCGCTGGCGCGAAATGCCCCAATCGCGCAGGCGATAGTTCACTTCCACCTTGCCCTGCGGCTTGCCATCGACGGTGCGGGCATCAAAATGCTCGGCGATCTTCTTCTTGGCGTCGTCGATGGACAGACCGTCGAGGAAACCCGAATTGAAGATGTTGCCGGCGTCAACATAGGCTTCAGTGCCGATTTCGAAGGTTTCCGGGTCGGCACCGTGCGGCAGCACGACGGGGATGACGCTGAGGCCATACTTGCGGGCGAGATCGAGGTCGCGCTGGTCGTGGGCCGGGCAGCCGAAAATGGCGCCGGTGCCGTAGTCCATCAGGATGAAATTGGCGACATAGACCGGCAGCGTGGCGCCCGGAATGACCGGGTGCTTTACCCGCAGACCCGTATCAAAGCCCTGCTTTTCGGCCTTTTCCAGCGTTTCCGTGGCCGTGCCATGGCTATGGCACTCGGCGACGAAATCGACGAGGGCAGGATTGTTGGCAGCCAAAGCAGTTGTAAGAGGGTGGTCGGGCGAAAGACCAACGAAGGAGGCGCCGAAGATCGTGTCTGGGCGCGTCGTAAAGACCTCGATGCTTGATGCATCGGTTTTGTCGCTCGGGGCCAATTCGAACAAGAGGCGCAGGCCTTCGGACTTGCCGATCCAGTTGCGCTGCATGGTGCGCACTTTTTCCGGCCATTCGGTCAGGGTGTCGAGCGCTTCGAGCAGGTCTTCTGCAAAGTCGGAAATCTTGAAGAACCACTGGGTCAGCTCGCGCTGTTCCACGACGGCGCCGGAGCGCCAGCCCTTGCCATCGATGACCTGCTCATTGGCGAGCACGGTCATATCGACAGGGTCCCAGTTGACCTTGGAATTTTTCCGCGTAATCAGACCCGCTTCCAGCATATCGATGAAGAGCGCTTGCTGGTGCTGGTAATATTCGGGCGAGCAGGTGGCGAATTCGCGCGTCCAGTCGATGGAAAGACCCATCGACTTGAGCTGGGCCTTCATCGCCTCGATGTTCTGATAGGTCCAGGTGCCGGGATGGGTCTTGCGCTCGATGGCGGCGTTTTCGGCCGGCAGGCCAAAAGCGTCCCAGCCCATGGGGTGCAGCACATTGCGGCCCCTAGCACGATAATAGCGCGCCACCACGTCGCCCATGGAATAGTTGCGCACGTGGCCCATATGAATGCGCCCCGAGGGATAGGGGAACATTTCAAGGACATAGTAGGGCTCGCGCGGATCGTCATTGGCGGTGACGAAGCTCTTCGCATCGTCCCAGATCTTCTGCCATTTCGGTTCGCTTTCGCGCGGATTGTAGCGTTCGCCGCTCACTTGCTCGTCCTTGAAAATTTTCTTGCCGGATGCACAGACTTGACCTGCAAGGGCCGGGCCAGCTTGCGCTTTTCGGGGATTTTGGCTACCGGACCATCACCAGAAATCCCCCTCAAGGTCAACAGAAACGGGGCCTTCTCATGACCGATCGCGCCAACAGCGCCAATGTTGCGCTCGCCGATATCAGAACCCGCATGGAAAAGGCACGCCAGCGATTCGGCGCGCCGCCTGAAAAGGTCGAACTCATTGCGGTGTCGAAGACTTTTGACGCCGAGGCGATAAGGTCGTTTCTCGCGGCAGGGCAGCGGGTTTTCGGCGAGAACCGCGTGCAGGAGGCCAAGGAAAAATGGCCGGGGCTGCGGGAGGATTTTTCCGAAGTTGTGCTGCACCTGATTGGGCCGCTGCAGACCAATAAGGCGCGCGAAGCGGTGGCGCTGTTCGATGTCATCGAGACGGTCGATCGGGAAAAACTCGCGGCGGTGTTGGCCGAAGAAATGGCGCGCGCTCAAAAGCGCCTGCCATGTTTCGTGCAGGTCAATATTGGCGGCGAGGAGCAAAAGGCCGGGGTCCCGGTGGACGAGGCCGTGGACTTCGTGCGGCGCTGCCGGGAGGTGCATGGGCTCGATATCGTGGGCCTCATGTGCATTCCGCCCGATGGGCAACCACCCGCGCCCTATTTTGCGCATCTGGCGACGCTGGCGCGTCAAGCCGGCGTCGCAAACCTTTCCATGGGCATGAGCGGGGATTTTGAAACCGCGATTGCCATGGGCGCGACCCATGTGCGGGTCGGCTCGGCGCTATTTGGCGGACGGGGCTAAGCTCGGAGTGCTGCAACTTTTTCCGGGGGTGCAGCGTTTCTTTGAGCCGAATAACGTCGATGTGATTGGCGAGCCCAGAACAGGTCGCAATGATGTGATCTTGGTCCGCCTGATGTAAAAGACCGGAGATTGCAATGAATAAGCGACGCATCCTTGTTGTGGACGACGATGCGGATCTTCGCGAAACCCTGGTCGAGCAGCTCAAGAGCCAGCCGGAATTCGACATTGTCGAAGCCGGCACCGCCAATGATGCGCTGAAAGTCCTGCGCGAAAACAATGTCGAATTGACTATTCTCGATGTGGGTCTGCCCGACATGGATGGGCGCGATGCGGTCAAGCTGATGCGCCAGGAGGGTTTTACGAGCCCGGTGCTGATGCTGACCGGGCACGATACCGAGGCCGACGAGGTCAAGGGACTCGATTCGGGGGCCAACGACTATCTGACCAAGCCCTTCCGCTTTCCGGTGCTCCTGGCGCGCATCAATGCCGCGCTGCGTCAGCATGACCAGAGCGAGGGCGCCGTTTTCACCATTGGCCAATATAGTTTTCAGCCGGCAGCGAAGATGCTCGAGAGCAATGACGGCATCAAGGTGCGGCTGACGGACAAGGAAACATCCATTCTGAAGTACCTTTACCGGCAGGGGCCGAAGACCATCACACGCGATGTGCTGCTCAAGGAGGTCTGGGGGTACAATAACCGCGTCACCACCCATACGCTTGAAACGCACATCTATCGTCTGCGCCAAAAGATCGAGCGCGACCCCTCCAATGCGCGGCTTCTGGTGACGGAAGACGGGGGATATCGCCTCGTTCCATGAGCAAGCCCGTCAAGGGTGTTCATAAAGTGGAAAAACTGCCCTATAGACAGATGCGTTGACCCGCCGGACACTTTTCGGCGGGCGGGGCGCATTCGGGTCAGTGGCTGATGAGAATGGACGATGCGGCCGCCGTTCTGGGGCGAGCCGATTTCTTCATGATGTGCGATGACGAGCAGCGGCGCATGCTGGGCTTTGCCAGCGATCGCCGTCATGTCGAAGCCGACGAAATCATCTACAAGGCCGGAACGGTGCCCGAGGGCGCCTATGTGCTCATCGAAGGCACGATCAAGGCGCGTAATGAGGGTGTCGAGGCTGGAAAGCCTTATGCACTGTCGGAACCCGGCAGCGTCGTTTCCGCCATGGCACTGATTCTCGACAAGCCACGGCCGGTGACCATCACCGCCGTGACCGATTGCGAACTGCTTTTCGTGCCACGCTCGGCGTTTCTCAAGCTTATCCGGCAATATCCTGAGCTGGCTCAGAAAGCGGCGCAGCGGATCGAGCGCGAGCTGACCGGATATCTCGGCGCGCTCGACCCGCTCCGGCGCAAGATGAAGTCGAAGTAGTCTGCGTTTACTCAAACATACTCGATGTCATCCCCGCGAAAGCGGGGATTTCTGTTTGGGGTGCCAAAAAACTGGGATTCCCGCTTTCGCGGGAATGACGTCGAGGGTGTGAAAGCCTCAGGGCCTCGCAAACCGTGCAATCACCGGCACGTGGTCGGACGGTTTTTCGGTCCAGCCGCGGGCGGGGCGGATGATTTCGGCGCCGATGGAACTCTCGGCGACGTCGGCGGTGGACCAGATGTGGTCGAGGCGACGGCCCTTGTCGGCGGCGTTCCAGTCGGCGCTGCGATAGCTCCACCATGAATAGAGCTTTTGGTCATAGGGCACGTGCTTGCGCACGATATCGACCCAGCCGTGGCCGCCGGTGAGGAGACCATTGAGCGCTTCGGTTTCGACCGGCGTGTGGCTGACGATTTTCAGGAGCTGCTTGTGGCTCCAGACGTCGTTTTCGTGCGGGGCGATGTTGAAATCCCCAGCGATCAGATGGCCGCGCTGGAAGACGGGTTCGTTGAACCAGGTCTTCAGTTCGGAGAGAAACCCCAGCTTGTGCTTGAATTTGGGATTGATCTCGGGATCGGGCTCGTCGCCGCCGGCGGGAATATAGAAATTGTGCAGCGTGAACGGGCCATGGCCCATGTCGACCAGCGCCGAGACGTGGCGCGATTCGGGGATTTCGCAGAAGACGCGGCTCGACACATCGGTCAGCGGAAATTTTGAGACGATGGCGACGCCGTGATAGCCCTTTTGCCCATGCACGGCCATGTGCGGATAGCCGTTCTCGATGAAGGCGTTCCGCGGAAACTGGTCATTGGTGCACTTGATCTCCTGCAGCATCAGAACGTCGGGCTGATACTGGCGCAGAAAGTCGAGCACCATTTCGAGGCGCAGGCGAACCGAATTGATGTTCCAGGTGACGACGGAAAGGGTCATGGGGAGATCCGCATTTTTGGGCTTTGGGGCCGAGGCATTCTTATGGCCAAGGCGCGCGGTGGGGTAAAGCCGGAAATGGCGCGGCCGGGCTGACTGCTGACGGGAGATGTCAGGGGGGCGGTGCGTGCGGCCCCACCCCCTCCCAACCTCCCCCATCAAGGGGGAGGTGAAGGAACAGTGGTGGTGATGAGATAGTGCCAAACGCTCGATCATTCCACGGGAATGAAAAAACCCGGCCTTGCGGCCGGGCTCTAATCGTTCAAGCTGCGCTAAGAGCTTATTCGCTCTTGGCTTCGCCTTCAGCTGATGCTGCCTGTGCGGCGGCTGCAGCAGCGGCTGCGGCTTCCGCGTCCTTGGCTGCCTGTTCGGCGGCAAAGGCTTCGGCAGCAGCGATCTTTTCGGCTTCGCGGGCTTCGCGTGCGGCAATAGCAGCTTCGCGTTCGCCGGCTTCGATCTTGCGGGTACGGGCGTTGGTCGATTCGAAAATACGAGCCGACTTACCGCGACGATCGCGCAGGTAGTAAAGCTTGGCGCGACGGACCTTACCGCGCTTGATCACTTCGACCGAAGCGATGTTGGGCGAGTAAAGCGGGAAAACGCGTTCCACGCCTTCGCCGTACGAAATCTTGCGCACGGTGAAGCTCTCGGTGATGCCGCCGCCGGAGCGGGCGATCACGACGCCTTCATAGGCCTGGAGACGTTCCTTGTCGCCTTCGCGAATCTTGACCCACACCTTGACGGTATCGCCATGGGTGAAATCAGGAAGCTGGCGCTTGGCAGCCTGCAGGGCAACCTGCTCGGCATTGAGCTGTTCGATAATGCTGCTCATTTTGATCCGTTCTGATCTTTTCTAGGGGTGACTAGGTCACCCGGTCTTTGTTGTGACGGAGGTAGTCTTTTTGGTCTTGTCGCGCGGCCGGGTCCGATCCCGAAGCGCACGAATGGGCGGCTCATAGGAGAAAACGGGCGGAGAGTCCAGTGTTTTGGCCAAAGTAGCCCTCATCCTGAGGCGCCGCGGAGCGGCCTCGAAGGGCGAGGGCGTGGCATGCCAGCTTCAGCGTGCCCGACCTCGTGCTTCGAGGCTTCGCTCCGCTTCGCACCTCACCATGAGGTCTTCTATTTTCTGTCTTTCAACAAATCCGGCCGGCGGGCCCTGGTCAGGGCCAGGGACTGCGCCTGTCGCCATTTCGCGATTTTGGCGTGGTCGCCGGAGGTGAGCACCGCGGGAATATCCATGCCCTCAAAAGTCTGGGGCCGGGTATAGTGCGGATATTCGAGGAGACCGTTTTCGAAACTCTCCTCGTCGCGGCTGTCTAGGGCACCGAGAACGCCGGGGATCAGACGCACGACCGCTTCGAGCAGCACCATGGCGGCGACTTCGCCACCGGCGAGTACATAGTCACCTATGGAGATTTCTTCGAGGTTTCGCGAGTCGATGACGCGCTGATCGACGCCTTCGAAACGGCCGCAAACGATGATGGCGCCGGGGCCGGTGGCAAGTTCGTGGGCGCGGGCCTGGGTGAGCGGTTTTCCGCGCGGGGACATGAGGATGCGCGGGCGCGGGTCGTTTTCGGGCGCAATGGTGTCGATAGCCCTCGCCAAAATATCGGGCTTCAGCACCATGCCGGCGCCGCCACCCGAGGGGGTGTCATCGACGGTGCGGTGCTTGTCGGTCGCAAAATCGCGCAGATGGGTGGCGCGGAGGGTCCAGAGACCATCGGCCATGCCGCGGCCGAGGACGGAGGCGCCAAGCGGCCCGGGGAAGAGATCGGGGAAAAGGGTGATGATATCGGCAGAAAACATCAGTCCGGCTCTTCCTCGCCCGGATCGGCATCGACCGGTGGGGCGATCACCAGAAAACCATCGGCAATGCGCACGGTCGGCACAACCGTTTTGGTGAAGGGATAAAGAAAGGTGTCGCCCGAGCGCGGATCGCGCACTTCGAGAAGGTCGCCCGCGCCAAAGTTGAGGAGGGCCGACACTTCGCCAATGCTGACCCCGGTATCGAGCCGCGCGTCGAGGCCGATGAGGTCGGCGTGATAGAAATCATCCTCGTCGTCCGGATCGGGCAGGCGGGCGCGATCGACAAAGAGCGAAACGCCGTTGAGAAGCTCAGCCGCGTTGCGGTCGCGAATGCCTTTTAGCCGCGCGACGAGCACGTTCTTGCTGAGGCGCGCCGTTTCGATGGTGATGGTGAGGCCGGCACGGTCGGTATCGAGCGGGCCATAGCTCGCGATGGCTTCGGGATCGCCGGTAAAGGCGGTGATGCGGACTTCGCCCTTGATGCCATGGGCGGCGCCGATCTTGCCCATCAGAATACGGTTCTCTGGCGCGGCCATTGCTAGTCCCCTAGTCCTTCGGATAGCGCACCCTTAGCAGGGTTGCACGCTCACGCAAACGGCGGAACCTTGCGCCTCATTGGGGCTTTCTTCTGCCAAGTGTTCCATGGAGAAGCGTCATGTCCAAAATCCTTACCGACCGCCAGGCCATTCGCGAATGGGTGGAGGCCCGCGCCGGCAATCCCGTGCTGATGGACGTGCCTGATGGCACCGGTATCCGGACGGTACTGCAGATCACCTTTGGGCAGGATGCGCTCAATGCCGAAGGCAATGAGGGGCCGGACCGGATCGACGGCTTTCAGCTGGTAAGCTGGGAAGAATGGTTCGTGGCGCTCGAAAAGGGTGGGCTCGCGATCGAGGTGACCGATGATCCCTCGGGCGGAAACGAGGCGGAGTTCACTTTCGTGCCGCGGGATTAGGTGGCCCACCTATCCACGGCGTTATTCCCGCGAAAGCGGGAATCCTTTCGCCGTTGCCGGAAACAGCGATCCCCGCTTTCGCGGGGATGACATCGTGGTTTGATATCAGCGTTTCACGTGAATCGTTGCGCTAAAGCCCACCCATCTGACACAGCAATTTCCATTCGGCTTCGCTGACTTTCGACACCGATAGCCGCGAATATTTTACGAGCTCGACTTCGGCCAGGGCCTCGGTCGCCTTGATTTCGGCAAGTGTGACGGGGCGGGGAAACGGCTTTACCGACTGCACATCGACGCATTCCCAGACCACTTCGCCCTTGGCGTTGAGCTCGCCGGTCGAATCGGGATGGGCTGATGCCACCACCTTCATGATGCCGACGATCTCCTTGCCGATATTGGAGTGGTAGAAGAAGGCCTCGTCGCCGATGGCCATCGCCTTCATGTTGTTGCGCGCTGCGTAATTGCGCACGCCATGCCACTCTTCGACTTCGCCGCGGCCGGTCTTGGCAACGAGATCATCGAAGGAAAAAACATCGGGCTCGGATTTCATCAGCCAGTAGGCCATGGGTTTTAGAACTCCGCCGATGTGTTGTTGATGGCCACGCGCCAGCGTTTTACTTCATAGCTGGCGAAAACCCCGGCCGGCACGAAGGGATCGGCAGCGGCCAGGGCTTCGGCTTCGACGAGATTTTCTGCCTCGAAGACGACGATAGAACCTTCAGGCTTTTCGTCGGCATCGAGCAGGGCGCCAGCGAAAACCAGCTTCTTGCCGAGGGAATTGAGGTGTTCGAGATGCACGGGCCGGGTATCGAGGCGGGTCTGGAGGGCGCCGGGTGCGTCCTTGGCGATCATGGCATAGAGCATTTTCAGTGTTCTCTCTTGAGCGGACGGGACATCAGACCCGCAACGATGGTGGCGATATCGGCGCGGCCGGCAACGAAGGCGTCGACGGCATGGATGAGCGGGGCGTCGACATCGAGACTGCCGGCGAGGGCGGCGGCCACCGGAGCGGTCGCAACGCCTTCGGCCAGTTTGGCGCCACCGGCCAGAATATCTGATGTCTTGCGACCGGCGCCGAGCGCCATGCCGAACTGGTAGTTTCGCGACTGCACCGAGGTGCAGGTCAATGTGAGATCGCCGAGGCCGGCAAGGCCGGTCAGGGTATGAGCCGAGCCGCCAAGGGCATGGACCATGCGCGCCATTTCGGCATAGCCGCGCGCGATCAGGGCCGAGCGGGCTGAGGCGCCAAGGCTGGCGCCTTCGACGGCGCCACAGGCGAGGGCATAGACATTTTTGAGCGCCCCGGCGATTTCGACGCCAATACGGTCATCGGCCGCATAGGGGCGAAAACTGGGGCCGGCGAGCGCGGTGGCAAGATCGGAGGTGGCACTGGCATCGTCGCCTGCAAGGGTGACGGCGGTGGGCCGGCCGGCAGCGACATCGCCGGCAAAGCTCGGGCCGGAGAGGACGTAGCCGATGGCATCAGGTGCCATATCGGCCAAAATTTCGCTCTGGCGGGCGAGGGTACCGGTTTCGAGGCCTTTGGCGGAGAGCACGACGGGTTTGCCGGCCAAGAGGTTGGGATCAAGCGATGTAAGCAGTGTTCGCGTTGCTTGCGCGGGCACGGCGAGGATAAAAATATCGGCTGATATGGATTCGATGCTGGCGGTGATGGACGGGAGCAGCGTCTGGCCGGGCAGAGCGGCCTCATTGATATGCGTGGCGTTGAGCGCGTCGGCCTGGGCCTGGTTGCGGAGCACCAGCGTAACACTGCGTCCGGCCATGGCGGCGGCTTGCGCCAGAGCCGTGCCCCAGGCGCCGCCGCCCAAAACCGCGACCGTTTCAAGCGCCATGGCTTTTCACCTTCATGTCTTCGTCCTGCAGCGGCCAGCGCGGGCGGGCGGCAATGGCAAGGCTATCGGTGTCCTCAAGGGCAAAGCGTTCGGCACCGGCCCAGGCGATCATGGCGCCATTGTCGGTGCAAAGCGCAATGGGCGGGACGATGAGATCGGCGCCAAGTTCGGTGCAGGGCGCCTGCAGCGCTTCGGCAATGCGGCGATTGGCGGCGACGCCGCCGGCGACGACGAGGCGAATCGGTTCGCCGGAAAACTGGGTCGCGAATTTTTCGAGGGCCTGGCGGGCGCGAAAACCGACGATGAAGGCCACGGTGTCCTGAAAACTGGCGGCGATATCGGCGACGTCCTGATCGCTCAGTGGCGCCAGCGCCTCGGCTTGAAGACGCACGGCGGTCTTCAGGCCGGAGAAGGAAAAGTCGAGACGCTCTTCGCGGAGGAGAGGTTTTGGGAACTTGAAACGCTTGGGGTCGCCCTGTTGCGCGATGCGCTCAACGGCGGGGCCGCCGGGATGACCCAGCGAAAGAAGTTTTGCTACCTTATCAAAGGCTTCGCCAAGGGCATCGTCGATGGTGCCGCCCCAGCGTTCATAGTCGCCAACGCCGCGCACCAGAACGAACTGGCTATGACCGCCGGAAACCAGCAGCATCAGATAGGGAAATTTTACGCCATTGGTCAGCCGCGCCGTCAGCGCATGGCCTTCGAGGTGGTTTATGGCAATCAGGGGTTTATCGAGCGAGGCGGCAAGAGCCTTGGCGGTGGTGAGGCCCACAAGCACGCCGCCGATCAGTCCGGGCCCGGCCGTTGCGGCAACCGCGTCGATATCACTCAGGGCGATGCCGGCTTCGTCCATGGCCTGCGCAATGATGTGATCGAGCCATTCGACATGAGCGCGGGCGGCGAGTTCGGGCACCACGCCGCCAAAGGCGGCATGCTCGTCGAGCTGGCTGCGCACGACATTGGAACGAATGGTCCCATGGCCGGATTGATCCCGCACCACCACGGAGGCCGCGGTTTCATCGCAGCTTGTCTCGATACCCAGAATGATGGCTTGCGCTTGCCCGGTCACGACGAACTGGTCTACTCCCAAGGGTGAAGCGGCGCGAGGCGCCCTTGACGGTTTTCGCTACACTAGGACAGAGCCATAATGCAATCGCCAGCCCCCTTCGCCCGGATCGGAACGCGCGGTAGCCCGCTGGCGCTGGCCCAGGCGAAACTGGTGCGCAGCCTGCTTTCCACGGCACATGGCGTGGCTGAAGAGGACATTCACATCGAAGTGTTTTCGACCGGCGGCGATCGCAGCCAGGATGCAAACGTGTCGCTGTCGACCATTGGCGGCAAAGGGGTTTTCACCAAGGAGATCGACGAGGCGTTGCTTTCCGGCCGGGTCGATATCGGGGTGCATTCGAGCAAGGATGTGGCGACGGGCCTGCCCGATGGGATGGCGCTTGCCGCCTTTCTCGAACGCGAAGATGTGCGCGATGCTTTTTTGTCCCTCAACGCCGCGGGGATAGACCAACTTCCGCAGGGGGCAAAATTCGGCACCTCGTCTATTCGCCGCGCGGCTCAGGCCCTGCGCCTGCGGCCCGATCTCAGCATCGTGCCGTTTCGCGGCAATGTGCATACGCGGCTGCAAAAGCTGGCCGATGGGGTGGCGGACGCGACCCTCTTGGCCGTGGCGGGACTAAACCGGCTGGGCGAGTCCCATCGGGCGACCTCTATTTTGGACCCGGACAATTTCATGCCGGCACCGGCCCAGGGGGCAATCGGACTTGCCGTGCGCAGCGGCGACGGGCGGTTTCTCGATATTGCGGCGCCGCTTGATCACGCGCAGACCCATGCGCGGATCGCAGCCGAGCGGGCGATGCTGGCCGTGCTCGATGGGTCCTGCCGCACGCCGGTGGGGGCTTTTACCGCGGGGCAGGGCGGCGCGCTGAGCCTCAAGGGCGAAATCCTCAGCCTTGATGGGCAGACCACGTTCCGCGCCGAGGCGAGCGGCGGGGATCCGCAGGTTTTGGGCGAAAAGGTCGGGAGAGCTCTGCTCGATCAGGCCGGGCCCGACTGGCTCAAGCAGTGGATGGCATAAAAATCATGCGCGTGCTCGTTACTCGTCCGGAGCCGGATGCCCAGGCCAGTATCGATCGGCTGGCAGCGCTCGGCATTGACGCGGTGGCGGCCCCATTGCTGAGGCGGGCCGCGCTCGATTTTCATCTGCCGGCTGTGTCCGGCTTTGCGGCCCTGGCCGTGACCAGCGCCAATGCCCTGCGAGCGCTAGAAGACAAGGGTATGCTCGCCGATCTCATGCATCTGCCGGTCTATGCGGTTGGCGATCGGACGGCGCACGAGGCGCGCGAACTTGGTTTTGCCGAAGTGTTCAGCGCCGGCGGTACGTTCGAGCGGCTGACGACGATGCTGGCGCTGGCGCGTCTCGAAGGGCCGGTGCTTTATCCGGCCGGGCGGCATCTTAGCGGCGACCTGGCCCAGGCACTGGCCCCCCATGGGATCATGGTGGTGACGGCGACGGTCTATGACATGGTCGCCGAATCGCATTTTCCGGACCGCACGCTCACCGCGCTCGAAACTGGCGGTCTTGATGCGGTGCTGGTCTATTCGAGGCGAACGGCCGAGATTTTTTGCACGCTGGTGGGCGAAAGACTCAGCGCGGCAAAAAAGCGCGATCTGGCGGTGTTCTGCCTGTCGGAAAATGTCGCGCAGCCGCTCGTTGAAAAGCATTTTACCCGCGTGCATCTGGCCGACCGGCCGGATGAAGAAGCGATGATGTCCCTGACGCTGGCTTTTGCCCGCGAGCAATCTGGGTCATGATCGGGCAAGGCAGAAGGAGCGCACATGGCTGATCCCAAGGACAAGACAAGCGCCGCAACCCCAACCAGCCCCGCCGGCAAGTCCGGCGCGGTAAAGCCACCCGTGCTCGAAGGCACGGCGCGCCCGGCCGAATCGATTAAGCCCGCGGCGGCTAAACCTCAACCAGAGGCCAAGCCCGACCCGGCCAAGACCACTTCGGCAAGTGCGGCGACGACGAAGCCCGAATCAAAACCGATCGCGCCGCCGGTTTCTTCCGCTGAATCGGGGGCTGGTGCCGCGTGGCTCGCCGGTCTTGTTGGCGGGGTCGTAGGTCTCGGTGCTGCTTATGGGCTGGCACTGCTTGGCTACTGGCCCGCGGTCGCTCCGGTGGCGCAGCCGGCCGATCCGCGTATCGCCACCTTTGCAACGGCCGTGCCGGAGCTTGAAACCGTCACCTCCACCCTGCAGGGTGAATTGGCGCGGCTGACGGCGCGGGTTGCTGGCCTTGAAACCAATCCGGGCGTCCCCGCTCCGGCCGAGGATGCGGCATCGTCCAGCCAGATCTCAGGCGACCTCGCGGCTTTGAGCGCCCGGGTCGATGAATTGACGGCGGCCCCGCAGGCCGTGAGCGAAACCGCCAGCAAAAATGCCGCTGCCATTGCGGCCCTCGAAGCCGAACTGGCGGCCTTGCGCCAGGCTTCGTCCCAGACGCAGACCGACCTTGCCGGTGTTTCGGCCAAGGTCGCGACGCTCGAAACGGATTTTTCTGAAGGCACCGCGATCGAAGCGGGGCAGGTGCGCCTGCCGCTCATCGTTTCCGGATTTGAAACGGCTTTTGCCACCGGCGCCGCTTATGACGCGGAAGTGGCGGCGCTGCGGCAGGCGCTGCCCAATCTCAGCGTCCCCGAGCCCGTGCTCGCTAGTGCCATGACGGGGCTCAAGCGGCCCGATCTCATCGCGCGCGATTTCAACGCTGTCCTGCCCGATATTTTGGCCGGCCGGCCGGTTGGCGCCAATGCGGGCTGGCAGGAAGCAACGTCCGACTGGTTCCGCGGCATCATTGCCCTGCGCCCGACCGAGGCGGTGGAAGGCGATGGGCCGGAGGCCGTGGTCGCCCGGCTCGAAGGCGCCATCGGGCGCGGCGATTTCATCGCGGCCAAGACCGAACTCGATGCCCTGCCGCCGTCCATGCGGACGGCCACGGGTGCGGTGGCCGAAGAAATAAGTCAGCAGGCGGCGGCTCAGTCCTTCCTCGCCTCGCTTCGTCAGGCGGCGCTGGCGGGGGGGAATGGCGCATGATCCGCCTTGCTCTCTGGATCATCGGTTCTCTTGTCGTCGCAGCGCTGGCTGCCTGGCTCATGGCCCTGCCGGGCACGCTGACGCTGGAACTGGCCGGCTATCGCATGCAGCCGCGCCTGGGCACGGCCGTGGTGCTGTTGCTGCTTGCGGCAGCGCTTATCATTCTCGTCTGGGCCGTTGCGCGCCGCATTTTTGGGGCGCCGCGGGCCATGGCACGGCGTCGTGCCCTGCGCCGCCGCGAGCAGGGGGTCGAAGCCCTCTCCGATGCCGTTATTGCCCTCCAATCGGGCGACCCGGCGCGGGCGCGACTTCTTGCGCGTGAAGCGCAGGCGCGCCTTCCTGAAAACAGCGCGGCAAAATTGCTGGAGGCGCGGGCCGATCTGGCTGTGGGCGACATGCCGGCAGCGCGCGAGCACTATCGGGCGTTGATCGCCAGCGACAAGACCGCCTTGGCCGCCCTGACCGGGCTTTATGACCAGGCGCGAACCCAGCAACGGCCGGAAGCGGCGCTGACGTTTGCGCGCAAGGCACTGAGTCTGGCGCCCGATAGTGGCTGGGCGGCGGAAGCCGTTTTTGACGATCTGGTGCAGCGTGGCCATTGGGCCGAGGCCGTGGCCATGGTCAATGCCGAAGTGCCGCCGGGCCGCGAAGGCCGGGCCAAAAAGCGTCGCCGTCAGGCGGTCATCGAGACCGCCCGGGCGCGCGACGCGGAAACCAGCCAGCCGCTGGCGGCGCTAGAACATGCGCTGACGGCGCTCAAGCTGCTGCCCGATTTCGTGCCGGCGGCACTGATCGCGGCGCGCGTCCATATCAATCAAGGCGAGAGCCGCAAGGCGATGAGCCTCCTCCGGCGCATCTGGCGCGCGACCGGTCATCCCGATATCGCCGCGCTCTATGGTCACGCCCAGCCCGGCGCCTCGGCGGTCGAACGGTTGAAGCGCATGCGCGAGATTGTCGATACGCCGCCCGAACACCGCGCGGCTGCCATGGCGCTCGCCCGTGCCGCGGTGGATGCCTATGATTGGCCGCTCGCCCGCGACGTGCTGCTGCCCTATGCCGGGCCGGATCTCACCGAGGGCGTTGCCAGCCTCATGGCCGAAATCGAAGCAGGGGAAAGCGGCGATCAGGGCAAGGCGCGCGAATGGCTGGCCCGCGGCCTCCGGGCAACGCGCGATCCGGCCTGGACGGCCGATGGGCTGGTGAGCGCCGAGTGGGAGCCGATCTCTCCAGTCACCGGCAAGCTCGATGCTTTTGAGTGGAAAGTGCCTGTGACCAGCAATGCGCGGCCTCTGCCGCTGTCGGTGGCCTCGGGTGAAGGCGCGGAGAATTTCCCCAAGCCTGCCCCGGTCTTGCCTCTTGCGCCGGCGGAAAACCACCAGTAAAAGACCGCCATCCGTTCGGGCCATGGCCCGCCCGGCGCCGCTTTAGCTCAGTTGGTAGAGCACATCATTCGTAATGATGGGGTCAGGTGTTCGAGTCACCTAAGCGGCACCATTTCCTTTTCCACTCAGAACGGTTCCGCCATTTCGGCGCGCGCGCTTTCGTAGGCGTGGCGGGCCGAGGCGCGGATGCGCAGATGCGTGCCCTGCTTGATCGTCTGGGTGAAGAGCTGTTCGCGCTCGTGGCTGGTCGACAAAAAGAACGGAAAGCGCTGGGCGACGCGGGTGCGGATGTTTTCAACCGGCGCGCCGAAAAGGGCGACCGGGAAATGGAGGCCCGGATAGCTTCTTGCTTCGCTCATGATTTCCGAGCCGAAGACGCGCTTGTAGAAGGGCCCATGTTCGGGACGCACGAGAGCGAGGCACAGGTCGGCGTTGAAGTGTACCGAGGCCATGGCGGCAACGCGCAGCGTCAGGAAAGGCAGGGCGGGATAGGCCAGCGATGCCTCGCGATCCGCGGTAAAACGGCTCGGGTCGATGAAGGTCCTTCCCGCATCCACCATCGGCGTCAGGATGTCCGGACACACTTTCATACTGGGCGAGCGGCGATGGTCCGCTGTCAGGTGATGGAGGCGAATGGAACTGACCAGTTCGCCCTTGATATAGATGCCGAAACTCATGGCATTGGGCGTTTCATCGAGATCGTCAATGCAGATTTCCTCCGCATTGTGATCCATGAACCCCTCACGCACATAGGCGCGGTAGCGCAATTTGTAGATCGGGTCATCGATGACGCTGGCATCGACCCGCGCATAGCTCACGTCGTCGAGCACATCGATAAGGGCTCCCGAAAAGCGCGAGGGTTCTCCGGCGCGGACCGCGGCCGCGCTGTCCTTGTCGATCGCCATGCTGATTGCCGCCCGCTTTCAATTGCCTCGGTGGGACGTTAACGATCTATTAACCTTGATAAAAGTTGACATTGCCGACGTGGTTAATTTGCCGGCTTTGCCCCACTAAAGCGCGAGACCGGCCTCAGGTCGATGAAACAAGGCGCAGCGATACCGGGTTTTGCTGGGAATGCTGCTGTTCAAGCAGGCGCGAGATTGCCTCAAAGCTCACCGGGGCGCCGAACAGGTAACCCTGGATGAGATCGGCCCGCGTATGGTTGATGACGAAATTGAGCTGAACCTCGGTTTCGACGCCCTCGATCGTGGTGAGAAGGCCGAGATCCTTGCCGATCTGCACGACATTGGCGAGCAGCTTGAGCGCGTGTTCGTCCGTTTCGATGCCGGTGAGAAAGGAGCGATCGATCTTGAGTTTGGTGAAGGGCAGGGCGCTGAGATAGCTCAGCGATGAATAGCCGGTACCGAAATCGTCGAGCGCCACGCCGACCCCTTGCTTGACGAGCTTGAGGAGCGCGGCGGCGGCGGCATCGCGTTCCTCGATGACCGTGGTTTCGGTCACTTCGATCTCAAGCCGTCCAGCGGGGAGGCCGCTTTCGAGAAGCGCGCGGCTGACCATGTCCTCGACATCGGCGGAGCCGAAATCGCGCGCCGAAATATTGACCGCGACGTGGGTATTTCCTGGCCAGGTGTGGCAATCGCGTGTCGCCTTGGCGAGCACGAAACGCGTCAGGTCGGTGATCATGCCGGTTTCTTCGGCGATGGGGATGAAGGTTGCCGGCGGGATCGGGCCATAGGTCTCGTGATCCCAGCGCGCCAGGGCCTCGCAACCGACAATGCGATTTTCGCGCGGGTCGACGACGGGCTGATAGGCCAGGTGCAATTTGCCTTCGGCAATGGCGGTCTTGAGGTCGAGCTTGAGCTGCTGGCGGAGCTGATATTCGGTATCCATGCGGGCATGGAACGTCATGATGCGGTTCTTGCCGTCCGCTTTGGCTCCGTTGAGCGCCAGATCGGCCTTGATCATCAATTGCTCGAAATCGTTATGGCGTTCCGAGGACGAAACGAGGCCGATGCTGACATCGATGTCGAGGCAGCGACTGGGCAATTGATAGGTCTGGTGGAGGCTCGTGAGCAGGCGCTCGGCGTCCGCTTCGATACCGTCGGGCCCGCCGGACGAGACGTAGAAGGCGATGAACTCATCCCCGCCTAGGTGCCCGACAATGGCCTTTTCAGGCAGGGCGTGGGGCAGACGGCGCCCAAGTTCGTGCAGCAATTGATCGCCGGCGAGATGACCGAGCGTGTCGTTGATATGCTTGAAATCGTCGATATCGAGGATCAGCAGCGCCGCATGGTCCGCTTCGAACGTATCGAGCCTCGCGTCGAGCGCCTTTTCGACCAGTTCGGCGAAATAGGCGCGGTTGGGCAGGCCCGTCAGCGCGTCATAGCGCGCCATATAGCTGATGCGCTCCTCGGTGGCGATGCGCTCGGAAACGTCTTCGAACAGCAGCACGGATTTGGCTTCGCGCGAGGAAATCGAGGCTTCGAAATAGCGCCCCTCGGCATTGGCGATCAGCACCTTGCCGCTCGATCGGGTGTCGATCAGCACCTCGATGCGCCGGGCGGCGGCCTGCGGCACGGCGCCGGTGGCAAGGGCATGTTCGAAGAGTTCATAGAGCGGCCGTCCGATCCAGTCGGCCGGATTGTCGATGCCAAAAGCCAAAAGCGCGGTGTCGTTGGCCACCTCGATCAGGTGGTTGCGGTCGAGCATGAGGAGACCATGCGCCATGGTGTCGAGGGCAGCATCGAGCTGACCGGCAAGGGCCGAGGCCTTGGTGCGGCCATGCACGGCGCGCAGCAGCACGTTTCGCGCATTGCCCGCGATCTTGCGCAGCGACAGGAAGAAGGGCAAGAGCAGCAGGGTAAGAAGGGCATAGTAGATATTGCCCACCAGCAGCAGCCCCAGGCACAGGGGCACGGCGATGAGCAGGACCTGAATGGTCATCAGCTTGTCGATGGCGAAATTGCGCTGCGAGACGCCGACCAATACGGAAACCGAAACGCTGGCGGCGGTCAGTTCGGCAAAGGCATCGTCGACGACCCAAAAGCTGATCAGGCACCAGACCCCATAAAGTAGCGCGATGGCGGCGGCGCCCAGGGTCGCCCGTCCCTCCCAATAGAGCGCGGCTTCGACATCCTCGTCGCCGAGCACCACATCGCTGAAAGCCCTCATATCGAGATGGCGCAAAAAGCCGACGACGATGAACATGACGGCGATGCAGCCAAGCACCGGCGCGCGCGCTTCGAGCGCTGCCACGGAAGCGGCCAGCGCCGAACCATAGGCGCCCAGCAACATCGACAACCGGTCTGCGTAAAGCGAGCGGATCATCGACACGTAGTCGATGGGCGGCAGTAATTTATGGGCGGCTTGAAACATGCCGGTCCTGCTGGAATACGGATCCGTGGGGGTGATCCGCCGCCCCGACTTCAGTCAGTGGCAGTTTGGGTCTATTCGCCACGCTCGTGGCATGTGGCCGCCCATTCTTGGCGTGGCCGTTTCTGGTTGATGCTCGAATTCAACGCAGGTCCGGTTAAGACGGTCTTGAATGTTGAGGGTAAGATGAACTTCGTCGCCGCTTTCCCGTTGCCAAGGTGAACCCTTGCTTAATGTGGTTCCATCAAGTTGAGGAGGCCGAAATGGCAGACAGGCTCAAGCCCGCGGAAATCGCTGCAGCGCGCAGCAAACTGACCGGCTGGACGATCGAGGACGGCGAGAAACAGCTGCGGGGATCCTTCAAGTTCAAGGATTTTTCCGAGGCATTTGGATTCATGAGCCGCGTGGCCCTGCTCGCCGACAAGGCGGACCATCATCCTGACTGGTCCAATAGCTACAACAAGGTCGAAATCGTGCTTTCGACCCATGACGCGGGTGGGTTGACGCAGAAGGATATCGATCTGGCCGAAAAGATCAGCGCCCTTCTCTGATCGCCTCTCTTTGCCAGAAACCGGGACATATCAGTGGAAATTCCGGCCTTTCGGCATGGCGCCATAGGCCCGGCGGCGGGCCATTTCCACTTCGCGAACGGCATTGCGGTCGCGGCTCTGGCTGCCCGGCGGGCCGGACTTTCCCTCGTCGGCCCGGGCCACGATCCTGTCGCCAAAATCCTTGCCATGGGAGAGGTCGAGCAGGTGCGGGGTCAGGTCGGTCATGTCCTCGGCGATGATGTGGGTGACAATGCCCTCGCGCTGCAATTGCCCCCGCACGGCCAGCATGCGGCTCGAAAGCAGCGTCTTTCGCATGGCGTCGTTTTCAAACAGCTTTGGCCAGACGACGATATTGGCGACCCCGGTTTCGTCCTCGAGCGTCACGAAGATAACCCCGCTCGCCGTGCCCGGCCGCTGCCGCACGAGGACGAGCCCCGCGACCTCGATGCGGTGGCCCGGCGTCACGGTTTCGAGATTTTGAGCCCGCGTCGTGCCACGCTCCATCAGCATGGGCCGCAGGAATTGCACTGGGTGACCCTTTAAGGACAGGGACAGGGTCGCGTAGTCGTGGATAACCTCCTCGCCCGGCGCCATGAGGGGAAGGCCGGCGGGTTCTTCAACGGGCGTTTCCCTCGGCGGCTCGATAGCGAATAGCGGCAGGGTTTCGGCGCCATGCGTGCCGATCAATCCCTTTACAGCCCAGAGCGCCTCGCGGCGGTTCAGCGCGAAACTGGAAAAAGCATCGGCGCGAGCGAGTTTTTCGAGGCTGGCAATCGGTACGCCGGTGCGCAGCCAGAGATCGCGAATGGAGGTAAAACGTCCCTCAGCGCGCGCTTCGACGATCCGCTCGATGTCCTTTTTTGCCAGACCCTCGATCTGCCGCAGCCCCAGCCGCAGAGCTTTTTTGGTCCATATGTCCTTTGTCATGACCGCATGGCGTGGCCACACATGCTTGCCGACCTCCCAGCTATCCTGCTCGAGGCTGGAATCATGGTTGGAAACATTGATGTCGGGCGGCCGGATTTCGACGCCGTGCTCGCTGGCGTCCCGCACCAATTGGCTCGGCGCATAAAAGCCCATGGGTTGGGAATTGAGGAGCGCACAGGCGAACACATCGGGATAATGGCATTTGAGCCAGCACGAGGCATAAACGAGGAGCGCAAAACTCGCGGCATGGCTTTCCGGAAACCCATATTCGGCAAAGCCTTCGATCTGGGAGAAGCAGCGCTCGGCGAACTCTTTGCTATATTGCTTGCGCTTATTGTTCATCATCCCGGTGATGAAGCGTTCCTTGAAAACTTCGATTTTCCCGGTGCGCCGCCAGGCGGCCATGGCGCGGCGAAGCTGATCGGCCTCGCCCGGCGTAAAACCAGCACCGATAATGGCCATTTGCATAGCCTGCTCTTGAAAGAGCGGAATGCCGAGGGTTTCTTTCAAAACCTGATCCAGTGGATCGTTGGGATCGGCCGTCCATGGCTCGATGCCTTCGCGCCGTTTTAGATAGGGATGCACCATGCCTCCTTGGATGGGGCCTGGCCGAACGATGGCGACTTCGATCACGAGATCATAAAAACGAGACGGTTTCAGTCGCGGCAGCATGGACATTTGCGCCCGGCTTTCGATCTGAAAAACCCCGATCGTGTCTGCGCGGTGGGTCATCTCATAGACCGGCTTGGCGATCTCTGTTCCGTTTTCCTCGTCACTGAACCCTTCATTCTGCAACTCGTTCAGCGTCACCGCATGCTGGTAATGCTCCTTCATCAGACCAAAAGCGCGCTGCAGGCAGGTCAGCATGCCCAGTGCCAAAATATCGACCTTCAGGATTTTGAGGGCGTCGATATCGTCCTTGTTCCATTCGATGATGGTGCGGCTCTCCATGGCCGATTTGCTGATCGGCACCAGGCTTTCAAGGCTGTCGCGGGTGATGACGAAGCCGCCGACATGCTGGGAAAGATGCCGCGGAAAGCCGCGCAGCACTTTTACGACCTCGAACATTTGCGCCAGCGTGGGATCATCGGGATTGAGCCCGATATTGCTCACGTTCTTTAGATCCAGCGACGAACCCCAGCCCCAATGGAGCTGGTTGAAGGCGGCAATGGTGTCGTCGGAAATGCCAAACACCTTTGCGGTTTCGCGAATGGCACTTTTCGAGCGGTAGGAGATGACATTGGCCGTCAGGCCGGTCCGCTGGCCACCGTATTTTTTATAGACATATTGCATCACCTCCTCGCGCCGCTCGTGCTCGAAATCGACGTCGATATCGGGCGGCTCGTCGCGCTCGGTGGAGATGAAACGGCCAAAGACCAGCGTGGCCTTTCGGGGGTCAACCTCGGTGATTTCGAGGCAATAGCAGACAGTCGAATTGGCAGCAGAGCCCCGCCCCTGGCAAAGAATGCCTTTTTCGTAACGGGCGAACTGAACGATGTCGTGCACAGTCAGAAAGTAAGCCGCATAGCCCTTGTAGGCGATAAGGCAGAGCTCGCCCCAAAGCGTCTTCTTGAGTTCGTTGCTAAGGCCTTTAGGAAAACGCTTTTCGGCTCCAGCCCAAGTTAGTCGCTCCAGGGTCTGCTGAGCGGTCTCGCCATTGCCGACGGTTTCCTCGGGATAATTGTATTCGAGCTGGCTGAGTGCAAAGTGGATCCGGGCGATGAATTTTTGCGTTTGGGCGATTGCGTCCGGATGCTCTGAAAAAAGCTCGGCCATTTCGCGCGGACTTTTGAGGTGGCGCTCGGCATTGGCGGTGAGGCGAAAGCCGGCTTCTTCGAGGGTAACATGCTCGCGGATGCAGGTGACGACATCAAGCAGCATGCTGCGGTCGGGCTCGTGATATTGAGCGTCATTGCTGGCGATCATGAAAGCCTGGTGCCGCTTGGCTGTGGCCTCCACCCGGTTGAGCCGGGCGCGATCCTGTCCATCAAAGCGCGGCGTGCCGGCGACCCAGACGCGGCCCGGCGCCTGCCGGCTCAGGCAATCGAGCGTCTTTTCGGTAAGCGCCCAATCGCCCTCATCGGGAAGGAGGATGAAAAGTTGGCCTTGGGAAAAATCTTCGCTGGGCCCTTGCTCCCCCTCTGAAGTGGCATTGGGGGGGCCAAAAAGGTCGTCAAAAAAGAGCGTTGGATTACCCTTTTCACCGCGATGATTGCCGATAGTCAGAAGCTTGCAGAGCCGTCCATAGGACACCCGGTCACTGGGATAGGCGACGATATCGGGTGTGCCATCGGCAAAGGCCAGCCGCACGCCGACGAGATAGCGAAAGTGGGGACTGAGTGCCTTATTGTCCCGCGCCGTCACATAGCCGCGCACCACGCCGGCAAATGTGTTGCGGTCGCAAAGCCCGAGTGCGGTCATGCCCAGATGCATGGCGCCTGCGACCATTTCTTCCGGATGCGAACCCGAGCGCAGGAAGGAAAAATTGCTGGTGGTGATGAGCTCGCTGTAAAACGGCTGCTCGGGCGTAATAACCGTTTTGGGCGGGGCGGCGAGGGCGTTCATGGGAAAAACCCATGCAGGTACCAGGTGGGATTTTTCGACCCATAAAGCCCCTGCCGAAACACCCAAAAGCGGCTGCCGTGCTGATCTTCGACGACATAGTAATCCCGTGTGCCGGCGTCGGGATTGAACTGGGGCAGGGCGGGTTCATAGGGTTTCGGTTTTTTAGGATCGGGTTCGACCAGTTTCAGCCGCTCCCCTTTTCGCCACCATTCCCCGCCCAAGCGTTCCGGCCCCTGGCCACGCACCAGGCGATAGGTTTCGCCGCGCCAGACCATGGAGGCGGGCAGGCCATGGGGCACTTCGGCCATGATGGCGACGGCCTCGGGCGCGGGGAGCAGTTTTAGCGGGCGTTGCAGGACCGGGGCTGCGATGGCAGGCACTGCCGCGCCTGATTGGACCGGGACCAGTCGCGCCGCCCGCTCCGGCAGGCGGCTCGCGACCAGTTCCGTGCGCAAAACGGCGAGCGGGCCGAGCCGGCTCGTTAGCCGGTCATTGAGGCGGTCGATGTCTTCAGTCCCCTCTTCGATGGAAAAGGCGCCGGTCTGCACCGCATCGAGCCGATCGGTGCTGCTGGCCGCCAGCCGCACCATGTCGATGCCGAAACCAGGATCATATTCCGCCTCCAGGCGCTGGGAGCGGTGATGGAAGAGGTCGGCGATATGATCGGGGTCGCGCGTTACCCGTCCAGCATTGAGCGAAAGGGTCATCACCTTGTGATCGACCCGATAGAGAAAGAGGTGAAAGGCCTGTGCGCCAAGACCTTGGGCTTCGAGGGTCTCTTTCAATTTGACCGCCAGGTCATGCACTGTGCGCAGCACGTCATCCATGAGGCTGATGGGATCGGCAAACCGCCGCTCGGCAAAATACTCCACCAGCGGCAGGCGCGGCGTCATCCGCTCCTCGATCTCGCCAAAGGCCTGGTCGAGCCGAATGAGCAGGCTGGCGCCGAAACGGGCCTGCAGCGGTTTTCGCGGGTATTGTCTTAACTGCCCCACGGTTTTGAGGCCCATCTGGGTGAGGGTAAGAAGCTGTGCTTCTTCGAGCCGCAGTGCTGCGACGGGCAGGGCATCGAGGAGGGTTACAAGATTATCGTCCCCGACCACCTGACTCCGGGCAAAATGGCTGATCGCCCAGGCGGCGCCGATGGTCGGGGCAATGGCGCCTGAAACCCTGTAGCCCAGCGCACGCAGGCGGATGATGAGCTTGCTCAACATCCTCGCTTCGCCCTCGAAAAGGTGTGAAACCCCGGTAATGTCGAGCACGAGATCGCCAAAGCGGCTCACATCGGTCATCACCGAGACGAGGGGGCTGGCATTGGAGTGCCAATCGGCAAAATCGCCAAAGGCGGCTTCCAGTCTCGGCCGGTCGATTTCCCGTACCGTTAGCTGGGGCCAAATGGCGCGCGCATCGGCGAGGTTCTGGCCCAGGCGCAACCCATTCTGCAGGCCTTCGGGGTCGAGCGCTGCCAGGCGCAACCCGCCCTTGATGCGCTCATAAAGCGCCAGCGGCTGGTTTTTTAGCGCCGGCTCAGCTCGCTTGAGATAGTCGGTGGGCCAATAGGGCAGGTGGAGCGCCAAGAACCGGCGTTTGTGCCTGGGATTGGCCAAGGCCAGCTGGCTGGGAGAAGATTGCAAAGCCATTTTTCCGCGCCTCCAACATCCAGTCCATTTGATTGCCGGCGATCCGGCCGCGTTCGAGTTTCAGGCGCCAGCGCGCCTTGCCCGGGGCGCGGTCGTCAAAGGCATGGCGGCCGCTTCGCTGCGGCATGATCTGCCAGCGCAGGTGCCCGGCGCTGCTTTCCCGGCGGGTCCCGTAGCGCAGCATGAAGAGCGAAACGCGATTGGCGCTGGCGCGCAGGCTCAGCCGCCGGCTGGCGGTGAAATTGAGCAGTTTCGAAGCGCCCCGCACCTCGGCGATGATGGCCGCGACCGCCCGGCAGGCCGTTGCTTCTTCGGTCGCCCATAAAAATTCGGTCATGTCGGCGACCCGCACGATCACCAGTTTTTCAGGATTGATTCCAAACCAGCTCAGGCCCGGTCCATAGGGCAGGCCAAGGTGTTTTCCCTCATGGGCAAGTTGCACGTAATAGATCGTCGAGCGCCGCGTCGTGAGCAGGCTTTTCGCCTGGGTCAGGGCAAAGGCAAGGCTTGCGCCGCTGTCGCGGGCTCCGTTGGCATAGACTTCCTGCACCAGACCCGAAGGCAGCGCGGGAAAGGCGCCGGGTTCACTCCGCGGGCGATTGGCCGCCTCCGCCAGTGCCGGCTTGCGCTCGATATCGGCAATGGTGTCCCGCAGCGCGGCGAGGCGCTGTTGGCGATCCGGGGCTGACATGATGAAACTGCCTATTAGAACATAACGAGAACATGTTGACTCCGAATCCGCCGGGAGTCGAGTCTCTTTTCGTGTCCTCCCAAAAGAGGGTGTGGCCGGGCTGCATCAGGCGCGGTCAAGACCGCGTGAGATCAACCGGCACCCATTGAGCAAAAAGCCCTTCTGCCCCAGTCTTTGCCTGCGGCCTCCCGGCTCACTTGCAAAACCCGTTCCTTCACCCCGTCCACGAGGCTGAAAGCCATGTTCGAGGCCCTGACCCGTCTGTTTCAAAAAACCGAGACGGCGACGAACAGCAATGATCCAAAGCTGTCGGTGGCAGCGCTTCTCGTGCACCTGGCCGCGGTCGATGGCACGATGAAGGACGAGGAGCGCAAAACCATTCGTGGCGCGCTGATGGATCACTACGATCTCGATGAGCAAAGCGTTGATCGCCTGATCAAGCAGGCCGCCGAGCGCGATGCCGAGGCGGTGGATTTTTACCGGTTCACCACCGGCATCACCCAGCTGCCGATGGAAGATCGCATCGAAATCATCCGCATGATGTGGACGGTGGTCTATGCCGACCGGCAGAATCACGAGCTTGAAGACAATATGGTCTGGCGCATTGCCGAACTGATCGGCGTCTCGAGCCGCGACCGCACCGTCTTGCGCAACCAGATCCGCGGCAAAAGCGACGAAGCCGAGGCCTAGATCATTTCCCGGAAAATGATCAGGCTCAGTAGGCGGTAAATTTTCCGATCACTTCGGGCTCGTCCGTGGCGCAATCGAAATTGCCTGCCTTGTCGGCAGCTGCGCGGGCGAGGTCGTTGGCGTCCTTGTTGGCCAGCGCATCGACATAGGCGATGTGGCAGGAATTGCCGTCCTTGATCTGGCTCACCACCAGCACCTGGCCGTTGTTCTCGCCGGTTTCAGGGTCGGCGGTGTGATAGCGCACGATGGTGGCCACCGGGAAAAAGTAGCCCTTTGCGTTCGAGAGGCGCCATTCGAGTTTTGAGCCGAGATTATTGAAGGGTGGCAGGGTCTGGAAACCGGCCGAATTCTTCTTTGGCTCAAACCCGTAGCTGACGGAAAACCTCAGGTCGCCCTCCTGCACCATCACCGGAAACCCCTTATAGCCCGGGCAGGCCCAACTGGCGCCAAAATCGTCGGCTTCGAGCACCAGGCACTGGTCGATATCGAGGTCGGTATAGGCGCTGGTAAAGCCCGCCAGAGCCATGGCCGGAGTGGCGCACGTCACGGCCAGAACCAGAAAAACACGCTGCAACATGATCGGCCTCCTCGCCGCGAGATGATCGAGACCATTGCTGCCGCAATGATCGAGATCAATTGCCGGACACAATGATCGGGTTATTGTGCTGATAACAAGGAGAAGAGCATGTTCAAATCCCTGCTTATTGCCACCGATGGATCGGAACTGGGCGACAAGGCCGTGGCCGCCGGCGTCGAACTCGCCAGGGTCCATGGCTCGAAAATCCTCGTGCTGACCTCGACCGATCCGGTGGCAACCGGCATCGGCGCCGGCGGTTTCGGTACTTTCGATGCGGGTCCGATCATTGCCCAGCTCGAAGACGATTATGCGGCCCAGGCAAAAAAACTGCTCGATGCTGCCCGGCAGAAACTCGAAGGGGCCGGCATTGCTGCCGAAACCCTGCATGTGCCGCGCCATCGCCCGGCCGATGCCATTCTCGAGGCTGCGAAAGAGCGTGGCGTCGATACGATCATCATGGGCTCCCACGGCCGCCGCGGCCTTGGCCGGCTGTTGCTCGGCAGCCAGGCGTCCGAAGTGCTGGCGCGCTCCAGCGTGCCGGTTCTTATCGTCAAATAGGCTTTTGCATTCTGGCCGAAGCTCTTCGTCCTGCGGCGAATGGCTTCGGCGCCTCGCCGATTTACGGCTTGCCTTTGGCCGGGGTTCTGCGGCAGAACCCCTCCGTTCCGCCCCTCCCTGACGCAACGGACCCGCCCAAATGAACATCGACGCCATTCCGACCGGCAAGAACCCGCCAGACGACCTCAATGTCATCATCGAAGTCCCCCTTGGTGGCGAGCCGATCAAGTATGAAATCGACAAGGATAGCGGCGCGCTCTTCGTCGATCGCTTCCTTTATACGCCGATGCGCTATCCCGGAAATTACGGCTTTGTGCCGCATACCCTGTGCGGCGATGGCGATCCGCTCGACGTGATCGTGATGAATTCCCGCCCGCTGGTGCCCGGCGCCGTGGTGCGCTCGCGTCCCGTCGGCGTGCTGTTCATGGAAGACGATGGCGGCCAGGATGAAAAGATCATCGCCGTGCCGGTCAGCAAGCTGACCCCGATGTATGACAACATCAAAGACATCGAGGATTTTCCGGCAATCCAGCTTGAGCGCGTGAAGCACTTTTTCACGCACTACAAGGATCTCGAGCCCGGCAAATGGGCCAAGATCGACCGGGTCGGCAATCTGGCCGATGCCCGTCGGGTGATCCTCGAATCGATCGAGCGCGCCAAGAACGAGAAGTAAGTTTTTGAAGATTGGGCGGGGTTCTACTCCGCCCTTTTTCTTTTGGGCTTTTGGTTTCGCTGACGCCACCCCATTCTCGATGACAGCCGGTGGATGTGATAGTGCTTGCTAACTCTTGAGGTCATGGCTTTCATGGCGGGATGCCGCTTCCCGCCTTCGATGTCAGACTCTTCCAGATTGCCACAAAGCCGCTCGATCCGGCTGATTGGCTCGATCCGGATGCGGGTATGGCAGCGCAGCTGGCAGAAAAGGCGCGGCTCCGCCAATCCCATCTCCCCGAGATTTTTGCCGAACTGCCGGATAGCCGACCCGCCCAGACGGAGTTGCTGGCCCTGCTTGCCGATTATCTGCCGTCCCGTTTTCCGCACCTTTGGCAAAGGCGGGACGAGAGCCTGCTGGTCGTTCCCACGGGTGATCTCGTGCCGCTGGCCGGCATTCCGCTCCTGCAGGCCGCAAAATTCGTGCAGGACGATCTTCTTATCCTTTCCCGCGCGGAAGCTGGCTGGCGCCTCACGGCGGCGA
Source organism: Devosia sp. Root685 (assembly GCF_001427875.1). Lineage (GTDB taxonomy): Bacteria > Pseudomonadota > Alphaproteobacteria > Rhizobiales > Devosiaceae > Devosia. Next base: position 297,667 of record NZ_LMHK01000004.1, on the reverse strand, counting down.
GCCTCAGCTTTCCGTCCTCCTGGGTACTGTCCGAAAAAATTGGAAAAGTGCTCGACGCCATTCATGAACCGGTGCCCGGCTTTGGCCCTACAACCCGCCCGGCCCAGCTCATGGCCCGCATGTTCGATGCAATGCGGCCCGAAACCCCGCTCATCCGCTGGAACTGGTCGCTCTATGGCGACCAGCGCCTCTTTCACCCCGATGTTTCGGGGCCAGACACGCCGCGTTTTGGCACAGGCGACAGGGCCGATCCGGTAAACCTGCGCATCGAGCGGCAAACCCTCAGAAAACTGCCGCAAACCGGGGCGGTTGCCTTCACCATCCGCATTTCGCTGGTCGATCTCGATACTTTTGCCGGTTTTTCCGATGCCAGAATTTTGGCCGCAAGCCTGCATGCCCAGCTTCTGGCCCTGACCCCGGAACAACTCGGCTATAAGGGGCTCACCCGCGATCGCGACCGCGTTCTCTCCCGTCTCGCCGGCATAATGTGAAACGCTTGCCCAAATCAGTCTGCCGCGCCTAAATGGGAAAAATCCTGAGTAGGCTCAGTATATGCGCGAAATCACCGTTGCCGATCAACTGAACTGGGCCGCCCGTCTTCTGGCGCGCGAGACGGAAACCATGCTGGGGCCCATCGGGCTCAATCCTGCCTATGTGCCGGTGCTACTTGCCCTTTCGTCCGGCGGTGCGCATACCCCAAAAGGTCTTGCCGAGGCAGCTTCCGTCGAACAACCGACCATGACGGCCACCATCCAGCGCATGGAGCGCGATGGTCTTGTCACGCGAAAACGCAATCCCGACGACGGCCGCAGCGCGCTGATCGTGCTGACACCGGCGGGTTATGATCGCATTGCCGATGTCGAGCGCGCCCTCGACGCGCTCAATGAATTGCTGCTCGAACAATTTACGACTTCCGAGCGCGGCCAGTTTCTGGAGCTCTTGGGGCGCGTGGTATCGGTGCTGGAGGTACAGACTGGTAGAGTGGGGTAGGCGGGTTTCTATCTCAATTTCGACGCTACAATCACACACCGCATTGGGCTACTTGGCTCGCTGGTCCACGCTACCATCTGGTGCAAGTCTTAGGCCTAATGTGGCTGAAACAATGCCGTTGAAGAACTCCGTTTTCCACCTTCCGCAATTTCGTCCAGAAGCGCTATGAGGCTGTCTCGTTGCTTTTCATGGGAAAGAAACTCTCCGCGACTGAAATTTTCGGTAAGGCGAGGTGGCTTCTTTGATCTAAAGAACAGATGATCTTTGGAATAAACCTGCGTGATCTCATTGATCGCTTCTACAATCCAAGGAGCCGCTAAGAAAGAGGCGCAGTTGTGAAGGCCAGAGCGTCTAGATGGGGTACACATATACACACAAAGTTTCGGAGTAAGTGGGACTAGAGCTCGCCCCCGTATTCTTAACCCAACCAAATTATCGGTCATCCAGTCAAGAACGCCATCGCCATGAAGAAATTCCTTCCACGGGGAACGAATTAGAATAAAAAATAGGTTCGAATTACTATCGCGTTCCAAGGAGTCACGCGCAATCCTATAGAATTGCCGTATATTCATTTTTCCGATATTTTCATCAGGAGGCAGATCGAACCATTCTGGTACATGCTCATATTTGTGTCGGCGCGCCGGGAGACGAATGAGCAGCGACATAATAAGCCGTGCTAGTGACAACAGATCATCCCGCTTTATTTCGTAGAAGCTGCACATGTCACTAAGCGTGCGATCTCGTTTTCGTAGCAAGCCCATAAGCGAGATGAATTCTTTAATGCTCCTACTCCCTCGCGCCGGCATCAGATCAAGACTGGTAATCACTTGATGCACACTGTTGTCGGCGGATTCGAAATCATCTTCGAAGTTTGTTGTCCAAGGGCCATTGAGTAACACGGTGTGACCGTGCGCCTTCTTGGCAACCTTGCGATTTTCGGATTTCTTTTTGGTCACCATGCCACTTGGATTAACCCAAGAGATATTGCCGGTTCGATCGGTCCAGTGCTTCTGCAAGCCCACTGGCCACCAATGATGCTCTCTTGAATTCTGCTTCTTTGCCATTTGGGCCCGCTGCGACTGAATCACTGTTAGTGTTTATCTTAGCAGCACATTTTTTGGACATGCGATCTCTGGCATTTAGCCCAACTGACTTGAAAGCAGTCAGCCCCAATCAACTCCCTTCGCGACACCATTCTTGACCGCGCAAACCCGCCCTGCATTGGCGGCGCTTGTTAAGAGCGCTGTTTTTCTATAATAGCCGCACCGAAAAGCGCCAGTTTGCCGTCAATGCAGCTGGCGTTTCCTGTTTTCCGCATGATTTGGCCGTTTGCTTTTCGCGCCGCTGGACCATGCCCAACGCCCCGGTGCCCATGTCCCTGCGCAATATTGCCATCATCGCCCACGTTGACCACGGTAAAACCACCCTGATCGACGTCCTGCTCAAGCAGTCGGGCTCATTTCGCGAAAACGAGCGCGTTGAAGAACGCGCCATGGACAGCAATGATATCGAGCGCGAGCGCGGTATCACCATTCTGGCCAAGGTGACCTCCCTCCTCTGGAAGGACACCCGCATCAATATCGTCGACACCCCCGGCCACGCCGATTTTGGTGGCGAAGTCGAGCGCATCCTCTCCATGGTCGATGGCGTGGTCATCCTCGTCGACGCCGCTGAAGGCCCGATGCCGCAGACCAAGTTCGTCCTCGGCAAGGCGCTGGCCCAGGGCCTGCGCCCGATCGTTGCCATTAACAAGATCGACAAATCCGACGAGCGCCACCTCGAAGTGCTCGAAGAAATCTTTGACCTGTTCATCGCCCTCGACGCAACGCCCGAGCAGCTCGACTTCCCGGTGCTTTATGGTTCGGCCAAGCAGGGCTGGATGGCATTGGAGCCGGAAGGTCCAAAGGAAAGCTTGGGACCGCTGCTCGACAAGGTCATCGAACATGTGCCGCAGCCAAGCGTTGAAGAAGGCGCGTTCCGCATGCTGGTCACGACCATCGAACGCAACCCGTTCCTCGGCCGCATCCTGACCGGCCGCATCACCTCAGGCACCGTCAAGGCCAACGACCCCATCCACACGCTCAACCGTGAAGGCAAGGAAGTCGAAAAGGGCCGTGTTTCCAAGGTTCTGGCGTTCCGCGGCCTTGAACGTACGCCGGTCGATATCGGTGAAGCCGGCGACATCGTCGCCATTGCCGGTCTCGTCACGTCCACGGTCGCCGACACGCTTTGCGCCACTTCGGTGACCAAGCCCATCTCTGCCAAGCCGATCGATCCCCCGACCCTGTCGGTGACCTTCCGCATCAATGACGGCCCGCTGGCCGGCCGCGAAGGCGACAAGGTGCAGTCCCGCGTCATCCGCGAACGCCTGATGCGCGAAGCTGAAGGCAATGTCGCGATCCGCGTCACCCCCGGCGACGACAACGATTCCTATGACGTTGCCGGCCGCGGCGAACTTCAGCTCGCCGTTCTCATCGAAAACATGCGTCGCGAAGGCTTTGAGCTGACCATCGGTCGCCCAAAAGTCCTGATGCAGGACGTGGATGGTGTCCGTCACGAGCCGATCGAAGAAGTCATCATCGACGTCGATGACGAGTTCACCGGCACCGTGGTGCAGAAGCTCACCGAGCGGAAGGGCGAACTGACCGACATGCGTCCGTCCGGCGTCGGCCGTACCCGCATTCAGCTGCTGGTCCCCACCCGTTCGCTGATCGGCTACCAGCCCGAGCTGCTCTCGGACACCCGTGGCACGGCTATCTTCAACCGCCTGTTCCACTCCTTCGTGCCCTATAAGGGCGAACTGCCCGGCCGTCGCACCGGCGTCCTGATCTCGAACGGCACCGGCCAGTCGGTCGCCTTCGCGCTCTGGAACCTCGAAGACCGCGGCCCGATCATGATCGACGCCGGCGTCGACATCTATGAAGGCATGATCGTAGGCGAGCACTCCCGCGAGAACGACCTTGAAGTGAACGCGCTCAAGGGCAAGCAGCTCACCAATATCCGCACGACCTCCAAGGACGAAGCGGTGCGCCTGACGACCCCGAAGAAGCTGACCCTCGAACAGAGCCTCGGCTATATCGCCGAAGACGAATATGTCGAAGTGACCCCCAAATCGATCCGCCTCAGGAAGATCTGGCTCGATCCCAACGATCGCAAGCGCATGAGCCGCGCCGCCAAGTCGGCCTGATAAAACAAAAGGGCCCCACGGAAACGTCGGGGCCCTTTTTTTGCCCTGCACGTCGGCTACCCGACCACCAACAAGGAGATTGCCGCATGACCGATTGGATTATCCAGACCATTTCCGAACTCGGATATCTGGGGATTTTCCTCGTCATGCTGGCTGAATCGATCTTTCCGCCCATACCCTCGGAACTGATTATTCCCTTTGCCGGCTTTGCCGCCGCCAATGGCGATCTCAACCTTTTTGGCGTGCTCGCGGCCGCCACTGTGGGCGCCGTCGTCGGCATGCTGCCCTGGTATTATGCCGGCCGGATTTTTGGCCTTTCCCGCGTGCGCTACCTGGCTGACAGGTTCGGCCGGGTGATGGCCTTCAATGCCGACGAGATCGACATTGCAGTGAAATGGTTTACCCGCTTCGGCCCGGTCATCGTGCTCTTCGGCCGGTTGATCCCCTTGATCCGCACGCTGATTTCCATTCCTGCGGGCCTGTCGCGCATGAGCCTGCCGGTATTCCTTCTCGCCTCGACCTCGGGCGCGCTGATCTGGAATACCTTTCTCACCATGGCCGGCTATCTCCTCCATGAGCATTACGAGATGATCGAAGTGGTGCTCGATCCCTTGAGCTACGTCGTCCTCGGCCTCGTCGTCGTGCTTTACCTCCTCAAGGTCGCCACCTGGAAGCCGAGCAGCGTCAAGGCCTGATCTATTTGCCTCGCATTTTGCAACGCGCTTCGCATTTTGCGAGGCGCAGATCCTTCAAAAAGATCAATCGTAACAAGTGCTTAATCTTTGCCCCCGGTTTTGCGGGGACCGCACACTTGGCACGCTTCGTGCAATAGAAAACCTGTCCGGACCCTTGTACTGCATACCGGATGTCAGTCATTTGGGCCCCGTATCGCTTGCCCGGTGCGGGGCTCCGGCTTTTCTGGTGCCCGGTCTTGCCGCTCTAGTCCTAACCCACTAGATAAATGACACCTTTTCTCGCGGAGACGCCCATGCGCGCCGTTCTCGACATCATTCTCATCCTGCTCCAGCTCTACTGGTGGGTGCTGCTCATCATGATCATCATGAGCTGGCTGATCTCGTTCAACGTGATCAATACCCGCAATCAGTTCGTCGAAGCGGTCTGGCGCGTGCTCAATCAGCTGACCGAACCGGTGCTGCGTCCCTTGAGGCGCGTGCTGCCCAATTTCTCGGGCCTCGACCTGTCCCCGCTCGTTGCCTTTCTGATCATCTTCTTCATCCAGTCGATCATCGGCTACTATATCTATCCCGCCGTCATACGTGCCGGCGTCTAGCTTCTTCCGCCCGACGCCGGAGGGACTGCTTATGTTCCTCCGCGTCACTCCAAATGCGGGGCGCGACGCTATCGATGGTGCCGAAAGCCGCGACGATGGCTCCACCGTCCTCCGCATTCGCGTCAGCGCCGTGCCCGACAAGGGCAAGGCCAACGCCGCGGTTATCGCGCTCCTCGCCAAACCCCTCGGCGTTCCCAAATCCTCGATAAGTCTCGTCAGCGGCGACACCGCTCGAATGAAAACCGTGCTCATCTCGGCGGCCTCTGCGGACGTAGAGGCGCGCCTCAAGGCCCTGGCTTAAATCGTCCGCGACAAACCGTCACACTTTCCAATTGCTTAACGAAACAATCCCGGTAATCTCTGCGTTGGGAGGAGGTCCGCCGGAGGGCGGTTGCGGACCGGACAGAGGGGGCTTTGCACCCTAAAAGAGCTGGCCACGGCCGGGGCGGATCTCGAATCTTTTCATTCGAGGAACGTGTTTATGGATCTGGCACTTTGGCTGATCGTCGCCTGCGGCGGTTTGGCTGTTGTTTATGGCATCGTCACCACGCAGGGCCTCTTAAAGGCTGACGCTGGTTCTGCCCGTATGCAGGAAATTTCCGCCGCCGTACGCGAAGGCGCTTCGGCCTATCTCAAACGCCAATATACCACCATTGCCATTGTCGGCGTGGTCATCCTCATTGCCGCCTGGTTGTTGCTCGGGCCACATGCAGCAATCGGCTTCCTGATCGGCGCCGTGCTCTCGGGCGCAGCCGGCTTTATCGGCATGAACGTCTCGGTCCGCGCCAATGTGCGCGTTGCCCAGGCGGCCATTTCCTCGCTCGCCAAAGGGCTCGACCTCGCCTTCAAATCCGGCGCCGTCACAGGCATGCTGGTCGCCGGCCTCGGCCTCCTTGGCGTCACCCTTTATTTCATCATCCTTACCGGCATGGGCAATGCGCCGACGAGCCGCGTCGTCATAGATTCGCTCGTGGCTCTCAGCTTCGGCGCCTCGCTGATTTCCATCTTCGCCCGTCTCGGCGGCGGCATCTTTACCAAGGGTGCTGACGTCGGCGGCGATATGGTGGGCAAGGTCGAAGCCGGCATTCCCGAAGACGATCCGCGCAATCCCGCGACTATCGCCGACAATGTGGGCGACAATGTCGGCGATTGCGCCGGCATGGCTGCGGACCTTTTTGAAACCTATGTGGTCACCATTGTCGCCACCATGGTGCTGGCGGCGATCATCCTGCCCGAAGCGCTCAAACTGACTGGCATGGTGCTGCCCCTCGCCATAGGCGGGGCCTGCGTCATCACCTCCATCATCGGCACCTATTTCGTAAAGCTCGGGTCCGACAACAACATCATGGGCGCGCTCTACAAAGGCGTCATCGCCTCGGGCCTTTTGTCCCTGGTCGCTCTCCTGCCAGTCCTCTGGCTGCTTTTTGGCGACATGAACCTTGCGATCGAAACATCAGACAAGGTGTTTACGCCCTGGAGCCTCTTCTGGTGCGGCGTCGTCGGCCTCGTCATTACGGGTCTGATCATCGTCATCACCGAATATTATACCGGCACCAATCGCCGCCCGGTCAATTCCATCGCCGAAGCCTCGGTCACCGGCCACGGCACCAATGTCATCCAGGGCCTTGCGGTGTCGCTCGAATCGACCGCCTTGCCGGCTCTGGTCATCGTTGCCGGCATCATCGTCACCTATTCGCTGGCCGGCCTTTTCGGCATCGCTTTTGCGGTGGCAACCATGCTGGCGCTGGCCGGTATCATCGTGGCGCTCGACGCCTTTGGCCCGGTCACCGACAATGCCGGCGGCATTGCGGAAATGGCCGGTCTCGACAAGGAAGTGCGCCACAATACGGACGCGCTCGACGCGGTGGGCAATACCACCAAGGCCGTCACCAAGGGCTATGCCATCGGTTCGGCCGGCCTCGGAGCGCTCGTGCTCTTTGCCGCCTATACGCAGGACCTGATCTATTTTTCGGCCCTGCCTGATGCGCCCGCCATCTTTGCCGGCATGGGCGCGCTCACCTTCTCGCTGGCCGATCCCTATGTCGTCGTTGGCCTCCTCTTTGGTGGTCTGCTTCCGTTCCTCTTCGGCGGCATGTCCATGACTGCGGTGGGCCGCGCCGCCCAGTCGGTCGTCGTGGAAGTGCGCCGCCAGTTCAAGGAAAAGCCGGGCATCATGGCCGGCACCGACAAGCCCGACTATGGCCGCGCCGTCGACATGCTGACCAAAGCCGCGATCAAGGAAATGATTGTTCCTTCCTTGCTGCCAGTCCTCAGCCCGATCCTCGTCTTCGTCCTCATCAACTGGATCGCCGGCCCCGCCGCCGGTTTCTCCGCCCTCGGCGCCATGCTGATGGGTGTGATCGTGACGGGCCTCTTCGTCGCCATCTCCATGACCGCCGGCGGCGGTGCCTGGGACAACGCGAAAAAGAGTTTTGAGGACGGTTTTACCGACTCCCACGGCGTCAAACATTTTAAGGGTTCAGACGCCCACAAAGCCTCCGTCACCGGCGACACCGTCGGCGACCCCTACAAGGACACGGCCGGCCCGGCCGTCAATCCAATGATCAAGATCACCAATATCGTAGCACTGCTGCTGTTGGCGGTGCTGGCGCATATGGGCTAACCAGACATAGTCTGGACTGAATTTAAGAAGGCCCGGGAGTAATCCCGGGCCTTTTGTATATCGGATTTAACCAAAGTCGCTCGCCCACCCACCAACTGTCATCCCGGCGAAGGCCGGGACCCATCTCGAGGTTTTGGAGATGGGCCCCGGATCAAGTCTGGGGTGACAATCGATGGTGAGAAGACGCTAATGAAAACAGAAATGAAGAAGGCCCGGGAGATATCTCGGGCCTTTGCCATTCGTACAAGTCAGTTTGTCTATTCTGATGTCCCTATTATTCCCACTATTCACAAAGTTCACAGTGGATATCCCCGCTAAAATTTGCCGGTTCTTGTGCTGCGAGGAGAATCAGGGGACGAATGAAAAGGGCGACGGATTGCCGTCCGTCGCCCTAGTACGAAACCCGCCAGAACGGGAGTTCGAGTACACCTGAACGTCTCCCTTTTGCGTTCAGTCGTCAACCGTCTGGCTCTTATATTGGAGCTATTATGTCTGACTTCCAAGTGACGTGCATAATCCCCGATGGTCAGGATCGTGATCGTCGGATCGATAGCATTGGTGGAACCGCCGGGGGCGGCTGGAAATTGAAGCTGGACGATGCGATTCATCACATCGAGAGTGGCACCCACCAATTCTGGACTGTCGCCAAAAGCGAGTCAGTTTGGATTATCGTGGCCGTCCGTAACGGTAAGAAATACCTGAAAACTACTGCGGATGGATTGGAGCCTAACAATCTTCTGGCTCTTCCAAGCTGCACCTAGACCATTCTAGCTGGGCCTCGGCCCAGCTACTTATCCCCGCCCCCTCCATCCCGTTGTAAGATCCAAAAATTCCCCGCACGGGACGGAGTCGAGACGGACGGCTGCGGGGATGCTGAGCGCACGGGACCGTTCCCGTGTGGGTTCGGGGGCTGGCCGCATGCGACGAGCGATCCAGTGCCGCTAAAAGTCCTGTCCAAAAAATCAGCGCCCGAGGCGGTTTCGTCTCACTAATTAAAATACTCAGGGGCGAAAGCGCCTCGGGGTCCGTTCCACCTGCAAAAACCTGACGCGGTAACGCGGGCAGGGCAGGGGTGTTTGCTATTGGCGGCTACGCTGGCCCGCAGTGCCGCGCATACGGCTCAGGAGGCTTTGGCGAGGGCAATCTCGGCGTCGAGCAGATCGGCCAGCGCCGTGTCTGAAATGGGAGGAGAGAACAAAAAGCCCTGGACCTCGGAAACGCCCTGGGCGCGCACCAGCGAGAGCTGCTCTTCGGTTTCGACCCCCTCCACGGTGGTGGACATGCCGAGCGACTGTCCGAGCCCAATCACGGCGCGGATAATCGCCTGGCTATCGGCCCGGCTCGCCAGATCGCGAATGAAGGAGCGGTCGATCTTGATCTTGTCGAAGGGAAAACTGCGCAGATAGGAAAGCGAGGAATAGCCGGTACCGAAATCGTCCATGGAAATGCGCACGCCCATGGCGCGCAGTTCGTGGAGCGCCTTGAGGGTCGATTCGCTTTCGGCCAGCAGCAGGCTTTCGGTGATTTCGAGTTCGAGCCGGCTCGGATCGAGCCGCGCATTGCTGAGTGCCCGGCGCACCTGGGCGACAAGGTCGCGCTGGCGGAATTGCACCGGCGAAAGATTGACGGCGATGCGCACGGTTTTGGGCCAGTTCGCCGCCGTGGCGCAGGCCTCGTTGAGCACCCATTGGCCGATGGCAGAGATCAGCCCGGTATCCTCGGCCACGGGCACGAATTCGGCCGGTGATACGGTGCGGCCCTCAAAATCCCAGCGCAGCAGGGCTTCGACGCAGGTCACCCGGTTTTCCGCCAGGCCAAGCAGGGGCTGGTACATCAGGCGGAATTCGTTGCGGTTCAGCGCCAGGCGCAGGCCCGCCTCGATCAGGCGCCGGTGCTGCAGTTCGGCATCCATGCCGGTTTCGAAAAAATGGTAGGTCGAGCGGCCTTCGCTTTTGGCCTTATAGAGCGCCAGGTCGGCATTCTTGACCAGTGTATCGGTGGTCAGGCCATCGCCGGGTCCGACAGCGATGCCGACGCTGGCGCCGATTTCGATCTGCTGACCTCTAATGTTCATGGGTGCGCCCATGGCCTTGATGATGCGGTCGGCAATGCGGGCGGCGGCATCGGCGCTCTCGATCGGGCGCAGCAGCAGCGCGAATTCGTCGCCGCCAAGCCGGGCGAGCAGATCGCTTTCCCGCGTCGTGCCCCAAAGGCGCACGGCGGCCTGTTTGATAACCTCGTCGCCCACGGCATGGCCGAGCGTGTCGTTGACGGCCTTGAAATGGTCGAGGTCGATATAGAGTACGGCGGCCATTTCACCGCGCTTCAAACCGGCCTCGGTGCGCGCCATTTCCTCGAGGAATTCGGCGCGGTTGGGCAGGTCGGTCAGCGCATCGTGGCGGGCAAGATGGTGGATACGCGCCTCGTTCTGCCGCTGCTCGGTAATGTCCTCATGCGTCGATACCCAGCCGCCATCCTTCATCGGATGGTGCTGCATCAGGATGATGCGGCCATTGAGCTCGTGGATGTTCTTGCCATATTCGCGCTTGGCAATGACGTCGCGGCGCCAGAGAATATAGTCTTCGCGCGCGCCGCCGGCGCTCATGCCCTCGTCGAACAGATGCCCCAGAATGTCTTCGAGCTGCGCGCCGGGCCGTACGAAATTTTCGGGCAGATTATAGATGCGCGCATAGGGCTCGTTGCAGATGACGAGACGCCCCTTGGCGTCCATCATGCAAAGGCCGATGGAAATGTTATTCACGGCCGCATCAAGCCGGATATTCTGGCGCTCCAGCTCGAGCTTGCGCTTCTGCACCGTCTCGGACATCTGGATTTCGTCGGTGACGTCTTCATGCGTCACCACCCAGCCGAGTTTTTCCGAGTAGACATGGGCGGTTTCGACGATGCGGCCGCCATAGACCACTTCCTGGCTCTTGGTGCGCATGCCGCCGCGATTGGAAAGCAGGTCGCTCGTATAGGCCTCGTAGAAGGCATCGGGGCTCTGGCCGGGGTGATTGCCAAGCTTGTGGGAGAGGTGAACCACCTCCTCGAGCGTCATGCCCTTCTTTATTGCGTCTTCGGAAAAGCCATAGAACTCGCGATAGTTCTTGTTCCACATGACCAGCCGGAATTGCGGCGACCAGACACAAAAACCATAGGGGATGTTTTCCAGCGCCGCATCGAGCAGCAGCGCATCAGCGACGTCGGTCGTGCCAGCGTCCAAATCCCCCATCATCCCCTCAGTGTCATTGCCTTCATGACGCTTTGGTGAAGCTAAAGGCATGGGCTTAACGCAGGCTTAAATCGATGACGCGAATGAATTCGGGCCCAGGATCGCCAGAATGGGCTGGAGCGGGGGATTGGCAAGGAGGTCGGCAACCTGCCGCGCGCCGGCTTCGGGGCTAAGCCGCCCCATGTCGAGGCGCAGATCATAGGTCTTGCCGCGATGCACCGCGTCCTGCCAGCGCAGCACCGGCGGTGGTGCCGTCTCTCCGGTGGCGTAAAAGCCGCCCTGTGGGTCGGCATTGCGGCGGTGCATGATCTCATCGAGGTCGCAGTCCACGCCGACGAACAAGGGCTTCAATGGGCCAAGAATGGCCGCCGCCCGTTCGAGAACGCCCAGAGGAACAGAATAGTCCGCGTGCAGGCCGAGATCGGCCACGACGTCGAAACCGGCTTCGGCCTGAAGGCGGATGGTTGCGAATAGGAGATCATAGAGCGCTGCAACGGCCGGTTCCAGATCGGGCCGCTCGCCGCCGGGGCGAAGGCCGATGCCTGGCATAAGCTTGGGTGGCAAGGTCGCCATAAAACTATCGACACCGGTATTGAGCCAGGTGCCGGGCACGCTTTCCTGAATGGCTCGGGCAAGACTGGATTTGCCCGAGCGCGGCGCGCCATTGAGAATGACGACGCGCCCAATGCGCGGTGCGTCGTCAGGAGCCATCAGCCGTTCGCCTTCTTGTTGCGAGCAGCCCAGGTTTTGAGGCGTAGGCCGTTGAGGCGGATAAAGCCCTCGGCGTCCTTGTGGTCATAGGCCACGGCGCCTTCTTCGAAAGTGACGAGGTCCATCGAATAGAGCGAATTGGCCGAAGACCGGGCGATGACTGATGCCGAGCCCTTGTAGAGTTTGACGGTGACTTCGCCGGAGACATATTCCTGGCTCTTGTCGATCAGCGCCTGCAGCATTTCGCGTTCGGGCGAGAACCAGAAGCCGTTGTAGATCAGCTCGGCATACTTTGGCATCAGCTCATCCTTGAGGTGAGCTTCGCCGCGGTCAAGGGTGATCGATTCGATGCCCCGGTGGGCGACGAGGAGGATAGAGCCGCCGGGCGTTTCGTAGAGGCCGCGCGATTTCATGCCGACGAAGCGGTTTTCAACGAGATCGAGACGGCCGACGCCGTGCTTGCCGCCGAGCTCGTTGAGCTTGGTGAGAAGCGCTGCTGGGCTAAGCTTGACCCCGTTGATCGAAACCGGGTCGCCCTTTTCGTAGCCGATGGTGATGATTTCGGGCTCGTTTGGGGCCTTTTCGGGGTCCACGGTGCGCTGGGCGACATAGTCGGGAGCCGGCACGGCGGGATCTTCCAGGACCATGCCTTCGGACGAGGTGTGGAGGAGGTTGGCGTCAACCGAAAACGGCGCTTCACCCCGCTTGTCCTTGGCGATCGGAATCTGGTTACGCTCGGCATATTCGAGGAGCTGGGTGCGGCTGCGGAGATCCCACTCGCGCCAGGGGGCGATGACCTTGATGGAAGGGTCGAGCGCATTGGCGGTCAATTCGAAGCGGACCTGGTCATTGCCCTTGCCGGTGGCGCCATGGGAAATGGCGTCGGCGCCGGTTTCCTGGGCGATTTCGACGAGGCGCTTGGCGATCAGCGGGCGGGCGATCGAGGTGCCGAGCAGGTACTGGCCTTCATAGACGGTATTGGCGCGGAACATGGGGAAGACGAAGTCACGCACGAATTCTTCGCGCAGGTCCTCGATGCGGATGTCTTTGATGCCGAACATCTCGGCCTTTTTGCGCGCCGGCTCAAGCTCTTCGCCCTGACCGAGGTCGGCGGTGAAGGTCACCACCTCGCAATTATAGGTCTCTTGCAGCCATTTGAGGATGATGGAGGTGTCGAGCCCGCCCGAATAGGCCAGCACGACCTTCTTGATTTCATTCGCCATGATGTCGTCCCAAGATTTTATGCTGACAGGATAGGCTGGAATGAGCGCAATGATCTTGCGATCATCGCACATATTTGTCATTTTATGGCAGATTGTGCCAATTTCTCTGCGCAGGGTCGCCAAAAATGCCAGAAATGTTCGACGCTATCGACCGCCGCATTTTGAGAGCATTGCAGCGCAATGGCCGCATGTCCAATGTGGAATTGGCCAATGAAGTTGGGCTCTCTCCGTCGCCATGTTTGCGCCGGGTGAAACTGCTCGAAGAAAATGGCGTCATCGATCAATATGTCGCGGTGCTCAACGGCCAGAAACTGGGCCTGGGATTGACGGTTTTTGCCCGTATATGGTTCAAGACCCAAGATGCTGAGACAACGAACCAGTTCGCCGAAACAGTGCAAAAATACCCCGAAGTGGCGGAGTGCTATCTGACCACGGGCGAATGCGATGCGATCATGCGCATCGTGACCACCGACCTCCACGCCTATTGGCGCTTTCAATCGGACCATCTCATGCGTATTCCCAGCGTGCAGAGCGTCAAGACCGATGTGCCGATGGAGACGATCAAGCGCAGTTTTGAGTTGCCACTGGGCTGAAGTCTGTTCAGTGCACGCGCATAGTGCCATACCGGTTCAACGCTCCGCCGTTTCAAGGCCAAACACTCAATGTCCGCCTTCATCCCTGATCTGCCCATCATCCTGGCCTTCGCGCTGGCGACCATTATCCTGGCCATCACGCCGGGACCCGATATGGCGCTGCAACTGAGCCGCGCCATCAACTATGGCCGCGCTCATGGCGTCGCGGCCATGTTCGGAGCAATGGCGGGCATTCTGGTGCATACGACGCTCGTGGCTTTTGGGATTTCGGTGCTGATCATTGCGGCTCCGCCGCTCTTTTGGGCCCTCAAGATCGTCGGGGCGCTTTATCTCCTGTGGCTCGCCTATCAGGCCATCGTGCATGGTGGCGGCCTTCGGATCGCCGAGGCGGCGAAGAAGCCACCGACCGTGCGACAGAGTTTTATGACCGGGCTCGGCATCAACCTGCTCAATCCCAAGGTTGTTTTGTTCTTCGTGACCTTCCTTCCCCAATTCGTCGATGCGCACGATCCGGGCGCGACCTCAAAACTCTTCTTTCTGGGCTTCGAATTCGTGCTGCTGTCGATTCCCCTCGGGCTCGTCACCGTGCTCGCGGCCGATTGGCTGGCCGCCGCATTCAAGCGCAGCAAATGGGTCGAGCGCATCCTCAATTGGAGCTTTGCAGCGATCTTCACCGCCTTCGCTGCCACCATCCTCACGGCACAGGCGCGGCACTGATGAACTATCGTCACGTCTTTCACGCCGGCAATTTTGCCGATGTGGTCAAGCACACCATTCTTATGCGCCTTCTGGCTTACCTGATGCGAAAGGATGCGCCGTTTCGGGTCATCGACACGCATGCCGGCGTCGGGCTTTATGATCTCAAGGGCGCCGCGGCGGAAAAGACCGGCGAGTGGGTGGAGGGCATCGGCCGTCTGGTCGAGCGCGATTTGCCCAAGTCCGCACAGGCTCTCCTCGCGCCGTACCTCGACGCTGTCTGGGCGCAGAATCCCGATGGCGAGCTGCGTTTCTATCCCGGCTCGCCGCTGATCACGCGCCAAATGCTGCGGCAGCAGGATCGCCTGATGGCGCTCGAACTGCACCCGGTCGACGTTGAGGCCCTGCGCGAAAACTTTGCCGGCGATTTTCAGGTCCGCGTTACTCATGTCGATGGTTGGCAAGCTCTCGGCACGCATTTGCCGCCTAAGGAAAAGCGCGGCCTCGTGCTTATCGATCCGCCCTTCGAAGAGCGGAACGAATTCGAGCGCATGGCGCAGAACCTGATCAAAGCTCATAAGCGTTGGCCTACTGGGCTCTATGCCCTGTGGTATCCTATCAAGGATGCGGAGGACGTGGATAAGTTCGTCGCCATGCTGCAGGCATCAGGTATTCCCAAAATCCTGAAGCTTGAGCTGACCATCCGTCAGCCTTCGGAGCCGCCGCGTCTGCATGGCACCGGCATGATCGTCATCAATCCGCCCTTCGTCCTCGAAGAGGAGATGCGGGTCCTGATGCCCGTGCTCGCCGAGGTGTTAGGCGACGAGGGTAGGGGGCGTTGGACGATTGATTGGGTGGCGGGGGAGTAGCCGTCCCTTCGGTCACGCTTGTTGTTCGAAAAGCCGTAACAGATAGCCGTCCGGGTCCTGAACGCAAAATTGGCGTTGGGTGATCGCGTCAGAAGCAGTGCCGTAGGTTTTCGTCTCGACCGGAACGAACAGAGGAAGAGACACGGTCGCAAGGCGATCGAGGACCGCGTCCAAACCTTCAACCGCAATCTGGAAATTCACACCACGTCCAAGTGGCGCAACGAGCGGAGCCGTCACCCAGTCCCGCCCCATCCCGATCTGGTCCAGCATCAGTTCGGCTTGCCCGAGGTGAAGATAGGCAAAGCCCTCTTCGGGGCGGTCATAAAGGACGGAAAACCCGATGATGTCGCAATAGAAGCGGCGACTTGCGGCAATATTGGAAACGGCAAGTTCGGGAACCAGCGGCTGCATCACACACCCGCCAGCGCGTCGCGGTCCTTCTTGCTTAGCCGTTCGCTTTCGCTCTTGAGCTGGCCGCACGCTGCAAAAATGTCGCGGCCGCGGGGGGTGCGGACGGGGCTGGCGTAGCCGGCGCGGTTGACGATGTCGGCGAAGCGCTCGATGCGGCTTGAGGGCGAAGTGCCGTAGTTTGAGCCCGGCCAGGGGTTGAAGGGGATCAGGTTGATCTTGGCCGGAATGCCGGCGAGGAGGCGCACCAGTTCCTTGGCTTCGGCGTCGCTGTCGTTAATGCCGTCGAGCATCACGTATTCGAAGGTGATGCGGCGCGAGTTGGAGAGGCCGGGATAATTGCGGCAGGCTTCGAGCAGGTCTTTCAGCGGCCACTTCTTGTTGATCGGCACCAGCACGTCGCGCAGATCGTCGCGCACGGCGTGGAGGGAAATGGCCAGCATAACGTCGATCTCGCGGCCGGTCGGCTCGATATAGGGCACGACGCCGGAGGTTGAGAGCGTGATGCGGCGCTTGGAGATCGACATGCCGTCGCCGGCCGAGGCAATCAGCAGGGCGCTTTTGACATTGTCGTAATTGTAGAGCGGCTCGCCCATACCCATCATCACGATATTGGTGATGGCGCGGCTTTCGCCACCGGGCACGAGGCCGCCATCGTCGGGGCGCGAACCGCCGGGAAAATCGCCGAGGCGTTCGCGGGCCATGAGGATCTGGCCCAGAATTTCACCCGCCGTCAGGTTGCGCACCAGCTTTTGCGTGCCCGTATGGCAGAACGAGCACGTCAGCGTGCAGCCCACTTGGGAAGAGACACAAAGTGTTCCGCGATCGGATTCGGGGATGTAGACGGTTTCGACCTCGACGGCCGGAAAGTTCGGGTTTTGCGGATCGCGGAAGCGGAACAGCCACTTTCGCGTGCCATCGACCGAAACCTGCTCGGTGACGATTTCCGGGCGATCGAGAATAAATGTATCGGCCAGTTTTTGGCGCACTGGCTTTGCCACATTGGTCATGCGGTCGAAATCGGTGACCCCGTTCACATAGAGCCAGTTCCAGAGCTGGCTCGAGCGCATGCGGCCTTCCTTTTCGCCCACCACGTCATGGGTGACGAGCGCTTCGGCGAGTTGCGCCTTGGAGAGGCCGATCAGCGACGGCCTTGCCGCCGCTTGCGGGCGGATGGCGGTCGAATGGTCGAGGTTCAGCGCAATGCTCATGGCGGCTCTAAAACGGAACGGTAATGCGGGAAGTCCGCGGCCAATAGCATATGGGCACTGAAAACACAAAGTCACGCCCGCGGGAGGCGGGTCTGCGATTGGCGCAGGACGCGGTGCCCAGCACTTTGCCCTACCCGCGTCGCCGCGTCAGGTTTTTTGCAAGTGGAACGGACCCCGAGGCGCTTTCGCCCCTGAGATTTTAGTTAAGTGAGACGAAACCGCCTCGGGGCCCGCCATGTGAGCATAGCTCACATGGCCTTCTCTCTTAAAATCGCTCCACTGGAGCGATTTTGCCTGCGGCACAGTTCGAAGTTTTTTGGACAGGACTTATAGCGCCACTTGATCGCTCGTCGCGTGGGACCAGCCCCCGAACCCACACGGGAACGGTCCCGTGCGCTCAGCATCCCCGCAGCCGTCCGTCTCGACTCCGTCCCGTGCGGGGAGTTTTTGAATTCTATAACGGGGTGGAGGGGGCGGGGATAAGTTGGATAAGTGCGTCTGCGGGTCGCTAGCCGATCAGCACTCGGCGCCGATGGCCTGCTGCGCGGCGGTGGCGCCTGAAAGCGAATAGTTCTGGATCACCTGGGTGCCGGCGGCATTGGTGCCCTGGACGGTCAGCGCAGAGCCGGCGCGGATGGCGGCCGCGAGGGCGGCGGACTGTCCGGAATCGTCAAGCCAGGCCGCGTCGCCCTGGGTAAAGAGCGCAAAATTCTGGCCGCCGACGCTGACGGTGGCGACCGAACCGGTCTGGAACGTGTAGCCGGCCACGATATTGATCTCACCCACCACGTCCTCGCCGGGGCGATTGGTGATGTAGAGATAGGCTTGGCTCTCGGCGGCGGGGTCAGAGCTCTTGGGCTTGGTCATGGCAAAGCAGATGGTGCCTGAGCCATCGTCGGCGGCATAGCTCGACCAGTCCCTGAAATCCCCCAGCACGCGCGCCGACTGCGCCAGCGCCGGCAACGCGGTGGCAAGAACAATGGCCAGGGCGAGAGCGGACTTGTTTCCAAGGGTCATGGACGGGAGGCTCACAGCATTGAAACGGGCAGCGGGCCGAAGCCCGGCGCCCTTTATGGTCTAAAGGAAAGAGCGGGCAAAGCCCAAATCACTTGCAGGCGGCGTCGATGGCGTTCATCGCGGCGGTGGCGCCCGAGAGCGAATAGGTATCGGTGGTCACGGTGCCGCGCTGCGACGTCCCCTGGATCAGCAATTGGCTGCCGGCCTTGAAGGCGGAAACAAAGCCCGCTTCATCGCCGGTCGAGGCGAGCCAGGCGGCCGAGCCTTCGGTAACCATGGGATAGGACTTTCCATCGACCGAGGCGCTGGCATTGGCGGCGGTGGCGTTGAACGGATAGCCGATCAGGGTCTGCACCTCGTTCTTGGTGCCGAGGCCCTTGCGATGGATGATCATGAAGTGGATCGGGTCGCGATTGGCGCCCGCGGGCTCCGACTTCGTCGGGGTGGCCGAAATGTAGCAGATCTGGCCGCTGGCATCGGTTGCCTGCCAGGCGCTCCAGGCGTTGAACGAGCCCAGTTCCGTGGCTTGCTGCGCCTGGGCGGCCGCTGCAAAAGTCACCAGGGCAGTTACCGCGAGTCCAAAAACGAGCCCACCGGTCTTTGTCTTCATTGCCAATTTTTCCTCTTTTCGCTGCCAGTTCGCGGGGGATGCGTCCGCCCAGCATGCCGCAAACATGGTTACCAAGCTGTCAAGCGGGGCATTCATGCACCGCTTTTGCCTCAAATGCTCGGCAAAGGCGGCGGCAATTTGGCAGGTGTGCGGCACACGACCCGCTTTGAACCCGAACGGTTAAATTGAGGCTAACGCTTGCGTGAGGAGACACATATCACGCGGCGAGCGGATACGTTTCTTCCACCACATAGGGACCGCCCCCCACCGAATCCCGGCTCGAAAAGAGCGCGAAGCGCGGCACGGAGAAGCTCAGGGGTTCAAAGCGCCCGGCTTCGGCGATAAAGCGGGCCACATCTTCGGGGGCGGTGCCGCGCAAGCGGGCGAGGCTGACATGGGGCACGAATTTGCGCCCATCGGGCGGCAGCCCGGCGCGTTGCAGCATGCGCTCATGGGCCGATTGTAGGCGATTGAGCGCTTCGCTCGGCTCGACGCCGGCATAAAGGGCGCGGGGCTTGTCGCCACCAAAGGTGCCGAGATGGGTCAGCCGGATCGGAAAGCGCAGGCTTTGGCTGAGGTAGTCGAGATTGTCCACGACGTCATTGGCGGTCGGATTATCGACATCGCCAATGAATCTGAGGGTAATGTGATAATTTTCGGGATCGATCCAGCGCGCACCACTGAGGCCACCGCGCTTCAAGGACAGGGCAAAACCCACGTCCGAAGGGATTTCGAGGCCGGTAAAAAGCCGGGGCATGGCAGTTCTCCCAGGCAGGAGCGACGCAATCTCTGAACGGAAGAGTAGCACAATCGAGTCATCTGGCCAGTCACAGATGTCGCAGCGTGCCGTTTCGCCTTGTAAATCAACGGTTGCGAATCCATATTTGCACTCAAGTGGCAAAAGCCAATTGCCCCCGGCGGTGATATCGACCGCGATTTTCCAAGGGAAAGGGAATTAGAATGGCTGAATATGACCGTCAGACCCTCGGTGCGCGGGCCGGCTCGGCCGCGGCCATCGATGAGGGCCTTCGCAGCTATATGCTGCGCGTCTACAATTATATGGGCCTCGGCCTCGTCGTCACCGGCGTCGTGGCTTACTTCACCAGCCAATGGGCCATGTCGAGCCAGGCCAATGCCGAGCTGCTCTATGGCAGCCCGCTCGCCTGGGTGATCATGCTCTCTCCGCTGGCTTTCGTGCTGGTGCTCAGCTTTGGCATCAACAAGCTGTCGGTGACCGCGGCGCAGGGCGTCTTCTGGGCCTTCGCGGCCGTCATGGGCCTGTCGCTGTCCTCGATCTTCCTCGTCTATACCGGCGCTTCGATCGCAAAAGTGTTCTTCATCACCGCCGCTACCTTTGGCGCGATGAGCCTTTATGGCTACACCACCAAGCGTGACCTGACCGGCATGGGCAACTTCCTGATGATGGGCCTGATCGGCATCATCATCGCCTCGATCGTGAATATCTTCATGCAGTCCTCGATGATGGATTTCATCATCTCGGTCGTCGGCGTGCTGATCTTTACGGGCCTGACCGCCTATGACACGCAGAAGATCAAGGAAAGCTATTCGGACGCCTATGGCGCCGACGTGATGGCCAAGAACGCCATCATGGGTGCCCTCTCGCTCTACCTCGACTTCATCAACCTCTTCATGATGCTCCTCCGCCTCTTCGGCAATCGCGAGTAATCAGCAGCTTCCTTGATCGCAGAATCAAGGAATTTGGTTGGACTGATATTTGGACCGCAGCTTACAAAGGCTGCGGTCCTTTTGTTTTGTAAGCCGCCATGTCCGATTTTTCCCTTCGCCCGTTTGCCTGGTCCGATATTCCAGCGATCACCAGAATCTATCGCCATTATGTCGAGCACACCGCCATCACCTTCGATACCGAAGCGCCGGGCGAAGAGGGCATCGCGGAGAAATATGCGGGGCTTTTAAAACTCGGCCACCCGGTGATCATTGCCGAACGAGAGGGCAAAGTGCTGGGCTATGCCTATGCGAGCTTTTACCGCCCCCGCGCGGCCTATCGCTTCACCTGCGAAGATTCCATCTATCTCGACCCCACCGAGACCGGGAAGGGGCTCGGGAAGGCGCTGCTGACCGAATTGCTGGCGGAGGCCAAGGCGCACGGCTTTAAACAGATGCTGGCGGTGATCACGGCGGACACGGCCAATTCCATCGCCATCCATGAAAAGTTCGGTTTCGAGCACGTGGGCTATTATAAGTCCGTGGGCCTCAAATTCGACCGCTGGCACGATATCGTGCATTTGCAGAAGGCGCTGTGAGGCGGCGGTTTCAGCCTGCCAGCACCTTTCTCATCGGATAGCCGTTGACCTTACGCCCGGCCGCTTGCGGGCCATCGGCAAGCCAGCCGGTACGTTCGTAGAACCGGCGGGCCGTCGCGGTCGCTTCGAGCCGTCCTTCGGCAAAGCCAAGAGCGGCCAGTTCGGCCTCAAGCCGGGCCAGCAGCGCCTTGCTGAGCCCAAGAAACCGCATGTCCGGCGCTACATAGTTGAGCGCGATTTCGCCGGTTCGCGTCAGCGCGCCCACGGCGCCGATCGCGCCCGCATCTTCGGCGACGAACATCAGCAGACCGGGATTGGCCAGCATGACGGCCAGGCCATCGGGTGATTTGTTGCGCGTCCATGCAGCGATCGTGGCGGGATCATCGCCATGGTCGGCAGCGCAGAGTTCGATGATGGAGGCGATGAGTATGCGGCTCATGGCGGGAATGTCGCCCGGCTCCGCCCGCCGAACCGAGATGCTCATCCCACTACGGCAAGATCGGGATCGAGCACGCGCAGGACCTGGGAGAGGTCGTGGCCGCGCTTCAAAATGCGGCCCTGCTGGTTGGTGATCAGGTATTGGCCCTGCCTGGCGCGTAGTTTTGGATTTTTCTCGACGACGAAAAGCGGGCGTTCGGAAACCCGGGCATAGATTGAAAACAGCGCCCGGTCTTTCAGAAAATCCATGGCGTAGTCGCGCCATTCGCCCTGCCCGACCTTGCGGCCATAGACGGAGAGAATCAGCATCAGTTCGCGGCGGTCGAAAGCAACGATGGGCTGAACGGGGCGGGCCGGCTGGTTTTGCGGTTCGCCCACATGCACCAGCGAAAGATTGGCCAGAGACTCATTTGGCTGACGACCCTGCACGCGTTTCTCCAGGGAGATTCATGTCATCGGACAGTCATGATCGGCATATTCCGATGGCTTGGCAAGAAAAGAAAAAATCCCAATTCGGCCACGATTCGTCCCTTAAGACGCCCCATTGGACCGGCATCTTCTGACCATTGCCTCCAGCGGCTGGCAATCGGACCGACCGAGCCCCCAACCATGACGTCCGGTTGCCAGTCTCCTTTTCTGACCTCCAAAGTCAGTCACGCCTGCTCCAAGCCCCCGGAGCAGGCGTTTTTCTTTGTCAGGGCTCGTAGGCGCCGGCAGCAAGAATGGCGCCCGGCAGGCCGCCGCGCTCCTGTTGCACGACGATGGCGATGCCCGTATTGGCCGCGCCCAGCACTTCGCCGAGCGGTAATTTAAGCTCGGCGCCGGTCTTGCTCTCCCACATGCCCAATACCTGCCGTCCGGTCACCACCTGGGTATAGACCATGGACTTTCCGGCATTCTCGCCGCTGTCGATCTTGACGTCGGCGCGCTCCATATAGGTCACGAGCCAGACCACGGCGTCGGAAAGATCGGGCTTGGGGGGCAGGGAAATTTTCAGCATGTCGCCATTGAGCGTCAGGTCCATGGCGAGCGGCAGACTGGCGCGGTCGAGGGCCTGTTGCACCTCATTGCGGCGCGAACCGACCACCGCCTTGGCGCCATTGATGACGATTTGCGGGGTATAGATGCGCGAGGACCCCCAGCCCTTGGCATAGGCGCGCTGCCGGTCGGAATAGGCCTCCTGCGCGAAGGTATCCTTCCAACCCACATAGTCCCAATAATCGACGTGAAAGGCGAGGGCGACCACATCGTCACGTTCGGCAAGCGCGGTCAGCAGCGCATCGGCCGGCGGGCAGGACGCACAGCCCTGGCTCGTGAACAATTCCACCACGGCCTTGGGTTTTATGTGCAGGTCTTGCGCCCAAGAGGGGCCGGCAATGACGAAATTGGCTGCAAGGCCGAGGAGCAGGCCGGGGAGAAGTCTGATCATGGAGCAAGGTTGTAGGCTGGCCTTATACCCCCTGCCTAGTCAAAAGAGGGTGAGAATTCGCCTTTGGGCCCTTCGTTCAGCAGAAACGAAAACGGCGGCCAGTCGCCGCCGTCTCTAGATTCATCCCTAGCGCGCCTATGCGGCGACGAGGCTGCGCAGCACGTAGTGCAGGATGCCGCCGTTTTTAAAATAGTCGAGTTCGTTGGCGGTATCGATGCGGCAGCGGGTTTCGATATTGAGCACCGAGCCATCGGCGCGGGTGATTTTTACGGTGACCGTGGCGCGCGGTTCGATCTGTTCAACGCCTGATATATCGACGGTTTCGGTGCCATCAAGGCCGAGGGTCTGCCAGCTTTCGTCGTCCTTGAACTGCAGCGGAATGACGCCCATGCCGACGAGGTTGGAGCGGTGAATACGCTCAAAACTCTGGGCGATGACGGCTTTCACGCCGAGCAAGTTCGTGCCCTTGGCGGCCCAGTCGCGTGAGGAGCCGGTGCCATATTCCTTGCCGGCAAAGATCACCAGCGGGGTGTTTTGCGCCTGATAGGCCATGGCGGCATCGTAGATCGCCATCTGCGAGCCGTCGGGACCCTTGGTAAAACCGCCTTCGACGCCGTCGAGCATCATGTTCTTGATGCGGATATTGGCGAAGGTGCCGCGCATCATCACTTCATGATTGCCGCGGCGGGCGCCGTAGGAGTTGAAGTCCTTCGGGGCGACTTGATGATCCATCAGATATTTGCCGGCGGGCGTGCCGGACTTGAACGAACCGGCCGGAGAAATGTGGTCGGTGGTGATGGAGTCAAGGAAAAGCGCCAGGACGCGGGCCGAAACGACGTCGGTGACCGGCTTGGGTTCGATTGTGAGGTCTTCGAAATAGGGCGGGTTTTGCACATAGGTGGACGTGCCGTTCCAGCCATAAGTCTCGCCGCCTTCGACCGATATCGCCTGCCAGTGGTCGTCGCCCTTGAACACGTCGGAATAGCGCTTGCGGAACATGTCGGCATTGACGTGCTGGCGCACGATCTCGGCGATCTCGTGATTGGTCGGCCAGATGTCCTTCAAATAGACCGGTTTTCCGTCCGTGCTGGTGCCGAGTGGCTCGGTGGTGATGTCCACGTTGAGCGTCCCGAGAAGCGCATAGGCGACGACCAGCGGCGGGGAGGCGAGGTAGTTTGCCCGCACGTCGGGGTTCACGCGGCCTTCAAAGTTGCGATTGCCCGAGAGGACTGAGGCGGCAACGAGTTTGTTCTCGTTGATGGTGTCGGAAATCGCCTGGGGCAGGGGACCGGAATTGCCGATGCAGGTGGTGCAGCCATAGCCGACAAGGTTAAAGCCGATGGCGTCGAGATCGGCCTGGAGGCCAGCGGCGGTGAGATAATCGGTGACCACCTGCGAGCCGGGGGCCAGCGAGGTTTTGACCCAGGGCTTTGAGTTGAGGCCAAGTGCGCGCGCCTTGCGGGCAACGAGACCGGCGGCCACCAGAACCGAGGGATTGGAGGTATTGGTGCACGAAGTAATGGCGGCAATCACCACCGAGCCGTCGGTGATGCGATAATCCGCACCCTTGACCGGGAAGGCGGCTTCTTCGGGGATGTCATGAACGCCATTGGCGCCTTCATCGACATAGCGGCTTTCCTGCTTGTCCTCGGGAAGGCGCGTGCGCTCGATGCGTCCGCCGGAGAGTTCGGGCAGCGCAGCGTCAAAGGAGCGGGTGACGTCCTTGAGCGCAACGCGATCCTGCGGGCGTTTTGGACCCGACAAAGAGGGAACCACCGTCGAGAGGTCGAGTTCGAGCGTGGACGTAAAAGTGGGGTCCGGCGTGTCCGTGGTGCGGAACATGCCCTGGGCCTTGGAATAGGCTTCGACCAGCGCCACGCGATCGGGGTCGCGGCCGGTGGTCGAGAGGAATTTGAGGGTATCGGCGTCGACCGGGAAATAGCCGCAGGTGGCGCCATATTCGGGTGCCATATTGGCGATGGTCGCCTGATCTTCGAGGCTGAGATAGTCGAGGCCGGGCCCAAAAAATTCGACGAACTTTCCGACCACGCCCTGTCTCCGCAGCATTTCGGTGACCGTCAGCACGAGATCGGTGGCGGTAATGCCTTCGTTGATTTTCCCAACCAGCTTGAAGCCGACGACTTCGGGGATCAGCATGGTGATCGGCTGGCCGAGCATGGCCGCTTCTGCTTCGATGCCGCCGACGCCCCAGCCGAGCACGGCGAGGCCGTTGACCATGGTGGTGTGCGAGTCGGTACCGACCAGCGTATCGGGATAGGCGATGGTTTCGCCATCCTCGGTCTTGGTCCAGACGGTCTGGGCCAGATATTCAAGGTTCACCTGGTGACAGATACCCGTACCGGGCGGCACAACGCGAAAGTTGTCGAAGGCGGACTGGCCCCAGCGCAGGAATTCGTAGCGCTCGCCATTGCGCTCATATTCAAGCTCGACATTCTGTGCGAAGGCGAGGGGGGTGCCGAAGGAGTCCACCATCACCGAGTGATCGATAACGAGATCGACGGGCACCAGCGGGTTGATCTTTTGTGGATTGGCGCCGAGTTTGGCGGTGGCATCGCGCATGGCGGCGAGATCGACGACGGCGGGAACGCCGGTGAAATCCTGCATCAGGACGCGGGCCGGGCGATAAGAGATTTCGTGTTCCGAGGTGCGCGTCGTGAGCCATTCGGCGACCGCCAGAATATCGGCTTTGGTGACCGTGCGATCATCTTCGAAGCGCAGCAGGTTTTCGAGCACGACCTTCATCGAGCCGGGCAGTTTCGACACACCCGCCAGGCCGTTCTTTTCCGCTTCGGCGATGGAATAATAGGTGTAGGTCTTGCCGCCGACCGTCAGGGTCGACTTGGATTTGAAGCTATCTCGTGAGGCCACTTTGCTCCGCCCTTTGCTGCTACACGCTGCATACCGGAGTGCAATGGGGGCCGCCGGTTTTAGCCGCGTTTCCTGGAATGACTCTAATCTCAATGGGATATAGTCAATCAGAAAAGCGCTTGCCAGTCTTGTGGTTGCTTCAATACGAGATGGGGCCATGACTGAACGGCACGTCCATTCTTCGCTCTGCCTCAAGACTTTCGCGCTGGGCGTCGGTCGGGGCGAGACCGTGCTGGCCAGCGATATTGCCCTTTGTGTCCCCGCGGGTGGCGGACTGATGCTGCGCGGCCCCAATGGCGTCGGCAAATCGACTCTCCTTCTCACCCTTGCGGGGCTTCTCACCCCGCTTCAGGGCTCGGTTGCGCTTGAGGGGCATGACGCGGATTTTGGGCCGGCCTATCATTATTGTGGGCATCGCAACGCCATCCGGCCCCGGCTGACGGCGGTCGAAACGCTCGACTTCTGGCGCGGGATCAATGGGAATCCCGCATTGTCAGCCACAGAAGCACTTGAGCGGGTTGGGCTTGCCCGTCAGGCAAAACTCGATGCCGCCTATCTATCGGCCGGTCAGCAGCGGCGATTGGCGCTGGCGCGCCTTCTTGTTTCGGCCAGGCCGGTCTGGCTGCTTGATGAACCGACATCCGCGCTCGATGCGGATGGTCAACAGCTCCTCGCCGGCCTGATCGGCGACCATCTTGCCCAAGGGGGTATTGCCGTTATCGCCAGCCACGATGCCATTGCGCTTGAAGGCCTTGCCGTCTTTGCGCTGGAGCGCCGCGCATGAGCGGCTTTATCTCCGTGCTCACCCGCGAAATTCGCCTGAGCCTGCGCGGTGGTGGCGAGGTTCTCACCCTTGTTCTGTTCTTTGTCATCGTCGGCGCGATCGTGCCGTTTGCGGTGGGGCCGGACAAGGTGCTGCTGGCCCGCATCGCGCCCGGCATTGTCTGGATCGCGGCTTTCCTCGCCATGTTGCTGGGCCTTGAAAAGCTTTTTGGTCCGGACCGGGCCGACGGCACGCTGGCGCTCTATCGTCTGGCCGATCTGCCGCTTTCGGCCGTGGTTGGCGCAAAAGTGATTGCCCATTGGCTGACCTCGGCTCTGCCGCTGATCCTTGCGTCACCCGTGCTGGCTTTGCTGCTTGCCATGGATGGCGAAACCTTTTGGCGCATGGTGCTGTCTCTATTGCTCGGCACGCCGGCCCTTGCCGGGTTTGGGGCGATTGGCGCGGCGATAACCGTGGCGACGCGGCGCGGCGGGCTTTTGGCGCCCATCCTGATTGCGCCGCTCTCCGTGCCAGTCCTGATCTTCGGGGTTGGCGCCATTTCCGCCAGCGGTGGACCCGATCAGGCACAGGCCGCGGCGCTGCTCCTTGCGGCACTCAGTCTCATGGTCGTGGTGCTGTCTCCCTTCGCGGCGGCGCTTGCGGTAGACTGGGGGGAAGACTAAGCGTTTCTGGCAAAAATGATTGCCATTTTTGCCAGAAAGCGCTGAGACACCATGCGTTCCGAAAGCCCCGTCGAAGCATGACCATCGACACCACGCCAAAAATGACCTGGTGGAACCGGCTGTCCCACCCTGGCCAGTTCGTCGCCCTGACGCGACCGCTCATCCTGCCCCTGGCATTGCTCACGGGCGTGCTGTTCGCGGCGGGCCTCTGGTACGGTTTCTTTTCCTCGCCGCCGGAAAAGTACATGGGTGACACGGTGCGCATCATGTATGTGCATGTGCCGACGGCCTGGCTCAGCCAGTTCGTCTACGCCACCATGGCGGTTTCTGCGCTCGGCACGCTGGTCTGGCGCCACCCGATGGCCGATGTGTCAATGAAGGCTGCGGCGCCGCTGGGGGCTGCCTTTACCGCCATGGCGCTTTTCACCGGCTCGCTCTGGGGCCGTCCCACCTGGGGCACTTTTTGGGAATGGGACGGGCGGATGACGTCCACCCTGGTTCTCCTTTTCATCTATCTCGGGATCGTCGCGCTCTGGCGCGCTTTTGACGATCAGTTACGCGCGGCCCGCGTCGTCGCCATCTTCACGCTCGTTGGTGCGGTCAACATTCCGATCATCAAGTTTTCGGTCGATTGGTGGTCGACGCTACACCAGCCCGCTAGCGTCTTTCGCGCTGACGGTCCGACCATGCCCGGCGAAATCCTGACGCCGCTCTTTGTCATGTTTTTTGCCTTCACCTTTTTGTTCATCACGCTGCAGCTGGCCGCCATGCATACCGAAGTGCGCCGCCGCCGCATCACGACGCTTGAGCGTCGCGCCGCTCGGGGAGAGGCATAATGATCGCCCTGGGTGCGCATGCCGAGTTCATCATTTCCGCTTATGCCGGCGTCTTTCTCGGCCTTGCCGCGCTGATCGGCTGGACGGTCTTGGCCGCACGCCAGACGAAGCGCCGGCTCGAAGAGCTGGGGGACAACCAGCGCTCGAACGGTTCTGCTCAATGAAGAAACTGCTCTTTGCTGCGCCCTTGCTGCTGCTCGTTGGGCTGATTGCGGTTTTTGCCAGCTCTATCAATCGCGATCCAAACCTGGTGCGCTCGGTTCTTATCGATAAGCCGGCACCGGAGTTCTCGCTGCCGCCGGTCGAGGGCATGGATGTGCCCGGCTTCGATACGGCCTCGCTCAAGGGCGAGCCGACCGTGGTCAATGTCTTTGCCTCCTGGTGCATTCCGTGCCGGGACGAACATCCGCTGCTCGAAGCGCTCAAGGCGGAAACCAGGGTTCGCCTCTTTGGCATCAACCATTCCGATGCGCCGGAGAATGCCCGCGCTTTTCTGGCCGAACTGGGCAATCCCTATGACGCCATAGGAGCCGATCGCGACCGGCGGGTTTCGATCGATTGGGGCGTCTATGGCGTGCCGGAAACTTTTGTCGTCGATGGCAAGGGGACGATCACCTTCAAGCATGTCGGCCCGCTGACGGCGGAGACGATCGAAAGGGAATTGCTCCCCGCCTTGGAAAAGGCACGGCTCTAGCGCACACTGTTTCCGCGAGGAGGGACGACCATGAGCCGAACTGACAGCGCCAGCCGCATTGTGGATGCAACGCCTGAGGCGGTTTATGCCGCCATGACGTGGCCCGAAGCCATGGTCGTCTGGCTGCCGCCCGCAGGTATGACAGGGGAGATGCGGGAATTCGATCTGCGTCCCGGTGGACACTATCGCATGGTGTTGCGCTACGATGATCCCGCCATTGCCGGCAAGACCGGCGGAAATTCCGATGACGTGGTGGCCCGGTTTCTCGATCTGGTTCCGGGCGCGCTGATCTCGCAGGCGGTGGATTTCGTCTCCGACGATCCCGCCTTTGCCGGGACTATGGTGATGAACTGGATCCTGCGGTCGGTCCCGGAAGGTACCGAGGTGATGATTCGCGCCGAGAATGTGCCGAGCGGTATCGATGCTAGGGATCACGCCGAGGGATTGGCGTCCTCACTGGAAAATCTGGCAAAATTCGTTGAGGGTTAGCGGTTCTATGGCGCCATAGGATTGAGCGGTTGCAATATTGGACGGATTGCCTAATCGGGCCGGGTCGGTTAGCGCGAGGGGCATGGATATTCCGGTTTTCATCGCGGGCCTTTCTATTGGCCTCAGCCTCATTGTCGCGATCGGTGCGCAAAATGCCTTTGTGCTGCGCCAGGTGCTCAAGGGCGAGCACGTTCTTGCCGTCTGTTTGGTCTGCGCGGCGTCTGACGCAGCGCTGATCGTTTTGGGCGTGACGAGCTTTGGGCGGATTGCCGCTCTGCTGCCCTGGCTCGATCCGGTGATGCGGTTTGGGGGCGCGGCTTTTCTTTTCTGGTATGGGGCGCGGAGCCTTTATTCCGCTCTGAAATCCCGAAGCGCTCTTGCGGCTGAAGAGGCGGGGTTGGCAAAACCCCTGATGCCGACCCTCTTGGCGTGTCTTGCCATCACCTGGCTCAATCCGCATGTCTATCTCGATACGGTCGTGCTGCTCGGGACGATCTCGACCCAGTTTGCCGGCCGTGAGGTGCATTTCGCCGCGGGCGCTATTATGGGGTCCTTTGCGTTTTTCTTTGCCCTTGGCTATGGCGCCGCTTTTTTGCGGCCCATCTTTGCCAAGCCCTTTGCCTGGCGCATCCTCGAAGCGATCATCGCCATGGTCATGTGGGCCATTGCGCTCAAGCTGGTGCTGGGTGGCTGACGTTCATGCACGAGGTTCCAGAATCGGGGAAAATGCGCGAGCGTCCGGCCGAACGCCAACGGGAAGCATCATGGACGAGAAAGTTACTGTTATCGGCACGGAAATTCTCTCCGATGACTGGGGCACGCTGACGCGGGTCGCGCTGGACTACCGTCGCGACGATGGCACGGTGCAGCGGCTTTCCCGCGAGAATTACGACCATGGCAATGCTGCGGCCATGGTCTTGTTCAACCCCGCGAAGCGTACCGTCCTGCTGGTGCGTCAGTTTCGCTATCCGGCGATGGCCAATGGCGATGCGGCCTTTCTGCTCGAAGTCTGCGCGGGCCTGCTCGATGGCGACGATCCCGAAACCTGTGCGCGCCGCGAGGCCTTGGAGGAAACCGGGCACGAACCGCGCGAGGTGGTTCATGTCGGCGACGTCTATATGTCGCCCGGTTCCGTGCAGGAAAAGGTTAGTCTGTTTGCCGGCCACTATGACGAGAGCACCTATCGTCATGTTGGCGGTGGTCTCCTCGAAGAGGGCGAGGAGCTTGAAGTGGTGGAAATGGGGCTTGACGATGCCATTGTGGCCTGCCGCGATGGTGGGATCGTTGATGGCAAAACCGTCATTCTGCTCCAGCATCTGCGCTTGGGAGAAATGACGATAGACCGCAAAGCCTGAAACGCTCTATCCTCATGCGGGACGCAGGAGGAGACGACTATGATGTCGAAGTCTTTGGCGGGATGGATCGTGGGGCTGTTTCTGCTCCTGACGGGCGGCGCCCTCGCACAGGACGCCTCGACGCGGGTGCTGGTGCCCGATGCGCCGGGCGGGAGCGCGGTGGTCGCCGGATGCTATCAGGCCGATCGCAATCTCTATGGGGCCAACCGGCTGACCTTTTGCCTTGAACGGCGCGGCAATTATTCGGTGCGCGGACAGGGCGTTCGCTGCGAGGGCCGGCTCGACTGGCGGGCTTCGGGGCGGGACGTGACGATCGATCTCAGGCGCCAGAGCTGCTCGGGCGGGATGGCCTGGGCGGCAGCCACCATCACCTGCCGACCGCGGGGGCTGATCGATCTGATCCTCTCGGAAATCTTCAAGAACCAGACGCAGAACAATGGACGCGTGCTGGTGCCGGACCATCCGCAGGTCGGTTCGCTCCGCTGCACCTATCGCCCGACCGTGCCGGGCGCACCCAATGCGACCTTCGTGGCGCGGCGCCTCTGAAACGTCCGGGGCCGGCAGCGACCGGCCCCGCGACCATCAAAAATCGACGAGCTTTTTTTCCGGATCGTAGGGCTGGTCCCTCGCGACGCGGGTCACGGCCTGGCCGCAGCGCATCTTCTTACTGACCGCATCGAAGACATAGGTGGGGCTGCCATGCAACTGCCAGCCTTCGGAAAGCGCCTTGGTGACCTTGTGGCAGAACAGCGAGTCATCTTCGCCTGTAAGAAACCGGTAGATGAGCATGCATACCCCCATTGCGGCGCGAGCCGAGCGCCGAGATTGATTCTCTTGCCTCTTAGCGCTAATCGAGATGGCATGCACAGCTTTCCGAAAGACCTGCTCGACGGCCACGCCAATTTCCTGGCCGGACGCTACGCCCGCGAGAAGGAACGCATTCGCGATCTCGCTTCGGCCGGCCAAAAGCCGACCACCATGATCATTGCCTGTTGCGATAGCCGCGCGGCGCCCGAGATGATCTTCGATTCCGGGCCCGGCGAAATGTTCGTGCTGCGAAACGTCGCCAATCTGGTGCCGACCTATCAGCCCGATGGTGGCCAGCACGGTACTTCGGCCGCTATCGAATTTGCCGTCAAGGCGCTCAACATTGCCAATATCGTGGTGATGGGCCATGGCCGCTGCGGGGGGATCAAGGCGGTGCTCGACCCCGACCTGAAGCCGCTCGATGATGGCGACTTTATCGGCAAGTGGATGGCCATGCTCGGCGACTTGCCCAGCCAGCTTGGCCCGAACAGCCTCCTCACCTCCACCGAACGGCAGACGGCGATGGAGCGGATCTCGATCCGCAACTCCATCCGCAACCTGCGGACCTTTCCCTATGTGGCCGATCTTGAAGCCGAAGGGAAAATCGCGGTGCACGGCGCATGGTTCGATATTTCGACCGGCGAATTGTGGATCATGGACGAGAGCGGGGATTTTATCCGGCCAGAGCTTTGAGCCGGTCCTTTCCTGATCTTTGAGCCACCCGGAAAGCGGGTGGCCGGCATTGTTGCCGGGTGCCCGATCACTTGGGCGTGAGCAATGGCCGCTTTTCTGCCCTCAAGTTGATCTTGTCGTGCTGAAATCGTGATCAGTTGTTTTGCCCGGCAACGCGTGAAGACCTTAAGTCATCTTTGAATTTTTCGGGCCTTGTCCTGAAATTCCCAATTTGCGGGCTAATTTGGGCTGCCTGCAAATAGCCCCGACATCTGTCCGTTCACGCCTTTGTGTGGTCGGTCGACAGACACATTGCGCCGCCAGTCTTTGGTCATGGGCCGCAGGAGAGCTGCCCGTCGATGGAAGACAGATCTTCCATCGCACGTTCCCGAAAACATGGAGCAACACCATGAAGAAGATCGTTCTGTCCTCCCTTATCCTTCTTGGCCTTTCCGGCGCTGCCATGGCGCAGGCTGCCACCGACTTCGCCTCGGTCGATACCGATGCCAATGGCGGCGTTTCCCTGGTCGAAGCGCAGGTCGCCTGGCCCGACCTGACCCAGGAAGCCTTCACCGCCGCTGATACCGACGGCAATGGCGAACTTAGCGCCGAAGAATATGATGCTCTGGTTGCGGCGGCCGCCGTCCCGGCCAGCTAAAAACCTTTCGCCCGTTTTCGGGCAGCACGCCATCCCGGCCCTTACGGGGTGGCGTCCTCATTTTGCGACAGTGTCGCCCCTTTCCTGACCTTAGGATTTTCTCCATGCGCAAGCTCGCCCTCGGCCTTGTGGCCGCCAGCCTTTTCGCCGCCCCCGCCATGGCACAGACGCCCCTGACTTTTGCCGATGTCGACGTAAACGCCGACGGCCGCCTCAGCTATGAGGAATTGCAGGTCGTCTGGCCCGATCTGACGCCAGAGGAGTTTGCCGCCGCCGATGTCGAGGGCGCCGGTGGACTGACGCCGGAACAGCTTAATGCGCTGCAGCCGGCCAGCGTACCGGCTCCGGCGGAGGCTGTTCCCGCCCCGCTCGACGTGCCGGCAGATGTGCCTGCGCCTAC
This sequence comes from Devosia sp. Root685, assembly GCF_001427875.1. Taxonomy (GTDB): domain Bacteria; phylum Pseudomonadota; class Alphaproteobacteria; order Rhizobiales; family Devosiaceae; genus Devosia. The sequence goes on along the minus strand of NZ_LMHK01000004.1, from coordinate 264,611 downwards.
GGCGCCCGAAGCGCTGGTGCAATAAGCCAGATCAGTCGAGCCGAATCGCCGGCTCGACTGATTTCGATTTTCGCAAGGTGACGACGAGACCGGCGATCACCAGCAGGCCGCCCAGAATTTCCATTCCGGTGATGGTCTCGCCCAGCACCAGATAGCCCGACAAGAGCCCGGTGATCGGGACCAAGAGGGTGAATGGGGCAACGACCGAGGCCGGATGGCGCCCCAGCAGCCAACTCCAGATGCCGCCGCCCAGCAAGGTTGCGGGATAGGCGAGGAAAGCGATCAGCGCCGCGTCGGACCAGCCAAAGCCCCCGAGAGCTGCAAGGATCGCGTCCCCGCCTTCGGTCATGAAGGAGAGGGCGAAAAGCGGCAGTGGCGCGGCGAACGAACCCCAGACCGTGAAGGCAATGGCATTGACCTTGCCGGCTTTTTTCGTGAGCACATTGGCAAGGCCCCAGGAGAGCGCTGCCAAGAGAACCAGCAGCAGCGGCACGAAGCCGGCGCCTTCGATGCGCTCCAGAGCGATGACGCCGATGCCGACAAAGGCAATCCCCGCACCGATAACCTGAAACCTGCTCGGCCGCTCGCCGAGCAGCACGAAGGCCATGGCCATGGTAAAGAAGGCCTGGGTCTGCAGCACCAGTGAGGAGAGGCCTGCCGGCATGCCCCAGGCAATCGAGAGATTGAGGAAGGCATAGAGCGCAAAGCCGAAAGAGAGGCCGAAGGCGATGACGATCCAGGCCGGCGCTTTGGGCGGTCGAACAAAGAGAATCGCCGGGAAAGCCGCCGCGGAAAAGCGCAAGGCAGCCGCCAGAATGGGCGGCAGGGCCTCGACGCTCAATTTGATGACGACGAAATTAAAGCCCCAGATGGCAACGACCAGAAGGGCGAGAAGAATGTGGCGGATGGGCATGGAGTAACTACCGGTACGGTAGTGTTGTACGCGTCTTGCGCAACTGGCTCAAGCGGGTTGCTTGCCGAACCCACCTGGCCTCCCCCTGGTAGGGGGAGGGACATATCGAGTTTGTTGTGAGGCAGTGAGCCCCTGAACGGCTCCTCCCCCTCTCAGGGGGAGGATGGGTGGGGGTTAATCCCTCAAGCCAGAGCGCGGGGCTTCAGGCCCTTTTCGATCAGCGTTTCGGCGATCTGGATGGTGTTGAGCGCGGCCCCCTTGCGCAGATTGTCCGAGACCACCCACATGGCGAGGCCATTCTCGACGGTGACATCTTCGCGGATGCGGCTGACAAAGGTGTCGTATTCGCCGACGGATTCGATCGGGGTCGCGTAGCCACCGGCTTCGCGCTTGTCGAGGACGGAAATGCCTGGGGCTTCGCGCAGAATATCGCGGGCTTCGTCAGCCGTGATGGGCTTTTCGAATTCGAGGTTGACGGCTTCCGAATGGCCTACGAAGACCGGCACGCGCACGGCGGTGCAGGTGACCTTGATCTTGGGATCGAGGATCTTCTTGGTTTCGGCCAAAACCTTCCACTCTTCCTTGGTGTAGCCGTCTTCCATGAACACATCGATGTGCGGGATGACGTTGAAGGCGATCTGCTTGGGGAACTTGCTGGGGGTAGGAGAATCGTTGACGAAAATGCCCTTGGTCTGGTTCCAGAGCTCGTCGACGCCTTCCTTGCCCGCGCCCGAGACCGACTGATAGGTCGAAACGACGACGCGCTTGATGGTTGCCGCATCGTGGAGGGGCTTTAACGCCACAACGAGCTGGGCCGTCGAGCAATTGGGGTTGGCGATGATGTTGTTGCGCTTGGCATCGTTAAGCCAGCGGTCGAGCACGTGGCCGTTCACTTCGGGCACGATCAGCGGGACGTCAGAATGGTAGCGCCAATAGGACGAGTTATCGATGACGATGGCGCCGGCCGCGGCAATGCGCTGGGCCCAGTCCTTGGAAATAGCGCCGCCGGCCGACATGATGGCGAAGTCGACAGTGGAAAAATCGAAATGCTGCAGGTCCTTGGCCTTGAGGACCTTGTCGCCGTAGGAAATTTCCCTGCCGATCGAGCGGGACGAGGCGAGGGCAAAAACCTCGTCGGCCGGAAAATTACGCTCGGCGAGAATATTGAGAACTTCGCGGCCCACATTGCCTGTAGCCCCGACGACAGCGACGCGATAACCCATTTTGGAACTCCGGTCCCTTTACCTTTTCCGCCCCCGCGCGATGATCTTGCCATCGCGGTCAGTGCTTTGAGCCTCTCCCCGGCGGGAGGGGACCCGGGGAAAAGCGTCAGGCGGTTTTGGTGGTTTTGGCCATGGCAGCGATGCCCCCGGCCGGTAGCCGGGTGGGCATGAGAACGGCAATGTGGCCGAAGCTGCGCATGAAAATCGATGCTCTCAGAGGAAAAGCAGGACTTCTCATACTCTCAAATAGGAAAGAGTCAATGAATTTGGAGTGGCGCCGGAGGAGCGGGGGCGATACGGGAAGGCAACGAACGGCGCGAGGCCAAAATGACCGACTTTGACATCATCATTCTGGGTGCCGGCGCAGCCGGGCTCATGGCGGGCATTGAAGCCGGGCGCCGGGGGCGTCGGGTATTGGTCGTGGACCATGCCAGAGACCCGGGCGAAAAAATCCGCATTTCCGGCGGTGGACGCTGCAACTTTACCAATATCAATGCGACGCATGTGCTGGGGCGCGAGCGGTTTTTGAGCAGCAATCCGCGCTTTGCGCTTTCGGCGCTGTCGCGCTTCACCCCCGACATGTTCATCGAACGGGTGAAGAAGCGCGGCATTGCCTTCCACGAAAAAACGCTGGGGCAGCTGTTTTGCGATGGGCCGGCGACGCAGATCGTTGCCATGTTGATCGACGAGTTGCGGCAGGCCGGCGCTGCTATCTGGACGGGTCGCTCGGTGGGCTCGGTTGAAAAGATCGATGACGGTTTCAAGGTTTTGGTCGGCGACGGCTATGTCACGACCGAAAGCCTGATCGTTGCGACGGGCGGCAAGTCGATCCCCAAAATGGGGGCGACCGGCTTTGCCTATTCTCTCGCCAAGCAATTCGGGCTCGCGGTGACCGATACGCGCCCGGCCCTTGTGCCCCTGACGTTCGAGGAAGGCGCGCTGGAAGTGTTGAAGCCGCTGGCGGGGGTTTCGACCGATGCCATTGTCAGTCATGGCAAGACGAAATTTCGCGAGGCGCTGCTTTTTACCCATCGCGGTCTGTCGGGTCCGGCGATCCTGCAAATCTCGTCCTATTGGCGCGAAGGCGACAGCATTTCCATCGATCTGCTCCCAGGCGAGGATGCGCTGTCCCTTTTGCAGCAGGCCCGAAAAGAGCAGCCGCGCAACCATATTCAGACGGTGCTGGCGGGGCACCTGCCTAAGCGCCTGGCGCAGCTGGTCGGCGATCTGATCAACCAGCCCGGCATGATCGGCGATTTTTCCGACAAGAAGCTACAGCCGGTGGCCGATCAGGTCAGCCGCTGGACGTTAAAGCCGGTGGGGTCGGAAGGCTATCGTACGGCGGAAGTGACGCTCGGCGGTATCGATACGACCGGGCTCGACGCAAAGACAATGATGGCGCGGACGGTGCCAGGCCTATACTTCGTGGGCGAAGCGGTTGACGTGACCGGCTGGCTCGGCGGCTATAATTTCCAATGGGCCTGGGCCTCGGGCTGGTCGGCCGGGCAGTCTGCCTAGGGCGTGTGGGGATTCAGTGATGCCGGGCTGCAAACGGCAATCTTCTGCGCTTCCGGTGCTCACGTACCCAAACGTACGCTCCGCTCCGGCTCTCGAAAATCACCATTTTCGCCTCGCCCTGACATGAATCCGCACACACCCTAGAACGTCCAGCCGACGCGGATGCCCATATTGGTGAGGCCGCGGTTGTCGTGGCAGAGATTGGCATTGGAGGCGTGCTCGACCGTGGCCATGATCGAGGCATTGGGCGTGAGCTGAAGGCCGACACTGGCGGATTCCCGGAAGAGAACAGAGCAGCCGAGGCTACGGGCGGGCATTGCAACGCCGCCCGTCGTATTGCCATTGTGAACGGCGCCGCCGAAGCTTGCTTCAGCAAAGACAGGGCTATCGAAGACGGGAACGGTCCAGCTCACACCGGCATAGACCATGTGTTCCAGCCCGCCCATATTGAGCGTGGCGCCAATATGGGGGCGCAGGTCACCAAGCGTGACCCATTCGCTCAAACCGGGCGCGTCGAACAGCAGCTCAACATTGACGTCGTGGACGCGCTCTACGCCGAACATGCCCAAAAAGGTCTCAGGCTCATCGACGCTATGGGAAAAAATTCCGCCACGAATTTCTGAAATGCCAAAAGTCTGCGCGAAGGCAGGGATCGACATCATCAGAAACGCCGCTATTGCGACACTCGTGTGCTTGTAGATCTTCATAGAGAAAGTATTCCCCAAGGTCCGGGGATACTATGTGCACGAAAGTGTTAGAACTTCCAGCCCAGCCGAACGCCGAAGTTCGAGAGGCCATCATTGGCCTCGCAATAGTTGTTATTGGATGTGTGCTCATAAGTAACGGTGGCCGTCACATTGTCCGAGAGATGGGCACCGATGCCAAAACGCTCGTAGAAATTGATGCGGCAGCCAAAGTTCTTCGTCGGAGCGGGTGCGCCTGTCAGCGCGCCGTCGTGAATGGCAGCGCCAAACGTGCCTTCGAGGTAGATCGGCGTATCGAAAACGGGCAATTGCCAGGTAAGGCCGGCATGAAGGAGATTTTCCTTGCCGCCGAGATTGATGGTGGTGCCGATCTCGGGCCGGGGCGACCCGATCCAGCGGAACGCATCGATGTCGGGGGAGACGAAAAGCACGTCGAAGCTAACACTTCTGACTTCCGTGATCTGCCACTCATTGACGAGAAACGGCAGCATGGCGCCGTGCACATTGTAGGCGTGGAGACCAAAACGCAATTCATCAACGACGCCTGCCAGCGGATGCGGATCGAGCAGATTCTGCGCGTTCGCAGTCCCGGTGCCACAGGCACCCAATAGGATAGTCAGTAGAATAGCACGCCGCACAGCAGGTCCCCCATTCACTCCAAGCTAGCACAAAGGGGCGCTTTGCGTAAGCCTCTGGAAATCCATCGGCAAGTACCGATATAAGCGGGGCAACATTTTGGAGTTTTCCATGACCGCCAGTTTCAAGCTTTCCCTACAGGATCTTGCCCCGATCGCTCAAGGCAGTTCGACTGAAGAGGCCATGGCGGAGACGGTAAAACTGGCACAGGCGGCCGACGATTTGGGCTATGAAAGGCTCTGGTATGCCGAACACCACGGCATGCCCTCCATCGCCTCCTCGGTGCCGGAAATCCTTATCGGCAGTGCCGCGGCGGCGACAAAGGGCATTCGCGTCGGCTCCGGCGGCGTCATGTTGCTCAATCATGCCCCGCTCCGGATTGCCGAGGCCTATCGAACGCTCGAAGCGCTCTATCCGGGCCGCATCGATCTCGGCCTTGGCCGGGCGCCGGGGGGCGATGGCTATGCCATGCGCGCGCTGCGCTCGGGTGGCGGGGAGGAATTTTCCAACTATCTCGCCGAACTGATGGCGTTCGATGAGGAAAATTTCCCCGCGGACCATCCCTTTTCGCGCGTGCCGGTTTCGCCGGGCGGCGTTCATCTGCCGCCCAAATGGTTGCTCGGTTCCTCGGGCGCCAGCGCCGAGGCGGCGGGACAGATCGGCTTTGGCTATGCCTTTGCGGCTCATTTCTCCCATACGCCCGCAGCGCCGGCCTTTGCGGCCTATCGCGCTGCCTTTGTGCCCTCGGCGGATTTTCCCGAGCCGCGGACCATTCTCTGTCTTTCGGTGATCGCTGCGCCAACCGAGGAAGAAGCAGAATTCCTTGCCACGTCACAAGCGGTGAACTGGGCCCTGTTCGTGACCGGCGAGCAACGCCGGCTGACGCCGCCGGAGGAAGCGCTGGAGCGCGCCAAAACCCTGACACCGCAGCAGCAACAGGTGATTTCGCACCAGGGCGCGCTCTGGATGGTGGGCAGCGCCGAGCGGATGGCCGAAGAAATCACGCAGAAAGCGCGCGAGGCGGGGGCCGACGAGGTGATGATCACCACGACCATCCATTCCTATGCGCTGCGCCGGCGCTCCTTCGCGCTGCTGGCCGGGGCGCTTGGGGTTACGCCTCGCTAAGGCTGGATTTTCGGGGCAAACTTAACGATCTTTTACCGAAAACAACGGCACGATTGGATAAGTCCCATCGTGCCGGAATTCCTTATGAGCGCAGCAGGCTTCGTGCTGGCCATCAACCTCTTTATCGCGGGGTTGTTCGCCACCGCCTTCGGCATTGTTGCCGCTTACTATCGTGACGCCATCGGCGCGCGCTGGCTGGCGCTGGCCTATGCGACCGGCATTCTGAACGGCGTCTTCGAATTCATGCTGCCCCATCAGGTCGATGCACGGCCGGTCAGCGTTTCCATCTTCGCCGCCTTTCTCTTTGCGCTCGCTCTTTCCAATGTGGGTATCGCCCGGCACTATGGCATCAGGCCGCCCTGGCGCATTCTTGGGCTGATTGTCGTCGCCTCGCTGGCCGTCAATGTCGCCATTCTCGACATGCCGCGCGATTCCTTTGTTCGCGCCATGCTCTATCAGGCGCCCTATGCGGTGCTGCAGTTCCTCGGCGCCGTTCTGGTCCTGTCGCGAAAGTCCAATCGTGCGCTCGATATGGCGCTGGTCGGCCTGATGGTGCTTGTGACGCTAAACTACCTGTCCAAGCCCTTCATCGCTTTGCTGATCGGTTCGGGAGGATCGCCGCAGGGCTATCTTTCCAGCAATTATGCGGCGATTTCCCAGAGTACCGCGGCGGTGCTGCTGATCTCCAATGGGCTTCTTATTCTGCTGATCATCGTGCGCGACATGATGGCCGATATGACGGCGCGCTCGGAAACCGACCCGCTATCGGGCCTGCTCAATCGCCGAGGTTTTGAAGATCGAGCCGAAAAGGCCCGGTTGCTGGCCGTGCGTGCCGGGGCGCCGGCGGCGATGATCGTCGCCGATCTCGACCATTTCAAAGCCATCAATGACAGTTTTGGTCATGCAGCGGGGGATCGCGCCATCGCCGCTTTCGGCCGGGTGCTGAGGGAAAGCTTTGATCTTCGCGCCGTTATCGGGCGGCTGGGCGGAGAAGAATTCGCCGTGCTTTTGCCTGGTGCCGATCTTGGCGTCGCCCGGGGCGCCGCAGAAACAGCAAGGCGGCGGCTTCGCGAGCTCTCGGGCGAAGAGCGGGGCATGGAGCGACAGATGACATCGTCGTTCGGGATCGCCGTTTTGGAGCCCGGCGAAAGCCTTGCCGACCTGTTGCGGCGCGCCGACACGGCTCTTTATGACGCGAAATCCAAGGGGCGCGACCGGGTTTGCGTGGCGCCGGTCACGACCGTCGGAATTTTACGGGATGGGCCCGAGCAACAGGCCCGGGCCTAATGCGTCGATGTCGCGCCAGCCTAGTTAAGAGTGGCGCGGGGCACGAGTTCGCACTCTCCGGCTTGCGTTACCTTCAGCGCCAATTGCTGGCGGTCGAGTTCGGCAAACCAGGCAGTCCAGGAACATGGGCTCATGCCGTCATCGATTGCGCCGCCCTGGCTGCGGACGAAACGCAGCAGGAGTTTCGATTTTTCCTCACCGAAGCGATTGCGAATACGGGCAACGGCAGGAATGCCCTTGCGATCGGTGACCCAGCTCTGAATGTCGCTGTGTCGCGTCAAAGTATGCGTTGCGTACATTTTTAGCCTCCTCCACGAGGTTTTTTGGGCACTTTTGGCCCTTACCCGCCTAACGGCACCGGTCCTCCACCGGTTCCTGGCAGGCGTTCAATTCTCGATGAATTGCGTGACAAGCTTTAGACGCTGCATCTCCTCTCTCGAAAAATAATAGAGCCGGTCGGGCGGCGTATCGAGCGCATGCAGCCAAAGGGCCGGATCGACGCCGCTTTTCGTCAGATGCCGCGTGATCTCTGCCGTGGTCGATTGCGCATCGGCCATAGCGACCCCGGCAACGGCAAAAGCATCACGTGCGGCTTCGCCAAGCGAAGCCGCATAGATCTGATGCGCGCCAATGGCCGCATCAGCGCTGGCGATGCGCTCGGTACCAGAGGCGAAAATAATAGGGCAGGATGAGGCACAGAGGTTTCCGGCGGCGACTTTGGTCGCGAGGCCTTTTTCCTGGATGAGGGCGCCGATCTCCAGCGCGTCCATCACTGATCCTCCGGGCGAATCAAGAACTACAGTCTTCACGTATTCGCCGCGTTGTTCAATCTCCGTCCTGAACCGTAGGGCGGCGCCGGGATCGATAGTGCCGGTCAGCCTGAGATCGCCCCCGCTTTCGAGCGCGATGGAAAGTGGGTTATCGAGGGTTTCCGGCGATGAGGTGATGTGCGGCATGGGCCGCCCTTCAACCCCGTTTGCCGGGTCTGCCGGGGGCAGGATCGGCATCAAAGTTGGCGCCAGCGCTGCCGGTTCACTGAGGGCCAGTTCGCGAAAATCGACATAGAGCACGCTCGCCGTGCCGATCAGCAGGGCAAAGAAGGCGGCGCGGATGATATTGCCATCGTCCACGGCTGCGAGCCGGGCGATGATGCCGGGGCTTACCGAAGGTGCGCGGTCGTTCGCCTCTGTCTTCATGCCGGCCGGGGTCCGTCGGTGCGTTTGCGCTGGGCGGCTTCGATCGGGGTTACCGTGCCATCGTCGGCTGGCAATTCGGCGGCGGCGGGCAGGTCTTCGGCCGGCGCTTGCGGCTCTGGTCGCGGCTGGCCGGTTGCAACATCAACGCCCGCAGCCTCCATGCGGCGATAAAGCGCCAGGGCCCGCAGCATTTCTGCGGCGGTAATATTCTCCGCTTCTTCGAGGGAGGATGAATCTTTTCGCATGGCGTCGTTGACGATCATCAGCACCAGAACGAGTACGACGGGCAGAAGGTCGATGGAAATGGCGCCGGCCCAGGATGGAATGAAATCCTGCCAGTAGCGGATGACGGCTTCGGCGCTCGACAGGGGGACATAGCGGCGTTGTTCGACCGGCGGGGTCGCCAGAATCTCGTCGGCGGCGGCGCTGAGCGCGGTCGACTGCGCCGCAACGGACGTGCGGACGGTTTCCATAACCTGGTCCTGCCGATTGGCGAGATCGGCCGAGCGGCCATCGGCCACCGGGGCGATGAAGCCGGCGGAAAGATCGGCCGCGGCGCGCTTGACCGAGGCGGCAACGCCGGTCTGCTGCAGCGAGGCGATGACGGCCGAAAGCTGCACGGCCTCGCTCTGGAAGGCATCGGCGCGGGGCTCGATCTGGCCGGGCGTCGAGACCAGTTCGCGCATGGTGGCAAGGCGCGCCGAACCCTGTTCGAAAAGGGCTGCCACCTCTTCGCGGCTGCCGGTAATGGTTGAGGCCAGCTGGTTCATCTGCGAACCCATCTGGGTGAGCAATTGGACGACGCTGCCCGAGCCGGTAGTGCCGGTGAGGGCGCCTGATTCACGTTCGTCGGCAGCAAGGCCGGAAAAACGTTCGGCGGCGCGCTGCACGTCGGGGAGGAGGCTCTGTGCCGCCAGCGCATTGGCATGAGCCTGGTCGAGGTCTTCGGCATAGCCCTGAAGCGTGACGGCCATGTGTTGTTCGGTGGCGGCCGACCCGGCGAGGGCCGCGGCGTTGAGCCAGGAACTCATGGCGATGATCATGGCGCAGCCAATGGCCATGGTGACGAAAAGGCCAATGCGCTGAACCCCGGAGGTGACCAGCGGCACGAAGCGGAGCATGTAGCTCCAGAAGGCGTAGATGGCGACGGAAACGGCCGCCGAATAGATGATGGCGGCAAAGAAAACGAAGGTGGCCGAGCCATCCAAAATGCCGCGCACGCCGAGATAGGTGTAGACGCCCGAGGCCAGCGCCAGCACCGCGAGAGCGAAGCGGGTCATGGTTTCCACCCCACGGACCGTTTCGTTGAGACGGAAGGCGTTGGGCTTGAGCTGCATCTCTGATCCCCCTGTGGCCCGATAGGCCGATTAAGCGGACGTTAACACGGCGATCCCGGCAAGAAGGAGGCAGTATTTTATGGGGTTAATGGCCGGGCGATGACAGTGCCGTGACCGCGCTTTCCGCTTGCAGCACGATGGGGGAGGGCGCTAGGCCAATCGCGGTATGACAAGGGAGGCAAAGATGACGAAGAAAGTGCGCTGGGGGATATTGTCCACCGCCAATATCGGCATGTCCAAGGTGACGCCGGCCATCCAGCAGGCGGAAAATTGCGAAGTGGTGGCCATTGCCTCGCGCGATCTTTCCAAGGCGCGGCAGGCGGCCGACGAACTGGGCATCGCCAAAGCCTATGGCTCTTATGAAGAACTCTTCGCCGATCCCGAGATCGACGTCATCTACAATCCCTTGCCAAACCACCTGCACGTGCCGATGACGCTTGCCGCGACGCGGGCGGGAAAGCATGTGCTGTGCGAAAAACCCATCGCCATCACGGCAAAGGAAGCCGAAGAGCTGCGTCAGGTGCCGGCGGGGCGCCTCGTCATGGAAGCCTTCATGATCCGCTTTCATCCCCAATGGCAGCGGGCCCGCGACATCATCCGCTCGGGCGAACTCGGCGAGGTCCGGGCCATCGATGCGGTCTTTTCCTATTTCAATGCCAATCCGGACAATGTGCGCAACAAGGCCGATATCGGGGGTGGCGGCATTCTGGATATCGGCTGCTATCCGATCACCAGCGGCCGGTTCCTGTTCGAAAGCGAGCCGCAGCGCGTCGTTTCGCTGGTCGAGCGCGACCCCACTTTCGGCACCGATCGCCTCGCCAGCGTGATGATGGATTTTGGCATGGGCAAGCGGCTGACCTTTACCTGCTCCACCCAATTGGTGCGCCACCAGCGCGTCCAGGTTTTCGGGACCAAGGGCAAGCTCGAGATCATCATTCCCTACAATGCTCTGACCGGTGAGCGCAGCGCCATTACGATCGATACCGGCTCGCCGCTCGATGGCTCGCTGGCGCGGCGGGAAATCGTGCGCGAATGCGATCAATATACCGAGCAGGCCGAGGCTTTCGCCAGGGCCGTGCTGGGCGAAGCGCCGCTGCCCTATGATGTCGAAGACGCGATCGCCTCAATGAAGGTGCTCGACGCGATCTTTGCCAGCGAAAAATCCGGCGCCTGGGAAAAGGTCTAACCCAGCTCCGGCGCGATGACGCGGCGGCACAAAAGCCTGATCGCCGCGATCATCTGCTTTTCGTCGGTGGCCTTGAGTGCAATGCCATAGGACGCCGCCATCACGAGGTCGGCCAGCATACTGGCCTCGGCGATGCCGGCCGTCTTGAGCGCCTCTGCCAACTCGTCATGCGCCAGGCGATCTTTTTCGCGGAATTTTTCGCCGGCGCGGCGATGCTCGCTCATCAGTTCGGTCGCATGGGGCGAGCCGTCGAGCGCGCGGTTGAGTGCTGCGAACTGCAGGGCCAGCGCCGAACCTACCCGGTCAGCCAGGTCGCCCTTCCCGGTCATGCCCTGTCGAAAGGCCTCGACCAGCTCCTCGGTGAGGCCATCGACAATGGCGGCGAAGACCGCATCCTTGTCGGGAAACTGCGCATAAAGTGTCGGCTTGGCCATGCCGGCTTCGCGGGCAATGGCCTCCATGGTCGTGCCGCGCAGCCCATGGCGCAGGATCAGGTAGCGCGCCGCTTCGACGACACGTCGCCGCTTTTCTCCTGCCCGGTCTGCTGCCACTTCACTCAATTTCATACTCGCACTTGAACTTATTGAACGATATTAGTACATATCGTTCAATTCTGATCTTGGAGACAGATATGACCGATCTCGTTCTCGTCACCGGTATTTCCGGTTTTCTCGGCGGCCATGTCGCCCTGCAATTGCTCAACTCTGGCTACACCGTCCGCGGCAGCGTACGCAACCTCGACAAAGCGGCCAAGGTCCGCGAGACGCTCGCCATGGCCGGTGCCGATGTCACCCGGCTCGAATTCGTGGCGCTTGATCTCCTGGCCGACAACGGGTGGGACGAGGCGATGGCCGGCGTACGCTATCTGCAACATACCGCCTCGCCCTTCGTGCTCGAAACGCCCAAGGATCCCGATGAGCTGATCCGGCCGGCGGTGGAAGGCACGCGGCGCGCCATCAGGGCGGCGCTGGCCGCCGGGGTCGAGCGCGTCGTGCTGACCTCCTCCATCGCGGCTATCCAATATGGGCATGAGGACTATTCGCGGGTCCTGACCGAGGCGGACTGGACCAATGTCGAAAGCGCCACGACCGGCGCCTATCCCAAATCCAAAACCCTTGCTGAACGCGAAGCCTGGGCATTGATGGATGCCGCCGACCGCCACAACGACCTAGCCGTCATCAATCCTGCCGGCATTTTTGGGCCTTTGCTCGATGAGGACCCTGGTACGTCCTCCACGCTGGTGCGGCGGCTGCTCGATGGCCGGCTGCCTGCCGTGCCGAAACTTGCCATGTCGGTGGTCGATGTGCGCGACGTCGCTGCGCTCCAGGTCGATGCCATGACCAATCCCACGGCCGGCGGGCAGCGCTGCATTGCTTCGGAAGGCACCTATTCCATGGCCGAAATGGGCGTGATGTTGCGTCCGGCCTTTCCCAGCCGTCGCGTGCCGACGCGGGAATTACCCAATTGGCTGTTGCGTGCCGTTGCACTTTTCGATCGTGAGGTGCGGGACAATATGCATGAACTTGGGGCGCGCAAACGCGTCGATGGCCGTCGCGGCAGTGAGCGCCTGGGACGCCCGCTCATCTCCTCCGCCGAGGCCGCGGTCGCCACGGGCCGGAGCCTTATTGAACACAAACTGGTCTAGCACTCGGCGGAGCAGGGACACATATATCCCCCTTGCTCCAACTCGGATTTATGTCCATATCTCAACCATTGGTGCGGGGCTGTAGCTCAGTTGGGAGAGCGCGTCGTTCGCAATGACGAGGTCAGCGGTTCGATCCCGCTCAGCTCCACCAATTCTTTCCAAATCGATGCTATCAGAGCTTTGGCGAGTGCGGGATTTGCCCGGCGGAGGCAGGGGTGCTGATCAGCGAAGGCCACAAGCGCACGTTCAGGCTCGACGGGCAAATGGCCGTGTTGTTTGCGGCGATGGCCGGCGCGCTCAATGCGGCCGGGTTTCAGGCCGCGGGGTTCTTCTCGGCCAATATGACGGGCAATGCCTCGTCCTTTTCCGACCATCTGGCGCTTGGCGATTGGTCGCTGGCCGGGATTTTCGCACTGTTTCTTTCGGCCTTTATCCTCGGCGCCATGGTTTCGGGTCTGCTCATTCAGTGGGGTGGAACGCGGCAGAGCCGGGCCAAATATGCCTACGGCATCGTGCTCGAGGGTCTCGTCGTCTTCGTGCTGGGTGGCGCCGATCTGTTGCAGGTTCTCCCCGCTCATGGGCTGGTCCTCGGCCTGAGTTTTGCCATGGGCATTCAGAATGCCGCGACGACGCGAATTTCCAACGCACGGGTGCGCACCACTCATGTTTCGGGGATGGCGACGGATATCGGTCTGGGTCTGGCGGGCCTTATCGGGGCGCAGTCAAAGGACCCGGAGGCCACGGCGCGGCTGAGGCTTTACAGCATGACAATGGCCGCCTTCATCTTTGGCGGCATTCTGGGTGTTGCCGCCTATCTCGCGATAGGCGGATGGATGTTTGTTGGTATGGGGCTAGCGCTGCTCACCATTGCCCTTATGCGGGCCTTTCACTAGGCGAGCAGGTCAGTCCATTCCGGATGGCGGCGGAACTGGACCACCACATAGGGACAGACCGGGGTGATTTTGAACCCTTCGGCGCGCGCGTCGGCGATGGAAGCCTTGACCAGTTCGAGGGCAATGCCGCGGCCTTCGTATTCTTTGGGCACACCGGTATGATCGATGATGATGCGGCCGTCTTCGCGGCGATAGGTCATTTCCGCTTCGGCGCCTGACGCCAGGTCAATGACATAGCGGCCGCGGGTGGGGCCTTCTTCCCGCTGGATCTTGTAATCTGCCATGATCAGGCCGCCAGGCTCTCGGCCGCGGCGACGCCGAGCATGAGGTTGAGGTTCTGCACCGCGGCGCCCGAAGCGCCCTTACCGAGATTGTCATAGACGGCGACGATAGCGGCCTGGGCGCGAGCGTCGTTGGCAAAGACATGGAGCGTCAGCGTATTTGTGCCGTTGTGAACCTGCGGATCGAGGGCCGGGCTCTTGCCCAGCGCTGGATCGTATGGAGCCACCTTCACAAAGCTATCCTTGATGCCGGCAAAGTGGTCGGCGATGGCGGCATGAATTTCGGCGCCGGTCGGGACTTTGGCGAGTGTCTCAAGCTGGAGGGGCAGGGACGTGGTCATCCCCTGCGCAAAATTGCCGACGACGGGCTCGAACAGGGGCTCGCGCTTGAGGCCGGTGTAAAAGGTCATTTCCGGCACATGCTTGTGTTGGAAGGTCAGGCCATAGGGCATGAACTCGCTCGCCCCAGCGCCCTCGGCCACATAGTCCTCGATCATCTGGCGGCCGCCGCCGGAATAACCGGAAATGCCGTGATAGATGATCGGATGATCGGCCGGAATAAGGCCGGCGGCGATCAGCGGGCGCAGGCCCGCGATCAGGCCCTGCGGCCAGCAGCCGGGATTGGCGACAAAGCGCGCATTGGCGATTTTTTCGCTCTGATCCCTGTCCATCTCGGCAAAGCCGTAGGCCCAATCTGGATCGACCCGGAACGCAGTCGACGCGTCGATGATGCGGGTCGTGCCATTGTCGACCAGCCGCACGCTTTCCTTGGCCGCCTCGTCGGGCAAGCAAAGGACAGCAATATCGGCGGCATTGAGCAGGCGCTTGCGTTCGTCCTGGTCCTTGCGCTTTTCCTGCGCAATGGAAATGACCTCGAGATCGCGACGGCCGGCCAGGCGCTCGCGGATTTGCAGCCCCGTGGTTCCGGCTTCCCCGTCGATAAAGATCTTCGCGACCATGTTCCTGGCTCCCGCGCAAAATTGCTGGTGACTAGATGGGGCTGATGCCCCGCGCCGTCAAGCGTTTAGCATCGGGGGAATATCGCGCCGTTCTATGACATCTTCTATGCCGCCAAGGAGGGCGATCCAGCCCTTTTCGGTCTGGGCCAACCAGTCTTCCCACTGTGCGTCCATGGTGTTGTAGAGCGTGACGACGCTGCCCGGCCCATTGGGTTCGGGCTCGATGATCATGCTGACGAGGCCGGGATCGTCCTCTTCGCTCTCGTCGACGATCCAGGAAAAGGAAATCTTTGTGGGGCGATCAAGCGCGAGAAAGGTGCCCCAGTGGCGCGCCTCGCCGTCCTCGCGCTCATCGGCCAGGATGAACCTGCCACCGACGCGGGGATCGATTTCCGAACGGGTCAGCCGGCCTGCCTGGCCGGAGCGTTTCAGCCAGGCTGCCTGCCAGCGGCGGGCGAGTTGGGGATCGACGAAGGCGTCAAAAACCCGCTCGGGGCTGGCGCGAAAACGATGCGTGACCTTGGCTTCGATTCTATCGGACATGAGAAGCCTCCTTGTTTTCCTTTCAGGAGAGAATGCGCGGGCGGGGAAGGCCGTTCCGTGGCGCAAGGATTGTCAAGGCGGGCGGCGGGTGGCAATGCTCGCTCTATCGGAGCAAAGAGGAGACCGGCATGACCCCGCATAATCACGCAAAAGAAGGCGACTATGCCGAGGCCGTGCTGCTGCCGGGCGACCCGCTGCGCGCCAAATGGATTGCCGAAACGTTTTTCGACAATCCAAAACTGGTCAATTCGGTGCGCAATTGCCTCGGCTATACCGGTACCTGGAAGGGCAAGCTGATTTCCGTGCAGGCTTCGGGCATGGGCCAGCCTTCGCTTTCGATCTATGTGCACGAGTTGATCAACACTTATGGCGCCAAGACGCTGATCCGCGTCGGCACCTGTGGCGGACTTAATGCCAAGGTGAAGGTACGTGACGTTATCCTGGCGCAAGGCGCCTCGACCGACAGCGCCATCGTCAAGGGCCGCTTCGGGGCCTTCAATTTCGCGCCGATCGCCGATTTCGGTCTTTTGCGCTCGGCGGCCGACAAGGCCGACGCCAAGGGCCTGAAATTCCACGCCGGCAATATGCTGTCCTCGGACATTTTCTATCATGCCGACGGCTTTGCCGGTTACGACAAGCTGCCCGACCATGGCGTCATCGGCGTCGAGATGGAAGCGGCGGCGCTCTACACTTTGGCGGCGCGCTTTGGCGTCAGGGCGCTGACCATCTGCACCATGACCGATTGCCTCATCACCCATGAGGAAATCGACGCCGATGCCCGCCAGACCTCGCTCAAGGACATGGTCGAACTGGCGCTCGACGTGGCGGTGGACGCGTGAGTGTCGCCGACCGGCTGGCCGGAGCGCTGGATCGGCGCGACGAGGAGCCCAATGTGGCTTTGGCCGAGGAACTGACTGCCTCCGGCGACAAACAGCAAATTGCCGAACTGGTCGAGCTGGTGCGTTCGGGCACGGCGCGGCAGCGTAATGACGCGATGAAGGTGCTTTACGAGATCGGGGCGCGCAGCCCTGATCTGATCGGGCTTTATTGCCCTGCTTTTATCGATGCGCTAGGGAGCGGCACCAATCGGCAGGTTTGGGGCGCCATGACGGCGCTCGACGCTGTGGCCGAAATTCGCGCCGATGAAATCGCGGCCGAATTGCCCAAGGTGATCGAGGCGGCGGACCGCGGCTCGGTCATCGCCAAGGACCGCTGCACTTCGCTGCTCGTCAAGCTTGCGCGCTCTGGCTATGCGGAAAAGGCCGTGCCGATCCTGGTCGAGCGGCTCAAGGATGCGGCGCCAAACCAGTTCCCGACCTATGCCGAAGAAACCGCCAGCGTGCTTACGCCCGAACAGAAGCCGGGTTTTCTTGCCATTGTCCGCGGCCGGCTCGACGGTATGATGCAGAAGTCGAAGCGCGACCGGATGGAAAAGCTGCTGGCCAAGCTCAACGGCTGAACTGACATTGAAGGGATGGGCCGAGCATGCTCCTCGTTGCCAATATTCTGACTGGGCTCGTTGCCCTCATTCATATCTATATCGTGCTGCTGGAAATGGTCTGGTGGACCAGTCCGCGCGGCCGGAAGGCTTTTGGGCTGACGCCGGAATTTGCCGAGCAGACCAAGACGCTGGCCGGCAATCAGGGGCTCTATAACGGCTTTCTCGCCGCGGGCCTGATCTGGGGCCTGGTGCATCCCGATCCGGCACTCGCCTGGCAGATAAAACTGTTCTTCCTCGCCTGTGTCGCCGTGGCGGGGATTTATGGTGCCGCGACGGCCAGCCGGAAGATCTTGTTAGTTCAGACCGTGCCGGCGGTGCTGGCGATTTTGGCGCTGGTCTTGTCCTGAGCCAGTAGCCCTCAGGGGTGAGGGCTACTGGAGCGGCGACGCTATTTCGCCAGAGCCGCCAGTACATGCACCCAGGAGCGGATGCCGCGGTGAAAACTGTCGAGGTCGTATTTCTCGTTGGGGCTGTGGATTTGGTCGTCCACGTGGGCAAAGCCGATGAGAAGCGTGTCGAGGCCGAGGATGGTCTTGAAGTCGCCAGCCACCGGAATCGAGCCGCCCGAGCCGGTAATGACGGCCTGCTTGCCCCATTCGGCCGAGAGGCCTGAGAGGGCCTTGTGCAAGAATTCGCCGTCGGCCGGGACCGTGATGGCCGGCGAGCCGCCATGCGGGATGAATTCGACCGAACAGTCGGCGGGGATCATTTTTTCGACATGGGCGCGGAAGGCGGCGCGGATCTTTTTGGGGTCCATGCCCGAGACCAGGCGGAACGAGATCTTTGCTGACGCCTTGGCCGGAATGACGGTTTTAAAACCGTCGCCGGTATAGCCGCCGCTCATGCCGTTGATTTCGCAGGTCGGGCGCGACCAGAGCATTTCGAGGACAGAACGGCTCTGCTCGCCGGCTGGCACCGACAGATCGACACTGCCGAGGAAGGCCTTTTCATCAAAGCCCAGACCCTGCCACTGCGCCTTGAGCGCAGGGGAGATTTCCGCCACGTCGTCATAAAAGCCGGGCAGCGTCACCGAGCCATCGGGGGCGCGGAGGCTGGCGATGATTTCGGCAACCACCTGGTTGGGATTGCGCGCGGCATTGCCGAACATGCCCGAATGCAGGTCCTTGTCGGCGGCGGTGACGACGATTTCGTCGGCAACGAGGCCGCGCAACATGGTGGTGATCGAGGGTGTCTGGCGGTCCCACATGTCGGTGTCGCAGACCAGCGCAATGTCGGCTTTCAGTTCTTCGGCATTGTCGCGCATGAAGGGCGGCAGGTTCTTGCCGCCGGATTCTTCCTCGCCTTCGAGCATCAGCGACACGCGCACCGGCAGGCCGCCAGTTACCGCCTTATAGGCGCGACAGGCTTCGATGAAGGTCAGCATCTGGCCTTTGTCGTCCGAAGCGCCGCGCGCAACGATGATCTTGCGGCCAGAAGCGTCTTCCTTGATCTGCGGATCGAAGGGATCGGAATTCCACAGGTTCAGCGGATCGACCGGTTGTACGTCATAGTGCGCGTAAAACAGCACATGGGGGCCAGCCTGATCGGGACCGTGGCCAACGACGACCGGATGGCCCGGCGTTGGGCGGGCGCTGGCGGCAAAGCCGAGGCCATTCAATTCCGCCGACAGCCAATCGGCCGCCTTCTGGCATTCGGCGGCGAAAGCGGGGTCAGTCGAGATCGATTTGATACGCAGGAGATGAAACAGCCGATCAAGGCTTTGGTCGAGGCCTGCATCCACATGGGCGAGAACGGCATCGAGCTGGGCTTGGTCGGTCATGGTAAAATCCTGCGGCGAATTCAAGAAAATTGCTGGGCGCAACATGGCGAGCGTTGGCCGCTCTGTCCAGCCTTGGCCGGTCACCAATATTGTCATACTTATTCACCTGTGCTTAGGTCGCCCGGACTATTGGGCAAGGAGCCAACCAGCATGGATCGATCAGGCGGACGAGTGCGCCATTCCGGCGACCTCATCGCCGCCCTGTCAGGTCGCAATCTGGCGCATAATCTCCATTCCGACGTGCTCTGGGATCTCGGCTTTGCCATCGTCTCGGGCCAATACGCTCAGGGCTCCATACTGCCGCCCGATACCGAACTGCTCGATCGGTTCCGCGTGTCGCGCACGGTGCTGCGAGAGGCATTGAAAACGTTGGCGGCCAAGGGGTTGATCGAAGCGCGGGCCCGCATCGGCACCCGCGTTCTGCCGCGCAATCGCTGGAATCTCTTCGATGCCGACGTCTTGGCCTGGCATTTCGAGCTGGGGCCGGAGGTTAGCTTCCTGCAGAGCCTCGCGGAAGTGCGGATCGGCATCGAAATCGAAGCGGCCGCACTTGCCGCCGAGCGGCGCACGGACGATCAGGCGGGGCTGCTCCTGGCGGCGGTGGACCGCATGGCAGCGGCGCGCACGCCGGAAGAGTTTGCCCGGCATGATCTCGAATTCCACAAGGCGGTCGCCGATGCTTCCGGCAATCCCTTCATGGCCTCCATCAGTGCGCTGGTGGAAATGGCGCTGACGGCGGCCTTCACCATCTCTTCGCCGGTCAACGAGCCCGAGGCCCTCGAGCAGACCGTTGCCGTACATCGCGCCATCGCCCAGGCCATCCTCGACAAGAGTTCGCAGCGCGCGCGCGAGGCGATGCGCATTGCCATTGCCGAAGGCTTTGCCCGCGCCGCCGGCCGCATGGAAAACCTCGAATCAAATCCCTAGAGCGAAATGGCGAGTTTTCCCGTCAGCGTGCGGTGAAAGATCACGCCACCCTGGGTGAGGGCCCGGGTCAGCCGTTCAGCAGTGCGCCGTCGGGCGACTTCGATCACCGCGGCCGTCGCCTCCTCGATCCGCATGATGGTCGAAGCGGAAACGCCTGATTGATCGGCAAGCACGGGAATGGTCCAGCCCAACAGATTGCGCGCGGCGCGCAGCAGCGGGCCGTTGAGCAATTCCTCGCTGGCGGCGTCGTCGGCTTCGAGCCCGCCACGACCGGGTTGCACCACCGTTGTCAGGCCCAGCCATTCGACCGGTTCGCCTCGTTCGTCGCGCACCGGCTGGCGCACCGAGCGCAGTGGCATATATTGGCCGGTCGCCAACCGCACGCGCACCTCGGTGACATTGGCTTCGCCGCGTTCCAGGTTTTCCAGCACCTGGGCCCGATCATCGGGATGAACGGCGTCGAACCAGCTTTCGATCGTGAAGAGCGGTGTCGCGGGCGTGCCAAGGCTTGCGGACTGTTTGACCCGCTCGATCCGGATGCCGTCGAGAGAGCTGAACCAGGCGATATCGACGTCGAGCTGATCCAGCACCGCACGCAGCCGCCGGTGCATCAATTCGAGATTCTTCCTGAGGCTTTCTTCTTCGCTGCGATCAAGAACGCAGATGATCCAACCCACCGGGCGCCGATTATCGTCCACCATGCGCTCGAAGCGCATTTCGAGACGCCGCACCGTGCCGTCCTCGCGCAGGATACGCAGGTCACGCTGGGTCGGCAGGGTATCGCGCATCAGCATGTGAAAACTCTCGACGAGGCTGGCGCGATCGTCGGGATGGGTGCGCGCCTCGATGAATTCGATGCCGATCGGCTGGCCGACTTGCTCAAGCGTTCCCGCCAGCACATGCATCCCATCGGATGGCCGCACCTTGCCGTCCGCGAAAGACAGCGTGAAAAAGCCGACGCCAGTTATGGTTTCGAGGGCCCGCAAAAGCTGGCGCGAGGTCGGCTGATAGGATGTCGTCTGGCCAAGTTCAGGCACTGGAGGCACTGGTCCCTGCATCACCCGCCCCCCGAGCGCAAGTTGAAGGTAAGACCGTTCAGGGCGTCAGGAGTAGACAAACGAAGCCCCCAAGGTCAAGCGCCGAACGCTTTCGCCATGAGCCGACTTGACCCGGACCCCGGTTTGGCCCAAGACCCGTGGCAAAGCGAGGTTTTCCGATGGAAAAATTCACCACATTGACGGGTGTCGCGGCGCCGTTGCCGATCATCAATATCGACACCGACATGATCATCCCCAAGCAATATCTGAAGACTATCAAGCGGACCGGCCTCGGCAGCGCGCTGTTTTCGGAAATGCGCTACAATGAAGACGGCTCGGAAAATCCCGAATTCGTCCTCAATAAGCCGGCCTACCGCCAGGCCAAGATCGTCATCGCCGGCGATAATTTTGGTTGCGGTTCATCGCGCGAACACGCCCCCTGGGCGCTGGCCGATTTCGGCATTCGCTGCGTGATCTCGACCAGCTTTGCCGATATTTTCTACAATAATTGCTTCAAGAACGGCATCCTGCCGCTCGTCGTTTCGGCCGAACAGCTGAAACTCCTGCTCGATGACGCCGATCGCGGCTCGAACGCTACGCTGACCGTCGATCTCGAAGCCCAGACCATCAAGGGTCCCGACGGCGGCACACTGCATTTCGATATCGACCCGGCCCGCAAGCACATCCTGCTAGAAGGCCTCGACGATATCGCCGGCACGCTGAAATCCGATCCGGCCATTTCGTCCTTCGAGGGCAAGATGGCCAATGAGCGCCCCTGGCTCTAGATCCTGGTTTGGCCGTGTTTTCGAACCGGAAAAGTGGCACCCGCTTTCCTGAAAACACTCTAAGGAATAAAAATGGTTCAACGCGTCTCTACCGGTTCGCCCTTTGAAGCGACCTTTGGCTATTCCCGCGCCGTGCGCCACGAGGACACGGTCTATGTCTCGGGCACGACGGGCTATGATTATTCGGTCATGAAAATGCCCGAGAGCGTGGGCGATCAGGCCAAGAACGCGCTGGCCACTATCGACAAAGCGCTCAAGGAAGCTGGCTCGTCCATCGAGGACACGGTTCGCGTCGTTTATTATCTGGGCGATCGTTCTTATGTCGACGAGGTCGTTGCTGCCGTCGGCCCGGTGTTCAAGGATATCCGCCCGGCCGCTTCCATGCTGATCGTCGCGATGATCGAAGAGGGCATGAAGATCGAGATCGAAGTGACCGCCCGCATCGGCGCTGCAACAAGTCACGCTTAAGCTAGCACACTGTTATCATTTGGCAGCGCTTCCGCCCGGAAGCGCTGTTTTTGTTTGGGGCGGCCTTGCACCAAAAGCCAAAATAAAGCTATGTGCCGGACCAAGGTGTACCCACCAGTACGGCGAGGAGTTTTCCCCACATGGCCACCCATTCCCTCTTTCTTCTGCCCGGCGACGGCATCGGCACCGAGATCATGGTCGAGGTCGAAAAGATCATCGCCTGGTCCAATGCCGAGGGCCTGACGGACTTCTCGACCGATACCGGTCTTGCCGGTGGCTGTGCCTATGACGCGCATGGCGAAGCCATTTCCGAAGACGACATGGCCAAAGCGCTCAAGGCCGATGCGGTGATCTTCGGCGCCGTGGGCGGTCCCAAGTGGGACAATGTTCCCTATGACAAGCGCCCGGAAGCGGCGCTTCTGCGCCTCCGCAAGGATCTCGGGCTTTTCGCGAACCTACGTCCCGCCATCTGCTATCCTGCCCTCGCCGATGCGTCCGCACTCAAGCGCGAACTGGTCGAGGGCCTCGATATCCTGATCGTGCGTGAACTGACCGGCGGCGTCTATTTCGGCGAGCCCAAGGAAATCACCGATCTTGGCAATGGTCAGAAGCGCGGCGTCGATACTCAGGTTTATGAGACCTATGAAATCGACCGCATTGCCCGCGTCGCCTTCGATCTTGCGCGTACGCGCGGAAACAAGATTCACTCGGCCGACAAGAAGAACGTCATGAAATCCGGCGTGCTCTGGGACGAAGTGGTCCGCACTGTCGCCAAAGATTATGCCGACGTCGCCTTCAACCATATCCTGGCGGACAACTGCGCCATGCAGCTGGTGCGCAATCCAAAACAGTTCGACGTGATCGTCACCGACAACCTTTTTGGCGATATCCTGTCTGATGTGGCCGCCATGTTGACCGGCTCGCTCGGCATGCTGCCATCGGCTGCGCTCGGCGCCCCAGATGCCGTTACCGGCAAGCGCAAGGCCATGTATGAGCCCGTCCATGGCTCGGCCCCCGACATTGCCGGTAAAGGCATTGCCAACCCCATCGCCATGATTGCCTCGCACGCCATGGCGTTGCGTTACTCGTTTGGCATGATCGAATTGGCCGACAAGGTCGAGGGCGCGATCGCCGCGGTGCTCGCCGATGGCCTGCGCTGCGCCGACATTGCTCAGGACAACCGCAAGACGGTTGGCACTGAAGAAATGGGCGCGGCGATTTTGGCGAAGCTCAAGGCGTAACCAATCAGCGCTTGGGCCGGGAGAAGATATTCACCACGGCCCCATCGGGATCGCGCAGCAGCATCGAGACGTTGCCCCACGGCATCGTCGTCGGCTGCTGTATGATTGCGCCAAGTTCGGCCGCTTCCATCCGAACCTTGACCGCCTCAACGTCGTCAACTTCAAGCTCGATCATTGAAGAACGGTTCGAGCCGGGTACGATTGCGCCGCCATTGACCTTGTCGATGATCTGCGTGCTCGAAATTGCCAGCGTACAGCCTTCCAGCCGAATCTCGGAAAAGCCGGGAGCCAGGTCGGTCGGCGCAATACCGGTCAGCTTTGAATAGAACGCCTTCAGGGTTTCGACGTCATTGGTGACGACCCGGACGGAAGCAAATCTCATGGCACTTTCCTTGGGAGTTGAAGAGCCCAAGCGATAGGCGCCCGTGCTGCCAGAACCTGACAGGATAAAAAAGCCCCGGTGTCTCCACCGGGGCTTTCGCATTCGCTGGACCAAAGATCCCAAAAATTATTCTGCGGCGCCTTCGGCCGATGCTGCGGCCTTGGCGGCCTTTTCTTCAGCGCGTTCCTTGGCCTTTTCGCCGGGGACGCCCTTGTTGGGGTTGTTGCGGGCTTCGCGCTTCACAAGGCCGGCGGCGTCGAGGAAACGCAGCACGCGGTCGGTCGGCTGTGCGCCGTGCGACAGCCAATGCTGGGCGCGCTCGGTGTTGAGGACGACGCGGTTTTCAGCCGTCTTGTCGAGCAGCGGGTTGAAGGTCCCCAGCTTTTCGATGAAGCGGCCATCGCGCGGCGAGCGGGCGTCGGCAACGACGATCTGGTAGAAAGGACGCTTCTTGGTGCCACCACGGGCGAGACGGATTTTCAGTGCCATTTTTGAGTTCCTAGGCTGTCGTTAAAATTGCGGGTTATTTCTTTTTGCCCAGGCCCGGAAGGCCAGGGAAACGGGGAGCGCCGCCAAGGCCGGGAAGACCCGGACCGCCAGCGGATTTGAGAAGCTTGTTAACGTCGGTGGGCAGCTTGTCCGTCATCGGCAGGTCAGCCGAGGGCAGGCCCTTGAGCTGATCGGGATTGATGCCGGCCTGGCGGGCCATCTGCTCGAGCTGTTTTGGGTCCATCTTGGAAAGATCGGGCATGCCACCAAGCATGCCGCCCATCTTGCCGCCGAACATGCCGGCCAGCGATCCCATGCCGCCCTTAGACACCTTCTTCATCATGTCCGCCATCTGGCGGTGCTGCTTGGACAGCTTGTTGATTTCCGAGACTTCGACGCCGGCACCGGTCGCGATGCGCTTGCGGCGCGAGGCATTGAGCAGGTCAGGATTGGCCCGCTCTTTTTTCGTCATCGAATTGATGATGGCGATCTGGCGGTCAAAAACCTTCTCGTCGATATTGGCGCCGGCCATGGCTTTTTTCATCTGGCCTGCGCCGGGCAACATGCCCATCAGGCCACCCATGCCGCCCATCTTCTTCATCTGCTGGAGCTGAGCGCGCAGGTCGTCGAGGTCGAAGGAGCCCTTCTTGAGCTTGGCCGCCATTTTCTGGGCGTCTTCGGCGGTGACGTGCTCGGCGGCCTTTTCGACCAGCGAAACGATGTCGCCCATGCCCAGAATGCGGTCGGCAATGCGCGAGGGATGGAAGTCCTCGAGCGCATCCATCTTTTCGCCGACGCCGATCAGTTTGATCGGCTTGCCGGTGGCCGCGCGCATCGAGAGCGCCGCGCCACCGCGGCCATCGCCATCGACGCGGGTCATCACGATGCCGGTGATATCAAGGCGGGCGTCGAACGAACGCGCGACGTTGATCGCGTCCTGGCCGGTCAGCGCATCGACGACGAGCAGAATTTCGTGGGGTGTGGCGATCTCCTTGATGGAGACCGTTTCGACCATCAGCTCTTCATCGATATGGGTGCGGCCGGCGGTATCGAGAATAAGAACGTCATAGCCACCGAGACGGCCTTCGCGCTCGGCGCGGCGGGCGATCTCGACCGGCGTTTCGGTTGCAACGATCGGCAATGTATCAACGCCGACCTGTTCGCCGAGAACGCGCAACTGCTCCATGGCAGCGGGGCGGCGGGTATCGAGGGATGCGAGAAGAACCTTCTTCTTCTGTTTGTCCTTGAGGCGCTTGGCGATCTTTGCCGTGGTCGTCGTCTTACCAGAACCCTGGAGGCCGACCATGAGGAGGGTGACGGGCGAAGGTGCATTGAGATCGATGGTGACGGCATCGGAGCCCAGGACCGAAACAAGCTCGTCATTGACGATCTTGACGACCTGCTGGCCCGGCGTGATCGAACGGGTCACTTCGGCGCCGACGGCACGCTCGCGGACCTGTTCGACAAAGGCGCGGACGACTTCGAGCGAAACGTCGGCCTCGATCAGTGCCCGGCGGATTTCGCGCATGGCCGCATCGACATCGGCTGCGTTCAGCGCGCCGCGTCCACGAAGACCATCGAAAATTTTGCCAAGCCGGTCTGAGAGGCTCTCGAACATACTATTTCCTTTTCGCTCGCGGAGACGATCCCCGGAGAGATAAGTACCAAAAGGCCAAACGCAAAACCCACCCGCGGGCGCAACGCGCTGGCGGATGTTGGCCTCCGGGATCGTGACACCCTATTGGGGTCCCGGTCGGCTGGTCAGGAGCAAAAGCCTGATGAACGGGTCGCGTTTAAGCAGATTTTAGGTGGGAGTCAAGGAAGAGGGACCCTGAGAGCCCCGCCACTGGCAATTTGCCGGCCGATCCGCCATATAGGGCACAGACTTTGGAACAGGCGAATGGCTTTGAGCAACGCACCCTTTCTCAAGATGAACGGGCTGGGCAACCAGATCATCGTGGCCGACATGCGCGGCCGCACTGATCGCGTCACGCCTGAGGCGGCGATTGCCATCAATGCGCGGGCCGAAACCAAGTTCGACCAGATCATGGCTATCCATGATTCCCGCACGCCGGGGACGGTCAACTATATCGAAATCATCAATTCCGACGGTTCGCGCGCCCAGGCCTGCGGCAATGGCATGCGTTGCGTGGTGCAGGCGCTCAGCGTCGAGCAGGGCCGCCAGCGGTTTACCTTTGAAACCGTCGCCGGGATTTTGTTTGGCGAAGAGGCCGAAGACGGCTTGATCACCGTCGATATGGGGACGCCGAAGTTCGCCTGGTACGAAATTCCGCTCAATGAGGAATTTGCCGATACGCGCGCCGTGGAATTGCAGATCGGGCCCATCGACGCGCCGGTGCTGCATTCGCCATCGGTTGCCTCGATGGGCAATCCGCATGCGACATTCTGGGTGAAGGACGATGTGTGGTCCTATGCGCTCGATCGCTTTGGGCCGCTGCTCGAGAACCATCCCTTGTTTCCCGAGCGCGCCAATATTTCCATCGCCAATGTTATGGCGCCGGATCACATCATCTTGCGGACCTGGGAACGTGGTGCCGGCCTCACCAAGGCCTGTGGCACTGCGGCCTGTGCGGCGCTCGTCAATGCCGCCCGCACCCGCCGCTCGGCGCGCAAGGCGACCATTACTGTCCCCGGTGGTGATCTCGTGGTCGAATGGCTGCCGGATGATCATGTCACCCTGACCGGCCCGGCTGAATTTGAATGGCGCGGCGAGTTTGACCCGGCAAGTGGCGCCTGGACGCGCAGCGAGGCGGCCTGATGGCGGTTCGTACCCTCACTTTCGGCTGCCGTCTCAACGCCTATGAAGGCGAAGTAATGAAGGCCGAGGCCGAAAAGGCCGGGCTCGAGGATGCCATCATCATCAATACCTGCGCGGTGACGCAAGAAGCTGTCACCCAAGCGCGAAAAGCCGTGCGCAAGGCCCGGCGCGACAATCCGCAAAGCCGCATCATCGTCACCGGCTGCGCCGCGCAGACGGAAGCGCGCAGCTTTGGCGATATGGAAGAAGTCGATCTCGTCATTGGCAATGCCGACAAGCTGAAGGCCGAAAGTTATCTTCCGATGACCTTTGGCGTGCCGCTCAATGACAAGGTGCAGGTCAACGATATCATGAGCGTGCGGGAAACCGCGGGGCATCTGATCGAAGGCATGGACGCCCATACGCGGGCCTTCGTGCAGGTGCAAAATGGCTGCGACCATCGCTGCACTTTTTGCATCATTCCGTTTGGCCGGGGGCCGTCGCGCTCGGTGCCGATGGGCCTCGTGGTCGAGCAGATCAAGAAGCTCGTGGCCAATGGCTATCGCGAGGTTGTTCTCACCGGGGTGGATATCACCTCCTATGGTCCCGACCTGCCCGGCGCTCCGACGCTGGGCCTTCTTACCCAGACGATCCTGAAACACGTGCCGGATCTGCCGCGCCTGCGCATTTCTTCGATCGACTCGATCGAGGCTGACGCGGCGCTTTATGATGCCGTCTCCGATCCGCGGCTGATGCCGCATCTGCATCTGTCGCTGCAATCGGGCGACGATCTCATCCTCAAGCGCATGAAACGCCGACATCTGCGCGACGATGCGCTGGGCGTGATCGAAAAGCTGCGCAGCATCAGGCCAAATATGGTTTTTGGCGCCGATATCATTGCCGGTTTTCCGACCGAAACCGATGCCATGTTCGAAAACACGCTGCGCTTTATTGGCGAAGCGGGGATTACTTATATTCACGCCTTCCCTTATTCGCCTCGTCCCGGCACACCCGCCGCGCGCATGCCACAGGTGAGCAAGGGCGTTGCACGAGCGCGCGCAAGCCTCTTGCGCGTCGAGGGCGAGAAGCAGTTTGCGGCGCTCTGCGACACGCGCCTTGGTCGCATCGAAAATGTGCTGATGGAACGCGGCGGGCTCGGGCGCACCGAACAATTCGTGCCGGTCAGCGTTGCCGGTGTGGAGCCGGGGGAGCTGATTGCGGTAGAGATCACCAGTCGCGGGCCCGATGGGCTCGTGGGTGAAAAGCTGCGTATTGCCGCTTGATCGTGACTCGCCCTCGTGGTTCGAGGGTCGCTACGCTCCTGCCTCTCCATGAGGGCTATTGGGGCAACGAGTTTAAGTAGCCCTCATGGTGAGGTGCGAGCATTTTGCGAGCCTCGAACCACGAGGGCGTGCCACGACGTTGAGGGCAGACAATGACCGAAAAGAAACCCGGCTTTTTCCAGCGCCTCTTTGGCGGCGATCAGCCCGCGCCAATACAACCGGCCCCGCCCGAGACGCAGCCGGAAACCCCGGTTGGTGTGCCCGAACCCGTTGCGCCGACGCCTGAACCTGTTCCGGAGCCAGTGCCGCAGCCCGAGCCCGTCGATGTGCCGCCCCTTCCCGGGCCGCCGGAGACGACACCGGACTATATCGAGGCGGTGGAAGACCAGTTTGTTGCGCCGCCCGTCGCCACCCCTGTTCCGGCGCAGCGCCAGAGCTGGTTTTCGCGCCTGACGACGGGGCTAAAACGCTCTTCGGACAATCTCACGACCTCGATCACCTCGGTCTTCACTAAGCGCAAGCTCGACGCAACGACGCTCGATGAACTCGAAGATGTGCTTATCCAGGCCGATCTCGGGCTCGAGACGGCCATGGCCATCACCGAAACCCTGCGCCGCGATCGTTTCGATCGCGAGATTTCGGATAGCGACGTGCGGTCCGTGCTCGCCTCGGAAGTCGAAAAGGTACTCGGTCCCGTGGCCCGGCCGCTGAGCGTCGATACGACAAAAAAACCGTTCGTGATCCTGATGATCGGCGTCAATGGCTCGGGCAAGACCACCACTATCGGCAAGCTAGCCCAAAAGTTCGCAGCCGAAGGCAAGTCCGTGATGCTGGCCGCTGGCGATACATTCCGCGCTGCCGCAATCGAGCAGTTGCAGATCTGGGGGCAGCGCACCGGCGCGCCGGTGATCACCAAACCCGCCGGCGCCGACGCATCGGGTCTTGCCTTTGATGCGGTTACCCAAGCCAAGGCAGAGGGCCGCGATGTCCTTATTATCGACACTGCGGGGCGGTTGCAGAACCGCGACGAGCTGATGAACGAGCTCGAAAAAGTCATTCGCGTCATCAAGAAGGTGGAGCCCGATGCCCCGCATGCGACGCTCCTCACTCTCGACGCGACGACCGGTCAGAATGCGCTGAAACAGGTCGAAATCTTCGGCCAGCGCGCCGGGGTGACGGGTCTTGTCATGACCAAGCTCGACGGCACGGCGCGCGGCGGTATTCTGGTCGCCATCGCCAAGAAATTCGGGCTGCCGGTGCATTTCATCGGCGTCGGCGAGGGTGTCGACGATCTCGAACCGTTTGAAGCCAGGGACTTTGCGCGGGTGATTGCCGGCGAGGAGTAGTGGTCCCGGACAAAATCTAACCACTCTTACCGGCTATTCGGCTTGCATCAGGTGGCTCATGCCATCACATTGGCAGGATACGCCATGGAACGTTCAATGACCGACAAAGCCGAAGCAGACGTCAGCTGGGACGAACTGCGCCCGCAAATTACCAAAATGGCCCTGGAACTGGGGCCGCTGGTGGTGTTTTTCATCGCCAATGCGCGCGCCGATATTTTCGTCGCTACCGCCTGGTTCATGGGCGCCATGGTGGTGTCGCTGTTGGTGTCCTGGCTGGTCCTGAAAAAGGTTGCCATCATGCCGCTGGTCACTGGCGCCGTGGTGGTGGTCTTTGGCGGTCTCACTCTCTGGCTGCAGGACGACACATTCATCAAGATCAAACCGACCATCACCAATGTGCTGTTCGGCTCGGTGCTGCTCGGCGGACTGCTGTTCGGACAGTCGCTGCTCAAATATGTCTTCGGCGAAGTCTATAAGCTGCGGCCGGAAGGCTGGTGGCGCCTGACGCTGAACTGGGGCCTTTTCTTCTTCGTCCTCGCCGTCATCAACGAAATCTTGTGGCGCAATTTCTCCACCGAGGTGTGGATTTCCTTCAAGGTCTGGGGCGTGATGCCGCTGACGGTGCTGTTCTCGTTGAGCCAGCTTCCGCTGCTCAGCAAATATGCGCCGCCCAATGAACCGCCTTCTCCGCCCAATATCGTGGTCGAGAGCTGAGAACGCCAATCCCCGCGAAAGCGGGGATTTTTGTATGGTCAGTCTTCGGCGTCGGCGCGGGCTTCGATCTCTTCCATGTCGTCGTCGGAAAAGCCAAAGTGGTGGCCCAGCTCGTGGATCAGCACGTGGGTGACGACCTCGCCGAGCGTGTTGTCGTCGTTCTCGGCCCAATAATCGAGAATGGCGCGGCGGTAGAGAAAAACCGTGTTCGGCATCTGCCCGGTCTGGGGCACGGCGCCGTCTTCGGTGAGGCCGATGCCGGTGAAAAGGCCCATCAGCTCGAACGGGCTTTCCATCTTGAAGTGTTCGAGAATGTCGTCTTCGGCGAACTCGGCCACCGAACAGGTGACGTCAGCGGCGAGCGACTTGAAGGGCTCGGGGAGGTTGGCGAGCGCGTTGCTGGCCAAGGCCTCGAAATCATCGAGGGTCGGGGCATAAAGCCCCGACCAATCGGTGCTTTTTACTTCCACTCGCGGATATCGACGAAGTGGCCGGCAATGGCAGCCGCGGCAGCCATGGCGGGGGAAACGAGGTGGGTGCGGCCCTTAAAGCCCTGGCGACCTTCAAAATTGCGGTTCGAGGTCGACGCGCAGCGTTCTTCGGGTTTTAGCTTGTCCGGGTTCATGGCAAGGCACATGGAGCAGCCCGGCTCGCGCCATTCAAAGCCGGCATCCTTGAAGATCACGTCGAGGCCTTCGGCCTCGGCCTGTTCCTTGACGAGACCCGAGCCCGGCACGATCATGGCCGAGACGTGGCTGGCGACCTTGCGGCCACCGATAACGGCAGCTGCGGCGCGCAAATCCTCGATGCGGCCATTGGTGCACGAGCCGACAAAGACGCGATCGAGCTTGATCTCGGTGATCGGGGTGCCGGGCTTCAGGCCCATATAGTCGAGGGCTCGCCACTTTGAGGCGCGCTTGTTCTCGTCGGTGATGTCATCGGGGTTGGGCACAGCGCCCTGAACCGAGATGACGTCTTCGGGCGAAGAGCCCCAGGAGACGATGGGCGGCAGCTTTGCGGCGTCGAGCACGACGATCTTGTCGTAGTGCGCGCCTTCGTCGGTATAGAGCGTCTTCCAATAATCGACGGCCATATCGAAGGCTTCGCCCTTTGGCGCGCGGGGACGGTCCTTCACATAGGCGAAGGTCGTTTCATCGGGGGCGATCAGGCCAGCGCGGGCGCCGCCTTCGATGGTCATGTTGCAGACCGTCATGCGGCCTTCCATCGAGAGCGCGCGGATGGCTTCGCCGGCAAACTCGATCACGTGGCCATTGCCACCGGCGGTACCGATTTCGCCGATGATGGCGAGAATGATGTCCTTGGCGGTGACGCCGGGCGGCAACTGGCCATCGACACGCACCAGCATGTTTTTGGCTTTTTGCTGGATCAGCGTCTGGGTCGCCAGCACGTGTTCGACTTCAGACGTGCCGATGCCGTGCGCAAGCGCGCCGAAAGCGCCGTGGGTAGACGTATGAGAATCGCCGCAAACGATGGTCATGCCCGGCAGGGTAAAACCCTGTTCGGGACCGACGATGTGGACGACACCCTGCCGCTTGTCGAAGGGGTCATAATATTCGATGCCGAAATCACGGGTATTTTCGGCAAGCGTCTCGATCTGGATGGCGCTTTCCGGATCCGGGTTCGGCAGGGAACGATCGGTCGTGGGCACGTTGTGATCGACCACGGCCAGCGTGCGCTCGGGGTGGCGCACCTTGCGGCCGTTGAGGCGCAGGCCTTCGAATGCCTGGGGGCTCGTCACTTCGTGGACGAGGTGACGGTCGATATAGAGCAGGCTCGTGCCGTCCGGATTGTTCTGAACCAGATGGTCGTCCCAGATCTTGTCGTAAAGCGTGCGGGCCTTGGTCATTCTTCGTGTCGTTCCGAGGGGCAAGAATGGAAGTTTGGATTGGTTCTAAGCCCAGAGAGGGTTTTGGGTCAAGAAGAACCGTACTCATGGGTACGGTTTAGCTGGCCGGGGCATCTTTCAGGCGCTGCACGGCGAGCGCGCCGAGAAGGCTCGTGTCGAGCCCGATGCGATAGCGGCACCAAAGCGCGATGGCGATTTGCGCCAGAATGCGCGAGCCCATGTTGACCGCTGCAGCGCCTACTATGCCCCAGATCGGGATCACGGCAATTTGCACCAGAAAGCCGGCACCCATGATGGTGCCAAAAATGCCGACATAGGCGCGTTCGTGGCCCGTCATCATCATGACGATCTTTGATGGGCCGGTGACAGCATCGAACAGGAGGCCAAAGGCGAGCAGCAGCAGGACCAGCGTGCCCTCGGCATAGGCCGGACCAAAGAGAGAAAGGATGAATTCGCCAAAGAACAGGAAGAGGGCGAAGATCACGAGAGAAAAGACAAAGCCGGCCCAGGCGCAAAGAGCGGTAATGGCCTGCGCTTTTCGCATCGCGCCGGAATGATAGTGTTCGGCCACCATCGGGGCGATCACCAATTCGATGGCGAAGGTGAAGAGCGTCATCAGGCCGGCGGTCCGGAAGGCGTTGAAATAGAGACCGGAGCTTTCGAGATCGAGCATGAGGCCGACAAGGATGACGTCGGCATTGAGGGTGAAGGTTTCGATGAGGGCGCCGAGCAACAGCCATTTGCTCAGACTTCCCCAGCGCTGCCAATGGCCACGCATTGGCGCGATCCGTGGCAGGATGGCGTAATGGCGCCGCAGCGCGACGCTCATCTGCATGATCAGGGCGCCGATCAGCAACGCGGCTGAAAGGGTCAGCGCGTCGGGTCCGCTGAGTACGATTCCAACTGAAAAGAGCCCGACGACGGCCGCCGGCAGGAGCAGGCGCCAAAAGATGTCGCGTGGAAGAAGCGCCGTCCATAAAGACCCCTGAGCCCGAAGCACCGAGGAATTATATTCGGCCAGCGCCATGGGGAGGATAAGAAAGGCCGCGCCGATGAAATGGTTGATGGTTTCGCGGGGCGGCAGGAAGGGAATGCTGGCGACGGCCAAGACGCAGAGAAGGCCAGCGAGAATCAGGCTGGCGCCAATGGTGATGGCCGAACCGGCCGCGACCACGGCGTCCGCCTCGCTGTTTTCGCCCTTGCTGCGCAATTGCGGCCAAAGCCGCAGGACCGCCGTCGATTGGCCCATGCCTGCCATAATGGCGAGAACGGTTGCCAGCGCGAGGCCAAAGGCGAAATGGCCATATTCGCTCTCGGTCATGGTGCGCGAGAGGACGACATAGGTGATGTAGGTGAGGCCCGCGGTCGCGACCTTGATGCCAAGCGAACCCACCGAGCGCAACAGCCCGGAGGACAGCAAGGCACTGAGATCTGACGGTATGGCCACCCGCATGAAAATCCCTCGCGCCTTGGCAAGAGACCGGCGCTGACACCGTTGTGCCAGAACCCCGTCAAGAAGGTCTTACCGTGAGGGGTTTTGACGCTCACGGCACCGTGTTCGCCTAGTGGCGGAAGTGGCGCATGCCGGTGAGAACCATGGCGATGCCGGCAGCGTCGGCGGCAGCGATCACCTCGTCGTCCCGCATGGAGCCGCCCGGCTGGATGACGGCGGTGGCGCCAGCCGCGACGAGGGCCTCAAGACCATCGGCAAACGGAAAGAACGCGTCGGAAGCGACGACCGAACCCACCGTCAGTGCGCCTTCAATGCCGGCGGCTTCCGCGGCGTCGATCGACTTGCGATGGGCAACGCGAGCGGAGTCGACCCTGGACATCTGGCCAGCGCCGATGCCGGCGGTGGCGCCATCCTTCACATAGATGATGGCGTTGGACTTGACGTGTTTTGCCACTTTTGCCGCCAGCTTCAAATCAGCCAGTTCGGCTTCGGTCGGGGCGCGCTTGGTGACGACCTTCAATTCGCAATCATCGACATTGCGATTGTCGCGGCTTTGCACGAGCAGACCACCGGCCACGGATTTCACCTGCAGGCCTTCGGCCTTGGGATCGGCGAGGCCACCGGTCAGCAACAGGCGCAGGTTTTTCTTGGCGGCGATGATGGCCTGGGCTTCGGGCGTCGCGGAAGGGGCGACGATCACCTCGGTGAAAACCTTGACGATTTCGGTCGCGGTTTCAGCGTCGATCTCGCGATTGGTGGCGACGATGCCGCCAAAGGCCGAGACCGGATCGGTGCGCAGGGCCTTTTTATAGGCCTCGGTCAAATTGGAGGCCATGGCAACGCCGCACGGATTGGCGTGCTTGATGATGGCGACGGCAGCGATCTCGGCGGGGTCGAATTCGGAGACCAGTTCGAAGGCTGCGTCGGTGTCGTTGATATTGTTGTAGGAGAGGGTCTTGCCTTGCACCTGGCTCGCTGTGGCCACGCCCGGGCGGTTCTCGCCGGTGCCGTAAAAGGCCGCCCATTGATGGGGGTTTTCGCCATAGCGCATGACCTCGCGTAGCGTGCCGGCAAAGCTGCGATAGTTTACGTCGGCAAAGTCGATTTCTTTGGCGAACCAGGCAGAAATGGCGCTGTCATAGGCGGCGGTGCGGGCATAGGCCTTTGCGGCCAGTTTCTGGCGCAGTTCATAGGGAATGCCGCCATTGCGGATGGCTTCGACGATCGCGGGATAGTCGGCGGGATCGACGACGACGGTGACATAGGCGTGGTTCTTGGCTGCCGAGCGCACCATTGCGGGGCCGCCGATATCGATGTTCTCGATGATCTCGTTATAGGACGCGCCGGAAGCGACGGTCTTTTCGAAGGGGTAGAGATTGACGGCGACGAGATCGATGGGTCCGATTTCGTGTTCGTCCATGCTTGCCTTGTGCGCGGGATTGTCACGAACCGCGAGGAGACCGCCATGCACTTTGGGATGCAGCGTCTTGACGCGGCCGTCCATCATTTCGGGGAAACCGGTCAGGTCCGAAATTTCGCGCACCGGCAGGCCGGTTTCAGCGATCAATTTGTGGGTGCCGCCAGTGGAAACCAGCTCCACGCCGGCCTCGGAAAGCGCGCGGGCAAAATCCGCCATGCCCGATTTGTCGAATACCGAAAGCAGCGCCCGCCCGACCGTGACCGTCTTGCCCATGAGATTATGCCCGCATTGGAGGAGATTTCGGGGCTCCGCTAGCACGAACAGGCGGCAGAGTCCAAGCTCAACCGTGTTCGCGCGTCAGGATCCAGCCGACTTCGACGCCTGGGGCGAGTTCGGCTTCGAGCACGAGCTGGATGGTGCGGTTGAAACCGAGATAGGCCGATTGGCGGACACTGTCGTCCTGCCGCAGGGTGGCGCCTTCCCAGAGAAAGCTCCAGACCTCGCCATTGGGGAGGGTCAGCCGGCGCATGCCTTCGCCGACCGGGGCATGGACCGAAATGCCGGGGGCAAGGTGGAAGCGAATGGAAAGGTGGCCACTGGGCGTGCCTTCGGCAATAACGCGATCCTGCCCCACGAGCGTCGTGCCATCACCCAGAAGGGTCAGGCGACGTTCGATCTCGGCGCCAAAGCGGGTGGCGTAACCGATGGAGGAGACGGCAAGCAGGTGCTCGGCCGGCACCAGTTCCATATCGGGCACGGCTGGTGGCCTGGCCCTGAAACCCTTGGGCGGCACAAAGGCGTCTTCATCCTCGATGGTGGGCGAGGAATGGGCGATGGCCTGGCGGAAGAGATCGCGCGTTTCCGGCATGTCGGACGGGGCGGGCCCGCAGGAGCCGAGGATCAGTTCGCTGCCATGGGAAAATTCGAATGCCAGGGCGCCGGCATGGGCTTCGGCATCAAAGCCCGGTTCCGGGCGGAGGCCTGAATCGGCGACGACGACGGCGCGGCCGCTGCGCAAAATGCCATAGCCACCGAGAATGCGCGAACGGCGCGTCGGGGTCGGGCCATTGGCCTGCACGGCCACGAGCACGTCGTGCGGCACCTGTCCGCAGCCATTGAAATAGGCCGGCTCGCCGCTCGATAGGGTGACGGCGTCGAGCGCTTCGTGCATACGGTCGATGCGATTGGAGAGCGAGGCGAAGGTGGGGCTGCCATGGCGGTTGGCGGCCTGGCGCAGGCTTGACAGTTCGACCAGCAGATTGAGCTGGATGCGGGGGTTGCGGCTCTTGTGCAGGCCCTCTTCGTCGAGCTGTTCGCCAAGGGCGGCGTCGAGCTGCATCAGGCGCGCTTCGACATCGGCTGAGTCTTCGGGCTCGCAGAGTTCGGCGCCGAGAATGCCGAGGGCGGCGAAGAGCCGGTCCACCGGATCGGTCGCGAGTTTGCCGCGAACGCGCAGGCTTTGCACCTGTGTGCCGAGGCTGCGCTGCATGGTTTTGGCCTGATCGGGGGTTGCGCCATCGAGGAGCAGCGGCAAGTGGCGCAGCCAGTTGAGGACGCGCTGGCCGGTCAGCGGCAGGGACCAGCTTTCAGGATCGAATTTTCCTTCGCGGCCTATCCAATCGAGCACCAGCGTGCGGGCAAAGAGCTTTTCGCCGGGATCGCGCACATCGCGGAAATGGCGGAGCCAGGAAAAACTCTGGAGATTGTTCCACCATTCGGGGAAATCGACATCGACGGAAAAGGGCGAGGTGCCGCCGGTTTCGATCAGCTTTGAGGCGAGGAGATAGCGCCCCGACATCATTTCGCGGACGGCGTCGCGATCGGTCGGGCGAAATTCGGGGAGCTCGCCCTTATAACCCTGCTCGGCCAGGCCCTGCCAGGTCCAGCGGGTGAACCGCGAGGTCACGATGGCGTCGGCGAGGCGCAATCCGAAGCGCCGGGGGCTCGCACCGAAACGCCCGCTCACCTTTTGCCTCCGCGCGAAAAACCAACGCGGGCAGGTCGGTCGCTGCCCTCAAAACCCACTGAACAAGAACCTTTTAAGACGCGGCACCGGCCGCTCGATATTGAAGCGTCTAGTG
This sequence comes from Devosia sp. Root685, assembly GCF_001427875.1. Taxonomy (GTDB): domain Bacteria; phylum Pseudomonadota; class Alphaproteobacteria; order Rhizobiales; family Devosiaceae; genus Devosia. The sequence continues at coordinate 227,633 of NZ_LMHK01000004.1, read as the reverse complement.
AATTTGTCGTGATTTGCCCAGCCGGGGATAGATTTCTTGCTGGAAAACTATGTCGCCTACAGATTTAGCCTGCGCGCCGGCGACAAGCTAGGGCTTGCGCTGGCGACAAGCTACTGCTTGCAACGAAACCGCGCCACAAAGAAACCATCCATACCGCCTTCGACCCCGTTCGGGGCCATTGAGGGCAGGGTGCGGACGAGGCCGGCTGGTGTGACAGCGCTCTCAAGGCCCGGCAGTTCCTTTGCATTGACGGGATGCAGTTCGATGTTTTGGAAGGTTTTTACCGCCCAATCGGCCACGGCTTCTCCCTCATCGGGCTCAAGCGAGCAGACGCAATAAATGAGGCTGCCGCCGGGCGCGAGGTTCTTCACGGCGCGGGCAAAAATTCCCTGCTGCAGTTTTACGCGACCCGCGATGTCGGCGGCGCTGCGATGCCACAAAACTTCGGGGTGGCGGCGGAATGTGCCGGTGGCTGAGCAGGGTGCATCGACCAAAATGCCGTCGAATGGTTCGGCGGCGATGTAATTTGTGGCGTCGGCCTCAACAACGTTCGGCTTGTAGCCAAGGCGCCCCATATTGGCCTTGAGGCGTTCGAGGCGCGTGGCGTCGCTGTCGAGGGCGGTAACGGCGTAGCCGGCTTTACTCAATTGGGCAGTCTTGCCGCCAGGGGCGGCGCAGAGGTCGAGGACGGTCCCGCCTGATTTCGCGGCAAGGAGACGGGCGGGCAGAGCGGAGGATACGTCCTGCACCCACCAGCGGCCTTCGTCATAAAAGGGTAGGGCGTCGACCGGACGATCGCGGGTTTCGACGCGGATGGAATCGGCGATCAGCTTGTCGCCACCGAGGGCCTCGATCAGTTCGGCATCCTCTTCCCTAAGCGTCAGGTCGAGCGGGGCGCCATCGATGAGGCCATCGACAAAGCGCGCAACGGCGTCCGCGCCATAGGCCGTTTCCCATTTTGCGCTGAGGGCAGCGGGGAGGAGCAGGCTATCGTCGAGGAGACCATAGCGGGCGGAATTGGCCTGGGCGCGGCGCAGGACCGCGTTCATCAGGCCCGAGAGATGCCGCGCCTTGGGGTCGCGCTTGGTGGCTTCTACCGCGAGGAATAGCGCACTATGGGCGCCGATATCGGGCAGGAAGACCAGTTGGGCCAGCGACAGGCGCAGCACGGCTTCAAAGGTACCTGATTTGGCCGGCATGCCCTTTTCGAGCAATTCGGGGAGCATGGCGTCGATCTGGCCATGACGGCGGAGCGCCGTGTTGATCAGGCGATTGGCGAGGGAGCGGTCGCGGCCATCGGCCAGCTCTGCGGCGGAAACGGGCGCAAAATGCTCACCGCCCAGAACGGCGCGCAGCCTCTGGGCGGCAATGAGACGAAGTTTTAGGCCCGCCGGATCTGGTTTTTTCGTCACGTGTCACCCTGTTCGCATCGCAGATCGGGACACCGGCACGCCATGCCCGCTATCCCCAAGGACCGCGCACGCCGCTGTCGTCTTCGCCACGGCCTGCACTCGGCACCCGCCAGCCGCCGCCGGTATCGCGGCCGCTCGAAGCGGTTTGCGGACGGGGCGCGGGTCTGCGGCCCTTATCGTCCACGCGCATCTCGCCTGCAAGCCTCTGCAAGGCGGCGATGCGATTGCCGGTATCGGGGTGGGTGGAAAAGAGATTGTCCATCCGGGCGCCCGAGAGCGGGTTGATGATATACATATGCGCCATGGCCGGGTTGCGCTCGGCCGCGACATTGACCTGGCGGCCGGCGAGGGTGGCGATCTTGTTGAGCGCCGAAGCCAAAGCCAGCGGATCGCCGGAAATTTCCGCACCATCCTTGTCGGCTTCATATTCGCGGGTGCGGCTGACGGCCATCTGCACCATCATGGCGGCGACGGGGGCGAGGAAAACCATCAGCAAGGCGCCGATGCCGCCGAGCGGATTGTCGCGATTGTTGCCGCCGCCGAAAAAGAGCCCGAACTGGGCAAGCGCCGAGACCGCGCCGGCCAAGGTCGCCGTGATGGTCATGGTCAAAGTATCGCGCGAGCGGATATGGGCCAGTTCGTGGGCGACGACGCCGGCCACTTCGCGCGTTTCGAGCTGGCGGAGGAGGCCCGTCGAGACGGCGACAGCGGCATTATTGGGGTCGCGGCCGGTTGCAAAGGCATTGGGCTGGTCGGACTGGATGACGTAGACGGCTGGCGTCGGGATGCCGGCGCGCCGGGAGAGCGTCTCGACCATGTCATAGAGTTCGGGCGCCTGGCTCTGGGCCACGGGCACCGCGTTTTGCATGCGGAGGACGACTTTGTCCGAATTCCAATAGGCAAAGAGATTGGTGCCGGCGGCGAACAGGAGGGCGATCATCATGCCGCCGGTGCCGCCGATGAAATAGCCCACCACCATGAACAGGGCGGTCATGGCCGCGATAAGAACAAAGGTGCGGAAGGCGTTGAACATCAAAACCCCTTGGGTTGGTATCTCAATGCAATTATGTTGTGTGGCGAAGCGTTCCCTGCAAGCGCATGACCATATTGTAATGCGAACCCATCATGACCGATAGCACCGAACCGGAAGACCTTCCGGCACCAGAGCTCAAAGTGCTCACCCCTGCCGCGCAACGCGCGCTTGCCGAAGCCGAAGCGCGCCGCACTGAAATCGACGCCGCCAGCGCCATGGCGCCCAAGGAAAAGGGCGGTCGCGGTGGGTTGGAGCCCGGCCGCTATGGCGACTGGGAGATCAAGGGGCTCACCAGCGATTTCTAGGGGTTTTATGGTGTCATAGGTTCCGCGGCAATTTTCTCTCGCCGCTTTCCTCCGTCAATCGTCACCACCGGGCTTGTCCCATTGGTCCATACGGCGGCGGCGTGGATTGTCGGGACAAGCCTGGGAATGACGATGGGCAAGTAATTGCGCTACCCACTCACAACGTCGTCACCAAGCGGCGGCTGGGTCCGTCTCCGCGATCACCAAGATATTCTGCGGCCATCACCCCTCGGGCCTGACCCGAGGGCTCTGTACTTACCGTGCTATGGCCGAGTTAAGTGTCCTCGGGTTAAGCCCGAGGATGACGTGCGGTGGCTGGGCGCGCACAGGGCGATCCCGTGCGGGGTTGGTTGGGGGTGCCATGAGGGCATAGTTTGGGGAGGGGGATAATGGATAGATTCCGACGCGGCCTCAAACGCCGGCTTACTTCTCCCCTTGAGGGAGAAGGTGCCCGAAGGGTCACCGAATTCGCGTTTGCGAATTCGGTTGGGATGAGGGGTCAGCGATTCTGTCACTCCCTCCTCTGCGGAGGCCCCGCCATTTGAGCATAGCTCAAATGGCTTTCTCACCTAAATTCGCTCCACTGGAGCGAATTTGCCCTTTGGGCCGGTTCGAAACCCCTCACCCTGGATTTTTGCTGGACGCGAAAATCCTATCCCTCTCCCTCAAGGGGCGAGGGGAGGGCCGGTGAGCGCTAATGCTACCGAGCCTTGCCGTGTCCCTACTCCCCACCCGCATGCCCTTCCCGCGCGTCCCGCGAACATCTTGGGCGATGTGCGAACAAAGTGCGGTATTCGCCACAAATGCGGCGTGGCGTCTGGAAACGTCTTTGATTTCGTAACAATTGGCCGCTAGTAAGTTCGAACTATTCCAAACTGGACGTTGCCCCCGGCGTCCACACAAGGCCCCGGAAAGTCCCATGTCGGTCAGAGCCCGCCCCACATCTCCGCACCTGCAGATCTATCGCTGGACCATCACCATGGCCATGTCGATCGTCCATCGCGCCACCGGCATTGCCAATTATGCTGGCATGGCGCTCTTGGCGATCTGGCTGGTCGCCGCCGCGGCCGATCAGGAAGCGCTCAATCTCGTCAACCTCGTCTACGGCAGCTGGTTCGGCCAGATCGTGCTCTTTGGCTTCACCTGGAGCCTCGTGCATCACATGCTTGGGGGCCTGCGCCACTGGGTCTGGGATTTTGCCGCGATGATGGAGCCGGGCCAGCGCGAGGCTCTGGCCTGGGCGACGCTCGCGGCGTCCGTGGTCATCACCCTTCTTATCTGGACCGTCTTTGTGTGGATGGCTTGAACATGCGTGAAACTGTCCTCACCCCCGAGACCATCGCCAATCCCAAGGCCCATTATGGCGACGCGAAAGCCTCGACGCGCCATTTCATCACCCAGCGGGTGACAGGCCTCGTCAACGTCGTTTTCCTTGGCCTTTTGCTGTTCATCGTCGTGCGTCTTGCGGGGCAGGATCGCGCCGACATGGTTTCGGTGATCGGCAACGGTTTTGTCGGGGTTCCGCTGGCCCTTCTTATCGCCATCGCGGCGATCCACATGCGCAATGGCATGCGCGATACGCTGGAGGATTACCTCCATGGTCGCGTCTACAATCTCGCCATGCTGCTCAACACGCTTTTCTGCCTGATCGTCGGCCTTGCCGGGGCGGGTGCCGTGCTCAAAATCGTCTTCTGGGGTTGATCAAAATGGCCAATTACGAACTGATCGACCACGAATTCGACGTGGTGGTGGTCGGCGCCGGTGGTGCGGGTCTCCGCGCAACTCTCGGCATGGCTGAGCAGGGTTTTAATACTGCCTGCATCACCAAGGTTTTCCCCACCCGCTCGCATACTGTCGCGGCGCAGGGCGGCATTGCGGCTTCGCTGCAGAACATGGGCCCGGATAGCTGGCAGTGGCACATGTACGACACCGTAAAAGGGTCGGACTGGCTGGGCGACAATGACGCGATGGAATATCTGGCGCGCGAAGCGCCGGCCGCCATTTATGAGCTTGAGCATTATGGCGTGCCGTTCAGCCGTACTCAGGATGGAAAAATCTACCAGCGGCCGTTCGGCGGCCACATGACCGAGTTTGGCGATGGCCCACCGGTGCAGCGCACCTGCGCCGCTGCCGATCGCACCGGCCACGCCATTCTCCACACGCTCTATGGCCAGTCGATCAAGAACGACGCGCAGTTCTTCATCGAGTATTTTGCGCTCGACCTGATCATGGGTGAAAACGGCGAGTGCCAGGGCGTTATCGCCTGGAAGCTCGACGATGGCACGCTGCACCGGTTCCGCGCGAAAATGGTGGTGCTGGCGACGGGCGGCTATGGCCGTTCGTACTTCTCGGCAACCTCGGCCCATACCTGCACCGGCGACGGCAATGGCATGGTGGCGCGCGCCGGGCTGCCGCTGCAGGATATGGAATTCGTGCAGTTCCACCCCACCGGCATTTATGGCGCGGGCGTTCTCATCACCGAGGGCGCGCGTGGCGAGGGCGGCTATCTCACCAATTCGGAGGGCGAGCGTTTCATGGAGCGCTATGCACCCAACGCCAAGGACCTCGCCTCGCGCGATGTCGTTTCGCGCTGCATGACGCTGGAAATCCGCGAAGGGCGCGGGGTTGGTCCCAACAAGGACCATATCTATCTGCACCTCGATCACCTCGATCCAAAGGTGCTGCACGAGCGCCTGCCGGGGATTACCGAATCGGCCAAGATTTTCGCCGGTGTCGATCTTACCCGCGAGCCGATCCCGGTGCTGCCGACGGTGCACTACAATATGGGCGGCATTCCCGCGAATTATCACGGCGAAGTTCTGCACCCGACCGCTGACGATCCCAACCGCATCGTGCCGGGCCTGATGGCCGTGGGCGAAGCCGCCTGCGCCTCGGTGCACGGGGCCAATCGCCTCGGTTCGAACTCGCTGACCGACCTCGTGGTCTTTGGCCGCGCGGCGGCCCTGCGCGCCGGCAAGGTCATGGACAAGTCGACGCCTGTTCCGGGCATCAATGCCGCCGAGGACGCAAAAATCCTCGCGCGCTTCGACCGGCTGCGCAGTGCCAATGGCTCCCAGCCGACGGCAAAACTGCGCGACGAGATGCAGCGCACCATGCAGGCTGATGCGGCCGTGTTCCGCACCGACGCGTCGCTCAAGAGCGGCGTTGCCGCCATGACCGAAATCTATTCGCGGCTTCATGATGTGAAGGTGACGGATCGCTCGCTGATCTGGAATTCCGATCTCGTTGAAACCCTCGAACTCGAAAACCTCATGGCCTGCGCCATGGCGACGGTGGTTTCGGCCGAAGCGCGCCACGAATCGCGCGGCGCGCATGCCCACGAAGATTTCCCGAGCCGCGACGATGTCGAATGGCGCAAGCACACGCTGGCGCTGGTCGATATCGACACCGGCAAGGTCGAACTCAGCTATCGCCCGGTGATCACCGATCCGCTGACCCCCTATGCAGAGGGCGGCATCGATCTCAAGAAGATCGCCCCCAAGGCACGCGTTTACTGAGGACAAAAAGTATGTGCCAGCAGTGTGAGGGTTTTGACGAGGACGACGATATCGAGGCTTTGGCCGCAGCCTTTGTGCTGCGCCAGGGCAAGACAGCGTCGCCCAAGCCCGTGCCGCAAACGCACGCATTGCTGAACCACAAGGCTGCTCAGGTGGCAGAAGCAAAGAAAGCAGCGCGCTAAAATCATGTGCCACCTCTGCGAAGAGCGCAGTTATGACGGGTTTCGCCACGCGGCGCCGCAGGAGGCGCCCGACGGCAAGGCCAAGCCTGCCGCAAAGGCCGCGGCGCCCGAGCGGGTGCCACCGGCACCGGGGGTGGCCAAATGATCCGTACGCTTTTCGCTCTCGGCGCTGTTCTCGCGCTTTCCGGCTGTTCGACAGGTTCGTTCTCGATGGCGTCCAATGCGCCAGCGGCTCCCGGAAATTTCGGCCAGAGCCAGCAGACGGCGTTTGGCAGCAATGGCATGGCGACCACCAATAGCCAGATCGATCCCAATACCGGCCAGCGCGTCGTCACCGGCGGCAGCTTTTCCGTGGGTACGGCGCCGGCCTCGCCGGCCATGACCAATGCCATGATCGGCAATTGGACGCTTTCGGACAGTTATGCGCGCAATTGCACGCTGTCCTTCAGTGTTACACCGCTCGCCGGCGCATCGGGCGCGTTGCAGGCCACGCCCAGTGGCTTCTGTTCCAATGAATTTTCGGCCCTCGCCGGCTGGATGGTCGCCGGCAATGGCGTCGTCCTCACCGATGCCTCGGGGCAGCTGCGTGGTCAACTCGTCGCCGACAATGCCGGGGCGTATCTGGGGACCGTCAACACCATGTTCGGGCCGACGACGGTCAAGCTTAGCCGGGGCGGGGTTTAGGCCATGAGCGGTTTGGCAGGATATTCGGGCACACCCCTGGCGCAAAAGCTGGGTTTGAAGGACGGGTTTCGTGCGCTCTTCATCGACCTGCCGGTCTCGCTTGCCGATCTGGCTACATCCCGCGCCTTTACCGAATCCACCCGGTTCACGGCAGAAAAATTCGGCGACGCGCAGCGGGGCTACGATTTCATCCACCTCTTCACCGCCAGCCGCGCCGTGCTTGAAAAATTGGCGCAGCCGCTGATGGGGCTAATTGCTCGCGATGGCATGATCTGGGTCAGCTGGCCGAAAAAGGCCAGCAAGGTGGCGAGTGATATTACCGAAGATACTATTCGCGAGATCGCGCTGCCGCTCGGGCTGGTGGATGTGAAGGTCTGCGCGGTGGATGAAACCTGGTCCGGCTTGAAGCTGGTGATCCGGAAGGAATTAAGATGAAGCTGCTTGCTCCGCTGGCCATGCTGGGTCTTGCCGTAGTGCCTGCCTTTGCGGCTCCCCCTACGGCTGCGCAGAAAGAAGAGTTCTATGCCGTCTGCATGGGCATTGCCCAGGACGCGGCGCTTTGCGGGTGCAAGGCCGATGCGGCGCTTACGCTGATCGACGAACGCTTCATGGGCGTCGTTATTGCCTCGATGAAGGGCGGTTCGCCCGCTGCCGGGGAATATGACGCCTACAATACCTACGTCGCCAAATCGAACCAGGTCTGCAAGCCGAACTATTGAGTTCGCGGCGACACATGAATTTGCGCCGGGTTGAGCGGCGCTTACGAAGGAAGAGTTGAGAAAATGGCCGAACTGACTTTGCGCAAGGCCGACCAGCCGCAAAAGGGCAAGATCTGGGCTAAGCCGGAGGGCGCGACGCGCCTTCGCGAGTTCCACATCTATCGCTACGATCCGGACAAGAACGAGAACCCGCGCATCGATACCTATTTCGTTGATCTCAACGATTGCGGCCCGATGATTCTCGATGCGCTCCTCTACATCAAGAACAAAGTCGATCCGACCCTGACACTGCGTCGCTCCTGCCGCGAAGGCATTTGCGGCTCGTGCTCGATGAATATCAACGGGCTCAACACCCTGGCCTGTACCAAGGGCATGGACGACTCCTCGGGCCCGGTCAAAATCTACCCGCTGCCGCATATGCCGGTGGTGAAGGACCTCGTTCCCGACCTGACCAATTTCTACGCCCAGCACCGCGCCATCGAGCCGTGGCTGAAAACTACGTCGCCGACGCCGGAAAAAGAATGGACGCAGTCGGTCGAAAACCGCGCCAAGCTCGACGGGCTCTATGAGTGCATTCTATGCGCCTGCTGCTCGACCTCGTGCCCGTCCTATTGGTGGAATGGCGAAAAATACCTCGGGCCCGCTGCGCTTTTGCAGGCCTATCGCTGGCTGATCGACAGCCGCGACGAAACCACAGCCGAGCGCCTCGACAATCTTGAAGACCCCTTCAAGCTCTATCGCTGCCACACCATCATGAACTGCGCAAAAGTCTGCCCCAAGGGCCTCAACCCCGCCAAGGCCATTGCCCAGATCAAGAAGATGATGGTCGAGCGCAAGGCGGCTTAGTTTTTGGGTTTTTGGTTTTTTGAAATTTGGGCCCGCGGCATTTGCTGCGGGCTTTTTGTTTGGAGAGGCCCCCCTCATCCGGCCCTTCGGGCCACCTTCTCCCCGATGGGGAGAAGAATGGGCCAGTGGCTCCCTCTTATTCCTCTCCCCATCGGGGAGAGGTGGCTCGGCGAAGCCGAGTCGGTGAGGGGGAGAGCGCACCCAACAAAAAACGGCGGAGCCTTGGCCCCGCCGTTCAATCTTAAAAACCCAAAACCTCAGTCTTCGATCAGGGCGATCGTGCCGGCTTCGTAGGCGGCCTTGCAGTCGTCGGCGTCGGCGAGGCGGTCGCTGTCGAGGAGGGTCGTGGCCGCGCCCGGGCCTTCAAAGCGCGGATCGTCGCATTCGTCGTCATTGGCATAGGACGAGGAATTGTCGCCAAAATCGATGTCCGAGCCGTCATAGGGTGCGCCGGCGGCATATTCGGGCGTATAGACCTTGCGGATCGAAATCTTGCCTTCTTCGAGCAGCGTGCGGCAATCGGTGGCGTCGCCCATCAGGTCTTCCGACAAGAGCTTCTTGTCGACGCCGGCGCCCTGGAAGCGCAGATCGTCGCATTCGCCGTCATTGGCCCAGCGGGAAAAGTCGGAGCCGAAGTCGAAGGCTGCGGCTTGCTGTTCGCCATTATAGGTGGCGCGGCCCGCTTCGACGGCCGCGCGGCAGTCGGTCGCGTCCCGCTTGATGTCTTCAGCCAGCGTCGTGCTGGCAACGCCCTTGCCCGAAAAGCGGGGGTCGTCGCATTCGCCATCATTGGCCCATTCCGAGGAATCATTGCCATAGTCGATGCCGGCGACCGGGGTTGCGCCGCCATGCTTGAGGGTGACGGTGCCGGCCTCGAAGGCGGCGCGGCAATCGGTGGCGTCCTTCATGCGGTCGGCATTGACCAGTTCATCGGCCGTGCCGGTGCCGGTAAAGCGCGGATCATCGCACTCGCCGTCATTGGCCCATTCGGAGGAATCGTCGCCGAAGTCGATCTCGGTGGTGGTGGCAGCGACAGCCGGGGTCGAAGCACTCTCCTTGAGGGTGACGGTGCCGGCCTCATAGGCGGCCTTGCAGTCGGTGGCGTCCTTCAGGCGGTCGGCATCCACGAGTTCGTCGGCGACGCCCGTGCCTTCAAAGCGCGGATCATCGCATTCCCCGTCCTTGGCCCATTCAGAGGAATCATCGCCGAAGTCGATGGCGTTGACCGGGGTGGCGATGGCGATGTCGGCGGGGCTGGTGCCGCTATCCTTAAGGGTGACAGTGCCCGCTTCGAAGGCCGCCTTGCAGTCGGTGGCGTCCTTCATCAGGTCGGCATCGACCAGTTCGGAAGCGGCGCCCGTGCCGGTAAAGCGCGGGTCGTCGCACTCACCGTCCTTGGCCCAATCGGACGAATCATCGCCGAAATCCACTGTCGAAGCGGTATTGGTAGAGTTTTTCTGGGCCAGGCTCGGCATGGTCATGCCGGCCATCAAGGCGAGCCCAAGCAAGCTTCCCGCCATGACGTGATTAATCGCGCGCATCGGTTGTCCCTCCGGTTTTGCACCCTCGTTCTGCGTTGAGATTACAGCGGCTTTGCGGCAGCCCAAAGCGTAAATGCTGTCGATTTATGTCGAGCGGGAGCGACTTTGCCTGTCTGTCCGGGCAAAGAGCCAGGAACCGAGCAGAACCAGGGCCGTGCCGAGCGCGTGCACCCAGGTGAAAGCCTCGCCGAGGACCGCGACGGCGAGAACAATGGTGATGATGGGTCCGAAGGAAGCTGTGGAAGACGTCGCCCGCGCCCCGATCCGCGCAATGCCGCCATTGAGGAGGAAGGAGGGCAGCACGGTGCCAAAGATGCCCAGCATCAGGCCGATGCCCCAGATATTGGGGGCGAAGCCGGCATAGGTTGAGGGGCCATCGACGATAAAACTCTGGCCGATGGCGAGGATGGCGGCGGTCGACATGCCGACGCAGGTAAAGAGCATGGTGCCCAGCACCAGCATCTGCCGTTTGGCGAGGTGCTGATAAAAGGCAAAGGTCAGCGCCGAACCAAGGACCAGCAGCGTGCCGATCACCAGACCATCGGGCTGGACGCTCAGGTTCCAGGCAAAGATCACCATCAGGCCCGAATAGCTCACCAGCATGGCCGGCACGAGCTTCCAGTTCATCCGGTCGCCGAAGAACCAGACCCCGAACAGCAGCACGAAAAAGGGATAGGTGAACAGCACCAGCCGTTCATATTGCGCCGAGACGAAAGCGAGGCCGGCAAAATCGAGATAGCTCGAAAGATAGTAGCCCAAGGCTCCGACGCTCATGGCGCCCATCAGCCGTCCCGGCGTCATCATGCCGCGCAGCTTTGCGTTGCGCAGCAGGAGCAGGGCGAGAATGACGAGATAGATCGGCAGTGCCATCATCATGCGCAAAGCAAGCGTTGCCTCGACGCTGACGCCCTGAGCGAAAGCGAGCTTGATGAAAACGCCCTTGGTCGAAAACAGCGCGGCGCCGGCAAAGGCGAGGCCATAGCCGAGCATGTCGATTTTCGGCTGGGTTTGCGCCGGCGAGGGCAAGGAACTTTCTTGGGCACTCATGGGCGTTGCTCTTTCTGGCCCGCCCGTGGTTCCTGCCGGACACCGCGAGGCGCGGGCCGGGTTGCCAAATGCTGGATATCAGCCTTCGGTCCGGGCCCAGCTGGGACGGATAAGCGAGATCATCGGAAGGAGAATCTGCGGGCACGAAGACATGGCGTTTTTATAGTACCGGCGGGTACGGCTGGAAAGCCGGAGTTTGGCAAATCCGTCCAGCGGCAGCGTTTAGCCACGCGGATGCGCCTTGGTATAGCTTTCCATCAGCCGTTCGGTGTCGACGGCGGTGTAGATTTGCGTGGTCGAAAGGCTCGCATGGCCCAGCAGTTCCTGAATGGCGCGGAGGTCGCCGCCTTTGCCGAGAAGATGCGTCGCAAAGGAGTGGCGCAGTGCGTGTGGCGTTGCCGATGGCGGAAGTTGAAGGGCGGAGCGCACGAGTTCCATCCGCTTTTGGATCAATCGGGGGGACAAAACGCCGCCACGCACGCCGCGAAATAGCGGGTCTTCTTCCCAGAGTTTGAACGGGCTCAGTTTGAGATATTCTTCGATCCACTGCCGCACCGGGGCGATCAGCGGCACCATGCGGATTTTTCCGCCCTTGCCGGTCACCCGCAGCACATCGCTTTCGAGATCGCCCTTGGTCAGCGCCAGCGCTTCGGAAATACGCAGGCCCGCGCCATAGCAGAGCGAGATGACGGCCATATCGCGTGCGGCGACCCATGGCCGGTCTTCCATTTCGTCGGTTACCGTAATGGTATTTTTGGCTTCGAGGACAGTCAGCGCCTTGGGCAGGGAGCGCGGAATTTTCGGGGTGCGAATGGCATTGAGCGCTTCGGTCGCGAAAATGCCTTCGCGCTCGAGAAAGGCAAAAAAGCTCTTCAGCGCCGAAAGCACCCGCGCCAGCGAGCGCGAACCAAGGCTTTCCTCGCGCCGCTGCGCCATGAAGGCGCGGATATCGGCGGCGCGCAGCTCTTTCAGCGATTGCAGGGAAATCGGCCCACCCATATGGCCGGCGAGAAAGCTCATGAACTGGCTGATATCGCGGCCATAGGCTTCGAGCGTATTGGGCGCGAGGCGCTTTATCGAGCCCAGCTCGCGCATCCAGTGCGCGATCCGGGATTGGATAAAGGCATCGGTGGCAAAGGCGCTGTCGGTCATGAGCCCGATTCTACACCGAGCGGGTTACCGATCTCTAGCCGCAAGCGTGCCTCCCGAAAGTGGTACCGGTTTGGGGGCAAAGGCGTGCGTATTCTAGTACCGCCAGCGCGCGTCTTCGGTCTCCGGCGGCAGGCCGAGATCGGCCCGCAGACGCGACGGCACCGGCTGGGGCAAGCGCCGGGGCCGGGCCACATTGATCAGCCAGTCATAAAGGCTGGCATTGCGGGCGATGGCGACGAGATCGCCGGGCTCACGCCGATTTTCACTTCCAATCATGACATCCTCCTGTTCTTTTCCTCCCAGGAACATTAAGTGAACGTAGTGACAGGCTCTGTCAGTATGGCAGGACGGACCGAATCGCTTGCAATTCCCATGGCCCGATGCGAACCGAACGCTAGAGATGCAGACGCGGATGGACATTGTTGCGGTAATGGTGGGGGTGGCCGTCGAGGGCCCCTATAGCTATCGCGTGCCCGAACACATGGTGGTCGAGCGCGGCTCCATCGTCGCCGTGCCGCTTGGGCCGCGTCTCACTCTCGGCGTCGTCTGGGGCGTGCCCAAGGACAATATCGCCCACAATCGCCTGCGTGATGTGGCCCAGGTTTTTGATGTGCCGCTGCTTTCCGAGGAGTTGCTCAAGCTCGTCGAATGGGTGGCGCGCTATACGCTGGCGGCGCCCGGCCAGGTGTTGCGCGGTGTGCTGCGTTCGCCCGAAGCGCTCGATGCGCCAAAGCCGGTTATCGCCTATCGCCGCACCGGGCTTGAGCCGGAAAAGCTGACGCCGGCCCGGCTGCGCGTGCTCGATGCGCTGATGGACGACATGGCCTGGCCCAAGGCGGCTCTGGTTGGAGCCTCCGGCGTTTCCTCTTCGGTCATCGATGGGCTCGAACGGGCGGGGGCTTTGGAGAAGCTTGAAATTCCGGCTGCTCCGGTGGTGCTGCCGCCCGATCCCGAGGCGGCGCCGTCAAAACTCAATCCCGAGCAGCAGGCGGCGCTCGATGATATTCTGGCGCTTGATCCCCATCAGTTCGGCGTGGCGCTCCTTGATGGCGTCACCGGGGGCGGCAAGACCGAAGTGTTTTTCGAGGCGGTGGCCGATACGCTGCGCGCCGGGCGGCAGGCTCTTATTCTCTTGCCGGAAATCGCGCTCACCAACACATTTATCGACCGCTTTACCCGCCGGTTCGGCACGCGCCCGGCCGAGTGGCATTCGGATATGACGCCGGTGCAGCGTTCAAAGGTCTGGCGCGGGGTGCTCGATGGCACCGTCAGGGCCGTCGTCGGGGCGCGCTCGGCGCTCTTTTTGCCATTTCGCGCGCTGGGGCTGCTGGTGCTCGATGAAGAGCATGACGGCGCCTATAAACAGTCCGAGGGTTTTACCTATCATGCGCGCGATATGGCGGTGGTGCGTGCGCAGTTTTCGCAGGCGCGCGTCGTCCTCTCCTCGGCCACGCCCTCGGTCGAATCGCGAAATAATGCCAATCAGGGGCGCTATTCACATGTGCGGCTCGAAAGCCGTTTTGCCGAAGCGGCCATGCCCGATATTACCGCCATCGACATGCGGATCGATGGGCCGGAAAAGGGCTCGTGGATCGCGCCGTCTCTGGCCCGCGAAATTTTTGCTGCGCTCGATCGGGGCGAGCAGGCGCTGCTGTTTCTCAACCGCCGCGGCTATGCCCCGCTGACGCTCTGCAATGCCTGTGGCCACCAATATAAATGCCCGGATTGCTCGGCCTGGATGGTCGAGCACCGGTTCCGCGGCGTGCTCATGTGCCATCATTGCGGCCATGAGGTGCGCACGCCCAAACACTGCGGCGAATGCGGGCAGGTGGATAGTCTCGTGCCGGTGGGGCCGGGCATCGAGCGGGTCGCCGAAGAAGCGGCCGCCCGCTTTCCCGATGCGCGCCGCGTGCTGCTCTCGACCGACATGGGGAGCCACGCGCAATTGCGCGAGCGATTTGGCGAGGTCGAGCGGGGGGAATATGATCTCATCATCGGCACGCAGCTGGTCTCGAAAGGCCATCACTTCGAAAAGCTTTCGGTCGTCGGCGTGCTCGATGCCGATCTCGGCCTTGCCCATGGCGATCCGCGGGCGGCGGAGAAAACCTTTCAGATTCTCACCCAGGTTGCAGGTCGCGCCGGCCGGGCCTCCCGCCACGGCAAGGCGTTCTTGCAGACCTATCATCCCGATCATCCGGTGATGAAGGCCATGGTCTCGGGCGACCGCGAGGCGTTTTACGCGCAGGAAATACTGGCCCGCGAAGCCGGCGGCATGCCGCCCTTCGGGCGTCTCGCGGCGCTGATCGTCTCGGCCAATGAGCACGACAATGCCACCAAGTTTGCCCGTCTTCTCCTCTCCGCTGCCCCCATGGCGGATGGCGTAAAACTCTTCGGTCCCGCCGATGCGCCGGTTGCCATGATCCGGGGCCGGCACCGGGTCCGGCTTCTGGCGCAGTCGGGGAGGGATTTCGACCTTTCGGGCTATGTGCGTTTCTGGCTTCAGAGCGCCGAAAAGCCCAAGGGGGACCTCAAAATCCAGGTCGATATCGACCCGATGAGTTTCATGTGAGCTTGCGGCCGGAAACGCCGCATTATCACCATGCCGAGCCTGCGACATTTTCGCCGCAATCGAATCATGCCACCCAGCCTTGCATGGGCCGCTTGGCTTGTGTTAGAGCGAGCCCGACTTGAAGGGGTCCTGCGGGGGGTAGTCCGACTGGGACCGCATTTCCGGACACGTTCCAAGTGATGAACAAGCCGTCCCGGCGTTGAGCCGAGGCTGGCAACATAAGAGGGTGAAGCGACATTGGCAGCGCAGAATTCAGTGCTTACCCAGATCGCGCGGCCATATGCGTCGGCGCTGTTCGATCTCGCCCAGAGCGAGAATCAACTGGCATCGGTCGAAACCGGCCTTTCCGATATTTCCCGCCTCATTGGTGAAAGCGACGACTTCTCGCGCTACCTGCACTCTCCGGTTATTTCGGGCGATGTGAAGGCTGCTGCGCTCGACGCTATTCTCGGTAAGGCCAAGGTCAACCCGCTGGTTGCCAATTTCCTGCGCCTCGTGGCGCGGAATGGCCGCCTCTTCGCGCTCGACAATATCATTGCCGGCTTTCGCGACTTGGCAGCGGCTGCTCGTGGCGAAACCACTGCAGAAGTGACCTCGGCAACCCCGCTGAGCGCGGAACAGGCTTCGGCCTTGAGCGAAACGCTCAAGACCAAATTGGGCAAGACCGTCACGCTCAATCAGTTTGTCGATCCCTCGCTGATCGGCGGCCTTCAGGTGAAGGTCGGCAGCCAGATGATCGATTCTTCAATCAAGACAAAACTCGCTGCGATGAAGATCGCCATGAAAGAGGTCGGATAATGGACATCAAAGCCGCGGAAATTTCTGCGATCCTCAAGGACCAGATCAAGAATTTCGGCCAGGAAGCCCAGGTTTCGGAAGTCGGTCAGGTGCTTTCCGTCGGTGACGGTATTGCCCGCGTCTACGGCCTCGACAAGGTGCAGGCTGGTGAGCTCGTCGAGTTCCCGGGCGGCATCAAGGGCATGGCGCTGAACCTCGAAACCGACAATGTCGGCGTCGTGATCTTCGGCAATGACCGTTCCATCAAGGAAGGCGACGTCGTCAAGCGTACCGGCGCCATCGTTGATACCCCCGTTGGTCCCGGCCTTCTCGGTCGCGTGGTCGACGGCCTCGGCAACCCGATCGATGGCAAGGGCCCGATCGTGCACACCGAGCGTCGCCGCGTCGACGTCAAGGCTCCCGGCATTCTGCCGCGCAAGTCGGTTCACGAACCGATGTCGACCGGCCTCAAGGCCATCGACGCGCTGATCCCGATCGGCCGTGGCCAACGCGAGCTCGTCATCGGCGATCGCCAGACCGGCAAGACCGCGATCATTCTCGACACCTTCCTCAACCAGAAGCCGGCTCACGATGCCGACGCTTCGGACACCGAGAAGCTGTTCTGCATCTATGTCGCGGTCGGCCAGAAGCGTTCGACCGTTGCCCAGTTCGTGCGTCAGCTCGAAGAGTCAGGCGCGCTGCAGTATTCGATCGTGATCGCTGCAACCGCGTCCGATCCGGCGCCGCTCCAGTACATCGCGCCGTTCACCGGCTGCGCCATCGGCGAGTGGTTCCGTGACAATGGCAAGCATGCCGTTATCGCCTATGACGATTTGACCAAGCAGGCCGTTGCCTACCGTCAGATGTCGCTGCTGCTGCGCCGTCCGCCGGGCCGCGAAGCTTACCCGGGCGACGTTTTCTACCTGCACTCCCGTCTGCTCGAGCGCGCTGCCAAGATGAACGAAGACCACGGTCTTGGTTCGCTGACCGCGCTGCCGGTTATCGAAACCCAGGCAAACGACGTGTCGGCCTATATTCCGACCAACGTGATCTCGATCACCGATGGCCAGATCTTCCTTGAAACCAACCTCTTCTTCCAGGGTATCCGTCCGGCGGTGAACGTTGGTCTGTCGGTTTCCCGCGTGGGCGGTTCGGCTCAGGTCAAGGCGATGAAGCAGGTTGCGGGCTCGCTCAAGGGCGAACTGTCGCAGTATCGCGAAATGGCCGCCTTTGCTCAGTTCGGTTCCGATCTCGACGCCGCGACCCAGCGCCTCCTCAACCGTGGTGCGCGTCTCACCGAACTGCTCAAGCAGCCCCAGTTCTCGCCGCTCAAGACGGAAGAACAGGTTGCGGTGATCTTTGCCGGTGGCCAAGGCTATCTCGATACCGTTCCGGTCAACAAGGTTCAGGATTTTGAAAAGCACGTTCTTTCGAACCTGCGTTCCAAGCATGCTGATCTCCTCAAGACCATCGCCGTCGAAAAGCAGCTGAGCGATGATACGCGCGCCAAGCTGAAATCGGCTCTTGACGATATCAAGAAGACCTACGCGGCCTGAGCCCTGAAGGAGACGACAGGCAATGCCGTCGCTAAAGGATCTTAAGAACCGGATCGACTCGGTCAAGTCGACGCAGAAGATCACCAAGGCCATGCAGATGGTCGCGGCGGCAAAGCTCCGTCGCGCCCAGGAATCTGCAGAAGCAGCCCGCCCCTATGCCGAGCGCATGGGGTCGGTGCTGGCGAGCCTGGCTGCCGTCTATGATGGCCAGTCCGACGCGCCCGTCCTTTTGGGTGGCAATGGTCGGGATCAGGTGCACCTGCTGGTCGTCGCGACCGGTGAGCGTGGCCTTGCCGGTGGCTTCAATTCCTCGATTGCGCGTCTGGCGCGCGATCACGCCACCAAGCTCATTGCTGCGGGCAAAACCGTCAAGTTCCTGACGGTCGGCCGCAAGGGTCACGATATCCTCAAGCGCCAGTTCGCTGACAAGATCATCGAGACCGTCAGCTATCGCGAAGTCAAGACTATCGGCTTTGCGCAGGCGAGCGAAATCAGCCAGAAGGTCCAGGCCCTCTTTGCTGCCGGCGAGTTCGACGTAGCAACCCTGTTCTACGCCAAGTTCAACTCGGTGATCAGCCAGGAGCCAACGGCAAAGCAGATCATTCCGGCCAAGATCGAACGCGTCGAAGGTCAGGGTGAGGTTGCCAGTTCAGCCGTCATCTACGAATACGAGCCGAGCGAAGAAGCCATCGTCGAAGACCTGCTGCCGCGCAATATCTCGGTGCAGATCTTCCGCGCCATGCTTGAAAACAGCGCCTCGTTCTACGGTGCGCAGATGTCCGCCATGGACAATGCGACCCGCAATGCCGGCGAAATGATCGGAAAGCTGCAGCTGAGCTACAATCGCCAGCGTCAGGCCCAGATCACCAAAGAACTCATCGAAATCATTTCGGGCGCGGAAGCGCTCTAACCCATCAGCGAGGACGAACAAATGGCAGATAAGAAGGCCGGTCGCGTTTCGCAGGTCATTGGCGCCGTCGTTGACGTGGTGTTTGACGATCACCTGCCCGCCATCCTGAACGCGCTTGAAACCACCAATAACGGCCAGCGCCTGGTGCTGGAAGTTGCCCAGCATCTGGGCGAAAACGCCGTGCGCACCATCGCCATGGACACGACCGAAGGTCTGGTTCGCGGCGCTGAAGTGACCGATCTCGGCACCGCTATCCGCGTGCCCGTGGGCGATGTCACGCTTGGCCGCATCATGAACGTCATCGGCGAGCCGATCGACGAAGCTGGCCCGATCGTTTCCGAAACGACGCGCGAAATCCACCAGGACGCGCCAAGCTTTGCCGAGCAGAACCCTGAATCTCAGGTTCTCGTCACCGGCATCAAGGTCGTCGACCTGATCGCTCCTTATGCGCGCGGCGGCAAGATCGGCCTCATGGGCGGCGCCGGCGTGGGCAAGACCGTTCTCATTCAGGAACTGATCAACAACGTCGCCAAGGCGCACGGTGGTTACTCGGTGTTCGCTGGCGTTGGTGAACGCACCCGCGAAGGCAACGATCTCTACCACGAAATGATCGAATCGGGCGTGAACAAGGACCCGCATGAGAACGGTGGCTCGGCCGCTGGTTCCAAGTGTGCCCTCGTGTTCGGCCAGATGAACGAGCCCCCGGGTGCCCGCGCTCGCGTCGCACTGACCGGTCTCACCGTTGCGGAAAACTTCCGCGACCAAGGCCAGGACGTGCTGTTCTTCGTGGACAACATCTTCCGTTTCACCCAGGCCGGTGCTGAAATGTCGGCACTTCTGGGCCGCATCCCCTCCGCCGTGGGTTACCAGCCGACGCTGGCGACCGACATGGGCGCGATGCAGGAACGCATCACCACCACGAACAAGGGTTCGATCACTTCGGTGCAGGCCGTGTACGTGCCGGCCGACGATCTCACCGACCCGGCGCCGGCGACCTCGTTCGCCCACTTCGACGCCGTGACCGTTCTCAACCGCGCCATCTCGGAAAAGGGCATCTACCCGGCCGTTGATCCGCTGGCATCCAACTCGCGTATTCTTGACGCGAACGTTGTCGGTCAGGACCACTACGAAGTCGCCCGCGAGGTTCAGGCGATCCTGCAGAAGTACAAGGCTCTGCAGGACATCATCGCCATCCTCGGCATGGACGAGCTTTCCGAAGAAGACAAGCTGACCGTGGCCCGCGCCCGCAAGATCGAGCGCTTCATGTCCCAGCCCTTCGACGTGGCCGAAGTGTTCACCGGTTCGCCGGGCGTGTTCGTGCAGCTCGAAGACACCATCAAGGGCTTCAAGGGTCTGGTTAAGGGTGAATACGATCACCTGCCGGAAGCTGCCTTCTACATGGTCGGCACCATCGAAGATGCCGTCAAGAAGGCCCAGAAGCTCGCAGCCCAGGCTGCTTGATCTTTTTGCTACTTGGGCTCGCCGGTTGCGGCGGGCCCAGCGTCCAAGCCCGAAGCGTCGGGTTTTCTCTGCTTAAGGGACCAAAAAAATGGCTGAAGGCCTCAAGATCGAGATCGTGTCGCCCGAGCGTCTGCTGGTTTCGCAGACCGTGCAATCGGTTAGCGTGCCGGGCACCGAGGGCTATTTCACGGTCATGGCCGACCATGCGCCCTTCATGACGACGCTGCGTCCCGGCTTCATCACCGTGACCGGGGACAATGCCTCCGAAGTCTTTTTCGTGCGCGGCGGCTTTGCCGATGTGTCGCCGACGGGCCTGACCATCCTCGCCGAAGAATCGGTGCCCTTCACCGAATTCGACCACTCGGACCTGCAGGCGCAGATCCGGGCTGCCGAGGAAGAGCTGGCCCGGGCGGAAACGCCCGAGGACAAGTCCTATGCCCAGCAGTTCGTCAGCGCCCTTCTTAATCTGGCGCTCGAAGCGCAGCAGCTTAACGAAGGCCATATTCATTAAGCCTCGGGCATGGCCCAAAGATTTCTAAAAAGGTCGCCTCCGGCAAGGGGGCGACCTTTTTTGTTTGATTGTCATAGGATTGCCTAGAATTTGGGCAAGCTATTGCCACTGCGTGTTTTTACGTCGTTGACAAGCTTCGATTAACGTTTCTGCCGCAATCTTTCCGCGACGCGGCGTTGGGACGCCGATGCTTGCGGGGCCAATATGCTTTCCATCCTCAGCCATCTCCGACTGACCGTGGTCATTGCGGCCATGTCGATCATCGGCATTCTTCTTGCCGGCATCACCATTCTCGGGGCGCTCTTCGTCACGCTGTCCGGGACCGTCAGCAGCGATGCGGACGATGCCATCCGCTCGTCAACGCGCATTGCCGCGCAGATCTTCCAGGTCAATCTGCCCAATCTCGAAGTTGTCGTGGATGCGACCGGGGATGTCGAAACGTTGACCGGCCGCAGCATGCCGCGCTTCCGGACCAATGACATGATCGACGCCATTGCGGGCGTCGCCGGACAGGACGTCGCCATCTATGTCTTTGACCCCGAGCAGTCGCCGGATTTTCTGGTCGGCACGACCAGCCTTGTTGACGGGGCCGGGGAGCGCCTTCTTGACCAGCCCATCATTGCCGGCACGCCGCTTCATGCCGCGCTTCATGCCAATGGGGAAACGACCGAAAGCGGCGAGATCGCGGGCGAGGGCTATTTCCTTCGTTATCAGCCGATCGCTAGGCAAGACGGCACGGTGATTGGTGCGCTTATGGTCGCGGTCGCCCGTGCGCCGATCGAGGCGGTACTCAATCGCTCCATGCTCGTGCTCTCGGGCATCGTGGCGCTGGCCGTGCTGGTGCTGGGTCTGGCTGCGTTTCTCGTTTCCCGCGTCATTACCAAGCCGATCCCGCGGCTTTCGCAAGCCATGGCGGCCATTGCCGAAGGCGATCTCGGCCATGCCATTCCCTATCTGGAGAACCGCAACGAACTGGGCCTGATGGCGCGCACGGTCGAGGTGTTTCGCAGCAATGCCGAGCAAAAGGCCGTTCTCGATGCGCAGGCGCGGCAGCATCTGGCGGAAGCCGCTGACCATACCGGGCAATTACAGGCCATTTCGCGCGCGCAGATGGTGGCCGAATTCAATCTCGACGGCACGATCGCAACGGCCAACCAAAATTTTCTCGATCTCCTCGGCTATCGCCTCGAAGAGATTGTCGGCAGGCCCAATGCGCTGTTTTTGCCCGATGTCGATCCCGCGAGCCAGAGTTACAAGCAGTTTTGGGCGGATCTGGCGGGCGGTGAATTCAAGAGCGGCGAGTATCGGCGCCGAGCCTGCGACAATAGCGAAATCTGGATCCAGAGCACGTTTACCCCGATTTGCGACACCGAGGGCCGTGCCTACAAGATCGTGCAGTTCGCCACCGACGTCACCGCGCGAAAGCAGTCGGTGGCCGCGCTCGGGGCCGGGTTGAAACGTCTCGCCGATGGCGACCTGACGGGGGGCATCGCGACGCCATTCCCAGCCGAGTTCGAAGATCTGCGTCTTGCCCTCAATGGCACGGTGGAGCGCTTTGCCGATGTCATGCATCAGTTGCAGACGACCGCGCGGTCGCTGCGCGTCGCCGGCGGCGAATTGCTGAGCGGGGCCAATGATCTTTCGGATCGCACGACGCGGCAGGCCGCCACCATCGAGCAGACATCGGCGGCAATGGAAGCGCTGGCGGGCACGGTGGCCGAAAATGCCGGTCGCGCCGAAGAGGCCGCGCATCAGACCGCCTCGGTTGCCAGTGTTGCGCATGAGAGCGGCACGGTGATGGGGGCAGCCACAGAAGCCATGCAGCGGATCACCCGCTCGTCGGGACAGATTGCCAATATTATCGGGCTGATCGACGATATCGCCTTTCAGACCAATCTCCTGGCGCTCAACGCTTCCGTGGAAGCGGCGCGAGCGGGCGAGGCGGGCAAGGGTTTCGCGGTCGTCGCCGTCGAAGTGCGGCGGCTGGCGCAATCGACCGCGCAGGCCTCCTTCGAGGTCAAGCAATTGGTCGAAAAGAGTGGCAGTGAAGTCAAAAGCGGCGAGGAACTGGTGGCCGCTGCCGGCAATAAACTGATGCAGATGCTCGATGTCATGGCGCAAAATACCGAACTGGTCAGCGCCATCGCCAAGGCCAGTCGCGAGCAGGCCGCCGCAATTGGCGAGGTGACCACCTCCATCCATACGCTCGATGAAGTGACTCAGCACAATGCGGCGCTGGTGCAGGAAACCCATGCCGCCATCGAACAGACCGAGGCCCAGACCCAGGCGCTTGATCGCATTGTCGATGTTTTTCAACTGGAGGGGAAAGAGCCGTTGCGCGGCCGGCGCGCGGCTTGAGTTAAGCCAGGGCCGCGCTCACCAGCGCACGGGCATGAAGATCCGTCGTATCAAAGACCGGGAGCGGGCTGACGGCGTCGTCGATCAGCATGCCGATTTCGGTGCAGCCCAGAATGACGGCCTCGGCGCCGCGGGCGGCAAGGCGGGTGATCGCATCGACATAGATTTTTCGCGACTCTTCGCGGACAATGCCCAAGCAAAGCTCGTCATAGATGATGCCGTTGAGATTGGTGCGATCGACCTCGGGAATGAGCGCGACGAGGCCCCGAGCCTCCAGCCGCTCGCGATAAAAGCCCATTTCCATGGTGAAGCGCGTGCCGAGGAGGCCCACGGTCTGGTAGCCGTCAGCCAGAAGCGCATCGGCAGTCGGGTCGGCAATGTGGACGAATTCGGCATCGACGCCGCCCATCATCGCTTCGGCAACAAGGTGCATGGTATTGGTGGCAAGCCCGATCACGTCCGCTCCCGCCGCGCCGAGCCGCTTGGCAGAGCGATTGAGCAGTGTGCCGGCTTCGTCCCATTTACCCGCCGATTGCAGCGCCGCGACGGGCGCGAAATCGAGCGAATCGATCAGAACGGGGGCTGAATGGAGGCCCCCCAGCCGCGCCGCGGTCTCCTGGTTGAGAATGCGATAATAGTGAGCGGTCGATTCCCAGCTCATGCCGCCGATAAGGCCGATGGTCTTCATGGTTCTTACGTATGGGTAAAGCGTTGCGGGATGTCGATGAAAGCGTCCACGACCTTCTCATAGGCGTCGCGCTTGAATGGTACAATGAGCGAGGGCGTGCGCGACAGGCGCTCCCAGCGCCAGGCGTTGAACTCGGCCTTGAACTTGCCACCGCCAGGGGTCTCGACGTCGATCTCCTTCTCGTCGCCGGTAAACGCGAAGGCAAACCAGCGCTGGCGTTGGCCGCGATATTTGCCCTTGAAGCCTATGCCCAGCAGATCGTCGGGTAGATCGTAATAGATCCATTCCGGCGCCTCGGCGAGAAGGCTCACCGACGTCATATTGGTTTCCTCGTGCAACTCGCGGAGGGCTGCGCGCAAGGGGTCTTCGCCCTCGTCTATGCCGCCCTGCGGCATTTGCCAGGCAAAGCCCTTCTTGGCCGACTGGTCGGGATCGTCTTCGGACTTGCGGTGTCCGAGGAAAACATTGCCCGCGGCATTGAACACCGCAATGCCGACGCAGTCGCGATAGGGCAGGGATTCACGGCTCGGGGAAGCTGACATGGCGTTGCGTCTGTTCTGTTGGTGTCCCTGGACCGGAGAGACCAAACCTCTCCGCAGGGGCTATTGCATGAGGGCGCTGGCCGGAACCAGCGCAATACCCTTGCCATCAAGGCCGGCCGACCATTCGGAAACGGCCTGGATGGAAATGGGCAATGCACTCACAATACCTATTGCGCTGCCATGTTCCATGGCTTCGGCCTCAAGGCTGGCCAGCGCTGAGAGAATGGATGAGCGCGCCGGATTGGCGTCGATCAGCATGCTGGCCCGCGCATAGGGCACTTTGTTGGCGCTGGCAAGCTGGGCCGATACCGAGCGGTTGGACGAGCCATCGTCGATATAGCCGACGCCGCGTGCGCCAAGCTCTTCCATCATCGGGCCGAAATCGCCGGCCGAGGCGGTGAAGCGCGCGCCCATATTGTTGATGATGCCAAAATAGCCGCCGAAACGCGCCATCAGCCAAAAGAGCTTTTCAAGGTTCTCGCGCGGCGGTTGGCCGGTCAGTAGCGTATGGGGACCGGGGTCGTTCTGCGGGAAATCGAACGGTTCCAATGGCACTTCGAGCATGACTTCATGGCCGCCGCCGCGGGCGACCGTGACGGTTTTTTCGAGCGCCTTGCCATAGGGGGCAAAGGCCAGCGTCACAAGATCGGGAAGTTGGGCGATAGCGTCGAGCGAGCCTTGCTCATTGATGCCAAGGCCGGTGACGATCAGCGCAATGCGGGGGCCGGTGCCGGCGCTCGCCGCTTCGAACGGATGGTGATAGGCGGCAAAGGGCGTCTGGCCGGTGCCGGAAATACGGGGAATGGCGCCATTGGCCGTCTCTTCGCTCAGTTCCGGCACGATGCCGAGAGCATTGGGCGTCGAATGCGCGTCGGCGGCCGGGCCGGGCACCGCGACGATCGAGCCATCGACCGGATATTGCTGGGGGTCGGCCGTAATGGTGGCGGGGGCCGAGGCGACCGTATCGGCGACGCTATTGCCGGCCTGGGTATTGACGATGCCGGTTTCCTGGCTTGGCCGCCCGCCGGCCGGGTCATCGACCAGAACCAGCCGGGCCACCGTGCCGATGACGATGACGCCGATCAAGCCGAACAGGATGCGCGCAATGGGCAGGTGCGGACGGCCCAAGGCATTCTTGAGGCGCTGTCGGCGGCCGGTCAGCGGCGTACTCAAATCATTGGCCATCGGCAGTCCGGCCCTACCCGAGAGAAAAAGTAATGGGGGCGCAGCGGCGAATCACGCCGTTGCGCCCCCAGTCTAGCACGGCTCAGCCGTTACTCCGCCTTTGGCGGGTAGGCCTCATTGGTCTCTTCGCCATTGATCAGCTTGATCGCATATTGAAGCTGCGCGTCGTCGGCAGCTTCCTGCGGCACATAGACCGAGGAGCCGACGGTGCTCTCTTCCTGGCCCTCGATCTTGATGTGACCGGCAAGCCCGGCCTCACCGACGATTTCGTCGCGACCCTGGAATTCGGCCGGGACCACCTGGCGGATTTCGATATCGGGCGTGATGCCGAGCGCCTGGATGGAGCGGTTGTCCGGGGTGTAGTAGCGGGCCGTGGTCAGGCGCATGGCGCCATCGGGGCCGAGCGAGATGATCGACTGCACCGAACCCTTGCCGAAGGAGCGCGTACCAACCAGCGTCGCGCGCTTGTGGTCCTGGAGCGCACCGGCGACGATTTCGGAGGCCGAAGCCGAGCCGCCATTGATCAGGACGACCAGCGGCACGTCGGCAAGCTGTGCGTCGAGCGGATCGGGCTCGGCGTCATAGCGGGCGCTTTCCTGCTCGGTGCGGCCACGGGTCAGAACGACGGCGCCCTGCTTGAGGAAGGCGTCGGCGACATAGACGGCCTGATCGACAAGGCCACCGGGATTGTTGCGGAGGTCAAGAACAATACCCTTGGGCGCCACGCCGTCGCGTTGGGCATAGATATCCTTGATGGCATTTTCGATGCCGATATAGGCCTGAGCTGAGAAGCGGGCGAGGCGCAGCACGGCGACATCGCCTTCCATGCTCCAGCGCACGGCGCGCATGGCAATGGTGGCGCGGGTCAGTTTGAACTCGAGCGGCTTGTCGACGCCTTCGCGGGCGATGGTCACGGTGATGTCGGTGCCGATCGGCCCACGCATCTTTTCGACCGCCTGGTCGAGCGAGAGGCCCTGGATGGATACGCCGTCGAGTTCGACGATGAAGTCATTGGCCAGAATGCCGGCACGGGCGGCCGGGGTCTCGTCGATGGGCGAGATGACCTTGATGGTCCCTTCTTCCATGGTGACTTCGATGCCAAGGCCGCCGAATTCGCCTGATGTGTCCTGGCGGAATTCATCGGCATCCTGGGGCGGCAAATAGCCCGAATGGGGGTCGAGCGAGGTGAGCATGCCCTGAATGGCGGCGCGGATCAGCTCCTGCTCGTCCGGGGGATCGACATATTCGGCGCGGATGCGGTCAAAGATTTCGCCGAAAAGGTTGAGATCGGCATAGATCTCGAGCGGATCGCGCGGCTCTTTCTTGAGCTCTTCGGGCGTGGGCGCGGGCTGTTCGCCACTGGGATTGGGTTCTTCCACCGGCGTTTCGGGGGCCGGCGGCGCGTCCTGCGCCAGCAGTCCCGCAGTCGGGATGAGCAGCGCCACACCAAGGGCGGCGGCGCGAAGGGTGGTCAGGCGCATGGATTACTATCCCGTCTGTTGTTCGTTCTGGGCCCACCAGCTTTCCGGGTCGATGGGCTCGTTGTTCTGTCGCAATTCTATATAAAGCGTCGGTTGGGCGTTGCCAGCATTGGTCGTCACCGTCCGCCCAATTGTGCGTGATCCCATCTGTCCCAGCGGTTCGCCCAGAAGCACGAACTGCCCGATACCGACGGAAATGGTTTCAAGCCCGGCCAGCAGGGTCGTGTAACCCTGACCGGTATTGAGAATGATGATCTGGCCATAATTGAGGTAGGGGCCCTTATAGAGCACCCAGCCATCGGCCGGCGCCACCACCTGCGCCTCGGCGCGGGTGACGATGGACTGGCCCTGCGAAATGCCGCCAAAGCCATCCCCGGCGCCAAATTGCACCACGGTGACGCCGTTGGACGGCTGGGCGAGATAGCCCTTGGCGAGGGGGAAGGGCACGGCCGGTTCGGTGCGCGCCGCATTGGCAAAGGCCAGATGGATCGCCTCGGGCGACAGCTGCGGCAAGTCCGGCTGCGCCCGGGTCCCGGTCTGGGTCTGATTGGCGCGGGCGGACAGGGCGTCGATCAGTTCGCGCAGGGTACTGGCGCGTTCGGCGAGATCGACGGCGGCTAGTTCTTCGGCGCTGAGCTGGGTGCCAACCTGTTCAATGCCGTGTTTGCGCGCCGCGATCAGGGTCGCAATGCGCAATTGCTCTTCTTCGAGCACGGCATAATTGGCTTTCAGCGTCTGCTCTTCGGCGAGCGCCTGTTCCTTGATGCCCATCAGGGCCTTGAGATCGGCGCTGACCGTGTCGGCGCGGTTGCGCAATTGCGGCACGATGGCGGCGATCAGCATGGCGCCGCGGGCCGAGCCGAGGGCATCGCTGGGGTCAACGATCAAAGCAGGCGGGGGATTGAGCGAAATGCGTTCGAGCGCCGCCAGCACATTGGCGATTTCGGCATCGGCGCCGTCGAGCCGGCCGCGCACTTCCAATTCTTCGACGATCAGATTGGAGAGGCGTTCCTCGACATCGGCGACTTCGATTTCGGCCAGTTTCACCCGTTGTCCGGCGGCGATCAGGGCGGCGTTCTGGCGGGTACGGTCGCCCTCCATCTCGGCAATTTCGGCCTTGAGTGCATCGATGCGCTCGCGGCTCAGTTGCAGGGAGGCTTCCACTTCCTCGAGGTCCGCCGCATTGCTCCGGGCGGTTTCTTCCCCTTCGGCGAGCGGGACCGCTTCAGCGGGCGTGGTTGGCGTCGTCACGGGTGCGGTCGGAGTTGGCGCAGGCGATGTCGTTGCGGCCGGAGGCGTCTCGGTCTGCGCCAGCAAAGGCAATGCGAAGCCCCCGGCAAGCAGAATGCCGCCGAGCGTTGCTCTGACGATGCTGTCCGGCCAAACCGGCATGAAAACTCCTGGGCCCTGCGGTTTGCCGCACGGCGCACCGAATCACTCTGGGCGAGATTAGCAAAGGGTGGGGAAACCGCAGGTTAACGATGCTTAACCATAAATTGCCGCGCCCTTGTGCGCTCCCTAGAGTTCGGACGCGCCGGAATTGTGGCGCTTGTCTTTGCCCGAAACCGGTACCCCCTTTCGGGAAACATGCCTTTAGTCGCCGCGATGATAGGGATGGCCAGAAAGAATGGTCGTGGCGCGATAGAGCTGTTCGGCCAGCATGATGCGCACCAATTGGTGCGGCCAGACCATGGGCGAAAAACTCAGCGACAGGTCGGCGCTCCGCACCAGGTCGGGATCGATGCCATCAGCCCCGCCAATGACGAAGGAAACGGCCGGCCGCCCCTCATCGCGCCACCGACCTAGAAGGCTGGAAAATGCTTCGGAGCCAATGGATTTGCCGCGTTCGTCGAGGGTCACCAGAATGCCGTCGGGCAGGGCGGCGCGCAGCCCCTTGGCTTCTTCGATTTTTCTCGAAGCAGCGGAGCCGGCGCGGGATTCATTGAGTTCGGTGATATCGAACCCGGTCAAGGCCAGCGGCTTGCCGCTGGCACCGGCCCGGTCGAGATAGCGCGAGACAAGCTCGCGCTCGGGGCCGGATTTCATCCGGCCCACGGCCGCAATGGCTATGCGCATGGGCATTCCTTGCGCGTCGGCTGGCCCGAAAACCGGCAGCCACTTTTCGGGCCGACGCGGTTAGTGAGCGTCAGCGGCGAAATCGGCCTGCCACATCTTCTCGATATTGTAGAATTCACGCACTTCGGGGCGGAAGATGTGAACGATCACATCACCGGTATCGACCAGCACCCAATCGCAATGGGGCAGGCCTTCCACGCGTGGCTTGCCGAAACCCTTTTCGCGCAGCGCGCGGATGATCTGGTCGGCCACGGCGCCGACGTGGCGCTGGGAACGGCCCGAGGTCACGATCATGTGGTCGGCGAGCGAGGACTTGCCGGTGATATCGACCGACACGGTCTCTTCGGCCTTGGCGTCATCGAGCACGTTGAGGATGAGCTCGACGGCCGACTGAACGGAGGGCGTGGGGGTGATGGGCGTGGGAACGGTGTTGGTGGGCAGTGCGGCCATCAGAAACGGCCTTCCGCCCATGCGCGAGCATGGGTCATGCGTTTAGTCAGCATCCTTGGTTGTTGATCGGAATATTGCGGCGTCTTGGCAAACGGCAAGCCGTCAGTTCCTGTTCCGAAAACAGCGATCATTTCCCTGAATATGCCCGTTTTCAGTCATTTCCGCAAGATGAAGGGTTTAATCTTAGGAAATCCGGCGATTTGCGGCCCGAATTGCACTTGAGGACAGGCTCGATTGCCGGCCGTGGAGATAGACCCAGGCGGGCGGCGCGAGGCTTGCGAGCACCGGCGCATCCTCCTGATCGATCTGCCCATGGGCCAAGGTGAGCGCCGCGCGCGAGGCCAGTGCCCGGTTGGAAGAGCCGGGCCGGGCATAGACGGCGATGGGCAAGGTGGCCGCAATATAATGCCAGCGCTCCCAGCGATGGAAATCGGCGAGGCTATCTGCGCCCATGATCCAGACAAAGCGCCGGTCGGCCAGGGCCTGGGTCAGGAACTGCACGGTCTGCCAGGTATAGCGAAAGCCTTTTTGCGCCTCGAAGCCGGTGACGCGAATGCGCGGATTGGTGATCAATGCGCGAGCAGCGTCGACCCGGTTGGTCAGGGGCGCCAATTCATTGTGATTTTTGAGCGGATTGCCGGGGGTCACCAACACCCAGAGTGCGTCCAGCTCCAGCCGGCGCAGGGTTTCTTCCATCACCAGCACGTGGCCGGCATGGATGGGATTGAAACTGCCCCCGAATAGGCCAATGCGCATGCCGCTGCCGGAGGGCGGCAGATCGGTTATGCCGGAGATGCGGATGGACGAACGAAGGGGCACCCTCACCTCTCCCTTTGAGGGTGCAGGAGCCGAAGCGCAGCAGGCTTACAGTCGATCGGCATCAAGGGCGCAGCTGCCCATTGCCGCGGACGCGGTATTTAAAGCTGGTCAATTGCTCGACACCCACCGGACCGCGCGCATGCATTTTGCCCGTCGCAATGCCGATCTCGCCGCCAAAGCCGAATTCGCCGCCATCGGCAAATTGAGTGGACGCATTGTGGACGAGAATGGCGCTATCGATTTCGTTGAAGAACTTTTCGACTGCCACCGGGTCTTCGGCAATGATCGCCTCGGTGTGGTGGCTCGAATATTTTTCCACGTGCGCAATGGCCGCCTCGACACTGTCGACCACCTTTACGGAGATGATCGCATCCTCGTATTCGGTTTTCCAGTCTTCCTCGGTCGCGGGCTTGGCTTCTGATATCAGCGACTGAACAGCCGCATCGCCGCGGATTTCGCAGCCTTTGGCGACAAGCGCGTCCACGATCGGCTTGAGATGGGTTGAGACCACATCCTTATGGACGAGGAGGGTTTCCGCAGCGCCGCAAACGCCGGTGCGGCGCATTTTTGCGTTGAGCGTAATGGCGACGGCTTTGTCGAGATCGGCCGAGCGGTCGATATAGACATGTACGAGACCCTCAAGGTGCGCAAAGACCGGCACCCTTGCGTCAGCCTGCACGCGCGCCACCAGCGACTTGCCGCCGCGCGGCACAATCACGTCGATATTGCCGCCGAGCCCCCCGAGCAGTTCGCCCACGGCGGAGCGATCGGTCGTCGGCACCAGTTGCACGCCATCTTCGGGCAGGCCGGCGAGTTTGAGGCCCAGCCGCAGGCAATCAACCAGCGCCCGCGATGAGTGCACGCTATCGCTGCCGCCGCGCAGGATAACCGCATTGCCCGATTTGAGGCACAGCGCGCCGGCATCAGCCGTCACATTGGGGCGGCTTTCATAGATGACGCCGATGACCCCGAGCGGGGTGCGCACGCGCTCGATATGGAGGCCATTGGGCCGGTCCCATTCGGCGATGATCGATCCCACCGGATCGGGCAGTTCGGCAATGGTGCGCAGTGCATCGACAATGCCGTCGAGCCGCGCCTCGGTCAGCAGCAGCCGGTCCTGGAACGCTGCAGTCATGCCCTTGGCCCGAGCATTCTCCATGTCGATCGCATTGGCCTCGAGAATATCGGCCTTGCGGTTGCGCACCGCTTCGGCCGCGCCGATCAGCGCCGCATATTTGCGTTCGGCGCTAGAGGTCGCGAGCTTGCTCGCTGCAATACGCGCCTTGCGGCCGAGTTCTAGCATCAGCGTCGGGATATCGTTGGCGGCCACTTCGGCAAGACTCATTGATGCAATTCCTCCAGCGCCGCCGTGAGAACCATATTGTCGCGATGGATCAGTTCCGAGCGGCTGCCGATCCCCAGGAGTTCGACCACGGTACTGCTGCGTTTCCCCATGGCAAGGCGCGCATCTTCGCTGTCGAGCCCCACAAGGCCACGAGCGATTTCGCGCCCATCCGGATCGACAATGGCAACGGTATCGCCGCGTTCGAATTCGCCCGTCACCTTGGTCACCCCGATCGGCAGTAGCGAGCGACCCTGCTTCAGCGCACTGGCCGCTCCAGCATCGACCTGCAGCGTACCGGCGACGGTCAGCGTGCCCATGATCCAGCGTTTTCGCGCCTGCGCCCGCGAGCGGGCAGGGTGGAAGAGGGTATGCCGACCGCCCTCGGTCAGCACTTTGAGCGGGTGGGTTTCCGTGCCCTTGGCGATGACCATGGCGGTGCCGGCCAGTGTCGCAATTTTTCCGGCCTCGACTTTCGTCGTCATGCCGCCGCGCGACAGATGGCTCGCCGCGCCCCCCGCCATGGCTTCGATGGCCGGCGTGATGGCTTCGACCACCGGAATATGCTGGGCGTTCGGATCCTTGGCCGGGGGCGCGGTATAAAGTCCGTCAATATCGGACAGCAGCACGAGGCAATCGGCCTCGATCATGGTCGCGACGCGCGCCGAGAGGCGATCATTGTCGCCATAGCGGATTTCCGCCGTCGCCACGCTGTCATTCTCATTGAAAATCGGAATGGCCCCGAGGCCGAGCAGCGTCGTCACCGTGGTGCGCGCATTAAGATAATAGCGGCGCTCTTCGGTGATGTTGGGGGTGATGAGAATCTGCCCCGTGACGATATTGTGCCGCGCCAGCGCTTCGGCCCAGGCCTGCGACAGGGCAATCTGCCCTGCGCTCGCCGCCGCCTGCGATTGTTCCAATGTCAGCGTCAAAGCGGAAAGCCCCAAAAGCCCGCGCCCCAATGCAATGGCGCCCGAGGAAACCACGACGATATCGCGTCCCTCCGCCTTTAATGCGGAAATATCCTCGGCAAGATCGTCGAGCCATGCCTTGCGCAGTTTACCAGCCTTGTCGACCAGCAGCGCCGAACCAATCTTGATGGTAATGCGCCGATAGGGCGCCAGCGCATTGGCCGACATCAGGGGGTCCACTTCACTTCCGCCTGCTTGACCTCGGCCTTGGCTTCTTCGGCGCGCGTCTCGTCGATAATGGCGAGCACATCGTAGAGGATCTGCTCGACGCCCTGGCCGGTCGCGCCAGAAATCGCGCGAACGTCGGCCTTGCTGGCCTTTTTCAGCGCTTTCATCTTTGCCTTGAGCTCGTCCGGGGTCAGCGCATCGACCTTGTTGAGGACGACGATCTCGGGCTTTTCGGCCAGCACATCGGCATAGGCGCCGAGTTCATAGCGCACGGCTTTATAGACATGGGCCACGTCTTCATTGGTGCCGTCGATCAAGTGAATAAGGACGCCGCAACGCTCGATATGGCCGAGGAAACGGTCGCCGATACCAATGCCTTCGCTCGCCCCTTCGATGAGGCCGGGAATATCGGCCAGGACGAATTCGCGCTCACCGGCTCGCACCACGCCCAGATTGGGGTGGAGCGTTGTAAATGGATAATCGGCGATCTTGGGCTTTGCCGCCGAAACCGCCGCGAGGAACGTCGACTTGCCGGCATTGGGCTGACCGACGAGACCCGCGTCCGCGATCAGTTTTAGCCGCAGCCAGATGCCTTTTTCCATGCCCGGTTGGCCGGGATTGGCGTGGCGCGGCGCCTGGTTGGAACTGGTCTTGAAATAGGCATTGCCAAAGCCGCCATTGCCGCCCTTGAGCAGCACGACGCGCTGGCCGATCTCGGTGAAATCGGCGATCAGAGTTTCCTGATCTTCCTCGAAAATCTGCGTGCCCTTGGGTACCCGCAGTATGATGTCCTCGCCATTGGCGCCGGCCCGGTCCTTGCCCATGCCATGGACGCCCGTCGGGGCGCGAAAGTGCTGGGCGTAGCGGAAGTCGATCAGCGTATTCAGCCCCTCGGTGCATACCGCCACGACGTCGGCGCCGCGACCGCCGTTGCCGCCATCGGGACCGCCGAATTCGACGAATTTTTCGCGCTTGAAGCTGACGGCGCCCGCGCCGCCATCTCCGGACTTGATATAGATCTTGGCCTGATCAAGAAATTTCATGTGCGTCGTGCCTTCCAGACGCCAAGCGTCAATTGTGTGTCGATATGCTCCACCTCGGCGTCGCGCGCAAGGCAGAGCAACCAGCTTCGGCCCGATTGGGTAAAGCCAAGCTTCTGCTGGATCGCCAGCGAAGCAATATTGAAGTGAAAAACCCCGGAATAGACGACCGGCGCCCTGGTCTCGGCAAAGAACCAGTCAAGGCAGGCGATTGTCGCCTCGGTCATGATCCCGCGCCCCCAAAAGGGCTTTCCCAGCCAATAGCCGATCACCGGTCCGTCGGGGCCCGGATGAAAGCCGATATGGCCCACATAGCCCTCGCCCTTGGCTTCGATGGTGAAATTAGCATCGTCCGGTTCGGTATCGGGGTGGCGCGTGCGCAGCCAGGCCTTGGCATCGGAAAGATGGTAAGGAAATGGCACCCGCGCAAGATTGCCCGAGACGGCGAAGTCATTGAGATAAAGCGCAATGGCTTCGGCATCCTGCGGGCGCGGGGCGCGCAGGATCAGCCTTTCCGTCTCGATGATCGGGAGCATCATCGGCGCCGCCCTTTCATTACGCACATAGGTCGTTCCTTCTCGCGCGCCAGTCGGCCCGGCTGAGCGCGGTCGTGACATGCTCGACATTATGCTGCAGCGCCTGGGAGAAGCGCATTTCCTTGCCGGTCGCGACAAAGCCGAGCTTGGCCTTGAGCCTGAGCGAAGCAACATTGTTATGGTGGGCGCTCGAGTGAATGGTTTGGGCGCCCGTGCCGTCAAAATGCCAATCGATCAAGGCCGATGCCGCTTCCATGCCATAACCCCTGTGCCAATGCGGGCGCGATATCCAGAAGCCCAGTTCGGTAACAAGCGTTACACAACCGATCAGCCCCTTCTTGGGATGCTCGATGACGAAAAAGGCTTTTTCGGGCGTTGGATCGGGGATAGAGCGCAAAAAGTCCTGCGCCATGGAGAGGGTATAGGGCCAGGGCACCGGGGTCAGCCATTTGGCCACGGCAAATTCGCTGACGCCCAAAGCGTAGCAGGGCGCGTCCTCGGGTCTTGGTGCCCGCAGGATCAGTCTTTCGGTGACAAGCTCGGTCATCTCTCGCCAAACTCCAACCGCATGAGCATCATGCTCTGGCCCTTGAGCGTGCCTTCTTTATCTGTGCTTTCGCCGATCTCGACAAAACCGAGCTTTTTCAGGACGTTTCGCGAGCCGGAATTGGAGAGCAGGGCGCGCGATCGGAGGGCCGCCGCCCCGGCCGCTCGCGCGGCATCGACCACGGCTCGCCCGGCTTCGGTCGCAAAACCCTGGCCCCAATGGGGCTCGCCCAGCCAATAGCCAAGTTCGGGCAGTTGGTCGGGGAGAAGATGCAGGCCCATGCCACCAATGTAGGTGCCGTCCTTGAGGATCGACCAGGCGAACTCGGTTTCGCCACGCGCAATCTCGGAGACAAACTCCTCACCATGCTTTTCCGCATAGGGGTGGGGCAGGCGCGAAAGCACTTCGTGGATGCGTTTATTGTTCGCGAGTACCGCCATTTGGGGAACATGCGCCAAAGCCGGGGTGGCCAATACCAGACGGGCAGTGGTCAGCGTTGCGGGCAGGCGGTCCTTGAGGGCGGCAGTCATCATGTTTCTCCAGAAGCAAAAAGGGGAACCGGTTGACCGGTCCCCCTTCGCAATTCTGGTTTGTCGCCAAAAACGCCGCCGGGGAACTGGTCACCGGCGGGTCACTGGGGCCTGCCGGGTTATTCGGCGGCCTCTGCCGGGACGACAGACACGTGTACTTTGTTGTTGGCGCGGGTTCGGAAGGCAACGCTACCGTCGACGAGAGCATAGATCGTGTGATCCTTGCCCAGACCGACGCCGGTGCCCACAGCCCACTTGGTGCCGCGTTGACGGATGATGATGTTGCCGGCGACGACAGCTTCGCCACCGAACTTCTTCACGCCGAGACGACGGCCAGCGGTATCACGACCGTTGCGGGATGAACCGCCTGCTTTCTTATGTGCCATAGTCTAGCTTCCTCTTATTCCTGGTCGGCCTTGGGCTCGGCCTTCTTGGCCGGGGCCTTCTTTGCCGGCTTTTCAGCGGCTTCGCCTTCAGCAGCGGCCTTCTTGGCCGGAGCCTTCTTGGGCGCAGCAGCCTTGGCTTCGGTGGCTTCAGCCTTGGGAGCGGCAGCCTTCTTGGCCGGGGCCTTTTCGGTCACGGATTCGGTCGCGTCGGCCTTGGCAGCAGCCTGGATCGTCGGCTTGGCGCCGCCGGTCAGGATTTCCGTGATGCGCACGGTGGTGAGCTGCTGGCGGTGACCGTTGCGACGACGCGAATTGTGGCGACGGCGCTTCTTGAAGATGATGACTGTCTTCTGCTTCTTGGTCTCAATGAGCTCGGCAGCAACAAGTGCGCCTTCCACCAGCGGAGCGCCAATGATGTCGCCAACCATGAGGACTTCGTCAAAGGTGACGATGTCGCCGGCTTCGGCGTCGAGCTTTTCGATCTTGATGACGTCGTTGGCGGCAACCTTGTACTGCTTGCCGCCCGTCTTGATGACTGCAAAAGTCATATGCACAACCGAACGCTTCTAACGCCCGGTCCCTTTTCTGTCGCGCCCTGCGGCACCGCGGCTTTCATGCCAGCTTTTCGCGGTTTTTACGGTTGAAGGTCAGGGTTCTGACCGGCAGCCTCGAGCAGCGTTTTCAAACAAAACCAGCGCACAGGTGGGACCAGTGCGCGTGGGATCGGGGGCTTATCGGGAAAAAGGGGCAAAGAGTCAAGCGCCGTCGCGGTTTTCGGCGGCGCTTGCAGGCTTTACCCCTGGCCGTTGGGATACCAGTCCCGCAGGCGCACTTCGGTATGCTCGCCGACCCCGGCCTCAAGTACCGAAAGATCGCTGTCGCCATAGTGATAGGGATAGACGATCCCCGGTTTGAAGACATTGATCGCTTCGACGGCCTGGTCCGGCGTCATCGTATAGGGCAGGTTCATGGGGAGGAACGCGACAGCGATATCGGTCAGGCCCAACATGTCCTCGGTCGGCTCGGTGTCGCCTGCAACATAGACCTGCTTGTCGCCGAAGGTGAGGATATAGCCATTACCCACACCAACCGGGTGATAGTTCATGCGGTCGGCGGTGGTGTTATGCGCCGCGATGGCCTTCAGCGGCACGCCATCGATCTCGCCGCTATCGCCATTCACCAGCGCCGTCGCGTTGGCCTGCAAGGCACCCGGCAATTTTCCAAGCACATCTTCATTGGCGACAAGCGGCACCGAGCCGGCAATGGCTTCCAATGTCGGCACGTCAAAATGGTCGCCGTGACCATGGGTGATGAGAATGGCGGTCGGAGCCGGCAGGCCTTCATAGCGCGCTGCGCCGCCTACGGGATCGACATAGATGACCTTGCCGCCCCATTCGAGCACGAGGCTCGCATGATCGACCGGACGAATGACGAGGTCGCCCTCGCTGGTGGTGATCGTATCGGCCATGGCCAGTTCCTGCGCTTGTGCTTGGCCCACAAGATTGGCGGCCAGCCCCACAAATGGCAAGCCGGCCATGCCAGCGACAACGGTGCGACGTGTAACCATCGGTCTCTCCTGGAAAAGATTGGTCTTTGACGCAACTACAACGCGCGGGGATGGCAGGAGATCGGTCGACACGGATTTGTGACGGCCTCCACCGCGAAACATCTTTCCATTGTTTCTGTGCCTGTCGCGCAGAAGGGGTGTTGCAGGCTGCGCGGCGCTATGCCATAAGCCGCCCCGTATCGACCGGCCGGGAGTTTAAACGCTCCCTTTTCGATCTCGCGGAGAGATGGCAGAGCGGTTGAATGCACCGCACTCGAAATGCGGCATAGGGGCAACTCTATCGGGGGTTCGAATCCCTCTCTCTCCGCCAGTTTCCTCCAAGCCAGTGTTTTCAATGATTTAGAATCCCGGAGAATCTTCGGGACTCATACACATGCATCGTACATGTGTCGTCCTCGCTGACCCCTCCGTCGCCTCCACGCGTGTCAGGAGAAGAGCATGGGCGGCCAAGGCCAGCTATGTCGAAAAGGTTGGTTCCATATATTATGTCGCAAGCGAATCCCCCGTGCCTGGTCGCAGGAATTCGGGGATGGAGTATTGCGCATGT
Source organism: Devosia sp. Root685 (assembly GCF_001427875.1). Classification (GTDB taxonomy): domain Bacteria; phylum Pseudomonadota; class Alphaproteobacteria; order Rhizobiales; family Devosiaceae; genus Devosia. The sequence continues at coordinate 190,177 of NZ_LMHK01000004.1, read as the reverse complement.
CGCTGCCGCGGATGGTCTCATTCACCTCATGGAGCACACTATCCAGGAGCTGGACCTCGATCCCTAAGACATGACGCGCGAGAATATTATTCGGCGTCGCGCTCTGCAGGTCATCGGCGCCAAGCTGATCCGTCGTGTGGGCGACGTCAAAGTGGTCGACGGCATTTCCGGTCCGTTGCGCGAGGAGTTCGTCCATTTCAACCACGCAACGGTACGTGGCGAGGCGCACCTCACCTGGCAAAGTCCGCAAACTCGATGATCACATCTACTGGGCTCCGCTAATCTCTGCGCACACAGGACTGCGCGTGGGCGAGATCGGAATGCTCGAACTCGACCAGCTGCAATACTGGTTTGGTACGGCGAGCCCTCTTTCGTGCTCGAGATAAAGGATGAAGATCGCGCAGGCGGCATCGGATACAAAACGCCAAATGCGCTTCGTCGGGTTCCTATCCACCAACAGCTAATAGACGTTGGCTTGGTGGATTTTCTCGAGCACCAACTGCGTCGCGGACACTCCAAGCCGTTTCCAAATTGGGTGCAGCACATCAAGGGCGCCAAGGTGGCGCCGAAGAGCAGGAGCGTGAGCGTGGCGCTGACAAAGACCGCCGCGAGGACGAGATCGGGACGGAAATTGTTCTTGGCATTGAGGATGTAGATGCCAAGGCCCCGAGCCGCGCCGGCATATTCGGCAAAGATGGCGCCGACCACGGCATAGGTGATGGAAATGCGCAGGCCCGCAAAGAAGTAGGGCAGAGCAAAGGGCAGGCGGGCCATGGCGAAGATACGCCAGCGCGAGGCGCCCATGGAGGCCAAAAGAGCCGAGATATTACGGTCGGTAGCTTCATAACCCTGGGCGAGGGCGACCGGCATGGGGAAGAAGGTGACGAGCGCGACCAGCGCGATTTTGGGTGTGAGGCCGAAGCCGAACCACAGAACGATCAGCGGCGCGATGGCGACAAGCGGCAGGGTCTGGGTGATGATGAAGACTGAGAACAAAGCCCGACGCAGGGGCGGAAAAAGTCGATGAGGATCGAGAACAGAAAGGCGGCCGTGAGCGAAGAGGCAAAGCCGAATGTGGCAGCCTGAATCGTTGCCAGCGTGTGGCGGAACGGCTGAAATGGGGCGCTCAGCCGACTACGGTCCGGGCTCTACCAGAACCTGCATCCCATCTGCATCGCGTCGCGGCGGTGCTCCAAAGAAGCGCTTGTATTCGCGCGAAAACTGCGACGCACTTTCGTAGCCCACTGCATAGGCTACGGACGCAGCCTCGGCACGTTCGGTAATCAGCCGACGGCGCGCCTCATGCAGCCGGATATGCTTTTGATACTGTAGCGGGCTCACACCAGTGACTGCCTTGAAGCGTCGGTGGAACACCGAAACGCTCATGCCCGCCACTTCTGCCATGGCATCCACGCTCATGTGGTCGGCATAGTGGGCCTTGATCCAAGCCATGGCACGTCGAACGTGGGTCAGTCGGGAGTCCGCATTCGCAATCTGGCGGAGTAGTCCACCCTGTGGTCCCATCAGCAGTCTGAAGATAAGCTCATGCTCGAGATGAGGCGCGATCACACGCGCCTCCTCAGGCTGGTCCAAAAGTCCGGCGAAGCGACGCCAAGTTTCAAGTAATGCCGCGCTGGCCGTGGTCACACCAAATCCGGATTGCACGGTGGGCTCGGGCTGCCTCACCATGTCGAGCAGCAATGTCGATATGACCGCCGGGTCGAGCAACAGGTTCAGCGCGAGGTAGGGCTCGTCCGAGGTGGCCCGGCAGACCTGGCCCATGGCGGTCAGCTCGGCTGCCACGACGATGTATTCGCCGGCGCCGTACTCCAGCACCGTGTCACCGATGAAAGTGCGCTTGCGTCCCTGGAGGACAAGACAAACAACAGGCTCGTAGATCAGACCGGCCGCCGCCGTCGGGTCGTCGATCCGATAGACCAGCACCCGCGGCAGGGCCGGGTTGGGCCGGCCGGCATGGCGCAGGGCAATGGCGCGGATCTCATCAAGGTCATTCATCCTGCTATCCGACAGTGCTTGCCTCAAAAGGTCAAGCAATCAGCAGGATCAGGCAATCATTCAGGACCATCAGGCACTCGGATCGCGGTCTCCAAACCTATCTTCAGCCAGCACGAGCACAAAGGATGACGTCATGCAAAAACGCAGACTGGGGCGAAACGGCCCGGAGGTATCGGCGATCGGCTACGGCGCCATGGGTTTTCACCTCGCCTATGGCGCGGCTGACGCCCAGGCGGGGCTGGACCTCATCAGGCGCGCCTATGACCTGGGCGTGACCTTCTTCGACACGGCCGAGCTTTATGGCTGGGGCGAGAACGAGAAGTTCATCGGCCAAGCCGTCAAGGCCTTCCGTGATGACATCGTCATCGCCACCAAGTTCGGCTTCACCTTCGAAAACGGCAATTACGGCGCCAACAGCCAGCCGAGCCATATCCGCGAGGTCACCGAGAACAGCCTGCGCTACCTCGGCGTCGACCAGATCGACATCCTCTATCAGCACCGCGTCGATCCCAACGTGCCGATCGAGGACGTGGCCGGAACGGTCAGGGACCTCATTGCCGAAGGCAAGGTGAAGTACTTCGGCCTCAGCGAGGCCGGCCCTAAAACCATCCGCCAGGCGCACGCGGTGCAGCCGGTGACAGTGCTGCAGACGGAATATTCTGTCTTCGAGCGCGATGTTGAGGCCCTGCTTCCAACCACGCGGGAGCTGGGCATCGGCTTCGTGCCCTATTCGCCGCTGGGACGTGGCTTCCTGACTGGCGTCGTCAAGCCCGCCGCCGAATACGAAGAGACCGACATGCGTCGCGTCGACCCGCGCTGGCAGCCGGGCAATTTCGAGAAGAACCGCGATGCCGTCCGCCAGCTCGAGGACCTCGCCAAAAGCAAGGATGCGACCGTCTCCCAGCTGGCGCTGGCCTGGCTGCTCGCACAAGGCGACGACATCGTCCCCATCCCGGGCACGCGTCGCGTCGAGCGGTTGGAGGAAAATATCGGCGCCGCAGATCTCGTGCTGTCGAACGACGACCTTGCACAGATCAACGGGGTGCTGCCCGAGGGCGCCTTTGGTGCGCGCTACGCCGGCAACATGGTTCCGACCTGGATCTGACGCCTCGGCGGTGGGGCCCATGCGCCGCCGCCTTCTATCGAGTGAGCCGGACAACAAAATTGCTGGTTGCTACGAGCTCGGAAAGTAAACCCACAAGATCGGTTGCCACGATTTCTAGGAGCGCCGAACGGCAGCTTTCGGGAAACGGAAAAGTGCGTCCTGATGGCCGGAATGGGGCGCAGGCAGTCACCGCTGGTTGGCATACTATGCGGTTTGGAACGCGCGCCTAGGCCAGGAGCTAGCAGAAGTTCTGAAAGCCCACGAACCATGTGCCGTCTTGGGTGAAATGTTTGGATACCCAGCCCGAGGGTATGCCGGTGCCCTCAGGGATATGGCACTTCGCGCCTTCACTTGTGTCTGTGCAGCCTTCGATAATGAAGCACTGGCCGTCCGGGATTGTCCCCAAGCTTGTGCTTTGCGCCGTGGGGCGTTGCCGTATTGCGAGGGGGTGCAGCGCTTTCGCTGTAATGGGAAAAGTAGTTGGGAGCGCGACTTCACCGGGATCCGCACAATAACCGTGATCCGGATTATGGATGCAGTCACCCGATCTAGTGGATACCAGATTTTGGCCGCTTGCTGGCGCCAGGGAGATGGCCGTCCCGTCATCCATATGCCCGTGTAGCTCGCCGCCATTGACCGCGAACGAACCGATCACCTCTCCGTTGAGGCCGAGCAACGAAACCCCGTTCGTTTCTACTTTCCAGCCATTCAGAAACCCCAATCGGCCAAGGCACAGTCGGCTGGATGCAGTGAGCCCAAACAAGCCATTTGAGTTGCCCAGTTCTATGGTGCAAGTGCCCGCACCGCCGCCATTCGCCTGCCAGGATCCGACGAAGTTGGCGGCGCCGTTTTGCGCCGTCGTTGCGCCCGAAAATGTTGTCGTGATGGCCAATGCTAAGAGAAGCGCACGCATGGTTTCCTTACTAGAAAGCTGTCTCGATTATGCGGATTGCGGTGGTTCGGGGAAGATGGTGACGTCCGGCAGTGTTGATGTTCTGAAGCCTACTCGAAGCTCACGTTATGTGGTCTGACGAGCGGGCGCATAATCCCATCATGTAGGCTCTGGCACTTCATTCGGACGCATTGTTAACTGTCGTCTGTGGCCCATGAGCGAGGATGCTATTTCATTGGCACGGCGAGACTCCCAGAGATGCTGATGGCGCTTGTGTCGGCATTGCCGACGCCGCTGAGGCCGATGGTTAGCCCAATGTCAGCGCCGCTCGGCATGCCGGCATCAATGCTGGCTTTGACACGAGCCCCACCATTTTCAAACTGGAGGTTCGAGCCGAATTCGGCGATCCCTTCGAGCCCAAGCCCCAGGTCGACGACAATTTCGCCCGGCGCCACGAAGCGATAGGAGACGGCGGGGCCGATCGCGATTTGACCGATGCCCGTCTCAATCGAGGGTATGGCAATGCCCAACGCGTCAAGATAGGCATCGCTTGTCTCGCTAAAATATCCCAGGCTAGCCCGCGGCGAGAACGTCCAGGGCCCCGAGGTCCATTGCCCCTCGAGCGCGGCACTCAACAGCCAGCGCGTCGCTCCAAAGCTGTCTTCGTAGGTTCCGAGGGGATTGATGCGATTGCTGGAGCGCCCAAAACCGGCGAGCAAATCGAGATAGAGGTGTTCATGCAACCGCATGGTCGCATAAGGTCCGGCAATCCAGCCCGACCCGACGGCGACGCCGGGCAGTCCGGGTTCCCCTTGCATCATGTGATCCAGTTGGACAAAGCCGCCGATCAGCAGGTCAGGTGTGACCAAGTAATCCGCTCCGACGCTGCCCAGCATGAGCTGGCGATCCCTTGAGGCATCTATGCGCATGAATGTCCCTTCCATCCATATGTCGAGCGGATTGGGATTCTTATTGCCGGTCGCACCCTCAATCGCATTGAGGCTGATGGAGGACCGGAGCGCATTTCCGCCGGCAATCGCTGGCAGGTAGTTCATGAGTGTCGAACCGATATCTCCCCCTGGGACAATGCCATTCAGCCGGTCGATGCGACGCTGCGTGCGAGGCTGGTTGGCTAGGATCATCGATGCCCGCGTCTCGAGGAAGTCTTTGATGAGCGCCGTGGTTTCTTCGCGTGAGCTGACGAAGGTAAAGACGCAGGTTAAGCTTTCGCTGGAGTCGATCACGATGTCCGCGGCGCGCGTGGCGATATCCCCACCGCTGTCATTGTCGTCACAATCGATGCCCGTGAGCGCTGTGCCGGCGCCGCTGAGATCATCGGCGGTAATCCGGAAGGCACCGGCGGGCAATTCTATCGAGGCGCTGTGGCCGATACCGCCCGAGGTTCCGACCGTAAGGGCATTCAGCAGCGGCTCGGATGACGCGAAACCGAAAGTGCCATCCACATTGGAGCGCACTGCGACGATGAGCCTGCCGACGGCACCCACGGTCACGCTGTAGGCCTGGGTGGCGGAAAAGGGACCGACGCCAACCGAGCTATCCGTAGCCATGACCGAAAAATTGAAGACCCCGGACGCAGTCGGCGTTCCGGACAGGATTCCGGATGAGGACAGGCTCAATCCCGGAGGAAGACTACCGGCGGAGATAACGAAGGCATAAGGCGCCGCTCCGCCGCTGGCAGTTAGGGTCTGGGAATACAATGTCCCGGAATTGGCCGTCGGCAGGGTCGCGGGTGCGATGACGATGGTGGGTTCGACCACCGTCAGGGGAAAATACCCTGCCACTGCGAACGGCGATCCTGACCCGGTTGTCGAATCTCGCGCAAGGATGGTTACGAAGAATGACCCCGACGCCGTCGGAGTACCGGAAATCGTTCCGCCGGAAAAGGTCAGACCGGGCGGCAGCGCCCCTGCAATGACGGAATAGGCATAGGGCGCCGTGCCGCCGCCGGCGACCACTGTTTGTGAATAAGGCTGGCCCGCTGTGGCATGGGGCAGACTGGCGGGCTGCAAGGTAAAATTGGGGCTGTAGATGTCGAGGCTATGGGTCTGCGCACCCGCGTGAGGACCCGTTCCGCCGCTTGCATCCGTGGCCGTGACACTAAAGGAAAATGAGCCGGTTTCGGTTGGCGCGCCGGAGAGGAGGCCGGAGGAGGAAAGCATCATGCCGGCCGGGAGCGAGCCTGTGAGGGCATAGGTATAGGGGGCGGTTCCGCCGCTGGCGGTGATGGACGCGGAATAGGGGGCGCCGGCCCGCCCATTCGGCAGGTTTGCCGGTGACAGCGTAATTATAGGCGGGGCGACGGAAAAGCTATAGGCCTGGGAGCCGGTGATGGGAGCGCCCGGGCTGGAATCCTGGGCAGAAACGGTGAAGTTGAAAGTGCCGTCCTCCTGCGCCGTTCCCGAGATCGATCCATCTGCCCCAAGTGAGAGTCCGGCGGGTAGCGCGCCGGAGGCAAGGCTGAATGTGTAGGGGGCAGAACCGCCGGTCGCCGATATCGTTTCTGCGTAGGCTTGCCCGACCGTTGCATTCGGCAAGGATGGCGAGAGGCTCAGGCTGGGCGGGGCGATCACCAGTGTATAGGGGAATGACGCCAAGTAGGGACCATCACCGGTCGTCGAATCCGCGACGATTGCCGAGAACGTGTAGGACCCAGGGGACGAAGGTGTTCCCGACAGCAATCCGGTCGGCCCCATGGTGATGCCGGGCGGTAAGGTGCCGGAAACTGAAAAGCTGTAGGGCGCGGTGCCACCGAAGGCCGAAAGGCTCTGCGAATAGGCCGAGGCCACGGTGCCACCCGGAAGGCTGCCAGGGGAAACGGAAATGGTGGGTGGCCTAACGCTCAGCGTGTAGCCTCGCGTGTCCGAGGCGCCCACCGAGTCGTCGGCAAATACGCTGAAACTGAAGGTACCGCTTTCGGTGGGCGTCCCGGCGATCATCTCGTTGGCAAAGGTCATTCCTGCTGGGAGGCGGCCGGCAAGAGAGACGTGATAGGGCGCGGTTCCGCCCAGGATGAAAAATGACTGAGAATAGGGGGCGCCAACAGTCGCATCGGGGAGGCTAACGGGCGCCAGCGTGATCTGTGCCCAGGCGGGAGCGACCAGGAGCAATGCGGCAAAGAATAGGTTGGCGAGACGGACAAGGACGCCTCGCGCGAGGGCATATTTGCCGCCGGCCAACCGCGAAAATCCGGAAGGCGCTGCCCGCTCGCCCGATTTCCGATGGCCCGATGCCTCGGCTTGGGCCCTGTGGTTTGCTGAGGTCGTCAATCGCTTGCCTGATCTGGTAACGGCGATGAGGGCTTGTCTCTCCCTGGTTGATTGTTCTGGCCGGAAGGCTAAAGTGCAGCCACCCCAAACTTTGCCTGTTTTATCGATGAGATTATGCCCGTAAGCGGTACCGCGGATGGCATGGACGCTCCGGCGCTTATGGCCGATAATCGCTTTCGGCAGGTCGTGGTCGACTATTGCGAGAAGATGGTCGAGCCTGCACCCGCAGGTTGGCCCGTGCGAAAGCTGCTCAATCAGCTGGAGCGATACTACTCGGCTTATATGCTGATCGGGCAGTACTATGGTTGGCGCAACCATGGCGCTTCAGTGCCGAACCTCTCACGGCTGCAGGCTATATCCGGGCAAAGCCCACGGCAGACCGCCAGCTTTTGTGCAACGCTGGAGGCACGCAATCTTGTCTTCAGCGACACTCTGGCGAGCGACAGGCGGCAGAAAGTCCTCCGGCCCGCGGATAGCCTGATCCGTGAGGTGGGCCGGTCGTGCGCCGCATTCGTTGAGGCCTACGACGTCATTGCCGGAAGCGCTTTGGCGCCGCCGATCGAGCGAGATGCGGGTCTATTGGGTGAGATGATCCACTTCTCGGCGACACGCGTGCGCGGGTCTGGAACCGTGATCGCCCTGTATCCGAGGGTCCTGGCGCTGTCGGGCTACGACTGCGGATATCCCATGCTGGTGACCCTGATCCTGGCGCATTACCGACGCCGGTCAGGCAAAGTGATGTTTGCGCTGACCCACGGTGCCCTGGCGGAACGCTTCCAGGTTTCGGAGTCGCATATCGGAAATGTGCTTGGCCACTTGCGCCAGGCTGGCGCCCTGGTGCCACGGCGCGGACCCGAGGATGGAATTGTCGTAGAAGACCTTGTTGACGAGTTTGAGCGCTGGTGTGCCGCGGAGATGGCGCACTATGCCGATCTGGCCCGCGTTTGCTTGCCGCAGCGGGCTCCGCTTGCGTGATACAATCCGCCAAGCATTTTGCCGGCGGGCCTGATGGAGTTTTGATTCTCCGTTTCGCTCATCGATCCTTTCGGCCAAAACATCAGCACGGGGCTTAGCTTGACGGGACGGAACCGGCCTTTTCACCGCGCCACTGATCGAGCGTATGATTAAAAACCGACCTTCTGCCTTTACAGCGGGGTTAGTCACGAATTGCGCACGCGCAACCTGCCGACCAAAATCAGGCTGATACGCAAGCGCGTCTGGTTCGGTCCCATGTCTGTTTTGCAGTCGGCACCATCGTGCGATTAACGGCCGGAGTGGAGCGCGTTGCGGCCTAATGGTACGCGCCGCAAGTCAGAAGTCAGGAAGGTGGCTCCCATCAAACTGACTGCCGCAGTTTATGAAACTTTCTGACCAGGAGCTCAGCTACCAGGAAGGTGCACAAATATCCCGGCGAAGTGACGATCGTGGCCGGTGGTCCCCTGACCAATATTGCCCTTGCGGTACGTCAGGACCCGGAATTTGCCGGTCTTGTCAAAAGCGTCGTTATTTCCAACGGACCAAAATCTGACTTTGATGCCGCGACCGGCGACGTGAAATCGGTCGATGCCTTCAACACCGTCTTTGACCCGGAAGCGGCGCAGATTGTGCTGACGGCGGGCTTTGACTCTATTGTCGTGACGGGCCTCATCAATACCACCGTGGCGGTTGATAGCGCGCTGGTCGAAGCAATGACGAAAGAGGATTCCGAACTCAGCGCCTACCTGGTCGACAATGCCTGGCTGGACTTGCCGCTGTGGGATGAGGTGATTGCTGCCGTGGCCATCGATCCTAGCCTCATAAAACGCAGCGCGAGCATCACCGCGGCGGTCGACACCAATTTTGGTCGCTCTTATGGGCAGATGCTGGCGTTCAAGGATGGCGTCGAACCCGGAATTGGATCGGGCAAGGTCGAGATCGCGCTTGAACTCGATGCCGAGCGGTTCCGGGCGATGTTCCTCGAGGCCGTGCAGGCGGCAGAGTAGTTGACCTAAGCGCAGGCGAGGATGAATCACGCTCACTCCAAGGTCGGCATCCTCGTATGCGGCTCCAAGTCTGCAGGAGCTGCAGTATCCATGAACGGAGATCGCAACCATTTGTTTCATCGTCAGGACAGAAAGTCCCCCGCAATCAACGACGCGCGTCCGGTGGCTGTCGACTCGCTCCTAAGGTTCCATGAGCAGAGCTGCCTCTTGTGAGAGTTTGTTACGGTAGACCGACCGGCTGAGATGGGACGCATCGACGCCATGTACTACTCAGCCGACAACCGGATATTCATGTCCGCGATCTCGTCGGAAACCACATCTCGGAGTTCGCGTGCAAAGGCGATAGCCAGGGGCGATCTATCGCCGGCCGGGTAGATAGCGGCAAAGTCGAAAGTAATGCGGGGGTTAAAACGGCGTATCTCAATCTGGCTCAGATCGGCGCCGAGAACGGAGAACAGGTCAACGACGGCAACCCCCAGGCCGTTCGAGACATATGTGCTGGCCGTGTTGGAGAAGAGCGTCTGGATGGTGCTGCCCGGCACGACGCCGGCCAGTCGCAGCGCGGAATCGACCTGGAGACGGAGCAGACTGCTTGCTCCGAGTGTCACCATCGCCTCGCCATTGAGGTCGCTGGCAAGAATCTCCGCTTTTTCTGTTAGGCGGTGATGCTTAGGCAGAATGCAGATTGCCTCGGAACTAGGCATGTCGAGCCGCGCCAGCTCATCGCGCTCTTTCGGTACACGCCCTATGCCCAGGTCCACCTCGTCGTTCATGACGGCATCCAGAATGCGGATGGACACTTCGGACTCGATGGCGATGTCGATGTCGGGATAGCGCTGACGGAAACGACCAATCGCCTTGGGCAGGGTGCGAGAAGACAGGGTCGGCATGGCGGCGATGCGCAACTGCCCGCCGCGATTGTTGCGCAGGGTCCGTGCCGCCTCCAAAACCCGCTCCAGGCCGAAAAAATAGCGCTCTACATCGCGATATAAACTTTGCGCATGGCTGGTCGGGGTCATGCGTCCCGCGCGTCTCGCAAAGAGCGTCAGGCCGAGCTGCAGTTCCAGATCTTTGACGAGACGGGTGACGGCCGGCTGGGTGACATGAAGGATCTTTCCTGCGCCGGTGACGCTGCCGGTGACGATGACGGCACGGAATGCGGCGAGCTGCCTTGGATTGATCGACGAGGGATGATCGGGATTCATGCCCACTCCAGACGAATGACATCTGTCCATAACAAACCGTTATGGATCATGACAAGATTCGATTGGCGTGGCATGCGCCAACCGCCGCAATTTAGCCTTCATCTTTGCGAGGTCAGTTGAACATGCCTGATATCATCGGCGAATATATCGATCGCCTGGTTACCGTCGAAATGCGCAACCGGGGGATGAACCACAACATTATCGCGCCGATTTACACTGAAGCCCGTCGTGAGGGCGGTGGCCGCCCGATCACCGCCCGTGCTGCTGAAGCGCTGGTTGAGAAGGTTGGCCCGGGCGATGTCGTGCTGATCGTAACCGGCGCAGGCTATGCCCCCGAAGCGCCATGGGGCGAGAGCGATGGTCCTCCGGGCGCTGCCGCCCTGGCGCGCGCGCTTTACTGGGGTCTCAAGGCTGTGCCGGTCTTTGTGACCGAGGTTTGCCACGCGCCGCCGATGAAGGCGTCGAGCGAGGCGGCGCATCTGATGATCCGCGATTTCGATCTGGCCAAGAATCGCCGCATGGGCGCGGCGCTCGTGACGGCGCCTGAGGTTCAGGATGACGTGGAGAGTTGGGCCAACGCCTTGCTCGACCAGATGCAGCCCAAGGCGATCATTTCGATCGAGCGCCTGGGCCCCAACGAGAGCGGCATCGTGCACTATTCGACGGGTGTTGCACCCAAGGGCTGCATCAATGTCGCCCCGCTCTTCGATCAAGCGGCCAAACGCGGCGTGCTCTCGATCGGCGTCGGTGACAATGGCAATGAAATCGGCTTCGGCCGTATCCATAGCTTCATGCAAGATTTCCACCCCTATGGCCGCGAGACCCAGACGGACAAGCCGGGTGGCGCTATTACCGTGACGCCGACCGATATTTTCCTGCCAGCTTCGATTTCGAATTGGGGTGCCTATGGCATCGCGGCGATGCTGGCCTTCCTGCTCAAGGACAAGGAGTTGGTTCAGACCCCGGAACTCGAGAAACGCATTGTGACTGCCTGCCTGGATGCTGGCGGCTGGGAAATGCGCTACTGCACCAATCGTTTCATCGTCGATGGCGCGGAAGGCGAGAGCGGCATGGCGATAGTCCAGCTGCTCCGGGACATGGTGCGCGTGAATATCGCGGAGTCCGACCGTGGCTTGTCGCATGGCAAGATGAAGCAGAAGTGAGAACGCAAATGAACCTGAAATCCCTTCTTTCCGGCCTTGCCCTGGCTGGTGTCGTCCTTGTTGCCGGCATCCCGGCAATGGCGCAGGATTATCCCACGAGCACGATCCAGCTGATCGTGCCCTATGCACCGGGCGGCTCGGGCGACATCACCGCCCGCCTGATCGTCGAGCATCTTAGCCCCGCCCTCGGCCAGCCCGTCGTCGTCGAAAACCGCCCCGGCGCCAATGGCTCGATCGGCAGCGATTTCGTCGCCAAGGCCGCGCCCGATGGCTACACGTTGGAGGTCGTCGTCCAGTCCCACGTTCTGGGCAAGGCCCTGATGCCGAGCCTGACCTATGATCCGGTCGGCGACTTCGAGCCAATCTCGCTGATGTCTCGCACTCAGCTCGGCGTCGTCGTGCCCGCCAGCCTGCCGGTCAACACGCTCGAAGAGTTAGTGGCCTATATTAAAGCGCACCCCGGCGAGCTTGCCTTCGCCTCGGCCGGCCATGGCAGCAACGCTCATGTCTTTACAGAGTGGTTCCTCGACACCGCCGATCTCGACATGATCCACGTGCCCTATGCCGGTAGCGCCGCGGCGCATCCCGATCTTATCAGCGGCGTCGCCACCATGGCGTTCGATACGCTGGCGTCGGTGCAGGGGCTTGTTGCCGACGGACGCCTAAAACTTCTGGCGGTTGCGGGTGCCGAACGGCATCCGGAATTCCTGGACGTGCCGACGATAGCCGAAAGTGGTTATCCCGACTATGACGCATCGTCCTGGACCATGCTTCTTGCACCCGCCGGCACGCCGGAGGCCATCGTCGATCGCCTCAATAAGGAGGTCGTCGCCATCCTTTCGCGTGACGATGTGAAGGAGCGGCTCGCTTCGCTCGGTGCCACGGTTGTTGCCAGCTCGCCTGCAGAGGCGAAGGCCACGGTGGAAACCGAGGTTCAACGCTATACCGATCTGATCGAGCGTCTCGGCCTCGCGCAGTAACTTCGAAACGGGCCGCGCTTCCGAGCGCGGCCGCTTTACCGGCGGAGCCCATGGATACGCAGAACCCTCTGACCATCCCGGTCAACAAGGACGTCGTCGCCGGCGCCATCTTTCTCGCCTTTGCCATCGGCTTCGGCCTTGTTTCGACGGCCTACCCCATGGGCAGTGCCGCCCAGATGGGACCGGGCTATTACCCGCTGCTGCTGTCCGGCGTGCTGGGTCTTCTGGGGCTATTCATCGCCTTTGCCGGCTGGCGCAAGCCGGCTGCACAGATGGTCGTCGTGCGGCCAGTGGCCCTCTTGTGCGTCCTCGCGGCGCCCTTGCTGTTCGCCTTGACACTGCGGCCCCTGGGCTTTGTTGCCGCGGTGATTCTCACATCACTGCTTGCGACCGTTGCCGCGCCGAGGATGAGCTGGATCGCCCGCATCCTCACCGCTCTCGGACTGGCGCTTGGCTGCACCGCCATTTTTATCTGGGCTCTCGGCATTCCCCTGCCGCTGCTCGGCTCAATGCTGCGCTTTTAGGAGGGACGCATCATGGAATTGCTCGACAACGTCCTGCTTGGCCTGGAAACGGCCATGACGCTGCAGAACCTCTTCTATTGTCTCGTCGGCTGCCTGCTCGGTACGCTGATTGGCGTATTGCCCGGTGTCGGCCCGACCACGACTATCGCGCTCCTCCTACCCATCACCTTCGGGCTCGATCCATCGACATCGCTGATCATGCTCGCGGGCATCTATTACGGCGCCCAATATGGTGGCTCGACCACGGCTATCCTCGTCAATCTGCCTGGCGAGGCCTCCTCGGCGGTGACGGCGATCGACGGCTACAAAATGGCCCAGAAGGGCAAGGCCGGCTCGGCCCTTGCGATCGCGGCCATCGGTTCGTTCATTGCCGGCACGATTGCGACCGTCGTCGTGGTTGTGTTCTCGCCGCCGCTGAGCGAACTGGCACTGCGCTTTGGTCCACCGGAATACTTTTCGCTGATCGTCCTGGGCCTGATCTTGTCGGTCACGCTGGCCAATGGTTCCGTGCTCAAGGCGCTGGCCATGATCATCCTGGGGCTGCTTTTCGGTCTCGTCGGCGCCGATATCTATACCGGCATCCCACGCTTCACCTTCGGCGAACCCTCGCTGATGGATGGCATCAACTTCGTCGCCTTTGCTACGGGCCTCTACGGTATTTCCGAAATCCTCTCCAATCTCGAACAGGACCCGAGCCGCAAGAGCAAAGTCAGCAAGCCTAAGGGCCTCCTGCCGACGTGGCCGGAAATGAAGCGTTCCATCGGACCGATACTGCGTGGCACCGGTCTCGGTTCGGTGATGGGAGTCTTGCCCGGTGGTGGCGCGACACTGTCGTCCTTTGCCGCCTACACCTTGGAAAAGAAGCTCTCAAAGCATCCAGAAGAGTTTGGCGAGGGCGCGATCGAAGGCGTGGCGGGGCCTGAATCGGCTAACAATGCCGGCGCCCAGACCTCATTCATTCCCATGCTGACCCTTGGCATCCCCGGCAACGGCGTCATGGCCATCATGATCGGCGCGCTGATGATCCAGGGCATCCAGCCCGGGCCGAGCGTCATGACCACCAATCCCGCGCTGTTTTGGGGGCTTATCGCCTCGATGTGGATCGGCAATGTCATGCTGCTGCTGCTCAATTTGCCATTGGTCGGCATCTGGGTGAAGCTGCTGTCGACCCCCTACAACTTCATGTTCCCCGCTATCATCCTCTTCAGCGCGATCGGGATTTTCTCGACCAACATGAATGGACTGGACTTGGGCCTCGTCGCGATGTTCGGCCTGCTCGGCTATGTGCTGATCAAGCTCGATTGCGAACCGGCGCCCTTCCTGATGGGCTTCATTCTCGGCCCATTGCTGGAAGAAAATCTGCGCCGCGCCATGATGTTCTCGCGCGGCAATCCCGCGACTTTCTTCGCCAGTCCCCTGAGCGCCGGCCTGCTTGCCGTCGCCGCAATTGCGTTGATCCTGATGATCCTTCCTGCCGTCCGCAATCAACGCCAGAAAGTTTTTACTGAATAGACAGCTCAAGCAAATGATTACCACATGACCGCTTTTGGGAGCTCGCAGCCAGCTGGCTACGGCTGGAATGGGGCGCTTCATCGTCATCTTAACTAGAGCCGATTGGCGCAGCGCCGGGCAGGTTTGGTATTGCATAGGGTAAAATGTACGCCTAAAAGTTATGCGGTAGCGTATAGTGTAGAGAAATTAGGCAGCAAATCTGCTGGATATGGAGTGAGTTCAACCCATCGCGCCAATTTTTTTGGGCTAAGCATTCGGGATCTCGATATCCTGCGTCGTTTGCTCGCCGAACGAAGCGTTTCCGGCGTTGCTACTCAGTTAAACCAGAGCCAGCCCTCCATCAGCGCCACGTTGCGTCGGTTGCGCGACATATTTCAGGACCCACTCCTTGTCCGGTCCGGCCAGCGCATGGTGCTGACCGACAAGGGTATGGCCATTTCCACCCAGGTCGACGCGCTACTCGATGGCGTTGTCGAGTTGCTCGAATCCGACGAGGATTTTGATCCCTCGACTTCTGAGCGCACCATTCGTATCGCGGCGGCCACCTCCTTTGAATTCTTTCTTGTACCGCACCTGGTGGCCGAGCTGCATCGGCAGGCACCGCGTTGTAGGCTCGAGCTGTTCGTGCCAACCCTGCAGAGTGGGCTCGATACCGAGCGTGAAACCGGTGGTCTCGACGCCATTGTCGGCAACTGGCCGGTACCACCGTCCCATCTCAAGCACATGCCGCTCGCTACTTCCGAACTGGCCTGCCTGGTGTCCGCGTCTCATCCCTTGCCCGCCGGCACCCGCCTTTCGCTCGACGACTATGTGCGCCTCAGTCATATCTCGCCATCGCCGCCACAAGATCTCTCCATCAGTCCCATCGACGGAATGTTAATGCGGCTTGGGCGCGAGCGGCGCGTCATGGTCTCGGTTCCCGACTATGCCATAATCCCCCAGCTCCTGCCTGGTACCGACTACGCCTTCACTGTCGGCCGGCGCTATGCCGAGCACGTGGCCCAGACCGGCCTGCTGAAAATTCTGGTCATGCCCGAAGAGCTCAGCGTCATGCAGTTCTACCTGCTCTGGCACGAGCGCTCCCATGCCAGCCGCTATCACCGCTGGCTGCGCCAGACCATAAGGCACCTGGTGCGCGAGCACGATGTGCTGGCCGTTCCCCAGCCCCGGGTTATACGGTCGGGGTTATAGCTTCTATACGCGCTGCCCAACTGTTCTGCTCCATGACTGCTGTTAGTGTTCCAGAACGTGCCTTTGCGTGTGGGGCAAGGGAACCGCATCAAAAGTCAACAAAGCAGGGAATACATGAAACGCATTGCTTGTTTCGCGGCCGTGGCCGTTGGTGGCCTTTTCGCGTGCCTGCCCGCCATGGCGCAGGATTACTCGGGCCACACCCTAACTGTCGGCACCTGGGGTGGCGATATCGAGCGTCTCCTGCGCGAACACGTCGCCGGCCCACTTGAGGCCGAGACTGGAGCCAAGGTCGAGTTCCTCCTCGGCGGCAGCGGCGATCGCCTCTCGAAGATGGCTGCCGAGCGCAACAACCCCACCATGGATGTGACCTTCCAGAACATCTATGAAGCGCCCCTCGCGCTCAAGGATGGTCTGGTCGTCGCGCCCGACGCCGCCGCCGTGCCAAATGCAGCCGATGTCTGGCCGGGCATGAACGAGGGCTGCTATGCCATGAGCCTGGTTGGGCTCGGCATCGCTTACAGCAAGAGCCTCTTCCCTGAGGAACCCGAATGGGCCGATCTCTGGCAGCCCCAGTTTAGGGGCATGATGGCCTATGCACCCTATCCGAGCTCGGAAGGCGACGGCATGCTCGCCGTGGCCGCCCGCGTCGCCGGCGCCGATGAGCACGATCCCGATGCCGCCTTTGCCAAGCTGGCTGAACTGGGCGCCCCAAAACTCACCTATTCCAGTCTCGACGAAGTGCTCTCGCTGATGGATGCCGGCGAAATCGCTGCCGCGCCGATGATTTCGGGCTATGTGATTTCCAACCTCGCCAATTACGAGGGCATCGGCTTCGTCTTCCCCAAGGATCCCGGCCCGGTGCTGGTCCGCGACATGGTCTGCCAGGTCGCCAATAGTCCCGAACCCGAACTGGCGCAAATGTTCATTGATCTGGCCATCGGCATCGACACCCAGACCGCCTATGCCAAGGAACTCAATTTCGGTCCGACCAATTCCAAGGTCGCACTGACTGAGGCCGAGGCCGCCAATGTCATCAATACCCCCGAGGAGGTGGCCAGCCTCCTGCAGATGGATTGGCCCTATGTGATCGAACAGCGTTCCGCATGGACCGATCGCTGGAACAAGGAAATCCTTGGCCAGTGACGTTCTAGACGGTCAACCGGAGGGTAGGACACTGAATCGGAACCCCGATATGAAGCCGCAGATCACGGGCATGCTTGTTGCCCCTGCAGCAGCCCTGATGTTCGGCGTCTTCGTCCTACCCTTCCTCTTTCTTCTGGTGCTGAGCTTCTGGAGCCAGGTCCCCGGCTCGCTGGGCCTCGACACCAGCTTCACCCTCGCCAATTATGTCCGCATCTTCGGCGACAGCTATTATCTCGGCGGTCTGTGGACCACGCTTTGGCTGAGTGGTCTCGTGACTCTCATCTGCCTCGTTCTGGCGCTGCCGCTCTCGCGCTGGATTGTCCTGCGCGCCGGCCGTGCCAAGGGCCTCATCATCGGCCTCTCCATCTTGCCACTGGTCTGTGGCGCGCTCCTGCCGACGCTTGGCCTCGTCAATCTTTTGAGCCCGCTCGGCTTCATCAATGGCGCGCTCAAATCCATGGGCGTCATCCAGTCGAGCCTGCCGCTCCTGGGCAATATCACCGGCGTGACCATCGGCCTCGTCCAGGCCTTCCTGCCTCTGATGATCCTGCCGCTGATCACCACCATGGAGCGCCTGTCGCAGGACTATGAAAAGGCTGCCACGTCGCTGGGTGCCCGACCCGTCGTGGTCTGGCAGCGCATCCTCCTGCCGCTGCTGTTGCCCGGAATCGTCGCTGGCAGTCTCCTCGTCTTTTGCGCTTCGCTCACCGCATTCGTGACCCCGCAGGTGCTGGGGCAGGGCAAGGTCGTCACCTTCGCCTCGCTGGCCTACCAGCAGGCCGCCCTGGTGCTCGACTGGCCCTTTGCCTCGGCGCTGGCCATCGTCATGCTGATCTTCCTCACGCTTGCCGGCGTGCTCGGCGCGCTCGTCACCCGCAATTTTGGGCGGGTCGCATGAGAACGCGCCTCTCCGATGCCCTCTCGCTTGTGGTCGTACTTACGATCCTGCTTTTCATCCTGGCGCCGATCTTGGTGCTGATCTTTTCGGCTTTCGATGGCGGCAACATCTTCCGCTTTCCTCCGCGCTTCTATTCGCTGCGCTGGTTCGAGGCCGCCCTCAACCACCCCGAATATCGCAGCAGTCTCTGGATCAGCACGCTGCTCGGCGTCATCTCGACCCTTATCGCCGTCACCCTCGCCAGCCTCGCTGCCTTCGGCCTCGTGAGGGGCAGGCCGCGTTACGGTCTTGCCCTCGAGGTGCTGCTTCTCGCGCCGCTCACCCTGCCGCTGGTGGTCTGGGCCATTGCGCTCCTGTCCATCTATGCCGAACTGGGCATGAACGGCACCTTGCCCGGATTGATCCTGGCCCATGTCACCATCACGCTGCCGTTTGCCGCGCGGATCATGATCGCCACCTTCAAGGAGATTGATCCCAGGCTCGAAGCTGCCGCTAAAAGCCTCGGTGCCCCGCCATCCGCGGTCCTGCGCCGCATCACCCTGCCGCTGGCGCTGCCGGGCCTGCTGTCCAGCACCGCCATCGCCTTTCTCGTTTCCTTCAACGACGTCGTCGTCACCACGCTGATCGCCGGCGCCGGATGGATCACCTTCCCCGTCCGCACCTTCTCGCGCCTGCGAACCGAGGGCATCGACCCAACGACCATCGCCATCGGCGCGATGATCGTTGTCTTCACCATTGTGCTGATCGTGGTCGGCCAACGTCTCTTCCAGCTATCACGGCGCCTCTGATGACCGAGACTCCCTATCTTTCCATCCGATCCGTCGGCAAATCCTATCGCGGCGTCACTGCGCTCCACGACATCGACCTTGACGTCGAGCAGGGTGCCTTCGTCGCGCTGCTCGGCCCCAGCGGCTGCGGCAAGTCCACGCTCTTGCAGATCCTTGCCGGCCTGCTCGAGCCCGACCATGGCGAAGTCCGCCTCGCCGGCGCCGACATTACCCGTCTGCCACCCTGGAAGCGCAATATCGGCCTCGTGTTCCAGAACTACGCGCTCTTTCCCCATCTCTCGATCCGCCAGAACGTGCGCTTCGGCCTCGACATGATGGGCATGGGTGCAACGGAAGCCGAGGCGCGGGTCGACGAGGCGCTCGCAATGGTCGGGCTCGATCCCGGCCTCAGCCGCCGCCCGGACGAACTCTCGGGCGGCCAGCAGCAGCGCGTGGCCATCGCCCGCGCTATCGCCATCCGCCCGCGCCTGTTGCTGCTCGATGAGCCACTGTCCAATCTCGACGCCGTGTTGCGCCAAAAAGTGCGGCTCGAACTGCGCGAACTGCACAACCGCACCGGCATCACCACCATCATGGTCACCCATGACCAGGCCGAGGCCCTGGCCACTGCCGACCGCATCGCGGTGATGGAAGCGGGGCGCCTCCTGCAATACGAAGCACCACAGGGTCTCTATCGCAATCCGGCCACCGCCTTCATCGCCGGTTTCATCGGCAATCCTGCCGCCAACCTCCTGCCCGTCATCGCCCATGATGGCGCCAGCTGGAGCCTGCCCGGCGGTGCGCTCTGGCAGCCCGATGCGGCACTGTCCCCCGCCCGCAATGGTGTCGCCACCGGCGCCGCCTGCCGCATGGCACTGCGCCCCGAAACCTTGGCACTGGGACCTGCAGCTCCAGGCGGACTCGCGGGCAGGATCGCCGCCGTCGAATTCACCGGCGGCGAGCATCTGGTGCATGTGGAAGCCGGCCAGACCAGGCTCAGCGTGCGCCTGCCCGCCGGAACCCCGATCGAAGGGCCCGATATCTGGCTCTTCCCGCCCAAGGAAGGCCCCTTGCTGTTCGATGCGAACACCGGGCGCCGCCTACCCAATCCCAACTGACGGAGGCCGTGATGAACGACCGTGGTCGCTGGGCAGGACGCAATCCTGCCAAAGACGAAGTGCGCAATGCCATTTGGGATCAGCTTGTCGCTGACGGTTGGGCCATCGGGCCGACGCGCAGCCACATCCCCAATTTCACCGGCGCCGACACCGCCGCGTGGCATGTCACGCAGTTGCCGGCCTGGAAGACCGCGCGCAACGTCAAGGTCAACCCGGACTCCGCACAATATTCCATCCGCCTGCGCGCGCTCTACGAGGGTAAGACGCTTTTCTGCCCCGTTCCCGAACTGGTGCAGGAAGCCCCCTATGTCCGCATCGACCCGGTGGCGCTCAAAGCCAGGGGCATCACTTTCGAGCTCGCCGCCACCCATCAGGGCTATATGCTCCATGGCGAGCGCATCGAGTTCACCGATATTCCTGAGCTCGATTTCTGCGTCTTCGGCACGGTGGTGGCTACCCGTGGCGGCGCCCGCACCGGCAAGGGCGGTGGATTCGCCGATCTCGAGGCGGGCCTGCTCAACGAACTCGGTCGCATCCGCCCTGATACCCCGCTCGTCACCACCGTTCACTCCACTCAGATCATTGATGACAGCGCCATTGTCATGATGGAGTTCGATTGTTGGATGGACTATGTCGGCACAGAACAGGAGCTTGTCACCACTGGCAGTCGCAATCCGCGGCCCAAGGGCATTTCCTGGCAACACGTCCAGCCCGATCAGTTCGCATCCATGCCTTTCCTCCAGCAATTACGAGCTCAACTGCTAGGAAAATAAGCTGTCCCTGGTTGTCTCTGGCAGCCAATGACAGCTTTAGGCTTGCCGATAGGGACGTCGGGGCCCGAACAGCGCCTTTGCTTCGTTTTCGACGCTGGTGCCATAGCCCGTCGGGCCGGTGCGGACGGTAACGGGAACAATGCCATGCAGGACCAATTGGGCGGCAATATCGGCAGGCACCGCAATGAGGCGTTGGCGTTCTGCCCCATTGAACACATGTGCCGTCGCTCCCGCCGTGTGCCCACGGCCGATCTCATGCCCCCCCCCCCGCATCGCGCGCCACCCAGCGGCTGCCGGTGCCACCGATGTCGATGCCGGCGCGGGCGGGCCAGCGCGCTTGGGCGATCGTCATGGGGCGATCGCGCGCTCGTTGGCGTCAAAGAAATGCAGCATGTCAGGGGACATGCTGATCCAGACGCGATCGCCGGGGCGATAGCTGTGCCGTCCGGTCTCGACCACGACGAACTGTTCGCCGCCCGAGCGGAGAATGAAGGTGGCTTCATTGCCTGTCGGCTCGATGACCGCAATTTCGACTGGAATGGCGCCCGAGGTTTCGGTGGAGCCGAGCTGGATATGCTCGGGGCGAATGCCGAGCGTCTTGGCCTGGTTGGCGCGCTCGCAGTGCTCCGGCGTGAGCGGAATCGTCAGGCCCCCGGAGGTCACGAAAGACAGGGCGCCGCCGCGGTCCATGACCCCGCCTTCAAAGAAGTTCATCGACGGCGAGCCGATGAAGCCGGCGACAAATTTGTTGGCCGGGCGGTCATAGAGATCCAGGGGAGCTCCAACCTGTTCGACATGGCCGGCGCGCATGACCACGATCTGGTCCGCCATGGTCATGGCTTCCACCTGGTCATGCGTCACATAGACGGTCGTGACCTTGAGGCGCTGGTGCAGTTCCTTGATCTCTGCCCGCATCGAGACCCGAAGCTTGGCATCGAGGTTTGACAGCGGCTCATCGAAGAGAAAGACCTGCGGGTTGCGCACAATGGCGCGGCCCATGGCGACGCGTTGGCGCTGCCCACCCGAAAGTTGCTTGGGATAGCGCTTGGCCAGAGCGTCGAGATCGAGCGAGCGCATGACTTCGGTCACCTTGCGGTCGCGTTCGGCCTTGGGCACGCGCGCCATATAGAGCGGGAAGCCGATATTGTCTGCCACGGTCTTGTTCGGATAGAGCGCATAGTTCTGGAATACCATGGCGATATCCCGGTCCTTGGGCGGCACGGCGTTGACGACGCGGGTGCCGATGGCAATTTCGCCGCCGCTGATGGTTTCGAGGCCTGCGATCATACGCAGCAAGGTCGACTTGCCGCAGCCCGAGGGTCCCACCAACGCAACGAACTGGCCGTCCACGATATCGAGCGAGATATCGGCGATGATCTGGGTAGGGCCATAGCTCTTCTTGAGCGACTTGATGGTGAGTTCTGCCACCTGAATGTCCTTTCGTTTGTCGACGTTGTCAGCCTTTGACGGCACCGGCAGAAAGGCCGGCCACAAGGTAGCGCTGTACGAACAGGAAGAAGATGAGCGCGGGGATGGTGAAGATCACGGCGGCAGCCATCATCTGGCTCCAGTCCAAGGTGTATTCCCCACGGAATGAGGTCAGGCCCACTGAAAGCACCCAATTGTCCTGGGAGGCGATGAGAGTGCGGGCGAGGAAGAATTCGTCCCAGCCGGAAATGAAGGACATGGCAACCACCACCACGAGTCCCGGCAGCGCCAGCGGCAACACGACGCGATAGAAGGCGCCAAGCTGGGTGCAGCCGTCGATCATAGCCTGTTGTTCGATTTCGACCGGGATCTGGTCAAAGAACCCCTTGAGCAGCCAGATGGCGACCGGAAGAATGAAGGCGGTATCGGCAATGGCGAGCCCGAACAGCGAGTTGTAGAGCCCCAATTGCTGGAAAATCACGAAGAGCGGCACGACGATGAGGGCGGCCGGCAGCAATTGGGAGAAGAGGATAAGGACCGTGAAGACCGAGGTCGTCTTGGTCTTGAAGCGCGACAAGGCGTAGGCGGCGTTAATCGCGATGATGGTCGAAAACAGCGATGTGCTGCCCGCGACGATAACCGTGTTGATGAACCACCGGCCAATGGCGCGCTCCTCGAAGATCGTCCAGTAGGATTCGAGGGTGAAACCGCTCGGGACGAGGTGGGGCGGCCAGGAGAACATGCTCTCGGTTTCCACCGATGAGACGAACATCCAGTAATATGGAAAGAACACGATCGCGGCGAGAACCAGAGTCACGATGAACCAGAAGGCGCTGACGATCTTTTCTTTGTAGGAGGGATTCATCAGGCGTCCTTTCCCTGCTTGGTGGCCCAGAAATAGACCACGCTGAAAAACAGCAGGATTATCAGCAGTGTGGTGCCCACTGCAGCTGCATAGCCAATCCGCTGGTATTCGAAGGCGGTATTGTAGGTGAGGATGGAGAGCGTCTCGGTGGAGCGTGCCGGTCCGCCGCGCGTCATGGCGTAAATCATCGTCACACGCCGGAACGAGTTGAGTGTCAGCAGCAAGATGAGGATGATGTTGACCGAGCGAAGGCCGGGCAGCGTCACGTGAATGAAGCGCGAGACCGGGCCGGCACCATCGATCGTGGCGGCCTCATATTGCTCCCTGGGGATCATCTGCAGCCCGGCCAGAATGATCAGCATGGCGAGCGGAAACTGTTGCCAGGCGGTCAGCGCAACCAGAGCCGGCAGCGCCAGGTGGGATTGGGACAGCCATGGCAATGGCTCGCTGATCAGTCCCAGGCTGGTGAAGAGATAGTTCAACACGCCGAACTGGGGGTCGAGCATCCAGACGAAGATGAGCACCGCCACGACTTCGGGAATGGCCCAGGGCAGGATGAAGATGGTGCGAATGACCCCGCGCCCGGCAAATTCACGGTTGAGGAGCAGTGCAAAGCCGAGCCCCAGCGCATAGGTCGCGGTGACCGAAGCGATGCCATAGGTGGCTGTGACGCGCAGGGAATTCCAGAAATACTCGTCCTGAAACAGGGCGTTGAAATTGGCAAGGCCGATGAAGCGACCTTCGGAATAGGTGAGGATCCGGGTGTTGTAGAAGCTGAGCGCGATCCCCTGCAGGATCGGCCAGATCAGGATCAGGATCAGCAGCACTCCCACAGGGCCCAGGAGCCAAAGGGGCAAAAGGTTCGATCGCTTAATGGTTGACAGCATGCCGGAGCGCTCCGCTTCGTCGGCCCGGAGGGCATTTTCATGCACCCCGGGACGTTCAGATCAATCGTTACAGAGTGGCTGACCAGTTTTCCAACCTGGACTGGAGGGCATTGAGCCCATCTTCCACCGATGCCCGGCCCGAATAAATTTCGGAAAGGGCATCGACAACCATCTGGCGGAATTCACCAGCATCGATCAGGTATCCTGGAGGCGCGTAGCCGATGCCGCCAGGATATTGTGCGGCGATCGTGGCCATGTTGCCCACCCAGGCATTTTCCTTGAGAAATTCCGCGCTGGGCTCTGCGGTGGTGCCAGGAATCTGCAGCAAGTCTTCCAGCCAACGGCGCTGGGGCTCTTCGCCCATATAGGCGGTAAGGAGTTCACAAGCCTGCTCCGGGTTGGCGGCCTTGGCCGGTATGACAAAGAAGGCGCCACCGGTGACCGCGGCATGGGTGGGGGTGGGAACGACTTCAAAATCGATATCAGCCATCATTTCAGGTTTCTGGCCCCTAATCTGGGTCATGAGCCATGGGCCTTCGAACATGATGGCAACCTTGCCATCCACGAACAGATCGCGCGCCTGGATAGCGCCCAGGCCGACCGGTGCCAGGCCTTCATCGAGGAAGCGCTTCACCCAGCCGATTGCCTCGATATTGCGCGGATCGTTGGCCGTGATCGTGCCGTCGGGCTGCGACCAGTCCGAACCAAAGCCGAGCACCCATTGCATCGAGTTGATATAAACATGCAGGGGCGCCGCCATATCGTTGGGGAAGGCATAGCCATAGGCACCGGTCTTTTCCTTGACCGCGAGCGAGGCAGCGTAGAGCTCTTCGACGGTGCGCGGCATTTCCTCGATGCCAGCTTCGGCCAAGAGCTTGCGATTGACCACGACCGACCATGGGCTCATCGTCAGAGGCACGCCATAGGTGACGCCATCGACCTTGGCGAAATCGACCGATTTCAGCAGGCGATCCCCGAACCCACCATCGGCGATGCACTGGTCGAGCGGTGCCAGGGTGCCAGCACTGATCATGGGCGGCAACATGCTGGTGAATGCCGTCATTAGGTCCGGAACAGCGCCGCCGGCGATCTGGGTTACCACGACCTTTTCAAAGTCAGCGGACGGGATCTGGGTGCCCGAGACGGTATTGCCCGAGGCGGTCTCGAATTCGGCGGTGTTCCGCTTGAACCATTCGCCGACCTGACCTTCTTCCCACATCCAGCTTGGCACATTGAGGGTCACGCCCTGTGCATGGGCCGAAACAGAACCGAGGAGCAGTGCTGCTGCTGTTGCCGATAAAACCAAAGTCTTCATTTTAGTCTCCCTTGTATGTTCCCCATCCGCTCACGCGCCTGAAACGTTCAGCGCCGTTCGCAGAATTTCCTTGGCCTGCCCGAGCCGATGCTGCGCCGTGCGCGCGTCCTTCCCGGATCAGCGTGGCAACTGGACGGGCTGGCCCAGACGGGCAGCCTCGATCAGCGCGCTGATGATTTTGGTATTGGCGAGACCCTCTTCACCGGTCGCGAGCACGGGCTTGTCAAAGAGTACGGCCTCGACGAAATGCACCACCGCATCGAGCACGAAACCGGTCAGGTGCGGCCCAAACGGAGGCACCAGCATGTCAGGGAAAGCGCCCTTCTGCTGGGTATAGAGTTCCATGGTGCGGTTATGCGAGCCATCGATATTGATGGCGCCCTTGCTGCCCAGGAGCTCGATCTTGAGATCTTTGACGGTGTTGTAGGTGTCCGGCAGGATCCAGGTGTGCTCGAACACCCCCACAGTGCCGCTTTCATATTCAACCGTGGCGACATGAAAATCGGGCGCATCCACTCCCAAATCCTTCAGAATGCCGTCCCGGGAAACGACATAGGCGCGCACCGGCTTGTCATTGAGAATCCAGCCGACGACATCGATCATGTGGCTGCCCAGAAACCACAATGCTGATGACTGGCTCGACCATTTGAGCATATCGCGCGGCACGGCAATGGTGTTGCTCAGCCGCGTATAGACATAAGACGGCCTGCCGATATCGCCGCGGGCTACTGCATCGCGTGCCGCGACCATGGGCGGATTGGCGCGATTGTGAAAGTCGACCATCAGCTTGACGCCGGCCTCGTTGGCGGCTGCAATCATGGCCTCCGCGTCTTCAACCGTGGTGGCCAGCGGCTTTTCAACCAGGATATGCTTGCCAGCTCTAGCGGCCGCCACCACTGCATCGCGATGGGCCGGATCAGGTGTTGCTACCGAAACGGCGACGACCTCGGGATCGGCCATGATTTCATTGAAGTCGGTCGTATAGGCGGCTGCGCCATAAGTCTCAGCAACGGACTTTGCGCGGGCCGCGTCGAGATCGCAGACATATTTGAAGTCCACCAGGGGGTGGCGCTGATAGGCCTGCGCATGGCGCTGACCAAACAGTCCCGCACCGATTAGGGCAAATCCCTTCTTCATAAACGTCCTCTTGTGTGAGAGACGGTGCAAAACTTGTGCACCGCCGGAAAACTTAGCTGGACCAGTTCATGATACCGGTATTATATAAGATACCGCATCACGCCCTGGGCGCGGAGCAAAAAGACTGTTTACGGTTCCATCTTTGCCGAAATTCACGCTACAAATCCTCAGATCAGCCGGCTTTTGGCCATCTGTTCGGGAAGCGTGAGCTTCTGTTGCCGTAAGTGGCCTTGTCACTCCTCGTTCATCTCGTTAGTGGTATGATACATGTATCACAAAAAGCGTCAATAGGCTGAAATGGACAAGACCGGTACTTTAATTGATCTTCTCGTTGAGCGCATTGATGCGGGCGTCTATCCGCGCGGCGAAGCTGTTCCCTCGGAGCGGCAGCTTGTTGAGGAGTTGGGGCTGTCCCGGACCACGGTGCGTCGGGCCATAGATGATCTGGTGCAAAGGGGGCGGCTCGAGCGGCAGCCGGGGCGGGGCACGTTCGTGTCAGGCGCCGTGCAGACGGCCTTCATGGCCCAGCCCGCCCAAAAAGTGGTGGCTGTCGTCGTGCCCACCTTCTCCAATCCGTATTACGGCGAGATGGTCAATGGCATCGAAAAAGAGGCGCGTCGGTTCGACCTGCGGCTCATGGCCAGCCAGTCCGACTATTCGGTCACGACGGAAGACCGGGTGCTCGAGCAAAGCGCTTCAGATCCGTCTATCTGCGGCGCCTTGATCGTCCCGGATTCGACTGAGCGTGGAACGCGTGGCATGCAGAAATTTCTCCATGTCGGCAAGCCGGCGGTCTATATCGGTCGTTGGCCGAAGGATGTCACTTGCGACGGCGTGCGGATCGACTATCGCATGGCCGCCCAGCAGGCCGTCGAGCACCTGGTCGAGCTCGGGCACCAGCGCATCGCCTATATTGAGGGCCTGCCCATCCTGCCAGGTTTCTCACCCGTCGATGGATATAACGATGTGCTGCGGGCCCACAGGATTCCGGTCCGACCCGAACTGGTGCGCATCTACGATCAGCCCTCAGAAGCCACCGGGCGCAAGGCAGTGATGGATCTTGTCGCAGAAGGCGTGGCGTTCTCGGCAATTTTTGCGCGCAATGACATTACCGCCATGGGTGTCCTCCAAGGATTGCGCGAGGCTGGCCTCCGAACCCCCCAGGACGTTTCGGTCATCTCGATCGCCAATAGCCTTTGGGCGCGCTCGATGGAGCCTCCCCTGACCAGTGTGAACTCACACCCCTTCTCGGTCGGCCAGATGGCGCTCCAACTGCTCAACAACCGCCTCGAAAAAACTTACGATGGCCCACCGATCAAGGCCGTGCTCGACCCAGACCTCATCGTCCGTGCCTCAACGGCGCCAATCTAGAGGTTCCATAGAGGGGCCTCAGGGTCAGTCGTTTCAAGAAAACGACAAGAAGTGCTGTTGCGGCAAATGAAGTCGCTCAGCTTTTTTTGGCCGGCGGCACGGCAAATAGCGCAAAACAGCCCATGCCGGGCATGCTCCGTGCGAAGCGGCCGCGCCATTGCTTGGCCACTCGATGCAGCAGCGGCAGTGGTGGGCAACTGTGTCATCGTTGAGTGGGCGGTCGCATCCTCGTCAAATTGCAATCCTGAGGA
This sequence comes from Devosia sp. Root685, assembly GCF_001427875.1. Classification (GTDB taxonomy): domain Bacteria; phylum Pseudomonadota; class Alphaproteobacteria; order Rhizobiales; family Devosiaceae; genus Devosia. The sequence continues at coordinate 162,364 of NZ_LMHK01000004.1, read as the reverse complement.
AGTGACCACTAAGTTCGGTCAGCGTTCCGCCGGCTCAAACGGCTGCTTTCGGGAATTCAAACCCACAGATCGAACGACTGGAATGGGGCGCGTCGCCGACCGGCGGGAGCCGACCCCATTCCAGACATCCAGCGCCTCAACGGCACTCGTCAAAAGCAGTCATCAGAACGTTTCATCCTCGCTTTTGATCTGTCCATGTCTAGATGTCAGGCCGCAAGAAGCGGCCTGCTTAGTATTTGCTTGCGCCGGATAATGTAGGATCACGCGATCGCCGTAATGGCACCACCGCCGTTAGCAGCGAGCCAGGCGTCTCTGCGTGCAAACAAGACGGGGACGATCGCATGAACTTCGGCAATGAGTTCGTTGAGATCGGACGTCATGAGCTGCCCGTTTTCGACGACTATCTTGCCGTCGATCATGGAGAAGTCGACGTCGCCCCCCTGCACGGCGAAGACGAGATTGTAGTGAAGGTTGCCATCCTTGCCGCCGATGAGCGGGGTCATGCGCGGCGTGTCTGTTCGCACGGCGATGATATCGGCTTTCTTGCCCGGCTCCAATGAGCCGATCTGGTCGGCCATGCCGATCGCTCGCGCGCCCTCGATCGTCGCCATTTCGAGCGTGTCCCAGGCGTCCAGAGCGGCAGCGTCGAGATTTGCCAGCTTGGCCAGAAGCGAGGCGAATTTCATTTCCTCGAACATGTCGAGATTGTTGTTTTCCTTCTCGCCATCCGTGCCGATGCCAACTGGAACACCAGCCGCTCTGAGCTTGACGACGGGTGCTGCGCCGCTGGCCAGCTTCATATTGCTGGTCGGATTGTGTGCCACGGCGACGCCCGACTTTGCAATTAGCTCGATTTCATCGTCGTCGAGCCAAACGCAGTGGGCCAAAAGCGTCTTCGGTGCGTCAAGCAATCCAAGTTTCTTTAAGGCCGGAATGGAGCGCATTCCATATCGGCGATGCATTTCCCGTAGTTCCACTTCCGCTTCATTGGAGTGGGTGTGGAAGCCGGTATTGAATTTTTGCGCCAGCTCGATTGCCCTGCGGTGCGCTGGCTCCGTCGCGTAAAAGGCGTGCTCCAGGCCGACCCAGACCTGAACCCGGCCATTGGCCTTGCCATGCCAGCTTTCCAATAGCCGTTCCGTATCGTCGAGGTGATCAAAGTAGTCGAAATCGGCGTGCTCGCCGACATAGGGCACCATGATGGTGCGATTGCCCAATGTGCTCGCGGCATGTCCGGCGCCTTCCATAAACCGCCACATATCGACGACGGTCGTTGTTCCCGACAGAATTGCTTCCGCATAGCTGATCCAGGATGCGGCAGCCGCATCGCGAGCCGTGAGCACGCGGTGCATGGGGTCGATATAGCGCTGCAACCACTCCCAAACAGACAGGCCTTCAGCCGTGCCACGCAGCACGCCTGAGTGGAGGTGGGTATTCACCAATCCCGGCATCAGCAGGCGATTATGCATCCGGCGCACGGCAACGCCCGGATTTGCGCGTTCCAGTGTTTCTCGTGTTCCAACAGCGCGAATGACATCGCCCTCAACGAGGATTGCGCCATCGTCGATGACCTGCCGTGTCGGATCCATTGTCAGAACCGCGTCCGCCGCTATGATTGATTTCATGTCGATCCCCTTGCTGACCAATCCTAGGAATCGAGCTGGGCAGGGAACAAGAAGAGAAAAGCGCACGGCCTGTGCGCCAATTTAGAGCAAGCACAAGAATGCCCATAATAACGGCATCCGCCCGATGTTTTGAAGAAACGGTACGGAGCGGGTCGATCAGAAAAGCGTCGGAGGTGCTGAACCTCTCGGCCTCTGCCGTGAACCGTCACATCCTCAATCTCGAAGCCGAATATGGCATCGTGCTGCTGGAGCGCCTACCCAGGGGCGTGGTTGCGACGGAGGCGGGGCGCGTTCTCCTGGCGTTGATCGAAAAGTGGCGCCTCGAACTGGATGAAACGCACCGATCGCTTGAAATCCTGCGCGGGAAGGAAAAGCTGCACGTCTCCATAGGAGCTAACGAAAGCGTCGCGGAACACCTGTTTCCCGCAGCCCTGGCGGCTCTTCGCGCTGCCCTACCTGGCATCAGTTGCACCGTAACGGTAGGGGGAAGCGACGACCTGACGGCGAGCCTTGCAGCGGGGCGGCTCGACGCGGTGGTGGCTTTCAACCTGCGCCGCAGCGCCGATTTCTGGATCGTCAGCAGCAGGGATGTGCCGGTCGGTATTGTCACCACGCCTGATCACCCATTGGCGAGCAAACCTGCGGTCACATTGTCGGATTGTGTGGACTACCCCATGGTCCTCGCAGACGACACGCTTACCCTCAAACCACTCCTCGATGCGTTGCTGTCGGGCAGTATTGAGCGGCTGGACAGGGTTTTGACGACTAACTCCATCGGCCTCATCAAGAAGGCGGTCGCCATTGGGGCAGGCATATCCGTGTTGAGCGCGCTCGATGTCGTTTTCGAGGTCGGCAACAGATCTCTAACCATGCGCACCTTGTCGGAACCCGGGATGACGCAGACGCTAAGCGTGGCCGTAAGGGACTCCCGCGATATGCCTCCGAGTCTTCAGCGGTTTTGCAAAGCGATGACCGACCAGATGAACAGGCGGTCCTGGTAGAGATCCGCCATTTGCCGAGCGACGCTTGGCTACTGATGAGAGGTCTTTAACGGGTTGACGCTGGATCGTTCGACGATCTGAATATCCAGAGACGTTTGAATGTTCACCGCGTTGCCACTGATCAGCCCCACCATGCGGTCAACGACATGCGAGGCCAACTGCGCAATGGATGGGGCCACCGTGGTGAGCGGAGGCGCCGAAAAGTCCGCCTGGCGACACTCGATATAGCTGATGATGGAGATGTCGTCCGGTACCCGGATGCCGAGGTCGTAACAGGCCTGCAGGGCGCCAAAGGCGAACTGCGTTCCGAAGGTGAACAAGGCGGTTGGCCGTTCCGTGCTCTCGAGCATCTTGCGGGCCTGGTTGGACGAATCCCTCAGGTCATAGGACGACTGTACGATCCATTGCGGCGCGATATTGAGCCCCAGCGAGCCAGCGCTCGCCAAGGCTCCGTTCAGAAGCCCGCGCCCTCTCTCCAATAAGGGGCCCGTCATCAGGCCGATATTACGGTGACCACGCTCGGCGAGATAGGCCATGGCCGTCGCTGCGCCTTGATCGAGATGTTCGTGCAGACCCTGCTCAATGAAGCCATTCAAGTCGTCCCAATTGAGCATGACGCTGGGGAGAATGGAGGTCGCCTCGACGGCGTTGTTGGGCCATTCATTGGAGTGGCCGAGTACGATGATCCCCGCCGATCTCGTCAGAAACGATCGCAGGGCGCCGCCTTCCAGCATGCGGTCTATCGTGGACTTGCGCACACGAAGGGCATTGAGGCCATGAGGCACGAGGCAGGCTTCGATTTCCTCGGCGACGTCCTCAAAAAAAGACGTGTCGGCATGTGGATAGACGATGAAGACAACAGGCGCTCCGGCCGTCTTTAGCCAGGCAGCCATATCGTCGCGCTGATAATTTAGCTGATTGATCGCCGCCTGCACGCGCCGCCCAGTCTCTTCGGTGACCGGCTTGGTCTTGTTGAGGTAGTGCGAAACCGTGGCTATGGACACCGCCGCCAGCGTCGCAACTTCCCTGATTGTTGCCATCTTGCCCCTCCGTCGATGGCGCATTTTTGAGGCAATCTGCCCGCTTCTTAAGCTTCATACATCATCTATTGACAGGAGTTAAACGGTTTTTTAACGTCAGAAAACCGTTTAACTGACGGCGTGCAGAGCTTTGCCGGGATGGGCTTCTGCAGGAGGGATTCCCGGGGGAGAAACACAATGAATGGCAACCGCGTCACGCGCCGCACCGTATCGACTGGCATCTTCGCGTTGGCACTTGGTCTGGCGGCCGGTGTCCCGGTCGCTCGGGCACAGGGAGCGAAAAAGATCGTGCTTCTGGTCAGTGGCAATCTGGGCGACCGGTCATTCTTCGACTCGGGCGTTGCTGGCTTTGACGAGATCAAGAAGCAGCACGGCGAGGGCGTGGAGATCAAGGTCATCGAAATGGGCTTTGACCAGACCAAGTGGCTGCCGACGCTCGAGGACGTTTCTGAGCAGGGCTATGATCTGATCTATGTCATCACCTTCCAGATGGTCGATCCGCTGGCCGATGTTGCAGCGCGCTATCCCGATCAGAAGTATGTCCTGATCGACGGCACGATGGACTATGCCGGTGGCCAGTTCGGGAATGTCTATTCGGTGCTCTTCAAGCAGAATGAAGGCTCCTACCTGGCCGGCATGCTGGCCGCGGGTCTCGTTCGTGATGGCGCTGTTGCAACCGACCAGGGCGCTGCGCTGGGGTTCCTGGGTGGGCTCGACATCCCGGTCATCAATGACTTCCTGATCGGCTATATCGAGGGTGCCCAGTCGGTGACGCCCGATGTCAAGATTGCCATTTCCTATGCCAATTCGTTCGACGATTCGGCCAAGGGCAAGGAATTGGCGCTCGCCCAGTACCGTTCGGGCGTGGCCATCGGTTTTGCCGCCGCCGGTACGGCCGGCCTTGGTCAATTTGCTGCGGCAAAGGAAGTCGGCAAACTCGCGATTGGCTGCAATTCCGACGAAGAGGCTGCCATCCGCCCGACGGATGCTGAAATGGCCGACAAGATCGTCAGTTCGATGCTCAAGCGTGTGGACGTGTCCGTCGCCCGCGCCTTTGAACTCTTCCTGAGCGAGGAATTGCCTTTCGGTTCGGCCGAAGTTCTCGGGATTGTCGAAGGGGCCATCGGTCTTGCTCAGACCGACAATTTCAAGAAGATCGCGTCTGAACAACTCAAGTCGGATATAGCGAGTGCTGAAGCGGCCATCGTTGGTGGCAAGACGACGGTCAGCAGCGCGTTCGGCATGGACACCAACGCTCTCTCTGCCTTGCGCGACAGCGTTCGCCCGTAGGCAAGAGATGACTTCCAACGCGCTGGTCGCCTTCGAGGCGATATCCAAGGCGTATGGCAATGGCACGCGGGCGCTTACCGAGGTTTCTTTCTCGGTTGCTCGCGGCGTCATCCACGCGATTTCCGGCGAGAACGGTGCCGGGAAGTCGACGCTCATGAAAATTCTGTTTGGCCTCGAACAGCCAAGCTCCGGTCGTCTTCTGCTGGATGGCGGCGTGGCCGAAATTCGCTCGCCCGCAGCAGCGGTCGAGCAGGGCATCGGGATGGTGCATCAGCATTTCACCCTGGTGCCCTCGCTGACCGTCGCCGAGAACATCTTTCTGGGTCAGGAGCAACGGTCGGGTATTTTCGTCGACCGAGAAAAGACCAGCCGGCGGGTCGCGGCGCTGTCAAAGCGCTTCAACCTGGCGGTTGATCCAGACGCGCGCGTCAGCACATTGTCGGTGGCAGCGCAGCAAAAGGTCGAGATCCTCAAGGCCCTATCACGCGATATTCGCTTGCTGATCCTTGACGAGCCAACGGCAGTGCTCTCGCCGCCCGAGACGGAGGAGCTGTTTACCCGTCTTCGTCATTTGCGCGACGCCGGTCTGACCATCCTGTTCATTTCGCACAAACTGCGCGAAGTGCGTGCATTGGCCAGCCACGTCACCGTGCTGCGAGCGGGCCGCGTCGTCGGCGACGCTCAACTGGCCGATCTCGACAACGACGCATTGTCGCGGCTGGTCATGGGTGGCGCAACGAGTGTCGCTCGCCCCGTGCGGGCTAGCCGCAGCGTCGGCGCCCCGCTGGTGGCGCTGAAGAATGTGTCGCAATCGCGTGGTCGCCCGGGCGAACGCGTTAGCAATCTCGACCTGACGATCTATGCTGGCGAAGTCGTCGGTGTTGCTGGTGTCGATGGCGGCGGCCAGCAGGGCCTCGTGGCCTTGCTGTCCGGCCGGAAGGCAGCCGAAAGCGGCACAATCGTCTTTGGCGGGCGGGATATGAAGTCCGGCAGCACGCGAGATTGGCGGTCGGCCGGTCTCGCGCACCTACCGGCGGACCGCCACAAAGACGGCAGCGCCATGTCGATGTCGTTGGTCGACAATGCCGTTGCCGGGGCGCATCGCAAACCGGCTTACCGCATGGGCGCGCTGCTTGATCGCCGGAAGATGGTCGAGGCCACCAGGGATATGATTTCCGAATATGGAGTGCGCTCTCCCGGCCCGGAAGCGCCGTTGTCGGCGCTCTCGGGGGGCAATGCGCAAAAGCTGATCGCGGCGCGCGAGTTCGCGTCGGCCCCCAGCTTTCTTATCGCTGATGAACCGACGCGCGGCATCGACATTGCCGCCGCCGCCTTCCTGCACGAGCGTATGCGCAACATGGCTGGCACGGGCGTCGGCATTTTGCTGGTGACCTCGGACCTCGACGAACTGCTCACCCTTTCGGACCGCATCGTGGTCATGTTTGGCGGACGCATCGTCGCACGGTTCGACACTATCGACGGGCTTACGCCGGATAGGCTTGGGCCATTCATGCTCGGACTGGAGGAAACAGCATGAGCCGCAAAGCTCTCGCCCCGGCGATTGTGACCATCGTCATTCTCGCCATCGTCGTAATAACAGTCATGCTGCCACTGGCCTTGACCACCCAGGATCCGGTGGGAGTCCTGGAGACGTTTCTCTTCGGGCCATTTCGCAACCTGCGCTATCTCGGCAATATCGTCGAAATGGCCACGCCCACGATGTTGTGCGGCCTCGCAGTCGCGCTGATGTTCCGCTCCGGCATGTTCAATCTGGGCGTCGAGGGCGCCTTCTATCTTGGTGGTCTCGGAACCGTCGCGGCCGCCTTGCTCTTGCCAATGCCCTGGTGGGCCGCTGCGCCGGTGGCGCTCGCCGCCGGTGCGGTTATCGGCTCCACGGTCTGCGTCCTGCCCGGCGTGATGCGCGCTCATTTCGACACGTCGGAACTCGTGACCTCGCTCATGCTCAATTTCGTGGCGCTTTTCGTGGGCCTTTTCGTGCTCAACTACTTCCTGCGCGATCCGGCAGCCGGTGCTATGGCGTCCTACAAGATCCCGCTGGAAGCACAGTTGCCGCGCATCGTGCCCGGCACGCGCATCCACTTGGGCACCGTATTGGCGCTGCTGGCCTGCATTGGTGGCGCGATCTACCTGTTTCGAACGGCAGGGGGATTTGAAGCGCGTCTCGTCGGCTCCAATCCCTCGTTCGCCGCGCATCTCGGTCTGCCCTTGCGTCGCGTCATGGTGCGCTCTGCCGCATTGGGTGGCCTCATCGCTGCTTTTGCTGGCGGCATCGAAATGCTGGGGCTCTATACGCGCTTCTCCTGGCAAGCCTTGCCTGGGACCGGCTGGGTCGGTGTCACGGTGGCGATCCTCGCCCGCGACAACCCTCTCTTGCTTATCCCTTCGGCCCTGTTTCTGGCGTATCTGCAGGTCGGCGGCGACCTGGTGGGGCGCAATTTCGATGTGCCCATCGAAGGCGTTGGGCTGATCAATGCGCTCGTGCTGCTGATCGCGACCGCTGCCGCCATCATCCGCAACCCCATGCTGCTGCGCCTGGTGTCCGGCGAACGCTCGGCCGGGCTCACCAAGAGCCTGCCCAAGGCGGAGGCCCACTGAAATGGATGCTTCGTCCGTCGCCGAATTCGTGGCTGTCGCCCTCAGGGTTTCCACGCCGCTCACCCTCGCTGCACTTGGTGTGCTGATTTCAACCCGTGCCGGCGTCCTGAACATTGGCATCGAGGGCATGATGCTTGCCGGTGCTTTTGCCGGTGTGGTCGTTAGCGCCTTCACCGGCAGCGCCTTGCTCGGTCTTGCGGCTGCCATATTGATCGGCGCTGCCTTGGGCGCTTTGCTGGCGACGGCGGTGCATGTCGCAAAGGCCGACCTGATCCTTTCGGGCATAGCCATCAACATTGCTGCGGCCGCCGGCACAACGCTTTTGCTTTTCCTGATCACCGGATCAAAGGGCGTGTCCAGTTCACTGCCAAGCAAGACGCTGCCGACAATCGATATCCCGCTGCTGGGGGATCTGCCGCTGGTGGGTATGGCCGTGTCCGGCCATCACATCTTGACCTATACGGCCTTTCTTGCCGCGCCTCTCGTGGCACTCTTTCTGACCCGCACTCCAGTGGGCATCCGCCTGAGGGCCGTGGGCGAAAAGCCGGAGGCCGCAGCGGCGGCCGGCGTCAATGTCAGGCGCTACCAGTTCTGGGCATTGGCAGCCTCGGGTGCTTTCGGCGGCGTGGCGGGTGCATTCCTCTCCATGGGATATGTCAGCTGGTTTGGCCAGAACATGACGGCAGGCCGCGGCTTCATCGCGCTCGCCGCAGAAGTCATGGGCGGTGGCAGTGCCCTCGGCACAATGTTGTCCGCCGTCGTCCTGGGCACGGCGGAAACGATCTCGATCACCATGCAGGGTGGGGGGCTGCCAAGTGAGCTTGTGCAGACCGTTCCCTACATCGTCCCAATCCTTGCTCTGCTTGTGCATGCTATGCGCCGCCGACGCATCGCCCGGAAAAGCGCTGCCTGATTCCAGGCCAAGGGGCATTGCCCAAAATTTCTAGGAGACTGAAACCAATGAAACTCGTCATCGATACAGATCCCGGCGTTGACGATGCGATGGCCATAACCTTCGCTGCGCTACATCCAGACATCGAGCTACTCGGTCTGACGACGGTTTTTGGCAATGTGACAGCTGCGCAAGGTACCCGCAACGCGCTCTATCTCGCCGAACGGCTTGGAATTTCGGTACCCGTTGCCGAGGGCGCCAATATCCCAAGGGCACTGCCGCCTTTCAAACCTTCCGTTCACGTTCACGGACCAGAAGGCCTCGGCGACTTACCGGCGCCAGAGCCCACGGGAAAGGCCATCGGAGAATCTGCCGCGCAATTCCTGAGCCGCATCGCGCGGGAAAACCCAGGCGAAATCGTGCTCTGCCCCGTCGGTCCGATGACGAACGTGGCCGCAGCCATCGATCTCGATCCCGATTTCATCAAGAACATCAAAAGTATCGTCTTCATGGGCGGTACCCTTGATCGCCACGGCAATGTTTCTCCATTTGCCGAGGCCAATACCTGGCACGATCCGCATGCGCTTGATGTCGTGCTGCAGAGCGGAGCCGACATCACTATGGTCGGCCTCGACGTGACGATGAGCCTGATCCTCAAGGCGGCCGATTTCTCGCAGATGGCCAAGCTCAACCCCAGACATGGCGGTTTTTTGCAGGATATCAGCCATTTCTATCTCGAGTTCTACAAGACGGTTGGCGAAGCGGGTTGCGGTTTTCACGATCCAATGACGATCGTGGCGGCGCTGCACCCCGAAATGTTCGAGGCCGAGAGCACTCCGCTGGCAGTGAAACTGGACGGCGAAGAAATCGGACGAACCTATCGTACGTCTGGCCGCGCCCCGGTCAGGGTTTGCCTGAACCTCGATGTAGAGAGGGTGAAAGCAACCTTCATGGACGCGCTGGCAACGAACTGAAGCGGCCTTGCAGAACCTAACCGCCGGCAGTGCCGGCGGTTAGGTCAAAGGGCAGGAAGCCCATCCGCGGTGACCAAGAGTTCGGCCCGGACCACTTCGACGCCGTGTGCGCATAATTACCAAGAACCAAGACAAATTGGCCTCGTGGCCCGGAGCATCTACGTGGAAAGAGTCAACTTCATCTCGCGCCTGCTCGACGTCATCGAGCATGACGTTGTGCCCATGACGGCGAGCGCTGTCGCCCAGGGCAACAAGCTCTTTGGCGCGGCTATCCTGCGCAAATCCGATCTGTCGGTGGTTGTGGCCGAAACCAACAACGAGACTGAAAACCCGCTCTGGCATGGTGAAATGCACGCCATCAAGCGCTTCTTCGAACTGCCCGAAAAGCAACGGCCAGCAACGAAGGACTGTATCTTCCTAACCTCGCACGAGCCCTGCTCACTCTGCCTGTCCGGCATCACCTGGTCGGGATTTGATAATTTCTACTATCTCTTCACCTACGAGGACAGCCGCGACAGCTTTGCAATTCCATATGACATCCAGATCTTGCAGGCGGTCTACGCGGTCCCCGATCCAGATCGCGTCGCAGCGCCTCCCGACAGGCCGCTCTACAATCGCACCAATGCGTTTTTCCGGAGTCAGGGCCTGAAGCAAATGGTTGCAGGTCTGGATAGCGGCGATCGCGCGAATCTGTTGTCGCGTCTGGACGGCCTGCAGGCAGCCTATGCGGATCTCTCGGCCATCTACCAACGCGACAAGGGCAACAAGGGCATACCGCTCGCTTGAGCCTGCCGCAACTCATGACAAAGGGGCTGCAATGATCATCGTTTTCGGTTCGACCAATCTGGATCAGGTTGGCACCGTCAGCCGCCTGCCCAGGCCCGGCGAGACCGTGGCCGGCGGAACGTTCTCGATGGCCGCCGGCGGCAAGGGCGCCAATCAGGCGCTGGCGGCAAGGCGTGCGGGCGCCGAGGTCCGGCATGTCTCTGCAGTGGGGCAGGACGCCTTCGCCGCGCTCGCGCTTGACCTCCTTAGACGCGACGGCGTCGATCTCTCACGCGTCAAGTCCGTCGAACGACCGAGCGGCATCGCGATGATTTTCGTGGATGGCGACGGCGAGAACGTCATTGCAGTGTTACCCGGTGCCAATGCCAGTCTGACCGAGGCCGATGCGGAAGAGGCGTCGGCGGACCTCGCTGGTGGCGTGTTGCTGGTGCAGCAGGAGGTGCCGCAGGCAGCAACGGAGCGGGCGCTGGATCTGGCGCGGGCGAGGGGCATTACGTCCATTCTCAATACGGCTCCCTTTCTCGACACCACGGCATCGATCGCGCCCAAGGCGAGCATCGTTGTCGCCAACGAGACCGAGTTTGCGCTGCTATGTGGGGGCGGCAACGGCGATATCGATCTAGCGATGTCCGACTGGGCCAAGCGGCACCAACAGATCATCATCGTGACGCTGGGCAGCAAGGGCGCAAGCGCTGCCACCAAGGATGGCCGGATCATTTCAGTCCCGGCGCATCCAGTTGATCCCGTCGATACAGTGGGGGCCGGAGACACGTTCTGCGGCTATCTCGCCGCTGGCCTTGATGCCGGCTTGGACCTGGAGCAGGCAATGCACCGTGCTGCGATTGCCGCAAGCCTGGCCTGTCTCAAACCCGGAGCCCAACCGGCTATTCCTTACGCCGGCGAGGTTGACGCCAACTGGTGTGGCTTCGACCACCATCGGTAGCATGTTGCTGGTGTCATTCGGGCAGGAAACCGGTGTCAGTTATCGAACCGCTCTCGCCACATACGCTGCACCTGGCATGAGGTGCCCACGGCCATTCGGAGACGCGCGCTACTGACGCGTTTTGCCCTCGACCAAAGCGCCATTTCGGCCCGACGGCAACTCGTTGTCCGACCGAATGTCTTTCGTGCGGGTGTCGGGTTTATCCATCAAATCCAGTTATCGCTCCTGCAGGAAATTGCATTTCTCGTTTATCACCGGGCCTGCTAGGCCAAAGAGGAAGCCGAACCCGGACAACGCGGGCGGCTCCGGGAGGATATGATATGAACAAGCGGCTTCTTTCTGCCGTTCTGGCGGGCGCTCTCATGTTGAGCGTAGCGCCCGCAGCCCTGGCCCAAGTGGCGAATGACGCCGATACGCTGGCACTTGGCGCGACCATCGACAATGTCAGCTTCGACCGCGCCCAGCTGATGATCGGCCATCAGCTCCAGTATTGGTCGCCGGTTTTCGACACGCTGCTTGTTCGCGAGGCCAACGGCGATATCGGCCCGAACATGGCCACCGAATACACCTATAACGGCGACAACAGCGAGCTGATCCTAAAGCTGCGCGAAGGCATCACCTTTACCGATGGTACGCCCTTCGATGGTGAAGCGGTGAAGGCAAACCTTGAATATCTCAAGAACGGCGCTGGCCAGAACAGCTTTATGGCCGCCTCGATTTCGGAGATCGAAGTTGTCTCGCCCACCGAGGTCAAGTTGCGCCTCAACGAGCCCGATCCTGGCCTGCTACAAAACCTTGCCGTCGTCGGCGGCGCCATGGCGTCGCCCGCGACCCTCGGCGTCGAAGGATCGGCAAACAGCCCCATCGGTTCCGGCCCCTATACCTACGATGTCACAACCTCTGTCGCCGGCCGCCAGTATGTCTACAATCGCAACCCCGGCTATTGGAACGCCGCCGATTTCCCGTTCGAGCGCGTCACGATCACGCCCATCAATGACAATGTGGCCCGCCTCAATGCGTTGAAATCCGGCCAGATCGATGCTGGCATCAGCGAGGCCCGTGCCGTCGCCGATGCCGAGGCCAATGGCCTTGTGCTCAATCGCGTCGATGTGGATTGGTTCGGCCTGATCATCGCCGATCGCGAGGGCAAGATCGCGCCGGCCTTGGCCGATCTGCGTGTCCGCAAGGCGCTCAACATGGCCTTCGATGGCGCGTCCATCCTGAAGTTCGTCGACCTCGGCTATGGCCGCCTGTCGGATCAGATTTTCCCGTCCACGAGCCAGGCCTATGTGCCCGAACTGGACGAGGTCTATCCGTTCGATCCGGCTGCCGCCAAGGCGCTTCTCGCCGAAGCCGGCTACCCCGATGGGTTTGAACTGCTTCTGCCCGAAACCGCCAACTACGCCGCCTTCAATCCCATCGTCGAGAAATTCCTCAAGGACATCGGCATCACCGTTAAGTGGGAAAAGATTGCGCCCAACGCCGTCATTACCGAGCTGCGCTCCGGCAAGTTCCCGGCCTATGTCTTCCAGTTCGGCTATCAGGGCGAATGGTCGGAAATCCGCAAGTTCGGTTTCCCCGACAGCCCCTGGAACACGTCCAAGGTCGCCGACCCGGCTCTCCTCGAACTCATCGACAAGGTCCAGTATGCCTCGGGCGACGAGCAGAATGCGCTCTACAAGGATGTCGGCCGCTACTTCGTCGAAAATGCCTATTACGCCCCTATGTATCGTCGCGACATCATCTACCTCACCAACAAGGAAACCGTTGTGGATCTGCAGACGACCAATGTGGTCTCGCCTATCCGCAATTACTCCAAGGCCGAATAGTCCTCCCAAGTCTGTTCGAGCAGAAAGGCGGCCAGCACCGGCCGCCTTTTTCTTGGGTTTTATGGAGCGCCTATGTCTGATGAAGCCCGCGCCGCCCAGCGCAAAGAACTCGACGTCTGTCTTGATCGCTTCGAAAGCCGTGCCGATGGCGCGCGCGTCTGGCCCGAACTGCTCTATAGCCAGCCCTTCGGTTTCCGCGCGCTGACCATGTCGCTAGCCGTGCCGCCGGGGCAGGGGCCGCATCCCGTCGTGGTCTATATCCATGGTGGTGGCTGGATGCTGGGTCATCCCCATGCCATGCACCCTAATCTGGCGGCCATGGACATGGTCGAGACCCTGCATGCCGCCGGCTATGCGGTTGCCCGCCCATCCTATCGCCTCTCGGGCGAAGGCAAATTTCCGACCCAGTTGCAGGACCTGAAGGCGGCACTCCGTTATCTCCGCCACCATGCCACCCAGTTCAATATCGCGCCCGACCGCATTGCCTCCCTTGGCGAAAGCGCCGGTGGTCACCTGGCCGTCCTGCTCGGCCTCGATACCCCGCCGGAGTTTGAAGGCGCAGAAGGTTTTGTCGAAGAGAGCGGCAAGGTTCAGGCCGTCATCAACTGGTATGGCGTCACCGATATGCTCAGCCTCGACGCGCAAGCGCTGCCGACGGCCCGCTTTGTGCACGATGCACCGGACTCCGCCTCCGGCCGGCTGATCGGTGGCCGCCCCTCGGAGAATCCCGAAGCCGCCCGCCGCGCCTCGCCGATCACCTGGGTGACCCCAAAAGCTGCCCCCATGCTCATCCAGCATGGCACGGCAGATTCCGTCGTTCCTCCCGGCCAGGGCGAGAGCCTTTATCAGGCGCTGCAGCGAGCCGGCGTATCAGCCGAATGGCGCCCGATCGAAGGCGCCGACCACTGCTTCATCGACGGCGACATCACCCCCATCATGCCGGCAGTGGTCGATTTTCTCGGAAAACATTTGAAAGCGTGATGCCCGCGTTTGCGCGGGGCAATTCGCCCAACCACTGGCTGTCATCCCGGCGAGGGCCGGGACCCATCGCGAGATATCAGGATGGGCCTCGACTTAAAGCCGGGGGGCAACCGAGTGCGACACCCTTCACTCAAGCCGGCACATTCCTGCTCGTGCTTGCCTTCTGCTTGCCCGTCTGCCCCTCACCATCGAGCCGGCTCCAGTCGAAGATGGTGTTTGTCGGCCGATAGCTGCCGTCCAGCCGCTGCGCCAGATAGTCCGACGATTGTCTGAGATAGGTGTCGCCATCGCTATGCAGTGCTTGCACCGCGGCGAGGGAAATATCGGCATGCAGCGGCAGCCAGGTCAGCGCATCCAGCGCCTGCAGCTTTACGCGCGGATCGTCATTGTCGATGAGGATTTTTGTCACCTCGTTCACCCAACGCCGGTCATAGCCAGCCCGCCCCAGAGCTTCCGCCAGCGGAATACGCACCTGCGGATCGCTTTCCGCCGCATAGGCCGCCTCCACGCCATCGGGCAAAGGCAGGCCAGCGGCAGCAAGTCCTAGAAGTCCCCGCGCTGCCCAGTGTCTAACCACCGCCGAACCATCCGCCAGGTCGGCGAGGAATCCGTCTCCATTCGCCGGATTGCGCTCCGCCCCTCGCGCCGCGATCGCCATGATCCTTTCAAGCGGATAGACGCTTTCATTCTGGCTCGCTTCCCAGGTTTCCGCCGCACTATGCTCAGGAATGAAACCGGTATCGCGAATATCGACCATGTGCTTGTCCAGTGCCGCCCGGTGTTCATCGGCCAGCACCAGATGCGAGCGCGAACCGATCAGATTGACCGTCGCATAGGGGTCGGCATCGAGGTCATAAAACTCCTCCGCCGGCTTCTGCCGCCAGAACTGCTCCTGCTTGTCGTCAAGCGCACCCGCCAGCCACGCCGTCTCATAGTCCTGATAATGCGCGCCGAGCCATTCGAAGGCGACATATTGGCCGAGCGGGCGATAGGGCGTGTAGTTTCTGACATAGCGATAGCGTGCCGAGCGTACCGAGCGGCTGAGATCGTAGCGCTCGCCCATGCGATCGCGCCCACCAAACACATATTGGCGTGACTCCACCTCCAGCCCCAGCAGTGCCTGTCCATGCAATTGCATCGGCACCTCAACCCCGGCAATGGCCAGGAAAGTGGGAAAAAGATCAACCAGCGAAGCCGGCGCCTCGATCCGCGCGCCGGGTCCGTGCTGGGTGAGATGCCACCATTTTGGCGGCACGCGGATCACCAGCGGCACCCCGAGCCCTTCGTCATAAAGATAGCGCTTGGAGCGGGGCAGGGCCGAGCCATGGTCGGAGAAGTAGAAGACCACCGTGTCTTCGGCGAGCCCATCAGCTTCGAGATCCGACAGGTGCTTGCCAAGCTCCGCATCCATCTTCGCCATGGCATTGTAGTGCCGCGCCATGCTCTGCCGCATGCCTGGCGTATCCGGGAGGTAGGAGGGCAGGGTGACATCTTCGGGCCGCACCGCGCCTTCCTGCTCCTTGAAGGTGCAGGATTCATGGGTCGTCATGCAGTTGAAGACGGCGAGGAAAGGCTGGCCATCGGCCCGGTGGCGCCAATGCGCGGTTCGGCTCGATTCATCCCAGATCTCGTCGGGGTCGACGTCGCAATTGTAGTGGGTCTTGGCATTGTTAGTGCAGTAGTACCCGGCCTTTCGCATCTCGGCTGGATAGGTCAGAAAACTCTCGGGCAAATGCGCCAGGGCCTGCATGTGCTGAGCCCGCGGGCAACTTTCGGCATGCTGTCCGGTCAGAATTGCAAAGCGCGAGGGCGCGCAGACCGGCGAGGTGCAATTGGCCGTTTCATAAAGCATGCCCTCCGAGGCAAGGCGATCGAGATGCGGCGTCCGCGCCACAGGATCACCATAGGCACCAATCTTGGGCGGGCAGTCCTCGCTGACGATGCACAATATGTTGGGCCGTTTGCTCATCTCGCATCTCCTCCGTTTTCCAAGCGGTAGCATCGCCTTGCGCGGGCGAGGACTGCTTAAAGTCGCCGCAGCGATAAGCTGACTGCATCGGTTGAGTGATCAAGCCTGCTTATCGCCTTCGGAGGTCTTTGCATTTCTCGGTAATCACCGCCGATGCTAGGCAGGGGGCAAGCGAAGAGCCGAAACGGCCCGCTGACGAGCGCTGCTCCATCGGGGCGGCCGTGGAGGACCCAGTCATGAAAACCATTCTGCTCGCGGCAGCCGCCGCGGCACTGAGCTCTGTCGCCCTTGTGCCCGCCGCCATGGCGCAGGTCGCCAATGACGAGAACACGCTGGCCATCGCCGCCATTCTCGACAACAATAGTTTTGACCGGGCCCAGCTGATGATCGCCAACCAGATGCAGTTCTGGCAGCCGGTCCTCGACACCCTGCTCATCGCCAAGCCTGACGGTACGGTCGAGCCGAACCTTGCCACCGAATGGTCCTACAATGGCGACAACAGCGTTCTGACCCTGAAGCTGCGCGAAGGCGTCTCCTTCACCGACGGCACGCCCTTTGACGGCGAGGCGGTGAAGGCCAATCTCGAATATCTCAAGAACGGCGCCGGCCAGAACAGCTTTATGGCCGCCCTCATCTCCGAGGTCGAGGTCATCTCGCCCACCGAAGTGGCGCTGCACCTCAGCGAGCCCGATCCAACCCTCATCGACAATCTCACCGTCGTCGGCGGCGCCATGGCCTCTCCGGTAACCTTGGGTGTCGAGGCTTTTGCCAATAATCCCGTCGGCTCCGGCCCCTATGTCTTCGACGATCAGAATTCCGTGCTCGGCCGGCAATATGTCTACAACCGCAATGCCGACTATTGGAACGCGGAAGCCTATCCCTACGACCGCATCACCATCACCCCGATCAACGATCAGGTCGCCCGTCTCAATGCCCTGAAATCCGGTCAGGTCGATGCCGGCCTCGGCGAAGCCCGTGCCGTGGTCGATGCCGAAGCCAATGGCCTTGTCGTCCACAAGAGCGACGTCAACTGGCTCGGCTTCATCATCGCCGACCGCGAAGGCAAGATCGCTCCCGCCCTCGCCGACGTGCGTGTCCGCAAAGCCCTCAACATGGCTTTCGATACCGCCTCGATCCTGAAGTTCGTCGAACTCGGCCACGGTCGTCTGAGCGACCAGATTTTCCCGACGGTCAGCGAGGCCTACCTGCCCGAACTCGACGAGGTCTATGCTTTCGACCCCGCCGCCGCCAAGGCACTCCTCGCCGAAGCCGGCTTTGCCGAAGGTTTCAACCTCAAGCTGCCCGACATCGCGACCTTCGCCAATTTCAACCCGATCGTCGAACAGCAACTCAAGGATATCGGCGTCACCGTCACTTGGGAAAAGGTCGCTCCCAACGCCACCATTCCCGAACTGCGCTCCGGCAAATTCCCCGCCTATGTCTTCCAGTTCGGCTATCAGGGTTCCTGGGCCGAATACCGCAAGTTCGGCTATCCCGACGCGCCCTGGAATACCTCCAAGGTCGCTGACCCAGCCTTTATCGAAATGCTCGACAAGACCCAATACGCCACCGGCGACCAGCAGCTCACTGGGTACCAGGATCTCAACCGCTACATGGTCGAGAACGCCTTCTACGCCCCCTGGTACAGGCGCGACACCATCTACCTGACCAACCCGCAGACCACAGTGGAAATGCGTGGCACCAATGCCGTCCCGCATATCCGCGACTTCGCGAAGGCCGACTAGACCCTCCCAACTGGTCCCCTCGCGCTTCGGGCAGCCTCAGGGCTGCCCGATTTCGTTGGAATGCCCTATGGCATTCCGACATCGCTTCCGCCTTCCATCACATGCGCCGCCGCATTGCGCATTTCGAATGGCAGTTCCTCGGTTATGCCGAATTTCTCTTGGCACAGTTCGAGCAGTGTCTTCATCGGCCCCCATTCCCGCATTTCCGTGCGAAAGATCATGCCGATGTCCGCTGTACTACGCCGAAGGGGCAGGGGGATCGGCACAATCCTCGGCGAATTGACCGCCTGCACCGAAAGATAGGGCAGCACGCAGAGGCAATCGCTCTGCTGCAATATTGTCAGGACCGAGAGCAGGTTCTGGCAGATGAAGCGAACATCAGGCAACCCGCCGATATATTCGGCCACGGTGTGTTCGGTAATCTCGCGATAGGCCGGCAATTCCGAATAGACGATCCAGGGATAGGCCCGCAGGCTCGATGGCACGATATCGTCGGGATTCTTGCCAGCCAGCAGCGGATGGTCTTCCCGCGCCATCACATAATTCGTCACCTCGGTCAGCTTCACCCGCGCAAAGCGCGAACTGCTGCCGCCATCGTTGAACACGCCGCCAAAGGCGACATCGAGCCGCCCCTCCCGCAGGTCCTGCAACGTTTTGCCATAGGTGAGCGTCGTAAATTCTATGACGATACGCGGATAGCGGCTCTGCAGTTCCGCCAACACGCTCGATAAAATCCCCGAGCGCCACACCGGCCCTCCGCCGATCCGCATCGCCGTCTTTTCGTCGGTCACTTCGGCGCGTAATTCGTGCTCGGCGATTTCCCAATAGCGCTCGATGCGATTAGACACCGACAGCACCTTTTCCCCAAAGGGCGTCGCCTTCACGCCCCTTGCATGCCGCTCCACCAGCTGTTGTCCAAAATAGCTTTCGAGCTGCGCGAGGGAGCGCGACAGCGCCGGTTGCGTCACGTTCAGCTTCTCGGAAGCGCGGCGCAGACTGCCCTCTTCGAGAATGGTGCGCAGGCGAAAAAGGTGGGTGATCTGGTCCAGCATCGAGGTATCAGCCTTGCTTATCGCTCACGGTGTTTTTTGCATTATCTGCGCATCGGTTCAACTGCTATCACCAGATTAACTATCCGCCCGAAGCCGCAAATGGCGGGGCATTGTGGAGGAAAATCATGATCGCTTTCGGCCCCGGTGCCGCGGGGGACAGTCGTCCCTCCGCGCCGAAAAGTGCAGGGAGGGCCCTTCCCCATGCTTAGCTACGTATCCAAGAGATTGCTTTCGAGCCTGGTTCTCCTGGCCCTCGTCACCACGCTGACCTTCGCCATGGTTTTTGGCGGCGCCGACAATGTCGCGCAGAACATTCTGGGCGATAACGCAACCGATCAGCAGATTGCCGATCTCGAAACCAAGCTCGGCATCGATCGCCCGCTCTATGAGCAATATGGCACTTGGGTGGCGAAGGCAGTGCGCGGCGACCTCGGCATGTCCTGGACCATGGGCGAGAGCGTTTCGAAAATTCTCTCCGGCCGCTTGCCGGTCACTCTCTCCATGGTCGTCCTGGCCATCGTCATCATCGGCGTGGTCTCGGCCCTTCTCGGCATTGCCGCCGCCGTGCGCGGTGGCTGGGCCGATCGCGTCATCCAGCTCATCAGCGTCGTCGGCTTCTCGCTCCCCAACTTCTGGCTGGGTCTCATCCTCGTGGTGGTCTTCGCGCTCAACCTGCGCTGGCTGCCGGCCACCGGCTATACCGATTTCACCACCTCGCCCACTGGCTGGCTCGCTTCGCTGGCCTTGCCTGTCGGCGCTCTGGTACTTTCGGGTATCGCTTCCGCCTCCCAGCAGGTGCGCGGCGCCATGATCGACGCGCTGCGCCAGGATTATGTGCGCACGCTCAGGGCAGGGGGCATCAAGCCCTCCTCGGTGCTGTTCCGCCACGCCTTGCGCAATGCCATGCCGGCTGCCCTCACCGTTCTGTCGCTGCAGTTCATCGGGCTCCTTGGTGGCGCTGCCATCATCGAGCGCGTCTTCGCTATTCCCGGCCTTGGTTCGATCACCGTCCAGGCGGCCCTGTCAGGTGATATCCCGATCCTGATGGGCGTCGTCGTTACCATGATCATCCTCGTCGTCATCGTGAACATTGCCATCGATCTCACCAATGCGTGGGTCAATCCCAAGGTGCGCCTCTGATGTCCGCCGCTACTCCCGCTCCGGCGCCTGCCGCCTCCAGCCGCGAAAGCATCGCGCTTTCCGTGCTCACCAATCCGCTCGGGCTGATTGCCGCCATCCTCTTGGTCCTCGTGATCGCAACGGCCGTATTCGCCCCGCTGATCGCGCCCTTCGCGCCTGGCGATCTGCAGATCTTCAAGATCAACGCCCCGCCGGGTGACGGCTATCTGCTTGGTGGTGACGGCTCCGGCCGCGATATCTTCAGCCGCCTCGTCTATGGTGCGCGCAATACGCTGATCGGTGCCCTGATCGCGCTCAGTGTTGCCGCAGCAATCGGGGTCACCGCCGGTCTCTTCGCCGGCTATTTCGGCGGCCGGCGTGAGGTGGTGATGAGCTGGATCGCCGATGGCCTCATGGCCCTGCCGGCGCTCATCGTGCTCCTGG
The DNA here is from genome assembly GCF_001427875.1 of Devosia sp. Root685. Taxonomy (GTDB): domain Bacteria; phylum Pseudomonadota; class Alphaproteobacteria; order Rhizobiales; family Devosiaceae; genus Devosia. Next base: position 142,058 of record NZ_LMHK01000004.1, on the reverse strand, counting down.
CCTTCTATCAGTCGCTGGGTTCTTCCATCCAGGTGTCGATGGTCATCTTCGGCATCATGCTCTCGCCTGGCTTCTACCGGTTGACGCGCAATCTGGTGAATGGGGTCAAGCACGAGCTTTATGTCGATGCCGCCCGCGTCTCCGGTCTTTCGGATATGCGCATCATTGCCCGCCATATCCTGCTCGTCATCCGCGCTCCGGTCATCATCCAGACCTCGATCGTCGCCGGTATTTCCATCGTCATCCAGGCGGGCCTCGAATTCCTCGGCCTGGGCGATCCCTCCGTCCCGACCTGGGGCGGCATGCTGCAGGACGCCTTTGCCAATATGTTCGTGGTGCCCACCGCCATTCTCTGGCCGGGCCTCGCCATTTCCATCACCGTGGCCTCCTTCGTTCTCCTCGCCAACGCCATCCGCGACCGGCTGCAGCAGGGCAACCGGACGGCCCCGGCCTCCAAGATGCCCAAGGTCGTGGCCAAGCCGGTCGGTGCAGCACCCACCGACAATGACCTGCTGCTCGATATCCGCGAGCTCGTCGTCGGCTATCCCGGCAAGACCGGCTGGACCGAAGTGGTCAAGGGCGTGTCGCTGCAATTGCGCAAGGGCGAAGTTCTTGGCCTTGTCGGCGAAAGCGGTTCGGGCAAGACCCAGACGGCCTTTTCCGTCCTCGGCCTGCTTTCGACCGGTGGCCGCATTCTTTCGGGTTCGATCTGGTTCGATGGCCGGGACATCGCCAACCTGCCCGAAGACGAGATGCAGAAACTGCGCGGCAAGCGCATTGCCTATGTGCCGCAGGAACCGATGAGTAATCTCGATCCGGCCTTCCGCATCGGCTTCCAGCTCACCGAACCCATGATGACCGTGCTCGGCATTTCAAGGTCCGAAGCCAAGGCGCGGGCCCTTAAATTGCTCGCCAAGGTCGGCATGCCGGACCCCATGCGCACCTATAAGGCCTATCCGCACCAGATTTCGGGCGGCATGGCGCAGCGCGTGCTCATCGCCCGCGCTATCTCGTGCAGTCCCGACCTCTTGATTGCCGACGAGCCGACCACCGCGCTCGATGTGACGGTTCAGGCCGAAGTGCTCGAACTGCTGCGCGATCTCCAGGCCGAAATGGGCATGTCGGTGATCCTCGTCACCCACAATTTCGGCGTCGTCGCCGACATCTGTCACCGTGTCTCGGTGATGAAGGACGGCAAGGTGGTCGAGACCGCCGATGTGCGCACGCTCTTTGCGGATCCCCAGCACGATTACACCAAGATGCTGCTCGGCGCCGTGCTCGATGACGTCACGCCCCGCACCTATCGCCCCCGCATGCTCAAGGAAGTTTCGGCATGAGCGACGATGTGATTGTTCAATGCATTGATGTGAACACCAAGTTCGGGGCCCTCCACGTCCTCAAGAACGTCAATCTCACCGTGCGGCCCGGCGAAACCGTCGGCCTTGTGGGCGAGAGTGGTTCGGGCAAGACGACGCTGGGCCGCGCCATCCTCGGCATCGGCCCGGTCAGCTCCGGCCGCATCCTCTTCGAAGGCCATGACATTGCCGGCGTCGCCCCGCGTGACCGCAAGGGCAATGCGGCCTCCATTCAGGCCGTGTTCCAGGACCCCTACACCTCGCTCAATCCTTCGATGACCATCGAGGACATTCTGGTCGAGCCGATCGTCGCTCGCCGCCAGGCGAGCCTGGAAGAGGCGCGGGCGCGTGTGCGCACGCTGCTCGATCAGGTGAACCTGCCCAGCGACGCTGCCTATCGCTATCCCCGCGAATTCTCCGGCGGTCAGCGCCAGCGCGTCGCCATCGCCCGGGCCTTGGCCCTGTCGCCGCACCTCATCGTCTGCGATGAGCCGGTCTCGGCGCTCGATCTGTCGACCCAGCAGCGCGTGCTCGACTTGTTCGTCGAAATCCAGGAGCGAACGGGGGTCGCCTATCTCTTCGTCAGCCACGACCTGTCGGTCGTCCGCCACATCTCGCATCGCGTTGCCGTCATGCGCGGCGGCGAGATCGTTGAATTCGGCGATTGCGACCAGGTCACCGCCCATCCGCAACACGACTACACCAAGCGCCTGCTGCTGGCTGCGCCCGTCGCCGATCCCGTGCGTCAGGCCGATCGCCGTGCCGCCCTGCGCGCCCTGAATACCGGAGCCTAATGCCATGCGTGCCATCATCGTCATGTTCGACAGCCTCAACCGGCGCATGCTGCCGCCCTATGGCTATGAACACGCTCATGCCCCGAACTTCTCCCGTCTCGCTTCCCGCACCGCTACCTTCGACCGCTGCTATGCCGGTTCCATGCCCTGCATGCCGGCACGCCGCGAAATGCATACCGGCCGCTACAATTTCCTCCATCGCTCCTGGGGCCCGATTGAGCCGTTCGACGACTCCATGCCCGAAATCCTGGGCCGCAATGGCGTCTATACCCATCTCATCACCGACCATCAGCACTATTGGGAAGATGGCGGCGCGACCTATCACAACCGCTATTCGAGCTACGAGTTCTTCCGCGGCCAGGAAGGCGATCTCTGGAAAGGCGTCGTCGACAAGAACGATCGTACGCGCCTCAAGGACATCTTCTACCGCATGCAGAATCAGGACGGCATCAACCGCACCTATCTCGAAGATGAGGAAGATCACCCCCAGACCCTGACCTTCGACGCCGGGCTCGAATTCATCGACACCAATGCCGGTGCCGACAACTGGATGTTGCAGCTCGAAACCTTCGATCCGCACGAGCCCTTCTTCAGCTACGACCAGTACCACCGTCTCTATCCCGAGAGCCCCTTGGGCAATGGCGAAGACTTCGATTGGCCGCCCTACGCGCGCGTCACCGAATCCGACAGCACGGTCGAGAACGCCAAGCTGCGCTATCTCGCGCTGCTGTCCATGTGCGACGCCAATCTCGGTCGCGTGCTCGACCTCATGGACGAGAAGAACATGTGGGACGACACCATGCTCGTGGTCTGCACCGACCACGGTTATATGCTGGGGGAGCGCGGCTGGTGGGGCAAGTCGGTCATGCCCTGGTATGACGAAACCATCCACACGCCGTTTTTCGTCTGGGATCCCCGCTCCGGCGTCGCCGGTGAGCGCCGCCAGGCCCTGGTCCAGACCATCGATATCGCGCCGACACTGCTCGACTTCTTCGGTTTCGAACCCACCAAGGACATGAAGGGCCAGCCGCTCAAGGAGGCAGTGGCTAGCGATAGGCCGGTCCGCGAAGGCGGCCTCTTCGGCATTTTCGGCGGCCATGTCAGTGTTACCGACGGACGCTATGTCTACATGCGCGCTTCGGCTGATGAGACCAATCGGCCGCTCCTCGAACATACTCTGATGCCTACCCACATGCGCTCGCGCTTCGAGCCGAAGGAGTTTGCCGGGGCCGAATTGATCCCAGGCTTCTCCTTCACCAAGGGCGCCCCCTTGATGCGCATGCCCGGCTGGACCATGCGCGGTCCCACCGAGTTCGGCACTTTGCTCTACGATCTCGAAACCGATCCGGGTCAGACCAACCCGCTGCGCGATGCGGCCCTCGAATTGCGGATGGCCCGGCTGCTCGTCGAGGTCATGCGCGACAACGATGCTCCCGTTAGCCAGTATGAACGGCTGGGTCTGCCGGCCAAGGGCGAGGTCACTGAAGCTCACCTTCTGATCGAAAAACAATGGGCACAGGTCGAGAAGGGACAGCGTCGTGGCCCGACTGTGCACGATTTTGCACGTGACGCCGTGATTGCTACTGTCGATGTTAACAGTCTGCTAACCAACTCGGACGCGCGGTCAATCCTTGTTGACGCGCTGCCGGCCCTGGGCGGCAAGGCAATTCCACCCATCTTCCACGACAAGACAGTGCTCGAGATCGCCGGCATGGTGCCGCATCTCGACAAGAGCCGCCTGGAGCAGATCGAAGCCTCGCTCCAGTCCGTCGTCCCAGCAGAATAACAAAATATTTCAGGATCTTACCATGCGTCCGAACATCATTTTCATCATGAGCGACGACCATGCTTCGCGGGCCATTTCGGCCTATGGCGCAGGGCTGAATTCGACGCCCAATCTTGATCGCCTAGCCAACGAAGGCATGCGCCACGACGCAACCTACGTCACCAACTCGATCTGCACCCCCAGCCGCGCCGCCATCCTCACCGGCACCTACAATCACGTCAATTGCGTCACCACCCTCTACACCGAGATCGACAATCGTTTGCCCAATGTTGCCAAGCACTTGCGCAAGGGTGGCTATCGCACCGGCATGTTCGGCAAGTGGCATATGGGCGAGGGCCCGGCCCATAATCCCACCGGTTTCGACGACTGGGCCGTCGTCCCGGGGCAGGGGGACTACTGGGATCCGAAATTCATTTTCCCGGACAATTCCCGCCGCCGCATACCCGGCTATGCCACCGACATCATCACCGACATGAGCCTTGATTTCATTGAGAAATCCGGTGACCAGCCCTTCTTCCTGATGTGCCATCACAAGGCGCCGCACCGCAATTTCGAGCCGCACCCGAAATACAACCACCTCTGGGCCGACGAGGATATCCCGCTGCCCGAGACCTTCAACGACGACTATTCCAACCGCGCCGCCGCCGCAGCCGCCGCCAAAATGCGCATTCGCTCGGACATGAACTACGAGGATCTAGGTCTCGTAACCCCTTCCGGCCCCGCAGAAAAAGTCGGCCCGCTGATGCTCGATTTCATCTCCTGGATGCGCAAGGTCCCCGATCTGCAACCGGGCGAAACGATCACGGTAATCTGTTCTGAAACCGGCGAAAATTTCACTTTCGACGATCCGCAGAAATTCGCCGAATTCAAGTACCAGCGCTACATGAAGCGCTACCTGCGCACCGTTGCCTCGATCGACGAAAACGTTGGTCGTCTCCTCGACTATCTCGACGAAAAGGGTCTCGCTGAAAACACCATCGTCATCTACACCTCAGACCAGGGCTTCTTCCTCGGCGAGCACGGCTGGTTCGATAAGCGCTTCATGTATGAAGAGTCGCTGCAGATGCCCTTCCTCGCCCGCTATCCCGCTGCAATCAAAGCAGGATCGGTCAGCGCCGACATTTCCAACAATGTCGATTTCGCCCCGACCTTCCTCGATTATGCCGGCCTGCCCATCCCCAGCTACATGCAGGGCCGCTCGATGCGTCCCGTCCTTGAAGGCCAGACGCCGGCCGATTGGGAACAGCTCACCTATCACCGCTACTGGATGCACAATGACGAAATACACGAAGCCTGGGCGCATTACGGGGTCCGCGACCAGCGCTATAAGCTGATCTACTGGTACAATGACGACCTTGGCATCCTCGGCGCCCGCCCCAACGGCGCTGCGCCAGAGTGGGAGCTTTTCGATTGCGAAAAGGACCCGCATGAGCTGACCAATGTCGCTCACGATTCAGCTTATGCCAGCGTCTTCAAGGACATGCTTGCCAAGCTTGATGCGAGGATGGCCGAAATCGGCGATGTGCCTGAGCACGACAGCGCCACCGTTCTTTCCTCTCTGGCGGCGTGATCGCGATGACCGAAATGACCAGAACAATCGACGACCTTCTCGACGCCATGACGCTCGAAGAGCAGGTGTCCTTGCTTTCGGGCGAGGACTTTTGGTCACTGCCGGCCATCGAGCGGCTGGGTATCGGCAAGCTGCGTGTCTCCGACGGCCCCAATGGCGCCCGCGGCGGCGGTGGTCTCCTCGGTGGGGTGAAGGCCACGGCTTTCCCGGTCGGCATCGGCCTCGGCGCAAGCTGGAATGTCGAGCTTTTGCAGGAGGTTGGCGTCGCCCTCGCGGGCGAAACAAAATCGAAGGGCGCGCATATGCTGCTCGCCCCGACCGTCAACATCCAGCGCGCGGTGACCAACGGCCGCAATTTCGAATGCTATTCTGAAGACCCGCTCCTCACCGCCGAGCTTGCTGCCGCTTACATTACCGGCCTCCAGAGCCAGGGCATATCAGCGACGATCAAGCACTTTGCCGGCAACGAATCCGAGATAGAGCGCACCACAATGAGCTCGGTGATCGACGAACGTTCCTTGCGCGAGGTCTATCTGATCCCGTTCGAATGGTCGGTCAAAAAAGCCGGCACCAAGGGCGTCATGACCGCCTATAACAAGGTCAACGGCGCTTACGCCTCCGAGCACAATTGGCTGATCAACGATGTGCTGCGCGGTGAGTGGGGCTTTGATGGCCTCGTCATGTCGGACTGGTTCGGCTCGCATTCGACCGCGCCGACCGTCAATGCCGGCCTCGACCTCGAAATGCCCGGACCGTCACGTGATCGCGGTCAAAAGCTGGTCGCTGCCGTCGAGGCCGGCGAGGTTTCGCGCGACACCGTGCGTGCTCGTGCCAGCGCTGTGTTGTCGGTCATGGAGTGGACCGGTGCACTCTACGACAATCGCCCGCACGAAGAACGTGCCGATGATCGGCCGGAAAACCGCGCCCTGATCCGTCGCGCTGGCGCTGAAGGCACGGTGCTTCTCAAGAATAACGGTGTTCTTCCCATCAAGAGTGTCCAGCGCATCGCCGTCATCGGGCCCAACGCCAAAGTTGCGCAGATCATGGGCGGCGGCTCGTCCCAGCTCAATCCGCATTACCGCGTCAGCCCTTGGGATGGACTGGTGGAGGCCGTCGGATCGGACAATCTCTCCTTTGCTCCGGGCTGCACCAATGATCGCTTCCAGCCCCTGCTCAGGACCGACCTCAAGGTCGAATTCTTCGCCGGCCGGCACTTGGCGGGCGATGTGGTCCATGTCGAAACGCTCGAAGCGGCCGAAACCTTCTGGCTGGGCATGGTGGCGGGAGGCAAGTTGCCGGCCCTGGATTTTTCGGCTCGGCTCACCGGCAGTTTCACCGCCGATAAGAGCGGCACCTATCAAGTTGGCATCGCCTCGGCCGGCCTCGCCAAGGTCTATGTCAACGGCAAGCTCATTGCCGACGCGTGGACCAACTGGACCCAGGGTCGCACCTTCTTCGAGGAAGGTTGCGACGAAGTCGTCGGTAGCGTCGACCTTGAAGCTGGCAGGCCCGCCGAAGTTGTCATCGAGTTTGCGAGCAAGGACCACGCTACCCTCGGCGTGGCGGCCTTCCGCGCTGGCATCGGCCTGCCCATGGGCGACGCCGACATTGCCGAGGCGGCGAGCCTCGCTGCGGAAGCCGATGTGGCCTTGGTTTTCGTCGGTCGCAACGGCGAATGGGACACCGAGGGCAGCGATCTGCCGCAGATCGAATTGCCCGGTCGCCAGAACGAGCTGGTCAATGCCGTGGCCCGCGCCAATCGCAATGTGGTCGTGGTTCTCCAGACCGGCGGCCCCGTCGAAATGCCTTGGCTCGATGAAGTCGCCGGAATTGTCGAGGCTTGGTATCCGGGCCAGGAAGCGGGCAATGCTATTGCCGACGTGCTCCTTGGCAAGGCCGAGCCCGGCGGCAGGTTGCCGCAGAGTTTTCCCGTTCGCTGGTCTGACAATCCGGCCTCCAGCCAGGACCCGAAGATCTATCCGGGCATAGACGGCGAAGTCGAATATCGCGAAGGTGTCTTTGTCGGCTACCGCCACTATGACCAACACGGCATCAAACCACTGTTTCCCTTCGGTTTCGGCCTCAGCTATACGAGCTTTGCCTTCGACGCATTTTCGATAGATGACAGCGCCTTCGAGACCGATGGGACGGTGAGCGTGAGCCTCGATATCAGCAATAGCGGCACCCGTGCCGGCTCGACGGTTGTGCAGCTCTATGTTGCGCCGCAGAACGCGCCAGTGAAGCGCCCGGCCAAGGAACTTAAGGCTTTTGCCAAGGTCCCCCTTGCCGCTGGTAAAAAACAGCGCGTCACCATGTCCCTCGATGCCCGCGCCTTCGCTTATTTCGATGTGGACCGTCAGCGCTGGATTGCCGCCCCCGACACCTATCGGCTCCTCGTCGGCACCGATGCGATGACCACCGTCTTCAGTGGCTCCGTCACTCGATCCGTGGAAATCGAGCTACGCCCATGAGCAGTTGTTGCGGATCATCTCGGGCAGCCTTGGGTGAGGTGAAGCAGGCTTCACCCGCCACGACCTCGCCACAAGCGCAGGGTGGCTCGCCGCATGGGATGATCCGCGTCAGCGGCGGCAAGAGTTTTGTAGGAACAAACAGCCCGGAAATCCCGCAGGATGGCGAGGGGCCGGAGCGTGAGGTTGTGCTTGCAGATTTCGGTCTCGAGGCCGAGACGGTGACGGTCGAACGCTTTGCCGCCTTCGTTGCTGCCACTGGCTACGTTACCGAGGCCGAACGTTTCGGTTGGTCGGCCGTGTTTTTCGGTGACGAGAAGCACTTGGCGGAAGCGACGGCGCTCGGGTCGGGCCTCCCCTGGTGGCACAGCGTCAATGAGGCCACGTGGCGACAGCCTGAAGGAACGGGCAGTTCTATCCATGATCGGCTAGACCATCCGGTGACGCAGGTTTCATGGGCCGATGCCAATGCCTTTGCGGCTTGGGTCGGCGGGCGGTTGCCCACAGAGGCCGAGTGGGAGCATGCAGCCCGCGGCGGTGCCGTGCGGCGCCGTTTCCCATGGGGCGAAGCCGAGCCGACAGATGAAGCAATTTACGCCAATATCTGGCAGGGCCGCTTCCCCAATCTCAATACCGCCCGCGATGGCTTCGAACGCACCGCCCCGGCACGCAGTTTCGAGCCCAATCCGCTCGGGTTCTACAGCATGTCCGGCAATGTCTGGGAGTGGACGCGCGATACGTTTCGCGTTCGTTCGCTCGCCAAGCAGGCGCGTCTCCGCAATGCCCAAGCGCTCGCCCATTCGGAAAAGGTGCTGAAGGGCGGCTCGTTCCTCTGTCACATCTCCTACTGTTATCGCTACCGCATTGCTGCACGCATGGCCCTGTCGCCGGACAGCGCCGCAAGCAATGCCGGTTTCCGGGTCGCCTACGACCTCTAGATATTTTTCGTTCGGGCCTTTTGGCGCGGGCTTTATTCTTTCAGCGGCGCCATAAATGCCCATCTATCTGCCTATCGCCGAACTCTCCGTAGACGTCTTTTTTCTCCTCGGGATCGGTGCGGCCATCGGTTTTATTTCCGGTATTTTCGGTGTCGGCGGGGGGTTCTTGCTGACGCCCATGCTGCTGTTCACCGGCGTACCAGCGCCAGTTGCCGTCGCCTCGGTGACCGCGCAGGTCGTTGCCTCATCGACGTCGGGCGCCCTTTCCTATTATCGTCGCGGCGCCGTGGACGAGAAGATGGGAGCCTTCCTCGTGCTCGGGGGCGTCTTTGGCTCGGCGCTCGGTGTCTGGATCTTCGGCATTCTCAATGCGTTGGGGCAGCTGGATCTCTTCCTATCCCTGGGCTACCTGCTGCTGCTCGGTTCGATCGGCACGCTGATGTTCATCGAATCTCTGCGCACCTTGCTCAAACGTAACCAGGAAAAGCCGGCCGTGCGTCGCCGCCTGCCGGGACAGATCCCCTGGGTGCAGCGCCTGCCGTTCCGCACGCGCTTCCGTAAGTCCCAGCTCTATATTTCTGTCTTGCCCGTCATGCTGATCGGTTTCGTCATCGGCATCATCGGTGCACTGCTGGGCATCGGCGGTGGGTTCGTGCTGGTTCCGGCACTGGTCTATATTCTCCGCGTGCCCGGCAAGGTGGTGGTCGGCACATCGCTGCTCCATCTCATCGCCGTCATGGCCGTAACCTGTTTTCTGCACGCGCTGCAGACACAGTCGGTCGATACAATGCTGGCCTTCTGCCTCATGGTGGGCAGCGTCGCCGGCGCACAGTTCGGCGCCTCTGCCGGTCAGCATCTGCCCGGCGAGCAATTGCGCATCCTTTTGGCGCTCCTGATCCTCGCTATCGCCATCCGCTTCGCGCTCGGCATCGTGATCTGGCCCGATGACCCCTTCACGCTCACCAAGCTCGGCTTCGGGGAATCCTGATGCGGCATCTTTTCGTGCTCCTTGCCATGATGGTGCTGTTCCTCGCCCCGGCGGCGGCACAGGACGACGTGAATGTCGTCTTCGTCAATTCGGATCCAGTCGTGGCGGTGCATTCCAATTTTCGCGGGCAAACCGTCACGCTCTTCGGCAATATCGAGCCGGGCCAGAGCGCGACTGACGGGCCCTATTCGGTGGTGGTTCTTGTCCAGGGGCCATCATCGGACTGGGTTGTGCGCGAAAAGGAGCGACAGGGCGGTCTGGTGCTCAACAGCGCCTCTGCACACTACACCCAGACACCGAGTTACTATGCGATCCTATCATCCAGCCCACTGGCCCAGATTGTCTCGCCTGAAGTCGTCGACAAGCAACGCCTCAGTTTTGCGGGGCTTGCCGCTTTGACGCGACAAGGCGATGACACCTCCAATCTTGACTCCGAGTTCGTCCGCCTGATGCGCTCGGCCGGCAATTTTATCGAGGGTGAGCGGGGCGTCGTTATGCACTCGGCGACCACGTTCTCGGCCCGCGTCCCCGTGGCCTCAAATGCCGTGAACGGTCTTTATCTTGCGCGGGCGCTGATCATTGCCGATGGCAAGGTCGTTGGCGAGACAACCACCCGCTTCACGGTGAGAACTCAGGGTTTTGAACGCTATGTCGCCAACCTCGCAAGGTCCAATCCGGTCCTTTACGGGCTGGCGACAATTCTGCTGGCACTAGGCACGGGCTGGCTCGGTGGCGTGCTGTTCAAGCGCTAGCGGCGGCACGCTATCCGCGCGGTGGCAAATATTGCAATCGTACTCAACCATTGCCGCTTGAAGCTCATGGTAGGACTATGGCCTCAGGTGCGATTTGTCGGTTGGTCGTTGTGTGGCGACGGATCGTTGATCCGCATTCCGCCGTCCCTCAGATGGTCGGATAGCCGGCTACTATCGCGCGAAAAAGTCTGTCCGCTTTTCCATTCGTTAATGGAAAGCGGACAGACCGCAAACCACCCCATTTCCGCCATTTCGTCACTAGGCCAGTGCGGTTATAGACATGCCCTTGAAATCGAATTGTGCGTGATACACAATGGTTTTCGAGCCTATGCCGCTGAAAGCCCCACGCTTCCGGGACTCTCGGAGAGTCCCTCTCTCTCCGCCAGTTTTCCCACCCCTCCCAGAATTCCTGAAATATTCGCTTCGGCCCCTTCGGCTGCTGTGGCAGTTGCGACCGGGCGATGGCTTAGCGCGATAAATCGCGAACGTGACGAACGTGAGCCTCGAACGGCACGTGCCGGCGCTGAAAGGTTGCGCCCTCATCGACTGTCGGGCGGCTGATCCGGTCCATTCGAAAATGACGAAAGTCCTGGCGCGCCGGATCCCAGGCCACCAGATACCAGAGTGGCGGCAAGATCAGCATGGCTTGTGGCTCGACAATTCTGCTGGTTACTGCGCCATTTGCGTCGCGGTAGAGGATGTGCAAGTGCCGCCTCTGGAGGAATGCCGTCTCGAATGCGGGGAGTAGCGCGGGGTCCATCTCCCCCATGTTCGAGATATCGACCAGGGGAGAAAGCTGCCCGACATAGAGGCAATCGAGAAACCGGCGCAGGTCGCGTATCTTGTCCCGCGGCAGTGCCTTCTCGATCTTGGCAAGTCCAGCATCCGCGAGGCCCGCAAAGGGCAAATTCCCGGCGGCCCGCATCGATGCAACGCTGATGAGCAGCGCAAAGACCTCGGCAACCGAGAGCCGGGCGGTGGTCTGGACCGATTGCGGATCGAGTTGCAGCCCGCCGCCACGGCCAGGCTCGGAATGAATGACAAACCCCGCCTCGCGCAGGGCGCCGATGTCACGCAAGACGGTGCGCCTCGACGCGCCAACCGCCGCCGCCAGATCAGCGATGGTGGATGTTCCGTTGCGGCGAAGGCTGCGCACGATGGCGTCTTGTCGGAGGCGAGCTGTCATGGGGCAATGTTGCCATTCAATGGTGTCAAATTTTGGCACCATTCGCCTTCAAAGCCGTGGCTGCACATGTCAGCAAGGCGAATAATCAATGCGCAATATAATCGACTTTCCCCAGCCCACTCTTGTTTCGGTCAACGGTGTGACGCTCGAAGTCTTCGAGGCCGGCAGGGAAAACCAGGGCAAACCCATTGTGCTCTGTCACGGCTGGCCGGAGCACGCTTTTTCCTGGCGCCATCAGGTGCCTGCGCTGGTCGCGGCGGGCTATCACGTCATCGTTCCCAATCAACGGGGCTATGGCAATTCGTCCCGTCCAGATGATGTGACGGACTATGACATCGCGCACCTGACGGGCGATCTTGTTGCCCTTCTCGATCACTATGGATACAAGGACGCGACCTTTGTCGGCCATGACTGGGGCGCGATGGTCGTCTGGTGGCTGACGCTGCTGCATCCGGGCCGTGTCAACGCCGTGATCAATCTGAGCATGCCATATCAGGAGCGTGGCGACATGCCCTGGATCGCGTTTCTCGAACTGATCTTCGGCGCCGACTATTACTTCGTGCATTTCAACCGGCAGCCGGGCGTTGCGGATGCCATATTGGACGCGAACGCGGCCCGCTTCCTGCGCAACCTCTACCGGAAAAACGTACCCCTCACAGAGCCCGGGCCGGGCATGTCCATGATCAACCTTGCCAGAGCGGAAACCCCGCTCGGTGAGCCCGTCATGAGCGACAGCGATCTCGGCGTTTACGTCTCGGCTTTTGAAAAATCGGGGTTCACCGGCGGCATCAACTGGTACCGGAACCTTGACCGTAACTGGCACCTGCTGGCGGACGCGGACCCCATTATCCATCAACCCGCGCTGATGATTTATGGCGACCGGGACGTGATCCCGAAATTTGAAAAACTGGCGGATTTCGTGCCCAATGTGGACGTGATCGGCCTCGATTGCGGCCACTGGATCCAGGAGGAAAAGCCGGAGGAAACCAACGAGGCGATCCTGAACTGGCTCGCACGGCAGAGCGCCGGCTGAGCTCCCAACCGTTTCAAGACCATCTTCCTCCGGGCTTGCCGGCGGGAGGATGGTATGCCGAAGGCAATGAATGCGGCGCTCTCGATGGCGGGCGGCGCTCCGAGCGTCACGCCTCCACCAAGATTGTCCGCGTCCATAGGGGTTTAGGCTCCCCTCTCGAATTGCTCCTTACGCGGCATTAACCATTCGCACCTAGGGTTTGCCCCGGGACGCGGGAGAAATACTGCGGGGCGGAGCGGAGAAAACCTCGCACCGTGGTCAGCGATCTTTCCGGGAATTTCGATTGTTCGGCTGCGCCTTTTCGGCGTGGGCATTGCTGGCTTTTGGCATGATGAAATTGCATTCGATGCGCAGCCGCCTGATGGCTCTGACCTGCATCGGCTTTGCCGTAGGGCTTGTCGGGGTCACGCTCGCCGGTTCGACGCTGATGTGGCAGTCGAGCAGGCAAGAAGCGGAGGCCGCGGCGCGCGGGCTGCTGCGCGAATACGGCAATTCCATCGCCCGCGATATTTCCGGCGCCATTTCCATGGCCCGCACCACGGCCACCATGGCCAGAACCCTGGCGCAGACACCCGTTATCGATCGCGACGAAATGGGGCGTCTCGTGCGCGGCATCGTCGCCGATAATCCCCAATTGCTCGGCGTCACGCTGGTTTTCGAACCCAATGCGCTTGACGGCGCCGACGCCCTTTTCATCGACACGCCCTATTCCGACCTGACCGGCGGGCGCTTTGCCACCTACGCTTTCCGCGATGATGCGGGCGAAGTGGCGATCGAAAAGCTCGACATGGCCGACGCGGCGGTCGATGTCTGGTACGGCACGCCGACCCGCGCCGGCCGTCCGGTGATCACCCCCGCCTACGTCGATCTCATCGAAGACGTCCCAACTCTTATCACCACCATTGCCGCGCCAATCATTGCCGGTGACAAGATCATCGGCGCTTCCGGCGTCGATATCGCGCTGTCCGAAATTTCGGGCATGATCGGCGCGCTGAAACCCTTCAAGAGCGGCACCGCTTCGCTGATCGATGCCAGCGGCCAGTGGCTGGCATCGCCCGACGCGTCGCTGCTGGGCCAGCACGCCAGCGATCCTGCCATCACCGGCCTTGTCGAAACGGCAATGCGCGCGGGCATCGCGGAAGAATGGGATGGCGCCACCTATCATGCCGCCATTCCCATTAGCTTTGCCGGCGTCGACGAGCGCTGGATGCTGACCATCGCGGTGCCGCAGGATGCCATGGTTGCCGGGGCGATCACGGCGCGCAACACCATGGTGGTGGTTTCCATTGCCATTCTTGCCGCCGCGCTGATCGGGGCCTATTGGGTCGCGGCGCTGTTCGCCAAACCCATCACCGTGATGTCGAGCATCATGCGCCGCATTGCCGGTCGCGAACTCGATGCGGAGGTGCCCTTTATCGGCCGCAGGGACGAGATCGGCGGCATGGCCGAGGCGGTGGATGTGTTCCGCCAGAACGCCTTGCAGATCGACAAGCTGACCGAGGAAGAAGCTGAGCTGCAGGCCCATGCCAATCGCCGCGCCAAAATCATGCTCGATTTCCAAACCGAATTCGACGGCGTGGTCGAGGCCGGGCTTCGCGGCGACTTTTCCGCCCGTGTCACCTCGCGTTTTGCCGACGAGGATATTTCGCGCGTTGCGGCCAATATCAATGCGCTGATGGATTCGATCGGCCAGGGTCTCTCCGAAGCGGGCGAAGTGCTCTCGGCCATGGCCCACACCAATCTCACCCGCCGCATGGAGGGGCGCTACGAGGGCGCCTTTGCGCAGTTGCGCGACGATACCAATGCGGTGGCGGATTCTCTTGTTTCCATCGTGCGCCGCATCCGTTCGACCTCGGGCGAATTGCGTCTTGCCACCGGCGAAATCCTCTCCGGCACCAATGATCTTTCCGAGCGCACCACGCGTCAGGCCGCGACCGTCGAGCAAACCACGGCGGCGATGGCGCAATTGGCCGGTACCGTCACCGAAAATTCGCGCCGCGCTGAAGCGGCGAGCCTCGACGCGCGCAAGGCCTCGTCCGTCGCCGACGAAAGCGAAGCGGTGATGCAGCGCGCAACCACCGCCATGGCCGATATCGCCAGTTCATCGCGGAAAATCACCGATATTGTCGGGCTGATCGACGACATCGCTTTCCAGACCAATCTTCTCGCGCTCAATGCATCGGTGGAAGCGGCGCGGGCCGGCGATGTCGGCAAAGGTTTTGCCGTGGTCGCGGTAGAAGTCCGGCGCCTTGCCCAGTCGGCCGCCAGCGCTGCCGAGGACATCAAGAAGCTGGTGCAGAAAAGCGGCCAGGAAGTAGAGACAGGCACGCGTCTCGTCTCGGAAGCGGCGGAAAAGCTCCTCGCCATCCGCGATTTCGTGCGCAACAATGCCGGTGAGATCGAAGGCATTTCGGCTTCAAGTCGGGTCCAAACCAGCGCCATTGCCGAGGTTGGCGTCGCCGTCCGGCAGATGGACGAGATGACCCAGCACAATGCCGCCCTTGTCGAAGAGACCAATGCCGCCATCGAGCAGACCGAAAGCCAGGCCGGCGACCTTGAGCGCCTGATCTCGGCTTTCCGCATCGAAAAAGATTTTCGTGCGCCCCGTATGCAGGCGGCTGAATAGGGTCAACCCATTCTGGCGTAAAAGCTCCCGGGCCGGCTTAACCCATACCCGTCACGCGCGCGTCATCGTTCTGGACTAGGAGCGGTCCATTCGAATGGGTTGATGGCATGCGTGGTCAGGGCCATTTTGCGAGGATCAAGAAAATGTGGCTCTCCGATTTCCGTATCGTCCTCGCCGACCACGTTCTCGAAAATGGTGCGGTCAGAATCGAAGACGGCATCATTGCGGAAATCAGCGAACATCCGGTCGCCGATCCGCAAGTGAACGGCAACGGCCTCTTGCTGTTGCCGGGCATGATCGACATGCATGGCGATATGATCGAGCGCGAGATCGAGCCGCGGCCTGGCGTGCGCATGCCGATGGAAATGGGCCTTCGCGATCTCGACATGAAGCTGGCGACATCGGGCATCACCACCGCCTATGCTTCGCTGTCCTTCGCGCCCGGCTCGACCTATGGCCATATGCGCTCCTATGATTTTACCAGCGAAATGATCCGGGCCGTCGTCGCGGCGCGGCCGGGCCTACTTATCGATCATCGCGTGCATGCGCGGTTCGAAGTGACGTTTCCGGCCGCGCTTTCCGTCGTTAAGGAACTGGTGGGCGAGGGGTCGGTGGATCTGGTGTCGCTCTGCGATCACACCCCGGGCCAGGGGCAGTATCGCGATCTCGCCTTGCAGGCCGCAAGCCTCTCGAAGAACAAGGGCATTTCCCTCGAAGCGGCGGCCGAGCAGTTGCAGCAGCGTATCCGCGACCGCAAGGAAACCGCCGGCGATATGACCGCGACCCTGCGGGCCATTACCCAATATTGCGCGCTGCACGGCGTACCGGTTGCCAGCCACGACGACGATACGGTCGAAAAAGTCGAACTGATGGATGCGCTTGGCGCCAATATCAGCGAATTTCCGGTGACGCTGGAAGCTGCCCGCGAAGCCAATAGACGGGGCATGCTCAATGCCATGGGCGCGCCGAATGCGCTGCGCGGCCAGTCCTATTCCGGCAATCTTTCGGCGCGCGAGGCGCATCAGGCCGGCGTGCTTGACCTGCTTGCGGCCGACTATCATCCCACAGCCATGCTGCCGGCGGTGCTGGTTCTGGCCAAAACCGATCCGAATGGCCTTGCCGGGGCGGCGCGGCTGACCTCGCTCAATCCGGCGCGGGCGCTGGGTCTTGAAGATCGCGGTGAAATCCGTGTCGGGCTGCGGGCTGACCTGTTCATCGCCAGCGATACCGGCGTCGGGCGGGTGCATGCAACGCTCTCGCGCGGGCGTCCGGTGCATGCCGATGGTGTGGTGGCTTTTCCCGGCGCGGTGTCCACCTTCCAGCCAATGGCCGGCTAATATCGGCGTCATGAATTTCATGTGACGAGATGACCCTGCAAGTTAAGCATAAAGTGGTCTTCTCAGGAGGCGTGAGCATCCCTATACCTTGGCTATAGATTCGAGCCTGAGGACTGGCCCCCTGCCTTCAATACCGACCGACTTCGCCCTCCCCCTTCTCTGCGCTTTGCCATTTCTGGCAAGCGTGTTTGTATTGGCCGCTCCCGGTGAAAAATACCGGGGCGCGGCCTGGGTTACAGCGGTCGTCGCGGCCATTCTTAGTCTCTTGTCCATTGCCCTCTTTCCCGCCATCGCCAATGGCGAGGTGCTGATCAGCCGCATCGAATGGGTGCCGCAGCTTGGGCTCAATCTGACGCTGCGCCTCGATGGGCTCGCCTGGCTCTTTGCTGTCCTGATCACCTGCATCGGTTTTCTGGTGGTACTTTATGCCCGCTACTACATGTCGCCCAAGGACCCGATTGCGCGCTTCCATGCGCTGCTGCTGGCCTTCATGGGTGCTATGCTGGGTCTCGTTCTCTCGGGCAATATCATCCAGCTCGCCATCTTCTGGGAACTGACGAGCCTCGTTTCGTTTCTCCTCATCGGCTATTGGTATCACCGCGGCGACGCGCGCGATGGCGCGCGCATGGCGCTGATCATCACCGGTACGGGGGGCCTCGCGCTCTTTGCCTCCATGCTGGTGCTCGGCCATATCGTGGGCAGCTACGAGCTCGACGATGTTCTGGCCTCGGGCTCGATGATCGTTGAAAGCCCGCTCTATCCGGTGGCGCTGATCCTCTTTCTCCTCGGAGCTTTCACCAAGTCGGCGCAGTTCCCGTTCCAGTTCTGGCTGCCCAATGCCATGACGGCGCCGACCCCGGTTTCGGCGTATCTGCATTCCGCGACCATGGTGAAGGCCGGCGTCTTCATCCTCACCCGCTTCTGGCCGGTCATGCATGATCACCAGCTCTGGTTCTGGATCGTCACCTATACGGGGCTCGCGACGCTCCTCTTCGGGGCCTATACCGCGCTGTTCCAGCGCGATCTCAAGGGGCTTCTCGCCTATTCGACCATTTCCCATCTCGGGCTCATCACCACGCTTTTAGGCATGGGCACGCCGCTCGCAGCGGTCGCCGCCATCTTCCACATCGCCAATCACGCCACCTTCAAGGCCTCGCTCTTCATGGCCGTGGGCATCATCGACCACGAGACCGGCACGCGCGATGTGCGCAAGCTGAGTGGCCTTAGAAAATACATGCCCTTCACGGCGACGCTCGCCATCATCGCCAGCGCTGCCATGGCCGGCGTGCCGCTGCTGAACGGTTTTCTGTCCAAGGAAATGTTCTTCACCGAGACGGCGGAGTTCGATCCCAACGTCTTCGTCAATCTCTCCCTGCCGATCGTGGCTACCCTCGCGGGCATGCTCAGCGTCGCCTATTCCATCAAGTTCGTGCACGGCGTTTTCTTCGGCCCTCCGCCGACGGAACTCGAAAAGGTGCCGCACGAGCCCCCAGCGCTGATGCGCCGCCCGATCGAAATTCTGGTGCTGATCTGTCTTGCCGTCGGCATCATTCCCGGCATCACCATTGCGCCCTATCTCGCGGCGGCCGTGCACTCGGTTCTCGGCGCCGAAACGCCCTATTACAGCCTCTCGGTCTGGCATGGCTTCAATCTGCCGCTGGTCATGAGCCTTATCGCCATGGTCGGTGGGGCGGCCATCTATGTGCCCTATTACCGAAAGCTCCGCGATATCGACGGCGTGCCGCTGACGCGCGGGCTCGTCGGGCAGCGTGTGTTCGAACGCCTCCTCGTCACCGCCACCAATCGCTGGGCCCGGCATCTTGTCGGCGCCTTTGGCACGCAGCGCCTGCAACCGCAGATTTTTGTCGTCATTTTCCTCGCACTCGCAGCTGGCATCGGCGCCGCGTGGGCGCGCATCGGCAATCTGCCGCTGCCGCAGAGTTTTGATCCGGTGCTGGGGCTGGTCTGGCTCCTTGGTGGCATCAGCGCTCTTGCGGCTGCGCAGCAGGCAAAGTTCCATCGCCTTGCCTCCATGATCCTCATGGGGGGCGCGGGGCTTGCGACCTGTCTCACCTTTGCCTGGTTCTCGGCGCCGGACCTAGCGCTGACCCAACTGCTGGCCGAAATTGCTACGACCGTGCTCATTCTCCTGGGTCTGCGCTGGCTGCCCAAACGCAGCCCCATCTCGGAACCCGCGCCTGTAGCGGCCCGGTTCCGTAGATATCGCGACGTCGTGCTTGCGGCCCTGGTGGGGCTGGCCACGGCTCTGGCGAGCTACGCCATCATGACGCGCTCGGCGCCCGAGGGCATTTCCGACTTCTTCCTTGCCAATGCCTATAAGCAAGGCGGCGGCACCAATGTCGTCAATGTCATGCTGGTCGATTTCCGCGGCTTTGACACCATGGGCGAAATCACCGTGCTCGGCGTTGTGGCGCTAACGGTCTTTGGTCTCCTCCGCCGCTTCCGTCCGGCCTCCGACAGCGCCGACAGGCCCGAACAGCAGCGCATGCTCGACGACTATGCGCCCGGCTCCGGGGATACTGTGGCCGACGATTTCCTGCGTATTCCGGCGCTGATCATGAACTGGATGTTCCCGGTCATCGTCGTCGTCGCCATCTATATGCTGATGCGCGGCCATGACCTGCCGGGCGGCGGCTTCATCGCCGGTATCGTCATGTCGCTGGCCTTCATTCTGCAATATCTCGCGGGGGGCACCCGTTGGGTGGAAGAGCGGCTGCGCATCCTGCCGCTTCTCTGGATCGGCTGGGGCCTGCTGCTGGCCCTTCTCACCGGGCTCGGCGCCATGGTTCTTGGCGCGCCATTCCTCACGTCCGCCTTCGCCTATGCGGATATTCCGCTGATCGGCAAGGTGCCGATGGCCACGGCGCTGATCTTCGATCTCGGGGTCTTTGCCCTCGTCGTCGGCGCAACCGTGCTGATGTTGATCGCTCTGGCGCACCAATCCATTCGCCGGCCCAAGGTTTCGGGCTCCAATAAGCCCAAGCAGCGTATGGGGGTCGACAAATGGAACTGACCCTTGCTGTTGCCATCGGCATTCTTTCGGCGTCCGGGGTCTACCTGCTGCTGCGTCCGCGCACCTTCCAGGTGATCATCGGCCTGTCGCTCGTCTCCTATGCGGTTAATCTCTTCATCCTCTCGATGGGGCGGCTGCGCATGGATGCGGCGCCGATTCTGTCGGGTTCCGATGCCAATATTGCCGACTATGCCGATCCGGTGCCGCAGGCTCTGGTGCTCACCGCCATCGTCATCGGCTTTGCCATGACCGCCCTTTTCCTTGTCGTGCTGCTCGCCGCTCGTGGCATCAGCGGCTCCGACCATGTTGATGGAAAGGGGGATTGAGATGACCGGCATGAACCACATCGCCATCCTGCCGATCCTCATTCCCATGGCGGCAATGGTTTTCAACCTGCTCGTGGGCGACGGACGCAGCAATCGTAAGATTATCGGCCTCAATATCGGCTTCAGCGTGCTGCTGCTGCTGGTTTCCATCCTGCTGCTGGCCGTGCTGGCGCAATCGGACACGGCCGCCGCCGCGGTCTATCCGCTCGGCAGCTGGCCGGTGCCCTTTGGCATCGTGCTCGTGGCCGACCGGCTGGCGGCGGTCATGGTTCTCACCACCTCTATCCTGTCGCTCGCGGCCCTGATCTTTGCCTCGGCCCGCTGGCACAGCCGCGGCACCAACTTCTTCCCCCTGTTCCACGCTTTGGTCATGGGGCTCAATGGCGCTTTCCTCACCGGCGACCTCTTCAATCTTTTCGTCTTTTTCGAACTGTTGCTGGCCGCGTCCTATGGCCTGGCGCTCCACGGTGGCGGGCGCAATCGCGTGCGCGCGGCCATGCACTATATCGTCATCAACCTCGTCGCCTCCTTCCTGTTCCTGATCGGCGTGGCGCTGATCTATGGCACCACCGGCACGCTCAACATGGCCGACATCGCCCGCGCGGTGCCGTTTATCGCCGCCGATGACCGTGGTCTTTTTGAAGCCGGCGTTGCCGTGCTTGGCATTGCCTTCCTGATCAAGGCCGGCTCCTGGCCGCTGCATTTCTGGCTGCCCAATACCTATTCTTCGGCCGCGCCGCCTGTTGCCGCGCTCTTTGCCATCATGACCAAGGTGGGTTTTTACGCCATCCTCAGGCTCTGGACCCTGGTCTTTGCCAATCAGACCGGGCCGGAGCTGACATTCGGGCAGAACACGCTGTTTGTTCTCGGCATTGCCACGGTCGCCTATGGCAGCGTCGGCGCGCTTTCGAGCAAGGCGCTCGACCGGCTCGCGAGCTACCTGATCCTCGTCTCGGCGGGCACGCTACTGCTTGCCGTCGCCTATAACGAGCCCGGTGTCACCACCGGGGCGCTCTACTATGTCGTCGTGGCAACTCTTGCCGCGGGCGCGCTGTTTCTCCTCAAGGACGTCATCGATCAGGTGCTCCCTGCCGAGGCGCAGATCCTTGCCGTGTCGCTGGAATTTTATGGCGACGAGGAAGATGTCATCGACGAAGATCAGGAAGTCAGCCGCAGCTTCCCCGCAGCGGCCACCTTATTAAGTTGGTGTTTTGCCGTCGCGGCTCTGGTCATGGCCGGCCTGCCGCCGCTCTCGGGGTTCCTCTCGAAATTTGCCATGCTGTCCGCAGCCTTTGGCGCTGCGAACGCGCCGACGGCGGCGACCTGGTGGCTGACCGGAGCGCTCATCGTCTCCGGCCTCTTCGTGCTGATCGCCATGGTGCGCAACGGCATCAATATCTTTTGGACCTCGCTGCCCGATGACGGCGCCTTGCGCCTGCGGCCGCTCGAAATCGGCCCGATCATGGTGCTGCTGGCGCTGTGCATCCTGATGGCTGTGTTCGCGGGACCAGCCATGAGCTACTTCGCCGATACGGCGACGTTCATTCACTCGCCCCAGAACTATATCGATCTGGTCCTGCCCAAGGGAGACGCCACATGAGACGTCTTCTGCCCCATCCGATCCTTGCCGGTTTTCTCCTCGTGCTCTGGCTTGTCCTGCAGCAATCGGCCGGGCTCGGGCATATCATTTTCGGCGGTGTTATCGCCATTGCAGTGTCTATCGCGGCGAGCGCGATTATCCCCGAACCAATCGTCATCCGGCGGCCGTGGAAGTTCGTGCAGCTTATTGTCGTTGCCGGGCTCGATATCATCCGCTCGAACCTTGCCGTTATGTCGGTGCTGTTCCATCCGCGCCCCAATCCGACGGCCGGGTTCATCGAGATGGACCTGACCCTCAAGAACCCGTTTGCGCTGGCCATCCTTGCCGTCATTCTCACCGCCACGCCGGGCAGCGCCTGGCTCGAATATGATCGCGCGCGCAGCACCGTTCTCATTCACGTCTTCGATCTCGTCGATGAAGCGGAATGGGTCGCGACGGTCAAGAAGCGCTATGAGGCCCTGTTGCTGGAGATTTTCCCATGAGCATAGCCATTCTCGAATGGAGCCTCTTTGCGGCCCAGATCATGCTCGGCTTCGGCATGCTGGCAACGCTCTATCGCATGGTCGTGGGGCCAAGGGCGCAGGATCGCATCCTGGCGCTCGACGCACTCTATGTCGTCGCCTTGCTGCTGCTCATTACCCTCGGCATCCGCACCAATTCGCAGGTCTATTTCGAATTGGCCATGCTCATGGGCCTCTTGGGCTTTGTCGGCACGGTGGCGCTGGCAAAGTTCCTGATGCGCGGCGAGGTGATCGAATGATTTCCGACCTGCCGCTCTGGCTCTCGATCCTCGTTTCGGCCTTCGTCGTGCTCGGCGCCCTGCTTACCATGGCCGGTTGCTTCGGCCTCGTCCGGCTCAAGAGCTTTTACCTGCGCATCCACGGGCCGACCATGGGCACCAGCATGGGGGGCGGGCTCATTCTCCTTGCCTCGGCGATCTATTTCACCGTGACGCGTGAGCGGCTGGTGGTGCACGAACTGGTCATCTTCCTGTTCGTGACGCTGACAACCCCGGTGACCCTGATGCTCCTGGCCCGCGCCACGCTGTTCCGCGATCGCGTCGAGGGCAATGAAGGCGTGCCCAAGCGGCCCGAAAAAATCGAGACGCCCGCCGCGCCCTTAAAGACCTAGGCGATCCTTCAGCGCATACCACCATGAGCCGAGCGTCGAATATTGCGCCCGGAACATGCGTCCGCCGGGGAATGGAATCCAGGGCAGCGCCGCAAAGGTATCGAAGCGCGTCATGTCGCCTCTGATCGCCTCGGAAAGAATGCGGCCGAAAAGATGCGAACCGGTGACGCCGTGGCCGGAATAGCCGTGAGCAAAGTAGACGCGATTGCCCAAGCGCCCCATCTGCGGCACGCGGGAGAAGGATAGCGCGAAATTGCCGCTCCAGGCGAAATCGATACGCTCGCCCTTCAGTTGCGGAAACACTTTTTCCAGATTGGGCTGGAGCTTTGCCACCACGTCCGCCGGGTCGGTGCCGCCATAGACGACGCCGCCGCCGAAGATCAGCCGATAGTCGGCGCTGATGCGGAAATAATCGAGAATGTAGCGCACGTCTTCGACGCACATGCCGGTGGGCAGAAGCGCTTCAGCCCGCTCCTTGCCGAGCGGCGCCGTCGCCATCATCTGCGTTGAAACGGGCATGACCCGCGCCGTCAATTCGGGCACGACATTGCCCAGATACGCATTGCCGCAAACGACGGCGGTTTTGGCCGTCACCTTGCCGGTAGCGGTGTGAACAATGGCATTATCCGCATTCTGCTCAACGCGGGTGACCGGGGAATGCTCATAAATGACCCCGCCCAAACCTTCGAAGGCGGCCGCTTCGCCCAGCACCAGATTGAGCGGATGCATATGCCCGCCGGAATGGTCGATCATGCCGCCGGCATAGACGTCGGACCCGATATGGTTTCGGATCGCGTCGCGGTCGAGCAATTCGTGATCGTCCATGCCGTGGCGTTGCCAGAGCGCCTTCTTGGCCTCAAGCTCGCGCATATGCTGTTCGGTATACGCAGCATAGATATTGCCGCGCTTGAGGTCGCACTCGATGCCATAGCGGGCGACCCAGTCATAGATGATGCCTGCCCCCTCCTGCACCATGCCCCCAACGAAGCCGGCGGTCTCTGTGCCATAGCGCTTGCCGATGGTGGCGAGACTGGCATTGAGCCCGTTGACGACCTGTCCGCCATTGCGCCCAGAAGCGCCCCAGCCCACTTCGGCGGCTTCCACCACGACCACCTTGAAGCCATGCTCGGCCAGATGGAGGGCGGTCGAGAGGCCTGAATAACCGCCGCCGACGACGCAGATATCGGCCGTTACCGCGCCTTCAAGTTTTTTGGTCTGCCGGACGATATTGCGCGAGGCGGCATAGTAGCTCGGCGGATAGGCCGAATTGGCGTTTGGGGTCTCGGCCATCACACCACCTCGAGATAGGCGGAAAATTCGAGATCGGTCACCTGCGAGGCAAAGCCGGCGATTTCCTGACGCTTGCAGGCAACCAGCATGGATTGCAGCGTCGTGTCGAAAATCCGCGGGATCATTTCGCCGTCTTCGAAGGCGTTGACCGCGGAAGCCCAGTCGGCCGGCAGTTTGGGGAGACGCTCGGAATAGGCGCGCCCCTTGAACGGCTTTGGCGGCTTTAGGCCATCCTCAATTCCCACCAAAGCCGCCCCAAGTACCCCGGCAAGAACCAGATAAGGGTTGGCATCGGCTCCCGATACACGATGCTCGATGCGGCGCGCCTTGGGATTGCCGCCGGGAATGCGCACCGCGGTCGTGCGGTTTTCATAGCCCCAGGAAATGGCGCTCGGCGCATGGGTGTCCGGTCGCAGCCGCCGATAGGAGTTGAAATGCGGCGCAAAGAGCAGGGTGGATTCCGCCATTCCGGCCAGCACGCCACCAACAGCGTTCAGCATTACATCCGAGCCGGTCTCGGTGCCATCGTCGAAGACATTGTTCCCCGCAACGTCGTTGAGGCTGAAATGGACGTGAAAGCCATTGCCCGAGCGCGTGCCATAGGGTTTGGCCATGAAGGTCGCGACCAGTTTATGCTTGCGCGCCACGCCCTTGACGATGCGCTTGAACAGCACCGCGTCGTCTGCGGCTTTCAATCCATCGGTATGGAGCAGGTTGATCTCGAACTGGCCAACGCCGTTTTCCGCGACTGCCGTATCGGCCGGCACGTTCTGCTGCTCGCATTGCAAATAGACGTCGCGAAAAAATTCGCCAAAATCTTCCAGCTCGTCGAGCGAGAGAATGGCATCGGAATCCAGGCGCTTTCCCGTATAGGGCGAAATCGGCGGCGTCGCCGAATCGGCGTTGGGGTCGACGAGATAGAATTCGAGTTCGGTGGCGACGACCGGTTTGAGCCCGATCTCGGAATAGCGCCGCAAGACGTGCGCGAGGGCCTGCCGCGGATCGCCCAGAAACGGTGTGCTGGTATCCTGAAACAGCCAGAGCGGGATCATGGCGCTGGGGCGCGTCGTCCAGTTGATCGGCAGGGCGCCCCGTCCGGTGGGGCTACAAATGCCGTCGACGTCGCCGCTTGAATAGACCATGGGATTGCCCACGATATCCTCGCCCCACACATCGACGCCGACGATCGAGAGCGGCATGCGGATGCCGTTTTCCCCGATACGCCTTGCCTGGTCGATGGGGATGCGCTTGCCGCGCATGATGCCGTTGAGATCGCAGACGGCGGTGTGCAGCACTTCGATCTGTGGGTTCTGTTCGAGCCACGCCACGATGTCGGTATTCACGCTCGTTTCGATGCTCATGCCTCGTCCGTCGACTTTTGGTGCGTTCCGGCGTTACCCTAGCAGGAGCCTTCACCCAAGGGGAAGGCAACAAGGCATTTTCGCCGGGGTTGGAAGAATATCATGCAGCATCGGCCTCTTATCGGCGTCATTGCCTGCGAGCGTCAGGTCGAGGGCGAGCCCGCCCAGGCGGTCAAGCATCGCTATCTTGAGGCGGTGGAACGGTTCGCCGGCGGGGTTCCGGTCATCATTCCGACCAATCAGGCGCCGGCCAATGCCGCCGAAATCGTCTCGCGGCTTGATGCCGTCCTCCTCACCGGCAGCGGTTCCAATATCGAGCCCAGCCGCTATGGTTCGGCAGCATCGGCGCAGGCGCCGACCGATCACGGGCGCGATCTTTTTGGACACGCGTTGATCCGCGCGGCCGTGGATGCCGGCAAGCCGGTTTTCGGCATCTGCCGGGGTTTGCAGGAGATCAACGTGGCGCTCGGCGGCACATTGCGTGACCTGCGAGAGACCAACCTTGCACAAAAACACCATGCGGCCCCGGAAGCCGATCTTGGCGAGACTTTTGCCTATTGCCACGACGTCAACGTCGTGGCCGGCAGTATGCTGCAGCGTCTTTCGGGCAGCGAACCCCTGGCGGTCAACAGCGTCCACTATCAGGTCATTGATCGCCTGGCCGAAGGGCTGGCGATCAATGCCACCGGCCCTGACGGCGTGATCGAAGCGATCTTTGCCAATCACACGGCGGCGCCGGTCTTTGCGGTGCAATGGCACCCCGAATGGCGCCCCGAGGGGCGGGCGCATGATATGGCTTTCTGGAATTATCTCGGCGAAGCGGCGCGCGCCGACTATCTGCCGGCGGCTCAATTGGAGACGAGGGCATGAGCGCATTCGAAACACGCCTGTTCATCAACGGCGATTTTATCGCCGGCGAGGGCGCGACAGAAACGGTGTTCGAACCGGCATTGGGGAGCACGCTTGCCGAGGTTGCCTCGGCCAGCCCCGCGCAGGTCGATTTGGCCATAGGCGCCGCCCACAAGGCTTTCGCCTCCTGGTCGAAAACCACGCCGCGCGAGCGCAGCGCCGCATTGCTGGAGGTGGCGGACCGCATCGAAAAGGCGGCCGCAGCGCTCGGGACAATCGAATCGCGCAATGCCGGCAAGCCGCTGCGCTATGCGCAGGGCGGCGAGATCGGCAATGTCGTCGATGTGTTCAGGTTCTTCGCCACGGCGGTGCGCAATATGCCGGCTCCCGCTGCGGGCAATTACCGGTCGTCCAATCGCCTGAGCCTCGTGCGCCGCGATCCCATCGGGGTGATCGCCCAGATCGCGCCCTGGAACTATCCGCTCCTTATGGCCGCCTGGAAGATCGCGCCGGCGATCGCGGCGGGCAATACGGTGGTCATAAAACCCTCCGAACTAACCCCGCTCAGTCTTCTGGCGCTGGGCAAGATCTTTGCCGAAGTGCTGCCGCCCGGGGTTATCAATATCATCTGCGGCAATGGGCCAGATGTTGGCCAAAAACTGATCTCGCATGATCTGGTGCGGATGATTTCCCTGACCGGCGATGTGCGCACCGGGCGCGCCGTGCTGCAGGCTGCGGCCGGGCCGATGATCAAGCGCACGCATCTCGAACTCGGCGGCAAGGCGCCGGTGATCGTCGCGAGGGATGCCGATCTCGACAAACTGGTCGAAACCCTGCGCGAGGCGAGTTTTTACAATGCCGGGCAGGATTGCACCGCGGCCTGCCGCATCTTTGCCGACAAAACCATCGCGCAGACGCTGACCGACAGGCTCGAAACCATGGTCGGGTCGCTGGTCTATGGCAAGCCCGAGCGCGGCGATGTCGAATTCGGCCCTGTCATCAGCGCGCGGCAGCGTGAACGGGTGGCGGGTTTCGTAGATCGCGCCAAAAGCTCCGGCGCCGATGTCATGCAGGGCCGCGCTGCGGACGGAGACGGGTTCTTTTACACTCCGACGCTGGTCGCCGCGCCGATCGAAGCCGAGATCGTGCAGAAGGAAGTTTTTGGTCCCGTCGTCAGCATCACGCCGTTCGATACGGTGCAAACCGCCGTGGATTGGGCCAATGCTTCCGAATATGGTCTTGGCTCGTCAGTCTGGTCGCGCAATGGCGAAGAGGCTTTGGCCATTGCCGATGCGCTCGAATACGGCGTCACCTGGATCAATACTCATGGCGTTATGGCAACGGAAATGCCGCATGGTGGCATGAAGAATTCCGGCTATGGCTCGGATCTCTCGATGCAGTCGCTGCTCGACTATACCCAGATCCGGCACCTGATGTTTGGCTAGGCGGCTGCCTTGGCGGCACCCGGAATGTCCGCTGCGTCCAGCACAAGATCAGCCAAGGCTGTCAGCGGCTGGCAGGCGGCAAGATTGTCGCTGTCGAGCGCAAGGATAACCACGTCATAGAGTTCGGCGAGCGCCTGAACGAGGATGCGCACGGATTTGGCGCCGGGGTCGAACTGCGCCTGACATCCCCAGGGCACGAGAGCGGTGTCATGCGATCCGCTGCCGTGGATGATATCCGCAAAGGATGCAAGGCCCAGCGACAGGTCGCTGATCCCTGGCGCTCTGCCGCGATGGCGGCCGGCCGCGTCGACCAGAACCACGCGTCTGCCCTGACGTTCATATTGGCCGAGAAGTCGCCGCGCCGCCGCGCCCATGTCGCCCCGGCAACGAATGGCGACGATGTGGGCATCGTCCAGCCCATTGGTACTTGCCGGCAGTTGGCCGGCATCCTCTTTGACAATTGCATTGCCGGGCTCGGGCGTCATGGACCAGTCCGCGGCAAGGGCGACGGCGGGCAAAGGCGAAGCGTCGAGCCAATTATGCGCCTCTGCCTCAGTTGCTTCCAGCGCGTCGACTTGCGCATAGGCGTAATCGTCTTCGGGCTCCATGGCCTCTTCCGGCACCCGCCGGCGTGCGCGCAAAAAGGCGAAAAGACCGATCTGGCCAAAAAAGGCGAGGCCGCCGGAGAGGGCCAGAACCAGATCGGTCCGGACCGGGCGGGGAAGGGCGGTTACCTTTGGTTCGGGCTGGTCGCCAACAGAACCCGTCACGACGCTGGCATCCGCCACGGCCGGCGCGGTGGCGGCGATCAATTGGTCGCGAAGTCCATCTTCGAGGCGCCGTGCCGCATCGCGGTCGGCGACAACGAGCTGCGCCAATTGCTGCATGCCCCGATCGAGGGCGGCGGAAAGCTGGTCGATCTCTTCCTGCAGCACCCGCATGCGCGGGTGATTGGGCAGCAGATTGACCGAAAGTTTCTCGAGCTCAACCTCGAGCACTGCCAGATCGTCAATCTGCCGGCCGAGGCTGGGCAGGTTTTCCGCGTCGAGCGCCAGCATGGCGTAATTGCCATCGGCAATCAGGGATTCGATGCGCCGCGCGCGGCTTTCAAGCCGTATCCGGTCTTCCCAGGCAAGACTGAGCCGTTTTTGCAGCAGCTGGGTCTCGTCATTATTGCCCGGAATGGTGGCTGGTGCCGTTGATGCCGCCTCTTTTGGTGGAGCCTCGGATAGTGCAGGCGGCAAGCCCGCAAGGGTGACATAGCTTTCCGCGATTGCCGCCACGATGGCCCGGGCCCGTGCCGGGCTTCCGGCAGTGGCGGTGAGGTCGAGATGGGCACCGCCATCGGCAGGCTGCAAGGTCAGGCGCTTGGCCAGCAAGGCCGTCGTGTCGAGCACCCCGCCGCCGTCGCGGCGCAGTTCGGCAACGATGTCGGGCGTCAGCCGGGAAATGGCGTCGCCCAGATGCTGCTGGTCGATCAGCTTTGCAGCCTCCTGCGCGGGTTCGCTGCCGGCGGGCACGCGGATGGCGAGGCTCGCCTCAAATGTCTGGGGCATGAACTGAATGGCGGCAAAGGCGGTGAACATCACCACGGCCGTCGCAGCGGCCATGCGCGGCAGGCGCGGCGCGAGCGCCACGAAAAACTGGCCGGCGCCAGTCAGGGCCTTGGCCTGCTGCATGAGTTTGGTGGTCATCGCTCTTTCCGTTCGGATCAAACGATGACGCAACGTGGTTAATATTCCCCAAACCCAATCGCAGAATGCGAGGACGGGCCCCTGGATCAGCCGGCGTTCTGCCGCGTGCGCGGGGAAAAAATGGTCAGCAAGACGATCCAGATATCGAGGAGGACAGACCAGTTCTCCGCATAATAGAGATCGTGCAGCGTGCGCGCTTCGATCTTGTCCTGCGTTGATGTATCGCCGCGATGGCCATTGACCTGGGCCCAACCGGTAATGCCGGGCTTGATGCGCTGGCGCTGCGCGTAAAGTTCGAATTTCTCCGAAAGCTCATCGTCATGGGAAATGGCATGCGGACGCGGGCCGATAAGGCTCATTTCGCCGCGTAGCACATTGATGAGCTGGGGCAATTCGTCGATGCTGGTGCGGCGGATGAACCGGCCGATGGGCGTGATGCGGGGGTCGTTGACTTGCGCCTGGCGCATGGCGCGGCCGTTTTCCATGACCCGCATGGAGCGGAATTTCAAGATGTGGAAATTGCGTCCGTTAAAGCCGCGGCGTTCCTGGCGGAACAGCGCCGGACCGGGGCTGGTCGTCCTGATCAGGATGGCGATGGTCAGCAGCAGCGGGGACAGCAGCAACAGGCCAAAGCCAGCGGCGGCAATGTCGAAACTGCGCTTGAACAGATGCCCCATATCGTTGAGCGGGGCGCTCAGCACGCGCACCGAATTGACCGAGCCCAGCGGCACGATATCGACGAGATCGACCTTGGACCGCTCAAAGCCGCGCGCTGGATAGAGCAGCACATTGAGCGCATAGGGGCGGCACGGATCGATGATGGTCTCGATGGTCTGCAAATCGTTGAGATCACCGACCAGCAGAACGTGCTGGCAATTCTTATCGATGCAGCGGCGCGCAAAGGCGGCAATGGCTTCCGGCGCCGGCAGCGTGCCGGACATGCCTTGGGGCAGGACAAGATCGGTCACGACCTGCCCGCCCTGCTGCCAGATGCGCGGATCGGCACGCAGCCGCGACACGGCTTTTTCGTCGCCGATAACGCCGATGCGCTCGACCTGGAACTGGCCCAGCGCCAGCATTTTGGCAATCCGGCGATAGAGATAGATGCGCAGCATGGTCAAGACGAATGGCGTGATGAACAACCAACCCCAGAAAGTCCGGCCCCAGATCAGGTCCCAGCGCGAGACGGCGAGCGCCACGAGAAAAGCGATGGCAGCGGCCGGGAACCAGCTCATCACGGCGTGAAGAGCATAGGGCTGGCGCAGGTCGGCATAGGCGAGGAACTTGCGCGCGGCACGCGAGGCCAGCGCGCCATAGATGAGGCCCGCCGTGGCTCCCACAGCCAGAACGATCAGGATGTCGTGCG
Organism: Devosia sp. Root685; assembly: GCF_001427875.1. Taxonomy (GTDB): domain Bacteria; phylum Pseudomonadota; class Alphaproteobacteria; order Rhizobiales; family Devosiaceae; genus Devosia. Next base: position 111,129 of record NZ_LMHK01000004.1, on the reverse strand, counting down.
CGTAGGACAGCATGAGGCTCAGCGCGGCGGCCGCCATGCCCTCCACAGTGCCGACGATACCGCCCAGCGTGGCCCTTCCGGACAGCTTGAACCGCCGCCGCCGTCGCGCCTCTCGCTGTTCCGCCACAACGCTCATTTCCGGCCCATCTAACACTCAGATCGTATCCCAACTCTTGCCCGGCGCCCTAATCCGGGGCGCTGGGCATAACTATCGTTCACGGGCGCTTTGCCTGCAGCGCCTGGTCATTTGTAGGGGTCATGCCCGCGGTCCAGGCGGCAAAGGCCAGGAGGAACAGGATCGTCAACTGCGCGAAATAGATGCGTCCGTCGCTGAGGGGAAAGACGGCGAATTTCGCAGCGATGGCGAGCAACGCGGTCAATACCAGCACCTGACGGCGCTGATCGCCAATGGCGGAACGGAAGTACAGCGCGCCGATCCAGGCAAGGCCCAGAGCGTAGGCGGCGAGCCAGGTATTCTCAAACAGCGAGCGGTAGATATTAAAGCCGATCGCAGTGAGATAGACGATCGGCGAGAAATCGGGATGGAAGCCGACCATGGTGTCCTGGATCTGATAGGTCGAGAACCAGACATGCGACCAGTAGCCGACATCGTCCGTCGTCTGGCCGATGACGAACCAGGCGATGAGGCCGGCCAGGAAGGTCAGCGCAAATATCGGCGTCGAGCGGTCGCGCAGAAACCAGGCGCAGGCCATGAGGACACCGGTGGTCGCGATCTGGTCTGGGCGGGTCAGGATGGTCAGCAGCATCAGCACTGAACCTTGCATGTCGCGCTTGCGCTCATAGGAAAGCAAAGAGGCGATGAGCAAGGCATTGCCGAGAAAATCGGGCTGCTGGGTGGCGTAAAAGCCCGGGAATTGCAGCACGAAGAACAGCGCCACGACGAGCGGCGCATAGCCCGAAAGCCGGGCCGAGCGCAGCCAGAGGCCGACCGATGTGGTCAGGATCAGAAGTGCCGCGATGTTGATGACATAGGTGGATTCATAAGCCCCGGTGATCGGGGTCAACCACTTCATCAGGCTGATATAGAGCCATTTCATCTCATACATGCCGAGCATGGAGACGAAGGCGTCGGGATCGGCGAACTGGCGGATGCGATAGCTGCCTGCCTCGGTCAGGGCCGCGAAAGCCTCGGGCGGCACCGCGTCCCTGACGACACCATAGGCATAGGCGTGGATTTCGGCAGCGCTCGTGGCGCTGCCTTTCACCATGGTGCCGAGATAGGCCAAAACGTCCCAATTGTAGACCGGGCGAAGAAAGGTCATGGCCACGGTGACGAGCACGAAGCCCGCCAGCGTCAGCACCGAGAAGACATCGGCATGCCGCCAGTAAAACTGGCGCAGCGCCTGCAGCCCGCCGGCGAGCGCACCTTGAAGCGTGCCACGCAGGTCGCGCCGGCGATCGAGGTCAGTGGTCATGGTCAATTTCCGCCCTCCCTGTTCGTTAGCCCACCTGGGCCCGGACGAAGTCCGTGACGATTTTCACGACGCCGCGCGACAGGACCTCATCGAGTGCGGCGATGAATTCGTCGACATTTTCGCGTGTGCAGATCAGCGGCGGTTCGAGCCGGATGACGTTGCGGTTATATTCGGTGAAGGCGACGAGCACGCCATGGTCGCGTAGCAGGTGGCTGCCGATGAAACCGGGGAGGGACCCCTTGAGCTTGTCGTCGAGCGCGGCGACGACCGGACGCAGGACCAATGGCAGAGTCTGCGAGAAGTCGTGGAATTCGAGGCCCACCATCATGCCGCGCCCGCGCACGTCCTTGAGGAGGCTCGGATATTTGGCCTGCAGCGCGCGCAGTTTTTCGATCAGGTAGGTGCCGGTTTCGGCCGAATTATCGATCAGGCCTTCGTCATAAAGCACGTTGAGCGCTTCGATCGAGGTGACCGAGGCTTCGCCGATGCCGCCAAAGGTCGCCATGGCGTGAATCATGGCGGTCTTCGAGGTGCCATAGGCCTTCATATAGACATCGCGGCTGGCGATCATGGCGCCCATGGCCGCCTTGCCGCCGCCGAGGGATTTTGCCAGCGCCGTCACGTCGGGCACGACGCCATAATGTTCAAAGGCGTAGAATTTGCCGGTACGGCCAAAGCCGCATTGCACTTCATCGGCCACCCAGAGCACGCCATATTTGTCGCAAAGCGCCCGCAGCTTGGTCCAGAATTCGGCGGATGCCTCGATGATGCCGCCGCCGCCCTGCACGGTTTCAAGCACGATGGTGCCGATGGCGGGGTCGGATTTGAAGGCCGTTTCAATGGCGTCGATATCGCCAAAAGGCACGCGAACGGTGTTTTCGGTCAGCTTGAACTGGCCGCGATAAAGCGCGCCATCGGTGATCGAGAGAACGCCCTTGGTCTTTCCGTGGAAGGAATTTTCCGCATAGACGATTTTGGGCCGCGATGGGCCGGCGGCGCGCTCGGCGACCTTGATGGCCGCTTCCATGGCTTCCGAACCCGAAGAGCCCAGGAACACCATATCGAGATCACCCGGCGAACAGGCGGCAAGGTTGGCGGCGAGCGCCGTCGCATATTGCGAAAGGAACGCGATGGCGATTTCCTGGCGCTTTTCTTCGGCAAACTTTTTGCGCGCTTCAAGAATGCGCTTGTGGTTGTGGCCGAAGGCGAGCGAGCCAAACCCGCCGAAGAAGTCGAGGATTTTTCTGCCGTTCTGATCGAAATAATACATGCCCTCGGCACGCTCGATCTTGATCTTGTGGAACCCAAGCAGCTTCATGAAATGCAGCTGGCCGGGATTCATGTGTTCGGTGAACAGCTCGTTGATCTTCTTAATGTCGAGCGCCTTGGCGTCTTCGACAGTAAGAAGATCGGGCTTCTGTGTCTTGGTTGTGCGCGCCGGGGTGTCGGACAGTTTCATTACGCTGCTCATGCTAACTCCTCACGCGGCCTTGGACTGGGTGACTGATGCCGGCTCGGCGCCGGCAAGCTTCTTGTGGTATTCGGTATAGGCGGCGACGAGCATGTCCTCGTCGCGATACTGCGGCACCCAACCCAGTTCCCGCTCGCCCTTGGAAACGTCGAGAATGCACATCTCGTCGGCGATCAGGTATTGCTCGGGGTCCATGATCGGCATGTTCATGAGGTCAAGCAGGTCGAGCGTGCGCTTCACCGCCCAGCCCGGCGTCGGCACCAGCAGCGACTTCGAGCCGGCGTGCCTGATCAGCTTGGTGAGGAGTTCGCGCGTCGTCGGCGGATTGAGCGAGCCAAGGTTGTAGACCTCGTTGGGCACGCCCGCCGTGAACGCCGCATGGGCGGCCGAGGCGCAGTCAAAGACCGAGATGAACTGGTAGGGGTTTTTGCCCGAGCCAATCATCGGCACCGGCAAGTTAAGATCGATCAGCTTGAAGAGCTTTGCCAGAATCCCCAGGCGCCCCGGCCCGATGATGAGGCGCGGACGGAAGAGGGAAATGTTCATGCCCTTCTCGCGCCATTCGGCGGCGAGCAGTTCGGTCTTGTATTTGGAAAGGCCATATTCCCCGAGCGGAGCGCAGGGATGGTCCTCTTTCTGCGGCCAGGTAAAGGTGTGGCCATAGACCATGTCCGTCGTGAAGTGCACGAGCCGGTTGGCCCCGGCCTTGTCCATGGCGCGGATGATGTTCTCGGTGCCGTAATAGTTCACCGGGAAGAAGAAATCGTGCCGCTTGGCCCGCACCTGAATGGGCGAGAGCATCTTGGCCGAGAGGTTATAGACCATGTCATCGGGCTTGATGCCGAGATTGCCCACCGAGACATCGCTCGTCACATCGGTCTTGATGAACTGGACATCGCGATAGTGCGCCAGGTCGGACTTGACGATATCGGCCACGACCACCTCGTGGCCGGCGTTGAGAAGACGCGGGGCCAGATGCCGGCCAACGAAGCCATCACCGCCGAAGATAATGTGTCTCATGTTTGCTACCGCCCTAACTGTGAAAACTGTTGTTTTGTCTGGATGAACTGGGGATCAGGTTCGGGCCTGATCGAGGCTGGCGACGGTTTCCGTCGCTTCGACATGCTTGGTTCCGCCCTGCGCGATCAGCACCGTGCCCACGCAAATCAGGGCAATGCCGGCGATCTTGAGGGCGCCGAGGTCTTCCTTGAAAACCAGCCAGGCAAAGAGCGCGACCGCCACATAGGCGAGGCTGAGGAAGGGATAGGCGAAGGAGATGTCCACCTTGGAGAGCACATAGAGGTGCGAGGCCATGGAGATGACGAAGGTCACGAGCCCGGCAAAGACCCAGGGATTGAAGACGATCTGGAAGATGCGCAGGATCGCCGTGTCGGCCGTGAAGCTGATGGAGCCAAGGTTCATCATGCCGGCCTTGAGCATGAGCTGGGCGGCCGCATTGGTGAAAACGGTAAAGAGGATAAAGGGCAGATAGGTCATGATGTCCTCTATTCGGCCGCCAGGGCCGGTGCGTGTGCGGAAAGGCTGAGCGCGGTGCGCCGCCAGAAATCCGAGAAGAAGCGCGGATCGCGATATGCTTCGAGCTCAGTCCATTCGGGAAAGCCGGCAGCAAAGGTTGCCGCGCTCATGCGCTGGTCCTTGTAGGGATTGACCCGACCGCCGGCCTCGGTCGTCAGGGCATCGAGCCTTTCGAGCAGCTTCAGGGTCGAAGCGCCGCGATTGGAAAAATCCATGGTCAGCGTGTAGCCAGGCCGCGGGAAGGAGAGGGTGCCGGGTGATGCCACGGCGCCAAAGCGCTTGAGCACCGTCAGGAATGAAGCCTGTCCCGCTTCGCGGCTGGCCTCGAGCATCTGCGGAATGATCGCGCGGGCCGCCTCGAAGGGAATGACGCTCTGGTGCTGAAAGAGCCCTTTTGGGCCATAGAGCCGGTTCCAGTTCCCCACGGCATCGAGCGGATAAAAGAAGCTGCCGTACCCACTGAGCGTCTTGTTGCTCTTGCGCGCCTTGGCGTGGAAGTAGGCGAAATTGAATGCCGTCAGGCTCAGACCGTTGAGCATGGAAAACGGCATTTCGAACGGCACGGAGAGGCGCGTCGCCGAACGCGCGGTTTTAAAATTGCCATTGTCCGCGTGATTGCCGGTGAGCAGCACACCCCGGTTGGAGCGAGACAGTTGGTCGACCCAGGCGACGGCATATTCGTTGGCAGCATCGGCGCCTTCGGCGAGATCGAAATAGCCTTCGAGATTGGAGAAAGGCGTGATCTCTTCTTCGATATCGAGCGAACCGACGCGCATCAACTTGATGCTGGCGCTGAGGATAATCCCGGTCAGCCCCATGCCGCCGATGGTGGCGGCAAAAAGCTCGCTGTTCTGGGTGGCCGAGCAGGCGTAGCGGGCGCCGTCCGAGCGCAGCAGTTCAAAGCCGGTGACGTGGCAGCCAAAGGTGCCGCGAACATGGTGGTTCTTGCCATGCACGTCATTGGCGATGGCGCCGCCGAGGGTCACGAAGCGCGTGCCGGGGGTCACCGGCAGGAAATATCCATGCGGGGCCGTATGGGCGATGATTTCTTCAAGCGATGCCCCGGCTTCCGCCGTGAGAATACCCGTTGCCGCATCGAAGGCCAGAATGGCGCGCCGCGAGCGCATGGGCACCAGCGCACCGGCATCGTTGTGGCAGCTATCGCCATAGGACTTGCCATTACCGAAGGCCAGCAGACTTGGCCCACCGGCGCCGAGGCTCGCAATGGCGAGATCAGGCGTCAACGCCTGGCGCGGGCGTCGGTCGATGCGGCCAAAACTGTCGAGGTTTGCCGCCATCAGATGAAATTCCCCGCGATCATCAGCAGCGCGCCGAAGGCGACGAAGATCTGGCTGCGCCAGTCCGTGGCGATGAACACCACCGGGTCGTCATGCATTTCGCGCCGGAAGGCGAGAATCCAGATGCGGATGACGATGTAGAGCACGATCGGCACCAGCGGCCAGATCAGCCAGGGCGAGGAATAATAGCCGATGATTTCCTGGCTCTGGATGTAGAGCGAGAGCACGAGCGTCGCCGAAAAGGCCGAAGCGATGCCGGCCTGACCGACAATGGCCATGTCCTCGGGCCGATAGCCGCGCCCGGCAATGCGGTCGCGCTCGCTGACCTTGGAGGTCTGCAATTCCACATAGCGCTTCACCAGCGCCAGGGAGAGGAAGAAGAACATGGAAAAGGCCATCAGCCAAAAGGACAACGGCAGGTCCGAGGCTGCCTTGCCGCCGAGAATCCTGAGTGTGTAGAGGCCGGCAAGGCACAGCACGTCGATCAGCAGCATGCGCTTTACGGCAAAGGAATAGGCCGTGGTCGTCACGATATAAAGGCCGATGACCAGCGCAAAGATCGGCGGGAGAAAGACGCAGACCAGTATGGTGAGGGCCAGAAGACCGGCCGAAACCGACAGCCCGAAGGGGATCGATAGCGTGCCGTTGGCGAAAGGCCGGTTGCGCTTGGTGGCGTGTTGGCGATCGAGCGGCAGGTCAATAATATCGTTGATGATGTAGATGGCCGAGGCGGCCGCGCAAAAGGCGATGAAGGCGCCCAGTGAGGGCAAAAGAACCTCGGGATTGGCGATTTCATGGGCAAGAACGGCCGGAGCAAAAACCAGGAGGTTCTTCAGCCACTGATGCACCCGCAGCATTTTCAGGTAGGTCTTGAGATCAGGCTTCCGGCGCTCGAAGCGGCGTGCGCCGGTCCTTTGCGCATAGCGATGGGCGGCCCGGTCCGGCGCCACGACCACGGCGGCGCGCGCGACTTCGAAGACCGGGAGATCGGCGTGATCATTGCCGGCATAGTCGAAACCGCCTTTGCCGAAGCGCTCGACCAGCAGCGCCGCCTTGCGGTGGGCGGCGAGGTTGAGATCTCTCGCCGAGGCATGAAAGGTGGTGAAAATGCCAAGGTGGGCGGCAACGGCCCTCGCAAAGGGTTCGGCCGCCGCGGTTACGAGCACAATGTCGCGGCCGGTGGCTTTTTCGGCATGGAGAAAATCCAGAAACTCCTGGCGATAGGGCAGGATGGAGGCGTCGAAATCCACGCGGCTGGCAATTTCGGCCTTGAGGCGCGCCTTGCCGTCCATGAGCCATACCGGAAGCATGAACAGCAGGAGCGGGTTTTTCTTCAGCAGCTGGAAGATGCTTTCCCAAAGCAGGTCCGCTGATATCAGCGTGCCGTCGAGATCCACTGCCAAGGGCAGGTCTTTGCTGTTCTGTGCCCGCACGTTCATGTTGCACCCCGTCTCAACGGACTGGCGCCGGGCTCTTTGCTCCGTGGAGCGATATTGAGCCGATTGCGCCTGCCCCGTCAGGTGTTGTCCCACGCCTGACTTGCCGCCCCTTCTGGGCTTTCCTATTTGGGCGGCGCTTTGCTCTTGGCTAAAACCACCGTCCCGCACCGGCGTAACTAGCGGCTCAACTTGTTAATTTGGACTAATGAGCGGGGTTTAGCTGCGCCGGAACGCTCGATCCGGCGGCCATATCTTTGATCAGGGTTTAGGGATTCTTGGTTCGGTCAGTAAATTTTTATCGACTGACCGGCAGCACTGTCGAACGAAGGCGCAGCGTCTTGAGGCGGCTGCGGATGCCGGCAATGTCGAGGCCATAGGCGCAGAGCCCATAGGTGAGCATGCCAACGAGGACGGGAAGCGCGATATCCAGCACGCCCGTGCCCGGCAAAGCGCGGTCCACGAGGTAAGTGGGAACCGCCATGCCAAGGGTCGCGAGGCCCACCTTGAGGAAGGGGCGTGGATCGAGCGGTAACGGATAGGCCCGGCGCGTCAGCAGATAGCCGAGAGCAACGCCTGATGCCTCCGAGATGATGAGCGCCAGGGCCGCCCCAATGAGCCCCAGGCGCGGCACGAGGAAGAACAAAGCCAGCGCATTGATGGCGAGAATGGCGAGGCCCTGGATCAGCATGAGGCCCGGGGTCTTGCGGATCTGGAAGCTGACATGCAGCAATTGGTAAGAGAGCGAGCGGAAGAGCCAGGCCAAAGCGATCAGCGGCAGGAGGTTCGTCGCCTCGAGCCTGAAGTCCTCGCCAAGGACGAGGAAAGCGAGCTTGGCGGCGATGATCGCAAGGCCGGCGACAGCCGGCGCGAGGACGCCCAGCAGCATTTCGGTACTGTCGGTCAGATGCCGGTCGAGTTCGGCCTTTTCGTTGCGGGCGAGAAGTTGCACGGCGATCGGGGCGACGGCAGTGCCGATGGCGACGCCGGGAAAGAGGATGATCTGGCGCACGAGATCTGCCGTCGCGCCATAGATGCCGGCGGCATGCTCCCCGAGTGTCGCGGCGAGAACGAAGCGGTCGAGAATGGTTTGCAGGACGAAGACGGTGCCCGACACGGTCATGGGCAGGCCGAAGACCAGCATGGCCCGGAGGAGGGTTTTATCGAGCGGTTTGAGCGGCCCTCGCCACAGTAGCGCGGCGAAGGCGAGGCTGGTGATGAAATAGGACGACATGACGCTAAGGATCAGGCCTGCGCCCCCGAGGTTAAAAACCGCGATCAGCAGCAGGGAAAGCGCCAGAGCCACGGCGGCGCGGAGGATCGTCGCCCAGAGATAGGGGCCGGTCTGCTGCTTGGCCCGAAAGGCTTCGAGATAGAATTCGAAAAACCCGATGCCGAAGGCGAGGAGGATGGCGGGCAGCAGGTAGGCCGAATATTGCGGCGCGACCGCAGAAATGCCGAAATAGAGCAGGGGAACGAGCGGGGTCAGCGCGACAAAGGCAAGGCCCACGGTCACCCGCAGGTCGGCGCCCTCGTCATGGGCGGTGAAGGGCACGATCGACGATTTGATCCAGCCAAAGAGCAGGGCCGAGATCATGGCCGCGATCGAAAAGCCGATCACGTAGATGCCATATTCGGACGGGCCGAGCAGCCGGGTGAAGATCACAACCGAGGCAAAGCCGAGCATGGCCGAGACCACATTGGCTAGCATATAGGACGAGACTTGCCGGATCATTGGTTGAAACTGCGGGTAAAGTCCTCGATCACCTGCATCATCGGCTTCTTCTGATAGTCCGCATCGAGCGGCAGCGGGCGGTTCGGCATGCCGTCGCCACGAGTGAACCAGATCGGCACCCAGGTAAAGCGGTCGCTGATGCCCCAGGTCACGACGGCCTCGGGCCGGCAAGCCGCCCCGATGGCTTCGAGAAACTCTTTTGCCACGGCGGCCACGGCGGCGTCGCGTTCGGCCACCGGGCCCGGCAGGCTGTCGTCGATGACATCGAGCTCGGTGACGAGGACGCCAAGGCCCATAGCATCGAGCTCGGCAACGAAGGCGGTCAGGCCCGAGCGATCGATCGGGATGTCGGGGCGAATGTGGCCCTGCAGGCCCACGGCATGAAGTGGTACGTCGCGCGCCTTGAGGTCGCGCACGAGATCGAGGAAGGCCTTGCGCTTGGCCCGGCCAGAGTCCGTCGCCTGCTCGATGTCATAGTCATTGATGACGAGGCGCGCATCGGGGTCGATCGCGGCGGTCGTGCGCAGAGCCAGTTCGATATAGTCCCGGCCAAGATGGCGCTGCCAGACGCTGTCGCGGATCGGGGCGTCGCGGGTGGGGTTGTCGGCGATCGGTTCGTTGCAGACATCCCAGCTGCGGATGCGGCCTCTGTAGCGCCCGACGACCGTCTCGATATGGCTGACGAGTTCGAACCTTGCTTCTTCGGCGCTGGCAATGGTTTCGGTCCATTCGGGCATGGCGCCATACCAGATCAGCGTATGCCCGCGCATTTCAAGCCCGTGTTCCTCGGCAAAGGCCAGTTGCCGATCGGGCTGGGTGAAGTCGAAGATATGGCGATCGGGCCGCAGGTCGATCCATTTGAGACCGCCTTCCCCCACAATGATCTGGCAATGATCGAGAATGGCCTTTTTATAGGCGGGGTCGTCATAGAGCGGGTCGGTGCGCACCGCGGCGCCATAGGGAATGGCAGCCATCGCCGGCGTCTTGGCGTAAGCGGGCAGCGCGGCCAGATATGGCAATGTGCCCGTGCCCAAGGCTCCGAGCATGAATTCCCGCCTGCGCATCACCGCTTGTCCCTTTTCGAGCCCCGGCGTGCCCATATGCACGACGGCACAAGGATAGGCCTTCGGGCTTAAAATCACATCAAAGCAACGGGTTTAGCGTTAACGTTGCCTTGGGAAACCAGCGCAGTGCGGAAGGAATTATCCAGACTTTCGTGCAAAACTGCGGCCGTTGAATAGGCGCTGGTTCTGGCTTTGCGGCCATGGGTTGATGGGGAGAGTTCGGTGTCAGAAGCTGGCGAGCAGACCTACAACCCGCAGGGGGGATGGTTCGCGACCATGCTTTTTGTCGCGGTTTTCTGCTATTTCTGGATCGGGCTCGATCCACTGCCAGATCCCCTGGCGGGCTCGGCGCTGACGGCCTATGGCGAGAGTTCAAATTCCTTCAACCAGTTGATCGTCCTGGCCATGTCGGTTCTGGTCATGGGCGTCCTGGCGCTACACCCGGCGCGCGAACTGGTGTTCAAGGCCTATGGGCCGCTCCTCGTCATCTTCGCCTGGGTGGCGCTGACGGTGCTTTTTTCCGACACGCCCGATAGTGCCCTGCGCCGCACCATCTATTCGGTGCTGGTGTGTCTCTGCGCCAGCGCCGTGCTGCTGCTGCCGCGCGACAATGCCCAGTTCGCGCGCCTCGCCGGTGTCTGCCTGCTGGCTGCCGTCGCGCTCTCCTATTTCGGCGTCATCGTCATGCCCGGACGCGCCATCCACCAGGCAACGGATGCGCTGGAGCAGTCGCTTGCCGGGGATTGGCGCGGCCATTTCGGCCACAAGAACACCGCCGCCGCCGCCATGGCCTTTGCGGTGTTCTTCGGGCTCTATTTATTGCGCGTGCGCATGGTGTGGAGCGGTCTGCTGCTGACGCTGCTTGCCGGTTTTTTCCTCTACAATTCCGGCGGCAAGACCTCTGCGGCCATGTTGCCGGCCGTGCTGGTCGGGGTCTGGCTGTTCGAGCGGATCGGCGGGTTTCGGATCGTCCTAGTGCTCGGCGGTCTGGCCCTCCTCAATCTGGTCATTCTCTCGGCCGCCGTCTCGCCGCCGTTTCAGTCCTTCCTTGCCGGCCTCGGCGTTGATGCCACCTTCACCGACCGCGCCTCGATCTGGCAATTGGCACTGTCGTCCATCTCCAGCCGTCCCTTTACCGGCTATGGCTTCCAATCCTTCTGGCAGACCGATGCGCTGTTTTATGGCAATCACTCGGTCTCGACCTGGGCGGTAACGGCGGCCAATGCCCACAATGGCTATGTCGATCAGCTGATCAATGGCGGCTGGCCCTTGCTGATCCTGGTGCTGGTCTGGCTGGTGGTTCTGCCGTGCATTCATGCCTCGAAGGCGCTGGCGCGCGGCACCGATCCGGACCTGACGCGGCTCTATGTACGGATATGGATGTTCGGGCTCTTTGCCAGTTGCTTTGAGAGCACGTTCTTTGAAAACAGCGGACCCATCTGGTTTACCATGTTGATCGCGGTTTTCGGCCTGCGCTTGCAGGCCCGTGCCGATCTGATCGATAACCCCGCTCATGGAGCCGTTCGTTTGAGATCGGCGATGGGCTGAGGCGGGCGCAATGGCAGGGGATCAGCAGGGGTTGGAACAGGTTTCGCGGCCCGTTGCGGCCGTGGTCTGCATTCCGACATTTCGCCGCCCCGACTGGCTGGCCCGCACCCTTGCCTCGGTTATCGCGCAAAGGACCGATTTCTGCTTTGCGCTGGTCGTGGTCGACAATGACGCGGCCGGGTCCGAGGGGGCCAAAAAAGCCACCGCGTTATTGTCGTCCTCTGCAATTCCCCATCGCATTCTGATTGAACCCGATCAGGGCAATGTGCACGCCATCAACCGCGCTTTCACCGAAGCCCAGGCCGCCTTCCCCGAGGCCGAATTCTTCCTGATGATCGATGATGACGAGATGGCCATGCCCGGCTGGCTCGCCGCCATCGTCGCCACCGCGCAAAAACAGGATGCCGATATTGTCGGTGGTCCCGTCCGGCGCGAATTCGACGTGCCTGTTCCCGATGCCATCGCCCGGCATCCGCTCTTTGTGTCCATTGAGGGTGCAACGAGAGCCATTGACCAAATCCATGGCTCGGGCAATTGCCTCATCCGGCGCCGCGTCTTTGCGCAGATGGGGCAACCGCCCTTTGATGTCAGCTTCAATTTCCTCGGCGGCGGCGACATGGAATTTTTCACCCGCAGCAAGCGGGCGGGGTTTTCGACCTGGTGGTGCCAAGAGGCGGTGGTGCACGAATTCGTGCCGGCCGAACGCGTCTCAGCGCGTTTTCTTCTGAAACGCTCGATCCGCACCGGCAGCATAAACTATGTCATCGACCGCATGGAACAGCCGGCGGGGCGGGTTCTCGTCAAAAATATCGGCAGCCTTGGCTTGGGGTTTTTCCGCAGTTTTGGGCTTTTGCTGCGCACCGGGTCCCTGCTTGGCGCCAGTCACCCCTTTTTGATGTCGGTGGGGCGGGTCGTCGCCAGTTTCGGCGTGTTGCCGCAGCCCTATAAAGCGTCGCGCTGACGGCTGTCGAGCGCCACGCGGCCGATAAGCCCGATTGGTGTTTTGGTATGTGATTGGATGGCGATGGCGCTTTGCCCGGGGCTCATCGTCGCGATGAAGGCGGCAAGGCCTTGTTCGTCCAGCGCCGCGCCGCTCCAATAGGTGAGGCAGCGCGATTGCGTCACCCGCTCATGCCGCGCGGCCAGGGCGGGATCATGCGTCACCGCGGCACCATAGATCAGATATTCGGAAAACTGCCGTAGCCGCGCTATTGCGGACCACCAGGGACGGCGCTGCACCCGTTCGATCTTAGCCGTGATCGCTGCCACTGTCTGGCGCTCCCAGACGATCATCTGCCCGATAAAATCGTCCGCCGGCAGTTTTGCGGGCGCCAGCCCCAAGAGGCGATGGGCATTTTCAAGCCAGAGCACATGACTTGGCCGTTCGGGGCGGACGTCGCCGGGCGCAACGAAAAGCGGGACCGCCGGGTCTTGGGCAATGACGCCGAGATCGAGCGGCCGGCAGAAGCAATTGTCCGAATCGATGCACATGATGCGCTCGCTCGGCTGCGCCAGGGTCATGGCGATCTTGCGCAATTGCTGCAGGTGCCAGCCATAGACGGGCAGGCTCAGGCCCGGCGCCCACCAATAGAGCCGCTTGCGCCAGCGCAGCAGCGGCCAGAATTTTGGCAGGAGTTCGCTATGGGGCACGATGCGGCGGCGCGGTCCGGCGAGGGGCGCAAAAAGCGCGGCATCTTCGTCGCCGACGACAAGATAGTGCATGTCATGCCCGGTGACGAAGCGATCGATCGAGGCACAAAGGAGCTGGCAGCTGGCAAAATCGCCCGAATAGCTCGGCGTAATCAGCGATATCGAACCGGTCATGGGCCCTCCTTTGGGCTCAAGAACCCTCAAGCCCATGTTAACGCTGGGGTTCTAAGGTTGCGTTACGCAAAAGCCGGGACTTCGGCGCAGTTCGGAACGCCGCTTTGAGCCAGAGCTACCTCATCTTCGTGTCGGCCGCCCGCCAGCTTTGTGGCGTGGAAGCGTTTTCGCGGCTTCTGGCCGACCGGTTTGGCGCCCGTGCCGAAACCCATGTGCTCGACGCCGATCTGCCTCGACTGGCGCGCTCGCTCAAAGGCAAAGACGCCGTCATCTTCAATTTCCCGATAGTGGGCTGGAAGCGCCGGCTTTTTACGCCCGGCCTTGCGGCCGTTCTGGCCCGGCTCATGGGAAAGGACGTCGTCGTCTTCCTCCACGAATGGCTGGCGCTCGACTGGAAGCGGCGGATCGTGCTGGCGCCGGTCGTCCTCCTGGCCACGCGCCTCGCCTTTTCGGCGCCCGAGATCGCCGCCGAATTTGCCCGGACCCGTCTTTCGCGCTTTGTCACCCGCAAGCGGCAGGTCGTGCCCATTCCGCCCAATATTCTCCCCGCCGGCACCACCAAGGAAACCGATATCAGCCGCGCGCTTTCGGCTGAGCGGCGGGCCGGACGGCTGCTGCTCGGGCAGTTCGGTTCGATCTATCCCAAAAAGCAGTCCGCCGTGGTTTTGCAGGTCGCCGCCGAACTGGTGAAGCAGGGCCATGATGTGGGTGTCGTCTTTGCCGGCTCCTTCATTAGGGGAATGGACAATGTCGAAGAGAATTTCTTCGCCAGCGTGCGCGACCTTGGCCTTGCCGATCGGGTGACGGTGACGGGCTATGTGGCGGGGGATGATGAACTGGCGGGTATTTTCAAAGAGATCCAGGTCTTTTGCTACCTCTTCCCTGAAGGCTTGACCTCGCGCCGGGGGAGCGTGCTGGCCGCAGCGCTTTCGGGCCATGCGGTGGTCGTCAATGCGCCCGCCGAGGCCCATGCTCTTGATCATCACGGCCTTTTTCAGCGCCTGATCGAGACCCGTGCCATCTCTCTTGTGCCGACCGCGGCCGATATTCCGACCGTCGCCGCGGCCGTTCTTGCCGCCAGCCGGGAGCCACCGGACCCGATCGATATCGCGGCGGCGATGGCTGAACTCTGGCAATCGATCGGCGCGCGCATCGACCTCTAGGCGATTTCGATCCAATGCAATGGATTAGACCAAGGGCTGGTTAAGCTTAATCGCCATAAGTATTTTCCGCATGCGCGCGCGCATGCGATGGAACGGCAGAACTGACCGAGGATAGGCCATGCGGCCGGTTGACTTGAGCGAAATGACCAGTCCCAGGGCAGAACCGAGCACCACGATCGGCGGCTTGCCCATTTCGGTTCTCGGCATGGAAGAGTCCGCCCGCATTCTCGTGCGCACTGCGCTTCGGGCCCGGGGCCAAAATGCGCTGCCGTTTTATTCGACTTCGGCCAATGGGCAGGTGATCGCGCTTGCCGCGGAAGACCCGGCCTTCAAGGGCCTTCTTACCCAGGCCGACCAGATCCAGGCCGATGGCATGCCCATGGTGCGGCTCTCGGGCTATGTGGCCAGCGAAGAGCTGAGCGAACGGGTCGCAACCACCGATCTCGTCCATGCCGTGGCGCGTCTGGCGCAAAAGGCCGGCCTGCGGTTTTACTTTTTCGGCGCCACCCCCGAGGGCAATCGCCGCGCCGTCGCCAATATGCAGCAGCAATATCCCGACCTGATTTTCGCGGGTGCGCGCGACGGCTACTATAGGCCTGAAGACGAAGCGGGCGTGGTGGCCGATATCGTGTCCAGCAAGCCCGACATTTTGTGGATCGGGCTCGGTGTGCCGCGCGAGCAGGAATTCGTCTCGCGCAATCTCGAAAACCTGCGCGGCATCGGGGTGATCAAGACCTCGGGCGGGCTATTCGATTTTCTCTCGGGCAAGAATAGCCGGGCGCCGCAATGGATGCAGAAGGCCGGGCTCGAATGGGTCTATCGCACCATGATCGAGCCGCGCCGGCTGCTTGGCCGCTATCTCAAGACCAATCCCGCCGCGCTCTGGCAGATCATTTTTCATTCCAAGTAAGCGATCCGATCCGATCCGGCTCTAGCGGGTCGCGATCCTCAGGCCGCCCGCATGCGCGGCGGTGCGGCAGGTCGCGTTCGCGTGCCCGCCAGAAAATACTGAAGAAAGCCAAGACCCGCTGCGAGAACCAGGCCCGCCAGGAGCCCGCCAACGAGCCCACCGGCGGCGAGCAGCATCGTGCGCGGCGGATAGCTGCGGGCGATCGGGGCCATGGCGGGCGAAATGACGCGCACCTTGCTGGTATTGAGCTGGCTGCGTTCGGCAACCTGCTGGGCGCGGGTCAGATAGGCCTCATAAATTGCCACGGTGGAGGTGGCGGTGCGTTCGAGCTGGCGCAGTTCGAGCTGGGCCTGTTCGTCGGAAAAGACGCTGCCCAATTGGGCGCCGGCGGCATTGCTCAACTGGTCGAAGACATCGCGGGCGCGCTGCAGATCGATGCGGGCTGCCTCGACGATGCGGGACACTTCCTGATCGACTTCGCCTTGCACGGCGGCCTGTTCGGCCCTTGCCGTGGCAAGGCTCGGATGGCGGGGGCCAAGGGTCGTCGCCAGTGCGTCGGCCTTTTGCTTGGCCGCGGCATATTCGGTGCGCAATTGCGCGAGAAGTTCTGATTCCTGCGCGCCGGCCCCGCTGGCGCCAGAACTTAGCGCAGCATAGCGCGCTTCGGCGGCGATCAGGGTTTCGCGGGCGGTATCGACCTGGGTGTTGATCTGCACGGCCGACTGGGCGCTGAGCTGGCCATCGCGATTGGCGGTCAGGCCATGTTCGCGGCGATAGTCGACAACGGCGGTTTCGGCCTTTGCCGCGTCATTGCGCAATTCGGCGAGGCGCTGGTTGAGCGCATCCGAAGCATTGCGCGCGCCGTCCGATTCGACCGCGGCGAGTTCGACAAGGAAAGCGCTGACCAGAGCGTCGGTCAGGATGGCGGATTTTTCGGGCGTATGCGCCCAGATCGAGGCCGTAACCACATAGGAGCGCTCTTCGCGGCTGACGCGGACCCGCTCGCCGAGGGTCCGGACAGCGGCGATGCGGGCGTCGGCGCCCGGCTCAAAGGCAGCATCGGCATCGGTGAATTCGGGGTCACCAGCCAGGTCGAGCTGGTCGACGACGCGGCCCAGCACGCTGATCGAGGTGAGGATGCGCATCTTGCTTTCGACATCGATCAATTGCGCTTCGCCCGAAGCAACGCGGGTATAGAGATCGTCGGCAACGAGCTGCAGGTCATTGGGGTCGAGGAGGATGTCGGAATAGCTGGTATAGCGCGGCGGAATCAGCGTGCCGGCGGCGTAGCCAGCCAGTGCGCCGAGCCCGGCAAGCACTGCAACGACCAGCCAGAAGCGTCTGATCCAGCCGATGATCATGAAGGGCGTGACGCTGCTTATCAGGCTTGACGCAGGACGCCTTGGGGCCGTCACAGGTGCCGGTCCGCGCTCAACAGCGCGCAACGGGGCAGCACTGGGCTGCGGCGCTGGCGCGTCTGGTTTGACGGATTGGTACATCTGGCTCGGTGGTCTGAAAAATCCAGCCTCGAATATAGGCCGGAACCCGACAATCCGCGCGGCCTATTGCCCAACGAGGTTAAGGAGAGCCTGCTTACTCGGCCGGTTCGGCAATCGCCGCATCGCCGAGCAGGGCGCTCGGCAAATAGACCCGGAGCGGGCGGATTTCATAGGACCCGAGACCCGGATTGGCCACGGCCAGCTTTTTGGCGAAGTTCACGGCCTCCTCGATGGTGTCGACATCGGCGACGTAAAAACCCAAAAACTGTTCCTTGGTCTCGGCGAATGGACCGTCAAAAACCACGTGCTCGCCATTGGCCTTGCGCAGGGTCTTGGCTTCGGTGGTGTTTTGGAGACGCACGACGGGGCCGAGCCGGCCGTCATGGCGCAATTCGTCCTGAACCTTGCCGAGCCTTGCCATGCAAGCGGCGTCCTCCTCCTCGGTCCAGGTGGAAACGGCCTTCTCGTCATTGTAGCACAATACGGCGTAGAGCATGTTGCACCTTCCTCCCCCGGGCACGCACTATGCCCATCGCGGCGCGAAAATCCAGTCTTTAGGGTGTCGTCGCCTTGGCCGGGCGCGTAATGGTCGCTGTGGCGCCGATCGAGGCGACGATGATCGCCGCCATGCCCGCGACCTGTCCCGGGGTCAGCCTTTCGCCCAGAATCACAAGGCCCGAAAGCGCCGCCAGCGCCGGTTGTCCGCTCATCAAAATGCCGAAGAGCCGGGCCGGAATATGGGGCAGGGCCACCATATCGAGCGCATAGGGAATGGCGCTCGAGAGCAGGGCGACCGCAAAACCAAGCGGCAGGATTGCTGGGTCGATCAAGGCCGTGCCAGCGCTGGCAATGCCGAAGGGTAGCGCAATGAGCGCCGCCGTCGCGACGCCGAGCGCGGCGATATGGGGGCCGCCGCCCGTGCCAGCCTTTTGCCCGAAAATGATATAGCCCGCCCAACAGGCGCCCGCACAGAGCGCCAGACCAATGCCGAGCGGGGAAATATCCCCGGCAAATCCGGTCCAGGGCAGGAGCATGGCAAAGCCGGAAACCGCGAGGGCAATCCAGACGAAATCCATCGGCTTTCGCGCGCCGAACAACGCCACCGCCAGCGGCCCGGTAAATTCGAGCGCCACGGCAATGCCAAGCGGAATGTGCTCAAGCGCGGCATAAAAGAACAGATTCATCGCCCCCATGACGACGCCATAGAGCAGCACCGCCCGCCATTGCTTTTTGTCGAGCCGATAGCGCCAGGGACGGAACACCACGACCAGCACGATCGCCGCAAGCGTCAGGCGCAGCGCCGTCGCCCCATTGGCGCCGACCATGGGAAACAGCATTTTGGCAAAGCTGGCCCCGGTCTGGGTAAACACCATGCCGAGCGTGACGAGCAGAACGGGAACGAGAATGGATTGGGGGCGCACGGCGAAGGCTTTCAGGAAATAGGCGTGGTCAATTGAAGAGACCGGTACCCGCCGAATCCTTGTAGCGTATATCGGCCGCCGCGAGGAGTTTTGGTTCGAGGAGCCTTGCATTGATGCCGAGGTTTTCCCGGCCGGCCTTGCGCGGATACCAGTGGGTCACGCAGCCGCAGCCCGAGCAGCGATGGAAATCGACGTTCTTGCCGCCCCAGGCATAGGTGCCGGTGGGGCTTTTGGTTTCGATCACCACGTCGGCAATGGCGTAATAGGCCCAAAGCACGCCATAGCGGCGGCACAGACTGCAATTGCAATGCGTGATTTCGGTGGGTGCCTTTGGCAGGCGGATCGAAACGGCGCCGCAATGGCAGGTGGCAAGGACGTTTTCGATGGCATCCGACATGGTTTTGAACCCCGCTGGCCATGCCGGCTTAGCCGTTTCGGCGCCAGCGAGGCAAGGGAATTAGCAACTGCCAGATTGACCCGAATCCCGCAATTCTTTAGCCCTGTTGCAGGAGAACAAAGGAGGAATGCCGATGGAGTATCGCTATCTCGGACGATCGGGCCTCAAAGTCTCGGTCCTCACCATGGGCACCATGACCTTTGGCGGCAGCGAGAAGATCGGCAATACCAGCCCGGCCGATGCGGCGCGGCAGGTCGATATGTGCCTCGATGCCGGCATCAATCTCTATGATACGGCCAACGTCTATAATGCCGGGGTCTCGGAAGAAATTCTGGGCGACATTCTGAAAGAGAATGGCCGCCGCCAAAAAGCGCTGATCGCGACCAAAGTGCGCTTCAAGATGGGCGACGGGCCCAACGACATTGGCCTGTCGCGTCACCATATCATCGAGCAGTGCAAGGCCAGTTTGCGGCGGCTCAAGACCGATGTGATCGACCTCTATCAGGTGCACGAATGGGACGGCAGAACGCCCATTGAAGAGACCATGGAAGCGCTCGATACGCTCGTTCGCCATGGTCACGTGCGCTATATCGGCTGTTCCAATTATTCGGGCTGGCACATGATGAAGGCGTTGATGGCCGCCGACAAACGGCAGGGCGCCCGCTTTGTCTCCCAGCAAATCCACTATTCCCTCCATAGCCGCGACGCCGAATATGAACTGGTACCGGTATCGCAGGATCAGGGCCTCGGCATTCTCGTCTGGTCGCCGCTCGCCGGTGGATTACTGTCGGGTAAATACCGGCGCGACAGCGAGCCTGCATCCGGCCGTCATGTCGGTGGGTTCCGCGAGCCGCCGGTCTATGATTGGGAAAAGCTCTATTCGGGCATCGATACGCTGGTGGCCATTGCCGAAGCGCGGGGCGTCTCTGGCGCGCAGGTGGCGCTCTCTTGGCTGCTCGGCCGGCCCGGCGTTACCTCGGTTGTTATCGGCGGGCGCAATGAGAGCCAATTCCGCGACAATATCGCTGCGGCGAGTTTCGTCCTCAGTGCCGAGGAGCGGCAGCGTCTTGACGATGTCAGCCGTCCGCCGCTGCTCTATCCATATTGGCACCAGTCGTTTAGTGCTCAGGACCGGTTGGGGCCTGTCGATCGCGACCTGATCGGGCCCTATGCTGAGGAGTTCAAACGTGGCTGATTTTCTGTTCGAGCCGCATGCGCCGGTTTCCATTCCCATTGCGCGCGGCGGGCTCTTTGCCGTGCGCCGCGTCTATTGCGTCGGCCGCAATTATGCCGAGCACATCAAGGAAATGGGCAATGACGTGCGCGATCCGCCGTTCTTTTTTGCCAAGCCCGCCGATGCGGTCGTCGTCGGTGGCGCCGCCATTCCCTATCCGCCGCAAACGTCTGATTTCCATCACGAGGTAGAGCTGGTCGTTGCCGTGGGCAAGGACGGGGCAGATATCGCGGTCGAGACCGCGCTCGATCACGTCTATGGCTATGCTTGCGGGCTCGACATGACGCGGCGCGATCTGCAGGCGATTGCTAAGAAAGCCGGCCGCCCATGGGAAATGGCCAAGGGTTTTGACCAGTCCGCCCCCATCGGCACGATCGAGCCAGCCAGCGCCATCGGCCACCCGGACAAAGGCGCCATTACCCTCTCCGTCAATGGCAGCGAGCGCCAGCGCGGCGATCTCGGCGACCAGATCTGGAGCGTTGCCGAAACCATCGCTTTTCTTAGCCAGTTCGTCACCCTCAAGGCGGGTGACATCATCATGACCGGCACCCCTGCCGGGGTTGGTGCCGTCGTTAGGGGCGACGTCATCGAGGGCGAAATCGCCGGCGTCGGCAAGGTTCGGACGGTGATTGCCTGATGACGACACCGGTCTGGTCGGGACAGCAGGACGCGGCGCTGATTGCCGTCTCCAGGTGGCTTCGGGACAAGAATGGTCCGCAGGTTTTTCGCCTGTTCGGCTGGGCCGGCACCGGCAAGTCGACGCTTGCCGTGCATCTGGCGCAGGACATCCGCTCGGTCAAATATGCCGCCTTCACCGGCAAGGCCGCTTTGGTGATGCGAAAACGCGGCTGCAAGGGCGCACAGACCATCCACTCGCTGATCTATACGCTGGTCTCCGAAAAAGAGGGCGAGCCGCGCTTCGTGCTCGATCCCGAAAGCCCGGCGGCTGATGCCGATTTGATCGTCATCGACGAGGTGTCGATGGTCGACGAGCAATTGGGCGCCGATCTCCTCTCGTTCGGGGTCAAAATCCTGGTGCTCGGCGATCCGTTCCAGCTGCCGCCGGTACAGGGCGCGGGTTTCTTCACCACCGAAGAGCCCGATGTCATGCTCACCGAAATTCACCGCCAGGCGGCCGACAACCCGATCATTCAGCTTTCGATGGCGGTGCGCGAAGGTGGCTTTCTCGAACATGGCCGCTATGGCGAGAGCATTGTCATCGGCCGCGACAAGGTCGATCGCGATGCCGTGCTCGAGGCCGATCAGGTGCTGGTGGGTCGCAACAAGACACGCCTCACCTATAATGACCGGCTGCGCGAGTTGAAGGGTCTGCCGTTCCACGAGCCGGTGGTCGGCGACCGCATGGTGTGCCTGCGCAACAATCCGCGCAAAAAGCTGCTCAACGGCCAGATCTGGATCGTCACCGATGCCACCCGCCGCTCGAACGGCAAATGGTCGCTGATGTTGGCCGATGACGAGGGCAAGGGCGAAGCCAAGGTTCTCACCCACAAGGCCTTCTTCGCGGGCGAAGAAGAAAGCATGGCCTGGACCGAGCGGCGGCAGTTCGACGAGTTCACCTTCGGCTACTGCCTCACCGTCCATAAGGCGCAGGGCAGCCAGTGGGACAATGTCTATCTGTTCGACGAGAGTTTCGTGTTTCGCGAAGAGCGGGCCCGCTGGCTCTATACCGGCATTACCCGCGCCGCCGAGCGCATCACCATCATCAGCTGAAGTCACAGTTCAGCCAAGTTTGCCCTCTCTCTAGAGTTTCTGGCCAGGCGCGGCCAAGGGATTGATCTGCCGAGGTCTTTCCTTCTTGCGCCTGGCCCGGTGATACCCCATCATCATACTAGAGTTTCTCGCCCCGGAGGACAGCCGATGCACCACGATACCCCCCTGATCACCACGATCGTCGCGGGTTTGGTGCTGGCCTATATCTTCGGCATGCTGGCCAATCGGCTCAAACTGCCGCCGCTTGTCGGCTATCTTTTTGCCGGCGTGCTCGCCGGTCCCTATACGCCGGGCTTTGTGGCCAATCAGGCGCTGGGCGCCGAACTGGCCGAACTTGGCGTCATCCTCCTCATGTTTGGGGTGGGCCTCCATTTCTCGCTCAAAGACCTGATGAGCGTGCGGGCGCTCGCCATTCCCGGCGCCATCGCCCAGATCGCGGTGGCCACAGCCTTGGGTGCCGGCCTAGGCCTGATGCTCGGCTGGGATCTTGGTGGTTCGCTGCTCTTCGGTCTGGCGCTCTCGGTCGCCTCGACCGTCGTGCTGCTCAAGGCACTGCAGGACCGGCGTCTGATCGAAAGTGAGCGCGGGCGCATCGCCGTCGGCTGGTTGATCGTCGAAGATCTCGCCATGGTGCTTGCCCTGGTGCTGATCCCGGCCTTTGCCGGCCTCAATGGCGCGGATACCGGGGTGCACGATCCCTTCGTTTCCTTTGTCGAGCGCATTCTCAATGCCGAGGTCGGCATCTGGGGCGTTCTCGCCATCACGCTGATCAAGCTTGCCGCTTTCGTCGGTTTCATGCTGATCGTGGGGCGTCGCGTAATCCCCTGGGCGCTGCATTTTACCGCCCATACCGGCAGCCGTGAGCTTTTCCGCCTCGCTGTCCTCGCCATCGCGCTGGGCGTGGCTCTGGGTTCCTCGGTGCTGTTCGGCGTCTCCCTGGCGCTCGGCGCCTTCTTTGCCGGCATGATCCTTTCCGAGAGCGAACTCAGCCATCGCGCCGCCAACGAAACCCTGCCGCTGCGCGACGCTTTTGCGGTCTTGTTCTTCGTCTCGGTCGGCATGCTGTTCGACCCCTCCATCATCGTCACCAATCCGCTGCCGGTGTTGGCGACGGTGTTCATCATCGTTATCGGCAAGTCGCTCGCCGCCTTTGCCATCGTGCTGTTGTTCCGCCGTCCGGCGGGCACGGCGCTGACCATTTCGGCAAGCCTGGCGCAGATCGGCGAATTCTCTTTCATCCTCGCCAGCATGGGCGTCAGCCTCGCCATTCTGCCCGAAGAGGGGCAGGACCTGATCCTGGCCGGCGCGCTGATTTCCATCGTGCTCAACCCGATCGTCTTCTGGTTGCTCGAACGGGCGCGTCCGGGCGTTGAAACCCGCTTCGGCGCCCGCGTGGCGGTGGCCGGTGGTCCCGATATCCGGGTCGAGCCGGGCGATCTCTCCGCTGCAGCCAATGGCCCGGCAACCACCGACATGCCGCGTGAAGCGGCCATCGAGCGCGGCGCGCCGGGGCCGGATGACGATCTCGTTGAACCCCTGAGCGTGACCGGCCATTCCGTGCTCGTCGGCTATGGTCAGGTGGGCCGCATCGTTGCCGACGGGCTCAAGGCGGTGGGCCGCGATATCGTCGTGATCGAGGATTCCGATCATGACGTGGCTGCGGCGCGCGCGGCGGGCCTTGAGGTCATCTATGGCAATGCGGCCAGCCAGAACACATTGAAACTGGCCAATCTCGGCCAAGCCAAGAATCTGCTTATTGCCATTTCCAACGCCTTTGAGGCCGGCACCGTCTGCGAGAGCGGCCGCAAGCTCAATCCCAATATCAGCATCATTGCCCGCGCCTATTCCGAGGAAGAGGAGGATTTCCTCCGCGGTCTCGGCGCCTCGATCGTCATTCGCGGCGAGCGCGAAATCGGCAAGGGCATTTTGGCGCTGCTGCGCGATGAAGCCCTGGCAATGCCTCTGCCGGAAGAAGCCGCCGGCCCCCTGCCGCCCAGCGAGAATATTCTGGCCCAGGCCGCCGCGATCGTAACGGTGGCCGAGCCGGTCATTCCCATGCCCGCAGTCGTCGCCGAAACGCCGGCGGAGCCCGAAGCAACTACGGAGCCGGAAGCCCCAGTCGAGGCGATCCCCGTGGTGGAAGCGATCCCTGTGGTGGAAGCGCCTGCCGTCATCGAACTGCCGCCGCCCGCGCCGGAACCGGACATGGCAGAGGTGCCCCCGGCCGAACTGGTCGTCGTCGAACCGGCCGAGAACCCCGTTGAAGCAGAAGCCAAGACCGAGGACACGCCCTCCATTGGCGGGGCTCCACCTGCCATCGACGAGGTGATTATACTGCCGCCGGAGGCGCCGGGGATAAGTTCTGACGAAACGCCAGAAGAGGCTGTGGTCGAGGTGGCGGCGGCCGATGAAGTTAGCGGGCCCGTTGCGACGGATGATACACCTGAAGCTGTGGATGAAGCGGTCGTTGTGGAGCCGGGCGAGGTCGTCGACGCTGCCCTCGAGCCCGAGCCCGAAGAGACCAAAAAACCGGAGCCGGATGTGCCAGTCGTGAAACCGGAGCCGAGGGAGTAGGCCGGGCCATGATGTCGCAAAAGGCCAAATATGCGCTGAGAGCCCTGGTGGCGCTGGCCCGGGCCGGGCGCGGCGAAAGCCGCATGATCGGCGAGATTTCCCGCGATCAGGCGATCCCGAAAAAGTTCCTCGAGCAGATTCTCCTCGAATTGAAGCGCGCCGGCCTTGTCACCAGCCGGCGCGGCCGCATGGGCGGCTATGAGCTGGTCAAGGCGCCCGAAGAGATCATGTATGGCGAAGTGCTGCGGCTGATCGACGGGCCGATCGCGCCTTTGCCGTGCCTCTCAAAGATCGCCTATCGCAAATGCGAGGATTGCAAGGACGAGAGCTCCTGCGAAATCCGCCACGTCTTCGAGCGCGTCACGCTCGCTACGCGCGCGGTGCTCGACAGCACGAGCCTTGCAGACTCTCTCAATCTCGAAGACCTGCCGATCGACGAAGTCGCCTAAACGCTACGCGTTTAGGCTGGCTTAGCGCGTTTCAGGTTCAATCTGAACGGGGATACATCAGCAGTCCTCATGGTGAGGCGCGAAGCGCAGCGTAGCCTCGAACCACGAGGACGTGCCCCGATGCTTTGGCGCCACGCCCCCGTGGCTCGAGGCTTTGCAAGAGCAAAGCACCTCACCATGAGGGCTACTGCGACACGGCCGTTTCAGCCAAACACCACCGTCTTCTTGCCGTTGAGCATGACCCGGCTTTCCAAGTGCAGTTTTACCGCGCGGGCCAGTACCCGGCTTTCGATGTCGCGGCCGGCGGCGACGAGGTCGTCGGGGCTCATGACGTGGGTGACCCGGGCGGTTTCCTGCTCGATGATCGGGCCTTCGTCGAGATCGGGTGTCACATAATGCGCCGTGGCGCCGATGATCTTCACCCCCCGCTCATGCGCCTGATGATAGGGTTTTGCGCCCTTGAAACTGGGCAGAAACGAGTGGTGAATATTGATCACCTGGCCGAAAAGCCGGGTGGAGAGATTGTCCGAGAGCACCTGCATATAGCGGGCGAGAACGACGAGATCGGCGCCAACCTGCTTGACGATATCGAGCACCTGGGCTTCCTGGCTCGCCTTGGTGTCCTTGGTCACCGGCAGATAATGGAAGGCGATGCCGGCGTCTTCGGCGATCTTGCGGGCGTCTTCGTGATTGGAAATCACCGCGGCCACATCGGCGTCGAGCCAGCCGACGCGGATCTGGTAGAGCAGGTGCAAGAGGGTATGGTCGAACTTTGAGACCAGAATGACGATCTGCTTGCGGCGGCTCTCGTCGCTCAGCGCCGTCTTCATGTCAAAACGCTCGATCGGCGATTTCAGCGCCTTTTCGATGCTCTCGCGGCCGACGCCTTGCGGCGCGGTGAAGGCGAGGCGCATGAAGAAGCGGCCGGTTTCCTTGTCCCAGAACTGGTTGGACTCAGCGATATTGGCGTTGAGCGCCGCCAGCTCCGTGGTTACCGCGGCGACGATGCCGGGGCGGTCGGTGCAGGAAAGGGTCAGGACGAAATTGGCCGAGGACAAGGCGGGCCTCCGAGGAAGGTGACGGCCAGCGGTATCAATGGCTTGTGCCCTGTCGTCAAGCCTCGCCTGCCAGAAAAGGAAAAGGGCCGCCCGTATGAGCAGCCCTTCCCTGAGTCATAGGCCTCGAGGGCCTAGGAGGTTGGTGCTAGCAGAGATCACTCCGCGACATCACCTTCAATCCCAGACCTGCTTCGAGTACCGCATTCTCAAAAGACACTGGATCACCTCCTTAAAGTTGGTTGAACATGAGGAAAGACTGCGCCCGTTCGCCGGGTCTGTCTAGTCACAAAACTTTCACGCGATCGGATGTTGCTCCGGCAACACGAAAATCCGCCCGGCCTTTCGGCGTCGCGGGTACACGGGTAACGGGCGGCCATTGGCTCGATCCGTATAGTACATTGGGAGCCAAAGGCCGCCCGTCACGGATCCGGAAGGCGCGGCTGCCGAATTCACCCCACCCGGAAAGGCGCCCCCTTCCACCGGTCATTCCGCCCGGCCCTGCGTAGGGGCCGCGTGACTGGCGGAATGGGCAGATATTGGCATGAGATTTTGGGGGCGGGGATAAGATGGATAAGTCGATCTGGCGCCCCCCAAAAAACACGATGACAGCCGGTGGGGATGGGCATCAGGCAGAGGAGGGGGATAGATCTGCAGTTTTGCGGGGGGCGAAACATTTTATGGCAAGGGCTGCCGTCGGGGCGCCGGTCGCCCGAGACTCTGGAAGACCACGGGATCGCATTTGGCCGATCTGCAAAAAGGCAGGAGTGCGTTTGGGGGCCTCACAAATGAATGGCCCCTTCTATTTGCGTCTGCTGCGCTCGATGACGCTATAGGCCAGAGACTGGAGGCCGAAATAAATCAGGGTGGTGATAGTAACGGTAACGACCATGCGAAGCGGGGTGTAATCGGGCGTCCAGCTGGCGATATTGACGCCGAGGGCCAATAAAGTCCCTCGAGAAAACTGCGTTCCACGAAGCTGGGGGTGAAGGGAAGGCGGGAGCGGACCGGATCGAATATGGTGGGGAGCCAGGCCACGGCGATGGCGAACGGAATGGCAATCATCATCTTGAGGGTCAGAAGCGATGCAGGGTCGCCATTGAGCGTGCTGGCAAGGCCTGCAAGGGCGATGATGGCGAGGCCCCAGCCATATTTGCGCAGGAGGCCATGGCTGCGGATGTAGTCGGAGGGCGTCTGGGTCACAGGGTTCTCCTTCTCGTCATCTCCAAATTGAAGCGAGAAAGCGACCATTTGGTGACGGGCATGTTGCTCAGGTGGAGCAACTTGCCTGTCACAAGTGTATCTAGACCTTCGCCTTTTTCGGCTTGGAACGCAGCTGAATGATTGTCGCAATAAGAACGCCCGTTGCCACGAGGCCGATGATGATGGTGGCAAGCGCATTGACATCGGGCGAGACGCCCAGACGGACTTTTGAAAAAATCACCATGGGGAGCGTCGAGGAGCCAGGGCCCGAAACGAAGCTCGCGATAACAAGATCGTCGAGCGAGAGGGTAAAACCGAGCAGCCAGCCCGAGACCAAAGCCGGGGCGATGATGGGCAGGGTGATATCAAAAAAGGTGCGGAGGGGGCTGGCGCCCAAGTCCATGGCGGCTTCTTCGAGGCTGCGGTCGAAATCGCCGAGGCGCGATTGCACCACGACGCAGACATAGGCGGTGCAGAAGGTGGAATGGGCAAGGATGATGGTCAGCATGCCCCGGCCCTGCGGCCAGCCGAGAAAGCCCTCCATGGCGACAAACAGCAGCAGCAGCGACAGGCCTGTGATCACGTCGGGCATGACCAATGGCGCCGATACCATGCCCGAAAACAGCGTCCGCCCCCGGAACCGGCGGAAGCGCACCAGCGCGACGGCTGCGAGCGTGCCCAGCACCAGAGCGATGGTGGCGCTGACCGCGCCGATCTGCAGGCTCAGCCAGGCGGCGTTGAGCATCTGGGGGTCGCGGAACAGTTCGCCATACCACTTGGTCGAAAAGCCCGACCAGACGGTCACGAGGCGGCTCTCATTGAAGGAGAAAATGACCAGCGAAACGATGGGCGCATAAAGGAACGAGAACCCGAGGGCCGCTGCGATGGGAAGGAACCAGCCACGGCGCATCTTATCTCTCCACCACGGCGCTCTGGGCGCGCTGCAACAGCATGATCGGAATGACGACAGCCAAGAGCATGGCGACCGCGACGGCGGCGGCACGCGGCCAATTGGCGGCGGTGAAGAATTCGTCCCAGAGGACGCGCCCGATCATCAGGGTTTCGGGGCCGCCGAGAAGCGAGGGAATGACATATTCGCCGATAGCCGGGATGAAGACCAGCATGGAGCCGGCAATGATACCGGGCAGCGACAGCGGCAGCGTCACCGAGAGAAAGGTCCGCAGCGGCCGGGCACCGAGATCGGCCGAGGCCTCAAACAGCGACACGTCGAGTTTCACCAGCGTCGTATAGAGCGGCAGGATCATGAAGGGCAGGTAGGTGTAGACGATGCCGACATAGACGGCGAAATCGGTCTGCATCATCACCAGCGGTTCCAGCCCGAAAAGGCCCAGAAACTGGTTGATGACGCCATTGCCGCGCATGAAACCGGTCAGCGCATAAACGCGCAGCAGGAATGAGGTGAAGAACGGGAGGATCACCAGCATTAAGAGGATATTGCGCCAGCGGTCGGGCGCGCGGGCTATGGCATAGGCCATGGGATAGCCGACGAACAGCGTGATCACCGTCGAAATGAAGGCGATGCGGATCGAGGACAGATAGGCCGCGATATAGAGATTGTCGGTGAAGAGGCGGATGTAATTGTTGAGATGCAGGGTGAGCTGCACCGTGCCCTCTTCGGTGGTCAGCAGCGGCGAATAGGGCGGGCGGCCGAACTGTTTTGTGGACAGCGAAATGCCAAAAACCACGGCCAGCGGAATGAGGAAGAAGACGAGGAGCCACAGGACCGGGGCGGCGAGCACCAGCATGCGGCCGGAGATGCCGACCTTGGCGAGGCCACGTTCGACCGCGTTCCAGGGTTTGAGGCGCCGCGGTGGGGGGATGGTGGGGTCGCGGGCGGTGGTCATGCGTTGGCTCCCGCGAGAATACCCCTCATCCCGACCGAAATTCGCAAATGCGAATTCGGTGGCCCTTCGGGCACCTTCTCCCGCAAGGGGAGAAGGGGGGCACTCTGCCTCCCAATGAACGGAGCCTCCCCTCGCCCCTTGCGGGAGAGGGTGGATGGCGCGCAGCGCCAGACGGGTGAGGGGTCCCTTTGCTGTGCGCTCATACCGTCAGCACCGAACCAGAGCTGTCGCTCCAGGTGATGTAGACTTTCTCGTCCCAGGTGATGGCATCGGGGTTGCCGCGCACCGAATTGGTCTGGCTGACACGGAGGCGTTTGCCGCTCTCGAGCGCTACCTGATACAAAGAGATATCCCCGAGGTAGGCGATCTCCTCTACAATGCCCGAGGTGACATTGGCATCATGGGGGGTAAGAGGTTTTTCGCGGCTCAGCACCATCTTTTCGGGGCGGATGGCCCACCAGAGAATTTGTTCTGGCGCGCAATCGACGCCGTGGCCGACATAGATATCGCAGCCGAGTTCGCTCGAGCGGATGCGGACATGGCCCGGCTCGTCCTCGGTGACTTTGCCTTCGACCATATTGGCCGAGCCGATGAAGCCGGCGACGAAACGGGAATTGGGGAATTCGTAGATGTCGGTGGGCTCGCCCACCATGGCGATTTCACCGAGATTCATGACCCCGATACGGGTGGCGAGGGTCATCGCCTCTTCCTGATCGTGGGTCACGACGATGAAGGTAACGCCGAGGCTTTCCTGGATTTTGACCAGTTCGAACTGGGTTTCCTCGCGCAGCTTTTTGTCGAGCGCGCCAAGGGGTTCATCGAGAAGGAGGAGTTTTGGACGTTTTGCGAGCGCGCGGGCCAAGGCGACGCGCTGGCGCTGGCCACCAGACAGCTGGTGCGGCTTGCGGCGACCGTAGTCCTGCAGTTTGACAAGGCTCAGCAGCTCGGCGACGCGATCGCTGATCTCGCCCTTCCCCAGATTGTCGCGTTTAAGGCCATAGGCGATGTTCTGTTCGACCGACATATGCGGGAAGAGCGCATAGGACTGGAACATCATGTTGACGGGGCGATTATAGGGGGGGACTTCGGTCATGTCCTGGCCATCGATCTCGATGGTGCCCGAGGTCGGCTGCTCAAAGCCGGCCAGCATGCGCAGAAGCGTCGACTTGCCCGAGCCGGAGCCACCGAGAAGGCAGAAAAGCTCGGAGCGGTAGATGTCGAGCGAGACATCGTGCACGGCCAGCACGTCGCCGAACTTTTTTGTCACGTTCTTGATGCGGACAAACGGCTTGTTATTGGCCGTATCGCGCCATGGCCGGGTATCGACGGCGAGCTGCTGAGACTTCTTCATGGCGGCATCCGAGTGTGAAAGGGGCGGCTATTAAAACCGCCCCTATAAGAGATTACTGGCCGGTTTTGATGCGGGTCCAGGTGCGGGTCAAGACCTCTTCGAAGTCAGGCGAATGCGCCTTCATGACGAATGCCTTGGCGATGGTCTCGGCGGGCGGGTAGATGCCGGGGTTGGACTTGACTTCCTCGTCGACGAATTCGAGCGCCGGCAGGTTGGGGTTGGCGTAGAACACGTAATTGGTGATCGCGGCCACGACTTCGGGTTCGAGGATGTAGTTGATGAACTTGTGGGCGTTGTCCGGATGCGGGGCATCGATCGGGATGGCGAGGAAGTCAAAGAGCGTCGCCGCGCCTTCCTTGGGGATCAGGTAGGTGACCTCATTGCCCTGAGCGGCCTGTGCGGCAGCGTCGGCGGCAATGAAGATGTCGCCGGAATAGCCGAGCGCGAGGCAGATTTCGCCATTGCCCAGATCATCGATGTACTGGCTCGAATGGTAGTAGCGGATCGAGGGTTTGATCGAATTGAGCAGCGCTTCGGCCTTGGCGAGGTCGTCCGCGCTCTCCGAATTGGGATCGAGGCCAAGATAATGGAGCGCAATGCCGATGACCTCGGAGGGGCTGTCGAGCACGGCGACGCCGCAGCCGGCGAGCTTGGAGACGACCTCGGGCTTGAACAGGAGGTCCCAGCTTTCAAGATCGGCATCGGGGCCGAGGGCGGCGGTCACCTTGGCGGTGTTATAGCCGAGCCCGATCGTATTGATCATATAGGGCACGGCATGGGCATTGTCCGGGTCCTGCTCGGCGGCGGTGGCCATGACGGCGGGGTCGAGATTGCCGAGGTTGGTCAGCTTGGACTTGTCGAGCGGCAGGATCAGGCCGGCCTTGATCTGGCGTTCGAGGAAATTGCCCGAGGGCACGACGATGTCATAGCCGGAATTGCCGGCGAGGAGTTTGGCGTCGACGATCTCGTTATTGTCATAGACGTCGTAATTGACCTTGATGCCGGTCTCCGCCTCGAAATTGGCGATGGTGTCTTCGGCAATATAGTCGGACCAATTATAGACGTTGAGGACCGGTTCCTCCTGGGCCAAAGCGGGGCTTGCAGCCACCAGGGCACCAAAGGCGAGGGCGAGCGTCTTGTTCATAACGTGGAAGCTCCAAGTAGAAAATCGAGGATAGTGACCCTCGCGGGGAGGGGAGGCTTTGCGGCAAGCCGCGCTCAGGCCAGGGCCCTCATCTTTGAGAACCCGGCGGAGAATTGGCGAATGATTGGGAACACGTCTTCAGGGGACGCCGAACGACGCCCGGCACGAACGCTGCGACCGGCCCGGAGCCGGGCTGACATCGAGGCGCGGCAGGCGCGCCATCAACAAAAGATCTGGTCAGCGAAGTGCCCTTTCCCTCTCTGATCGAGATGCAAACTAAAGTCATTTTTTAAGAGCGACAAGACCGGCAAACAGAAGTTTTTGCAGGGGTTGACCGCAGAACGGCCCGGGCGCAAAAGCGCTGGCAACAGGGGCAGACCTTATGGGGCCTCGAACAGTTTCCAAAGAGGCACGGATGAGCGGCAAGGCCTATCTTTCAGTATCGGCAGACGTGAGGGCGGCGCTGGCGGTCGGCAAGGCCGTGGTGGCCCTTGAATCCACCATCATCACCCATGGCATGCCTTATCCGCAGAACCTTGAAATGGCCCGGGACGTCGAGGATGTGGTGCGGGCAACCGGCGCGGTGCCGGCGACCATCGCCATCATGGATGGAAGGCTCTGCGTGGGTCTTGCGGGAGAAGACCTCGAACGCCTCGCTCAGGAGGGCCATAAGGCCGCCAAGGCCAGCCGTCGCGACGTTGCGGCGTTGCTGGCGAGCGGGACCACGGCCGGAACGACGGTTGCGACGACGATGCAGATTGCGGCGCTGGCCGGGATCAAGGTCTTTGCCACCGGCGGCATTGGTGGCGTGCATCGCGGCGCCGAGGACAGCTTTGATATTTCGGCCGATCTCGAAGAGCTGGGCAAGACGCCGGTGACGGTGGTTTGCGCGGGCGCCAAGTCGATCCTCGATATCGCCAAGACGCTGGAAGTGCTTGAAACCAATGGCGTGCCGGTGCTGGGGTTCGGCACCGACCATTTCCCGGCCTTCTGGGCGCGTGAAAGCGGCTTTGGCGTCGATCACCGCTTTGACGATGCCGAGGGCGTCGCAAAAATGCTCGCCATTCAGTCCGATCTCGACATGGGCGGGGTTCTTATCGCCAACCCCATTCCGGAAGCAGACGCCTGGGAAGCGAGCGCCATCGAGGGCTTTATTACTCAGGCACTGGCCGATGCCGATGCCAAGGGGATCAAGGGCAAGGCCATGACGCCCTTCCTGTTGCAGCGCATCTTTGAGCTGACGGGGGGCAAGTCGCTCGTCTCCAATATTGCGCTCGTCAAGAACAACGCGCGGGTAGCCGGCGATATCGCGGTGGCTTTGGCGCATCTTCAGGCCGGCAAGGCACCTGTTCGCCGCGCATGAGCAAAAAAGTCCTCGTCGTCGGCGACGTGATGACCGACGTCATCGTCAAGCCCGAGGGGCCGATCGTGTTCGGCTCTGACCGGCGGGCGGCGATCGAAAGCCGGCCGGGTGGTTCAGGCGCCAATCAGGCCGTGTGGCTCGGTGCAGCCGGGGCCGATGTGGTGTTTGCGGCGCGCGTCGGCATGGTCGACAAGGCCAGCCATGAGGGGCATTTTCGCCTGCGCGGCGTGACGCCGATGCTGGCGGGCGATCCGGTATTGGGGTCGGGCGTCCTGGTAACGCTGCTCGATCCCAGCGGGGAGCGTAGTTTTCTCACGGATCGCGGGGCCAATCTCAACCTCTCTGCCGAAGATCTGCCCGACAGCCTGCTTGAGGGAACCGGGCTGGTGCTGATCTCGGGCTATAGTTTCTTCGCGCCGGGGCCGCGGGCCGCGGTGCAATCGCTGCTCGGCCGGGCGCGCGAGCGCAAAATTCCGATTGCCATTGATCCCGCCTCGATCGGGTTTCTCGAAGAGGTGGGGCCGCGCACCTTCCTTGCCTGGGTCGGGGAAGCCGACTGGCTCTTTGCCAATGAGAGCGAAGCGGAAATGCTGGCGGGCACGGCCGATTTCGACGCGCAGATGCGCTTTCTCGGGACGCAGTTCAAGCAGGTCGTGATCAAGCGCGGCCGGTTCGGGGCGGCTTTAGGGGGCAAGGACGGCATTGCCGTCAGCCGGCCCGCCCCAATCGTAAACGTAGTCGATTCAACAGGTGCAGGGGATGCCTTTGCAGCGGGCTTCATTGCGGGTCTGACAGCGGGGCTGCCCGTAGAAGAGTGCCTTGAGCGTGGTATCGAAAATGGCGCGCGCGCAGTCCAATTCGTGGGTGGCCAGCCAAAATGATCACGCTGCCGTTATTTCTCCATGAAGCTCAGTACCTTTTGAGCAAACGAACAGCAGGGAAAGCGTAATGTTAAAGAAAGTGCTCGTGGCCGGCCTTCTTCTCGCAATGGGAGCGCAACAGGCGCTGGCCGATGGCAAAATCTACGTACAGCTGCCCGATCTCAGCACTTATGAAGGCTATCCGGCCGAGGAATTTCTTGGACGGGTGGTTCTGGCCAATGTCATCTCGAGCAATTGCACGGGCTATGAAGTGACCGACGAAGAATGGTCGCTGCTGACTGATTCCGCTGATCTCCTCGCCTATGGCCAGCTCAACCTGACGACCGACGATTACGATACGCTTTTCTATAAGCCTGCCTTCGATGCGCTTGATGAAGCAGGCGTTTGTGATCGCCAGGGCCCGGATGTGGAACGGGTGCTGAGCGAACTGGTCGAGCGCGGTGGCTCGCGCGAGGCGCTGCCGGACCAGGAAGCCGCCTATGAAGAATGGCGCGCTCTGATGGATGGGTTGCAGGCCGGGGCCAATGCGCCGGTAGCGGGCAAGACGAAAGCCAAGTAATTGCCACTTGCCGGCCCTTGACGGGCCGGCAAGTGGCTCAATGCGGCTCGTGCGCGTCGGCGGTGCCGAGCAGCCAATAGCCGGCCGCCTTTACCCATTCGGACTTGAAGCCGCGCTCTTCGGTGAGATGCTGGCGGACCGCTTTGCTCGTGCCGCTTTCGCTCGCGACATAGGCATAGGCATCGCCCCTGGGCAGGTCGAGCGTTTTGAGCGTGTCGAGCAACAGCGTCGTGCTGCCGGCGGGCGCGCCATTGCGGTGGACATAGATGAGGTCGAGGTCGGCCTTGGTTTCAAAGCGCTGCTCTTCGGCAGCGCTATCGACTTCGATCACTGCAACGACGACGGCGCCCTTGGGCAATTCCTCGATGCGGCGGCCGATGGCGGGCAGGGCGGTTTCGTCGCCCACAAGCAGGTACCAATCATAGGTGGTGGGGACGACCATGGAGCCGCGGGGGCCGCCGATGACGAGGGTCTTGCCGGCGGCTGCGGCAGCGGCCCAGCTTGAGGCGGGGCCATCGCCGTGCAGCACGAAATCGAGTTCGATCCAGCCTTGGGCGGCGTTCCAGTACCGCGGGGTATAGTCGCGCATTTCGGGGCGGGTGCCGGGCTCGAATTCGACGCCATTGGGACCGATCGCCGGCAGCAGCGGCGTCACGCCTTCGGGAAAGAAGAAAGCCTTGATGTGGTCGGCATGGCCGGGGGAAACAAAGCCCTCCATGTCGCCGGTGAGGCGGACCCGGCGCATGAGCGGGGTGATGTCGGTGACCGCGGTGACCGTAAGAAGACGCAGTTTCGTGTCGTGACGAACGCGCTGCGGGGCGCGGGGATCGAAGGCTTCGGTCGACATGATTTAATCCTGAATAACTTAGTCAGCATTTATTTCATGCATCGGTCGAAGGCAAGCCGGGGTTGAACACCATCGGGAGAGGCTTATCTCAGCCGCAGATCAATCCAAAGGAGCCGGCCATGAAAACCGCGATCTATTCCGAATTCGGCACGCCGGAAAAAGTCCTGCGAACCGATGACGTCGATCGGCCACAGCCAGGCGCGGGGCAGGTGCTGATCAAGATGGTGCTCTCGCCGGTTCACAATCATGACCTGATGACCATTGCCGGGCAATATGGTTTCAAGCCCGAACTGCCGGCTGTGCCGGGGACCGAGGC
Organism: Devosia sp. Root685; assembly: GCF_001427875.1. Lineage (GTDB taxonomy): Bacteria > Pseudomonadota > Alphaproteobacteria > Rhizobiales > Devosiaceae > Devosia. The sequence continues at coordinate 75,819 of NZ_LMHK01000004.1, read as the reverse complement.
CGTCGGCGTCGTGGAAGCGCTGGGCGAAGGCGTCACCCATCTCAAGCTTGGCCAGCGCGTTGCCGGCGGCGGGGAAAAGACCTGGGCCGAATATTATATCGGTGCTGCGGCGCGGCTCGTGCCGGTTCCCGATAGCGTCAGTGACGAAACGGCCTGTCAGCTCGTCTCCATGCCGCTTTCATCCAAGATGCTGCTCGATACGCTGGAGGTCAATTCCGGCGACTGGATTGCGATCAATGCCGCCAATGGCGCGGTGGGCAAGCTTCTTACACAATATGCGGCGGAAAAGGGCGTAAAGGTGCTGGGCCTTGTGCGGCGCGATGCGGCCGTCGATGAAATGGCGGCGCTTGGTTTCAGGCAAGTGGTGGCGACCGAGAGCGCGGGCTGGCAGGACAAGGTCAAGTCGATCACGGGCGGGGCGCCGATCATTCGCGGCATTGAATCGCTTGGCGGCGAGGGGGCAACGCAGCTCTCGAGCATTCTGGCCGATGGCGCCCAGCTGATCAGCTTTGGCGCCATGACCGGGCGGCCGCTGAAAATTTCGGCGGGGGAACTGCTGTTCCGCAATATTTCGGTAAAGGGGTTCTGGGGCTCCAAGCCGCCGGTGAAGCCCGAGCGCATCGGCGAACTGCTGGGTGAACTGGTGCGGGATGCCGCGGCCGGCAAGTTGGTGCTCGAAATCGAGGCGGCCTATCCGATCAGCGAAGTGGCCGAGGCAGTGCGCGCCAGTGGCGAACCGGGTCGCAAGGGCAAGATCGCCATTCGCGGCAATTAGGCCGCTCTATTGGGCGGGCCCACCCGTCGCGGTGATTTTCGCGTCTGCGAGAATGGCGGCGATGGCGGCCGGGTTGTCCGCGTTCAAGTCGTCGAGCGAGATGCCTCTCTCGCTCACAAAATTGAGGTGCCAATCGCCTTCGGGCTTGGGGAAGGCACGGATCAGGGTGCCAAGGGCAACGAGCGAGCCGGGCGAAAGGGTGCCTTCGGGCAGGCCGGCCAGCGTCGCCACGACCGTTTCCTGCATGACCATGATCGCACCGGTCGGATCTTCGTCCGGCGGGAAAAGCATGTTGAGAACGGCGGGGGCAAAGATGGCGGCGAAGAGGCCGCGGTCTTCGAGCGTGAAATCGAGCTGGTTGAGCGTGCCCGAGACTTCGGTGATGTCGTTGATATCGACATCGGTATTGTCGAAATTGGAGAGGGAAGCTTTGATCGCAAACCGTCCAAGCCGTTCCGCGCTGAACTCAAATTCGGCCTGGCTGGTCAGCGCTTCGGGATCCGTCGTATAGGCGAGGCGCAGGTCCATGCCGACCGTGTTGAGGGCGAGGATATAATCCTGTAGCGGCGAATGGGTCAGGGGTTTGAAACGCACGCCCTTGAGGTCCAGCTCGGCAGCTTCAAAGATGTCACCGGCGGGGAAATTTGCCAGCAGGTCGGGACTGCGCAGCGTCACTTCATCTACGCTGTAGCTCATGAAGCTGGAGACGCCGTAGCTGATATTGGTGGCCCGGCAGCCGCCGTCGATGTCTTCCACCGCGCTGTTCGGACCCGTGACAATGTCTGATATCGACGCCACGAGGGCGGCGCAATCGGCAAGGCTTTTCGTCTTGGCGGCGGGCGCCGCGGCCACGTTCAGTGGCAGCAGGGACAAGGCGAGGGCGAAAAGGCCAAGCGATCGCATGTCGGCGCTCCGAAGAAAAAGGTCTCGGACATCTCTAGGACTAAGGGCGACGAGAATGTGGCGCAGAGTTGAAATTCAGAGATAGCCCAGCATTTTATCCTGCGCCTGGCGCAGGGCGAAAAGCCGGGTGGAGGTGTCGGGCTGGCTGTTGGCTGCGGTGAGAAGTGCGCCCTTGGCGATGGGGGCCGTGACCTTGCCGCCTTCGAGAAGGCCCACCGGGAGGGCGCCGGCGGCGCGGGCGTCGGCAGCGGTCATGGCATAGGAGCGGTAGCAGGTTTCGCCAATGGCATCGAGCGCTTCGCCGGGCAAGAGATCGCGCTTGGCGACGGCGCAGACTTCGGCGACGGGGCGGGGCAGGGGCACCATGTCCGGCTTGCCGGTGAGCATGATGCGCGCGCAAGTCAGCGGCACTTCAAGGCTCGTCAGGTGATAGGGGCGGAAGAAGGCATAATAGGGTCCGTGGCCGATATGGAGGTCGTCCATGCGCTCGATGATGCGCGGGTGGTCAGCCCTAACGATGACGAAAACGCCGGGGGCGACGCCCTTGCCGATGGTGAAATCAACGACGCCGGATGAGTTGAGGATGCCGCCATCGGCCTTGGGAATCAGCACCTTGGCCATGTCGTCGCGGTCGGCCTTGGGGCCGTGCATGCCCGGAATATCGGGCATCAGGCCCGTGGCATTGGCGATGGCGGTCATTTCGACGGCGGTTTTGGAGCCATCGACGAACTCGACCAGCATGCGCGGGTTCATGTTCCGGCGGGTGGCTTCCTCGCGATAGTCGTCGGGGACGGCGTCGTGCTTGAGCGGATTGTTCTTGCCCTTGCCGGCGGCGACGATGTCGAGGCCCAGCGCCGTGACGAATTCGATCAGCTCCATGCAGGAGGAGGGTTCGTCGCCGGCACCCACGGAATAGACGACGCCGAGGCGATCGGCCTGGGCTTTCAGATAGGGGCCGATGGTGACGTCGGCCTCGACATTCATCATGACGAGATGCTTGCCATGCTCCATGGCGGTCAGGGAGAAATCGGCGGCAACGCCGGGCTTGCCGGTCGCGTCGATGACGACGTCGATATTGGGTGTGGTGACGAGGGTTTCAGCGGAGGTGACGGCGATCTTGCCCTGTTCGATCGCGGCGGTTGCGGCGGCAGGAGACTCGACCACGCGGCCATGGCTGTCGTCGCCATAGGCGATGGTCATGGCGGCAAGCGCAGTGTGGGGGCGGCGGGTGGCGATGGCCGCCATTTCGACGCCCTTCATCAGGCTCATCTGGGTGACGAGATCAGTGCCCATTTCGCCCGAGCCGATGACGCCGACGCGAATGGGCCTGCCTGCATCGGCGCGGGCGGCGAGGTCCCGGGCGAGCCCGGTCAGAGCGATCTTGCTGGTCATGGCGATTGTCCTGATACTGCCGCCTCGTTACAGCCACTTGCCCGGCTCGGCAAGCGCGCTGGGCGTTGAACGGTGCTAAGCCCCGGCATCCGGGCGATTAGCACTTCTTAAACCGTTCCAGATGAATATGGCCACGGAGAGAACTCCGGGGGCACGCCAGAAAATGGCACATCAGGAAGCAAGCGCAATCGCCTTGCCAGAGGTCATTGACCTCGACGCGCTGGACGCGATTCGTGACAAGCTGATCGACGCTGTCGAAGATGGTGCAGTAACCGTTGTCGCAAGCGCGGTGCAGCGCGTGTCGACCAATGGGCTGCTGATGTTGATCAGCGCTGCTGAAACGGCCCGTCGTAACCATAATGAATTTGCTGTCGACGCGCCGAGCGCCGCCATGTTGGCCGCGATCGATCGATTGGGCCTTGGCGCACAATTTTCAGGGATGATGAAACCATGACATTGCGCGTACTGACTGTGGATGATTCCAGAACCATCCTGGCCATGTTGCACCATACGCTGAGCAATGCCGGTTTCGAGGTGCTGCAGGCCGAAGACGGCAAGCAGGGCCTGGATGTGCTGATGAGCCACGATATCGATGTTGTCATCACCGACATCAACATGCCCGTCATGGACGGCATCGAATTCATCAAGAACGTGCGGGCAAGCGGCCAGTACCAGAGCCTGCCCATCCTGATCCTGACCACCGAAACCAGCCAGGACAAGCGCGACCAGGGCAAGGCCGCGGGCGGCACGGGATGGATCGTCAAACCCTTCGATCCCGACAAGCTGATCAGCGTCATCCATCGCGTGGTCCACTAACACGATCTTCTTAAGGCTGGTACCGGCGCCATGAGCGACCTAGACGACTTCAAGGCCACCTATTTCGACGAATGTTCCGAGCTGATGAACGAGCTCGAAGAACAGTTCGCCGCGATCGAAGGGGGCGAGCGCGACGCCGACCGGCTCAATGCCGTTTTCCGCGCCATCCATTCGATCAAGGGCGGTGCCGGGGCTTTCGGCTTCTCTGCGCTCGTGGGCTTTGCCCATGCCTATGAGACGCTGCTCGATTATGTGCGCGATGGCCGCGTCGAGATGACCGACGACGTCGTCAACCTCTGCATTCGCGCCAATGATATCGTTGGCGACCACATCAATGCGGCCCAGAGCGGGGAAGAGCTCGACGCCGATTATGGCCAGGAAGAAAAGCAGCGTTTCGACGCTATTGCCCGCGGCCAGCGGGGCGACGAAGACGAGTGGAGCGGCGACATCATCGAGGAATTCGATATCGAATTCACTCCGGTGCGCGTCGAGCTTTCCGTCGGCGACGAAGAGGCCGTCGAGGCAGAGGCTGCGCCCGAGCCCGATACGTTCGACGCGCCGCCCATGCCGCTCGAGCCGGGCCATTGGGAAGTGCGGTTCACGCCCTATCGCCAGCTTTATTCGCGCGCCAATGATCCGCTGCTGCTGTTTCGCGAACTGGCGGCTTTGGGCGAGATCAGTGTCCGCGCCATTCTCACCGACATTCCGGCGCTCAGCGATTTCGAGCCTTTCGGGGTCTATTGCTCCTGGGAAATTTCGCTGTTTGCGCCCGACCTGAGTGAAGCCGCGATCCGCGAAGTCTTCGAATTCGTCGATGGCGATTGCAGTATCGAAGTGGTGCCGCTCGGTCATACCATGTTGCCGGCCGCCGCGCCGATCCCTGCCCCTGTTGCGGCCGTACCACCTGCCAAAGCTGACGAGAACCTCATGGCGCTGACTGAAGACGAAGTGGCTGCCGCTCCTGTGCGCCTGGTCGTCGATACGCCTTCTGTGCCGGTTGCCGAAAAACCTGTCGCCCAGGAGCCTGTTGCCCAAGAGCCTGTTGCCGACGAACCGGCGCTCAGCTTTGCCGATCTCGCCAATGAAATCTCGGCCTCGGCACCGCCGCGTCCCGTGCCGGTGGCAGCGCCCAAGGCCGTCGTCGCACCAAAACCCGCAGCGAGCGGGGAAGGTGGCGAAGAAGGCGGCAATCGTAGCGTTGGCGTGCAGTCGATCCGCGTCGATCTCGACAAGGTCGATCGCGTCGTCAACATGGTCAGCGAACTGGTGATCACCCAATCGATGCTGACCCAGCAGATGGATGAAAATCTGCGCGCACGTTACACCGAACTGGTGCGTGGCCTCGAAGTGCTGGCGCAGACGACGCGCGGGTTGCAGGATTCGGTCATGGCCATCCGCGCGCAACCCGTGAAGTCGGTGTTCTCGCGCATGCCGCGCCTCGTGCGTGAACTCGCCACCAAGACCGGCAAGAAGATCAAGCTCGAGACGATCGGTGAAAACACCGAAATCGACAAAACCGTCATCGAACAGCTTTCCGATCCGCTGACCCACATGATCCGTAACTCGGCCGACCACGGCATCGAGGATCCGGAAAAGCGCAAGGCGCGCGGCAAGCCGGACATTGGCACCATTCGCCTTTCGGCCGAACAGGCCGGCGGCAATATTCTCATCATCGTCGAAGACGACGGCAATGGCATCAACCGTGAGCGCGTGTTGCAGCTGGCGCGTGACAAGGGCCTTGTGGCGCCCGATATCACGCCCACCGACGAACAGATCGATCAGTTGATCTTTGCTCCGGGCTTCTCGACGGCGGATGCGGTGAGCGATATTTCCGGCCGCGGCGTCGGCATGGATGTGGTGCTCTCCAATATCAAGAAGATCGGCGGCTCGGTGCATGTCCGCTCGTGGTCGGGCAAGGGCTCGCGCGTGACGCTGCGCCTGCCGCTGACCCTGGCGGTGCTCGATGTCATGCTCGTCAAGGTCGGCGAGTCGCCCTATGTCGTGCCGCTCTCCTCGATCGTTGAAACCATGCAGTGCTCGGGCGCGATCTTCGAGCGCGTGCCCTCCGGCGGCCAGGTGCTGCAGGTGCGCGGCGAATATGTGCAGGTCATCGATGTGGCCCAGCGCTTCGGCATGCATTCGAACAAGGCGCCGGACGATCGCTTCGTGGTCCTCTGCGAAAGCGAAGGCAGCCAGAAAGTGGCGTTGGTCGTCGACGACATCATCGGCCAGCAGCAGGTGGTCATCAAATCGCTCGAAGAAAACTTCGAGCAGGTCGATGGCATTGCCGGCGGCACGATCCTCGGCGATGGCAATGTCGCGCTGATCGTCGACGTGCAGGGCCTCAGGGTTCACCAGATCCATCAGAACGCGGCCTAGTTGGGCCAAGTGGCGCGGCGGCATGCCGCGCCGGAATACGAGTAAGGGGCGGCGTGTCAGCCGCTCACAGTGTGTAACCGGCCCAGAAGGGCGGCAGAAAGGCCAGGACAATGGAAGCGCTCAGCCTCCGCGAAGACAATGGGGATAAAACGGCCGTCGCAGGCCAGAACACCCTGCAACTTATCGCCTTCTCCATCGGCGATCAGACCTATGGCGTCGAGATCACCACGGTGCGCGAAATCCGCGCCTGGAATGGTGCGACCCCGCTGCCGAACACGCGCGACTTCGTGCGCGGCGTGATCAACCTGCGCGGTACCATCGTGCCGATCTTCGACCTGCGCGCCCGTTTTGGCGATGGCCAGACCTCGCCCACCAAGAACCACGTCGTCGTGGTGATGAGCGTCGGGGACAAGTGGGTCGGCATCCTCGTCGATGCTGTCAGCGACATTCTGACCGTCAGCCGCGAAGACATTCACAATGTGCCCGAAGGCAATGCCATTGACACGGAACTCCTCAACGGCATCATCACCCATGACAGCCGCATGGTGGGTCTGATTGACCTGCATGCCGTGGTCAACGGCGCCAAGCTCGACGGCTAAGAGCTACAAAATCTGAGTTCACGAAGGGCGCCGCAAGGCGCTCTTTTTTTGTTTTGTGAGCGCGGAATGTTGGGGGCGATTGCTGCCCCGCGTAGCGTGGCTTCTGGCAGTGGATCAACAGCCGCGGGAAGTAGTCCCGGCTCGAAGCATGTTCTCTATCGTGATTGGCTGTTGCCTTCATCGACCGCCTGCGTGCCGTGGAGAAGACGAGTTATCCGACCGGCCTCCTGTACCCGCCATTTTAGCGATCCGGCATAGGTGTAGCTGTGCATCCTTAGCTTATAAAAGAGCGAAATTGGTATCTTCCGCGATCGTCTATTGGCCAATTGGGCATGCAATGGTGGCCAATTATTCAGTTCAGCGAGCGGCGCGCGAATGGCGGTTCGTGACCTTTTCCTCAGTTGAGCGGTGCGTCTTTTCTTCACGACAGATACCTCGAGCCTCTCAGATCGTTCGGAGACTGACAGCCTAGGGGGAGCGGACGATCCGCTATCTCCAACCTTTCAACTTCTGTCGCGGCATTTTCGCTGCTAGTCTACTGGCTGAGGGAGGAAGTTAGTGGACGGAATACAAATTAGAGCCGCGCACGAACACTCTTGGAAGCATAGAGCGGAAATCGAGAGTAGCAGCACCTGTGTCTGTTTTTTCTGCATGAGCACTTTTCCACCGAGCAACATTTTGGAGTGGATCGATGATGGCCTGACCGCGATGTGCCCGCGATGCGGCATCGACTCGGTAATCGGAGACGCCTCCGGACTACCGATTTTAGAGGCTGGTTTCATCAACGAAATGGCCAACCATTTTTTCGGCGGTCCAGTCAATTTGCCTGAGGCCTAGTTCTTAGGGTCCAACCTCTGAACGACGCAGCCTTCAAGCGTTCCCGAACACCGAACCGAACCAATAGTTGCTTCGATCTGAGAACCAGCTTTCATTCTTGGCCGTTCGCAGGGCGGCCAGAGGCCTCATATTCATCTGATATCGATGGAACAGTGCCAGCAGATCGCGCAACTGATCGTCGGTCGGAGCGCGCCTCAGGCATATTGTGAGGTTATGGCCCTCACCGGTCACATCACTTACAACTCCGATGCGCCCGAGCCACTCAAACATGGCGGTCTCATCGTTTTGGCTGAAATAGACCGGGCCTTGCACTGTTATTAGCATTCGGTCGTCCATGTCACCCAAGTCGACTGTCTGCTTACAAGCTCGAGGTGAGCGTGGCTCAACTTCCGAAACGGGGTCGATAGCAGCCTGACTTGCCCTGCCTAAAACAGCTCGATCTCGCCGTGGGGCTGGTTGGCGGCGATGCCGGAGAGGGCGGGGACGCGTAGTTCGTCGAGCGTCAGGCTCTGCCAGATTTCGTCGTAGACGCTTTCAGGGGCGGTCGGGGGAAGCAGTGAGAACTGGCGGGCGGCCAGCGCCATATTGCGGCAGCGCTGTTCGATGCGATCCTGGCCCTGGAGGGCGGTGATGATCATGAGCATGGCCTGGCGCACGGAAGCATCCCTGCCGGCCGACGAATCGGTCAGCAGGTCGAGGGCTTCGGTGATCCCTTCCAACATTGCGGCGGACTGACGGGCTGTCTCGTCGAGCTCTCTTGCCAGTTTCTGCAATGACATACACATAACCTCAGGTCTACCACCTTACAGTATCTGAATATTTCTAAACCGCTTCTTGCTGTATCGGCCAGATCGGGATCACCCGCGTAGCGTGGTTAGCGTTTGGCTAACGAGTTGAAGCTAGGGTTGGGGGCAATCGGACTCGACGGGTATTCGTAGACAAATGAGCCAGAATAGCTCCCTGCCTCCTGAATTCGACAGAGGCATCGTCACGACTGTCCATCAGGGTGATTGCCACGTTTCTGCGGCGCAGGATGTCACCTTTTCGACGGTTCTGGGTTCATGCATCTCGGCCTGCGTTAGGGACCGCGCCGCCAATGTCGGCGGGATGAACCATTTTCTCCTCGCAGAACAGTCCGGTTCGGCGAGGGACCGCTATGGCGCTTCGGCCCGCTATGGCGCCTTTGCCATGGAACAGCTGATCAACAAGGTGCTCTCGCAGGGCTCGGGCAAGAAGTCCAATCTCGAGATCAAGGTGTTTGGCGGCGGCAAGATCAACACGGCGCTCGATGATGTCGGGGCCAAGAATATCGAATTCGTGCGCCAGTTCCTGGCCGACGAAGGCTATATGGCCTCGAGCGAAGATCTCGGCGGCATGTTCGCGCGACGGGTATTGTTCAAGCCCCATTCCGGCCGTGCCTTCGTCAAACGGCTCGACAGCGATATGGGCGCCAATGTTGCCAAGGAAGAACTGGCGCTCGCCAAGCGCCGCGTCGTGGTGCCGGCAGCGGTCGACGATATCGAACTTTTCTAGGCTGTCTCGCGCAAATATTGCCCGGTATTCCGGGCGGAATTTACGCAATCTAAGGAATGAACCGGCCAGAATGACTTTGGCTCAATAGTATGACGCTGAGATCGCGATCATGCTGGCGGAACGGTAACTTGCCGTTGCGTGACAAGGGCTTGGTAGTCGGGGAAGGTTTCATGGAACAGGGAGAAATTTCCCTCAGCGAGCGCGAATTTTCGCGCATCAAAAGCCGCGTCTATAAGGTCGCCGGCATTTCCCTCAGCGACGCCAAGCGAACGTTGGTGGTGTCGCGCCTTTCCAAAATCGTGCGCGCGCTCGAGTTGTCCAGCTTCGACGACTATGTCGACTACCTCGAAAAGGGCGCTTCGGCGAGCGACGGGCAGAATTTCGTCAACGCACTGACCACCAATCTCACGCGCTTTTATCGCGAAGATCATCATTTCGATCACCTCAAGACCTATGTCGGCGCGCTGATGAGCGAACGCCCGCGCGGCCAGCGACTGCGCATCTGGTCGGCCGGCTGCTCGACGGGGCAGGAGCCCTATACGATCGGCATGGATCTGCTTGCCGCCTTTCCCGAGCTCAAGCGCTGGGATTTCAAGATTCTGGCGACCGATATCGATACGGCCGTGATCGCCAAGGCGGCGCGCGGCATTTACCCGGAAAACGAGCTTTCGGGCCTGAGCGGGGAGCGGGCCCGCCCGTTCCAGAAATTGAGCGACGGCACTGTGCAGGTGCCGCAGGCGGCGCGGGAGCTGGTCTCGTTCAAGCCGCTGAACCTGATCGCCGAATGGCCGATGAAGGGTCCGTTCGACGCGATTTTCTGCCGCAATGTGGCAATCTATTTCGACAAACCGACGCAAGGGGCGGTCTTCGGCCGCTTCGGCAAGCTCCTTGCCCCCGAAGCCTTCCTCTATATCGGCCACTCGGAAAATCTGGGTTCGGGCGGGGAAGGTTTCCGCCTCGTGGGCAAGACCATCTATCAATCCAAGCGGATGAACAAACGAGAAGCAGCATGACTATCAAGGTTCTGGTCGTCGACGACTCGGCCCTCATTCGCGAGGTGCTCACCCGCATGTTGACGCGCGATGGCGATATCGATGTCGTCGGCACGGCAACCGATCCGATCGAGGCGCGCGAGAAGATCAAGGTTCTCGACCCCGATGTGGTGACGCTCGATATCGAAATGCCCAATATGAACGGGCTCGATTTCCTCGAAAAGCTGATGCGCCTCAGGCCCATGCCGGTGGTGATGGTCTCGACCCTCACCAAGAAGGGCGCCAGCGAAACCCTGCTGGCGCTCGAACTCGGTGCGGTCGATTTCGTCGCTAAGCCCAGTGCCGAATTTGCCGGCGGGCTCGATGCCTTTGGGGCGAGTCTGCGCGACAAGATTCGCGATGCGGCGCGCGCCGACGTGCGCGCGTCAGCCACGCGGATCGAAGCGCCCAAGACGACGGTGAAAACCGCAGCGGCGCCCGATGGCGCGCTCATTGCTCTTGGCGCATCGACCGGTGGTGTCGAAGCGATCCGCGCCGTTCTCACCAATATGCCGGCCGATTGCCCGCCAGTGGTTATCGCCCAGCATATGCCGGCCGGTTTTACCGGCCGCTTTGCGGCGCGGCTCGACGAGCTTTGCGCCATCAAGGTGGTCGAAGCCGAGGATCGCATGGTGCTCGAACGCGGCCACGCCTATGTGGCGCGGGGCGATTATCACCTGCGCGTCGAGCGCACTTCGGGGCAGCTGAAATGCCGGTTGAGCCAGGACGAGCTGACCAGCGGTCATCGGCCCAGCGTCGATGTGCTGTTTGAATCCGTGGCCAAGGCCGTCGGCCATATGGCGGTCGGGGCGATCCTCACCGGCATGGGACGCGACGGGGCGCGGGGCCTCAAACTGATGCGCGAGGCCGGCGCTTATACGGTGGGCCAGAGCCAGGCTTCGGCTCTTGTCTATGGCATGCCGCGCGTTGCCTTCGAGGAAGGCGCGGTGGTGGAACAGGCGCCGCTCGAACAGGTGGCGGTCAAGCTTGCCAATGCGCTGGTGCGTTTGCGCTCCGCGGCCTGATTTATCGCATGTCCCTCGCCCGAAACCGGGGCGAGTTTGGGGGATATGCTTTAACGCCAAGCCTGCAATCCACCCGTCGCAATTGAGAGAATTGTAACCTCTCCCCCCTAGGATGAACTTGAATACCGGGGCCCAGGCTCCGGCGGTAAGAGGTAGATAGAGTCCATGCCAAAAGCCAGTGCTGTCAGCGTCCTGATCGTTGATGACCAGCAGTCCATGCGTGGCATCTGTAAGTACATTCTCAATCAGCTCGGCTTCAAGGATATCATCGAGGCCAAGTCGGGCCGCGATGCCTTGGGCAAGCTCGAAGGCGCCAATGTCGATCTGATCATTTCCGACTGGAACATGGACGATATCGACGGGCTTACCTTGCTCAAGGTGATCCGCAAGCATCCGCGCACCCAGGCCATGCCTTTCATCATGGCGACCGGCCGTTCGGACGCCGAGCAGGTGAAGGAAGCCATTTCGGCGGGCGTCAACAACTACATCATCAAACCATTCGACGTTTCGACCATGAAAAAGCGCATCGAAGCGGTGATCGGCGCGCTGACCTGATCGTCTGACGACAGAACCCATTGCTGAAGCGCCCGCAGCCCGGAAGGCTGCGGGCGCTTTGCGTTTTGGGGCGAGGTTCGGGCGTAATAAGTAGTTAAACCTAAAAGTGTATCGATTGCAGGACGCAATTCGTCCGATCTCGCTTGGCGCTACGCCGGCCGGGAGGCGGCCCGGCCAAAAGGCCGGAGATCGGGCAGGCTCGGGGGGACGAGGGTGAGGATATTTCCGCAACTGCGCATCGCGCAGAAGCTGCCGCTGGCTTTGGTTGGTTCGGCGCTGGTGGTCAGTGCCGGGGTCGGCATTGCCAGCTATTTCATCGGGCTCGGCACGGTCGAGGAACAGCGCAACCAATCCATGCAGGCCGCGCTGACGACCGCCAGAACGCTGGTGAGCGACTATTTCTCGAGCGCCGAGGTTGATCTCAGGCTCTTCGTGCAGCGCTCCGATACCGTGACGGCGATGAAGAACCTGACCCGGGCGCTCGAGGAATTGCGCATGGGGCTCAAGGAACGCGCGGCGCTGCAATTGCAGACCGCCTATGTCACCGAAAATCCCAATCCGGCAGACCGGGCCGCAGTCGACAGCGTCGGGGCCAAGGGCGCAACCTATGACGCGCCGCACAAGCGCTTCCATCCCGGCTTCCGCACTTTGCAGGTCGAGCGCGGTTATTCCGACGTGCTGCTCGTCAGCGCTGCGGGGGATGTGGTCTATTCGGTCGCCAAGAACATGGATTTTGCCGGCAATGTCGTTGCCGATCCGGTTCTGGCTGCTTCAGGGCTCGGTCAGGCCTTTGCCGCGGCCAAGGACCTGCCCGATGGTTCGGCGGCCTTTGTCGATTTTTCCGTCTATGGACCGGCCGGCACGCCGCAAAGTTTTATGGCCATGCCGGTGTTCGAGAAGGAAGAGAAGACCGGCGTCATGGTGCTGGCGATTTCGCCGGTGGCGATGAGCGTGCGCGTGTCAGAACTTTCGGGCATGGGAAAGAGCGGCGAAGTCGTCGTTGTCGGGCAGGATGGACTGCTGCGCAGCGAATCGCCCAAGACCGCGGAAGACGACGTTCTCGTGACCGCGCTGACCTCCGATGTGGTGACCGCGGCCTTTTCCGGCGAGGCGCGCGAAGGCATGAGCACGGACTATCGCGGCGCCCCCATGGTGGTGCGGGCCGAGCCGGTCAGCGTGGGCAATGTGACCTGGGCGGTGACGGCGGTGCAGCCCGAAGATGAGGCCTTTGCCCCGGTCGTCAGCATGCGCAATATGACGCTGCTGGTTGGTGGTGTGCTCCTCGCCATCGCGGCAGTGCTGGGGTTCTTCTTTGCCCGTTCGATCAGCCGGCCGATCTCGCGTCTGACCCATACGATGGAAACCCTGGCCGAGGGTGACCTTTCGGTGGACGTGGCGGGCGGCGCGCGCGGCGATGAAATCGGCGCCATGGCGCGGGCGGTGGAAGTGTTCCGGCAGAATGGGCTGCGCATGGCCGAAATGACCGAGGCGGAAGCGGCCTCCATCATTCGCGGGCAGGCGGATCGTGCCGCCATGATGCAGCAATTGCAGCGTTCGTTCGGGCATGTGGTTGATGCTGCTATTGCAGGCGATTTTTCACGCCGGGTAGAAGCCGAGTTCCCTGATGACGAACTCAATGCCCTGGCGCGGTCGGTCAATGGCCTGGTCGAGACCGTCGATCGCGGCGTCGGGGAAACCGGCGTCGTGCTTTCGGCTCTGGCCAATACCGATCTGACCCATCGCATGGAAGGGGACTATCAGGGCGCCTTTGCGCGGCTGAAATCGGACGTCAATGCGGTGGCGGATCGTCTGACCGATGTGGTCGGCGAACTGCGCGAGACCTCGGGGACCTTGAAAACCGCGACCGGGGAAATCCTCTCGGGCGCTAATGATCTCTCCGAGCGCACCACCAAGCAGGCAGCGACGATCGAAGAAACGTCGGCGGCGATGGAGCAATTGGCTTCGACCGTGCTGCAGAATGCGCAGCGGGCGCAGGAAGCCAGCGCAGCGGCGGGCGACGTGACGAATTCGGCCGAAGTCGGCGGGCAGGTGATGGCGCAGGCGACCGAAGCNGCAGAATGCGCAGCGGGCGCAGGAAGCCAGCGCAGCGGCGGGCGACGTGACGAATTCGGCCGAAGTCGGCGGGCAGGTGATGGCGCAGGCGACCGAAGCCATGGAGAAGATTACGCAATCGTCGGCCAAAATCTCCAACATCATCGGGATGATCGACGACATTGCTTTCCAGACCAATCTGCTGGCTCTGAACGCTTCGGTGGAAGCAGCACGGGCGGGCGAGGCGGGCAAGGGCTTTGCGGTGGTGGCCGTCGAAGTGCGCCGTCTCGCACAATCTGCGGCCAGCGCTTCTTCGGATGTGAAGCAGCTGATCGAGCAGAGCGCGACGGAAGTGAAGGGCGGCACACGGCTTGTTGGCGATGCGGCTGCGAAATTGGCGGCCATGCTGGAAGCGGCGCGCTCGTCCAATGAATTGATGAATGGCATTGCCCGGGAAAGCCGCGAACAGGCGTCTTCCATCGAAGAAGTCAATGCGGCCGTGCGGCAAATGGACGAAATGACCCAGCACAATGCCGCGCTGGTGGAAGAGATGAATGCCGCCATCGAGCAGACCGAAGCGCAGGCCAACAAGCTCGACGGGATTGTCGATATCTTTGCGACCGATGAGCGCAGAAACGCTCCCGCGTCACGCCCTGCCGAACCGCACGGCGCGCGCGGCATTCAGCAAAAACTCAAATCGGTCGCCAAAGCCTATCTCAGTCACGGCAATGCCGCGGTGAAGGCCGATGACTGGAGCGAGTTCTAGATCATTGTGGCTTCGAGGAAAAAGGGCGCCGCTGGCGCCCTTTTTCTTGTCCGCGCTACCATACAAGCAACCCTGCATTAACCCTCCGCTCTCTAGGATGCGCCGGAAGATTTGGGGCGACGGCACCGGGCAGGGTGCTCAGGGGGATGCATGAAACTTTTTTCCGCGCTTGGCAGCATCAAGCTGACCACGGCTATTTCCGGACTGGTCCTCGGCAGCATCGTCGTGACGATCATCGCCTATTCGGTCAGTAATTATATGGGACTGCACCAGCAGGCCCTGCACCAGGCCCAGCTCCAGCAGCGAACCGACCTCAAGACGGCCGCGACGATCCTCGAAAAGCGTCTCGCGAGTTCCGTGGTGACCTGGGCCGAGGACAATAGCGTTGGCGCTTTCCAGACCTATTCCATTCCGCGCTTTTACGACAATGGCACCATTGATTCGATCACCCGCGTGACCGGCAACGAAGCCGTGGTCTTTGCGATCGACCCGGCAACAGGGCAGTTCCTGGCCAAGACCTCGAGCTTTGCCGGCGAAGGCGACAAGCGGGCCGTGGAGTTCGCCGTGGATCCGCAGAGCCCGGCCCATGCGGCCCTGTCGCAATCGCTGCCCTATGAGGGCGAGGTCGTGCTTCTGGGCAAGACCTATTGGGGCGAATTCTTCCCCGTGCTCAAACTCGACAACACGCTCCTCGGTGCCTTCTGGGTCGGTGCGGATATCGAGGCGGCTCAAGGCGCGGCGCGGGCTTCCATCCCGGGCATGCTGGTCATCGGCGGCGTGCTGTTGACCGTCATGGGCGCCATTGCGCTGATCGTTGCGCGGCAAATGACGCGGCCCGTACCCCGGCTTGCCGCGACCATGGAGGCGATTGCCGAGGGTAATTTCGATACCGAAGTTCAGTATGTGGACCGTCGCAACGAGATCGGCGCCATGGCGCGGGCGGTGGAAGTGTTCCGGGAAAACGGGCTGCGCGTCAGCCAGATGACCGAGGCGGAAGCGGCGCGGATCATTGCCGAACAGGAAAGCCGCCAGCAGATGATGACCGACCTGCAGCGCTCGTTCGGGCATGTGGTTGATGCGGCTATTGCCGGCGATTTTTCGCAGCGGGTTGAGGCCGAGTTCCCCGATGACGAACTCAATGCGCTGGCGCGGTCGGTGAACGGTTTGGTCGAGACTGTGGATCGCGGGGTCGGGGAGACCGGTGTCGTGCTGTCGGCGCTGGCCAATACCGATCTGACCCATCGCATGGAAGGAGACTATCAGGGCGCCTTTGCGCGGCTGAAGTCGGACGTCAACGCGGTGGCGGATCGGCTGACCGACGTCGTCGGCGAACTGCGCGAGACTTCAGGTACGCTGAAGACCGCGACGGGAGAAATTCTCTCGGGTGCCAATGATCTCTCGGAACGCACCACCAAGCAGGCAGCGACCATCGAAGAAACGTCGGCGGCGATGGAGCAACTGGCTTCTACCGTGCTGCAGAATGCGCAGCGGGCGCAGGAAGCCAGCGCAGCGGCGGGCGACGTGACGAATTCGGCCGAAGTCGGCGGGCAGGTGATGGCGCAGGCGACCGAAGCGAT
>NZ_LMHK01000004.1:0-59474 GCF_001427875.1 Devosia sp. Root685 | reverse complement strand
ACGGCATTGCCCGGGAAAGCCGCGAACAGGCGTCTTCCATCGAAGAAGTCAATGCGGCCGTGCGGCAAATGGACGAAATGACCCAGCACAATGCCGCGCTGGTGGAAGAGATGAATGCCGCCATCGAGCAGACCGAAGCGCAAGCCAACAAGCTCGATGGGATCGTCGATATTTTTGCGACCGACGAGCGCAGAAATGCCCCAGCGTCACGCCCTGCCGAACCGCAAGGCGCACGGGGCATTCAGCAAAAACTCAAATCGGTCGCCAAAGCCTATCTCAGTCACGGCAATGCCGCGGTGAAGGCTGATGACTGGAGCGAGTTCTAAAGCGCGATTCCAACGCTTTGACGGCTCGTATAGGGGGAAGGCGCTAAAAGGCGCCTTTCCCCTTTTTCATGGGCGGTGGGCGCCAGGCGTCGGCTTTCAGCCTGAACTATAAATGAAAACAGCCATTTAGCAGGACTGTTGAGCCTTGATCTATCTTGCAAGACCTGGAAATTTCTTCTGAACATCACGAATAATATTCAGTTAAGGACGCGCTGTTAGTATTTCCCCTATGGGGCGTAAACTCGTCTTAATCGAGCGCTTGAGGGGGTATTTCATGTTCAGCCGAATTTCGGGGTTTATCGCCAACGTAAAAGTTACCTCGGCCATTGTTTGTCTGGTCGTGGTGGCGATTATTCTGTCCATCAGTGTCGTGACATTTGCGGTCTATTCCAGTCTCGGCACGGCTCTTCGGGCGCAGGCGATCGAACAACAGCATGCCAATCTCAAGACGGCGGCGACGATCCTTTCGGGCAGCCTGCCGGGCTCCGAGGCCAAATGGGCCGAAAGCGGCGATCTCGACGGCTTTGTCGCCTGGGCCATGCCACGCCAGTTTCTCAATCACGACATCGTCGATTCGATCGTGCGGCTGACGGGGGAATCCGCCACGATCTTCGGCTGGGACGAAGCGCAGCAGGATTTCGTGCGCATGACCACGACGATCGTCGATGAAAAGGGGGAACGTATTCTCGGTACGACCCTGGGCCAGACCAGCCCGGCCTATGAATCGGTGATGTCGGGCAAAACCTATTTCGGCGAGGCGACCATTGTCGGACGGCCCTATTACACGGCCTATCAGCCGATCGTCGATCAGGGCGGCAAGGCGATTGGCGTCCTCTATGTCGGCGTCGACCGGGCAAGGGTGGACGGCACGATCCAGCAATTGCTGCAATTGCTGCTGGCGGTTGGGGGTGGCGTATTGGTGATTCTGGGCATTGGCGGATTTTTCGTCGCGCGGCTGCTGCTGGCGCCGGTGCCCCGGCTGGCCAAGGTCATGGAGGCCATTTCGGGCGGCGACTATGACACCGTCGTGCCCTATGTGGCGCGCAGCAATGAAATGGGCGCCATGGCCAAGTCCGTCGAGGTGTTTCGCGCCAATGGGCTCAAGATGACGGAAATGACCGAGGAAGAGCGGCTCGCCTCGCAGCGACGGCGCGTGGAGCGCACCGATATGATGGTCGCCCTGCAAGCCGCCTTTGGCGAAGTGGTTGATGCCGCCATTGCCGGCGATTTTTCCAAGCGCGTGCATGCCCAGTTCGCCGATCCCGAACTCAACAGTCTTGCCGATAGCGTCAACAAATTGGTGGAGACGGTGGATCGCGGGCTGACGGAAACCGGGGAAGTGCTCGCGCGGCTCGCCGAGGCGGACCTGACCCACCGGATGGCGGGGAACTATCAGGGCGCCTTTGCCAAATTGAGCGGCGATACCAATGGCGTCGCCGACAAATTATGCGATGTTATCGGCCAATTGCGCGTGACCTCGCGGGCCCTCAAGACGGCAACGGGAGAAATCCTGTCGGGGGCCAATGACCTGTCCGAACGCACCACCAAACAGGCCGCGACGATCGAAGAAACCTCGGCCGCCATGGAGCAGTTGGCTTCGACCGTCGCCAGCAATGCGGAACTGGCCGGGAAGGCCGGGGCCGATGCCGACAGCGTGTCGCGCGAGGCGGAGGCGACCGGTGTGGTGATGGGCGAAGCCAATGAGGCCATGGAACGCATCACCCAATCGTCGGCCAAGATTTCCAATATTATCGGCATGATCGACGACATCGCCTTCCAGACCAACCTGCTTGCCCTCAACGCTTCGGTGGAAGCGGCGCGGGCGGGTGAGGCCGGCAAGGGTTTTGCGGTGGTCGCCGTCGAAGTGCGGCGCCTGGCGCAATCGGCAGCGCAGGCCTCGGCAGAGGTCAAGGAACTGATCGAGAAAAGCGCCATGGAGGTGAGCGGGGGGTCGCGGCTGGTCTCGACCGCGGCCAACAAGCTTGAAAGCATGCTCGAGGCGGTGGCGCGCAATGCCGAGGTGATGCAGACCATTGCCAAGGCCAGCAGGGAGCAGGCTCGGGCCATCGAAGAAGTGGGCAGTTCGGTGCGGGTGATGGACGAGATGACCCAGCACAATGCGGCGCTGGTGGAACAGACCAATGCGGCCATCGAACAGACCGAGTCGCAGGCAGCCGAGCTTGATCGGGTGGTCGATATTTTTACCGTCGATGACGCCCGGACCGAACCTGCGGTTCAAGTGCGGCGCCCGGCTGCCCCTGTTCTTAAAGCTAGGGGCAATGCCGCGCTGGCGGCTGACTGGGACGAATTCTGATCGCAAATGCGATGCGGACGACATGTCCGCCGAGCGCGAAGCAAAGGGGCGCCAAAGTGGCGCCCCTTGTCATTTCCGGGACAGGGCCTTCAACGAAGCCGCATTCATCTTCATTCCGAACTTAATAATGAACAATGCAGGCCCGAATACGCGTCTTTGCATAGATCTGGTCTTTCTATTTGCTGATGTTTCTTTTCATATTAACAGATGACGCGTGTTTTTTGCAGGCGCCGCTCCATAATATGGGAAGTCTTTTACTTGCCGATTAGGATTTTGGTAACCATCGGGGAGCAGCCTTGTATGGAGGGCGGCAGGCGGCTGGCGCCCCGGACAAGAGGCCAAAATCATGCGAGCGCTGGGCTTTGGGCAGGGTGCTTTAATACGCGATCTCGAGGCCAGGTGCGCAGCCATATCGCGTAGCCAGGCAGTCATCGAATTCACTCTCGACGGGAAGATCATCACGGCAAACGAGAATTTTCTCGGCGCGATGGGGTATCGCCTCGAAGAAATCGTGGGCAAGCACCATTCGATGTTCTGCGACCCCGCCTACGCGGGAAGCGAAGAGTACAAAAACTTCTGGGCCGAGCTGCGGCGCGGTTCGTTTCAATCGGCGGCCTATCGGCGGCTGGCCAAGGGCGGGCGCGAGATCTGGATCCAGGCCAGCTACAACCCGGTCTTGGACAAGTCGGGCAAGCCGGTAAAGGTGATCAAGTTTGCCACCGACATTACCGAGCAGGTGAGCGTGGCGGCCGACCATGCGGCGCAGGTGGCGGCGATCTCCCGTGTCCAGGCGGTCATCGCCTTCACGCTGGACGGCACCGTCATCGAGGCAAACCAGAATTTTCTGGATACCCTTGGCTACCGGCTCGAGGAAATCGTGGGGCGCCATCATTCCATGTTCTGCGACAAGGATTTTGCCGCGAGCGCGGAATACCGGTCCTTCTGGCAGCGGCTGGGAGCGGGCGAATATATTTCGGCCGAGTTCCAGCGCTTTGGCAAAGGCGGCAAGGAGATATGGATTCAGGCCTCCTACAACCCGATTTTCGATGCTGCCGGCAAGGTCACGAAGGTCGTAAAATTCGCGACCGACATTTCCGAGCGCAAGCGCGCCGAGGGCATTATCGCACTGTTGACGCAGAGCCTTGCGCGGATGTCGAATGGCGATCTCGGCGGTCGGATCGATACCAGCTTTACCGGGCAATATGAGCAGCTCCGGCAGGCGTTCAACCAGTCGCTGAGCCAGCTCGAAACCATTGTCGGGGGGCTGCGCAATGCGTCGGGATCGTTGAAGACTGCGACGGCAGAAATCCTGGCCGGTGCCAATGATCTGTCACAGCGCACGACGCGGCAGGCAGCGACTATCGAGGAAACCTCGGCCGCGGTCGAACAACTGGCCGGGACCGTGGCTGAAAATGCCAAGCGGGCGGCGGCGGCCAGCGACAAGGCAAGAAGCCTTGCCGAGGACGCGACCAAGGGTGGCGCGGTGATGGGGGAGGCGACCGGGGCCATGGCAGCCATCGAAGCGTCCTCGGGCAAGATTTCCAATATTATCGGGCTGATCGACGACATCGCCTTTCAGACCAATCTCCTGGCGCTCAACGCTTCGGTCGAAGCGGCGCGGGCCGGGGACGCGGGCAAGGGGTTTGCGGTGGTCGCGGTAGAAGTCCGGCGGCTGGCGCAATCGGCGGCGCAGGCTTCGGCCGACGTCAAGGCACTGATCGAAACCAGCGCCGGCGAAGTACGCACCGGCGCCCAGCTGGTCGACCAGGCGGCGCGAAAACTCGACGATATCCTGCGCGGGGCCGAGGACAGCTTTGGGTTGATCGGGGACATGGCCAAGGCGAGCCGCGAGCAATCGAGCGCCCTTAATGAGGTGGCGACAGCCGTGCGGCAGATGGACGAAATGACGCAGCACAATGCGGCGCTGGTCGAGGAAACCAATGCGGCCATCGAGCAGACCGAAGCCCAGGCAAACAAGCTCGACGGCATTGTCGATGTCTTTCGCCAGGAGCAAAGGAGCACACGGCAGGAGCGTTCCGCGGCTTGATGAAGCTGCCTTTTTCGTAGGCATGGCGCGACTGGGTAAACCGGAAATTTACCAAGAACGCCATAGGGTTCTGTGGTTGATCGTGTTCAAGATTTGGAACTTGCCCGCGGTTCAAGCCCAACACACTCTTGTGCGCGTCAAAGGCCGGTCATGTCTCAATCTTCTCACGAGTTGCTGCAGTCGCGGCTGGATTTCGTTCAACTCGACGAGGAGGCCCGGGCCCGCCTGGCACGCATAAGGCCATTGATCGAAGCCCATCTCGTGCCGGCCCTCGAACGGTTCTACGGTCATATCGCCACCGTGCCGGCAGCGGCCCGTTTTTTCGATGGCAAGGCACAGATGAACCGGGCCCAGAGCAAGCAGGTCGGCCACTGGGGCGCCATTGCTTCGGGCCAGCTCGATGCCAGTTATTTCGAATCGAGCACGCGGGTCGGCCTCAGGCACGCCCAGATCGGGCTCGAGCCGCGCTGGCATATCGGGGGCTATAGCCTCATCGTCGAAACGCTGGTGACGGGGATCATCAGGGATTACATGACGGCGGCCCTGGCCCCGACCAAGGGGGCTTTTGGGCGCTTGGTGCCGCGCGACCCCAAGGAGATCATGAAGGATGTCGAGGTGCTGACCGGCTCGCTGGTTTCAGTGCTCAAAGCAATCATGCTCGACATCGATATCGGCGTCTCGGCCTATTTCGAAAAGCTCAATGACGATGCGCGCAAGGCCGATGATGCGGCCAAAGCCAAGATTGAAGCCGCCGTATCGGCGGCGGGCGCCGTCCTGCAAGACGTAGCGCGCGGCGACCTGACGACACGCGTGACGGCCGATCTCGAACCCGAATTTGACCAGATCAAGCACGATACCAATGCGGTGGCCGAACGGCTCAGCGCCATCGTCGCGCAATTGCAGCAGACCTCGCGCCAGATGAAGGTGGCGACGAGCGAGATTCTGTCGGGCACCAATGACCTGGCCGACCGCACGACCCGGCAGGCCGCAACCATCGAACAGACGACGGCGGCCATCGAGCAGCTGTCGACGGCGGTGGTGGAAAATGCCCGGCGCGCGGCGACGGCCAGCGACAAGGCGCGCAGCGTGGCCGAGAGCGCGACGACCGGCGGGGAGGCGATAACGGCCGCCAATGGGGCCATGGGCGCCATCGAAACCTCATCGTCCAAGATTTCCAACATCATCGGGCTGATCGATGACATCGCTTTCCAGACCAACCTTCTGGCGCTGAACGCTTCGGTGGAGGCGGCGCGGGCGGGCGAAGCGGGCAAGGGTTTTGCCGTCGTTGCCGTAGAAGTGCGGCGACTGGCGCAGAGCGCCGCCAATGCTTCTTCGGAAGTGAAAGCGCTGATCGAAACATCGGCCGCCGAAGTGCGCAGCGGCACGCAATTAGTGGCGCGCGCCGCCGAAGTGCTGCTCGACATTCTGGCCGGCGCGCAGGAAAGCGCCACGCTGATCGACACCATTGCCCATGCCAATCGCACCCAGTCCGCGGCCCTGGAAGAGGTGACCGTGGCGGTGCGGCAGATGGACGAGATGACCCAGCACAATGCGGCGCTGGTGGAAGAAACCAATGCGGCCATCGAGCAGACCGAAGCCCAGGCGAGCGAACTCGACAAGATCGTCGATGTGTTCCGTATCGAGGGCCATCAGCGGCCTGCTGCTGCGCCCGTTTCGGCAACTCGGCCCAAGGCCATGCCGAAACCGGCGGCAAAGCCCTTGCCGAGGAGCCATGGCAATACAGCCCTGGCGCAGGATTGGGACGAGTTCTGATAGTTTTGAGCCGGGCCCTGGGCCCGGCTTTTCGATTTAAGGAGACACGCATGGCGCGCATCGGGCTTGTGGCGCATGACGACAAGAAGGATGACCTTTGTGCCTGGGCCGAACGGCATCGGCATAAGCTGGTCCTGCACGAGCTCTGGGGCACGGGAACGACCGGCAGCCGGATCATGGCGGCGACAGGGCTTGACGTGGCGCTGCTCAAAAGCGGGCCTTTGGGTGGCGACCAACAGCTTGGGGCGATGATCTGCGAAGGCCGGCTTGATGTGCTGATCTTTTTCATCGATCCGCTTTCCGCCCAGCCCCATGATGTCGATGTGAAGGCGCTGACGCGGTTGGCGACGCTTTATGATGTGCCGCTGGCCAATAACCGCTCGACGGCCGACGCCGTTCTCGCGGCCGTCTAAGCCTCTGCGCCCAGCCATTCGAGCGCAGCTCTCATGGCCTTCGCCGCTAAAATCGCGCCACTGGCGCGATTTTGTCCTGATAGGACACGCGGTGAAGTTGACCACATCCCCTGCTTGTGAGCAGATGCCCCAAAATTGCCTGGATTAACCGGGCGGCATGGCATTCAGGAAATTCGGGGCGGTTAGTGACCACCGATTTGGTTATAGACGTTCGCAACGTCTCTAAAAGATTTGGCGGCCTGTTGGCCGTCAACAATTGCTCGCTCTCGGTCCAGCGCGGATCGATCACCGGGCTCATCGGGCCCAATGGGGCTGGCAAGTCGACCCTGTTCAACATGGTCGCGGGCAATATCACGCCCGATAGCGGCCAGGTCATCTTCGATGGCGCCGATGTCACTGGTATGAAGCCCTATCAGCTTTTCCGCATCGGCATGTTGCGCACCTTTCAGATCGCGCACGAATTCAGCCAGATGACGGCGCTCGAAAACCTGATGATGGTCCCGGGCGACCAGCCGGGCGAACATCTGGTTTCGACGTGGTTCCGGCCGGGGCTCGTCAAAAGCCGCGAGACCGAGGTGCGCAAGAAGGCGCTCGATGTCATCGACTTCTTGAAACTGGGCCATGTGCGCAACGAGTTGGCGGGGAACCTCTCCGGTGGGCAGAAGAAGCTGCTTGAACTCGGCCGCACCATGATGGTCGATGCCAAGGTCGTGCTGCTCGATGAGGTGGCCGCCGGCGTGAACAAGAGCCTTCTCAATGATCTAGCCTCGAACATTGAGCGCATGAATCGCGAGCTTGGCTATACGTTCTTTGTCATCGAGCATGACATGGACCTGATCGGCCGGCTCTGCGATCCCGTCATCGTCATGGCGCAAGGCGAAAAGATCGCCGAAGGCCCGATGGCCGAAATCCGCGCCAATCCGCAAATCGTCGAAGCCTATTTCGGCTCGCCTGCCGAGGTGGTTGCTTAATGCCCCTGATTGAACTCAAGCATGTGGTCGGTGGCTATGGTGGCGCGCCGATCCTCAATGGCGTCAACATCGCTATCGAGAAGACGGATATCGGCGTTATTGTCGGCCCTAATGGTGCTGGAAAATCGACGACGCTGAAGGCCATTTTTGGCCTTCTGAAAGTCACCGGCGGCACGATTGAATTCGGCGGCGAGAATGTCGCCAATTCGCTGCCCGACAAGCTCGTGCCTAAGGGGCTGAGCTTTGTGCCACAGGAAAAGAACGTCTTTACCTCGATGTCGGTCGAGGAAAACCTCGAAATGGGCGCGTTCACCCGTACCGACGATTTTTCCAGCACCATGGAATGGGTCTACGAGATGTTCCCGGTGCTTGCGGAAAAGCGCCGGCAGCCGGCGGGCGAGCTTTCGGGCGGTCAGCGGCAGATGGTGGCCATGGGCCGCGCGCTGATGAGCAAGCCGACGCTTCTTATGTTGGACGAGCCGTCGGCCGGTCTTTCGCCGCGCTATGTCATCGAAATCTTTGAGACCATCCAACGCGTCAACAAGGAAGGCGTCGGCATTCTCATGGTCGAGCAGAATGCACGGCAGGCCCTGGCCTTTGCCTCCAAGGGTTTCGTGCTTGCCAGCGGGCAGAACCGCTTCACCGGCACCGGGGCGGAGCTGATCGCCGACCCGGACGTCGCCAAGTCTTTCCTCGGGGGCTAAGCCGTGACCGAACTCATTTTCTTCACCAATCAGGTGATCATTTCCGGTCTCGTGCTCGGCTGCATTTATGCGCTGGGCGCCATCGGCATCACGCTGATTTTCGGTATTTTGCGCTTCGCGCATTTTGCTCACTCGGAGCTAATGACGGGCGGGGCATTTATCGCGTTTCTTCTCGCTTCCGCCTTTGCGGCCTGGGGCATCGTCACCCCGATCCCGACCGGTTTCGTCGTTCTGCCCATCGCCATGGTACTGGCGGCCATTCTGGCGCTCGGGATCGACAAGGGGTTTTATGCCCCGCTCCGCAAGCGTGGCGCTAAGCCGGTGACGCTCTTGATCGCTTCCATTGGCGTGACGCTGATGATCCAGGGTCTCATTCGCCTGTTTTTCGGCGCCGGTTCCTATTCGTTCTTCGAGCATGAGCCCAAGGAAGTGTTCCGCTTCGACATGACCGGGATCGGCTCCACAAGGCCGCTGGTCATTACCGAGCCGCAGGTGCTGATGATCCTTGTCACCTTCGTTTCGGTCTTGGCGCTGCACTTCTTCCTGACCCGTTCGCGGCTCGGCAAGGCCATGCGCGCCATGGCCGACAATGCCGATCTGGCGCAGGTTTCGGGGATCAATACCGCGCTCGTCGTGCGCGTGACCTGGGTCATTGCTGGGGCACTTGCCTGCATGGCTGGGACCATGCTGGCACTCGACGTGACGCTGAAGCCGGACCTCGCGTTCAACATCATCCTGCCGATCTTTGCGGCCGCCATCGTCGGCGGACTGGGCCAGGCCTATGGCGCCATTGCCGGGGGCCTTCTTATTGGCTTTGCCGAAACGCTGGCTGTGTTCAACTGGACCATGCTGCTCAGGCCACTCAATGCGATCCTGCCGGATTGGATGCAATTGCCGGCGACGCTGGCGCTGGTGCCGACCGAATATAAGCTCACCGTCGCCTTCCTCATTCTTGTCGTGACGCTGCTCGTGCGACCGACCGGTATCTTCAAGGGAGCCTCGTCATGATCCAGCGTTCCCTGACGCTTTTCGGCGGCCTGTTCGTTCTGATCCTGCTCATGGGCTGGGTGATGGGCGCGCCTTTCACCTCGTCGCGCCTCGTTGAAGCCGCCGCCTATGCGCTGATCGCGCTCGGCCTCAATATCCAATGGGGCTATGGCGGGCTGTTCAATTTCGGCATCATGGGCTTTTTGATGGTCGGCGGCGCGGCCGTCACCTTCATTTCCTATCCGGTCAATCCCGTCTTCTGGGGTGGCGAAGGCCCGGCCATGCTGGGCAAGGCGCTGTTCGCCTTTGCCATCGGCGCGCTGTTGGTTCTGGGCGCACGCAAGGCCGATCGTATCGGGATTACCGGCAAGTGGAAGGCGGCGTTGACCGTCCTCGCCTGGTTCGTCGCCTATGTGCTTTATCGTAGCCAGCTCGATCCGGCCGCGGCCTATATCGAATCGGCGGCCGGTGGTGGCTGGGTTGGCGGCCTTGGCGGCCACCCGATCCTGGGCTGGATCTTTGGCGGCGTTCTGGCGGCTGGTATCGCCTATGTCGTCGGCAAAATCTGTCTGGGCCTCCGGACCGACTATCTCGCCATTGCCACGATCGGCATTTCCGAAATCATCCGCGCGCTGATCAAGAATATGGACTGGCTGACGCGCGGCACGCTGACCGTCTCGCCGATCCCGTGGCCGACGCCCCTGCCGCAGCAATTGCAGGCCGGTGGCACGAGCATCTCGGAATCCCTGCTGACGGCGCGCGCGCTTTATCTGCTGCTCGCCCTCGTCGTCCTTGGCGTCGTGCTGTGGCTGATTTCGCGCGCCTATGCCGGGCCCTGGGGCCGCATGATGCGGGCTATCCGCGACAACCACATTGCCGCGACATCCATGGGCAAGAACGTTACCGCCCGCCAGCTGGAGATCTTTGTCTTCGGCTCGGTGCTGATGGGCATTGGCGGCGCTATGCTGGTCAGCTTCGTGCAGATTTTCGATCCCTCGAGCTATCAGCCGATCAACCACACCTTCCTCATCTGGGTCATGGTGATCGTGGGGGGCGCGGGCAATAATTGGGGTGCGCTGTTCGGCGCGGTGCTGCTCTGGCTGATCTGGGTGGTGTCCGAGCCGCTCTCCAAAGCGGTGTTCGAATTTGTCAGCACCTGGTCGACGCAATTCGGCTGGGGCGCGATCCCGGAAATCGAGGCGCGTTCGGCGCAGATGCGCGTCTTCGTGCTCGGTCTCGTCATCACCATTGCGCTGCGATTTGCGCCGCGGGGTCTTATCCCCGAAGTGGTCAAACGCGAAAGCTGATTTGTCTAAAACTTGACAAATGTCTAAATATGGACAATCTTGATCCCGAAGGAGATTGAGATGTCCATGTTTGGCTTTGGTGAAGCGCCGCAGGCGGGATTTGCTGGTCAGGCGCAGGTTCTCGGTGTTGAACGGTTCGAGCCGGGCAATAGGCGGCGGTTGAGCGCGCCGGCGCTGCGCACTTTTGCAGCCATCGCCGATCTTTGGGGGCTCAATGAAGAGCAGCGCCGGCTGGTGCTGGGCTATCCGAGCCGCTCGACCTATCAGAACTGGATGAAATTGGCGCGCGAACAGGGCGAGGTAACGCTCGATGTCGATGCTCTGATGCGGCTTTCGGCTGTTTTCGGGGTGCATCAGGCGCTGGGCGTGCTGTTTGCCGATGCGCAGGAACAGCTTGGCTGGCTCAAGGGGCCGCATGATGCGCCGCTCTTTGGCGGGCAGACGCCGCTGAGCTTCATTGTCTCGGGTTCGCTTGACGGCATCTTGCAGGTCCGGCGCTTTCTCGATGCGGCGCGGG
The DNA here is from genome assembly GCF_001427875.1 of Devosia sp. Root685. Taxonomy (GTDB): domain Bacteria; phylum Pseudomonadota; class Alphaproteobacteria; order Rhizobiales; family Devosiaceae; genus Devosia. The sequence continues at coordinate 48,115 of NZ_LMHK01000004.1, read as the reverse complement.
GCGGGGTCTATATGCCGCCCAATGGGCTCGACGTGGATTTTCCGGCGACGACGGCGGGAGATATCGTGTGGCGCTAGAGTCGCGCCGCGCGCCAGCGCCGCAGCCGAGTTATCGACTGATCCCGTCGCAATTTCCGCCCATCGGGCTTTTCGATACGGTTTCGCGGGCGGCCGACCTCGATGCGGTGATGGAGCTGGCCGGTTGGACCAATGACCGGCTGGTTGCCGAACGCCTTGCCCGATTGCCGCAAAGCGAATGGGTGTTCGGCCGGGCCAATTCCTCCATCGTCATGGCGGCGTTCCTTCATGCTGCGCCGGGTGGCGGGCGCTTTTCGGGAGCGGATCTAGGCGCCTGGTATGCGGCGGACAGGATCGAGGCTAGTCTTGCCGAAGTGGCCCATCACCTCCGGCGCGAGGCTTTTGCCCGACGGCAATCTGGCGCCACCCGATGCTTCCGGGTCTATGTCGCCCGGCTTGCAGGCGCCTTTGTCGATCTTTGCGGGGCTGATGAGCCGGCGCTCTATGATCGGCAGGATTATGCGGCGAGCCAGGCTTTTGGGGAGCGCCAGCGGGCGGCGGGCGAAGATGGCATTGTCTACGATAGCCTGCGCTTTGCCGGCGGGGTCGCCATCTGCGCCTATCGGCCGAGCAAGGTGCTCGATGTCACCCAGGCGCAGCATCTTGCGGTGACGGTGCGGACCGATGGGCCTGAAATCGCGGTGGAGACGCTCTCGCAATAGCCTTTAGGGTGAACGCCGCGCCGTGACCCAGAGCCAAGCCGTGGGTTGTGCGTCATAGCCGGTGCCCATTTGCGTTTCGAGTACAATATCGGCCCAGCCTGCAGCCGCGTAATCGGCCCGGAGACGCTCGGCGCTGGGATAGTTGAAATAACGACCAAGGCCGTCATGCCCTTCGCCACTGCCGGCCTTGAAGCTGGCGGTGAAGACGCCGCCGGGGCGCAGGGCGCGATGGATGCGGCCGAGAATGTCAACGAGATCGGCGGCAGGGGCGTGCAGCAGGCTGGCACAGGCCCAGATGCCGTCATAGGCGGCGTCGGCATCGAGCTGTTCGAAGCGCAGGATGCGGACCGGTCGTCCTATGCGCCTTTCGGCCTCCGCGGCCAGTTCGGGCGTGCCGTCGGTGGCCTCGACATCAAAGCCGAGGGAGAGCATGTGCGCTGCGTCCCGGCCATTGCCGCAGCCCAGTTCGAGGATTTTGCCGCCTGCCGGGACGCGCGCCAGGAACGCGCTCAGCCGTGGGCCGGTGGGTGTCGTGACGTGTTCGGCATAGGTGGCGGCATTGTCAGCGTAAAAGCGTAGCGTCGGGTCGTCGGTCATGCTTGGACCTCCAAGAGAAAGGCCCGGGATCGCTCCCGGGCCTCGTCATAGGTTCGTTCGATATTCTATGGCGCCAAGTTACTGGATCGCGCCCTTTTCGACGAACTTGCCGCCTTCGACGGCGAGTTCGACGATGATGCCGTCCACGTCGCCAGCGGCGTCGAAGTCGAGCGGGCCACCGGCGCCTTCATAGTCGATGTCGGTGCCGGCCTTGATCAGCTCGACAGCCTTCTTCCATTCGCCGGGCAGAATCTTTTCGCCCGGAGCGGAGGAAACGTCGCGCAGAGCGGCGGAGAGACCTTCGCGGCTGGCCGAACCGTTCTTCTCGATGGCGAGAGCCAGGAGGAAAGCGGCGTCATAGGCCTGCGGGGCGTAGGTGGCGTTGGCGGTGAAGTTGTCACCGGTGAAGGCGTTGTAGATGTCAACGGCTTCGCCGGTCGGGGCGCCGGCGCGGGTGGCGATCAGGCCTTCGACGGCAGCAGCGTCGATGCCGTTGAGCAGGTCGTCGCCGACCATGCCGTCACCGCCCACATAGGTGGTGAAGTTGCCGGACTCGACGGCCTGACGCAGCACGGTGTTACCCGAAGCGTTGGCATAGGCGAGGATCACGAGGTTCTGCGAGGCAACAAGGTTGCCGAGCTCGGCGCGGTAGTCGGCCTTGCCTTCTTCGTGAGCGAGATTGGCAGCAACCGTGCCGCCGCCGGCGGTATAGGCAGCCGCAAGAGCATCGGCAAAGCCCTTGCCGTAGTCGTTGTTCACATAGGTGATGGCGATGTCGTTGACGCCCTTGGCGAGCAGCAGATCAGCCAGCTTCACGCCCTGGAGCGCGTCGGACGGGGTGGTGCGATAGACAAGGTCATTGTCTTCGAGCGTGGTCAGGGCCGGAGCGGAAGACGCCGGCGAGATGAACACGACGCCACCCGACAGACCCGAGCCGTTGAAGGCGCCGATGGTTTCACCGGTGCAGAGCGCGCCGACGATGCCGGTGACGTTGTCGGTGTTGATCAGCTTGTCGGCAGCGGCGGCAGCGGCCGTTGCGTCGCAGGCGCCGTCGGCGGAGATGAGCTTGAGCTCGCCGCCCAGGATGCCGCCCTGCTCGTTGATCTGTTTTACGACGAGTTCAGCGCCGCCGAAGATCGGCGGGGTAAGCGATTCAATCGGGCCGGTGAAGCCGCCGATGAAGCCGATGGTGGCGCCGGTGTCCTGGGCCAAAGCCGGAGCGGCGATGGACAGAGCGGTGGCTGCGACCGCCAGGGTCAGGGTTTTCTTGAACAATGGACGTCCCTCTGTTGACGTTGCGCGCCGGGTGGCCTTGCCAGCCTCCTCCTTACAGCGCTCAACGAATGCCGGGGGCGCCTCACGCGCCCCGCTGGTGGCGACTGTTGCACATTTTCGTGTAGCGAGTCACCGGGGGTGTTTGGCAAAATGGTGAACGCTCGCGGTTGCTTAAGGCAAGGCGATTGCGCATAGACTGAGCGCGGTGGAATGAGGATGCGCATGCGATTTCGGCACCCTGTCATTGCGGGCCTGATGCTGGCCTTTCTGGTGGGGCCCGCCATGGCGCAGATCACCGTGCTCGACAATGCGCAGGATCGCCCGCAGGGCGGCGAGGCTGCGGCCCGGGTTGCCCCGGCAGGCGAGATCGCCGCGACGCCCGGGGCGCAGCCACCACCCTGCGGCACTCAGCCGATGACGATTGCGCGCATGACCTGGCCCTCGGCGGCGCTGCTTGCCGATATTCATGCCCGGATCCTCAATGCCGAATTTGGCTGCGAGGCGCGGGTGGTGCCGGGGGACCTGGCGGCAACGGCGTCGTCCATGGGGTCGACGGGCCAACCGGCCGTAGCACCCGAAATGTGGGTGACGCGTATCGCCGATGTGTGGAACGGCGCGATCGAAACGCAGATGGTGCGCAGCGTTGCTCCGAGCTTTGCCGAAGCGACCATGGAGGGCTGGTTTATCCCCTCCTATATGGAAGGCGCTTTTGGCGGCCCGCCAAGCGCCGCGGCCCTGCAAGCGCTGCTCTCGACACAAACCAGCGAAATGCCGGTCCGTTTCATTTCCTGCCCGGCGGACTGGGCCTGTTCCGTGATCAATCGCAATCTCATCGCGGCCTATGGTCTTGGCGATCTCGTGCAACTGGTCGAGCCGGCCAACCGTTTTGAAATGGATGCCTTGATTGCCGAGGCGGTGAGCCGGCGCGAAAATTTCATCCTCTACTATTGGCAGCCCAATGCGGTGTTGGCGCAGCTCGAGTTCCGGGCGCTCGACATGGGTGCTTATGACGAAGAAGCGATGAAGTGCCTGGCGCGGCTCTCCTGCGCCGCGCCGAAACCTTCTGCCTTTCCGGCCGAAACGGTGGTGATTGCGCTGGCCGAATGGGTCTTTGCCGAAGCACCCACTGTCGCCTCCTATTTCCAGCGCGCCACGCTGCCGATCGCGGAAATGAACGTTTTGCTCGGGCAACTCAACGAGCCCGGTGCAACGGTCGAGGGCGTCGCAGAGCGGTTCGTTGCCGCTCGCCGCGACCTCTGGGGGGCTTGGGTCGGGGCGGTGCCGTAAAAGGCTTTACGCGCCATATACCATAAGTTCGGGCGGTGATGATTTGTCATCGAACCGTCATCCGGGGCGGCGCCGCGTGACGTAAGGTGCCGCCTAAATGCGCCTTTAAGCCCCTGAACTATTTATGAATCTTTTGTTAAAAGAGCGGAGCCAGTCGATGCTTGCTCGCGGTATTTCCCGGCCGGGCCGTGCCCTAAGCAGAAGCAGCGCCGGGGATCGCGATCTCCGACAGGTCGATCAGTTCGTGCGTATCCTGTCGAGCTATCGCGCCATCGCCTTTCTCGTTTCCATGAGCCTTGTTGGCGCTGTTTCGGCCGCGCTGGTGGCGGGGGCGCAGGGGCGCCTCGATCTCTCGATCGTCATCATTGCCATCGCGCTTGGCGGTATGGGGCTGGCGGCGCTTTATGCGGGTTATCGCATGATCCGCCGCGATCTGCTCCAGTCCGCCCGGGCCACCCGCGCCGTCATGGCTTCGGTGCATCGCGATGCGCTGACCGGGGTTTTCACGCGTTCCTATTTCATGGAGGCGCTGCGCAACGATGTGCACCATGGCTCGGATAAGTCGCTGGGTTACCTCTTGCTCGATATGGACAATTTGAAGGTCCTCAACGATGGGGCGGGACACGCGGCGGGCGATGCGGCGCTGACGCATTTGGCCAAGACGATTGCCGCGGTGATGCCGGGCGCGGTTGTCGGGCGGCTTGGGGGCGATGAATTCGGCATCGCCATTCCCGATTGCGACAATCGCGGCGCGTTGCGGCGGCTGGGCGAAGAACTGCTGCGCCGGCTCGATCAGCCGGTCAATCTGGCCGGGCGGCCGACCCGGCTTTCAGCAACGATCGGCATGGCGTTGGCGCCGGCCGATGCGACCGATGTCGACGATCTGATCGCCAAGGCCGATCTCGCGCTCTACAAGGGCAAGAAAGCCGGGCGCCGGCAGGTGGTGGCTTTCGATCCCGATATGCTGGGCGATGAGCGCCATCGCCGCTTTATCGAGCGCGAATTGCGCGCCGCGTTGTTGATGGACGAGCTTGAACTGCACTATCAGCCGGTCTTTGGCGCCGATATGCGGGTGCGCTCGCATGAAGCGCTGCTGCGCTGGCGGCATACGGTACGCGGCATGATCCCGCCGGCGCAGTTCATCGCCATTGCCGAGGAGAGCGACCTGATCGACAAGCTTGGCGATTGGGTCCTGCGCCGCGCTTGTGCCGACGTTGAGGCGCTCGGGACGCCCGTTGCGGTCAATGTTTCGCCGGCCCAATTGCGTCGCGCCGATTTCGCCAAACAGCTGGGTCAGGTCGTTGCGGACATGGGTGTCGATCCCGGCCTGCTGATCATCGAAGTCACCGAAACGGTGCCTATGGTGGCCGGGGCCGTCGAACAGGCCAATCTCGATGCCATCCGCGCCTTGGGGCTAAAAGTCGCCATCGACGATTTCGGGGCAGGGCATGCGAGCCTCCAATATCTGCGCGGCTTTGCCTTCGACATCATCAAGATCGACCGGACCTATATCGCCAATCTTGGCGATAACCGCATCGATGCCATGATCGTCGAGGCGATCTGCGATATTGCGCGTTCGCTGAAAGTCGATGTCATTGCCGAGGGTGTCGAGACCGAAGCGCAGCTCGACATGTTGCGCCGGGCCGGGTGCACGGCGTTCCAGGGATATCTCCTCGGACGGCCGGCGCCACTCAAGCGCCTTTCGGTCGCCAATGCGGCCTGAGCGTAACTAAGAGTACTCTTCGACTAACCGACAGTTGCATGGCCTGCCACCGGGTGGATATAAGAGGGCGGGAAGCCAATGGGCGGATTTGGGGAGTAGCGACTTGGACTTGAAGCGGATCAACGATCACGTCAGTGTTTCCGGGCAGATCAGCCCCGAAGATATCGCCACGCTCAAATCCCTGGGTTTCGTTGCCATCGTCAACAACCGTCCCGACGGTGAATCACCCGACCAGCCGGCGGGCGAGGAGATCGAGGCAGCGGCCAAGGCCGCCGGGCTTGCCTATCATGCCATTCCGCTGGGACGAGAGGGCGTCAATGCCGATCTCGTCGAGAAGACCAAGGCCGTCATCGAGGGGAGCGACGGCCCTGTATTCTGCTTCTGCCGTTCCGGTACGCGTTCGACGACCCTTTGGGCGCTGAGCCAGGCCGGTGAAATGGATGCGTCGGAAGTCATCTCGCAGGCAGCGGAAGCTGGCTATGACATGAGCCACCTCGCCGGCATTCTTTCGAGAAGCTGACATAACGACACTGGCGGCTTGGATGGCCCGCCATCCGAGCTACCGACACAAGCTGAGCCGGACCCGGGCAAGCGGGTCCTCAACCTCTCCTGCTCGGAATTTAAATCGATGCCAATCAAGAAAATCCTCGTCGCCAATCGTAGCGAAATCGCCATCCGCGTGTTTCGCGCCGCCAACGAACTCGGGCTCAAGACCGTTGCGGTCTATGCCGAAGAAGACAAATTGGCGCTGCACCGTTTCAAGGCCGACGAGGCCTATCTTATCGGCAAGGGCAAGGGCCCGGTCGAGGCCTATCTGCAAATCGAAGAATATATCCGCATCGCCCGGATTTCCGGCGCGGATGCGATTCATCCCGGTTATGGCCTCCTCTCGGAAAGCCCGGAATTCGTCGATGCCTGCGACGATGCCGGCCTGATCTTCATCGGCCCGCGCGCCCAGACCATGCGCGATCTCGGCAACAAGGTTGCTGCGCGCAATATGGCGATTGCCTCCAAGGTGCCGGTGGTGCCGGCAACCGAGGCGCTGCCCGATGATCCCGAGCAAATCAAGAAGCTCGCGGCCGAAATCGGCTATCCGCTGATGCTCAAAGCCTCCTGGGGCGGCGGTGGCCGGGGCATGCGCCGCATCATGGACGAAAAGACGCTGCTTTCGGAAGTGTCCGAGGGCAAACGCGAAGCGAAGGCCGCGTTCGGCAAGGACGAGATGTATCTCGAAAAGCTGATCGAGCGCGCCCGCCACGTCGAAGTGCAGCTGATCGGCGACGATCACGGCAATCTCGTGCATCTTTATGAGCGCGATTGCTCGGTGCAGCGCCGCAACCAGAAGGTGGTCGAGCGCGCGCCCGCGCCCTACCTGTCAGACGCTGTGCGGACCGAACTGACCGATGCTGCGGTGCGGCTGGGCAATGCTGCTAGATATCGCGGCGCCGGTACCGTTGAATTCCTGATGGATGCCGATACCGACAAGTTCTACTTCATCGAAGTGAACCCGCGCATCCAGGTCGAGCATACCGTCACCGAAGAGGTGACGGGGATCGATATCGTCAAAGCCCAGATTCACCTGCTCGATGGCGCCGTCATCGGCACGCCGGAATCGGGTGTGCCGCTGCAGGAAGATATCAAGCTCAACGGCAATGCCATTCAGTGCCGGGTCACGACGGAAGACCCGGAACAGAATTTCATTCCCGACTATGGCCGCATTACTGCCTATCGCGGTGCGACCGGCTTTGGCGTGCGCCTCGATGGCGGCACGGCCTATTCGGGCGCAGTGATCACCCGCTACTACGATCCGCTCCTCGAAAAAGTCACCTGTTGGGCGCCGAGTGCCGAGGAGGCGATTGCCCGCATGCATCGCGCGCTGCGCGAGTTCCGTATTCGCGGCGTCGCGACCAATCTCGCGTTCCTTGAAAACATCATCACGCATCCTGATTTCGTCGAAAACCGCTATACGACGCGCTTCATCGACACGACGCCGGAACTGTTCAATTTCAAGCCCCGTCGCGATCGCGCGACCAAGCTCCTGAGCTACATCGCGGACGTGACCGTCAACGGGCATCCGGAAGTCCGCGACCGGCCGAAGCCGCCTGCTGCCGCCGCGGCGCCTTTCGTGCCCGAATTCGAGCCGCTGATCGTCATCGAGGGCAGCCGGCAGGTGCTGGACCGCGATGGGCCGGTTGGCCTCGCCAAATGGATGAAGCGGCAGGGCAAGGTTCTGTTCACTGACACGACCATGCGCGATGCGCATCAGTCGCTGCTCGCGACGCGCATGCGCTCGTTCGACATTACCCGCATTGCCCAGGCCTATTCGCGTGGCCTGCCGAACCTCTTTTCGCTTGAATGCTGGGGCGGCGCGACCTTTGACGTGTCCATGCGCTTCCTCAACGAGGATCCGTGGGAGCGGCTGGCCAAGGTGCGCGAAGGCGCGCCCAATATTCTGACCCAAATGCTGCTGCGTGGCTCCAATGGCGTCGGCTACACAAACTATCCCGACAATGTCGTAAAGTTTTTCGTCAAGCAGGCAGCCAGGGGCGGCGTCGATATTTTCCGCATTTTCGATTGCCTCAACTGGGTCGAGAACATGCGCGTCTCGATCGACGCGGTGGCGGCCGAAGGCAAGGTGGCGGAGGGCGCCATCTGCTATACCGGCGATCTCTTTGATCCTGATCGCTCCAAGTACGACCTGAAATACTATGTTGGTCTCGCGAAGGAACTGGAAGCTGCCGGCGTCCATGTGCTTGGGATCAAGGACATGGCCGGCCTGTTGAAGCCTGCCGCGGCCAAAAAACTGATTTCGACGCTGCGTAACGAGACCGACCTGCCGATCCATCTCCATACCCACGACACCTCGGGCGCTTCGGCGGCGACGGTGCTGGCGGCGGTGGAAGCGGGCGTCGATGCAGTCGACGCGGCGATGGATGCGCTGTCCTCGACCACCAGCCAGCCGACGCTGGGGTCGCTGGTTGCGGCGCTTGAAGGCAGCGATCGCGACCCCGCGCTCGATCCCAAGGCGATCCGCCAGATCTCGTTCTATTGGGAGGCCGTGCGCACCCAGTACCGGGCTTTCGAGAGCGACCTCAAGGGCGGCGCTTCGGAGGTTTATCTCCACGAAATGCCGGGTGGCCAGTTCACCAATCTCAAGGAGCAGGCGCGTTCGCTGGGTCTTGAAACCCGCTGGCACGAGGTCGCGCAGACCTATGCCGACGTCAACAAGATGTTCGGCGATATCGTCAAGGTGACGCCAAGCTCCAAGGTCGTGGGAGATATGGCGCTGGCCATGGTTTCGGCCGGGATTACCCGCAGCGATGTCGAAAATCCGGACAAGGACATTGCCTTCCCCGATTCGGTAGTGGGCTTTTTTGCCGGCGATCTCGGCCAGCCTCCGGGGGGCTTCCCGCAGTCGCTGCAAAAGAAGGTGCTCAAGGGCAAGACGCCGCTGACGGAACGTCCGGGTTCTTACCTCAAGGACGTCGATCTCGAAGCCGAGCGCAAGAAGATTTCGGACGAGGTCGGTGTGCCGGTCGATGATTTCCGGCTCGCTTCGTATCTGATGTACCCAAAGGTCTATTCGGATTTCGAAAAGACCCAGGATCGCTATGGGCCGACCGAGGCGCTGCCGACGCCGGTCTATTTCTACGGCCTCGAAGAAGGCGACGAACTGCTTGTCGATATCGAGAAGGGCAAGACGCTGGTGGTCAATTATCTCGGCCGCGCCCCGACCAATGAAAAGGGTGAGGTTCGCGTTTTCTTTGATCTGAACGGCCAGCCGCGCACTATCGTTGTGCCGGATCGCTTGAAGGCCGGCGAGGTGAAAGTTCGCGCCAAGGCCGTTGTGGGCGACCCCAAGCAGGTCGGTGCGCCAATGCCGGGCGTCATCTCGACGCTTGCCGTCAAAGAAGGCCAGAAGGTCGAGGCCGGCGATGTCTTGTGCTCGATCGAGGCCATGAAGATGGAAACGGCGATCCATGCCGAGGTCGATGGCGTGGTAGCGGAGCTGCTCATTCGTCCGGGCGATCAGATCGACGCGAAGGATTTGCTGGTTCGGCTGGAGTAGGGGGCAGCAGTAACCCCACCTAGCCTCCCCCTGATAGGGGGAGGGATCTGCCGGTGGCTCACTGGTAGCGCGACAAACTCGATATGTTCCTCCCCTTTCAAGGGGAGGCTAGGTGGGGATGCCTCACGCTCCACCAATTGAGCATGCCATTCGAGCATAGCTCTCATGGCCTTTTCGGCTTGAAAGGCTCCACTGGAGCCTTTCACTCGCGCAGCGGGACGCCGAAAAGTTGCAAAAATTGCGCAATTTGCACCTTGAATGGTACGCATAATGCGACTTTTATAGGCAGGCATTGATTTGCCCGATCCCGGTCGACGGATCCCCGCCTCCCCCTCGGGCCTCACTTTTTAAAGTCTGGATAATCCCTTGCCTACCCTCAAGGCTGGCCGCGCGCGTTCACGCGGCGATGCTCGGGCTCACTTGGCTGCCGTATATGCCGGCAAAGGCCGAAGCCCGTTGTTGCGCATCACGTTCTTCTCCCTGCGGCACTATTGGCAGGCGAGTCTGGCCATTGGTGCAACGATCATCGCCTCGGTGCTGCAATTGATGATTCCGCGCCTGCTCGGCCATGCGGTCGATCAGGCGCAGAACGTGTTGAGCACGGCGGCAGAGGGTGCACAGCAGGCGCTGATGTGGAGCGCCGCGACGCTGCTGCTGGTTTCGGTGGCGCGCGGGCTCTTTACCCTGGTTCAGAACTATTATTCGGAATCGGTCGGCCACCATGTGGGCTACGAGCTGCGCCTCGCCTTTTACGACAAGGTGCAAAAGCTCTCCTATTCCTACCATGACCGCGTGCATTCGGGCGACCTGATCACCCTCGGGTTGCTCGATCTCGATGGCGTACGGATGTTCTTTTCGACCGGCTTCGTGCGCACGATCCTGCTTACGGTACTGATCGGGGTTGGCGCCTATATGCTGCTGACGACCGATGTCGTGCTGGGGCTCCTGGCCCTGAGCTTCGTGCCCTTCGTTGCCTGGCGTTCCTCGGTGGCGCAGCTGATGCTGCGCGCGACCTGGGTCGTCTTGCAGGAGCGGCTTTCGATTATGACGCGGGTGATGGAAGAAAATCTCGGCGGTATCCGCGTCGTGCGCGCCTTTTCGGGCCAGCTGTTCGAGCTTGCCAAGTTCGACAAGGCGTCGAAGGCGGCGTTGGAACTGGCGCATGATCGCGTGCTGATCCGCGTCAAGAACACGTCGATGATGACCTTTTCGTTCTTTGCTGCCATGGGGCTCGTGCTCTGGTTCGGGGGCAATAAGGTGATCGCTGGGGAAATGAGCGTCGGGACGCTGGCGAGCTTTCTGACCTTCATGACCATCCTGCAAATGCCGGTGCGCCAGCTGGGTCTGATGGTCAATTCCTTTGCCCGCGCCGATACCTGCGGACAGCGCTTTTATGCCTTTATCGATCAGGCCATCGACATCGAGGACAAGCCCGGGGCGGTGCCGTTGCAGCTGGGCGAGGGAACGCTGCGTTTCGAGAACGTGAATTTCACCTATCCCGGTGCGACCCACCCGACCCTTAGGGGTATTACCTTCGAGGGCCGGGCCGGCGAAACCATCGGCATTGTCGGGGCGCCCGGTAGCGGCAAATCGACGATCGCTCATCTCATTCCGCGCTTTTATGACGTCACATCGGGCCGCGTCACCATCGATGGGCAGGACGTGCGCGACGTGACCTTGGAATCCCTCCGCCGGCAGGTTGGCGTGGTGCAGCAGGATTCGTTCCTCTTCACCACCACGATCGAAAATAACATCGCCTATGGCGATCCCTGGGCCAAGGAAACCAAGATCGAAAAGGCGGCTGAAAGCGCGCAGCTCCACAACTACATCATCGGTCTGCCGACCGATTATGACACTGTGGTGGGCGAACGCGGGGTGTCGCTTTCGGGTGGCCAGCGCCAGCGCCTCGCAATTGCGCGTGCCCTCGTCATGCGTCCGGCCGTCATGGTGTTCGACGATTCGACGGCGGCCATCGATGCGGGCACCGAGCATCGCATCCGCTCGGCCATCCGCGCCTATGCCAGCGATCGCGTGACCATCATCATCGCGCATCGGCTCTCCTCGCTGATGCATGCCGATACTATTTTGTTCCTCGAAGACGGCTCAATCGTCGAGCGCGGCAGCCATGCCGAGCTCCTCGCGCTGGGTGGGCGCTATAGCGCGCTCTATGACCTCCAGACGCGACCGACCGAGGAAATCGACGCAGAAAGGGCCGCCCAATGAGCGTGGTCGAGGACGACGAACGGGACGTCGCAAGTTTTCCCGGCCAACGGCCGCCGCGCGCATCGGTGGGTAGCCACCGGATCGAGGAAGAGGTCTTTGGCAAGGCCTATGACCCGAAAACCGTGCGCCGGATCTGGGCTTTCGTGAAACCCTATCGGGTCAAGATTTACCTCTCAGTGGCGGCCGTGCTGGTTTTTACCGCTACGCAGCTTGCCATTCCCCTCATCATTGGCTGGGCCATCGACGGCGCCATGGTGGCGGGGGGCAATGCCAATAATCTGATCTGGGCCGTGGTCGCCTTTGCGGTCGCCGTGCTGTTCAATTTCGCGGCTTCCTATGTGCAGGAAACGCAGGTGGGGCAGGTGGCGGAAAACGTGCTGTTCGACATGCGCCGCGCCATGTTCGCGCAATTGCAGCGCGTGTCGCTCAGTTTCATGGACAAGACCGAAGTGGGCCGGTTGATGAGCCGCCTGCAGGGCGACGTCAATTCCATGCAGGAGTTTCTGGAGACCTCGGTCATTTCCGTGGGCGACATCGTGCTGCTCTTCGGCATTGTTGCGGTGCTGCTGACACTCGATCCGTGGCTGGGGCTGCTGACCCTCGTCACCATGCCGGTGCTGTTCATCGTCCGCATCTTCTGGCTGCCGCCGGCCAAGCGCGCCTTCTGGGCGGCGCATGAAACCAATTCGTTGACCAATGGCGCCATGGCCGAAGGCATCAATGGCGTGCGCACAGTGCAGAACCTCGAGCGCCAGCAGGTCAATTTCGACCTCTATGACGACAAGGCCTATCACAACCTTGAAACTCAGCTGACCGGTTCGAAATTTGCGCAGGTGATGGTGCCGATCGTCGACAGTCTCACCGGTATCGCCATGGCGACCGTGGTGCTGGTCGGCGGATCGCTGGTGCTCAACGGCACTTTGCAGGTGGGCATCATCGTCACCTTCCTCTTTTATATCCAGCGGTTCTTCGATCCGATCCGCTCGCTGACCATGCAATATTCGATCATGCAGCGGGCCATGACCTCGGGCCGCCGGATCACCGAAGTGCTCGACCTGCCGGTGACCATTACCGACAAGCCCGATGCGCTGACGCTGACGGGGGATATGGACGGCTCGGTCGCCTTCCACGATGTGGTTTTTGGTTACGATCCCAATCGGCCAGTGCTCAAGAACGTGTCTTTCCGCGTCAATCCGGGGGAGACGGTGGCGCTTGTCGGCCCGACCGGTTCGGGAAAGACCAGCGCCATGGCACTCGTCCATCGTTTCTATGAAGTGCAGGGCGGCGCGGTGCTGGTGGGCGGGCACGATGTGCGCAATGTCACCCAGGAGAGCTTGGGTGAACAGGTCGCCATGGTGCTGCAGGAACCGTTCCTCTTTACCGGCTCGGTATTCGACAACATCAAGTACAACAAGGCTTCGGCGACCCGCGAGGATGTCATCGCCGCGGCCAAGGCGGTCGGTGCGCATGAGTTCATCGAGCGCCTGCCGGGCGGCTATGACAGCAAGCTCGAACAGCGCGGCTCCAACCTGTCGCTCGGTCAGCGCCAACTGCTGAGCTTTGCCCGGGCGCTGGTTGCCGACGCCAAAATCCTCGTGCTCGATGAAGCGACGGCCAATATCGATAGCTATACCGAGCGGCAGATCCAGAAGGCGCTCGAAATCCTGCTCAAGGGCCGCACCGGCCTCGTCATCGCGCACCGTCTCGCCACCATTCGTGGTGCGGACCGGATCATCGTGTTGCAAAGTGGCGAGAAAATCGAAGAGGGCAATCACGACCAGCTCATGGAACTGGGCGGGCTCTATTCGCGCCTCTACAACATGAACTATGCCAGCTTCGACGACATTCCCGACGAGCTGGTGGCCGAGGCCAATGCCAAGGCGGCGAGCACCTAGCGCTCGGTTCTACTACCGTCATTGCCCGCTTGATCGGGCAATGACGGCGCTTCTTGCGCGGCGATGATGATTGCCGGCGCCCACACTATTGCGTGAAAACCGGGAGCTTTTCGCCCGCGTGGACGGCATGATAAGGCTTCCTTCACCCAGCCTAGTCATGCTGCGCTAACCATTGCCCCCGTGGGGCGGATTTTGTGGGCCCTGTTCGTGACTGCCAAGCTCTTTCATCGCATCGCCTCCGTCATCATCGTCCTCTGGCTGGGGTTCGGGCTTGCCGCCTGTGCCAATTTCGTCAAGGGGGGCGACAACCGGCACAATATCCCCCTGGCTCCGGCCATGGTGAAGGCGCTTTATGATATGGGATCCTCGCCGGCCGAGGGCATGGTCGTGCGCATTTTCAAGCGCGAGCAGCAGCTCGAGGTGTGGAAGCGCACAAGCTCGGGGCAATACAAGGTCTTCAAGACCTATGAAATCTGCTCCTATTCCGGCGATCTCGGCCCGAAATTTAAGGAAGGCGATTATCAGAGCCCGGAAGGGTTCTATACGATCACGCCCGGCCTGATGAACCCGAAGTCGAACTACTTCCTCGCCTTCAATACGGGTTTTCCAAACAAGTTCGATCGCGCCAATGGGCGCTCGGGCTCGAACCTGATGGTCCATGGCGATTGCAAATCGGTCGGCTGCTACGCCATGACCGATGCAGGCATTGCCGAGATTTATGCGCTGGCCCGCGAAAGCTTCAAGGGCGGCAATCCAAGTTTTCAGGTGCAGATATTTCCCTTCCGCATGACGACGGCCAGCCTGACGCAGAATGCTTCCAACCAGCATCTGGCATTCTGGCGGAACATCAAGGAAGGCTACGACTATTTCGATCTGACCAAGACCCCGCCAGCCTGGGATGTGTGCGAGCAGCGCTATATCTTTAATCCCACCGCCTCGGGCCTTGATGCGCTAGGACCGTGCCCTGCGACCTATCAGAATGCCGAGGTCGAGGCGCGAAAGGTGGCCGATGCCAGTGCGCTCGCCAATGTGGCGGCGGGCGTGGAGCGTCAGGCGGCCAGTGAAGCGGCGCTCAAGGAAAGAAGCCAAGCTGTATCGGGCTTCTTTTCGGGCATCGGCAATATGATCACGGGCAATCCGCAGCCGACAACCGAAGTCGCTGCAACGCCTGCGCAATAGATTTGATCCTTAGTTCGGCCCCAGTTTGGTGTGACCTCCGTCACGCCAATGTGAGCAGGAGCAAAGCGGCGTGGACGACAAGCCGAGCGAAAAACCATCGCCGGAACCGAGAAGCGCCGGGGAAGTCCCCGACGTGCTGGTGGGAGATATCGACACGTCCGTGCCGACCAGCCTCAGGCGGCCCCGTCGCCGGCGGCGGGTGAAGAAGAGCCTGATCTTCGGCATTTGTGCCGCGGCCATCGGGCTTGCCTCGCTGGCGGCCAGCGCCTGGATCTATACCGACATGCGCCGGGAAATGGTGCGGGTTTCAACCGAGATCGCGCAATTGCGCCTGAGCCTTGATCTCTATGCCCAGCGGGGCGTTGCCGCCGCGCCTCTGTCTACGCAGGCCCCGACAAGTGAAGCGCTCTCGGCACTGGAAAATCGTCTCGCGGTTCTTGAGCAGAATTGGCGTGGTGCGGCCGCGGCGCCACAAGCAGTGCCACCGCCGTCAGGCCCGACAGCGTCGAGCGAGAGCGACGGCGACTGCCTGCCTTCGGGCATGCGGCTTCTCGTGGCCGCGGGGGATTCCTATCCCGTCTGCGGCACCGAGACGACGATCGAGGTGATGAATGTCAGCAATGGCTATATTTCGCTGACGGACGGCACGACGGTGCCCTCGGGCAGTACCGTGCCGCTGCCCGGTACGGCCTGCATGATCGCGGTCACTTCCGGCGGCGACGAAGCCACCACCGGCTTTGCCGAGATTCGCGTCACCTGTTAGGCGAGCGTGGTGCGGCCCAGTGGCGGCAGGGGCTTGAACTTGCCCATGAGTGCGCGGTAGGGCGCCAAAAGCACCAGCGCGGCGAGGAATTTCACCATGAAGTCGCCGGCCGCGAGGGAGGTCCAGAGCGGCACTTCGGGGCCAATGCCGAGGAAGGGTGCGGGGAAGGCGAGCGAGCCATCCGCAAGCCCGAACAGCGCATCAATACCGGCCAGAACAGGCGCGAAGGCAACGGTGAAGAAAATCGCCGTGTCGATCATGGAGCCAAAGAGCGATGCCACCAGCGGTGGCAGGAACCAGGCACGCACGCTGCGTAGCCGCGAAAAAATGCTGATATCGAGCAACTGGCCCGTAACGAAAGCCGCGGCGGAGGCGAGCGCGATGCGCTGGGTCGTCGCCGGATTGCCACCGGCGTTCCAGGGCAGCGGATGAAAGCTCAGGTAGAACGATACCGCCAGACCCACCAGAAAGCCGACCAGAACGACGCGGCGGGCATTGCGCGGGCCGTCATAGCGATTGGTGAGGTCGGTGATCAGGAAGGCGAAGGGGAAAGTGAAGGCGCCCCAGGTCAGGAGATCGGCGAGATTGACCGCGCCGAGCTGGACCTGAAAGGGATAGAGAACGAGAATATTGGACGCGGCGACGACCACGACCATGGCGGCCACGGCAGCCAGAAAACGAGACAGCATCAGAATGCACCTCTTTGGTCCACGAGCCGGCAGAAGACCGGGGCGGAATGAGACTTACATAAAAAGCGAAAGCCGCGCGGCCAGAGGCACGCGCGGCTTTAATTCGGTTAGAGGCGCGATTAGCCGGCGAGGGCGGCGCGCACTTCCTTCTTGATGCCCAGAGCCAGCGGGGACAGGTCGGCATCATCCTGCTTGATCAGGAATGCGTCGAGGCCACCACGGTGCTCAACGGTGCGCAGAGCTGCTGCAGTGATGCGCAGCTTGATCGGGCGCTGCAGAGCGTCGGAGATCAGGGTCACGTTGATCAGGTTGGGGAGGAAACGGCGGCGGTGACGGTTGAGAGCGTGCGAAACGGTGTTGCCAACCAAGACGCCCGTGCCGGTGAGTTCGCAGCGACGTGCCATAGTAGATATCCTATTTGTGTAAAGGTCCTGCGCGGCGGGAAATCCCGCAACGGGCCTCGATTGTGTTGAAATCTGCGGGCGTCTTAGAGAAAAGGGGCCCATCAGTCAAGTCAGCCGGGCCCTCAAAGACCCGCGAGTGCCTTGCCAGTACCATAAGAGGGCGGCACCTTGAACCTTTATCGGTGATTCGCGAACGCGCCCACATCGGGCCCATGCCGCACGAGACGAGACCTATCTTGATCCGAACCAGCCTTGCTGCCTCCGCCCTTGTTCTCGGCCTTGCCCAGGCGCAGGCGGCCCCGGTCGATGCGACAGCCAGTTATGTGCTGACCCTTGGCGGCATCAATGTCGCCATGATGCATATCGACCTCGATGACGATGGCAGTTCCTATACCCTTGGCGTCAAGGCCAATGTGGCCGGGCTCGGCGCGGTGGTGGCGAGCGGCACGGCCAATGTCACGGCCAAGGGCAAGTCCTCGGGCACGACGCTGCGTTCCGAGAGCTTTGCGCTCGAAACCCGCGCCAGTGGGCAGACGTTTACGGTCGATGTCGGCTTTGCCGGACAGAATGTTTCGTCCTTCAAGGTCGAGCCGCCGGTCAGCGACTATGACCGGGTGCCGGTCGAGCGTGGTCACCTGACCGGCGTCACGGATTTCGTTTCGTCCTTCGTGCTCAAGGGAAGGGCGCTGGATAAAAGCCTTTGCGATCGCCGCATGCGCGTCTTTACCGGCGTCGAGCGTTTCAATCTCGATATGAGTTTTGTCAGCGACGACAATGCCACCTCGCCGCGGACCGGCTATCAGGGGCCGGTGGTGCTCTGCTCGATCGAATATGAACCCATTTCCGGTCACTACCAGAATAACGAGATCACCAATTATCTCGCCGAGGAAAGCCGCATTCTCGTCTGGTACATGCCGCTGGGCGAGAGCGGCTATTTCATTCCCTATCGCGTGCTGCTCGGCACTTCGATGGGCGATCTTTCCATGGTCCTGACCAAGGCTGCGTTTTGAGCCGATGTCCTAAGCTGGGACGGTCAAAGGGTTTTTTCTCAATTTTTGTGTTTTTCCGTCCCGGATTTGCGGGCTTTGGGAATTAAGGGCGCTGCGGCGCCCTTTTTTGTTTCGGTAACGGACCGGCAGGAAAGCCGAGTCGCGCGTCCGTTTTAAGTCATTGTTTATGCAGGTGAATGGGAACTCGGTGCTTTTGGCGCAGTCGTGACGCGGCTTGTGGCCCTGCGCCCGTGAAGCCACCAGCCATCGTATGGAACAAAGGTAGAAAACAGGGGGTAGTTCCGATTCTGACCCTGTTCGTTCCGGGTTTGGGCCGAATGTTAATTGCGGCCGTCTAGCCGCACAGGAGCTGTATCATTCTGGATCGCGAGCTGCTTGGGCCAGTTTTGCCGCGTTGAGAGGGAGCAGGCCGCGAGGAAGAGGTTCACGCTCCGTCCCGCTTCGGCACGGTCAACGACGAAATTGCTAAAATGCATAAAAAGGCCCCCGGTAAAGCCTGGCGTAAACCCTTAACGGCTCCAGAATTCTCGCTCTCCTTCCGTTCATAAATCGTCATTAAATGACTGAAAAATCATGATCTTAGTCATTTCGAAAGGAAGCTGAACGGGTTTCTGCATTTCCGTGTCACAAATGAAGTCGGCATGACACCGCTAGTGGCTATCGACAGGGGCCACCCACCACATATTGCCGTGAACAAAACCGGATTCCCGAGTCGGCAGCGATTCTGTCCCTGTTCGTTCTGCCTTGGTTCCAAATTTTAACGGGGGCGCCACTGTCACAAAAATGCGTGCTTTCATGGGACAATTTCTCTCGCCCCTCGCCATGGGCTTCGCGGCACCCTAAATAGAGCTGCGATGACTTCTGCAAACTCCCAGTCGGTCAAGGCCATCCTCGGGCCGACCAATACCGGCAAGACCCATTACGCCATCGAGCGCATGCTGGCCCATCCCACCGGGATGATCGGCCTGCCGCTGCGGCTTCTCGCCCGCGAGGTCTATGCCCGCGTCGTCGAACGCGTCGGCGAGCAGGCTGTGGCGCTGGTAACAGGCGAAGAGCGGATCGTGCCGCCAAAGCCGCGCTATTGGGTGGCGACGGTGGAAGCCATGCCCATGGATATCCATGTCGATTGCGTGGCGGTCGATGAAATCCAGACCGCGACCGATTTCGACCGCGGCCATGTGTTTACCGACCGGATCCTCAAAGCGCGCGGGTTTCACGAGACGCTGCTGCTCGGCTCCGGCACCATGGCCAATGTCATCCGCAAACTCTTGCCGCATGCCGAGATCATCGAGCGGCCCCGCTTTTCCCAGCTGACCTATGCCGGTTCAAAGAAAATCTCGCGCCAGCCCAGCCGCAGCGCCATCGTCGCCTTCTCGGCCCGGCAGGTTTATGCGATCGCTGAACTGATCCGGCGCGAGCGGGGCGGAGCGGCGGTGGTCATGGGGGCGCTTTCGCCCCGCACCCGCAATGCGCAGGTTGAGCTTTATCAGAATGGCGATGTCGATTTTCTTGTTGCCACCGACGCGATCGGCATGGGGCTTAATCTCGATATCCAGCACGTCGCCTTTGCCGACGACACCAAATTCGACGGGCACCAGAGCCGGCCGCTGATCCCGGCCGAGATCGGCCAGATTGCTGGGCGGGCCGGGCGGCACAAGCGCAATGGCACCTTTGGGGTGACCGGCGGCACCGAGGGTTTTGACGAAGAACTGGTGGTGCAACTCGAAACGCACGATTTCGAACCGGTCAAAGTGCTGCAATGGCGCAACTCGGTTCTCGATTTTTCCTCCATCGACCGATTGCGCTCGAGCCTTGAAAAAACGCCTGACGACCGGACGTTGACGCGGGTTCCCATTGCGACCGACCAATTGGCGCTGGAATTTTTATCGCGAAATGAGGCAGCGGGAATGGCGCGCGGCCACGAAGCGGTCAAACTGCTCTGGGAATGCTGCCAGATTCCCGACTATCAAGGGATATCGCCGGCGGCGCATGGCGAGATCGTCACCCGGATCTTTTCGGATTTGAGGCAAAATGTATCCATCAATGCTGATTGGATTGCCGAGCAGGTTCGCTTTTGCGACAATGCAGAAGGTGACATTGAAACGCTCAGTCACCGGATCAAGCAGATCCGGACCTGGACCTTCGTCGCCAACCGCAAAAACTGGCTTGCAGACCCACACTATTGGCGCGAAAAGACCCGTGAGATTGAAGATCGCCTGAGTGATGCTCTCCATGAGCGCCTTACCCAGAGATTCGTCGACCGGCGCACCAGCGTGCTGCTCCGCCACCTGAAAGACAAACGTATGGTATCTCCCGAGATCAATGAGCGCGGCGAAGTAAGGCTGGAAGGCCACCTTCTCGGCACGCTCGAAGGCTTCCGCTTCACCCTGGCGCGCTCCGATGGAGAGCTCGATGCCAAGGGCACCCGCACCGCAGCGGACCAGGTCGTGGCTCCGGAGATCCGCAATCGCGCCGATCGCCTGGCGGGCGCGCCGAACGAGGAATTCGTTCTCGCGACCGACGGTCGTCTGCGCTGGCGCGGCGATGTGGTGGCCGAACTTGCCGAAGGCGACAGCCTTTATCGGCCGCGCATCATCATGCTCGCCGACGAATCGCTGACCGGCATCGATCTCGAGCGCGTGCAGGATCGCCTGTCGCTCTGGCTCCGCCATCACGTCAATACGACGCTCGAACAGGTCATGGCGCTCGAAGCGCCCGCCGATGTCGACGGACCCGCGCGCGGTATCGCCTTCCAGCTCTTCGAGCATCTGGGGCTACTTCCGCGCAGCCAGGTTTCCGATGAGGTCAAGAACCTCGATCAGGACGTGCGCGGCAAGATGCGCAAGCTTGGCATCAAGTTCGGCGCCTACCACATCTATGTGCCGCTTTCGCTCAAGCCCGCGCCGCGCGAACTGGCCCTAATTCTTTTCGCGCTCCGCAATGGCGGCATTCGCCAGCCGGGCGTCACCGACATCCCGCACATTGTCCTTTCGGGCCGCACCTCGTTCCTCGTCGATCCCGAAGTTGATACGCGTCTTTATGAGATCGCCGGCTTCAAGGTCGCGGGCAAGCGGGCCGTGCGCGTCGATATTTTGGAACGCCTTGCCGATATCATCCGTCCGCTGATTGCCATCGACCCGACCCGGTTCCAGGGCGAACCGCCGGCCGGCGCTGCCGAAGGCAATGGTTTCCGCGTTACCGTCGAAATGACCAGCCTTCTTGGTTGCTCGGGGGAAGATTTCGCTTCGATTCTGTCGTCCCTCGGCTATCGCGTTCGCCGCACCCCGAAGGTTGCCGCGCCTGCCGCAGAAGCCAGCGCCGAAGCGCCGGCGCTCGAGGCGGTGCTCGTTGACAATCCGGCCGAGGTCGATGCTCCGGCGGAAGACGCGCCTGTCGTCGAACCCGTTGCAGAGGCCGCCGCCGAAGCCCCGGCTGCCGCCGAGGGTGTTGTGGACGAAGCTACTACTTCGGAGCCGGCAGCGCCTGCCGAACCCGAATTTGATGAAATCTGGTTCCCCGGTGGCCGCCGCCACAACGAAAACAACCACGGTGGCAAAAGCCGTTCGGAAAATCGCCGTCGCGACACTGCCGAAGGTGGCGAAGCCAAGGCCGAAGGCCGTGGCCGTCCGGACCGCTCGCGCCCCAAAGGCCCGCGCCGTCCCGAGGGCGAAGCGGCGGCCACCCGTCCTGCTGCCAACGCCAACACGCGTCCGGCCAATACGCGCCCACGCAGTGAAGAGCGCCCGCGTCCGGACACCAAGAACGAGCGTCCGGAACGTGGCGATCGTCGTCCGCCCCGCGAAGAGCGCAAGGTGGCCTTCGATCCGGATAGCCCATTCGCGGCCCTTGCTGCCCTCCGCGGCAAGAAGGAGTAGGATTTGACGGGGCCGGGCGATACGCTCCGCAAGGAGCGGCTCGACCGGTTCCTGTTTTTCTCGCGCGCCGTCAAATCCCGCACTCTCGCGCAAAAACTCATCGAAACGGGCGCTGTTCGGGTCAATTCCGAACGGACCGAGCGCACCGATCACAAGGTCGGCGCGGGCGATGTACTCACCATGTCGCTGCACGGCCGGATTCTCGTCTGGCGCATCCTCGATCCCGGCGCACGTCGCGGGCCCGCGAGCGAAGCCCAGGGGCTTTACGAGGATATTTCGCCGCCGAGCCTGCCCAAGGCCGAGCGCTCGCCCTATGAGGCGGCTATTGCCGAGCGTTCAACGGGCGCGGGCAGGCCGACCAAGAAAGAGCGGCGGGAGACCGATGCGCTCAGGGGCGAGGACGACTAGGCCATCCGCCGGGCACACAATTTCAGCACAGCCTCTATTTGCGCCAATCCGTCCCGCGCTAGCGCCTTGCCCGAAAACTGAAAAGAGTTTAGCACCAAACGCGTTGAGACTGCCGCCGCGCCAGCCCCCAGGCCGCGGCGCCCGCCAAGGACTGCCCTCTCTATGACCTATATCGTCACTGATAATTGCATCGCCTGCAAATATACGGACTGCGTGGAAGTCTGTCCGGTGGACTGTTTCTACGAAGGCGAGAACATGTTGGTCATTCATCCCGATGAATGCATCGATTGCGGCGTCTGCGAGCCCGAATGTCCGGCCGAAGCCATCCGGCCCGACACCGAAAGCGGCCTCGACAACTGGCTCGAGCTTAACCGTAAATACGCTGCCGCATGGCCCAATCTGACCGAGCGGCGCGATGCGCTGCCCGAAGCAAAAGAGCGTGACGGGGAGAGCGGCAAGCTCGAAAAGTACTTCTCCGAGGAGCCCGGCGAAGGCGACTGATGCCGAAGGCGCATCTACTGGCGCTAAGAAGTTTAAGCACTGGCAAGGATTTGTCACCGCTCTGTCACGGACAGACGACGACGTGAAAGGAGCGAGTCGCTGATGCGATTCGTTCCTTTTGATTTTGCTGAATTTTTGTGCTATGGTGTCTTTAAATGCAGCTCAGCCCTTCACCCAAACCGTGCCGCAAGGCACGATTTTTTTGACACAACATTCCCTGTTGCATGGCGCTTCGGAACAAAGCGGAACCGAAGACTGTGGGTGTTCGTACTGTAAAAGGGCCCGTTCAAGCGGGCGAAGTAGTGTGGATGGACAGTCCTTCCCGCAAGGAACTGGCCATTCTGGGGCGTCAACAAGGAGTTCCAGTATATGGTAGCCAAGAAGTCTCAGCAGCGGCTCGGTTTCAAGACGGGTGAGTATGTCGTCTATCCGGCCCATGGCGTCGGTCTGATCGTCAACATCGAAGAGCAGGAGGTCGCTGGCCTCACACTCGAACTGTTCGTGATCAGCTTCGAGCAGGACAAGCTGACCCTTCGCGTTCCCGTTGCCAAGATCAAGTCTGTCGGCATGCGCAAGCTGGCCGAAGAAGATGAAGTCAACAAGGCCCTCGAAACCGTCACGGGCCGGGCTCGCGTCAAGCGCACCATGTGGTCGCGCCGCGCCCAGGAATATGAAGCAAAGATCAATTCGGGCGATCTGATCGCCATTTCCGAAGTCGTGCGCGATCTCTATCGCTCCGACGATCAGCCCGAGCAGTCCTATTCCGAGCGCCAGCTCTTCGAGCAGGCCATGGACCGCATGAGCCGTGAAATCAGTGTCGTCAACAAGCTGACGATTACCGAAGCCGTGCAGCTCATCGAAAAGCAGCTCGCCAAGAGCCCCAAGCGCACCAAGGCGGATGCCGCTGAGCCGGAAAGCGACGAGGAAGCTGCGTAAGCGGTTTCTTCCACCGAGAATGAAAAGGCCGGCAGTGATGCCGGCCTTTTTGTTTGCGCTGTCAGGAGCGGCAGGTGGGCCGCCCGGTGATGACGGTGTCAGTTGAGGCGAAAGGCTCCGCTTTCGAGCGCGGTAATGACGGCGCCGAGGGTCGCGCTGCGGTCAAGGCCTGCCGTATCGAGCACATGCCTCCCATAGGCGCCGAGATCGGCGAACTGGGCGTAGAGATCGGCGACGACGGTGGGGTCGGTGAGGCTATCGCGGCCCCGCGCGGTGCAGCGGGCAATGGCGTCTTCGACCGGTGGGCGCAGTACGAGGTAGTGAAGCGGCAGGCCGAGGGCTTTGAATGCCGGCAGCCACCAGGGGCGGACGACGCCATCGAGGGCGACGAAGTAGTTTTGGCGCGCATAGCTGGCGGAAACATCGGCAGCGATCTGCATGACCATGCGGTTCTGATCGTCGGATTCCGGCAGCCAGGGCGGGATATGGCCGTGCTTGATATTGCCCCAGAAATCGTCGGAGTGGACATGCACCTTGGGCACGCCGGGCAAATGCGCCAGCGCATCGGCGACGGTGGTCTTTCCCGAGCCGGGCGAGCCGGAAATGATGGCGATGTGGCCGGCGAGATCGAGCATCATTCGCCCTTTTTCAGGATGTCGCCGAGGCTGACCTTGGCGCTGCCGGGGCGCAGGGGCTTTTGCTGGCTTTCATGCGGCACCCAGCCGGCGAGCCAGATGATCTCCAATGTCGCGCGGACGCGGCCGTCGGCATCGGCCGAGGCCTCCTGGTATGCTGCGGCGGCCGCCGTGAGAAGGTTTTTGGTCGCAAAGCGCCGGGGGCGGTCGGTCAGCGGATTGGCCGCGCCCAGGGCCTTCAATTCGGCCATCAGGTCAAAGGCATTGGCGTAGCGGACGCGGTGGGTTTCGACATCGGCGACGGGCAGGGCAAAGCCGGCGCGTTGCAACAGGGCTCCGGCGTCCCGCACCTGCGCCATGGGCGCGACCCGCGCCGAGGCGCCGCCGGCAACGGCGAGATCGGCCGCGAGGAAGGCTTCGCGCAGTTCGGAGAAACTTTCCCCGCCGATCATGGCGACGAGCAGCAGACCATCGGGCCGCAGCCGCGCGCGCAGGCGCGCCATGTGGCCCGGCACGTCGTTGACGACCTGGAGGTGCAACAGGGAAACGATGAGATCGAAATCGCCTTCGGGGAGGGCGGGGAAATCGTCCTCGCCAGCAAAGGCCTCTACCGGGTGGAAAGTGACCGTGCCGGACGCTGTGGCGACGCGATGGGGCAGGAGGTCGACATCGGGGGCGATGAGAACCGCATCGGCGAAATTGCGCATATGGGCGCCGAGCCGGTCCGCCAGATCGTCAAAGACCAGATCACGCACGAAATTTTCGCGCGTCGGGCGCCGCTTGAGGTTGCGGGCGAGCTGGAGCGGATCGAACAGGCGGGGCGGCTGGGACAAGACCGAAATTTCTCAAAAGAACTGGCCGATGGAGCGGCCTTGAAGCACTATGCCCTTATGGAGAGCGGAGCGCGCGAAGTCAAAGGCGGGGGGCTTGCGGGGTGGGTGCTGCAGGGCGGCCGGCACTTTGCCTTGGCGCTGCTCGACCAGCTCTATCCGCCGGCCTGCGCCGCCTGTGGTGCGCCTATCGCCGAGGGTGCCGGGCTCTGCCCAAAGTGCTTTGCCGGTGTGGTGCCCATCACGGCGCCGCTCTGCCCGGTGCTGGGCCTGCCTTTCGACGTGGCGCTGGGGCCGGACGCGATCAGTGCCGAAGCTCTCGCCGATCCGCCGCCCTTTGCCCGGGCCCGCGCGGCGATGCGCTATGGCGAGGTGGCGCAGATGCTGGTGACGCGGCTCAAATATAGCGATCGCACCGAACTGGCGCAATTTTGTGCGCGGCTGATGGCAGGGGCCGGGCATGAATTCTGGGGCGCGCGGCCGCTGCTCGTGCCGGTGCCGCTGCACCAGAGCCGGCTGCGGTTCCGGCGCTACAATCAGTCCTATCTCCTCGCACATGCTCTGGCGCGGCAGCTTGGCCTCGACATCGATCCCTTCCTCGTCAGGCGGCACAAGAAAACGCGCTCGCAGGTCGGGCTTTCGGGGGACGGCCGGGCGCGCAATGTGCAGGGTGCTTTTTCCGCCCATGCCGATGCGCTGGTGCGGATCAGGGGGCGGCGCGTGGTGCTGGTGGACGATGTCTATACGACCGGAGCCACGGTGAAGGCGGTGACGTCCATATTATTGCGCAATGGCGCGAGCGAAGTTGATGTTCTGACCTTTGCCCGCGTTGTCAGCGGCGAAGAAGTGCCCATATAAGAAGCCACCCCAATTTTTGGAGCCCCAGATCCATGGCCAATGTCGAAATTTATACGACCCCGACCTGTCCCTATTGCCATGCCGCCAAGGCATTGCTCGAGGACAAGGGCGTCGATTTCACCGAAATCACCGTGCTCGACCCGGAACTGCGCGAAGCCATGACGCAGCGCGCCAATGGCCGCCGCACCGTGCCGCAGATTTTTGTCGGGCAAACCCATGTTGGCGGCTATGACGATATGGCGGCGCTCGACCGCGCCGGCGGGCTCGATCCGCTCTTGGCCCAGTAGTTCCTCCCAGGTTTCAGACACATGAAAATCGCCGCCATCCAGATGCGTTCGGGCCTTGATCCGGAAGCCAATCTCGCAGCGCTCGAGCCTTTGCTCACAGAGGCAGCGGCGCAGGGCGTCGATTATGTTCTTACCCCGGAAGTGACGATGATCTTTCCGGAAAACCGGGAGCAGTTGCGTGCGGTGGCCGCGCCCTTTGAGGGCCATCCCCAGTTGGCCAAGGTTGGGGCCCTGGCAAAGCGCCTGGGGCTCCATATCCACATCGGCTCATTGCCGATTCCCCTTGAAGACGGGCGCTTTGCCAATCGCTCGGTGCTGTTCGCCCCGACCGGCGAGCAACTCGCGACCTATGACAAGATCCACCTCTTCGATGCCGATATTGCCGGGCTCAACGCCTATCGCGAAAGTGCCACCTATAGAGGCGGCGAAGAGGCTGTCACGGCTCCGCTCGGCCCGTTTACGCTCGGTTTTTCCATCTGCTACGACATGCGCTTTCCAAAGCTTTACAACACGCTTGCCAATGCCGGGGCCAATCTGATCGCCGTGCCGGCGGCCTTTACGGTGCCGACGGGGCAGGCGCATTGGCATGTGCTGCTGCGCGCCCGGGCCATCGAAACCGGCTCCTATGTGATCGCGGCGGCACAGGGCGGCACCCATGCCAATGGGCGCTCGACCTATGGCCATTCGCTTGTTATCGACCCCTGGGGCAAGGTGATCGCCGAACTCGATCATGACGAGCCGGGCGTGCTGGTGGCCGAGATCGATCCTCAGGCAGTGGTGGAAGCGCGACAGCGTATTCCAGCGCTCGCCAATGCGCGCGATTTTGCCAAGCCGGGTTTGCATGGCTTTAGCGCTGCACAAGAAACGACAATATCGTGATTCAATACGCACTTCAGTGTTCGAATGGGCATCGCTACGACGCCTGGTTCAAAAGTGCTGCCGCCTATGACGAGCAGCTCGCCCGCGGCATCGTCACCTGCGCCGTGTGTGGCGAAAGCCATGTTGAGAAGGCGCCGATGGCGCCTGCGGTGGCACGCACCGACCATGAGCGCGTGCCGCTGTCCTCGGCCCATCCCGAGGCGAAGAAATTCCGCGAAATGCTGCGCGAATATCGCAACAAGGTGACGACGGAAGCCGATTACGTCGGGGATCGTTTTGCCGAAGAGGCCCGAAAAATCCATTTCGAGGAAGTCGAAGCCCGCGGTATTTATGGCGAGGCGACCCGCGACGAGGTTGCGGCCCTGCTCGATGACGGCGTTGATTTCCTGCCGCTGCCGGATGTGCCGGAGGAACATAATTGAACCTCTACAATCGCGCGCAATACGACAAGGCCTTGGCCGAACTTGCGGGCGTGACCTTTGTCGATCAGTGGGATGCGCGTGTCGCCAAGGTCGGCGGCAAGGTTTTTTGTCTTCTCTCCGACGCAATGCCGCTCCGGCTGGTGTTCAAATGCGGCGAAGATAGCTTTGATATCCTGACGGCCCTTGAAGGCGTCGAGCAGGCTGCCTATTTCGCTAAGCGCCAATGGGTCTCGGTGACCGAGGGCTCGCCCCTCAGTGCCGACGATCTTCTCGCCTATATCGGGCGCTCGCACGCTCTGGTTGCCAAGGGGCTGACCAAGAAACTGCGGGTAGAGCTCGGTATCCTCGAGGGCTGAAATTCAAAATCCTATGCCTCGGGTTGCGCGCCTAAATGGAGGCCGCTGCCTTTCGCACCTCTTTATGGAGTGATTGAGATGACCAAACTCGACGCAAGTCTGTCGGGCAGCTTTGCCATCGGCGGTGACCTGAAAGTCAATCGCCTTGGCTTTGGCGCCATGCGCATCACCGGCAAGGGTATCTGGGGCCCGCCGGAAAATCACGACGAAGCCATCCGCGTGCTGAAGCGCCTGCCCGAACTCAACGTCGATTTCATCGATACGGCCGAAAGCTATGGCCCCTATATCAGCGAAGATTTGATTGCCGAGGCGCTGGCGCCCTATTCGAAGGGCACGATCGTCGCGACCAAGAGCGGCCTGACCCGCACGGGCCCCGATGAATGGCACCAGGTCGGGCGCCCCGAATTCCTGCGGCAGGGCGTGATGACCAGCCTGCGTCGTCTGAAACTGGAACGGATCGATCTCTGGCAATTGCACCGCATCGACGCGCAGACGCCGCGGGCCGATCAGTTCGAGGTCATTGCCGCCATGCAGAAGGAAGGCCTTATCCGCCATGTCGGCCTTTCCGAAGTCAGTGTCGCCGACATCGAGGAAGCGAGCAAATATTTCAAGGTCGCGACCGTCCAGAACCTCTACAATTTCGCCAATCGCCAGAGCGAAGCGGTGCTTGAGCATTGCGAGAAGAACGGCATCGGCTTTATTCCGTGGTTCCCGCTGGCCGGTGGCGATCTCGTCGAGGGTCATGAGGGGGCCAAGGCGATCCTTGAGAAGCACAATGCCTCGGGCAGCCAGATCGCGCTCGCCTGGCTTCTGAAGCGTTCGCCGGTCATGCTGCCCATTCCGGGCACCGGCAAGGTCAAGCATCTCGAGGACAATGTCGCCGCCGCGGCGGTCAAACTCAGTGATGAGGATTTTGCCACGCTCGACGGCATTGGCCGGAAGCGCTGAAGCGGTCAAATCTGAGGGGGAGGTTCAGGTCGGCCCAATAGGGAGGGTGGAATCCCCGCTATCGGGCCTGACCAGTTCAGCTGTCTTGGCAGACCGCTGAGTGGCTGAGCGGGGCTTTAGCACCGCTCCTCTCGCTTGTCACGCGCTTGTCGCAAATTCACAGCACATCATTTCCGGGCTGACCCGGAAATGATGTGTTTGCTTGCGTGGCCGGGCGCCCTAGTTCCAGAACTTGTCGATGGCCTTGGTGTCGCGCACCGCGCCCTTAGCGGCGGAGGTGACGAAGGCCGCGTAGGCTTTTAGCGCGGTCGTCACCTTGCGCTTGCGTGGATGGGCCGGCTTCCAGCCGAGCTTGTCCTGTTCGGCGCGGCGGGTGGCCATTTCAGCGTCTGACACCAGCACATTGACGGTGCGGTTGGGGATGTCGATCTCGACGATGTCGCCTTCGCGCACGAGGCCGATGGCGCCGCCTTCGGCCGCCTCAGGCGAGGCGTGGCCGATGGAGAGGCCGGAGGTGCCGCCGGAGAAACGGCCGTCGGTGAGAAGCGCGCAGGCTTTGCCGAGACCCTTGGATTTGAGATAGCTCGTGGGATAGAGCATTTCCTGCATGCCGGGGCCGCCCTTGGGGCCTTCATAGCGGATGACGATGACGTCGCCGGGCTTGATCTCGTTGGAGAGGATCGCTTTTACCGTCGAATCCTGGCTCTCGAAGACGCGGGCCGGGCCGGTGAATTTGAGGATCGATTCATCGACGCCCGCCGTCTTCACGATGCAGCCTTCGAGCGCGATATTGCCCTTGAGAACTGCGAGGCCGCCGTCCTTGGAGAAGGGGTTTTCGGGCGAACGGATGACGCCATTGGTGCGGTCGGTGTCGAGATCGGTCCAGCGGTTGGACTGGGAAAAGGCTTCCGTGGTGCGCACGCCGCCGGGGGCGGCCATGTAGAAATTCCGCACGCTCTCCGAATTGGTACGCGAAATGTCCCACTTGTCGATGGCATCGCCCATGGTCGCGGCGTGAACCGTCGGTTCCCCACGGTTGATCAGGCCGCCGCGATCCAACTGACCCAAAATTGCAAAAATACCGCCGGCGCGGTGGACGTCTTCCATATGCACGTCGTTCTTGGCGGGCGCGACTTTCGAGAGGACGGGAACGCGGCGCGAGAGGGCGTCGATATCGTCCATGGTGAAATCGACGTCGCCTTCATGGGCAGCAGCCAGGATATGCAGCACGGTATTGGTCGAGCCGCCCATGGCAATGTCGAGCGCCATGGCGTTCTCAAACGCCTGTTTGGTCGCAATCGAGCGCGGCAGCACGGTTTCGTCGTCCTGCTCATAGTAGCGGCGGGCGAGATCAACGATTAGGTGGCCGGCTTCCTGGAACAGGCGCTTGCGATCGGAATGGGTGGCAAGGGTCGAGCCATTGCCCGGCAGCGACAGGCCCAAGGCTTCGGTGAGGCAATTCATCGAATTGGCGGTGAACATGCCCGAGCAGGAGCCGCAGGTGGGGCAGGCGGCTTCTTCGACGGCCTGCACTTCCTCGTCGGTATAGTGATCGTCGGCAGCCATCACCATGGCGTCGACGAGATCGAGCGCCTGCAGCTTGCCCTTGACGATGGCCTTGCCCGCTTCCATCGGGCCGCCGGAGACGAAGACCACGGGGATGTTGAGGCGCATGGCGGCGTTGAGCATGCCGGGCGTGATCTTGTCGCAATTGGAAATGCAGACCATGGCGTCGGCGGTATGGGCGTTGACCATGTATTCAACCGAGTCGGCGATGATGTCGCGGCTCGGTAGCGAATAGAGCATGCCGTCGTGGCCCATGGCGATGCCATCATCCACGGCGATGGTGTTGAACTCTTTCGCAACGCCGCCGGCTGCCTCGATTTCGCGAGCGACGAGCTGGCCGAGATCCTTCAGATGGACGTGCCCCGGCACGAACTGGGTGAAGGAATTGACCACCGCAATGATGGGCTTGCCGAAATCGCCGTCCTTCATGCCGGTGGCGCGCCACAGGCCACGCGCGCCGGCCATGTTGCGGCCATGAGTGGTTGTGCGGGAGCGATAGACAGGCATGGCGGTTCCTCGAAGTTATTCGCCGGTGGGGCCGGGGTGTTGCTTTTTCTTTAGACCCATTCCAGAGGCGCTTCAAGGAATTTCCGTACCGTACCGTACGGTACGGTTGGGGTTAGTGGTTCTAAAACTGTGCGCCGCCCTGATCCTTCCGCCGTCATTGCCGGGACGAGCCCGGTGGTGACGACCGGGATGGAGAAGCGGTCATCAAATCTATCCATCTTATCCTCCTCCATCACGACCTGTGTCATTCTTGGCCCCATTCCCACCGCAACACGCGGTACCGACGAAGTGCCGGGTGGGAAGACGGGCTGTTCGGGGTCGCCTGGACGGATGCGTGGATGCCGACCACCGGCCAAGCGGCAGTGAGCCCCCGTTGCATCTCAGGATGCTTCCGACGGCAAACTGGACCGTAAAACCCCAAAAGGGGGCCGCTCGAGGCGTGCGCAAAAAACCCCGATCGTGGGAAGCGGCTTTCGCCTCTTCTTATCTACCAATCTTCGGGGCGAAAGCCGCTTTTCACCGTGCGCCCTATGGGCGTCGCGACCGTGCGCCCTATGGGCCGTGCGGGCATTGGTGTTGGGTTTCCGGCAAGAGAAGATTAAACGGCGCGGCGTTCGGCGAGGACCATATAGTTGACGCCCATATCGGAAGAGAGACGCCATTCGTCGGCAATTGGATTAAAAGTGACACCCTTGCCCTCGGTCACCGTCAGCCCGTTGCGGGCGATCAGGCTGCGGATTTCGTCGGGGGTGAGAAATTTCTTCCAGTCATGCGTGCCCCTTGGCAACCAGCGCAGCACATATTCGGCGCCAAGCACCGCAAGGGCATAGGCGCGGGCGGTGCGGTTGAGCGTCGCGGTGAACATCAGTCCACCGGGGCCAACGAGATCGGCGCAGCTCTTCATATAGAGCGGCACATTGTCCACGTGCTCGACCACTTCCATGTTGAGCACGACATCGTATTTTTCGCCCGCTTCTACCAAAGCCTCGGAGGTGGTGACGCGATAATCGATATCGAGCCCCGATTTCTCCGCATGGATTTTGGCAATGGCAATATTGCGCTCGGCCGCGTCGACGCCGGTCACGCTGGCGCCGAGCCGCGTCAGCGGTTCGCAAAGAAGGCCGCCGCCGCACCCGATATCAATGATCTTCAATCCCTCGAGCGGCCGCATGCCCGAGGTGTCGCGGGAAAAATGGGAAACAAGATTGTCGCGGATATAGGCGAGGCGCACCGGATTGAATTTATGGAGCGGCTTGAACTTGCCCTTGGGGTCCCACCATTCCTCGGCCATGGCCGTAAATTTGGCGATCTCGGCATCGTTGATGGTGGTTTGGGACATTGTGGGCTCCTTATGGGCTTCATATGGACCGGGTTGCGTGCTGCGTTCAAGGCGCGGGGTGACGCAGGGGCGCGATCACAGGTGACGCTGGGTGCGATGCCAGTTGATCCCAGCGCATCTTTGTGGCATTTCCCCGCGCTAATGAAAGCGTACCGCCGGGTTCGGCGGGAGCTGCTTTGGATTCAGCCGGGGAATAAAGTGGCCCGTATCGTCGTCAAGTTCGGTGGCACTTCTATGGCCAGTATCGAACGCATCCGCCATTCCGCCGCCCATGTGAAGCGCGAAGTCGAGGCCGGCAATGAAGTTGCCGTCGTCGTTTCCGCCATGTCCGGCAAGACCAATGAACTGGTTGGCTGGGTCAACGAGGCCAGCAAATTCCACGATGCGCGCGAATATGACGCCGTGGTCGCTTCGGGCGAACAGGTCACCGCGGGCCTCATGGCCATTGTCCTGAGCGAAATGGGCATCCAGTCGCGCTCCTTTGCCGGCTGGCAGGTGCCGATCCATACGGACGACGCGCATGGCGCGGCGCGCATCACCGGGATCGAGCCGACCGAACTCGACAAGCGCATGAAGGATGGCTGGGTGCCTGTCATCACCGGCTTCCAGGGCATTTCGCCCCATGGGCGGGTGACGACGCTCGGTCGCGGTGGTTCGGATACGTCCGCCGTTGCCGTGGCCGCCGCCGTTGGCGCGGATCGTTGCGATATCTATACCGATGTAGACGGCGTTTATACGACCGACCCGCGCATCGTGCCCAAGGCGCAGCGCATGACCCGGATTTCCTTTGAGGAAATGCTGGAAATGGCCTCGCTCGGCGCCAAGGTCTTGATGATCCGCTCGGTCGAAATGGCCATGGCGCACAAGGTGCGCCTCCTGGTCCGCTCCAGTTTTGATGACCCCAATGCGCCCCAGATTGCGCCCGATGGAAAGCCCGGCGTTCCCGGCACGCTCGTTTGCGATGAGGATGAGATCATGGAAAAGCAGATCGTTTCGGGCGTGACGCTCGCCAAGGCCGAGGCCAAGATCACCCTGCGCGATGTCAAGGACAAGCCCGGCGTAGCCGCGGCCATTTTCGGCCAGCTGGCCGACGAAGGCATCATCGTCGACATGATCGTGCAGAACATTGCCGACGATGGGGCGACCACCGACATCACCTTCACCGTGCCCGACAGCGAATATGACAAGGCGGTCAAGGCGCTCGAAGATAATGGCGGCAAGTTCGAATATGCCCGTCTTTCCGGCTCCAAGGGCGGCGCAAAAGTGTCGGTCGTGGGCGTGGGCATGCGCAGCCATGCGGGCGTCGCATCCTCGATGTTCAAGGCGCTGGCCGACAAGGGCATCAATATACAGCTGATCACCACTTCGGAAATCAAGACCTCGGTGTTGATCGATGAGGAATATGCTGAGCTTGCGGTTCGCGCGCTGCACACCTATTACGGATTGGACAAGAAGGACGCCTGATCTCGTTTCGAGGGGAAAGGGGCCGCGTCCGATCAAGGGGGGCGGCTCGGCGGGGCTGCCGGTAACGGGATGGTCACGACCATAGGCGGCCCACGGGTGCTGCTGCGGCAATTGCGCGAAACCATGGCGGAGCCTCTGGCTTCGCAGGCCCGGCTCGACAAGATCGTGGGCCTGATTGCCGATAATATGCGGGCCGATGTGTGCTCGTTTTACGTATTGCGCGACGATGGCGCGCTCGAACTTTTCGCCACACGCGGCCTCAAGGCCGAATCGGTCCACATGACCACGCTTCGCCTCGGAGAGGGGCTTGTCGGGCTCATCGCGTCGGAGGCAGAACCGCTCAGCCTCGACGACGCGCCCAGCCATCCCGGTTTTGCCTATCGCCCCGAAACGGGCGAGGACAAATATAATTCATTCCTCGGCGTACCTGTGCTCAGGGCCGGGCAAACCCTGGGGGTTCTGGTCGTTCAGAACGCCGAGCGTCGTCACTATGGCGAGGATGAAACCGAGGCCATGCTGACTACGGCCACAATCCTCGCCGAGATGATCGCGACCTCGGATTTCGACAATCTGATCAAGCCGGGGTCCGATATCGATCTCAGGCGTCCCCGCATGTTCAACGGCGTTAGCTTTACCGACGGAATCGCGCTTGGCACCGTGGTGCTGCACGATCCCCGCGTGGTCGTCGTCAACTTCATCGCCGACGATACCGATGCGGAAAAGGCGCGGCTCGACAAGGCTTTGGCCAGCATGCGCGTCTCGATCGACGCCATGCTCGACCATGGCGATATGCAGCCGAGCTCGGACCACCGCGAGATCCTCGAAACCTATCGCATGTTCGCCAATGACCGGGGCTGGGTGAATCGGCTGACCGAGGCGGTGGAAAATGGGCTATCGGCGGAAGCCGCGGTCGAGCGGGTGCAGAACGATACAAGGGCGCGCATGCTGCGCCAGACCGACCCCTATATTCGCGACCGGCTGCACGATCTCGACGACCTGGCCAATCGCCTGCTGCGCGTTCTGACCAATACGAACCAGCCGGCGCATCGCGAACTGCCGGATAATGCCATTCTCGTCGCCCGCAATATGGGGCCGGCGGAACTGCTGGAGTATGACCGGAAGAAACTGCGCGGCCTGGTGCTCGAAGAGGGCGGGGCTACGGCGCATGTCGCCATTGTCGCGCGTTCGCTGGGGCTTGTGGCGGTGGGCCAGGCCGATTCGATCGTTTCCATGTGCGAAAGCGGCGACGACATCATCATCGATGGTCCGGCGGGGCAGGTGCATCTGCGGCCGACGCCGGATATCGAGCAGACCTATATCGACAAGGTGCGGGTCTCGGCCAAGCGCCGGGCGCATTATGCCGCGCTCAAGGACAAGCCGGCCATTACCAGGGACGGCGTCGACATTACGCTCTTGCACAATTCCGGGCTCGTGGCGGACCTCCCCATGCTCGACGATACCGGGGCGGTGGGGGTTGGGCTCTTCCGCACCGAATTGCAGTTCATGATCGCGAGCAAGCTGCCGCGGCTGCAGGAACAGGTCGATCTCTATGCCGAGGCCATGGCGATTGCCGGCGACCGGCCGGTGGTCTTCCGCCTCCTCGATATCGGCGGCGACAAGGTCGTGCCCTATCTGCGCTCGATGGCCGAAGAAAACCCGGCCATGGGCTATCGCTCGATCCGCCTTGGCCTTGACCGGCCCGGGCTGTTGCGCACCCAGGTGCGGGCGCTGCTCTTGGCGGCCAATGGAAGGCCGCTCAAAATTCTCGTGCCGATGGTAACGGAGACGTTTGAATTCCGGCAGACCAAGCTCGTGGTCGCCAAGGAAGTGGAACGTCTGCGCCGGGCCGGCGAAAAGGTGCCGTCGCGGCTTGAATTGGGGGCGATGGTGGAGGTGCCATCGCTGCTGTTCGAGCTCGACCAGATCATGCCTGAGGCCGATTTCGTCTCCATCGGCTCGAACGATCTCGTGCAGTTTCTGACGGCGGCCGACCGGGCCAATCCGCGCGTGTCGAAAAATTATGACGCCATTGCATTGCCGCGGTTGCGCGCCATGCGGCTGGTGGTCGATGCGGCGCGCCGCCACAACAAGCCGGTGACCATGTGCGGGGAACTGGCGGGCAAGCCGATGGAAGCGCTGGCGCTGATGGCCATCGGCATGACGCGGCTTTCCATGGGGCCAGCGTCAATCGGGCCGATCAAGGAGCTGGTGCTCAATGTCGATCTGAAACCGATCCAGGATTCGGTTGCTGCGGCCCTGAGCGTCGGTGCCGATGGCGTCGCGATCCGCGATCTCTTGAAGGAATGGGTGGAGAAGCAGAACCTGCCGATGGGTTAGGGACTCGACCCTAGTTCTGCTTGCGATTGGCGGGGATGGCTATTATCCAGTCCCCAATAGCTCCGGAAAGACCCAGAATGCCCGCTTTGCCAGAGGACAAGCTCGACGCGCTTGCCACCCGTTTCCAATATATCGAGGCTGCCCTGTCGAGCGGCGCGAGCCCGGACGAACTGGCCAAGCTCTCGAAAGAGCATTCCGATCTCAGCCCGATCGTGGGTGAGATCAATGCCTATCAAAAGGCCCGGCGCGACCGCGCGGAAGCGGAGTCCCTGGTCAAAGGTCCTGACAAGGACATGGCCGCGATGGCCGCTGCGGAAATCGAAGAACTCGATGAAAAGCTTGAACAATTAACCCAGTCGATCCGTCTCCTCCTGCTGCCCAAGGATGAGGCCGACGAAAAGTCGATCATTCTCGAAATTCGCGGCGGTACGGGCGGCGACGAGGCGGCTTTGTTCGCGGGCGATCTCTTCCGCATGTATGAGCGCTATGCGGCGCTGCGCGGCTGGAAGGTGACGCTGATGGAAGAGAGCCCCGGCGAAATGGGGGGCTTTAAGGAAGTCATCGCCAATGTGTCGGGCAAGGGCGTTTATGCGCGGATGAAATACGAGTCCGGCGTGCACCGCGTGCAGCGCGTGCCGGCGACGGAAGGCTCGGGGCGCATCCACACTTCGGCGGCGACGGTGGCGGTGCTGCCCGAGGTCGAAGACATTGATATTGAAATCAGAAATGAAGATATCCGCATCGATACGATGCGCGCTTCGGGGGCCGGCGGACAGCACGTCAACACCACCGATTCGGCGGTGCGCATCACCCATTTGCCGACCGGGCTCGTGGTGACTTCTGCCATGAAGAGCCAGCACCAGAACAGGGCGCAGGCCATGATCGTCCTGCGCTCGCGGCTTTATGAAATGCAACGCGAGGAGCGGGACAGTGCCCGCTCGGCCGAGCGCAAGGGGCAGGTGGGTTCGGGGGATCGCTCGGAGCGGATCCGGACCTATAATTTCCCGCAGGGACGCGTCACCGACCACCGGATCAACCTGACTTTATATAAGCTCGACAAGGTGATAGCGGGCGAAGCGCTGGATGAAATGATCGAGGCGCTGATCACCGAAAACCAGGCGGCGCAGCTGGCCGCGATGGAGAATTCCAACTGAGCGAGGCGGTCACTGTCTCAGCGCTTTGGCGGGGATGGCGGGACCAATTGAGCCAGCGCGGCTTTGCGACGGCGACGCTCGACGCCAAGATTTTGGTGGGCCACGCGCTTGGTTTTGACACGCTGCAATTGGCGGTGCGTGAGAGCGAGTTGGTTAGCAGCCTGTTAACATCTACCGTAACCGAACTGATGCAAAGGCGGTTGAGCGGTGAATCGGTGGCGCGGATCGTCGGCCACAAGGAATTTTATGGGCTCGACTTCGCGCTCAACGAGGCGACGCTCGAGCCGCGACCCGATACGGAACTGCTGGTCGATCTGGCACTGAAGGCGCTGCCCGTAGGCGGACGGTTTGTTGATCTCGGAACTGGGTCGGGGTGCATTCCGATTTCGGTTTTGGTCAATCGGCCAGATGCGTCGGGGGTGGCGAGCGATATCAATCCCCGGGCACTGCAGATGGCCGGGCGCAATGCCGAGCGGAATGGGGTGAGTGGTCGGCTGGAATTTTTGCAGGGCGATTGGTTCGGGGCTCTTGCCGAAAGGCCCCGTCACCCCAACCGAATTCGTAATCGCGCATTCGGTGAGCTGCGCGCCGACCCCGGATCACGTCCGGGGCAGGCTCTCTCCCCCGAAGGGAGAGGTGAAGAGGGATTTGATCTCATTCTCTCCAATCCGCCCTATATCTCGTCAGAGATCGTCGAGACCTTGTCGCCGGAGGTGAAAAATTTTGACCCGCGGTTGGCGCTGGATGGGGGGCCGGATGGGTTGGGGCCCTATCGGATCATTGCGGCGGAGGCGGCTGGGTGGTTGAAGGCGGGTGGAGCCGTGCTGGTCGAGATCGGCTATGATCAGGGCGCAGCGGTTTCAGCGCTTTTTGCCGGGGCCGGGTTTGAGCGAATTAGCGTCGAAAAGGACCTGGCGGGTCTTGATCGTGTGGTTTCGGCGCACCACATCTAGCGTGTTGCAGCGCAGAAACCAGGCATAGAATACTTTGTGCTGGTCAAGATCGGCGAAAGCTTGTAGCTTGACCGTGCTGTCAATGGCGCATCATGGGCGCCGCAGCGACCACACCCTATATCCAAATCTTGCGGCAAAGGCCGTGCTTGTTCCTTTTGGAACCAAGCGGGATCAAAAGGGCGGATTTTTCCGAGGGCGCTGCACGAAAGCATACGGTCTTCATGAAACCAGTATACCCCATCCCAGTGCGACATTCGCGGGATGTGGGGCCAGACCGGCCAAAAGTCCGGTCCGCCCAGATGTGACGCTTAACGATCTAGAGTTAGACAAAGCGACCCGATGAGACCAAACCAGAACAAGAACCGGCAGCGTAACCGCAATGGCGGCCGCAAGCATGTTAACCCGCTGTCGCGTAATTATGAGAGCAACGGTCCGGACGTAAAGGTCCGCGGCAATGCGGCTCACGTCGCCGAAAAATACATGCAGCTGGCGCGCGATGCCCAGTCGTCTGGCGATTCGGTGATGGCGGAGAACTATCTCCAGCACGCAGAACACTATTTCCGCATCGTTTCCTCGGCCCAGCAGGCCCTGAACGGGGTGCGCGATGGCCAGAGCCAGGACGATAACGAGTTCGATGACGATGTCTCGGAAATGAACTCGCGCTTCTCCTCGCCCCAGCCGGTGCAGGCCCAGGTGAGCCACGAAGCGGAAGAAGAGCAGCCGCAGGCGGCCCCTGCCACAGCCCAGCCCGAGCGCTCTGAACGCCCCGAAAGGGCCGAGCGCCCCGAACGGTCGCGCCGCCCGCCGGCCGAGCGTCCCGTGGCCGAACGGCCTGCGGCAGAAGCGGCCGAAGGCGCCGAAGAAGCCGTCGCCGGGGAAGAAGAACAGGCGGCCCGCAAGCCGCGTGAACGCCGCCCGCGCCGCCGCCGTCCGGCTGGCGGAGAAGGCGCTGTCGATCCGGCAAATGCCGAGCAGCCAGACGTCGGCGAATTGCCCGCCTTTCTGACAGCGGGCACGGCGCCAGCAGCCGAATAAGATTTTTATGCAAAAGAAGGCCGGGCGGATTGCCCGGCCTTTTTTGTATTTTTGGGCGGACAGGGGTGAGCCCCGTCGCGACTCTTTTGTGGCCCGGCTTGGAGCTTAGGCTTCAAGTTTGCGCCTGTTTCAGCGAACACTTTTCGCCTCAAGCCGTTTTCAACCCCGATGCCGGCGCCTTGCTTTGCGAGCGCTCGATTCTGCCCGCAAGACTGGCTCTTGCCGGCTTAAAGTCTCTATCCCGAAACCGGTGACCACTTTCCGGAGGCATGCTCTAGATCACGTTGGTCTGCGCGGCCGAAACGGCGGCCAGACGCGCCAACGAGATCGTCTTGCAGATCTAGAACTTGCCCTTGAGGCCGGCGGTCACGCCCAGACCATAGCTCTTGCCGATATTGTTGAGGCTGGTGCTTAGTCCAACCTCGCCAAACATCGACAACCGTTGCTCGGCCCAGTGGAGCGAGCCCCCAAGGCCAATTCCACCCCAAAGCGGATCCTTCCTGCTATGGACAGTGCTGGCGCCGATAGTGGTCGTGGTGCCATCGAGGAGCTCGTAATTGACATTGGCTAAACCGTGAAGGCGGGCACGGCCGGTCCCGCCATTGGGGTCCTGCCACTCGGCCTCATAGTCGGCAGAGATACCGAGGCGCCCGACAACGCTGTCGCCGCGATCGAGCCTAACGCTCGAACCGAAGGGATCGACGAAATCGTCGAATCCAACATGGGAATAGGATAGCTGAGCCTGCGGAGTCACTGACCAGTTGCTGCCGAGAACAACCTGCTGTCCGACCTCGAGGCTTAAAGCATATCCAAGACCGGGATTGCCCGAAACAATCGTTGTTCCCAGCGTATCCGAGCTCAGGCTGCTATTGAACAGGGCGAGCTTGCCCTGGGTATCGACATAGAAGCCGTCGCTGCCATACCAGGTCAAGCCGGTGCCTAGGCCGTAGGCCGTGCTGCTGACCTTGCCGGTGCCGGAGCCGGATTGGACATCGGCCGACACAGTGCCGATCTGCATGTCGAAACCGCCAATAATGGTGCCCTTAGCGCTGCTATTGACCACGCCGTCGAGGCCGGCTTGCAGCCGAGCGGTTCCGACCTGATGGCTCGCGCCAGTCGTCGATCCGTCAGACGCGATGGTGGCATGGTCCGCGTTGATGCGACCCCAGACCCCGACACCCTGGCCGCCGCCATCGGACCACGAGCGGCTGCCGAGGCGCTGCTGCAGGCTTTCCGTCTTGTTGAAAGCTTGCAACGCCGATGCGACATAGGATTCAATCACCGGCGCGGCCGGCTGGAACAACGGCGCATCCGGGTCGGAAGGATTGGTGAGGTTGCGCAGATACCAGTCGCCGTCTGCGGCGGTGGGCGTGCCCTGATAGAGGCCATAAAGATAGGCGCCGCCGACGACCGCCTGCTGGCCGTTTACAAGCATGTTGCCTCGCAGGGAGAAGGTTCCGGCCGAGATCCCTCCCACATCCACCACCTTGATACCATTGACCGTGACACCGCCAAGACCGCCAACATTGGTCACCGCGACAGTCGTCGCGCCACTGCTATTGCCGGTGACGACGAGGCGGTCCGTTGCTGAATTGTCGTCGCCGAGCACGGCCTGGATTTGAAGCAGCGTGCCGCTACCGGCATAGTCACCATCGATGGTGAGGGTACCAATTGCATTGCCGCCGGGTGAGATTTCCGTCGCGGCCAGCGACTTCGTTCCCAGCACCACCGTGCCACTGCCGGCCAGCTGAGGAATCGTTATACCGGCTGCGGCAATGGCCGAAATATCGAAAGTCCCATCGGCAACGATCCGGTTGGACGCCAGCGCGCCGATGCCGGTCAGGGCCAGCGTGCTGCCGCTGCCAATTAGGGTGTCGCCGCTATAGGTGCTGACAGCGTTCAGCGTCAGGCTACCCGTGCCCGTCGTCGTCAGGCCCCCAATTCCGCTGAAGCCCGGCGACCCGATATCAAAGCCATTCGTGTCGACGGTCAGCCCCCCGGCAGCGATTGTGAGTTCGGAGACGGTGAGGGTGTTGATGAAGGCAGGATTGCTTACCAGTGCGCGCAAGGTGCCGTTGTCGAAGTTGACCTGCGCGCTGCCTGCTAGCTTTGTCAGATTGGTCGTTTCGAGAATGCCGCCGCTATTCACGTTCAGCGTTCCCGAGCCAGTTGCGCCAAAGCCCAGCTGAGTGCCATTCAGGGCAGTAACAAGGCCCCCATTTTTTATGTTCAGGGTTCCCGCGCCGCTGCCGCCCACCCTCAGCGTTCCGCCAACGCTCCAACGTGACCCGGCGCCGGTGATCGTGACGGAATTGACGCCTCCCGGGGATGAACCAATAGCGACAATGGCGCCACTGGTCAGGGTGCTGCCATTCTGAACCGTCAGCGAACTCGTGACGCCCCCGAACAGCATGCCATTCGCGAAGCCGGTTGCCGGAGCGCTCACGCCAAGCACGGTTGGGTTGGAAGCCGACGTGCTGATAGTCACGCCTATCAGGCCGGTTGGAACGCTAGTGTTCCAGTTAGCGGGGTCGGTCCAGTCGTTGCTGACGTTTCCAGTCCAGGTCTGGGCGGTGGCTGTTTCACTGGCCAGCAGCGCGAGCATAGTAACCGACAATCCCGCAAGAATTGTGCGGGCCCGGGCCTTGGAAACACAATGTCGGAAATCTTGGAAGGGTCGCGATGCAGAATCGATTGGGCGCCGATGGGGGGCACCAGTAAAATTGGTCATATCAACTCTCTGGCTGGCGACTGGCCTCGTTGAGGTCCGACAGTAACCGCTGACCTTCAGCAATCTGAATTGACCAACAAGCGCCAGCAGTTACCCGCAAGGAGACGTTAACCGACGTCGCCTATCCTGAAAATGACACTGGTTAATACAAGCGGCCGACTTTTGCCTTGTGGTGAATTTTTGGTTGAGGCCCCACCCGACCCATGCACTGCGCTGTCGAAGCGCATGCGTTATAAATGCGGCCACCTTCATTCTCCCTGCGACATCGTCCGCAGTTCATTCGCTCGGCACTTTTTTGGATGCAACCAGCTTGGGCGCGTAGCCGATTTCGTCGTGGCACGGCATTGCTCCTCCTGAAAGCCTTCCCATATATCTTCTTGATGCTGGAGCGTGCCGGGTTGCCGGGCGTTTCATCACCGACGCTTCCGTCGTCATGCCGGTGCCTCAAGAGGGCTGGGTGGCGAGCGAGATAAGGAGAGTTGAATGAATATCGAAAAATATACCGAGCGCTCGCGCGGCTTTATCCAGAGCGCGCAGACGGCGGCGCTGGGGAAGGGGCATCAGCAGTTTTCGCCGGTGCATTTGCTTAAAGTGCTGCTCGACGATGACCAGGGGCTTGCCTCGGGGCTGATCGACCGCGCCGGGGGCGACGCCAAGGCGGCGCGGGCCGGGGTGGAAGCAGCGCTCAATAAAATTCCAAAAGTTTCGGGCGATGCCGGGCAGCTTTATCTCAGCCGCGAACTGGCGCGTGTGTTCGACACCGCCGAGAGCGCAGCGCAGAAGGCTGGCGATTCTTATGTGACCGCAGAACGCCTGTTGCTGGCGCTGACGGTTGAAAAGGACACGGACGCAGGCAAGATTTTGGCCTCGGCAGGGGTGACGCCGCAGGGGCTGAATACCGCCATCGAAGAAATTCGCAAGGGGCGCACGGCTGACTCGGCTTCGGCGGAGAATGCCTATGATGCGCTGAAGAAATATGCGCGCGACCTGACGCAGGATGTGCGCGAGGGCAAGCTCGATCCCGTCATTGGGCGCGATGAGGAAATTCGCCGCACCATTCAGGTCTTGAGCCGGCGGACCAAGAACAATCCGGTGCTGATTGGCGAGCCCGGTGTGGGCAAGACGGCGATCGCCGAGGGCTTGGCCATTCGCATCGTCAATGGCGATGTGCCGGAATCGCTCAAGAGCAAGAGCCTCCTCTCGCTCGATATGGGCGCGCTGATTGCCGGCGCGAAATATCGTGGCGAATTCGAAGAGCGGTTGAAAGCGGTGCTGAGCGAAGTGCAATCGGCCGAGGGGCAGATCATTCTGTTCATCGACGAAATGCATACGCTGGTCGGCGCGGGCAAGAGCGATGGCGCCATGGATGCGTCCAATCTGCTTAAACCGGCGCTGGCGCGGGGTGAACTGCACTGCGTGGGTGCGACGACGCTCGATGAATATCGCAAGCATGTCGAAAAGGACCCGGCTTTGGCACGGCGCTTTCAGCCGGTGTTTGTGTCGGAGCCGACCGTTGAGGATACGATCTCGATCCTGCGCGGGCTCAAGGAAAAGTATGAGCTCCATCACGGCATTCGCATTGCCGACTCGGCGCTGGTGAGCGCGGCTACCCTCTCGAACCGCTATATCACCGACCGGTTTCTGCCCGACAAGGCCATCGACTTGATGGACGAGGCGGCGGCGCGGTTGCGCATGGCGGTCGATTCTAAGCCCGAGGCGCTGGACGAGCTTGATCGGCGCATCATGCAGCTCAAGATCGAGCGCGAGGCGCTGAAGAAAGAGACCGACGACGGCTCAAAAACCCGGCTTGAGCGGCTGGAGCATGAACTGTCCGGGCTCGAAGAGCAGGCGCAGGTCCTCTCGTCAAAGTGGCTCATGGAAAAAGAGCGGCTGCAGGGGTCGACGAAAATCAAGGAAGAGCTCGATGCCGCGCGCAGCCAGCTCGAAATCGCGCAGCGCCAGGGCGATCTCGCCAAGGCGGGCGAGCTGGCCTATGGCGTCATTCCCGATCTCGAAAAGCGGCTGAAGACGGCCGACGATCCCGACGGCGACGGCAAGCCCGATCCGCTGATGGCCAGGGAAACCGTGGAGCCGACCGACATTGCCCAGGTGGTGTCGCGCTGGACCGGCATTCCCGTTGACCGGATGATGGAAGGCGAGCGCGAAAAGCTG
Source organism: Devosia sp. Root685 (assembly GCF_001427875.1). Taxonomy (GTDB): domain Bacteria; phylum Pseudomonadota; class Alphaproteobacteria; order Rhizobiales; family Devosiaceae; genus Devosia. The sequence continues at coordinate 4,069 of NZ_LMHK01000004.1, read as the reverse complement.
CTGCATATGGAAACCTCGCTCGGCAATCGGGTTATCGGGCAGGCCGAAGCGGTGGCCGCGGTGGCCAAGGCCGTGCGCCGTTCACGCGCCGGCTTGCAGGATCCGAACCGGCCGATCGGCTCGTTCATGTTCCTGGGGCCAACCGGCGTCGGCAAGACCGAGCTTACGAAGGCCCTGGCGCAGTTCCTTTTTGACGACGAAACCGCCATGGTGCGGCTCGACATGTCCGAGTTCATGGAGAAGCACTCGGTCGCCCGGCTGATCGGCGCGCCTCCGGGCTATGTCGGCTATGACGAGGGCGGCGTGCTGACGGAAGCCGTGCGGCGGCGGCCCTATCAGGTTGTGCTCTTCGACGAGATCGAAAAGGCGCATCCCGATGTGTTCAATGTTTTGCTGCAGGTGCTCGACGACGGGCGGCTGACGGACGGGCAGGGGCGTACAGTCGATTTCCGTAATAGCGTCATCATCCTCACCTCCAATCTTGGGGCCGAATACCTCGTCGATCTCAGGGATGGAGAATCGGTGGAGCTGGTGCGCGGAAAAGTGCTCGATGCGGTCAAGGCGGCGTTCCGGCCGGAATTCCTCAATCGTATCGACGAAATCCTGCTGTTCCACCGGCTTGGGCGCGAGCATATGGGTTCCATTGTCGACATCCAGTTCGGGCGGCTCGAAAAGCTGCTGCGGGATCGCGATATCAGCCTGGAACTGACGCCCAAGGCGCGCGAATGGCTGGCGAACGAAGGCTATGACCCGGCCTATGGGGCGCGGCCGCTGAAGCGGGTCATCCAGCGCGAAGTGCAGGATGGGCTGGCCGAGGAAATCCTCTCGGGCAAGGTTTCGGATGGCGACCGCGTTGTGGTCGATGCCGATGAGGAGGGGATTGTGCTGCTTCCGGGCGGCAAGAGCGAGGCTGAGGCTGCGGCCTGACGGGAGCGCAGAGTGAATAAGAGAGGGGCTGGTCGTTTGACCGGCCCCTTTTGCTATTTGGTCATCCACCTTCTGTCATCCCGGCCTTGAGCCGGGGTCTTGTCTGAGATCTCAGGTTGGGCCCCGGCCTTCGCCGGGGTGACAATCGAGTGTGGGTTGAGGCCAGTGAGTTAAGGCCCTCTCTGAATGCTCCTTGCCTACTCGCCGATTCTAAACTAGAACAAAAAGCGAACATAAGGAGTGAAAGAATGGCTGAGAAGATCGACTATATCGAGTTTCCCTCGACGGATCGGGAAAAGAGCAGCGCGTTCTTCACGGCGGCTTTTGGGTGGGGGATGACCGGCTATGGGCCCGATTATGATGGGCTCGAAAATGCGGGCATTGACGGTGGCGTCGATCAGGCGGAAGGCCGCGTGGCGGCGACCATGGCGATCGTGCGGACGGACGATCTCGATAATGCCGAAAAGCGGGTGATCGCGGCCGGCGGCGTCATCACGCGTGCACAGTTCGATTTTCCCGGCGGGCGCCGCTTTCATTTCCGCGAACCCGGCGGCAATGAGCTTGCCGTCTGGGTGTCGCGCGCGGAATAGGGTTTTACGGCGTTTTCGCGGAGGCGACCTGGGTTGGGGCGCCTTCGCGGGCAAGCAGGTCGTCGATCTGGGTCATGGCCTGCTTGAAGGCATCGCGATATTGCGGCGCCAGCACATTGTCCTTGGGCAGTTTGACGCTGAGGGGATCGACGAGATTGCCGTTGATCAGGATTTCGAAATGGAGGTGCGGGCCGGTCGATTGGCCGGTCGAGCCGACATAGCCGATCAGCTGGCCCTGGCGGACTTTTGAGCCGACGCCGAGCCCATCGACATAGCGCGAGAGGTGGCCATAAGCGGTTTCATAGCCGTTGACGTGCTGGATTTCGATCTTGTTCCCGTAGCCCGACTGCCAGCGATAATACTGGATGGTGCCGTCGCCGGCCGCATAGATCGGCGTGCCGCTGGGGGCGGCGAGATCGACGCCGGTATGGAGCTTGCGCGTGTGGAAAATGGGGTGGATGCGATAGCCGAAGCGCGAGCGCAGGGTGCCGCCGCCTTCGAGCGGGCGGCGATTGAGGAAGCGCTTGCCGGTTTCCCCGTCCGGATCATAGAAATCCACGCTGCCGTCCTGAGTGGCGAAGCGATAGAGCTGGCGCTTGGTGCCCGAGAGATTGAGCGAGACATAGAGCAGCTCGGGCTTGGCCTCGGGCGTATCCTGGGTCTCCAGGATTTCGATGGTGTCGCCGGCCGAGATGCGCTTGGTCATATCCACGTCATAGGCGAACATGCCGACGATGCGCTGGATGGTCTCGTCGTCGAGATCGTGCTTGCGGCCGGTTTCCCAGATCGAGCGATAAACAGTGGGAAGATTGCCCACATTGATCTGCTCGATGTCTTCTTTCGGGAAGTCGACCCAATCGGGCTGCAGGCCGACGACATATTGACCATTGTCGCTGAGGGCGACGGTGGCGATATGCGGATCGCCCTGCATGCCTTCGGGGCGATAGATCGACATGCGATAGGGCACGAGGCTGTTGCTGTCGCTGGTCAGCGGACCATAAAGAATGCGCAGGCGAATGCCCGCCGGCAGGCCACCCGCTGGCATGAGGTTGGCGAGGGTGTTTTCCACCATCGACACCTGGGCGCGGGTAAAGCCGTTGCGGATCAGCGTGTCGGCCAGGGGGCCGATTTCGCGGACGGTGAGAAAGCGCTCGGTGCGGCCGGGGCCCTTATTGGCGGCGAGCGTCGTCTTGGGAACGACGGTGACGTTCTCGGCTATGCCATTGGGCGAGGTGGCCGTGCCTTCCTTGGCCAAGGCATCGAGGCTGGGCCCGAGCGCTGCATAGGCAAGGGTCGGCGGCGCGTCTTCGGTATAAAAGGTCGCTTCGGCCGTGCCGCGGACGAAATCGGCCGCCACTTCATCGCTGATGTCGCGCGCTGGAATGAAGCTTGCCGGCATGTCGGCCTGGCGCACCGCGACTTCGCCATCGACATCGGTACCATAGACGTCGGCATTGAGATCGAGCGACACGGCTTGCAATGGCTGCGTCGCATTGAGAATGGCGACCGGGTCATAGGCGGGCGCGTCGGCCGAAAGCGAGGTGGCCGTCGTCGCAAGCGTCGCGCGGAGGCGGGTAAAGGGCTGATTGCGCAGGATCTCGCGGCCATCGACCACCTGGCGAATGGAGGCTTCGATGGTTTCGAGATCCGAGCGGGTCGCGGCGACGGGACGGATGCGCGAGGATTTTGCGGTTATGTCGGTGGCAAAGGGCTGCTCAAGCCGCGGGGCGGCGAGCTGCAATGCTTTATAGGCGGTCGAAAAGGTGTCCTGCCCCTGAAAGGATACATAGAGAGCCGCGCCCATAAGAAGGACAGAGGTTAGGCCGGTCATCACCGTGCCGCTCAACCAGGCAAAGCTGAGCTCGCGACCCTGCGGGATTTCACCGTCGGTCGACTGAACTGTCAGGGCCGGGCCATCTTCAAAGCCGCTGGCGCGCAGCAGGGAAGCGTGGCGATTTCGTTGCGCAGCGTTCAACGCGCCGTCCTTTGATATTGAATAGGTCTGCCTCCAGGGGCCCGATGTGACGGACCTCTTCTTATAGAGATAGCGTGGGGCGCAGCCTAAGGAGAGCGGACAATGATTTCAATGGCCGTCATATTGTCCGCAAATGCGGCGAAAGCGCGGAGTTTTGGGCGCCCGGCGCATTCTCGGTCGCGATTGCCTCTATAAAGGGAGGAAGCTCCTGAAAAATCTGATGAAATGCACGAATGGCGGGAGGCGCCTGAAATCTCTGGTGATCCAGTCGTGTTTTCCACAATCGGGCGGACGCAAAAATCGGAAAATGTCGTTTTTGTCATGGAGGGGGTTTACAGCAAAACGGGTCGCCCCTATAACCCGGTCATCGCTGGAGACGGCGGCGCCGCAAAGCGCCAAAGACGAAAGCAAGTTGCTGAAAACGAATGATAAATTCGACAATGAAGCGACCAGGAAATTCGGTTCTACCGGAATTCTGAAAAAAGCGGTTGACAGGTTGGTTTGACTGACATAGATACCGCGGCGCTGACGACGCGAATGACTTAGAGTTGTTCCCACTGTTGGTGTTACAATCTGA
>NZ_LMHK01000003.1 GCF_001427875.1 Devosia sp. Root685 | reverse complement strand
CGTGCACCCATCGAAAGTCTTAACAACTTCCACCGGAGTAAACCCCAGCTTCAGTTCGCAAGAACCTCGCCGTCCACGTTTCTCTTTCTTCAATCTTCACAATGTCAAAGAGCTGACCTTACATCCCTGAAAGGGAGAACGTCGTCGGAGCATAACTCCAGATTTCAAAACCCAACCAGAAGCAACTTTCCCCCGGCCTAAACCGGCGTCATACCCGCCTTGTCAGATTGTAACACCAACAGTGGGAACAACTCTAAGTCATTCGCGTCGTCAGCGCCGCGGTATCTATGTCAGTCAAACCAACCTGTCAACCGCTTTTTTTCGATTTTCTTTTCGGTTCGTTTGGAACTTACCGAGGAGAATTTCGAAACCACATCTAAGTCAGATTGCTCTTTCTTTTCAGTGGCTTGCCGCAGTTCGCTGCGCCGTTTGGCGTCTCGCTCTGCAGCGGTGAGCGGGGTTATAGGGGTGACCTTTAGGGCTGTAAACCCCCCTTTCCGAAACTCGATGACATTTCTGTCGTTCTGGGTGGGTGGTGCTGTGGATATCTAGGTGCAAGTGCCGGGAAAACAAGGGGTTTGACCGGGTGGTCGATTTTTTGAGACGGTTCGCGGATCAGGATGGCAGGCCTGTGTAATTCTCGGCAAGGCTCTGCTGCGCCGCCACCGACCCGCTGAGATAGTCGAATTCGGCCCGCTGAATGCGCCGGCCAAAGGCGCCGGTTTCGGGGAATGTGTGGAGGAGAGAGGTCATCCACCAGGAAAAGCGCTCGGCTTTCCAGATGCGCTGCAGGACTTTTGCCGAATAGGCATCAATGCCGGCGGCTGATTTCTCGATTGTCGCTTCTATAAGGGCGTCGGCGAGGGTTGCGACGTCGCTCATAGCGAGGTTCAGGCCCTTGGCGCCGGTGGGCGGGACGATGTGCGCCGCGTCGCCGGCGAGGAAGAGGCGGCCAAAACGCAGGGGTTCGGCGACGAAGCTTCTTAGCGGCGCGATGGACTTCTCTATGGAAGGGCCGGTTTTGAGGGCTTCGGCGGTTTCGGGATTGAGGCGGAGACGCAGCTCGTCCCAGAAGCGGGTGTCGGACCAGTTTTTTGCGTTTTCGTCGGCCGGGACCTGCACGTAATAGCGGCTGCGCTTGGGGGAACGCTGGGAGCAGAGGGCGAAGCCGCGGGCGTGGTGGGCGTAGATCAGTTCGTCGGCAACGGGGGGTTGATCGACCAAAATGCCAAGCCAACCAAAGGGATAGACGCGTTCGAAGGTGGTCAGCGATTTTGCCGGGACGCTTTGGCGGCTGACGCCGTGAAAGCCGTCGCAGCCGGCGATGTAGTCGCAATCGATCCGGTGGGTGACCCCGTTCTGGCTGTAGGTGACGTAGGGATTGGCCCCATCGAAATCGTGGAGTTCGACGTCTTCGGCTTCATAGATGGTGGGGCTTTTCCGCGCATTCATGAGGTCGCGGGTGACTTCGGTCTGGCCATAGACCATGACGTGGCGGCCAATTAGGTTTGTAAAATGAACGCGATGGCGGTCGCCGTCGAAGCTGATGTCAATGCCGTGGTGGATGAGGCCTTCTTGATGCATGCGGGTGCCGGCCTCGGCGCGGTCCATCAGGTCCATGGTCCCCTGTTCCAGCACCCCTGCCCTGATACGGCCCAGGACATAGTCGGGGCTTTTGCGCTCGAGGATCACGGCGTCGACGCCGGCCAGTTCGAGAAGGCGGCCGAGCATCAGACCTGCTGGCCCGGCGCCGATAATGATAACATTGGTACGCAAAGTGTTCCCCTCTCGTTACCACCATCATCCGCGTTTCGGCGAATTGGTGAATGGACAGGGTGCGCAATGACTTGCACTATCCGAACATGAACACGATCCCCGTCTATGCGCTTTATGGCGAACAGGTCGCGAAAGAGGATTGGCTGCACTGGGAGACCATTCAGTCGCGCAGCCGGCTGCATGGCTACCGGATCGCGCCGCACCGGCATGAGCAGTTTTTTCAGGTGCTGCATGTCACCCATGGCTGGGCCGGGGTGACGCTCGACGATGGCAAGTTCGATATCCGCCGCCAGGGGGTAGTCGTGGTGCCGGCGCTGACGGTGCATGGCTTTGCGTTTAGCGATGACGTGGAGGGGATCGTCGTGACGCTGATGGAGCGCGACCTCAATGGGTTGGGGCTCGACTTGCCGGGGCCGATGGTTTTGGAGGGGCCATCGTTCGAGGTGGGCGAGGCGCTCGATCGGCTGACTGCCGAGGCGGACCGGCCGGGTGCGGAGCATGAGACGGCGATGCGAGCGCTGCTTACTTTACTCCTGGTGGCGCTGCAGCGGGCGCGGCACGAGAGCCGGCCGGGGCGTCCACTGGCGGACCGGGCGCTGCTTCACGCCAAGGCGTTTCGGGCGCTGGTCGATCAGCAGTTTCGGCAATCGCGAAAAATCGCGGACTATGCCCATCAACTCGGGGTCAGCCAGACGCATCTCAATCGGGTGAGCCGGGAGGTGCTGGGGGCTTCGGCGCTGGAGGTGATCGAGCGGCGGATCGCGCTCGAGGCGCGGCGGATGCTGCTGTTCTCGGCGCTGTCGATCAAGGAAATCGGGGCGGGGTTGGGTTATGAGGACCCGGCGTATTTTTCGCGGGTGCTTACACGGGTGCTTGGGATGTCGCCGGCGGCGTTTCGGAAAGAGGCGCTGGAGCGATAGGCCCTATCCTTGCAAAGAAGTCATCCCCGCGGAAGCGGGGATCTGCTGCTTGAAGACGAGATTCCCGCTTTCGCGGGAATGACGCTGTGGGTGGGTTAGATCGGGTAGTGAATATGCTCGGCGCCTTGCACGGTGATCCAGCGCAGTTCGGTGAACTCGGCAATGCCGGCTTTGCCACCGAAGCGGCCGTAGCCGGAGGCTTTGACGCCGCCGAAGGGCATTTGGGCTTCGTCGTGAACCGTCGGGCCGTTGATGTGGCAGATGCCGCTCTCGATGCGCGCGGCGACCGACATGGCCCGGGTGATGTCGCGGCCGAAGACGGCGGCGGCGAGGCCGTATTCGGTGTCGTTGGCGACGCGGATGGCTTCGTCGATCGTGCCGGTGCGGATGATGGCGACGACGGGACCAAAAGATTCGTCGCGATAGAGCTTCATGCCGGGGGTGACATTATCGACGACGGTCGCCTGCATGATGGTGCCTTCGATGCCGCCGCCGGCAACGACGCGGGCGCCCTTGGCTACGGCGTCCTTGATCAGGGCGTCGATGCGCTGCGCCGCAGAGAGATCGACGAGGCACCCGAGCGGGGTGTCGCCCTTTCGCGGGTCGCCGGCTTTGAGGGACGCGGCTTTGGTGGCGAGCGCGGCGACGAATTCATCGGCGATTTTGTCGTCGACGACCACGCGCTCGGTCGACATGCAGATCTGGCCCTGGTTCATGTAGGCGCCGAAGGCAGCGGCGGCGACAGCTTCGCCGATATCGGCGTCATCGAGAACGACAAAGGGGGCCTTGCCGCCGAGTTCGAGGAGCGCGGGTTTGAGATTGCGCGCGGCGACTTCGGCAATGTGGCGGCCGACGCGGGTTGAGCCGGTGAAATTGACGCGGCGCACGGCCTTGTGGGCGATGAGGGCTTCGACCAGTTCGGGCGCATCCGCCGGGGCGTTGGAGACGACATTGAGGACGCCCTTGGGGAGGCCGGCTTCGAACAGCGCATCGGCGATCAGCTTATGGGTGCGCGGGCAAATCTCGCTCGATTTGAAGACGACGGTATTGCCGCATGCGAGCGGGGTCGCCAGCGCGCGGACGCCGAGAATGACCGGGGCATTCCAGGGGGCGATGGAGAGCACGACGCCGGCGGCCTGGCGGATGCCATAGGCTGAGGAGCCGGGGCGGTTGGAGGGGATGATTTCGCCGGTGATTTGCGTCGTCAACGAGGCGGCTTCGCGCAGCATTTCTGAGGCGAGCATGACGTTGAAACCGGCCCAGCCGGCGGTTGCGCCGGTTTCTTCGCCCATGGCGGCGATGAATTCGGGGGCTTTGGCGGCGAGTTTGTCGGCGGCGGCGAGGAGGATTTTGCGGCGGGCGCCGGGGCCGGTGCGGCTCCATTCGGGGAAGGCGGCAGCGGCGGCATCGGCGGCGCGCAACGCATCGTCCACCGTGGCGGCGGCGGCGCGGGTGGCCAATTCGCCTGACATGGGATTGTTGCGGGCAAAGGTTGCCCCGCCGGTGGCTTGGACTTCCTCGTTATTGATGAGCAGGCCGAGATCGGTCATGTGGGGTCTCCGATGTGGTGGTTCGTTTTAGACAGGATGATGTAGGGCGAGGGGCTCCACCCCCTCCCAGCCTCCCCCATCAAGGGGGAGGTGTCGGGCTGGTGATTGGGGAAAGAGGCGTGCCCGAAACTCGATCTGCACCTCCCCCTTGATGGGGGAGGTTGGGAGGGGGTGATGGCGAGAGCAGTATTCGCCGTTCGCCTCGCGCTCAATGACATCGTGGGTGGGTAGGGAAAGAGCGTCATGCCACCGCCCCCAAAAATGCGCGTTGCACGGCGGGGTCGGCGCGGAGGGTTTCGGCCGTCCCTGCCCCGGTGATGCGGCCGGCTTCCATGAGGTAGCCGCGTTGGGCGATGGCGAGGGAAGCCTTCACATTCTGTTCGACGACCAGCATGGCGATGCCGGTTGCACTGATGCGGCCGAGGGCCAAGAAGAGTTCTGAGGTGACGATGGGGGCGAGGCCTAGGCTCGGTTCGTCGAGCATCAGGAGTTTTGGGCAGCTCATGAGGGCGCGGCCGATGGCGACCATTTGTTGTTCGCCGCCAGACATGGTGCGGGCGATCTGGCTTTGGCGTTCGGCGAGGCGCGGGAAGAGGTCGAGGACCAGGTCGCGCTGGCGCTTTTCGTGGGGGCGCGCATGGGGCGGGTGGGCGCCGAGCTGGAGGTTTTCGGCGACGGTGAGATCGCCAAAAATGCCGCGGCCTTCGGGGACGAGGGCAATGCCCAATTCAGGAAAATCGTGGGCAGGGCGACCGAGGACGGCTTTACCCTCGAAGGTGAGATCGGCGCCTGGTTCGGGGCGGACGAGGCCGGCGAGGACTTTTAGGAGCGAAGATTTTCCCGCGCCGTTGGCGCCGAGGACGACGACGGTTTCGTTGTTGGCGATGGAGATGCCGACGCCGCTAAGGGCGAGGTGTTTGCCGTAGCGGAGCGCTGCATTGGTCAGGTCAAGCATGGTCGTCTCCGAGATAGGCGCGGATGACGGCTTTGTCGGAGAGGACATCGGCGGTTGGACCATCGGCGAGGCGCGCGCCCGTGTTCATGACGATGCAGCGAGAGCAGAGCGCCCGCACCGCATCCATAACGTGTTCGACGAGCAGAATTGTGATGCCGCTTTGTCGCAGGCGAGTGATGAGGTCGATGCCGGCGCGGAGTTCGGTCGGGTTGAGGCCGGCAAGCCATTCATCGAGCAGCAGCAGTTTGGGCTCTGTGGCGAGAGCGCGGGCCAGTTCCATGCGCTTGAGGTCGATATAGGTGAGATTGCTGGCTTGGTCGTGTTGGCGGCCGGCGAGGCCGACGTTTTCGAGCAGGGCGCCTATCTTTGCTTCGGCCTCGCTGCCCCAGAGCGGGTCTTTGCGGAAGGCTAAGGCGGCAAGGACGTTTTCGCCGACTGTAAGGGATGGCAACGCGCGGACCAATTGGAAAGTACGGGCGACGCCACGATGAGCGATGCGTTCGGGCCCGAGAGTGCTGATGGTTGTGCCTTCAAGCGCGATGGTGCCTGAAGTGAGCGGCAGATAGCCCGAGATCATATTGAGCGCCGTGGTCTTGCCGGAGCCATTGGGGCCGAGGAGGCCGACGGTTTCGCCGGCATTGATCGCGAAGGTGAGACCATTGACCGCGGTGAGGCCGCCAAAGCGCTTGGTGACATTGGAGAGAGTGAGAAGGCTCATGCACGGGCCTCCTTGTTCTTGAGGCGGGCGGCAAACTTGTCCCATGCGGCGAGGACGCCATTGGGGAGGAGGAAGACGATGGCGATGAAAAGCAGGCCCAGAATGATGGAATAGTGATTGGGGAAATTGGCCGAGAGCCATTCGAAGAGAAGGAAGAGTGGCACGGCACCAAGGAGCGGGCCGAAGAGACGGTTGGGGCCGCCGAGGAGGGCCATGATGACGGTGAGGAAACTCACGGTGGGATTAAAGACGATGGAGGGCTCGATATAGGTCCAGCGGGGGGCCTGGATGGCGCCGGCTAGGGTCATGACCACGGCGCTTAAAGAGAAGAGCGCGAGTTTGGTGCGGGTGATGCCTATGCCGAGATGGGAGGCGACGACGGGATCGTCGCCAATGACGCGCAGGGCAAGGCCGATCTTGGCACGGCTGATCCAGAAGGCCAGCGCCAGGGTGATCGCGAGGAGGCCGAGGAGCTGCCAATAGATGTGTTCGGGGCCGATGGGCAGGAACACATAGCGGCCGAGGGTGCGGGTGACGTTGACCTCATAGTAGGTGACGAGCTGGCGCACGAGTTCGGCGAGGCCGAAGGTGAAGATGACAAAATAGATGCCGGCGAGGCGCAGGGTGGCGAGGCCGACGAGGATGGCAACGACAAGACCGATCAGCGCGGCGCAAAGGAGCACCAGCGGATAGGGCATGAGGTCAGCAAGGACCGCGACCGTATAGGCGCCGATGCCGAAGAAGGCGACGGTGGCGAGGGATATGTAGCGCGTGGGACCGGAGAAGAGTGCCCAGGCCGTGGCGAGGACGCCATAGCCCAGAATGCCGATGCCCAGGCCGAGCGGATAGGCGCCGACGAAGAAGGGAACCGCCGCGAGAGCGACAAGCGCGAGGAGCGAGACCAAAACAATCATCGGGCGGGTTTTCCGAAGAGGCCCTGTGGCCGGACGACGAGCACGGCGAGGAAGATGAGATAGGTGGCGGCCAGCGTCAGGCCGGGATCGATGAAGCTCGAAACGAGGGTTTCGACGACGCCGAGAATGAGGCCGGCGGCGAGCGCGCCGAGGAGATTGCCGACGCCGCCCATGATGACGACGATCAGCGCCTTCATGGTGAAGACAACGCCCATGGTGGCGGAAAAGGTCAGATACATGGAGACGACGACGCCGCCGGCTGCCGCAAGGCCACCGCCCAAAGCAAAAGCGAGGCGAGCGACGTGATCGACATTGATGCCGACCAGAGGCGCCGAGCCGGGATTGGCGGCGACGGCGCGAATGACGGTGCCAAAACGGGTGCGGGTGAGGAGGAGCCAGAGGCCGGTGCCGAAGAGGACGGCGAGGGCGAAGGCGAGGAGGCGGTTGGCGGCAATGGTGGTGCCGAACACATCGATGGGGACGGCGAGGAAAGAGTAGCTTTGGTAATTGGCGCCGAAGAGGACGAGCGCGACGCCCTGGATGACGAAGAGGAGGCCGAAGGTTGCGAGGATGCTATCGCCTTCGAGACGGTCGCGATTGGGTGAGCGGCGGGCGAGTGGCTGCAGCATCAGGGCATAAATGAGCCAGCTCAGGGCGAAGCCTGATGGCACCACTATAAAGAGAGCGAGAAGCGGGTTGATGCCCGCAGCGGTGAACAGGAGCATGGCGCCAAAGCTGCCGGCGATGATGAGATCGCCATAGGCCAGGTTCATGATGCGGGCGACGCCGTATTGGAGGGTCAGGCCCATGGCGATGAGCGCATAGGTGCCGCCGAGGACGAGGCCGGTGAGGATGGCGCTGAAGAGCATTTTTGCTCCTGAATAGAGTGGGGGCGGTCGAGGGGGCCGGTGTCTGCCGACACCCCCTCCCTCCTCCCCCATCTAGGGGGAGGTGTTGCATCGAGTATGAGGCACTATCTTTCGTCGCACACTATCCCTGCACCTCCCCCTTGATGGGGGAGGATGGGAGGGGGTGTCTTTCCTTAGCTCGCAGGAACCCAGGCCGGCTTTGGCACCACCGGTTCGCGGCTGGCGTCGCGTTCGGTGTGGGCGAGGCCGACGAATTTGCCGTCTTGCCACTGGCCGACTGTCCACAAAGCGCGGAGCTGGTTGTCGACGAGTTTGACCTTGCCGAGGATCGTGTCGAATTCGCCGGAGGCGATTTCGGCTGAGACGGCGGCCTTGTCGAGATCGCCGACGCGGGTGATGGCTTGGCCCAAAATTTCGAGGCTGGCATAGGTGACGGCGCTGGCCCAGCTATCGGGGGCCTGGCCGATAAGGGCGGTGTGGCGCTCGAAGTAAGCAGCGATCGCATCGCTATCGGGGTCGATGCCGCCGACGCCCATGACGCCATTGTGGTTGGGACCGGCGACATTGGGATAGATCGGGAAAGCGGTGCCGACGCCGAGATAGAAGATTTTTGGGCTGAAATTGGCGACGACCGACTGCTGGGTCAGGGCGAACGTGTCGGGCGGATAGGAGAAGGCGACGAAGGTATCGACGCCGAGGCCGGAGACTTCATTGATGATGGGCGCGAAGTCGGAGGTGCCGAGGGGATAGGTCTTGTCGTAGACCAGTTCGAAGCCGGCAGCCTGGAAGGCTGGGGTTGCGGCTTTCGAGAGATCGATACCAAAGCCGTCGGCGACCGAGGCAATGGCGACCTTGTTGTTGATGGCGCCGGCGTCGCGTTGTTTGACGAGGAGATCGACCAGCGCATTGGCATAGTCGTGGCCGCCGCCGAGGAACCAGAAAGAGTTCTTCCAGCGCTGGGCCAGTTGCGGCGCCATGTCGGTGACGGCGGTGCCGGCAAGCTGGGGGAAGCCGAAACGGTCGAAGGTCGGGCCGGCGGCAAGGTTGGAGCCGGTGCCCCAGCTTGGCAGGATGAAATCGACATTGTCCTGCGTTGCCAGGCGCTCGATGGCCCTGACGGTTTCTTCGGCGGAGGAGCGATCGTCATATTCGGTGACTTCGAGGGGCAGCGTGACGCCGAGTTTTGAGAGCTCGAGGCCACCGGCCTTGTTCACGTCATCGACCCAGAGAAGATAATTGGGAATGGTGGAGATGCCGGCGCCGCCGGCATTGGCGCCGGTTTTCGAGACGGCGTAGCCGATGCGGATGGCGGTGCGGTCCTGCGCGAAAGTGGGCAGGCTGGCGAGAGCCGTGGCCAGCGCGCCTGATCCCATGGCCTGAAGCAGCGTTCTACGAGACAGAGTCGTCATGTCGTCCTCCCATGCCCGACAGTGCGGGCCTTCCCAAAAATTCGGTTCCGACCCCCTGCTTTGCGCAGTTTTGGGTGTCCGGTTCCGACCCTATTGAAACGCTAGGCCGGGCTCGACCCGAGTGAAATGGACAAAACTGAGAGAGTTTTGTATTTTTACTGGCATTTTGGGGGAGATGGACGTGCATCAGACAATGGCGCAGGGCGCGCGGGTCGAGGGGCCGGATGTCGAAGTGACGGACCTGACGGGCAGTCTTACGCCATCGGAGTGGCGTTTTGCCGGGGATCGGACGCGGCGCTCGGCGCATGGATTTTTGCTCGATGCCGGCATGGGCGAGGTGTGGTTGGGGCAGAATGGCACGACGGTGCGGGGGCCGTGCGTGATCTGGTTGCCGGGGGGCGTCGAGGGGCAGGTACGGCTCGAGGCAGGCGCGCGCGGGGCAATGCTGAGCGTTTCGGACGGCGCGCTGGCGCGGGTGGTGCCGGCCACCGCCATTGCCGGGCCGCTGCGCGAGGGAATGGAGCGGCCACTGCTCGGCGTACCGCTGGAGGGCAAGGCGGCGCGGGCGATTGGCGCTGATATTGCGGGGTTGAGCGCGGAGCTGTTTGACGATCTGCCGGGAATGCGCGAGGCGGTGATGAGCCGGCTATGCCTCGTGCTTATTGCATTCTGGCGCTTGGGCGGCGGGGGGACGCGGCCAGCGCAGAGCTCGCCGCGCATGCTGGTGCAGGGCTTTTTGCAACTGGTGGAGCTTAATGCGCGGCGGCATTGGCGGGTGGCCGACTATGCCGCTGCCATGGGGATCACCACGGACCGGCTGAATACGGCGATCAAGCGGGCGAGCGGGGTGACGCCGCTGGACCTGGTGCATCGGCGGTTGCTGGAGGATGCGGAGGCGCTATTGGAGCGATCCTCTATGCAGGTTGGCGAAGTGGCCGACGCGCTGGGGTTTCGCGATGCGGGCTATTTCAGCCGGTTCTTTTCGCAGCGGAAGGGCATTTCGCCGGGGCGGTTTCGGCAGCAGGCGGCGCAGCGGCAAGGGCGGCGCGACGGGTCTTATGCGGCCTGGCCGTAAAATGCGCACTGAGGCAAACTGTAGTAATGCCCACCGAAAAACTATGCCTAAATTAACAATTTGGGCAGAGCATCGGCACACCAACACGAGGTGCCTTGATGTTGAAGTTGCTGGATTGCATTGTATTAGAGCATGACACAGTAACATTCCTGCTGGCGGCCACGATTTGCTTTTCCTCGATGCAGGTCATGTTTCTGCTGCTGCGGCGGCTTGATGAATGCGCCGAGGCACGCAAGCCCCTTTGGCTGATCGGGGCGGCGGGTGTCGGCGGCCTTGGCATCTGGGCCACCCATTTTGTCGCCATGCTGGCCTATCAGGGATCGGTCACGGCCAATTTCGACTGGCTGGTGACCTCGATTTCGGCGCTGGTCGCGGTGGGCGGCGTGCTCGAAAGCCTGCGGCTCTTCGGCCGGAACACGCGGACAGGCCTGATCCTGGCGGCCGTGGTGCTGGCGGGTACCGTGGCGGCCATGCATTTCCTGGGCATGATGGCCATGCGTGGGCTGATCCGGGAGGGCTATGATTATGCGCTGCTGATCGGGGCCGCCACGTTCGCGATCGGCGCCTTCGCGCTGGCCTTTGCCGGACAGCGGAGCGGAATCCGGGGCCTGCGGCAGGTGGTGCCCGGCCTTCTCGTTGCCGCCGGCATCGTGGTGCTGCACTTCGGCGACGTGGCCGCGGTCAGTTTTGCGCTCGATCCCAGCGTTTTGGCGCATGGGGGAGACGAGGCGAACCGCGTCTGGCTGGTGGGCGCCATCTGCGCGATTGCCGCCATTTCGGCCTGCGGCAGTGTCGCCGCCGTGGTGCTCGACCGTTACCTCACCGACCTGCGCGGCATGACCGAGGCCTATATCGAGGGCGTCGCTATCGTGCGGGATAATCGCATCATCGATCTCAATGCGCGCTTTCGCGATATCGTCGCGTTCGATGGGCCGGTTTCGGCCATGACCGGCATGGACCCCGAAAAGCTGCTGCTACCGGCCGATGGGCAAAAGGTGCTGGGCGATCGTGAGGGGATCGCCGAGGCAACGCTGGTCGAGGGCCCGCAGGAGCGGAGCTTGGAATTTGCGGTTCGGACCGTAGAATATCGCGGGCGGCCGACGCAGGTGCTGGCGGTGCGCGACCTGACCGCCACACGGCAGGCGCAGCGCCAGATCGAACACCTTGCCAATCATGATCCCCTTACCGGGCTCGCCAATCGCACCTTGCTCAATCACAGTCTCCAACGGGCCATCGGTGTCGCCGGACGCGCCCACGCCTCGCTGGCGGTCCTGGCGCTGGATCTCGATCGCTTCAAGGCGGTGAACGATCTTTTCGGCCATAGCGCGGGCGACCAGGTGCTCAAAACCGTCGCCGCAATCCTGCGCGAATGCACCAATGACGTCGATACGGTGGCGCGGATCGGCGGCGACGAATTCATCATCGTGCAGGTTGGCCAGAGCCAGCCCAAGGCGGCCGAACAGCTGGCAAAAAGCATCCAGCGCGCCTTCCGCCGCGACTTTCACCCCCAGACCAATCCCATGTCGGTGGGGGTGAGCATCGGGGTGGCGCTTTTCCCCGATGACGGGGAAAACGGGGATGCGCTGCGCCATTGCGCCGATATCGCGCTTTATCGGGCGAAATCCACCGGCCGGGGTATTACGGCCCATTATTCGACCGAAATGGACCAGGAATTGCGGGACCGCCGGCAGATGGAGGCCGAACTGCGCCAGGCGGTGCGGCGCAAGCAATTGCGCACCGCGTTCCAGCCACTGGTCAAGGCCGAAACCGGCGCGATCGTCGGCTATGAGGCGCTGTTGCGCTGGCACCATCCGGAGCTGGGGGAAGTGCCGCCATCGGTCTTCATTCCCATTGCCGAGGAAAGCGGAGCCATCAACGCCATGGGCGAATGGGTGCTGCGCTCGGCCTGCCGGACGGCCGCGCAATGGCCGGACGAGCTGAGCGTTGCGGTCAATGTTTCGGCCGTGCAATTCCGCCGCCGCAATTTCGCCGATCGCGTCTTCGCGGTATTGCAGGAAACCGGCCTTGCCCCGGAGCGGCTCGAGCTTGAAATCACCGAATCCGTGCTGTTGCAGGACGAAGCGCTATCGCGCGAAATGCTGCATGCGCTGAAAACGCATGGCGTGCGGATCGTTATCGACGATTTTGGCACCGGCTACTCGTCGCTGAGCAATCTGCGGACCTTCCAGTTCGACAAGATCAAGATCGACCGCAGCTTCATTGCCGCGATGAGCGAGGACAAGCATGCCCGCGCCATCGTGCGTTCGATTGCCGATCTCGGGCGCAATATCAATGTTCCGGTGCTGGCGGAGGGCATCGAGAGCAAGGAGCAGCAGGACATGATCGCTGCCGATGGCTGCACCCATGCCCAGGGGTATTATTTTGGCCCCCCCAGCGAACTGGCCGAGACAAGGGTGGGCAATGTGGTGCCGCTCGATACGGCGAAGCGGCGGGCTTAGGGCTGACGCATCGGGGCACGCCCGCCCGGCAGACTTGCATACTCGCAATAGCCCTCATGGTGAGGTGCTTTGCAGAGCAAAGCCTCGAACCACGGGGGCGTGGCACTGCAACATTGGGGCACGCCCTCGTGGTTCGAGGCTACGCTACGCTGCGCACCTCACCATGAGGTCTACTTTGGCGTTGGCGCGACATGAATGACCTAGCGCAGGCCAGCCGCCACGTTACGGATGGCTTGCATCAGGGCGGTTGTGGCGAGGGTCGGGATGGTATCGGCGCGCGTCGTGAAACCGACCGGGCCCGTGGTTTCGCTGGTGTCGACGGGCAGAAGCGCCAGCTGGTTTTCTTCGACATCCTTGGCGACGACGCCTTCGGAGATGATCCAGATGGCGTCGGTTTGGCGCACGTAAGAGCGGCCGAAGGCGTTGGAGACGGTTTCGACTTCGTCACGGATATTGGTGATGCCATGGGCGAGCAGCATGCGATCGACATGGTGGCGGATGACGGCATCGGGCGTGGGCATCAGCACCTGAAAGGGCTCGATGAGGCCGAGGTTGAAGTCGGGCACGCCGAGCAGCGGATGGCCGGGGCGGACGACCATGACGACGCGCTCTGAATAGAGATGTTCGAAGGCAAGGCCGATCATGACATCGGGCTCGGCCATGCGGCCGATAACGAGATCGACGTCGCCGGTGCGTAAGAGGGACAGCAGATAATTGTTGGGGCCGGTGATGATGCGGGTGTGGACGCCGGGGTCTTCGGCGGTGAAACCTCTTACTGCCGTGGGAAGAATGCGGGCGGAGACGGTGGGGAGCGCGCCGATTTTTACGGTGGTCGCTTCGCCGCCGGAGCGGGCGGCGTCGATCCCCTGGCGCAGGGCGGCGATCGAGGTCGAGGCGTAGCGATAAAAGGTTTCCCCGAATGGGGTGAGGAAGAGTTTTCGGCGGGAGCGGTCGAAAAGGGCATTGCCTAAAAACTCTTCGAGCTCCTGCACGGTCTTGCTGGCGGCGGGCTGGGAGATGTTGAGGGCGTCGGCGGCGTTGACGACGCTACGGAGGCGGGCGACTTCGAGGAAGCAGGCGATGTGGCGCAATTTGATGCGCGGATCGATGATGCGTTGCGTCACAGACCTATCCTCCGGTTATGCGACTGGCCATTCCAAGCGCAATTTATGCGCTTATCTCAACAATCGATAATCGGACGGTTATAACACGTCCAGAGCTAATCATTTTACTTGGGGTTTTGGGCTGGTTACACCGAAGCTGAGAGGGAGGCCCCATGAACTTTGCTCGCATCAATGGCGTGCTGCTGCATTATCGTCTGGCGGGACCCGTGGGCGCGCCTGTGGTCGTGCTCGTCAATTCGCTCGGTACCGATGCGCGGATTTGGGACGGGGTGATTTCAAAGCTCGCCGGGCGCTATCGCGTGGTGTCCTATGACAAGCGCGGGCATGGGTTGAGCGATATTCCCGGCGGCGATTACGCGCTTGAGGATCATCTCGACGATCTTTTCGGGTTGACCGATCATCTGGGGATCGAGCGCTTTGCGCTGGCTGGGGTGTCGATCGGCGGGCTGATTACGCAGGGCGCGGCTTTGCGCGCGCCGGAGCGGCTGAGTGCTTTGGTGATCTGCAATTCGGCGGCGAAATCGGGCGATCGCGCTTTTTGGACGGCTCGGATGGAGGCGGTGCTCAGCAATGGCGTCGCCTCGATTGCCGATGGCATCATGGAGCGCTGGTTCAGCCCGAAATTTCGCGCGGAGCGGACCGAAGAGCTTGCCGGCTGGCGCAATATGTTTTTGCGGTGTGACGTAGCGGGCTATGCCGCGACTTGCGCCACGCTGCGCGATGCGGATCTGCGCGACCGGATCGGCGCGATCCGCCTGCCGGCGCTATTGGTGGCCGGGGAAGACGATCTCGCCATGCCGGCGGCGCAGGTTGAGGCCACTGCCAAAGCTATTGCCGGTGCGCGGTTCGAAAATTTCCCCGGTGTGGGACACATTCCATCCATCGAGGCGCCGGAAAAGCTGGCGGATTTGATGACAGAGTTTTTCAAGGAGGCCGGTCATGGCTGAGACGACGCTTTATGAGCGGGGCATGGCGACGCGCCGCTCGGTTTTGGGCAATAAGCATGTGGACAATGCCTCGGCCAAGATGACCGCGTTCGATAGTGATTTTCAGCAGTTTATTACTGAAGGCGCCTGGGGCTCGGTGTGGTCGCGGCCGGGGCTGAGCAAACGCGAGCGCTCGATGATCACGCTCGCGCTTCTGGCCGCCTTGGGCCATGATGAGGAAGTGGCGATGCATGTGCGCGCTACCGCCAATACGGGCGCGACGCCGGACGACATAAAAGAAGCGTTGCTGCATGTGGCGGTTTATGCCGGCGTGCCGGCGGCCAATCGGGCGTTCAAGATCGCTCGGGAAGAATTAGCGAAGCGTGGGGAGAGCGCAGCATGAGCGGCATTATTCTGCCCGGCGCCGATGGCGCTCTCTATCAGCGCGACCGCGCCTGGCACCCGGCGGCGGATACGCCGGGCTATAAGAGCACGACGTTTCGCGCACCAAAACATAGCCTGCTCGCCTTAGGACCGACCAAGTCGGAAATGAGCGGGCCGACGTTTGGCCACGAAAAGCTCGGGGCGCTCGACAACGATCTGATCCGCAATTTCAGCCAGGATGGCACCGAGGCCATCGGGCAGCGGATGATTGTTTATGGTCAGGTGCTCGACGAGAACGCGCGGGCTGTGCCGGGCACGCTGGTGGAATTCTGGCAGGCCAATGCCGGGGGGCGTTATCGGCACAAGAAGGAAGCGTATCTGGCCGCGCTTGATCCCAATTTTGCCGGCTTTGGACGCGCGGTGACCGACGAGAACGGGTTTTATTCGTTCCGCACGGTCAAGCCCGGCGCCTATCCCTGGCCCAATGGCGGCAATGACTGGCGGCCGGCACATATCCATTTTTCGGTTTTCGGCCACGCCTTTGCGCAAAGGTTGATTACGCAGATGTATTTCGAGGGTGACCCGATGATCTGGCAATGCCCGATCGTGGCGACGATCAACGACAAGGCGGCGATCGACCAGCTGACGGCGCGGCTTGACCGGCACAATACGACGCCGATGGACGCCCTGGCCTATCGCTTCGATATCGTCTTGCGCGGACGGCGCTCGACCATGTTTGAAAATAAACTGGAGGGGAACTGATGTTGCATCCCGTTCCGAGGTTGAAGGAAAGCCCGTCGCAGACGGCGGGCCCCTATGTGCATATCGGCATGACGCCGAATTTTTGCGACCTGCCGGGGGTTTATGCCGCCGATATGGGGTCGACGATGATCAATGGCGATGTCGAGGGGGAGCGGATTACGCTCAACATTCGGCTGATCGATGGGGCGGGTGTGCCGCTCAGCGATGGTCTCATTGAGATTTGGCAGGCGGATGCGAGCGGCAGCTTTGTGGCGCCGGGTTCCGATTCGGTGCCGGCCTTTACGGGCTGGGGGCGGCAGGCTTCGAACGCCGATGGCGTTACCATTTTCGAGACGATCAAGCCGGGGCGCGTCGCGGGGCCGGATGGCAAGCCTATGGCGCCACATGTGTCGCTGTGGATCGTGGCGCGCGGCATCAATATCGGGCTGCAGACGCGGCTTTATTTTGAGGATGAAGCCGAGGCCAACGAGGGCGACTTTGTGCTCAACAAGATCATGGACAAGCGCCGGCGGCAGACGCTGATTGCGCGGAAGGAAGCCGGGGCGCGGTATGTGCTCGATATCCATCTCCAGGGGGAGAAGGAGACGGTGTTTTTTGATATCTAGGTTTTGGGGGTGGCGCTTGTGGCTCCACCCCCTCCCTCCTCCCCCATCAAGGGGGAGGTGACAGATCGAGTGTGAGGCCAGACCTCGCCCAAGCCACCAGCCCCAACCGAATTCGCTATGGCGAATTCGGTGACACCTCCCCCTTGATGGGGGAGGCTGGGAGGGGGTGACGGCAATAACCGCGAGCCGAACGGAACAAGATGTCCCTCCTCTCTGCCCTTGCCGGCGATCCTGAAATCGAAGCGCTCCTTTCGGACCAAGCGCAGCTGGGGGCCATGCTGGCGTTTGAGCGGGCGCTGGCGGAGGCGAGTGCGGAGTGCGGGTTTGTCTCGAGCGCGGCGGCAAGCGCCATTGCGGCGGCGACGGAGAATTTTGAACTCGATTGGCCCAAATTGAATGCGGGCATGGCGCGGGATGGCGTGGTCGTGCCGGCGCTGGTGCGGCAACTGCGGTTGCATCTGGCTGAAGAGCACCGCCCTGCCCTCCACAAAGGCGCGACCAGCCAGGATGTTATCGATACGGCACTGATGCTGCAGGTCGCAAAGGTGTTCGGGGTCTATGAGACGCGGCTTTCGACGGTATTAGCGGGGCTTGAAGAACTGGCGCATGTTTATGGCGACAGGCCGCTGATGGCGCATACGCGCATGCAGGTGGCACTGCCGACGACATGGGGCGCAAAACTGGCAAGCTGGGGCGAGCCTTTGCAGCGGCATCTGCGGGCGCTGGCCGGAATGCGGCGCAGCCTGCTGGTCATTCAACTTGGCGGACCCGTTGGGGATCGCGGGAGTTTTGAGGGATTTGGCGATGCGATTGCTGCGGGGATGGCCAAGCGGCTCGATCTGGGGCTGGCGACGCCATGGCAGGCGCAGCGTGATCCGATTGTGGCGCTGGGGAACCTCTTGGCGCTGATTGCCGGGACGCTGGGGAAGATCGGCATGGATGTGACGCTTTTGGCGCAGAACGAGGTGGCGGCGGTGACGCTGGCGGGTGGCGGCGGGTCTTCGGCCATGGCGCACAAGTCCAATCCGGTGAATGCGGAAGTGCTGGTGGCGCTGGCGCGGCAGGTGGCGGGGCTTTCGGGCACGCTCAACCAGTCGCTGGTGCATGAAAATGAGCGCTCGGGGGCGGCCTGGACGCTCGAATGGCTGACATTGCCGGCGATGCTGGTGTCAACGGGGGCGAGCTTGCGGCTGGCGGGGAAATTGGTCGAGCAGATCAGGATTGCGCCCCCTAAGACCTGAGCTTGTCGAAGGGCGAGGCTGGGGGCGCTGACGCTTGGGTGCCACGCCCCAGTGGTTCGAGGCTACGCTAGGTTGCACACCTCACCATGAGGGCTACTTGGTTATCGGTTAAGGGTCTTTTGCACCGATTTTGCACACGCGAAGTCACCTACCATAACCCAGGAGCTATACCTGTGGCCTAGATTTCATTTCCACTCGCCTCTTGGCGATGGCAAAGATCGACCATCATCCAGCCACGACCTCGCCCTTCGAGGCTGCGCTTCGCTTCGCACCTCAGGATGAGGTCTACTGGGAAAGGAAAAAGGCCAATGGACAAGACAGTGCCCGATCTCGCTGCTGCGGTGGCGGGGATTGAGGATGGCATGGTGCTGATGGTAGGTGGGTTTGGCGGCTCGGGCGCGCCTATCGAGCTTATTCATGCGCTGATCGACCGGTTCAAGGCGACGGGGAGTCCGAAGAACCTGACCGTGGTGAATAATAATGCCGGGAATGGGCGGATCGGCATTGCGGCGATGATCGATGCGGGGATGGTCAGCAAGATGGTTTGCTCGTTTCCACGCTCGGCTGATCCGCGGGCTTTTACCGAAAAATATCTCAAGGGCGAGATTGGGCTGGAGCTGGTGCCGCAGGGCACGCTCGCCGAGCGCATTCGGGCGGCGGGCGCTGGGATTCCGGCGTTTTACACGCCGGCCAGTTTTGGGACCGATGTGGCCAAGGGGAAGCCAGTCGCCGAGTTTGACGGCAAATCCTATGTGCAGGAGCGTTGGCTCAAGGCCGATGCGGCGCTGATCAAGGCGGAACTGGCCGATACGATGGGGAATCTGACCTATCGCAAGGCGGCGCGGAATTTTTCGCCGCTGATGGCGGCGGCGGCCAAGCTGACCATTGTGCAGGCGAGCAAGATTGTTGCGCCGGGCGAGATCGATCCCGAACAGGTGGTCACGCCAGGCATTTTTGTGAACCGTGTCGTGGAAGTGGCCGATGCAAAGCAGGAAGAGGCGCTGATGCGCGAAGGGGTGGCCTATTCATGACCAGCAAACTTTCGAACGCACAAATTGCCTGGCGCGCGGCGCAGGATATTGAAGACGGCGCCTATGTGAACCTTGGCATCGGCTTTCCCGAAATGGTCGCAAAGTTTCAGCCGCCGGGGCGGCAGGCGATTTTTCACACCGAGAATGGCGTCTTGAATTTTGGCGAGGCGCCGCCGGCGGGTGAAGAAGACTGGGATCTCATCAATGCCGGGAAGAAGGCGATCACGCTCAAACCCGGCGCGGCGTTTTTTCATCATGCCGATAGTTTTGGCATGGTGCGGGGCGGGCATCTCGATGTGGCGATCCTTGGGACCTACGAGGTCGCGGAAAATGGCGATCTCGCCAATTGGTCGACGGGACCCAAGGGCGTGCCGGCCGTGGGTGGGGCGATGGACCTGGTACATGGGGCCAAGCGGGTTGCCGTGATTACCGACCATGTGACCAAGGACGGAAAGCCCAAACTGGTGAAGCGGTGCTCGCTGCCGCTGACGGGGGTGGGCTGCGTGACGCGGATTTATTCGAGCCTTGCGGTCATCGATATCGAAGGCGGACGCTTCGTGCTGCGCGAAAAGCTGCCGTCTATGACTGTCGAAGAATTGCAGGCGGTGACGGGGGCGGAGCTGGTGCTGCCCGATGTGATTGGCGACCTCGTGGCGCCGGAGGTTTCGTAAAATGGCTGAGGCTTTTATCTGCGCTTTTCGGCGCACGCCGATCGGGCGGTTTGGCGGGGCTCTGTCCGCTGTGCGGCCGGACGATCTGGGGGCCATTCCGCTCAAGGCGTTGATGGCGGAACATGCCGGCGTCGATTGGGACGCGGTGGACGATGTTATTTTTGGCAATGCCAATCAGGCCGGCGAGGACAATCGCAATGTCGCGCGGATGAGCCTGCTGCTCGCCGGGCTGCCGGTGGGGGTGACGGGGACGACGATCAATCGGCTTTGCGGCTCGGGCATGGATGCGGTTATTGCGGCGGCGCGGGCGATCAAGGCAGGTGAAGCCGAGCTTGTGATTGCGGGCGGAACCGAGAGCATGTCGCGGGCGCCCTTTGTGCTGCCCAAGGCCGAGACGGCGTTTTCGCGCAATGCCGAGATTTATGACACGACCATTGGCTGGCGCTTCGTCAATCCGGCGATGAAGGCGCTTTATGGCGTCGATTCCATGCCCGAGACCGGCGAGAATGTGGCGCAGGAATTTGGCGTATCGCGCGAGGCGCAGGATACCTTTGCGGTGCGGAGCCAGGACAAGGCGGTCGCGGCGCAGAAGAGTGGGCGATTTAGCCACGAAATCGTTGAGGTCTCGATTGCGCAGAAAAAGGGCGATGCGGTTGTTGTCGATACCGACGAGCATCCACGCGCTGGAACGACGGTTGAAACGCTGGCCAAGCTGCGGCCGCTGTTTCCCGGTGGCAGCGTTACGGCGGGCAATGCTTCGGGGGTGAATGATGGGGCGGCGGCGCTGATCATTGCTTCGGAGGCGGCGGCGAGGAAGTATGGTCTGACGCCAATTGCGCGGATTTTGGGCGGGGCCACTGCGGGCGTTGCGCCGCGGATCATGGGCATGGGGCCGGCCCCGGCGAGCCGGAAACTGTTTGCGCGGTTGGGGCTTTCGGCCGGCGATTTCGATGTGATCGAACTCAACGAGGCTTTTGCGAGCCAGGGCATTGCCGTGTTGCGCGAGCTTGGAATTGCCGAGGATGACGGCCGCGTAAACCCCAATGGCGGGGCGATTGCGCTGGGACATCCGCTGGGAATGAGCGGCGCACGGATTGCTGGGACGGCGGCGCTGGAGCTTTCGCTGACGGGCAAGAAGCGGGCGCTGGCGACCATGTGTATCGGGGTCGGTCAGGGTATTGCGGTGGGGTTGGAGCGGGTTTGAAGGCCCGCTTTCGATAGACTTGCTTTGATCAAAGCGGCAGGTGCGGTAAGAAAGTGTAAACCTTTTGGCGGCAGAAGCCGGCATAACGATCACAATATGCTTGCGCGGCGCGCGAACTTTGTTCTGCCATCAAGGCGCCGCGATTTGGGCTTAGTGCCGCAATTGAAGCATCCGCAAAAGGACGAAGGCATGACGGCACGGGCCATACCTCTGGCGGGAATTGTTGCGCTGGCGGTTTTCGTCTCGGGCTGCTCCATGGCTGGCCTCAAGCCGCTTGCGGGCAATAAATCCGCTTCTGCCGCTATTGCGTCGATGGCTCCCGTGGCCGCGACGCCGACGCCGGAGGGCCACGTGCCCAAGGCTGCGAACGTGCCGCGCGCCGGTTCGGACCTGCTGCTCGGTTTTGCGGCCAGCGAACGCGGTTCGCTCGATGGGCTGATTTCCCACTATTCGAAAGAATATAGCGTGCCCGAAGCCCTGGTGCGCCGCGTGATCGTGCGCGAAAGCGGCTACAACCCCAGTGCGCGCAACGGGCCCTATTACGGGCTGATGCAGATCAGCAATGCCACCGCGCGCGGCATGGGGTTTTCGGGTGAGGCCTCGGGGCTTCTCGATGCGGAAACCAATCTGCGCTTTGCCGTGCGCTATCTTGCCGGGGCCTATGTGACGGCCGGCGGCAACCACGACCGCGCCATGCAGCTTTATGCCAGCGGCTATTATTATGACGCCAAGCGGCAGGGTCTCCTGGAAAAGTCCGGGCTGCGCTGAGGACCGGCCGCCATTCGGCTGAGGCTGGTCTGCAAACGGCGGTTTTCTGCGCTTCCGGCGCTCACGTACCCAAGGTACGCTCCGCTCCGGGTCTCGAAAACCACCGTTTTCGCCTCAGCCTGAGCTGACTGTCGACCGGTCCTACGGCTCTCGCTCTTTTACGCCTTCTCCTCCACGAGGTCTGCAGCGCCATAATTGCGACGCTGTGGGACGTGAGAACTGGTCCGCGGCCAGAGTGCCGGGGGAGATTTTTGTGCG
Organism: Devosia sp. Root685; assembly: GCF_001427875.1. Lineage (GTDB taxonomy): Bacteria > Pseudomonadota > Alphaproteobacteria > Rhizobiales > Devosiaceae > Devosia. The sequence goes on along the minus strand of NZ_LMHK01000003.1, from coordinate 466,774 downwards.
ATTTTCTGTTTTGGCCGCCGCTCTGGTGGGTGTTTTTGCCATGGCCGCTCCGGCGCAGGCGCGGGATATTTGTACGCTGATTGCCGATCCGGCGACGCGGACGGTGTTGCATGAAGAGGGCGATTGCCAAACGCGGGTGACGCCGGCTTCAACGTTCAAGGTGGCGCTGGCGGTGATGGCTTATGATGCCGGGATCATCACCTCCGCGCATGAGCCGAAATTGCCGTTCAGGGACGGTTATGCCGATTGGGGCGGGGACAGCTGGCGGCGGGATACGGACCCCGCCATGTGGATGGAGAACTCTACGGTTTGGTATTCGCAGCTGCTGGCTGAAATGCTCGGGGCCGAGGGGTTGACGGCCTATGGGCAGAAATTTGGGTATGGGAATGCAGATTTTGCCGGCGATGCGGGCAAGGATAATGGGCTCGAACGGTCGTGGATTTCGTCATCGCTGAAAATTTCGCCGCTGGAGCAGGCGGGCTTCGTCGCGGCGCTGGTGGATGGAAAACTGCCGGTATCGCAGGCGGCAATGGCCGGGGCGATGGAACTGGTGCAGCAGGGCGGGATGAGCGGCGGCTGGACGTTGCAGGGCAAGACCGGGTCGGCTTTTCCGCGGATGGCGGACGGGAATTTTGACCGGGCGCGTGGCTGGGGCTGGTATGTGGGCTGGGCCGAAAAGGGCAACCAGAGGCTGATTTTCGTGCGGCTGGCGCAGGACGAGCAGCGCCATTCGGTGAGCGGCGGGCTGAGGGCGCGAGATAAATTGTTAGAGGATTGGGCCGGGTTGATGGCGGGGCTGGGCGGGCGCTAGTCCCAGGCTTTCAGCATGGCCGCGGTGACAAAATCGAGATGCGTGGCCATGGCTTCGCGCGCGGCCGCGGCATTGCCTGCCAGGATGGCGCCCACGATCTTGCCGTGGTCTTCCAGAATATGCTCGCGCACTTCTGATATGGCGGCCAGGTGTTCGTGGAATTTCGTATCGACCTCTTCGGAGCGCGAATTCCACAACTGGTCGAGCATTTCGCGCAACACCGAATTGCCTGACCCTTCAGCAATCGTGACATGCATCACGCGGTCGCTGTCGGACGACCATACATTGCCTATGGTTTCCGCCTGCATGCGGCGGATGGTTTCGGCCAGCCGCGCCATGCCGTCGGGGGAAATATTCTGCGCCGCCAATGCCGCCGCCTCAGGCTCGAGCAATCGCCGCACCTGCATGATTTCGATGGGTGAATTTCCCTCGTCGGGCAGGGCCGCGCTGCCCCGGCTCTGGTCGCGCACAAAGGCGCCCACACCGACCCGCACTTCCACGAACCCGGCAACTTCGAGCGCAATCAGCGCCTCGCGCACCGTGGGCCGCGATACGCCAAGGCTGACCGCCAGGTCGCGCTCCGAGGGCAATTGCCGTCCGGACTCGACCGCGCCCGCCAGGATTTGATCCCGGATCTGATCGGCGATCTGGATATAGAGTTTGCGGTTGGATACGGCCTGAAGTTTCATTTTCCCCTCTGGGGCCGCCATGCGGCTCCCTTGGCAAAATCCATAGCGCTCTCCCCTCCTCGTGTCTACTGGTCTGACCACTTGACAGCTTGATCAATTTGTCTTTCATTCGGCCACATTGCGGGGGACGGCTCGGGAGAACAGAGCCGCCATACGCATCGGGAGGATTTTTCATGGCTGGGCATTTGGGGCCGGCATCCGTCGCGGGTGCGCCGGCTACGCTGGTCGAAATGACCGACATCGACAAATCTTTCCCCGGCGTGCGGGCGCTCGCCAAGGCGCGTTTCGATCTCAAGCCCGGCGAAGTGCACGCCCTGATGGGCGAAAACGGCGCCGGCAAATCGACGCTGATGAAGATTCTCTCCGGCGTCTATTCGCGCGACGCGGGCACGGTGCTTCTCAACGGGGAGCCGGTCGAAATCACCTCGCCGCGCGAGGCCCAGGCGCTCGGCGTCGGCATTATCCATCAGGAATTGGCGCTGATGCGCGACCTGACGGCGGCGCAGAACATTTTCATCGGCCGCGAACCGCGCCGCTTCGGGATTTTGGACGAAGGCCAGCTCAATCGCGATGCGGCGGCGATCTTTTCCTCGATGAACCTCAAACTTGAGCCCACCGTAAAGGTCGAGACCCTGACCATTGCCAAGCAGCAAATGGTCGAGATCGCCAAGGCGCTGTCCTATCGCTCCCGCGTGCTGATCATGGATGAGCCGACTGCGGCGCTGAACGACGCTGAGATCGCCGAACTGTTCGTCATCATCAACCGCCTCAAGGCCGATGGTGTGGGCGTCGTCTACATCTCGCACAAGATGGACGAGATCAAACGCATTTCCGACCGCGTCACCGTGATGCGCGATGGCGAATATGTCGGCACCGTGCCGGGCGCCGATACGCCGATCGAAACCATCATTTCCATGATGGTGGGCCGCACGCTGAGCAATGAAGCGCTTGTTATTCCCAACACTGCCGACGCGCCGATCGCGCTGGAGGTCAAAGGGCTCAATCGCGGCCGCGAAATCCGCGATGTCAGTTTTTCGGTCCGCAAAGGCGAAATCCTCGGCTTTGCCGGCCTGATGGGCGCCGGGCGCACCGAGGTTGCTCGCACCATTTTTGGGGCCGACCGGCGCGAGAGCGGCGAAATCTGGGTGCATGGCAAGCGCGTCGGCATTTCCTCGCCGAAGGACGCGGTGGAGGCCGGCATCGGCTATCTCTCGGAAGACCGCAAGCACTTTGGGCTCGCGACCGGGCTCGACGTCCGCAACAATATCGCGCTCGCGTCTCTCGATCGCTTTATCGGTTTCGGCGGCGTGCTCGACGAGGCCGGGATGCAGCGCGAAGCCGTCTCCTATATCGGCCAGCTGTCGATCAAGACGCCCAGCGACACGCAGGAAGCGCGCCTGCTTTCGGGCGGTAACCAGCAGAAGGTGGTCATTGCCAAATGGCTCCTGCGCGATTGCGATATTCTGATCTTTGACGAACCGACGCGCGGCATCGATGTCGGCGCCAAGTCCGAAATCTATAAATTGCTCAATGCGCTGGCGGCCGAAGGCAAGGCGATCATCGTCATTTCCTCCGAACTGCCCGAAGTGCTGCGCCTCAGCCACCGCATCGCGGTGATGTGCGAGGGACGCCTCACCGGCATGTTGCCCGGCGGCGCCAGCCAGGAAGACATCATGCGTCTGGCGACCCTGCGCGCACCGGCCATGGAGGTGCGTCATGCGGGTTGAGTGCTTTTCCTTTCTTCACCTCTCCCTGAGGGGAGAGGTCGGCGCATCGCGCCGGGTGAGGGGGTCTTCCCCTCAGCGCCGGCTGCAAGGCCCCCTCACCCGACCCAAGGGGGGCGACCTCTCCCCCAAAAAGAGAGGTGAAGAAGGAGCCGCGACAACCAGTTTTAAGGGCGAGACAGCATGACCGATACCGCAGCCCCCGCCGTCCAAAAATCCGGGCCCCGCATTTCCGGCGCCTTTCATCGGCTGCTGGCCTTTTCGGGTCTGATCGCGCTGGTCGTCGCCTTCTCGCTGGCTTCGCCCAATTTCATGCAGACCCAGAATATCCTTGCCATCCTGCAAGCGACGTCGGTCAATGGTGTGCTCGCCATTGCCGCGACGCTGGTGATCATCACCGGGGGCATCGATCTGTCGGTCGGTACGCTGATGACCTTTTGCGCCGTCATCGCGGGGGTCATTCTCACCTATCTCGGCCTGCCCATGCCGCTCGGCATTGCCGGGGCCATTCTGGCCGGTGCGGCCTCGGGCCTGATTTCTGGCACCATCATCGCCAAATTGAAGGTCCCGCCCTTCATCGCGACGCTGGGCATGATGCTGATCTTGAAGGGCCTGTCGCTGGTCATTTCCGGCACGCGGCCGATCTATTTCAACGACACGCCGGGCTTTAACCAGATCGCCCTGGGTTCGCTCGTCGGCCAGATCATTCCGGCCGTGCCGGTGCCCAATGGCGTCATGATCCTTTTTGCCGTGGCGCTGATTGCGAGCTTTGTGTTGAGCAAGACCGCGCTGGGCCGTTACACCTTTGCCCTCGGCTCCAACGAAGAGGCTGTGCGTCTCTCGGGCGTCAATGTCGATCGCTGGAAAATCGGGGTCTATGCGCTGGCCGGCGGCATTGTCGGGGTTGCCGGCGTGCTGATCGCCAGCCGGCTCAACTCGGCGCAGCCCGCGCTTGGCCAGGGCTATGAGCTCGACGCCATTGCGGCCGTCGTCATCGGCGGCACCTCGCTTTCGGGCGGTCGCGGCACCGTGCTCGGCACGTTGATCGGGGCGCTCATCATCTCCGTGCTGGCCAATGGCCTGCGCATCCTATCGGTGGCTCAGGAATGGCAGACGGTGGTGACCGGCTGCATCATTATCCTGGCCGTTTACGCCGACATACTGCGGCGCCGCACACTTTAGGCGCCGGTCCCGTTGGCGCTCTTTGAGCGCCGACACGCTGCGCATTCCGCGCCAACAAGAGGCCTGAAAAATGCCCAAAGAATTCAACGCAGCATGTGGGAGGAAAACCATGCTCAACCGTCGCACCCTGCTCGGCGCCCTCAGCGCCGTCGCAATGCTCGCCGCATCCAACGGCGCATTCGCCCAGGACAATTATGATATCGCCCTGATCTCCAAAGGCTTCCAGCACCAGTTCTGGCAAGCCGTGAAAGCCGGTGCCGACAAGGCCGGTGCCGAATTTGGCGTCACGGTGACCTTTGAGGGTCCAGAAACCGAGACCCAGGTCGATCGCCAGATGGACATGCTGGCCGCCGCGCTCTCGCGCAAGCCTGACGCCATCGGCTTTGCCGCTCTCGATAGCCAGGCTGCGAGCCCACTGCTGCAGCAGGCCCATGATGCCGGCATTCCGATCATCGCCTTCGATAGTGGCGTTGATAGCGACATTCCGCTGACCACGGTTACGACGGACAACGTTGCGGCCGCCTCGCTCGCTGCCGACAAGATGGCCGAACTCATTGGTGGCGAAGGCAAGGTTGCCGTTGTCGCCCATGACCAGACCAGCCGCACCGGCATCGATCGCGTCGATGGCTTCGTCAACCGCATCAAGGAAGCCTATCCCAAGATCGAAGTGGTATCAGTTCAGTATGGCGGCGGCGACCAGCTGCAATCGACTGAAATTACCAAGTCGATCCTCTTGGCCAATCCGGACCTCAAGGGCATCTTTGGCGCCAATGAAGGTTCTGCCATCGGCGTCGTCAACGGCAAGACCGAGCTGGGCAGCAATGTCGTCGTGATCGGCTTTGACTCCGGCGCCGCGCAGAAGGGCTTTATCGAGTCCGGTGCCATGGCCGGCGCCATCACCCAGAACCCGGTCGGCATCGGCTACGAAACCGTCAAGGCTGCCATCGGCGCGCTCAAGGGCGAAACCCTGCCCAAGATCATCGACTCGGGCTTTAACTGGTACGACAAGACCAATATGGCCGACCCGGCAATCGCTGCGGTTCTCTACGACTGATTTTGCCCGGCCCTTCCCCTTATGGGGGAGGGCCTTTTACCCACGACGTCATTCCCGCGAAAGCGGGAATCCATTCTTGCGAACACGAAGAGATTCCCGCTTTCGCGGGAATGACGCAGTGATCGAACGGGTGGCAGGGGCGGAGAATATCGAAGGAACAAGAATGGCCGACCTCAACGGAAAGATCGTCTTCATCACTGCCGCCGCCCAGGGGATTGGTGAGGCCTCGGCCCGCGCTTTCGCCAAAGCCGGTGCCAGGGTGATCGCGACCGATATCAACGCCGAAAAGCTCAAGGAGCTGGACGGCGTGGCTGGTATCACCACGCGTCATCTCAACGTTCTGTCCAATGAGGCCGTCACGCAGGCCGTCGCCGAGATCGGCCGTATCGACGTGCTCTTCAATTGTGCCGGTGTCGTCCACAATGGCACCTTGCTCGAAATGAGCGACAGCGATCTGGATTTTGCGCTCGATCTTAACGTCCGCGCCCAGATCCGCACGATAAAAGCCATCCTGCCGCAAATGCTGGAGCGCAAGGACGGCGCCATCATCAACATGGCAACGGTTGCTTCTTCCATCAAAGGTGTGCCCAACCGCGCCGCCTATACGATTTCCAAGGCCGCCGTGGTCGGGCTGACCAAATCCATCGCGGCCGATTATACGACCAGCAATATCCGCGTGAACGCCATCTGCCCCGGTACGGTGGAAAGCCCGAGCCTCCACGATCGCTGGCATGCGACGGGCGATTTCGAGGGCGCGAAAAAGGCGTTCATCGCCCGCCAGCCCATCGGCCGCATTGCGCGGCCGGACGAGGTTGCCGACCTCGCGGTGTATCTGGCGGGAGCCACCTATACGACCGGCCAGGTCCACATCATCGATGGTGGCTGGACGGCGTGATCCCCCTCATCCGGCGCTGCGCGCCACCTTCTCCCCAAGAGGGAGAAGAATGGTCCGGTGCTCGTTCAAACGCGGTGCCTCTTATTCCTCTCCCCCTCGGGGAGAGGGTGGATCGCCCAAAGGGCGAGACGGGTGAGGGTGCCTTTCTGGAAACTGCTCATGAAAATCACCACCCTCACCAGCCACGATCTGCGCTTCCCGACCTCGGCCTCGCTCGATGGGTCCGACGCGATGAACCCCGATCCCGATTATTCGGCCGCCTATGTGGTGCTCGGCACCGATGGGGCGCTTGAGGGGCATGGGCTGACCTTCACCATCGGCCGCGGCAATGAGGTTGTCTGCGCTGCCATCGCCGCGCTGACCGATCGCGTCACCGGGCTCGATCTCGACTGGATCGAGGAAAATCCCGGCCGTTTCTGGCGCCACATGACCGGCGACAGCCAGTTGCGCTGGATCGGCCCCGACAAGGGCGCCATGCATCTGGCGACCGGAGCCGTCGTCAACGCGGTCTGGGATTTGTTGGCCAAGCGCGCGAAAAAACCGGTCTGGCTCTATGTCGCCGAGATGAGCCCCGAACAGCTCGTTTCCATCATTGATTTCCGCTACCTGACCGACGCCATCACCCCCGAAGAGGCGCTTGCCATCTTCAAGGCTGCCGAACCGGGCAAGGCCGAGCGCATCGCAAAACTGCGAGCCGAGGGCTATGCCTGCTACACCACCTCGGCCGGGTGGCTCGGCTATTCCAACGAAAAATTGACCCGTCTCGCGACCGAAGCCGTCGAAGAGGGTTTTACCCATATCAAGATGAAGGTCGGCCGCGACCTCGAAGATGATATCCGGCGCCTCGGAATCGTCCGCTCCATCATGGGGCCGGACCGCTATCTGATGATCGACGCCAACCAGGTCTGGGAAGTCGACCAGGCCATCACCTGGGTCAATGAGCTCAAGCGCTTCAATCCCTATTTCATCGAGGAGCCGACCAGCCCCGACGACATCGAAGGCCATCGCAAGATCCGCGACGCCATTACGCCCGTCAAAGTCGCGACCGGCGAAATGTGCCAGAACCGCATTCTGTTCAAGCAGTTCATCAGCCGTGACGCTATCGATATCGTGCAGATCGACGCCTGTCGCATCGGCGGTCTCAACGAAGTGCTCTCGGTTCTTCTCATGGCCGCCAAATACAAAAAGGCCGTCTGGCCGCATGCCGGCGGGGTGGGGCTCTGCGAATATGTGCAGCATCTCTCGATGATCGATTATCTTGTCGTGTCAGGCACAAAGGATGGTCGCGTGATCGAATATGTCGATCATCTGCATGAGCATTTCATCGATCCCTGCGTGATAAAAAGTGCCGCTTACATGCCGCCGGAACTGCCGGGATTTTCGATTGAAATGAAACCGGGCTCGATTACCGGGAATAAATTTATTGCTCCGGTAAAGGCGTAATAAACCATCGGCGCGGGTGAGGCTAAATGCATGTGAGACATTAAGTTTCGCATAAGGGCTAGGCCCCTATCATCGCCTCGCATTAGGCCGGGGGGCTGTATTGTGTACGTGCTGATCGTTGATGACAGCAGATCGAGCTTGGCTTTACTGGGTTCGATCGTCCGGGAAATTGTGGGCGACGGGGTTGAGCTTTGTCTCAACCCGCTCGAGGCGCTGAAACGGTGCGAGGAGCGGCAGTTTGATCTGCTGCTCGTGGATCACATCATGCCCGAAATGGACGGCATCCATTTCATCGAGAGGCTGCGGGGCTGCGACACCTATCGCACCGTCCCCATGGTCATGGTCACCTCCGATATCGACAAGGCCATTCGCATCGAAGCGATCCGCGTCGGGGCCAATGATTTTCTGACAAAACCCTTCGACCCTATCGAGCTTAAGGCGCGCATCACCAACCTTCTGGCGCTGCGCGGCGCTCAGGTTGAATTGGCCGATCACGCCAATCGCCTGACGCACGAAGTGGCCAAGGCCACGGCCCATCTGCTAGCGCGCGAGGAAGAAATCATCTGGCGCCTTGCCCGCGCCATCGAGTATCGCGATGGCGACACCGGCGAACACGTTTCGCGGGTCGCTCAGATCAGTAAGATCATCGGCGAAGGCCTCGGCCTCACCGCCCAGCAATGCCGCATGATCTATCTCGCGGCGCCGCTCCACGATATCGGCAAGATCGCCATTGCCGACGCGATCCTGAGTAAGCCCGGCAAATTGACGCCGGAGGAAATGGCGCGCATGCGCGAGCATGTCACCATCGGCGCGCGCATTCTTGCCGATGCCGACAGCGACCTCATCCGCACCGCCGAACTGATCGCCCAGAGCCATCATGAAAAATGGGACGGCACCGGCTATCCCAACAATATTTCAGGCACGGCCATCCCTATCGAAGCGCGCATCGTCGCGCTGGCCGATGTGTTCGACGCCCTCTGCTCGGAGCGCCCCTATAAGCGCGCCTGGACGCTGGAGGAGGCCTATGCGGAAATCTCCCGCTGCTCGGGCAGCCATTTCGACCCGGCCTGCGTCGCCTCGTTCCAGTCGCGCTGGTGCGAAATTTCCGGGCTCATGGGCGGCGAAACGGTGGAGCTTGCAGAAAGCGCCTAAGCCACTTCCTTCGCGGCCGCTCTCGCCCGCCCACGCGGAATGCAGATCGGCCGGCCATGCACCGGGTCGGTCATGATCGCGGCATCGACCTCGAAAACTTCGGCGAGCAGTTCGGGCTTCATCAACTCTTCGGGCTGACCCAGCGCCCGCACATGGCCTTCATGCACGAACACCAGTTGATCGGCATAGCGCGCCGCCAGATTGAGGTCGTGCAGCACCAACACAATGGTGCGTCCATCTTCCTTGTTGAGCTTTGATACCAGATCGAGGCAATCGAGCTGATGGGCCATGTCGAGATGGTTCACCGGCTCGTCGAGGCAGATGACGTCGGTCTCCTGCGCCAGGACCATGGCGATCCAGGCGCGCTGCAATTGCCCGCCAGAGAGCGAGCCGATGCGGCGGTGTTTTAGGCCCGTCACCCCCGTGCCATCCATAGCGCGATTGACGGCCACGCCATCCTTTTCGCTCCAGGGCTGGAGCATGGCCTGATGCGGATAGCGCCCCAGCCGCACCAGTTCTTCTACCGTCATGTCAGGTGGCGCCGAGGGATTTTGGGCGAGGAGGCCAATCTGCCGCGCCAGATCCTTGGCGCCAAGCGTGGCGATGTCGACATCATCGAGGAGGATTTTTCCCTTTTGCCCCGTATGCAGCCGTCGGATAGCGCGCAACAGGGTGGATTTGCCGCAGCCATTGGGGCCGGCGAGCACCGTTACCTTGCCGCGTGGAATCGGTAGGTTCAGCGCATCGAGCACCGTGTCGTGCCCATACATCAAGGTGAGGTCGCGGACCTCGATGCGGCTCGGGACGAGGTCAGCCATTGGTCTTGTCCTTGCGCATCAGGAGGAAGAGAAAATAGGGCGCCCCGACAATGGCGGTCACCGTGCCTGCCGGCACTTCGAGCGGGGTGAAGGCGACGCGCACCAGCAGGTCGGCGCCGATCAGCATCATCGCCCCGATCAGCATGGAGGCCAGAATGCCGGCAAAGCGGGCGCGGCCCACCAGCAATCGCGCCAGATGCGGCGCGATCAGCCCCAAAAACCCGACGCCACCGACAAAGGCCACGGCAATCGAGGTCAGTAGGGCTGCGACGAAAAACACCGCAATGCGATAGACCGGCAGGTTGAGCCCGATGCTGCGCGAGGACACATCGTCGAGATCGGCCGGCGGCAGGTCCTTGGCGAGCCAGCCTGCCACCAGCACGGTCGGCACGAGGCAGAGCGCCATGATCTGGATTTCGCTCCAGGAGATGGCATTGACCGCGCCGGCGAGCCAGCGTGCCGCTTGCGCGGCCTGATAGATCGGCCCGATCAGCATGAAGACGGTGGTCAGGGCCTTGGCGACGGCCGCAATGGCAATGCCGAACAGGAGCAGGCGAATGGCCGAGGATGATTGCCGGCCCGAAAGAATGAAGACCAGCGAGATCGCCGTCAGCGCCCCGATCGCCGCCGCCAGCGGCTGCCAGGCGACCGATACGGTCAGCGAATTGGATTCGTTGGAGAAGATGGCAAGAAACAGCACGACGCCAAGCGCAGCGCCATCGACGACTCCCAGCACGCCGGGCGAGGCCAGTTCATTGCGGGTGATGCGCTGCAAGAGATAGCCGGAAAACGCGATGGCGGCGCCGGCAATCGCCGCCGCCATGACGCGCGGCATGCGCAATTGCCAGACAACGAGCTTTTCGGTTTTTTCACCGCCGCCGAGAATGACATGGGCTACCGTTTCGAGCGGAATCCAGGTCGAGCCGAAGGCAATGGCGGCGAGGCAGAGGAGGACGAAGAGCCCGGTGATAATGAGGACAATCGCCCCGATGCCGAAGCGGCGCCCGGCGGGCGCGGTGACAGCAAGAGTGGTCATGCGGCCCTCCGCATCAGGAGAACGAGGAGAACCACGGCGCCGACGACGGCGGTGATCGCGCCCACCGGCGCTTCGACGGGATAGATCACAAACCGCGCCGCCACATCGGCCAGCGTCGCGTAGACCCCGCCGAAGAGGGCCGCCGCCGGCAATTGATGGATGTGCCGCAAGCCCACCAGCCGCCGCGCCGCATGGGGCACGACAAGGCCGACAAAGGCCACCGGTCCCGCCATCGAAACCGCTGCGCCCGTCAAGAGGGCCACGGCGACGAAAGCAAGCCCGCGCACTGCGCCAAGCGGCACACCGAGCCCGGCGGCGGTGGAATCATCAGCCTGCAAGGCATCGAGCGCCCGCGACAGAGCAAGGCCGATCACCCCGCCGACGATGACCACGGGCAGGCCGTTGTAAAACAGCGCAATCGGCCGATCGACAAAGGCGCCAGACAACCAAAACAGCAGCTGCTGCAACTGCGCTTCATTGCTGGTGAGCAGCACTTCGACAAAGGCGTGGGAGAGACTGGCAAAGGTCACACCGACCAGCACGATCTTGAGCGGCGATAACCCGCCCGCGCTCGCCGCTACACCGAACACGACGATCGCGGTGACGAAGGCGCCAAAGGCCGCGGCCAGCGACAGGCCGGCCAGCGACTGCACGCCGAACATGATGCTCGCCACCACTACGGCCAGCGACGCGCCGGCATTGAGCCCCAGCGTATCGGGCGAAGCGATGCGATTGCGCGACAGGGTCTGCACCATCACCCCGGCCATGCCCAGAGCGGCGCCGGAGAGGGGCGCGATCAGTGCGCGCGGCAGCCGCAACCCGGCGATCACCACCGCTGTTTCCGAGCCGTCATGAGCGAAAAACGCCATCCAGACCTGATCGAGCGAATAGATCTTGTAGCCCAGCGTCAGGCTCATCAGCATGGCGAGGGCAAGCAGCAGGATCAGCCCCGCATAGACCTGCGGCAGCCCCAGGCGCAATCCCGGCGATCGGGGTGACATTGCCAGCGTGGACACCACTGGGCCCTCATATAGTTGATATTGACAGTCAAATTAAATTCTGACTTTTTGCACCCATCCAATTTCCGACTACCGATGTCAAGAAAAGATGGGAGGGAGGATGGGGCGGCCCTCTGTGCGAGGGCTCCACGATCCGATCTCCAAAGACCGACTATCCCAGAGGAGCTTCTGCCATGTTCCACCGTCTCGTGACCGCTCTTGCCACCGTCGCGCTATTGAGCACACCGGTCTTTGCCCGCGAAATCACCCATGCCATGGGCGTTACCGATGTGCCGGACAATCCGCAGCGCATTGTCGTTTTGACCAATGAAGGCACCGAAGCGCTCCTCGCCGTGGGCATCAAGCCGGTCGGCGCGGTGAAATCGTTTGTGGGCGACCCGTGGTGGGATCACATTGCCAGTGAGATGACCGATGTCGTCGTCGTTGGCGAAGAGTCGGCCGTCAACCTTGAAGTGCTGGTCTCGCTCGAGCCCGATCTGATCCTTGGCAACAAGATGCGCCACGAAAAGATCTACGAACAGCTTTCGGCCATCGCCCCGACCGTCGTTTCCGAACGCCTGCGCGGCGATTGGCAGATCAATCTCGCGCTTTATACCGACGCTGCCGGCAAGGGTGACGAAGGCAAGGCGGTTCTCGCCGCCTATGATGCGCGCATCGCCGCACTTCACGATGCGCTCGGCGCTTCGCTCGATGAAAAGATCTCCATTGCCCGCTTCATGTCCGGCCAGACCCGGATCATGTTCAAGGACAGCTTTTCCGGCCTCGCTTTGTCCCAGCTCGGCTTCCAACGCCCCGCCACCCAGGACAAGGACGAGTTTGCCGAAGAGATCACCAAGGAGCGCATCCCCGAATTCGAGGGCGATCGCCTGTTCTACTTCACCTATGAAACCGGCAATGGCGAAGGCAACAGCCAGGCCCAGGACTGGCTGGCCGATCCGCTCTGGAACAATCTCGCCGTGGTCAAGGCGGGCAAGGCGCATGCCGTGTCCGACGCCATCTGGAACACGGCCGGCGGCATTATTGCGGCCAATCTGATGCTCGACGATGTCGAAAAGATCTACGGGCTGGCCAGCACGCGATAGGCCGCCAGCCTTTTAGCCGGGGGCGGCCCGGTCCGCCCCCGCCAATTGACCTGTGACAAAAAGGAAAGCGCCATGTTCTCGCTTCGCTCCCTTGCCGCCGCCCTCGTCGCCTCGACGCTCATCGCACCCGCTTTGGCGCGCGAGGTCACCCACGCCATGGGAACAACCGAAGTGCCGGACAATCCGCAGCGCATCGTCATTCTCACCAATGAAGGCACCGAGGCGATCCTGGCGCTGGGCATCAACCCGGTCGGCGCCGTGCAAAGCTGGGATGGCGATCCCTGGCATTCGCATCTCCATGACCTTTTGAAGGGCACTGCGGTTCTCGGCACCGAACTGGCCGTCGATCTCGAAGTGCTCGCGACGCTCGAACCCGATCTCATCCTCGGCACAAAGGTGCGTCAGGAAAAGATCTACGAGCAGCTTTCCGCCATCGCGCCCACCGTCATGACCGAAACCATCGGCGGCGAGTGGCAGGAAAATCTCAAATTCTACGCCGGAGCCCTCGGCAAGGAGGCTGAGGCGGAAGCCGTGCTCGCCAGTTTCGAGGCGCGCACCAAGGCTATCCATGATGCCCTCGGCGATCAGGTCAATGAAGAGATTTCCATGGTGCGCTTTTCGCCCAACCGCACCCGCATCTACTACAAGGATACCTTTAGCGGCTTGATCCTCGACCAGATCGGTTTCAAGCGCCCACCCGCGCAGGACAAGGACGAATTCGCCGAGGAAGTGACCAAGGAACGCATCCCCGATATGGCGGGGGATCGCATCTTCTACTTTTCGAGCGACCTCAACGACGCCGAGCCCGAAGCCAATCTCGCCGACTGGCTGGCCGATCCGCTCTGGAACAATCTTGAGGCGGTCAAAGCCAACAAGGCCCAGCGTGTCAGCGAAACCATCTGGAACACGGGCGGCGGTATCTATTCGGCCCATCTGATGCTGGACGATATCGAAGAAATCTACGGGCTCGAAAGCACGCGGAAGTAGTTTTTTGCCATCACCCCCGGGCGCCCAGGGGTGATGCGCCCCCCTAGAACTTTACCAGTATCTTGGTGAAATCACCCGGCCGCGCGTGCCAATCGGCGAGCGCTTCGGCGGCTTCCCCTAGCGTTGCGGTGCGCGTGACGATGAGATCTCCCGCATCCGGACGTTTGCGCAACTCGTCGATGACATCGTCAAAATCCAAGCGCATTGCGTTGCGCGAGCCGCGGATGTCGAGCTCCTTGGTGATGAACACCTTGGTCTCGTAGGCAATCGGGGCCTTGGCGTAGCCGATATAAACGACGCGGCCCGCGGTGGCGACGAGGTCAATGGCCTGGAGGAACGTCGCTTCGGCGCCGACCGCCTCCACCACCACGTCGGGCCCCTCCCCCGTCAGCTCGGCGACGCGGGCTCTTACATCGGTTGAGGCGTTGATGACCTCTTGAGCGCCCAGCTTTTTGGCGACGTCCAATTTTGCGTCGCTGAGATCGATAGCGATGACGCGGGCGCCCTGGCGCAGAGCGCCCAGAATGACCCCGAGGCCGATCATGCCGCAGCCGAGGACGACGACGGTTTCACCCGCTTTCAGCGCGGCACGATGGACGGCGTGAAAGCCGACGGCGCAGGGTTCGACCAGGGCCAGATCGCGCTGGGAAAGGCCTTCAACCGGGATCACCTTCGCCGCGGGGACAACCACGCGGCCGGTCATGGCGCCTTCGCGCTGCACGCCCATGGTCTGATTGTTCGGACAGGCATTGGGCCGGCCGGAACGGCAGGCGCGGCAGGTGCCACAATTGAAATAGGGCAGCACGGTCACAGCGGTGCCGGGAGCGAGATTTTCGACGCCCTGCCCCAATGCGGCAATGGTGCCGGAAATTTCGTGGCCAGGCACGCGCGGATAGCTCACCAGCGGATTGAGGCCACGATAGGAGGTGAGGTCGGAGCCGCAATAGCCGACAAAAGCCAGATCAATGGCGACTTCGCCGGGCCCGGGCACGGGCACTGGCTTTTCGGTGAGAGCAGCTTCGCCGGGACGCAGAATGGTCAAGGCTTGCATGGGTTGATCCTTCATCACCGTAACATGTTAGTGCCTTATATCTTCCATACATGGCGGGTGACAATAGAGGCTTTGGCAGGTTACACCGTGTTGAAGCCAGCAGTTTTGGAAGGACACGCGATGAAGACGCATCTGCCGACACGGGCCTTTGGCAAGACGGGATTGCAGATCACCAAGCTCGGCATCGGCGCCTGGGCCATGGGCGGCAATATGTGGGGGCCGCAGGACGATGCGGAATCCATGGCGGCGATCCGGCACGCGATTGAGAGCGGCATCAACTGGATCGACACGGCGGCCGTCTATGGCAATGGGCACTCCGAGGCCGTCATCGGCGAAGCACTGGCGAGGCTGCCGGCGGACAAGCGACCGCTGGTGTTCACCAAGGGCGGCATTGTGCGCGACGAGAAGGGCGAGAACCCGCGCCGGATCGGGGAGCGCAACCATTTGCGGCAGGAACTGGAAAACTCCCTAAAACGCCTCAAGGTCGAGGTGATCGATCTCTACCAGTTGCACTGGCCTTCGGACGACGCGCCGCTCGAAGAGTATTGGGCGAACATGCTGGAGCTCAAGGCCGAGGGCAAGGTGCGCCATGTTGGCCTCTCCAATCACAACGAAGAGCAACTGGCACGCGCCGAAGCCATGGGCCATGTCGAGACGCTGCAGCCGCCGTTTTCGATGATCCGGCGGGAGACCGCGGCAAAGATTTTGCCCTGGTGCGCTGAGCATGGCACGGGCGTCATCTGCTATTCGCCGATGCAGGCGGGGTTGCTTACGGGCACGATGACGGCCGAGCGGGTTGCAGCCATGCCGGACAATGACTGGCGCAAGGGCAGCCCGGAATTTCAGGGCGACAAGCTTGCAGCCAATCTCAAGCTGGCCGAGAGCCTGAAGCCGATTGCCCAAAAGCATGGGACCAGCGTTTCGAGCGTGGCTTTGGCCTGGTGCCATGCCTGGCCGGGGCTGACGGGGACTATTGTCGGGGCACGCTCGCCGGCGCAGGTCGATGGCTGGATCGATGCGGCGAGCCTGGAACTCGATGCGGGGGATATCGAGGTGATCGCGAAGGCGATCGAGGCGACGGGGGCTGGGCAGGGGCCGGCGCGGGGCTAAAAAGTCCGGTGCTTGCCATCACCCCCTCCCAGCCTCCCCCATCTAGGGGGAGGTGAAGGGATAGTGGCTTTGGCAACATAGTGCCAAATACTCGATGCAGCACCTCCCCCTTGATGGGGGAGGTTGGGAGGGGGTGACGGGGAGGTATCGAAGGTAGCGCTCTACCCTTCCAGTTCTTCCCGCAACATCTCCAGCTCCAGCCATTGCTCTTCGGCCTTGGCCTTCTTGGTCGCCGCTTCGCTCAGCGCTGCGGAATCCTTGGCAAAACCCTGGGGATCGCGGGTGTAATAATTGGGCTGGGCGAGCTTGCGGTTGATCACGACCATCTGGTCGTCGAGCTTGGCGATGTCCTTGGGCAGGGTTTCGAGGGCGTGCTTTTCCTTGAAACTCAGCTTGCGCTTGGACGAGGAAGCGACGCCCGACGACGCGGATTTCTGCTTGGCGACCGCCGCTTTTTCGACGGCGCGCGCGGCAACCCCTGCCCCGCGCTGAGCGACCATGTCGGAGTAACCGCCGGCATATTCGAGCCAGTTGCCATTGCCCTCGGCCATGATGATGGAGGTGGCGACGCGATCGAGGAAGTCACGATCGTGGCTGACGACGATGACCGTGCCGGCATAGTCCGAAACCATCTCTTCGAGCAGATCGAGGGTTTCGAGATCGAGATCGTTGGTCGGTTCGTCGAGGACGAGAACGTTCGATGGCAGGGCCAAAGCGCGGGCCAGCGCGACGCGAGCGCGTTCGCCGCCCGAGAGCTTGCCGATGGGGGTATTGGCCTGTTCGGGGGTGAACAGAAAGTCCTTCATATAACCAACGACGTGCTTGTTCTCGCCGTTGATCTTCAGCGTATCGCTGCCGCCGCCGGTCAGCGCGTCCTTGAGGCGCGTGTCGGGATCGAGCCGGGCGCGGCCCTGGTCGAGCATGGCAAGCTCGATGGCCGAGCCGAGCTTGATGGTGCCGCTATCGGGCTCGAGGAGGCCATTGAGCATTTTGATCAGCGTCGTCTTGCCCGCGCCATTGGGGCCGACGAGGCCGACGCGATCGCCGCGCAGAACGCGGGTCGAAAAATCGTTGACGATGGCGCGGGTGCCATAGGTCTTGGAGATATTTTCGGCTTCAACGACAAGCGCGCCCGAGGTGCGGCCCTCGGTGACCTGCATATTGACGGCGCCGGTGACGCGGCGCTGGTCGCGGCGATCCTGGCGGAGGCCGGCAAGGCGTTCGAGGCGGCCGACATTGCGCTTGCGGCGAGCGGTGACGCCATAGCGCAGCCAATGCTCTTCGCGCACGATCTGGCGGTCGAGCTTGTGGCGGTCCTTTTCTTCCTGTTCCAGCACTTCGTCGCGCCAGCCTTCAAAGGCACCAAAGCCTTTTTCGATACGGCGGGTGAGGCCCCGGTCTAGCCAGACGGTGGAGCGGGAGAGATCGGTGAGAAAGCGGCGATCGTGGCTGATGATGACCATGGCCGAGCGCATGGAATCGAGTTCGGCTTGCAGCCATTCGATAACCGGCAGGTCGAGATGGTTGGTCGGCTCGTCAAGCAGCAACACATCAGGCTGGGGCGCGAGAACACGCGCGAGCGCGGCGCGGCGGCCTTCGCCACCCGAGAGGGTTTTGGGGTCTTCGTTGCCGGTCAGGCCCAGTGCATTGAGAAGATATTGCGGGCGATATTCGTCATCGCCCGAGGTCATGCCTTCCTCGACATAAGCAAGCGTCGTCGCATAGGCCGAGAGATCGGGCTCTTGCGGCAGGTAGCGGATGGTGGCGCCGGGCTCTGCAAAGCGCCGGCCGGCATCCTGCTGGACCATGCCGGCAGCGATTTTCAGCAGCGTCGACTTGCCCGAGCCATTCCGGCCGACAAGCGCGATGCGCTGGCCGGGCGAGACGATCAGTTCGGCGGCCTCGAGCAATTGCGTGCCGCCAAAGGTCAGCTGGATATTCTGCAGGGAGAGAAGAGGAGGCGGGGCCATGGGCAATAAAAGTCCGGGAATTTGCCGCGGATAGAGCACAGGCCCGGCGACATATCAATGCGCCCAAAGCGCGCTGCGCTTCAGGCATTTTTGTAACGCCTGTCTTTATCCCGAAACCGGGACCCACTTTCGGGAGACAGGCTAGGAAAAACAAAGAGGCCGATCAGGACGTTGAGGATCCTGATCGGCCCGGGGAGACGGCAGCAGCAAGCCCCGTCGTTTTGGCGCTGCACCCCACAGGCCCCACGGGGGCGCTGCACCAATGCAGTCTAGTAATCACGGGCAAACATGATTGTCAAACTCATATTTGAGTTTCGCAGTCAGATTTAAGCCGCGACAATGTCGCCAACGATATTGCCGGCAGAATCTGCGTTGACTGCCTCGGTGGTCGAGAGGCCCAGACGCTGGCGGATGGAGCGCTTCTTGGCTGCAAGATCGGCAATGGTATAGCCGGCAAGCACCTCGAAGAAAGCGCCGAGCGCTTCGCGCAGCGCGCCATTGAGATCGCATTCCCCGATCAGCGGGCAATCAGCGCCCTCTTCGAAACATTCAGCGAGGGCGAAGTTTTCTTCGGTCAGGCGAATCGTCTCAAGCAGCGTGATCTGGTCGGCCGGCTTACCCAGCTTGATGCCGCCATGACGGCCGCGCACGGTCTGCAGCAGGCCATTTTCAACGAGCGGCTTGATCAGCTTAAAAAGAAACAGCTCGGAAATCCCATAGGCCCGCGCAATTTCGGCAACCCGGCTCAGTTCTGGATCGTTAACGGCGCAATAGACCAGGGTGCGGATGGCGTAATTGGATTGGCGGGTGAGTCTCACGAGCGGATGGTCCTTTGGCTTTGGCAGCATGCTGCCATGGCTTCGACCCATCCATGGCACGAGCGCTAATTTAAAACCATTCTAAAAAATGTCAACCATATCCTGAACCGACCGATCATATTTAAGACCCAAAAACCGGACTGGACAGCGACTTAACTTCGGAATATGAAATTATTGGGAGGAGAGCCGCCTTGTCTACTACCATTACGCGGGCCATCATCACCGCCTCTGCCAGCGAGGCCACCGGCCTGGCTAAAAACGATGTTACGGCCATTGGCCAGCGCATGTTCGAGTTGATCGGCGATGCGCTCAAGGCCGGGGAAACGGTCAAACTGACCGGCTTCGGTACTCTGGCCGTGCGCTCCCGGGCCGAACGCGTGGGGCGCAATCCGCGCACCGGCACCGAGCATCGGATCACCCCTCGCCACACAGTGACCTTTACGCCCAGCGCGCGATTGCGCGAGGCGCTCGACGAATTGGCGGACACTTAAGCTTTCGGAGCGCGCTACCAAATTGCAGCCAACAAAAAATCCCGCTTCGGCGGGATTTTGTTTGCGCTAGTCCCGGGGCTTTTCCAAAAGATTGCGCGAAAAGAACCGGTGGTAAAGCGGCAGTTCGGCGGCGCCGAGCGCGGGGGCCAGACGACCGACATGGCCGGAGGCAATGCTGACGCGGCGCCGGGCGGGCAGGCGTTCGAAATGCACGGCCAGACGTTCGACAAGGCGGGCCGTGATCGGCGCAGGCAAAATGGTATCGAGCACGACGAGGCTCGCTTCGACCACGGCATTGGTATTGAAGACGACCAGTGCCAGCGCCTCGGCGCAGTCCTCCAGCCAGGGTTCGACGACGGGTTCGAGCGCGGGCCAATCCCAATTTTCGACGGCGGCGAGATCGACGGCAAAGCCGGCGGCACCCAGCCGTTCGACAAGGGCGGAAGCCGAGGCGATGGCATGGGCCGATAGCGGCCCCTTTTCGTTGCGATCAACCAGTATGGCGCCGAGATCGGCCGAATGGCCGGTGGGCCCCTGCCAAAGCCGGCCTTCCCCGATGAGGCCGGCGGCGAGATAGGTCGAGACGAGGAGATAAATGAAGCTCGCCGGACGCGGCGCCGGCTGGGCGATCAGTTCGGCCCAACAGGCGGCATTGCCATCGTTGAACAGCGTTACGGCGAGGCCGGTCCGTTGTTCGAGATCGGCCGCGAAAGCGGCCGGCGAGGGACCGGACTTGCTGCCGGCTTCCTGTTCCAGCGGCCAGGTCGCAGCATGGATGGAGCCGGGCATGCCCACCCCGATATCGGCCAGCCGTTGGCGCTGCTCCTCGGGCCAGTCCCGGATCAGTTCGTCGATCAGCTGGGCCAGTTGCGGCGCGAGCGCGGCAAGGTCAGCCTCGGCATAGTCGATATGGCGCTGGGCGACCACTGCGCCATGAAGATTGATGGCCAGCACATCGGCATGGCGCCAGCCGATTTCCACGCCGATGGCATAGGCGCCTTCGGGTTTGAGGAAGATCGGGGTTGCCGGCTGGCCCCGGCGGCCACGCAGCACTTCGCCGCGCATAATGAGGCCGGCAGCTTCCACATCGTTGAGAATGGCCGAAACGGTCTGGGGCGCGAGGCCCGACATGCGGGCGATTTCGGCATTGGACAGACCGGGATTGAACCCCACGACGGTCAGGACGGCGCGTTCATTGGCCCGGCGCAGGCCGTGGTGCTGCAGCCCCTTGGCGCCGAGGTGGAAAAGATCGATCGTCGGGACTGCGGAATCGCTCACGCTGGTCTTTCCGTGACATAGGTCTGAAATGGCAGGGCGAATAGGCTCCCGCACCGCACCAAAAGGATGGGGCAGCCATGGGGCCGGTGCCGATTCTGGCTTGTTCGCTTACGCCATCATGGCGAAGCAGCGCGGCAGTGCAAGCTGCCATTTCGCCGCTCCGCCAATCCCCGGCTTAAATGCCGGCACTGGTCAGGCTGGCATTGGCGTCTTCGCTCAGCGTCAGGCGCACGCCGCGGGCCAGGCTTTTGACCTGTTCGACCGAGGTCGCCGAGGCAATCGGGGCGCTGACGCCGGGCTGGGCCACGAGCCAGGCAAGGGCGACTTCGGACGGCGTTGCGTCGAGTTCCTTACCCACAGTGTCGAGCGCGCCGAGGATGCCAAGCCCCTTGTCGTTGAGATATTTTTCCGCGCCGCCGCCTCGAGGCGATTTCCCGAGGTCCGCCTTGGAGCGGTATTTGCCGGTCAGGAAACCGGCTGCGAGGCTGAAATAGGTGATGGCGCCAACCTCGTTTTCGAGGAGAAACGGACGCAGGGCATCGAACTGCTCGCGATCATAGAGATTATAAAGCGGCTGGGTGACCTCGTAGCGCGGCAGCGACTTGAGGATGGCGGTGTCCTGCGCTGCTTTCATCATGGCCGCGTCATAGTTGGAGGCGCCGATGGTGCGCACCTTGCCGGCGCGGATCAGCATATCATAGGCCGCGAGGGTTTCCTCGTGGGTGCATTCATCGGCCGGCCAATGGCTGAAATAGAGGTCGACATAATCGGTCTGCAGGCGCTGCAGCGAATCTTCGATGCCGGTCTTGATGGCTTCGGCGGTGAGCCCCTTGGGCTGGTGGGACGAATTGACCTTGGTGATCACATGCACCTTGTCGCGATTGCCGCGCGCCTTGAGCCATTTGCCGATAATGGTTTCGCTCATGCCCGGCGGATTGCCCGGCACCCAGTTGGGATAACCCTGGGCCGTGTCGATGGCGGTAAAACCCTCGTCGACATAGGCATCGAGAATATCGAAGCCAAGCTTTTCATCGACCGTCCAGCCAAAGACATTGCCGCCGAGAACCAGCGGTTCGATGACGAGTTCACTGCGGCCGAGAGGGCGACGGTTCATTCTTCTTCTCCAATTTGATCGGGATCAACGTCCGGGACTGCGTTTTGTTCTGTGGGCGGCACGCGGGGCGCACACCAATAGAGCGCTTCGGCGATGGTTTGCATCGACCCCGTGAGGTCGATGAAGGCAAAAGGAGCGTGCTCGTCCCCGCTATGGCGGAGATAGACGAAAGTTCCGTGACGCAGCCGATCGAGCAGCAGATCGGCACCTTCGCTGATGCGTGCGCCATAGGGGGTGTCGGATTTTTCGGCCGTAAAACTGCGATTCTCGCGGTCGAGCGTCATCTCCCAGGTGCCGGCATCGCCGCCGAAGCGGCTCGAATGGACATGGATCCCGGTCGAGAAATCGTCCTCGCAGCGTACGACGAGACAGGTGAAATTCTCTGGAGTTGCATCACGCGCGCAGCCCATGGCCGCGCGATCGCCCTCGCCGGAGAGCGGGGAGAAATGCCAGCCCGCTGTCTGCGCAAAAGCCGGCTGGGCAAGAACCAAAAAAGCGATCAGCCCCGCGGCTCGATGAGGTCCCATTTGTTTCCATAAAGATCGGCAAAGACCGCGACCGAGCCATAGGCTTCATGGCGCGGTGCTTCGAGAAACGTGACGCCCCTTTCGCTCATGCGCGCGAAGTCGCCGGCAAAATCCTCGGTTTCAAGAAAGAGCATGACGCGGCCACCGGTCTGATTGCCGATTGCGGCCAGCTGTTCGGGGCCATCTGCCTTGGCGAGCAGCAGGCGCGCTCCCGTACTGCCCGGCGGCGCGACCAGCACCCAGCGCTTGCCTGGGCCCAACGGCGTATCAGCCACCAGGGAGAAACCAAGTTTGTCGCGGTAAAAGTGAATGGCCTCGTCGTAGTCGGCGACGACCAGGGCGATTGTGGCGATCTTCTGCGTCATGGCTCTATCGTTCATTACCGATAAGACGCGGTCAAGCCATGATTACTTGCCGAACGGATTTGGAATCATCCGTCCATTTCTGTGGAAAGCCTTTAAGCCGTCACACGATTGACCAAATGGTCAACTTCGTCGTTGCACTTCCTAAAAAACTAGGCTTTGGTGTCGCCCAAGCCTCCAGATGGGAACGCTGGAGAGCATGAATTACTTCGGGAGACAACAATCATGAAATTGATGAAAACCCTGATGGCCGCGACTGCGATGGTGGCTCTTGCCGCCGGCGCCGCTCAGGCCAAGCAGCTGGTTTACTGCTCGGAAGCCTCGCCGGCTCACTTCGATCCCGGCCCGGTAACCGGTGGCAACGACTTCGACGCCTCCGCCCACACGATCTTCGAACGCCTGGTTGAGTTCGCTCCCGGCTCCACCGAAGTCATTCCCGCGCTGGCCGAAAGCTGGGACGTCTCTGAAGACGGCAAGGAATACACCTTCCACCTGCGTCCGGGCGTCAAGTGGCACACCCAGCCCTATTTCACCCCGACCCGCGACCTCAACGCTGATGACGTGATCTTCTCGTTCGAGCGTCAGTGGAAGGAAGACAATCCCTGGCATAACTATCTCGAAGGCATGACCTGGGACTATTTCCAGGGCATGGACATGCCCAAATATATCGCCTCGATCGACAAGATCGACGACCTGACCGTCAAGCTGACGCTGACCGAACCGAACGCACCGATGCTGGCAAACCTTGCCATGCAGTTCGCTTCGATCGTGTCGAAGGAATATGCCGATCAGCTCGCCGCTTCCGGCGACATGGCCGCCTTCTCGACCCAGCCTGTCGGCACGGGTCCCTTCCAGCTGGTCGACTATCAGCTCGATACCGTCATCCGCTATTCCGCCTTCCCCGACTACTGGGACGGCAAGCAGCCGATCGACGATCTGATCTTTGCCATCACCACCGATGCTTCGGTGCGTGCGCAGCGTCTGCTCGCGGGCGAATGCGATATCA
The DNA here is from genome assembly GCF_001427875.1 of Devosia sp. Root685. Taxonomy (GTDB): domain Bacteria; phylum Pseudomonadota; class Alphaproteobacteria; order Rhizobiales; family Devosiaceae; genus Devosia. The sequence goes on along the minus strand of NZ_LMHK01000003.1, from coordinate 443,155 downwards.
TGCCCTACCCGGCCCCGGCCGATCTCGAAGCCCTCAAGGCCGACGAGAACCTGACCGTGCAGGAGCAGGAAGGCCTCAATATCGGCTACATCTCCTACAACACCACCGAAGCGCCGTTCGATAATCCCGAAGTGCGCAAGGCCCTGACCATGGCGATCGACAAGTCCGCCATCATCGAGGCCGTCTATCAAGGTGCCGGCCAGGACGCCAAGAACCTGATCCCGCCCACCATGTGGTCCTATGACGATGCGATCGCCGCCGACGTCTATGATCCGGAAGCCGCCAAGGCCGCGCTCGAAGCTGCGGGCGTCACTAACCTGACGACCGACCTCTGGGCCATCCCGGTGTCGCGTCCCTATAACCCGAACGGCCAGCGCGTTGCCGAACTGATCCAGGCCGACTGGGCCAAGGTCGGCGTCACCGCCAATATCGTGACCTATGAATGGACCGAATATCGCGAGCGCGGCAAGCAGCCCGACCGCAAGGGCCCGTTCATGATCGGCTGGACCGGCGACAATGGCGATCCGGACAACTTCTTTGCCACCCTGTTCTCCTGCTCGGCCATCGGCGTCTCGAACTATTCGAGCTGGTGCGATGAAGACTTCGAAGCTGCCATCTCGGCCGCCAAGACCTCGTCCGACCCGGAAGAACGCACCGCGCTCTACACCACGGCTCAGGAAATCTTCAAGGCTGAAGAACCTGCAATCACCCTGGCCCATAGCCGCGTGTTCATGCCGATGAAGAAGACCGTGCTCAACTATGTGATGAGCCCGCTCGGCAGCCACTCCTTCAAGGGCGTGGACGTCCAGGAGTAAGGGTTTAACCTTTCTCACGACAAAGGGCCTCGGTCCGGCAAAGGCCGGATCGGGGCTCCGCTTTTTAAGAACAGGCGGGGTCAGATGGAACGTACTTCGTTCCACCGAGGCGGAACGCGAAATACGTTCCACCGAGGCGGAACGAAATACGTTCCACCGAGATGGGCCGATAAACGGCCCACGGACGCACACCGCTAACAGGAAACGGGACCAGTGGGTTCGCCGCCTTTTGCGGCGGGCCTGCGCCCAAGGGGCAAGACCCATCCATGCTGAACTACGTTTTGCGCAGGATTGCGCTTCTGGTGCCGACCATTATCGGCATCTCCATCTGCGCGTTCGCCTTTGTGCGCGTCTTGCCGGGCGACCCCATCCTCGCCATGTCGGGGCAACATGGCGTGACGCCGGAACGCTACGAGATCCTGCGCGAGCAATTCGGCTATAACCTGCCGATCTGGCAGCAATATTTCAATTATCTCTGGGGCGTCATGCAGGGCGATTTCGGCATTTCGCTCGCCACCAAGCGTCCCGTGATCAACGAATTCATGACGCTATTCCCGGCCACGATGGAACTGGCTTTCGTCGCCCTGCTCTTTGCCGTGATCATCGGCATTCCCGCCGGCATCTTTGCCGCCATCAAGCGCGGTTCGTGGTTCGACCAGATCACCATGGGCGTGGCGCTGACCGGCTATTCCATGCCGATCTTCTGGTGGGGACTGCTGCTCATCATCTTCTTCTCGGGATATCTGGGGTGGACGCCGGTTTCGGGCCGCATTGCGCTGACGTTCTTTTTAAAGCCCATTACCGGCTTCATGCTGATCGACACGTTGCTCCATGGCAATTGGCCGGCCTTCGTCTCGGCGCTGCGGCACCTGATCCTGCCGGCAATCGTGCTCGGCACCATTCCGCTTGCCGTCATCGCGCGGCAGACGCGTTCGGCCATGCTCGAAGTTCTGGGCGAAGACTATGTGCGCACCGCCCGCGCCAAGGGCATGTCGCCCAACCGCGTGATCAATGTGCATGCGCTGCGCAATGCCCTGATCCCCGTCGTCACCACAATCGGGTTGCAGGTCGGGCTCCTGCTCGGCGGCGCTATTCTCACCGAAACCATCTTCACCTGGCCGGGCATCGGCAAGTGGATGATCGATTCCATCTCCAAGCGCGATTATGTCGTGGTGCAGTCGGGGCTATTGATCATCGCCCTCATCGTCATGTCGGTGAACCTGATCGTTGACCTCCTCTACGCGCTCATCAATCCGCGCATTCGGGTGCAGTAACATGGCCACATCAAACACTTCCGCCAATGCGCCGGCCTCGGGCCTTCGTGAATTCTGGTTCTATTTCTCCGTCAATCGCGGCGCCGTCATCGGCCTTACCGTCTTTGCCATCCTCGTTTTCGTCGCCATTTTCGCGCCGCTGATCGCCCCCTATGCGCCAGACGTCCAGTTCCGCGATGCGCTCCTCCGGCCGCCGATCTGGGACGCCAATGCCGATCCGCGTTTCATCCTCGGCACCGACCCCGTCGGTCGCGACATGCTTTCGCGCCTCATTCATGGCGCGCGCTATTCGCTGTTTATCGGCTTTTTCGTCGTCGTCGGCGCCCTGATCGTCGGCGTGGTGCTCGGCGTCCTAGCCGGCTATTTCCGCGGCTGGGTCGATGTGCTGATCATGCGCATCATGGACATTATCCTGGCCTTTCCGCCGCTGCTGCTGGCTCTGGTGCTGGTCGCCATTCTCGGGCCGGGCCTCTTCAATGCCATGATCGCCATTGCGCTGGTCTTGCAGCCACACTTTGCCCGCCTCGTGCGCGCCGCCGTGATGGCCGAAAAGAGCCGCGAATACGTGACCGCCGCCAAGCTTTCGGGCGCCGGCCATCTCCGGCTCATGATGGTCACCATTCTTCCCAATTGCCTGGGGCCGCTGATCGTGCAGGCGACGCTGAGCTTTTCCAATGCCATTCTCGAAGCCGCGGCGCTGGGCTTCCTCGGCATGGGCGCGCAGCCGCCGACGCCGGAATGGGGCACCATGCTGGCCTCGGCCCGCGAGTTCATTCTCAAGGCACCATGGGTCGTGACCTTCCCCGGCCTTGCCATCCTGATCACGGTGCTCGCCATCAATCTCATCGGCGACGGGCTGCGCGACGCGCTCGATCCCAAGCTGAAGAGGAGCTGACCCTATGTCCCTTCTCGAAATCAAGAACCTCACCGTCGCCTTCGACACCTCGGTTGGCCTCTTCAAGGCCGTCGATGGCATCGACATTGCTGTCGACAATCGCGAAGTGCTCGCCATTGTGGGCGAAAGCGGTTCGGGCAAATCGGTGGCCATGCTCGCCACCATGGGCCTCCTGCCGGCCACCGCCCGCGTCACTGCCGATGTCATGCGCTTTGAAGGCCGCGACCTTCTCACCATGTCGGACAGCGAAAAGCGCAAAATCATCGGCAAGGACATTGCCATGATTTTTCAGGAGCCGATCGCGAGCCTCAATCCATGCTTCACCGTCGGTTTCCAAATCGGCGAAGTGCTCGACAAGCATCTCGGCCTCAAGGGCCGCGCTGCGCATAATCGCGCGGTCGAGCTCCTGCAGCAGGTCGGCATTCGCGATGCCGAGGACAAGCTGAAAGCCTTTCCGCATCAGATGTCGGGCGGCCAGTGCCAGCGCGTCATGATCGCCATGGCCATTTCGTGCAATCCAAAGCTGCTTATAGCCGACGAGCCGACCACGGCGCTCGATGTGACCATTCAGAAGCAGATCCTCGATCTCCTGGTCGGGCTGCAGCAACAGACCGGCATGGGGCTGATCATGATCACCCATGACATGGGCGTCGTCGCCGAAACGGCCGACCGCGTCATCGTGCAATATAAGGGGCACAAGATGGAGGAGGCCGACGTGCTCTCCCTCTTTGAAAATCCCCAGTCCAACTATACGCGGGCGCTGCTGTCGGCCCTGCCGGAAAATGCCGTGGGCGATCGCCTGCCGACGGTTTCCGACATGCTGTTTACCGCCGCGCCGGGAGTTGCCCAATGACGACACCCGTTCTCGAAGTGCGCAATCTCACGCGCGACTACATCACCTCTGGCGGTTTTTTGAAACCGGCGAAGGTTCTGCATGCCGTCAAGGGCGTCAGCTTCACGCTCGAAAAGGGCAAGACGCTTGCCGTCGTCGGGGAAAGCGGCTGCGGCAAGTCCACCCTTGCCCGCATGATCACGCTGATCGACGAGGCGACTTCGGGCGAAATCCTTATCGATGGGATCAAGGCCAATGCCGCCCATGTGACGCGGGAACTGCGCCAAAAAGTGCAGATCGTCTTCCAGAACCCCTATGGCTCGCTCAATCCGCGCCAGAAGATCGGCGACGTGCTCTGCGAGCCGCTGCTGCTCAATACCAAGCTTTCTTCGGCCGAGCGGCGCGAAAAGGCCATGGCCATGCTGACCAAGGTCGGCCTCCAGCCCGAGCACTATAATCGCTACCCGCACATGTTCTCGGGCGGCCAGCGCCAGCGCATCGCCATCGCAAGGGCGCTGATGCTCAATCCGAGCTTTCTGGTGTTGGACGAGCCGGTTTCGGCGCTCGACCTTTCGGTGCAGGCGCAGATTCTCAACCTCTTGAAAGACCTGCAGGACGAGTTCGGGCTGACCTATGTGTTCATCAGCCACGACCTCTCGGTCGTGCGCTATATCGCCGACGAAGTCATGGTCATGTACTTTGGCGATGTCGTCGAACACCGCAGCCGCGACGCGGTGTTTTCGGCCCCGGAGCACGAATATACCAGGACGCTCTTTGCCGCGACGCCGCAGACCGACGTCGAGCATATTCGGGCGCGCATCGCCCGGAAGCAGGCGGCTGTAGTTTGACGGCAAGGCCTCTCGCGATCGTCAAGTAGCCCTCATGGTGAGGTGCCCCGGGTTTAACCCGGGGCCTCGAACCACGAGGGCGTGACGCCGGGGCATCGGGGCACGCCCCCGTCCTTCGAGGCTCCGCTGCGCTGCGCGCCTCAGGATGAGGGCTACTTTTGCCGCCAGGACGAATAGCGCCCTAAACCTCCACCCGCCTCCCCTCGCGTGATGAAGCAATCAGCGCGTCGATCAGCTTGTGCACCGCCAGCGCCGTGTGGCCGGTGGAGACCGGCTGGCGCCCCGCCTCTACCGCCTCGGCGAACTCGGCGATTTGCGCCATGTGCCAGTCAAACGGAAACGCCATAGGGTCGGCGCCGCCACCTGAATTACTCGCCTCGCCGATATTTTCCTCGCGGCCATCGAACCATTTCAGATTGAGATTGCCGCCCGCCAATGTGGCGCTGGCCTTGGCGAAATTAAGAGTGATGCTTTCCGCCCCGCCGGGGAAATTGGCCGTCGTCGCCATCAAGCCACCCACTGCGCCATTGGCGAACTCGAGCCCGCCGGCAACGAAATCTTCGGTCTCCATCTCATGAAAACCGGTGGTCGCGGCGATTGCGGTGACCGATTTCACCGCCCCGGTGAGGCTCAGCATCAGATCGAGCGAATGGATGGCCTGCGTTATAAGAACGCCGCCGCCATCCTGGGCAAAGCTGCCGCGGCCGGGCTTGTCATAATAGCCCTCCTGCGGGCGCCACCATGGCACGGTGAGATGGGCCGCAAAGAGTTTTCCCAGTTCGCCGCTCGCGACCCTTGCGGCCAGTGCCTTGGAGGCGGCGCGAAACCGGTGCTGGAAGATAATGCCCAGCGTCACCCCGGCCCGCTCGCAAATCTCGACGATGCGGGCAGCCGCTTCGGTGGTGCGTTCCACCGGCTTTTCCATCAGCACATGCTTGCCGGCGGCGGCTGCTGCCGCAACCAGCGGCTCACGCGCATTGGGCGGGGTCAGAATGAGAACCGCGTCAAGCTCGGGATCGGCCAGCATGGCTTCGTAGCTCTGGGCCGCCGGAAAATCATAGAGGTCGCAGAATTGCTTGAGGGCTTCAGCGTCACGCCGCCAGACGCCGCGCACATCGATCCGGTCACGCAGCGCATCGAGCGCCAGGGCATGCGGCTTTGCCGCCATGCCCGCACCCACCACGCCCAGCCCAAATTTCCTGCCCAGCGCCATTCGCCCGTCCTCCAAAGCCGTTCCATACAAGATAGTTCGGGAGGATTTAGCGAAATTTCCCGCGCTTGTCGCCTGTTGTCAGCTGGCGTGGCGCCAGCTTTGTTCGGCGAGGAACGCCTCGAGCGCATCGCGCGACATGGGCTTGGCGAAGGCATAGCCCTGCAGGATATCGCAGCCGAGATCGCGGAGAATTTTGGCGTGTTCCATGCTCTCGACGCCCTCTGCGACGATCTCGATGCCCATGGCCTTGCCGATATCGACGATGGAGGCAACAAGGCGGCGCTGGCCCGGCTCCCTGATGATCGGATCGACCAATTGCCGGTCGACCTTGAGGCGGCGCGGATGCAGTTTTTGCAAGGAGACGATAGAGGCATAGCCGGTGCCGAAATCGTCGATTTCAACATCGATGCCGAGCGCCTTGATCTGATCGATATTCCAGGCGATGACGCCATCGCTTTCATCGAGATAGATGGATTCAACCAGTTCGAAGGCGATACGGCCTTCGGGGAGGTCCATTTCGCGCAGCGCGGTGACGAGGTTCTCGTCGTGAAGACGGCGCTGGGAGACGTTGACCGAAACGCGCGGCACGTGAAGGCCAAGGCGATCCCAGCGCTCGAGGTCCTGCAATCCCTGTTGCAGGATGGCGTGATCGATCGCGGCGACGACGCTCAGCTCTTCGGCGATTTCCATGAAACTGTCGGGCGCGCACAATCCCAGCGTCGGATGCCGCCAGCGCGCCAGCGCCTCGACACCGACGACATCGAGCGTCTTGGCGCAGAATTGGGGCTGGTAATACGCGATAAAATCGTGGTTTTCGAGACTATTGAGGATTTCGTCGGCCACGCGCTTGGTGTTGATCACCTCGGCCTGGAGCGCGGCTGAAAAGAACTCGAAGCGATTGCGGCCGCGATCCTTGGCGCGATAGAGCGCGATATCGGCATTGATCAGCAATTGTTCGACATCGATGGCGGGCACCATGCCCGTGGCGATGCCAACGCTGACCCCGAAGCGGCATTCGTGCCCTTCATGCATGACCGGCTTGCGCATGGCTTCGACGAGCCGCCCCGCGAGCCGGGCCAGACCCTCCTCGCCATGGCTATTGCTCGACACGACGACGAATTCATCGCCGCCGATGCGGGCAACGAAATCGGTATCGCGGCAGGTGTCGCGCAGCACCTTGCTCGCATGGATCAGCATGGCATCGCCCGCGGCGTGGCCGAGCGTATCGTTGATCTGCTTGAACCGGTCGAGATCGATATGCAGCAGGGCGATGGTGCCGGAGGCGTCAAAACCCCCGGCGGCATTGCCGCGCAGCATCTCGTCGAGATAGCGCCGGTTGGGCAGGCCCGTCAGGCTATCATGGAGGGCATTGTGTTCGATGCGCACACGCGCCGCTTCGAGCTCGGAATTGCGCGCTTCGGTCAGCGCCTTGGCGCGGCGCAGGTCTTCGTTCAGCGCCACATCGGCGGTCACGTCCCAATTGATGCCCATGACCCGCTGGACCTCGCCCGATGCTTCGGCGAGCACGGCGATGGAGCGGATGTGGCGCAGCGTGCCGTCGGGCAGGATGACGCGATAATCCGATTCATAACGGCCATTGACGATGGACTGGCGGAATTCGGCCTCGGCTCTGGCCTGATCCTCGGGGTGCACGACCTTTTGCCAATGGTCATGCGTGCGCCCGCCGGCATCGCCCGACATGCCGTAAATCTCGTTGGTGCGCGCGTCCCAGACTTCCTCGCCCGAGGCGAGATCCAATTCCCAGAGCCCGACCTTGGAGGTTTCGAGGGCCAGGTTCAGCCGCTGGGTCTGTTGGGTCAGCGCTGCCTCGCGCATCCGCAAGAGGCCGATATAGTCGTGCCGCTGGCTGATCATGCGGCCGGCGATGATGAAGGGCAGAAGGATGAGGCAGCCGGCAAAGATGATCGCGGCGCGCATCAGCCATTGGCCGGTCGTGCCCGAATACCAGCCATCCCTGGGCACGGCGGCGATCTGCCAGCTGCCGCTGGGCAAGGTGACATTGGCGAGAACCGGCTGGCGTCCGCCCAGGCTTTCGCCATAAAAGAGTTTGCCGTGGCGGCCGAGGCTGTCCTGGCCGGTAATGGAAATATCGAGATCGGCGACCGATGCGTCGTAAAGGCCGCTATCCTTATAGAGCCGGTCGGTGTCGATGACGGCGGACACGACGCCCCAGAATTTTCGCCAGCCATCTTCGGTGGTGTAGACCGGGAAGCGGCCAACAAAGCCCTGTCCGCCCTGGACGAGGTCGACCGGGCCGGCCAGCACCATCTTGCCGGTGAACAGCACCTGCTGCACTGCGTCCCACTGATTGGGTGTCTGGCGATAATCGAGGCCGATGGCCTTCTCATTGCCCTTGAGCGGATAGGTCATGCGAATGACCAGATCAGGCGCAGCGGCAACCGAGCGCAGCTGGCTGTCCGCTTCGAAGAGATTGTCCACCAGCGCCTCGAAACGCGCCTGGTTCATATCCGGTTCGGTCGAAATGACCGAGACGAGGCCCCGCACCAATTGCACATTGCTCGCGACATGGCCTTCGAGCTTGGCGCGAATAACGGAAATGCGTCCGAGAACTTCGGCACGCACCCGTTCCTGATTGATGGTGTCGGCCTGGCGGTCCAGCACAAGCCCGGCAGTGATGACCACGAGGAAGGCAAAAAGGGCCGGCAGGAAGCTCGCCCGCCGCCATTCCCGGTTCTTTTGATTTGCCCCGCCGAAACCCATACTGCCCATATGCCTGAACGGACCAATACTGGTCTTGGGGTCATACTAGGCGGTCGGAATTGACCAGTTCCTTACCGGACATACGCAATTGAACGCTTGGTAAATATCTGACAAAGCCGGAGGGTCAGCCCACGCGGCGGGTCATCACCAGATTGCGTCCCGAGCCGCCGGGCGGAATGGAAAGGGCAATGACGATAGTGGCCGCTGCGGCGACATGGGCGGCGCGCTCGGCCCATTCGACCAGCACGAAACCGCCGCTCGTATCGAGAAGGCCCAGTTCGTCGGCCTCGGCGGCATCCCCCAGGCGATAGAGATCGGCATGCAGCACCTGCCCGCGCGGCGTGTCATAGGGCTGCACCAGGGCAAAGGTCGGTGAAGGCACTTCGAGATCGGGATCGCCGGCGAGCGCCCGGATGGTGGCGCGGGCCAAAGCCGATTTGCCGGCACCGAGTTCGCCCTCAAGGCTGACGATATCGCCCGGTTCGAGCAGGCCTGCCAGTTCCCGCCCAAAGGCGAGGGTCGCCTCGTCATCGGGCAGGAAGCGTTCCATCTACTCGGCGACGCCGGCAAGCGCGCTGTCGCGCGGCAGGTTGACGGTGATGCGGCTGCCGCGCGGCTCGCGCTGCTGGGCCGAAATCGTGCCGCCATGGAGATTGACGAAGGTGCGGACGATGGAGAGCCCCAGCCCCGCGCCGCGGAGGCGCCCGCCGGCGCTCGGCGTGTCAAGCCGGCTCAGGATGGCCGAGCGCAATTCGTCGGTCAGGCCCGGACCTTCATCCTCGATGATGAAAAGCATGCGATCGGCGCGGTGCGATACCGACAGCCGGATTTCGCCACCGGGTGGAGAGAAGCGCGCCGCATTGGAGAGGAGATTGTAAAGCACCTGCACGATGCGGGTGCCGTCGGCGATGAATTCGGGCAGGTTCGGCTCGACCTCGACCACGAGATTGGTGGAATTGCCCGAGACTTCGGGGAAACTGGCCGAAAGGCCGGCCCGTGCCTTGTCGATCAGCCCTTGCACACTGAGCGGCTCGGGATTGAGTTCGGCAATGCCCGCATCGACCGACGCCAGATCGAGAATATTGTCGATGAGAACGCCCAGCGTCACCGACGAAGCGCGGATATATTCGATATAGGCCTTTTGGCGCTCATTGAGACTGTCGCCCTCGGTGCCGGCCAGCAGATCCGCAAAGCCGATGATATTGGTCAGGGGGCTGCGCAGTTCGTAGGAAACGTTCTCGACGAAAGCGTCCTTGAGCCGATCGGCGGTGACCAGCGCATCGTTGCGTTCCTTGAGGACCTTTGAATAGCTCGCGCTTTCGGTCACATCGAGGAAGGTCATCATGGTCTGCCCGTCGGGCAGGCGGGTCGTCGCATAATCAAGCAGGCGCCCGTCGGTGCGCTCGATGCGGCCGGCCTTGTCGGTGCGGGTGGGGTTGAGATCGATGATATTGCGCTTGAGATCGGACCAGATTTTTGCGCCATCGGGCAGGACCTGCGCCGAAGCATCGGCGATCTGGTCGATATGGGGATTGGCACCGAGCGTATTCATCGGCAGCTTCCAGAGCGCGGAGAGGCGCGGATTGGAGAGCGCCAGTCGGCCATTGGTGCCGAACACGGCAACGGCTTCGGAGAGTGAATTGATGGTTTCGCGCTGCACATTGGTCATGGCCTTGTTGGCCGATTCCAGTTCCAGACGCTCGGTGAGGTCTTCAAAGACGTAGATCACGCCGCCCTGCGATCCGGCCGGGGCCGAAATGACCTTGATGGTGCGGCCATCGGGCAGGTGCCAGGGATCGGCCTCGAACGGGGCTTTTCGCGTGTAGCTTTCGAGGTGTTTGGCCCGCCAGGTGTGATAATCGACCTGGCTGGGGAGCATGCCCTCGGTGCGCAGCTTATCGAGAATGGCGCGCTCGTCGAGGCCGGGCGTGAGGAATTTACGATCGAGATCCCACAGTGCGGCATAGGCGGGGTTGAACTGGATCAGTTCGCGGCGCGCGTTGAAAATGGCGATCGGGGTCGCCAGCGCATCGATAATGCCCGCGATATGGGCAAAGCTCGGCTCGCCGGCCTCGCTGCCGCTCAGCGGGTTGAGATAGCCTGCGCGCCCCTCGGCCACCGGCACTTCGACCAGTTCGAAGTCGCCGCCCTTGCCCAGAGATACCTTCTGGCGCACCGGCTCGGTACTGGCGCGGCATTGGGCGAGATGGGTCCGCAATTGTTTAGCGTCGAGCAATTCGGCCGGCGCTTCGGGATTGACGGGTTTACCGAGGCTCTCGCAGAGGTCGAGATAGGGCTGGTTGGCAAAGACCAGGCGCTCGGCCCCATCGCGGAGGAAAGCGGGCCCATTGGAATTCTGCAACAAGGCGAGGACGCTCGACCGGTCATTGCCGGCAAGCGGCTCAGTCAGATCGGCGTCGGGCTGGAGAAAGGCGGGGCGCAGGCGCAGGGCGGCGCCGCCACCAGCGAGCCAGCCCGTGGCGCGGATGAGCCGCCCGTCGAGCGCCTTGACGCTGGCATTGAAGGGACGCCCTTCCACCCGCAGTTTTTCGACCAGCTGCGCCAGATTGTCGGCCTCGCTGCCCGAAAGCCAGGTATCGAAATTCAGGACGCTCTGCGGCTGGCGCCCCGGCGGCAGCACCGCGGCGGCCTGACCGAGAAGGCGCGGCGGCGTGCCGGGTTGTTCGGGCCAGATGACGGTCAGCTCGCGGCTGCCGCCGATGAGATTTTCATAATCGTCGACGAGGGCCCGGAGATCGGCGATCTGCCCCCTGGCCTGGCGTTGGGCCAGACGTCCGTCGCGCAAAAGCGTGCGCAGCACGGTCACCGCGAAAAGGGCAAAGCCGCCCGCGCCGATCACGACCGCGACAGGAACTATGCCGCCCAGACTTGCCGTGGAAGCGCCCTGCGCGAAGGCTGGGACAGCCATCATCAGGGTTAAAGGAGCACACGCAGCAACTGCGAATCTCCAATGCTTCCGGAGTGGATCCGGCGCCATAGACAGCCCTCTCTTCTTTTGTTTCGCTGCAAGTCCGGCAGAGCCGGTACGCGTGCACATGAGACAGGCGCCCAAACGCGAAATCCCCAAATCAGGATTTCTGGTGCCCTCGAGCCGGCGACGTGTCCCCCGACAACCGAATCGCTTCACCATACCGAGGGTGCGAATCGGGAAAAAGAGTCCTTATGGCTGTGCTTTGCGGGCAAAGCGCGAAGGAAGCGCTTGACCCGAGAACGAACTAGAAACGATTTGTTAACCAATCGGGCTGTTCGGGCTCGACAGGTCAGCTTTTTGCTACCGATCGCATCCGGCCAGCGGTTGATTCTGCCACTCCGCGGCCCAAACGAAAACTCCCCAGCCATGGGCCGGGGAGTAAAGTGATCGACTAGAGTGCTTCCGACCCTCGATTGTCACCCCGGCTCAAGGCCGGGATGACAGCCTGTGGGTAGGCACGCATCCCGCAAAGGCGGTGCAATGGAGCAATGAAGCGTTCCGCAGCAAAAATCAGAATTCGGACCAGTCTTCCTTCACCGCGGCATTGCCGTGGCTGAGATAGGCTGATGCGGCCTGCTTGACCTTGCCCTGAATGGCCTTGATACCGCTGGAGCGAGCAGCCGGAGCGGGCCTTGTGGCAACCGCAGCGCGGGCGGCGCGTGCGGAATCGATGGTGAACACATCGACGATCTGGTCGAGTTCGGTCGCCTGGGCCTCGGTCTGTTCGATGGCCGCATTCACCTCTTCCACCAACGCCGCATTGTGCTGGGTCATTTCATCCATCTGGCGCACCGCGGTGTTGACCTCGTCGATCGAGGAGGCCTGCTCGCGGCTGGCCCCGGCGATATCGTCGAGGAGCGCACTATTGGCGCGCACCGCTTCGAGCATGGCGGAGAGCTTGTCGGCGGCACTGGCAACGAGCCTCGAGCCGGTGCCCACTTCCTGGGCGCTCTGCTCGATGAGCAGTTTCACATCCGAGGAAGCCGTTGCCGCGCTCTGGGCGAGACGACGCACTTCGACGGCGACCACGGCAAAGCCCTTGCCCGCTTCGCCAGCGCGCGCCGCTTCCACCGAAGCGTTGAGCGCCAGCAGGTTGGTCTGGAAGGCGATGTCGTCGATCATGCCGATGATGTTGGAAATCTTGGCCGAGGACTGGGTGATCCGTTCCATGGCCTGATTGGCCTGGCTCATGACGCGGCCGCCATCTTCGGCCACCAGCGACACGGCACTGGCCTTCTGGCTCGCGTCGGCCGCCTTCTTGGCGTTTTCGGTCACGGTCTGGGCAAGCTGCTCCATGGTGGCCGAGGTTTCCTCGATGGTCGCTGCCTGACGCGTGGTGCGCTCGGAGAGATCATTGGCGCCGGAGAGGATTTCGCTCGTTGCCGATTTGAGCGTGCCCGAAGTGCCGCGCAACTGGCCGACGATGGAAGTCAGCTTGTCGGCCACTTCGTTGACGTCGGACTGCAGTTTCGCAAAGGCGCCGCGATGCTGGCCTTCCATGCGGCGGGTCAGATCGGTATTGGCGAGCGCGGAAAGCACCGAGCCGGTTTCATCAAGGCCGCGATCGACGCTGTCGACGAGGTTGTTGACCGATTTGGCAAGCCCGTTGAGTTCGGCATCGGGGAAGGTTGCCGGCACGCGCTTGGTAAAATCGCCATCGATGGCCGAATCCACCACATCGCCGAAGGCGCGCTGCAGTTCGACCATCATCTTCTGGCGCTCGTCGGAATCCCGGATGATGCGCGCGGCTTCCGCCTCGGTCATCTGGGTAACCTTGAGGCCATTTTCGCGGAAGACTTCCACGGCGCGCGCCATGGCGCCGATTTCGTCGCTCCGGTTAGCACCGACGACGTCGGTCTCGAACTGACCATCGGCCACCTTACCCATGACTTCGGTGAGGCGGGCGATCGGGCTGGTGATGGTGCGGGCGATAAGGAAGGCGACGCCGGAAACGACGAGCGCCACGACAAGGGCAATCAGCCCGGTTTCGATCAGGCTATGCTGTGCGGCGGCGCGAAGATCGTCGATATAGACGCCGGTGCCGACGACCCAACCCCAGGGTTCGAAGAGCTTGACATAGGTGCGCTTGTCGACCGGGTCGCTGTCCGGGGTACGGGCCCATTGATATTCGATAAAGCCCGAACCGTTCTTTTTGGCGAGGTCGATCATCTCGGCGACGAATTTCTTGCCGGTGGGATCGGCCATTTCCGACTGGTCCATGCCGACCATTTCGGGTTTGACGCCATGCATGAGCATGATCGCGTCCATGCCGTTGATGAACATATATTCGTTGCCGCGATAGCGCAGGGTCTGAAGGGCGCTCAGTGCGCCGGCCTTGGCGGCATCCTCGGTAAATTCGCCAGCCAGGGCGCGCTTATGGAAACCATCGATGATGGAGACCGCCGAGTCAGTAATGGATTGCAGTTCGGCGGCGCGCAGCTGGTCGCGCGTCGCGTTGATCTGCTGCACGTTCATCCAGCCCATGACGGCCAGCGACACGACAGCGAGGCCGACCAGCAGATAGATGCGGGCCGCGATATTGAGCTTAAACATTCCTATGCCTTCTCACACCTTCTGGTGTGTCGTTATCCGCAACGCTTGGGGCGCGGGGATAAAGGCATGCGAAACCGGGACGCGATTTCTTCGCGCCGTGTCCGAACCGATATGCCCCCGCATTTTCGAGCTGTGGCCGTCCATCCACCTCTCTGACGTCCACTATGCGCAAACACGGTAAAAATTCCGCTACTGCAGACAGACGAAAGGGGCCCTCGGGCCCCTTTCAAATGCACAAAATTCCTGGGTTCCACCTGCGCCTCGACCACCGGGACGGGCCCGGTGGCGACGGCGCATGGCGGTCCTTAGAACTCGGACCAGTCTTCCTTGAGCGCCGCATTGCCCTGGGTGAGATAGGCAGCAGCAGCGGCCTTTACCCTGGGCGCTGTCTTGGCCGGCATCGACCGCGAGACCGAGGTGGAGCGGGCAGCGGGAGGCGCATCGAGGGTGAAGACATCGACGACGCGATCGAGTTCCCCCGCCTGCGTCTCGGTCTGCTCGATGGCGGCATTGATCTCTTCCACCAGCGCCGCATTGTGCTGGGTCATCTCGTCCATCTGGCGGACGGCGGTGTTGACCTCATCGATGGAGGAAGCCTGCTCGCGGCTGGCGCGGGCAATGTCATCGAGAAGGGCGGTATTGGCGCGCAGCGCATCCATCATGGCGGTCAGCTTGCCCGAGGCGTCGGCCACAAGCCTTGAACCTGCGCCGACTTCCTGGGCGCTCTGCTCGATCAGCACCTTCACCTCGGAAGAGGCATTGGCGGCAGACTGGGCGAGGCGGCGAACTTCGACGGCGACCACCGCAAAGCCCTTGCCCGCCTCGCCGGCGCGCGCCGCTTCCACCGAAGCGTTGAGAGCCAGCAGATTGGTCTGGAAGGCGATGTCGTCGATCATGCCGATGATATTGGAGATTTTTGAAGAGGATTGGGTGATCCGCTCCATGGCCGAATTGGCCTCTTCCATCACCGCGCCACCTTCCTCGGCAGAACGCGAGACGAGACCCGCCTTCTGGCTGGCATCGGCCGCCTTCTTGGCATTTTCGGTCACGGTCTGGGCCAGTTGTTCCATCGAGGCGGATGTTTCCTCGATGGTCGCGGCCTGACGGGTCGTGCGCTCGGAGAGATCGTTGGCGCCGGCCAGGATTTCGCCCGTTGCGGATTTCAGAGTGCCCGAGGTGCCGCGCAGCTGACCGACGATATCGGTCAATTTGTCTGCCACCGCGTTGATGTCGATCTTGAGCTTGCCAAAGGCGCCGCGATGCTCGCCCCGCATGCGCTGGGTCAGGTCGGTATTGGCAAGGGCCGAGAGAACGGATGCGGTTTCGGTCAGGCCATTATCGACGCTGTCGACGAGGCGATTGACCGAATTGGCGAGATCGTTGAGTTCGGCATCGGGGAATTGAGCCGGCACGCGCTGGGAGAAATCGCCGTCGACGGCGGAATTGACCACATCGCCGAACGAGCGCTGCAGTTCCACCATCATCTTCTGGCGGGCTTCCTCGTCGCGGATGATACGGGCGGCTTCCGCCTCGGTCATTTCGGCAACCTTGAGGCCATTTTCGCGGAAGACTTCCACGGCGCGCGCCATGGCGCCGATTTCATCCCGGCGGGCCGTGCCGTCGATGAGCGTGTCATAGGCACCGTCGGCAACCTGAACCATGGCCTTGTTGAGAGAGACCATGGGCCGCGCGATCGACCGGGCCACGACGACACCCAGAGCCAGAATGGCGAAGATGCTGATCAATGTGATCACGCCGCCTTCCAGCGCCGACTGCCAGAAGATGGCGTCCACCTGGTTGAACAGGATGCCCGAAGCAATGCTCCAGCCCCAGGGCGCAAAGCCCTGCGCGTAGGAAATCTTGTCCGCCTCGCCGCCTTCAGGCTTTTTGAAGAGATAGGTTTGGAAGGCCGAGCCATTGGCCTTCACATTCTCCACCATTGCCTTGATGTAGAGCGTGCCGCGACCGTCCTTCTCGATAGAGCGGTCCGAACCCTGCTTTTCGGGCTTGGTCGGATGCATCAGCATGACGAGATCATAGGTATCGACGAAGAAATACTCGCCGCCCTGGTAGCGCATGCCGCGCAGGGTTTCGAGCGCCAGGGACTTGGCCTGGTCTTCGGTAAATTCGCCGGCCTGCGACCGGTCATAAAAGCTCTGGACCGTCGAGACCGCAGTCTGCACCACGCTCTGCAGTTCGGTGCGCTTGAACTCTTCGAGATTCATACGCTGATTGTAGAGCTGATAGGAAACGACGCCCATCATGCCGACCGCAAAAATCGCCAGCAGGCCATAGAGCCTCCGCGACAAACTACCCGTTAGCCAACTCAACATTTCGGATTTCCTATCCAATGCATCCAAAGCTGACGGCATTCGCAACGGCAGTTCGGTGTTCAATGGGCATAAAAATGCGGGTTTGTGATTAAGCACCCGTAAAAGACCGGCCGGGCGCCGACTTATTTTGCGGCCAACGAAAAAGGGGCTCGCGTGAGCGAGCCCCTTGGTTTGAAACCGGCCTTTTGGACGGAGGATCAGTAGCGGTATTCGTTGGACTTGAAGGGACCGTTTTCGCTGACGCCGATATAGTCGGCCTGGGTCTTGGTCAGCTTGGTCAGTTTGGCGCCAAGCTTGGCGAGGTGCAGTTCGGCGACCTTTTCGTCGAGGTGTTTTGGGAGCACATGCACCTTCTTTTCGAGCTTTTCGCCCTGGGTCCAGAGTTCGATCTGGGCCAGCGTCTGGTTGGCAAAGGATGCCGACATGACAAAGCTCGGGTGACCCGTGGCATTGCCAAGGTTCACGAGACGACCTTCGGAGAGAAGGATCAGGCGCTTGCCGTTCGGCTGTTCGATGAGATCAACCTGCGGCTTGACGTTGGTCCACTTGAAATTGCGCAGGCCCAGCACGTCGATCTCGTTGTCGAAGTGGCCGATATTGCAGACGATGGCCATGTCCTTGAGGTTGCGCATATCGTCGACCATCAGCACATCCTTGTTGCCGGTGGCGGTGACGACGATGTCGGCGCGAGACGCGGCTTCTTCGAGGGTCACGACCTCAAAGCCTTCCATGGCGGCCTGAAGAGCGCAGATCGGGTCGACTTCGGTGACGAGCACGCGAGCGCCGGCGCCGCGGAGCGATTCAGCCGAACCCTTGCCCACATCGCCATAGCCGCAAACGATGGCGACCTTGCCGGCGAGCATCACGTCGGTGCCGCGACGGATGGCGTCGACGAGGGATTCGCGGGTGCCGTACTTGTTGTCGAATTTCGACTTGGTCACCGAGTCATTGACGTTGATGGCCGGGAACGGCAGTTCGCCCTTGGCGTGCAGCTGATAGAGACGCATCACGCCCGTGGTGGTTTCTTCCGAAACGCCGCGGATGGCGTCCTTGATCTTGGTGAAGAAGCCGGGCGTCTCAGCCAGGCGCTTCTTGATCGTGGCGAAGAAGATTTCCTCTTCTTCATTGCCCGGCTTGTCGAGGACGGAGATGTCCTTTTCGGCCTTGGCGCCGTTGAGGATATACATGGTGGCGTCGCCACCATCGTCGAGGATCATGTTGGGGGTGAGGCCATTGCCCCAATCCATCATGCGGTCGGTAAAGGCCCAGTACTCTTCGAGCGTTTCACCCTTATGGGCAAAAACCGGGATACCAGCAGCGGCGATTGCAGCAGCGGCATGGTCCTGAGTGGAAAAAATATTGCACGACACCCAGCGCACTTCGGCGCCGAGCGCGACCAGCGTCTCGATGAGAACAGCAGTCTGGATGGTCATGTGCAGCGAGCCGGCAATGCGGGCGCCCTTGAGCGGCTGGGCCGCGGCATATTCCTCGCGGATCGCCATCAGGCCCGGCATTTCGATCTCGGCGATCTGGATTTCCTTGCGGCCGAAATCGGCCAGCGAAATGTCCCTGACCGCATAGTCGGTGGCTGGACTGGTCATGTTCGGTCTCCGGAAGAGTTTTGGTTGCTCTTCCTATACGCAACTGATCCCGCGCATTCAACCGGGCATATAAAGGTATGTTTATGTCTTATGAGCGAACATAGAGCCGGCGACGGCGGAAGGGCAGCGCGCAAAAGCGGATAAGCCCGGACAGTACCAGATAGCCAAGCCCGAAGCCGGCCGCGGCATAAAACAGCCCTTCCATGGTGACGGGCACGGCCGGCTGGTAGTTTTCGAGCGTGCGGCGGCCGATATCGGTGTCGAGGAAAGCGGGCAGGTTCTTGAACCGCTCGATGGGATCGGCGCCCTGGACCCTTTCCAGCGTTTCGCTCAATTGGCCGTAGCGCACAAAAGTGCGCTCCATGCTCTGGCCCCGATCGGCAAGGAAGGCATCGCTGGAGGTCTGATAGCGCTCGAGCGCCCCTGCCCGGTCGAGCCCCGCCTCTTCTGCCGCATTGTCAAAGTCAGCGGTAACGATGCGCAATTCGTCCACCGCCCCGCCAAGGCGCTGGGTATATTGCTGTGCATATTCAGGAAACTGGCTCAGCATGACCGCCAGCCCGACCCCACCGACACTGGCCAGCATGCGCCGCATCGCGTTCCCTCCCGTGCTGCACCATAGAGTGCACGACCCGCTATTCGGCGGCAACCTGCCGCCGCTGCGTGTCAGAAACGGGGCGATGGGCCGTCTTGATCCAATCAAAGGGTTTTAGGGTTAAATCAATGAGCGCCCAGAGCGTCGCCCAGGCCACGGCGATCCAATAGATGGGCAGCAGCGCCTGAAAAGGGAGAAGCCGCGTCTGGCCGGTGCGAATGAGCCCCAGAATATGGATGGCAAAGGCGATGCCATAGCCGAGGGCAAAGACAGAGAGGCAGCTCGCCGTCCACAGATCGAGCCGCAGCAATTCCATATGCCCGGTAAAGAACGCGAAGATGCAGGTAAGCATGAAGCCGGTATGGAGGAGCGGCGACAGGATCATCCCGAAAACCATGATTTCGAAGATGAGAAAGCGCCACCAGCCGAGATCGCGGATCAGTTGGGCGGGATGACGATTGTGGACCAGCACGGTCTGCATCCACCCCTTCATCCAGCGCCGTCTTTGTCCTATCCAGACGCGCAGCGTCTCCGGGGCGTCCTCCAAGGTTGCCGAACTGCTGGTGCCGCAGCTGAGCCGGCGCCGCGCCAGCCGCACCCCGAGATCGGCATCTTCGGTCACATTATAGGCGTCCCAACCACCGGTTGCGCGAAGGCTCGCGAGCCGAAAATGGTTGGAGGTGCCGCCGAGGGGCATCACCATGCCCCAGCGCCCCAAGGCCGGCAGGAAGACGGAAAAGAGCGCCGCATATTCCCCGGCAAACAGGGCCGGGAGCGCACCTTTCTCGCCATTGGCGATGACCAGCCTTGCCTGAATGCAATGAAGATGCGGGGCCCGGCGAAACTGATTGACGACCTGCCGGAGCTGGCCCGGCTCGGGGCGATCCTCGGCGTCGAAAACGACGACGAACTCGCCCCTGCAAAAGGGCAGCGCGAAATCGAGCGCCTTGGGCTTGGTCAGTGGCAGCGCGTGCGGCACTTCGACCAACGAAAAGCGCGCATCGCCCAGATGCCGGCGCACCGCCGCCACGGTTTGGGGCGAGCGCTGTTCGACAACGAAAATGATATCGAGCCGATGCGCTGGATAGTCGAGCGCCCGAAGGCCGCGACACAGCTGATCGACCATATCCGCCTCGTCGCGCAGCGGCACCAGCACCGAATAGAGCGGCAGGTCCTGTGGATCGACCCGCGCTTCGGGCGCCGTTGCGTGATTGGGCATGCAAAGCGCCGCAAGCCGAATGAGCGCGGGCAGCAGCATGACGGCGGCCCAGGCCGGCATTGCCCAGGCGGCGGCGAGATAGGGCAGAGCCAGAAGCGTGGCGACAAGGACCAGCACCAACGCGCCAAAGGCGAGGCGCACGCTCAACGTCAGCTCAAGACTGGCCGTGGCGGTCGGCCAATGCCGCACGAGCCCTTGCCGCGCCGCCACGAGCAGATCAGGCGCCGCCTCGGTGGCGAGATATTGGCGCAGGGCCGCGCCCGGCACGATACAGAGCCGCCTTGTCAGCGCCGGATCGGTATCATAGAGCGCGCCGAGCCGCATCAGCCCGTTGAAATCAGGCGCGGCATAGGCGACTTCTTCGCCAAGGGTCATTGCCCGGACGAAGTGGACATCGGCCAGACGTTCGACCCGCAGCGGCCCCGCCGAACTGCTGCCGGCTGGAATGACGTCGAAAAAAGTCAGCCCGAACGCCGTGGCGCCCCGCTCCATCGCCGTGCCGATATCGATATTGAGCGAAAAGGCGGCGTGGAGGATCGGATCGATTTCGGTCAGCAGCGCTTCTTCGAGCAGCCGCCTCGCCGTCGCGTCGCCGCCGTCCGGCCCGACAATGGCCCGCATGAGTCTGGAGGCGCGCGGCATGGCGCTACCGTCAGGCCGTCACAACCCCGACCGAACCTCGTCGCAGCGCGGAGGCCGGGATGAGCGCTTGGCTCATCCCGGTGGCCCGCCGCACATTGTAGAGGGCCTGCTCGGAAACCTCGATCCAGGCGGCGACAGTGGCCTTGCCGTCGACCAGGACCGGTGCTCCGAGCGGGGTAATCCTCCAGCCCACACTGGTGCCGAGCTCCACCATGGACAGAGAGGAAACGAAGGTGATGAAGGTAAAGCCCTCGGAAAGGGCATATTCCATCATCGCGCAGAAAAGGGCTGCAGACTCGGGTGCGCGCCGCCGGCCTTCGCGTCGATCGGGACGAACATAAAAGCGCGTCCAATCGGCCCCAAGCGAGGGGTCGGCGGGGAGGTTTCCAAGCACAAGACCGTTAAAGACTGTCTGCAGCAAGTTTGGTCTGTTGAGCGGGGTGATACGCGAGCCGCCAACGAGTTCATCACCATCGGTGAGAAGAATATGGGTGGCATCCGCATTGTCGAAATCATCGACATCGCGCCCGTCGGGCCGGCGCAATTCGCTCCAGCCCTGTAGATCAACGAAAATCCTGTGACGCAGGCGAAAATTCTCCTCGAGCAGTGGAGAAGCGCCACCGCTGACCGGCGCGCGGATGATATGCACTTGCATTCCCTTGCCCCCAAGCTGCCTGCATCGTTGGGCAGCATTTGGCACGCCGGCTGCATGGCTGGAAATCGGCAAATCTCCCAATAGCCAGGGGGGCGTTTCCGGCGAAAATATGCGGCTTTTTTCGAAAATTGAGTCGCTGCCGGACGCCCAAAAGCGCGGACCGCCGGTCCCGTTTTCTAGGGTGTGTGGGGATTTAGGTCAGGTCTGAGCGAAAACGGTGCCTTTCGAGACCCGGACCGGAGCGTACGTTTGGGTACGTGAGGACCGGAAGCGCGGAAAGGTGCCGTTTGCAGCCAGATATCACCTGAAGCCCCACACACCCTAAAGCACGATGAGGTTCTGGCGCAGCGCTTCGACGACGGTGTGGAGGCGATTATTGGTGCCGAGGCGCCGCTGGGCATTTTCGCAATGCTGATTGACCGTGCGCGGGGACATGCCGGTGATATCGGCAATCTCCGAGGCAGTCTTTCCCGCCGCGACCCATTTGAGCACTTCGGCTTCGCGCGGTGTTATCAAGCGCCGGACGGGCGGCTTGTTGAGGGTATTGAGGAAGCGCAGCCGGCCATGGGCATAGAGCGCCAGCATATGCAATTCGAGGCGCTGCTTTTCATCGAGCCAATCGGTCCGCCCGACGAGCGAGACGACGCCCTGCATGCCGCCTTCGAGATGAACCGGGACGCAAAGGCCCTCATCCATGCCGAAATCATGCGCTTCGTTCATGACGCGCCGCGCGGCGATATCTTCGGCCCGATCATAGGGCGCGGCTGACCAGTCGAAAGGCAAGGTGGTGGCAAAGCAGTTGCGCGCCACCGGATCGAGGTGAACATAACCAAGATCGGTATAGCGCTGGTACCATTCGTCATCCCAGCCCGAGAGCAGCACGAAGGGCCGCACGTCCATGCCGCGATCGGGCAGGCCGGAAATGATGAACCGTTCAAAGCCATAGTGACGGATGGCGTCGAGCACCACCGCATGAACGCCACCCTGGCTTTCCTCGTTCTGCAGCGCTTCGATGGTCAACATCAAATCGGCATTCATTTGGATGCAGCTCTCCCCCGTGCTGACCCTATGAGAGCAATTTTGCCGAGGCTCGAAAAAAATTCAAGTCAGGCGCCGAAGAATAGATGGCAAATATATTCTTGGCGCCTGAAAGGTTTAGTGCTTCACTTGAAACTGATGCGGGTTAAACCGATAGGCCGACGAGCAAAACTCGCAGACCACTTCGATCTCGCCGTTGACGGCCATATCGCCGCGCTCTTCATCAGTGAAGTTATTGGCGAGCATTTCTTCGATCCGGTCGGCCGAACAGGTGCAGCGCTCTTCAAGCGGCATGGGCGGGAAAACCCGCACGCCGGTTTCGTGGTAGAGCCGGAACAGCAGCCGTTCGGGCGAAACCTCGGGATCGGCCAGTTCAACGTCCGCGACCGTTGCCAGCATGGAGCGGGCTTCGGACCAGCCGTCGGCTTCCTGAAAGTCGTGGTCCGGATTGTCGAAATTGCCGTCGCCCGGGAGATCGGCCATGCGCGCCTGGCCGCCTTCGGGCAGATGCTGGATCAGCATGCCGCCGGCGCGCCAACGCGGCCGGTGATCGCCCTTGACCGACATCTGCGCCACGGCGAGCCGCAGCTGGGTCGGGATCTGTTCGGACTGCATGAAATAGGTATGGGCAACCTCTTCAAGATTATGCCCATCGAGCGCGACGATGCCCTGATAGCGCTCGGTATGGGCCCCCTGATCGATGGTCATGGCCAGATGCCCCTTGCCGAGCATTTCGGCGGGGCTGGTGCGGCCTTCCTCGGCTGCTTTCAGCACCATGTCATGGTCAAAGCGGGCATAGCCGCGCATGCCGTCGGGCGCGTCGAAATCGACGACGATCAGATTGACCGGACCATCGGTCTGGGTTTGCAAGATCAGCTTGCCTTCGAACTTGAGCGACGAGCCGATGAGCGCGGTCAGCACCACGGCCTCGCCGAGAAGGCGAGCGACGGGAGCGGGATAATTGTGGCGCGACAGGATAGCGTCGAGCGAAGGGCCCAGATGCAGGATGCGGCCGCGGGTATCGAGCTTTTCGAGCGTGAAGGGCACCACGGCATCATCGCCGGTTTCGGGGCGATCAAGGCCCATGGCGGAAAGGAAGCTATCGGTCATGGTCGTCGGTTCCGTGGTCATCGGTCAGGCTTTCAGGTGAGGCTACGCCCCGGGAGCGAAACGCGCCACTCTCCAATCCTGCAACGCCACCATGTCCGCCAAAGCGGAAATCCCCGCTTACGCGGGGATGACACGATGCAGAAAAGGAACGGCGGCGCGAAAAAAAGCGCCTAGTTCGTTTCGACCCCGAAGGCCCAGCACAAAATGGCTTTCTGGGCGTGCAGGCGGTTTTCGGCCTCGTCCCACACGACCGATTGCGGCCCGTCGATGACCTCGTCGGTCACCTCGTCGCCGCGATGGGCTGGCAGGTCGTGCATGAACAAGGCGTTCTTGTCCGCCAAGGCCATCAAATTGGTGTTCACCTGATAGGGTTTCAAGACCCGGCGGCGCTCGGCCACGTCCACATCACCCATCGAGACCCAAGTATCGGTGATGACGAGATCAGCCCCGGCCACGGCTTCGCGCGGATCTTCGATCAGCTTCACATATTTGCCGGCCCGGTTGATGTCGAGCATCAGGTCCTTTTCCGGGCTATATTCGTCCGGAACCGCAATGGTCAGCTCGCATTCGAAAAGCTCGGCCGCGTTCACCCAGGAGTGCAGCACATTATTGCTGTCCCCGACCCAGGCGACCTTCGCGCCCTTGATCGGCCCGCGATGCTCTTCGAAAGTCATGAGATCGGCCATGATCTGGCACGGATGCGCGCGGCGCGTCAGGCCATTGATCACCGGCACGGTGGCCGCTTCCGAAAGTTCGAGCAGATCGGCATGGGAAAGGATGCGGATCATGATCGCATCGACATAGCGGCTCAAGACCTTGGCGGTATCGGAGAGGGTTTCCTCGCGCGAAAGCTGCATTTCCTGGCCCGAGAGCATGATGGTCTCGCCGCCGAGCTGGCGCATGCCGACATCAAAGGAGACGCGGGTGCGGGTGGACTGGCGCTCAAAGATCATGGCCAGCACCTTGTCCTTGAGGAGCTGTGGCCGGTCGCCATCCCTAAGGCGGGCTTTCAGCGCGTTAGCCTGGTTGAGCATGCCGCGCAGTTCGGCATAGGAAAAATCGTCGATCGAGAGAAAATGGTTCGGAGTACCGGTCGTCTTCATGGGCCGGGTGCTTTCATGACGCATATAAAGAGGGGCGGCCGCAGCCGCGGTTATCGACGCTCCGCTAATCAGGCGGAGGAAACAAACCGCGTCGCCGCCGTCCAAAATGATAAAACGTCAACATGGTGCTCAGCTCGCAGCGGGCGCGGCAGCCGCTTCCGCCTCGATGGCGTCGAAGGCCGCTGAGATCTTTGCCATGGCCAGTTCGATATCGGCCTCGGAAACGATCAGCGGCGGCAAAAGACGCAGCACATTGTCGCCCGCACCGATGCAGAGGAACTGATGGTCGTCGCGCAGACGCGTCACCATATCGCGCACCGGGGTCGAGAGCTTGATGCCAGCAAGCAGGCCCTTGCCGCGCAGCTCCAGCACATAGTCGGGATATTTTTGCGCCAATTGCTGCAGGTGCCAGGCGAGACGCTGGCCCATGACGTTGACATTGTCGATGAAACCGGGCGCCAGCACGCGGTCGAGCACGGCATTGCCCACGGCCGTCGCCAAGGGATTGCCGCCATAGGTGGAGCCATGCGTGCCGGGCACCATGGAAGCTGCCACATCGCCCTTGGCAAGGCAGGCGCCAAGCGGGAAGCCGCCGCCGATAGCCTTGGCCACGGCCACGATGTCGGGGGTGATGCCGCTCCATTCAAAGGCAAAGAAGCGCCCGGTCCGGCCAAAGCCGCACTGCACTTCGTCGAGAATGAGCAGCATGTCATTGTCGTCGCAAAGCTTGCGCAGACCCTGCATGAATTCACTGGTCATGGCGGTCACCCCGCCCTCGCCCTGCACGGGTTCGATCAGGATGGCACAGGTTTGCGGCGTGATCAGCGCTTTCACCGATTCCAGATCGCCGGGCTTGGCATGCTTGAAGCCGGGCGCCGGAGGCCCAAAGCCTTCGAGATAGTCGGGATTGCCGCCGGCCGCGATCGTGCCGAGCGTGCGGCCATGGAAGGAGCCGGAAAAGGCGATGACTTCGAAGCGTTCGGGCTGGCCCTTGGCCCAGAAATAATGCCGCGCCGTCTTGATGGCGCATTCAATGGCTTCAGCGCCCGAATTGGTAAAGAAGACCGCGTCGGCAAAGGTGGCGTCAACCAGCCGCTGGCCGAGCCGTTCCTGCTCGGGAATGGTGAAGGTGTTGGCGGTGTGCCAGACCTTGTCGGCGGCCGCCTTCAGCGCGCTCACGAGATGCGCGTCGCCATGGCCCAGGGCATTGACCGCCACGCCCGAATGAAAGTCGAGATATTCTCGTCCATGCTGGTCGAAAAGGCGCATGCCTTCGCCGCGCTCGAACGAAACTTCGGAACGGGCGTAGGTGGCATAGAGCGCAGACATGGATATCTTCCCTTTCAGGTTCGGGAGGTTGGACGAGAAAGCGTGGCAAACCTGCCACACAAATCAAAAACGCTGCTCAGGGGCAGCGCGTTTGGTGCGAAGAAATAGGCGGTTTTTACCCGCTAAGTCAACGCTCTCGGGCCCAAGTGCCTGATTTGACTCAATGATTGTTAGCGCAAAATTAACCACTGATTTTTGGGGGGAAAATGCCCCCGACTCTTGATCCTGATTCCTGCCATAGCGTAATGTCTAACTCGTTGGGGAACACGAGATATCGTGTGGCGGGCCCACTCAGCATACGAGCTGTAGAGTCGAAAAAGGCTGCCAGGCCACTTTGGCGGCATAGAAAAGGATTCTAACTTGACGATGGTTTCCGGAGCGCAACCCAACGGTTGGACCGACGAGCGTGTCGAGCTTCTCAAGAAGCTTTGGATGGAAGGCTTGAGCGCCAGCCAGATCGCCGGCGAATTGGGCGAAGGCGTCACCCGAAATGCCGTCATCGGCAAGGTGCACCGCCTGAAACTGTCCGCCCGCGCCAAGCCCACCAATACGACCCCACGTGCCCGCCCGGCCCCGCGCCAGGCGCCGCGCCGTCCTTCGGGTCCCAGCATTTCTGCCGGTGCCAGCACCATGGCAGCGGCTGCCAAGCCGCGTCCTTCGGTGATGCCGCGCCCGCAGGTCATGGGCGCGACCGCCCTTGCCATGTCGCCGCAGATGGACGCCGAGCTTTATGTCGCTCCGGCGAGCCAGGAGCTGTTCATTCCAGAAGACAAGCGCCTGTCGCTGCTGCAGCTCAACGAGCACACCTGCAAGTGGCCGATCGGCGACCCGCTCAGCAAAGATTTTTATTTCTGCGGCCAGCATAGCCTCGAAACCGGTCCCTATTGCGATTTCCACTCGCGCCGGGCCTATCACCAGCTGGACAAGAAGAAGCGCTGATTTCCGGCAGCTTCACAAAAAAACAAAGGGCGCCCGCGAGGCGCCCTTTTTGTTTGTGCTCTATCACCACGCGTCTAAACCTTGCGCCGCGGCTGATGGCGGGGACGCTTCACGTCCGGCTCAAGCGCGTGGCTCAGGTCGAGATTGATCCGATCGATATCGAACCATTTCGGATCGAAATTCCCGCCGCTCCAACGCTTGAGGTGGGCATAGTCCTCATGCTTGGGATCGGCCATGACTTCGAGGAACGCCTCGTAGCCAAGCGCGCCACCAACATCCTCAGGCGGCCTTGCCTGCGCCCCGGCGACACAGACGGCATGTTCGGGCGGAGCGTCCAACGTCACCAGCTTGTCGATGGTCACCGAGTGCTGCCAATCGTCGCCGAAATCGTAGCGATAGTAGAACGGACCTTTTTCGAGCAGGTTCGCGACGGGAAAGCCGATATATTCGACGATCCCCTCTTCACCCTCATCTTCGAACCCGTCATCGTCGAGCAGCGCCCTGTCGCCGTAGACAACGTCGTCAATCTCGAATTGACTGAGATGGGAATTGCACCAGTTGAAAGCCGCCTGAATGGCAAGGTGCAGCTTTTCAAGGTCCCAATCGAGCGGCACGAGCAACCGGCGCCAGACTCTGGGCTTCACATCATCGAGCGAAATGGTGACTTGCAGGGCCTTTGGATCGGGCATAAGCCAATCTGAACCGCCGGTTTAGCACCGGTCAAGCATGTTTTGGTTTCCGTCGCGGCCAACCACCACCGGCAGGCCGTGCCGTTCAGCAATGATGCGGCGTCCGAGATGGGTAAGTTTCAAGCCTCTGGGCGTGATTTCGGCCAGGCGGTGGAAACAGAGCGTCCGCTGGATCAGCCATTCGACCTCGGCTTGCGGCTCGACTGTCATGGAGAGCATGACAATGTGTTCGGGCAGCGTCAGTTGCCACCAGCCGATCCGCTCCGCCCTTTTGCCAAAGATTGCCACGTCCCGCTCCACAACAGCATCGAGATGAATGCCAAACGTGCAGGGGTCCGGGGTGGTTGCCGGCCAATTTCGTTACAATTTTGCGCGGTCCGGGTTCCCCGGAAAAACAATGGGCGCCACGAGGGCGCCCATTGCAGTTTGTCATCCTGCGCCTGGCCTTAGACGGCCGACAGCACCAGCGAGCAATTGATGCCGCCAAAAGCAAACGAATTGCTGATGCCGATCTTGCCCGAGATCGGCTGGGCCGTGTTGGGCACGCAGTTGATCGGATGCATGGCCGGATCGGGCTCGAGGAAATTAATCGTCGGGGGGGCGATGCCCTCGTTCAGCGCCTTGACGGTCACGATGGCTTCCACCGCGCCCGCAGCGCCGATCAGGTGACCATGGATCGGCTTGGTGGACGACACTGCAAGCTTGGGAAGGTGTTCGCCGAAGACCAGCGACAGTGCTTCGGCCTCGGCCGAGTCGTTGGCGATGGTGCCCGTGCCATGCGCATTGCAATAGGCGATGTCGGACGGGGCGACTTCGGCATCGGCCAGAGCCCGGCTGATCGCCGCGGATGAGCGCACCGGATCGGCGCGCAACAGGTCCTTGGCATCGCTCGTCGTACCATAGCCGCGCAGCATGCCCACGATCGGCGCGCCGCGCTCCTGGGCAAGATCAAGACGTTCCAGCACCATGACGCCGGCGCCTTCGCCCATCATCATGCCATCACGGCCCTTGGAGAACGGGCGCTGCGCCGTTGGCGTCAGCACGCGCAGCATTTCCCAGGCGAGCATGGACGATGGAATGACCATGGCTTCGGACCCGCCCACAATGGCGCGGTCAACAATACCGGCCCGGATCAATTGCAGCCCCAGGCCGATCGCCTGAGCCGAAGACGAGCAAGCGCCCGCCGTCGCCAGCAGCGTGCCGGTAATGCCATAGGTCATGGCGACCTGGCAGGCGGCCGCATTGGGCATGATCTTTGGGATCGCCATCGGATCGCCGCGCGTTCCGGATGTGAACGAGCCATACATCGAAGCCGTGGTCTCAATGCCGCCAATGCCGGTGCCGATGATCAGCGCCACCCGGTCGCCCCATTCGCGCGGTTCGGCTTTGGCCGCCGCGATGGCTTCGCCAGCCGCCACGATAGCGAGCGCTGAAAACCGGTCCAGCGTGCGCGCCTGATTGGGCGTGAAGTGATCGGCCATGTCAAAGGGCGCACGCGCCGCGATCTTGACGTGGCTGCGGGCGAACTCGTCGCCGTCGAGCCGGGAAACCTTGGGGTCGCCATCGCGCGCCGCCTGCCAGAGCGCATCGACGCCCAGACCTGCGGCCGTCACACAGCCCATGCCGGTAATGGCGACCTGTACGCTCACTGTGCAGCGCCTCCGGTGGCAGCCTTGGGTGCCGTGGCGGCAGAGGCCGGCTCGGCGGTCTTGATGCGGGCCACGAGCAGGTCGAGCAGTTCGGAGAGGGTGTTGACCGTGCTCAGTTCGCCGTCGATCGGCAGATAGACGCCGTACTTTTCCTCGACGCCCATGAGCAGCATCACCACATCGAGCGATTCAAAGCCCAGCGAGCGGAAACTGGCTTCGGGAACCAGCTTGTCGCGTTCGACATTGCGCTCGGTCATGATCAGCTGAATGATTTCTTCGCGCAGCACGTCGTCCGACGGCAGGGCGCGGGGGGTAGAAGCGGGGGTAACCGTTTCGCTCATGATAGCTCCTCAAATAGATCCGGCTCAGCCCCAGATGTGGGAACAGCAAATGCCAAGGCCTCAGGCATATATATGGGCGGCGACGAGCGCCTCGATCAAGATACTGTCGCCGGGTGCGTCCACACGGTCAATAGGCTGGTGCTGAGGTTACGGCAAGCAGAACTCGGCCCGGCGCGTCACGAAGGTGTCAGCCCCGCCCGATTTCGGAAAAGACGCCGGAAAACGCCGCCTGCGCGAACCGCTGCCCCATAAGCGCATGAATGGCGCCATCGGGATGGAGCGCATCGGGCAAGGCCAGACGCGCATTGTCGGCTTCGCCATAGAGCGCGAGGCCGTCGAGATAGTGGATGTTGGGGTCGCTGGCGGCCCTTTGCGCCACGATCTCTTCCATTTTCCGGCGGATGGCCACGAGCGTGAGCTTGCCTTTGGCTGCCTCTTCCGGATTGCCCTCGGCGCGGAACAGCAGCCGGCCTTCGGCCAGCGCCGCGAAATCGAACTGGCCCGGCCCAGGCGTCGTTTCGTGGATCGGGCAATAGATCGGCGAGACCACCAGCAACGGGGTTTTGGGATGCCCCTCGCGGATCGTATCGAGAAAGCCGTGCAGTGCCGGCCCGAAGGCGCGGAGGCGCATCAGGTCGAGATTGACGAGATTGATGCCCATCTTGACGCTGACCAGGTCGGCTTTGGTGTCCCGCATCGCCCGTGCCGTAAAGGGATCGAGCAAGGCATTGCCGCCAAAACCCATGTTTATCAGGTCGACCTCGCCCAGCGCCGCCGCCACAGCCGGCCAGATGCCGGTCGGCGATGTGGCATTGGACCCCTGGCTGATGGAACTGCCATGATGGAGCCAGATTTTTCGCGCCGGGACGGGCAGGAGATCGGCATCCGCCCGCAGCGCCACCAGTTCGGTCATCTCATCGTGCGGCAGCCAGATTTCGACGAGCTTTTCGCCTGCCGGCAGGTTTTCGAAGCGCAGCACCTGCACCGCGCCCGGCTCCAGCACCATGGATGGCGGCGCCATGCCGATGCGCATGATCCGTCCCCCGAGGGCGCTCTTTTGCTGCATCAATGCGCCATCGACCACGAGATCATAAACGCCATCGGGACGCTCGGGCATGCCGGTATAGACCCGCTTGGTCGGCAACACGTCGAGTTCAATCGCGCTTGCCGCCGTCCGGAATTTTAGGCGCACGCCCGAGGGTTGACGCTCGGCCATGGAGAAACCGGCATCTTCGTTCTGCCGCCGCGCGCTCGCGGGCAGGCGATGCGGTTGCAGGCCGGTTTCGGTCCGTTCCAGCGCCTGCGCGCCAAAGACCAGGCTCTCGGTAATGGGAAAATTCTTCATTTTTTCATCCAGCTTTTGAGCGTCAGGTCGAGCGCATCGAGCCCGCATTGCCATGAAAGATCGGGCTCAGGCTGGCTATGGCTAAAACTGCCGCCCCGCTCCAGCAGCGAAAAGCCAAGAAAGAAAGAACCGAGCAGCCGCACCGCATGCACCTGATCGGCCTCGCTCAGGCCATAGTCCCGCAGCGCCGCCAGCATGGTTCGTGCCAGTCGCACCCCACCGCTGCCCGCAGCCTGTTCAGGGGACAGCGGAAACCGCGCCGCCTCGAACAATCCCGGATGGTCGCCGGCAAAACGCCGATGCACCTCGGCAAGGGCCACCACGGCTTCTTTGCCCGCGCGCCCGGCCACGGCCTCATCGGCCTCGTCGGCCAATGCATCGAGCGCCCGCAAGGCCACGCCGGCCTTGAGATCATCGGAATTGCGCACATGCGCATAAAGACTTGCGAGCTTTACGCCGAACTGCCGGGCGAGCGCCGCCAGTGTGAGGGCGGCAAATCCCTCGCTATCGGCGAGGACAGCACCTGCCTCAATGAGCTTTTCCCGCGACAGTCCCGCCCGTGGCATACGCTATATCCTAATGATATTAGTTTTTTACCTAATACCATTAGTTTTTATGAGATGGCAAGCCTCTGCCTGCGCTCACGTCCCAACTGGCGAGAAAAACGTCAGCGCATGCTGCGATACCCGCCGGTGACACCGCCGGGCGAGAGCACCAGTTGCCAGAGGTTGATCTGGCGGGCCCGGAACATGGCGGCAAAACTCGACAGGTAGTAGCGCCACATCCGCCGGAATCGCTCGTCGTATTTCCCGCCCTTCAGCGCCGGCCAGGCGGCATCGAAATTGTCGCGCCAGGCCAGCAGCGTCCGGTCATAATCGGCGCCGAAATTGTGCCAGTCCTCCATGACGAAATAGCCTTCCAGGGCCCTGCCGATCTGAGCAATCGAGGGCAGCATGCCATTGGGGAAAATGTATTTTTCGCTCCACGGGTCGCCATGGGCCGTCGAATGATTGCCGCCGATGGTGTGGAGCAGGAAGAGCCCATCGGGCTTGAGCAGACGAGAGGCCTTGTCGAAATAGGCGCGATAGTTCTTGTAGCCCACATGCTCGAACATGCCGACCGAGACGATCCGGTCGAACTGCCCGTCGAGCGCCTGATAATCGAGCAATCTGGTTTCGATCGGCAGCCCCCTCGCCCGCTCGTTCGCGAGCGCTGCCTGTTCCTTGCTGACCGTGACGCCGAGCCCGGAAACCCCATATCGCTCGGCCGCGAATTTGAGGAGCCCGCCCCAGCCCGAGCCGATATCGAGAATATGCATGCCGGGCGCGAGACCGAGTTTTCGGCAGATGAGGTCGAGCTTGGCCTCCTGGGCGGCTTCGAGATCGGTCGCGCCCTGCCAATAGCCGCAGGAATAGATCATGCGGCTGTCGAGCATGGCGGCATAAAGATCGTTGCCGATGTCATAGTGCTTTTCCCCCACCTCGGTTATCCGCAGCCGCTGGAGATTGAGCAGGCGCCCCTTGGCCAGGCTCCACATGACGGCGAGATCCCTGGGGAAAGCATCCTGGACATTGCCGCTGACGAGACGGAAGAGAAATGCGTCGAGCGCCTCCGCATCCCACCAGCCATCCATGTAGCTTTCGCCCAGTCCCAGCGTGCCATCGCGCAGGAGCCGCGCCCATAGACGCTCATTGTGAACCTGCGGCGCCCACGGCTCGGGGCCGTTGATTTCGATACCGATGGCATTGAGCCGGCCGGTGATGAAGTGCTTGGCAGAACGGGACATGGCAACACCAGAACGGGTCGGCAGTAGGATAAGGTTATCTCTATCGTTGATTAACGATCAAGCCCCAACACAACCCACGCAAAATCCGGGTACCCTCTTTGTTCCCAACCCTTTAAAGTCCCGACCGGACTGAAAGGGAATCGTCTCATGCATCTGCTGCTCGTCGACGGCTCGGGCTATATTTTCCGCGCTTTCCACGCCTTGCCCCCGCTTAGCCGCAAGTCCGATGGCCTGCCGGTCGGCTGCGTGCAGGGGTTCTGCAATATGCTGTTCAAGCTGACGCAGGACATGGAGGGCGACGAGCGGCCCACCCATATGGCCGTCATTTTCGACGCCAAGGGCAAAACCTTTCGCGACGATCTCTATCCCGACTATAAAGCCCAGCGCCCGCCGGCGCCCGAAGAACTGGTCCCGCAATTCCCGCTGACCCGCTCGGCCACCCGCGCCTTTTCCATTCCTTCCATCGAAATGGAAGGCTGGGAGGCCGACGATATCATGGCGACCTATGCCTGCATGGCCCGCGCCGCCGGCTTCAAGGTAACCATTGCCTCGTCCGACAAGGACCTGATGCAGCTTGTCGAGCCCGACGGCTCCATTCGCCTCCTCGACACCATCCCCCGCCCCGGCCAGCCGCCCCTCAGGTGGATCGGCCCCGACGAGGTTTTCACCAAATTCGGCGTCACCCCCGACAAGGTCATCGACGTGCAGGCGCTCTGCGGCGATAGCGTGGACAACGTCCCGGGCGTGCCGGGCATCGGCGTCAAAACCGCCGCCGAACTGATCAATACCTATGGCAATCTCGAAACCCTCCTCGAACGCGCCACCGAGATCAAGCAGAACGCCCGCCGCGAAAAGCTGATCGCCAATGCCGATCTCGCCCGCATTTCCAAAAAGCTGGTGACGCTCGAACAAAAGGTGCCCGTCGAAATCGACCTCGATGGCCTCATCCGCCAGCCCATGGCGCCTTCCGCCCTTTTTCCATTCCTCAAGGCAATGGAATTCGCCACCATCACCAAGCGCATGGCGGGGCTGCTCGACGCCAATCCGGATGATTTCGAAGCCGATCCCGAGCTGAAAGCCGGCGGCGACACCCCAGTCCCCGGTGCCCCACAAAAATCCACCTCGCTCTCGGTCGCCAAGGCAAAACTCGCCGCCAATGTCGTCCCCGGCACCGGCCCCGCCCGCTTTGCCGCCGAAGAACATGCGCGCGTCAAAGCCATTCCGGTCAATTACGACGACTATGAAATCGTCAATTCGCCCGAGCGCCTCGCCGCCTGGGTCGCCAAAATCTGGGATACCGGTCTCGTCTCCATCGACACCGAAACCACCGGCCTTGATCCGCAGGTGGCCGATCTCGTCGGCATCTGCCTTTCCACGAAAATCGGCGAAGGTTGCTATATTCCCGTCGGCCACGCCCTAGCCGGCGATCTCCTCTCCGGCGGCGGCCTGGTCGAAGGCCAATTGCCCATTCGCGACGTGCTCGACGCCCTGAAGCCGGTCATCGAGGCGCCCTCGATCCTCAAAATCGGCCAGAACGTCAAATACGACATGGAGATTTTCTGGCGCTACGGCCTCTCCATGGCGCCGATAGATGACACCATGCTGATTTCCTATGCGCTCGATGGCCCGCGCTACAATGGCATGGACGTGCTCGCCGACCATTGGCTCAACCACAAGTGCATCACCTTTTCCGAGCTCGCCGGTACCGGCAAAGGCCAAAAAACCTTCGACCAGCTCGAAATCCCCGCCGCCGCCCGCTACGCCGCCGAGGATGCCGACATTACCCTCAGGCTCTGGCACGTCCTAAAACCGCGTCTGGCGGCAGAAAACGCCACGACCCTCTACGAAACCCTCGAACGCCCCCTCGCTCCGGTGCTCGCCCGCATGGAAGCCCGCGGCATTACCGTCGATCGGCAAATCCTCGCCCGTCTCTCGGGCGATTTCTCCCAGCGCGCCGCCGCCTTCGAGGCGGAAGCCTATGAACTGGCCGGCCAGAGTTTTAATCTCGGCTCGCCAAAGCAGCTCGGCGAAATCCTCTTTGACAAGATGGGCATCGAGGGCGGCAGCAAAACCAAGACCGGCGCCTGGGCCACCGGCGCCGATGTGCTCGAAGACCTCGCCCTCAAAGGCATTCCGCTTGCCCGCACCATCGTCGACTGGCGCCAGCTGACCAAATTGAAGGGTACCTATACCGACGCCCTCCCCACCTATATGAACCAGCGCACCGGCCGCGTGCACACGTCCTATTCGCAGGCCTCGGTGCTGACCGGCCGCCTCTCCTCCAACGATCCGAACCTCCAGAACATTCCGGTTCGCACCGCCGATGGCCGCAAGATCCGCACCGCCTTCATCGCCGCGCCCGGCAAAACCCTCATTTCCGCCGACTATTCCCAGATCGAGCTGCGCGTCCTCGCCCATATTGCCGACATTCAGGCGCTCAAGGACGCCTTCGAGGAAGGCCTCGACATTCACGCCATGACCGCCTCGGAAATGTTCAACGTGCCGGTGGAAGGCATGCCGAGCGACGTGCGCCGCAGAGCCAAGGCCATCAACTTCGGCATCATCTACGGCATTTCCGCCTTCGGCCTCGCCAACCAGCTCGGCATCCCCCGCGGCGAAGCCGGCGACTATATCAAGACCTACTTCGAACGCTTTCCGGGCATTCGCGACTATATGGACGCCCAAAAAGTAAAGGTGAAAGCCGACGGCTACGTCACCACCATTTTCGGCCGCAAAATCCAGTTCCCCAATGCCAATTCCGGCAATCCCTCGGAACGCAGCTTTGTCGAACGCGCCAGCATAAACGCCCCCATCCAGGGTTCTGCTGCCGACATCATCCGAAGAGCCATGATCCGCATGGAACCGGAGCTGAAACGCGCCAAAATCGACGCCGACATGCTGCTGCAAGTGCATGACGAACTGATCTTTGAGGTGCCGGAGGGGACGGAAGAGGTGGCCATCCCGGTCATTAAGAAGGTGATGGAAAGCGCGGCGGAGCCGGCGGTGCGGTTGTCAGTGCCGATCCAGGTGGACGCGCATGCGGCGAAGAATTGGGATGAGGCGCATTGACCAGCGTGCCACCCTCCCGCTGCGCATGGAAACTAGTACTCCATGCGCAGCCGATCCCATTCGGATAGTATGAAAGCATAGCGCCGTTCGAAAATTTGCTCCTCGTCACCTGTAGAACGCACATCAATCGCCCCCCATGACGCCCCTCTTTGGATGTCGAGTATTCGCATATCCTTGGGATCGTGTTTTGTACCTAAGGAAGCCGTGAGCGCCCAAAGACCTAAGCGCGCCGCTTCTTCATTGATATGCGGCTCTTCAGCAAAGTATGGATAGATTAGACGGTGAAAGCTTGAACCGCTGTCCAACGCAAAAACGTTTTCGACTTTCACCACGCCGCCGACTGATGCGATAGGTAATCGAGCTTTTGCAGGTATCGGAGTTGGTTGAATAGGTTCATTTCGCCAACGACGTTTGTCATCCCACCAACTCAGAAATCCATCCTGGCACGCTTGGTAGAGCCTCTTTCTTCCTCCGTTTGAAGAAACACGCTCTTCAGTTAGCAAACGAAGATCGGCAGTGCCGAACATATGCGCTTTAGCGTTAGCCCAAAAGGGACCGTAGAAGTCCCCTCCATCACCTGAGCGTCCGGACTCCTTGCGAATTTCGGATCGGATATCATCGCGAATAATTTTGGTTCGTAGATTAGGCGGCGCGTAGAACAGCGCAAGCAATTTCCGCAAATGTACAAGTCGCACAGACATAACAGCCTCGACGCCAATTTCTAAAATTATTTAACGATTCGTTGAAAACTGCGAATCTTATTTTCGGCGGTTGATGTTGTTTTGGCGCTAGCTAGAAAACTGCGCTTCTTAGGTCTGCCTGATGTCTTAATTCGTCGTCAGGCGGTCGCATACGATATCTCAAGATGGGCCCCGGCCTGCGCCGGGGTGACAGCCGGTGGGTGGGCGTAGTGCGCGGCAAAACGGTGTGCCCTACACCCCCTCCCGCATCACCTCCGCCGCTCCCTTCAACCTCTCCACACTCGCCTCATTCCAGCTCTCCACCGCCTGCCGCGCGGCCACTTCCCGCCGCACAAACGCCTCTATCCGCTCGTGCCCGATCTCATCGAGCAGGTGCCGGATCGGCGCCCACATGGCCCAATTGGGCCTGATCATCCGCATATGCAGGCGATCCCCAGTAATATCGAAGGTGACATTGGCCGAGCGCGCCAAGTCCAAAAATTCGGCAACATAGGCGTCAGGCATCGGATCGGAATAAGCCATGGGGCTGCCTCGTATTTGATACAAATACAATGCACCTTCGCGTGGCTGGCTCCGCCGGGCTGTTGGCATGGTGAATGAAGGGTTAAAGCGCCGTCCCGCGCTGAGTCAGCCTTCCCAAAACCAAAAAGCCCGCAGATTGCTCCGCGGGCTTCCATTGCAAAAAATTACGCCACCAGACCCTTGGTCAGTTCCAGCGCCTGCCGCTCGAACAGCCGGCGATAGATGCCGCCTTGCAGGCGGATCAGCGAAGCGTGGTCGCCTTCTTCGACGATTTTGCCCTTGTCGAAGACCAGCAACCGATCAAGCGCGCGGACCGTCGAGAGCCGGTGCGCGATGACCAGCGTCGTGCGGCCGACCATCAGCCGTTCCATCGCCTCCTGGATCATCACTTCGCTCTCGCTGTCGAGGCTCGAGGTCGCTTCATCAAGGATCAGCACCGGCGCATCGGCAAGGAACGCCCTTGCAATGGCAACGCGCTGCCGCTCGCCACCCGAAAGTTTGACGCCGCGTTCGCCGACCATGGTTTCAAAACCCTTGGGCAGCGACATGATGAAGTCATAGGCATTGGCCTGTTTCGCCGCCTCGACGATTTCGGCCCTGCTCGCCTCCGGCCGGCCATAGGCGATGTTCTCGGCCAGCGTCCGGTGAAACAGGATCGGCTCCTGCTGCACGATGGCGATCTGACCACGGAGGCTCGCCTGCTGGAACTCGGCAATGTTCTGGCCATCCACGGTGATGGCACCATCATTGATGTCATAGAGCCGCTGGATCAGCTTGACGAAGGTCGTCTTGCCCGAGCCCGAATGGCCAACAAGGCCCACCCGCTCGCCCGGTTTGATGGCGACCGAAAAGTCGCGATAGAGCGGGGTCGGATGGCTGCCATAGCGGAAGGTGACGTTCTCGAAATTGATCGCGCCTTTCCCGATCGCAATAGCCTTGGCGCCCGGCTTGTCCTCGACACCGAGCGGCATGGTGGACAGGGCCACCAGCTCTTCCATGTCGTTGACCGAGCGCTGCAGGTTGCGGATATGCATGCCCACATCGCGCAGATAGCCCTGCAACACGAAGAACATGGCGAGGACGAAGGTGATATCGCCGGCCGAAGCCAGCCCCTGCGTCCACATATAAAGACCCGTGCCCAGAATACCGGCCTGCATCAGGGTCATAAGAAGACCCTGAATGGTGCCGTTGAGCGTGCCGCGCTTCCAGGTCCGGCGGGTACGGGTGTCCCATTTGGACATGACATGGCGCAGCCGGTCTTCTTCGCGCGTTTCGGCGCCAAAAGCCTTTACCACCGAATTGCAGCTGACGGCATCGGCCAGCGCGCCGCCAAGCCTTGTGTCCCAGGCATTGGCAAGGCTGGCGGCCGGGGCGACATAGCCCACCGACATCAAGACGGTGAACGCGATGTAGATGATCGAACCACCGGCAACGACAAGCCCCATCACCGGCCAATAAGAACCGAGGAGGATCGAAGCACCCACCAGCATGACGAAGCTTGGCAGCAGCGCCACAAGCAGGATGTCGTTGAGCGCATCGAGCGCCCACATGCCGCGCGTCACTTTTCGTACCGTGGAACCCGCAAAGCTGTTGGCGTGCCAATCGGTCGAAAAGCGCTGGACCTTGTAAAAGCCATCCTCGACGACCCGCGCCATCATCTGCAGCGTCAGCTTGATGATGGTCTGGAACACGAAATAGCGCAGCACGACGCTCGTCACGCCCAGCGCCGCAACCACGGCAAAGGCGCGCAGTGCATCATTGAGCGCGGTGCTCTGGCCGCCCGAAATGGCGTCGACAATGCGGCCCGAAAACATCGGCACCAGCACTTCGGCAATGGTCGCAACCATGACGATGCCGGCAATCAGGGCGATGCGCTTGGGCTGGCGGGCCCAGTGGCGGAAGGTAAAGCCGAGCACGTGCCTGAAAGCATCGGCGCGGAAATCGAGTTTCTTGCGACTCATTTGGCAGTCCGGCCCCGTTCTCCGGCAACCGGCTCCTCAAAAAGGGCTATGAAAGGCACAAAACTGACCGGGCGAGACAATGACCCTCAGGGGCCGGTCGGGTCTGCAAAAGCGAAGGGAAGAAAAACCGCGGGCGGCTGGCCTAAACGGCGGGCCGCGGTTGGCAGGGACCTAAGGTCGGCCGATGCCAAACGGGGAAGCGATCATAAATGCTGTCATGCAACGCCTCCCATGGTTCGAAAAAAATGAAGCGGCGAACGGTTGATAGCCAAACCGTTCGCCTTTGCCAATAGGTTTTTGCGACAGAATGCCGCCGTGATGCCAATGGGGCACAGTCGGTCGCCGGCCTGCCCCCAATGGAGCATCAACAAAAAGGCCCCAGCACAAATGCTGAGGCCCTATTTGGCTGACGCTTTGAGTAAAGCCGCGTCCTTAGAACTTGAAGTTCACGCCGCCGCGCACAATGCTTGCCTTGGCATGGACGTCAGCGGCTATCGCGCCGACCGGGCCGGTATAGGTCGCCTTGCCAAAGTCGGCATAGAGGTATTCGGCCTTTATCGTGATGTTGTCGGTCGCGGCAAACTCGACACCGGCACCAATCGTCCAGCCGATATGGGCTTTATTTTCGTCATAGGTCGTAACGCCATCGGAAATGTTGATGTGGCCATTGGCGATCGCAACGCCGCCCGTCACATAGGGCAGGAAGCGGTCGACAGCCGCGCCCGCACGAGCGCGAATGGTGCCAAAACGATCGATACCGTAGGTGCCTGTCGTAGCGGCGATGGTCCGCGTGTACTTCACATCGGCAAGCTGAACATCGCCCTCGACACCCAGCACGAAACCGCCAAAGTCATAGTTGTAGCCAACCTGGACGCCGCCAAGAATACCCTTGAGCCCGTCAAGTGGGGCGGCCCCTGGCGCGGAAAACTCCGCCCAGCCATAGCCACCATTCACGCCAGCGTAGAAGCCGGACCAGTTGAACGCGCTGGCTGGCGAATAGGCCACCGTGCCCGGCTGATAGGCCACAGCCAGATCGGCAGCGGAAACAGCAGTGGCGGAAAGAACGCCAGCGACGGCGGCGAGTATAAACTTGTTCAATATAGCCTCCAACAAAAAGTCATCTTCCTCATAGACTAAAGTACTGATATGAAAATACTTTAAACGCCGTTTGATTGATCGGGCGGCTCTGCGTGGTTAAAATTTTCTATAGAGAATCACTTCGGTTGCCGGATCTGCAAGGCGGATCAGCATACGCAGACCGCCGTCTTCTGGGCTGCCATCGGCCCGGCGATCAGTCCAGTGGACGTCCTCCCGGCGCGACGATCCCGCGCGTTTGAACCTGCGCATAGGCGAGTGCGGCGGCGAAAGCCCCAAAAATTCCGAAGACGGCGATGAGAAGAACAGTCATGGAAACCTCCTGTTGTGTTGGCCTCCATATCCGCCCGCGCCGGACGCAGAACCTTGATTGAGATCAACGGATTTTCCGATTTGCGCGGGTGGCGTGGCAGGCCCCGGGCAGGTAGGCTCGCGGCCAACCGATTCAACAAAAACAAGGCTTGGCCCCGATGAGCAATTCTCCCATCGATCCCACAAAACTGGACAAACTCGGCGAAGTGGCGATCAAGGTCGGCCTGCAACTGGCCGAGGGCCAGGATCTCATCATCACCGCCCCGATGGTCGCCGCGCCGCTGGTGCGCCGCATCACCGAGCATGCCTATAAGGCCGGCGCGGGCCTCGTCACCTCGATCTATTCGGACGAGGAAGCGACCCTGGCGCGCTACAAATATGCCAATGACAAAAGTTTCGACCGCGCTGCCGGCTGGCTCTATGCCGGCATGGCCGAGGCCTACAAGAACAATGCCGCGCGCCTCGCCATTTCGGGCGACAATCCGCTGATGCTGGCCGGCCAGGACCCCGAAAAGGTTTCGCGCGCCAACCGCGCCAATTCGGCCGCCTATCGCCCGGCGCTCGAATTGATCACCGGCTTTGATATCAACTGGAACATCGTTTCCTATCCGACGCCCGCCTGGGCCAAACTGGTTTTCCCCAACGATGCCGAAGACGTGGCGATCGCCAAATTGGCCGACGCCATCTTCAAGGCAAGCCGTGTCGATCAGGACGACCCCATCGCCGCCTGGAAGCAGCATAATGCGAACCTGAAAGCGCGCTGGACCTGGCTCAACGGCAAGAAGTTTGCCTCCCTCAAATACAAGGGCCCCGGCACCGATCTCACCATTGGCCTCGCCGATGGACACCGCTGGAAGGGCGGCGCTTCGGAAGCCAAGAACGGGGTCACCTGCAATCCCAATATCCCGACCGAAGAAGTTTTTACAACGCCGCATCGCCTGCGCGTCGAAGGCACGGTTGCCGCAACCAAGCCGCTCAGCCACAACGGCACGCTGATCGAGAACATCCAGGCGCGCTTTGAAGGCGGCGTTCTCGTTGAGCTGAAAGCCACCAAGGGCCAGGACGTCTTCAACAAGGTCTTGGACACCGACGAAGGCGCGCGTCGCCTCGGTGAGGTGGCGCTCGTGCCCCATTCATCGCCGATCTCGGCCTCGGGCATCCTCTTTTACAACACGCTCTACGACGAAAACGCCTCGTGCCACATCGCCATGGGCCAGTGCTATGCCGACTGTTTCGAAGGCGGCAAGGAGCTGACCTCCGACCAGATTTTTGCCCAAGGCGGCAACAAGAGCCTCATTCATATCGACTGGATGATCGGCTCGGCCGAGATCGACATCGACGGCATCCACGCCGACGGCACAGTCGAGCCAGTCATGCGCGGGGGTGAGTGGGCGTTCTGAACGCCCACTCCGTTCCCTTCCCAAGCACTACGTCATCCCCGCGAAAGCGGGGATCTCTGTTTCAAGCAACGGATTCCCGCTTTCGCGGGAATGACGTCGCGGGCAGGTTGCAAAAATTAAAACTTCCGCTCGGCCTGCTCTTCCATATAGGCCAGTTCCTCCGCCGTGCTCTCTCGCCCCAGCGGCGCGTTGCGGAACGGAAAACGTCCAAAGCGGTCGACCGTCTCGCGATGCGCCAGCGCATATTTCAGCTGATCCTCATCGCCCAGCGCCTCATAGAGCCGCACCGAGGCCGACTGGATCGCCGCCGACTCCGCGTGCATGAACGGCAAGTAGATAAAGCCGCGCTTGGGCTGCTCGAACTGCATGTCGAGCCCCTGCCCGACCATTTCCTGCGCCAGCACCAAAGCCATCTTGTCCTGTTCGAAGGCGAGAGGCGAATTGCGGAACAGCTGGCGCGAAAACTGGTCGAGCACCACAATCTCGGCCAGTCGCCCCGAGGGTTTGGCCCGCCATTCCCAGGCCTCGCCCTTGGCAACATGGGCGTGGGTCTGGCCGAACCCCTGCGCAATTTTCGCGTCGAATTCGGCCTTGCCGGCAAACCAGTCTTCCGGCCCGTGCTCGACGAACCAGAAATTTAGGACATCATCTGCGGCGCGCATGGCTTCCCCTCGCTTGGTTTGGAGCAGAACGCGGCAGCCCCGGCTTTAGTTTGCCAGTTCGACGCGAATGCGATTGCCGAAGGGATCCTGCGTTTCGACGCCCTTGTCCAGCCGCTCGATCGGCGCTCCGGCTTTTTCCAGCCGTCCGACAAGCGCATCGAAATGCTCGGCGCCCGGCACGGCGATGGTGAACCAGCGGAGGCCCGCTGACCCGGCCGGGGGCAGCGCCGCATTGGGGCCAGACCAGATATTGAACGCCACGGTGTGCGGCATGTAGTCGAGCCCGACATCGCCCATGCCGAAGGAATTAATCAGCAGGAAACCGGCAAAGCCGACGACATCGCGATAAAAATCCATCGCTATCTGAAGGTCATTCACATGCACATGGACATGGCCAATCCGCGTCCCCGCCGGCATACGCGCCGCCAGCACCGGGTTTTGGCCCAGTTCACCCAGCAGACCATCGAGATCGATCGGCTCGCGCCCCGAATGGGGCGTACCGTCGGCCGTCTTGGCGTAGGTTTCGCCCTTTTCCGGATCGCCCAGCGTGCCGCGCCAGGGCGTTTCAAAGGTGATCTCGATGCCATTGCCATCAAGATCCCAAAGATAGATGGCCTCGCTGACGAGGTGATCGGTGGGCGAAATCCGCACATTGCGCTGCAGCGCCCGCACCGCCATCTGCGCCAGGTCCACCCGCGTGGGCACATGCACCGCCACATGGTAGAGCCCGATGCTGCGCGGCACCGCGGGACGTACGGCCCCGGTTTCGAGCACAATCAGCACCTTGCCGCCGGCCCCAAGCTGCAAGAGATTGCCGCTCTCGGCGATCAGTTCGAGCCCAACCACGTCCTGCCAGATGGCAAGCGCGCGGGCACGATCGGTTACAGCGATATGCACCGGACCCAGCGTCGTCGTCAGCGGCAGTACCGGCTTGGATTTTACGACTGTCTGAACGGATGTGTCGATCATGCCGACCTCCTGAAAAAGCGCTAAACTTGAACTGACCTCAATTTAGGCTCTCAGCATAAAGACTTCTATGGAAACGATGCTGAAGGCTTTGTTCGCTCCGGGCGACCCAATCGACCGTCTTCCGGCGCTCGCCAG
This sequence comes from Devosia sp. Root685, assembly GCF_001427875.1. GTDB lineage: Bacteria > Pseudomonadota > Alphaproteobacteria > Rhizobiales > Devosiaceae > Devosia. The sequence goes on along the minus strand of NZ_LMHK01000003.1, from coordinate 399,791 downwards.
GCGAACTTGTGTAGCTGAAGCCAACCGCAATATAGCCCTCATGGGTTACCACACCCCACCGGCGGTCACCCCGGCGCAGGCCGGGGCCCATCCTGAGATATACCCAATCGGCTATCGGGGCTCGGCGGGCCGTGGAGATGGACCCCGGCCTTCGCCGGGGTGACATCGCGTGTGCGGGCGCAACTACGCCTCACACCCCCTCATTATCCTCGTCAAAACCGTTATTCACCAGCTCGACAATGGCTTCCAGCGCCTCGCGGGCCTGCTTGCCGGTGGCCTGTACCAATATCGTCGAGCCCGGCCCTGCGCCCAGCATCATCAGGCCCATGATGGAATTGCCGTTGACCGACTGGCCGTCCTTGATGACGTGCAGCGAGGCATCGAAACACTCGGCCGTGCGCACAAAGCGCGCCGAGGCGCGCGCGTGGAGGCCCTTGCGGTTGACGATGGTCAATTGCTGGGCGACGGCACGATCACCATCCATTTCAGGAGGCTCCACCGAGGATGGAATTGGCGACGGTGATATATTTACGGCCCGCTTCCTGCGCCAGCGCCACCGCATCGGCCAAAGCGAGATCGCCGCGCACGCGCCCAAGCTTGACCAGCATGGGCAGGTTGACGCCCGCGATCACTTCGACATTGCGGTTCTGCATCACGGAAATGGCGAGGTTGGATGGCGTGCCGCCAAACATATCGGTGAGAATGATCACCCCATCGCCGGTATCGGCCCGGTCGATCGCCGCCAGAATGTCCTCGCGCCGCGTTTCGGCGTTGTCGTCAGGACCAATGGCGATGGTCTCGCACTGCTCCTGGGGTCCAACCACATGTTCCAGCGCCAGCTTGAATTCATCCGCCAGTGCGCCATGCGTCACCAGAACCAACCCGATCATGCATTCTCCCCAGACGATGGCTGCGCCCTTTTCACGACGTAACCCCATCCCAGTCCGATAAGCCCCCGCTCCCTGCCTCGGGTGCATTTGGGAGCGGGCGCCAGTCTTGCCCCCGTGGCTTTTGGTTGCAAGTGATAAATTGTCACCCTCCAGAGGGGATAGCGATTGCGCCCAGCGCCTCTTCGATCAAGAGGCGCTGGTGTTCGATTCCAATGACGCCCGCCTGCGGCACCGGGCAACGGGCGATTTCCACCCCTAACAGGGCACGTTTAAAATCGTTGTTTTCGGGCATGCGTTCAAGGGCCGGCACCAGATCAACCACCAGATCGAGTTTTATGCCAGTCCGATAAGGCCGTCTGACAATGCCGTGACCGCGCAATTCCATAAGGCCGGCAATGGTGGCGGGGGCATGGAGAAGGATGGTTTTGCCGTCAGATTCGATATCGACACGATCATCGGAGATCAGCACAGCGTCCCTGCCACGGGCGTCGAAGACATCGAGGAGATAGAGCGCCAGCAGCGATTTTCCGGAGCCCGACGGACCACGGATGAGGAGACCCTTGCCGTCGAGCAGGATCGCGGTTGCGTGGATGTTTTCGGGGGTCAACAGCATTGCGCAAACACCCCCTCCCAACCTCCCCCATCAAGGGGGAGGTGTAGATCGCGTTTGGGGCAAGATCTCAGCCGAAAACTGGATGCATCACCTCCCCCTTGATGGGGGAGGAAGGGAGGGGGTGTGGGAGCCACGATGCCCAAAAATTACCGCCGCGTCTTCGGCAGCGACACCGTGAACAGCGCCCCGGACCGATCCGTCCGGTTCTGCGCCTTGATCGTACCCTTGTGCGCATCGACGATCTGCTTACTGATCGACAGCCCCAGCCCGGAATGATTGCCAAAGCTCTCCGTGTCCGGCCGGTCGGTATAAAAGCGCTGGAAAATCCGGCCGAAATCGCCGGTTATGCCAGGCCCTTCGTCGCTCACGGTCACGACGATCATGTCACTTTCGGTCGAAACCGCCACCGTCACCGTGCCGTCGACCGGCGAAAACGACACGGCATTGTCGATGAGATTGGCCAGAACCTGCGCCAGGCGGCTTTCGTGCCCGGTGATCACCGTCGAGCCGCGCCCCAGGCGCTTGCCCATGACGACATTGACCTGCCGGCCGGCCGCCACGTCCTTTTGGATGCCGACCATGGCTTCGGCCAGCTTTTCGACATCGACCAGTTCGGCGCTTTCGCGCGCCAGTTCCGCGTCGAGCCGGCTGGCACTCGAAATATCGGTAATCAGCCGGTCGAGCCGTTTGACATCGTGCTGGATGATGTCGTTGAGCCGGGCCCGGTCTTCGGGCTTTTTCGCCAGCGGCAGCGTTTCGACGGCCGAACGCAGCGAGGTCAGCGGGTTTTTCAATTCATGCGCCACGTCGGCGGCAAAGCGCTCGATGGCCTCGATGCGATTATAAAGCGCATCGGTCATGCGGCGCAGCGCGCCCGAGAGATGGCCGATTTCGTCGGGCCGGTCGGTCAGATCGGGAATTTCGGCACGCGCATTGCCCGCGGTCTGCACCCGCTCGGCCGCCGCCGAAAGCCGCCGCATCGGGCCGGCAATGGTGCCGGCGAGCAGCAGCGACAGCGCGATCTGCACGCCCGCTGCAATCAGCGCGATGCGCAAAATGCTCCAGCGCTCCTGCGCCACCACCGAGTCGATATCGCCCGGTGCCGTCGATAGGAGAATAGCGCCCACCACGGCGCGCACGCGCTGCACCGGCACGGCGACGGAAACCACGAGCTGGTTATGATCATCGGCGCGCACGAAATCGGCCGATGCCCCCTGCAGGGCCGAAGCCACTTCGGGATAGCGCGTCCCCTCGTCGGCTCCATATTCCTGATATTTCGAAAAATTATCGCCCGGCGCCCAGGCGATGACCGCGTTCCACCAATCAAAGAGAAAGAAAGAATTGGTCTTTGACGTGTCGATCTGCTGCCGGATGACCTCGCCGCGCCCGATGATATTGTCGCTGTCGAGAATGAGCAGGCCCTGCTGATCATAGATGCGCGCCCGCGTCCGCGTCGGCGTGATCAGGTTCCTGAGGAGCGGCGCGACGCGCTCGGGACTGATGGGAAATTCCAGCGACGGATCGAAATAGGACAGGGGCGAAACATTGCCGGCCTGCAGTTCGATCAGCCGGTCGGGATTGATCGAGATGACATCGCTGTCGACGGTCGCCGAAGCCGCAATGGCCGCCGCGATGATTTCGCCCTGCACGCGGAGCGATTGCACGCGCGCATCGATCAGCCCGGCCCGCCACTGGTTGAGGTACAAGATCCCCACGACCAGCACCAGGAGGCCGGCGAGATTCAGCACCATGATGCGGCGCGTCAGGCTCGAAAAAATGGTGAAGTCAATGAAGCGCCGCAGCGCCACGATCACCTGGCCAAGTGGTTTTAGCGCCATGCGCCAGCCGCGCCTGCTCCCTTTTCCAATGGGGGCAGGCTCAGCGTCCCGATCGGGTCGCGTTCCCTCGAATTGAGGATCGATCGTGGCCACGAAGTTCCTTATTGCTCCTTGAAGCGATAGCCGACGCCATAGAGCGTTTCGATCATTTCAAAGTCGTCATCGGTCGCCTTGAACTTCTTGCGAAGGCGCTTGATGTGGCTGTCGATGGTGCGATCATCGACATAGACCTGATCATCATAGGCCGCATCCATCAGCGCGTTGCGCGATTTTACGACGCCGGGACGCAGGGCGAGGGCCTGGAGGATCAGAAATTCGGTGACAGTCAGGGTGACGCGCTGGCCCTTCCAGGTGCAGGTGTGGCGCTCTTCGTCCATCACCAGCGAGCCGCGCTCGATCAGCGCCTTGCCCGGCATGGCTTCCCCGGCAGGGCCGGTGGCCGCCGACGGATCGCGCGGGGCCGAACGGCGAAGGATCGCCTTGACCCGCTCGACCAAGAGACGCTGGCTGAACGGCTTGGTGATAAAATCGTCGGCGCCCATCTTGAGGCCGAACAGTTCGTCGATTTCCTCGTCCTTGGAGGTGAGGAAGATCACCGGCACGTCCGACTTCTGGCGCAGCCGGCGCAGCAGTTCCATGCCATCCATGCGCGGCATCTTGATGTCGAGAATGGCGAGATCAGGCTTGTCCGTGGTCAGGCCTTCGAGACCCGAAGCGCCATCGGTATAGGTCGCCACCTGATAGCCTTCCGCCTCGAGGGTGAGGGAAACGGAGGTTAGAATGTTCCGGTCGTCGTCCACGAGGGCGATCTTGGGCATATTCTGCCTTTCTAGTTGCGACGCTTGCATCTTGTCGGGGCCGCGGCCCCTCACGCGACGTTGCAGGCGACAATTACGCGTTAAATAAGGCGGGGCCAAGCCTCTAACCAGTCCCTCACCCCCTACGAAATACCTGCGACTTCCGTCTTACGACCGATTTCGGGATGGTTTGCAGGGCCTTGACCTCCCTATTTTCGGTCCCATCCGCTGCCCTTTGCGGCGCCTGATGGAGACGAATTATGAGTGTCGAGGACCACAGCGCCCTGCGCCAGGCAATCGCCGAAGCCGCACTTTCGCTCAGTGCAAACGCCATCGCCCCCACACTGGTTGCACGAGCCCTGAGCGAAAGCGATGCGCGGCTCACCGCCCATGGCGCGCTCTCGGTCGAAACCGGCGCCTTTACCGGCCGCTCGCCCAAGGACAAGTTCATTGTCCGCGATAGCCTGACCGAGGAAAAAGTGTGGTGGGACAATGCCGGCGCCCTCACGCCGGCTCAGTTCGATCTCCTCCTTAGCGACATCACGGCGCACCTCGCCGGGCAAAACCTCTACCGCCAGGACCTTCTTGCCGGCGCCGATATCAGGCACCAATACGGCGTCACCGTCCTCACCCCCAGCGCCTGGCACGCCCTCTTCATCCGCAATCTGCTCATTCGCCCCGGCGAGGGTATCGCAACGTCGGACACCGCGACGCCGGTGACCATCATCCACGCGCCCCTGTTCACGGCCGATCCAGCCCGCCATGGCACGCGCAGCGAAACCGTCATCGCCCTCGACATGAGCCGCAACCTGGTCCTTATCGGCGGCACCCGCTATGCCGGCGAAATCAAGAAGAGCGTTTTTTCGCTCTTCAATTTCCATGCCCCGGCGGACAATGTGCTGCCCATGCACTGTTCGGCCAATCTTGGTCCCGAAGGCGAGGCCGCACTGTTCTTCGGCCTCTCGGGCACGGGCAAGACGACGCTCTCCAATGACCCCGCTCGCCCTCTGATCGGGGATGACGAACATGGCTGGAGCGATGACGGCGTCTTCAACCTCGAAGGCGGTTGCTACGCCAAAACCGTCAAGCTCAGCGAGGCGGCGGAGCCGGAAATCTATGCCGCCACACGCACTTTTGGCACAGTGCTCGAAAACGTCGTGCTCGACGGTAACAGTCTGCCAACGTTTGATGACGTTTCCCTCACCGAAAACACCCGTGCGGCCTATCCGCTTCACGTCCTGCCGGCCCTCGCCAAAGGCAGTGTCGGCGGCACGCCAAAGACCGTCGTCTTCCTCACCGCGGACGCTTTCGGGGTCCTGCCGCCCCTCGCCAAACTGACGCCGGAACAGGCCGTCTACCATTTCCTCTCGGGCTACACCGCCAAGGTCGCCGGCACCGAACGCGGCGTCACCGAGCCGCAAGCCACTTTCTCGGCCTGCTTCGGTGCGCCATTTATGCCTTTGCATCCAACGGTTTACGGCGACATGCTGGCCGAACGGCTGCGCTTGAGCGGCGCCCAGGCATGGCTCCTCAATACCGGCTGGATCGGCGGCGCCTATGGCCAGGGCAAACGCATCGACATCGCCTCGACCCGCCGCCTCCTCACCGCCGCCCTCGACGGCTCGCTCGACAATGCCCCAACCCGGATCGACCCGCTCTTCGGCTTCGCCGTCCCTATCACCGTCGCCGGCGTCGATCTCCGCCTCCTCGACCCCCGCCAATGCTGGGCCGACCCCGACGCCTATGATCTTCAAGCAACGAAACTGGTCGATCTTTTCCGCAACAATTTCAAGAAGTTCGGCCCCGCAGCCGACGCAGAAGCCGGCCCGCAATTGCTTGAGGCAGCGGAGTAAAAACAAAGGGCGCCGCTGGCGCCCTTTGTGTTTTCTTCCATGAAAAATGCCGCCGTAGCCCTCATGGTGAGGTGCGGAACGCAGTGTAGCCTCGAACCACGAGGGCGTGGCACTGCAGCATCCGGGCACGCCCTCGCCCTTCGAGGCTTTGCTACGCAAAGCACCTCAGGATGAGGGCTACTTCACCGACGGCCCACGCCCACAAACGAAAATTCCCGCTTGCGCGAGAACTCACCAAGCCACTGAAACCAAACCTAAAACTCAGTTCGGCGAATAGAAAATGTGCGCCCCGACTTCAGCCACGCGGCTAAAGGTATAGGACCAGGACGGGCGGACATTGGTCGTGTGGTAGAACAGCGCCGAATCCGGAATGGCACCGATTTCTGCGCCAGTCGCATATTCGGCGTAGACATCCTTGGCGAGCGCCATGGAGCGGGCCCAGGCCTGGCGTTCGCCCGGCGCATCGCCGCGGCCATCGCAGGCAAAGGTGAACTGGCAGCGGTAGCGGCCCTGATTGGCGCCCTGATAGATCACGCCGCAGAGCGAGGACGGATACTTGTCCGAACGGGCGCGGTTGACAATGACATTGGCCACGGCGAGCTGGCCGGCAGCGCTTTCGCCGCGCGCTTCGTGGTAAATCGCCTGGGCGAGGCAATCGCGCTCGGCATTGGCGACTTCGGCGCGCTTGGCGGTGGGCTGATAGCCGCTGGCGATATAAGCCGCGAGCAGGTCCGGCGTCACGGTCGGCTGGTGCCCGGCGACAGGCTTCATAAAGCTGTCGATCGCCGAAAGGGCGGTATTGCCGCCATTGAGCGAGCCGCGCGCGATATAGCCCATCAGCATTTCGGTCGAAAGCGGCGCCTGCGGGCCGGCTTCGGTCACATCGACGGCGCGCAGCTGCTGCTGGCGCGCGACATAATTGGAGAGGAGAGCGTCGGTCAGGTGCTGCTGGCCCGGCGCGAGCGGCACCATGGTGGCGCCGAGAGCGGGCTGCGTACGGAGCTGGGCAACGGGAGCCGGAATAGCGAGTGGCAGAACGAAGTCGGATTCATTGGCATGGACCACGAGAGGCGAGGCAATCACGCCGGCAACGAAAACCGTCGCGGCAAGTGCAGCCACTTTGAAAGCGGCGCGCGAGAACCTGTGCCCCCAGCTTGAAGTCAATGCCCCGTCCTTGCCCCTGAGCCCATCCGTTACCTCCGGCGGGCCTTCTGGTTGGATCGCATTCGCAATCCGTCTTTGCGGGGGCACACTAGCCAAGCCCGTAAAGAGATGGAAGCCAAAATTTACGGCTGGTTAACCATAGGCCTTAGCTTCTTAAAACACGGTTAATCGCCAAAGCCGTTCTTGAAAACCCATGAAATCCATGGGCTTGCAACGTGCTGAGCAAAGGTTTTCGGAAGAAATTAGAATTTTATGCGCTTTTTAGCGCGTCTGTTTCTTAACAGATCGATGCGATGGGGGCACAGCTCCCGCGCCTGCCGTATACGTCACCCGCAGGCTGTCATCCCGGCTAAGGCCGGGACCCAACTTGAGATGTCAGGATGGGCCCTGGCCTAAAGCCGGGGTGACAATCGCGTGTGAGATTGCGCTGGAAATCAGAGCAAAAGCTCAGTGCGGAAACGCCGCCTTGTGCACGTGGACGAGGCTTTCCATCACCGAAATGCCGAGTGCCAGCACCTCGTCATTGGGATGGACGAGATCGGGCACCATCACGGTCTGCATGCCCGCGGCATGGGCGGCGCGTACCCCGGCCAGGCTGTCTTCGAGCGCGAGGCAATTTGCCGGGTCGATCTTGAGGCGGCTTGCCGCCGTCAGATAGGGCTCGGGATGCGGCTTGGGGTGGGTCACATCATCGCGCGTCACCACGGTCTCGAACAGGTCGAGCAGACCGGCAGCGCTCAAATGGTGCTGGGCATGGGGGTTTCGCGAGGAGGTCGCGACCGCCGTCGGAATATTGTTGGCGTGAAGCGCGGCAATAAACTCGTGCACGCCGGGTTTTACCGGCACGCCGCCATGCGAGCGCGCCCGCATGGTGACCCGGCATTTTTCGTCGAACAGTGCATAGGGAAAACTGACGCCATAGGCTTCGAGCAGAAGCCGGTTGGTGTGCTCGTGACTGCCCCCGACCATGGAACGATGCACGTCGTCGGTCATTTCGAATCCGAGATCGGTGCAGACTTCGAAGACGATGGTCTTGAAGACCGCTTCAGTGTCGAGCAAGGTGCCGTCCATATCGAAGATGGCGGCCTGAAAGGGTGCAAGCTGTATCATCTTGCGTGATATAGGCCGATTTGACCCCGGGCGCCAGACGTGGCGCCGCAAGCAAGCCTTGCGAAAAGCGGGCGCGGAAACGTTGAATACTCATGACCCAGTTTATGCCCGCCCGCCGCCATGAAGAGCTCGGCACGGACTTTTTCGATCCCGTCGATCCCGCCGATTTTCCACAAACCATTCTGCGCCATCGCGACCAGCGCTGGGCCGACCGTATCGGCCTCGGCGACCTGACAGACGAGGAATGGCTGAAGCATTTCGGCCGCTTCGAGCCTCTGCCCGGCTCGCTCCCAAAACCCCTGGCGCTGCGCTATCACGGCCACCAATTCCGCACCTACAATGCCGATCTCGGCGACGGCCGTGGTTTCTTGTATGCGCAGTGCGAGGACCCTCTCGATGGGCGCCTCCTCGATTTCGGCACCAAGGGTTCAGGCAAAACGCCCTGGTCGCGCGGCGGCGACGGGCGGCTGACGCTCAAGGGCGGTGTGCGCGAAGTCTTGGCCACCGAAATGCTCGAAGCGCTGGGGGTCTATACCTCGAAGAGCTTTTCATTGGTCGAAACCGGCGAACAGCTTTATCGCGGCGATGAACCATCACCGACCCGCTCGGCGGTGCTGACCCGCCTCAGCCACAGCCACATTCGCATCGGCACCTTTCAGCGCCTCGCCTTTCTCGATGACACGGAAAACCTCCGCCGACTCGTTGATTATTCTATTGCGAATTATTACCCGCACCTCGTCGGCACGGACGACCCAGCCGCGGCCCTCCTCGAAGCCGTGGTCGAAAAAGTGGCCATTCTCGGCGCGCAATGGATCGCGGCGGGCTTTGTCCATGGCGTGCTCAATACCGACAATATCAACATAACAGGCGAGAGTTTTGACTACGGGCCCTGGCGCTTCGTGCCGGTCTACGATCCCGATTTCACCGCCGCCTATTTCGACGAGACCAGCCTTTATAGTTTTGGCCGCCAGCCCGACACCCTCGCCTGGAACCTCACCCGCCTCGCCGAATGCCTGCTTCCCCTCTCCAATCTTGAAACATTGGAGCCGGCGCTCAACACGGTCTGGCCCATCTTCCGCACCCAACTCCCCCTCGCCATGCTCCGCCGCCTCGGCCTTTCGCCGCGCGACGAGGACAGCAACAATGCTTTTGTCACCGCGCTCTTCGGCTTCCTCTCGGCCAGCAAGGCGCCCTATGAGCAATTCTTCTTCGACTGGCGCGGCGGCAGCCTCAGCGCCGAACGGGCAGCGCGCAGTCCCTCGGCAGCGTTCTATGCAACCGAAGCCTTCCGCCCGCTCGCCGATCTCCTCGAAACCTTTGGGCCCGCGCCGGACGTCAATCTCGATCACCCCTATTTCGCCCGCGAAAAACCGCGCACCATGCTGATCGAGGACATGGAAGCCATCTGGACCCCGATTGCGGAAAACGACGACTGGGGGCTGTTTCACGAGACGCTAGGCGAGATTGCCGAGATGCGCGCGGCCTATGGTGTGATGTAGCACCCCCACCTACCCCCCCCCTGGTAGGGGGAGGGATCTGCCGGTGGCCCACAGCCATCGCACCAAACTCGATACGTCCCTCGCCCTGCCAGGGGGAGGCTAGGTGGGGGTACCGGCACCCACCACTCTCAACTATCATGCCCCCAAACGACCCTCGGAGCACCCCATGCCCATATACGCCCTCGACGGGATCACCCCCGACATCTCCCCCGACGTGGGCTGGATCGCTCCGACCGCCGTGCTGATCGGCGATTGCCATATCGGCGCCGAAGCCGGCATCTGGTTCGGCGTCGTCGCCCGGGGCGATATCGAACCCATCACCATCGGCGCGCGCTCCAATGTGCAGGAAAATTCTGTCCTCCACACCGACAATGGCTTTCCCCTCACCATCGGGGAAAATTGCACCATCGGCCACAGCGCCATCATCCATGGCTGCACCATTGGCGACAACACCCTGATCGGTATGGGCGCCACGGTGCTCAATGGCGCAAAAATCGGCAAGAACTGTCTTATAGGCGCCAATGCCCTCATCACCGAAGGTAAGGAAATCCCCGACAATTCCCTCGTCGTCGGCGCGCCCGGCAAGGTCATCCGCACACTCGACGCGGAAGCCATCGCGGGTCTGACCGCCTCGGCGGATCGCTATGTGAAGAATGCCAAGCGCTTTGCGGCGGGATTGGTAGAAGCGCAAAAGCCGGGGGATTTCGATCCGGCCTAGGCAAGCGGTCACCCCCTCCCAGCCTCCCCCATCAAGGGGGAGGTGCCGGGCTGGTGATAGGCGCGCGATCCAGCCACAAACTCGATGCAGCACCTCCCCCTTGATGGGGGAGGCCGGGAGGGGGTGGAGCCACACACGCTGCACCCCACCTTCGCCCCTATGGCAGCATAACATCCACGCGCAGCCCTTCGCCGGGGCGGCTCTTGATGGAAATCTGCCCGCGATGGCGCTGCACGATGTGCTTGACGATGGCGAGCCCGAGGCCCGTACCCTTCTTCTTGCGGCTGGTTTCGACTTCGATGCGATAAAACCGCTCGGTCATGCGCGGCACGTGTTCGGGCTCGACGCCCGGCCCATGATCGACGACGCTGATAAGATGCCGGAAACCGCCACGGTCCACCGCGCTCAGCGACACATCCACCGTCTTGCCATCGGCGCCATATTTGATGGCATTATCGACGAGATTTTCGAACACTTCATAGAGCTGGTTGCGGTCCCCCGTGACCATCACCGGCCCCTCGGGCAAGTCCATCACCACATCGATCTCGGCCGCCTTGGCCTGGGTCTGCAACCCCTCGCGCACTTCGCGCAGCAAGCCCGCCAGATCCACCGAGCCGGTCGGGCGCACATGCTGATACATTTCAATGCGCGACAAACTCAGCAAATCATCGATCAACCGGCTCATGCGATCGGCCTGGCCGCGCATGATGGCGAGGAATTTTTCGCGCGCCACCGCGTCCCGCGCCGCAGGCCCCAGTAGCGTATCGATAAAGCCCAGCAACGAGGCCAGCGGCGTGCGCAATTCGTGGCTGGCGTTGGCGATGAAGTCGGTGCGCATGGCATCGACACGCTTGAGTTCGGTCAGGCTCTGAAAGGTCACCAGCAGATGCCGGTCGTCTGCCTCCAGCCAATCGCTGCCGGGGCTGCGAATGGGCGCCACGGTGACCCGATCCCAGGTTTCGCTCGGCAACGTCTCGTGCAGCTCAAAACTATGCGGCGTGCCGGTGCGCAGAGCCGCGTCCACCGCCGCGACCAGTTCGGGATTGCGCATGACGAGGGTGAGGACCTTGCCCTTCTGCACATTGGGATATTGGCCCGCCGCAGCCTGATTGCGATAGGCCACCGCGCCGCGCCGGTCGAGCACCAGACACGCTTCGCCCAGCGCCTCGGCAAAGGCGGCCATGACATCGTCATCTGCCCCCCCGGGCGGCGGGGCAATCGCCGGCACCTCGAGGATCCGCGTAACCGTGCGCACCGGCATAGGCAGGAAAGCAACGAAAGCCAGCGCCACGAGATAGCCAAGCGCGGCAAAATCGGGCCGCAGATCGCCGAAAATCACCAGCGCGACAAAAAGGCCGGCAAGCCCCAAAAGGAGCCCCAAATAACTGGTAACGCGCGCCAGGACCGCCCGGCCGCGCAGCGATGTCTGGGGTGATTGGGAATCGTCCATTTTTGGCCGCCGAATCAAGCGCTTGCTCCCGCCTCTTGCGCGGGATCGAAACTTCTAGCACGCTGGCAATGACAATGGAGCGACAGTGTGAGCGATCCCCTGACTGGCTTTGATATCGAAAATCCCGAACTGCCCGCTGCCATCGACAAGGCGGCGCTCAAATCGGGCGGCTTTCCCTATGACAAGAAGCTCGACCGGGACGAGTATGACACGCAGCTCTATGCGCTGCAAAAGCAGCTGGTGAAACTGCAGGCCCATATGGCCAAGGCGGGCGAACGCATTGTTTTGGTCTTTGAGGGGCGCGATGCCGCCGGCAAGGGCGGCACGATCAAGACCATCCTCGAAAATCTCAACCCGCGCTACAATCTGATCGCAGCGCTCCCCAAGCCGAACGATCGCGAGCGCACCCAGTGGTATTTTCAGCGCTATATCGACTGGCTGCCCGCGGCTGGCGAAATGGTGCTGTTCGACCGCTCCTGGTACAACCGCGCCGGCGTCGAACCGGTGATGGGATTTTGCACGCCCGAGCAAACGGCGCTGTTTCTCGAGGAAGCGCCGGAATTCGAAAAGCGCATCACCCGCGACGGCATTCGCCTCTTCAAATTCTGGCTCTCCATCGGCCGCGAAATGCAGCTCAAGCGTTTTCACGACCGGCGGCACGATCCGCTCAAAACCTGGAAGCTGTCGCCGATCGATCTCGAAGCGCTCAACAAGTGGGACGACTATTCCAAGGCCCGCGACCGCATGCTGGAAAAAACCGACAGCAAGCACGCCCCCTGGACCGTTATCCGCGCCAACGACAAACGCCGCCTTCGGCTCAATGTCATCCGCACCGTGCTCAACGGCTTCGATTATGACGGCAAGGACAAGAAGGCGATCGGCAAGATCGACGATGAGATTGTCCTCAGTGCGGATGCATTTTTGAAGATGGATGGGGAGTGAGGGCTAGTCCCTCTCTCGCTCCGTCCCCAGTAGACCTCATCCTGAGGTGCGGAGCGTAGCGTAGCCTCGAAGGACGAGGGCGTGGCACGAAGCCGCCACTCGCCCACCCTCGTGGTTCGAGGCGGCGCTATACGCCGCACCTCACCACGAGGGTTTCATGGAAATTCACCTCAAAAACTTCGGCTCCACCAAAGCCCCCTTGTGGCCAATAACCACCCCTGCCACCCGGTGCGCCTCTTCCGCCGCCTCGCGGATCGATTTTCCGCTCAATCGCGCCGAGAGATAACCCCCGTTAAAACTGTCGCCGGCCCCGGTGGCATCCACCACCTTCTCCGCCGGTTTCGGCGCTATCCGCACATGCTCGGAGGCCGTCGCAATATAGGCTTCCTTGGCCCCATCCTTGACCACAACTTCTTCGACCCCAAGCTCGAGATAGCGCTCCGCCGTCTCCTCAGCCGACTTGTCGCCAAACAGCGGCGCCTCGTCCGTATGCGTCGGCAAGACGATATCGCAAAGGCTCGCCGCCGCCGTCAGCACCGAAGCCATGACCCGCGGGCTCGACCACAAAGCCGGCCGCAAATTGGTATCAAACGCAATTTTCGCGCCGCTGTCCCGCGCCTTGACGATGGCGCCAAGCAACCGCCCGCGCGCCTTCGGCGCCAGAATAGCCAGCGTAATGCCGGAAAAATAAACGAGACTCGCGCCCTCCACGGCCTTTTGCAGCGCCGATTTGTCATCGGCCAGGAGTTTGGCCGCCGATTGATCGCGCCAATAGGTAAAGTGCCGGTCGCCCTTGTCCTGGTGGATCATATAAAGCCCCGGCCGCCGCTCAGGGATCGTGCCGATATGATCGGTACCGATATGGTTTTCCCTCAGGAACCCCCGGATATCGTCCGAGTATCGGTCTTTCCCCAGAGCCGTCACATAGTCGACGTCCCAGTCTTTCCCCAGCAAGGCGCGCAAGTACCAGGCCGTATTGAGCGTGTCGCCGGCATAGCCCAATCGATAGCTGCGGTCCTCGCCGCCGCTCATTTCGATCATGCATTCGCCAATGCTGACGATCCGCTTGCCGGTCATGACCATTCCTCCCCAGTTCCCACAAAGGCTTATGCCGGGCACGTCTTGCCTCGGCAAGCCCGGCGCCCATAAACAGTGTACCCAGCCTCCGCGCACTCTTCCATACAAGATTGGAAGCCACTATGCTGCGCCACAAAATTCTTCTTCCCGGAGCCGACATGACCAGCCCGCGCCTCAGCCCCGCCACCCTCGGCTCCCTCAAGCCGGGCATCGGCGTGCCGAATTATGACCGGTCAAAAGTAACCCCCGGCATCGTGCATCTCGGCATCGGCGCCTTCCACCGCGCCCACATGGCCGTCTATGTCGATGATCTCCTCGCCGCAGACCCAAGCTGGGGCATTGTTGGCGCCAGCCTCCGCCGCCCAGATACCAAGGAAGCCCTCGAACCCCAAGGCGGGCTCTACACCATCGCCGTGCGCGACGCGGCCGGCACCCATCCGCGCGTCATCGGCTCGATCCTTGCCGTGATGGACGCCAATACCGAACGCGACGCGCTGCTCGATCTGATGGCATCGCCCAACATCCGTATCGTGTCGCTCACCGTGACCGAAAAAGGCTATTGCCACGATCCGGCGACCGGCGAACTCGACCAGAAACACCCCGACGTGGTTCACGACCTCGCCCATCCCGGCCAGCCGAAATCGGCCCCCGGCATGCTGGTGGAAGCCCTTGCCCGCCGCAAGGCCGCCGGCATCGCGCCCTTCACCGTGATGAGCTGCGACAATCTCCCCTCCAATGGCGAAACCGCCAAGCGCATCGTCACCCGCTTCGCCGCGCTGCGTGACGCCGATCTCGGCGAATGGGTCAAATCCACCGCCTTCCCGTCCACGATGGTCGACCGCATCGTGCCCTCCACAACCGATGCCGACCGCGCCGAAGTCACTGACCTCATCGGTGCCGAAGATTTTTGGCCGATCATGACCGAGCCCTTTACCCAGTGGGTGATAGAGGATCATTTTCCATCCGGCCGCCCGGCCTTCGAAACGGTCGGCGCGCAACTGGTTAAAGACGTCGAACCGTTCGAGCTGATGAAGCTCAGGATGCTCAACGGCGCGCACTCCACCATGTCCTATCTCGGCTATCTCGGCGGCTATCAATACATCGCCGAGGTCATGGGCGACCCGGCCTATGTCAAACTCATCCATGGCCTGATGACCGAAGAGGCCATGCCGACGCTCGACATGCCGGGCACCGACCTCGGCGCCTACCGCGATCAGCTGCTCGAACGGTTCCGCAACCCGGCCCTAAAACACCGCACTTGGCAGATCGCCATGGACGGCAGCCAAAAACTCCCCCAGCGCCTCCTCGGCACCATCCGTGATCGCCTGAAAGCGGAAAAACCCATCACCCGCCTCGCCCTCGGCGTCGCCGCCTGGATGCGCTACGTCACGGGCGTTGCTGAAGACGGCAGCGAAATCGACGTGAGGGATCCGCACGCGCTCAAAATGATGGCGATATCGGCGGATGCTGGCGATGACGCAGAGGCGCTCTATGAAGGGCTCGTGTCCCTGAGCGAGGTGTTCGGCACCGATCTCGCGGGCAATGCAGTGTTCCGCGATGCGGTCGTGGGCCATCTCGAAAGCCTGTTTGATGAGGGTGCCAAGGCGACAGTGGCTGAGGTCGTCGGCTGACAGTGAACCACCAGCCTTCCCCTCGCCCCTTGAGGGAGAGGGACAGACCAAATCCGCGTTCAGCGGATTTGGTCAGGGTGAGGGGTATCTCTCCTCCGCAGGGGAGTGGGTGAGGGTGCCGCAAATACCCCTCATCCCAACCGAATTCGCAAACGCGAATTCGGTGACCCTACGGGGCACCTTCTCCCTCAAGGGGAGAAGGGTAAGCCGGTGGCTGGGAAGCCTCCTAAACCACGCCCTCCAGCGCCCGATCAAAAATCATCAGCGCCCGCTCCTTCGTCAATTCCACCGGATTGCCACCCGCTGTCGGGTCAACAATCGCCATATCCCCGATCTTGTCGCGCTGCGCCCCATCCACACCAAATTCCTTCAGCGTATGCGGTACTTCGAGCCTTAGCCGCAGCCCGATCACCGCATGCAAAAACGCATCAAAGCTCGGCGCCAATCCGATATAGGCCGCCAGCCGCGCGATCTTGCCCTCGATGGCCGACTTATTCGCCACAAGCACATAGGGCATGAACACCGCATTGGTCATGCCGTGATGCGTATCATAAAGCGCGCCCACCGGATGGCTCAGCGCATGAATAGCGCCAAGCCCCTTCTGAAACGCCGTCGCGCCCATGGCCGCCGCGCTCATCAAGTGCCCGCGCGCCTCGATGTCATTGGGGTTGGCCGCCACCTTGGGCAGGTTTTCAAACACCAGCCGAATACCTTCCACCGCAATGCCATCGGCCAGCGGATGATAGCCCGGCGCACAATAGGCCTCCAAACAATGCGCCAGCGCATCCATGCCCGTGCCAACGGTGATGAACTTTGGCATGCCCACGGTCAGTTCGGGATCAACAATGACAACCTTGGGCATCATCAGCGGATGAAAAATCACCTTCTTGGTATGCGTCGCCTCGTCGGTAATGACGCCAGCGCGCCCCACTTCCGAACCCGTCCCGGCCGTTGTCGGCACGGCGACAATGGGAAAAATCCCTTGCGGCTCGGCGCGCGTCCACCAATCGCCAATGTCCTCAAAATCCCACATCGGCCGGGTCTGCCCGGCCATGAAGGCAATCACTTTTCCCGTGTCGAGGCCGGAGCCGCCGCCGAAGGCGATGACCCCGTCATAGCCACCCTCGCGCAAAACCTTGATCCCCGCCTCGACATTGGCCGAGATCGGGTTGGGTTTTACGTCCGAGAAAAGCCCAACCGCGATCCCCGCGGCCTTCAAATCCGCCAGCACCTTCTGCGTCACCGGCAAAGCCGCCAGCCCTGCATCGGTCACCAGCAGGGGCTTTTTTATCCCCGCCACTTTCAGCGCATCGGGCAATTCGGCAATACGCCCCGGCCCAAAGCGGACGGCAGTCGGATAATTCCAGTTGGCTTTGGTCATTCTTTTGGTCCCTCGGTCTTGCCAGCCCCACAGGCTGTCATCCCGGCGAAGGCCGGGACCCATCTTGAGATCTCAGGATGGGCCCCGGCCTTCGCCGGGGTGACAATCGCGTGGGGCGACGTGTGTCGTTACGCTCGCCGCAGATGAAAACTCTTCGGCTGGGTCAAATTATGGTAGCCGATCTCGCTCAATCCCCCGCCCTTGCCGGTGTCCTTCACCCCCGTCCAAACGAGCGCGGGATCAAGATAGTCGCAGCGATTGGCGAAAACCGTGCCGGTCTCGACATCAGCGCCAATCCGCGCCGCCGCGTCGAGGTCTTCGGTCCAGATAGAAGCCGTCAGCCCATAGGGACTGTCGTTCATCAGCGAAATCGCCTCGGCGTCGTCAGCCACCTTCATGATGCCCACGACCGGCCCAAAGCTTTCCTCGCGCATGACGCTCATCTGGTGGTTGACGCCGGTCAGCACTTCCGGGGCCAGATAGGGCGAGCCCGCCACATCGCGCGAGTCACCCCAATTGAGGTGCCGCACCGCCCCGCCGCGCACCGCTTCTTCGGTCTGCCCGCGCACATGGTCGGCAAAATTGCCACGCGCCATCGGCCCGACAATGGTTGCGGGGTCGAGCGGATCGCCCAGCGTCCAGCCGCGCGCCTGCCCGATAAAACGATCGACAAAGCCATCATAGACATCGCGGTGCACATAGATGCGCTCGACCCCGCAGCACGATTGCCCGGAATTGAAGAAACTGCCATCGGCGAGATTTTCCGCCGCGAAATCGAGATTGGCATCGGCACGGACATAGGCCGGGTCCTTGCCGCCAAGTTCGAGGCCCAGCGTCGCAAAAGTCCCGGCCGCCGCCCTCTCGATCCGCCGCCCGCCTTCCACCGATCCGGTGAAATTGATGTGGTCGATCTCGCCCGAGCCGACGAGTTTTTCCGTGTCGGCATGGCCGAGCACAAGGTTCTGGAAAATGCCCTCCGGCAATTCGCCCGCTTTCGCCGCCGCCGCAAAGCGCTCGCCGGCCAGCAGCGTCTGGCTCGCATGTTTTAAGAGCACCGCATTGCCCGCCACCAGCGCCGGCACGATGGAATTGACCGCCGTGAGAAACGGATAATTCCACGGCGCAATGACCAGCACCACGCCCAGCGGTTCGAGCGAAATATAGCGCTCGAACCCCTCCTTTTCGGACCGTTTCGAGGGCGCCAGCGTGGCCTCGGCAATGCCAAGCATATGCCGGCTGCGCTCTTCCACCCCGCGCTTTTCCGCGCCAAAACGGATGGGCCGGCCCATTTGCCAGGCCAGTTCGGGCACGATATCGTCGTTCATGGCGAGCAGCGCATCGACCATGCGCCCCACCGCCGCAACCCGCTCGGCCACCGGCACCGCACGCCACGCCCGCTGGGCGGCTTGCGCCCGCGAGACCGCCGCAGCAATACCCGCCCCATCCAGCACCTGCCGCTCGGCAAACACTTTTCCGTTCACAGGAGAAATGATCTGGACCGTTTCGGTCATAAGGCCTCTCAATAGTCCTCGGCGTCATTCCCGCGAAAGCGGGAATCTCACTGCCAATTTAGGGGGATTCCCGCTTTCGCGGGAATGACGTCGTGTGTGGGCGGCGCTCCTAGCTCCGCTCGAAGCCACGCTTGCGCTCCCAATCGGTGACGCGGCGATCATATTCGAACTGTTCCCAATTGCCCGTGTGCACATAGTGCTCCACCACCTCGGCCCCAAAGGCCTCGGTGAGCATTTTTGAACCCGCCAGTGCCGCCACGGCATCGCGCAAAGTCTTGTGCACCTCACGCAGTTTTTCGCCCGAATAGGCATCGCCCGAAAACGCCGGTTCAAGCACCAGCTTGTCCTCGATGCCCTTCAACCCAGCCGCCAAGAGCGCCGCAAAGGCCAGATAAGGATTGAGATCGGCGCCACCAATCCGGCACTCGACCCGCACCCCCTTGGTGTTTTCCCCGCACAACCTGAACCCCGCCGTGCGATTGTCGCTCGACCAGATCGCCTTGGTCGGGGCAAAGGTGCCGACCTGAAAGCGCTTATAGGAATTGATATAGGGCGCGAGGAAATAGGTGATCTCGCCGGCATAGGTGAGAAGCCCGGCCATGAAGTGCTTCATCAGCGAGGACATGCCCAGCGCATCGCCCTCGTCGACGAACTGGTTTTTCCCGTCCTTCGCCAGCGACATATGGATATGTGCCGAAGACCCGGCGAGGTCATAGGCCCACTTGGCCATGAAGGTAACGGCCTTGCCCTGGCCGAAGGCGATTTCCTTGGTGGCGTTTTTGATCACCACATGCCGATCGGCCATAACAAGCGCCTCGGCATAGCGCACGTTGATTTCTTCCTGGCCCGGCCCCCATTCGCCCTTGGAATTTTCGACCGGAATGCCCGAGGCGTGCAACTGATTGCGCAGCGTGCGCATCACCCCTTCTTCCTTGGTCGTCTGGAAGATGTGGTAGTCCTCGATGTAGTAGCCGGCCGAAGTCAGGTTCTGGTAGCCCTTGTCATGGGCCGAGCGGAACGTCTCGTCGAACAGATAGAATTCGAGCTCGCTGGCGAAATTGGCCGAGAGCCCCATGGCTTCAAGCCGCGCCAGTTGCTTTTTGAGAATGCTGCGCGGCGCGTGCGGAATGGGTTCGTGATGATGGTGATCGACGAGATCGGCCAGCACCAGCGCCGTGCCTTCGAGCCAGGTGCATTTCATCAAGGTGGAAAGGTCAGGCTTCATGACGAAGTCGCCATAGCCCTTGCCCCAATTGGCCGCCGCATAGCCGGGCACCGGCTCCATGTCGATATCGTCGGCGAGCAGATAATTGCAGCCGTGCGTTTCCTCCAGGGCGCCATCGAGGAAGAATTCGGCCTGAAACCGCTTGCCGATCAGCCGCCCCTGCATGTCGGGAAAAGCGACCAGCACCGTATCGATGCGTCCGGCGGCGATGTCTTCACGCAGATTTTCTAGTGAGTAAGTCAAAGTGCCCTCATTCTATTTCCCCAACCACCGCGTCATTCCCGCGAAAGCGGGAATCTCCCTTGCGGGTGAAAGGGTTTCCCGCTTTCGCGGGAATGACGTCGCGATAGGCGGCGCGGAACGTATCCCGCGCCGCTCAGGTTTTAAGCCTTCGGCGCCACGGCCGCGGCCACCGCTGCGTCGCCGCGATGCTCAAGCGCGAACTCTTCTTCAGGCGAGAGGATCAGCTTGTGCCGGCCAACCAGCGCGAAGTAGACGACGCCCACCGCACACCACAGCACGACCCAGATGACACCCTTGTAGAAGTTCGGGTCCTGCAACTGGTAGAACAGCGTCACCGCGGCGATGAGAATCGTCAGCACCGCGCCCGGAATGCCCACCGGCGAGCGGAACGGCCGCTCGATATTGGGCTGGTTGCGCCTGAGGATGATAAAACTCAGTGCCTGCATGATGTAGCTCAGCATGGCGCCGAACACGGCCATATTGAGCAGCACCGAGCCGATGATATCGTCGCCAAGCTGGGTTTCACCCGGCCCACCGCCGCCATTGACGAACCAGATCGAGAGCATGACGACGAGGCCGAGCGCGGCGCCCGAAATCATGGCCAGATGCGGCGTCTTGTATTTTTCATGCGTCACCGAAAGCGCGGACGGAAAATAGCCGGCGCGGCTCAGCGAATAGACCTGACGGCCCTGCGCATAAAGGATGGTGTGGAACGAGGCGATAAGCCCGATCAGCGCCACGACGCCAAAGATCGGCGCAGCGGCATCGCCATAAATGGCGCGGATACCGTCGAGCGCGGGTTCAAGCGAAGACCCCAGCGCAAAGCTGCCGACACCCGGAATGGATGGATTGAGCAGCACAATCAGGAAGGCCGAGAGCAACAGCGTGCAAAAACCGAGCAAAATACCGCGCGGCATGTCCCGCTTGGGATCGACCGATTCTTCAGCCGCCAGCGGCACCTGCTCGATGGCAAGGAAGAGCCACACGGCGAAAGGCAGCGTGGCAAGCACGCCCTGCCAGCCAAACGGGAACCACGATCCATTGCCCTCGGGCAATTCCACCGCCGCACCGTCCGGCCCAACCCCGATATTGAGCGCCCAGCGGCCAAAATCGATGTTTGGAAAGGCGCTGACCCAGAAGAAGGCCAGACCCGCCAGAGAAATGAGCGTAACGACCAGCGTCACTTTGTAGGAAAGCGCCACGCCATAGATATTGAGCGCCAGGAATATGACGAAGAACACCACCCAGAGGAGCGGATACCAGGCCGTATCGAGCCCGGTGATCGAGCCGAAATAGCCCGAAATAAAGGTACAGATCACCGCCGGGGTGAGCACATATTCGACGTTTTCAAAGAGCCCGGTGATGAAACCGCCCCATGGCCCCATCGAGGTTCGCGCGAATGAATAGGCCGCGCCCGTATGCGGCAGTGCCGGGCTCATTTCGGCGATGGATGATACGAGGCCGAGATACATGATGGCGATGATGGCGGCGGCAACCACCATGCCGCCCCAGCCGCCGGTCATGAAGCCAAAGTTCCAACCGGAAAAATGCCCTGAAATCACCGCGCCGACGCCGAGCGCCCAAAGCGACCAGATGCCAGCATAGCGCTGCAGCCCCCGCTTTTCGAAATACGACTTGTCTCGTGTCGCATAAGCGACACTTCCCACCTTCTTGGTATCAGCCATCGTCCCTGTCCCCTTGGTTATGCTGAACCCTGTGTGTCTCGCCTAATGCGTTCGGGCCTGCCGTCGCGCCTCGCGCGCATGTTGCAGGCTCCGCGCGACGAGCCCGGCCCATTGGCCGACCCCTTCGGGCGAGAGAATTTCGTCGTTGCGGATTTCGATCATGGTGGCTTCGAGCCCGCGCCCGTCGCCATGCTTTTCGAGCGTCAGGGTGACCCCATTGAGCGCCGCATAGGGCTCGTTCCAGCCGATATTGAGCTCGGGCCGTTCGGCCGCCATGGCATCGCGGAAGGCGGCAGTAAAACGCTCGTCGCGGCCATGGATGACCCCGATTGGCCAGGGCCGCTTTTTGCCCAGGAACACGGGGGTAAAGGAGTGCATGCAGACGACAAAGGTTTCGACGCCGGCATGGCGGCGCGCTTCGAGCAGAACGTCGATGGCGCCGTGAAAGGGTCGGTGAAACCTGTCGATACGATAGTCCCGCTCTTCAGGGCTGATATTTTCATTGGCGGCAATCCGCGTCCGCTCGGACAGTGTCCAGATCAGGTCCGGCGCGTCGATGGCGCGATTGCAGTCGATGATGAGGCGCGAGACGGTCGATTCCACCAGCGGCGCATCGAGCAGGTCCGAGAGCACCCGGCTGACCGCCAGCGCGCCGGGGTCCCAGGCGATGTGGCTCAGCCGCTCGGTCGCCGAGAGCCCGAGATCGCCATAGCGCTCGGGAATGCGGTTGGACGCATGGTCGCAAAGAATGACGAAGGGCGAAGCCCCCCGCGCATTGGTCACCAGAACCGATTTTTGCGCCTCGCCGTCCACTTTCCCTCTACATAGCCGGTTAACTTCTGTAACAGTAATTCCACAAATCCAACATGTGTCAATCATGAAACGAGAGGTTCAGAAAAGAGATGGAGGGGAAGACGGTTGCCGGACGCATTCACGACCTCGACGAGGGCCTGACCTCGGCCGGCCGCAAGGCGGCGCGCGGGCTCCTGGGCAATTATCCCATGCTGGGCCTTGCGCCCGTCGCTGAGTTCGCCGCGGGGGCCGGCGTCAGCGCGGCGACCATCGTCCGGTTCGTGGCGCAACTGGGCTTCAAGTCCTATCCCGATTTCCAGCGGGCCCTCCGCGAAGAGCTCGAACAGCGCTCCAAATCGCCCTTGCAGCGCGGCGCCATGCTGTCCACCGAGCCGGGCGAAGCGCCGTTCCTTGCAACCTTCCTCGCGCAATCCGCTCAGCGGCTTGAAGAAACCGTCGCGCTGATTTCGCCCGGCGAATTCGAAACCGTCTGCCGCCGCCTCTCGGAAACCAAGCGAAATTGCTACCTCGCCGGCGGCCGTTTCACCGATTTCCTCGCCGGCTATCTCGAAGCCCATTTGCGGCTCGTCCGCCCCGGCATCCGCCGGCTCGATGGCCGCCCGGCCACCTCAGCCGACCAGCTCATCGACGTCAAACCAGGCGATCTCGCCATTCTCTTCGACGTCCGCCGCTACGATCCGGCCATGCTCGACGTGGCCCAGACCCTTTCCCAGCGAAAAGCCCATATCGTCCTCATCACCGACGAATGGCTCAGCCCCATAGCCCGCCACGCCCGCTATTGCCTCCCCTGCAGCACCCAAACCGGACGAACATGGGACGCCAACGCCGCGATCCTCGGCGTCGTCGAAGCGATCATCGCGCGGGTGACCGAACTGAGCTGGGAAACGGCCAGCGAGCGCATTGGGGCGCTGGAGGGGGAGTAGGGATCACGTACTGGTCCGAAAACACCAATTATTTGCATCCCGACCGCCAGTATTCTTGTCGTTTTTTTCTATTGATTATAGACATTTCTCCGCACGAATCCAAAAACACCCATCAGAGCACAATATGTTCAGATCGCTGATAGCATTGACCTGCACATTTGCGATGGTCTCCAGTGTTTCTGCCAATGAGTGCCCCGACGGCCATTTCGACAGCATCTTGGCGGTAAAGACCTGGAAAGCCGATCAATTGGACAGCCAATGGACACGCGTACGGGCCACATTGGAAAACGTGTCTGGGGAAAAGATTGACACTGCCATCGGTCGACTTTTCGTAAAAGGATCTCCAAGGTCGGCTTACGATACCGTGGGAATGGTGATCGTGGAAAGAAGCCTGCAGCCAGGCGAGGAGCTCACGATTGAAGTGCAAGGGACCAATCAAGACTACCTTGCAAACGGCGATAGGGCTGGTCTGCACTTGTATGTCTGCATTCAATCCATGAACCGCTAACCAAATATGGGCTGGTCCTTCTAAAGCCTTGGGCCAGTCCCCTTGGACAGCTAACCATCCCCCTGTGATCGCCCCAATTTTCTGATACCCAGATGCGCAGGAGGCCCCAATGCGCATTATCGATACCCATCTTCACCTCATCTATCCCGACCGCCTCTCCTATCCCTGGCTTGGCAACGCCCCCGCCATCAACAAGCCCTGGACCGCGGATGCCTATTGGGCCGAGGCCAAACCGCTCGGCATTGAGGCCGCCCTCCACATGGAAGTCGATGTCGCCGAAGCCGATATTCTGCCTGAGACCGAGTTCGTTCTCACACTTCCCGGCATCACCGGCGCCATCGCCGCCTGCCGCCCCGAACATCCCGATTTTCCGGCCCAGCTCGAAAAATTGCTCGCCATAGGCAACGGCCGCATCAAAGGCCTCCGCCGCATTCTCCACGAAGTGCCGGACACTGTCAGCGCCCCAGACCTTTTCGCCGAAAACCTGCGCCGCCTCGCCCAGCACGACCTCACCTTCGACCTATGCCTCCGCGCCGACCAACTGCACCTGGGCGTGGCGCTGGCCCAAAAAATTCCCGAGGTGACCTTCATCCTCGACCATTGCGGCAATCCCGATATCAATGGCATCGGCCTCGACCCATGGCGGCAGCGCCTCAAAGAGATCGCCGCCCTCCCCAATGTCATGGGCAAAGTCTCGGGCATCGTGAACCATTGCGATCCCGATTGGACGCCGGAAACCCTCCGTCCCTATGTCGAACATGTCATCGAGAGCTTTGGCTGGGATCGCGTCGTCTGGGGTTCGGACCATCCGGTCGTGACCAAGACCGGCTCGTTGACCCGCTGGGTCGAGGCCACCCGCGAAATCGTCGCGGACGAAACCCCGGAAAACCAGGAAAAGCTGTTTTTCCGCAATGCCGAGCGCATCTATCGGCTCGCCTAATCGTTTGGCGCTATAACAAATTGTATTGCAGCCCCTCCAAGTGCGTGAGACTCTGCCATGGAGGAATTGGGGAGAATTTTCATGGCAGAGAGTGCTGATCGCATCGCGGTCTCCACCTGGTCGTTGCATCGCCTGTTGGGCACGACCTATCCGCATGATCTGACCACCACCGCCATCGGAGCGGGCGAGGACACCTATGGCGAAGGCACCGAGTCCCTGCTCGGCCTGCCCTCGGTCTTGGCCAATCATGGCTACCATCGGCTCGAAGTGGTTTCTTTCCACATGCGCAGCCGCGATTCCATCTATCTCGCCGAACTCAAAGACCAGCTTGCTCGCGCCGAAGTGAGGCTACAGACCCTGCTTATCGATGCCGGCGACATCACCCTTCCCGAATATGGCAGCCGCGACGAAGCCTGGATTGCCGGCTGGATCGAGGTTGCCAATGAGCTGGGCGCGGAAAATGCCCGCATCATCGCCGGCAAGCAGAAACCGACCAAGGTCAATATCGACCGCTCGGTTGCAGCACTCAAACGCCTGGCGGCCAGCAATGCCGGTTCTTCCGTCCGCCTCGTGACCGAAAACTGGTTCGACCTGCTTTCGACCCCAGCAACCGTCCACGAAGTGCTCGATCGGCTCGAAGGCAAGGTCGGCCTTCTCGGCGATTTCGGCAATTGGACTGGCGATACCAAATACGAAGATCTCGCCGCGATCTTCACCCGCGCCGAACTGTGCCACGCCAAAGCCAGCTTCGTCGCCGGCCAGCTCGACGAGGCCGATTATGGCGCCTGCGTCGGCGCCGCCGAAGAGGCGGGCTACACGGGGCCCTATACGCTGATCTTTGACGCCGAGCAGCCGCACGAATGGGCCGGTCTGGCGCTGGAGCGCGATTTCATCCTCTCGCTGATCGAGACATGAGAGCATGAGCCTGGCGCGGGCAGCGCAACGGCGCGCGATCCGGTCCCGGCGTGCCCCGCATGCCGTGCCGGTGCTGTCGCGCCTTGCCGAAATAGCGCCGGTCGGCATGCTGGTCACCGGGCTCGACGGGGCGGTGCGCTATCTCAATCCCGCCTTCACCCGCCTTCTCGGCCACACCTTGGAGATCGGCCAAAGCCTTGATGGCTTCAGCCTTATTCATCCCGACGATACCGGTGCCGCGCGGCAACATCTGGTGCGCCTGGCCCGGGGCGAAAGCGCGCATTATCGCGGCGAACATCGCCTCCGCCATGCCGATGGACATCCGATCTGGGTCATGTTGGCGGGTGCCCTGTCGAGCGACGAGGATGGGCATCCAGATTGCCTCGTCCTGCAAGTCACCAGCATCGAGTTGCAAAAGCGCGCCGAAGAGGCCCTGGTCTATTCGGAAAACCGCTGGAACTACGCGCTCGAAGGCGCGCGGCAAGGCGTCTGGGACCACGATATCCGCACGGATACGATGTTTTATTCGCGCATGTGGCGAAAGATGCGCGGCATCCCGGTCGATGAAGAGGTCGATGGCGACCAGCAGAAATGGTTCGAGCGCATCCATCCCGACGATCTCCCGACCGTCATGGCCAATGTGCACCGGCAGGATCAGGGCGATGATAGTCTAGACGCGCTCGAATATCGCGAACGGACCCGCGAGGGCAATTATATCTGGATTTTGAGCCGTGGCCGGCCGGTCGAATGGGACGAGAACGGGGAGCCCCTGCGCACCATCGGCACCGATACCGATATTACCTATTTGAAGACCATCGAGCAGGAACTGGCGGCCGAAAAGGAACTCTTGCGCGTCACCCTCGAAGCCGTTGCCGATGGCATGATTGCCACTGATGCTGAGGGAAAGGTGACCTTCATCAACCCGGCCGCCGAGCGCTTTACCGGCTTTTCCGCCGATGAGGCCCGAGGCCTCTTTGCCGAAGCCGTCTTTCCCCTGCGCCATGCCCATTCGGACGAGGCGGCGCCCTGCCCGGCCATTGCCTGCCTGACCCATCGGCAGGCCATAGAGGTAGAAGACGAGGTTGTCCTCGTCGCGCGCGACGGACAGGCGCGCGATATTCGCTGCTCCGCCTCGCCTGTCATCATGCCTGATGGCACGGTATCGGGTGCGGTGCTGGTGTTTCAGGACATTACCCAGAGCCGGGCGCTACAGCGCCAGCTCGTCCATTCGGCCAGCCACGACGTGCTGACGGGCCTGCCCAACCGCGCCGCCTTTGACCGGGCCATGAGCCTTGCCATGGGATCGGCCCGCGATGGGCAGCGGCAGCATTGCCTGCTCTATGTCGATCTCGACCGCTTCAAGCCGGTCAATGACACGGCCGGCCACGCAGCCGGCGACGCGCTTCTCAAACAGGTCGCCGAAACCATTCGCGGCGCCTGTCGCGGCCATGATCTGGCCGCCCGTCTCGGGGGCGACGAATTTGCGGTGCTGCTCGAGGATTGTCCGCTCGCCTCTGGCCGCAAGGTCGCCGAAAAGATCGTGCGGGCCATCGGCGCCCTCGCCTTTTCCTGGAACGGCCGCCTCTACCGGATCGGCGCCAGCGTCGGTGTCACCGCCATCAAATCGCGCTCGGAATCGGGGCTCGGCTATCTCGGCGAAGCCGATGCCGCCTGCTACGCGGCCAAGGCCGGCGGGCGCGGCCAGGTCGTGTGCTTTGCCGACATGACCGCAGATTTGCGCTAAGTCATTTTCACAGCGAGGGCGCGTAGGTCTCGGCGCAGAGGGCGATAAAACTCTTCATTGCCGCCGATTGCGGGCTCGACTTGCGCCGCGCCACGAGCAATTGGCGCATGGCCCAGCTTTCAGCCAGCGGCGCGCAGACGAGATCGGTTCCGGCAAGCAGGTGCAGGCTCGTCGAGCGCAGGAAGCCGATACCGAACCCGGCCTCGACCATACGCACCAGCGCCGGAAAACTTTCGACCCGCAGCGTTTCGGTCAGCGTCTGCCCCTTGCCGGTCGCGGCTTCGGAAAGCAGCCGGTCAAGTGAGCCGGTATGATGGATCCCAACCATGGCGTAAGGCAGCGCCGCATCGAACGAGATCGCCTTGCGCGGCTCGATCATTTTGGCGAGCGGATGATCGGGCGGCGCCACGACCCAGACCCGCTCGTCTTCGAATGGTTTGATGTCGAAGCGGCCGAAATCATAATTGTCCGAAACAATGGCGACATCGGCCCGGCCTTCATCAAGCGCCAGCAATGCCTTGGCCGCGCCCATTTCGGCGATGGCGATTTCGATGCCGGGAAATTTTTGCGCGTAACGCGCCAAAAGTTCGGGGAGGCGCCCGGTTAGCGCCGAGCCGGTCGAAGCAAGCCGCAGGCTGCCCCGGAGCCCCGAGCCGAATTCGGCCATGACGGCATCGAGATCGGCAATCGAGCGCAGGACGGTGCGGCAGCCTTCGGCATAGGCCTCGCCGGCGCTGGTCAATTTGACCCCTTGCGCCGAGCGGTCGAACAGCACCACGCCAAGCCGCGCTTCGAGATCGGAAACCCGCCGGCTGACGGCCGAAGAAGCGATCCCCTCGCGCTCGGCGGCGCGCCCAATCGAGCCGGTTTCAGCCAAAAGCAGGATAAGTCGCGCGGTTACGCTGTCGAAAGGTGCCATGTCATCTCCCCCCCGGCACCATAGAGGGCAAGCCCGAGAGTTCAAAACGGCTCGGCGCGATTTGCGGCATTTGTTTGTGCGTAAGCCCAGGCACCCCCCTCAGCAGCCCGCGCGACCACCCCAGTAACCCTCATGGTGAGGTGCTTTGCAGAGCAAAGCCTCGAACCACGAGGGTGTGGCACGATGCGTCCCTCAACCCGCCGCCAGCGCCATCAACCCGCGCACCAGATAGAACAGCCCGATCCCGGTGACGATGAGCCGCGTCCATTTGCGGAAATTCTCATCGGTCAGCCGCTGGAGGATGCGATAGCCGACATTGGTGCCAAGAATGGCAAAGGGCGCCGCGATCAGGGCAATGGTCCAGTCACCTACTCCGACGGCCGAGGCGACGATCCCGTAAAAGACGATTTTTGCGCCATGCGAGAGCACCTGCGCCGCCGCCTTGGTGGCGATCACCGTGCGCCGATCCATCTCGGTGCGGATGAAGAAGATGTCGATGGTCGGCCCGGCAACGCCCACCGCCAGATTGAGCCCGGAGCCGAAAAAGCCGCAGAGAAAGCCATGGAGGGGCTTACTGGCATCGAGCGCCAGCCAGTCCTTGGGGATCCATACCAGGATCGGCATCAGCCCCACGGCAAGACAGACGGTGACGAAATCGGGCGTATAGCGCACGACGAACAGCAGCGCCGCCGCTGCCAGCAGCCCGAGGCAAATCGTGCCCAGAATGCGCCAGTCGATATAGTGGCGCGAGAAAATGGCGCGCGAACCATTGGCCACGAGCTGAATCACCCCCTGCACGGCAATGGCCGTCGCCACCGGCAACACGCTCATCAGCGCCGCGAGGAGGATCATGCCCCCGGCCATGCCAAAAATCCCCGAGAGGATCGAGGTACAAAAGGTCGCTAAAGCAATGATGGCGAGAAGCAGTGGGGACATGACACCTGAATGACGGAGGCGAACGCCACCCGCCAGCGCCACTTTGGCAAGGGGGCATGCCGGACCTCAAACCCCTTTGCGGTCCTATTGCGCCGGGCTATCGAGCAATTCGGGATAGATCAGCGCCGAACATTGCCGGTTGTTGGCATCGAGCTTGGCCTGTTGCTCGGCGTCCAGCAGGCCGGAATAGACCCCTTCCCAAAGCCCGTCCCGATCGAGCCCCTCGAGCCCGCACTGGCAATAGGTCGTGCACATCTCGGCCGAGGTGCCGGCGGTCTCGCAGGTCGATTGGCACGAGCGCAGAAAATCCTGCTCGCGCAGCGTATCCTGCGTGCCGAGCAACATCGAGAGTGGCACGATCACCGCCAGCAGCACCGGCTGGTGGATGAGATAAAATGGCAGGCTCCAGCGCCCGAGCCAGGCAAAAGCACGCGGAATTTTCCCGGCCGGCTGGATGGTCGCGAGTTTGGGTAAGAGCGCAGTCTTGCCCAGCCGCGTCACCATAATGCCTGATAGCACCGCCCCGAACCAGGGGAAAACCGGCACGAGGTCATTGGTGACAGGCGGCACGACCCAGAAGCCGAGCCAGGAGAAAATCTTCTCGTCGAACAGCATGTTGGAAAAGAAGAAGGGCGGCAGGATAAAGGCCAAAGCCACGACGGCAACGACCACCACCGGCACGAAGAGGAACGGCAGAGCCATCAGCATGAAGAGCGCAATGGCATGCAGCACGCCGAAATAAACAAAGCTCTCGGGAAAGGCGATCAGCGTGCCAAGCGTAATCGCCAGCGCCCCGCCAAAGGCAAAAAGCCAGCGCCGCCAGAAACTCTTCCAGCGAACGCCCTCGCCATGCCCAAGGGTCAGGCCCACCCCGACCAGAAACAAAAAACTCGCAAGGATCGAGCGGGCAAAAAACACCCAGCGCGGATCAAACCCCACATCGGCGGCCAGAAAGCCAAAATACCAGAGGTCCCAGCAAAAATGATAAACCGCCATGGCCAGAATGGCGACGCCGCGGGCAATATCGATGGCCGGAAGACGGGGGCGTTTAGCAGTTATGTCCGCCATCGCGGCTCCTTGCGTATCCCCCTCCCACTCGCCCCATCAAAAGGGAGCGAAGGAAGAGCGGTTATGATGAGATGGTGCCCCAAACGCGATGCAACACCTCCCCCTTGATGGGGGAGGATGGGAGGGGGTGGAGCCGCCCGCACAAAACGCGGCCCCATATGCTTCAAGCCCCATCATACCCCACCACCACCGCCAAAAACGCCTCGCCATAGCGGTCGAGCTTGCCCTGCCCGACGCCGGGCAGGTTGAGCATATCATGGGGATGGGTCGGCCGCGCCAGCGCCATGGCGCGCAAAGTGGCGTCGTGGAAAATCACATAGGGCGGCACGCCCTGGCTTTTGGCAATTCTGAGCCGCTCCGAACGCAGCGCATCGAAAAGCCCCCGCGCATGTTCGGGAATATCAATCGCCTTCGACAGCTGCCGCCGCACTTCCACGGCCTTCTTCGGCCGATCTTTTCTCAGCGTAACGCCGCGTTCCTTCTTGAACACCGCCCGCGCGCCCTCGCCCAGCGTCAGCGCGCCATGATTGGCGTGATCAACCACGATCAGCCCCATGGCCGTCAATTGTCGCAGCACCGATTGCCAGGCTTTGGCATCGAGTTCGCGCCCCTGGCCAAAAACCGGCTGGTTCTGGTGCCCGAAGCGGGTGACCTTTTCGGTCTCCTTGCCCACCAGCACATCGATCACATGCGCCGCGCCAAAGCGCTGCCCGGTACGAAAGATCGCCGCCAGCGCCTTGATCGCCGCTTCCAGGCCATCCCAGCTTTCGACCGGCGAGCGGCAGGTATCGCAATTGCCGCAATTGCCGGCATGCGCCTCGCCAAAGTGGTTGAGGATGGCCTTGCGCCGGCATTCCGCCGTTTCGCAAACCCCGAGCAGGGCATTGAGCTTGCCGTGTTCGAGGCGCTTCACCTCGTCGGGCGCCCCGCCCTCGTCGATCATGCGCCGGCGCTGCACCACATCGGCCATGCCATAGCTCATCCAGGCGTCCGCCGGCTGCCCATCGCGCCCGGCGCGCCCGGTTTCCTGATAGTAGGCTTCGATGGAAGAGGGCAGATCCATATGCGCTACATAGCGCACATCGGGCTTGTCGATCCCCATGCCGAAGGCCACGGTCGCCACGAGACACAGGCCTTCTTCTTTCAAAAACGCATCCTGATTGGCGCTGCGCACATTGGCCGGCATCCCGGCATGATAGGGTAGCGCCCTGATCCCCTTGCCCGACAGATACTCGGCCATATCCTCGACCTTGGCGCGGCTGAGGCAATAGACGATGCCGCTCTCGCCCTTATGACCGGCGAGGAAATCGAGCAATTGCTCGCGCGGTTTGTCGCGTTCGAGAATGGAATAGGAAATGTTGGGCCGGTCGAACGAGGTGGTAAAAACCTTGGCCTGTTCGAGCCCCAGCCGCTCGATGATATCTTCGCGCGTCGTCGGATCGGCCGTCGCCGTCAGCGCAATGCGCGGCACGCCGGGAAACAGCTCTACGAGGTGGATCAGCTCGCGATATTCCGGCCGGAAATCGTGCCCCCATTGGCTCACGCAGTGCGCCTCGTCGATGGCAAAAAGCGCGATATCGACACCACCGAGCATATTGGCAAAACCCGGTGTCGCCACGCGCTCGGGCGCCACATAGAGGAGGTCCAGTTCCCCGGCCCGCAATTGCCGGCGCACCACGCTCGCTTCTTCCGGCGACAGCGAAGAATTGAGCGCCGCCGCCGCCACCCCGGCCTGCTTCAGCGCCTCGACCTGATCGCGCATCAGCGCAATCAGCGGCGATACCACAATGCCGACGCCCGGGCGGCAAATGGCCGGGATCTGGAAGCACATGCTCTTGCCCGCGCCCGTCGGGAACAACACGACGGCATCGCCTCCGGCAACGATCTGGTCGATGACCTGATCCTGCTGGCCGCGAAAAGCCTTGTGCCCAAAGATATCGCGCAGCACTTCGAGCGGGGTCGGCCGCTCGGCGCGGTGCGGCGAAAACAGATCAATGGAATCGAGCGCTTGCACGCCCCTCTTGAATCACGCTGGCCACCGGCGCGCAACTCACCAATCGGCACTATCACCTAGTGATGCGCGTGATGCTCGGCATTGCGTTTGCGCGTCGCCGCTGCCTTCTTGGCGGAAGCGGACCGGTCAGCCGCCGAACGGCTGGCCGAGGCCTCGCCGCCCTTTTCGCCGCCCTTATGCGCTGCGGGGTGCCCGGTATCCTTGCCGCGGCCGGAGCCCGATTTCTTGCCGCCGCCATCGTCCTTGTTGACCGTGGCCCAGGCGCGGCGCTCGGCCTCGTCCTTGCCCACGCCCTTTTTTTCGTAGCCATCCTCGATGGCCGCGGCCTTGCGTTTCTGCTTGTCGGTATAGGCCGATTTATCGCCCTGGGGCATTTCTGCCTCCTCTCTTCGGAAAATACGAAGGCGTAGCGCGGGTGGGACAAAGGCTCGGCTGCCGTTTCGTTGGCCGGGCGGGAAACCGGAAAAACCTGCCCGTTCCTCATACCACCGCGTCCGGTTGACGCGCGCTACCCTTCGCAGGGAGGGAAACGGGGAGGAGCAAGAGCGGTTGCGCGAGAGGCGATCACAAAGCGTGCCCGATACCGCCCCAACCACCGTCCGACACCTCCCCCTTGATGGGGGAGGATGGGAGGGGGTGCGGGAGCCACGATCCCTGAGGTTGCGAACACCCCTCCCCAGCCCTCCCCATCAAGGGGAGGGTGCCCCATCCAGTTCAAGACTATTTCAGCGGCTTACTCAAATAAGCCGATCCGCGCTCGACAAACCGCCAGGGCGTTTCGACTCCCTTGGTGATGCCGATCCGCAGTCCGGTCGCCACCTGCCGCGGCTCGCTCGCCGCGATGAGCCGAAACGGCGCCTCATCGAGCGCCATGCCATTCTGCCCGAGATCCAGTCCCAGCGCCTCAGCCAGCTTCCCCGGCCCGGAACAAAGCTGCTTGTCGACGACGCCACCCCGCCGCTCATGCATAGCGTCAAAACCCGCCGTCGGCCGCAAGGCCCGGATCAGGATGGCGCTACCCGGCTGACAGACAAAATTGAGACAGAAGTGAATGCCGTAGATCTTATAGATATAAGCATGCCCCGCCGGCCCGAACATGGCCGCATTCCTTGGCGTCGGCCCCCGAAAACTATGCGAAGCCGGGTCGCTCTCGTCATAGGCCTCCACCTCGACGATCTCGCCACCCACCCCGTCAACGAGCAAAGTCGCGCCGATCAGGTCCGGCGCGACCTCAAGCACGGGTCGATCAAAGAAGGCGCGCTCAAGCACCGGCTCAGTCCACCCGCCCCCGCGCCGCCACCGGCACGGTTTCGATCACCTCATCCCCCCGCACCAGCGTCACCGTATCGAAGAGATTGCTCACCGGGCAGCAGTGATTGGGCACGATCCGGATGACATCGCCAATTCTCGGTTTTACCGCACAGGCCGACACATCGAGCGTGCCATGCTCCTCGCTCAGCCCCACGATTTGGGCATCGGGAAAATCCAGCACATAGCCATAGCCCTGCATACCCAGCAAATCGCTGGTCAGCGTCTTGCTCCCGGCATCGATAATCGCCCGCCCATCCGTCGGTCGCGACACCACCGTTGCCAGCACCGTCAGCGCGCATTGCTCGAATGTCGCCGCGCCCGCCACCACCTGCGAGCGGTCCATATAGATATAGGTGCCGGGCCGATATTCGGTCGCCACCCCGGCTTCGCTCATATGCCAGATATCGGGCGTACCGCCCGTCGTGATCTCGGGCAGCGCAACGCCCGCGCCATCAAACAGCGCCTTGGCATCGGCCAGCCACTGCCCTGCCTCCCGGTATTTTCCGGCCGCCGGATAGGTCATCAGCCCGGCAAAACGCAGCCCCGGCGCCGCCGCGATTGTCTTTGCCAATTCCAGCGCCGCCAAAGGCGATTGCACCCCGCAACGCCCCATGCCGGTGTCGCATTCGACGAACACGCCCAGCGGCTTTGCGGCATCGACAAACGTTTCGGCGAGCCCCGCAACCGTCTCGGCACTATCGGCCACCACGCGAATATCAACCCGATCATGCAGCGCCTTGAGCCGCGCGCGCTTCTTTGCGCCCACGATATTGAAGGTAAGCAGCAGATCGGTCAGCCCGGCATCGGCCATGACCTCCGCCTCGCCCAGCTTTTGCACCGTGATCCCAACCGCGCCCAATTCCACCTGGCGCCTGGCAAAGCGCGGCAGCTTGTGGGTTTTTATGTGCGGCCGCAATTTTATGCCGGCCTTGTCGGCCGCATCCTGCGCGTTTTTCAGGTTCGCTTCGGCCTTGTCCACATCGACAAGGACAACCGGGGTTTCGAGTTCAAAAATCGAGGTCATTTGCCCCTCAGCACTTCATCGACAAATCTGAGATTACCCGCCGTCAGCCCGGCATCGACCGGCAGCAGTGTCCCGGTAATGCCCGAGGCCGCATCCGAACAAAGGAACAGCGCCGCATTGGCCACCTCAACCGGGGTCACCATGCGCCCCAGCGGATAATGCGGCAGCACATTGTCGAGCAAACTCGCGTCAGCTGCCAGCCGGTGATCCCAGGCCGGCGTCCGCACCGAACCAGGCGCAACTACATTGGACCTGACCCCCTCGCCACCGCGCTCGACGGCAATGGCCTTGGAATAGGCCACGAGCCCCGCCTTGGCCGCCGAATAGGCGGGATTGCCATAATGGGCCACGGCATTGACCGAAGAAATGAACACCAGCGCGCCCCGCCCCTTTTGCGCCATGGCGGCAATGATCGGATCGGTCAGCGCATAGGCGCCATTGAGATTGATATTGAGCTCACTGGCCCAAACCGCATCATCGACCATGCCAAAATGCTCGGCGCGGGTAAAACCGACATTGGCCACCACGGCATCGTAAACGCCATGCGCCGCCATATCGGCCGAAACCGCCGCCCGCGTCCCCGCCATATCGGCCTGATCGAACAGCACTGTTCGGACAAGCGGCAAGCCATCGAGCAGCGAAAGCTGGCGGTCCGCGCCAACGACATTGGCGCCCGCCTCATGAAACACGGCCACCAGCGACCGCCCAATGCCGCCACCAGCGCCGGTAATAAGCACGGTCTTTCCGTCGAGGCGGAATGGAGAGGTCTCTGTCACGGGCAATTCCTTTCGCTTGGGGCTCCCATCACCCCCTCCCAACCTCCCCCATCAAGGGGGAGGTGCCGCATCGCGTTTGAGGCACAATCTCGTTCCGACCACCGGCCTGAAACCTCCCCCTTGATGGGGGAGGTAGGAGGGGGTGATCTTCGATGGGCTCAAAAAGACCTCACGGCCCCTTATACGCCACGCAGTCTATCTCGACCTTGCAATCCACCATCATCCGGCTCTGCACGCAGGCCCGGGCCGGCGGATGCTCGCCAAAATAGCTCTTATAGACCCCATTAAAGCTCCAGAAATCCCGGGGATCATCGAGCCATACCCCAACCCGCACGATGTGCTCCGGCCCATAGCCAGCCTCTTCGAGAATGGCCAACACGTTCTTAATCGTCAGATGCGTCTCCTCGACGATCCCGCCCCGAACGATCTCGCCATCCTTCATCGCCACCTGGCCCGAAACGTAGAGAAAGCCACCGGCTTCCACGGCGCGGGCAAAAGGCAGGTTCTGGCCACCGGCGCCGGATTTATCGGCGCCATAACGCTTGATGGGCATGAGGCCCTCCTTTGAGGCAAAATGAAATTCTATTACTCTTTTGACCCAGAGCAGGGCCAAAATACACCCAAAATCCCCATTTCGCAGGGGCTAAAATGTAAATTTCTTACGTGATGCACGTTAGTCGATATGCTAATGTCACAATTGCCGCTGTCTCTCGCGGCGCTTTCATTGGTTCATTTGCTGGAAGTTTCTCGTGCGCGTTTTCACAGCCGCCCTCGCCACCGAGACCAATACGTTTTCCCCCATCGCCGTCGACAAGCGCGCCTTCGAAGCCTCGCTCCATGCCGGCCCGGGCGAACATCCCGCGACCCCGACCCTTTGCACCGCGCCGATCACCGTCGGCCGCGAAGTCTGCGCCCGCGAGGGGTGGACCCTGATCGAAGGCAGCGCCTCCTGGGCCGATCCCGCCGGCCTTGTCGCCCGCTCCACCTATGAAGAATTACGCGACGCCATTTTGGACCAGCTCCGCGCCGCCATGCCGGTGGACGGCGTGGTTCTCGGCCTTCACGGCGCGATGGTGGCCCAAGGCTATGACGATTGCGAAGGCGACATTCTCGTAAAAGTCCGCGACATCGTCGGCCCCGACATTCTGGTCTGTGCCGAACTCGACCCGCACAGCCATCTTACAAAGAAACGCGCCGAGGCCGCCGATTTCTTCGTCTATTTCAAGGAATTCCCGCATACCGATTTCGTTGATCGCGCCCGGGATCTCTGGGATATCGCCGTCCGCGCCCTCAAAGGTGAGATCAAGCCGGTCATGACGGTGTTCGATTGCCGCATGATCGACGTGTTCCCCACCTCGCGCCAGCCGATGCGCGGCTTCGTCGACAGGCTGCTAACCCTCGAAAAGTCCGAACCGGGGCTTTTGTCCCTTTCCGTGGTCCACGGCTTCATGGCCGGCGACGTGCCCGAAATGGGCACCAAAGTCCTCGCCGTCACCGACAACGATCCGGCAAAGGGCGCGGCGCTGGCCGAAAAGCTCGGCCGCGAACTCTATGCCATGCGCGGCACCTTCATGGTTGCCCAGGTCGATGAGAAAGTCGCCGTCGAGGCCGCCCTCCGTGCCGAAAAGGGGCCCGTCGTCATCGCCGATGTCTGGGACAATCCCGGCGGCGGCACGGCGGGCGATGCCACCGTTCTCCTCGCCGAGCTGATCGCGAAAAACGCCACCGACGTCGCCGTCGGCACCATCTGGGACCCTATCGCGGTCCAGATCTGTTTTGCTGCCGGCGAAGGCGCCGAAATCCAGCTCCGCTTCGGCGCCAAATCCGCGCCCGACACCGGCAGTCCCATCGACAAGCGCGTCACGGTCAAAAAACTCGTCCGCGACGCCCAAATGCGCTTCGGCGAAAGCTTCGCCCCCTTCGGCGACGCCGCCTGGATCACCTTCGACGGGATCGACGTCATCCTCAACTCAACCCGCGCCCAGAGCTTTGACCCAAGCCTTTATTCGGCCTTGGGCATCGACCCGAAATCGAAAAAGATCCTGCTGATCAAATCGACCAACCACTTCTACGACTCGTTCTCAAAAATCGCGTCGGAAATCATCTACTGCTCAGCCGGCAAACCCTACCCGAACCGCCCGGCGGAAACGAACTACCGCAAAGCCAGAAAAGACATCTGGCCGATGGTAGAAAATCCGTGGTGAGCCACCGGCCCCAACCGAATTCGCTATGGCGAATTCGGTGACCCCTCGCCCCTTGCGGGAGAGGGACAGACATTTTCTGCGTTCAGCAGAAATGTCAGGGTGAGGGGTTCTCTCCTCCGCAGAGGAGTGTGTGAGGGACCCCCGGCAAGAATACCCCTCAACCCGACCGAAATTCGCAAATGCGAATTCGGTGACCCTTCGGGCACCTTCTCCCGCTAGGGGAGAAGGAAGAAGGCCGATGCCCCTCGGGCCTATTCGGCCAAAAATCCCTTCGCCGCAAACGTCACGCGTGTCGCCGCGTTGAGGTCATAGCCGGCCAGATCTTCCGGCCGCACCCAGGCGTATTCGTCGAACTCTTCATTGATCACCACGTCCCGGTTTGCCGCATGGCAATCGAAGATCAGGTAGATCATGTAGATCTCTTCCGTCCGCCCATCGGCGTAGGTCTTCACCCGCCGATCATCGCGAAACCGGAATGGGGTCACCGTCTCGATCACCAGCCGGTCACCCAGTTCCTCGCGGATTTCGCGCCGCAGCGCTTCTTCCATCATCTCGCCCGGCTCCATGCCGCCGCCCGACAGCGCCCACTGTCCCGGAAAGACGCCGCGGTCTTTCGGCATGCGGCAGAGCAAAACTGCACCGTCGTTTTCGATGATCGGGCAAACAATCGTGCGCTGCTTCATGAAATTCCCCACTTCGCCCCAAGGTTATGCTCGAGGGTAACAGTCTGCTAACAAAAAGCCGCCGTTTCACAACGGCAGCTTCGCATTTTCCCGGCCTTTGCTACTCGGCCGCCCAATTGCCATACATGATCGGCATCAGCCCAACCATGGACTTGAACCGCTCCCAGCTCTTGCGCTCCGGCAGCGTCCAGCCCGCCTCGGCAATAGCCGAAAGCCGTGGAAAAACAAGGCGATCGAAGATGGCGCGGTCGGTCATCGATTCCGACCAGATGCAGCTCTGAATACCCAAGAGATGCTTCAACCCCTCTTCCGAAAAGCCGGCCCGCGCTTCGAACTCATAAGTCTCCTGCGGACCCGACCAGCCGGCCCAGCCTGCACCCGGCTCGGCCCAGGAAATTCCATTAGCCATATCAAGGTAGTAGCGCTGGCCGGGCGAGACGACGATGTCGAATCCCCTCTCGGCCAGCGCCGCGTTGATCTCCACATTGCGCCAGCCGATGACATAGGATGTCTTCTTATCCACGGCATCGCCATGCGCCGCTTCCTCCCAGCCGCCGGTGATGGCGCCCTTCGAGGCAATATACTTGTGCACACGCCTAATGAACTCGGCCTGGAGGATCGCCGTGGGCGAACCTTCGATCTCGTCGGCGCCGTGGTGATTGCCCAACTGATTGAATTGCTTGGTATGTTTCTCGCGCATCGCGGGGCCGGCAAGCTTTTCGATCATGTCGAGCGCCAGGGGAGAACCCGACCATGCGGCCAGCGGCACCTCGTCGGCGCCGAGGTGAAAAATGCCCGCCGGGAACAGTTCCAGCACTTCGTCGATCACCGTCTCGACGAACTTATACACGGGCTCATGCGCCGGGTTTAGACTGTTGTTCGGAAAGCCCTGGACCGACTGGTATTCGCCCGTCTCGCCGGGATCACGCAGTTCGGGAAGGGCCTGCAATGCCGCATAAAAATGTCCGGGCATATCGACTTCCGGGATCACTGCAATGCCGAGGCTGTCGGCCAGCGCGACGATCTGGCGGATGACAGGTTTGGAATAGAAGCCCCCCGTCGGCTGCGGGCCCGAGCCGAGCAGCGGCGGTAGGGCCTTGCCGTGGCCGCGCCACGCCGCGACTTCCGTCAGCGCCGGATAGGCTTCAATTTCGATGCGCCAGGCTTCGTCCTCTGTCAGGTGCCAGTGGAACTTGTTCATCTTGTTCCAGGCCATGATCTTGATGAGCTGGCCGACTTCGCCACCGGTATAGAATTGCCGCGCCACGTCCAAGTGACTGCCACGGAAGGAAAATCCCGGCGCGTCGGTGATCATTCCACCCGTCGGAAAGCTAAAGGTATGCGGGTATTGCCTGGCCCCACGCAGGATATGGCCCAGCGTCACAAGGCCATAGAACATGCCCTGACGGGTGCTGGCCGAAATGCTGGCGCTGTTCTCGGTAAAAGCCAGTTCATAGGCCTCGGCACCCATGCCGGACCTTTCGGCAATGTGCACCGGCATGCCGGCTTCGGAAGCCGGACGCACCAGCGCTTCGACGGCAAAGAGATCGTGCACAAGCCCCGCAAAAGCGGCCGCGGCGCGATTGGCCGCCTCGCCCTGCGGCTGCAAATCGAGCCCGGCTGGCGCAATGCGTTCGCCCGTCGTCGCGACCGATTTCGGCCAGGGAATAATCGAATGCGGCACAGCCGCCTTGGCGGGCACCGGGAACTTTGCTGTGCCTTTCAGCAGCGGCGAATTGTGGCCCTTGCCTTGAGTAGGCTTGGTCGGAATGGTGACCACGCCGCCATCGGCAAGCACGACATAGGCCGAATTAGCGCCATCGCTCCAATGCCTTAGCCCATAGGAAAGTCCCCGCGCCGTCGCGGTCCAGGTCGCGCCGGGCTCGAGCACAAAGCCATCGGGTGGCGCGATCAGAGTGTGATTGGAGAGGCGTTTGAGAAGCTTGCCATTTTCCAGCGTCGCCTGCGGATCGACGCGCGCGGGCCCCGAAAAACCCAGCTGAAAATTAGAGATCGGCTCATCGCCAGCATTGGTCAACTCGATCCCATACCCCAGCGGCTCGCTGCCCGAGGCCGGGGTCCAGGTGGTAACGAGGGAAAATCTGGCGGTCATGGTCAACTCATTGCAGTTCGCGCCACGCCCTCGTGGTTCGAGGCTCGTGACGAACGCGCACCTCACCATGAGGGCTACTGGAAAACCGCACCAGGAGTAGCCCTCATGGTGAGGTGGGAGCGAAGCGACCCTCGAACCACGAGGGCGTGCCGCTTGCTTGATAATCAGTCCCCGAGGGGCTGGCCGTCGTCGCCGTCACGATTGAC
Organism: Devosia sp. Root685; assembly: GCF_001427875.1. Taxonomy (GTDB): domain Bacteria; phylum Pseudomonadota; class Alphaproteobacteria; order Rhizobiales; family Devosiaceae; genus Devosia. Next base: position 359,067 of record NZ_LMHK01000003.1, on the reverse strand, counting down.
GACAAGCTGATGTTTTATGCGGCGCATGCTGGCGACGGCCGAGGGGCCGAGGCGCGTGGCAACGGTCTGGGCGAGCACGTCGACCGTGGCGAGAAAAGCATAGCGGCCGGGCGTCGGGCGCAAAATGTCAGCGTTTTCGTGCCAGTTGACCGGCAGCAGGATGTCGGACTGGGCCGAAACCATCGAAGCCGAGCGGGTCGCGACGACGCGCGTCAGCCCATATTCCCCGGCCACCGTCAGCGTCTTGGCGAGCTGCGCATTATTGCCCGAAAGCGAAAACGCCACGATCACCGTGCCCGGCGGCGCAGCGGCAACGCGCATCAGTTGCAACTGGTGATCATCCGTCGAAGCGACCTTCAAACCAAGCCTGAAAAACCGCGTCTCAATTTCGCCCGCCATCATCGAGGAAGCGCCGCCCGAGCCGAAGGACAGAATGAAACTCGACTTGGCGATGCTCTCGGCCGCGCGTTCTACGGCGCCGAAATCGAGGTGCTCAAAAGTTTCGTATATGATCGACTGGATGCCGTTGACGACGCCCTGGGCGATTTCGTGCACCGAAGTCGGGCTCGCCGCCGGCGAAAAATAGCGCTGGCCGACAAAGCGCGACTGGGCCAGCCGCACCTTGAAATCGGCATAGCTGTCGCAGCCGAGACGCCGGCAAAAACGCGTCACCGTGGGCGGGGACACATCAGCCTGGGCGGCGAGATCAACGATGCTCATCTTGAGCACCGAGTCGACATCGGCAAGGACGATATCAGTCAACGCCCGCTCGGACCGGGTAAAGCCGTTCTTCTCGGTCTGTAACAGGCCGACGATGTCGAGCATTTTTCCCTCTCCCCAGCACGCCCTTCGGGCTTAGTAGACGGCCAGCCCCCGGGCGTCAAAGAGGTGCACATTGGCGGTGTCAAAGCCCATGCTCAACGCCTTGCCGTCTTCGATCGTGGGATTGCCTTCGAAGAGCCCGATAAAGGGCTCGCCGCCCGGTAGGGTCGAATAGGCGATGGTGTGGATACCCAGATGTTCGACGATGTTGGGCGTGATTTCGAGCGTAAATTCCCCGGTGCCAAGCTGCATATGCTCGGGGCGAATGCCCACGGTAACGTCCTGACCGGCCACTTCGGTGCTGGTGCGCGGCAGCACCAGCGTGCCGAGCGCGCCGAGGTCGACGGTGACTTTCGCCCCATCGGCGCTGCGCACCTTACCGTTGATGAAATTCATCTTGGGGCTGCCGATAAAGCCGGCGACAAAGAGATTGTCGGGCTTGTGGTAGAGTTCGAGCGGCGAACCGACCTGGGAAATTTCGCCTGAATTGAGCACGACGATCTTGTCGGCCATGGTCATGGCTTCGATCTGGTCGTGGGTCACATAGATCATGGTCGAGCCCAGGCGCTTGTGCAGCTCCATCAGTTCGATGCGCATTTCCGAGCGGAGCGCCGCGTCGAGGTTGCTGAGCGGCTCGTCGAAGAGGAAAATCTTGGGCTGGCGCACGATGGCGCGGCCGATGGCGACACGCTGGCGCTGGCCGCCGGACAGCTGGCCGGGTCGGTGCTGCAAACGGCTTTCGAGCTGGAGCACTTTCGCCGCGGCACCGACGCGCTTGTCGACTTCGGCCTGGGGAAGTTTTTCGACGCGTAGTGGAAAGGCGATGTTTTCGTAAACGCTCATATGGGGATAAAGCGCATAGGACTGGAACACCATGGCGATGCCGCGCTGCACCGGCGGCAGGTCATTGACGACCTTGCCCGCGATCTCGATGTCGCCGGCGCTCACGTCCTCGAGGCCCGCGATCATGCGCAGCAGGGTGGATTTGCCGCAGCCCGAAGGCCCGACAAACACCACGAACTCACCATCGGCGACTTCGAGGTCGATACCTTTGATGATGCGCGCTTCATTAAAGCTCTTTTCGAGGCGCTTGAGGCTCAGTTGCGACATGGTTCGCATCTCCGGTCGGCGGGGCGGTTCCCGCGGGCAGGTATTCTTGGACTTTTAAGTGCCGCCGCCCCAAACGGGCGGCGGCGGGATCAGGAGAGGCTTATTTGTACTGCTCGAGTTCCGAAGCGGCCTTTTCGAGGGCAGCCTGCGGTTCGGCAGCGCCGGTCACGACCGACTGAACCATTTCGATCATCACGTTCTGCAGACCGATATAGTCGGTGAACAGCGGCTCGGGACCACCGAATTCGATACCGTCGAGGAACGGCTTCCAATACGGCTTTTCGGCAAGCAGTTCGGCAGTCTGGGGTTCGAGCGGACGAAGCGGGGTCAGGCCCTGCGCCATTTCGGCATCCCACTGGCGCTGGCCGGTGGTGATGAACTTGGCAAGGCTGGTGGCCTGTTCTTCAACGCCGGTGCCCTTGAAGATGGCGAGAGCGTCGGTGATCAAGAGCGTGCCGGGACCCTTGGCATCTGGGCCGAGCGGCAGGTTGGCAACACCCCAGTTCATGCCGGCCTCTTCAGCGCGGATGGCAGCGCCCGGCGAGGCTTCGATCATGGCAACGCCACCATCGAGCCAGATGGCGCGCACTTCGTTCTGTTCGTAGGCGGTCGGGCCTTCCTCGCCATAAGGCACGATGTCCTTGAGAGCGGTGAGTGCAGCCAGAACCTGCGGCGAATTGAGGGTGATGTTGCCATCGGCGTCGATGACGAGGCCGTCATTGGTGTAAACCCAGTGGAGGAACTGGTGCATGGTGTTGTCAAAAGTCTTGGCGACAACGCCGTAGCCGGCTGCATCGGTCTTTTCGGTGATCTGCTTGGCGAAAGCGATCTTTTCTTCCCAGGTCTTGGGCGGGGTTTCCGGGTCAAGGCCAGCGGCCTCGAACAGGTCTTTGTTCCAGAACAGCGCCTTGGTCGAGAAGGCAACCGGAACGCCCCACTGGGTGCCGTCGAAGGTCACGGTGTCGGGCACGTAGTTGTAATAGGAGGCCTTTTCTTCGTCCGTCATCGGGACGGGAACGATCAGGTCGTTCTGGGCGAACTGCTTGAGCGTGCGCGAACCGACATAGGCGAGGGCGACGGGCGTGCCGGCAGCGGCGAGCGTCGTCACCTTGTCCTGGCACTGGCCCCAGCCGACGATCTCGGGAACGACCTTGAAGCCGGGATTGGCAGCTTCCCATTCCGCGAAGGTTTCAGCGTAGCCTGCAGTCAGCTCGTCGCCGCAGTTGATGAAGGAGATTTCCTTCACGTCCTGGGCGAAGGCACCGGTCGATGCACTGGCTAAAGCCAGCATCGATACGGCCATCAAACCGATAGTCTTGTTCATTGTAGTCTCCCTTGAATTGGGTCCCCTCGGACCCTTCTCACTACTGCTTCACGGCTCCGGCGGTCAGGCCGGCGACGAGATAGCGCTGCAGGAAAATGATCACGATCATCACCGGCAGGATTCCGACGAACGAGGCTGCCATCAATTCATTCCAGACCACTTCCTGCTTGCCGAAGAAGGCGAAGAGCCCCACCGGCAGCGGCATGAATTCGGTCTTGGAGTTGAAGGTCAGCGCAAAGATGAACTGTTGGGCATAGGCGCCGATGAAGGTCATGATCGAGACCACGACGATACCAGGCATGGCGAGCGGCAGGATGACCCGGCGCAGCGTATAGAGACGCGAGGCGCCATCGACCCAGGCAGCCTCGTCGAGCTCGCGCGGAATGCGCAGCATATAGGTGCGCAACAGCCAGATCGAGGACGGGATCAGGAAAGCCGCGCCCGGCACGATCATGGCGAAATAGGTGTTGAGCAGACCCATGGCGCGCATCAGGCGGAACAGCGGGATCAGCAGCACGGCGCCCGAAAACATGTTGACCGCGAGGAACATGCCAAGGAGCGCCCCGGCGCCCACAAAATTGAAGCGCGCGAAGGAATAGGCGGCCGGCACCACGATGATGACGACGATCAGCGTCACCACCGAAGAGATGAAGAAGGAATTGAAGATGTGAAGGCCAAGCGCGGGGACCGAGGTCCACATATTGACATAGGCGTCGAACGACCAAGTCTTGGGAATGAAGCTATAGGGCGTCGAAAAGAGCTGGGCCAGCGGCTTCAATGACACCAGGAACCCTTCGATGAAGGGCGACAGCACGAAGAACAGGAAGACCGCGATCCCCGCATAAAGCGCTGTTATTTCGTACCACTGGTAGCGATCGATCATCGCCTTGGTGGAACGGGCCTTGGTCTTGGGTTTGCTGAGCGTGGCGACCGAGCTGGCAGTGGCGGCCAGCGGATTGGCGCCGGGGGGAAGGGTTGCCTTGGCGTCGTGAAAACTCATTTGGCTTCTCCCTGCTGAAGCTTGCGGACGGCACGGAAGTAGACGAGGCAGAAGATCGACACGAAGATGCAGATCACCACGGCGCGCGCGGCGCCTTCGCCATATTTGCGGCTGCCCATGGCGGTCTTGTAGGTGTCGATGATCATGGTGGTGGTCGAGCCCGAGGGGCCGCCCTGGGTCAGGATCCAGATGATATCGAAAGAGTTGAACGTGGCGATGAGCGAAAGCAGGCTCATGGTGATGATGGCGGGCACCATCAGCGGCACGGTGATGCGGCGGAAGCGATAGCCGCGGCCGGCGCCATCGGTCCAGGCGGCCTCATAGAGATCCTTGGGGATCGACTGCATGGCGGCGAGGAAATAGATGGTCACCATGGGGACGCCAATCCACACGTCGGTGACGATGGTGGCCCAGAAAGCGGTATGGCCATAGGCGAGCCAGGCAACCGGGCCGCCGACCAGGCCGAAATTCTGCAACAGGCCGGAAATCATGCCGAACTGGCCGTTATACATCCAGCTCCACATATAGATGCCGATGGCCATGGGGACGATCCAGGGCGGCATGGTGAGAATGCGGAACAGCGCCTGGCCGGGAATAGCGGCATTGAGGAGGACCGCGCCGGCCATGCCGATGACCATCTTCAGCGAGACCGAGAAGAAGGTCCAGATGATGGTGCGGAGGATAACCTCGGTGAAATTGCCGACACCGAAAATGCGCTGGTAATTGGCCCAGCCGACAAAATCATAACCCGCCTTGAGCGAGGCATTGGTGAAGCTCAGAAGGATCGTGTCGAAGAGCGGATAGGCAACAATGATCAGGATATAGATCAATGCCGGAGCCAGAAGGGCGAGGGCGAAGATGGTGGCGCTACGCGTACTGGTCATCGGCTTATCCTCCTCAGCCCTGTCGTCCGAGGGCAGCATCGAAACGCTGCCAGATGGGGGCCATGTCGACCACGGACTTGTTGCGCATCGCCTCGTCCATGGAGAGTGCCAGAAGCCCGGCCTCAAGCGCATCGACCACCGAGACCGGCAGCGGCGCGCCATCGATGAGATGCTTCAAAATATCCTCGGCCATCTGCTCGTCGGCGCCATAATGGCTCGAGAGCGAACTGACCTCATAAGTCTTGTCTTCGAGCCGATCCGAGGTGCGGGCATCGGTGACCTTGAAATAGTTGCGGACGAAATCGCCCTCCGCCATGCCCTTGGCGCCGATCACGGCAAAGCGCCGGAAATCGTCAGCCACGTTGAGATTGGTGTGGAAGGTCAGCGCCGCGCCATTTTCGTACTGCACGAGCGCGGTCTGGAAATCGATGATGTCGCCATCGCTGTCGAACACCTTGTCCGTGCCCATCCAGCCTGAGGGCTTGCGGTGATAGACCTCAAGATCGTTGATACCCGACACCTGCGGGGCATTTTCAGGCGTGAAACTGCGGCGGCCGCCAAAACTTGCGACATAGCGCGGGCGGCAGCCCATGACCCCATTATAAAGATCGAGATCGTGGCAGCACTTTTCGAGCATGAAACTGCCCGAATATTTGCCGTAGCGACGCCAGTCCCGCATGAAGAAGGCGCCATGATAGGGCGGAATGGTTTCCGAGGCTTCGATCGAAGCGATATTGCCCAGTTTGCCTTCGGCCTGCGCCTTGCGCAGATCAACATAAAGCGGGGCATAGCGCAGCACGAGGCCCACCATGACATTGTCCGAGCCATATTTGCCGATCAGTTCGGCAATGGCCATGGTGTCTTCGATCGAGGTCACGACCGGCTTTTCGGCGAACAGCTTCATGCCGCGCTCGAGGCCGATACGGATATGCTCGAGATGCATGTGATTGGGCGACCCGACCATAAGCAGGTCGAGATTGCCGTTGTCGATCAGCGCTTCGAGGCTGTCATATTGCTGGCCGACGGAGACGCCATGCTCCTTGGTATAGGGAAGGCCCGCGGGGGCCGGATCGACATAACCGACGACCTCGAAATCACTCCGGGCAGCGGTAAAGACCCGCGCCAGATAAGCCAAGCGATAGCCAAGGCCGATAATGCCTACCCGCATATTCCCTATACCCTGTTTTCCGCCAATCTCTTCCGGATTAGTCGGCATTTCTGTAAACGATTTTCAAGACTAGGCGTCTTTATGACACAATGTCAACACAGATTCAGAGTGTTGACAATACCAATTTAAGCCACTTTTCGATGGCGCCTTTTTGGGCGGCTATTTGCCGTATTTCTAGGCGTTTGGCAGTGGTTTGACTAAAAAATCCGTGTGGACAAGCCTCCGGAAAGCGCGCAGCATGTCGCAATTGGTATCCATGTGGCCTCTTTCATGAGCGTCACCAGAGATGACATGCCTGAAAATTTCATACAGAGTGCATCGCGCGGCCCAAAATGAGGAGCGGACCGCGCAAGAGATCACGAAAGACCCCTGACATGAGCCTTTCCACCAACCCCTTCCCCAATGATGCCGACCGCTCCGATATCTGGACCATGCTGGTGCCGCGCGACATCGCCGCCTATGTGGCCGCCGATTGGTCCATGGTCGAAGGCGATTTCGTCGCCGAGGATTTTGTCGGCATCAACGGCAACAAGAACGACAATCCCGATGGCTGGACCATCAGCTATCCCTCGCTCGCCGACTACAGCGCCGAATGGCTGCGTCAGGCGCATGAGGGTCAGAAGCAATCCTATGCCGAAGACGTCGAAGCCGGCATTCACCGCGCGACGAGCCTCACCGAGATCGAGATCACCGGCGACCGCGCCATCGCCCACAAGAAATTCAACGGCGAGATCAAGCTCTCCAATGGCGGCGTCGATCGCCTCAATTGGCAGACGCTCTACTTCTGCCGCAAGGTTGCGGACCAGTGGAAGCTGACCGGGTTTGTTGGGTATCTGCCTTATCCAATGGGAAAGCCCACGTCCCGCTAGCCCCCTCATCCGGCCCTTCGGGCCACCTTCTCCCCAAGAGGGAGAAGAATAAACCGGCGATCTCCTCTTATTCCTCTCCCCCTCGGGGAGAGGGTGGATCGGCCAAAGGCCGAGACGGGTGAGGGTGCCGCGACGACATTCATTGAATGGCAGACACCATGTCCTTCCTCTCCCCCCAGCGCCTCGTCATGCTGGTCTTCTTCCTCCAGCCCGTGGCCTTCGGCTCCTGGCTGCCGCGCATTCCCGAAATCCAGGCCGGGCTCGGCCTCGGACCCGCCGCGCTGGCGCTGGCCCTCCTCGGCATGCCCTGCGGCACCCTTATCACCCTGCCCTTTGCCGGGCCGCTGGTGGCAAAAATCGGCGCCCGCAGCGCCATCATCTGGGGCTTTGTGTTTTATTCCATCGCCGCGAGCCTCCCGGTCCTCGCACCGCACCCGATCGCGCTCTTCATCGCCCTGATGCTGGCCGGCTCCGCCATTTCCTTTGTCGAACTGGGCCTAAACGTCCAAGCCGATCTCGTGGAAAAATCGAGCGGCAAGATGATCATGAACACCTCCCATGGCTGCTGGTCGCTGGGCATCATGGTGGGCAGTCTCATCGGCTCAGGCTTTGCCGCAATCGGCCTCGCCCCCCAGATCGCCGTGCCGCTGCTGGCAGCGCTGGTGCTGCCGGTTGCAATGATCACTGGCTCTGCCCTGCCAAGACTTCATGACGCCCCCACCGAGGGACAGGCGCAAAAATCGGCCTGGTCGCTGCCAAGCCCGGCCCTGATTGGCATCTGTCTTTTCGTCTTCGGCATCACCATGACCGAAGGCGCCATGGCCGATTGGTCAGCCATCTTCCTCCGCGACGCGCTCTCGGCCGAAGGCGGCCTTGTCGGTCTCGGCTATTCGTTCTTTGCCTTCATGGTCGCCGCCGGCCGTTTTGGCGGCGACACCCTCAAGCGCACCTTTGGCGCCGTCAACACCGCTAGGATCTGCGGCGCCCTCGCCGTTCTCGGCGGTGTTTTGCTCTATTTCGCTCCCGGCGTCGAACTGGCCCTCGTCGGCTTCGGCATTATCGGCGTCGGCGTGTCCGTCGGCTTCCCGCTCGCCGTCACTGCCGCAGCCGGGATCGGTGATCGCGCCGCCTCGGCCAATGTCGCCGTCCTCTCCTTCGTCGCGCTGACCGGCTTTCTCATCGGCCCGCCGCTGATCGGCTTTGTCGCCGAACATTTTGGTATCCGCTTCGGCATCGCCTGCGTCGTGCCATTCCTCCTGATCAGCCTTTTCCTCACCGGACGCCTCACCCCGCGCCCGGTTAAAACCAATCACAATCCAGAAGCCGACGTTCCAGGAGTGCTCTGATGCGCATTGCCGTTGCTGGCCTGCATACCGAATGCAGCACCTATAATCCCGTCATCGCCCGCGAGGCCGATTTCCGCGTCTTGCGCGGTCCCTCGATGCTCAAGGACCAATATTTCGATTTCCTGACGCATTTTCCGGCCGAGTTCGTCACCGTGCTCCACGCCCGCGCCATTGCCGGCGGTCCCGTTGAAAACGCGCTCTACCAGAAATGGAAGGCCGAAATTCTCGCCGGTATCAAGGCCGCGCTCCCACTCGATGGCGTCTATCTCGCCATGCACGGCGCCATGTTCGTGGAAAATATGTTCGACGCCGAGGGCGACTTCATCGCCTCCGTCCGCGATCTCGTCGGCGCCGACGTCGTGATCGCCTGTAGCTACGATCTCCACGGCAATGTCAGCCAGAAAATCATCGATGGCCTCGACATTTTTTCCACCTACCGCACCGCGCCCCATATCGACGTACCCGACACCATGCGCCGCGCCGTGACCATGCTGGTCCGGGCCCTGCGCACCGGCATCCGCCCAAAGCTCGCCTGGGCCCCCGTCCCGGTCCTCCTGCCCGGCGAGCGCACCTCCACCCAGGATGAGCCGGCGAAAAGCTTTTACACTCAGCTCCACGAGATCGAAGAACCAACCGGCATCTGGGATGCGAGCTTCCAGGTCGGCTATGTCTGGGCCGACGAACCCCGCTCCACCGCCTGCGCCGTCATTACCGGCACCGACACGGCAGCGATGGAAAAAGCAGCAGCCAAGCTCGCCCAGGACTATTGGAACGTGCGCGAACAATTCGTCTTCGGCATGGAGGTCGGCTCCATCGAAGAATGCGTCACCCGCGCCATTGGCAGCACTACTAGCCCGGTCGTGCTCGCCGAATCCGGCGATAACCCTACCGGCGGCGGCGTCGGCGACCGCGCCGAAGTGCTTGCAGCCCTCATCGCCCGCAATGCCCAAGGTGTCATTTTCGCCGGCATCGCCGACAAGGCGGCGACGGAAGCCGCCTACGCCGCCGGCGTCGGCGCCACCCTTCCCCTCCATATCGGCGCCAGCCTCGACACCGCCTCGACACCGGTCGACACGACAGCGGAAGTCGTCTTCCTCCTCGAACACGAAAATCCTCTCTTCCGCGAAGCCGTGGTCCGCATCGGCGGCGTGGACCTCGTCCTCACCGTCCGCCGCCGCCCCTTCCACAATATCGCCGACTTCACCAGGCTCGGCCTCGATCCGCGCAGCGCAAAGATCGTGGCGGTGAAATCAGGCTACCTCTCGCCCGAGCTTGGCCCCATCGCCAATCCCGGCATCATGGCCCTGTCGCCCGGGGTCGTGGACCAGTTCGTCGAACGCACCACCCGCAACCACACACCGCGCCCAAGCTTTCCATTTGATCGCGATTTTGCGTTTGTGCCGCAAGTGAAGTGGTCGGCGCTGGCAAAATAATCCCGCGCTTGCCGTCACTCCCTCCCATCCTCCCCCATCAAGGGGGAGGTGTCGCATCGCGTTTGACGCGCGATCTATTCACAATCTCCGCCCTGCACCTCCCCCTCGATGGGGGAGGCTGGGAGGGGGTGGAGCCACACACACCAAACCACCCTTCCCCCCGCCGCCGCTTTCGTTTACTCAAAACCGAAAGCAACGGCTCCCAATGAACCCTCAAATGCGACAGGCTCAGATCGTCGAACTCGCCCGCAAAAAGGGCGGGGTCACGGTGGAGCAGCTCGTCGAGGCGTTCGACGTCACCCCGCAAACCATCCGCAAGGACCTCAATCTCCTCTGCGACCGCGGCGCGTTGAAACGCACCCATGGCGGGGCCATGCACCCCTCGGGGGTGGAAAATGTCGAATATGAAGCCCGCCGCCAGATCGCCACGGATGAAAAACAGGCCATCGGCCGCGCCGCTGCCGCGCTGATCCCCAACAATGCCTCGCTCTTCATCAATATCGGCACCACGACCGAAGCCGTCAGCCAGGCCCTGGCCGAGCATCGCGGCCTGATGGTCATCACCAACAATATCAATGTCGCCAATCGCCTGCGCGTCGCTCCCACCATGGAGGTGGTGATTGCGGGCGGCGTCGTGCGCTCGTCAGACGGCGGCATTGTGGGCGAGGCAGCGGTCGATTTCATCCGCCAGTTCAAGGTCGATTTCGCCGTCATCGGCGTTTCGGCCATCGATGCGGATGGCGCCCTTTTCGATTTCGATTTTCGCGAGGTGAAGGTCGCGCAGGCCATCATCGCCAATGCCCGCCACGTCATTCTCGTGTCGGATTCGAGCAAATTTGCTCGCACCGCTCCGGTGCGCATCGGCCACCTTTCCCAGGCCCATACGTTCATCACCGATCACTGCCCCTACGATTCGATCAGAACACTCTGCGCCGAAGCGGGGATCACGCTGATCGAAACTTCCACTTCCAAACTCGACAGGACCAAAAATGACTGACAGCCAAGAGACCCTGGTAAAAGCCCTAGTCGCCGCCCATGACGGCGGCCCGCTGGTGGGCCCGGTCGATGCAGCCCTGGTTCCTGCCGATATGGCGGCCGTCTATGCCATGCAAAACAGCGTCATTGCCGGCATCGGCCCCGTGGGCGGTTGGAAGATCATGGCCGGCGCCCAGGGCGACCCGATCTGCGCGCCCATTCCCGCCAACCGCTTCTTTGCCAATGGCGCCGCGCTCGATGCGAAAACCCATCGCCATTTCCTCGCCGAAGTCGAAGTCGCCGTCCTCCTCGGCGCTGATCTCTATGGCGCGCCCAATCGTTTTGAAGTCGAAGCCGCCATTGCCTCGGTCAATCCCGCCCTCGAAATGATCGCCAATCCCTTCACCGATCGCGATGCGACGCCGCGGAACCTGCAGCTCGGCGATCTCCAGAGCAATGGCGCCGTCGTCGTCGGCCCAGCCCTGAGCAATGACATTCGCGCGACCCTTGCGGCCCTGCCCGTGTCGCTCCTCCTTGATGGCAAGAACGCCAAGGACACGGCGACCGGCGCCTCCTGGGACGACATCGTGGCCGCCCTCGTCTGGCTCGCCCCCCATGCCGAAGCCCGCGGTTTCCCCCTCAAGGCCGGCCAGACCGTGATCACCGGCTCCCGCGTCCTCGCCCCGCTCGCTGGCGCCGATTTGGTCGAGGGACGCCTTGGGGACTGGGGCAAGGTAAGTGCACGCTGCACATATTGAGCGGGTCGATACCCAATACGAAGCCACGACGCCCCAGCAGCCCTCATGGTGAGGTGCTTTGCGGAGCAAAGCCTCGAACCACGGGGGCGTGGCACTGAACCATCGGGACACACGCTCCCCCCCCCCACTGGACGTCACCCCGGCGCAGGCCGGGGCCCATCCCGAGATCTCAAGATGGGTCCCGGCCTTCGCCGGGATGACAATCGAGTTTGGGGCGCCATTCTGCCCCAACCAAAGCCGCGGAGCGGGTGAGGGGGCCTTTCTTCAACCGCTCCCAAAACAAAAGGCCCGCTTTCGCGAGCCTTTGCATTTTCAAAACATCAGCGCTTCGAGATCCATATCGTCACTCGCCGGTTCTTCCACCGGCGCCGCGCTGGCGCCGCCGAAGAGCCGGGTGTGGATCTGCCGCTCCGCTTCCATCGTATACGTCTTCCGCAGGCGTTCGAGCACCGGCAGCAGTTCCGCCGTCAGCTCGTTCGGCATGGCTTCCAACGAAAGCGCGGCAATTTGCAGCGCAATGTCGTCCATATTTTCGGCCAGGCGCGATTGGCCATCAATGCCCCGCGCCGCCGCCTGCAACAGACCGATGACCTTGGGGCCATCGGCATTGAGGCTTTCCATGGCCGCCGACAGGCCCTCGTCGAGCCGGGTCAGCAGCGTCATGGCGTGATTGGCCTGCTGTTCGAGCCGCCCGATCTGGCCGGCATTGTCCCCGCCTGCCGCCGCCCCAAAGGCACCGGCGAGCGCCGAAGCTTCATCGAGCTGGGCCATGGCCGCTTCCGCCGCCACCACGGTTTCCGTCGTCAGTTCGCGCAGTTGCGAAGCGATCACCGTCAGCGATGCGCCGCGCGGACCCAGTTGGGCGCAGCGTACCGCCGCGTTGAGCGACACGAGCCGCATATTGGATTCGATATCCTGAACAGCCGCGACGTGGCCCAAGAGGATCGAAACGGTCTGCTGCACCGCCGCCGCCACCGCTTCGAGCTTGCTGCGTTCCATTTCGCAGTCGCGCAGGATTTCCGTTGCCACGCGCAGTTGCGCCGATAGCACCGTCAGGGCCGATGCTTCATTGTCGCCATCGCCATAAAGGTTGCGGCTGCGCGCCATGATGGTGCCGGCGTCGCTCGCCAGCGCCTGCAGCGCCTGTTCGGCCTCACCGACTTCGCCGGCAAAGTCGGCGGCCGTGGCGCGCAATTGTTCCTGTTCGAGCAGGCTTATTGCGGTCAGCGCCTCAACACTGAGAGCCTCATCGCCACCGACGATTTCGGCGAGGCAATCGAGCCCGGCTTCCACATGTTCGAGCCGCTGGCGGGTGGAATCGCCCACCTGCAAGGCCATGACCGCGCTGCCGATCCGGCCGACAATCTGGCGCGACACGCGACCGGTCTCGGCCGAGCTTTCAACGGCCGATTGCCGCTGCCGGTCAAGCGCTTCGAGCGTCTCGTCGAGATTATGCGCCAGTTCGGTCAGCGTATGGGCATGGGCCGCATCAAAGCGATCGCGCTGGCTCGCCGCCTGATCAACCTCGCTCACCAATTGCCGATAGACGGTGCTGAAGTCGTGGATGGTCGTGCGCGCCGAATCCGAAAGCGTCGAAATATCGGTGGTAAACACCTCGAAATCGTCGCTATCGCCGACGATGCCGGCCGCCGTCACCCGCGCATTGATCGAAACGATGCCGATCATTTTGACCGTGCGGCGCAAGACGCTGATCGGGCCATTGGCCGCAGAAACCACTTCCACGAGACGCGTCAGGTCGGCCTTTTCCTTGGCAAAATCCTCGGTGAGCTGCAGCGCGGTGCGGGCAACGGCGCGCAACTGGCTTGAGGCTTCGCTGACCTCCTCACCCTGCAAAGCGGCGGGCAGGGCTTCGAATTGCCGCGTCAGCTTGTTGAGCATGGCCGCGCCTTCGGACAGGCGCGAACCGACGGAAACGAAAGCCTCCTCGATCTCCTGGCGCGGCTTGGCGAGCGCCGTGGAAAGTGCGGAAACGTCCCTGGCTTGGGGCTTATTATTGGTCATGCCATGCCTCCGGTTGGTTTTGGAGCGTTACGGGCAAAGGCGACGATCTCCGTCGCCATGCGAGAAAGGGGCAATACGCGCACGGCGGCGCCGCGCTGAATGGCTTCCTTGGGCATGCCGAAGACGACGCTGCTCTCTTCGTCCTGGGCGACGGTCGGGCTACCCATCTGCCGCATTTCGAGAAGTCCGCGCGCGCCATCATCGCCCATGCCGGTCAGGATCATGCCCAGCGCATTGCGCCCCGCCGCCTGCGCAGTCGAGCGGAACAGCACGTCGACGGATGGCCGATGGCGCGACACATGCGGGCCCTCGACGATTTTCACCGTATAGCGCGGGCCGTTGCGCACGAGTTGCATATGCACATTGCCCGGCGCGATCAGCGCCCGGCCTGGGATCACCAGGTCGCCATCTTCCGCTTCCTTGACGGTGATGGCGCAGGTGGTGTCGAGCCGGCGGGCAAAGGCACCGGTGAATTTTTCGGGCATGTGCTGGACGATCAGAATGGCCGGACTGCCTGCGGGCAATTCCTCCAGCACCTGACGCAGGGCCTCGGTGCCGCCCGTCGAAGCCCCGATCGCAACGATCGGCTCGGTCACCGGCAGGCGCGCGATCAGGCTATCGCGGCGCGTGTCCGAAATCGGCGGCATCACGGCGTCGGCGGTCAGCTTGGCTTCCACCTTCAATTCGGGCGCGGCCTTTTTGAGGCCCTTCATCTTGGCATGCGCGGCCGCCTTGGCGGCGTCGCAGATGCGCATGCGCGACTCTTGCAGGAATTGGGCGGTATCGACGCGGGGCTTGGTCACGACATCGACGGCGCCGGCTTCCATGCACTGCATCAGCGTATCGGAGCCCGCTTGCGCGAGGCCCGAACAGATAACGACCGGGATCGGGCGCTGCGACATGATCTTTCTTAAAAAGGTCAGGCCGTCCATGCGCGGCATTTCCACATCGAGGAAAATCACGTCGGGCACTTCGTGCCGGATTTTTTCGACCGCTACATAGGGGTCGGCCGCCGTCGCCATGACCTCAAGGTCAGGGTCGGCGGCGATGATTTCGCTCAGCGTAGTGCGGACCGAGGCGCTGTCATCAACGATCAGCACGCGGATCTTACTCATGACTAGTCAGCTCTCACACGCGCTGGAAGACGGCCGGCGCAACCTGCCGGACGGGGATCGACGTGCCGATCATGGACTCGGAATGACCAAGAAGTAGATAACCGCCGGGCCGCAAGTGGCCAACGAGCCGGCTGATCACCTTGGCCTGGTCCGCCTTGTCGAAATAGATCAGCACATTCCTGAGGAGAATGATGTCGACATCCCGGTCGAAGGGATATTTTTCATCCATCAGGTTGAGCCGGTGAAACTGCACGAGGCGCCGCAATTCAGGCACGATGCGCACATCGGGCCGCAGGCCGGCCTTGCGCGACCACATCAGATATTGCGCCTGCATCGACTGGGGCACGGGCACGATCTGTTCGGCGGGATAGACCGCGCGCCGGCCGTGATCGAGCACATCGGTCGAAATATCGGTGCCAAGGATCGAGAAGCGGAAATTGCGCTGTGCCTTGGCCATGTCGGCCAGAACCATGGCGCAGGTAAACGCCTCCGCCCCGGTCGAAGAGGCGGCGCTCCAGATTTTAAGCACCGGATTGCGCTCGCCATCCCGCGCCGCCAGCAGTTCGGGCACCATCCGCGAGCGCATCAATTCGAAATGCTCGGGCTCGCGGAAGAAGTCCGTCTTGTTGGTGGTCACCACATTGATGAGAAACGGCAATTCGGCCTTGAGCCCATCACGGCGGAAAACATAGTCGCAATAGCTATCGAAGGTTTCGATCTGCAAGGCGCGGAGGCGCCGGCGCAACCGGCCTTCCACCATCAGGCGCTTGGCTGGCGGCAGGCGGATGCCCGCCTCGGACCCGATCAGCGCCGAAATCTTGGCAAAATCGGTATGGCTGAGATGGTCTTCGCCATCGGTTTCAACAATTGGGGCACGCGCTAATAAAGCCACACTGGTCTCCAGGGGGAGAGGGGCCCGCGCCAAACAAAGCGCGGGTCGGAAATGTTCAGGCGGCCGAGAGGGCCATAGCCCCCTCACCCAGGAGCTTGTCGAGATCGAGCACCGTCACGAAGGCGCCATTGCGCCGGCCGATGCCCTCGATGCAGTGATCCTGCCAACGCGCATTGAAGCTCGGCGGCGGATCGAGCGTCTCGCTATCGAGCACCGTCACCTCAAAAACGCGGTCGGCACGAAGGCCCAGCGTTACCGGACCCGCCGCACTATTCACCGACAGCACGACGATGCGCGTCGTCTCGGTGTCCGCCGCGGGCTCCATGCCGAGCGTCAGCCGTAGGTCGAGCACCGGCACGCCCTGCCCCCGCACATCGATGATGCCGAGAAAATTGTCCGGAGCCCGCGGCAGGCGCGAAATGACGCGCATGTCGAGGATTTCCTGCACCTTGGTGACGGGGGCGGCGAAGAGTTCCTCCGCCACGCCCAGGGTCACATATTGATTGTGGTCAGCCATGGTACCCTCTTGTCAGGCAGAGATACGGGTGAAGCCTTCGTCGATTTCGTCCGAAGCGCTATCGAGCGACAGGTCGAAGCCGCCGGCATTGGCCTTGGTCCGGCCGGCCGCCTTGTGCATGTGCGGCGCCGAGGCCATGACGGCGGCCTTGAAATCGCGCTTGGCCCTGGGTGCCGCTGCCAGCTTGGCGGTCGCGGCAGTGCCGAGACGGAAGTAGCTGATCGCGGTCTGGAGCTGTTCGGACTGGCTTGCCAGTTCTTCCGCGGTTGCCGACATTTCCTCGGCCGCCGAGGTGTTTTGCTGGGTCACCTTGTCGAGCTGCTGAATGGCGGTGTTGATCTGGGCGGCACCGGCATTCTGTTCGCGGCTGCCGGCGGAGATTTCTTCCACCAGTTCCGCCGTGCGCTGAATATCAGGCACGAGCTTGCCGAGCATTTCGCCGGCCGATTGCGCGGCCTTCACAGTCGTCCCCGACAGCGTCGAGATTTCCGCCGCCGCAGCCTGCGAACGTTCAGCAAGTTTTCTCACCTCGGACGCCACCACCGCAAAACCGCGCCCATGTTCGCCGGCACGAGCCGCTTCCACTGCTGCGTTAAGAGCGAGGAGATCGGTCTGGCGGGCGATTTCCTGCACCACCATGATCTTTTCAGCGATGGTTTCCATGGCGCTGACCGCATTGGTCACAGCCTGGCCCGAAGCGATGGCATCGGCAGCGGACTGTCGGGCGATCTTTTCGGTCTGGCTGGCATTGTCAGCGGACTGCTTGATCGTGGAGGCCATTTCTTCCATCGAAGCGGACGCCTCTTCGGTCGAGGACGCCTGTTCGGTTGCGCCCTGGCTCAGCTGTTCGGCCGTGGCCGACATTTCCTGAGCACCGGCAGAAACATTGTTGGCCGAGGCAATGGCGTCGGCGATCACTTCGCGCAGTTTTTCGACCATGCGCTCGAGCGCCATGCCCAGCGTATCCTTCTCCGAGAGCCGCTTGGGCTCGACCGTCAGGTCGCCCCCGGCGATCTGGTCGGCAATGGTGGCCGAGGCGCGCAGGTTGTCGGTCATGACCGTGAGCGAATTGGCGAGATCGCGGATTTCGTCATTCGCCTTGTGTTCGATCTTCTGGTTGAGATCGCCAATGCTGATGGCGTCAGCGAGGCTGATGGCGCGGCGGAGACCGGCGCTGATGCTCATGGAGATCCAGACAGCCACGGCGATCGAGAGCACCAGCGTCAGGCCGGTGGCCGCAAACAGCATGCTGCGCGAGTTTTCGTACTGAACGTTGGTTTCCTGATCCATCACGGCCATGTCTTCGGTGACGAGACCATTGAGGTCGTCGAGCAGCCCGATCATGGCATTATTGACCTCGGCCCCCTCGCCCATGGAAAGGGCGGCAGCGCGCGCATTGGATTCGGTGGTGTTCTGCTTGCCCAGATTGAGGATCTGGTCCTGCAGCGAGATCCAGCGCGGCAGCAGCTGACGGAAGGCCGACGCTTTTTCGCGGATCGTGGGATCGGTGTCCTGCTCGAGATTGGCAAGCAGGGGCTCGATTTCGCCGCGATTGGTCAGGACGGTATCGACATAGCCGGCAATTTCCGAGGCATTGCCGTTCATGATGAGATTCTTCTCGGCGCGGGTGGCCAGCAGCACCGCATTGGCGAGGTCGTTCGATTCCCGCAGATTGGCCGCCGGACCATCGACAAGCCGGGTGATCGCATCGTTGAGCGATCCGAGATTGGAGATCGAGAAGGCCGTCATCAGGCCCGAAATCAGAATGACCGCGGCAAAGGCCAGGCCAAGTTTCAATTTGATAGTGAATCTCATTCGAGATCGTCCTTGTCCGAAGACGCTCCTGCGTCCCTTACTCATCTTGTTACCGGCAAAGCCGGCGGGTTGCTTTGGGGTCGGGCGCAAGTCCGGCCCCCAATTTGAAGCGTTGCGTATCGGCAAAGGACGCGAAGGACTTCTATCCCTCAGTGCCGTTACGCTGCGCCGGCGCGGGAGAACTCGCTGTCGAGATCGTCCGAAGCGCCGTCGAGTTCGAGGTCGAAACCACCGCCACCCGCCTTGGAACGGCTGGCCGAAGCGCTCATGTGCGGAGCGGAGGCGGCAACAGCGGCGCGAATATCGCGCTTGAGTGCGGGCTTGCGGGCCGCAGCCGTTGCCGTCGCATTGAGGCGGAAGTAGCTGATCGCTGCCTGCAACTGATCGGCCTGGCTCGCCAGCTCTTCGGAGGTCGAGGACATTTCCTCGGCCGCCGAGGTGTTCTGCTGGGTCACCTTGTCGAGCTGCTGGATGGCGGTATTGATCTGGGCCGCGCCAACATTCTGCTCGCGGCTGCCGGCGGAGATTTCTTCCACCAGTTCCGCCGTGCGCTGGATATCGGGCACCAGTTTCGAAAGCATTTCGCCCGCCGACTGCGCGGCCTTCACCGTTGTGCCGGAGAGGGTCGAAATTTCGGCAGCAGCAGCCTGCGAGCGTTCTGCAAGCTTGCGAACTTCCGAAGCCACGACGGCAAATCCGCGACCATGTTCGCCGGCACGAGCGGCTTCCACCGCGGCGTTGAGCGCAAGGAGATCGGTCTGGCGGGCGATTTCCTGCACGACCATGATTTTCTGCGCGATGGTTTCCATGGCAGCAACGGCATTATTGACCGCTTCGCCCGAGGCAATCGCATCGGCAGCGGACTGGCGCGCGATCTTTTCGGTCTGGCTCGCATTGTCGGCCGACTGCTTGATGGTGGAGGCCATTTCTTCCATCGAAGCGGAGGCTTCTTCGGTCGAGGATGCCTGTTCGGTGGCGCCCTGGCTCAGCTGTTCGGCCGTGGCCGACATTTCCTGGGCGCCGGCCGAAACATTGTTGGCCGAGGTAATGGCATCGGCAATCACGTCGCGCAGTTTTTCGACCATCTGCTCGAGCGCAATACCCAAGGTATCCTTGTCCGAAAGGCGGCGCGGTTCGACGGTGAGGTCGCCGGCGGCGATCTTTTCGGCAACCGTGGCCGAGGCGCTGAGCCCTTCGACCATGCGCTGCATGGCAAGCCCGAGCACGTCCTTGTCGGACAATACCTTGGGCTTGGCCGAAAGGTCGCCATAGGCCACCTGATCAACGACTGCTGCCGAAGCGCGCAGATTGTCGGTCATGACATTGACGGTGTCGACGAGATCCTTGATTTCGTCATCGCTCTTGATGTCGACGCGCTGATCGAGATCGCCGATAGCAACGCCGTTGACGACCTGCTTGACGCGATTGAGGCCACGGCTGATGCCCATGACGATCCAGGTGGCGGCAATACCGGCGATCACAGCCGAACCGATCAAGAGGCCGATCAGCAGGACCATGCTGTTCTGATAGGTTGCATCAGCTTCGGTCGCTGCTCCGGTGAGAAGCGCACGGTTATGATCGATCATGGCCTGCAGCATGGCAGTCGCCTCGATGCGGACCGTATTGGCCGCATCGACACGGCTCGCCGCGAGAAGGTCGGCGCGGGTCATGCTCATGGCCACGGCCTTGTCCATGGCCGCGACCATTTCACCATAGGCGGCCTCGGCCGTGTTGAGGAGCGTGGTCTCGCTGGCCGGAATCGAGCGGGCAAGGACCGGCATCTGTTGGGCGATGGAGGCAAGGCCCTCGAGATAGTCGGCGTGCCATTGTTCCTGCAATTGCGGGTCAGAGGAGGCGAGCAGGATATTGCGCTGCTGGCGGAAGATGTCCGTCATGGTGAGGAACATGTCCGAGGCCTGCTGATAGGCGGAGAATACCGGCACATCCCCGCTCGCGACGCGGTTGGCGAGGACCTTCTTGAGCGCGCCCATGCTGTCTTCGACCTTGCCCAGAGCGCCGCTGCCTTCGCTGCGGCTAATCGCCAGCGCCTGCGTGTCGCTATTGATCTGGGCGGGCTCTTCCGCGTCCTTCACCGCACTCCAATATTCATCGAACTTGGCGATGAAGAGGTTGAGGTCGGCAATTTCCGCGGCATCGGTGACATTGCCGCGCAAGGTGTTGATGTCGTCGATGGCCTCGGCGTGGCTTTCTTCCACCAGCGCGACATAATTGGCGACTTCGGCGGGATCGTCGGTCAGGATCAGAGCGCGGGTACGCGACCCCATGGCCTCCATGCTGGCTTGCAACTCGGACATGGACATGGAGTTGGCTGCACGGGTGTTGACGATGGTTTCGAGCGAGGCATTGAGCTGGCCGAGGTTCTGAATCGCGATCAGCATGCTACCGGCCGAAAGTGCCACGACTACCGCGAAGGTCGCCGCCAGCTTGGCCTTGATGGTTATTCTCATAGTATAGCGCCCCTTCTAGGCAGATCGATATTGCGTCGCCTTCCAGCGATCGTCGTGGGATGCCGCGTCGTCCACCGCGACATCCGTGGTTCAGGTATTAGTTTCAGGCGGCGCCGCGACGAGAGAACTCGTCGTCGAGGTCGTCCGAAGCCCCTTCAAGATTGAGATCGAACCCGCCTGAATTGGCCTTGGCGCGGGCAGGTGTCTTGCTCATGTGCGGGGCCGAGGCCATGACGGCCGAGCGCAGATCGCGCTTTGCCTTCTTGGCCGGCGGCGCGGCATGGAGGGCGGCCGCCGAGGTGGCGTCGAGCCGGAAGTAGCTGATCGCGGCCTGAAGCTGCTCGGCCTGGCTCGCCAGTTCTTCCGCCGTCGAGGACATTTCCTCGGCCGCAGAGGTGTTCTGCTGGGTCACCTTGTCGAGCTGCTGGATGGCGGTGTTGATCTGGGCGGCACCGGCGTTCTGCTCGCGACTGCCGGCGGAGATTTCTTCCACCAGTTCGGCCGTGCGCTGAATATCGGGCACCAGTTTACCGAGCATTTCGCCCGCCGATTGCGCGGCCTTCACGGTCGTGCCGGAGAGCGTCGAGATTTCCGCCGCCGCAGCCTGGCTGCGTTCGGCAAGTTTTCTCACCTCGGACGCCACCACCGCAAAACCGCGGCCATGTTCACCGGCACGAGCCGCTTCCACCGCGGCGTTGAGCGCGAGGAGATCGGTCTGGCGGGCGATTTCCTGCACCACCATAATCTTTTCAGCGATCGTCTGCATGGCCGAGACGGCGTTATTGACGGCTTCGCCCGAGGCGATCGCATCGGCAGCGGACTGGCGCGCGATCTTTTCGGTCTGAGAAGCATTGTCTGCCGACTGCTTGATCGTGGACGCCATTTCTTCCATCGAAGCGGAAGCTTCTTCCGTGGACGACGCCTGTTCGGTGGCGCCCTGGCTCAGCTGTTCGGCCGTGGCCGACATTTCCTGGCTGCCCGCGGCGACGTTGCGGGTCGCAGCGGTCACTTCGGCAACCACTTCGCGCAGTTTTGCGGTCATGGCGTTGAGCGCCTTGATCAGGTCGCCGACTTCGTCGTCTCCCTTGATCGAGACGGTGGCATTGAGATCGCCGCCGGCGACCTCATTGGCCAGCGACACGGCACTCGACAATGACCGCGAAATCGACAGGACGATCCAGGTGGCGGCGATAGCGGCGATCACAGCCGAGCCGACCAACAGGGCGATCAGCAGCATGCGACTCTGCTCGTAAAGTGCATCGGCATCGGCATTGGCTTGCCGCATCTGCGTGTCATTGAGCTCGATGATGGCATTGAGGGCGTCCACCGAGACCAGGCGTGCCTCGCGGGCGGCGCCATTGGCCAGTTCGGCTGCCTTGTGATCGCCATTTTCGAGGGCCGCCACTTCCGCCGCTTCGACGCCGCTCAGCCAGGCCGTTACCTTTTGCTGATAGGCGGCGAACGCCGCGCGGTCGCTGGCGGGCAGCGCCTTGGAGACGTTCTCGATTGCGGCGAGCAGGGCGGCCTTGCTCTGGGCCAGTTCACCGTCATAGACGGCCTGATCCGCCGGATCGTTCATGCTCAGAATGACATTGCGGATATCGCGCGAGATGACGAGCATCTGCGCGTCCAGCGCCTTGAGCGCGGCATAGGTGCCGAAATCCGTGCCCTGGCCGCTCGACAGCGCGGCTTCAAGACGCCGTTCGATGGCTTCAAGGCCGTTGAGCGCGTCCTGTTGCAAAGCACCGGCAGCGCTGATGCGCTCGCCCGCCACGATATCGGAATTGAGGCTCGCAAGGCGGTGGACTTCGCCGTGCTGGACCAGATAGCCGTTCCAGGCCTCAAGGAAAGCCTCGACCTTCTGCTTGCCCTCGGCGCTCGAGAGGTCGCGCAGCTGGGTCAGCTGGGCGGTTATGGCGGTCTTTTCGGTATCGATCTGGCCGGAAAACTGCTCAAACGCGGTTTCGTCCGAGGCCAGGATCAGGTTCTTTTCGTCCCGGGCGACGCGCAAGGTGCGGGCATTGATATCGGCGGCAATCTGGATGCGCTGGACATTACCCTCGACCATGGCTTCCATGGAGCCGCTCAGCGCGGCGAGGTTCTGTATGCCCATGAACATGCCGATGGCTGACATGGCAACCACGACCACGAAAGTCGCGGCGAGTTTGGTCTTGATGGTCAATCTCACGATGCAGGCCTTTCTTCTGATGCTGCCGCGGACGGACTTCTGCCGCCCGATGTTTCGAAAATCCGCTCCATGTCGGGGATGATGATGAAGCCGCCATTGCGCTTGCCGATGCCCTTGACGAATTCGGGGCGCCAGCGCATGCCGACCTTTGGTGCCTCTTCGATCGAGGCGGTTTCGATATCGGTGACATCGTGCACCTTGTCGGCGAGAATGCCGGCAATGGTGGGCTCGCCGTCGATATCAACTTCCATGACGACGATGCGCGTATCCTCGTCGGGCTCGGGCCGTTCCATGCAGAACATGACCCGCAGATCGGCCAGCGGCACGACGCGGCCACGCACATTGATCAGCCCGCCGACGAATGCCCGCGCACTCGGCACTTCGGTGATCGGCACGAGATCGAGAATTTCGCGCACCCGGCTTGCCTCGACCGCAAAGAGCTCGTCTTCGAGCCGGATGGTCAGGGCCGTCATATAGTCCTGGTTCTCGCTCATGCGGCCCTCCCGAGATTACGTTCGACATAAGACTGGCCGGAGGCCACGAGGTGGGCGGTATCAAGGATCAGCGCCACGGTGCCGTCACCGAGAATGGTGGCGCCCGAGAAGGATTTGATGCCCGAATGCAGTTTTGAGAGCTGCTTGATCACCGTCTGATTGTTGCCGATGATCTGGTCGACCACGAGCCCGACGCGGCCTTCGCCCGAGGAGACGATGACGACTTTTTCATGCGCATCGCCCTCGCCCTTGAGGCCAAAAACTTCGCGCAGCCGCAGGTAGGGCACGAGCGAACCGCGGATATCGAGGAAGTTGCGGCCCTTGGCGGACGCTTCGAGGCCGGCGGGCAGCTCGACGCATTCCTCCACCGCCGCGAGCGGGATGGTGTAGCGGCCATCCCCGACCCGGATCAGCATGCCATCGATAATGGCGAGGGTCAGCGGCAGGCGCAGGGTAAACACCGAGCCCTTGCCCGGCGTCGTCGCCACATCGATCGTGCCGCGCAGCCCGTCAATGGTGCGCTTGACCACATCCATGCCGACGCCACGGCCGGAAAGCGAGGTGACTTCGCTGGCGGTCGAAAAGCCCGGCGCAAAGATCAGGTGGTTGAGTTCCTGCTCAGTCAATTTGGTATCGGGCGTGATCAGCCCGTTCTCTTCAGCCTTGGCGCGGATGCGCTCATGGTTGAGGCCGGCGCCATCGTCGATCACCGAAATCGCAACCTCGGCACCCGAATAGACCGCCGAGAGCCGCACCGTGCCCTTGGGCTCCTTGCCGGCCGCGACGCGCTTGTCCGCGCTTTCAAGGCCATGATCGACCGAGTTGCGAATGAGGTGCACCAGGGGGTCGGCCAGGCGCTCGATCACGGTCTTGTCGAGTTCGGTTTCTTCGCCTGTGGTGATGAACTCGATCTGCTTGCCAAGCTCGCCGGACAGATCATGCACAAGGCGCCGGAAGCGCGAAAAAATCGTCCCGATCGGCACCATGCGGATGCCCATGGTGGTGTCGCGCAGGCCCGAAGACAGGCGCTCCAGTTCCTCGGCAATGGTCTTCAATGCCGTGTCGGACGATGAATTGGCGATCTGGCTGAGGCGCGCCTGGGCAATCACCAGTTCGCCAACGCGGTCCATCAGCTCGTCGAGCCGTTCGGCCGGCACGCGCAGGGAGGTCGCAGCGGGCTTTTCCGCCTCAGCCTTTTCGGCCTTGGCTTTCTTGGCTTTCTTGGCAACCGGCGGCTCTGGCACGAAGGGCGCCTCGGGCATGGCATCGTCGGCCGGTGCCATAACAACCGGCGCCGCCACAGCTTCAATCACCGGGGCGACGGCACCTGCCGTCAGCGGGGCGACGGCATCCGCCGTCACCGCGGCCAGCGTCAGTTCCATATTGTCGCGCAGGAACAGGAAGACATCGTCGATCGCCGCTGTCGGGTCCTCAGACGTCTCGATATCGACCTGCCAGCCGATATAGCTGACCTCGGGATCGATGATGTCGAGATCGGGAATGCGATCGGTCAGCGCCAGGACCGTTGTCGGGCCAATTCCGGCCAGTTCCTTGAGCAGCAGTTCGGGATTGGTGCCGTAGATCAGCGCATCGTTCGGCAGATAGAAGGTCAGCCGCCAGCGCTTTGCGCCCGTGTCAGCCGGCTTTGCCGGTTCCGCAGCCACCACCGCAGGCGCCGGCGCTGCTTCACCGTGACCGTCCACGGCCGCACCATCAACGATGGCGCGCAGCTGCACGAGAATCTCGGCGCCGCCATCGATAGGCGCATCCGGGTTCTCGATCAGCAGGTGAATATGGTCCTTGGCGTCGAGCGCCACGCCAATAAGAGCGGTATTGGCCTTGCTCTGGCCCTTGCGCACACGGTCAAAGGCCGTCTCGAATTCGTGGACGAATTCGGCGACAGCCGTAAAGCCGAACATGGCCCCCGAACCCTTGATGGTATGGAGGGCCCGGAAGGTGGAATTGATCAGATCGTCATTGGAGGGGTCTTGCTCGAGATCGAGCAGGCCGGCCTCGAGCTGATCGAGCAGCTCGCGCGCCTCCTGGCGGAATGTCTCGCTCGGATCGGAAATGTTCATGCCCCGGTGACCTTCTTGATAACGGCCAGCAACTGGTCCTGCTTGAACGGCTTGACGATCCAGCCGGTGGCGCCCGCTTCCTTGGCCTGACGCTTGAGTTCCTCGTCGGACTCGGTGGTCAAGAGGATGATCGGGATGCCCTTGCTGGCGGGGTGCTGGCGATATTTGCGGATGAATTCGATGCCGTTGAGAACCGGCATATTGAGGTCGGTGATGACGGCATGGACCGTATTGCTGGTGGCCTTGTCATAGCCGTCCTGGCCGTTGACGGCTTCGATCACATCGAGGCCGGCGGCAGTCAGGGTCATGGCTACCATCTGGCGGATGGAGGCGGAGTCATCGATGGTGAGGATTGTCTTGGTCATGCCGTCGCGTCCCGTAGCGTTAGATGTGTTCGGTCCAGAAGCGGGCCGTGGGCTGGGCGGGGTCGAGGAACCCCGCACCCTCGAGAACAGCCTGCAATTTTGGGCCCGGCGGCCCCTTCAATGTCAGTGATTTGCCCAGAGCCTCGGCCTTGGCCCGCGCCGACAGCAGCGTCTGGACGGTGCTCACATCGGCCTGGGCGATGTCCCTGGTGTCGAGGGCGATCGCGGGATGCGCGGTAACTGCCTCCTTGAGGCGGCCAAGCATGTCCTGGGCGGACTTGATGGAGACGTCGCCGGTCAAAACGAGCGTGAAAGTGCTGCTCCCGGTCATGGCAGCGACCTGGTCGGAAAATGTATCAGCGATGTCATAATGCTCTCAGGCTTGGACTAGTTAACAACCGGTGAACGGTGCAAAGTATTCAGGCGGCGGCGCACCCGTCTGGATAATGAATTGACGATGTCTGCAGCCGTATTCTTATCCGGCCTGAATATGATCATTCCTTAAATGGCTTAATCATTGGTTACAGACATAGGTTTTTTACTAGTCTCGATCGTCACTCGTTAGTATAACGCCTCAGTAAATACAGTCTCTTTGAAAGAGTATCTCGCCGCACGATTCTGAGTCCAACCCGAGGAGGGCGGAATCGTGGCAAATAGACTCTTGAACGATTCAGAGTCCTGCGCCCGGCAATACTGATTGATTCATTAAGGCCGCTACTGTGCGGCGGAGCGGAAACGTCGAATTCCCAGCAATTTTATGCAGTGCAGCGGCGCATGGGCGCCCGGTAGGCCCTGCCTTTATTTCGCCCCGATTGTGGCAGTGCCCAGTCGAACCTTTGCTGCTGCCACGCTCACGAAGTCGCGATTTGCGAATTTTTTCGTCTGATCTCAGTCACTTCCGCACGGCAAGCGGCGGAACACGATTTTTTTGCCCCAACGCGATGCTGGCTCACAAAGTCAGGACGCGACGGGTTCCGACCAGTGGAAATCGGGCCGCGTCACATGGGAAAGCCCCTCGCTCTCCCCGGCAATGCGGCGCAACACGATCTGTCCGAGGCGCCGCCCGGCTTCCACGAAATCCTCGGCCACCGTTTCGGCCGCCGGCTGGAACTGCATGAACATGGAAGAGGACTGCTTGGTCACCACATGCGCGGTGCGCCCAACCACATGCCCTGCCTCGGCCAGGCCGCCGAGAATGGCGAGCGCGGAAACTTCCGAGGCACAGATATAGCCATCCGGACCATCGGGGCGCTTGGAGCGCTTGATGACATAGTTGCGAATGGCGTCGGTGGGGCTGCTGAGGTTCACGTCGGCGGCAAACTCATAGGCAATGCCGGTTTGGCGGGCGCCGCGCTCGATGCCGGCCTTGAGGTGCTCGGTATAGGTCAGCGCGCTGTCGGGCAAGACGATGGAGACCTTCTTGCAGCCCTGCGCCGCGAGGCGGAGCGTCGCGTGATAGGCGTAGTCCTCATTGTCGAAATCGACGAAGGGATGAAATTCCGGCCAATGGCTGCGGCCATGGCTGACAAAGGGAAAGTCATTGTCGAGGAGAAAGCGGATGCGCTCGTCGAAGGTTTCCGCCTTGGAAAAGATCACGCCGTCGGCCATGCGATTACGCACGATGTGCCGGATCGGCTCGATTGGCTGCACATTGCGGAACAGCGGCGTGATGACGAGATGATAGGACGTGTCGCGCAGTGATTCGGTGATGCCGGTCACGAGCGAAGTGCCAAAGCCGTAAATCTGCTCGTCGGGCTCGAGCACCAGCGAAATCACATTGGTACGGCCGGTTTTGAGCCGCAAAGCCGCCCGGTCCGGCAGGTAGCCGATTTCGGCGGCGATGCGCTGCACCCGGTCGCGCGTTTCCTGCGCCAGTTCGGGCGCATTGTTGAGCGCGCGTGAAATGGTGGTCACCGCAAGGCCCGTCATCTGCGCAATGGTCTTGAGCGTCGGCTTGCCGGAAGGCTTCACGCCGCGCTTGCTGCGCCCGGCGGACGGCAAATCGTCTTGCGACACGGAAATATCCCCTCATCCGTCCTTAGGCGGACGACTTGTGAAGGAAAACAACATCAGATTGGGGGCCAGAGATCAAGATAAAGCGGAAAACTCCCAACAGGTCAGGTGCCCATGGGATGCGCTCAACGCCCGGACGGCGTTCGATACCGCCTCATCGGCGCAGTAAAGTCCGCGTGAGGTACGTATGTCAATATACTGATGACAATATTTGCCGTGCCCCGTCTTAGCCGTTGTCTTGACCTCGGCGCACATGTCAAAAGCGAGATAGGGATGCTGCCATACAAGGCGGCGAGGCGTGTTTGGCGGCGGCGATTTCCGCGGCAAGAGGAGGCAGAAGATGCGCAAGGTCGGCATCGGCATCGTTGGTTTGGGTAATATTTCGGCGGCCTATCTGAAGGCGGCGCAGAGCTTTCCGGTTCTCGACATCAGGGCTGTCGCCGACCTCAATCCGGCCACAGCTGCGGCGCGCGCCGCCGAGTTCGGCGTCAAGGCGGTCAGCATGGACGAGATCTTTGCCGACCCCGCAATCGAGATCATCCTCAACCTCACCATTCCCAAGGCCCATGTCGAGGTGGGCCTCCGCGCCATTGCCGCGGGCAAGCATGTCTATTCGGAAAAGCCGCTCGGCGTGGTCTTTGCCGAAGGCAAGAAACTGATCGAAGCCGCCCGCGCCAAGAACCTCCGCGTCGGTTCGGCGCCGGACACCTTCCTTGGCGGTTCGCACCAGACCGCCCGCCGCATCGTTGACGAAGGCCAACTCGGCCAGGCCGTCGGCGGCACTGCCTATTTCATGTGCCCCGGCCACGAGCGCTGGCATCCCAATCCGGCCTTCTATTATGAAGCCGGCGGCGGCCCCATGCTCGATATGGGTCCCTATTACATCACCGACCTCGTTAACCTGCTCGGTCCCATCGCGAAAGTTTCCGGTTTTGGCACCATGCTGCGCGATACGCGCACCATCACCTCGGAAGCGCGCAATGGCGAGGTGATCCCGGTTCATGTCCCGACCCATGTCTCGGGCACTCTGGTCTTTGCCAATGGCGCGCTGGTGCAGGTTTCCATGAGCTTTGACGTGGCCGGCCACAAGCACGTGCCGCTCGAAATCTACGGCACCGACGCCACCCTGATCGTTCCCGATCCCAACAACTTTGGGGGCCAGGTCGAGATCTTCAAAAAGGGCGGCGCATGGGAAAACGTCGATACCGACCAGCCCTATGCCGACGGCAATTACCGTTCCATCGGCCTTGCCGATATGGCGCATGCCATTGTCGAAAACCGCCCGCACCGCTGCAATGGCGACCTGGCCCTCCACGTCCTCGAAGTCATGGAAGCCTTCGAAACCTCCTCGCGCACCGGCCAGGCCGTCGAGATCACCACCCCCGTCACCCGCCCTGCCCCACTCGGCACTTCCCTCGTGGATGGCAAGCTCGGGCGGTAAGCGTTTTGCCAATCAGCTGCGACGCCTCCTGCTGAAGGGCCAACCCACCCACCGGATGTCATCCCGGCGAAGGCCGGGACCCATCCTGAGATCTCAAGATGGGCCCCGGCTTAAAGCCGGGGTGACAACCGAGTTTGTTTTTCGCCCTCACCCCCGCTTCTGCGCCATCAGCGCCAGCGGCCTGCCTTCGAGATCCTTAAAAAAACCCATCCACTCCTCCATCCCGTCTTCATGCCGGTGAATGAGGCGTGGCACTTCCATAAACTCCACCCCGCGCGCCGAAAGCGCTTCGTGGGCCGCCCCTATATCGCCAACGCGAAAATAGAGAACCGATTCCGGTCCCGCCTCGGCGCTTTCCTGCAGATAGAGCCGCAATCCGCCGCAATCGAAAAAGCTCAGGGCGCCGAACTGATAGAGATGCGCCAGCCCCAGAACGTCGCGATACCACGCCGTCGAGGCCTCGATGTCCCGCACCTGGCGCGACACCTGTCCTAGCCCCTGCAATAGTCTTTCATCCGCCATTTTCTCCTCCCGCCCCGGCCCCGCCTAAATTGGCGCATCGAGGGGGAGATGGTCCAGTCCCAATTGCTGGCGCAGCGTCCTACTGAGTTTTGCCGACCGAATCGTCGCGCCACGTCACAGCGAGAAACGCCCCGACGAAGGTTTCGACACCTTTGCGTCGCATGATGGGGGGATAGGTGAGGGTCGATGTTAACAGTCTGCTAACGAAAGGGCACCGCAAACAGCCGGTTTGAGGTCAGATATCCTCGGTCCGCAAGAACCGTTCACGCCGTGGTTTGCGCCCCAAAAGCGTCAGCACCACCCCCGGCACCCCGATCACCGCGAAGGCGGGATAGGTCAGCAAGGCATCGAAAACCCGGTCGAGCAGATTGGCGAAAAACCGGCCATGGAAAAACTCTCGAACGATATCAAGGCTTTGCGCATGAATTTGCAGCCAGATATCGCCCAGCGACGTCATGACGACGCCATTGGCCGCCAGCGATTTGGTGCCATCAATGACAAGCAAGACCAGCGCCAGGCCAATCAGCCAGGTGCCGACAATTCGCAAGGCTATCCGCATTCACCCGTCCCGTGCCCAGAAGCGCCAAACCGCCCCGCACCCCCTCCTTTTGCCACGTGCACCGGCCGTTTCACAAGAGATCAGCCCGATCACGAAAAACATACGGGACAGGGCGAAACTCACACTTGCGCCGGAGACGTTCATCAGTATATTGCGCAACGCTCGCAACGGCATAACAAGGCCGTGCGCTACCTGGTTCCAGGGTTGCAAAGGCGATGCGGAGAGATGGCCGAGTGGTCGAAGGCGCACGCCTGGAAAGTGTGTAGGCGGGGAACCGTCTCGAGGGTTCGAATCCCTCTCTCTCCGCCATTTTTAATCCATTGATTTTGTTTGATATTTTACGCTACGGCAGTGATGGCTGACGTTAATCTTCGACCGCGTTTCAGGTATGCTCGGGCGCGGCCTCAATGTGAGACCGCGCTCATGCAGCCTATCTGAAAGGACCGGAGAGGTTCGGCACCGCTGCTGGACGTTCGGCGCCTGGAGCCGCACGAGTGCCGGCGACGGGGCCGGCTGCCGCGCCCCACAAATTCCCCGATAGGTGGGAAAGAACCGAGAGCGCACCGCGACGCGACGGCATGAACCAGGCGAAGAACAGCACGCGGATCACCCAGGCGAGACGTCCGGTGAACTGCATGCCCCAAAGTTCGGTAATGCCGCGCCGGCCGGCAAGACCAGCCGCCTGCCCGAGACCGCGGAAATTGAAGCCCTTGACGGACTGACCCTTGATCGCGCGGGAAATATTACGCCCCACGCAATCGCCCTGCTTCATGGCAAAGAGAGCGTTGGCCGGGCAAGGCTCGCCAGTGCCCGGATGCGGCACGGCGGCGATATCGCCGGCGACCCAGATATTGTGGCTGCCGCGGACGCGCAGGTCGTCACTGGCGATGATCTGGCCCGCGGCGTTGCGCGGCAGAGATTCGGTACCGGGCAGAACGCTGAAGCTCACCCCGGCGGCCACGACCGACAGGTCGGAAGCAACTGTCCTGCCATTGGCAAGCTCGACGTGATCCCTGTCGATGCGCGAGACACGCACGCCCTGATGGATCTGCACACCCTGACTGACGAGCTGGCGTTCCGCCGTCTCGGCGATATGGTCGAAGTCGGGGCGCAGCGAGGGCAGCAGTTTTTCGCTGGATGACACCAGGTGCACATTGACCTTGGCCGAGCCGGCGCGGCCGTAGCGGGCAGCGAGGGCCGAAGCGGTCTCGACGCCGGCCAGCCCACCGCCAACCACCACCACATTGCGCGTTTCCTGCGCTGAGGCGTCACGGCTTTCGAGCTCGCCAACCAGCTTCTGCATGTCCCTCGAATTCTTCACGCACCAGCCATTTTCGGCAAGGCCGGGAATGCGATCAAACGGATCGACTGATCCGGCAGCGATGACGAGGTGCTCGAACTTGAGTTCCCGCATTGCGCCAGCGCTCTGGACAGTCAGCGTGCGGCCGGGAAGGTCAGCCGAAACGACCTCGCCCTCCACGAAGCTATCGCCCACGATCGGCCCGATCGGGGTCAGCGTGCTGCCGACTGCGAGATCGCCGGCCAGCACTTCGCCTGTCCAGCCATGATAGGTGTGGTGCCCATCGCGCGACACGAGCGTCAGTTCGACCTCGCCGCGCGCCACAAGCGAGCCAAGACGGGAACGCAGAACGGAAAAGGCGTGGAGGCCAGCATAGCCGCCGCCAAGGATGACTATGCGGCGCATATGACCTGCTCCTCTGCCGGCGTTGCAAATGTGTGGGACGGCCCGCCCTCGATCAGTTTTCCGAAAGACCGGAAAGGGGCGAGATGGAAGCCGAGATGCTCGTGCTCTTTGGCGAGCTTTAGAATGTGCTCTGCCTGATCGAGCTGAGCGTCACCCATGCAGAAATGCCCCTGATGGCCGGAGAGGGCCAGCAGCATGGTTTCTGCAAGGCATGCATAGGCCAGCTTGGGAGCGAGGGCGATGGAACCGCGCAGATCAAAGCCGGGAATTTCGACAAGGCCGCCATCGACGATGAGAACGTCAGGGCGTTCGGTCAACAGGCGCTCGTCGGTATTGCGCGGCACGGTGTCGTCGAGAACGATAGCGCCGCGCTTGAGGTGCTCGCTGCGGAGCAAGGCATCGGGAGAAGAGGTCAGCAGCACAACGAGATCGGCCTCGGCGACATCCGCCATATCCACGCTAACTCTGGCCTCGACACCCTCGCGGCGCACATCTGCGGCCAGCGCTTCAAGGCGCTTCTCATTGCGCGCCACGAGCAAGAGCCGGCCGGGATGCTGGCGGGCATAAAGCCGGGTCAGGCAAGAGCCCACGCTGCCGGTCGCGCCGACAATGGCGATCAGCGGGTCGCGGCCAAGCGAGCCCATCAGTTTTTCAATGGCCTGCAGCGTCATGGCGGCGGTAAAGGCATTGCCATTGGTCACGCCGATATCCCTGCGCTTGGCAAAGGCCCTGCCGCCAACCGAAGCAGGCGCGGTCAGCGCGCCCAGCCCCACAACGGAGGCGCCGAGATCGCGCGCCTTGTCGATCGCCGCAGAAATGCGACCCTGCACCTGCGATCGCGGCAATGTAAGCAACTGCGTCGGCGTCAGAGGAACAGTAATGATCCGGCCGACGATCTTTCCGGGCAGATCAACCCGGGACATTTTTCCGGTCACCATCGGGGGAACCGGAAGATGCTTCAACGCACTTCGCCAGATGACTTCAGGAACCAGCGAGAACGGCTTACCGAACAGTATACCCATATCTGCACGCAGCGTATTTCTCGGGTGTACCAAGAACGCAAACTCAGACTGCATAACAACCCCGCCATGGTCGCGCCGCTACTGGCGACGCCGCAGTCAGGGTTTTAGCACAATTTTAAGAAAAGTTTAACGGACTGTTAAGATTGTTTAAGACTTAGTTAACGCCCTCCATCCAAATGCACGAACACATGGCAACACACGTTTAAGCCTTTGCCCTTATGATGTTATCTTGGAGTATCTCCGTAGCGCCTAGCGTCAGGCCTGTTGCGAATGGCAGGAACCCTGCCTCTCGCCTGAAAATTCTGGGTCTTGTAGGGCGGGAAGCAGGGGTTAGTCATGAGTGCAACCGAGCCAGATATTTTCGACCTCAAGGGCCTGACATCGGCCCTCGACGACAAGGCGGAATATTCGCTGAGGCGGGCTCTCGAAGCGGTCCGCGTGCATCTCGGGATGCAGGTGGCCTACGTTTCCGAGTTCGTCGGCGATCGCACCTATTTTCGCGAAGTGGATGCGCCCGGCCTTGAACACGTGGTCAAGCCCGGCGATTCCATGCCGCTCGACTATGTCTATTGCCGGCATATTCTGGAAGGCCGCTTGCCCGAACTGATGCCCGACGTGCTCGACGAGCCGTTCGCCGCCACCATGCCCTTTACCACCGATATGGGCATTCGCGCCCATATGAGCGTGCCCATCAAGCTCCAGGATGGGACAACCCACGGCATGTTCTGCTGCATCAGCACCGAGCCGCAGCCATCGCTCAACATGCGCGATCTCAAGATGATGCGGGCCGTTGCCGAACTGGCGGCCGTGCTGATCGGGCGCGAAATCGATGCGACGACCGAGCACCGGACCAATCTCGAGCGGATAGAGCGCGTGCTTGCCGGAGACGAGCTTTCGATCGTCGTGCAGCCCATTTTCCGGATCGCCGATCATCGGCTGGTCGGGTTCGAATGCCTGTCGCGATTTGCCGGCCCGGAGGGTTGGACGCCTGATATCTGGTTCAAGATGGCGGCGTCGGTCGGGCTTGGCGTCGAGCTTGAAATGATGGCCGTCAAGAAGGGTCTGGCGCTGCTGGATCTCTTTCCAAAGGACATTTATCTGACGCTAAACGTCTCGCCTGACACGGTTATTTCGGGTGCCGTGGCCGAGGCCATTAAGGGCAAGGATGGGCGGCGGGTCGTCGTCGAAATCACCGAACATGCCAGCGTTTCGGACTATGAAGCGCTTGGGCACGCCTTGAGCCACGTCCGTGTCAAGGGCGTGCGTCTGGCGGTGGACGATGCGGGGGCGGGCTATGCGAGCCTGCGGCACATTCTGGCGCTGCAGCCCGATATCATCAAGCTCGACATCAGCCTGACCCGGAACATCCAGGACGATCTGGCGCGTCACGCGCTAGCCGCGGCGCTCGTCCATTTCGGACGGGAAACCAAGAGCCAGATTTTGGCGGAAGGCGTTGAATCTGCTGTTGAATTTGAAGCCTTGCGCAAACTTGGCGTCGACACGGCACAGGGTTATTTTATCGGCCGGCCGATGCCCTGCGCCGAGGCCTGTCTACTCATTGCACAGCAGCAGATCGCAGCCCGGCCACGCCCGACCCTGGCCACTCCGAGCATAAAAGCCGCCATTTAATGGGGTAAACACGATATCTGCCCCGACCCGGGCGGACCGCCTGACCGTGTCAACCAAAGGCCCGCTGAAGCCGCGTTCGGTTGCGGATTGGCTATGGGGTGGTTGACATCTGGGTAACGCGTGGTAACGTTCCCATGAGAGCCATGGAAATGGCCTAGGGAGGATCTGCCGTTGCGCAAGCGCCGGCCTACCATCATCGATGTGGCTGAGCGGGCCGGGGTGTCGAAGAGCACCGCGGCGCGTGCCCTTGCGGGTGCGGAAAGCATTCTCGGTGAGACGCGCGAGAGGGTGCTCGCGGCGGCCAAGGCTGTGGGCTATGAGCGCAACCACCTGGCGGTAGGGATGCGCTCGGGGCGCTCGGGCATGCTGGGCCTCGTTATTCCCGATATCACCAACCCGTTCTGGGCCGATGTGGCGCGGGGCGCGCAGGACCGGGCGGCGGAGGCGGATGTCTCGTTGCTGGTGTTTTCTTCGGACTGGGACCCGGCCAAGGAAGAGAGCCATTTGCGTGCCTTGCGCCGGGCGCGCGTCGATGGGGCGATCGTCAATCCGGTTTCCGATGCGC
Organism: Devosia sp. Root685; assembly: GCF_001427875.1. Taxonomy (GTDB): domain Bacteria; phylum Pseudomonadota; class Alphaproteobacteria; order Rhizobiales; family Devosiaceae; genus Devosia. Next base: position 323,968 of record NZ_LMHK01000003.1, on the reverse strand, counting down.
TCGATGATCTCGACAGGTTCGGCCTGCCCTTCGTGCTCATCGGTTCGAGTGCCGAGCGGTTTGCCGATGTATCGAGCGTTGGCTCCGACATCACTCAGGCGGTGGAAATCGGGCTCGACCATCTGGTTGCCAAGGGGCATCACGCCCCGACGCTGATCGTCGGGCCGAAATCGCGCCTGGCGCGGACGCGGTTTTTGAATGCCGTGCAACGCCATAGCATCAAGCGCGATGTCGATCCGGGCCAGCTGGTAATCGAAGATGGCGAATATACGCTCGAGGGCGGGCGGCAGGCGATGTTGCGGCTGCTCGACAGGCCGCATGTCGGACACACTTGCGTTTTTGCCGCCAATGACATGATGGCCATCGGCGCGATGATGGCGGTGCGCGAGCGCGGGCTGCGCTGCCCCGAAGATGTGTCGATCCTCGGGTTCGACGGCATCCCCTCGGGGGCGTTTACTTTTCCAGGGCTCACCACCATTGCCAAGCCCGGCCGGGATATCGGCACGCGGGCGGTGGAAAGCCTGTTCGACGAAATCGAAGGACGGCCGGAACACGGCCGCGTCTATATGCCTTGCCGGCTGATCGATCGAGCCTCGCTCGCCGATCTGTCGCGCGAACCCCGCAAAATGGCGGGGTAGGGAGGATCTGATTGATGGCGGAACCGATAGAGGGCCGTGTTGCCGTATCCAGCAATGGGAACGTTCCCACTAGAGATACGCATGCGCGTAACGTGGGGCGGGAGTCGGTTAGCAGACTGTTACCGTCGAGCGCAACCTTGAGGGCGCAAGTGCGACAATGGTGGCCCTATTACGCGATGATGGCGCCGGGGCTGATCTTTTTCATCATCTGGCACTATGTGCCGATCTGGGAAGCCAAGATGGCTTTCGAACAGGTCCGCATCATTCCGCCCAATATCTGGGTCGGGCTGAAGAACTTTCAGGTGCTGTTCTCGTCGCCGATTTTCTACCAGGTGCTGGCCAATACCCTGATCATTTCGGGCATGAAGATCCTCTTCGTGTTCCCCGTGCCGATCATCGTGGCGCTGCTGCTCAATGAAATCCGTAGCGGCAAGCTGCGCGGCACGCTGCAATCGGCGATCTACCTGCCGCACTTCCTGTCTTGGGTCGTGATCTCGGGCGTGTTCATCGCCCTCCTCTCCCCCACAGATGGTGCGGTCAACCAGATCCAGACGGCGCTCGGGTTTCAGCCGGTGAGCTACATGACCAATACCGGCACCATTCGCTGGGTGCTGGTGATCTCGGAAATCTGGCGCTCGGCCGGCTGGGATAGTCTGCTCTACCTCGCCGCCATCTTCGCGATTGATCCGCAGCTTTATGAGGCCGCGGAGATGGACGGGGCCAATCGCTGGCAGAAAATCTGGCACGTCACCATTCCCGGCATCGTGCCGACCATCGCGACGCTCTTCATTCTCAATATGGGCATGTTTCTCAGCGCCGACCTCAACCAGGTCATCAACATGCAGAACGACGTCAATGCTTCGACGATCGATATTCTCGACACCTATGTCTACCGGCTGGGCCTCTCCACCGGCGAATATGCGCTGGCCACGGCTGCCGGGCTCTTCAAGGCCGTCATCGGCATGATCCTCGTCGTCACCTCGCATCTCGTCAGCAAAAGACTGACCGGCAAGGGAGTGTGGTGATGGCCAGTTCCGTGCGCCGTTCTCCGCTGGAGCGGGTCGAATATGTGCTCATTGTTTCAACTCTCCTGCTGTTGGTGGTTTTTACGCTCCAGCCGCTGTTGAACCTGCTTGCCCTGTCCTTCACCGAACAGGGCAAGGTGGCGGGGTTTTCGGGGCTTTCCATCGTGCCCGATGGCTTTTCGCTCGATGTGTGGACGCTGCTGTTGCAGCATCCCAATGTGCAGCGCGGGTTGTTCAACTCGATCTGGATGACGACGACGAGCGTTCTCATCGGCGTCATGGGGACGGCGCTGATGGCCTGGGGTCTGTCGCGGCCGGGCCTGCCGGGGCGGCGGCTGATTTTTCTGATGGTGCTTGTCACCATCGTTTTCGAGCCAGGCATTATTCCAGACTACTTTCTTATGAAGCGCATGGGGCTGCTTAATTCGCCCTGGTCGGTGATCCTCTATAAGGCGGTCAGCGCCTGGTACCTGATCATCCTCGTGCGCTTTTTCGAGGAAATTCCGAAGGAACTGCTCGAAGCCGCCGAGCTCGATGGGGCCAATCCGTTCCAGACCTTTTTTATGGTCGTGCTGCCGCTGGCCAAACCGGCGCTTGCCACCATTGCGCTGTTCTACTTCGTGCTGCACTGGAACGAGTTTTTCCGCTCGATGATCTACCTCAACGACCAGACCAAATGGCCGCTGCAGGTGGTGCTGAGGCAGTTCGTGATCGAGGGCGATAAGATCGCCATCGTCGGGGCGAACAATGCCAATAACAATATCGGGCTGGCGCAGATCAATATCCGCGCGCTCAAGGCGGGGATGATTTTCATCACCATCCTGCCGATCCTGGCGCTCTACCCCTTCATCCTCAAATATTTCACCAAGGGCACCATGTCGGGGGCGCTGAAGGGATGAGGATTTTTTCGACGCCGGCGCGTGTGGCTCCACCCCCTCCCATCCTCCCCCATCAAGGGGGAGGTGGTGCATCGAGTGTCTGGCGCGATCTCGCCCAATCCACTGTCCCTTCACCTCCCCCTTGATGGGGGAGGTCGGGAGGGGGTGGTGGGAGCCACCGACAAAAATTCCGCGCAAGCGGTGTGACTAAAAACAATGGAGGAGACTAAAATGACACTGAAGAAATTGCTCCTGGCGACGACGGCAATTGCCATGCTGGCGGGGCTCGCGGCCCCGGCTATGGCGCAGACGACGCTGCGTCTCGTCAGCAAGGACCTGCTCTCGACCAATCCCGATGACATGAAGGAAATCGAGGCGATCGAAGCGGCGCTCAAGGCGCAGGGCGTGGATGTCGATATCCAGACCGTTGACCTGCCGGGTGGCACCTCGGCCTATGTCGAGGCGCTGGGGATCATGCTGCTGTCGGGCGATATTCCCGACATCATGTATTTCCAGGGCGGCGACCAGAAAATGGCCGACCAGGGAATTCTGGAAGACCTGACGCCCTATATCGAAGCTTCGGCCAATGTGAAGGCAGCGCTCTGGCCGCACAATGTCGACCGGCTCGCGAACTATCCCTACCTCCTTTACATCTACCCGCCGCGCGCGCCGCAGCCGGTGATCCGCCAGGATTGGCTGGAAAAGCTCGGGCTCGAAGCGCCAAAGACCGTCGAGGAATATGAGGCCTTGTTCCAGGCCATTCATGACGCCGATCTCGACGGCGACGGCACTGCCGGTAATACGCTGGGGCTGACCGGCTTTGGCAATACGGGTGAATTGGATTCCATCTTCAACCAGGCCTTTGGCGTGACCGGAACCTGGATGAAGAATGCCGATGGGCAATGGGTCAATGCGCGCGTGACCGACGCGGAAAAGGCAAAGATCGAGTTCTATGCGCGGCTCGCGGAAAAGGGTCTCTTCGACAAGGAATATGTGACCAACACGTTCGATGTGAAGGAAGACAAGTTCTACACCGGCAAGGCTGGCGTGGTGTTCGGCTCCTCGCCCGAAGTGATCGACATTTATGCCGGCAAGATGCGCCAGGCGCATCCGGGCGAGGATATTTTCCTCACCTTGCTGCCGATCCCCTCAGGCCCGGGAGGGCGGGGTCTGGCAGCAGTCGACGTTTCCAAAGAATCGCGCGGCTGGGCCATTTCCTCGCTCTCCGAGCACAAGGAAGAGGCTTTTAAGGTGCTCGACTTCATGGCTTCCAAGGAGGGCCAGGATATCGACCGGCTCGGCTTTGAAGGCACGCAATATACCAGGAATGACAGCGGCCAGGTTGTTTTCAACGACGCGATCTCGACCTGGTACGCCCGCTTCTTCAACGCCGCCAACTGGACCCCGCCGACCCCGCTGCTGTCGCCCACGGCACAGGAAGCACTCGACACGATCAAGGCGAATTTCGTCGCGGACAATGCCTTTGTCTGGCCGGCTGAATTTGCTGCCGATGTCGATGCGACCGAGCAGGTCTATCGCTCGTGGGTGGCCAAATTCATCACTGGGGAAGCCGGGCTTGATCAGTGGGATGCGTTTGTCGCCGAATACAATGCGGCCGGCGGCGAGCGCATGGCCGAGCACGCAAGGACAGTGCTGGGCGAGTAACCGAAGACCGGTCTGGCGGGATGTCGTCAGGCCCACAGGACGGCACCTCCCCCTTGATGGGGGAGGTTGGGAGGGGGGGCTGGGAGCCGCGATGTCGTGGCTCACACCCCCACCCTTGATCCCTCCCCACAAGGGGGAGGGTGTCGACTGATAGAACGCGGCAAGCGCCGGACCAAAAATCCGGCGACAACTAAAATGACAAAAGAGTCGGATTCGACATGACCCCATCCTTCCAGTCCCGCATTCGGGCCATGCTCTATGGCATTGCCCTCGGAGATGCGCTGGGCGCGCCGGTGGAAAAACTATCGGCGGCGCAGATCAGGGCGCGCTATGGCCGCGTGACATCGGTGATGACGCGCTGGCACAAGATGGACCTGCCGCCTGCCGAGCGAAATCATCGGGTGCGCGGGGATGGCGTCATCACCGACGACACGCTGATGACCCTGGCGCTGATGGACATCTTTGGCGACACCGGGCGGCATCTCGACGCCTGGGACATGGCCGACGGCATGGTCAAGCAGATCGCCTGGACGCCGCGCTGGGTGCCCGAATTACAGCGCGAAGCCATGTTGATCGACCGGCTGTTTTATCCCGAAAAGTGGATTTTCCAGCGGCACCAATTGTCCAATTGCGATCCGCGCCAGGGCGGGATCGGCAATATGGTGAACTGCGGGGCGGCCATGTATATCGCGCCCATCGGGGTCGCCAATGCGGCCAATCCGCGGGCGGCTTATGATGAGGCGATCGGTTTTGCCGCCGGGCATCAGGAGAGCTATGGGCTCGAGGCCGCCGGGGTGATGGCGGCGGCGGTGGCGGCGGCTTTCGTGCCGGGCAAGACCATCGAGGGCGTGGTGGAAACCGTGTTGGGGCTCGCCAAGGACGGCACGCGCGATGCCATTGCCGAGATCGCCGATGTGGCGACCCGGCTGCGCGGCAGTGGGGCTGAGCATGCGGAAATTTGCGACGCGTTTCACGCAGCAATCGCGCCCTTCTCGGTGATGGGCGACGACGTCAATCACATGCCAGAAAAGGTCGGGCGGCTGACCGATGCCTATCGGCCGAGCCGGTTGCAGGCGATCGAGGAATTACCCCTGGCGCTGGGGTTTTGTCTCCTCAATGGGGGGAATTTCCGGGCCTCGATCGAGGACGGGATCAATTCGGGGCGCGATACCGATTCCATCGGGGTGATGGCCGGGGCCATTTTGGGGGCGCTGCATGGCGAGGCCGTCATTGATGAAGCCGATCTCGCCCAGATCGACGCGGCCAATCGCCTCGATCTCATGAAATCGGCCGACGCCTTTGCGGCGGTGGCTGCCAAAATCATTGCCGCTGATCGCGCCGCTGCCCGCGCGCGCGAAGAGGCTTTTATTCAACTCAATCTCGCCTGAAAGTTGCCCATGCTGACCGAAACGGAAATCCTCGAAAAGATCTATGCCGGGTTCATCGCCAAGGCCATCGGCGTGCGGCTTGGCGCGCCTGTGGAGCCGACTATCTGGAGCTATGATCGTATCCAGAAGACCTATGGCGAGGTGACGCAATATCTCCGCGATTTCAAGAATTTTGCTGCTGACGACGACACCAATGGTCCCGTCTATTTCATTCGGGCGCTGCGCGATTATGGGCTGAATTGCACCGCCGAGGACGTGGGCAGGACCTGGCTCAATTATGCGGCTGAAGAGCATGGCATGTATTGGTGGGGCGGGTTTGGCGTTTCGACAGAACACACCGCCTACAAGAACCTGCAGGCCGGGATTCCGGCGCCGCATTCGGGCTCGATTGCCACCAATGGCACGACTGTTGCCGAGCAGATCGGCGGGCAAATCTTTATCGATAGCTGGGGCTGGGTGAACCCGGGCAATCCCAAGCGCGCGGCCGAAATGTCGGCCATGGCAGCGTCAGTGGCCCATGATGGCGACGGGCTCAATGGCGCGCGGTTCTGCGCGGCGGCGATTGCGGCGGCTTTTGAAGCCAAGTCGATCGACGAGATCATCGAGACGGCGATGGCTGAGATCGACGCCAATTCGACCTATGCAAAAGTTTGCCGGGCTGTAATCGATTTCCATAAGGCCAATCCGGATAATTGGCGGCTTTGCCGCGATATGCTGACGGCGGATTGGGGCTATGATCGCTATCCCGGCGTCTGCCACATCATCCCCAATGCCGGCGTGACCATCATGTCGATCCTTTATGGCGCGGGTTCGCTGCCGCGCACGGCCGAGATCGCTACCATGGCGGGCTGGGATACCGATTGTAACGCTGGCAATGCCGCGGCGATCGTCGGGACGTTTCAGGGGCTTGATGCGAGCTGGGACAAGTATCGCAAGCCGATCAGCGATTTTCTGATTGCCTCGGGCATCGTGGGCTCGATCAATATCGTCGATATTCCGAGCTTTGCGCGGGAACTGACCGTCTTGGCGCTGCAACTGGCCGGGCGGGACGTGCCGGCGCTGTGGCTGGAAGATTTTACGCGTCGCGGGCTTCGGTTTGATTTTGACCTGCCGGGTTCGACCCATGGGTTTCGTACGGAGGGTTTTAACCAGATCAGCCTGAAGCATTCGGACGAGCGGCATGTGGAAGGGTCGCGCGGGTCGCTGGAAATTCAGCTTGATCGGCTGGAGCGTGGTCAGGGCGGGCGGATTTTCTGGAAGCCGTTCTATCGCCGCAGCGACTTTGACGACGAGCGTTATCGCCCGATGTTCTCGCCGGTGGTCGACGCTGGGCAGGTGGTCAAATTCAAACTCTGGCTTGATCCGTGGAATGGCGACGGCAATCTGCGGGTGGCGCCCTATGTGCGGCGGGCCATGAGCGGGGCAATCGAGGAAACCGGGGCCTGGCATGTGCCTTCCCATGATGGCTGGCAGGACTATGAATTCGTGGTGCCCGATGGGGTTGAGGCGATCGACGAGATCGGCATTTCGGTCGAGTATTTTGGGCGGTTGAAATTCCTCGGGCGGTTGTTCCTCGCTGATTTCACCGTGTCGGGGCCGGGGCATCTGGAGATCGAACCGGCGACGGAAATCCAGGAATGGGGCGCGATTTCGCGCTTTACCTGGAACCGAGGGCACTGGACCAAGCAGTTTGGCCGCATCCATGGGCACGCTTCGAGCGATGCGGATATGTGGACCGGGCACTATTATAGCCGCGATGTGACAGTGTCGGCGGATCTGGAAGTGCTGGCTGGCCAATCGCAACTTGTCACCACGCGCGTACAGGGCACCGGGCGGTTTTATGCGGCTGGGTTCCAGAATGGCGCAGCCGTCATTGTGAAACATGACTTTGGGCAGACTGTGCTGGCGAGCGTGCCGTTCAAGCCTGAGGCCGGGCGCGTCTATCGCGTGGAGCTTAGCGTTGAGGGCGACACGCTGGCGCTTGAGATCGATGGCAAGGCGCTGGCGTCCGCAACTGACAAAACCTTTGCCTATGGCATGTCGGGGTTGCGGCTTGGATCGGCGGGCCGCATGGCGGTTGACCGCTTTGCCGTGACGGAAAAGTAGGAGGCAGGAAAGATGCCGGAAATCGAGCTCCGCAATGTCAGCAAGAGTTTTGGTAGCGTCACGGTCATCAATGACCTGTCGCTCTCCATGGAAAAGGGCGAGTTCGTGGTGCTGGTCGGGCCTTCGGGCTGCGGCAAGTCCACACTTCTACGCATGATTGCCGGGCTGGAGCCGATTTCGGGCGGCGAGATCACCATTGGCGGGAAAGTGGTCAACAACATGCCCGCCAAGGAGCGGGACCTAGCCATGGTCTTTCAATCGTATGCGCTCTATCCGCATATGAAGGTGGCGGACAATATGAGCTTTGCGCTGCGGCTTGCTGGTGTTTCGAAGGCCGAGCGCGACAAGCGCGTCGCGGACGCGGCGGCCATTTTGGGGTTGGAAAAGCTGCTCGACCGGCTGCCCAAGGAGCTTTCGGGTGGGCAGCGGCAGCGCGTGGCAATGGGGCGCGCTATCGTGCGCAATCCGCGGGCGTTTCTGTTCGACGAGCCGCTGAGCAATCTCGATGCGAAACTGCGCGTGCGGATGCGCGCCGAGATCAAGGCGCTGCACCAGCGGCTGGGGAAGACCACGGTCTATGTGACCCACGACCAGACCGAGGCCATGACCATGGCCGATACGATTGTGGTGCTCAATGGCGGGAAAATCGAACAGGCCGGCGCGCCGCTCGATCTCTATAATGATCCCAATAATCTCTTCGTGGCGGGATTCATCGGCTCGCCGGAAATGAACCTCGTTGAAGTTTCCACGCTCGGACCTGAAACTTCGAGCGTGGCGCTGGCGGGCGGGGAAAAGCTCCCAATTGCTCGTCCGCTGCCGCTGCCTGCGGGTACGCCGGTGATCTATGGGGTCAGGCCGCAGCATATCGGGCTCAACGCTGGTGGCGTGGCTGCCGAAGCGCTGGTGGTGGAGCCGACGGGCGAGGCGCAGGAAGTGCGGGCGCGGATCGGGGCGACCGAGATCAGCGTCGTCATTCGCGATGCGGACTTGCTGGTGCCGGGCCAGAAGATTGGGCTTGGTATCGATCCGGCAAAGGTGCTGCTGTTTGACAAGGCGAGCGGGGAAAGGCTCGGACGGTGAGTTTTTCGCACGCCCGGTTTGACGGCACGGCGACGGGGCCGCTGGAGGGCATTCGCGTTGTCGACCTGTCGCGGCTGATGGCGGGCAATATGTTGAGCCTGCAGCTGGGGGACTTTGGCGCCGACGTCATCAAGGTGGAGCCGCCCGAGGGCGATCCGCTGCGCGACTGGACGGAGGAGGGACACTCCTTTTTCTGGAAGGCCTATGGGCGGAATAAACGCTCGATTTGCCTCAATCTGCGCGAGGCGGCGCAGATGGATGTGCTGCTCAAATTGATCGATACGGCCGATGTGTTCATCGAGAATTTTAGGCCGGGGACGCTCGAAAAAATGGGGCTGGCGCCGGAAACGCTGCTGGAGCGCAATCCGCGGCTGGTGGTGGTGCGAATTTCGGGGTTTGGGCAGACCGGGCCCTATGCGCATCTGCCGGGGTTTGGGACCATTGTCGAGGCGATGAGCGGCTTTGCCGATCGGACGGGGTTTGCGGATCGCGAGCCGGTGCTGCCGCCGCTGGCGCTCGCCGACATGATTGCCGGGGTTTATGGCGCTTCGGCTGTGATGACCGCGCTTTATGCGCGGGATGTGCGCGGCGGAAAGGGGCAGGTGATCGATCTGTCGCTGCTTGAATCGATGTTTTCGGTCTTGGGGCCAGAGGCGGGGATTTTTGCCAAGACCGGGAAAATCAAGGAGCGGGTGGGGAGTGCGTCCAATACCGCTTCGCCGCGCAACGTTTATCGCTGTGCCGATGGGGGCTATGTGGCGCTGTCTGGATCGACGCAGACGGTGGCGCGGCGAATTTTCGAGATTATTGGGCGGGCGGACATGAACAGTGATCCGCGCTTTGCGAGTAATTCGGATCGCGTAAAGCATCGCGATCTGGTGGATGGGGCGATTTCCGAGTGGTTCGCGACGCGGACGCGCGATGCTGCTTTGGCAGAGATGCGGGCGGCGGGGGCGACGGTGGGGCCGGTCTATAATATCGGCGATGCGATGGGCGATGCGCATTTTCAGGAGCGGAAAATCGTCGTGGCGCTCGATGACGACGAGTTCGGTGACATGCCGATGCACAATGTGGTGCCGCGGCTTTCAGGGACGCCGGGTGGATTTCGGCGACCGGCGCCCGGCTTGGGCGAGCATGGGGCTGAACTTTTAGCCGAACTGGGGTTTGACGCGGAATTCCGGAGGCGTGGGTGATGCGCTCGCTGCTCTATGTGCCGGCCGACCAAGAGCGGTTTATTGCCAAGGCGCATCTGCGGGGGGCGGATGGGGTTATTCTCGATCTGGAGGATGCCGTTGCCGAGGAGCGCAAGGATTTTGCGCGGGGTAATCTCGGCGAGGCGGTGAAGAGTTTGCGGCAAGGTTCCGGTCTCGTGGCGGTACGGGTGAATGCTGGGTCGGAAGCCGATGTCGCCGCGGCACTGGCGGCAGGGGTGGACCTGCTGGTTTTTCCTAAGGCCAACTCGGTCGCGGTGGTGGATGAACTCGATGCGATGATACGGCGGCATGATGGGGCAGACACCCCGGTGCTGGCGACGATTGAAAGCCCGGCCGGGGTACTCGATGCGGCAGCGATTTGCCGGCATCCAAGGCTGGCGGCGATCAATTTAGGTAGCGAGGATTTTGCGCTGGAACTGGGCGGGGTGCCGGACCCGGATGTGCTGCGCCTGCCGAAATTGCTGGTGCATTATGCGGCCAAGGCGGCGGGGAAGCGGTCGCTGGGGCTGCTGCGGTCAATTGCCGATTATGCCGATGTTGAGGCGATTGGCGAGGCGGCGCGGGAGGCGCGGCGGCATGGATTTGATGGCGCGACGTGTGTGCATCCATCGGCGGTGGCGTTGCTCAATGAGGCTTTTGCGCCTAGCGCTGCTGAGGTCGAGTGGGCGCGGGCGGTGGTGGCGACCGAGGGGACGGTTAGTCTGGATGGGAAGATGATCGACAAGCCGTTGCGGGATCGCGCGGCGGCGATTTTGCGGCAGGTGGAGTAGGGCCGGAGAGACCTCATGGTGAGGTGCGCAGCGGAGCGCAGCCTCGAACCACGAGGTCGGGGGAGTGGAGGCTTTGTGCCACGCCCTCGTGGTTCGAGGCTTTGCTCTGCAAAGCACCTCACCATGAGGGCTACGGGGGGTGGGGTGACGCACACCCGTGGGTGGGCACCCTCGCAGACTAGACCGGATTCTTCTTCGGCACGTCGCGGAGGTGGTCGAGGAGGAAGGCGTGCGTGGCTTTGTTGGCGACGATGAGGACGCCGGTTTTTTCGAACACTTCGGGGCCGCGGTTCCACCAGTCGGTGACGAGGCCACCGGCTTCTTCGACGAGCAGGATGCCGGCAGCGGTGTCGACAAAACCGGTTTCTTCAAAATAGCCGGTGAGGCGGCCGCAGGCGACCCAGGCGCAGGAATTTGCGGCGCTGCCGACGATGCGGACGGCGCCGATGGGCGCGCGGATTGCGTCGAGGCGGGCGTAAGCCCCTGGATGTAAAGAGAGATTTGGGGTGGGCAGGCCAGTGCCGACGCACATCATGGCCACGTCGGTGGAGCGGCTGACATGGAGGCGGGTGCCGTTGAGAAAGGCGCCCTGCCCTTTTATGGCGGTGAACATTTCGTCGGCGACGGGATCGTAGACGAGGCCGCAGATGGTTTCATTGCCGCGGCGCAGGGCAATGGTGATGGTATAGTGCTGGCCGTTGAGGAAATTGGTGGTGCCGTCGATGGGATCGACGAGCCAGCGGTGGGTTTCGTCGTCGCGCTCGGCGGGGGCGAATTCTTCGCCCGTAAGACCCCAGGGATAGCGGGAGAGAAGGCGGTCGCGGATCAGGGTTTCGGATTCGCGGTCGGCATCGGAAACGAAGTCGCCGGGGCCTTTGACGCCGATTTCGAGATCGCGAAAACGCTTGAAATGGTCGAGGGTTAACGCGCCGGCCTCGCGCGTGGTGGCGACCATATCGGCGAGGATGGCGTTGTAATCGTGGCTCATGATGCTAGGGCCGCGATGAGCCCCTCCGGGTCGTCGGTGGTGATCTGGTCGACTTTGAGCGCCAGCAGGCGCCGGACTTTGGGGAGCGTCGTTTGGTCGACGGTGCGGATGGTCCAGGCGTCGATGCGCCGTCCGGCCGCGTGAATGGGGGCGACGATATCGAAGCCGGCGGCGTCGGCTTCGAGGACAATTTCGTGGGCGAGATAGATCATCTCGGCGTCGGGCGCGGTTTTGAGCGCGTCGTTGATGAAGGTTTTATAGTCGCCGGTGGTCTGCAGGCGGGCGAGGGAGGCGCCGTAGCAGGGGTCGTAGCCGGTGCGCAGATTGGGCGCCGAATTGGCTAGCAGACTGATAGCATCGAAGTCGCCGCCCGAGAGAATGAGTGAACGCGCGACGGGGCCCACGGCGGCGCCGAAATTGGCGACCACTTCCGGGGTGAGGGCGGCGGAAACTTCCTTGAAATCAAGCTGCAGCAGCGCATCGGGATGCGGCTGATTTTGCGCGAGGAGCGCGCAGAGGTCTTCGAGCAGCATCACCTTATCGGCAATGGGCTGCCCATCGGTGCCGCGCAGGTGCAATTGGCGCAGGACCGCGGCCGGCGTTTCGCGCACGAGGCCGGAACCGGTGGTCTCCTCCTCAAGCGAGAAGTTATGAAGAATAGCACAGCCGTGGTCGGCGTGGATAACCAGGTCCACCTCGACGCTGGCGCCGAGCCGCATGGCTTCGAGGATGCGGCTGCCGGTGAAGACCGGGTCCGACGCCTTGCGGCGGCCGCGGTGCCATTTGAGCCAGGTGCGGTGGCCGCCCTGTTCGATATAGAGCGGGTCGCTCATGCCTCGCTCCGGAAAATCTGGGTGTTGTCGCGATAGGCGGCAACGGCGCGAGGTTGCAGATTGACGCCCTGGCCGGTTTTGAACTGGCCGGGGTGGGAGACCATGGCCTTTAGGCGGGTGCCATCGGGGAGGTTGAGGTCGAGAAGGCCGTGGGTGCCGTAATCGGTGACGCGATGGACTTTTGCAGCGCCCGGTTCGGCGGCGACGAGATCGAGGGCTTCGGGGCGGATGGCGAGGGTTGCGGGGCCATCGGCGACGGCGAGGGGATGGGTGAAACTGGCGCGGGTGAACTGGCCGTTGGCGACCGTGCCTTCGATGAGGTTCATGGTGCCGATGAAACCGGCGACGAAGGGGGTTTGGGGATCGCGATAGACGACGTCGGGGCGATCGATCTGCTCGGTGCGGCCATCGCGCATAACGACGATGCGGTCGGCCATGGAAAGGGCTTCGTCCTGACCGTGGGTGACGAAGAGCGTGGTGATGCCGACGCGCTGCTGGATGTCGCGGACTTCTTCGCGGAGGCGCTCGCGCAGGTGCTGGTCGAGGCTCGCAAAAGGTTCGTCGAGGAGGAGGATTTTGGGTTCGAGCACCAGCGAGCGGGCGAGAGCGACGCGCTGCTGCTGGCCGCCCGAAAGCTGGGTAACGCGGCGGGTGCCATAGCCTGAAAGGCCGACGAGTTCGAGCACGGCGTCCACTTTGCGCTTGATCTCGTCGGATGGAAGGCGGCGCAGTTTCAGGCCAAAGGCGAGGTTTTTGAAGACGTCCATATGGGTCCAGAGGGCGTGGCTCTGGAACACCATGCCGGTAGGGCGCTTTTCCGGCGGCAGGTGGGTGATGTCCTGGCCATCGATGGTGATGAGGCCCGAGGTCGGCTGCTCAAAACCGCCAACCATGCGGAGGAGGGTGGATTTGCCGGAGCCCGAGGGGCCGAGGAGGCAGACGAGTTCGCCGTCGGCGACTTCGAGCGAGAAATTGTCCACGGCCTTGGTGCCGCCGGGGAAGAGCTTTGAGACGTCTTTAATGGTCAGGACGGACATTTTTATTCCTTTACCTCTCGGGCGGCGGCGAGATTGGCGCGAGGGGCATCGGCCGGGAAGCGGGCGTGGGATGGGGTGGAAACACTGGAGTGAAAGGAGCGGCGGAAGGCCCCCTCACCCGAATTGCTGCGCAATTCGACCTCTCCCCCTAAGGGAGGGGTGAAGGGTTGAGAGGGCGGGGCTTGACGAAAGGCCCCCCACCTAGCCTCCCCCTCTAAGGGGGAGGGATCTGCCGGTGGCTCACCAACGGCGAGGCAAACTCGATGGGTTTCTCTCCCTAGCAGGGGATTGTTCACTTTGGACTTCGCTGGTTCATCCTCTTTCACCGCGTCATTCCCGCGAAAGCGGGAATCTCTGTTTAGGTGCAAGGGGATTCCCGCTTTCGCGGGAATGACGCCGAGTTTGTTAAGGGCGCTGAGCAGTCCAAAGTAAACAGTCCCCCCTTGAAGGGGGAGGCTGGGTGGGGGTGTTTGGGCGCAAGGGGCGTCGGTTATGAATTGGACGCTGTGTGGGGTGGAGTGGGATGGCCGGACGGGCTTCTCGCCCGAATTGCTGCGCAGTTCGAGCTCTTCCTCGGAGGGAAGGGTGGAGTGGTCCCGCACGTTTTGCGTGTGCCGGCCCCCCCTCCCATCCTCCCCCATCAAGGGGGAGGTGCTGGATCGCGTTTTAGGCTGGAATTGTTCAAGACCACTGGCTCGACACCTCCCCCTTGATGGGGGAGGCTGGGAGGGGGTGTCGCCGCTGCCGATGGCGAAAAAATCCAAAAACATCATCCGCCAAAGCCCTTGGCGAAGGAGCCGGAATTGACGACGCGGCGGGCAAAGAGCAGGGCGATGAAGCTGGGGACCCAGAGGAGGACCGAGAGCACGGCGCCGTATTGGATGACGGGCTGATTGTTGATGAAGGAGATCATCAGGACCGGCAGGGTGCGCACTTGCGGGGCGCCGATGAGCCAGGCGCCTTCGGTTTCGTAGAAGGTGCCGACAAAGCTGAGGAGGAGCGCGGCGGCGATGGTTGGGCCGGCTTGCGGCAGGGTGATCGACCAGAAGACGCGGAAGGGGGAGGCGCCGACATCTCTGGCGGCTTCTTCCATGCGGCGGTCGACGGCCTGGAAGGCGGCGACGGGAATCCAGATCATGAACAACAGCGTGCCCACGAGCTGGATGAGGACGACGCCCCAAAAAGTGCCGATGAGGTTGAGTTGCAAAAAGATGCCAGCGATGGCGACCAAGAGGCCGAACTTCGGAAAGGCGTGCCCGGCTAAGAACGAAAAAAACAAAATGTCGCGGCCGGGGAAGTCGAGGCGGGCGAAGGCATAGGCGGCGGGGAGGCAGATGACGGCGGAGAGAAGTGTCACCGTGGTGGCCAGCGTCAGGCTCATGGTGATGGAGCTCCAGACGTCGGCTCTCGCCAGGGTCTGGTACCAGAATTTCAGGCCAAATTCCTGCGGGATGACCGAGGGGAAGCGCCAGACATTGGTGAACGCCCAGGTGCCGACGACGAGCAGCGGCACGACGATGACGAGCGTCAGGACGGCGGCGAAGACGATGCCGGTCCAGTCTATGGGTTTGGCGATTTTGACAGCGGCGCTCATGTCAGGGCGTCCTGTTCTTGGCGACGGAGCGCACATAGAAGAGCCCGAAGAGAATGCAGAAGGCGAAGGTGATGACGGCCTGGGTGAGGGCATTGGTGGGATCGAAGAGATCGCGGAAGGTGCGCTGCATGAAGGGGCCCATCATTTCCGGCGCGGCGGGACCGAGCACATAGGGCAGGGTGAAGGCCGAGAAGATGCCGAGAACGGCAAAGGAAATGGCGACGAGGATGGAATTGGAAATGCGCGGCAGGATGATGTGCCAGAGGAGCGCAAAGCGCCCTGCCCCGACGTCGCGCGCCGCTTCGATAGCCTGATTGGACACATTGCCGAGGCCGGAGAGGAGGATCAGCACGGTGAGCGGGATATTGTCCCAGACAAGGCCGATGACCGGACCCCAGGGGGTCAGGTAAGGCGACTTGATCTTGGGGAGGCCCACGGAATTGAGCAGCAGGTCGACGGTGCCATTGGGGCCGAGAACGCGGATGAAGGCAAAGCTCAAAATGATCGAGGGCACGAACATCGGGAAGATGGCGAGGCCCTGCACATAGGCGGCGATGCGCGAATCGGAAAAGCGCAGATAGAGCGCGATGGGCAGGCACACGACCAGCAGCAAGGCGGCGCAGACGCCGGTGGTCCAGAGCGTGATGGCGAGGTTCGAGCGGCTATAGGGGTCGCTGGCGAAGAACTGATAGCTCGAAACCGAAAACCCGCGACCGCCATCTGATGTCGGCAGCCAGATGGTCTGGATCATGGCCGCGATGATGGGCCAGATGATCAGCCAGAGAACCAGCAATACGGGGACGGCCACGAGCAAGAGGCCAATCGGCCTCTTGCGTTGCGCGGGTGCGGGCGCCAGGGCGCCCGCTGCTTGAGTGGTCACGAGGCGGGATCCACGTTGGGAGCAACGGCGCGATACCAGCCATCATTGATGGCGGTTTCCCACTTGCCGCTTGGGAAGTTGGGAATGGTCTGGGGAATGATATCGGCGAATTTTTCGCGCAGGTCGGCCGAGACATAATCCCAGGAGACGCCGGGGAAGCCACCGAGTTCGGTGAGGACGGCGGACTGGATTTCCTCGGTGAGGAGGAAGTCGGCCAGCTTGAGGGCGGCATCCTTGTTGGTGCCATTGGAGAGCACGGCAAGCTTGGTGAAGCCGCCGGGGAGGCCAAGGTCCTGCAACTGCACGAGGCCGGTGGTTTCGGGCAGAACGCCCTGGGCGATGGCCGAGAGCGCCTGATCGGACCAGGCCGGGATCATGGTGACGGCCGACTGGCCGAGCAGCTGCAGGGACTGGGTATTGCCCGAAGTATAGGCGCCGCCATCAAACAGCGAAGGGGCGAGCTCGAGCAGCATGTCGAAGGCCGGCTTGAGCGCCTCGGCGCCGAATTCGGGCGTAAAATTATCGACGGTAAACTTGCCCGGATCCTTGCCATTGACTTCGTAAATGGCGCGGCGGACGAAATTGCCACCCGAACCGCCCTTGTTGGGACGGTTATAGATGAACTGGCCGGGGTTTGCCTTGATCCAGGCGACGAGATCGGCCCAGGTTTTTGGCACATTGGCCGGATCGAGCTTGGTGGTGTCGTAGGCAAGGAGAACCTGGCTGCCGCGATAGGGCAGATTGGTCGGGATGTCGAAGGCCAGCGGGTTGATCTTGGAATAGTTCGAGAGACCAGCCTTTTCGAAATCGACGTAGAGGCCCTTGGCGATACCATCAACGGTGACGCGGGTATCAAAACCTTCGAAGAGGTCGGCCTGCGGATCGGTGCCGCTGGCAAGGGCGGCGAGAGCGCGGTCGCCGATGGCGGCAACACCGGCGCCATCGCCACCATCAACCAGGTTCAGCGTCAGGCCGGCATTAGCGGCTTCGAATTTGGGCTTTACCACATTGGTCCAGAAATCGATGACGTTCTGGTCCGAGGTGAAATAGACGTCGATCACGCCTTCGGCAGCGAAGGTCATGCGCGGCATAATCGTTACGCCGGCGGCAATGCTGGCGGCGGAAATCAGGAAATGGCGGCGTTTCATCGTGTTCTCCCAAATGGGCAGCCCCTGCGGGCACCCTAGCTGCGCTGGCGACGGAGTCCATGAGCCGGCAGGCCGACAAGCAGATGCGCACCAGCTCGCATCCGCAAACTCTATGGAACTCCCCTCCTCTGCTGCAGAGCACGGCGGGCAATTCCGAATTCTTTGTCGGATATTGCCGAGGCCGCGCAGAGCGCATGCATAGACAACACCGAATGAGACTTGCACACAAGTGCATTTGCATCTCTTTCGGTGACGCTAGATATTTGGCTTCGATAACGCTTTCATGACAGCAATGATGTTGCGACCGTGTGCAATGCTGTGCAAGGGCGGGAAGAGGCCGGCAAACGCGGCTTAGTCCGCTGATGGCCTTACGCTTTTTCGCCAGATGGGGACGGGCTCGAAAATGCGTCTTCCGGCTTCGGCTGCAACGGGCTGACCGAGCAGTTCAACCAGATGATCGGCCATGGCGGCGAAGGGCTGGGCGAAGGTGGTGAGCTTGTAGGATTGCCAATCGCCCTCGTCGATATCGTCAAAGCCGACAAGGCAGAGATCGCGCGGCAGGGAGAGGCCGAATTCGTGGCGGGCGGCATCCATGAAGCCCAGCGCCAGGAGATCGGTGACGCAGAAGACGCCGTCGGGACCATCGGAGCGGCCGAACAGGCGACGCGCACTTTCGTAGCCCGAGGCGTAGCTGGTGGGGCCGGAGGCCATGACGGTGACGGCCATCCCGGCTTCTTTCGCGATCTCGACGAAGACGCGTTCGCGTTCGAGGAGGCTCGCCGTGCTGGCGGTGGAGGTGACGAGAGCGAGGCGCCTGCAGCCGGCGCGGCGGAGCAGGAAGAAGGCTTCGCGCCCGGCCATTTGATTGTCGACGCTCAGATTATGGCAGCCGGTGAGCGGATCGTCGCGATTGATCAGCACCACCTGCTGGCCATTGGCGAGGCTGGTTTCGATCAGTTTTGCCGAAGGGGTGCCGGAAAGGACGACGGTGGCGTCGGCGCGATAATTGAGCGTTTGCCGCAGGGCCGAAGCGACGCTTTCCTCGTCGGTGCCGGTATTGATGATCATGATGACCTTGCCGGCGGCTTGCAGCTTTCGCGTCAGGACATCGACAAGCCTGGCGCGGATGGGGGTGGTCATATCGGCAACGACGAGGCAGACGATATTGCTGCGCTCGCGGAGGCCCCTTGCGAGGTGATTGACGTGGTAACCGAGCTCGCCGGCCGCTTCGAGCACTTTGCGGCGGGTTTCCTCGGAGACGCTGGCGCCATCGGTAAAAGTGCGCGAGACGGCCGAGCGTGATACGCCGGCGCGTTCGGCGACGGTGCGGGCACTGACGAAGGGGCGGCGTTCCGGCTCGCTCATGATGGGGCCCTTGGTTGACGGCGCGATAGTGCTTTCTATGCGGCCGCCGTCAAGGGGGCGTCAGGCTTTGAGCGCTGCCGCATGGTGGGCGATGTGCTCGCCGATGAAGCTCGCGATGAAATAGAAGGAGTGATCGTAGCCGGGGCGGAGGTTGAGCGTCACCTTGTGGTTGTGGCGCGCAGCTTCGGCGGTGAAGAGTTCGGGTTTGAGCTGGGTAAGCAGGAAATCGTCGGCATCGCCCTGGTCGATGAGGATCGGCAGGCGTTCTGTGGCCGAGGCGAGGAGCGCGGTGGCGTCGTATTGTTTCCAGGTGTCGCGGTTGGGCCCGAGATAGGCGGAGAAGGCTTTTTCGCCCCAGGGGACCTGGCTCGGGGCGACGATCGGAGAAAAAGCCGAGACGGCGCGATAGCGGCCGGGGTTTTTGAGCGCGATGGTCAAGGCGCCGTGGCCGCCCATGGAGTGGCCCATGATCGAGCGGGTTTTGTTCGCAGGGAAATTGGATTCGATGAGGGCGGGCAGCTCCTCCACGATGTAGTCGTACATGCGGAAGTGGCTGGCCCAGGGGGCTTCCGTGGCGTTGAGGTAAAAGCCGGCGCCCTTGCCGAGGTCATAGGCAGAATCGTCGGCGACGTCATCGCCGCGGGGGCTGGTGTCGGGGGTGACGAGGATGACGTTGCGCTCGGCGGCATAGGCCTGGGCGCCGGCTTTGGTGATGAAATTCTGCTCGGTGCAGGTGAGGCCGGAGAGCCAATAGATGACGGGCATTTTCGTGCCCTCGGCGTGGACGGGGATGAAGATGCCGAAATTCATGTCGCAGGCGAGGGTTTTGGACGTGTGCCGGAAAACGCTCTGCGTGCCGCCGAAAGAGGCGTGTTGTTCGATGAGGTGCATTTTTGGGGCCTCTATTCACCCAACGGCTGTCATCCCGGCGAAGGCCGGGAGCCATCTTGAGATCTCAGGATGGGCCCCGGCCTTCGCCGGGGTGACACTCGGTGGGTGGGGAACTGGGTGCCAGCAATGGGCGCCGATACCAAATTGCAAAATTAATACTTGATGACCGAGCGGATCGATTTGCCTTCGTGCATGAGATCGAACGCGGTGTTGATGTCGTCGAGGCCCATGGTGTGGGTGACGAAGGGTTTCAGATCGATCTTGCCGCTCATGGCGTCTTCGACCATGCCGGGGAGCTGGGTGCGGCCTTTGACGCCGCCGAAGGCGGTGCCCATCCATTTGCGGCCGGTGACCAGCTGGAACGGGCGGGTGGAGATTTCCTGGCCGGCGCCGGCGACGCCGACGATGATCGACTGGCCCCAGCCGCGATGGGCACTTTCAAGCGCGGCGCGCATGACGTTGACATTGCCGATGCACTCAAAGGAGTGATCGACGCCCCAGCCGGTCATTTCGACGATGACCTGCTGGATCGGTTTGTCATAATCCTTGGGATTGATGCAGTCAGTGGCGCCGAATTCCTTTGCGAGATCGAATTTGCCCGGATTGGTGTCGATTGCAAAAATACGGCCGGCCTTGGCCTGGCGCGCGCCCTGGATGACGGCGAGGCCGATGCCGCCGAGACCGAAGACGGCGACGCTATCGCCTTCCTGAACCTTGGCCGTGTTGTGGACGGCGCCGATGCCGGTGGTGACGCCGCAACCGAGCAGGCAAACGTGCTCGTGATTGGCTTCGGGGTTGATCTTGGCGAGGGAAACCTCGGCGACGACCGTGTATTCGGAGAAGGTGGAGCAGCCCATATAGTGGTAGAGCGGCTGGCCGTTGTAGGAAAAACGCGTTGTGCCATCGGGCATGACGCCCTTGCCCTGCGTGGCGCGCACCGACGTGCAGAGATTGGTTTTTCCCGACTTGCAGAAAAGGCACTCGCCGCATTCGGCGGTATAGAGCGGGATGACGTGATCGCCCGGCTTTACCGAGGTGACGCCTTCGCCGACTTCGACAACGACGCCAGCGCCTTCATGGCCGAGGACAACGGGGAAGAGACCTTCGGGGTCATCGCCCGAGAGGGTGAACGCGTCGGTGTGGCAGACGCCCGTATCGGTGATCCTGATCAGCACTTCGCCCTTTTTGGGCGGGGCGACGTCGATCTCGACGATTTCCAGCGGCTTTCCGGGTGCGAAGGCAACGGCTGCACGGGATTTCATCTTGGGCTCTCCTTTTGGGCGTCAGTTTCCGTTGGGGTACAGGCGGATCCCCACCGGTGCAAGAGTGCGCGAAATCGGCCTTGCCAATTCCTAGCCTCGACCTTATGACATATGACTTATGACATAAGTTGGAGCGATAGATGTCTGAGCTTTTCAGCGTCGCTGACAAAGTGGTGGTCCTGACCGGTGGTCTGGGGCAGCTTGGTCGCGAATTTACCACTTCGCTGGCCAAGGCCGGTGCCAAGGTGGCTGTTTATAGCCGCCGTTCGATCACCGCGGAAAAGTTCGAGGAGCTGTTTCCCGGCCTCAGCGCGAATGTGCGCATCTATGAAGCCAGCGTGACCGACAAGGCCGCGATCGAGGCGGCGACGGACAAGGTGATCGCTGATTGGGGCGTACCGGATGTGCTGGTCAACAATGCCGGCATCGACTCAAAACCCGATGGCGGGGCCGAGCAGAATGCGCCGTTCGAAGTCTATCCGCAAAAATTCTGGGACGAGATCATCGACACCAATCTGACCGGGGTCATGCTCTGCAGCCAGGTGGTTGGCGCGAAAATGGCCGAAAAGGGCCGTGGCAGCATCATCAATATCGGCTCGATCTATGGCTTGGTATCGCCCAACCAGGCGCTCTATGCCTATCGCGAAGCGCGCGACGGCGTGCCCTTCATCAAGGCGGTTTCTTACGCTGCGTCAAAATCGGGTCTCATCAACCTGACGCGCTATGTGGCGACCTATTGGGCGGAAAAGAATGTCCGCTGCAACCTGATCTCCTTTGGCGGGGTCAAGACCGGCAGCTTCGACAAGGAATTCGTCGACAACTTCCTCGAGCGCGTGCCGATGCGCCGCCAGGCCGAGAAGGGCGAATATAACGGCGTCATCCAGTTCCTCGCTTCGGACGCCTCGACCTATATGACGGGCTCCAATGTCGTGGTCGATGGCGGGTTTACCGCATGGTGATCCCAGGCGCGTCAGACCGGGAAAAACTCCACGCTTCGGTGGTTGCCGCCATCGAAGCGGAAATTCTCTCGGGCGAATTGAAGGTGGGCGCACGCCTGCCTTCGGAAGCCGAGCTGGCGCGCCGCTTTTCGATTTCGACGCGCTCGGTGCGCGAGGGGCTGCAGATCCTTGAAACCAAGGGTCTGGTCCGCCGCCGCCACGGCGAGCGCGCCGAAGTGGTGCGCGATGACGTAGACCAGTTTCTCGGTTCGCTCGCGACCACCGTAAAAACGCTCTTTGCCGAAGACCCGGCCTATCTCGTGCAGCTGATGGATGTGCGCCGCATGTTCGAGCTGGAAGTCGTCGGGCGGCTGGCGGGGGGCGAAGGAAAAGTCTCTGAGGAGGTCGAGACGGCGCTGGCCGATCTCGCCGAAGCCAAGGACTTTTCGCACTATGCCGAGGCGGACGCAAAATTTCACCTCGCGCTGGTGCAGTCGCTGGGCAATGAAATTTTGTCCAGCGTCTATGCCAATCTTTATGGGCTGATCACCGATGTGATCCGGCTGACGAGCCGCGTGCCGAGCAAGACGCAGGCCGATGGCGTCGCCGAGCACCAGGCCATCTTCAAATCCATCCAAAGGGGCGATGTCGAGGGGAGCCGCGCGCTGATGCGCGAGCATATCGACAATTCCACCACCTATCTCGAACAGGCGATCGACGCCGCAAAAAAGGGACGCTGAGACAATGGCGGCTTATGACTACAACAACACCGATTGGGCAGCGATCAAGCGGCTCTCCAACTGGTATTCGGGCGATATCCACGACGTGCTCGATGGCCGTGGGCCCTATGGCTATCTGAAGGGCATTTCGCAGTTTGGCGTGCTGGCGCCCGGCCAGGTCGTCTGTGGGCCGGTATCGACGGTGCTCTACGAAAAGAGTTCTCGCGTGGGCCAACCGCAGGACGTTTATCACGGCGCCATCGATGCTGTGACCAAGGGCGGCATTCTGATGGTCGACTCGTCCTGCGCCGAGGGTTCGGGCACGGGCGAACTGATGTCGAGCGGCGCCAAGACCAAGGGCGCGGCAGCGACCGTCGTCAATGGCACGGTGCGCGACCTCGCCGAGGTGCGCAAGCTCGACTATCCGCTCTTTGCCAAGGGGATGAGCCCGGTGGGCGTCTCGGGCCGCATGGAAGCGACCTATTTCCAGACCGAACTGAATATCGATGGCGTGCGGATTCGTCCGGGCGACGTGATTTTTGCCGACGTCACTGGTGTCGTGGTCATTCCCTCGGATCTGGTTGGTGTGATTGCCGATGCGGCCGATGAGCTGGGGAAGAACGAAGTCGCCTGCCGCCAGCGGATTTTGGCGGGTGAAGACCTGCAGAAGATCTGGCCGGTTGGGAAGACTGGCGGGCCGGTCTGATTGTGAAGTGAACACCCTCAGCAGCCCTCATGGTGAGGTGCTTTGCTCTTGCAAAGCCTCGAACCACGGGGGCGTGGCACAAAGCCTCCACTCGCTCGACCCCGTGGTTCGAGGCTCCGCGCCTCACCATGAGGTCTCTTAGGGAAAAGCCCAAAAACACGCTGACCGGAGGAGGGCGGCGATGATGCAGTTAGCGCACGTAGCCCAGACGCTGGGAGATCAGGTTGGCGTGGTAGATGACGACCTTGTTAAGCTCCTCGACCTCGGCCATGGGCAATTGCCAGGCGGGGGAGCTGATGCTGATGCCGGCAAAGACCGCGCCCGACTGGTTGCGGATCGGGGCGCCGATGCAGCGCAGGCCCGGCTGGTGCTCGCCATTGTCGATCGCGTAGCCGCGCTGGCGGGTCAGGTCGAGTTCGGCGCGGAAGGCGTCGGGTTCGGTAAAAGTGGTTTCGGTGAAGCGCTCGAGGCCGGCGTCGATAACCCTGGCGATGATGTCCTCGGGCTGGTGGGCAAGGATGGCCTTGCCGACGCTGGTGCAATGGACCGGCGAATTTTCGACCATGGTGTTGGAAAGCATGGGCTCGGCTTCGGTGCGCTGGATGACGACAGCGCGATGGCCGTCGAACACCGCCAGATGCACGGCGCGGCTCGTCAGGCGATGGAGGGCATCAACGATGACCCGGCCTTCGCGATTGAGTTCGAGATTGGCGAGAACGGTGTTGCCCAGCTCGAAAAGGCGCAGCCCCAGGCGGTAAGAGTCGCGCTCGCGATCCTGCTCGATGAAGCCAACCTCGCGCATGGCGGCAAGAAGGCGATGGGTGGTGGAGCGCGGATAGCCGGTTTTGGCGCAGATTTCAGCGAGGGTCAGCGCGCGGTGCGCGGTGTCGAAGCAATCGAGCACGCGCGAGACTTTGGTGAGCGACTTGAGGCTCTCGTCGCTTCTTGCCGGCTTGGCTGGGGCCAGTGCTTGATCGGTATCGGTCATATTCTGGGCCTCAACGCTGAGATTGAACAGTCACGCGCGACCGCCAAGCTGGGTTCTATTAGTTCACTTCGCAAGGACGCTCAAGCAACCGGGCTCGTGTCATGCTGAGGGTTTTGGGCAAGACTGCGCACAATTTCGGCCAGAGCCAGCATGCCGGGATCATCGAGCCCGATACTCTTTTCGGCAAACATGCGGGCGCGGCCCATGGCGGAGGGGCGATTGCGGAATTCGGTCAGCACGGCATCCATGGAATTTTGCGCGGCGATAGCGATGCTGGCGGCGTCGGTCTTGCCTTCGAGGCCGCTGGCGAGCGCGTCGAGGCCGTCGATGATGGTTTTGGCGCCGAGTTCGGCTTTGCCGCGGGCCATGGCGGCGTAGCGGATGGCGGCGAGCAGGCCCGAGAGATCGGACCAGGCGAGTTCGGATTTTCCGGTCGTGGCTTTGCCCGCGGTCATCATGGCGGTGATGATGAGCGTGCCGAGGCTCGAGCCGGTCGAGGCAGCGCCGGCCTTGGCAAGGGCCATGAAGCCCGCACCGAGATTTTCGGCGTTGCGAACGTCCACCGCGGCAAAAGTGCCGATGAGGCGCGCGAGCATGGTGCCGGTATCGCCGTCGCCGAGCTTGGCATCGGCGGCGTTGAGCGTGTCGGTGAGGCCGGACATGGCGTCATTGGCGCGAGCAATGGCGTCGGCGAGGGTTTCAAGCGTGATGGCCATGGTTCAGCCGACCTTCCAGAAGGGGCAATCGGCGGGAGCCGCCAGCAGGGGTTCGATTTCGTCGTCAAGGAAGCAAAGGCTGATCGAGGCCCCGCCCATTTCCATGGACGTCACATAGGGGCCGATCAGCGGGTTGACGATGGTCAGGCCAGCAGCGCCAAGCTGCTGGGCCGCGCGGCGATAGAGAATAAAAAGTTCTTCGAAGGGCGTGGAGCCGAGGGAATTGACGAGGACCGCGACGCGGGTTGCGCCTTGCGGCTTTTCTTCAAGGATCAAGGAAATCATTTCGTCGACGAGGGCGTCGGCGGGGCGGATTTTGTGGCGCCAGATGCCGGGTTCGCCATGGATACCCATGCCGAATTCGATTTCGTCATCGGCGATGGTGAAATTGGGGCCGGCGGCGCCGGGGATCTGGCAGGAGGAGAGCGCGACGCCAATGGTGCGGGTGCGGTCGACGGTCTTTTGGGCGATAGCCGCGACCTCCTCGAGGCTTGCGCCCTGTTCGGCGAGAGCGCCGGCAGCTTTATAGGCAAAGATCAGGCCGGCGACGCCACGGCGCTTTTGCCATTCTTCGGGCCTGGCGCTGGCGATATCGTCGGTGCCGAGCACGGTGCGGGTTTCGATACCGTCCATGGCGGCGAACTCGCTGGCCATTTCAAAGTTCATCTTGTCCCCGCCATAGTTGCCGAAAAGGCAGAGGACGCCTGCGCCACCATTGGCGGCGGCAATTGCGTCCTGACAGGAATTGATGGTGGGGCCTTCAAAGACATTGCCGATGGCGCAGGCATCGAGCAGGCCCTTGCCGACATAGCCGGTGAAAAGCGGCAGATGGCCCGAGCCACCGCCGGAGACAACGCCGACCTTACCCTGACGCATCGTGGTGCTGCGGGCGACGGCGCGGCGCATTTCGCCGACGCGGACAAGGCCCTTATGGGCGAGGCAGAGACCGTCGAGCATCTCGTCGACATAGTTGGCGGGGTCGTTGATCAGCTTTTTCATGTCGTCCTCCCAGGCGTCGTGGTGGAAGGCGGGCCGCTGTTTTGGCGACCCGCCTCAGATCGATCAGGCGGCCGACTTGGCGCGCACGCTGGTCAGTTCGAGCACCGGGCCGAGGACGGCATCGATGGCGGCCTTCTGGGCATCGGTGACGCGTTCCATCGGGGCGCGCGGGTGGAAGAGCGGCAGACCCTGGCGGTGCTGGATGTATTTGACGCAGGCCGGCAGGTTGTCGTGGCGCAGCGCATTCCACAGTGCGTTGAGGCGGAAGTGGATGTCTTTGGCGGTCTTGTGGTCGCCCGCCTGAACGGCGTCGAAGAGTTTTACGGTCACGCCGGGGACGGCGCAGGTGAGCGCGCTGATGGCGCCATGCGCGCCGAGGGCGAAGCTTGGGTAGAGCAGCGCGTCGATGCCGGTGAGGACGATGTTTTCGGGCTTGGAGCGCAGCATCAGGTCGGAGACCGACTTCACGTCACCCGAGGACTGCTTCATGCCGACAACGCCGGGCACCGCGTCCATGATGGCGAGCATGTCGTCGATGGAGAGGTAGTTCCAGGGAATGACGTTGTAGATCAGGATCGGCACCCGGGTTTCTTCCCAGATGACGCGGAAATGCTCGATGGTGGCTTCGCGGCCGGGCTTGAAGAGATAGTGCACCGGGGTGACCTGGAGCGCGTCGATCTTGATGTCGCCCAGCGCCTTGACGCGATCAACGGCTTCGCGGGTCGACTGCACGATGAGGCCGACGACGAAGGGTACGCGGCCGGCATTGGCGTTGTGGGCCTCGATCATGGCTTCGGTGAATTCGGTAGCGGAGAGGGTGTGGCCTTCGCCGGTCGAACCGCCGACGACGAGACCGCGCACGCCCGAATCGATCATGAAATCGACCTGAGCTTTCAGCGCGGCTTTGACCAGGTTCCCCTTTTCGTCGAACGGCATGGAGAGGGGCGGCAGGATGCCCGTCAGGGTGTTGCGCAGCTTGAGCGCGATCTCATTGCTCATCGAATTCCTCCAAGGCGTGGACGGAAGCCACCATGGCCTTCCTCGTCCGAAATTTTTCCAGCACGCGAGGCAGGCTTAACGCCTCGCATTGATGAAATTCCACAATACGGAACATCATTCCTACATTTGATAGGAGTGATCATGCTATCGTGTCAACATATTTGGGCTCAAATGCGTATAAATGCACATTTTGCGCGGCGGGAGTTGACATGTTAGTTCCGGAATGTGGTACAGAAGTTTGCAATACGGCAAGCAATGTTCGTATGTCGGAAGACCCGACTTTCCCTGGGAGGACAAAATGACCCCTTTGAAGACGCTCGCTGGCGCTCTGGCGCTTTCGGTCCTGGCAATTGCTCCGGCAGCTGCGCAGTATCCTGACCATGCCATCAACCTGATCGTGCCATGGGCTGCCGGCGGCGGCACCGACGCGACCGGCCGCATCATCGCGACCCTCCTCGAAAAGGAACTGGGCCAGCCGATCAACGTCATCAACCGCACCGGCGGCGGTGGCATTGTCGGCCACACCGAAATTTCCTACTCGCCGCCCGATGGCTATACGCTCGGCGTGATCACCACCGAACTCTCGATGTATCACTGGACCGGCGTGTCGCCGCTCAGCTACGAAAACTACGAACCGATTGCTCTCTTCAACGCCGATCCGGAAGCCGTGTTCGTGCGTGCCGATGGCCCGACGATCGAAGACCTGCTTGCCGAAATCCGCGCCAATCCCGGTTCGGTGAAGGCTTCGGGCGCCAATCTTGGCGGCATGGCGCATCTCGGTTGGGCCGGCGTGCTCGTGACCAATGAGATCGATCCGGCTGCCGCTCCCTGGGTGCCGTCCGAAGGCGCTTCGGCCAGCCTGCAACTGCTCGCTTCGGGCGCCATCAGCGTCGTGACGACGACCATGCCGGACGCCCGTCCGATGGTCGATGCGGGTGAAGTCAAGCCGCTGATCGTTGCTGCCAATGAGCGGGCTGCCGCTGCCCCCGACGTGCCGACCGCCGAAGAAGCGCTTGGCAACAAGTGGGCCGCCTATGCATGGCGCGGCATTGCCGCTCCCAAGGGCCTGCCTGATGACGTGAAGGCCCGTCTCGCCGAAGCCATGGACAAGGTCGTCAACTCCCAGGAGTTCAAGGACTTTATGGCCCAGCGCAATTTCGGCATCGACTATCGCGATGCGGCCGGGTTCGAAGCCTTCCTCAGCGAAGCTGACGCATCCATCGGCAAGGCCCTCGTGGCCGTCGGCCTCGCCAAGTAGGCATCTCGCTTACCCCGACGGCCGGATGCACCTCCGGCCGTCACCTCGCCAGAGCGCTCGATCTCCCTCCCTCAATGATCGGGCGCTCTGGATTTCCCTTTTGCGCGGCGGTTCTGCCCCGAACCGCCGCGTCCATCACACCAGGTGCTTTTAGGAGGAGCGCATGAGGCAGTCATTTCCAATGGATAGCGCGCTGGGCGTGGTCTTTGCGCTGGGCGGCGCTGCTGTGCTGCAGCAGGCGCTCACCATGCAGGCCCTGCCCGGCATGAATGTAGGCCCCGGCCTCTTCCCCTCGATCGTCGGCGCCGGCATGGCCATTATGGGTGTAGCGCTCACCATCCAGGGCTGGATCGTGCGCGACACGTCCGAGGACGAAGCCCAGCCGCTCGTCACCTGGTTTGCCGTGGGCGTGGTCGCGGCCCTCGCTGCCGCCATCCTCGCCATGCCCTATCTCGGCTTCCTCGTCGTCGGCACGGTGTTTTCCGTGATCGTGGTGCTGATGAGCGGGGGCAAATGGCTCTCCGCCGTGATCTTCAGCCCCATCGCCACGGCAGGCATCTACTACCTCTTCATGTCGGGCTTCCGGGTCCCCCTTCCACGCGGCATCCTGGGATAACCGATCATGGACGCATTCGCTCTGGCCGTCGGCCTCGTCTTCAATGCCGAAACGCTGATCACCATTTTTCTCGCGGCCGTGTTCGGCCTCTTCGTCGGGGCCATTCCGGGCCTGACCGCCACCATGGCGACGGCGCTGCTGGTGCCCGTCACCTTCTATATGGCGCCCATTCCCGCCATTGCCGCGATCATCTCGTGCACCGCCATGGCGATCACGGCGGGCGACCTACCCGGCACGCTGCTGCGTATTCCGGGCACGCCGGCTTCGGCCGCCTATGTGGAAGATTCCTATCGTCTCGCCCAGAACGGCAAGGCGGGCCTGGCCATCGGCATCGGTGTCGTCGGCTCGGTGCTGGGCGGTCTCTTCGGGTTTTTGTTCCTGCTGTTTACGGCGCCGATGCTAGCGAAAGCGGCCTTGGGCTTTTCGAGCTTTGAATATTTCTGGCTCGCCGTGCTTGGCCTTTCCTGCGCCGCCCTCATCTCTTCGGGTGGTCTGGTGAAAGGCGCGCTGGCGCTGTTGCTGGGCCTCTTCATCGCCCAGGTGGGCATGGACCCGCTGACGGCGACACCGCGCTTCACTTTTGGCAATCTCGAACTGATGGGCGGCATCAGCTTCATCCCGATCATGATCGGCATGTTCGCCGTGTCCGAAATCATGCGCGCCGGCCGCCGGGCCATGGCCGAAGTGCCGCAGATGAACCTCAAAAACCCCTTTGAGGGGACGCTGGCGGCCCTCTGGAAATATCGCAAGAACCAGGTGCGCGGCTCGGTCATCGGCTCGCTCCTGGGCGCCCTGCCCGGCGTCGGCGGCGATCTGGCGGCATGGATCACCTATTCGCTCGCCAAGCGCACCTCGAAAGAACCGGAAAAGTTCGGCAAGGGACACCCCGAGGGCCTCGTCGAAGCCGGCGCGACCAATAATGCGGCGCTCAGCGCCTCGTGGATCCCGGCCATGGTGTTCGGCATTCCCGGCGACGCGGTGACGGCGATTGCCGTGGGCGTCTTGGTGATGAAGGGGCTCGATCCCGGGCCGACGCTGATGACGCTGCATCCGGAAAATTTCTATGCGGTGA
This sequence comes from Devosia sp. Root685, assembly GCF_001427875.1. Lineage (GTDB taxonomy): Bacteria > Pseudomonadota > Alphaproteobacteria > Rhizobiales > Devosiaceae > Devosia. The sequence continues at coordinate 294,195 of NZ_LMHK01000003.1, read as the reverse complement.
TGATCGTCTTTGCGATCGCCAATGTGCTGATGCTGCCGCTCGGCTGGGTGGCCGCGAAATCGGCCCGCTGGATTTTCGAAGTGCCGCGCGCGCTGCTCAATGCCGCGATCCTGCTCTTTTGTATCGTCGGGTCCTATTCGATCAACAATTCCATGTTCGGCGTCTGGCTGATGCTGGGGGCGGGGATCGTCGCCTATGTGCTCGAAGCGCGGATGATCGCCATTGCCCCGATCATTCTGGGCATCGTTCTGGGGCCGCTGGTCGAGACCAACTTCACCACCTCGATGATGATCGCCGATGGCAATCTTCTGGGCTTCTTCGGGCGGCCGGTGGCCGCGTTCTTCGGGGTCGCCACGCTGTTGATCTGGAGCGTCGCCATTTTCGGGACGGTTCGGGGTCTGATCAAGCGGGACGGCACGTCAGGAGGCGCGAGCCAGCTCCCCTCCTGAGCTGCGACACTTTCGCGCCGCACGCCCCGGAAGTCATTGGCTTCCGGGGTTTTTTCTTTTTGCCATGTGACAGTTTTTTAACGATTTCTTCCCGTGCCAGTCTTTCGCCCCATTTGCCCCTTAGCCAGACCTCGCCTGCTCATCACGAGACGGTGAAGACGGTTTCAAGGCGGTTTTTAGGCAGCATTGCGCCATGCGTTTGCTGCATGCCCGCCATGCGACAACTTTACCGGCTTGGCGACGTTGCCGGAAATTGATGGATAGCGAAGAACAACAAGCGTCACAAATGCTCACCGCCCCAAACAATCGACTGTCTCGCCGCGCTTTTCTTTCCGGCGCCGCCGCTTCCATCGCGCTTTTATCTTCAACGTCGCTGACCCAAGCGGTTTTCGCGATCGAGCCCATGTCGGGTGCATTCGACTATGACAGCTTCTCCCAGCGCATGAAGGACCTGGCGGCTCAGCCCTATCAGAGCCCCGTCCTCATCGATTCCCCGGCCTATACGGACCTCAACTATGACGGCTACCGCCGCGTGCAGTTCAATACGGACAAGGCGCGCTGGCGGGGTGACGATCACGGCTTCCAGATCCAGGCCTTTCCGCCCGGCTGGTTGTTCAAGGAAACCGTGTCGGTCTACGAAATCACCGATGGCGATGCGCATCCCTTCGCCTTTGACAGCGACGATTTCATCTATCACTTCGATGACGATGCAGAGCGCAAGGCGATCGAGACGGCAGAGTTTCCGGGCATTGCCGGCTTTCGCATCAACTATCCGATCAATACGCCCGATCTCGCCGACGAACTGGTCGCCTTTCTCGGCGCTAGCTATTTTCGCGCCCTGGGCCGCGGTAATATCTATGGGTCGAGCGCGCGTGGCCTGCTCATCAATTCCTGGCGTGAAGGCCCGGAGGAGTTTCCGCGCTTTTCCGAGTTCTATGTGGAACGCCCGACCGGGGATGGCCCGCTGACGGTTTATGCAGCGCTTGAAAGCCCGAGCGTCACCGGGGCCTATCGCTTCCTGATCTCGCCTGCGAACGAGGACAGCCAAGAAACGGTGATGGATGTCACGGCGCGGCTTTATTTCCGCAGCGATATCGGGGAAATCGGCATTGCGCCTTTGACCTCGATGTTCCTTTTTGCCGAAACCAATCGCCACGCATTCGACGATTTCCGCCCGCAGGTGCACGATTGTTCTGGGCTGGTGTTCGAGCCCGAGGCCGGTCTGCCGCAATGGCGCCAGCTCAACAATACGCCGCAACTGGGCAATTCCTTTTTCTGGGATGCCAATATGCGCGCCTTCGGGCTTTATCAGCGCAATCGCAATTTCGACGACTATCAGGATGCCGGCGCGCATTACGAACGCCGCCCCTCGATGCGGGTCGAACCGACCCATGATTGGGGCCAGGGGCAGGTGCGGCTCATCGAAATTCCGGCAAAATCGGAAACCGATGACAACATCGCCGCGTTCTGGATTCCGAACGAAGCTCCCAAGGCGGGTGGGGAACGCGAATATGGCTATCGCCTGATCTGGGGCGACCTCGTTCCCAGGGACGACGCCGAACTGGCCCATGTGGTGGAAACGCGCATCGGCCAGGGTGGCGTCTCTGGCGTCGAACACGCGGCAACCCTGCGCAAGTTTGTCATCGACTTCGATGGCGGGCGTCTCGCGGATCTGTCGCCGGACACAATTTTTGAAGTCGATGCCAAGGCATCGGCGGGTGAAATCACGTCGTCGACCTTCTCGCAGATCGACGCCAACGGACTTTGGCGTCTGGTCCTCGATGTCGAGACAGAAGGTCAGAACCTTATCGAGCTGCGGGCCAGCATTGGCTCAGGCGGCGAACCGCTGACGGAAGCCTGGCTCTATCAGTGGCGCGGAGAGATCGTATGAAGCATCAGCCCTTTCAGCCTATAGACGGCCTGCCCAATGCCCCGCTCGCCATGCCCAAGCAGACGCTTGAGCGCGGGCCGGCCTTTGGTGGTTTCTTCCGGGCTTTTCTCCTTGTTTGGCAGCGTAGCTAGGGCTCTCGCGGATGGATGAACGGCTAATCACGGGGCGGGCTGGGTGGCTACGGCTGCTCACGCTTGGCTTCGCCGCGGCCGTGAGCCTGACCGCCGGCTATGCGTTTCTCGATCTGATCGGGGGCAATCGCCCGGTCTTTCTTGACTGGGTGCGGACCATTCTGCTGGTCCTGACGGGGTTTTGGCTCGTCTGGGGCGGCACGATCGGGCTGCTTGGCGCCCTCTCGCCCAAACCAAAGCGCCTGCTCGACCTGACGCGGCCGGAGGGCAAGACGGCCGTTCTGGTGCCGATCTACAATGAAGACCCGGTTGAAACCTTTGCCCGCATCGCGGCGATGAACCGGCATATCGTTGCCAAGGGGCTCGGCGAGCATTTCCATTTTGCCATTCTCTCGGACACGACCTCGCTCGAGGTTGCGGCCGAAGAGGTGAGCGAGTTCGAAAGGTTGATCGTCGAGCCGGAAGCCCCGGGGCGTATCTTTTATCGCCGCCGCGAGCGCAATATCGGGCGCAAGGCGGGCAATATCGAGGATTTCATCGCCCATTCGGGCGCGGCCTATGACTATGCGATCATTCTCGACGCCGACAGCCTGATGGAAGCCGACACCATGCTCGCCATGGTGCGGCGCATGGATAGTGATCCCCGGCTTGGGCTGTTGCAGACGGTGCCTGTGGTGATTGCTGCGCGGACGCTGTTCGGGCGGATGATGGCTTATTCGTCGGCCTATTTTTCGCGCTATTTTGCGCGTGGCGCTGCATTGTTGCAGGGCGAGGACGGGCCCTATTGGGGGCATAATGCCATTGTGCGGGTGCGGGCCTTTGCCTCGTGCTGCGGGCTGCCGGTGCTGTCCGGAAAACCGCCTTATGGCGGGCATATCCTGAGCCATGACTATGTCGAGGCGGCGCTTCTGGCGCGCGGCGGCTGGAAGGTCGAAGTCGATCCCGGGCTTGGTGGATCGTTCGAGCAGGGGCCGGAAAACCTGATCGAATATGCCAAGCGCGACCGTCGCTGGTGTCAGGGCAATCTGCAGCATCGCCGGCTGATTGCGGCGCCGGGGCTGAAATTCTGGAGCCGGTTTACTTTTGTTCAGGGCATCATGGCCTATCTCGCCTCGCCGCTCTGGCTGCTGCTGATGGCGGCGAGCCTTTTGTCGAGCCTCATTCCCGATAGCGGCGGGGACCGGTGGGGGGCGACGCCGTGGATCATCGGCGTGGGCGTTCTGACGACGCTCCTCCTGCCCAAATTTGCCATTGCGTTGCGGGGCGCCATTGATGGCACCAATGCCGCCTTTGGCGGCTGGCGGATCATTCCGTCGGTTTTGAGCGAGATCGTCATTTCGACGATTATGGCGCCGGTCTTGCTCGGGTTTCAGAGCCGGGCTGTGTTCCAGATCCTTTTCGGCATGGATGGCGGGTGGCCGGCGACGGAGCGCGATGCGCGGGCTGTGCCGCTGCGTACGGCCTTTTCGGCCAGCTGGTGGATCGTGCTGACGGCGCTCGCGGCGCTGGTGTTCATGGCCTATGCCGGCCCGGCTTTCCTTCCCTGGCTGCTGCCTGTGGCGGGGCCGGCACTCCTCGCGCCCTTCGTCATCTGGGCGACGGCGCGAGGCGGGGATCGCCCGGTCAGCTCCTGGCTGTTCTCGACCGCGAACGAACGCGCACCGAGCCCGATCATCGTCGAGGCCAATACAATCCTCGCGAGCTGGCGCGCTACCGAGCCCGTCTTGACCACGAGCCTTGCCGAAGTCGCCGTCCATGCTTGAGCGCAAGCCGAGCGTCTGGGCGCGTATCCCGGGGCTGCGTGCCATTGCGGCGGGCCCTGCCCCTCTGCCCCCGGGCGGGCGTGACGAGCGGCTCGACATGTTCCGGGGCCTGGCACTGGTGATGATTTTCATCAATCACGTGCCGGGCACGGTGTTCGAGGCGTTTACCAATCGCAATTTTGGCTTTTCGGACGCGGCGGAAGCCTTTGTTTTCATGTCGGGCGTCGCGGCGGGGCTCGCCTATTCGGGCGCGTTCCTCAAAAAAGTGCCGCTCTGGCTCGCGATCGCGCGGCCATGGGCGCGGGCACGGCAGCTCTATTTCGTGCACCTGACGCTGACCTTTATCTTTCTCGGCACTTTTGCGGCGGCGGCGCACTTTTTTGGGCTGTTCGAGCTCCTTGAAACAAACAATTTGAAGGCTTTGGCGCGGGAGCCGCTGGCGGTGCTGATCGGGGTTCCGCTGCTGACGCATCAGTTCGGCTATCTCAATATCCTGCCGCTTTATCTGACGCTGCTGCTGGTGGCGCCGGTACTGCTCGTCATGGGTCTGAAAAAACCCTATTGGCTGGTGGCGGGCTCGGTTCTGCTCTGGTTCCTCGCCGGCACGTTCAGGCTCAATTTTCCCAATTACCCCAATTCTGGCGGGTGGTTTTTCAATCCGCTTTCCTGGCAGCTGGTCTTCGTGATCGGGCTGGTGGCGGGTATGGGAATGAAACTGGGGAAGCGTGCTTTTCCGGCGCACCCGATCGCCTTTCTCGCAGCGCTCGGCTTTCTGGTGCTCTCGATCCTCTGGATGAAGGTGTCGCCGGTTGGCGCCATGGGCAATGGCGTCTTGCGCTGGTTCTGGCAGATGGGCGCGCCATTCCATATCCACTCCTTCGATAAGACCTTTTTGTCGCTGCCGCGGCTGTTGCATGCGCTGTGCCTGTTCTATGTGCTGGCGTGCATTCCGGCGATGCAGGGGATTGCCGCCTCGCGCTGGGTCTCCCCGCTTCGGGCCATGGGGCGGCAGGGCCTGGCGGTTTTTGCCACCGGCACGGCGCTGAGCCTCTTTTTCCAGGCGGTGAAGGCCGGGGTGCCGGAGAGCGCGCTGACGGACGCGGCGATCCTCGTCACCGGGCTCTCGATCCAGATCGGGCTTGCCTATGCGCTCAACAAGACGGTCAGGATGAAGGGTGAGTTGGCGCGGGCCAAGGCTTAGATTGGCGCTGATGCAAAGTCGGCTCCACTCGCCCGCCCTCGTGGTTCGAGGCTGCGCTACGCTTCGCACCTCACCATGAGGACTTCAAGCTGACCGCGGAAGAAGCAAGGGCTACCCGCTGCGCCAATGTGGCTGGGGTTCGGCGAGGGTCTGCAATTCCTTGATTGGCGTGCCGTCGATGCGCTTCAAAAGCAGGCGGGTGAGTTCACCGCCGGCGGCGAAGACGTCTTCGCGAATGCTGTCCATCTTGGGGAAGAGCGTGGGCAGAATGCCTGAGGTCTGCTTGTAGATCAGCTGGACTTCGCGGCCGAGGGTGACCCCGCCTTCGGTGAGGCCACCGACAAGGGCAATGGTGCGCATTTCGCTGTCGGAAATGATGCCATCGGGACGGTGGGGATCGGCGGCGAGATCCATGCCGACGCGGCGCATTTCGGCGGGGCTCAGTTTTGCCGTGCCTTCGAGCACCCGCGCCTCGACGCCGGCGCGCGCCGCCTCCTTGCGAAAGCTGGTGACGATGTTGTGGTAGTTGGTGGTGCTATCATCGCCAATGACCAGCAGCACGTCCTTGCAGCCCTTGGCGGCGAGGCGCTTTACCGCGAGCCCCGCGAATTCCTCGGAATGAAAGTCATGATAGGCGTGGGGGGTGTAAAACTCCGTGCGCCCGTGGCTGACGAAGGGAAAATCGGCATCGATCATCATCTGCACGCGCGGATCACGCGGACCGGTATGGGTGATGATCACCCCGTCGGCGGTGCGATTGGATAGAATATAGTTGATCGTCTCGGTGCTGTTGTGGCGCTCGAATTCGGGGATCACCGTCAGGTGGTAGCGCGTGCCGGTAATGGCGTGGCCGATGCCCTGGATCATGTTGCGGGCAAAATCGATGGAATCTTCCGAGCCATCGAGCACCAAAGCAATGACATTGGTTTTGCCGGTCCGCAGGCGGACGCCGGCCCGATCGGGCACATAGCCGAGCGCCTTGGCGGCCTCGTTGACCTTGTCGCGCGTTTCCTGCTTAAGCGTCGTGCCGCCCCGCAGGGACAGCGATACGGTGGAAAGGCTGAGCCCGGTCATTTCGGCGATGGTCTTGAGCGTCACGCGCCTGATGCCGCTAGCCATTTGTTCGAAGTCGTCTTGCTGCTCATTGCACTATCGCGCCACTTTTACACGGCCCGGCGCTCAAACCAATGCGGAAAATTTTGCAACGTTTTACTTGAGTGCCACGCCGATGAAATCGATGCAAATTTTACGATAGCATTGATTTAAAACGATAAAAATCCCGATATGTCAGCACTGATGACGAAATGGCAAATACATTTGCAACGTTGCATCACATGTGATTACGTTTGATGCGTCGAGGATGTGGAGGTCTTCGGCAATGCCGCAGAGATAAGCGGCAAGCGAGCAGAGGAGGAGTTGATGCTCAAACGTGGTTTTCTAACGACGGTTGCCGCTGTTTCCCTGATGGCCGCGGCTGCGCTGCCGGCCAAGGCGGAAATCTCGATTATGTACATGGAATCCTTTGGCTCCCTGATCGAGTCGGGCATCGCCAAATTCGAGGCCGAGACCGGAGAAAAGGTCAACGCCATCAAGCTGCCGGGGCAGGGCTATGACCAGCGCATCGCGCTCGACCTCAGCGCCGGCACCGCGGCCGACGTCAACCTGATCGACAGTTTCATGGTCAGCGAACTGGCTTCGGCGGGCTATCTGCTGCCGCTCGACGAGCAGCTCGCGGGCTGGGACCAGTATCAATATTACCTGCCGGGCTTGCTCGAAGTCGCGTCTTATCAGGACCAGGTCTATGCCCTGCCCACCGATACCGACGTGCGCATGCTCTGGTATGATCTGAGCAATTTCGAGAAGGCCGGTATTCCGACCCCATGGGAGCCCAAGAACTGGGCCGACATTCTCGATGCCGCGCAAAAGCTCAAGGATGCGGGGGTGCAATACCCGTTCCAATTGCCGGCCGGCACCAAGCAGGCGGAAGCTGCCACCATGCAGGGCGTCTATATGGCGCTACTGGGGGCCGACGTGCCGGAAGGCGATCGCAATCGTCTTTTGAAGCGCGACACCAATCAGTGGATCGGCGACAGCCCGGCACTGCGCCGCACCTTTGAGCTCTATCATCAGGTTTATTCCGAAAAGGAACTGAACCCGGCCGATCTCAACTACGCCACCGATATCGGCGCAGCGGTGCGGGCGGCGCTTGCCAATGACCAGCTTGGCATTCTCGCTTCCGGCTCCTGGGAAGATGCGTGCCTTTGGGATTGCAACAATCCCCCGAGCCGCGAAGAGCGCGACGCCCAAGTCGGCTGGACGCCATGGCCAGGCTCGGGCGAACCGGGCACCAAGGCAACCACCAATATTTCGGGCGGCTGGACCATTGGCGTCAATACCAACGCTTCTGACAAGGACCTGGCCTTCAAACTCGTCACGACCATTTTCGACGAAGCCAATTTCAAGGCCTGGACGCTCGCCAACCACCGCATGGCGGTGCGTACCGACATTTCGGAATCGCCCGAATACACGGCCGATCCGTTCCTTGCCAAGGCAACGGCGCTGGCTGCGGATACGACCGGCCGCGATACCATTCCGGGCTATCAGACGGTTTCGGCGCTGATCCAGCAGGCAACGTCGGATCTGGTCGATGGCGTATCGGTCGATGAAGTGGTGCAGACCTATCATGACGCGCTGGTCGATGAGTTCGGCGAAGAGAAGGTCATAACCTACGAATAAACTGACCTCCCGACGCGGCGGCACCCGAAATGTCCTCCGGGTGCCGTCGCGACGGGCGTTTTTTTTGGCCACTCGCCGTTTTCCTTGTCCGCCGGCCAAGGCCGTGGACCACCCTGAGATCTCAAGATGGGCCCCGGCCTTCGCCGGGGTGACGTCGAGCGTATGGACGACCCTGTGCCAGTGAGAAAAAACCCATGAAAAATCAGGCCAATCCCTGGCTCACCGGCAATCTCTTCGTTCTGGCCCTTGGCATGTTGCCGGCCGCGATCCTGATTGGCGCCCTGCTCTATTTCACCGCCTGGGCTTTTGCCTTTTCCTTCACTGATCTGGCGCTGGTGGGGAAAAAGAGCGTCGAATGGAGCTGGGTCGGCCTCGAGAATTTCGAGCGGCTGTTTACCCGGCGCGGGTTTCTCGAATCGCTCTGGACTACCGTTATCTTTGTGTTTTTCTCGGCCATTGTCGGCCAGTCGGTGCTGGGCTTTCTGCTCGCCGCAACCTTGCGCGGCACGCAATCGACCATTCGCAGCGTCGTGGAAGTCTGCATCATGCTCGGCTGGCTGCTGCCCGATATCGTGGCGGCGTTTTTGTGGTCGGCGACGACGAGCCAGACGGGGCTGATCAACCAGCTGATCGTCGTGCCGCTCGGCTTTCCGCCGATCAATTTCATCAACAGCTATGCCCTGCTCGTCGTCACTATTGCCAATATCTGGAAGGGCACAGCCTGGTCCTATCTGCTGTTTTCCGCTGCGCTCGACTCGGTGTCGCGCGAAGTGGTCGAGGCGGCAAAGGTCGATGGCGCGACCCCGTTCCAGCGCATCTGGCTGGTGCAATTGCCGATCATAAGGCCGCATATCGCCACCAATATGCTGTTCATCACCATCTGGACCTTCACCTATTTCCCGCTGATTTTCGCCATGACCGGCGGCGGGCCGGGGCGGCAGACGGAAACCCTGGCGGTCTTTCTCTACAATCAGAGTTTTTCGCGCGGCAATCTTGGCTTTGGCTCGGCTATTTCGGTCGCCATGCTGCTCATTGTCGGCGTGCTCTCGCTGTTTTATCTGCGCCTGTTGCGGGAGCCCAAATAATGGACAACCAACCCTCCCGCCTGACCGCCATTGCGCTCGCTTTCATGGCGGTCATCTGGGTCAGCCCGTTTTCCTGGCTCATTCTCAACGCCTTCAATCCGCTCTCGACCGGCCAGCTCGAAATCCCCAAGGCTTTTGGCTTCGATAATTTTGGGCTCGCGGTCAGCGGCAATGCCGGGCGGCAGTTTTTCAACTCCATCATCATCGCAGCAGGGACGGCGACGCTGTCGGTGGTCGTGGGGATTTCGGCGGCTTACCCGCTGTCGCGGCTGCGGATACCGGGGCGCAATGCGTTTTTGTGGACGCTGGTGCTGCTGCGCATGCTGCCTTCAGCGGGCGTCTTGGTGCCGCTCTATTTTGCGGCGCAGCGCTCGGGGCTGCTCAATCAGCTTGGCGTTATCGTCGCGCTGACGATTCTCAATCTGCCGTTCACGCTGCTGCTCTTGAAAAATTTCTTCGACACCGTGCCGATCGAACTTGAGGAAGCGGCCTATGTCGAAGGCGCCAGCCTTCTTCAGATCGTCACGAAAATCGTGTTGCCCATGTCGCGGGCGGGCATCGCGGTGGTCTGGTTCTTCAGTTTTACGGGAGCGTGGAACGAGTTCCTGCTGCCGCTGATCTTTGCGCGCGTGCAGGACGCTTTCCCAATGTCGGTGGGGCTTTACGCCGCCTTCGGGCAGCAGGGCGCCATCAACTACGGCTTCCTCACGGCCTTTTCCATTCTCTACGCTGCGCCGGCGATCGGCGTCTATTTCTTGTTGCGGCGGAACATGAACACAGGGTTCGCCGGTGTCGGAGTCAAAGGATGACCTATTCTAATCCCCAATCTGCAAAACTTGGTCTTCTCGACGACGACCTCAAACAAGAGGGGAAACTTCTGAGGCTTTGCAAGGATCTCGAAAAGAAGATCCGCACGCCGCTGAAAGACGTGCCGTTTCAATGGCATGTGCAGCGCGCCGATGGGTTTTCATCGGCTGACGCGCTGAAGGCCGATTGGCGCAAATGGGAGCAGTTTGGCCGCCATTCGGTGTGGGCCAAGCATCAGGAACACACCTGGTTTGCCGCCGAAATCACCGTGCCGGAAGAGGCGCGGGGAAAAGTGTTTGTCGCGCATTTCACCAGCCAATGGCAGGATCGGCCGGGTTCGACGGACCCCCAATGTCTCGCCTATCTCGACGGGAAAATCGCGCAGGCACTGGACGGCAATCACACAGAACTGGTGATCGAGCGCAATGCCAAGCCGGGCAACAAGCACGTCATTCTGGTCAATGCCTTTACGTTCTTTGACCGGCCGCTGGTTGGGTTTGAGGTCGATTTCTTCGTGCGCAATGAGCGCGCCGAGAAGCTTTATTACGACCTGCAGACGCCGCTCGATGTGGCGGTGCGGCTTTATCAGAACGATCCGCGGCGGCAGGCGATTTTGAACATTGTCGAGCGCGCCTTACGGTCGCTCGATCGGCGCGATGGGCATACGGCGGCGTTCGAGGCTGGGCTGCCGGCGGCTGAGAAGATCGCCAAGGAGATTTACGATCTCGTTGATACCGAAGTGCAGCCGCAGATCACGGCGGTGGGCTCGACCCATCTCGATGTCGGTTGGCTCTGGCGCGTGATGCATACGCGCGACAAGACGGGGCGCAGCTTTGCTACCGTGTTGAATCTGATGGAGGAATATCCGCAGTTCGTCTTCATGTACAACCAGTCGGTGCTGTTTGATTTCCTGAAAAAGGACTATCCGGAAATCTGGGAGCGCATGCTCAAGAAGGTCAAATCCGGGCAGTTCGAAATCGAAGGCGCCATGTGGGTGGAGCCCGATGTGAACATCGCCTCGGGCGAGTCACTGGTGCGCCAGATCATGCGCGGGCGGAAATTCCACATCGAGCATTTCAAGGTGACGCCGAAGACGGTGTGGCTGCCGGACACCTTTGGCTATTCGGCCAACCTGCCGCAAATCATGGAGAAATCCGGGCTCGAATATTTTGTGACGTCAAAACTGAGCTGGAACGATACCGACCGGCATCCCTATGACACGTTCTTCTGGCGCGGCATTGACGGGACCGTCACCAAAGCGCAGCTGATCACTGCGCAAAAGTATGACAGCGAAGAGATTTTTACGACCTACAATGGCGACCTTTCGGTCTCCGAGACCATGGGCGCGTGGAAGCGCTATGAGCCGAAGGCGGCCTATAACGAGGTCGTCATGTCCTATGGCTATGGCGATGGCGGCGGGGGGCCGACGCGCGCCATGATCGAGCGCGGCACGCGATTGGAACGCGGTATTCCCGGCGCGCCGAAGGTGAAGCTAGAGGGGATCGTGCCGTTCCTCGATCGGCTTGGGGCGGCGATGGATGCGACGCCGGCAAAATTCCCGACGTGGAATGGCGAGCTTTATCTGCAATATCACCGCGGCACGCTGACTTCGGTTGCCAAGAACAAGGCCAATAACCGCAATGCCGAGCGGCGCTTGCGGGAGCTGGAATTTTTGGGTGCCATGGCGCTGAGCCAGGCGGGGCATGCTTATCCCACTGAAACGCTTGCCGAATTCTGGGAGCTGGTGCTCATCAACCAGTTCCACGACATTCTGCCGGGCACGTCTATTCCCGAAGTTTATGTCGATAGCGACGGCGAATATGCGCAGATCTTCTCGACGCTTTCCTCGCAGAACGGGCCCTGGCATGCGGCGGCGCAGGCTTTTGCCAAGCCTGGGACGGATCAGTTGAGGGTGCTGAATTTCACCAGCCAGAGCCGGTCGGAATTGGTGCGACTTGGTGATGTTGGCGCGGGCAATGGCTTGGCGAGCGCTGGCGGTATCGAGCCGATCCAGAAGACTGTCCGGGCTGACGGCACCGCGGAAAATGTCTCTGCAATCAATGATATAGCGGCGCTTGGCTGGACGGCGGCGCAGGTTGTCGCTTCGGCGCCGAAGACCAAAAATACGCTGTCGGTTTCGGAAAAGCACCTTGAGAACGAACTCATAAAAGTGAGTTTTGATAAGGCGGGGGAAATTACCTCGGTCTTTGACAAGACGCGGCAGCGTGAAGTGTTGGCGCCGGGCGCGGCGGCCAATCGGTTGATTGCCTATGAAGACAAGCCGATGGAGTGGGATGCCTGGGACATCGACCGCTATTTCGAGGAGCAGTTCTGGCCGCTGGCGGATAGCCCGACGAAGATTTCCGTTGTTGAAACCGGGCCGCATCGTGCGGCGATCCGGGTGGAACGAAAGTACCAGAAGTCATTGATCGTGCAGGTGATTTCGCTGGCAGCGGGTGCGCGGCAGGTGGAATTCGACACCTTTATCGACTGGCAGGAGCGGGCGCAGGTTATCAAGGCGCAGTTCCCGTTCGATCTCAACATTTCCGAAATCCGCTCGGAAATTCAGTTCGGTCACGTCAAGCGTCCGACCCACCGTAACACGACCTGGGACCGCGCGCGGTTCGAGGCGTCGATGCATCGCTGGGTCGATATTTCGGAGGCCGATTTCGGCGCGGCGCTAATCAATGACAGCAAATATGCCTATGATTGCCATGAGCAATCGGTACGCCTAACGCTGGTGCGCGGCTCGACCTTCCCCGCGCCCGATGCCGATCTTGGCGAACATCGCATCCGTTATGCGCTGTTTATCCACGAGGGCGTTGCCGATCTGGCGCAGGTGCATCGGGCGGCGGAGCGGTTCAACAATCCGGTTGCCGTCATCGGCTCGACCTCTTCCCAGGCGCAACCGAGCGCCGAATTGGGCCATTTTAGCCTGGCTGAAGTGAGCGGGGATAACGTCACCATCGAGACGGTGAAAAAGGCCGAAAAATCGGACGAATTGGTGCTGCGCGTATTCGAGCACGCCAATATCCGGGCAGAGACGACGATCTCATTTGGCGTGAAGGTCAAGCGCGTGCGCATGGTCAACCTGATGGAAGAGGGGCCGAGCAAGCCGTTGGATATCAAGGATAATTCGATCACCTTGAACCTGCGGCCGTTTGAAATCGTCACACTGTTGGTAGAGATCTGAGGAGGCTCCCATGGCCGATGTTTCGCTGCGACAGGTCAAAAAATCCTATGGATCGCTTGAGGTGGTCCATGGGGTCGATCTCGACATCAAAAGCGGGGAGTTCGTTGTTTTCGTCGGGCCTTCGGGCTGCGGGAAATCGACGCTGCTGCGGATGATCGCCGGGCTCGAACCGATCTCGGGCGGCGACATTTCGATTGGCGGGCGGGTGGTCAACGATGTGCCCTCGCCGCAGCGCGGCATTGCCATGGTTTTTCAGTCCTATGCGCTTTATCCGCATATGAGCGTTTATGAGAACATGGCCTTTGGGCTGAAGCTCATGAAGACGCCGAAAGAGGAAGTGGATCAACGGGTTAGGGAAGCGGCCCGGATCCTGCAGATCGAGGCTTACCTTGATCGCATGCCCAAGGCGCTGTCCGGTGGACAGCGCCAGCGCGTGGCGATCGGGCGGGCGATCGTGCGCAATCCAAAGGTGTTTTTGTTCGACGAGCCGCTGTCGAATCTGGACGCTTCGCTGCGCGCGCAGACGCGCGTCGAGATTGCAAAACTCCACGATACGCTAGACGCGACAATGATTTACGTGACGCATGATCAGGTCGAGGCCATGACGCTGGCGGACCGGATCGTGGTGCTCAATTCAGGCGTGATCGAGCAGGTGGGGACGCCGCTGGAGCTTTATCGGAACCCGGTCAATACGTTTGTCGCGGGGTTCATTGCCAGCCAGCGGATGAACTTCATTCCCGTTACCCCCGAGGCCGACGGATTGCGGCTTCCGGGTAACAGACTGTTAACGTTTGAAGGCACGGATCTCACGCAAGTGCGAACGATTGGTGCACGGCCGGAGCATCTGGAGCTGGCAAGCGCGGAAACGGCGCATCTGAGCGGCAAATTGGCGGTGATCGAACAGTTTGGCGAATATGCACTGGCCTATGTCGAGCTGCCCGACGGGGAGATGGTGACGATCAAGCTCGATGGGGCCCCGGCGCTGGAATTGCATCAGGAGATGCATATCGGGCTGCCGGAGGGAGAGGTGCATTTGTTTGATGAGGCGGGGCGGGTGATACGCTAACGCGGCGCGTGGGGCCCCACCCCCTCCCGGCCTCCCCCATCTAGGGGGAGGTGCGCATCGAGTTCTTGGCCCGATTTCTTCTGCCCACCGATTGTCATCCTCGCGAAAGCGGGGATCTCCGTTTTGAAACAGGGATTCCCGCTTTCGCGGGAATGACGCCGGGTGGGGGGCTGAGTCGTGGGGATCAGCCGGCAGCCCTTGGCTGGATGCCGGCGGCGCGGCGGAGGAAGCCTTCGGACTTTTCGAGGGCCAATTCGGCGGTTGGGCGGTCCATGCCGGTGAGGGCCATGAGGATGGCGAGTTTGACATTGTTACCGGCGGTGACGAGCAGGTGCTCGGCTTCGTCGGTGCTGCAATTGGCGACTTCGACGAGGATGCGGATGGCGCGGGCTTCTAGTTTTTTGTTCGAGACCGAGAGGTCCACCATCAGGTTCTGATAGGTCTTGCCGATGCGGATCATGCTGGCCGTGGTCAGCATATTGAGGACCAGCTTTTGCGCCGTGCCGGATTTGAGGCGGGTCGAGCCGGTGACGGCCTCGGGGCCGACGACCGGCGAAATGGCGATTTCGGCCTGGCGGGCAATGGTGCTGTCGGGATTGCATGAGAGGGCGACGGTGGTTGATCCAACCGATTTGGCATAGTCGAGGCCGCCGATGACATAGGGGGTACGGCCGGAAACGGCGATGCCGACGACGACGTCGCGGGCTTCGAGTTTGATGCGCTCGAGATCCTTGCGGCCTTCTTCGGGGGAATCTTCGGCCCCTTCAATGGGGTGGCGCAGGGCGTGGTCGCCGCCGGCGATGAGGCCGACAACCATTTCGGGCGGTACACCAAAAGTCGGCGGGCATTCGGAGGCGTCGAGAACGCCCAGACGACCGCTGGTGCCGGCGCCCATATAGATGAGGCGTCCGCCATGGCGGAAGGCGTCGACGATCTTGTCGACGGCCGCCGTGATTTCGGGCAGAACCTTTTCGACGGCTTGCGGGACCTTGTTGTCTTCTCTGTTCATGGCCGCGAGAACGTCGCGGGTCGACATGAGATCGATCCCGACCGTATCGGGATTGCGGGCCTCGGAAACCAGCGTTTCCAGCTCCGCCATCAGAGCGCTTTTTGCCATGGGTAGTCCCCTCTGTTCGCGCAAAAATGCTAGAAGCGAATATTCCTCTTGTCAATGAAATGCGGAATAGAATATTCCTGTTAGCGTGGGATAGCAGGAAATCCTGCGAGACCCTATCGTTCCCGATTGCGGCGTCATTCCCGCGACAGCGGGAAACTCACCCTCGGAACGAGGATTCCCGCCTGCGCGGGAATGACGCGGCTCTCAGGGAGGGAACGGTTGAGGCCTTTCCGCGAGAAGGCGCAGCTCGAGGGTTAGTCGATGTCCATCCTGAAAATTATCAGCGCCAAGATCGACACCATGACCCAGGCGGATCGCCAGATCGCCCGGTTCATTCTCGATCATCCTGAAGAGATGCTGGCCATGTCTTCGGCGGCACTGGCCGA
This sequence comes from Devosia sp. Root685, assembly GCF_001427875.1. Taxonomy (GTDB): domain Bacteria; phylum Pseudomonadota; class Alphaproteobacteria; order Rhizobiales; family Devosiaceae; genus Devosia. Next base: position 278,370 of record NZ_LMHK01000003.1, on the reverse strand, counting down.
AGCGACCGGGCGCAGCCAATCGAGCGTCGTCAAATTCAGCCAAAAACTCGGCTATGAGGGCTATCAACAGCTCAAACTGGATGTGAACAAGGCCAAGGCGCAGGAATTTCATGCGCCAGCCGGGGTCATTCACGGCACGATCGACGCCAGCGACAGCTATATGACGATCCTGCAAAAACTGATCGGCTCGAAACTGTTGTCGATGCGGGAAACGTCGGCGGTCAATACCGAAGCGATGATCGATTCCGCGCTCGATGCGCTGATGGGGGCGCGGCGGATCCAGTTGGCCGGCGTTGGCGCCTCCTCGCTGGTGGCGCGGGATTTTTCCTACAAGCTTTTAAAACTTGGGCGGACGGTGCTGGTCGATAGCGACAGCCATATCCAGATTTCCAATGCCTCGGCGCTCAATGACCAGGACCTGATCATTGCGCTGTCGCATTCGGGGCGGAGCATGGAAACGCTGCGCATTGCCGAACTCGCGAAGAAGCGCGGGGCGACGGTGTTGTCGGTGACGGGATTGCAGCCCAATCCGCTGCTGGAGATTGCCGATATCAGCCTTTTTTCTGTGGCGGACGAGGAGCGGGTGCGCTCTTCGGCGATCACCTCGCGCGATGCGCAATTGATGCTGATGGATATGCTGTTCATCCTGCTGCTGCGGCGTCAGGCCGATGCTTACGACTATATCCACCGCAGCGAGGCGGCGGTGACGGTGCTGAAGGCTTAGAGCCGGCCCGCAGGGCAAATTCGCTGGCGGTCGGCATAGCCGATGAAGGGCTCCAGTGGAGCCCTTCAAGCCAAGAAGGCCATGAGAGCGGTGCTCGAATGGCGGGTGAGCTGGATTGCCCGGTAGTCCTCATGGTGAGGTGCTTTGCAGAGCAAAGCCTCGAACCACGGGGACGGGCGAGTGGAGGCCGCATGCCACGCCCTCGCCCTTCGAGGCTCGCCCTTGGCGAGCACCTCAGGATGAGGGCTACTTGTACATGCCAGCCTGAGGACAGCGCCCTCCTGTCATGTAGATGTAATTTTCTATTCTTGACATGATCAAATTTTGGAATTTAGTATTCCATCCCAAGGTGCTCATGAGGGGGCATCGCGGGATTAGCGGAGAGGCATCTTGGCTCGACTATCGCTGCGCGGCATCAAGAAGCGCTTCAAGACCACCGATGTGCTCCATGGGATCGATCTCGAAATCGGGGATCGCGAATTCGTTGTCTTCGTCGGCCCCTCGGGTTGCGGCAAGTCGACCCTGTTGCGGCTGATTGCCGGGCTCGATCCGATTTCGGACGGCGACTTTTTCCTCAACGACCAGCGCATGAACGATGTGGCGCCCTCGCGGCGCGGCATTGCCATGGTTTTTCAGTCCTATGCGCTCTATCCGCATATGGACGTCTACGAGAACATGGCCTTTGGCGCGCGCCTGATGGGGCTCAGCAAGGACGAGGTCGAAAAGCGCATTGCCGATGCGGCGCGCATGTTGCGGCTGGATGAACTTCTTAAACGCAAGCCGCGCGAGCTCTCGGGTGGGCAGCGCCAGCGCGTTGCCATCGGCCGGGCGCTGGTGCGCAAGCCCGATGTGTTTCTGCTCGATGAGCCGCTGAGCAATCTCGATGCGGCGCTGCGCAGCGATGTGCGGCTCGAGATCGCCAAGCTGCACCGCGATATCGGCGGCACGATGATCTATGTGACCCATGATCAGGTCGAGGCCATGACGCTGGCCGACAAGATCGTGGTGATGAATGCCGGGCGCATCGAGCAGGTGGGTTCGCCGCGCGAGCTCTATGAAACGCCGGCCAATACGTTTGTCGCGACCTTTATCGGTTCGCCGCGCATGGCGTTGGTCGATGTGACGCGGGATGGCGAGCGGCTGGGTGTTACCAATGGCGGGTCGATCGCTACGGGCGCCCTGCCCGCTGGCCAGACCTACAAACTCGGGCTGCGTCCCGATGCGGTGAAACTTGCCAAGGGGCATGGGGGCGAGGGGTTTTCGGCCAGCGTCGTCTACACCGAATATCTGGGCGACAACGCCTATGTCTATGTGCGGCTCGCCGACGGCACGCTCGTTTCGGCGCGGACGGCCCCCAATGATCTCTATGCGCCCGACGAAGCTGTGACCGTGACGGTCGAGCCGGGCTCCGCGCATTACTTTTCCGCCGAGGATGGCCGGCGGCTGGCCCCATAGGGGCCGGGACAAACTATCCAGACGTTTTCAAGGGAAGGGAACACACATGAAGACCAATCTGATCCGCATCGGCGCCGCGCTGAGCGCCGTGCTCGTCGCAGCCCCGGCTTTTGCCCAGGAGCTGACATTCTGGAGCTGGCGCCAGGAAGACCGCGCCGCCTATGAAACGTTTATCGATACGTTCGAGGCGGCCAATCCGGGTATCACCGTAAAATTCGAGACGTTCGAAGCGGCGAACTACAACACGATCCTATCGACGGCTCTCGCCGGTGGCGTTGGTCCCGACGTGATGATGGTGCGGGCTTACGGCGGCATGGAGAACGTTGCTTCGGCAGGTTATCTCGAAGCGCTCAGCAACGAGAGCGTTCCGGCGCTGGCGGATTTTGCAGCCCCGGCGATCGCGGCGGAAAGCATGCGCTCGGACGGCACGATCTATGCCGTGCCCTTTGCCAGCCAGACCCAGCTCGTGATCTATAACAAGGCCATTTTCGACGCCAATGGCATCGAAGAGCCGCAGAGCTGGGACGAGCTGAAGGCGGCGAGCCAGAAGCTCAAGGATGCCGGCGTCATCCCCTTTGCCAATGGCACCGCGACCGCCTGGCAGAACGAAACCGTCACCTTTGGCCTTGGCTCTTCGCTGATGGGCAAGGATTTTTATGATGCGCTGATGGCTGGCGACGCCGACTTTACCGACGCTCGCTTTACCGATGCGCTGGGCGAAGTCGCCGCCGTTGCCGCCGAATATTTCCCGGATGGCTTTATCGGCCTCGATTACCCCTCGGCCCAGCAGTTGTTCTCTTCTGAGATGGCCGGCATGTTCGTCGGCGGTTCCTATGAACTGGCGACGTTCAAGACGCAGAACCCCGATATCGAACTCGGCGTTTTTGCGGCGCCGGGCAAGACGGCGGAAGATGCCAAGCTCGTCGGCCTATACTTTGACGGTGGCTATGCGGCCAATGCGGCCGGCGCCAATAAGGAAGCTTCGGTGAAATTCCTGAACTATCTGGCGAGCAAGGAATTCGGCCAGGCTTTTGCCAATACGCTGAACAATATCTCGACCATTCCGGGCGTCACCTTCGACAATCCGCTGCTGGCTGAAGTCAACGACCTCAACAAGTCCTCGATCCCCTACCTGATGCTCGCCCACTTCCGTTATGGCGAACCCTCGGGCTCGGTGCTGATCCAGGCCGAGATGCAGAAGCTGTTTGCCGGTGAGACGACGCCGGTGGCGATTGGCGAAGCGCTGACGACGGGTCTGGCTGCCTGGTACGAGCCGTTCAAGAAGTAAGGCGGATCTCCCTCCGCCTTGTCAGGGTGGCTCCCTCACCCCCTCCCAGCCTCCCCCATCAAGGGGGAGGTGCGGGACAGTGGGTGTGACGGGAACCAGCCAGAAACACAGAACTCCACCTCCCCCTTGATGGGGGAGGACGGGTGGGGGGTGGCGGCGAGCGCTGACCCCAAGATCAAGCGAGCCCTAAAAGTGCCCCAACTTCGGATGACAGGCCGCGGCCTCTGGATATCAGCGCTCATCGTGCCACCGCTGTGTTTTGTGGCGCTCTTCATTGTCTATCCCATTGTTTCGGCTTTCGCTTATGCCTTCTTTGACTGGCAGGGTTTGAAGCGGCTCGACTTTGTGGGGCTCGAGAATTTCCATACGGTGCTGTTCGTCGAGCCCTATCGCAGCTGGACGATCAATGCCTTCAAGAACAATGTCATCGTCTTCTTCGCGCTAATGGTACTGCAGAACGGGCTGGGGTTCATCCTCGCCTATGCGCTGTGGCGCGAGTTGCCGGGCGCGCGGTTTCACCGGATCGCGGTGTTTTTGCCGGTGGTGCTGTCCACCATCATTGTCGCGTACCTGTTCAAGCTTTTTTACCACCCGCTTTTTGGGGTCGTGAACATCACGCTCAAGGGGATCGGGCTTGGGTGGCTGGCGCAGCCGTGGCTGGGGCAATCGGGCACGGCGCTGGGCAGCATTATCGTCGCGCAGGCCTGGCATATGGTGGGTTTTCCGACGCTGGTTTTCCTTGCTGGCATGCAGAGAATCCCGAGCGAAATTCTCGATGCCGTGCGCATGGAGACGGAAAGCGAGTGGGTGAAAATCACGAAAATCGTGTGGCCACTGGTGGCGCCGAGCGCGACGATTGTGTTCACGCTGCTGTTCGTCGGTGCGTTCAACTGGTTTGAGCTGCCCTATATCATGGGCGGTCTAGATGGGTCGCCGTTCGGCTCGACCGACGTGTTGGGGCTTTATTTCTACCGCACGGCTTTTGGCAATGTGTCGTCAGGCCAGCAGGACTTTGGGCTCGGTTCGGCGCTGGCCGTGATCATCTTCATCTTTATCGCGATCGTTGCCGGGGTGATCACCACGCGGCTGCGGGCTCGGGAGATCCAGCTATGAGTGCGGCTGCGACGAACTATTATGACCGCAAGGGGCTGTTCGCGACTTTGGGGCGCGACGGCATGCTGCAGATCATCCTCATCGCCAATACCGTGCTGATGCTGGCGCCGATCGTCATCATGGTGTTTTCGGCGTTCAAGACGACGCCTGAGATCTTCAAGTCGCCGTTCGGCATTCCGGATTTTTCGCAGGTTGCGAATTTTGTAAAAATCTGGACGGAGACGAATTTTCTTCGCTATCTCCTGAACTCGTTCGTCGTGACCGGCGCCTCGATGGTTCTTATTCTGACGCTCGGGACCATGGCGGCCTATGCGCTGGGGCGCTATGCCTTTACCGGCGCGAACTTTATTCTCATGTTCTTCCTCGCGGGGCTGACGCTGCCGCTGAAACTGGCGATCATTCCGCTGTTCATGCTGATGCGGGATCTGTCCATTCTCAACAATCAGCTCTCGCTGATCTTCGTCTACACGGCCATGGGCCTGCCGACGACCGTGTTCATCATGACCGGCTTTATCCGCAGCCTCCCCAATGAACTGGAAGACGCGGCGCGGATGGATGGGGCGAGCGAGGCGCGGATCATGTGGGCGATCATGTTGCCCCTGGTGCGCCCGGCCATGGTGATCGCAGGCATCCAGAATGTGGTACCCATCTGGAACGACTTCTTTTTCCCGCTGGTGTTCATCCAGAACGATAGTTTGAAGACGCTGCCGCAGGGGCTGACGACCTTCATGGGCGAATATACGACCGACTGGGGCGTGCTGTTCTCGGGCTTGACCCTCTCGGCGGCGCCGATCATTCTGATCTATATCGTCCTCTCAAAGCAGTTCATTGCCGGCATGACTTCGGGAGCGGTGAAGTGAATCTTGCGCTACCCAAGGGGCTGATCGTTTCGTGCCAGGCGCGGGCGGATAATCCGCTGCATGGGCCCCTGTTCATGGGCGCCATGGCGCTCGCCGCGCGCGATGGCGGGGCCAAGGGGCTGCGGGCCAATGGGCCCGAAGACATTCGCGCCGTGAAGGGCGCGGACCTGCCGGTGATCGGCATTCACAAGGTGTTTTCGGACGACTATCCGGTCTACATCACGCCCGACTTTGACGCTGCGGCGGCGATTGTCGAGGCGGGGGCGGAGATCGTGGCGCTCGATTGCACCATGCGGCCGCGCAATGGCGAAAGCCCGGAAGTGCTGGTGCGGCGTATTCGCGAGGAGTTGAAGGCGGAGGTTTTCGCTGACATTTCCACCTTCGAAGAGGGCGTTGCGGCGGCCGATTGGGGCGCGACTTATGTGGCGACGACGCTCTCGGGCTATACCGAATATACCGAGCCCAAGCCGGACTATCCGGACCTCGAATTGTTGGAAAAGCTGGCGCAGCGGCTCAGCGTTCCCGTGGTGGCCGAGGGGCGGTACAATACGCCTCAATGGGTGAAGCGCGGCTTTGAGGCGGGGGCGCATGCTATTGTGGTGGGCACGATGATCACCAATCCGCGCGAAATTACCCGCATGTTCGTCCGGGATGGCGTGCCGGCATGACCCCGGTGCATCTCGGGGTCGATGTCGGTGGCACGGCCAGCCGCTGGGTGGCCTGTGACGATTTTGGGGTGGTGCTGGCGCGGGGAAAAACCTCGGGCGCGACGGGGCATCTGTTCAATCCGGTCGAGAAAGAGCGGCTGCGGGTGGCGCTAGGCGCCATTGCCGCGGATTTGCAGGCGCAGGGTTTTGTGGCGAAATCGGCGACGACGGGGCTGACGGGGTTTGGCGCCGGGGTTTCGGGGCTGATGCGTGAGCTTCTCGGCGAGCTTTTTGGTGTGGCGGCGGAAGGCTGCATCACGGTCGATGATATGACGCTGGCTTTTGCCTCGATTTTCAAGCCGGGCGAAGGGCACCTGATTTCGGCGGGAACCGGTTCCATTGGGCTCCATATCGGGACGGGCGACACCTATGTGCGCGTCGGTGGGCGCGGAATTCTGATCGACGATGCGGGTTCGGGGAGCTGGATTGCGCTCAAGGCGCTCGACACGCTGTTTCGGCGGCTCGATCACGATGGGTCGTTTGATGGGGTTGCGGTGCTGGCCGAGGAAGTGGCGGCACGGACTGGCGGGGTCGACTGGCCGGCGGTGCGCGAATTTGTCTATGGCGGGGATCGTGGGCGGATCGGGACGCTGTCGGTGGCGGTTGGTGCGGCGGCGGAGCGCGGGGATTTGGTCGCGCGGGAAATTTTGGTTGGTGCTGGGCGGGAGCTGGCGCTGTTGGGAACGGCGCTGAAGGGGCGGGTTGGGCAGCGGCCAATTGGGTTTGTTGGCGGGGTGCTGGCGTTGCCGGGGATTCGTGAGGCGATTGTCGCGGCGCTGGCGGGGCACGAGGTGATTTTTCCCGAGGCGGATGCGGCGCTGGCGGCGGCGCGGATGTGGACGAGCGCGAGTGTCGAGTGGCGGGCAGTGCTGGTGGGGAATAAGGGGCTGGCCTAGGTCGGAATTTGCCGGAAGGCCCCCTCACCCGGCCTTCGGCCGACCTCTCCCCCAAGGGAGAGGTGTCGCTTCGCGACTTTGGCAAACTCTCACCTCTCCCTTTGGGGGAGAGGTCGCCGCAGAGCGGCGGGTGAGGGGGCCTTCGGTAGGCTTAGTGCCACGCCCCCGTGGTTCGAGGCTTTGCTCTGCAAAGCACCTCACCATGAGGGCTACTGGGGGCGGGCTATGGGGAATCGGGCTGACAGCCGAGGGGCTTGAGCGCCGCAGCCTCCAATTCTACTTCTTCTTCATTGCCGCACTGAGCAGCGCGCCGAACGCGCCCTGGTCGGCACCCTTGGGCTTTGGCTCGGGGCGCTGTTGGGGTGGGCGGCCGTTGGTTGGCCTTTGCTGCTGAGGGCGATCCTCACGCGCCGAAGCGCCGCCGTCGCGGCGCATGGTGAGGGCGATGCGTTTGCGGGGGACGTCAACTTCGACGACGGTCACTTTGACGACGTCGCCGGCTTTGACGACTTCGTGGGGGTCTTTAACAAATTTGTCGGCCAGTTGGGAGACGTGCACGAGGCCGTCCTGATGGACGCCGATATCGACGAAGGCGCCGAAGGCGGCGACGTTGGTTACCGTGCCTTCAAGCTGCATGCCGGGTTTTAGGTGCTTTATCTCGTCAATGCCTTCGGCGAAGGTTGCCGTTTTGAAGGCGGGGCGCGGGTCGCGGCCGGGTTTTTCCAATTCGCCGATGATGTCGCGGACGGTGGGGAGACCGAAACGCTCGTCCACGAAGATGCGTGGGTCCAATGCCTTGAGGGCGGAACCGTCTGACATGAGTGCGCGGACGTCGCGGCCGCAGGCGGCGACGATCTTTCTTGCGACGCCATAGGCTTCGGGGTGAACCGAGGAGGCATCGAGCGGCTCGGTGCCGTTGGGGATGCGCAGGAACCCGGCGGCTTGCTCGAAGGTGCGCTGGCCGAGGCGGGCGACCGAGAGCAGGTCTTTTCGCGTTTTGAAGGGGCCATTGGCATCGCGGTGCAGAACGATGGCTTCGGCGATGGAAGCGCCGAGGCCGGAGACGCGGGAGAGGAGCGGGGCGGAGGCGGTGTTGAGATCGACACCGACAGCGTTCACCGCATCTTCGACGACGCCATCGAGCGATTTGGCGAGGCGGTATTGATCGACATCGTGCTGGTATTGGCCGACGCCGATGCTCTTGGGTTCGATTTTTACGAGTTCCGCCAGCGGGTCCTGCAGGCGGCGGGCGATGGAGACGGCGCCGCGGAGGGATACGTCGAGGCCGGGGAATTCGGCGGCGGCAAGGGCGGAGGCCGAATAGACCGAGGCGCCGGCTTCCGAGACGATGACTTTCATCGGCTTTGGGGCGGGCATGTTGGCCAGCATGTCGGCGACGAGCTTTTCGGTCTCTCGTGAGCCGGTGCCGTTGCCGATGGCGATCAGTTCGACATTGTGGGCGCGGATGAGTTTTGCGAGCTCGACCTGCGTGCCCGAAACGTCGTTGCGCGGGGGGAAGGGATAGACTGTCGAGGTGGCGAGGACTTTGCCGGTGCCATCGACAATGGCGACTTTCACGCCGGTGCGGATGCCGGGATCGAGGCCCATGGTGGCGCGGGAACCGGCGGGAGCGGCGAGGAGCAGATCCTTCAAGTTGCGGGCGAAAACGGCGATGGCTTCTTCGTCGGCGCGTTCGCGGAGGTCACGCATCAGATCGAGCGAGAGGTGCACATAGAGCTTGGTGCGCCAGGCCCAGCCGGCGACTTCGAGGAGCCATTTATCGCCGGGAAGACCGCTGCCGATCTGGTAGGCGGAGGCGACGGTGCGCACGGCAGGCTTTACCACCGAGGTGTCGTCGGCATCGACTTCGATATCGACCGAAAGCACCTCCTCGTTGCGGCCACGCAGCATGGCGAGGGCACGGTGGCTGGGGGCCGTGGCCCAGCGCTCGGTGTGGTCAAAATAGTCGGAGAATTTGGCGCCGGCGTCTTGTTTCCCGTCGATGACTTTGGCGCGGAGTGTGGCGCGGTCCTTCATATAGGTGCGGAGGCGGCCGACGAGGTCGGCGTTTTCGGCCATTTGTTCGACCACGATGTCACGGGCGCCATCGAGGGCGGTTTTCACGTCGGGGACGTCATCGTTGAAATAGGCCGTGGCGAGATCGGCGGGGACGAGGCGGCGGTCGGCGAGGATGGCTTCGGCCAGAGGGCCGAGGCCCCGCTCGCGGGCGATTTCGGCCTTGGTGCGGCGCTTGGGCTTGAAGGGGAGATAGATGTCCTCCAGTTCCGCCTTGGTGGGGGCGGCGGCGAGGGCGGCTGATATTTCGGGGGTGAGTTTGCCCTGTTCGGTGATGGATTTGACGATGGCGTCGCGGCGGGCGTCGAGTTCGCGCAGATAGGAGAGGCGCTCTTCGAGATTGCGGAGCTGGGTGTCGTCGAGCCCGCCGGTCACTTCCTTGCGATAGCGGGCGATGAAGGGGACGGTGGCGCCGCCATCGAGGAGTTCGATGGCTGCACTGGCCTGGGCCGGCTTGGCGCCGATTTCCTGGGCGATGCGGGTGGCAAGGTTTTGGGTGGGAAGCGCCATGGGTCTGCCAGTCTGAGTCGAGTTGGCGCGACCATAATGGGGATTTTGGGGATTGCCCAATTTTGGGGGTGAGAGGGTGTGGAAAGGTGGGGGCGCTCACACTGGACGTCGTGGCTCCCAACACCCCCTCCCTCCTCCCCCATCAAGGGGGAGGTGTCTGGCCGGTGGGTTCGAACATATCCAGCCTCACGCTCGATCTGCACCTCCCCCTTGATGGGGGAGGTTGGGAGGGGGTGCCCCCCTAGACGCTCGACATTTCGCGCAGCAGCAAAGCAGGGCGGATGGAGAGGACGCGCAGCAATGTGGTGGCGCCGAGAATGGCGGTCATGCCGATAAGGCCGGCGACGACGACGGAGATGGTGGCGGGATCGACGGCGAAGGCGACGTTGAGGAGGACCTGGGTGAGGAGCCAGGCGGTAAAAATGCCGGCGGGGACGGCGATGATTGCGGCAAAGACGGCGAGGAGGAGGAACTGGATCAATGCGCTCGTCAGGATTTCGCTGCGCTTGGCGCCCAAAACCTTGTTGAGCACGGCGTCGGATTCGCGTTGCCTTCTTCCCGCGGCAAGGCTGCCGATGAGGATGAGGAGGCCGTTGAGCACGGCAATACCGCCGACGGCTGCGACGGCGAGGGAGAGTTGGCTCAGCGCCTCGGTGATGCGGGTGAGGGTGGCGCCGATCTCGATGAATTTGATGTCGATGAATTCATTGGCGAGGAAGCGCTCCACTTCTTCTTCGCGGCCGGGTTCGGCGGTGACGGCGGCAAGGATGGTCGAGGGGTAGTTGTCCAAAACGCCGGGCGAGAAGGAGACGAGAAAGTCGATGCCGCCCTGCCAGGCATAATCGCGGAAATTGCCGACCGTGGCGGTGACGGTTTCGCCAAAGATTTCAAAGCCGATTTCGTCGCCGAGTTTGACGCCCAGCCCCTGACGGAGGCTTTGGTGGAGGGAGACGAGGGCGGGGCCGGTATAGTCGGGAGCCCACCATTGGCCTTCAACGAGGCGCGAGGCGGGGGGGAGCACCGCGCGATAGGTCATGGGGATTTCGCCCGAGAGCAGGAAGGCGGCTTCGGGGCCATTGGCGGCGAGATTTTCGATCGGGGTGCCGGCAATGGTCATGACGGTGCCGCGCAGCATGGGCGTTGATGTGACCAGCTCGATGCCGTGTTCGGGGCCGACCGATGCCTCTAATGTTTCCATCTCGTCGGGGAAGAGATCGGAAGCGACGAGGGTCGGGGCGTCGAAGACCGAGGCGCCCAAAAATTCGTTGCGGAGATTGATGGCGAGGACCTGGACGACGACGAGGATGACCATGGCAAGGCCGACGGCGGTAACGACGGCGGACGAATTGCGGGTGGTGCCGATAATGGCGCGGAGCGACTGGCGCAGCGGGCGCCAGCGGGCGGCGGGGAGTTTTGAAAGGCCGATAAGGGCTAGGCGGCTGCCGATTTGGAGGAGCACGGCGGCGCCGATGGCGGAGCCGGCAAAGGCGAGGACAAGAGTGAGGTCGCCGGTGAGGATGACCGCAAGCCAGAAGAACAAAAGGACGGCGACGGCGAGGGGCAGGAGTTCGCCTGACGCCAAAAATTTGCGCCAGTCGATGCGCGGAGCGCCAAGGCCTTTGGCGCGGAAGAGATTGGCCGGGGAGACCATCTGCGCCTGAACCAAAGGCAGATAGGAGAAGGCGAAGGCGGTGAGCAGGCCGACGGCGCCGGCGACGAGAATGGCGAGGACGTCGATATCCCGGGCGAGTGGAATGCCGATGGCATTGCCGACGGCGGGGAGGACGACGAGGCCGATGGTGACGCCGACGGCAATGCCGATGCCGACGCCGATAAGGCCGAGGGCGAGGACCTGAACGAGGAAGTGTATCAGTACGCGCCAGCGGGCGGCGCCGAGACTGCGGAGGACGGCGATGACGCCGGAGCGCTCGCCGATATAGGCGGACATGACGCTCCAGACTGAGACGCCGCCGATGAGCAGCGAGCCGAGGCCGACGACCATCAGGAAGCCGGTGAAAAGCTCATAATAGCGCAGCATGGGGCCGAGGCCGTCGAGGGCGGAGCGGATTTCCCAGCCGGCATCATTGAGCTCGGCAGCAAGGCGGGTGCGCTCGGCTTCGGTATCACCCGAGGAGAGCAGCAGCTTGTAGCGGAAATTGGTGCCGAGACCCGGAAGGGGCGAGGTGCGGTCGGAAACCTTGGCAAAGCCATCGGTGCTGAGGAGGGCCGAAAGGCCCAAGCGGAAACCGCGGACGGGGCCATCGGGGAGGCCGGTCAGGGTGCCGCGGACGTCGAATTCGGTGCCGCCAATGGTGATGGTGTCGCCGGTTTTAAGGCCAAGCTGGTCGAGCATGACCGGATCGACGAGAGCGCCGAATTTTTCGTCGCGTTCTTCGAGGGCATTGAAGGGGGAGACCATGGCTTCAGCGTCGCTGGTGCCGACGCCGCCGAGGAGCGGGTAACCGGGACCGGCGGCGACGAGATCGACAAAGGCTTCGCCGGTGGGGGATTCAGCGCCAAGATTGGTTTCGATGACGCTGGCGATTGTGCCGGCCTGTTCGAGAATGGCGAGTTCGCTCGCATTGGCGGCGCGGTCGGAGCGGGTGAATTCGAGATCGCCGCCCATGAGCATGGCCGCGTTCTGATCGACGGCGCGGGTGATGGCCGAGGAGACCGAGGAGACGCCGGCGATCAGCGCGGTGCCGACGGCGAGGCAGATGATGAGGAGGGAAAAGCGGGCCCAGTCGCCCGCCATTTCCTTGAGGCCCACGCGGGCCGCCGCGAAGACGGCGCGCATCAGCGAGCGACCGTCGTTTCGGTCAGTTGACCCTGTTCCATGGTGAAGGTGCGGTCGGTGCGTTCGGCGAGATGCGCGTCATGGGTGATCATGACCACCGCAGTGCCGTTCTGGCGGGCGAGGTTGAACATGAGTTCGACGACGACGGCGCCGGACTTCTGATCGAGATTGCCGGTGGGTTCGTCGGCGAGCAGCAGACGCGGTTTGGTGACGAGGGCGCGGGCAAGGCCGACGCGCTGCTGTTCGCCGCCGGAGAGGGCCGAGGGGCGATGGTCCAGGCGCTTGCCGAGACCCACCGCGTCGAGCGCGGCGGCGGCTTCCTGGCGCACGTCGCTGAGCTTCATGTCGGGCCGGGCGATTTCGAGCGCCAAGCCGACATTGTCGAGGGCGGTCAGCGAGGGAATGAGATGAAAGCTCTGGAAGACGATGCCGAGGGTATTGCGGCGGAAGACAGCCATGGCGTCTTCGTCGCGCCTAGTGATGTCGGTGCCACCAACCTCGATGCTGCCGCCGCTGGCGCGTTCGAGGCCGGCGAGCAGCATCAGCAGCGAAGTCTTGCCGCTGCCCGAGGGGCCGACAATGGCGACGACCTCGGCCGGGTTCACCGTGAGGTCGACACCGCGCAGAATGGTGAGCGGCTTGCCGGCGACATCGACGCTATAATCGACCTTGCTGGCGATGATGATCGGAGTGCTGGTCATGCGCGCCGCTTTCTTCTTGGCAAGAGGGGCTTCGGAAAGCGGGGTGTGTTCGGGCGCTGGCACGCTGCCTCCGGCGATAGTGGTTTACGCAGCGTAAATGCCGCATCTTTGCGCAATCATATTAAACTGGCATTGTTGGATGAAGTACTAAAGAAGTCATGCCCGCAGGGCGGACAATTATGACAAAGAGGATATGACGTGGTGAAGGGTGGGACGAGCGCCATTGGCATGGCGATGATGCTGGTTGGTCTGGCCACGGCGCCGGCAATGGCGGGGCCGGGCGAGCAGGCATTGCTCGCTTCCTATGTCGGCAACTGGCGCGGCGAAAGCATCCTGCAGGGCGGCGACAAGCCCGAACCGTTCCGCTGCCGCCTGGCCGTAACCCCCGGAAATTCCGGCAAAATCAATTATACCGGCCGCTGCACGCTGGTGAACATGAACCTCTCGGTTTCGGGCACGATCGGCTATGCCGACAACAATGCCCAATATGAAGCGGTGATGACCTCCAATGCCGGGTTTTCCGGTCTTGCCGTGGGCAAGCAGAGCGGGGGCGAAATCGGCTTCGATCTGGTCGAGCGGCAAAAGGATCGCGGCGGCAATGACGTTGCCATCGGCTCGCGTATTTTTCTCGTGGGCGATTCGATTCGCGTCGAATTCCAGGTCGAATTCAACAATTCGGGCAAGCTGCTCACCACCAGCGTGCCGTTCGCGCGCTGATCACAAGGTTTTGCCCGGCCTTTCATTATGAGGGCGGGGCAGGTTTTTGTCGCCGGGCTCCAACGCCCGGCGGATAATATGAACGACTTCGTCATGTTTTTCGTGCTTCGACGAAAGTCGAGCACGCTTTTTCGTTTTTTTCTGCGCTAACGCACCATCTGACACTGGCGAAAACGCAAAAGCTCGCCTATCTTGCCTTGGCTGCGCCGCAAATGCCGCGCATTCATACGTTCAACACTCGCAAGGAGAGGAATGACGATGACTACATCGCCGACCATTACCATCCATGCTCTGTGTTCGACCGTAGTAACCCGACTTCATGACGCCAAACGCTGGCAAGGGTTCTGTCACTCGAAACGAATGTGACCTCAGTCACATCTCCGTCTCACAGTTTCGATAAGACCCGCAGCGAAATGGCCTCACCGGCGTGGACAGTTCCACCGCCCGTGTTTTCCCATTCGTCGCGCAAGTGGAGGTTCCTCCCATGCAGGAAAACAGTTTTTCTAAGGCCGAAACGCTTCGGCCAACCGTGATCGAAGTTGGCGGCGAGCCGCAGGGCGTCGTCGTGCCGACCGAGGGCGGCTATCGCTTCCTCGCCGTGAAGCTGCCAGCCTTCGTGGTCGATGGCCAGCACTTTGCAACCGTCGAAATCGCCCACCGGGCGGTGCGTGACGCCGTGCAGGGTGCAGCCGAAATTTAGGCGCGGCCGGCCCTGGCCGCGCTCGCTTTTGTGCCCCCAAGGTCCCCGCGTGAGCGGGGATTTTTGTTTGGGGTCCCCTGCCCTGCGCGAGAGCGTTTCATCTCCCAAACTCGATTGTCACCCCGGGCTCGACCCGGGGCCCATCCTGAGATCTCAAGATGGGTCCCGGCCTCCGCCGGGTGACAGCAAGCGGAAGGGAAACCATTGTGCCAACCTGCATCAGCCAAAGCATGAAATGCCTAAAGCCGGGGTGACAATCGCGGTAGTGGGCGCATCGGACGAAAAGTGAAATGCGTCAGGCGCCGCGGAGGAGAGGAAAGGATTCGGGCCAATAAGCCTGGGATTCGAGGACGACGAAGAGGTCGGCGTCGGCGGGCATGTCGGCCATCATCGCGCAGATGCCGAGAATGAGGTCGGAGGGGGCGGGATTTTCGGGAACGAGACGCTGCAGGTCTCCGTCGGGGCCGTGTTTGAGAACACCGGCGCAGAGGCCGCCATCGTGGATAAAGAGAAGCAGGGCCTTCTGGCCGGTCCGCAACTGCTCCGGCGCGATGCGCACATATCCCGGCATTTCCGCCCCGCAAGTTGTTTTCGCAATGCTGGGCGGATGATCGGACCGGGACGGTTGGAAGCGCCTTTCCGGCATGGCGCGCAGAAATGCGGAGGCCGGTCAGGGTTTTGACGGAGAGAGGGCCGCGTCAGCCGTCATTGCTCGAATTGAGCTCTTCCGGGCGTTGGCCTTCGGCCATGGGCGGTTGTGGATCGAGCACGCGCAGCACCGCGTCGGCCAGCGCATCGACATCGATCCGCTGGGCGCCGGCCTCGGCCTGGCGCTGCAATTCGGCTGATATGGCCGTGGCGATGGCCACCCGATGGGTTTCGCTAGCCGTTTCCATCGATGGACACTCCCTGCTCATCTATGCGCACTTCGACCCCCGGGCGGGCCTGCTGCTGCTGATAGGTATAGATGGCAAAGGCGACGACGGCCACGGCAAGCACCGCGACCACGGCGTAAAGCCCATTTCGGCTCATGAAGAACTCCTGACGCTTGTATAGTCAGGCTTCAAACGCACAGCCGCGGAAAGGGTTTCACTCTTCGGCGAGGCGGCGGAGGGCCATGACGAAGGCGGTGACGCCGATGCCGACAGAGCTCGAATTGTCGATCACGACAGGCGACACATCGGCTGGCAGGGCCGCGCCTTCGCGGGCGAGGCGGGCGGTGATCTGATCGCGATTTTCGCGGCCGCGCCGGACGAGGCGATCGGCGCGGATCGAGATTTCGGCGGTGATCATGACGACGTGGCAATTGGGATATTTGGCGATCGCCACCGGCACGACATGGCGGGACACATTGGCGACGACGATGCGGCCCAAGGCGAGGTCGGTATCGACGCCGATGGGTAAAGCATAATTGAGGCCATGGGCCTCCCAATGGAGCGCCAGGCGGCCATTGACCAGCGCCTCGGCAAATTCACCGGGCTCGATGGAGAGATGGTCTTCGAGATCAAGATCGGTGGGACGGGTGACGAGACGCCGCACGAAGCTGAAGCGCTTGTCGGCATCGAGCGCCTGGCGGGCGCCCGTGATCAGCGTGTCCTTGCCGACGCCGGAAGGACCAATGACGAGAACCAGCATTCCGGGCGGACGTTCGTTCAACTGACCCTGATCCCCTCTTTCCAGACCGCGCGTACCGCGGGCACGCGCGTCTGCCCCGAAACTCGCACCAGATCGGCCCTTTTGCCAATGGCGATCTCGCCGCGATCGTGGAGGCCGGCGGCTTCGGCCGGGTTTCTGGTCACGGTGAGAAGCGCCTGGGGCAGGCTCACCTCCTCTAAACGCTGGGGCAGGATGAAAACGGCCTGTAGCAGCGCAAAAGGCACATAATCGGAGCTGAGAATATCGAGAAGGCCGGCGGCGACGAGATCGCTGGCTGAAATATTGCCCGAATGAGATTTGCCGCGCACGACATTTGGCGCGCCCATCAAGACGGCCTGACCGGCATCGTGGGCGGCCGCGGCGGCTTCGAGGGTTGTGGGGAATTCGGCGATGGAAATGCCGTCTTCGGAAGCTTCCTCGACCTGGGCCAGGGTCGCGTCGTCGTGGCTCGCCAGGGCCAGGCCAAGCGCGTGGGCGCGGGCGACGATAGCCTGGCGATTGGGGGCGGAATAGCGGTCGTGCTCGGCCTGACGGGCTTCTATATAGGCCAGCATCTGCGCTTCGTTCTGGCCCATATGTTTGGCGTAGAAGCGCTTGTAATCATCGAGCGAGCGGAACTGGCGCTGGCCCGGCGTATGATCCATGACCGAGGCGAGGCGCGTCTGGGGATGATCGGCAAAGGCCTCAAAATGCTCGACCACATCGTGGCTCGGCAGTTCGCAGCGTAGGTGTAAAAAGTGCTCGGCGCGGAGCCAGCCTTGTTCCGGACCGGCACGGACAGCATCGACCAGATTTTTGGAATGCTCGAACATGTTGGGCAGGTCGATATCGGAGCCGATGCGCACGGCATCGAAGACGGTGGTGATGCCGGAGCCGGAAATCTGCACGTCATGCGCATGGAGCGCGGCCAAGGGGTCCCAGAAGACGCCGGGGCGCGGGCGATAATGGTTTTCGAGATGGTCGGTGTGGAGTTCGACGAGGCCGGGGATCAGATAGTCGCCCGCAAAATCTTCGCCGACGCTAATATTTTTGGTGTCGATATCGGCAATCTTGCCGTTCCGCACGAGGACGCTGCCGGTGACGACGCTATCGGCAAGGACCACGCGGGCGTTGGAGAGGACGAGTTCGGACACCTTTATGCTCCCAACTTATAGTCTTCGAGGCGGCGGAAGGGCTGGCCGCTGGCGGGTTCGTGGAAGAGGACCAGACGATCGAAAAGGAGGGGTTCGGCGATTTCGGGCGCGAACCAGGCTTCGAGAGCCGTGGTGATTCCAGCGCGCTCGGCTTCCGGGAGGCGATCGGTCAAGGTCATATGGAAGCGGAATTCGTCGAACACATAGGGATAGCCGTAGGAATCGAGCAATTCCTCCTGGCGGGGAGAGAGGCCACGCGCGGCGCGGGCAGCGCGATCCTTGATGCTGAGCGGGGCACGGAAGGGTTCGAATTCTTCGACAACATAGGCCGCAAAATCCTGCAGGGCTTCGTTGGGCGCGGCGGGGATAAGGGCCAGAAAACCATCGAGCGAGGCGACGCGCAGATGGCCGAGGGAGAAGGGCTGCTGGCCGCGGGCGAAATTGCCGAGGGCGGCGCGCAGCTCTTCGATGCTCGTGCCGTCGGCCAGCGCCATGGGCGGCTTGATGGTGGCGTGGAAGGCGTAGCGATTGGCCGACTGGGTGAGATTGAGCAGGCGATTGCGCTCGATGCCGGCCACGGTGCCATCGAAAAGCTCATTGGTCAGGGGATCGCGGCCAAGCCAGGCGGCGGCGCGGTCCCAAAGCGGGCTATTGGCGGAGGGCGCGTAGTAGATGGCGAATCGTTCGGTCATGAAAACTCCAGAAGCGTGCCGCTAGCGCTTCTATGTGTCTGCCTTTTGACATGACGGCAAGGCTGGACAAGGCGCCCCCCGCTCGCCACAAAGGCGGCAAGAAAAATCCGGGCCTGGAGGATGACTATGGATCGCGCGCTGCTGCAAACCCTGTTTGAGCTTGCCGTGGACCGCGCGCAGCCGGCATTGGCGGTTTCCCGGCACCTGCCGCAACCACCCAAGGGCCGGACCGTGGTCATCGGGGCGGGCAAGGCTTCGGCGCAGATGGCGCGGGCTTTTGAAAAGGCCTGGCCGGGGGAAATTTCCGGGCTCGTCGTGACCCGCTACGGATATGGAGAAAAATGCGAGCGGATCGAAATCGTCGAGGCGGCGCATCCGGTGCCGGACGCGGCAGGTTTTGCGGCGGCGAGGCGGCTGAAGGAAATTGTCAGCGGGCTCACGGCAGACGATCTGGTGGTGGCGCTGATTTCGGGGGGCGGTTCGGCCTTGCTGCCGGCGCCGGCCGAGGGGATGACGCTCGAGGATGAGCAGGCGATCAACCGCGCGCTGCTGGCCTCGGGGGCGCCGATCGGAGTGATGAACCTGATCCGCAATCAGTTTTCGACCATCAAGGGTGGGCGGCTCGCGGCACTGGCAGCACCGGCGCGGGTGGCGACGCTGGTGGTTTCGGATGTGCCGGGGGACGATCCGGCGCTGGTGGCCTCGGGGCCGACGATTTCGCTGGCCGGCACGCGGGCGGATGCGCGCAAATTTGCTGCGCTGTATCGGCTGGACCTGCCGGAGGCAGCGTCGCGGCTACTGGCGAGTGAGGACAATCCGGCGCCGCTTGCGGATGATCCGCGCTTTGTCGGCAATTCGGTGGTGACGATTGCCTCGGCAGCTTTGTCGCTGACGGCGGCGGCTGAGGAAGCGCGCAAGCGGGGGATTGCGGCGGCGGTACTGTCGGATTCCATCGAAGGCGAGGCGCGGGATGTGGCGCTGGTGCATGCGGCCATTGCCAAGGAGATTTCTCAGCGCAACCAGCCGTTTGAAAAGCCGGTGGTTTTGCTCTCGGGCGGCGAGACGACTGTCACCCTGCGCGGCAAGGGGCGTGGGGGGCGGAATGGGGAGTTTTTGCTGGCGCTGGCGATTGCGCTCGATGGCGTCGAGGGGGTGACGGCGCTGGCGGGGGATACGGACGGGATCGACGGGTCCGAAGATAATGCCGGGGCGTTTGTCGATGGGACTTCGGCGCGGCGGATGCGCGAGGCGGGGGTGGACCCGCTGGCGGCACAGGCGAACAATGACGCCTATGGGGCGTTCGAGGCGATTGGGGATTTGTTGGTTACGGGGCCCACGGGGACGAATGTGAATGATTTTAGGGCGATTTTGATCCGGTAGGTCGGTGCTTGCCGACACCCCCTCCCGGCCTCCCCCATCAAGGGGGAGGTGAAGAGACAGCGATTATGATCAGATGGTGCCACACACTCGATCCGCACCTCCCCCTTGATGGGGGAGAATGGGAGGGGGTGATCACGGGAGGACCACATGGCAAAGGCGCTTGGCATTGGCGGGATGTTTTTTCGTTCGCGCGACACATCGGTGCTCGCGGCCTGGTATGAAACACATCTCGGCATTTCCCAGATGTGGAATCAGGAGGCGGGTATGACGGTGTTTGCCCCGTTCAAGGAGACCACCGATTATTTTCCGGCCGACAAGCAATGGATGATCAATTTTCGGGTCGATGATCTCGATGGGATGATGGCGCAATTGCGGGCGGCGGAGATTGCGGTCGAGACGCGGCCGGAGGAATGGGATACGCCGGAGACAGGGCGATTTGCCCGGATTCACGATCCTGAGGGCAACCAGATCGAGTTGTGGGAGCCTCCGGCGCCACAGTCGGAATAAAATCATACTTTTGTTGTGAAAAGGCCTTGGCAGGCGGGGGAGAGGTTTGCTCTAACACCGGGCAAATTCGGCTCGGGAGATGCATATGGCCAAGCGCAAAATTGCGGTGATCGGGGTGGGCAAGATTGCCGTGGACCAGCACCTGCCGGTGATCGACGCTTCGGACGATTTTGAACTGGCCGCGACCGTTTCTACCCGCGGCGTGGGCCATGGCTCGGTGCCGGTGTTCAAGACGCCGGGCGAACTTTATGCGGCCATGCCCGAAATTGGCCTCGTTTCCATCTGCACGCCGCCGGGCATTCGCCACACCTACGTTCGCGAGGCGCTCGACGCGGGCAAGGACGTGATGATGGAAAAGCCGCCAACGACGACGATTTCGGAACTGGATGACCTGATCGCGCACGCCAAGCGCCTCGACCGGGTGCTGTATCAGACCTGGCATAGCCAGTTTAATGCGGCGGTCGATCGGGCCAAGGTTTTGCTGGCGGACGAGGGCGTGGTTTCGGCGCGCATCGATTGGCGGGAAAGCGTGCGCAAGTGGCATCCGGGGCAGGATTGGGTCTGGGAGCCCGGTGGGTTCGGCGTTTGCGATCCCGGTATCAATGCGTTTTCGATTTTTACCAAAGTCATGCCGTTTCCGGTTTTCGTTGCAAGCTCGAAGCTGACTTTTCCAGCCAATCGGCAGACGCCGGTCGATGCCGATATCGTCTTCAAATCGAGCCAGGCGCATCAGCCGAAATTGTCGTGTGGGTTCAACTGGCTCGAAGAATCAGGGGAAATCTGGACCATCCGGTTTGAGACGGGGCGGGGTAACGAGATCAAGCTTGAGAATGGCGGGCGGAAGCTCGTGGTCAATGGCGAGACCGTGCTCGAGCATGGCGACCTTGAATATTCGGCCATGTATGACCGGTTTGCGGACCTGCTCGACGGCCACGAAACCGATGTCGATGCGGCGCCGCTGCGGTTGATGGCGGATGTGTTTTTGCTGGGCGCCCGGGTCAATGGGCCGGAGTTTGAGTGGTAGGCGCTCCAACACCGGGGCACGCCCTCGTGGTTCGAGGCTACGCTGCGCTTCGCACCTCACCATGAGGGCTACTGGGGAGTCGGTGGCTTGGGCTGAAGCTTGGGGCTTGGGCTTGGGCTAAACGCCGTCCAAAATCCGCTGGTGATCCAGCTCCAGACACGCAGTCAGATGTTCGCGAGCGTCTTCGACATTGCCGGCTTCAATCGCCAAAATGACCTTTTCCAACTCGGCGGCTGTTGCTTCGCAATAGGCCATCACCGTGTCGCTGCGGCGGGTGAGCGCCACCGCAAGCAGCAGTTCGACGACGCTGACGACGCCGCGAAGCAGGGTGTTTTGCGAGCTTTCGGCGATGAGGCTGTGGACTTCCAGACACGCGAGGCCGAATTGTTCGAGGCTGTCGCCGGCCGTCGCGGCCTGGTGCAGCCAGTATTTCATCAGGCGGACATGTTCGGCGGTGCGGTGGCGAGCGGCGGCGGTGACGGCGGGGAGTTCGAGGGCGGCGCGGACTTCGAAGAGGTTTTCGTAAAAGCGCCGATCATGCGGGGCGTGGAAATGCCAGGCGAGGACCTGGCTATCGAAGAAATTCCAGCGGCTTTTGGGCGACACGCGGGTGCCGACTTTGGGACGCGCCTCGACGAGGCCCTTGGCTTCGAGGGTTTTGACCGCCTCGCGCAAAACCGTGCGGGAGACGCCATAGGTTTCCATCATGACGGCATCGCTGGCCAATACGGAGCCGACCGGGAACTCACCGCTGACGATGGCCCGGCCGATTTCGTTGATCACGAAAGTATGGAAATTGCGCGCAGCATGCCGCCCCGAAAGGGACCGGATGAGGCTGCCAGCTTCGATCATGATTTCTAGGCCTTGGCGGCTTTCTCTCCGGGTGCGGACGCCACGAATATCAGGCGCTGCAGCACGATGAACAGGAACAATAGAATGCCAATGACGATTTTCGTCCACCAGCTGGAAAGCGTGCCATCGAAGATGATGTAGGTCTGGACGAGACCCAAGAGCATCACGCCGATGAAGGTGCCGAGGACGAAGCCATGGCCCCCTGTGAGAAGGGTGCCGCCGATGACCACGGCACTGATGGCGTCGAGCTCGACGCCGACCGCGGCC
Source organism: Devosia sp. Root685 (assembly GCF_001427875.1). Classification (GTDB taxonomy): domain Bacteria; phylum Pseudomonadota; class Alphaproteobacteria; order Rhizobiales; family Devosiaceae; genus Devosia. The sequence goes on along the minus strand of NZ_LMHK01000003.1, from coordinate 256,315 downwards.
AGCGGATAGCCGGCAGAGGTATAAAGGGAAAAGACGATTCCCGAAATGGCGGCGAGAACGGACGACAGCGCATAAATGGCGACCGTCGTGCGGGCGACCGGCACACCCATCAGGGAGGCGGAAACCGGATTACCGCCGAGGGCATAGACATAGGAGCCGAATTTCGTGCGGTGGGCGATGAGCGCCCCGATGATGAAGATGGCGACCATGGTGAGGCCGATGAAACTGAGCCTGCCGCCACCGGGGAGGCGAATGGTGAGGTCGGAAATCCAGGCGTAGAATTCGTGATTGATGGGCACGGAATCGCGGGTGATGACCGAGGCGCCGCCGCGGGCGAGGAACATGCCGGCGAGGGTGACAATGAAGGCGGGCACCTGCAGATAGTGAATGGCAAGGCCCATGGTGGCGCCGAATGCGCCGGCAACGAGAATGGCAATGGCGAAGGCCAAAAGCGGGTGCATGCCGGCCCAGGCGATGAGCACGGCGACAAGCACGCCGGTAAAGCCGATGACGGCGCCAACCGAAAGATCGATGCCGCCCGACAAGATCACAAAAGTCATGCCGACGGCGGCGATGCCCAAAAAGGCATTATCGGTGAGGAAATTGCCGAGGACCCGTGTCGAGAACATCGAGGGGAACTGCATGACCGCCAGGGCATAGGCTATCGCAAAAATCAGCGCCGTGGCGAGTAGGGGGCGAAGGGAGCGGTTCATTTCGCTGGTACCTTGGCGGCTGGCTGCAAACGGGGCGGCGCGAGGCGGCTCGCTAGGGGAGACTGGATGACGAGGACGATGAAGATCAGTCCGGCCTTGACGATGAGGTTGAATTCGGGCGGGAAGCCGGAGACGAGAATGCCGGTGTTCATCGCCTGGATAATGAGGGCACCGATGACGGCGAGGGGCACAGAGAAGCGGCCGCCGAGGAGCGAGGTGCCGCCGATGACGACGGCGAGGATGGCGTCGAGTTCGAGCCAGAGGCCGGCATTGTTGGCATCGGCGCCGCGAATGTCACCGGCAACAATGATACCGGCAATGGCAGCACAGAAGCCCGAGAGCGAATAGACCAGCAGCAGCAGCATGCGGCTGCGGATGCCGGCAAGGCTCGCTGCGGCGCGGTTGACGCCGACGGCTTCGATGAAGAGGCCGATGGCGGTGCGCCGGACGATGAGAGTGACCACCACCATCAGCACGAGGGCAATGACGGCGGCCATGGGGAAGCCGAAGAAGGAGCCGGTGCCGATATAGATGAGCAGGGGATCGTTGAAGGTGACGATGAAACCTTCAGTGATGAGCTGGGCGATGCCGCGACCGGCGACCATCAGCACAAGGGTGGCAATGATCGGCTGGATATCGAGAACGGCGACCAGGATGCCGTTCCAAAGGCCGCAGAGGAGGCCGACGGCGAGCGCGGCGACGACGGCGATGGGGGCGGGATAGCCAGCAACGACCATCGTGGCAGCCACGGCGCCCGCGACGGCCATGACGGCGCCGACGGAGAGATCGACGCCCTTGGTGGCGATGACGCCGACCATGCCGACGGCCAGAATGGCGACCGGGGCGCCGCGATTGATGACGTCAATCAGCGAGCCGAAAAAGCGGCCATCCTGCCAGGTAACGCGGAAGAAATTGGGGAACAGGAGCCAATTGATCAGCAGCACGCCGATCAGGGCGAGGAGTTGGGGATTGGCGAGTTTGAGGAGCGAGCGGCGGATCATGCTGGCGCTCCGTCCCTGTGATTGGCGATGGCCTGCACGATGACCCCGGGATTGATGTTTTCGCCATTAAGCTCGGCGACGAGTTCGCGATCGCGCATGACGACGATGCGGGAGGAATAGGCGACGACTTCGTCGAGTTCGGAGGAAATGACGACCAGCGCCAGACCTTCATCGCGCAGGCGATTGATGGTGCGGACGATTTCGGCATGGGCGCCGACATCGATGCCGCGGGTCGGCTCGTCGAGAATGAGGAAGGCCGGATCGGTGGCGAGCCAGCGCGACAGGATGACCTTTTGCTGATTGCCGCCCGAAAGCAGTTTGACCGGCATATCGAGCGAGGCGGCGCGGATATCCATGGCTTCGCCGAAGCGGCCGGCGATTTCCATCTGTTCGTCGCGGTTGAGGGCGCTGAACCAGCCGAGTTTTCCCTGCAGCGCGATGACGATGTTTTCGCGTACCGAGAGATCGCCGAAAATGCCTTCGGCTTTTCGGTCTTCGGGGCAGAAGCCAAAGCCGTGGGCGATGGCGTCGGTGGGGCGGGAGATGGAAGTTTGCGTGCCGGAGACGGAGACGGTGCCTTCATCGGCTGCGTCGGCGCCGAACATGATGCGGGCCATTTCGGTACGGCCGGAGCCGAGAAGGCCGGCGACCCCGACGACTTCGCCCTTGTGGATGGTCAGGTTGAAGGGGTGAACGCTGCGCTTGCGGCCATAGTTTTTGAAATCGAGGAGGACTTCGCCAAGGGGGCGGTTTTCTTCGAGTTTGGTGGCGCCGGAAAAGGCGATGTCCTTGCCGAGCATGAGGCGGACGACATCGGTGCGGGTCAGGGTATCGAGGGATTTTGTGTCGATCAGTTTTCCATTGCGGAGGATCGTTACGCGATCGGCGATGGCAAAGACCTGATCGAGGAAATGGGTGATGAAGACGACGGCGAGGCCGGATTTCTTGAGGTCGACGATGATCTCGAAGAGACGTTCAACCTCGTTGCGATCAAGGCTGGCGGTGGGTTCATCCAGGATCAAAACCTTGCCCGAGAGTTCGACGGCGCGGGCGATGGCGACGATTTGCTGGACGGCGACAGAATGAGCGCCGAGTTCGCTCGAGGGGTCGATATTGAGGCCATAGCGGGCGAGGACTATCTTGGAATCGCGCTCCATCTTGCGGCGATCGACGAAGCCGAAGCGGGTGGGCTGGTGGCCGAGATAGAGGTTTTCGGCGACGGAGCGATTGGGCAGGAGATTGACTTCCTGGTAGACCGTGCCGATGCCATAGGTCTGGGCGTGCTGGGGATTGTTGAGGGTCGCGGGGACGCCATCGACAAGCACTTCGCCAAGGGTCGGCTGGTAGGCGCCGGTCAGGATTTTTATCAGCGTCGATTTGCCGGCGCCGTTTTCGCCAAGGAGGGCATGGACCTCGCCGGGTTTTAGGCCGAAGTCGACTTTGTCGAGCGCGACATGGTTGCCGAAAATCTTGACGATTCCGCGCGCTTCGAGCGCGTAGCCGGTGTCCGTCATTGCCCCTCCCCTGCCGCCTTTGGGGCGGTCTAGTCCATTCAGTGTCGCCCGTTCCGATCGCCGTGTCATCCCCGCGAAAGCGGGGATCTCCGTTTCGAAAAGGGGGATTCCCGCTTTCGCGGGAATGACGTCGTGGGTGGATGGGCGGCAGCGGAGTGTGCCGCCGCCCGTTCCTAGCGGAGGTTCTTAGTAGCCAAGGCCCTTGCGGCGGTCGTATTCGCCGGCCGGGTCGTCAGCAGCGGTGTAGAGCTTGGACTCGGTGATGATGAACTTTTCCGGTTCCGTGCCGTCGGCGAGGTAGGCGGCGAGAACGTCGAAGGCGGGGCCAGCCATGTTCGGGGTCAGTTCGACCGTAGCGTTGGCTTCACCGGCCGCGATGGCGGTGAAGATATCGGGCACGGCGTCGATGGAGACGACGAGGATGTCGGTGCCGGGCTTCAAGCCAGCGTCCTTGATGGCCTGGATGGCGCCGACGGCCATGTCGTCATTATGGGCATAGACCGCGCAGATATCGGCGCCGCCATTGGAGGATTTCAGGAAAGCCTCCATGACTTCCTTGCCCTTGGAGCGGGTGAAGTCGCCGGTCTGGCTCTGGGCGATCTTGACATTGGCGTGGCCGGCAATGGCTTCTTCAAAACCCTGCTTGCGGTTGATCGCCGGGCTCGAACCCACGGTGCCCTGGAGTTCGACGACATTGCAATCCTTGTCGCCAACGGTCTGGACCAGCCAATCGCCGGCAACGCGGCCTTCCTTGACCTGATCGGAAGCAACCGAAGTCAGGTAGAGGTCTTCCGGCGCGTCGACGCCGCGGTCGAGCAGGATGACGGGGATTTCGGCTTCCTTGGCTTCCTTCAAAACGTCGTCCCAGCCGGTGGCAACCACGGGGGCAACGAGGATGGCGTCAACGCCCTGGGCGATGAAGCCGCGAAGCGCCTTGATCTGGTTTTCCTGCTTCTGCTGGGCATCGGCAAATTTCAGATCGATGCCGCGTTCTTCAGCCTGCTGCTTGGTCACGGACGTTTCGGCGGCGCGCCAGCCCGATTCCGAACCGATCTGCGAAAAGCCGATGACCTTGCCGGTCAGGTCCTGCGCCAAGGCAGCGCCGGACAAGGCGGTAGCGAGGCTTGCCGCGAGGGCAAGCTTGGTAATGATGCTCACGATGGATCCTCCCAAATGACCACCCGGCGTATTCGCTTCGGGCGATGAGGGGACGCTATATAAAGTACTATTATATGTAAAGAGGGTTCGAAGCGGAAACGAAAACGGCGACCCCGAGGGATCGCCGTTTCGGTCTTGAGCTCTCCAGCATGGGACGAAAAGCTCTTGTTTGCGCGTGACTTAGTAGTCGAACTGCTTTGAGAGGGTCAGCTTGAAAGTACGGCCCTTGGAGTCCGAGTTCGAGAGGTTGTCGCGATAGTCGGCGTTGAAAATGTTTTCGACGGAGGCCTGGAACTGGGTCCCCTCGAATACGCCATAGTCGGGCTTCCAGGAGGCGAAGAGATCGTAGGTCTGGTAGCCCTTGCCGGGCACGATGGCCCGACCATTGGCAGCGGCAATGCTGTTTTCGGAGTTGGCGACGAACTTGGCGCGAGCGCCGAATTCGACATTGTATTCGGGAACGCGCATGCCGGCGGAGAGAACAACACGGTGCGCGGGGATCGTACGGAGCGGATTGCCCGTATTGTTGTCGTAGCCCCAGGTGGCCGTATAGGCCGCGTTGGCGAAGAACATATCCGAATTGTAGGCCGCTTCGACTTCGACGCCATAGATGCGGGCGCGGTCGATATTGGCGTACTGGAAGGCCGTCGGATAGCCCGTGCTGCTGGCGCTGGTGCTGCTGGCGATGAAGTCATAGAGGTCGTTGTAGAAGCCGGTGGTCTTGACCGAAGCCTGATCGCCCGAAGCGAGCAGATCATAGCCCGAGACGGTGAAACCGGCCTCGTAATTGATCGCCGATTCCTTGCGCAGGTTCATGCTCATGCCAGCGCCGGCAGCCGTCGAGACGCTATAGAGTTCGTCGATCGTGGGAAGGCGTTCGGTGCGGGCGATGGAGCCGAACACGCCAAAATTGTCGTTGATCTCATAAAGGGCAGCGAGCTTGGGCGAGTAGGCTTGATTGGACACATCGCGCGCGCCAGTGATGGCGGCATCGGGCGAGATGTGGCTGAAGTCGGCACGGACGCCGCTGATGATCGTCAGGCGATCATCCCAGATGAATTCGTTCTGAGCAAAGAGGCCAAGCTTGCTCTCGACGCCTTCCGGATGGGACAGAAGACGGGGGCGAGCAACAGAGGTCCGTTCAGCCAAGCGGTCCTGGTGGCTGGCCTGGAAGCCGAAGGTGAAGAAGTTCTCGAAATTGTCGCCCGTCCACTCGACGGTATTGTCAGCCTTGAGCTGATAGGTGCGGTAAATGTAGTTGGTGTCGTCGAGGATCCACATGCTCGGCGCGTTGCGCGGCAGCGTGGAGGTCGAGCCAGACTGGTCGTTCGACGTGTTCGAATAGGAGAACTGGACGTTGAGGTCGACCCATGGATTGGCGCTGTCCGGGTTCTCATAGGCGAGGACGAAGGTGTCGTCGGTGACCTTGCGATTGATCAGGCCAAAGGCGGCGTTGTCATTGAGGCCGGCATTGATCTGGGTCTGCACATAGGGCTGATCTGGATCGTCCGAGCTCCAGCGCTGATAGGAGGCGCGCAGCACCTGCTCATCATTGTCACCAAAGCGCGCCGTGCCCTTGATGAGGCCCGAAAGCGAAGTGAAATCGGTGCCCGGAGCGACCGAACCGTTGGCATAGGTGAATTCGTTGGCGCGGCGCCAGTTGCCGGCGGCTAGAATGTCAAAAGTGTCGTTGACGGTGTGGGCCCAGATACCCGAAGCCAGCGTGCCATTGCCGTTGGAATCATAGGAGGTCTTGAGGCGAACCGCGCCGGTATTGCCATCCTTGATGAAGTCCGAAGCATCCTTGGTGACGAAGTTGATGACGCCGCCAATGGCGCCCGCGCCATAAAGCGTCGAGGACGCAGGGCCGCGCAGAACTTCGACCTGCTTATACAGTTCGGTATCGGAGAAGAACGAGCCCATGCGGTATTGCTCGTTGAACTTGGGCACGCCATCGACATTGACCACGATACGGGCCGCATCGGCGGTATTCTCGGTGATGCCGATGCCGCGGATATTGAAGGCCTGACCGAGCACCTGGTCCGAGCCGAGCATGGTGACGCCGGGAACGCTGGTAAAGACATCTTTGATCGTCGTCGCCTGCTTGGCGTCCAGATCTTCCTGATTGAGCACCGTCACGGCCTGGGGCGTGTTGATCGCCACTTTCGGCGCGCCGGCGCCGATGACGAGGCGCTCGAGAAGAGTGATATTGGTTGCGTTGACATTTTGCGCGACAGCCCCCTGTTGCGCAACGATTGTCAGCGCGACGCCGCCCAAAAGCGCGGCCGCGCGTGACCTGACCAGCCCCATGTCTGTCTCCAGTTTTTAAAGGTCTTCTTGTGATCGGCTGGCTGGCAGAGGGCTGGCGGACCGGCTGAAAGAATGCTGACTCTTTCAATCACCTATTGCGCAGATAATTTATTATGGCTAAAGAAGTCAAGTTTAATTCTCCTGCCGCGACGTCTCTTGGGGACGTCTTAACGACCTGACTTCATTGGATAAATTATGCCCGCGAATGACCTCCCTGCCACAGAAAACCAGACGAAAATCGTCACGAGTGACGAGATCCTGGGTGGTGGGAACGAGATTCAGATCGAGCACAAAGGCATGATCTATCGATTGCGGGTTACGCGGCAGGACAAGTTGATCCTCACAAAATAGGCCCTTTCCCGTGACCGAAACCGCCGCCAAAACCGCCGAAGATATCCGCAACCTCCGCGCGCTCCACCCGCAGATGCGCGAACGCGATTTTGCCCGTATCCACGGCATTGCCGAGGGGCAGCTCGTGGCCGCCGAAGTCGGCCTTTCCGCCATTCGCATCCGCGCCGATGTCGAGGCCGTGCTCACGGGATTGACGAGCGTCGGCGAAGTCATGGCGCTGACGCGCAATGAAAGCGCCGTGCACGAAAAGATCGGGCCCTATGAAAAGGTCTCGTTCAACCCCCATGCCTCGATCGTGCTCGGCGAACAGATCGACCTCCGGATTTTCCCCAGCCGCTGGGTACATGGCTTTGCCGTTGAAAAGACGGCGGAAGACGGTTCGACCAAGCGCTCGCTGCAGTTTTTCGATCGCGCCGGCAATGCCGTGCACAAGGTGCATGGGCGCCCGGCGACCGATATTGCTGCATGGAATGCGCTGGTGGAAACGCTGCGCCACGACGAGCAGGCCAATGTCATCGCGGTGACGCCCTACGCGCCGGCCGTTATCGAGGGCGAAGCGGCCGGCGTTGACGCGCTGCGCGATGCCTGGGCGGCGATGACCGATACGCACCAGTTTTTCGGGCTGCTCAAGAAGCTGAACTTTGAACGCCTCAACGCGCTTGAAACCGTGGGCGCGGACTTTGCCTGGCAGCTCGACCATGCCGCCGTCGAAAGCATGTTCCGTGGCGTCGCCGGCACTGACCTGCCGATCATGGCCTTTGTGGGCAATGACGGCTGCATCCAGATCCATGCCGGCCCGATCAGCAATGTCAGCCCCATGGGTCCCTGGCTCAATGTGATGGACGAGACTTTTCACCTGCATCTGCGGCTCGACCACGTGGTGGCGGCCTGGGCGGTGCGCAAGCCGACCAAGGACGGGCACGTCACCTCGGTCGAGCTCTATGACGAAAATCGCGAGCTGATCATCCAGTTCTTCGGCAAGCGCCATGAAGGCGAAGGCGAGCGCGCGGAATGGCGCGCCGTCGTCGAACAGCTGCCGCTTTTCGCAACCTCCAACGCCGCTTGAGATTTTTCACATGCATATGCGCACAATGACTTCCCTTGCTGCAGCCCTCATGGCGGCGGCGTTTGCGGCGGCGCCGGTTTCGGCCGAAGACCTCCACAAGTTCGCCGACACCGCGCGTCTTGTTTCGATCGGCGGTTCGCTGACCGAGATTTTCTATGAACTCGGCGCCGAAGATTCGCTGGTCGCCCGCGACCAAACGGCGCTTTATCCCGAGGCGGCGCTGGCGCTGCCGGACGTGGGTTATATGCGGGCTCTTGCGCCCGAGGGCGTGCTCTCGGTCAATCCGAGCGGCCTTCTCGTCATCGAAGGCAGCGGCCCGCCGGAAGCACTCGAAGTGCTTTCGCATGCCGGGGTCGAATACCAGACCGTGCCGGAAGGCTATTCGGCAGAAGGCGTGCTCACAAAAGTGCGTGCCGTGGGGCAGTCGCTGGGTCTTGAAGATAAGGCCGAAGAATTGGCGAGCAAGCTCGAAGGCGAATTCGCGGCGCTCAAGACGCGGACCGATGCCATTGCCGAGCCGAAGACGGTGCTGTTTATCCTTTCCAATCAGGGTGGCCAGATCCAGGCTTCGGGCGTGGGCACGGCGGCCAATGGCATTATCACGCTGGCTGGCGCTGATAATGCCGTCACCGAATATGAGGGCTATCGCCCGCTTTCCGAGGAAGCCATTACGGCGGCTGCGCCTGACGTGATCCTGCTGATGGATCGTGGTGGTGACCACAGCGCCAATGAAGCCGAGCTGCTGGCCAACCAGGCCATCGCGCTGACCCCAGCCGGCCAGAACAAGGCGATCTATCGCCTCGATGGCGCGTATCTGCTCGGCTTTGGCCCGCGCACGGCGGCGGCGGCCAATGAACTGGCCGACCTCGTCTACGGCGCGCAGTAACGGACGTCCTATGGCCAGCACCATGTCTCTTCCTGCCAGAGCCCTAACCCGCCCCGCCGGCGAGGCCGCTGCTCGGCCCGCCGGGGATCGCAGCCATATTGGACGCATCACCGTCATTGGCCTCGGTTTTGCGCTGCTGCTGGCCATGGTGCTGTCCATGACGACCGGCGCCTCGGGCGCCTCGGCGATCAATCTGATCTTGCATTGGCTGGGTTTTGGTACGGACGACACGGCGGCGCTCAGGGACTATGCCGTGATCGTCAATATCCGCATGCCGCGAATGATCCTCGGGGTTCTTATCGGCGCGGGGCTGGCGGTTTCGGGGCTGCTGATGCAGGGGCTGTTTCGCAATCCGCTGGCCGATCCCGGTCTTGTCGGGGTGTCGAGCGGGGCGGCGCTCGGCGCCGTCGTCATTATCGTGCTCGGGGGGACGGCGCTGGCGCCGTTCACCACCGCGCTCGGCATCTGGTCGCTGCCCGCGGCGGCGTTTGGCGGCGGGCTGGTGACGACCTTTGTTCTTTATCGCGTGGCGACGCGGAGCGGGCAGACAGCGATTGCCACCATGCTGCTGGCGGGGATCGCCATCGCTGCGCTGGCTGGTGCTTTCAGCGGCGTCCTCACCTATCTCGCGAGCGACAACCAGTTGCGCGACCTGACATTCTGGGGCATGGGGTCGCTGGCCGGGGCCACCTGGATCAAGGTCCTGTCGGCGGGGCCGATCATTTTCGTGGCGCTCGTTGTGGCCGGGTTTCTGGGCAAGGGGCTCAATGCCATGACGCTGGGGGAGGCCACCGCGTCCCATCTCGGCGTGCCGGTGCAGCGGTTCAAGCGCGTCACCATCGTCGCCGTAGCGGCGGCAACTGGCGCCTCGGTGGCGGTCAGCGGCGGCATTGGTTTTGTCGGTATCGTCGTGCCGCATCTGCTGCGTCTCGTGATCGGGCCGGACCACCGCTATCTGCTGCCGGCCAGCGCGCTGCTGGGCGCAACCTTCCTGCTGTTTTGTGACGCGCTGAGCCGCACTATCGTGGCGCCGGCCGAATTGCCGATCGGCATCGTCACGGCGGCCTTTGGCGGCCCATTCTTCCTCTGGATCCTGCTGCATCGCCGCAGCGCTTTTGCCTGGTGAGATCAATGATTGCCTTGGACAGCGTGGACGTCTCGGTGGGTGGCCAGAAAATCCTTCACGGCGTTTCCATGGAAGCGCCGGCCGGAAAATTGACGGCTATTATCGGGCCCAATGGCTCGGGTAAATCGACGCTGCTCAAGGCGCTGTGCCGGGACTATGACTATTCGGGCACGATTTTTCTCGACGGGCGCGATATTGCGAAGATGAGCCCGGTGGAGATTGCCGGTCTCCGCGCCGTGCTGCCGCAATCGAGCAATCTGCCCTTCCCTTTCACGGTGCGTGAAGTGGTTGCCATGGGGCTGACGGCGGGACGGCCGGGGGTACATCCGCGCGCCTTGCAGCATCTGCCGGAAGAGGCGCTGGCGCGGGTCGATCTCGCCGGGTTTGGCGCGCGCTTTTATGGGGAGCTATCGGGCGGCGAGCAGCAGCGGGTGCAATTGGCGCGGGTGCTGTGCCAGGTGTGGGAGCCTGTCATTGATGGCGTGCCGCGCTATCTCTTCCTCGACGAGCCGGTTTCGAGCCTGGATATAAAACATCAGTTGATGATCATGGATGTGGCCAAGCGCTTTGCCCGCAGCGGTGGCGGCGTCATTGCCGTGTTGCATGATCTCAATCTGACGGCGCTTTATGCCGATGGGATAACGGCGCTGCGCGAGGGCAAGGTGGTGGCGAGCGGGCGGCCGGAGACGGTGCTGACCGACCGGGTGCTCGAAGCGGTGTTCGATGTGCCGCTGAAGGTCGGGGCCGCGCCGAGGCCCGGCACGCCCTTCGTGCTGCCGCAGTCTGTGCATTTGTCAGGCGCGATGCACGTCGCCTGATTTGCTGCCCTATTGCAGTTGGGGCTTACTTAGAAAATCGTTGCGATCGGCGGTCTTCACCCGCAGCCAGGATTCGCGGCCGGAGCGGACAATGCGCAGGGCGAATTCGGAACCGGCGGGGGATTTGGCCCAGAGCTTTCGGTAGAAATCGCCGAGGCCCTCCACCTCTTCGCCATCGAGTTCGGAAATGACGTCGCCACTCCTAAGGCCGGCTTGTTCGGCCGGGCCGCCATCGGACACATTCATCACCACGACGCCGTTGTTGCGCTCGGCCGAGAAGACGCCGAGCCAGGGGCGGGCTTCGCGCTGTGCCTGGCCCCGGGTGATCAGATCGTCGAGAATGGGTTTAAGGAGATCGATGGGGACGACCATGTTGATATCGGTGGTGTCGCCCGATTGCAGCATTTGGAGGCGCAGCGAGCCCACGCCGATCAGATTGTCATTGTCATCAAGAAGCGCCGCGCCGCCCCAGGACGGATGAAAGGGCGAGGTGAAGAGCGCCTCTTCGAGCATATATTCCCAATAGCCGGCGAATTCCTGCTTGGCGACGATTTCGTTGACGACCTCTTCCCCTTCGCCGTCAATGATGCGGCCGACATCGCGCACTTTTGCCCCGGTCGAGCTACCGAGGCGCAAAGCGGGCAGATCGAGGTCGCCCATGGCCTGAACGAGACCAAAACCGGTTTCCTGATCATAGGCGACGACATGGGCCGGCACGACGCGCTCGTCGTGGGTCGTGAGCCAGACTTCTTCGGCCTCGGTGATGAGATAGCCGATGGTGACGACGAGGCCTTCGTCATTGATCACGGCGCCGCTGCCTTCTCGGACAGTGCCGAGGGTCGCAGCGGTGAACGCCGTGTCGGGAACCTGAGCCCTCAGGGCAACGATGGAATGGCGCGCATTGATGGGCATGGTGCATCCCCTGTTTGTGCTTTCCCCCATTAGATATGGCGCATCGCGGCAGAAGCAAGACGAGGGTGTTCAGCCATTCATAAATGAATGATTATCGCCGGATTTTGGCGAATTCTATTCGCCTGTGATGAAGCTTAGGTTTTGCTCAACACGGAAAGGAATTTTGCCATGAACGGTATTGCTTCGACGAAGAGCCCTGCATTCAGCCTCAATGCTATTGCGCTGCAGCGCCTGGAAGGACTGGTGGCGCTTGGATTTGGCGTCGCCGCCTATGCCTGGCTGGGGCAATCCTGGCTGGTGTTCGGTCTGCTGTTCCTGGCGCCCGACCTTTTTATGCTGGGTTATCTGCGCTCGGCCCGGGTCGGGGCGATGACATACAATCTCGCGCACACCTATGTGGCGCCGGCGCTACTGGCTTTGCTGGGACTTTTTGTGGGTCCATTGGCGTTTGGACTGGCGGCGATATGGGTGGCGCATATCGGGTTTGATCGCATGCTGGGCTATGGGCTCAAACTTAATGGCGGTTTTGAGCAGACGCATCTGGGGCTGATCGGGAAGGCGCGGCGGAAGTAGGGGAGGCCAAGGCCCCCTCGCCCGGCCCTGCGGGCCGACCTCTCCCCCAAAGGGAGAGGTGCCGCTCCGCGACTTTGGCACACTCCCACCTCTCCCTCTGGGAGAGGTCGACGGCAAAGCCGGCGGGTTAGGGGGGGGCTTTTTTCACTTCGCCACGCGATAATCCATGTGCGTCACGTAGCGCGTGGCGCGGGCAGCGATGGGTTCGAGCGTGGCAGTCATGCCATCCCAGAGACTTTCGCCCTGTCCGGCGATGAGCGGGACAATCTTCAAGTGCAGGGTGTCGACGACACCGGCATTGAGATAGTGCCGGAGGGTGCTCACACCGCCGGCGATGGCGACGTTGCGTTCGCCGGCAGCCTCGCTCGCCCGCTGCAGAGCGACGTCGTAGCCTTCGGTGACGAAGTGGAAGCTATTGCCGCCCTCCATGTGCAGGGGCTCGTGCTGGTAATGGGTGAGGACGAAGACGGGGGCGTGATAGGGCGGATTGTCGCCCCACCAGCCGGTCCATTCCGGCTCCCAGACCGTATCGCCGGGCGCTGCGAACATGTTGCGGCCCATGATATAGGCGCCGTAATCGGTTATGGCGGCGACCTCGGCCTTGTTGTTCTCCCGATCCTGGAACATCCAGCGGGCAAGCTGCTGCGGGTCTATGGTGCCGAAGGGTTTTTCGCGCGATTGGTTGAGGCCGGTGCCGAAACCGTCCAGCGTCAGCATCATATGGGCAGATACGGTCTGGGGCATCTTTTGGGCCTCATGATTGTTAAGTTGTTAGTTTAGTATTTGACGTCGAGGCTAGTTTGTCAATGGGGTACCGGGCTCCCGACACCCCCTCCCATCCTCCCCCATCAAGGGGGAGGTGAAGGGACGGTGGACTTGGCAAGGCAGTGCCACACACTCGGTGCAACACCTCCCCCTCGATGGGGGAGGATGGGAGGGGGTGACCGCGTGCGTGTGGGGGCAGCCCTACGCCCGCGGTTTTGGCGTCAGGCCGTGCAGGAACAGATGTTCGAGATAGCGCGCCGCGTCTTCAAACCGGCCTTCGCCGCCGCGCGCCTTGCCGAGGACGGCGCGGACCTGCACGTCGAAATCGGCATAGTGCTGGGTGGTCGCCCAGATGGAAAAAATCAGGTGATAGGGATCGGTGCGGGCGAGCTTGCCCTCGTCCATCCAGGTAAGGAGAACCTGGGCCTTTTCATCGACCAGCGCTTTCAGGTCTACCTCGATCATGTCGATGATGTGGGGCGCGCCGCGCAGCATTTCATTGGCAAAGAGCCGGCTCTGGCGGGGAAAATCCCGCGCCATTTCGAGCTTGCGGCGGATATAGGAGCGGATTTCGACGAAGGGGTCGCCGTCGGCGCGCATTTCTTGAAGCGGGGCCAGCCAGGTGACCAGCAGCTCGGACATGAGACGACGGTGAATCTCTTCTTTCTTGGGAAAATAGTAGAGCAGGTTCGGCTTGCTCATGCCCGCGACCTCGGCGATCTGGTCGATGGTCGAACCGCGGAAACCGTGGGCGGAGAAGACTTCGAGTGCCGCTTCGAGAATGATGTCCTGCTTTTCGCGCTGGATGCGCGTCAGGGGGCGGGCCTTTGCCGGTACGGCAGCCTTCGCATCCGCCTTGTGCTGGCGCTTGGCGGGGGACGGAGAAGGCTCTGCCGCGATCACCTTCGATGACGCTGGCGCGATCGCCTTTGGCGACGCTCGTGAATTCAGCTTTCTGGGCGCCATTTTCGCCTTGCGGGAATGAACAGGAGTGCTAACATTTTTCCAACTGGTCAAAAATCTTGGTTCCGCGGGTGCGTGTCAAGCGCAATCGGGCCGGAAGCGACCGGGTAAGAAAACGGGAGCGTTTTAGCCGTGTCCACCTCCAATGTCGTGCCGAACGATCTCAATGCGTTCTGGATGCCGTTTACGGCGAACCGGCAGTTCAAGAAGACGCCGCGCATGTTCGTGGCGGCCAAGGATATGCACTATACGACATCGGACGGCAGGCAGGTGCTGGACGGGACCGCGGGCCTCTGGTGCTGCAATGCCGGACATGCGCGGCCGAAAATCGTCGAGGCGATCGCCAAGCAGGCAGCGGAATTGGACTATGCGCCGGCCTTTCAGATGGGGCACCCCAAGGCGTTCGAGCTGGCCAACCGCATCGTCGATATTGCCCCCAAAGGGCTCGACCATGTGCTGTTCACCAATTCCGGTTCGGAATCGGTCGAGACGGCACTGAAACTGGCTTTGGCCTATCACAAGATTAGGGGCGAGGGTTCGCGCACCCGCCTCATCGGGCGAGAGCGCGCCTATCACGGCGTCAATTTCGGCGGCATTTCGGTGGGTGGTATCGTCACCAACCGGAAAATGTTCGGGACGCTGCTGGCCGGCGTCGACCACATGCCGCATACGCATAACCTGGCAAAGAACGCGTTTTCCAAGGGCGTGCCGGAATATGGCACCGAACTGGCGGACGAGCTGGAGCGCATCGTTACGCTCCATGATGCGTCCACGATTGCCGCTGTCATCGTCGAGCCGGTGGCGGGTTCGACCGGCGTGCTGATCCCACCGCCGGGCTATCTGAAGCGGCTGCGCGAAATCACCAAGAAGCACGGCATTCTGCTGATTTTTGATGAGGTCATCACCGGCTATGGGCGTCTCGGGACACCGTTCGGTGCGGACTATTTCGATGTCGTGCCCGATATCATGGTCACCGCCAAGGGTCTGACCAATGGCGTCATTCCCATGGGCGCGGTGATCGTCTCGGCCGAGATCCACGACGCGTTCATGAACGGGCCGGAACACGTCATCGAATTTTTCCACGGCTATACCTATTCGGGCAATCCGATCGCTTCGGCGGCGGGCCTCGCGACGCTTGAAACCTATAAGGAAGAGGGGCTGCTTACGCGCGGCGCCGAACTGGCGCCGAAGTTTGAAGCGGCGCTCCATAGTTTGAAGGGCCTGCCGCATGTCATCGATATCAGAAATATCGGGCTCGTTGGCGCGATCGAGCTGGAGCCGATTGCCGGGCAGCCGACCAAGCGAGCTTTCTCGGCATTTTTGAAGGCGTTCGAACAGGGCGTGCTCATTCGCACCACCGGCGACATTATCGCGCTCAGCCCACCGCTGATCGTTTCGGAAATCCAGATCGATCAGATCGTCTCGACGCTGGCAGGTATCCTCAAAACGCTTGAGTGAAATAGAACGGATATTCTACATACTCAGATATAGAATATTTGTTCCCAACAAGGAGGGGAGGCCGAAATGCTGACAATCGAGAATGCCGTGGGCGGCAAGCGGTATGTGTCGAACTCGACGCGGCGCGTGCCCGTGTTCAATCCGGCAACCGGTGAGCAGAGTGCGGAGCTGCCGCTCTCGACGCTGGACGAACTCAATGCGGCCGTGGCCAGCGCCGTCAAGGCGCAGGTCGCCTGGGGCAATACCCCGCCGATGAAGCGCGCCCGCGTGATGTTCAAATTCAAGGCGCTGCTCGATCAATATGCTGACGATCTCGCCCGCGAGATTTCCAAAGAACATGGCAAGGTGCATGACGATGCGCTGGGCGAAGTGGCGCGCGGCATTGATTGCGTGGATTTTGCCTGTGGCATTCCGCAGCTCCTCAAGGGCGAATTTTCGCGCAATGTCGGGCCGTCGATCGACAGCTATTCGGATCGCCAGCCGCTGGGCGTCGTCGCCGGCATTACGCCGTTCAACTTCCCGGCCATGGTGCCGATGTGGATGTATCCGGCGGCCATTGCCTGCGGCAATGCCTTTATCCTCAAGCCCTCGGAGCGTGATCCCAGTGCGCCGATGCTCGCCTGGAACCTCTTCATGGAAGCGGGGCTGCCTGAGGGCATTCTCAATGTGATCCACGGCGACAAGGAAATGGTCGACGGGATTTTGGACCATCCCGATGTGAAGGCCGTGTCCTTCGTTGGTTCGACCCCGATTGCCGAATACGTTTATCAGCGCGGCACCAAGGCGGGTAAGCGGGTGCAGGCCCTCGGCGGCGCCAAGAACCACATGATCATCATGCCCGATGCCGATCTCGACCAGGCGGCCGATGCGCTGATGGGCGCGGGTTATGGCTCGGCCGGCGAGCGCTGCATGGCGATTTCGGTAGCGGTGCCGGTGGGCAAGGCGACGGCCGATGCGCTGGTCGCAAAGCTCAAGCCGCGCGTTGAAAGCCTCAAAATCGGCCCTGCGACCGACAAGGATGCCGAAATGGGTCCGGTGGTCACCAAAATGCACCGCGACAAGATTCTCGGCTATATCGACTCCGGCGTCGAACAAGGCGCCGAGCTGGTGGTCGATGGCCGCGGCTTCTCGCTGCAGGGCTATGAGAACGGCTACTATGTCGGCGGAACGCTGTTCGACAATGTCGAGCCGGAGATGAAGATCTACCGCGAAGAGATTTTTGGGCCCGTGCTTTCCGTCGTCCGCCGCGACAGTTTTAAGGACGCCGTCGACCTGATCCATGGGCATGAATATGCCAATGGCACGGCGATCTTTACCCGCGATGGCGACGCCGCGCGTGAATTTGCCGACAAGATCGAAGTGGGCATGGTGGGCATCAACGTGCCGATCCCGGTGCCGGTGGCCTATCACTCCTTCGGCGGCTGGAAGCGGAGCCTGTTTGGCGATCACTCCATTTATGGGCCCGAGGGCGTGCATTTCTATACGCGGCTCAAAACCGTCACCACCCGCTGGCCGGCCGGCATCAAGGGCGGGGCGGAGTTTACCTTCCCGAGCCTCAAATAGCATACTTGGCCCCGCCTCGCATTGCGACGGCGGGGCCTTTTCCATGACCAACCAGAATTATGAGCAAAACCATGACCTCTCCCGGTGAAAACCTTCGTATCAATGGCGATCGGCTCTGGGAGAGCCTGATGGACATGGCCAAGATTGGTCCGGGCGTGGCTGGCGGCAATAACCGGCAGACGCTGACCGATAGCGACAAAGAAGGCCGCGAGCTCTTTCAGCGCTGGTGCGACGAGGCGGGGCTCACCATGGGCGTCGACAAGATGGGCACCATGTTCATGACGCGGGCGGGGACCGATCCCGACGCGCTGCCAGTTTACATTGGCAGCCATCTCGATACGCAGCCGACCGGTGGCAAATATGACGGCGTGCTGGGCGTCTTGGCCGGGCTCGAAGTCGTGCGTTCGATGAATGATCTCGGGATAAAGACCAAGCACCCTATCGTCGTGACCAACTGGACCAATGAGGAGGGCGCGCGGTTTGCGCCGGCCATGGTCGCTTCGGGGGTTTTTGCCGGGGTGCATAGCCTCGACTATGCCTATGGCCGCAAGGACATGGACGGGAAACTCTTTGGCGATGAGCTGAAGCGGATCGGCTGGGTGGGCGAGGAAGAGGTGGGCGCGCGGAAAATGCATGCCTATTTCGAGTATCACATCGAGCAGGGGCCGATCCTCGAGGCCGAGGAAAAGCAGATTGGCGTCGTCACCCATTGCCAGGGGCTGTGGTGGCTTGAATTCACGCTGACCGGGCGGGAGGCGCATACCGGCTCGACGCCGATGACCATGCGGGTGAATGCCGGGCTCGCCATGGCGCGGGTTTTTGAAATGGTGCAGGCCGTGGCGATGAGCGAACAGCCGGGGGCTGTGGCGGGTGTGGGGCAGGTGAAATTCTCGCCGAACTCGCGGAATGTGCTGCCGGGGACTGTGGTGTTCACAGTGGATTTGCGCACGCCAAGCCAGGAAAAACTCGATCGCATGCGCGCCACCATCGAAGCCAAGGCGGCGGATATTTGTGCGGAACTGGGGGTTGGCTGTTCGGTCGAGGCCGTGGGGCATTTCGATCCCGTGACGTTTGATCCGACGCTGGTTGGCCGGGTGCGTTCGGCGGCGGAGAAGCTGGGATATTCGCACATGAACATCATTTCTGGTGCCGGGCATGATGCGTGCTGGGCGGCGAAAGTGGCGCCGGCGACGATGGTCATGTGCCCGTGCGTCGGTGGGCTGTCGCATAACGAGGCTGAGGATATTTCGATGGAATGGGCGGCGGCAGGGTGTGATGTGCTGTTCCATGCGGTGGTGGAAACGGCGGAGATTGTGGAGTGACCTTCGTGCACTCTATCGACCTCCCCTCACCGACTTGGCTTTGCCAGGCCTTGGTCGCTGAAAAGTATCCCGAAGGGGGAGAGGAAGGATGTTTGAGGCTGCGTGGTTCTTCTCCCCATCGGGGAGAAGGTGCCCCGGCAGGGGCGGATGAGGGGGCGCGTTGGTGAACACCCGGCCCCGCCAATTGCGTCGGAACGCTACGGATGCCGAGAACCGGCTCTGGTATGCGCTGCGCAATCGCTCACTCGGTGGCTGAAAGTTCGTGCGGCAGTTTCCAGTGGGACGGTACATCGCCGATTTTGCCTGTCGTGAGGCTGCACTGATTATCGAGCTTGATGGCGGGCAGCATGCCGACAATGCCAACGATGTGCTTCGGACGACATATCTGAATGCGGAAGGCTATGGAGTGCTGCGTTTCTGGAATGGGGACGTGCTGCAAAGTCGTGATGGTGTTTTGTTGTCAATCCTGAGCGTCATTGAGGGCTCCCCCTCACCCGACCTGCGCTACGCTCCGGCCACCCTCTCCCCGAGAGGGAGAGGAATAAGAGGTGTGCGTGGCGCGAACGGTGCCAACTTTCTCAATCAGGCACGATCTGTTCTTCTCCCTCTTGGGGAGAAGGTGGCTCGCCCGCAGGGCGAGACGGATGAGGGGGCTGCGCGTCCGTAGGAAAAACAACAATCCCACCAAAAGCGCTGAGGGGTGCGGGGTGGGCTGAGGGAATGCAAGGGAACGAAGATATGAGCAAAGTTATTAGGGGCGGCACCGTTGTCACGGCTGATCTCAGCTACGTGGCTGATGTCAAAATCGACGGCGATGTCATTGTCGAGATCGGGCAAAACCTGTCTGGCGACGAAGTATTGGATGCCAGCGGCTGCTACATCATGCCCGGCGGCATCGATCCGCATACCCATCTCGAAATGCCTTTTATGGGCACCTATTCGGCGGACGATTTTGAGAGCGGCACGCGGGCGGCGCTGGCTGGCGGGACGACCATGGTGGTGGATTTCTGCCTGCCCAATCCCAATCAATCGCTGCTCGAAGCGCTGCAGATGTGGGACAACAAAACCAGCAAGGCTTCGACCGATTATTCGTTCCACATGGCGGTGACCTGGTGGGGCGAGCAGGTTTTTGATGAAATGGCCGAGGTGGTCGACCGCGGCATTACCTCGTTCAAGCATTTCATGGCCTATAAGGGCAGCCTGATGGTGAACGACGACGAGATGTTCGCCTCGTTCCAGCGCTGCGCGGCGCTCGGCGCCCTGCCCCTGGTGCATGCCGAAAATGGCGACGTCGTTGCGGCGATGACGGCCAAGCTCTTGGCCGAGGGGAATAACGGGCCAGAGGGGCATGCCTATTCGCGGCCGCCGGAGGTGGAAGGCGAAGCGACCAATCGGGCCATCATGATTGCCGATATGGCCGGGGTGCCGCTCTATGTCGTGCACGTTTCCTGCGAGCAAGCGCACGAAGCCATTCGCCGGGCGCGGCAGAAGGGCATGCGCGTTTATGGCGAGCCGCTGGTGCAGCATTTGACGCTTGACGAAAGCGAATACTTTAATCCCGATTGGGACCATGCGGCGCGGCGGGTGATGTCGCCGCCATTCCGCAACAAGGCGCATCAGGATTCGCTTTGGGCGGGGTTGCAGGCGGGGTCGCTGTCTTGTGTGGCGACGGACCATTGCGCCTTTACCACCGCGCAGAAGCGCAATGGGGTGGGGAATTTTGCCAAAATTCCCAACGGCACGGGCGGGCTTGAGGATCGGTTGCCGGTGCTATGGACGGCAGGGGTCAATACCGGCCGGCTGACGCCCAATGAATTCGTGGCTGTCACATCGACGAACATTGCCAAGATTCTCAATATGTATCCGAAAAAGGGTGCGGTGATGGTTGGTGCCGATGCCGACCTGGTGGTCTGGGACCCGAAGCGGAAGAAGACGATCACGGCAAAGAGCCAGCAGTCGGTGATCGACTACAATGTGTTTGAAGGCTTTGAGGTGACCGGCATGCCGCGCTTTGTGCTGAGCCGCGGCAAGGTTTCCATCGTCGAAAGCGAAGTGAAGGCTGAGCCGGGCCATGGAAAATTCGTGGCGCGCGAGGCGAAAAATCCGGTCAATCGGGCGCTGAGCCAATGGAAGGAAATCGTCGCGCCGCGCAAGGTGGAGCGGACGGGTATTCCGGCGACGGGGGTTTGATGGTGAATTTCTTGATCGAGGCGAGCCCCCCCTCATCCGGCGCTGCGCGCCACCTTCTCCCCGAGAGGGAGAAGAATGGTACGGTGTTCGCTATTCCTCTCCCTCTTGGGGAGAGGGTGGATCGCCCAGAGGGCGAGACGGGTGAGGGGGCCTTCTCATGATCCCCGTCGTCTCCGCCCAAAATCTTGGCCTGACCTTTTCCACCAATGACGGCGATGTCGTTGCGCTGAGCGACGTCAACCTGACTATCGAGAAGGGTGACTTTGTTTCCTTCATCGGGCCTTCGGGCTGCGGCAAGACGACGTTTTTGCGCACCATTGCCGATCTTGAACAACCAACCTCTGGCACGTTGCGCATCAACGGACAGACGCCGGAAGATGCGCGCAAGAATCGCGCCTATGGCTATGTGTTTCAGGCGCCGGCGCTTTATCCATGGCGGACGATCGAGAAGAATATCGCCCTGCCGCTCGAAATCATGGGGCATTCGCCTCAGCAGCAGGCGGAACGGATCAAGCGGACCATGGACCTGGTGAACCTTTCCGGGTTCGAGAAAAAGTATCCATGGCAGCTGTCGGGGGGCATGCAGCAGCGGGCGTCCATCGCGCGGGCGCTGGCGTTCGATGCCGATTTGTTGCTGATGGACGAGCCGTTTGGCGCGCTCGACGAGATCGTGCGGGATCATCTCAATTCCGAGCTGCTCAAGCTTTGGGACCGGACGCAGAAGACGATCTGCTTTGTGACGCATTCGATTCCGGAGGCGGTTTATCTGTCGACGAAAATCGTGGTGATGTCACCGCGGCCGGGGCGGGTGACCGATATCATCGAGAGCAACCTGCCCAAGGAAAGGCCGCTCGATATTCGCGAGACGCCGGAGTTTTTGGCGATTGCGGCGCGGGTAAGGGATGGATTGAGGGCTGGGCATTCTTATGAGGAGGTGGTGTGATTTATCGTACTCCCGAGAACAACCCCCACCTAGCCTCCCCCTGGAAGGGGGAGGGACCGACTGGTGGGTTGGGCCAGATCGCGCGTAGGCCACAGGCGCCACCCCTCCCCCTTCCAGGGGGAGGTTGGGTGGGGGTGTTCCCGTCATGAGCCGCGTCCTTCCAATTCTCACCATCCTCATCGCCATTTTTATCTTCTGGTACGCGGCGGCGATCTGGATGAATGCGCCTTGGCAGACCATTCTCAATGAGCGCGCCAATCTGGCCGATGTGCCGTTTTTCGAATTTGCCCAGCAGACCTGGGCGCAGGACAAGCCGATCTTGCCGGTGCCGCATCAGGTGTTTTCCGAAATCTGGAATGCGACCATGGGGCTTGAATTTACCTCCCGGCGGTCCCTGGCGCTGCATGCCTGGATTACGCTGTCGGCGACGCTGCTCGGCTTTGTGCTTGGGACGGGGCTGGGTGTCGCGCTGGCGGTCGCCATTGTGCACAATGATGCGGCGGATCGCTCGCTGATGCCGTGGATCATCGCCAGCCAGACCATTCCGATCCTGGCGATTGCGCCCATGGTGGTGGTGGGGCTCGGGGCGATCGGGCTGACGGGGCTGGTGCCGAAAGCGCTGATTTCGATGTATCTCAGCTTCTTCCCGGTCGTTGTCGGCATGGTCAAGGGGCTGCGCTCGCCCGAGGCGATCCAGCTCGATCTGATGCGGACTTATGACGCTAACCCCTGGCAGGTGTTCTGGAAATTGCGCTGGCCAGCGGCGCTACCGATGCTCTTTGCCTCCATGAAGGTGGGCATTGCCATTTCGCTGATCGGTGCGGTCGTCGCGGAACTCTCCAATGCGGCGGGTGGCGGGTTGGGAGTTCGGCTTCTTACAGGCTCCTACAATGGCCAGACGATCCAGATCTGGGCAGCGCTGTTTCTGGCGGCGGGGCTGGCGGCGGTGCTGGTAGCAATCGTTGGGGCGGCGGAGAAATGGGTCAATGCGCGCAATGGGGTGCGGGCATGATGAAATCCGGTCTCAGTCTCCTGCAATCCGTTCTGGCGCTGCTGGGCGGGCTCACGGCGCTTTGCGGTCTCGTTGGCGCCGCGATCTCGGCGGATGCGGACATTCTCCTCACCGTGGCCGTCGGACTTGGCGCGCTGACGCTGGTGCGCTTCGTGTTCCGCCCCATCAGCTTCTGGCTCGACGGATTGGCTGCCGTGCTGATCGCCGTGGCGCTGGTGCTGGCCCTGCCGAGGGGCAGCGCCATGCCGGGGCATTACTGGTTTGCCATGGTGAGCGCCTGGGCTTTTGCCTGGCTGTTTGTCGATCAGCTTTCGGGCGAAATTCGCAAGGGCACGGTGCCGCGCAAAACCATGGGGCTGCTTATTCCGGCGGTCTTCGGCATTTCCTTGCTGGTGATGTGGGAAATCGTCACGCGCGGCGCCAATGTGCCGCCGGTGCTGCTGCCGGCGCCTTCGGCCATCGGGGCACAGTTGGAGAATTCACGCGGGATTCTCTGGGCCGATTTCGTGCAGACTTTCGTCAAGTCCGTCATTCCCGGCTACATCATCGGCTGCCTTGCGGGGCTCATCGTCGCCATTGCGGTCGATCGTTCGCCCTTCCTCAAAGCCGGGTTGCTGCCGATCGGCAATTTCATGTCGGCGTTGCCGATCATCGGCATCGCGCCGATCATGGTCATGTGGTTCGGTTTCGACTGGCAATCGAAGGCTGCCGTCGTCGTCGCCATGACGTTCTTTCCCATGCTGGTCAATACGGTGGCGGGGCTCAACGCAGCCTCCACCATCGAGCGCGACCTGATGCGGACCTATGCTGCCAACTATTGGCAGACGCTGGTTAAACTGCGCCTCCCCGCTGCGGGGCCGTTTATTTTCAATGCCCTCAAGATCAACTCGACTCTGGCCTTGATCGGCGCAATCGTAGCGGAATTCTTCGGAACGCCTGTTGTGGGGATGGGCTTCCGGATTTCGACCGGGGTGGGGCGTCTCGCCATCGACCTGGTCTGGGCGGAGATCGCGGTTGCCGCGGTCGCGGGGTCCGCCTTCTACGGGGTGATCGCTCTCATAGAAAGGGGCGTCACCTTCTGGCATCCGTCTGTCCGTGGTGGACGGGCGTAGTTAAGAAACAGGGAAAAGGGAACGACAGAATGAAAACTCTTATCACCGGTCTGATGGCGGGCACGATGGCGCTGGCGGCAATGCCGGGTGCCTTTGCGGCCGATGCTTTGACCCTGCAATTGAAGTGGGTGACGCAGGCCCAGTTTGCCGGCTATCTCGTTGCCGAAGCCAAGGGCTTTTATGACGAAGAAGATATCGACCTGACGATCCTGCCCGGCGGCCCGAACATTGCCCCCGAACAGGTGATCGCCGGGGGCGGCGCCGATATTATCGTCACCTGGATGGCGGCTGGCATGGCGGCCCGCGAAACCGGCGTGCCGCTCGTCAATATCGCCCAGCCGTTCAAGCGTTCGGGTCTGATGATGATCTGTCCGGTCGAAAAGGAAATCAAAACCGTCGCCGATTTCCCCGGGCACACGCTGGGCGTCTGGTTCTTCGGCAATGAATATCCGTTCTTTGCCTGGATGAACAAGGAAGGCATTGCGACCGACGGCTCGGCCGGCGGCGTCACCGTCCTGCAGCAGAGCTTTGATATCCAGCCGATGATCCAGGGCCAGGCCGATTGCATTTCAGTGATGACCTATAATGAATATGGCCAGGCGCTCGATGCCGGCTATGGCCCGGATAATCTGACCATCTTCAACTATACCGAGATGGGCAATGATCTCCTCGAAGACGGCCTCTATGTGCTCGAAGACTCGCTCAAGGATCCGGCCAAGGTCGATGCCTATACGCGCTTTGTCCGCGCCTCGATGAAGGGCTGGCAATACGCGCTCGACAACCCGGAAGAAGCCGCGCAGATTGTCGTCGATAGCGACGAAACCGGCGCTGCGGAACTGGCGCACCAGCTCTATATGGTCGGCGAGGTGTCCAAGCTCGTCGACGCGACCGACCCGGCGCTGAACATGGAAACCTATGATCGTACCGTCAAGGCACTGCTGGATCAGTCGATCATCAAAGCTCAGCCCGAAGGCGCCTACACCACCGTCGTCACCGACGCGTTGAAGTAATTTTCAAGCGTTTTAGAATTGGCGGGCGGGGAGCGATCCCTGCCCGTTTTTTTGGTTTTTTGGCACTCTTCTTTCCTCCCCGTTGTCACCCCGGCGAAAGCCGGAAACGGGGACCAATGGCGGGCTTGAAATTGCCACTGATGCCCTGCAAAAGGCGCAAAAGGCCGAGGAGACGAAAATGCCGACAGACCCGCTTACCCTTATGGGCTTCGGCACTGGCGCCGTTGTCATTATCTGGCTGATCTTTTCGGTCGTCAAAAAGGTCGTTGGCATTGCCATCGTGCTGGCGCTAGCGGCGGGCGGCTGGTTCTTGTGGACCAACCCGCAGCATCTGGCGCCGATCATTGCCTATGTCAGGCAATATACGGGCTAGAGCCGCCCAATCAGGTTCTCGCGCTTTAGTTCCTTGTTTTTGGGCATTTCTTTGCCGAAAAACCGGCCCCCGCTTTCGCTTCGCGACCGGAACGAAATCGCCCTTCCGCCAGTTGAGATGTCACATTTCAATTGCCGGAGTGCATTTCATGAATTCCATTATTTATCTCGTTGGCCTCGTCGTCATCGTCATGGCAATCCTGTCCTTCATCGGCCTCGCGTGAACGAGGGCCAGCACCATGACCATTGTACAACCAACTGAAGTCGCCGTTGTCGACGCATCGTCCACCCGCGAGGGCGCGAGCTATGTCGATTGGTCCGCAATCATTGCCGGCATCATCTTCGCCTCGGCCATTTCCCTGCTGTTCATCGCCTTTGGCACCGCCATTGGTCTGAATTTCGTCGATTTCCATTCGCGCGAAGGCGCTCCGGGCATTCTGATCGGCATTGCCGCGGCAAGCTGGTTCCTCTGGGTGCAGATTTCGAGCCTGATGGCCGGTGGCTA
Organism: Devosia sp. Root685; assembly: GCF_001427875.1. Taxonomy (GTDB): domain Bacteria; phylum Pseudomonadota; class Alphaproteobacteria; order Rhizobiales; family Devosiaceae; genus Devosia. Next base: position 230,672 of record NZ_LMHK01000003.1, on the reverse strand, counting down.
TCTGGCAGGCCGCCTGCGCCGCCGGCATTTTGATGCCACGGAAGACGAAAGCGATGTGCGCGATGGCGCTCATGGCCTGATCGTTTGGGCTGGGGCTACCGTGCTCGGCGCGATTATCGCCGTGGGCGGCGTGGGTGCAGCGGCAAACATGGCCGGTTCGGCGCTGGCTACGGCCACCACCGCAACCTCAAACGTTGCCGAAGGCTCGGCGGACCTGATCGATCCCAATGCCTACTTCACCGATCAGCTGTTCCGTGCCGAACAGCCGGTGGCTGGCGACACGACCGCAAGCCGGGCTGAAGCGGCGCGTATCTTTGCCCAGGCCGCCCTGGGTGACGGCACCGTGCCGGATGCCGATCGCACCTATCTTGCCTCGGTGGTTGCGGCCAATACCGGTCTGACGCCGGAAGAGTCCGCGGCCCGGGTCGACCAGGTGATCGTCTCCATCGAAGGCGCCAAGCAGGATGCGCTTGAAGCAGCGCGTATTGCCCGCAACACCGCTATCATCGCCGCCTTCCTTCTTGCCGCAACGACGCTCGTGTCGGCTATCGGCGCCTATTGGGCGGCCCAGAAGGGTGGCAATCACCGCGATGAGAACACTGTGCTCACCGACGTCTTCCGTCGCTTTTAAGCACTGAGAGAAAGGAAAATACCATGTTCAAAGGTCTGGCTCTCTGGCTTCTCGGCATTCCGATCTGGCTGATTATTATTATTTTTCTCGTGACGTGACGAAGCGGGGCCGAAAGGCCCCGTTTTTCCTTCGCCGCCATTTCAGTAGCCTCATGGTGAGGTGCTTTGCACCGCAAAGCCTCGAACCACGAGGCGTGGCACAGAGGCATCGGGGGCACGCCCTCGTGGTTCGAGGCTCCACTCCGTTCCGCACCTCACCATGAGGGCTACTTTGGTGGTGAAGCTACAAACAAAAATCCCCGCGAAAGCGGGGATTTTTTGTCACTTGAACGAAAGCCCTAAGCGTCCGGATGCTTGAACACCAGGGCCGCATTGGTGCCACCAAAACCGAACGAATTGGATAGCACGTGGCCGAGATCGACGTTGTCGCGGCGCTGGCGGAGGATGGGCATGTCTTCGAAGGCGGGGTCCAGCACTTCGATATTGGCGCTTTCGGCGATGAAGCGATTGCGCATCATCAGGATCGAATAGATCGCTTCATGGACGCCCGTGGCGCCCTGGCTGTGGCCGGTCAGCGATTTGGTCGCCGAGATCGGCGGGCACTTGCCTTCATTGCCGAAGACGGCGCGGAGGGCTTCGATTTCCTTGAGATCGCCAACCGGCGTGGAAGTGGCGTGGGGGTTGATGTAGTCGATCGGCGCCTTGATGTTTTTAAGCGCCATGCGCATGCAGCGCTCGGCGCCTTCGCCGGAGGGCGCGACCATGTCGACGCCATCCGAAGTTGCGCCATAGCCGACAAGTTCGGCCCAAATTTTTGCGCCGCGTGCCTTGGCATGTTCGAGCTCTTCGAGCACCAGAACGCCGGCGCCGCCGGAAATGACGAAGCCGTCGCGGGCCGCGTCATAGGCGCGGGAGGCCTTTTCGGGGGTGTCGTTATAGTTCGAGCTCATGGCGCCCATGGCGTCGAAGAGATTGGAAAGGGTCCAATCGAGATCCTCGTGGCCGCCGGCAAAAACCACGTCCTGCTTGCCGAGCATGATCTGTTCCATGGCATTGCCGATGCAATGCTTGGAGGTCGCGCAGGCGGCGGTGATGGTATAATTGACACCCTTGATGGCAAAGGATGTGGCCAGCGTCGCCGAAGCCGTCGAGCCCATGGCCTTGGGGACGGCAAGCGGCCCGATGCGTTTTGGCGACTTCTTTTCGCGCGTCACGTCAGCGGCTTCGACGATGGTGCGGGTGGAGGCGCCGCCAGACCCCATGACGATGCCGGTCATGGGATTGGAAATGTCAGCTTCCTCGAGCCCTGCATCGGCAATGGCCTGCTGCATGGCGAGATAGTTCCAGGCCGCGCCCTTGCCCATGAAACGGGTGACGCGACGATCGAGCAGTTCGAAGGGATCAAGGCGCGGGTCGCCCTTGACCTGCGAACGGAAACCCAGTTCGGCGTAATCTTCGGCAAAGATAATGCCGGGCTTGGCCTGGCGCAGGCTGTCGGTGACTTCGTCGAGCGAGTTGCCGATCGAAGAAATGATACCCATGCCGGTTACCACTACTCGTCTCATAGAATCCTCGCTCTAGTCTCGTGACGTCGCCATGGGGCCCGGCGCTTCACTCTATATAGTTTCAGTTCGGTACGGCATTAAGGCCGCTCAGGCCGACTTCTGCTCGTGGAGCTGGGCATCGGTGAAAAGACCAACGCGCAAGTCCTTGGCTTCGTAGATCAATTTTCCGTCAGCCTTGACCCAGCCATCGGCGATGCCGAGGGTCAGGCGCGAGCGCATGACGCGCTTGATGTCGATGCCGTATTCGACGAGCTTGACGTCATTGGTCACCTGGCCGGTGAACTTGATCTCGCCCCCAAGAGCGCGGCCACGACCGGGCTGGCCGATCCAGCCGAGGAAAAAGCCGGTCATCTGCCAGACGGCATCGAGGCCGAGGCAGCCGGGCATGACGGGATCGCCGATAAAATGGCACTTGAAGAACCACAGATCAGGGTTCACATCGAGTTCGGCGCGCACGAGGCCCTTGCCGAAATCGCCCCCGGTCTCGTCGATTTGAGTGATGCGGTCGAACATCAGCATGGGCGGCGCGGGCAGGCGCGCGTCCATCTGGCCGGGCAATTCGCCGCGGCCATGTGCCAGCAACTCTTCATAACCAAATGCGTGTTGGCGGTCCGACATTACCTTCCCCACTTCGCTCAAGCCTTGTCTCGTATAGAGGTGCGGAAAAGGGGTCAAGCCAGCCCAAAGGCCAAGGGGCGCAAGCGTGTGCGGGCTGTGACAGTTCAGCGACTTGTTTCAAACCTCTGCCGCCCCTATAACGAAGGTCAGATTTTATGGACCAATGAGACGAGTAGCACTGGCCCAATGACCGATTTTGACCTTGCCGGCCGTCCCGCGTCCCACACGCCCTGCCTGACGGCGGTGTTGCGTATGGCTGGATTGCGGCCCACGCGGCAGCGCGTTGCCCTTGCCGAGCTGCTGTTTGGCGGCCCACATCGCCATGTCAGCGCCGAGCAGTTGCATTCTGAGGCCAATTCGGCCGATGTGAATGTGTCACTAGCCACCATCTACAATACCCTGCACCAGTTTCATGAAGCCGGGCTCCTGCGCGAAGTGGCGATCGATGCGTCGCGCTCCTATTTCGATACCGACACGTCCGACCACCATCATTTCTTTGTGGAAGACGAACAGCGGATGATCGATATCCCGGCCTCATCGGTCGAATTCAAAGCCCTGCCCAAGCCTCCAAAGGGCATGGAAGTGGCCCATGTCGACGTGGTGATCCGCGTGCGCAAGGCGGCGGTCTGAGGCTTTTCCGCCACGCACTTTCAAAGTGAACAAGCGTCATTCCAGCGAAGGCGGGAATCCCCTCTTGCACTGACGAGATTCCCGCCTTCGCGGGAATGACGCCGTGGTTGTGGTCAGCCTAGCGTCTCTACCCCGTGACAAATGCTAACCCTTTCCCCATATAGTGGGACCCAGGAAACAGCGACGAAGGTGGTCGATGCCCGAAAAGGTCAATCTCAATGCCTATTTCGAGCGAATCGGCTTTGCCGGTTCGATCGCGCCTACTATCCAGACATTGGAATTGCTGCATGCGCTGCATCCAGCCGTCATTCCCTTTGAAAACATCGCGCCGCTGATCGGGGAACCGGTGCTGCTCGACCAGCAAAGCCTTGAAAAAAAGCTGCTCATCGAGAGGCGTGGCGGCTTCTGTTTCGAGCACAATTTCCTCTTCATGCGGATCCTCCAAGACCTCGACTATGAGGTGCGGCCGCTGTTGGCACGGGTGATCTGGACCAATCCCGAAGCCATTGCCGCGCCGCCGAGCCACATGCTGCTGCTCGTCGATATCAAGGGCACCAATTATATCGCCGATGTGGGCTTTGGCGGTCTGAGCCTGACGGCGCCGCTGCGTCTGCGCGCCAGCTCCGAACAGGCGACGCCGCACGAAACTTTCCGACTGACCGGCAGCGATCCCGATTGGACGCTCGAGGTCAAGATCGGGGAAGAGTGGCGCGGGGTCTATGTCTTTACCACCGAGGCGGTGGACGAAGTGGACCTTTGGGACCTCAACCGCGACCTTTCGAGTAATCCCGCCTCGCCCTTCACGCTGCAATTGCGCGCGGCCCTCGCCCCGAGCGGGCGGCGGCTGAAGGTGCACAATGACCTGTTCACCGTGCAGCCGACCGGGGAAGCGGCGGAAAAGCGCACCCTGACTTCGGTTGAGGACATGCGCGCCGTGCTGACTGAAGAGCTGGGCCTGACCCTGCCCGAGAGCGAAAAGCTCGACGCAAGGCTGGCCGGCTTCCACCCCATCCCACCCGAAACGGCCGAGTAGCGCCATGGCGCCTGTTACGGTGCCGCTGGAGGCGCTGCGTGAGTTTCCCGATTTCCAGTCGTTTTACGACTGGCTGGCGAAAAACCACGACAGTGCGCCCGAAGTCTGGATCCGGATTTTCAAGAAGGCCTCGGGCAAGCCGACGATCACGCCCGTCGAGGCGATCGACGCCGTGCTTTGCTGGGGCTGGATCGACGCCATCAAGAAGAGCTGGGACGACGAGAGTTTCGTGCAGCGCTATTGCCCGCGCCGGCCCAAATCGGTGTGGAGCCAGATCAATCGCGACAATGTCGCGCGGTTAAGCGAGGCGGGGTTGATGACCGGGCACGGTGAGAAGCATGTCGATCTCGCCAAGGCGGACGGACGCTGGGACGCGGCCTACAAAACCACGATGGGTCCGCCCGAGGACCTGCTGGCCGCAATCAAGGCCAATGCGGATGCGCTGAAGACCTATGAAGGCCTGACGGCGCAAAACCGCTTCGCGCTGACGTTTCGCGTGCACAATCTCAAGACCGAGGCGGGGCGGAAGAAGAAGATCGCCAGTCTGGTGGAAATGCTGGCGCGGGGCGAAACGATCCACCCGCAGGGGTCCTAGGCCCCCTCTTTCCCCTTCACGGCCAAATCCTCCTCCAGCGTCGCATTGCGCAGTTTCAGCGCCGCGACGATATCGGAAAGGAACCGCTCGATGACCTCGATATCACCACGCGAATAATCCGCCAGCACGGTTTCGCGCAGGCGCTTGGCGCTGCGGGTTAGGGGCAGCGCCATCTCCTCGGCCCCCGGCCCGACCCGCAGCAGGGTGGCGCGGCGATCGTTGGGGTGCTGCTCACGCAGCACATAGGCGTCTTTTTCCAGCCGGTTGATCAGGATGGCCGTCGCGCCCGAGGTCATGCCGAGATACCGGCCGAGCGCCGTTGGCGTCGCCTGACCCTCCTGATCCCTGACGAAGCGGATGGCCATCATGTCGGACATGTTGATGCCCGCCGCTGCCGAGAAGGCGCGATAGCCGCGGCTCATCTCGTCGGTCAATTCGCGCATCAATGGTTCGATCCGATCCTGCATGCCCCCTCCTTTATCCAGTTTTTACTATTTTGCAAAGATACTTTCTTGCAAAGGTACTTTTTCGGGACTAGATAGCTGCCAACACACCAGCAATCGAAGACACCGAAATGGCCAAGCTTTCTCCTATGACCGAAGGCGACATTCAAGCCGCCAATACCGCCCGCGCCGAATCCCGGCCTGCCGTGATCCCGCCCGTTCCGGCCGAAGCCGCGCCTGTCGCGCCCGCGGAAATTGCCGGGGAACCAGCAAAGCCCTCGCGCAGCCGCAAGAAGGCACGGATCGTGGGCCTCAGCCTTTTCGTCATTTTGGGCGGCGCCATTGCCTGGTATCCGCTCTCGGACCATAACGCGCCTTTCGCCTCGGGCGGTTCCGTCATGGGCAATGTGACCCAGATCGGGCCTCGCGTGGCGGGCCCTGTCGCCGAAGTGCTGGTCACGGACAATTCGAGCGTCAAGGCGGGCGATCCGCTGTTCCGCATCGACGAAACCACCTTCAAGATGGACGTGGCGCAGGCCGAGGCACAGCTCGATCTGACCTCGACCAATATTTCCTCGGCGAGCGCCGCTATTCCCGCGACCCAGGCCAAATTGAGCCAGGCCGATGTGGCACTGGTGACGGCGAAAGATGCCGTCGAGCGCACGCGGCAGATGTATGACCGCGGCCTTGTGACCGACGCCCAGAAGACCCAAGCCGAGGGCAATTTCCAGACGGCCGAGCTCAATGTCGCGGCCGCCAAGGCGGAACTCGATCGCGTCACCACCTCGGCCGGTGCGCTTGACGATACCAATCCCAATTATCGCGCCGCGCTGGCCGGCGTCGAAAAGGCGCGCTTTGCGCTTGCAAGCACCACGGTGGTGGCGCCGACCGATGGACACGTGTCCAATCTGCTGCTGACCCAGGGTCAGTTCGTCGCTGCCGGTTCTCCTGTTATGACCTTCATTTCGGGCGATCGCGGCTCTGTACTCGTCGATTTCCGCGAGAACCAACTGGTCAATGTGCAGGCTGGCGACAAGGCCGTGGTGGTGTTCGAAGCCGCGCCGGGAAAACAGTTCGACGCGACGGTCGATTCCATTGCCTGGGGCATTTCGAGCGGCCGCACTTCCACTAATGGCCTCGCCCAGTCTTCGACCGACACACGCTGGTTCCCGCCGGCCCGGAAAATCCCGGTTCGCGTGAGCATCGACGATCCCGCTTCGCTTCCCCCCAATGTGCGGATCGGCTCGGAAGCGGCAGCCCTGATCCTCCCCGATGAAGGCGGCATCGTGCCTGTCATCGCGCGGATCATGCTCGGCTTTTCGAGCGTGATGTCGGGCTTTAACTAAAATGGAAACGCTGCCGCGCGTCGATCCGCTGGAAGATCCCTATCTCGCACTCCGCACCATGCTCGGCGTCGTCCTGCTGTTTGCGCTGGCCGAGCCGCTGGGCATGAGCCAGCCCATGCTGCCCATCGCGATCGGCATGAGCATTCTTTCCGGCCAGCGCGGCGCCCTGACGCCGCGCACCTTTGCCGGGCCGATCATGCTGCCTGTTATCGCCGTCATTTTCTCCTGGCTCGCGGCCATAACGGTCAACGAGCCGATGCTCTTCATCATCATGAATGTGGTGCTGGCGGCAGGCGGCATTGCCCTCATGCTGTTCCGCGGCTCGCGCGCCGGCATGATGCTGACGGTCTTTCCCGCGATGATGTCGATTTCGGCGCTCTACAATGAATATGCACTGGTCGCCATTCGCGACAGCATGGTTTCGGGCGGGCTGATGGTGGGGGTGGCGGCCGTCGTCACCAACCTCTTGTTTCCGCCGAAAACCAAGCGCGTGCACGTGGAGCAACCAAAGCCGCATGTGTCGCGCAATCCGGCGGTGGAACTGGGCATTCGCGTTGCGGTCTATCTCGCCGTGCTGATCGCTACCTACGCGACCAATAATATCAGCTTGCTTATCGCGCCGATCATGATGGTTTTCATCTGCGCCGAGCCCGACCATGGCGGGCGTATCGAGCAGGTGGTGGATCGCGGCGGCGGCACCATCATCGGCGCAATCGTCGGGATTTTGGCGCTGTTCGTCTACAATCTCGTGCCTCAGTTTATCGTGCTGTTGTTGCTGCTGGCCGCCATCACCTATGTGCTGATCGACCGGATGACCACCGGGCCGGCGCGGCCGCAATATTATCAATATGTGTGCTCGGTGGCGCTGGTGGTGGTGCTGTCCTCGATCTACGGCACCAATTCGGCCTTCGAGGTTGTGGTGCAGCGCGTCTCAATCACCGTCGGCATCATGCTGGCTGGCATCGTGCTGCTGTCGCTGCTTGAAACCATGTTCGTCGAACGTGACGATAGTCCCGAGCAACTGGCGCCGGTCGCCTCCTAAGCCTTCCAATCACTCGCCGCCCGGTGCTACATCGGGCGGCGGGTGTTGGCGCCGATGGAGGGGCGGGACATGGCTTTGGACGTCGCTTTTCTGCGCGGCATCAATCTCGGCAAGCGCCAGATGAAGATGGCTGAACTGAAAACCTGTCTCGAAGAGGCGGGGTTTGAGGACGTGAAGACCATTCTCGCCAGTGGCAATGTCCGCTTTCTGAGCAAAGCCGGCCCAGCCGAGAGCAAGACCCTCCTCGAAAAGAGCATCGAGCAAAAATTTGGCTTTAAGGTCGGCGTGGTATTGCGCAGCGAAGGCGAGATCAAGGAAATGCTCGCCGAGCATCCCTTTGACAGGATCGATCCCGCGGCCGACGTGACCCGGCATGTGCTGATGTCCGATGAGCCCCTGCCCAAGGGCGTGGTCATCGAGGACAGGCCCGGCCACACCGAGATCGTCCGCATCGATGCAAGGGAAATCTACATTGCCTGCTATCGCCAGCCCAACGGGCGCTATACGGAAGGCGTCGAGGAGGTGCTGAAGCCGCTTTATGCCAAGCTGGGCAAGGGCGTGCTTGACACCATGCGCAACTGGAACACCATAGAAAAGGTCCTCAAGTGATCGTTGTTTTCGGCTCTACCAATCTCGATCAGGTCGGCACCGTTTCGCGTCTGCCGGCACCCGGCGAAACCGTTGCAGGCGGCACCTTTTCCATGGCGCCAGGCGGCAAGGGCGCCAATCAGGCGCTGGCCGCGCGCCGCGCCGGAGCCGATGTGCGGCATGTCTCGGCCGTGGGCGACGATGCCTTTGCCGATATGGCGCTGAAGCTGTTGCAGGAGGGCGGGGTCGATCTCAGCCAGATGCGCAAGGCGCGTGCTGCAACCGGCATCGCCATGATCTTTGTCGATAGCGCGGGCGAGAACGTCATCGCTATCCTGCCCGGTGCCAATGGCACGGTAAGCGCTGAGGATGCCGAGCGTACGCTGGGTGGCCTGACGCCCAATGACACGATCCTGCTGCAGCAGGAGGTTCCGCAGGCAGCAACGCGGCGGGCGCTCGAAATTGCCCGGGCCAAGGGTGCGCGCAGCGTGCTCAATACCGCGCCCTTCCTCGCCGACACTCCCGAACTCGCGCCGCTGGCCGATATCGTCGTCGCCAACGAAACCGAATTTGCGCTGCTTTCGGGCCGCGGCATCGAGGAACTCGATGCCGCCATGGACGAGTGGGTGAAAAAGACCGGGCGCACCATTGTCGTTACCCTGGGCCCAGATGGGGCGCGGGCGGCCTCGCCGGAGGGCAAGTTTGCGGTGCCGGCCTATAAGGTGGTTCCGGTCGATACGGTTGGTGCAGGCGATACGTTTTGCGGTTATCTGGCAGCGAGCCTTGATGCTGGAATGACGCTTGAAACGGCCATGCGCCGCGCGGCCGTGGCGGGGAGCCTTGCGTGTCTCAATCCGGGCGCGCAGCCGGCTATTCCGCTGGCCGGGGATGTGGACGCGCTGGTTTAAAGGATCATATAGAAACCGCTGCGGGCCGCCCTCGAGGGCGGCCTTTTTCATTCCTCATTGTTCGCTCCCTTGACGCGCTGAACGCCTTCTTCTAATTAATGACCATCAGTCATTAATTAGAAGAAGGCGACCATGGCACGAACCAGGGTGGACGACAAATCGAGCATCATTGCCGAGAGTGCCGCCCGGCTGTTTCGCGACAGGGGCATTGCCGATGTTTCCATAGAAGAGATCGCCGCCGCCGCCGGGATCGCAAAGGGTACGTTCTATCTGTATTTCCGCACCCGGGATGATCTGCTCGAAAAGCTGGCAACAAAGCTGGTGGACCAGATGGCGCGTGCGGCCGAAACCGCTGGCCGGCACCCGGGCAATGGGCTCGAGCGGTTGGCCGCAGCCGTCTGGGCGCTAAAGCTCGTCGACCGCTCGGAAGACTATCTGGTCGAGGCGCTCAACAGGCCGGAAAACAGCGCGCTGCATGAACGGGTCAATGTGTCCCTCGTGCGCCGCATTGGGCCGGTTCTGGTCGACATTGTGGAAGACGGACGAAAAGAGGGTGTATTCGAGGTCGATGACCCCCTCTCCACCCTCCAGTTCATTCTTGCCGGGCAGGCCACGCTTCTGGGCGGGGGGCGGTTCAACTGGTCGGGCGAAGAATATGCCGCCCGTCTCAAAGCGACCTTTACCCTTATCGAGCGTGCCCTCGGCGTCCATGAGCCCGGCGCGCTGGTGCGGCGGCTGAGCCAGGCTCTCGGCCAACTCGATCCGACCTCACTTTCTTCCGACAACAAGGAGCTGACAGAATGAATATCCATATCGAAAAATATGCCGATGGCGTAAAGCAGGAGACCCTGACGCTGCCTTTGGGTCCGCTGCGTTTTTCGCCGGTCTGCTACCGGCCGAGGCGCGCCGACACCTTTCGGAGCATGGCCTCGACCTCGACAGACTGCTTGATACCAAATCGACCGCTACCGACGTGCAATGGCTCGAGGTTACGGAAAAAGACACGCCCAAGCGCATCCGCATTTCGCGCGGAGGATGATTGCACTAACCGGCCGATGCCTCAGTGGAAAACCCGCCGCGGCTGGAACTGGCCGAATTCGACCGAGCCCGTCGCCACCACCTTGCCCTTGAAACTCACCCAGCATTCGTCGAGTTGAGCGGGGGCCGCGGCGCCGGTAAGAAGCACCGGATTGCCATTGCCGACGGCGCTGGCCTGGCTGGCGTCGAGGCGGATTTCGGGGAGATCGACGAGACCGGCCGAGGTCGGGGCCAGGAGCGCGTCGCGGGCTTCGCCGGCTTCGGCGGCTTCCAATTCTTCGAGCGTTACCGCGTCTTCATCGGAAAACGGGCCGACGGCGGCACGGTGGAGGCTGCCGACATGGCCGCGCGTGCCCAAAACTTCGGCGATATCGCGGGCGAGCGAGCGCACATAGGTGCCCTTGCCGCAGGTGACTTCCAGAACGCTCTGTTCGGCGCCGTGTTCGAGGAGCACGAGGGTGTCGATTTCGATTGGGCGTTCGGCCAGTTCGACCGTTTCGCCGGCACGGGCGAGATCATAGGCGCGTTCGCCATCGATCTTGAGGGCCGAAAAGATCGGGGGGCGCTGCATGATGAGGCCGGTAAAGCGCGGCAGCACGGCTTCGAGCGCCGCCCTGTCGGGCCGCACGTCCGAGGTGGCGATCACTTCGCCTTCGCGATCATCGGTCGTGGTGGCGCTGCCCCAGACGATCGAGAAGCGATAGATCTTGGTGCCGTCTTGCACTTGCGGCACGGCCTTGGTGGCTTCGCCGAGAGCAATCGGCAGGATGCCCGTTGCCAGGGGGTCGAGGGTGCCGGCATGGCCGGCCTTGGCGGCGGAAAAGAGCCAGCGCACCTTGCCCACCGCCTGGGTGGAGGTGAAGTCATAGGGCTTATTGAGCACAACCCATCCGGAAATGGGGCGCTTTTTGGATTTTTTCTGTTCGGTCACGGCTATTCTTCGTCGCTACCGTCTTCGTCGAGATCGCGCTTGACGCGATCCGAGCGCAGCAATTCGTCGATCCGGCCAGCTTCCTCAAACGTGTCATCGACATAGAAGCGGATGTCGGGGGCGTATTTGAGGTTGATACGCGGCGCGACGCGGCCACGGATAAATTTGGCATGACGATTGAGCGCGGCGACGATCTCTTCGGCATGCACGCCGCCGAGCGGCATCACATAGGCATTGGCGAGTTTCAGATCGGGCGTCATGCGCACTTCGGGCACGGTCAGGACCGAACCGACCAGCGCTTCGTCCTCGATGTCACCGCGCGCAAAAACGTCGGCCAGCGCGTGGCGCACCAATTCGCCAACGCGCAGCATGCGCTGGCTCGGACCCAGAGGCTTGTTGTCTTTTTTCATGGGCAAGCGGATTAGGCTTTTAGGACCTTTCCGTCAATCCGCCTTGCGGAGCGAGACCTCGGCTTTGAGCTGGTTTGCCCGCGCCTGGACCACCTCGGTCGCGACCGGCCAGGTCTTGGGATCGCCGGGATCAAAGCTCTTGCCGCGCCATTCCTGATAGATGATGGCCACACCCGTATCGGACCGCTGGAAGCTTGCGACCATGATTTCGCCGAGACCGGCAAAGGTGGAATAGCGATCGGCATAGGCGCCGCAGACAAAGCCGAGCGGCGCGAGATCGTTATCGCCCTTGTCGGGGCCGAGCTGGAAGAAGCCGGTCAGCGCCGGATTGCAGCTATTGGCGTGCAGCACCATCAGCGCGGCGCGATAATCGGCCAGGGTCCGCTCGTTTTCGTCGCGGCTGATGCGCGCGCCATAAAGGGTCGTCCAGAGCGCTTCGCTCTCGCCCTTGGGATAGATTTCAAGCAGAGCCTGGCCGTCTTCGGCAAGGAAAGTGGTTTCAACCCGGGCGAGCGCGGCCTCGTCACCCGTCAGCCAATCGGGGCGGGGAAGCGAGAGCTGGTGACCCATCGCATCGAGCGCCAGCTTGCCGCTTTCCTCGAGAAGGGGTGGGGTGCTACGAATCTGTGCCGCCGCCGGCATGGTGGCGGCGCCCAAGGCGACAAGAACAAGACAAACGGTTCTCAACGGCGTCACGGGGCACTCCTTAGCCCAAAGACAGGTGCAGCCCGGCCCAAGCCCCCAAAGGCCAGCTGCTGTGCGCACGATTAGAAAGGAAGTTTCGCCCATGCAAGGCGAACGAGTGACAGGCGTGATGATGGTGCCGCGGTTGAAGGAAAGCTGCAACACATGGGAGGTGGGGGCGGCCCCTATCCCCTTGCGCTCCGCGGCAATGGGGATTCAGGCAAGAGCCGATGCGGCGGCTGGTGGCCGTCCATGAAGGTGCGGATATTGACGATAACCGTTTCGCCCATCTCGATGCGCGCTTCGAGTGTTGCCGAGGCCATGTGGCCCGTGAGCACCACCTGATTGGTTTCGGCCAGGGCCAGGAGCCGGGGGTTGATACCCTTCCTATTGTCGAAAACGTCAAGCGCGGCGCCGGCGAGGCGGCCGGTCTCGATGCGCTCGATCAGCGCCACTTCATCGACGAGTTCTGGACGGCTGACATTGAGCACATAGGCGCCCGGCTTCATCCGATCGAGGCGTTCGGCCGAGAGGATATTTGCCGTGTCGCGCGTCAATGGGGTGTGGAGCGAAACGATGTCGACCGCTTCGAGCATGGGCTCAAGCTCGGGCCAGTAGGTCGCGCCCAGGGGCTCTTCGACGCCGGGCGGGCGGCGGTTGCGGGAGAAATAATGGATATTGAGGCCGAAGGCGCGGGCGCGCTGGGCCACCGCGGTGCCGATGCGGCCCATGCCGACAATGCCGAGCGCTTTGCCGCGGAGCCGATTGCCGAGCATGGAGGTGGGCGACCAGCCGGCCCAACTGCGATCGCGCAGGAGCACCTGCGTGCCTTCCACAAGCCGCCGCGGCAGCGCCAGCAGCAGCGCCATGGCCATATCGGCGGTGTCTTCGGTGAGAACGCTCGGCGTATTGGTAACGGTCAGCCCGGCCGCCCAGGCGGCCTCAAGATCGATATTGTCGACGCCATTGCCGAACTGGGCGATGAGCCTCACGCTTTGGGGCAGGCGCGCAATGAGATCGGCATCGATGCGGTCGGTAATGGTCGAGACCAGCACATCCTTGCCCTCGACCCCGGCCAGGATATCCTCGGCGGTCAGGGTCTGGTCGGTTTCATTGACATCGGTCTCAAAAAGCGTCGCCATGCGCGCTTCGATGGTCTCGGGCAGGCGACGAGTCACCAGAATTTTCGGTTTGCTCGATGTCATGCTTGCCTTGCGACCTGATCACAAAGGGATGGCTTGCGCCTATCCTTTAAGGACCGTTAAGGATCATGCCGTAGTGATAGGGCAATTCCAATCCGTCTGCAAAGTCATGTTCATTTCGCACGCCAGTTCGGGCCGTGCCCGTATACTTTTTCCGCGCTTTTTCGCCGTTTTGCCGCTGGTGCTGGCGAGCCTTTTCATGAGTGCGCCCGCCGCCTGGGCCCAGGCCGAATCGGTTTCGGGGCTGAAATTGCCGCGCTTTGTTTCCACCCGCTCCAACCCCATCAATGTACGTGTCGGCCCCGGCACGAAATATGACATTGCCTGGAATTATACGGTTTCCGGCGTGCCCGTCGAAATCGTCCAGGAATTCGATACCTGGCGCAAGATTCGCGACATGGACGGGGAAGAGGGCTGGGTGCACCAGAGCCTCCTCGTCGGGACGCGCGCTGGCTATGTGACCCCGATTTCAGCAAATGGCGAAGTCGATATGTATGCGTCGCGCTCGGCCGAATCGGGCGTGCGGGCGCGGCTTTCTCCGGGCGTGCGCGTCAATATTTCGGAATGCGACGGCGACTGGTGCACTGTTACCGCCGGGCAGCCGGGCGAGCGGGCCAATTTCTCGGGCTATGTACGGCAGGAAGAAATCTGGGGCGTCTATCCCGACGAGGTTTTCGACTGACTATGCTCTAGGCATCGCATTCGGCCTGCGCTTCATCGCGCAGGCGGGCGAGACGCAGGTCATCGTCCTGCTTGGGACAGGTGCTGCAATAGACATCGGGAAAAGCCAGATAATCGAGGCAGCAGCCTTTTCGCGCTGATATCAGCACCTGCCGTCCATCGGCGAGAACGAGGGTTTCGAGATCGCCCTTCCCCACAAGGTCCATGGCTGAGAGCCACAGGTCGCAGATACGGCGCTGCTCTTCGAGGGTTATGCCCGGAGCATAGTCTCTTAACCGCAACACCAGCCCCAGCATGCGATCGGTCACGAGGCGCAGAGCCGGCAGGCGCCTGAGCTTTGTCACCGCGTTGATTTCGGCGAGGAGAGCATCGGCAAAGACGCGGAGATCAGTGCCGGCGCGCAAGATCAGATCGTCGAGGGGCGCCGTGTATTGGGGCTCGGGCGGCAAGCGAAAGCCGCTGACGTCGATCCCCTTGACCTGCTGGCTGACGCTCGAGAGTTGCGGCAGGGCGCCATGCACGTGGGTGCCGATGACGGCGAGATAGGCCGGCTGCCAGAAGAGATTGGTGAGAAGCCGCACGGCATAAAATGGTTGGCCGGCCGCAGGATAGGTCGCTTCCAGCCTTGCATAGAGTTCGCGCAGGAATGGCGCATTGTCCCCGCCCGGGACGTACCAGCCCGGCAGTGGTCCACCCGGCGCGCCCTTGAGAAAGCCGGTGACCCGCGCGGTGGTTTCGAGAAACCGGGTCAGCGCCACATCATCGTCATCAAGGGCAAAGAGGAAATTGCGGGCGGCCACAGGATTTTCCGGGTTTTACCCCCTATAGCGCCATCCACACGCCAGTCCAAGGCCCGAAGAATCAGGAAATCCCCCTAAGTACTTTTTTATATTTTGATAACAATTGGGGAGGAGAATTATCTGACAACGGATGCATGGTGACAGTATGCTGTACCACCGCGATTCCTGTCTAGGCAACAATTCTGGTAGCTCCGCAGTAGAATTTGCAATTCTGGCGCCAGTTTACTTGATGATGCTCTTTGGCATGCTTGCTTATGGGCTCTACTTCGGGGCCGCCCATTCCCTGCAGCAGCTGGCTGCCGATGCGGCGCGCATTTCCATCGCCGGGCTCGACACCGCCGAGCGCGACAGGCTCGTCGGGCGCTATCTCGATCGTCACGCCGGCGACTATATGCTGCTCAGCCGGCAATACCTGACCTATGCCATTGGCGATGACCCCGGCGATCCCACCCAATATCGCGTCGCCCTGCGCTATGACGCCATAGAATTGCCGATCTGGAACCTTTATCCGCCCCTGCCCATGCCCAGCCGCTATATGGTCTTTGGCGCCACAATCCGGCAGGGCGGGCTGTGATCGGGCCGTTCCTTGCCGACAGAAGCGGCAATATGGCCGTGCTGTTCGCCATCGCCTTTTCACTATCGGGCGTCATTGGCGCCATCGCCGTGGATGCCGCCGCGCTCTATCACGAAAGGCGCGCCATCCAATCGAGCGTGGATCTTGCCGCCATCAGCGCCGCGCGCAATCCGGGCCGCGCCGGGGAGATCGTTGCCGACGTGCTGACCAAGGCCGGCTATACCGATCAGGCCGGCCTTAGCGTCACCGTGGGGCGCTTCGAGGCCGACCCGACCCGCGCGCCGGAAGACCGTTTCACTCCCAACCGCACGCCCACCAATGCGGTGAAAGTGCAATTCAATCGGCCCGGCACGCTGCATTTCGCCTCGAGTTTCACTCAGCCCCCGACGATCGGGGCAACGGGTCTCGCAACCGTCACGCCCGAGGTCTCCTTTTCGCTCGGGTCGCGCCTCGCAAGCCTGAATGGCGGCATCGCTAACGCCTTGCTCGGCACTCTGCTCGGCACCACGGTCAACCTGTCCCTCGTGGACTATAACAACCTTGCCTCCGCGCGTGTCGATGCCCTGAGTTTCCTCGATGCACTGGCGCTGCAACTGGGCGTGAATGCCGGCACCTATAATGACATTCTCGCAACGAAAGCCTATTCTGGAGATATAGCGCGGGCCCTCGCCAGTCTCGCCACCGGGGCGCAAAAGACCGTGCTCACCACGCTGGCCAATGCCGGCCGGGGCAATAGCGTGCCGCTTGGAAAACTCTTTGATCTCGGGCACTACGGCTCTCTGGCCCTCAACAGCGCCGGGTCGGCGCTCAATGCCCGCTTGTCGGCGCTTGAAATTCTCTCCGCCGCCGCCGCTCTCGCCGATGGCAACAAGCAGGTCTGGCTCAGCCTTGGCGGAAACCTGCCCGGCATTGCGGCGCTCTCGGTCGATCTCTCGATCGGTGAACCGCCACAGGGTGGGGGCTGGTTCGCCCTCGGGCCGGTCGATACGGTCGTTCGCACCGCGCAAGTGCGGCTGCGGATCGAGGCGCAATTTCTCGGCGGCCTCATATTGCAGAGCGCCCTCATCCGCCTGCCGCTCTGGCTAGACCTCGCGCCTGCCGAGGCCCGCGTGGCCGGAGCCACCTGCCCCGATCGCAATAGCCCCAATGGCACCGCTGAAATCGCCGTGCTGCCCGGCGCGCTCGAACTTGCCGTGGGGCAGGTCACCAATGCGCAAATGCGCAATTTCGGCGCCAAGTTGCCAGTCACGCCGGTGCGTATTCTCGATGCGCTCCTGTTGGATATTTCCGCCTCGGCAGATGTGAAAGTGGCGCAGACGACGCCCGTGCTGCTGAAATTCTCCTCCAGCGATATCGGCACCGCCCAGATGAAGACCGCCAAGACCACGACGCTCGTGACCTCGCTGGGCCAGTCGCTGCTGGGTGATCTCAACCTTGAGATTTCCGTGCTGGGCCTCGGGCTGTCCCCACTCAATGCCATCCTCAATGCGCTCAAAACGACCATTGCCCCGATTGCCGCGCCGCTCGATTCCATCGTCAACACGCTCCTCACGACGCTGGGTCTCGGCATCGGGGAGGCGGACGTGCGGGTCTATGGCGTACGCTGCCTCAATCCAGTGCTGGTGGGATAGTTTTGCAAGTCTTTGGGGCGGCTCACTTTGAGGGCCGAATGCGGTCCCGCATTTGTCCCGGCGCAGCGGTCGATTGGCGGCGAGACGAAAACACCACTAGACTGGGCAAAAGACCGATTCCCCTGCCCATGTTCTCATTCCTTCGCCAAGCGCCAAAGCCCCCCAGAAGCGTGACCGTCGAAATCGATGGCCGCCCGGTGGATGTTGCCGTCAAAATCAGCAAGCGGGCGACGAGTTTTCGGCTGTCCCTGCCCGCCTCCGGCCCGGTGCTGACGCTGCCCGAACGGGCGCGCTGGGCTGATGGCGAAGCCTTTCTCATGCGTCACCGCAATTGGCTGGCCGCCCGCCTGCCGCGCACGACGCGCTCGATGCGTCTCGAGCCAGGCATGGAAGTGCCGCTGCGCGGGGTGCCGCATCTCGTGGTTGGTACAGGAAACCTGCGCGGCCGGGTGGAGATTTTAGCCCTCGCCGATCTTCCCGAATTGCGCGTGCCCGGCTCGCCGGAGCACCAGCCGCGGCGGCTGTTCGATTGGCTCAAGGCCGAGGCGCTCAACGATCTGTCCGAGCGCAGCGCCGTTCATGCCGCCCGGCTAGGCGTCACGGTGAAGGATATAAAGTTGCGCAGTCAATCGAGCCGCTGGGGCTCGTGCTCCTCGACGGGCTCGATCAATTACAACTGGCGGCTCATTCTCGCTCCACCCTTCGTGCTCGATTATGTCGCTGCCCATGAGGTGGCGCATCTGGTCGAAATGAACCATTCGGACGCCTTCTGGGCGACCGTGAAGCGCACCCTGCCGGACATGGAGCGCGGGCGAGCGTGGCTAAAAGCACACGGTCGGCAGCTGATGGCATGGGAGCCGCCCGGCAATAGCGGCTGAAAGCGTCACTCGCCCCCTTCTCGCCGCAATTGGCCCCCAGCAGCCTTGGGATATGCAGCGGTTTGTCCTTTCCATAGCGATTCTCTTTGCCTTCGCCACCCTTGCCGGGGTGACGACTGCGCATGCGCATCGCTATGTGGCAACCCCTATCGTCGTGCTCAATCACGTCGATGCCGAGAACGTGCCCATTCGCATCACCGTCAAAGTGCAGCGCGGTGAGATCGATCTTGGCGAGGGCATTGTCATGCCCTGTGGGTCGCACCATGCCATTCCCGTGCTGCTGCCCGAATTGCCGGTCGGGCCCGAAGGTGAGGCGCCCAGCGATGGCTTCGCCGCCGCCGCTCCCCGCTGGCTCGCCGAAGATTTTCTCCGCCCGCCAATATCGGCCTGAACGAAGCCCTTCTCCTTTCCTTCCCTTAGAGCCCCTCCGGGCTCTGCCCTTCGTTTAGCGCCCCCTTGCGGGGCCGAGGATATTTTTGTGACTGATATCATCAGCGCGCACCCGTCGCGCCGCGCCGTGCTGGCTGGCCTTGCCAGCCTCGGCGCCCTTGCCCTTGCCGGTTGCACGACCACCGGCTCCACCCGCTCGGCCGTTGCCACCGCAGAACCCGCAGGCCGTATCGTGCCGCCCGAGGTTCTGGCCATGTATGGCCCGCTGCCGGATGAGGATTTCCCCATCCCCGCCGCGCCCATCCACCTGCTCGATCCGATCTATTGGCGCCAGGAAGTGGACAATATTACCGGCGAGAAGCCCGGAACGGTGGTCGTCGATACCGCCAACCGTTTCCTTTACTGGACCATGCCCGATGGCCGCGCCATGCGCTACGGCGTTGGCATTGGCCGCGCGGGCTTTGAATGGAATGGCCGCGCCCATATCGCCTACAAGCGCAAATGGCCGACCTGGACCCCACCATCCGAAATGATCGATCGCCAGCCGGAAATCGAAAAATATCGCCATGGTCAGCCGCCTGGGCTCGAAAACGCCCTCGGTCCCCGCGCCCTCTATATCCATCAGGGCAACAAGGACACGCTCTATCGCGTGCATGGCAATATGGACGTGCATTCGATCGGCAAGGCCGTGTCTTCGGGCTGCGTGCGGCTCCTGTTCCAGGACATCATCGACCTGCATGACCGCGTGCCCAACGGCTCGCCCATCGTCGTCCTGGCCGATCAGTCGGTCATTTGATCCTTTGGGAAGGGCCGGCAATGCCGGCCTTTTTCTTTGGCTGTCGCACGCCTGGGTCTTGCCCTATCGGCAAGGGGGATTCTCGGCAGGGGCATGCCCAACTTGACAACCCCTGCCCCCGAGGCGCATGCCGCTTCATGTTTATGTCTTGACCTATACGTCGGGCCGGCGCGGCGATAAGCTCATCTGGCAAGGCGAAGTAGGCCTTCTCGGCCCAGCGTCTTTCGGCCGTCCTTTTGAAAACAGGTGATTCATGAAACTGCTGGCGCGGTTATACGCCATTGTCCTTGCGCTGATCGGCGTGGGTCTGGCGGGTGGTGGCCTATGGCTGATTACGCTTGGGGGCTCGGCCTATTACGCCATTGTCGGCGTGGTCTATCTGGTCGCGGCGGTCTTGATGCTGCGCGACAAGGCTCTCGGGGGGCAACTCGTGCTCCTCGTTGCCGTGCTGAGCGTGCCCTGGGCCATCTGGGAAGCCGGGCTTGAATTCTGGCCGCTCTTTGCCCGTCTCATGGCGCCGCTGGCGCTGGCTGGTTTTGCCCTTCTCTTCACGCCGGCCCTCGCACGGCCCGTCCGCAGCGGCGCCTATTATGGCGGCGCGGCTTTTGCGGCCGTGCTCTTTGCCGCCGGTTTTGCCTTTGCCTTCCAGCCCCAGGGCGTCGTGCGCCCCTCAGCCGATATTCCGGCCTATCAACCGGCTGTCGGCGACAATACGCCGGCCAACTGGACCTCTTATGGCCGCACCACGGCGGGCCTCCGCTATTCGCCCTTTGACCAGATCAACCGCGACAACGTCGGGGATCTCGACCTCGCCTGGACCTATCGGACCGGGCGAGGTGATATCGGGCTTGACCAGAACACGCCGCTGCAGATCGGCAACCTCGTTTATTCCTGCACCACCTCCAATGTCATCATCGCCATCGATGGCGATAGCGGCGCGGAAGTGTGGAAGTTCGACCCCAAGGCCAGCGGCCCCTTCTGGCAGCGCTGCCGGGGCCTCGGCTACTATGAACTGCCCGTTGACCAGCAAGCCGATGGCGCGCTCTGCAATACGCGCCTGATCATGACCACCATGGATGCGCGCCTCTTTGCCATCGACGCCAAGACCGGCGCCGTCTGCCCCGATTTCGGCACCAATGGCGTCGTGTCGCTGGGCGAAAACATGGGCGAAATCATCCCCGGCTTCTATTTCCAGACCTCGGCGCCTCTCGTTGCTCGCGACAAGATCGTGGTCGGCGGCTGGGTGGTCGACAACCAGATGGTGGGCGAACCTTCGGGCGTCATCCGCGCCTTCAATGTGATCACCGGCGAACTCGACTGGGCCTGGGACCTCGGCAACAAGGCCATCACCCGACTGCCCCTGCCGGGCCAGACCTATACCCGCGGCACGCCAAACATGTGGACCACGGCCGCCTATGACGACACGCTGGGCCTGATCTACGCCCCGCTCGGCAATACGACGCCGGACTATTTTGGCGGCAATCGCCCGCCTTTTGCCGACGAATACAATGCCAGCCTCGTGGCGCTCGACGTCAATACCGGCCGCGAGCGCTGGAAGTTCCAGACCGTCCATCACGACCTCTGGGACTATGACCTGCCCAGCCAACCGGCTCTGCTCGATCTGCCCGATGGCAAGGGCGGCACGCTTGCCGCCGTGCTGCAGACCACCAAGCGCGGTCAGCTGTTCCTTCTCGATCGCGCGACGGGCGAGCCGCTGGCCGATGTCGAGGAAAAGCCCGTGCCCCAGACCGGGCATGTGCCGGAGGAATATCTCTCCCCCACCCAGCCCTATTCGGTCGGCATGCCCACGATCGGGGCGGAACATCTGACCGAAGCCAAGATGTGGGGGCTGACCATGTTCGACCAGCTCATGTGCCGCATCGCCTTCAAGCAGTTGCGCTACGAGGGTGACTTCACCCCCATCGGGCTCGACTACGTGATCTCCCAGCCGGGTAATATCGGCGGGCTCAACTGGGGTTCGGTCTCGGTCGACATCCCCAATAACCGCGTCTTCGTCAACGACGTGCGCGCCCCGAGCAAGTTCGCCCTGGTGCCGCGCGACGACTACGAAGCCTTCGCCGAAAGCGTCCATGCCGACGATACCGGCCACGGCCCCTCGCCCCAGCATGGCACGCCCTATGGCATGGCCACCGAAATGTGGGTTTCCCCGCTCGGCGTGCCCTGCGTCAACCCGCCCTTCGGCACCGTCACGGCCATCGACATGAACACCCGCCAGATCGCCTGGCAGGTGCCGGCCGGCACCGCCGAACAGCTCGGGCCCCTGGGCATCAAGACCAAGCTCCCCATGCCCATGGGCTTGCCGACATATGCCGGCACCTCGGCCACGGCCGGCGGCCTCGTCTTCTTTGCCGGCTACCAGGACTATTACATCCGCGCCTATGACGCCGAAAACGGCGACGAAGTGTGGAAGTACCCGCTCCCGGTCGGCTCGAGCGCCACGCCCATGACCTATGTTTCCCCCGCAACGGGCAAGCAATATGTGCTCATTTCCGTCGGCGGCGCGCCCTATTCAGAAGACAAGGGCGACTACGTCATGGCCTTCGCCCTGCCCAACTGATTTTGGTCTTTTGGGTTTTTGCTCCTTCCCGCTTCGTGTGGGGAGGGGTTTTGTTTTTTGGCGCGGGGGTTTCACACCCACTGCGTGTCATCCCGGCGCAGGCCGGGGTGACATCGCGTTGGTGGGGAATTTTGAGCCCAAGCCAAAACCCCGGCCGACGTTGCCGCCTCCGGTTAAATTGCAAATGAGCAGACCCCGAGGTGGCATTTGCTCCTTGGGAATTTAGAAATGGGGCAAAAGCCACCCCGGGGGCCGGGTTTTTGGACAGCATCCACAGCGCCTCTTGATCGCTCGTCGCGAGGGACCGATGCCCGAACCCGCTTTCCCATGCGAACGGGACCGCGACCGGTACACCCCGCTCAGTTCGCATGCAGACCTGCCCGTGCGAGGTGATGGGTTTTAATCTAAACCCCGCCGGGGGACCGGGGATAAGTTTTTCAAATCGAATTTTCATCGACCGGCGGCGCCCCCAACCGCGCCGCGCGCCCGGCGGCAAAGCCGGCCTCATAAACCCGGCTCTCCTTGGCATTCATCAGCTTGGCCAGAGCCTCCCGCATATCGCGGCCCTTATATGTCTTGAGCTCAAAGGGCGGCACTTCCGCGCGCAGCCGCGCCATGGGCAGTGTCGGGCCAGCGACGCGCCAAACCCGGCAACCCGCCTTGCCATCCCAAAAGGCATGGCGATTTTCAAAATCCTCCAGCATGGCCAGCACCTGGCCCAATTGCAGCGCGAGCCCGGCAAAGTGTTGCGCGGCGACGGGCAGCCGATCCGCCGGCTTCTTGAGAAACGGCCGGCAATCGCTGATCAACCCTTCCACCGTGGCCCGCTCGGTATTCCCCACCGGCGCCTCCGGCTTTTTGGTGGCGATGGCGCAAACGTCCTTGTGGAGGGCGGAAAGGCGGAGCCAGAGCGCCTCGTGGCGCTCTGCGAGGTGGTGGGTGATTTGGGGAAGGGCGGTGGGCATGGAGGTCTCCTACACAGTTGCCACGGTAGGATACCGGACTGTCGAATGGCGGGGATAACAGTCTCCCGAGGCGGACATGCTTGACATACCGTCGGCGGCCGATTCTTGTGTTCGTAGTAGGGGGCAAACACTGCAATGAATACTGGCGATGACGTCGTCGAGGCCTTGGAGGTCTACGAGGACGATTCCAATTTCCTTTCACCACTGTTGGATGACGTCACTTCGCTGGCGTCGGAGTATCGTAGGCGCAAGAACGAGTACGACTTAAAGAGTGTGCATCCTGCCGATATTGAGGCGGAAGAGGCTAAAGGTTGGGCACTACAGCGACCCGGAAAACGTGCGGCTCGCTTAAAGCGCCCAAAGGGCCACGAGCGTTTGCTAGAGGATCGCGTGTGGTGCCTATTCCGATCCATGGGCTACAGGACCCTCAACGGCACGAATTTCAAGATTTCATTCATCCGAGGGGATGGCTCCAAAGGACGTAAGCAAATCGACGTCTATGCCGAAGACGACGAAACGGCGGTCGTGATCGAATGCAAATCGAAATTGGAGCGTGGGCGGCGGTCGCTTCAGAAAGACATCCAAGAGACCGTTTCGCTTCAGAAATATTTCAGAGAGTCGATAAACAAGAAACAGAAGAACGGGCATAGGCCAAAAATAATTTGGATATATGCGACCAGCAACATACTTTGGTCGGTGCCAGACGTGGAAAGAGCAGAAGCTCACGGCATAAAAATTCTCACCGAGAATGAGCTTCAGTACTTCGAGACATTTGTGCGGCACATGGGGCCTGCCGGAAAATATCAGATACTTGGAGAGTTTCTTCGAGGCCAAAAAGTTCCGGGTTTGTCCGATATCAAATTGCCCGCAATCCGAGGTAAAATTGGTGGCGAAGTCTTCTACAGTTTCGTGACTACGCCGCGAAACCTACAGAAAATTGCATTCATAAACCATCAGGCACTCAATCACCCCGATGGCCGTCCTGCGTATCAGCGGATGATATCTTCAAGTAGAATCAAAGAGATAGGAGAGTATATCTCCAAGGGTGGTTTCTTTCCCACGAACATATTGGTCAATTTTTCCGATGCGCCGAGGTTCGATCTCATCTCCAATGCAGAAAATACGGATCCCAACATAAAGTTCGGTTGGCTCACTCTGCCGTCAAAATATCGTTCTGCGTGGATTATCGACGGACAGCACCGCCTGTACGGTTTTTCTCACCTTACGGACAAACATCTCGACCAGAGTTTGTTTGTTTTAGCCTTTGAAAAGATGGCAGTTCAGAAGGAGGCCGACCTATTTATCACTATAAATCACAAGCAAAAGAGCGTGCCTAAGGGACTTCTGGTAAGTCTGTTGGCGGATATTCGGATGGGCGATGCTGACCCGTCTACGGCGCTGTCTGCGCTTGCTTCGGCTGTTGTGCGCGCCCTAAATACCGACAAAACTAGCCCCCTGTCCCGGCGTTTCGCGGTACATGGTGTTCCGGCAGAGCCTAACCAGAATCTTACAATTTCTGAGGCAGTAAATGGATTTCGTCGGTCCGGACTAGTCGGACGGCTTGCTGGTTCCTCTGTCGCGCCCGGCCCCCTTACTGGCGCGACCGATGACGAAACTGTCGCGCGGGCCTCAAGCGTCCTCAACGCGTATTTTGAAAAGGTCCGAGAGGCTAATCCGAAGCGTTGGGAGAGCGGTAGGGACGCGTTTATCGCGATCAATCCGGGGCTGCGCGCCCACCTCTCCGTTATCGCCGAGGTCGTAAGTTACTTATCGCACAAAAAGGCTCTGGACTTTCAGCTTCTAAAATCGCCGGACTTTGCTGCGCACATCATCACCTTTTGCGAGCCGATTTACAAATTTATCAGGGATGCACCTGACGAGTTGGTCAAAGAAAAGTTCTCACGCAAATTCGGTGAGGGCGGTGTGAAGGAGTACGCGTATCACTTGATGAGGATCCTGACTGATACTCACTCCGATTTTGGCACCGAAGAGTTCCTGCGGTGGGTTGAGCAGAGCAACTCGGACAAGATAGATGAAGTAAATCAGTTTCTCATGAAGCTGTCCGAGCGTCTGACCAACTACGTGATCGACACGCTCAAGCAGGTGCATGGCACGCATCGGTTGGCCAGTGATGAGCAAGCGTTTTGGGAAACTGGGGTTGAAAGCGAGCGAATTAGGCGGAACGCTTTCGAGGCGCAGCAGCGAGACAAGTCGCGTCGTAAGCCGAAAGAGGCTTATCTAAATATTGTTGATTTAGCAGAAATTGTTAAACAGCCCAACAACTGGTCTCATTTCGAGCATGCTTTTAAAAATCCAAAATCAGAGGAGAGGACTGGTCAAAAGTATTACCTATCTTGGATCCAGGACTTCAATGAATTGAGAAATATCGCTGCACATAAGAATCAATTGAAAACGTATACAGACGAAGATCTGAATTTTATTGAGTGGTTGCGAACTGAAGTTAGCCCGAAATTTCCAGTATGAGTAAAGAACCTTTGAAGCCGTTCCTGAAGTGGGCGGGTGGCAAGCGGTGGATGTTCGAAAGCGGGCAGTTTGCAACGCCTAGCTTCCCCGGAAGGTACGTTGAGCCGTTTCTAGGCGGCGGAGCCGTTTTTTTCGAAACTGGGCCAGAGCGGGCGGTATTGAGTGATTCCAATGAACGCTTGATCGAGGTCTACGTCGCTATACGGGACGATTTGGACCGGCTTGTTCTCCTTCTTCAGGGGCACGCCGCAGCGCACTCCAAAAGCTACTACTACGAAACGAGATCGAGGAGCTTCCCAGATCTAGCGGAAAGAGCGGCGCAGTTCTTATACTTGAACAGGACCTGCTGGAACGGGCTCTATCGCGAGAATCTAAAGGGTCAATTCAATGTCCCCATCGGCACGAAACAAACTGTCATTTCGACCGCAGACAACTTCATCGCTTGGTCCGCAGCGCTCCAAGGCGCAGAACTCGCAACGTCGGATTTTGAGCAAACGATCAACCGGGCGGGCGAGGGGGATTTCATATTCGCGGATCCCCCTTACACCGTTCGGCACAATATGAATGGATTCGTGAAGTATAATCAGAACATATTTGCGTGGAACGACCAAGTTCGCTTGCGTGACGCAATAAGACGAGCAGCCGCGCGTGGCGCTTTGTTTGCCATAACCAACGCAGATCACGAGAGCGTGCGCGATCTATATCGTGATTTTGGACATCACCGACAGTTGGGCCGGCACAGCGTTATTGCCGCGAAAGCAATGCATCGCGCACAATCTACGGAACTTCTGATTACGAGTTGAAGCAGAACGGACGACGGGTGAGGAAGTGACTACTCGTCGCCCATCTTCAGCGCCTTAATAAACGCTTCTTGCGGAATGTTGACGTTGCCGTATTGGCGCATCTTGGCTTTGCCTTTTTTCTGCTTGTCCAAGAGCTTGCGTTTACGCGTCGCGTCGCCGCCATAGCATTTTGCGGTGACGTCTTTGCGCATGGCGCGGACGGTTTCGCGGGCGATGATCTTGCCGCCGATGGCGGCCTGGATCGGGATAACGAAGAGATGGGGCGGGATCAGCTCCTTGAGCTTTTCGCACATCAGGCGGCCGCGTGATTCGGCGACAGACCTATGCACCAGCATGGAGAGCGCGTCGACCGGCTCGGCATTGACCAGAATCGAGAGTTTCACCAGATCGCCCTCACGATGGGTATCGAGGTGATAATCAAAACTCGCATAGCCCTTCGAGATCGACTTCAATCGATCATAGAAATCGAAGACCACTTCGTTGAGCGGCAGGTCGTATTCGACCATGGCGCGATTGCCGACATAGGACAGGTTGTTCTGGATGCCGCGGCGGTCCTGGCAGAGCTTTAGGATCGCGCCGAGATATTCGTCGGGCGTCAGGATCGTCGCCTTGATCCAGGGCTCGCGGATTTCTTCGATCTTCATCACATCGGGCAAATCAGCCGGATTGTGCAGCAGGATCGTTTCGCCCGAAGTCATCTGCACTTCGTAGACCACCGAAGGGGCGGTGGCGATCAGATCGAGATCGAACTCGCGGGAGAGGCGTTCCTGGATGATTTCGAGATGCAAGAGGCCCAAAAAGCCGCAGCGGAAACCGAAGCCGAGCGCAGCAGAGGTTTCCATTTCGAAGGAAAAACTGGCGTCGTTGAGGCGCAGCTTGCCCATGGCGGCGCGCAGTTCGTCGAAGTCGGACGCATCAACCGGGAAGAGGCCACAGAACACCACGGGCTGGGCGGGACGGAAGTCGGGCAGCGGGGTGGCGGTGGGCTTGCGATCGTCGGTGATGGTATCGCCGACATTGGTATCTGCCACTTCCTTGATCGAGGCGGTGAAAACGCCGAGTTCGCCGGGTGTAAGCTCCTTGACTTCCACCAGTTTCGGGGTCTGCACGGCGACGCGATCGAGCTCGTAAACGGCGCCCGAGGCCATCATGCGGATGCGCTGGCCCTTCTTCATCACGCCATCCATGATGCGGACGAGAACGACGACGCCGAGATAGGTGTCGTACCAGCTATCGACCAAGAGGGCTTTGAGCGGCGCGTCGATGTCGCCCTTGGGGGCGGGGAGGCGGGTGACGATGGCTTCGAGCACGGTGTCGATGCCAAGGCCGGTCTTGGCCGAGATTTCGAGCGCGTCGGACGCGTCGATGCCGATAACGTCCTCGATCTGCGTTTTGACGCGCGGAATATCCGCGGCGGGCAGATCGACCTTGTTGAGGACGGGGACGATTTCGTGATTGGCGTCGAGCGCGTGATAGACGTTGGCAAGGGTCTGCGCCTCGACGCCCTGGGAGGCGTCGACCACCAGCAGCGAGCCTTCGACGGCGGCCATGGAGCGGCTGACTTCATAGGCGAAATCGACGTGGCCGGGCGTGTCGATGAGGTTGAGGACATAGTCCTCGCCGTCCTTGGCCTTATAATTGAGGCGCACGGTCTGCGCCTTGATGGTGATGCCGCGCTCGCGCTCGATATCCATCGAATCGAGGACCTGTTCCTTCATCTCACGCAGGTCCAATCCGCCGGTGAGCTGGATCAGCCGGTCGGCGAGCGTGGACTTGCCATGGTCGATATGGGCGACGATGGAGAAATTGCGGATGTTTTTGATCGGCGTGGTCATTCGCGCCTGATAGCAGAAGGCGCGGAGCGGAGAAAGATGGTTTCCGCGCGGTAAACGGCAACGTTCGCATGAGAACTGCGTTTGGAGGGGCATGGCTTTTCCCTACCGCACCTTCGCCGCCGTTTTGGTCCTGCTGCCCGTATCGGTCACCGCGCAGGATTTTTTCAAACCCCTCGAGGATTTTGTCGAAGACCTGGTGCCGCAAAGGGCCCCGGCGACAAGGCCCGCGCCCAAACCTGCGGCGGAGGTGAAGGAAGAAGCGGAAACCCCGCCGCCTCTCCCAAAACCGCGTCCAGAAGGGCTGGGCGAGGAGCCTGAGCCAGAAGAACCGGTCGAGGCGCCTGAGCTAGAGGTTACGCCCGAACCAGAACCGGAGCCTGTGAAAGAAGAGGCGGTGGTGGACGAGCGAATCTATCAGACCGCTTGCCCGGCGCTGCTTTCCGGCGCGGTCGTCGCAAAAATGCTGCCGCCGATCGCTGAGGGGGTGTGCATGGCGCAATCCCCGCTCGAGGTGACGGCGCTGAACCTGAATGGAAAGACGGTGGAGCTGACGAGCCCGATAGAGACAAATTGCGAGATGGCTACGGCGCTGGTGGATTGGGCGGGCGAGGTGGACGCCTATGCCAAGGCGGCGCTTGATAGCGAACTCGTCGCTCTGCAGACGGGCACCAGCTATATGTGCCGTGGCCGGGTTGGCGGGGCGGAACAGTTCACCTCCGAGCACGGCTTTGCCAATGCCGTGGACCTCGTCGGCTTTACCCTCGCCGATGGCCGCAGCATTGTGGTGAAGGATGATTGGCTGCCGGCGACGACACCCGAGGCGAAATTGCTGCGGCAATCACACGGGGCGGCCTGCGGAAAGTTCACCACTGTCCTCGGGCCCGAGGCCAATGCCGATCATGAAGACCATCTGCATCTCGACCTCGGTTGCCATGGGCAGACCTGCACCGCGCAGATCTGCGAATAGCTGAAACCGCTCAGGTGCCCGAATAGACGGCGATAACAGCGTCGGTCTGTTGGCGGTCGGGGCTTCCTTCGGTGCAATCGACGCCGGATTTTTCGACATCGGCCTTGACGGTCTCATAGGCTTTTACGGCCGTTTCGCCTTCGAGATGGAACTCGGTTTCGAGCTGGCGGCGGTGCGCGGCCATGGCGGTGACGCCCGGCTCAGCGACAGTGATGTTGCACAGTTCGATAGTGGCCTGCGTGGCGTAGAGACCCGTCAGCAACTGACCCTGCTTAGGCATGGCATCCACAATGGCGTGGGGGTCAACGGTGATCGTCGGGGCAGCGGCTGGGGCGGTAGCCGGGGCCGGCGCGGCGTCCTGCGCCAGGGGAGCGACAATGGTCAGAGCAAGAACGGAAAGGGCTAGGGCGAAGCGGGGCACGTGGGCACTCCATGCTCGGGGAAGAGGTTTCCCGCCATTGTCAGCCCGATTATGGCTTCAGCACGGCGTGCCATCGGCCCTGGGATGATGCGGGGGCAGGTCAGCCCAATCCCTCGCACTCATTTCTGGTTCCATGGACGATGAGGCGGCGGGGGCGTTGAGCCAGGCGAAGACAAGGCGCAAAAGCTCGTTCAGGCGGGACATGGCGGTCTCCTGTTCGCTAAAATTGCGGGGCGGTGTTGAAGTGTCTTTACCTTGCGCCCGAGCCTCCCTCGCCGCAATGGACAAGGTTTTTGCCGGGGTATAGAAAATCTATATGAGCAATCCCTTCCCCATTCCGCTCAATGCCCTGCGGGCCATCGAAATCGTGGCGCGGGCCGGTGCGCTGGCCCCGGCCGCCGAGGAATTGGGCGTGACCGTGGGCGCTGTCAGCCAGCATCTGCGGCGCGCCGAGGAGCGGCTGGGGATGGAGCTCTTTGCCCGCACGCCCCAGGGGCTCAAGCCCGTGCCGGAGCTGATCGAAATCCTGCCCCAGCTGTCGGCCGGATTTGCCTCGCTGCGCGACGGGCTGGCAACGCTGACCGGGGCGCATGAGGGCGTGCTCAATATTACCGTGGGCAGTGTCTTTGCCTCACGCTGGCTGATCTGGCGGGTCAACAAATTCTCTTCGCGCCATCCCGGGCTCGAAGTGCGGCTGACGGTGACCGCCGCCATGCTCGACCTGACCCGGCCGGACCTTGATTGCGGCATTCGTTTCGGTGACGGCAATTGGCCGGGTGTTTCCCTCAGCCTGATCGGTGGGCAGGACTTTCAGCCCGTTTGTGCGCCGGAATTATTGCGGCGCTATCCTAATATGGCCGAGCTTGGAAAAATTCCCGTGATCGCGGACCAGACGAGCATGCTCGATTGGCCGCTCTGGCTCGGCGCTGCCGGGTTTGACCCGAACCTGAAACTTTCGGGGCCGGTTTATTCCGATGCCTCGCTCGCCTTTGATGCCGCCATTTCCGGCCAGGGCATTCTGCTTGCTGCCGACATGATGAGCGCCGACGCGGTATGCGATGGAAGGCTGGTGCGGCCCTTCGAAAAGCCGGTCCAGAGCACCTATGGCTACTATCTGGCGACCGCCAGGGGCCGGCGCGAATCCAAAAAACTAAAACTGTTTCGCGACTGGCTGGCCGAGGAAGTGGCCGCCAGCGCCAGAGGCTATCTGTTTCAGTCCGGACCGGACGCCAGCTAGGCGGACCGCGACGGCCGGAAATTCGTCAAGGAGGCGAATATGCAAGACGTCCTGATCCTTGGAGCCGGCATTGTCGGTATTGCCACCGGGATCCATCTGCTGAAACGCGGGCGCAGCGTTACCCTTGTCGACAAGAACCAGCCCGGCCGCGAAACCTCCTATGGCAATGCCGGTATCATCCAGCGCGAAGGGGTGCGGCCGCACGCTTTTCCGCGCGATCTCCATACCCTGATGCAGGTGGGGCTGCATCTCTCGACGGCAGCCCGCTACGAGCCGCTGGCTTTGCCGCGCATTGCGCCGCCACTCCTGAAATATTGGTGGGCCTCCTCGCCCGAACACTATCGGCAGGTGGTGCAAAGCTATGCGCCGCTGATCGCGCGCTCGATCGATACCCATGCGGCGCTGATCGCCGAGGCGGGGCCGGATGCGGAAAAGCTGATTTCGAAAGAGGGCTGGTATCTGGTTTTCCGCACGCTCGAAAAACTGCAGCGCGAAGCCGCCAAGGCCGAAGAGGACCGGGCGCGGTTCAATATCCATCATGAAGTGGTGGATTGGGCGGGGCTGAAAGCGCTGGAGCCGAGCCTGATCGGGGGGCTGGCGGGCGGCATTCATTGGACCGATCCCTGGACTGTCACCGATCCCGGCGGGCTCGTCACCCAATATTTCAAGCTTTTCGAAAAGCTTGGCGGAAGTTTTGTGTCGGGCGAAGCCTCGGGCCTGACGCAGGATGGCGGCAGCTGGCAGACACGGGTCGGCGGCACGCTGCACACGGCGAAACAGGCCGTGATTGCGCTCGGGCCCTGGGCCCCCGAAGTGCTCGACAAATTGGGCTATCGCCTGCCGCTCTTCGTCAAGCGCGGCTATCATATGCATTATAAGCCCGCCGAGGGCGCGGCGCTCAATCACCTGCTGCTCGATGCGGAAGTGGGCTATGTGCTGGCGCCTATGGCCCAGGGCATTCGCCTGACGACGGGCGCGGAATTTAACCTCCGCGACGCGGCGCCGACGCCGATCCAGCTCGGCAAGGCGGAGGCGGCGGCCAAGGAAGTGTTTCCATTGGGCGAACGCGTCGATCCGCAGCCCTGGAAGGGCGCGCGGCCCTGCACGCCCGATATGATGCCGATCATTTCCGAGGCGCCGAAACATGAAGGGCTTTTTGCCGGCATCGGCCACGCCCATCATGGCTTTACGCTGGGGCCGGCAACGGGCGAGCTGCTGGCGCAGATGATGACCGGGGAAGCGACAGCGATCGATGTGACGCCGTTCAGGATGGGGAGATTCCTGGGCTCCTAGCCGTCCCGCGAGGCAAATCGCTGTGGAGCGATTTGAGGCTGGGAGGCCACGAGAGCAATGCTCGAGTGGCGGGGAGATTGCCGAAAGGCCCCCTCACCCGCCGCTTTGCGGCGACCTCTCCCCCAGAGGGAGAGGTGTCGCTCCGCGACTTTAGCACCCTCCCCACCTCTCCCTTCGGGGGAGCGGTCGGCCCGTAGGGCTCACCGAATTCGCTATCGCGAATTCGGTTGGGGTGAGGGGGCCTTTGGCCCGACCTTCATTGCGCCCTAACCCAGCGCGACCACCGCGACGACACCGCAGACAAAGCCGATGGCGACAAGCAGCGCGATGTTAAGCGCTCGGCCATTGCTCTGCCGCGCGAGGGGCAGGGGCGCGGTGCCTTGTGGCCGGGACGTGTTTCCGACCGATGCCCTGATCCGCTCCGGGTTTCCCCATTTCAGCTTGCGAAACGCATAGACATTGGAGCGCCGCCGCTGGGCTTCGAACGCTGCGTGATCTGGCGATGGCTTCTCGCTGGACATATTTATTCCCTTTCGAGCCATGCAGATGGGGATGCGCGACCCTGGCGGCAATGGCTGGCGCTGCCAGGGCGAGAAAGAGCGTTAACGCCGCCGGGCCAGATGCCTCTTGCCCAAACATTAGAACCGTTCTAATCATTGTTTGGAACAATTCTAAACTTTGAGGCGGGCATGTTTACCCTGTGGCCGGACAACAGACGCGCTTTCGAGACGCTGTCGGAGCGTGAAATCCTGTCTCTCGCCATCGCGGCCGAGGAAGAAGACGGGCGGATCTATTCCGAACTGGCAACGCGGCTGGGCGAGACTTTTCCCGGCACGGCGGCGCTGCTCGAAGCCATGGCGGCCGAAGAGGACGAGCATCGCCGGCGGCTGCTCGATATCTATGTCGACCGGTTCGGCAAGCGCCTCGTGCCCATTCGCCGCGAGCATGTGCGCGGTTTCCTCAATCGCAAGCCGGTGTGGCTCCTCAAGACGTTGACGCTCGAACAGGCGCGCCAGCAGGTCTGGGAAATAGAGGAAAGCGCCTACCATTTCTATCTTGAAGCGGCCAAGCAGACCAATGACGTGGGCATTCGCAAGCTGCTCGGCGATCTGGCGGTGGCCGAGCGCGGCCATGCCGCATCAGCCACCAAACTCGATGAAAAGCTCCTCGGGGATGCGGGCCACGATACGGAAAAGGACGAGGCGCATCGCCAGTTTCTCCTCACCTATGTGCAGCCGGGTCTGGCCGGGCTGATGGATGGTTCGGTGTCGACGCTGGCGCCGGTCTTTGCCGCGGCCTTTGCGACGGGCGATACCCACCAGACCTTTCTGGTCGGGCTTGCCGCCGCGGTGGGCGCCGGCATTTCTATGGGTTTTACGGAAGCCGCTTCCGACGATGGCAAGCTGACGGGGCGTGGCTCGCCGATCAAGCGCGGCTTTGCCGCGGGGATCATGACGGCGGTAGGCGGGCTCGGGCACGCCCTGCCCTATCTGATCCACGATTTCTGGACCGCGACCTTTATTGCCGGAGCGGTGGTTCTGCTCGAACTTTGGGCAATCGCCTTTATTCAGAAGCGGTTTATGCAGACCCCGTTCTGGCGGGCTGTGTTGCAGGTGGTGCTGGGCGGCGCGCTGGTGTTTGCGGCGGGGGTCTTTATCGGCATGGCTTGAGCGGGCACACCACTGAGTATCCAGTAGCCCTCATGGTGAGGTGGGAGCGGAGCGACCCTCGAACCACGGGGCGCGCGAGTGGAGGCACGGTGCCACACCCTCGTGGTTCGAGGCCCTCGGTCAAGCCCGAGGGCACCTCACCATGAGGGTTAATGGGAGGAAGGGGTCTAGCGTCCCGCCAAAAGGCTCGCGGCCTTCGATCCGATCGCCATGGCCGGCGCATTGGTATTCCCTGACACGATCTGGGGCATGATCGAACAATCGATGACCCGCAACCCGTCGATCCCGCGCACCTTCAACGCCGCATCGACCACAGCCGTCGGATCATCATCGCGGCCCATGCGCAGCGTGCCGACGGGGTGATAGTTGGTCTTCACTGTTTGCCCGCAATAGCGGTTGAGCGCTTCGGGATCGTCCATCACCGCCTGGCCGGGCAGCAGTTCGGTATCGATCTTTTCGGTCAGGGGCGCCGATTTCAGCAGCTTTCGCGCTTCGTGGAGGGCCGCGATGGTGAGCCTGAGATCGTCGGGATGCCCGAAGAAATTGCAGTTCACCACCGGCTGATCCGCGGGATTAGCCGAGCGCAGGGTGACGCTGCCGCGCGCCTTGGGGCGGAGGAGGCAGGAGGTGAAGGTGACGCCATAGGTCGGCTTGGCGGCCGAGACGTCGCGATCGAGATAGACGATGGGCGCGCAATAGAGCTGGATCGTCGGGCGGCTGCCGCCATCGGGATCGAAGAACATGCAGGCTTCGATGCCGGTGGTGGTCACCGGGCCGGTATTGGTGAGAAGATATTGAAGCCCGTTGCGCACCATGTTCCAGCCGCGGTCCTGGCCGAAATAGCCGGACTTATCCTTGGTCGTGGCGATAACCGGGACTTCGTGATGGTCCTGCAGGCTTTGGCCGACGCCGGGGATATCGGCGGTGACCGCGATGCCGTGTTGGCGCAGGTGATCGGCGGGGCCGATGCCCGAGAGCATCATCAGCTTGGCGCTATTGTAAGTACCGGCGCCGACGAGCACTTCGCGCTCGGCGCGGACGGTGTGGCTCTCGCCGTTCGTGGTATAGACGAGGCCGGTGGCGCGGCCCTTTTCGATCGTGATGCGATCGACGCGGGCGCCGGAAATAATCGTCAGCCTGCCGTCGGATTTCAGCGGATCGAGGAAGGCTTTGACCGCGTCGGAGCGCTCCTTGTAGCGGCCCCATTGCCCATAGGTGTGCTGCATGATGCCAACGCCGAACTGGCTGGCGCCGTTGAAATCGGGGTTTGGCTTGTGGCCGAGCGCTTGGGCGGCGGCGATGAAATCGTGCGTCGTTTGCGTCGTATAGCCGGGGTCGGACACGCGGAGGGGACCGCCCGAGCCATGGAAGCCATCATGGAGACGCGCATTGTCTTCCACGGCCTTGAAATGGGGTAATATGGCATCATAGGACCAGCTCGGGTCATTGCCTAGGCTTTGGGCCCAGCCGTCATAATCCTCCTTCTGCCCGCGCATATAGACCATGGCATTGACCGAGGAGCCGCCGCCAAGCACCTTGGCCACCGGCACGATGGGCGCACGGCCACCAAGCTGGGGCTGCGGCACGGTCTGGTGCATTTCGAGGAACGTGTCCTCTCCCAGATATTTCATATAGCCGGCCGGCATCGCCATGATGCGATTGGTGCGCTCACGGCCGCGCTCGAGCATCAGCACCGAAAAGCCGAATTCCTTGACCAGGCGCCAGGCGGTGACGGAAGCCGCCGACCCGCCGCCGGCAATGACGAAATCATATGTGGGCATGGTGTCCTCCGCTTCTAATCTTAAGCGGCGGGCAGGAAGACCTCTAGGCGATTATCAATAATTTCGCCCACTCGCGCGCATTCCGCCGCGATCTCGCGGATGAAATCGGCCAGCATCGGGCGCTCCAGCGCCGCCTTGGAACGCACCACCATGGCGGTGTCGCGATGGAGCGGGCCAAAATCGGCCGGGGTGATTTCCACCAGCCGCCCCGCCGCGAGGTCATCGGCCACGGCCGACTGGACGAAAAAGCCCAGCCCCTGACCCTTGATGGCAAGGCGCCGGCCGGGGCCGGTCGGGAGTTCGACGCTGGTGCGGCCAAGGCGGGCCAGCACCGTGGCGGTTTCCGGATCAGCCTGCCACCAGCGCAGCGAAATGACGCGTGGCACCAGCGCCAGCACCTCCTCGATGCCCGGCTGGGCCGGGAGGCGGGCGGCGATGTCGGCCGAAACCACCAGCGGCACGCGCTCGCGCATGATCAGAAGGGGGATGAGGTCGACGATCAGCGGATCGAGATTGGGCCAGCACAGAATGCCCATTTCCACATCGCGCTCATGCAGCATGGCGGCGATCTGGGCCTGACGGCCTTCGTTGACGACGACATCCACCGCCGGATATTTTTCCTGGAAGCGCAGCAGGCTTTCGGTGATCAGCGGGGAGACGAGGCTGCGAAGCGAGGCGATGGCGATGCGGCCGCGCTCGACCCGGCGCAGAGCTTCGCGCGCCTCCTGCGCCGTGCCGATGATGCGGCGGGCAAAGGGCAGGAAGGTCATGCCCTGATCGGTCAGCGTCACCGTTCGCCCGCGCACGAAAAGGGTGACGCCCAGCAGTTGTTCGAGCGCCCGCATGCGCATCGAGGCCGTAGCCTGGGTGATATTCAGATAGGCCGCCGCCTTAGTAAAACTCTGCTCGCGAACGATGCGGTCAAATGTGCGAAGCTGGTCGAGGTCCATAGGATTGGCTTATGCAATTGCGTCGATAGGCCGGAATATCGGTGTTCGCATAGAACATGTCTATGCGTTGAATGGCGCATAACGCATTGCGTTATATAACGAGACGCGTTATATTCTGGTATGATCCAGAGTTTTTCGGACGGCGAAGCGGAGCTGATCTGGAACGGTCGCCGCAGCCGAAGGCTGCCGGCCGACATTCAGTCCGTTGCCCTCAGAAAGCTCCGCCTGCTGCATGCCGCTCGCGTCATCAGCGACCTCAAGGTGCCGCCCGGCAATCGGCTGGAAACACTCAAGGGCAACCGGGCCGGCCAATGGAGCATTCGCATCAACGATCAATGGCGCATCTGTTTTGTCTGGGATGAAGGAGGACCGCGCAATGTCGAAATTGTCGACTACCATGGATGACACCCTGCCTAATCCGCATCCCGGCGAAATCCTGCTCGAAGAATTTCTGAAGCCCATGGGGCTCAGTCAGAACGCGCTCGCCCGCGCGGTCCATGTGCCGCCTCGCCGTATCAATGAGATCGTGCTGGGGCAGCGTGGCGTGACGGCCGATACGGACCTGCGGCTGGCGCGCTACTTCGGCCTTTCCGAGGGATTTTTCTTGTCCCTCCAGATCGAGTTCGACCTCATGCAGCGCCGGCGCGAGCTGGGCGATGATCTTGAGACAATAGAGCCGCGCGCAGCCTAGTCGCGCTCGTTGCGGGCCCGCGACTCTTCGGCCAGCGCCTGTTTTTGTGCCTTGGCTTTTGCGGCGATCTCGGCGACGGCGTCGCCCAGATGCGCCGTGCCGCGCTTTTTGGCGAGGTCCATCTGTTTCTGCCGCTCCGCCGCGGCTTCGTGCTTGGCCGTGTCACCAATGCAATAGGGGCAGGTCAGGCCTTCGGCAAAGTGCTCGTGGCGCCGGTCGGCTTCGGTGAGCGGATGGCGGCAAGCGCGGCAGAGGGTGGCGTCGCCGAGTTCGAGGCCGTGGCCGACCGAGACGCGTTCGTCGAAGACGAAGCATTCGCCGGCAAAGCGGGTGTCTTCCTTCGGCGTCACTTCGAGATATTTCAGAATGCCGCCCTTGAGGTGAAACACCTCCTCAAAGCCCTGACTAAGCAGATAGCTCGATGCCTTTTCGCAGCGGATGCCGCCGGTGCAGAACATGGCGACCTTCTTGTCCCGGGCGGGATCGAGGTTTTTCGCCACATAGTCCTTGAACTCGACAAAGCTTGCGGTTTTGGGATCGAGGGCACGCTGGAAGGTACCGAGGCCGACTTCGTAATCGTTGCGGGTATCGACCAGCACCACGTCGTTGCGGTCAATAAGCGCGTTCCAGTCTTCGGGCTCGACATAGGTGCCGACCTGCCTGGAGGGGTCGGCCTCGGGGGCGCGGAGGGTGACGATTTCAGGCTTTAGCCGCACCTTCATGCGGAGGAACGGTGCGGTGTCGGCGAAGGAATATTTGGTTTCCGCGCCAAGAAGGCGCGCGCCGAAGGGACCGGAGACGAACAAAAAATCGACCAGCGCGTCCACGGCGTCGGGCGTACCGGCCACCGTGCCGTTGATGCCTTCGGGGGCGAGAATGAGCGTACCCTTGATGCCGCGGTTGCAGCAGAAAGCGGCGAGCGGGGTTTTGAGCGCTTCCGCATCGGGGAGGGAGGCGAACTTGTAGATCGCCATCACCTTGAAGGGATGGGTGTCCTGGTGCACTCTGGGGGCAGAATTGTGTGTGGGCGCGGTCATGGCGCGCTCATACCACTGGCCGGGCCCGGCGTCACGGGCCGCCGCAAGCAAGACATCGGGAGGACTCTTAATGACCTATCGGGCGGATAACGCACGCTACGACACCATGCAATATCGCCGCTCCGGGCGCTCGGGGCTGAAATTGCCGGTTTTGAGCCTCGGCCTCTGGCAGAATTTTGGCGGCACGCGCGACTATCCCGGCGCCATGGAAATTTTGGGCTATGCCTTCGATCAGGGCATTACCCACTTTGATCTCGCCAACAATTACGGGCCGCCGGCCGGCTCTTCGGAAGAACTGTTCGGCCAGGTGATGGCGCGCGATTTTCACCCCTATCGCGACGAAATGATCGTTTCGACCAAAGCGGGCTACAATATGTGGCCGGGTCCCTATGGCGAGTGGGGGAGCCGCAAATATGTGCTGGCGAGCCTTGACCAGAGCCTCAAGCGGCTCGGGCTCGACTATGTCGATATTTTCTATTCCCACCGTTTCGATCCCGAAACGCCGCTTGAGGAAACCATGGGCGCACTGGCCCATGCGGTGAAATCGGGCAAAGCGCTCTATGTCGGGGTCTCGTCCTATCCCGAAAAGGAAACGCGCGAGGCGCATCGGATTCTCAAAGACATGGGCGTTGCGACGACCATTCACCAGCCGAGCTATTCGGTGCTCAACCGCTGGATCGAGAACGATCACACCATCGATGCCTGTGGCGAACTGGGCATCGGCGTGATCGCCTTTTCGCCGCTGGCGCAGGGGGTGCTGTCGGGGAAATATTCGTCGGGTGGCGACAAGGCGGGGACGCGCGGCGCCAATCCCAATGGTTCGCTACGCGCCAGCCATGTCGAGCCACGCGTGCTCGACGCGGTGGACAAGCTTAGCGCCATTGCCAGGAATCGTGGCCAGTCGCTGGTGCAACTGGCGCTCGCCTGGGTGTTGCGGCGCAAGGAGGTTACCTCGGCACTGATCGGCGTGCGGACGCTCGAACAGCTCAAGGATAATCTCGGGGTGATCGACAATATCGAGCTGAGTGCGGCGGAAATTGTGGCGATTGATGAGGCGACCAAGGACGGGCAAATGGAGCTGCATCCGCGTCCGCAGGGCTGGCTGCGGTAGAGGAGCGACCAGACCGGCCCTCAACTTACCGTGTCATCCCCGTGAAAGCGGGGATGACACGGTGGATGAAAAACCTCAAACCATCATCGATTGCAATGCGCCCATGGCGGCCATTGAGCCGGTATTGTTGGCAAAAGTGACCGAATGCATGCCGGTCGTCAGGTCGCCGGCGGCGAAAATGCCGGGGCGCGAGGTCAATTGCATATCGCTCACGGCGATCATGGTGCCGGTGGGCGTATCCTTCATGTCGAGACCAAGCTGCAGGTGCAGGTCCGCCGACGGCCGATTGTGCGGATGGGCATAGAGAGCTTCGAGCCCGATCTTTTCGCCGTCCGCCATGGTGACGCCGGAAATGCGGCCGGCCTCATGATGGATGGCAGCCAGTTTGCCATCGACAATTTTAACGCCGCGCTGTTCGAGCTTGTGGCGCTCTTCCGCGATGATCTCGTGCCCATCAAGGATCAGCGTGATGTCATCGGTCCAATTGGCGTAGAGTATTGGTCCATGAAGAGACATGGGCGAGGAATAGACAAGGCCCCAGCGCGTACCCGCGACTTCATAGCCATGGCAGAACGGGCAGTGAATGACGGTCTTGCCCCAGCTCTCGGCGAAGCCGGGAATGGCGGGAAATTCATCGACAATGCCATAGCTGAGGATCAGGCGGCGGCCGGAGATCGTCTCGCCTTCCGCCGTGGTGACGGCGAAATTATCCGGTTCGCCTGAGATGCCCACGGCCTTCCCGCTGATCATTTTTACCGTTGGATAGTGCGCGATCTGCGCCCTTGCTGATGCGAGCAGCTCGCCCGGCGGAGTGCCGTCATGGCCGAAAATATTATGGGCATGTTCGGCGTAGCGGTTTCGGTTGAGGCCGGTGTCGAGCACGGTGACCTTGCGACGGGCGCGGCCGAGCTGCATGGCGGCGGTGAGGCCGGCAAAACTGCCGCCGATAATGATGACATCCTGCATGAAAGATCTCCGTTCGTCGCAATGACACCTGCAATGTAATAACATTACGCAGATGTCAAGCCAAGGTTTCGCTCTCCGGTGGTTTGACCTAGAGTGCGGCGCGGACAGCCCCTCGGGAGGGAGAATATGCGTCGTCTTTTCGCTTGCCTTGTTATTGGTCTCATTGGGATTTCGCCGGCTCTGGCTTTCGATACGGGGACCCAGGGCGTGCTGGACCGGATGAAGATCGGCAAGCCCGTCCCCATCACCGACATCGCCACGCTGATGCGCAGTTCTGCGCGCTGGTGTTATGCCGAGGACGAGGGCAGTTGCTCGTGGTCCGATATCTATCTCGAGGTCACCGACACGGGCGCGACCTATGAGATCGGCAATGCCTGGGACGCCGACTATGACGTGATCTTCACCGATCACGGCACATTCGAAGAGGGCCGCTATATCTGCGAGACGGGCTATGACTGGGTGCCGACCCTTCGCGCCGTCAAGCGCGCCGACGGCACCGCCCTCAATGGCCGCCCGCTTTGGGACCTCAAGACCCAGATTGGATCAGGGCGCAGCGAAGGTATCGACTGCTTCGACTATGTCCTCAAGGGATCGGACAGCGCGGCGGAAACCATTACGCTGTTGCAGCGGCAGTTTACCCAAGGCGTCACCGACCCGATCAACGACGTGACGGTGACGCTGCATTTCAACGCGAAAACCGCCGCGGCGCTGAGCTGGTATTACTGAGCGCCCGCTGCAGAGAGCCAGGTGGGATCGGGCTCAATCGGGGTAATCACATCGAGCAGCACGCCATTGGGGTCGCTGGCGATGAAATGGCGCTGGCCGAAAACCTCGTCGCGGAGCGGCTGGGCAATTCTTATGCCTTTGGTTGCGAAGCGCGCGGCCTCCGCTGCGGCGTCGGCAACTTCAAAGCTGAGGATCAGGCCTGAGGTCGGGGCGCGCCCTTCGGGGGGAATGGTTTCGTGGTCATAGACGATGATCGCGAGTTCCTGTGGCCCGTTTGGCGCGCGCAGATGCATGTACCAGTCACTGGCAAAGACCTCGGTAAAGCCGAAGAGGTCCTGGTAGAATGAGGCTGTGGCGGCGACATCCCGGACCTGCAAGAGCGGATAATAAGCCGAAAACATGGGTCTCTCCTTGCGAAATGACGAAAACAAATACATACTGACTGTATGTAATTTAACAAACAGGCTGCATGTATGCAAGAGGGTCGCAAAACGCAGGAAGAGCGGCGGGAGGGCACACGGCGCGCGCTGATCGCGGCGGCACGGCGGCAATTCGCCGGGAATGGCTATGCCGCGACCAATACGCCCGCCATTGCGGCCGCCGCCGGGGTGACCCGCGGCGCGCTTTATCACCACTTTGCCGACAAGCAGGCGCTGTTCGAGGCGGTGGTCGAGGAAGAGCATGCGCTTCTGGCGCTTGCGATCAATGCGGCGGCGGGAGGCGAAGATGAACCCGGCCCCGTGCGCGCGCTGATCGAAGGCGGCGACGCCTATCTCGCCGCCATGCAGGATATCGGGCGGCGGCGCATTCTGCTCATCGACGCGCCGGCGGTGATCGGACGGCAAAGGCTTGAAGCCATCAATTCGCGCTTCGGATTGAGGACATTGGTTGAAGGCGTCGCCGCGGCGGTAGAGGCCGGCGCGATCCGCGACCTGCCGGTGATGCCGCTGGCGCAATTGCTCGACGCGCTCTTTGATCGCGCCGCCCTGGCGCCGGCCGAAGAACTGGCCGACTACCGCAAGGCGATCAGGGCATTGATTAGGGGCCTAAAGACCTGATTCCAGTTTGTGCACCCGCTCCGCCAGAGCCTGAACGGCGGCGACAACTGGCGCGATGAAGCTTGAATAGCGCAGGGCTTGCTGGCTATCGGCATCCTCGTCATCGACCAGCACATGGCCACCGAAGTTTGGCGCGCCATGGGCCCTTGCGGTGGCGAGGACCTCTTGCGCCAGAAGGCCGTAGTGGACGCGCTCGTCCGCGGCATTGTCGCGCCAGCGGTAGCGCACCGGGTTCAGCGCCAGGATGAAATCGAGACCGAGATCGGACGGAAAGATATCGGTCTTGAGGCGCTTGTCCGAGGTCTGGATCGTGCCGGTGGCCGACCAGACGGCGCTCCAGCGCGCGCCGCTGGCGCCGAGGGTCTGTGCATTGTCGGTAAGGGGTTTTAGGGCGCCGGCAAAGCTGGCGCTGCCATCCCCAGCGATCACCAGGGCATTGCTCCAGATGCTG
Organism: Devosia sp. Root685; assembly: GCF_001427875.1. GTDB lineage: Bacteria > Pseudomonadota > Alphaproteobacteria > Rhizobiales > Devosiaceae > Devosia. The sequence continues at coordinate 188,235 of NZ_LMHK01000003.1, read as the reverse complement.
CCGTCGCTGCTGATCTTGAGGCGCCAGGCATTGTCGGCAAGCAGCCCCATTTCGGCCCGGCCCGACCAATTGCTTTGGAAGAGGAGGCTGGCCGTGTCGCCCGAAGTCGCCTTGTTGAGCTTGAGCTGGTGCCCCGCGCCGTCGTGGTTGAGGAGCGTCGCATCGGCCGAGATCGACAGGCGATTGGTGGTGTCGGCGTCGGCATTGATGCCCAGTTGCGGCAGGCCGGCGCCGGTGGCGGCGACGGCAATCCAGCCGGTGCCGGAAAAAATGCAGAGCGTGCCGCTCGCCTTGTCGAAAACCTGCCAGCCGGGCGCGGGGTCGTAAAATGTCCAGGCGCCGGCCTGGAAGGCGGCGATTTCCTCGCCATGCCCGGCCCAGGCGCCAGTGGCGGATGCTGGAACGATCCAGGCTTCGCCGTCGAGCGGGGTTGCGGGTGGCGCCGTGACCGTGCTCGCTTCGACGCTCGCCTGTACCAAAGCGTCGAGCCGCATCAGGGCTTCATTGTGGGTGATGTGTTTGAGCGCCTGCCCGGAAATGATCTGCGGCAGGCTCAGGCGCGGGGTGTCGTCCATGGGGTCAATCCTCTTTGCGATGGCCCCATTGTCCACCCGCCTTGAGGGGCGGGGATTAGCGGGATAACTGGATTTTTCTTCCCTTTGGCGTGCGAGCCTTTATGAGATGCCTTCGATCCCGAGCCGTTCACCGTTTCGTCGAAACGGTGAACGGCCCAGATTTTTTGTTTGTCGCGTTTTCGAACCGGAAGAATGGTTTCCATTCTTCCTGAAAACCCTCCAGGCCCGAGAGCGGAATGAGCGCACCCATCCATATCGTCCTCGCCTTCGACGACAATTTCTGGGCCCCGGCCTTTACGGTGATGCGCTCGGTGTGCCTCTCGACGCATCGGCGCAAGGACCTGGTGTTTCACCTCTTCCATATGCCGATCAGCGATGAGCATCGCTATGATCTTGAAGGCGTGGTGCGCGAATATGGGGCGAGCCTGCGCTGGTATCCGGTGGCCGATTCCGCGCTGTTCGACTTCTTCGTGGCCGAACTACCCGCTTCGGTGCAATGGCCGAAAATCGTCTATGCCCGCATGCTGGTGGCCGATCTTTTGCCCAGTGATATCGAGCGCGCCATCTATCTCGATTGCGACATGCTGGTGCGCGCGCCGATCGAGCAGCTTTTTGACATGGATCTGGAAGGGCGCCCCCTCGGGGCCGTGCGCGATTCGCTTGCACCCTTCATCGCGGCGGGGAGGGAGATGCGGCAGAACAGGGGTATTTTCGACCCTGCCGATCCCTATTTCAATTCCGGCATGCTGGTCATCGACCTTGCCCAATGGCGCGAGATCGATGTCAAAGCGGAGATCGCTGCCATCGCCGGGCGGGGACTGATGGACCGGCTCTACTACGACCAGGATATGCTCAACCTCGTTTTCCATAATCGTTGGACCCAACTGCCCTGGCGCTGGAATACGATCGATGCCCATCCAACCCATGAAGCGCTCGATGCAGCCATCCTGCACTATACGCTGAGGGGTAAACCCTGGTTTCTGCTGTCGGGCATTTTGCGCCGCGCCGCCTATGCCCGCTGGTATCGGCACGTGATGACCAACGACATTTTTTATCGCTTCGCCCGGCACCGCTGGAAGCGGAAGTGGACGAAAAGGCTTGGATTGGGCCGATAGATGGCGATGCATGTTGCACTGACGTTCGACGACAATTTCTGGGCGCCCGCCTATGCGACTATGCGTTCGGTATGCCTGTTTTCGCATCGCCGGCAGGAGCTGGTCTTTCATCTCTGTCATCGCACGCTGACGGCAGCGCACCGCGCCGATCTCGAATGCATCACCGAAGAATTTCCGGTGGAGCTGCGGTGGTACGATCTCGACCAGTCCAACATGTTCCGGGACATTGCCGGGCGCATGCCCGAGAACAAGCGCCTTTCAAATATCGTCTATGCGCGGCTGATGATCGACCGGCTGGTCGGCCCCGATGTCACCCGTATCCTTTACCTCGACTGCGACATGCTGGTGCGCGAAGACGTGGCCTTCTTTTTCGAGCTCGACCTTGAGGGCAATTCCATCGCGGCGGTGCGCGACTCGATCGGGGCCCTCATTACCGGCCGGCGCGATCTCAAGCAGAACCGCGATATTTTCGATCCCGCCGACTACTATTTCAACGCCGGCATGGTGTTGATCGACATCGCCAAATGGCGCGAAGCCGATGTTATCGGCCGCATGGAAGAGGCCTATGCCGCAGGCATCATGCAGCGGATCTACTACGATCAGGACCTGCTGAACCTGATCTTCAAGGGCAAATGGCTGAAATTGCCCTGGCGCTGGAATGTCATCGATGCGCGCCATGCCCATGATGGCGTCGACCCCGCCATTCTTCACTATACCGCCGAACGCAAACCCTGGGGGGTGCTCGCGGGCATGCTGCAGTCCGTGGCCTTTGCGCGGTTTTATCGCCACGTGATGACCAATGAGCTGTTCTATCGCTTTGCGCGGCATCGTTGGAAGCGTTGGTGGCTGAAGACGTTGCGGCTGGGCCGCTAGGCAATACTTGCTGGATCAAGTCCCTCGCGGGCGCAGAGTTCGGCCAATGCACTCCCCGCTTCGGGGAGCGGCAGGCCGGCGCGGCCGCGGTCGGTGAGTTGGCTGCGCCAGAGGTGGATGCCAAGAGTTTCTGGTTTTATCGCTGCGTCGAGGTCGGAGCCTGACTTCATCAGCGCCGGGATGCCTTCATAGGGCACGGGGTAGAAGGTTGCCGAGGGTAGGACGCGCGCGACGAAACCATGCTCGGCGACGAAATGAGTGAGAGCCATGGGGCCGGTTGCGCCATATTGCATGTGCTCGGGCGTTACCCGGTCGCCCACGAGGCGGCGGATGGCGACTTCAATACGGCGCAGCGGCGGCAGGTGCGGCTCAAGGAGCGGGCGCTTTTTTTCTTCGAACACCGAGAGCAGATCGGCCAGCAGCGGGGCGTCGGCCGGCATATAGAGCACGGCGCCGTTGACCGAACCGGGGCGCTCCCAGGCCATGAGATAGTCGAATGACCCCGCCATGGGGCGCAGGCAATAGATGTCGAGATCGGCATAGACCCCGAGCCCAGCCTTTAGCGCTGCGTAGCGAAAATGATCGGAAAAGACGCCGGGCGTGCCGCGGCCCTTGTAAAAAACCAGCTTTTCCTGCGGCAGCACCTTTGCCGCATCGCGCCATTCGGCGCCGGCGGGCAGACCTTTTATGGGGTCATAGGAATAGACTTCTACCCTGTGTCCCTGCCGGAGAAAGGAGCGGATGCACAGAATTTCCAGCCAGCTCATCGGGCCGTGCCAAAAGCTGACAATGGTGGGAAGCGACATGGGAGCGGTCCTGTTTGGACCGCTCCCTAGCATGTTGGGGCATAAAGGCTCAATTGGCGGCGGAGCGGCGGCGATATTCGCTGGCGATGTAAATCGCAACGAGGGCGAAGACTGCGCCGATGCCGACCTGCAACCAATCGAACTTTTGCAGGAAATCCACCATGAAACGCGTGGCGTCGAACATTTCCTGCCCTTCCCAGATGCGGTCGAGATAGTCGAACGACACCGGGAATTGCGAGCGGTAGTCAAGGAATGCCCAGGTGCGCGTGGCGAAGGGATGCATGCCGCCGCCAAGGAGGACCCATTCGAGCACCGAAAGCACCGAGGGCAGCAGCAGCGCCAGCGGAATGGCCCAGCGGCCGGCGACCGTGCCCATGGCCCCCACCAGCGCCATATAAGGCAGGTACCAGAGAAGGGCGCAGACCACGACGACGAGCAGCACAAGGCTCATCTGCGCGAAGATGCCCAGAATATTCCAGAGGAGGGTCGCGCTGCCGAGGCCGGCGATCATCGTCGTCACATAAGCAACGCCGAACATGAGAAGAATGCTGAGCAAAGCGACGGCAAAGACCGAGCCGGGCAGGATGGTCAGCGCGGCAGCAAGCTTGCTGAGCAGCACTTTGAAATCCGAAGCCGGCATCGACTTCCAGAACAGCATGGCGTTGTTGCGCTTGTCGGCGGCAAAGCCGTCGGCACAATAGAAGAACAGCACGAAACCGAGATAAATGAGCCAGCCCGCGGCAAGCGCGGCAAAGCCGGCTTCAAAAACCCAGGTGGGCATGACGGTCAGCATCTGACCGGAAAAGCGTGTGTTGATGCGCTCGACACTGAAGGCGAGAATGGTGAGGAGGAAGACGAGGGCCACCATGACCAGCGGCGCAATGAAGAAGGCACCGCGATGTTCGATATATTCGCGATGGACGAGTGCCAAAAAAGCCTTCATCGGGCCGTCTCCGGATTGGCGGTCGGCCGTTGCATCAGCGCGACGAAAAGGTCGGACAGGGTCGGGGTGGAGATTTTTCCCAGCGGCTCAAGCTGCTCGCGTGCAATGCCGTCAAAGATGAAGACGGTCTGACCGAAGCGGGTTTCCTCATAGACCGGCCCAAGGGCGCGGGCCTGCGCCTGAAATTCGGGTTCGTTGGTGACGAGCTGGGAGAATTTCTCGTTCACCGTCTCCATCTGCATGTGGAGGATCAGGTCGCCATCCCGGATGAACATGATGTCGGAGAGCATGAACTCGATCTCGTCCACCTGATGGGTGGTGATGATCAGCGTGCGTTCCTCGGTCATGTAATCTTCGAGAAGACGGCGGTAAAAGCGCTTGCGATAGGTGATGTCGAGGCCGAGCGTCGGCTCGTCGAGGACGAGCAGTTTCGCGTCGATCGCCATAACCACGGCGAGGTGGAGTTGGGCCACCATGCCCTTTGAAAGCGTCTTGATCTTCATTTCGGGCTTTATGTCGGTGCCTTCGAGGAAGCTGCGCGCCTTGTCGGTCGAAAAATTGGGATGGATATTGGAGAGGAGCGCAAAGAGCTCGCGCACGCGCAAGAAGCGCGGCAGGCTCGCGACGTCGGAAATGAAGGCGACGTTCTCCATCAATTTGGCGCGGCGCGCAAAGGGGTCTTCGCCGAGCACGCGGATCGTGCCCTCATAGCTCGTCAGGCCCAGCATGGCATTGAGCGTCGTGGTCTTGCCCGCGCCATTGTGGCCGACAAGGCCATAGATGCGGCCGGGTGGAATGTCGAAATCGAGACCGTGCAGGATTTCCTTGCGGCCGAATTTTTTCCGGAGGCCCCGTGCGGTGACAACGGGCTCGATGGTCTGGTTGATATCGGTCATGGTTTGGGCTCCACCGGGGTTTCGGCAAAGAGGGTTTTCGGATCGAGGTCGAGCGCCTTGATCTGGGTGAGAATACGCGGCCAATCCTCTTTGAGAAACTTGTCGCGTTCGTGGGACAGCAGTTTGTCGCGTGCGCCTTGGGTAACGAACATGCCAAGACCCCTCCGTTTTTCGACCACGCCGATCTCGACCAAGGCTTCGAAAGCCTTGGTGACCGTCAGCGGATTGACCGATAGCTCTGCTGCAATCTGGCGCACCGAGGGAAGCGAATCGCCCTCCCCCACTGCGCCACGCAGGATCATCTCGATCAGCCGCTGCCGGATCTGCACGAAGATCGGCTGGCTCGCGTGAAAATCATCCATGTGTCGCGCCTATCTAGTGTGATAGATGTGTAGCACACTAAATCGCCGAGTCAAGCACTGTTACCGAGCGCGGAGAATCTCCTCCTCTGGCCTAGCCTGATGCACGAAAAGGGATTTTCGTTTGCGGTCTTGCTCTTGCCACGATTTTTCGGCATAAGAGGGGATATACGTTTCTGCCTAAGTCGGCCGCCTTTTTCCGGTTTTCCGGTCCTTGGCTCTCTGATCCACTTTGCGAACGTCTGTAGGCCCTTTTGCATGTTGCGGAGGGAAACGCTCGCTTCGCTTCGGCTCCGAGCTTTTAGGATTTAAAAAAATGGCCACCATCAACGGCACCGTCAAGTTCTTCAACGCCACCAAGGGCTTTGGTTTCATCACCCCCGACAATGGCGGCAAGGATCACTTCGTCCACATTTCCGCTGTTCAGCGTTCGGGCGTCGATGGCCTCTACGAAAACGACAAGGTCACCTATGAAGTCGAAACCGGCCGTGACGGTCGTGAATCGGCAATCAACCTGACCCTCGTTCAGCAGTAAGCTCTTTTTGAGCGCTGAAGGTTGCCCTCGGGCGACCTGAGTTTTAGCCCGCCCAGCCTCTGCTGGGCGGGCTTTTTGCTGCCCAGCTCAACCGGGCACAAAAAAGGCGCCCTTGCGGGCGCCAGTTCACTTGGGAGGTAGGGAAGAAAGGGGCCGGCCTTAGCCGTTATTGCCCCAATTGTTATTGTCGGTCGGCTTGCTGTCGCCAAAACCCTGGCGGTTGCCGCGATGTTCGCTCATGAAGCGATCGAATTCTTCGCGGTCCTTGGCCTTCCTGAGGTTCGCCATATAGTCCTGGAAGGCGTCCACTTCGGCGTCGAGGCGGGCGCGTTCTTCATCGAGACGCTTGAGCTGGTCGGAGCGGTAATCGTCGAAGGCAGCATTGCCCGAGCTCGACTGATCGCGGTTAAAGCCGCCAAAGTGCTTCTTGTTGTTGCGCATATAGCCACATCCCTTGTTCCAGTAAGCCTGTGCCTTTTCGGCGGAGCCGCCGAATTTCTCGCCCCAGATGATGTAGGCGAGCATGACGAAGCCAAGCGGCGGAAAGGTGATGAAGCCGATGACCATGAGTGCGATGGTCAGTGGCGACCATTGCGGTTTGATAATTGCTGTGTTCATGTTGATGTGTTTCCCAGTCACGTTGCGATGTGCATAACGTGGCCCTCCCCCGGGCAGGATCAAGAATGTGCCTATGGGATTTCTAGGCTTGAAATGATGCTTTTCCCTTCCTATGCGGCGCATAGACGTTCCCCAAAATCATGAGCGAAGAGAGCCTTTCCGTCAGCGACGACGCCTCCCATTGGCGGCCGCTGCGCCTGCAAACGCTGGTGCTGCTGCGCTGGCTCGCCGTCGTGGGACAGACCATTGGCGTGCTCTTCGTGCATCTGGGGCTCGGCTACCCCTTGCCGCTCTGGGAATGTTTTGCGCTGATTGCCCTTTCGGCGGGCCTCAATGTCGCGTTGTTCCTGCGCTATGGTGCCAAAGGCCAGCTTTCGCCGCGTTTTGCCGCCATCCAGCTGGCCTTCGACCTCTGCCAATTGGGCGGCTTGCTGGCCCTGACGGGGGGCCTGCTCAACCCATTCGCGCTACTGCTCCTCGCGCCAGTCTCCGTCTCGGCAACGACGCTGCCGCCAAGGGAAACGCTGGTGATTTCGGCGCTGGCCGCCGTCATCGCCTCGGTAATCTCGATCCTGCACCTGCCCCTGCCCTGGGTGCCCGGCGAGGAACTGGTATTCAACCGCATCTATGTGATCGGCATCTGGGTGTCGATCATCTGCGGCATTGCCTTCATCGCCGCCTATACGATCCGCGTCGCCCATGAATCGCGCCTGATCGCGGACGCGCTGGCTGCGACCGAACTGGCGCTCTCGCATCGCGAGCAGCTTTCAGCCCTCGATGGGCTTGCCGCCGCCGCCGCGCATGAACTGGGTACCCCGCTCTCGACCATTGCGCTCGCCGCCAAGGAAATGCGGGCCGAGGTCGAGGAAGGCAGCCCGCTCGCCGAAGACGTCGAACTGATCATCTCGCAGGCCGCGCGATGCCGGGCTATTCTCTCCAAACTGCGCAACCTCGGCAGCGAGCCGGCCGATATGTTCGCCAAAGCGCCGCTGACCGATATTCTGGCCGAAGTCGCGCGCCCGCATGAGGGGCGCGGCAAGGTTATTTTGTTCTATTCGGAGCGCGCCACCGGCACGTCCCCCGTATTTCCGCGCTCGGTGGGCTTGCTCTATGGTCTCGGTAATCTGATCGAAAACGCCACCGGCTATGCGCGCGAAACCGTGCGCATCGATACCGAATGGGATCAGGCGACGATCACCGTCACGGTGACAGACGACGGCCCCGGCTTTGCGCCTGAACTTATCGCGCGGCTGGGCGAGCCTTATCTGACGACGCGCCCGCGCGATCCGCATGGCAGCGACGCGCATCAGCCCGGCGGCTTGGGCCTTGGCATCTTCATTGCCAAGACCCTCTTGGAGCGCACCGGGGCGCGCCTAAGCTTTGAAAATGAAAAACCCACGGGCCATGCCCGCGTCACTATTACCTGGCCGCGCGCGGCACTGTGATCGTGTCGCACCCAGCCGATTTTGACGAAAGAGCGGCAAAGGCTTAAGGAAAGCGCCATGAACACGCTCGAAGACATCCTTGCGGCCGATCCCAGCCTTTTGCTGGTCGATGACGATGCGGCCTTTCTCTCCCGGCTCGAACGGGCCATGGCGCGGCGCGGCTTTATCGTGCGCACCGCGCCGTCAGTCGCTGCCGGCGTTGCCGCCGTCAACGAACAGCCGCCGGCCTTCGCCGTCGTCGATCTGCGCCTCGAAGACGGCAATGGGCTCGAGGTGGTTTCGGCGCTGCACCAGAAGCGCCCCGATGCCCGGGCCGTGGTCCTCACCGGCTATGGCAATATCGCCACTGCGGTGACCGCGGTAAAACTCGGGGCGATGGATTATCTTTCAAAACCCGCCGACGCCGACGACGTCATCAATGCCCTTCTCGCCACCGGCGAAGACAAGCCCGAGCCGCCGGAAAACCCGATGTCGGCCGACCGGGTACGCTGGGAACATATTCAGCGCGTTTATGAACTGTGCGATCGCAATGTTTCGGAAACGGCCCGCCGCCTCAATATGCACCGCCGCACGCTGCAGCGCATTTTGGCCAAGCGCGCGCCGCGCTGATTCAATCAAGCCACCGCGTCATCCCCGCGAAAGCGGGGATCTCTGTTTCCAAAGCCGAGATTCCCGCTTTCGCGGGAATGACGCCGCGCCTGTCAGGCTCACACCTCGAACAGCGTCGAAAACCCGCCATAGATCAGACGCTGCCCGTCAAACGGCATGTCTGGAACGTTCGCCATCGCGGGGTCTTCCATCATGCGCTTCATCACCGCATCGCGCGTCGCCTTGTCGGGATATTCAATCCAGGAAAAGACGATGACCTCGTCCTCCTTGGCCTGCACGGCGCGCTGAAAGTCGGTCACTTTACCGGGGGGAACGTCATCGCCCCAATTCTCAACGACGCGGGTTGCGCCCCACTGTTTAGCCAAATCGGCCGCCCCTCGGGCGTGGGCAATATATTGCTCCTTGTTTGCCTTGGGCACGGCGGCGACAAATCCATCCACATAGGTCATTTCGTCTCTCCTCATTGGTTCGAACAAAACAGCGGCGAGCCATAACCGGTTGCCCGCTGCCTCGACTTTGACGAATGGCTGAGGCTAAGTTCGACACCCAAGGCGAAAATTCGGGAGTTTTGTGATGACGGTGACCCTCCATTTCCATGGCGCAGCAGGAACGGTCACCGGATCGTGCTACCGCGTGGTGCATCCGCAGGGGCAATTCCTCGTCGATTGCGGGCTGTTTCAGGGCAATAAGTCAGTCCGCGACCTCAATCTCAAGCCGACACCCTTCAATCCCAAAGAAATCGATTTTTTGCTTTTGACGCATGCGCATATCGACCATGCAGGCCTCCTGCCAAAGCTCTATGCCGAGGGCTGGCGCGGGCCGATGTGGATGACCGAACCAACGGCGGGCCTGCTCGAATATCTGCTGCCCGACAGCGCCGGCATTCAGGAAAGCGAAGCCGAGCGCGAGACCAAGAAGCGCAACCATCGCGGCGATGAACCGGCAAAACCGCTCTACACGATGGAGGACGCCAGCGAAGCGCTGCTGCACCGGAAAACCTGCAATTATGGCGAGTGGATTTCTCCCGGCCCCGGCGTGCGCGCCCGCTTCTGGAATGCCGGCCATATCATCGGCTCGGCCTCGATTGAGGTGGAAGTGATGAATGGCGATGGCAAGCCGGTGCGCCTGATGTTTTCGGGCGATATCGGGCCGGACGAAAAGGTGTTTTACAACGAGCCCGAAGGCCCTTCGAACTTCGACTATATCCTTTGCGAATCCACCTATGGCGGCCGCGAGCGCGAGGATTATACCCTCGTGCAGCGCCGCGAGGCGCTCAAGACCGAGATCAACCTTGCCCTGCAAAAGGGCGGCAATCTCATCATCCCCGCCTTCGCCGTCGAGCGCAGCCAGGAACTTTTACACGATATCGGCGTCCTTATTCGCGACAAAGAGATCGACCCGCGCCTCGTCGTGCTCGATTCCCCGCTCGCCAGCAAAGTGACCGGCGTCTATCGCAAATATGCGAAAATGTTCGAGGACACCGAGCTGACCGCCGACGAATTGTTCAACGATCCGCGCTTTCGCATCATCGAGGCCGTAGAAGATTCCAAGGCGCTCAATGCCATCAAGGGCGGCGCCATCATCATGTCCGCTTCGGGCATGGCTGATGCCGGGCGCATCAAACATCACCTGCGCAACAACCTGATCCGCGCCAATGCCACGGTTCTGTTCGTCGGCTATCAGGCGCCGGGCACGCTGGGGCAGATCATTCTCTCCGGCGCCAAGGAAGTGCGTATTCATGGCACGCTGGTGCCGGTGCGCGCCACGATCCGCTCCATGGGCAACTATTCGGCCCATGCGGACCATTCCGAACTGATGGCGTGGATCAAGGAGCGCCTGCCGGCGCATGGCGCCATCTTCCTCACCCATGGCGAGGACGAAGAGCGCACGGCGCTGCGCGCCGCATTGATGGCCACCGGGATCGGTGGCGACCAGATCGTTCTGCCGCAGCTCGACGACTATTTTGAACTGACCGCCGCCGGCATTGCCGCCGCCAAGGCGCCGGCCGCCCGCCGCGTGGACCTCAAACAGTTGCCGGCCGACTGGCACAATGCCTTCTCGGACTTCACCATCCGGCTGAGCCAGCGCCTCCACGACCTGCCGGACAGCGACAAGCTGGCGCTGATGACCTCGCTGCAACGAAAACTCTCGGAACTGGGCGCAGCGCCAAGCCCAACGCCCGTGCCGACGCCGGTCACCCCGGTCGAGACACAGGCTTTCGACGAGTAGTTTTCTTACGACGCCGGGCGCGGTTTCAGGCGCCCGGCCATGGCAAAAGTCAGCACCAGCAAGGGGATGAGCATGGCAAAGGCCAGGCGCACCCCAAGGCCTTGCGCCACAGCGCCAATCAGCGCCGGCGCACCGAGATTGACGAGCTGGAAGATCAGCGTCGTTGCGGCAACGTTCTGGCTCGCTGGACGATCGCCAATGCGCGCGGCGGCCGAGAGCATCAGCGGATAAAGCACGCAGATGCCCATGCCGACGACAACGAAACCCAGTAGCGCCACATAAGCATTGGGCGAGAGCACGATGAGCACCATGCCGGCGACGGCGAGCGCCGAGAGCAGTCGCGCGACGCGCACCGGACCAAAGCGGTCGATGACGCGATCGGCCAGCAGCCGGCCCGCCGCCATGGCCGCCAGAAGCGCGGGCAAAGCCAGCGACTCGACAAAGGGCGGCACATCAAAACTATCGCGCAGATAAATGATCGACCAGGCGCGCGAGGCGCCTTCGGTGAGGCCCGCGCCAAGGCCGAAGGCGACGAGGCCAAGAGTCGCCAGGGTCGGCAGCGCCAGCTTTCTGACCTTTTCGCCGCTATGCGGGCGCGGCGGCATGACCGGCATGGGCACGACGACGACCAGCAGGAGCACGATAAGAACCGGCGCCAGTGCCCAGAGGTGAATGGCCGGATCGACATGAAGGCCGCGCAGCGTCGCGCCCAGAAGCGATGTAATCAAAAAACCGACGCTCCAGACGCCGTGGCAGGTATTCATCACCCGCGCGCCCGTCGCCGCTTCCACCCGGTCGGCCTCGACATTCATGGCGATATTGCTGAGCGAAAAGCCAAGCCCGTTAAGGGCCAGGAGCATAAAGAGCGCCACGGGGTTGAGCAGCACAGTCGCCAAAGCCGCCGTGATGATGACCACGGGCAGCACCGCGAGGATGGCGCGGCGCGGCCCAAAGCGCTCGATGATCGCGCTCGCGAACAGAAACATCGAGAGAGCGCCAAGCGGCTGGCCCATCAGCACGAGGCCCAGCTGTCCCTCGGAAAGACCCATGGCGACCTGCAGGTCGGGGATGCGCGTATGGATCGCGCCGGCGGCCAGGGCATGGGTGAAAAAAAGCGCAATAATGCGCCAGCGGGCAGAGGTCATGATCTACTAAACGTTCAATGGGGACCGGGGTCCATCAGCACATGGATGCGGTCGGCGCCGAGGCGGGCGAGTTTGAGCATCAGTGCCTTGCGGCGGGCGGGGGCAAGGGGGGTATCGGGGCTATCGCGCAAAATGGCGCCATCATGCCCGTCGGCAACGATAAGTCCCTCGCTTTGCGGAAAAATCTCTCCGTCGAGCTCGGGCGGTTTGGCAAAAAAGAACTTGTCGGAAAATTCGCGGTATTCGGGCCATTTGCGATCGACCTGAAAGTCGATGAGGCTCGATTTGATCTCGATGATCCAAATCTCGCCCTTGGGCCCGACGGCCAAAACGTCGGCGCGCCGCCCATTGCTGAGCGGCACTTCGGCATAGCACGCCATATCGTGCCGCTCGCGCAGCATGCGCATGACCCCGCGCTGCACGCGCAGGGCCGTAGCCGATTGCCGGAGATCGACGATAGGCGGCAGGTCTTCAGCCATGGGCGAGCGCTGCAAATTTCCGTGCCGGCAGAGCGCGGATGACGAGGAGCGCAGCGACCAGCAGCGGCACCACGACCCAATAGGACATGCGGATGCCGAACTGTTCGGCAACGAGGCCCAGCAGAGGCGGGGCGAGGAAGAAGACCACAAAAGTCATCTGCCCGAGCGAAGCGACATTGACCGAGGCGGGACGATCGGTGCGTTGCGCCGCCGCCGAAACGGCCAGCGGATAGACCGCCGAGCAGCCAATGCCGGTGAGCACAAAGCCCAACAGAGCCACATATTCATGCGGCGCCGTGGCGACCAGCACCAGCCCGGCAATGGCGATCAGCAGTAAGGTTGCCGCCACCGCGCGCGGCGAGAACCGATCGACGACGCCATCCATGGTGAGGCGCGCAACGGCCATGGCCAGCGAGAAAACGGTGACGCTGAGCCCGCCGATGAAAGGCTCGACGTGGAAGACGTCGCGCATATAGATCGCAGACCAGTCGATGCCGGCGCCTTCCGCCAGGAGAGGCGCCGCCCCGATGAGGCAGAGCGCGGCAAGACCCATGGTCGGAAAAGCGATGCGCGGCGCTTCGCCGGCATGGGAATCAGGCCGCAGCGGCGCATTTTCGATGCCGCGGAAGACGACGAGGCCGGCGATGACCACGACGATCAGCGCGGCCACGAGATGTACCGTCACCGGCACGCCGGCCTGGCGGACGCCTGCACTGACGAGGGCGGTGACGAAAAAGCCGAGGCTCCACATGCCATGGGTGCGGCTCATGATGCCGTAGCCAAGCTGGGCTTCGAGCCGGTCGGCTTCGAGATTGACGACGATTTCGACGGCGCCGGCGCAGATGCCGGCGAAAAACAGCACTGGCACGACAAAGAGCGCCGACGGCATGAACGGCACCAGCGCATAGAGCGCCGAGGCGAGGAAGATGGTGACGAAAACGCTGGTTCGCGCCGGATAGCGGGCGATGAAGGGGCCGGAGAAGGTGAGCCCGACAAGAGCGCCGCAGGACATGGCGATCAGCATCAGCCCCAGTTGGCCCTCGGTCAGCTCGAATTGACGCTGCAGATCGGGCAGGCGCGAGAGCATGGCGCCCATCGAGAGGGCAAAAATGAAAAAGACCCCGAAAATCCGGTGGTGCGGACGCATGAAAGAAATCTCCTTGCGAGAGTTCTGGCGCCCTGCGGCGTCAGAACCCGTCAGCAATCGTCTTTATTTGCCGGTCAGCCGAGCGGCGTCGGCTCGGGCGGCATGCCGTGTGGCGTATCGACCTTTTTGGTGCCAAGGGCAAAGCTCGAGGCCCAAAGGCCGGCGAGCAGCAGCGGCAGGCAGATGAGATAGGACCAGCGGATGCCCAAAAATTCGGCGACGAAACCGAGCAGCGGTGGGGCGAGGAAGAACACCACGAAGCTAACCTGGCCGATAGCCGCCACATTGACTGCCGCTGGGCGATCGGTGCGCTGCGCGGCGGCGGAAACCGCCAGCGGATAGACCGCCGAGCAACCGGCGCCCATCAGCGCAAAGCCAAGCAAGGCCAGTTCCGCGGTCGGCGCCGTGCCGACGAGGAGAGCGCCAAAACTTGCCGCAGTCAGCATGACCATGGCGACGTTGCGCGGGCCGAAGCGGGCGACGATGGGGTCGGCGGAAAGACGCATCGCCGCCATGAAGAAGGCAAAAAGCGTCAGGCCCATGCCGCCGATAAACGGCTCCACGGCAAAGACATTGCGCATGTAGATTGCCGACCAGTCGATACCGGCGCCTTCGACGAGGAAAGCGGCAAAGCCGATGAGGCAGAGCGGCAGTAGGCCGAGATTGGGGAAAGCGAAGCCATGGCTCTGGCCCTCGACCTTTGCCGGCTTGGGCGCTTCGGTGGCCGAGATCAGCAGGAAGCCGCCCACGGCCACGACGATGATGGCAATGATGCCCAGATGCCAGCCAGCCGAAAGGCCCGACTGGCGGATCATGGCGCCGAAAAGCGCGGTGACGAAGAAGCCGACGCTCCAAAAACCATGGGCGCGGTTCATGAAGCGCTGACCGGTTTGAATTTCCAGCCGGTCGATTTCGACATTGAGATTGATTTCGAGCGCCCCGGCCAGAAGCCCGGCAAAAAACAGCACGCCGAACATGGCCGGCGCCACCGGCAGCCAGGGAATGGTGGCGAAGAGCAGCGCGGGGCCGAGCACGGTGAGCAGAGCGGTCTTGCGGAAGCCGAGCTTTTCGATCAGGGGCGGCCCGAAGGTGAGGGCGATCAGCGAGCCGATGGCCATGCCGATCATGGTCAGGCCAAGCTGGCCTTCGGAAATGCCGAGATGGGTCTGGATATCGGGCAGGCGCGCCATCAGCGCACCCGTGGTCACGGCAAACAGGAAGAAGCTGGCATAGATACGGTGTTGAGCGGCAATCATGAGGTGGCCTCAAGCAGGACAGGTTTGGGCGCCAGGACATGGGCCGTGGTAAAGCCGAGCAGCACCAGCGGAATGCCGACGCCGAACACCCACTGGATGCCAAAATGCTCGCCGATAAAGCCGAGGAGCGGCGGTCCCAGGAGGAAAGCGGTGAAGGAGAATTGTGCCAGGGCGGCCACATTGACCGCCGCCGGACGATCGGTCTGCTGCGCTGCAGCCGACATGGCGAGCGGGAACAGCGCCGAGGAGCCGACGCCGATCAGGGCAAAGCCGAGATAGGCCACCCAAGCGGCCGGGGCGAAGAAAGCCAGCAGCACGCCCACGCCCAAAATGGTGAGCAGCACGCGCGCCACGAGCACCGGGCTGAAGCGCTCGACAAAGCCATCGGCAAAAAAGCGCGCCACGCCCTGCGAACCGGCAACGGTCGCCACGGCAAGGCCCGCCCAGAAGGGTTCGGCATTGAAGAGATCGCGCATATAGATGGCCGACCAGTCGATCCCCGCGCCTTCCATCAACATGGCCGAAAGGCACACGCCGACAAGGGCCATGACGGTGGCCGTGGGGCGGGCAAAGCGCGGCGCTTCATCGGTGCTGGTGCCGGCGCGGTGGGCTGCCGGCTCGAACCGCCCGAGGATGAGGAGGGTCGCGACGATGATGACGGGGACCATGATCATCAGATGGTAGTGCACTTCGAGCCCAGACTGGGCAATGAAGGAGCCGACGATGCCGGCGGCGAAAAAGCCAAGGCTCCAGAAGGCATGGGCGCGGCTCATGATGCGGCGGCCGATGGCGTGTTCGACGCGATCGGCCTCGACATTGATGATGACTTCGATGGCGCCAATCGTAAGACCGACAGGCAGCAAGAGCAGGAAGAAAGTGAGAGGGGTCTGCGCCCAGCTTGCCAGCGCATAAAGCGCCGAGAGCAGCGGAATGGCGGTCAGGAGCACGCGGCGATAGCCGATGGTTTCGACGATACGGCCGGCAAATGTCAGCGAGATCAGCGTGCCGACGGCCGAGCCGATCAGCGCCAGGCCCAACGCGCCTTCACGCACGCCCATGGCGGTCTGAATATCGGGCAGGCGCGGGAAAATGCTGCCCATGGCAAAGGAATAAATGAAAAACGCCCCAAAGACCTTGATCTGGGGCGGCAACGCAATGCCGAATCGCATGACAGGAAAATGCTCTAAAAATCAGACCGGCGCGACGTTAGGGCATTTCACGGCGCAGTGAAATGGGGGCGCGCCTGCCCCAATAGAGTTTATTGCAACGTTTGCATTGCTGCCACATCGGTGAATTCGTCGCGCAGGACGGAAACGCCATCGAGCAGATTGCGCACGATTTCGAGCCGCCGGAACGGGCCGCCGACACGCGTCATCGAAGGGTTTGGTTCAAGCGCCGCGACGCGGTTACGCCGGTCGGGACCGAAATAGCCCGCGGTCTCGTAAAAGACCAGGCTGTGGCCGATCTGCCGGGCGAGGCGCTGGCGCAGTTTCGGCTGCGACTGCGGCAGAGCCACGATGTCGTCAAAGCCCATATTGATGCAGGCCATGGTGGTTTCGACCGACGGGTCCTCGGCGCAATAGACCATGGGCGAAAAGCGAATGGCACGCGAAGCCGAGAAGCGGATGGCGTCGGCAACGGGACGAAGCGCGCTCAGGTCTACGGCGGCCGAAAACAGAAAATAGCAGACCGGCGTCTCGCCTGCCTGCTGCTCCACCTGATTGAGGCCGCGAAAGTCCGAGACGCCGGCAAAGCCGAGAGCGCCGGCCATGTCGAAAAGCGTCTGCCAGGCCTTGTCCTGAGGCCCGACGACATAGGCGTATGCCTTCATAGCACCGCTGTCCCTGCTGCATTCCCGGTGCGAATGCTAGGCCCAAGCCCCTAACGCGGACCTAACGGATCGGTTGGGTTTTATGCGTGCAGCGGCTTTTCCCCGCGAAACAGCGGCGCGTTTTCGTGCATCAGCGCGGCGATGCGCTCGGTGACGGCGCGCACGGCGGGGGTGTGCCGCTCCTCGTGGTGACAGACCAGCCATTGATCGGTTTCAAGCTCGGGAATGGTGCCGGCCATGCGATCGACCCGCGGATCGCTGTCGCCGACAAAGCAGGGAAAGACCGACATGCCGGCGCCGGCCGCCACCAGTTCCAAGACGCTCATGGCGTCATTGCCGCGCGTCGCGATACGATCGCCATGCCGCGCATGCAGCCAGCGGGCCGAGTGGGTCTGGCCACCCTCGCCAGCGACACCGACGAAATAACCGGCCGCCACCCCGCTGATCAGCTCGGGCCGCGCATAAAGCCCATAGGCGACTTTTCCCACCAGCCGCCCGGCCAGCCACTGCTCGGTCGGGCGCTGGTTGCGGATGCCGATATCGGCGTGCCGCCGGCCGATATCGACTTTTTGGCTGGCGGTCACCAGTTCGAGCGCAAAGCGATCCCCCGCCGTCCAGATTTTTGCAATGTGCCGGGCCAGGAATGCCGAGGTCCAGGGTCCGGCCGAAACGCGCACCACCCGCTCGCCGATGGCGCCTTCCTTCCAGCGTTTCAGCGACAGCATGGCCGCTTCCACCTCTTCGGCGCGCAGCAGCAATTCTTCCCCGGACGGGGTCAGCCGATAGCCGGTCTGGCTGCGCATAAAGAGCGGCTCGCCGACCTGCCGCTCAAGCGCCGTCACGCGGCGGCCAAGGGTCGCCGCCGAAAGGCCGGTGGTCTCGGTCGCAGCGCTCAGCCCACCGAGCCGCGCCACATCGAGAAACAGCCGGAGATCATCCCAGGAGAAATCCATTTTTCATTTCTGAAAAGAACCTTGCAGTCTCGAGTGTAGCGCAAGGGTATGAGAAAGCGCAATTATCGCCTCATCGGATCGCCGGAAGCGGTCCCAACCTTTGCAGAAAGCACCAGTTTTGAAACGCCGGATTCCAGTCTGGCGCCGGGGTGTTTTTGCGCAAAATTTCGAGGAGACGACATGTTTGAACCCATCAGAAACCGCCTGCGGCGTTGGCATCTGCGCAATATCACCCGCCGCCAGCTTTCCCTGCTCGACGACCGCCTGCTGGCCGATATCGGCACAAAGCGCAGCGGCATTGCCGACTTCGTGGCCACCCAAACCGACGAAGGAGCATGACCATGATGGACAAGCGCAAACTCGGGCCCAATGGGCCAAAGGTCGGTGCCGTGGGCATGGGCTGCTGGGCCATTGGCGGTCACTTTACCCTCGATGGGCGCAATGACGGTTGGGGACAGGTCGACGACGCGCAATCGGTGCGCTCGATCGAACTGGCGCTTGACCTCGGCGCCAGCCTTTTCGACACGGCCGACGCCTATGGCACCGGCCATAGCGAGAGCATTTTGGGCAGCGCGCTCAAAGGGCGGCGCGACGAGGTTTTTGTCGCCACAAAATTCGGCTTCACCTATGACGAGGGCGCCAAGGCTCTCGTCGCGACCGATGTGTCGCCGAGCTATATCGATTGGGCCTCGGGGAAATCGCTGAAACGGCTCGGCATGGACCATATCGACCTCTACCAGATCCATGTCGGCGATCTCAGCGATGACGCCGCCGACCGCGCCGGCGAAGCGCTCGAAAGTCTCGTCGATAAAGGCCGCATCCGCGCCTGGGGCTGGAGCACGGACAACGCGGCTTCTGCCCGCCGCATGCTCAAATATCCGCATTTTGCCGCCGTACAGCAGGAACTGAGCGTGCTCTGCGACGGGAAGGACATGCTGGCGCTCTGTGCCGAGGCTGATCTTGCCAGCCTCAATCGCTCGCCGCTGGCCATGGGCATGCTGAGCGGCAAGTTTTCTGCCAGTTCGCGCCTCGGCAAGGACGATGTGCGGGCGGCGGGCCACTCCTGGGTGCGGTTCTTTGCCGATGGCAGACCAAAGCCCGAAACCCTCGCCGTGGTCGAGGCCCTGCGTGACCTGCTGACGACCGGCGGCAGAACCGTGGCGCAGGGCGCACTGGGCTGGAACCTTGCCCGCTCGCCGCACACCGTGCCCATTCCCGGCTTCAAGACCGAGGCGCAGGTCCGGGACAATCTCGGGGCGCTCGAAAAAGGCCCCCTGCCCGCCGCCGTCATGGCCGAAATATCAGGCATATTGCGGGCCGAGCCCGTCGACGCCTGAGAGCAAAAATACAAAAGGCCGCCCAAAGGGGCGGCCTTTTACTTGGGAGATCGCAAGGGATCACATGGAATCGAGGCAGACCGAGGTCGTGCCGCGATTGCGGAAGCCGAGAGCAGTTGCCGCGGCTTTCGAAAGGTCGATGATGCGCTTGCCGTGGAAAGGCCCGCGATCATTGATGACCACTTCAATCGACTTGCCCGAGTTCTGGTCGGTGACCTGAACCTTGGTGCCGAAGGGGAGAGAACGATGCGCCGCCGTCATGGCGTTTTCGTTGAAGATTTCACCCGATGCAGCCCGCTTGCCGTTGAAGCCGGGGCCATACCAGGAAGCGCCACCACATTGGGCGTAGGCTGCCGAGGAGGAAAGTGCGAGGGCAGCCGCCGCTGCGGCGACGAGAACGGCTCTTCTGATCAATGGTCTATGCTCACTGAAGTTATCGATGAGCATTGCCTAAAGATGACGCGCGGCACGATTAAGGGCGAAATCGCGCGGGATTGTGCGGTGTTGCCTCATTGCCGCAGGTTTGCCGGCATCAATTCATTAACCATTCAGCCAGTCTTGATCGATTCTTAGAAACTGAATCTCAAGAATTGCCGAATTAGCGCCCTGCTAACCGAGATCGGTAAGAATCAGGAAACCACTTTGTTCGCTGTGGCCATGAGGCAACGGTTCCCGAAATCTGGCCGAAAGCCCCGGATTTCGGCCAGTCAAGCCTGTGAATAACGAGAAATCCGGCCTTTTCAGAAAATACGAACAATGATTGCGGCCAATTTGGGCAGCGCAAAACGGCAATTGCGGCAAAGAAAATGGGCGATGGAGTGAACCACCGCCCAGTCAGTCAGGGAGAAGACAGTTACCGCCTGCGCTTGTCCCCCGAAAGTGGGACCCGGTTTCGGGATAAGGACAGGCGCCGCCAGAAACTCAAACGCGTAGCGTTTCAGCCACGGGGTTGCGGAACAATGCGCAGGTAGGGCTTCAGTTCCTTCCAGCCCTCGGGATACTTGGCCTTGGCCGCCTCATTGGACACGGCCGGAACGATGATCACATCCTCGCCGCTCTTCCAGTTCACCGGCGTCGCCACCTGGTGCTTGGCGGTCAGCTGCAGGCTGTCGATGACGCGCAGCACTTCATCGAAGTTGCGGCCGGTCGAGGCGGGATATTCGATCTTGAGTTTTACTTTTTTGTCCGGGCCGACGACGAAGACGGAGCGGACGGTCAGGGTATTATCGGCATTGGGGTGGATCATGTCGTAAAGACGGGCCACCTTGCCTTCGGTATCGGCCAAGAGCGGGAAGTTGAGCGCCGTGCCCTGGGTCTCTTCGATATCCTTGGCCCAACCGCCATGGTCTTCGAGCTTGTCGACCGAGAGGCCCAGCACTTTGACGCCGCGCTTTTCAAATTCCGGTTTCAGCTTGGCCGTGTAACCAAGTTCGGTGGTGCAGACGGGCGTAAAATTCTTGGGGTGGCTGAACAGCACGGCCCAGGACCCTTCGATATAGTCGTGGAAGTGAATGGTGCCCTCGGTGGAGTCGAGGGTGAAATCAGGGGCGGTATCGCCGATCAGGATCGCCATGTTTGTCTTCCCTTGCCGCCAGCAGATGGCGCTAAATGTCTGAAAAGAGAATATCGTGCCCCGCACTGCCGTTTGAAGCGGCTGCGGGCGGAACGCTTTTGCCTTGTTTTAGCCAAGACCGGCAAGCCTTTGCCCGCCGGAGCCGACAGCCGGAATGGCCTAAAGCGCGTCGCGATCTCTAGGATCCGCTCCAGACGCTTTAGCCTTTTGATTTAACGCATGTCTTGGTCCCGAAACCGGTACCCACTTTCGGGAGACATGCTTATTGCACCATGACCGAGCCGGTGACCGGTGCACCCGTGGGCGCGCCATTTTTCCAGGTCACGTTGAGCCCGTTGAGCGGCACGACCGAAAGGCTCATCTTGCCCGAGCCCTGCTGGATTTCGCGGGCATGGGCGAGATAGATCAGCGAATTGTTGGCCTGGTCGTAAATCCGGGTGACGCGCAGCGACTTCCAGATCAGCGAGCGCGCTTCCTTGAAGATTTCTTCGCTGCCCTTCATGGGGATATCGCCCACGGTGATCGGACCGACCGCCGAGCAATCGAGCGCGGAATAGGACGGGTCCTCGAACCAGTTGCCCTGGCTGACGCGATCGATGAAGGAGCGGTTGAAGAAAGCCAAGTGGCAGACGACGCCCGTGACATCGGGATCGGCCACGGCCTCGACCGAAATATCATTGCCGGTCCAATCGACCCCGACATTGCCCACCTCATTGCGATTGCCGCAGGCGGCAAGGGCGAGAGCGGCAACTCCAAAAACGGCAAGACGGGCAAGTTTGTGCATTGGGTCCTCCAGCGATTTCCAGAACATGGTCCGTGCGAAGGCGTCCCGCAAGACGATCAGCCCCGATCTTTTCGCGCCATGAACATTTCAAGCCAGCGCACCAGGAGCGAGAGCGAAATGGTCATGGTGAGATAAAGAAAGGCCACGACATTATAGGTCTCAAAAAACTGAAAGCTCGAGGAGGCGTGGAGTTTTCCCAATTGGGTAATGTCCTGCACGCCGAGCGCTGAAACCAGCGCCGAGTCTTTCACCATCGAGACGAAATCATTGCCGAGCGGGGGCAGGATGGTGCGCAGCGCCTGGGGCATGATGACGAGGCGAAAGCACTGAAAGCGCGAGAGACCAAGCGAGCGCGCCGCCTCGACCTGCCCGCGCCCTACCGCCTCGATGCCGGCGCGGAAAATCTCGGCGATGAAGGCGGAGTAGCAGATGGTCAGCGCCAGGATCGCCCGCCAGACGAAATCAAAACCGCGCACCGTCGCCGGGGCCGTCCAGCCAAGGTCGATGAGCGGGCCGACCACCCAATTGAAGGCAGACACCAAAGCCGGTGCGCCAACAAAGGCGATATAGAACAAAAACACCAGGATCGGGATGCCGCGGATGATCTCCACGTAAAAGGTCGCGATTTCGCGCAGTACGCGGATATTGGAGGTTCGCGCCAAAGCAATAAGAAGCCCGAACACGGTCGCCAGACCAAAGGCGAGCAGCGTCACCCATAGCGTTGTCAGCACGCCGCCGGAGAGTTTTTGGAAAATATTGGCATAGGTCGCGTCCGCCGTGATGGCCCAAAAGCCAAGCACGAACAGGAGCCCGACGACGAGCAGCCACCAGGGCATGCGGGCGAGAATGGAAGGGCGGCGTGGGCTTGTGGTCATAAGTGGGAGATAGCCGAAAGCGGCGTGCTTGTCGTCACCCCCTCCCATCCTCCCCCATCAAGGGGGAGGTGCCATATCGAGTTGGTGACGCGGTCCAGCCAAGGGCCCAGTCCCTTCACCTCCCCCTTGATGGGGGAGGCCGGGAGGGGGTGACGGCAATCGCCAAAAGCCAAAAAGCTCACTCGCCCGCATATTCAAAGAACCAGTAATTGATCCGCTCATCGAGCCAACCTTCGGCCCTGAGCTGGACGATTGCCGCATTGAAGGGGTCTACCAGGTCCGAGCCCGGCGTCAGGATCAACCCGAGCGGGTCGGCCTTGATGGCTTCGCCCACCTGTTTGAAGGCGCCGGGATCGGCCCCGATATAGCCGGCGGAAGCTGCCTGATCGGCAATCACGGCATCGACATCGCCGGCCTTGACCGCCTGCACCGCGGCGCCAAAGCTGTCGAAAACCTTGACGCGCGGATTGGCCTCGTCGCCGTCGAGCACATCGTAAATGGCGGTATAGAAGGACGAGGTTCCGGCCTGGGCGCCGAACAGCAGATCGGCGTTCTCGGCAAAGCTTTCCTTGGTGGTGATCCGCTCTTCATCGGCGCGCACGAGGAAATATTGTTCGACGGTGATGAAGGGTTGGGTGAAGTCGATCTGCTCGTCGCGCTCGGCGGTGATGGTGATGCCATCGGCGCCGACATCGAACTGGCCGGTGCGGACCGATTCGATCATTACATCCCAGGCGACGAGGTTCCATTCGACCTTGGCGTTGAGGCGCTTGGCGATCTCGTTGATCACGTCATATTCGAGCCCAATGCCTTCCCCGGTCTTGGCATCGGCGAAATTGAGCGGGTAATAGGCGTTTTCCGTCACCGCATGGATGGTGCGGCCGGCAAGATCGGGCAGGTCCTGCGCCGAGGCGGGTGCGGCAATGGCCAAGGCGGCCACGGCAAGGAGGGCGGAGGTCTTCAACATCTTTGCGTCCCCAAATCTGATTGAGGGACAGTAGTGCGCTTTAGCAAAATGTGGAAAGGGGGCGTCGCGCCCCCAAGCCAATTCTTTTTAATTTGGTAGCAATGGGGAGTTAGGCTTCGTCGGCGACGTCGGCGCCGGGACCATTCTTTTTCAGCGAAGCGATGGCATTGGTGGCGCTGGATTTCTGCTTGTAGGTCTCGGTGCGAACCATGGTTTCGTTATTGGAGGCCACGAAGCGCACGAAGTGCTGGCCATCCTTGGACGCCACGATCTCGAAACGATAACCTTTGCCCTCTTCACCCTTGGAGAGGTCGGCCGTCGCGGCATCGGGGGCGTGCTTTTTCAGCGACTCGATCGCCGATTTGGCTGATGCCTTCTGCTTGTAGTTTTCCGACCAGAAGATCGTTTCGGCATTGTAGACGAAGGCGAACTTGAACTGCTCGTTTGCAGCCCCAGTGATCTTGAACTTGTGAGCCATGACGCCAGGCCTCCCTTGGGTTTGACAGGGAAAGACTATCCAAAAGCCGGCATTTGAAAAGGGTTATTTGCTTTTGATGAGATCCACATGGCCAAGACTGCGCTCGGGGTCGATGCGGTCGCGCAGCATTTGCTTGAGCACCCGGCTATCGGGGAAGCCGCCATCGCGCTTGCGTTCCCAGACGAGTTCGCCATCGACGTGGATTTCGAAAATGCCGCCGGTGCCCGGCACCAGCGTCACCGACTGCAGTTCGAGCGAAAAGGTCGAGAGCAGTTCCTGCGCCATCCAGGCCGACCGCAGCATCCAGTTGCACTGCGTGCAATAGGTGATGACGACGGCGGGTTTTCCCGCCGTTGCAACGGCGGGTTTTAGAACCGTCTCGTCGCTCATTTGCGCTTCTTCTTGCCTGCTTCGCCCGGATCGACAAGGCTCGCCAAGATTTCATCGACGAGATCGAGATCCTGCCGCTTGCCAGCCGCCTGTTGCTGCAGATCGACGAGATAGGAGGTCGTATAATAAAGCCGCCGGGCCAGCATGGTGGCGATATGGAGCGAGAATTCGGGATGACCATCGAGGAAGGTCAGGGCATCGGGAATTTCATAGGCTTCCACCTCGGAGAGGGCTTTTACCGTTGCCGAATGCGGCATGTCGAGCAGCACCGCCATTTCCCCAAAGATCGAGCCGGGCTCGTCCACATGGGTCACCTGCGTGCGCTCGCGGATGATCTCCACCTGTCCTTCAATGAGAACATAGAGTTTTCCCAGGCGCTCGCCCTCGGGCAGGATCACCTGCCCCGACTTGAAGCGCTGCTTCTTCAGATCCTTGCAATAGTCGAGAATGTCGGCCATGGCCCGCCCTCGTTCATCCGCCGCCCTCTAACCTAGAGGCTTTATGGCGCAAAGCAATCTGGCATGCGGAGGTGGTCGTCTCGGGTTTTGAGGATGCCAACACCCCCACCCATCCTCCCCCATCAAGGGGGAGGTGTCAGGCCGGTGACTTTGACTCGATAGTGCCCAAAACTCGATGCAGCACCTCCCCCTTGATGGGGGAGGATGGGAGGGGGTGGAGCCGCAAACGCTTGCCCTAAAGCAGCTTCTCAATATCCCCCGCAATATCCGCTGGTTCCGTCGCGGGCGCAAAGCGCTCGACCACCTGGCCGTCGCGGCCAATCAGAAATTTCGTGAAATTCCACTTGATGGCTTCGCTACCGAGCAGCCCCGGCGCCGATTCCTTGAGCCACTTGTAGAGCGGATGCGCCTCGTCGCCATTGACATCAACGCGTTCGAAGATCGGGAAGGTAACCCCGTAATTGATCTGACAAAAACTGGCGATTTCTGCGCTGGTTCCGGGCTCCTGGCCCGCAAACTGATTGCAGGGAAAGCCGAGAACGACGAGGCCGCGATCCCCATATTGCTTATAGAGCGCCTCAAGCCCCTCATATTGCGGGGTCAGGCCGCACTGGCTCGCCACATTGACCACCAGCACCACCTTGCCGGAAAAATCAGCGAGGTTTTGCGGCTTGCCGCTGAGGAGCGGCAGGGTGAAATCTGCAAGTGTGGTCATGAGAAAATCCGGGGACGCGAGGGAGATAGTGCCCATCTGCACCCGTAATGGCGGCAGCACAATGGCGAGGCGATGGAAGGTCTCCATCGCCTCGCCATTTCATGTTGTCCGTTAGGCCAAAGGCCTCAATTGCCGAACAAGAGGTCCATCAGCGTGCGCTGCGAATTTTCGTTCTGATAAACCGGCTGCTGCTGTTGGCCCACCGGTGCGGGCGGGGCGAAGGGGCTGGCCGGCTGGATTTGCTGACCCTGGAACTGCTGCTGACCGGCCGCCGGCGCGCCCGGCACCCAGACCTGCTGGCCCGTTGCCGGATCAACCACCAGCACCATGGGCATGCCGGTCTGCGGATCGATCGGCGCATTGTTAAGACCCGCATTGGGATCGGCCTGCAAGGGGAAGCCCGTTACCGGATCGATTGCCTGGCCCTGCGCATCGTATTGCGGCTGGGTCTGGTCAAAACCACCATTGATCGGCAGCCCCGTCGTGGGGTCGGTCATCTGTCCGGTCTGGATCGGGGGATTGGTCGATGTGCCGGCACCGACAGGCGCCAAGTTCGGATTGGCAAGACCGGTATTGGGATCGATAGCGACGACCTGACCCGTCGCCGGATCGGTCATGGTCTGCACCGGCTGGCCGGTGCCACCATCGACATATTGCACCTGCGGCTGGCCGGTGGTCGGATCGATCAGGGCCTGCCCCGTTGCCGGGTCGATCAATTGCTGGGCAATCAACTGGCCCTGATAGGAGCCGCCGGGAATGGCGACCGGCGAGCGGCCGGCATGGGCCTTGGTCATGAATTCGGACCAGATCGACGCCGGCACATTACCGCCCGATAGGGTGGTCTTGGTGTCATTGTCATTGCCCAGCCACACGCCGGTGACCATGGCCGAGG
The DNA here is from genome assembly GCF_001427875.1 of Devosia sp. Root685. Lineage (GTDB taxonomy): Bacteria > Pseudomonadota > Alphaproteobacteria > Rhizobiales > Devosiaceae > Devosia. The sequence goes on along the minus strand of NZ_LMHK01000003.1, from coordinate 161,952 downwards.
TATAGCCGACAAAGAGCGCGTCGCGCGCGTTCTGGCTGGTGCCGGTCTTGCCGCCAAAATCCCAGCCGCCAAGATTGGCGCCCTTGCCCGTACCCACTTCCACCGCGGTCTTGAGCATGTCGTTCATTTCGGCGAGCACATTGGGATCGACGACGCGGCCGGGGCCGGCGTCGGAGGCTTCATAAAGCTGGGTGCCGTCCTTGGAGGTGATCTTGGTGATCACATTGGGAATGACGCCCATGCCGCCATTGGCGAAAGGCGCATAGGCCGAGGTCAGCTCAAGCAGGTTCACTTCCTGCGTGCCGAGCGCGATCGAGGGCACCGGCGTCATATGCGATGAAATGCCCATGCGGGTCGCGACATCGATGACGGCTTCCGGCGTCACGTCGATGGCAAGGCGACCGGCAATGGTATTGAGCGAATAGGCCAGACCCTGGCGCAGCGTCACCGTGCCGGCATATTTGCCCGAGGCATTGCGCGGGCTCCAGCCCTTATATTCGAACTGGGCATCCTCGGCCAAAGTGTCGGGTGTATAGCCCTTTTCCATGGCGGCCATATAGACGAAGGGCTTGAAGGTCGAACCGGGCTGACGCTTGGCGGTCACGGCGCGGTTATATTGGCTTGCCTGATAATCAACGCCGCCGACCATGGCGCGCACCGTGCCATTAACGTCCATGGCAACCAGCGCGCCCTGGCTGAAACCGCGCTTGGCGCCCTCATTGGCCACAGCCTCGCGGACGGCAAACTCGGCGTCCTTTTGCATTTTCCAGTCGATGGTGGTCTGCACCACCACGTCATCCTTGATCTCGCCGATATAGGCGGTCATCAGGCTTTCGACCCAGTCTGCCACATAGGATTCCGAACCCGCGACCACGGTGCGCACGGTCCCTTGGTCAGAAGAAATCTGCGCCGCGTCAGCCTCCTGGCGGGTGATATAGCCTTCCTGCGCCATGGAATTGAGCACCAGACGCTGGCGCTCGATGGCGCGCTGCGGATTGGCTTTTGGATTATAGGCCGATGGCGCGGGCAGAATGCCCACCAGCATGGCGGCCTGGCCCAGCGAGAGGTTTCGCGCGGACACACCAAAATAGGTCTGGGCCGCGGCTTCGATACCGGTGGCGCCGGAACCGAAATAGACGCGGTTCATATAGAGTTCGAGAATTTCTTCCTTGGTGAAATTCTGCTCGAGCCAGATGGCGAGAATGGCTTCCTGCACCTTACGGCCAAGGGTCTGGTCGGGGGTAAGAAAGAGGTTCTTTGCCACCTGCTGGGTCAAGGTCGATGCGCCACGCGTTACTTCGCGCGCTTGGACGGATTCGACGGCAACCGCGATCAAACCAATCGGGTCGACGCCAAAATGGCTCATGAAGCGCCGGTCTTCCGAGGCGATGAAGGCGGCCGGCACATATTGGGGCAATTCGCGGAACGTGACCGCTTCGCCGCCAGTCTGGCCGCGATTGGAAATCAGGCTGCCATCGGCCGCCAGAATACGGATATTGGGCGGGCGATCGGGAATGGCCCAAGAATTGGACGAGGGCAGTTGCGCGCCATAATAGACGATGACGCCGATAACGGCGAGACCGCCCCAAAGGCAGGCGACAAAGCCCCACCACAGAAGCCCCATGAGGAAACCGCCCGAGCGCGAGCGGCGCTTTTTGGGTTTTGCCATTTCGGCCTTGCCGCGGCGCGGTTCCTTCTCGGCGCGGGCCGGCTTCTTGCCGCGCGGCGGCTTGCCGCCATTGCCGCCACCACCGCCGATGGGACCGCCGGAGCGTTCATCATCGACAAAGCCGCCGACGGACTGGCCAAGGCTCGGCTCGACGCGCTGGCCTTTTGCGGCACGCGCTTGCGGCTTGGCACCCCTATTGGGCTGGGCGCCAACGCGATCATCGGCCGAAATGCGGAAGTCCATCGAGCAAACCTGTCCTAGGGGGTCTCATCCCGCTTCTACCCTGTTCTCTCCATGAGGGAAACAAAAGGTAAGCAGGAGGTTAAAGTCCTCTGGCGCGCTGTGGACGGGATTTCCCGTCTCCGCTGCGTCTCGCGGTCGGATGAGACGCTTTTCTGCGGTAAATGTGGCCGGTTTATGGGATTTGCGACAGTGTTGAAGCCAGTGTGACCCCTCTGCCACAGCCCTTTTGCTGACCCGATCTGAAACAGCTCTTTTAGGCGGGATGACTTTGGAGGATAACCTTACGCCATCCCAGTCAGCATGAAAGAGCGCGCCATGCCCCGCTTTCTCGCCGTCTATACGATGCAGCCGGAAGATCTCGCCCGCTTCCGCGCCATGCCCAAGGCCGATCAGGACGCGGTTGACGCAGCCGGCCTCAAGCAATGGGCCGATTGGGAGAAGCGCAACGCCGCCTCATTTCCCGATCCCGGCGGCATGGTGGGCAAGACCTTGCGCGTCAGTAAGAACGGCGTCGCACCGGCAGTGAACCCCTTTTGCGGCTATATCGTCGTCGAGGCCGAAAGCATCGAGGCAGCGGCAAAACTCTTCGAAAACCACCCGCATTTCTCGCTCTTTCCCGGCGATGGCGTCGATATCATGCCCTTTCTTACCGGGCCGTCGAACTGAACGCTTCCGACGTCGCCAGGGCCTTGCGGGCGCCACCTTGAGCGGGCAGAAAGCAGCATGCGCTTCTGCTTCCTGCTTCTGATTTTCCTGCTATCCGCCCTGCCGCCGGCCCACGCCAATACGGTTGACGCGGCCTTCGACCGCGCCATCGCCCAATTCGAAGCCGCGCGCCTCAACCTGCCAGCCGAACTCTTCGGGGTCGATGTATCAGCCTATCGCGCCGCGCTGACTTTTAGGCAATTCACGTCGCGCCACTGGGGCGGTACCGTCATCATGCGCGTCGAAAACGGCAGCGCCACCAACAATTCCTGTTCCCGCTTCGCCGCTTTCGTCCGCCTGCCGCCCAGCGAGGGTCAGGTCAGCCTCGTGCTCTGCCCGCAATTTTCGAGTGATGGCGCCGATACACTACGCACGCTCACCATTTTGCACGAACTGGTCCATGTCGTCGCCGGCCCCAACGAATGCCGCGCCATGGCCTTTGCCGCCCATATCGAACAGGCCGCGACGGGCCGGTTCACCGATGTGACCAGTTACTGGCGCGCAAATGAATGCGGAGGCTCGGGCTTCAGCCTGCCTTAGCGCCAGCCGAGGCCCGGGGCCACATGGGTGAGAATGCTCTCGATCACATGGGCATTGTAATCGACGCCAAGCTGGTTCGGCACGGTTAGCAGCAGCGTGTCGGCTTCGGCGATGGCTTCGTCGCGCTTCAGCTCTTCGATCAGCTTGTCGGGTTCGGCGGTGTAGCCGCGCCCGAAAACGGCGCGTTTTTCCGGCTCGATATAGCCGAACTGATCCGCTTCCGAGCGTCCCGTGCCGAAGAAGGCGCGATCCTGATCATTGACCAGCGCAAAGATCGAGCGGCTGACCGAAACGCGCGGCTCGTGCGTGTGGCCGGCTTCCGCCCAGGCGGCCCGATAGGCGCGGATCTGTTCGGCCTGCTGCACGTGGAAGGGTTTTCCCGATTCATCGAATTTCAGCGTCGAGGACTGCAGGTGCATGCCCATTTTGGCCGCCCAGATCGCCGTCGCGTCGCTCGCCGCGCCCCACCAGATGCGGTTGCGCAGGCCCTCGGAATGCGGTTCGAGCCGCAGCATGCCCGGGGGATTGGGGAACATGGGCTGCGGATTGGGCTGGGCAAAGCCCTTGCCCTTCAAAATTTCCAGAAACACCTCGGCATGCTGGCGCGCCATGTCCTGGTCGGTCTTGCCCTCTTCGGGCGCAAACCCGAAATAGCGCCAGCCATCGATCACCTGTTCGGGCGAGCCACGCGAAATGCCAAGCTGCAAACGCCCCCCGGCGATCAGATCGGCCGCGCCGGCATCCTCTGCCATATAGAGCGGGTTTTCGTAGCGCATATCGATCACGGCCGTGCCGAGCTCGATTTTTTTGGTCTTTGCCCCGGCGGCCGCGAGCAATGGAAAGGGCGAGGCCAGCTGGCGGGCAAAATGGTGCACGCGGAAATAGGCGCCATCGGCCCCCAGTTCCTCGGCGGCCACCGCCAGGTCGATCGATTGCAGCAGCGCATCGCTCGCCGAGCGCGTGCCCGATTGCGGCGAGGGATTCCAATGCCCGAAGGACAGAAAGCCGATCTTTTTCATTTTTGCCTCACGGGGCCCGATTTATGTTGGATCATAGCTAGGCGGTGACGGCCAAAGGCACAAGGCGGCCGGGCGGAACGGATTGGTCCGCGAGGGTGAACGATAAATCCCTCGGCCCCGGCAACTTGCCAAGAGTCCACGCCGGGCTTGGCAAGGCCGCTTTGCCCTGCCAATAGGGGACCATGACCAATTCCGATGATGATTATGTCTATGACGAGGTAACGGGCGAGTGGCGCCCTGCCTCCGAGGCAAACGCCGCCCCGCCGAACCAAAACCTGGAGGTGCGTGACGCCTCGGGCACCATCCTCGCGGATGGCGATCCCGTTGTCCTGATCAAGGACCTAAAAGTAAAAGGCGCCGGCCAGACCCTCAAACAGGGCACGGTCATCAAATCGATCCGTCTGACCGACAATCCCGAAGAAATCGACTGTCGGCACGAGGCGATCAAAGGCCTTGTTCTCCGCACCGAATTCGTGCGCAAGCGCTAGGCCGCGGCACCGCGACCAAAAAACCGGCGCAGATATCATCCGAATCGGCCACCTTCGAGCCTGATGCCGGAGGACCGAAAATGCAGATTGCCGTCGCGCAAACGCCTGTCGAAGAGGACATTCGGGCCAATGGCGATACGATCCGGAAAGTGCTGCTCGCCGCTCACGCGCAGAACATAGCGCTCGTCGTCTTCTGCGAAGGCGCGCTGTCCGGCTATGCCAAATCCCAGATCATGCGCAAGGACGAATGGCACGCGTTCGACTGGGAGGCTCAGGAAAACGAGCTGCGCGACATCGCCGCCCTCTGCGGTACGCTCGGCATTTTTGCCGTTATCGGAGGCGCGCACCGACTGGATGCCGCCACCCGCCCCCATAACAGTCTCTATGTTTTGTCCGCCTCGGGGGACCTGCTGACGCGCTACGACAAACGCTTCCTCTCCCATACCGAAATCACCGATTGGTACACGCCCGGCACCGAGCCGATCACCTTCGAAGTCGATGGGTTCCGGTTTGGCCTTGCCATCTGCATCGAGTCGCAATTTCCCGAAATTTTCAGCCAGTATGAGGCGCTCGGCGTCGATGCCGTGCTTTTTGGCAGTTACGGCATTCCCGAATATTTCCAGATCGCGCTGCGCGCTCATGCCGGGCTCAACTGCCTCTGGATCGCCGGCGCCACCCCGGCGCAGCAGGCACCGGAGGGTCCGGCCGGGATCATCGGCCCGGATGGCAAGGTGATTTCCCACTGCCCGGCCTCAGCGGAGGCAAGCCTGGCTGTTGCGAGGCTTGACCGGAACGATCCGAACTATGACGTGGCTCTCAACAAGGCCCGCCCCTGGCGCGCCAAGGCACGGTTGGGGGACATCTATCGCGAGCGCATGGTGGACGATGCGCGCAGCACCGAGCGGACACGTTATTGATCCAAACAAAAATCCCCGCTTGCGCGGGGATCTTGGAGGCCGGCCGCCATTCGAGCACAGCTCTCGTGGCCTAGCCTGCTCAAATCGCTCCACTGGAGCGATTTGTCCCTTCGGGCCGGTGGCCGCCATTCGACCATAGGTCTCATGGCCTGCTCGCCTAGAATCGCGCCACCGGCGCGATTCTGCCGCTTTGCGGCCGGCTCTCAGACATCCAGATTGCTTACGTTGAGCGCGTTGTCCTGGATGAAATCGCGGCGCGGCTCCACCAGGTCGCCCATCAGCGCGGTAAAAATCTGATCGGCTTCGTCGGTCTGGTCGATTTCGACGCGCAGCAGCGTGCGGGCATTGGGGTCGAGCGTTGTTTCCCAAAGCTGCTCGGCATTCATTTCGCCAAGACCCTTGTAGCGCTGGAGGCTCACGCCCTTGCGGCCGGCATCGGTGACGGCCTTGAACAGCGTCGAGGGCCCGAAGATGGAAATCGTCTCGCCCTTGCGCTTGAGCGTCGGCACGCCGCCGAACAGTTCATCCAGACGCCCGGCCAATTGCCGCAGTTTTCGCGCATCGGCCGATTGCAAGAGCGCGCGGTCGATTTGATGCGTCTCGGTCACGCCCCGCACGGTGCGCGAAAAGGCCAGCGCGTCCTCGTCGGTGATCGCCCCGCTCCAGCCGCGTTCCAACTCGTCCGAGATACGATCGAGCCGGTTGGCGACGCGCTTTAGCGTTTCGGCGCTCTTTTCGGGGTCCGCCATGCCATCGGGATCGAGCGCCCCGACGATTGCCGCCTGTTCCACCAGATTGCGATTGTAGCGCAGGTTGAGGTTCTTGATCGCATAGTCGATATCGCGCGCCTGCTGCAGAATGGCGAGCAGATCGGGTCCGGCATGCTCGACACCATCGCGCGTCGTGAACACGGCCTCGTCGAGCCCGGCATCGAGCAGGTAATTCTCGAGCGCCCGTTCGTCCTTGAGATATTGTTCGGAGCGGCCGCGCGTCGCCTTATAAAGCGGCGGCTGGGCGATGTAGATATGCCCGCGTTCGAGTAACTCGCGGGTCTGCCGGAAAAAGAACGTGAGCAGCAGCGTACGGATATGGGCGCCGTCGACGTCGGCGTCCGTCATGATGATAATCTTGTGGTAGCGCAGCTTGTCGGCGTTGAACTCTTCGCGGCCAATGCCGGTGCCAAGCGCGGTGATCAGCGTGCCGACCTGATCGGACGAAATCATCCGGTCAAAGCGCGCGCGCTCGACGTTGAGAATTTTGCCGCGCAGCGGCAGCACTGCCTGATTGGAGCGGTCGCGGCCTTGCTTGGCCGAACCACCTGCGGAGTCGCCTTCGACGATGAAGATTTCGCTCTTTGCCGGGTCGCGTTCCTGGCAGTCGGCAAGCTTGCCGGGCAGCGAGGAGATTTCGAGCGCACCCTTGCGGCGGGTCAGTTCGCGCGCCTTGCGGGCCGCTTCGCGGGCGGCGGCGGCTTCCACCACCTTGCCGACGATGACCTTGGCCTCGTTCGGGTGCTCTTCGAACCACTGGCCGAGCTTCTCGTTGACGATGTTTTCGACAACGGGACGGACTTCAGAAGAAACCAGCTTGTCCTTGGTCTGGCTCGAAAATTTCGGGTCCGGCACCTTTACCGAAAGCACGCAGGTCAGCCCTTCGCGCGTATCATCGCCGTTGAGCTCGACCTTTTCTTTCTTGGAAATGCCCGAAGACGCCGCATAGCCCGTCACCTGGCGCGTCAGCGCGCCGCGGAGACCGGCGAGGTGCGTACCGCCATCGCGCTGCGGGATGTTGTTGGTGAAGCACAGCACGTTCTCATGGTAACTGTCGTTCCACTGCAGCGCCACTTCGACGGTGATACCGTCCTTTTCCGAGATCATGGTGATCGGGGTTTCGATCACCGGCGCCTTGGACTTGTCGAGATATCTAACGAAGGCTTCGAGGCCGCCCTCATAGAACAGCTCGACCTCGATCGGTTCGGGATGGCGGTGATCGCGCAAATGGATGCGGACGCCCGAATTGAGGAATGCCAGCTCGCGCAGGCGGTGTTCGAGCGTCTTGAAATCGAACTCGACCATGGTGAAGGTGTCGGTCGAGGGCAGGAAGGTGATTTCCGAGCCCGAGCGCCCTTCATAAGTGCCGGGCTGCTTGTTCTCGACATAGGAGCCGATCACCTTGAGCGGCGCATCGGCCACGCCATGGGTAAAGCTCATCTCGTGCACCGAGCCATCGCGGCGGATGTTGAGCCTGAGAAAGACCGACAGCGCGTTGACGACGGAAACGCCGACGCCGTGGAGACCGCCGGATACCTTATAGGAATTCTGGTCGAATTTACCGCCGGCATGGAGCTGGGTCATGATGACCTCGGCCGCCGACACGCCTTCGGAGGCGTGAATGCCGGTTGGAATGCCGCGGCCATTGTCGTTGACCGAGCAGGACCCATCGGCATTGAGCGTCACGGTGACAAGATCGGCGTGGCCGGCCAGGGCCTCGTCGATGGCATTGTCGACCACCTCATAGACCATGTGGTGCAGGCCCGAACCGTCATCCGTATCCCCGATATACATGCCGGGGCGCTTGCGCACGGCATCGAGCCCTTTCAGCACCTTGATGCTGTCGGCGCCATACTCGTTCGGGGTCGGATTTTCGCTATCGCTCATGGGGTCCGAATCACTCGTACTTTTGGTTACTTGTTTCTAGCGGAACGGGGTGTAAACCCCAAGAAAATTGCCGGTTTTCGTGGCTTTTGGTGGGCATAAGGCGCGAGCGCCGAACTATTCTTCTCCCCCTCGGGGAGAAGGTGGCGCGCAGCTCACCGAATTCGCGAATTCGGTTGGGATGAGGGGGCTTTGAAGCGGGCCACACACCCTCACCCGTCTCGGCCTCCGGCCGATCCACCCTCTCCCCGAGGGGGAGAGGAACAGAAGAAACTAGTCCCGCGCCACCCGGCCCTCGTGCACGGTAAAACGCTGCGCCCGGTCTTCCAGCGCCTGGAACAGCACCGCATCCGTGCCGGTCAGAAAACACTGCGTTTCGAGCCCATCGAGCGCCAGAAACAGCGCCCGGCGCCGGTCGGGATCGAGATGGGCCGCGATCTCGTCGAGCAGCAGAAAGGGCACGATGCCGGTGCGCAAGCGCACCAGCCGCGCATGCGCCAGGATGAGGCCAATGAGCAGCGCTTTTTGCTCGCCGGTCGAACCCAGAGCCGCCTTCATGTGCTTTTGCGCATGCATGACGTCGAGATCGACCCGGTGTGGACCAGATGTGGTGCGTCCAGCTGCCCGATCAAGGCCGCGCGCCGCATGCCAGCGCTGCGCGAGGAGAGCTTCAAGTTCGGCCGACGTGGTGGCGACCGCCCCATCCTCGAAGAGCGGGGTCAGCGACAGTCTTGCCGCGGGGAAACTGGCATCCTCGAGGCTTTCGGCGATCAGCGCCTGCAAATGGGCGAGGCTATCGGCGCGATTGAGATGGATCGAGGCGCCAAGCTCGGCCATCTGTACTTCGATGGCGTTGAGCCAGCGCGGGTCCGTCCCCTCTTCGAGCAGCTTGTTGCGCTGCCGCATGGCTTTTTCGAAGTCCGAGACCGCAGAAGAATGCGAGGGGATCAGCGTCGTCACCAGCCGGTCCAAAAAACGCCGCCGCTCGCCTGCGGGGCCGGAAAAGAGCCCATCCATGGCCGGGGTCAGCCAGAGCACACGCAAATAGTCGCTCATGGCTTCAATGGAGCGCGCATTGGCGCCATTGACCCTTACCCGCCGCCCGCCATCGGGCAGAGCGCCGGTGCCGATATCGGCGGGTCCATCATCGGTTTCAACGCTTGCCGCCACGGCCCAGCTGATATCGGAACCCTGCTGCTGCAAAGTCTCGAAACTGGCGCCGCGCAACCCGCGTCCGGGCGAGAGCACCGAGACCGCCTCAAGCAGATTGGTCTTGCCCGAGCCGTTCGATCCGGTGAGCACGACATGGCGTTCGTCGAGGTCGAGCGCGGCCGAGGCGTAATTGCGAAAAGCGGTCAGGCGCAGGCGGGAGATGTGGCGGATCATTTGGCGCTTGGCGCCCTCGTGGTTCGAGGCTCGTGAAGAACTCGCACCTCACCATGAGGGCTTCCGAAACACCGTTTCCGAGTAGCCCTCATGGTGAGGTGGGAGCGCAGCGACCCTCGAACCACGAGGGCGTGGCACAATGCATCAGACCCGCATCGGCATCAGCACATAAAGCGCCGACGCCTCGCCCTCTTCCTTCACCAGCGTCGGCGAATTGGCGTCGTTGAAGAGGAAGACGGCGCTCTCGGAGCGGATCTGGGTGATGATATCGAGCAGATACTTGGCATTGAAGCCGATCTCGAAAGCGTCGACATCAAAGTCGACCGCCAGCTCTTCGCTCGCCGTACCGTGATCGGGATTGGTCACCGACAATTCCAAGAGGCCATCATGGGCCTGGAGCTTGACGGCCTTGCCGCCGCGATCCGAAGCGATGGTCGAAACGCGGTCCACAGCCACGGCAAAGGCCGCACGATCGACCAGCATCTGCTTGTCGTTGTTCTTGGGCGTCACCCGGTCATAATCGGGGAACGTGCCTTCAATAAGCTTTGAAAGCAGCACGACCGGGCCGACGGTGAAGCGGATTTTCGTGTCCGAGACTTCAACCTTCACCTCGCCATCGACGCCATCGAGCAGCTTCTGCACTTCGCCCACCGTCTTTTTCGGCACGATGATGCCGCTCATGCCGCGCGCGCCTTCGGGCGCGGCGATTTCGGCGCGGGCCATGCGGTGCCCATCGGTGGCGACGGCGCGGAACAGCGGGCCGGTCTGGGAATTCTCGACGGCGTGAAAATAGATGCCGTTGAGATAATAGCGCGTCTCTTCGTTCGAAATCGCAAACTGGGTGCGCTCGATCAGCTCGCGCAGCAGCGCCGCCGAGACATCGAATTCATGGGCAAAGCTGCCCGATTTCAGATCCGGAAAGGAGTCGGGCGACAGGCACGCAAGATTAAACCGCGAACGGCCGGAGGTGAGAACCATGTTCTCCCCGCCATCGGTTTCAAGCCGCACTTCGGCGCCGTCGGAAAGCTTGCGGACGATTTCATAGAGCGTATGCGCCGGCACCGTGGTCGTGCCCGGCGTCGAGACCATGGCGGGCACGCTTTCGGTGACCTCGATATCGAGATCGGTAGCGCGCAGCTCGACGTGGTCTTCGCTGGCCTTGAACAGCACGTTGGCAAGGATGGGATAGGTGTTGCGGCGTTCCACAACCCGATGCACATGGCTCAGCGACTTGAGCAGATGGTTGCGTTCGAGCGTGACTTTCATATTCGGCATCTATCCCAAAAAAGGCGCAGCAATCCGGCCGAGGCCGGGCACGGACGTTTACATTCTCGTAAGAGGTTGGCAAGGCCACCAGGACTTTTGGCCGCGCCCAAGCTGTGGATCAGCTCTGAAAATAGATCGTAACGGAAAAACGCTCGTCCGCCGCTGCCCCCAGCGCCTCGAGCCCCTCGAACGGCACGCAGCGATCGACAGCGGCCAGAATGCTGTCGGTCAAGACGCCACGCTTGCTGGCGGCCTTGGCCGATTCGGGTGCCAGCATGACCTCGCCATCGAGCGTGCCATCGCCAAAAAAGGCGATATCGAGCGCCAGCCGCTGGTCTTCTTCACCGGGCGGCACGATCCAGCAGGCCATGAGCTGCTGTTGCACGCGAATGGCAATGGCCTGGTTCTGCTTGGCGATGGCCTCGGCAGACAGCCCTTGCGCCAAAGCGGGCGCGGCGAGGGTCATAGCAAGGCAAAGAGCGAGGTATCTGATCATGCGCCCATGGGTGCCGCTCGGCAGGGGCCAGATCAAGGCACAGTTCCGTCAACTTGAAGAGAATTGGGGATTGTCGCATGGGGGACACAGCGCAGGCTTTAGACCTATGCCGAGCGTCATTCCCGCGAAGGCGGGAATGACGCCGTGGTGAACAAAGGCGTGAGGGGTTTCTCCCGCCAGCCCTATTCTTCCAGCATACGCTTCAACAATTCGATTTCCTGGCCGAGCTCCAGATCGTCCTTGATCATCTGCTCGACCTTGCGCACCGAGTGCAACACCGTCGTGTGATCGCGGCCACCGAAGCGACGGCCGATTTCGGGGAGGGAGCGCGAGGTCAGCGCTTTGGCCAGATACATGGCGATCTGGCGCGGACGCACCACGTCGCGCGAGCGGCGGGCCGAGAGCAGTTCGTTGCGCGGCACCTTGTAGTGGCGCGAGACGATCTTCAAAATATCTTCGATGCGGACGCGCTTGGCGTCGCGGGCCCGGATCAGGTCCGCCAGGGTCTTTTCGGCCAGCGGCACGGTGATCAGTTCGCCGGTCAGCTGATTGGCGGCAACGAGGCGATTGACCGCCCCATCGAGGTCGCGGCCATGGCTCGTGACGGCGCGGGCGACATAATCGAGCACGGCGGGCGGGAAATGCATGCCGAAGCGGGCGGTTGACTGGTCGGCGCGGCGCTGCACGATGGCGCGGCGGAGGTCCATGTCAAAGGTCGAGATCGGCACGACAAGCCCGCCCGAGAGCCGCGAACGGACCCGCTCATCGAGCATTTCAAGATCGCGCGGCGGCGCATCGCCGGCCACGACGACCTGCTTGGCGCCGGTCAGCAGCGCCCCGAGCGTGTGGCCGAATTCGGTGGCCGACTTGCCCTGCAGGAACTGCATGTCGTCAATAAGAAGGAGGTCGACCTTGCGCAACCACTCCTTGAAGCCGAGCGCCGACTGGCGCTGCACGGCGGTAATGAAGTGGTACATGAAATGGTCGGCGGTCAGATAGACGATGTTTTTCGAACTATCGGCCTGGCCGACGGCGTGGGCGATGGCATTGAGGAGATGCGATTTGCCGAGGCCGACGGTCGAATGGATATAGACCGGGTTGAAGGTGACGGTGTTGTTGATGGCCGCATTGGCGATCTGCTTGGCGACACCGAAAGCCATTTCATTGGCTTCGCCCGACACGAAGGTATCGAAGGTCATGCGAGAATCGATGGCGCTTCCGGCCAGGGCATCGCCCTTTTGCGCCTGCTGGACGAGGCGGGTGACCGGGGCGGCGCTCGACATATCGGCAGAAACACTCGGCGCTGCGGACCTTGCGGCGGGCGCCTCCTCGGCCGGCTCGGCAGCAACAACCGGCGCCGGAGCGAGGCGCGGGCGGGCCTGGCCATTGACGCGCATGGTCACATGGAGCCGGGCCGCATCAGGAACGTCGTGACGGAAGGCTTCAACGATGCGGTCGGAATAATTGGATTGCACCCAGGAGCAGAGGAAGCGCGTGGGGGCGGAAAGGTGCACGAGGTCGTCGACGAGCTCTTCAAGCTCAAGCCGGGCGAACCAGGAGGCAAAAACATCCTCGCCCACCGCCGTTTTGAGGCGGGCGCGCACGCGCATCCAGAGATCGCGCTGGGTGGCGGCAGGGGAATTTTCGCTCATGACAGGGTCGCCACTCTGGTTGACGGAGGAAGAGGAGGGAGAGGCGGCCACCGACCAATCATCCCGTCCTGCGATTGCCTGTCGCATCATGTTTTCAAACCCCGTTTGTTGTGCCCGTGCGGTCCGCATGCCGCCGAAGCTTGTTGTTCTCGCGCCCGCCGCTCCACTTGAGAGACGAGCATTTCCTTGGCTTCCCCCAAAAGGAGAAACACTGGCCCGCGACAGTTCCCTGTCAAAGGCCTCAATCAATCAATGTCGTGAGCCCGGCCGGACCGGCCGAAGGACTAATACGCCGTGCCGCCCCGGAGGAATCCGGCCGCACACCGTTCCGTCAAAAAGGTCATAACCAGCCCATGCTGTTCCGGCCTCGTGTGCCGAGACAGCCCCCATACTCTTGCCCGAAGTGATCGTGTCCACACCGTACCGGGGTCATTTAGAGCCCCGCTTTTCCGTGCTGACCAGTTCACTTTAGGGGGTTGGTTTTGGCCCCGCAACTGGTGAATCGTTGAAATAGGCCCTTGACTCGCAGACAGAGATTTAACCCTCGAGCGAGGTCCAAAATTGCCTTTCCACAAGAGCCTGTGACTCAATGCAGAATCGCTTTTTCGCCTCTTTAACAAAGGATGAAAAAATTATTCTCGTCCCCAGGTCTCGCCGATTTTATGTCGATTTGAACGCGGTTTAACGAAAAGGCGATTTCGGGGGTAAGCCATTAAATCTGAAGCGCTTTCCCCGCCGTGACCCGGAAGTACGGCATTCTACCACAGTGTCATCGAAATGATATGTGACGCGCCGAAGACGAAAAACATGCCCATTTGAGGGACCAAGAAAAAGGGCTCCTTGCGGAGCCCGTTTCTGTGTCGCGTCTGCCTTATGGGCGCCGCTTCAGTTTTTTTGGCTTAGGCCTGGAGGGCCTTCACGCGGCTGTTCAGACGGCTAACCTTGCGCGAAGCGAGGTTGGTGTGAACGATGCCCTTGCCCGCAGCGCGGTGAATTTCGGGCTCGGCAGCCTTGAGCGCGGCGAAAGCAACGGCGTGGTCGCCGGCAGTGATCGCTTCTTCGACCTTGCGGATGAAGGTACGAACGCGGCTACGGCGCGACTTGTTGACCGCGGTGCGGGCTTCGATCTTGCGGGTAGCCTTTTTGGCTGAAGGCGTATTGGCCATAACGGTCCTCTTGGCGTCCAACCGGCCAACAAGCGCACAACGTCGCAGGCGTCCGGGATAAAATGAAATCGGCGGCGTTCGACTGCCGCCAAGTTGGGCGGTCTATAGGGGATAGGTGCCGAGGCGTCAACATCATTTGGACTCTTTGAAGAGCCCGGTTGGTGCTCAAGGCCCCCTCACCCGCCGGCTTCGCCGTCGACCTCTCCCCCAGAGGGAGAGGTGGGAGTGTGCCGAAGTCGCGGAGCGACACCTCTCTCAAGGCGCCTTCTGACACACCGGACAAAAGAATGTCGAGCGCCCCGACTGCACGATGCGCTCCACCGTGCCCTTGCACATCGGGGTCGGACACGGCTCCCCTTCCCGATCATAAACCGCAAACCGGTGCTGGAAATAACCAGACCCGCCCTCGGCATTGCGGAAATCGCGCAAGGTCGAACCACCCACTTCGATGGCCTCCGTCAGCACCTCGCGCACAGCGTAAGAAAGATCCTCCAGCGCCTTTTTGGGTTTTTCCGCCTTGGTAAGAAGGCTCCGTGCTTCGATGGTGGGCAGGATGTGCGCCCGATGCAGCGCCTCGGCGACATAGATATTGCCCAGACCCGCCACGACGCGCTGGTCGAGCAGCGCCGCCTTTATCGGCGCTTTTTTACCCTTGAACGCGGCAGCCATTTCCTCGGCGTTAAAATCGTTGCCGAGCGGCTCCGGTCCCAGTCCGTGCAAATAGGAACAGTGCTCAGGCCTCTCGAAGAGGTCCAAGAATCCGAACCGCCGGGGATCGGCATAGATGAGATGACTTTTGCCGTGCTCGGGGTGATCAATCGAAAAAATGAGATGATCGTGCCTGGGCTCGGTGCCCGGCTCATAATAGCGCGGCGGCTTGTCGATGCCGTGCTCGGCAAAGCGCCAGGAGCCGGTCATCCCCAAATGGCTGAGAATCGTAAAACCGTTGTCGAGCGTAATAAGCAGATACTTTGCCCGCCGCCCGACAGTGGTCACCGTGGCGCCCGTCACCTTTTCCGCCAACCCCGCGGGAAAGGGAAAGCGCAGGTCAGGGCGTCGCAGTTCCACCTTTTCAATGCGCGCATGCACCAGCCAGGGCTCGAGCCCCCGGCGGACGGTTTCTACCTCGGGCAGTTCGGGCACGAAAAATCTCCTTCACCCTGCGGTTCTTTGCGCCATGGGCTTTTGGCTACGCCTTATATATGGTGCGCGCCGATCCCATGTGGATGTTTCTTCCAGTTTAGCAAAGAGGCATGAGCCATGACCGAGGCGCGCGAAACCACCCATTTCGGCGAGCAGACCGTGGCGCTCGAAGACAAGCAGGGTCTCGTCAACAAGGTCTTTCACGACGTGGCGGATCGCTACGACCTGATGAATGATCTCATGAGCTTTGGCATCCACCGCCTCTGGAAGGATGCCCTCATTGCCGACCTCGCGCCGCCCCGCACTGGCAGCCGTGGCTATAAAGTGCTCGACATGGCCGGCGGCACCGGTGATGTCGCCGAGCGCATCGTCAATGCATCACATGGCTATGCCGAAGTCGTCGTTTCCGACATCAATGCGGATATGCTGCGGGTCGGCGCCGAGCGCGCAAAAACCTGGCGCTATCCGAGCCAAGCCAGTTTCGTCGAAGCCAATGCCGAAGAACTGCCCTTCGAGAGCAATTCGTTCGACGCCTATACGATCGCCTTCGGCATCCGCAATGTGCCGCGCATCCAGACCGCCCTCAACGAAGCCCATCGCGTGTTGAAGCGCGGCGGCCGTATTTTGGTCCTTGAGTTTTCGCAAGTCGATATTCCCGGCTTCGACGCGGTCTATCGCGCCTTCTCCGATACTGTCATCCCCCCCATGGGCCGCGCCGTCACCGGCGATGCGCAGCCCTATCAATATCTCGTCGAATCGATCCGCAAATTTCCCGATCCCGCGCGCTTCACCGCCATGCTCGACACGGCCGGCTTCAAGCGCACCAAACACACCGCCTTTTCGGGCAATATCGCGACGCTGTTTTCGGGCTGGAAGATTTAAGGGATGGGTCTGGGCTCTTATTTCCGTCTCTTCCACGCCGGCTGGGTGCTAGCGCGCGAAGGCGCCTTCTCCGTGCTTCCTGCCGAATCGCTGCCGCCATCGATGAAGCTGGGCATTGGCCTTGCGCGTGTTGTCGAGCGCCCGAGCGTGCGAAAAACCGGCCGTGTTGACCGGCTCAATGCCGCGCTCAATAAGCTCGGGCCCAGTTTTGTCAAATTCGGCCAGACCCTTGCCACCCGCCCAGATATCGTCGGCCCCCAGGCGGCGGCCGATCTCTCGGGCCTGCAAGACCGCATGCCGCCCTTTGACCCCGCCTTGGTCCCCGGCATTTTGGCGACTGCCCTCGGCCCCAAGGCCGAACTTCTTACTGAAATCAGCGAGCCCGTCGCCGCCGCCTCCATCGCCCAGGTGCACAAGGCAAAACTCCGCCAGCCCGGGGCGCTGCCGAAAACCGTCGCCATAAAAATGCTGCGCCCCGGCGTCTCCGAACGCTTCCATTCGGACACCAAGGCGCTCTATGCCG
Source organism: Devosia sp. Root685 (assembly GCF_001427875.1). Lineage (GTDB taxonomy): Bacteria > Pseudomonadota > Alphaproteobacteria > Rhizobiales > Devosiaceae > Devosia. The sequence continues at coordinate 145,203 of NZ_LMHK01000003.1, read as the reverse complement.
GCGCGCATCTGGCCGAAATGTTCGCGCCCTCAAGCCGCCGCCTGAAACCCACCGAGGTTGTCAGGACGCTCGACCATTCCATGCGCATCGAACTGGACCTGCGCCTTGAAGCGGCAGCCATTTCGGAATTGGCCGAAAATATAAAAAACGATACCGGCTTCATCATTCCCGACGTCCAGTGGGATCAGGTCGCGCAAAACGTCCTCACCACCACCTGGGTCGATGGCATCCCGATCCGCGATCTCACCGCCATCGACGCCGCCGGGATCGATCGCAAGGCGCTGGCCTCAAAACTGCTGCAGTCCTTCCTCCGCCACGCCATCCGCGACGGCTTCTTCCACGCCGACATGCACCCGGGCAATCTATTCGCCGACCCGAAAACCGGGGACGTGATCGCCGTCGATTTCGGCATCATGGGCCGCATTTCCAAGCGCGAACGAAAGTTCCTCGCCGATATTCTGTTCGGTTTCATCACCAGGGATTATCACCTCGTCGCCCAGCGCCATTTCGACATCGGCTATGTGCCAAAGCACCAGTCCGTGGACGATTTCACCCTCGCCATCCGCTCGATCGGCGAACCGCTGCATGGCCGCACCGCCGCCGACATTTCCATGGCCAAGGTTTTGGGCCAGCTCTTCGTCATCACCGAACTCTTTGACATGCAGACCCGCCCCGAGCTGGTTCTCTTGCAAAAATCCATGGTGCTGGTCGAAGGCGTGGCGCGAAACCTCGATCCCGATCTCGATATCTGGACCGTCGCCGAGCCGGTCGTCGGTGATTGGCTGCGCCGCGAGGAAGGCCCCGTGGGCCGTATCGAAGAGTTTGCCGGTCATTTTTCCCGTATGAGCGAGGCGCTTGGCCGCGTGCCTGTGCTTATCGCCGAGGCAGAGCTGACGCTGGCCGAGCATCGCGCCATGATGGCTAAAAACCAGCCAAACCGCTTCGTCAACAGCGCTCTCATTGCCGTGCTGGCCGCGGCTTTCGTGGTGCTTGTTCTGGCCGGCTGGCGCCTCCTCACAGGTAATTTTTAGCGTCAGCTTGCCGCCTTGTGCGCGCGCGCCTAGTTTGCCGCCAATCGGCTTCCGGAGATTTTTATGGGTTTCAAAACCATCGCAAAACTCGGCGCCATGCTGACATTCGGCGCCTCGCTTGCCGGCTGCATCGACGCAAAGGTTGATATCGAGCTCACCAGCCAAACCACGGCCAAAACCACGATGACCCAGGTCATGAGCGCCGATTTCTACGCCATGTTCAAGATGAACGCCTCGGAAAGCGAACCGGCCACCGGCGAGTTCTGCTCCGGCGGCACGCTCACCGAAAATGCCGATGGCAGCGCCACCTGCACCATGACCGAAACAGGCACGTTCGAGCAATTGACCGCCGGCGAAGAGTCGAAGGCCCTGGTCTTCACCCCGGCCGGTCCGGGCCTGGTGCGTGTCGCCCTGCCGACCGCCGACATGATGGGCGAACTCAGTTCCGAGGAATTGGACGCGGAAACCAAGCAGATGGTGGAAGCCTTTTTCACCGGCCATAGCGTGACGATCCGCATTACCGGGGCCGAGATCACCGAGACCAATATGAAGATCAGCGCGGACAAAAAATCGGCCGAAACCGAGCTGCCTTTCCTCGACCTGATCAACGGCACCGCCGATCTGCCGGACGAACTCTTTGCCGTGGTGCGCGCGAAATGAGCGGTTCTATCTCGATTCCCCTCCAGTGGCTCCCCCATGGCGCAGGCCTCTCCGTGCCCAAAGTGCAGACCGCCCTCTCGGCCGGCGCCGATCTCTACGCCGCGGTCGATGCCGACGCGCCCATCACCCTAAAACCCGGCGCCCGCGCGCTGATCCCCTGCGGCTTTGCCATGGCGCTACCCGCCGGCTACGAAGCGCAGGTGCGTCCCCGTTCCGGCCTTGCCGCCAAGCATGGGGTGACGGTGCTCAATTCGCCCGGTACGATCGATGCCGATTATCGCGGCGAAGTAAAAGTGATCCTCGTCAATCTCGGCGCCGAGGATTTCGTCGTCACCCGCGGCGAGCGCGTCGCCCAGATGGTCGTCGCCCCCGTGGTGCAGCCGATCTTTGGCCAAGTGGAGGAACTCGATGAAACCGAACGCGGCTCTGGTGGTTTTGGCTCGACGGGTCGCTAGTGTTTTTGGGCTTTTTGGCCTGATGGCCTCACCCGCTCTGGCGGGTGACCGGGCCTTGATCGACTTCATCGGCTTTTCGCCCGATGCCAAATATTTCGCCTTCGAGGAATTCGGCATCCAGGACGGTTCTGGTTCGGCCTATTCCAATATTTTCGTCATCGACCTCGAAAACGACTCCTGGCTCGATGGCACCCCGATCCGCGCCCAGGCCGAGGAGGGCGACGACAGCGAAAACCTCCTCGCCATCCGCTCGAAGGCCAATAGCGAGGCGCTGAAATTCATCGCCGATAACAAGATCTTCGTGCCCGCCGAAATCGCCGCGCTCAATGCCGATGGCGAAATCGAGGAAGATCCGGCCCGGCTCGCCTTCATGTTCCCAATTCCGGGTCCAGGGATGGAGACCGCGAGCTACCAGCTCGAAATCTCGACCTTTGCCGCAACCTCCTCCGAGGATTGCGCCGGCTATTTCGGCAATCCTCCGCTTGGCTTTGAACTGACCGTCTTCGATGGCAAAGAAACCAGAAGTCTCCACCGCGATGGGGACACCCTGCCGGGCTCGCGCAGCTGCCCATACACCTATCGGCCCTATGCCGTGCTCGTGCCGGGGATCGGTGCGTCGCAACACGCAGGCGTCGTCATCGTCTCCTATACGCGCGGCGGCTTTGAAGGCCCCGATCGCCGCTTCCTCGCGGTGCCACTTGCCTTCTGATTCTCCCCTTTCACCCGAGGAAACCCGCCGCTATGCGCGCCACCTCGTCCTCAAGGGGTTTGGTGGCACCGCCCAGCAAAAACTGAAGGCGGCCAGCGTGCTCATTGTCGGCGCCGGCGGCCTCGGCAGCCCGGCTCTCGCCTATCTCGCCGCGGCAGGGATCGGCCGGCTCGGCATTGTCGATCCCGACAGCGTGTCCCTTTCCAATCTGCAGCGCCAGATCGTCCACACAACGGCCGGCCTGGGCACGCTAAAGGCGGACAGCGCCAAAAGTTTTGCGGAAAATCTCAATCCACACGTGGTCGTAGACGCCATCCCCGAGGCCGTCACCGCAGCCAATGCGGCGGATATTCTTGCGCCCTACGATCTCGTCCTCGACGGCACCGACAATCTCGTCACCCGCCGCCTCGTGGCCGCCGCAGCAGCAGCCCAGCAAAAGCCCCTCGTCTCCGGCGCCGTCTCGATGTTTTCCGGCCAGGTCACCGTCTTCGCCCCCCATCTCGGCGGCCCCCGCCACGACGCGCTCTTTTCCGAGGATGCCGACGACGACAGCCTCCCCTCCTGCGAACTCAACGGCATTTTGGGGCCCGTCACCGGCGTCATCGGCACGCTCATGGCCATGGAAGCGATCAAACTGATCACCGGCACCGGCACGCCGCTGATCGGCCGGGCGCTTATCTACGACGCGCGCGACGCGCAGTTTTCCGAGATTGCCTACTGAAGCTCCCGCAATTCCCGCGCCACCCACTCAATCACCCCTGCCAATCTTCGCGGCACGAACTGGCGCGAGGGATAGACCGCGTGAATGGGCAGCGCGAGTTTCTTCCAGCCCGTAAGCACCTCGACCAGCCTGCCGCTGGCCAAATCTCCCTCCACCAGCACCCGCGGCGCATAGGCGAGCCCAACGCCTTCCAGCGCCGCCGCGCGCATGGCCTCGCCATTATCGACCCCAAAATTGCCCTTCACCGCCGCCGAAACCTCGCGCCCCCCAGCGTCCCAAAAGCTCCAATGGTCGCGCGGCGAAAGGTTGAGGCTGATGACGCAGCGATGCCTACCCAATTCATCGGGATGGCCCGGCGTCCCCGCGCGCCGCAGATAATCGGGCGAGGCGCAGCAAGCAAAATCATAGGTGCCGATGCGCCGCGCGATCAGGCTCGACGGCTTCAGATTGCCAATGCGAAACGCCAGATCAAACCCCTCGGCCACCAGATCCACATTGCGATCGAGCAGCGTCATTTCCACCGAAACGGCAGGATGCGCATTGGTAAAACGCGCCAGAGCCGGGGTGAGCAATTTGACGCCCAGCGTCGTCGAGCCGCTGATCCTGATATGCCCGACCAGATCCTCCGCCTGCGGATGGGCGATATCGTCGAGCTGCTCCACCTCCTCGAGGATTTTTAGCGCCTTGGCGAGAAACGCCTGCCCCGTCTCGGTCAGCCGCTGGCTGCGCGTCGTGCGCTCGATCAGTTTGACGCCATAGTCCGCTTCGAGCGCCAGGATGCGCCGCCCCACCATGGCCGGCGACACGTTGAGCCGCCCCGCAGCCTTGGAAAAGCTGCCTGAGGTTGCCGCGGTCACAAAGGTGCGCAAATTGACGAGGTCGACCATTCGATACTTTTTTGAACTTCTCTTCCAACCATTGAAGACATTCACGTTGCAATCGTCCAGCCCTATTTTCCTCTCATCGAAACCGCCACACGGAGAGAAGAAATGACCACCGCAATCATCGGTCTTGGAAATATGGGTTCGGGCCTCGCCCGCCGTCTTGCCGGCAACGGCAATCTGGTGCTCGCCGCCCGCAATGAAGCCGCTGCGACGACCCTCGCTCAGGACATCGGCGCCAAGAGCGCGTCCGTCGACGCCGCCATCGCCGCTGCCGATACCGTCATCCTCGCCCTGCCCTATGACGCAGCGCTGGCGCTGGCAAAATCGGGGGCGCTGGATGGCAAGGTGGTCGTCGATATCTCCAATCCGGTAAAGCCGGACTTTTCGGGTCTTGCCTTCGGCTTTGACACCTCGGCTGCCGAAGAAATCCAGAAGGCCGCCCCCGGCGCCAAGGTCGTCAAGGCCTTCAACACCATCTTTGCCAGCCTCTTTGCCGCCCCCCGCGACAACACGGCCAATGTGCCCGTTTTCCTCGCCGGCGAAGACGCTGCCCTCGAAAAGGTCGAAACGCTGGTCAAGAATGCCGGCTTTGCCGTCGAAAAAACCGGCACGCTCGACGCCGCCCGCCTCCTCGAACCTCTCGGCATGCTCAACATCCGCTTCGGCTACGGCCTCGGCCGCGGCACGTCGATTGCGCCGGCCTGGCTGAGCGTTTGATCCTCGGCTCGACACAGACGCCGCCACACACTCGATTGTCACCCCGGCGAAGGCCGGGGCCCATCCTGAGATCTCAAGATGGATCCCGGCCCTCGCCGGGATGACAGCCGGTGGGGGGCGTGAAGGTAGAACCTCCAAAAAACAAAAAAGGCGGGCCCAAAAGCCCGCCTTCTTCAATTCCACAGATACCGTCGCCTTACTTGGGCGCCAGCACCATGACCATCTGGCGGCCTTCGGAGCGGGGCTGGCTTTCCACCTTGGCGATGGTTTCCATCTGCTCCTTGACCTTGACGAGCAGCGACATGCCGATGTCCTGGTGCGCCATTTCGCGGCCACGGAAACGCATCGTCACTTTCACGCGGTCGCCTTCGCCCAGGAACCGTTGCACAGCTTTCATCTTGGTCTCGTAGTCATGGGTATCGATGTTCGGCCGGAGCTGAACTTCCTTGACTTCGATGACCTTCTGCTTCTTGCGCGCTTCGGCCGCCTTTTTCTGGGCAGCATATTTGAAACGGCCAAGATCGAGCATCTTGGCGACCGGCGGAGCAGAGTTCGCGGCGATCAGCACGAGGTCGAGCCCGGCTTCCTGCGCTTCTGCAAGCGCGACGCGCGTTGAAACTATGCCGCGGTTTTCACCTTCGGCATCGATAAGCTGGACGTCGGGGCTGGTAATGTCCTCATTGGCAAGCGGCCCATCTTTTTGGGGCGCCGTTGGTCTCATTGGACGACGAATGGCAAGCGTTCCTTGTGCTATTCAAGCGAGGGGGTGAATTCGGGCCTAAAATCGTGTTAGCGGGTTAAGAAGTCAACAGCCGGATATGCTGATTTTCCCGGTGTTGCGCCCGGGGAACGCTTATTCGTTTGCCGGTAAAGATCGCAAACGGCCAAAGAGTTCCGCGTGACTTCCCTTCCCTCACAGTTCCTTAGCATTGGCGAAGCTGAAAAGCACCGCAATATCGCCTATGTCCAGCGCCCCGGAAAAACCCCGGGACTTTTCTGGCTCAATGGTTTCCGCTCGGTAATGACCGGGCTCAAAGCCAGCGCCCTCGACACATTTGGCGCCGAGATGGGCTTTGAGGTGACGCGATTCGATTATTCCGGCCATGGCGAGTCGGGGGGCGAATTCGACCACGGCACCATCACCCGCTGGCTCGAAGAAACCATCGCGGTCTTCAACCAGACCCACGGACCGCAAATCGTTATCGGCTCCTCGATGGGCGGCTGGCTCGCCTTGCTCCTCGCCCGGCATCTGCTCGAAACCGGCGAAAAGCGTTTGCTGGGCCTGATCCTCATCGCCCCGGCGGTCGATGCGACACGCGACCTCATCCCCACCCGCTTCACGCCCGAACAGTTTTCCGCCCTTGCCGAACAGGGCTTTGTCGAGCGCCTGAGCCAATATGGCGACGGCGACTATCGCTATACCAAAACCCTGCTCGAGGACGGCGAGAACCACCAGCTCTTCGGCCGCGTCATCGAAACCGGCTGCCCCGTCCATATCCTCCAAGGCGGCCAAGACCCGGACGTGCCCCCCGCCCATGCGCAAAAGCTGCTGACGCACATCCTCCACGATCCCGTCACGTTCACGCTGATCCCCGACGGGGACCATAGGCTCAGTCGTGAGGGAGATCTGGAAAGGTTGCGGCAGGCAGTGCTGGGGATGATGCCGTAGACACACCCTCCCGCCCTCCCCATCAAGGGGACTGTTTACTTTGGACTGCTCAGCGCTCTTAACAACCTCGGCGTCATTCCCGCGAAAGCGGGAATCCCCTTGCACCGAAACAGAGATTCCCGCTTTCGCGGGAATGACGCGGTGAAAGAGGATGAACCAGCGAAGTCCAAAGTAAACACTCCCCCATCAAAGGGGGAGGTGAAGAGACAGTGGTCGACCCGAGATGTTGGCAAACACTGGATGCAACACCTCCCCCTTGATGGGGGAGGATGGGAGGGGGTGGTGCAGCCCGCGCGATACTATCGCGCCCCCGCATTCCGCATCCGGATCATCGAGAACATCAGGCTCGACGCTTTCACCCCATCATGAAGCGCCCACAGCGACGGCAGCACTTTTAGCGTCACACCTTCGGCCGCAATCGCCCCCGGCAGATCGTCCAAAACCTCCATCGCCAGCGGTTCTATGGCGCCATAGGACACCCAATAGCCCGCGCCCTCGTCCTGCAGCACGAAGCCGTCTTTGGGCATGACATAGCGATGCAGCTTTTCATTCTGCACCCGCACCCGCCAATCCGCCTCGATAGCAATCACCGCGGTTTCGTCACTGAGAAACCGCTCAATATCCGCGCCCAGGCTTTCCGGCCCGGCGCGAAAGCACACGCGCGGGCAATGGCGTGGCAGTAGGTAGTTCGCAATCCGCTGGTCCGAAATCGCCCAGACCACCGGCTCGGCGGTATAGGCCGAGGGCCGGGGCTCGAAGCGGGCAATAGTGGGATCATCGCTGAGATGAAACAGCTTCACCGCGTCGCAAGCCGGCTCTTCTGCTGCCCGGCATCATCAAAATTGTCGGGGCTCAGCCAGCGCTCATATTCGGCCCGCAGTGCCGGCCATTCGCCGTCCACAATCGAGAACCAGGCCGTATCGCGGCTCTCGCCCTTGATGATCATGTCCTGGCGAAACACGCCCTCATGCTTGAAGCCAAAGCGCGTCGCCGCGGCCTTCGAGGGCTCGTTGCGATCATTGCATTTCCACTCGAAACGCCGATAGCCGAGGTCATCAAAGGCATGGCGCGCAAAGAGATAGAGCGCCTCGGTCGCCATTTGCGTGCGCGCCATGGGCAGTCCCCAATAGACCCCGCCGATCTCGATGGAGCCGTGTTCCGGGCGAATGCGCATCCAGCCCTGCTGGCCCAGTGCCTTGCCACTGGCTTTGTCGATGATGGCCACATAGGCGGGGTCGGTCCCGGCATTGGCCTCCTCGATGCGGGCTTCCATGTCCGCCACGCTCACCGGCGCGTTGCTAAAAAGCCAGCGATAGCGCTCGGCGCCGCCTTCCATCGTGGAAACGGCCAGCAAGTCCGCCGCATGGCGCCTGTCCAGCGGCTCCAATCGCACATATCGCCCTTCGAGCACGATCCGCTCAGGTGCAGACTTTGCGGGTTTGACGCTCATCGAAACGCCTTCCAGATGGCTTCGAGCCCGGCTTGATAGTTGGGATAAAGCAGTTCGATCCCCAGCGCTTGCTTGATCGCCCTGTTCGAAACCCGCTTATTGTCGCGATAAAAACTGCGCGCCATCGGCGTCATCTCGGCCGTCTCGAAATCCACCTCGGCCGGCGGCTCCACGCCCATCTTTTCGGCCGCATAAGTAATGAGATCCTGGGGCGGTCCCGGCGCATCGTCAGCGAGATTGAAAATCCCGTCGAGCCGCCGCTCCGTCGCCAGCATGGTTACGCGGGCAATGTCTTCCACATGGATGCGATTGAATACCTGCCCCGGTTTTATCACCCGCCGCGCCGTGCCATCGGCCAATTTGTCAAAGCTCGAGCGTCCCGGCCCATAGATGCCGGCGAGGCGCAGAATACAGAGCGGCACACCGCGTGCCCGCGCATAGTCGATCCACTCTTCTTCGGCGCTGGCGCGCACGCCCGAGCGCAGATTGCGCGGGCTCAGCGGCGCTGATTCGTCGATCCAGGCGCCGCCGAAATCCCCGTAGACCCCGACCGTGGAATAATAGCAGAGCCATTGCAAATTGGGCATGGCGTCGAGATCGGCACGATGGTGGCGCAACACCACATCGCCGGTTTCGTCGGGCGCGATCGAGACCACCACATGCGTGCTATCCCGCAGCACTGCGGCTACGTCGGGCCCCGGCGCAGTGCCGTCGAAGACGACTGCGGAAAGACCGCTTTTTGTTAACCGATTGGCCTTGTCCGACGTTCTCACTGTTCCCAGTGTGCTAGCGAACTCGCCACTCATTTGCATGAGTTGCGCACTCGCCTGCGACGAATAGCCAAGGCCGAAAAAGAACGTGCGCATAATCTATCCCCGGCCCTAAAAGTCGAGGTCGGCATATCCCTTGCTCGGCGGCATGGCAACGACGCGGTCGTTGAGGAGGGTCCGGAAGGCCGGGCGCGATTTCAGCCGCGAATACCAGTCGCGCGTCTCGGCGGCCTTCGACCAATCGATATCGCCGAGATAATCAAGCGTGGACAAATGCGCGGCCAGGGCAAAATCGGCCAGCGTCATCTCTTCGCCGGCCAGCCATTTGCGGCTTGCCAGCAGCCAGTTGAAATAGAGCATATGCTCGGCAAGGTTGGCCTTGGCCGCCCGCAAAACCGAGGGTTCGGGCGTCGCGCCCTTGAGATCGCGTTTGGCGATTTTTTCCTCAACGAGATAGCGCGTCACTTCGTCGTTGAATTTGACCAGCATCCATTCGACCAGCCGCCACATTTCGGCGCGATCAAGCGGATGGGTCGGCATCAAACCGCCAACGGTTTCAAGGGTGTAGATATCTTCCACAACATGGATCGAGGCGAGAATGCCGATGATCGGCACCTCATCGTCGGTCACCAGGATAGGCAAGGTTGCCGCAGGGTTGAGGTCCAGCAGATGCGGTTCACGCAGCCAGGGCTTGATCTCCTCCACGTCCAGCGGCACGCCATATTCGGCACACATGAGCCGAATAAGCCGCGAGGCGGGATCGAGAGGATGGTGCACGAGTGTCGGCATGAAGGGGCCCCGGTTGACGCGAAGCTGCCTTGCTTGGTCCCTCGCTTGGCGCGGTAGACGAACACCGTTAAGAGAGGGGGCAAAACGGCCCAAGAGACGAGTTAGGAGATCAGATGAACGCGGATCAAGGTCTTTTTGTGCCCCTTATTCTGGGAATTCTGGAAGGCCTTACCGAATTCCTACCGGTCAGCTCCACTGGTCACCTTTTGTTAGCAGGTCATTTCTTCGGCCTGACCCAGCCGGCGACCTTCGTTGTGCTCATCCAATTGGGCGCAATTCTTGCTGTGGTCACGGTCTATTTCGCCAAATTGGGCATGCTCATTCGCGATGCTCTGACCGGCAAGGCCTATGCCTGGCAGTTCGCTCTCACGGTGGTTATCGCCTGCGTCCCGGCGGTGATCGCGGGGGTGCTCCTGCGCGATTTCATCCAGGGTGACCTTTGGGAATCAGCGGCGTTGATCTGCTGGTCGCTGCTCATCGGCGGCTTTGTCCTCCTTGTGGTCGATCGCCTGAAGTTGCAACCAAAGTACGACGATATCTACACTTTTCCCTGGCACCTGGCGGCGATCATCGGTCTATTCCAGATGATCTCGTTGATCCCCGGTGTTTCGCGTTCCGGCTCGACTGTTGTCGGCGGCATGCTCTTTGGCGCCTCCAAGCGCGCGGCGGCCGAGTTCACGTTTTTCGTCGCTCTCCCCATCATGGTCGGCGCTTTCGGCTATGACCTCTACAAGAGCCGCGACCTGATCGACGCGTCCATTGCCCTCAATGTCGCCGTGGGCTTTGCCGCCGCCTTCGTCGTCGGCGCGATCGTCGTGCGCTACCTCCTCAACTTCGTCTCCCGCTACGGTTTCGCCCCCTTCGCCTGGTGGCGCATTGCTGTGGGTATCTTTGGGCTGGTGGGGATTTATTTCTTCGGGCGATAGCCCCTAAAGCCCATGACCTTGCTCAGTAGCCCTCATCCTGAGGCGCGGAGCGCAGCGTAGCCTCGAAGGGCGGGGGCGTGCCCCGATGTTTCCCTGCCACGTCCTCGTGGTTCGAGGCTTTGCTGCGCAAAGCACCTCACCATGAGGACTACTGAAACAAAAGCCCTCCTAACGGAGGGCTTTTTCATTTCACGTGTCGATCTCTTACCGCCGCGTCGAGGGATCAACGCCCTTATAGGTCGCTGGAATCGAAAAATACGAGCGCGGAATTTCGACGCCCTTTTCGACGTCATAAAGCGAAAAGGTCAGCTCCGAGCCGCTGGGCTCAACCAGGCTCCACTGCGCCAGGTCCTTGGTCTCGACGTCGAAAATCAGCGACACCTGCACCGTGCCGGCCACCGTCTCGTCGATGATGGTAATGGCCATATAGCCGTCCGAGGTCGTGACATCGATCACATTGGCATTCATGAGGTTGATCTGATCGCCCAAGAACTGGCGCAACGGGATCGTGTCCTGCGGATAGGCGTAATAAGTCTCTTCCTGCCGGTTGAGCACGTAGAAGCCACGGCCCACCGAGACGATTTCTTCCCGGCTGGGCGGATTATAGCGGAAGCGCACCTTGTCCGGCCGTTCGAGGAAGAACGTGCCTTCGGTGCGCCCGCCATTGGTGTCGATCTGGAGAAACCGGCCCACCATGGTGCGGATTGCCGAATTATGCGTGTTGATCTCGGTGATGAGCTGCTGCTCTTCTGGCGTCAGTGTCCGTCCCTGAGCCAGGGCCGGCACGATGGGAGCCAAAACGGCGGCAACACCAAGAAGGAGAGCATGGCGGCGAATCATCGGCGGGATATCCTCGCTGGGTTTTTAGTCTGATAAACTAACCTAGGAAGCAATTGCGGCAAGAGGTGGAAAGTTCCACCGGCCGGAGGGGGACGACAATGCGCAAATTGGTGATGTGCTTAACGCTGCTTTTTGGGACGACGCTGCCAGCCTTCGCGGCCCTGCCACCGCAATACCAGCGAAGCGCCGAATTTGCCGCCGTCCTGAACGTCGCGACCGAGGTTCTGGGCATCGGCAACCTCATCGACGCCATCGAGACGAGCGAGCCCGATATCTATTCGGTGCGCTCTGGCGCATGCACGCTCATCGTGCGGATCGTCGATACGCCGAAAAAACAAGAGCCCGGCTGGGCCGGTCCGCGCCAGTTCGAAGCCGTAGCGGACCCACTCACCTGCTGAACAAGACCCCCACCTGGCTAGCCACTCGGGCGTAGCCCTCGCGGCCTTCTCGCCTAAAATTGCGCCACTGGCGCAATTTTGCCTGCGGCCGGTTCGAAGCCCCTGAAGGGGGAGGGATCTGCCGGTGGCTCACCACCATCGCGGCAAACTCAATGCGTCCCTCCCCCTCTGCAGGGGGAGGTTAGGTGGGGGTAGACGCTCCGCCCACCAAAAGCAAAAGCCTCGGCGCAAAACCGAGGCTTTTCAATTCATTAGTAAAACTACCTAGTAGCCGTCGGCATTGTTCCCGACCAGGATTTCGCGCTTGCCGGCATGGTTGGCCGGGCTGATGACGCCCTCGCGTTCCATGCGCTCGATCAGCGTTGCCGCCTTGTTGTAGCCGATGGCCAGGCGCCGCTGCACATAGGAGGTGGAGGCCTTCTTGTCGGTGAGAACGACATGCACGGCCTTGTCATAGAGCTCGTCGCCCGAGCCCGCATAATCGTCGCCCCCGCCGGACCCGCCGGCATCCATGCCGCCTTCGTCTTCGTCGGCGGTGACCGAATCGAGATAATCCGGGGCGCCCTGGCTCTTGAGATGATTGACCACCGCCTCGACCTCGTTGTCCGACACGAAGGCGCCATGGAGGCGCTTGGTGCGGCCGCCCGAGGCCATATAGAGCATGTCGCCATTGCCCAGGAGCTGCTCGGCGCCCTGCTCGCCCAGAATCGTGCGCGAGTCGATTTTGCTGGTCACCATGAACGAGATACGCGTGGGGAAATTGGCCTTGATCGTGCCGGTGATGACGTCGACGGAGGGGCGCTGGGTGGCGGTGACGATATGGATGCCGGCGGCGCGGGCCATCTGGGCAAGGCGCTGAATGGCGCCTTCGATGTCCTTGCCGGCAACCATCATCAGGTCGGCCATTTCGTCAACGATCACGACGATATAGGGGAGCGGTGCGAGATCGAATTCTTCGCTCTCGTAGATCGCCTCGCCGGTTTCGCGATCAAAGCCGGTCTGCACGGTACGGCTGATGGTGCGGCCTTCCTTGGCCGCTTCCGAGACGCGCTGGTTGAAACCATCGATATTGCGCACCCCGATCTTGCTCATCTTGCGATAGCGATCTTCCATCTCGCGCACGGCCCATTTGAGCGCCACCACGGCCTTTTGCGGGTCGGTCACGACCGGGGTGAGCAGATGCGGAATGCCATCATAGATCGAGAGCTCGAGCATTTTGGGATCGATCATGATCATGCGGCACTGCTCGGGCGTCATCTGGTAGAGCAGCGAGAGAATGAAGGTATTGATACCCACCGACTTGCCCGAGCCGGTGGTACCGGCGATCAGCAAGTGCGGCATGCGCGCGAGATCGGCGATGATCGGCTCGCCGCCAATGGTCTTGCCGAGGCAGATCGGCAGCTTGCCCTTCATCTTCTCGAAGTCGGACGAGGCCAGCATTTCGCGGAAATAGACGGTTTCGCGCGTCTGGTTGGGCAGTTCGATGCCGATGGCATTGCGGCCCGGCACCACAGCGACGCGGGCGGAAATGGCCGACATGGAGCGGGCAATATCGTCGGCCAGCGAAATGACGCGTGAGGACTTGATCCCGGGAGCCGGCTCCAGCTCGAACAGGGTGACGACCGGGCCGGGGCGGACATTGATGATGTCGCCCTTGACGCCAAAGTCGCTCAAAACCTCTTCGAGACGGCGCGCCATCGCTTCGAGCCGTTCGGGCGCATGCTCGGCCGAGGGTCCGGAGCGCTTGGGTTCGGCAAGCAGGCTCAGCGCCGGCAGCTCAAAGCCTTGCGGCTCATCGAGGAGGCTCGGCTGGGCTTCGCGGAACTGGCGCTGGCCCTGTGCCGGGCGGGGCGCGGGCGCGGTAACGCGCGGGGCGGTGTGATCGACCGGCTGAAAGCGCGAATCGCCGCGCTGGGTATGATTGGCCACGGCCGGGTGCTGGGCGATCGGCATGTCCGGCTCGAAGGGGATCGAATCATCCTCGGCTTCGTCGGGATAATCGATTTCGGTTTCGCCATAAGCCGGACCCGCATTGATGCGCGGCGATACCACGGGCGAGGCTTCGAAAGCCGGCTCGACCGGGGCATGAATACGCCGCTGGGTGGGCGCAAAAGCCGGCTCTTCGGCGCCGGGGCCGCGCGAGGTGACGGAAACGTCGAGGTCCGGCTCCTGGCCGTGCTCGCGCCATTCTTCCTCTTCCTCGTGGCGGGCCGCCTGGGCGGCACGGGCACGGCGCCAGGCGGTGCGCATGGAATAGCCCATATGCACCACGGCGCCGAGCGCCACTTCCATCAGCGGATTGGCTTCGCGCTCGTCGTCTTCCTCAACCTGCGCCGATTTGCGGGAGCCCTTGGCCGGCATGGCGGGCACGGAGGTGCCAAGGCCCATGGCGATCCAGAGAAGCGCAAAAGCGGGTACGGCGATGATGACGGCGAAAAGCGCGCCGGTGATCGGCTGTGGGTCGGCGCCGGCGATCATGGCGGCAAGATTGGTGAAGAGCATGCCCGCAAGCCCACCGAGTCCGGTCGGCAGCGGCCAGCTTGCCGGGGTCGGCAGGAACGAAAAAACCCCGGTCGAAAGCAGGATAGCGCCGAGCCAGGAGAGGCTGCGCAGCACGACATGGGTCAGCCGGCGTTTTCGCAGCAGCGCCCAGCTCCAGAGCGCCGGCGGCACGATGGCGACAATGCCGCCAAGCCCGAGGAACTGAAAAACCAGATCGGCAATGACGGCGCCGGGATAACCGAGCCAGTTTTCCGCAATCTTGCCCGTGGCATAGGAAAGCGAGGGGTCATCGACCGACCAGGAGCTCAGCGAGAGCAGCAGGATCGTGACGACGCCCAAGAGCACCATGCCGGCGATTCTGAGCGGAATGCGGATGGCGATAACCGGCGCGGGCTTAGGCATGGCCTGCGCCTTTTGGCGGGCAGACCCACGCGGCGGCACGGGGCGAACATCATCGAGCGTCGGAACGGGATGGCTGGGCATGACACGCATTACTGTTCGGGGGACACGACCCATTCGCGGTCCCCGTATCGCCTGCCATGCTAGAGCGAGGTGGTTAATCTCGTGCTAACCATCGACCAGAGCATCATCAGAACGAGAAATTTCTGCTTCGTCCGCTAAGCTTTCCCAGGGAGTGCGGCCCACCATTGTGCGTGGGAAGCCTCTGTGGCGGGCCAAGAGGAAGCAGGCCGCACACCGCGAGAAAGCGTTGGCAGGCGGCACCGAAGCGCCGCCTGCCGGGGAGGGATCAGTTGTAGGCGCGTTCGCCGTGGCTCGTGAGATCGAGACCATCGCTTTCGCCGGCCTCGCTGACGCGAGCACCGCCGAAGATGGCCTTGACGATGAGCATGGCAACCAGGGCCACGACACCGGACCAGACGATGGCAACGATAACGGCCAGGAACTGGGTGACCAGCTGGCCGCCCATGGCGTAGCCCTCGGCACCAAAGCCGCCCAGAGCCGGGTCAGCGACGATGGCCGTGCCGATGGCGCCGACAATGCCGCCCACGCCGTGGATGCCGAACACGTCGAGCGAGTCGTCATATTTGAGCATCGGCTTGAGGGTGACGACGGCCCAGAGGCAGACGAAACCGGTGACGGCACCCAGAACGATCGAGCCGAAGGTACCGGCAAAGCCGGCGGCCGGGGTGATGGCCACGAGACCGGCAACGGCGCCCGAAACAAAGCCCAGGGCCGAAGCATGGCCACGGGTGATCTTTTCGCCGACGGCCCAGGCAATGGCGGCAGCGGCAGGCGCAGTGATGGTGTTGAGGAAGGCTTGAGCCGCAAGGCCATTGGCCCCGAGTGCCGAACCAGCGTTGAAGCCGAACCAGCCAACCCAGAGGAGCGAAGCGCCGATGAACACGAAGATCAGGTTATGCGGAGCGATCGGCTCCTTCATGTAGCCAAGACGTGGCCCGAGCACGATGGCGGCGACGAGAGCGGCCACACCGGAGTTGATATGCACGACGGTGCCGCCGGCAAAGTCGAGGGCGCCCATGTTGAAGAACAGGCCCGCACCCGACCACACCATGTGGGCTATCGGCAGATAGGCGAAGGTGAACCAGATGGCGAGGAACGCCATGACCGCACCGAACTTCATGCGCTCGGCAATGCCGCCAACGACCAGGGTCGCCGTGATACAGGCAAAGGTCAGCTGGAAGACCACGAAGACCAGTTCGGGGATCGTGCCCGAAACCGAATCAGGGGTCACATTGGCCAAGAAGAGGTTGGAGAAGTCACCGATGAAGGCCGAGATACCGCCTTCGGACGGGCCCGAGAAGGCCAGCGAATAGCCATAGGCCACCCAGAGAAGGGCGATCATCGAGAAGGCGCCGAACACCTGGGTGACGACGGACAAGACGTTCTTGCCGCGGACGAGGCCGCCGTAGAACAGAGCAACGCCCGGGATGGTCATCAGAATGACGAGCAGGGTCGAAACGATCATCCAGGCGGTATCGCCGGTATCGATGGTGGCGACTTCCTCGGCAGCAGCGGCAACTTCGGGCGCCGCGTCCTGGGCAAAGGCCGGAAGGGCCAGCAGCAGGGAGGCCAGCGCAGCACTCCCCAAGAGTTTGGACATCTTCATTGTTCTTGTCTCCAGTTGGGGAAGGGCCTAGAGGGCGGACGCGCCGGTTTCACCGGTGCGAATACGGGTGACCGCGAGCAGATCGAGCACGAAAATCTTGCCGTCGCCGATGCGGCCGGTCTGGGCCGAGTCGCGAATGGCATTGCTCACCTGGTCGGCGAGGCTGTCATCGACAGCGATTTCGAGCTTCAGCTTGGGCAGGAAATGCACGGCATATTCGGTGCCGCGATAGATTTCCGAATGACCCTTCTGACGTCCGTAGCCCTTCACCTCGGTCACGGTCATGCCGTGAACGTCGAGAGAATTGAGCGCCTGCCGGACCTCTTCCAGCCGCGACGGCTTTATGATGGCAACCACCAGTTTCATTTGACCCCCTTTGGCGCCGCTCCGGCGCGTTTCGGTATGGCGACATGAATTCAAGTGCCGTGCCAAACCAAAGGGCACGGATTTTCGCCACTTTTACAATGGCTTAACCAGAGACCGCGAAGCAGCGACTCGCATTTGGGCAGAAGTGCGCCGCTTTTTTGTGCGCACGAACCGATATTTGCCTGTTTTTTAAACACCACAATTGACGCCGCGGCATTGGGCGCACTTGCACCGGAGCGCCCTGCGCCCGACAATGAATGAAAGACGCAAGGAGACGGCGATGAGCGCAGCGGCACCGGAGCATTTCGACGTGGCAATTGTTGGCGGCGGGCCGGTGGGCATGACCCTGGCGCTGGCGCTGGTTCAATCCATGCGCGGCATGCGGGTCGCTCTCATCGACCGCCGGCCGCTGAGCGTCCCCAAAGACAATCGCGCCTCGGCGATCGCCGCAGGTGTGCGCCGGGTTTTCGACGCGCTCGGCGTCTGGGGGGAGATGGAGGCGCAGTCCCAGCCGATCACCGCCATGCGCATTACCGATTCGGGCAGTGGCGACATCGCGCGTCCGCTTTTTCTGCAATTTGACGGCGAGGTCGCGCCCGGCGAGGCCTTTGCCCATATGGTGCCTAATACGGCAAGTCAGGCAGCCCTCCTCGGGGCCATGGGCGGCCTCGTCACCGTCATCGCCCCCGCCGACATTGCCGATTGGTCGGAAGGCCGGCTCACCCTTGCCGATGGACGGACAATCGTCGCGCCTGTGATCGTTGCTGCGGACGGCGCGCAATCGGCGCTGCGCCAGCGCGCCGGCATTACGACATCGGGCCACGACTATCACCAGACCGGGCTCGTTGCGACCATCGCGCATGAGCTGGCCCATGACGGGGTCGCCTACGAACATTTCCGACCCTCCGGCCCCTTTGCGAGCCTCCCGCTCAAGGGCAATCGCTCCTCGCTCGTCTGGACCGAGACAAGCGAGAACGCCAAGGCATTCCTCGCCATGGACAGCGACCAACTGGCCCTCGAAATCGAGGCCGTCATGGGGTCAAGCCTCGGCGCCGTCACGCTCGAAGACAAATTGATGGGGTTTCCGCTGCGCCTGCAGATCGCCCGCGATTTCGTCGGGCCGCGTCTGGCGCTGGTCGGCGATGCGGCCCATGTGGTCCACCCCATCGCCGGGCAGGGACTCAATCTCGGTTTGAAGGATGTCGCGGCGCTGGCCGAAGTGATCGTCGATGCCATTCGCCTCGGGCTCGATCACGGCAGCAACGATGTTCTCGCCCGCTATCAGGCCTGGCGCCGCCTCGATACGGCCAGCATGGTCATGGTGACCGATGGCATGAACCGGCTCTTTTCCAACGATGTCGCCCCCGTGCGCGCCATCCGCGATTTCGGCCTCGGGCTGGTCGATCGCGCCGGTCCGCTCAAGGACGCGATGATCCGCGCCGCCGCGGGCGTCTCGCAAAACGGCCCAAAACTCTTGAGCGGCCTGCCGATCTAGTGCGGCTGGCGCGAAAGCGTCTGCAACTCTTCCGGCTCGACATTGCGCGCTTCTTCGAGACTCAATAGCGGCACGCCCTGCACAATGGGAAAAGCCAACCGCGCGGCAATTGAGATCAGTTCCTTGTGGTCGCCCGAGAGCGTCAACCGCGTCTTGGTCAGCGGACAGACCAGCATTTCGAGCACCTGCCGGTCGACGATGTGGCGGGGATCGGCCGGGGTTTCCGCCATCAGTTGAGCGGCACGGCGCCTTTGCCGCCGCCGGCCATTTCATATTCGGTCATGGCGATCAGCGTTTCCGCCCGGTCGTTGAGCGTCTGCGCTTCGAGCAGTACCTGCTTTTCGGCCGGCCCGTAGGGCGAAACCATGGCGCAGAAATTGACGAGATCCGCCGTGCCGGTGCGCTCGATCTCTTCCCAGTTGAGATCGATGCTGGCGAATTCGGCATAGTCGCGCATCATTTTGACGAACCGCACCCGGTCGACCACTGCTTCCCCATCATTGCGGATGAAATCAGCCTCAAAGCCTTCCACGGAAATTTTCGCCTGGCGATAGGCGGTGCCACGGTCCAGTTCTTCGCGGATGCGAAACCGCGTCACCCCTTCAAGAATGACGAAATAGCGTCCGTCGCCGCTTTCCTCGAAATGCGTCATCCGGCCAAGACAGCCGACCTTATGGAGCGGCACTTGCCCAACCGGGCTTTCTTCGCTCGCGTCTTCGGGCTGGATCAGCCCGATCAACCTATCGGTCGACAGCGCGAAATCGACCATCTCGATATAGCGCGGCTCGAAAATATTGAGCGGCCGGTGCGAATAGGGCAGCAGCAGCGCCCCGCTCAGCGGAAAGATCGGGACCAGTTCCGGCACCTGGGCAGGGCTGGTGGGGCGCTGCGGCATATTTTTAGTCCTAGGAGAAAAGGGCCGCGGAAAGGAGGCGCCGGCCCTTGAGAGTAGCCGGATCCTTGGCGCCCCAGGCCTCGAAGAATTCGAGCAGCTTCTTGCGCGCGCCGTCTTCGTTCCAGGTGCGGTCGCGCTTGAAGATGGCGACCAGAGCCTCGGCCGCCTCGACGCGCTTGCCTTCGGCGTTGAGCACGACCGCCAGATCAAACCGCGCCTGATGATTGTCCGGGTCCGCCGCAATTGCGGCCTCGAGCGAAGCCGATTCGGACAGGCCGGACGCTTCGTCCTGGAGGCGAATGGTATTGGCAATGGTCGTATAGGCTTCGCCCTTGCGCTTGTCCTCGGGCACCATATCGAGCGTTGCCCGCGCCTGATCGAATTCACCGGCCTCGACATAAACGCGCGAGAGACCAATCAGGGCCAGTTCGTTTTCGGGAGAGTGTTGCAAGACCATGCCGAAAATCTGCGCGGCCTGGCCGAGATCGCCGGCCGCAAACGCTTCTTCCGCAACTTTTAGCGCATCGGCAATCTGGGCTTCGATGGAATCGGCCGGCGGCGCGCCCGCGGGGGCTGCGGCAATCACCTTGTCGGCGAATTTGCGCACTTCGCCTTCGGGCATGGCGCCCATGAAACCGTCGACCGGACGGCCGCCGGAGAAGGCAAAAACCGCGGGAATGGACTGCACGCCCAATTGTCCGGCAACGCCGGGATGGTCGTCGATATTGATCTTGACCAGTTTGATCTTGCCGGCCTTTTCGTTGACCACCTTTTCAAGCGCGGGGGTCAATTGGCGGCAGGGACCGCACCAGGGCGCCCAGAAATCGACGAGAACCGGAACATCGCGCGAGGCTTCGAGCACATCGGCGCGGAAGCCGGCATCGGAGGATTCGCTGATGAGACCGACGGGAGCGGCCGGGGCAGCGCCGGCGGCGCCGTTGAGGGAAATCGACATAAAGAGCTCTCGCGAATG
This sequence comes from Devosia sp. Root685, assembly GCF_001427875.1. Lineage (GTDB taxonomy): Bacteria > Pseudomonadota > Alphaproteobacteria > Rhizobiales > Devosiaceae > Devosia. The sequence continues at coordinate 124,864 of NZ_LMHK01000003.1, read as the reverse complement.
GGCATTGAGGGAGCAGTCGCGGGCCTTTTTGCGCCCGCCTCAACCCGGTTGCAAGTCCTCATTCCCACAGGCTTTCAACAAGATGACATGAAAGCGAAGAACTGGGGTTGCAATCGGTCTGATGATTAGGCATATAGCGCCTCGTTGAAGCGCTTCAAGGCGCGGCGACACGGATGCGGGTGTAGCTCAGGGGTAGAGCATAACCTTGCCAAGGTTAGGGTCGAGGGTTCGAATCCCTTCGCCCGCTCCAATTCTCCCAGGTTGGCAAGCCTAGGGAGAAACAAAGGGTCCTTCGGGACCCTTTTTGTTTTTCCAAGGCATGGCGTTCCCATTGCCCAATGGACCGACTCGCGATCTAGCTGGCGCCCCTTGAGGCCATTGAAACACGAGAACGCCATGACCGACCTGTCGCAATTCCCCATCGCCCAGCGCTGGCCGGCGGCGCATCCCGATCGCCTGCAGCTTTATTCCTGGCCGACGCCCAATGGGGTGAAAGTCTCGATCATGCTCGAAGAAACGGGCTTGCCCTATGAGGCGCATGCGATCCAGATCGGCAAGAACGAGACCTGGACGCCCGAATTCCTCGCGCTCAATCCAAACGGCAAGATTCCGGCAATCATCGATCCCAACGGCCCCGGCGGCAAGCCGCTGGCGCTGTTCGAATCGGGCGCCATTCTTTTGTATCTGGCTGAAAAGACCGGCAAATTCCTGCCCCAGGACCCGGCGCTGCGCTACGAGACCATCCAGTGGGTGTTTTTCCAGATGGCCGCCATCGGCCCGATGTTCGGCCAGGTCGGTTTCTTCCACAAATTCGCAGGGCGGGAATTTGAGGACAAGCGCCCGCTCGAACGCTACAGCGCCGAATCGCGACGGCTGCTCGACGTGCTGGAAAAGCGCCTCGAAACCCGCGACTGGATCATGGACGACTATTCCATCGCCGATATCGCGACGCTGGGCTGGGTCCGCAATCTCATCGGCTTTTATGGCGCGGGCGATCTCGTCGCCTATCACACGCTCAAAAACGTGCCGGCATGGCTCGAACGCGGCCTCGCCCGCCCCGCAGTGCAGCGCGGTTTGCTCATTCCTGCCGCCGACTAATTTTGCCACAAGCGGCGGCAGGGCCTTTGGTCAGCCCCTCGCCGCCGCTTCCAGCGCCGAGATGTCGAATTTTACCTGTTTCAGCATGGCCTCGGTGACGCGTTTCGACACAGCCGGATCGGGGTCCATCATCAGTTCGCCCAGGCGCTTGGGGGTAATCTGCCAGGAGAGGCCCCAGCGGTCCTTCAGCCAGCCGCATTGCTCGGTCGAGCCGCCCTCTTTCAGCGCATCCCAGAGCCGGTCGATCTCGGCCTGGGTGTCGACTTCGACCAGAATCGAAAAACTGTGGTTGAAGGGGTCGAGCGGACCCGCCTCGATCGCCATATAGCGCTGGTCGCCAATGGTGAAGGCGGCCATGCCGACACTGCCGGCCGGGCCGCTGGGATTATCAGCCGGAATGGCCGAGACCCATTCGATCTTCGAGCCTGGAATCAGCGACGTATAGAATTTTATCGCCGCGTCCATGTCTTTTTCAAACCAGAGATGCTGGGTGACCTTCATCGTTTCGTCCTCCTGTTGAACCGTCTGCCTTCAAGACGATTCAACGTTTTGGACTTCGACATGGTCGCGACGATTTAGCATTTCGTCAGTGCCAACCCCACCTCGGTGGCCCCCCCGGCCTTCGCCGGGGTGACAGCTGGTGGTTGAGAATCTATCGACGAAAAGCGCTATGCCGGCCGGATGCGAATGGCCAGATGCGGCCGCCCCGGCAGTTCGACCGCAAAGGCGGCGTCGGGCTTGCGCGCCACGACCACCGCCCCATGCCGCGTCGGATGATTTGCCGGCGCCGGCACGATCTTTGCCGGCTCCACCGTCATGTTCCAGGTATCGATCAGGTCTACCCGGTATTTTCCATCGTCCTTGGGCAGGCCCGAGGCCCAGATCACCGGCTGGTGCTCGCCAAAATAGACAATCGTCGTGTCGCCATCGCGCGCCCCTGAAACACGGTTCCACGGATAGCGCGTCTGCGGATCGATCGGCTCGAAACCGTGCTTGGCGTCTTCTTCCATGAGATCGCGGAGGAAGCCGATGCGCTTCCAGGCCTCGCCATGCAGTTCCCCGCCCTTGGCCCACCAGATGAGATCATCGGGATTGGAAAAGGTCTCGCCGTGCCCGGTATAGCCGCCGCGCATTGCCGTCACCCAAAAGCGGTGCACCAGCTCCTCGGCGGAAATATTCCCCCAGACCTGGATGATATTGCCCTCATATTCGGGCTCGTCATTGACCACCGGTTTTCCGTAAGCCAGCCGCCATTCCCCGGTCCGCTTCACATCCCAGTGCTGGATGCAGACATGGGTCACCCAAGGCTTGCGATGATCGTAATTGGCCTCCGGGTCGCCATTGTGGATCGAGCGCAGATGCCCATAGGGATCGTTCTCTTCGAGGATATGAAAATAGCGCTCCCACTGGTGCATCGGCTTGGTATTGAGCAGGAAGTCATACTCGTTGGCGAGCGACCACCAGACATTGCGATAGGCCGAAAGCCGCGCGGCGAGATATTTTACATAGGCGTAGTCCTGCGTCTCGCTCATGTCGCAGTAACCCCAGCGGTCGTAGGGGTGGAAGATGATGATATCGGCTTCGATCCCCATCTCCCCCAGCGCCTTCACCTGGTTTTCAAAATGCCGGAAACTCTCGGGATTGGGCCGGTCGAAGTCGAATTTCCCGTCACTGCCCTTCTGATAGACGTCGTGCAGCGCCTCGTTGACATTGTAGGGATAGTCCTTGGGAAAGACGCCCATGCGTAGTTTGTTGAAACGCGTCTTCTCAAGCGTTTCCAGTGTCTTCTGCTGTTCGCCCAGCGGCTGATGCGTCCAGGCATAGCAGGTGGTGCCGAAGGACAAAAACGGCGTGCCATCGGCGTAGGCAAAGTGGAATTTGTTGGCGACCCGCACCGGGCCATGGACGCCTGCACGCGGCGCGGTGACGGAAAAACTGCCGGTCTTGCCGTTCAGTTCCGCCACATTGGACTTGGTCGAAAACGTCCACTCGCCCGCATTGTCCGGCATGAAGCGAATACGGAAAATCCCGTCGCCATCATAAAAGCCGGGCACGCGCACGGTACGGCTCTTTTGCTGAAAGAAAGCCTCCAGCGTCACCTCGAGAAACGGATTGCCGCCCGAGGGGCCCTCAAAACTGGCTTCAAACACATCCCATTGCGCTGTGGTAGACATGCTCATTCTCCGTCGACGCGCTTGAACAGCAGGGCTTGGTAGGGCTTTGGCGAAAAATGCAGGACATCGCCGCGCTCGACGCTATCGGCCAATGTCTTCTCGGTCATTTCCCAGGTGTCGATCAGCGTCGCCGAATATTTTTCGCCTGGCGGGGTCGCCACCGCGAATTCGTTCGGCTGGTTCTCGCCGAGATAGCTCAGATAGTAGCGATGCGGCTGGCCGGCCGTCGCGAACCAGGCTTGCACCCGCGGCCAATCCTCTTCGCCCGCCGCAGGCTGAAACAATTGGGCCAAGACAACATTATCGAGCCCGCCGACAATGGTCGTCCGATAAGCGCCGGTCGATTTGACGGGATCGAGCCCCTCATCCGGACCGTCTTCCAAAATTTTGCGGAGAAAAGCGATGCGCGCGACGCTCTCGCCAGTCAGCTTGCCACCCTTGGCCCACCAAAGATTTTCTTCGTCATTATAGTAGGTTTCGCCATGCGTGACGTAACCGCCATTGACGGTGCCGTCCCAAAAACGGCGCACCATTTTCTGCCCGGAAATATTGCCCCAAAGTTCAGCGATATCGCCCTCGTAGCAGCACTCGTCGATCGAGACGGGTTTGCCGTACTTTTCCCGCCACAGGGCCGAGAGATTGGCCCCCGAGCGCTGGATGCTCGAATGGGTGATGCGGGGATGGTTGTGGTCATAAAAGGCAAAACAATTGTGCACGCTGAGAAGGTGCCCGAAGGGATCATTGTCGGACGTGATGTGGATGAACCGATCCCAGTCCGCCATCGTCTTCGATGGCATCAGGTCATATTCATTGGCCATCGACCACCAGACATTGGGGAAGGCCGCGAGGCGCGCCACGAGATATTTCAGGTAAGCATCATCCTCGGCCGGGCTCATCCGCGAAAAACCCCAGCGGTCATAGGGGTGGAAGATGATCAGGTCGGCTTCGACGCCGATCTCGGCCAGCTGGTTGATGCGCTTTTCGAGGTGCCGGAAATAATCGGGCTCAAAGCGCGAGAAATCGAATTCCCAGCCGAACTCGCCGCCGAAGCGGCCGGTCCATTCGCTTGATCCCGTCTTCGTCACCGGGAAGGGATAACGCTCTGGCTCGTTCTCGTTGTAGCGATAGTGTTTTGGGAACACGCACATGCGGATTTTTGTGAAAGGCCCATCCGCCAGCGTTGCCAGCGTCTCCTCCTCCATCGCGTCGCCCTGCAGGTTCCAGACATAGGCCGTGGTGCCGATATTGATGTAGCGCGTGCCATCGGCATAACGGAAATGGTGGCGGTTGGAGACGCGCACCGGCCCATGATGACCGGGCTTGGCCGCACCAACCTCCAAGCTGCCGCTTACCCCATCAAGCGCCGAGACATTGCTCTTCGTCACGTAGGACCAGGTACCCGTCGTGTCGGGCAGGAAGCGCAGTTTGTAATCGCCGTCGCCATCGTAAAAGCCGTTCACCCGTACCGTTTTATCGCCTTGGGTAAAGGTCGCGCGCAGCTCGACGTCCTGAAATGGATTGCCCTCGCTCGGGCCGTTTAGGGTGAGTTCATACGTGGCCCACAGCGACGCGGCGCCATTGGCAGAAACCGAATTGGTCATCTTTCTGTCCCGTAGTCTGAAATGAGTTGGTTTGAAATTTCTGGCTAACTGGCCACGCGTTTGCGCTCGCGCCAGCGGCTGGTGGTCGTGGGAATAGAACTCAGCAGCAGTCGCGTATAATCGTGCTGCGGGTCGGACATCACCTTTCGTGCCGGGCCGAATTCGACCACGCGACCCTTGTTCATCACCGCCACATAGTCGGAGATGTAGTAGGCCGTGGCGAGATCGTGGGTGATGTAGACAAAGCTCCGTCCCGCCTCGTCGCGCAGCCGCTTAAAGAGGTTGATGATGATCATGCGCCGCGAGGCGTCGATCATGGAGACGGGCTCGTCGGCCACGATCAGTTTCGGATTGGGAATCAACGCCCGCGCCACCGAAATGCGCTGCAATTCACCGCCCGAAAACTGGGCCGTGTATTTGCCCCGCACATCGTCATAGTTGAGCCCGACGCTCTTTAGCGCAGCTTCCACCGCCGCCTCGGCCTGTACCCCATCCATGCCGGCGACACGCCGCGCCGTTTCTTCGAGATAAACATCCACCGGCCGATAGCGGCTAAAGGCTTCAAAAGGGTTTTGGAAGATCGGCTGCACCAATCCCAAAAAGTCCTTCTTGGAGGGGATGGCACCCTTCCCGGCGACCACTTCGTCATAGACGATCGCCTGGCCAGAAGTCGGCGTTTCGAGCCGCAGCAGCGTTTTGGCCAGGGTCGTCTTACCGCTGCCTGACTCTCCCACCACCGCAATCACCACCGGCTTGTCGCTCTCGACGGTGATGTTGACGTCGTTGAGCGCCTGCACCTGCTTGGCATTGACGATGCCGCCGAGCCGATAGGTCTTGTTGAGCCCTTCGGTCTTGAGAATGAAGGTCATGCCAAAACTCCCTCACGCTGGCGGGCCGGCTGGGCCACAAAATGCCCCGGCTTCACCTCGATGAGATTGGGTTCGACCCGGAAGGCGCGGTCGCCGCCGCCGCCAGCCTCGCTCGCCATAACGCCACGCATGCTGTCGTCGCCGATGGTGGGCAAGCTGTCGATCAGCATTTTCGTATAGGCATGCTGCGGATCGGCAAAGACGCTGTCGGTATCGCCATATTCGACGACGCGACCGGCATACATGATCAGCATTTTCTGGGTGACCTGATAGTGGACGCCCATGTCGTGCGAGACGACGAGGATGGTATTGCCCATCTCCTCCTGCAGCTCCATGAGCAGCATCAGAATGTCCTTCTGCACCACCACGTCGAGTGCCGTCGTCGGCTCGTCGGCAATGATCAGTTCGGGCTGGAAGAAGGTCGCAAGCGCGATCATCATGCGCTGCCGCATGCCGCCCGAAAGCTGGTGCGGATAGGAATCCATCGCCTCCGGGGGAAGCCCAAGTTTTCCGATATAGGCACGCGCCCGTTCGAGAACCCGCTTCTTGTTGCTGTCCGTGCCCGGAAAATCCACGAACTGTTCGCGAATGCGGATAACCGGATTGAGCGAGTTCATCGAAGATTGCGGAATGTAGGAAATGGTCTTGAACCACTCTTTCCGCACATTCTCGGCCGTGACCGCTTTCCCGTCCGTACCCTTGAGGCCGTATTCGATACTGCCCCGTGAGAGATACATGGGCGATTGAATATCGCCATAGATCGCCTTCATCAGCGTCGATTTGCCCGACCCAGACTCCCCGGCAATGCCGACGACGCAATTGTCGGGAATAGTCAGCGTCACCCCGTCAACGGCGTCGATGGTGCGGCCGCCGATGCGATAGCTGATTTTCAGATCGTTGAGGCGGATCATGAGACACCACGCTTGGCTGCAAAGGCTTGGTTGAACCCGGTCGAAGTCAGGAACAGCCCGAGGAAAAGGGTAACGGTCGCGACGATCGGCGCCACGATCCAGGGATATTGCCCGGTGAAGAGAGCATTGTAGCTCAGGGCCCAGAAGATGATGGAGCCGAGCGTCGGCACCTCAACCTTGGAGAGCCCGATCACTGCCAGCGTCGCCTCGGTATTGATGGCGAAAAGCACGGTGTTGATGAAGCCGACGAGGATATAGGCCGACACATAGGGAAAAATTTCCTTGGCCAGAATGTCGACCGTATTGGCCCCCGAGAAGCGGGCCATGTTGATAAATTCGCGTTCTCGCAGGGAGAGCGCCATGGCGCGAACGGTGCGTGCGTCCCAGGCCCAGCCAAAAATGATGATGATCAGCCCGACGGTGAAAAACGAGGTATTTCCCCGGATCAGCGCGCCCAAAATGATCAGGATCGGCAGGAGAGGGATGGTGATGAACGTATCGACGAACAGCATGACGATGCGCTCGAACATGCCGCCGATATAGCCCGCGCTGAGCCCGACAATCGTCGCGACAATGGTCACACCCACCGCCACCAGAATGCCGAGCATCAGCGAGTTCTTGATGGCAAAGACCAGGAACCAGAAAATGTCCTGCCCCAAAGAATTGGTGCCGAGCCAATGGACACCCGACATCGGCAGGTTGCGCATGTAAGTCGCCTGGATCGAGGGGTCCGCAGGCGCGAAGAACGGCAGGATAAAACTACCGAGGCCCATGACGAGAAGAATGATGAGGCCGATAGCAAGGCGCGCATTGAGGAGCCAGAGCAGCCCGCCCTTCTTGCGGCCGGGTTTTACGGAGACGGGCGGGGCGACAACCAGCGCCACCGGATCGGCATTGTTGGTGTCAAAACTCATTTGGTGCGGATCCGCGGGTCGAGGAGAGGATAGATGAGGTCGATGACGAGGCCGGCGGTAGCGACGGCGAGGATCGAGAGCGTGATCGCGCCATAGAGCACATTGTAATCGCCGCCGGTCGCGGCGGTGCGCATGATCAAGCCAATGCCGGGATAGGAGAAGATGATCTCCGTAAGAAGCGCGCCGTTAAAAATCATGCCCAGCGACAGGGCCAGAGCCGTCACCTGCGGCAAGAGCGCATTGCGGAACACGTAGCGCGTCATGCGCGTCCAATTGGAAGCGCCTTTCAACCTTGCATAGGTGACATAGGGCTCCTCGGTGGTCGCAACCGCCAGGGCCTTCATGGACAAAATATTCCAGCCAAAACCCGCCAGGACCAGCGTGATCGCCGGCAGCAGCGAATTGTAGATGATCATGCCCACCTTGGCCCAGGTCATCTCGCCCACGGGGAAGGTCGGGGACAGCGGAAAAATCGGAAAGATATAGGCCAGGATCAGCAGCACCGAGACCGCGAGGATGTAATACGGGATCGGGTAAAGGAGGATGCCGACGAATTCGAGGATCGAGGCCGCCTTGTGCTTGTGAAAATAGCCGGCAACGAGACCCACCATATTCCCGAGCAGCCAGGCGATCACCGTCGCCGTCAGCAGCAGTCCCAGCGTCCAGGGCAGCGCCGTAACGATCATGGTCGACACTTCGGTGGGGTAATAGGTGAAGGACGGGCCGAAATCGAAGTCGATGACGACGCGTTTCAAATAGGACAGATACTGGGTGAAAATATCGCCCTTGAGGCCATAAAGAACCTCGAGATTGACCCGCATTTCGGCGATGGCCTCGGGCGTGAGCGTGCCATTGGCACGGCTTTGGATCTGCCCGATATAGCCATCCACCGGATTGATCGGCATGAAGCGGGGCAGCATGAACGTTATGGTCAGCCCGATAAACAGCACGGCGAGATAGAGGCCGAATCGCTTGGCGACATAGGCGAGAACACCCATCAGTCAGTCCTTCGCAAGGGCGCAGCCGAAAAACGCTGCACGACGAAATAAAAACCCGGAGAAGCGTTCAGCGCCGCAGGGACAAGGCGCTGAACGGCTCCGGGGGGCAAGGCGGCCAGGAGGACATTGGCCGCCCCGCAACTCGCTTATTGCTGGCCGGTCGGCTCGATCGACACGATGGTCTTCTTGAACGAACTCCACCAGGTGTAGGGCGCAGCGTAGAAATTGTCCTGCTTGGGGAAGTTGGTCCAATAGGTCTTGTTGGTCGGGATCGTCGTCGGGATGTTCATGAGATTGATCATCTGCATGTCTTCCGTCAGGTATTTTGCAATACCCCGGCCGTTTTCGAGGAATTGCGGATCGTCGGTGGGCAGCTTGGCGCTGTCGACAACGAGATCAAAAATCCGCTGGTCGGTGACGCGCATGATGTTGCCGTTGAGCGAGTCGGTAGAGTCGACCGGCAGCACATAGCTCGCGTCGAACTGGCGCCAGGAATTCTGCCAGTTCGCGTTATAGGTGCACGACTGCCCCCAGTTGATCATCAACTCGTTGCGCGAATTGGTGTTCTGGACCGTGGTCCATTCGCCGTTGTCCACCTGGCGGGTATTGATGTTGAACCCGGCCTGGCGCCAGCTATCGGCAATCGAAAAGCCGATACGCTGGATGACCTTGTTCCAGTCGCCGGGAATGACGAATTCGATCACCCACGGCGAGCCGTCTTCGAGCGCAAAGAAGCCATCGGCGCCCTTCTTCATGCCCACCGATTCCAGCAGCTTTGCCGCCTCGGCCGGATCATGCTTCCACCAGCCCATGCCAAACCCGGATTCAATGGCATCGCCCGTCGGCAGCTGCGAAGCATCGATGCCTTGCGCGGCGAGCGTTTCGGTCAGTTCGGCACCGAAATTGGTGTTGTAGGGTTTGTAGCCGTCCGCCAGCGTCAGCTCTTCGAGCCAGGACTGGAGCGGGGCATAATAGAGCGGATTGGTAATGGGCGTATCTGCCAGCGGCAGCGCGCCGGCCTTGAACTGGCCGCTCATCGAAGAAATGCCGACCTGCTGCATGTTAAGCGCAAGGGCCAGGGCCCAGCGAACTTCCGGCTTGTCGTAGGGCGCCTTCTGCAGGTTGATATAGACGCCATAGGAGCAGGCGTCGTTCATGTCGTGATAGGGGAAGGTCGGTGAAAAGCTTTCCACATTGGGATTGCGACCCTTGGCCGCCTGGATCGAGTCCGGGCTCATGAAGGTGTCGATGTCATACTGGTTCTGCACGAAGGCCAGAGCGCGCGTTTCTTCGGCGCCAAAGTCCTTGTAGAGCACGAACTTTGGTTTGGGTTGGCCCAGATTGCCCCAGCCGGAGCGTTCCCAGTCTTCACGCAGTTCCCACAGCTGCCAGGCGCCGTTGGGGTCGAATTCCTTGATCTTGTAGGGTCCGAGGGTCACCGCATTGGTGTTCTGGAAGGTGACGACAGCATCGCCGAGCGGCTCATAAACGTGCTTGGGCACGATGACGAACTGGCTACCCCAGGTATAGACGCCCATCACGGTCTGGAAATCGTAGGACGAGCGCGTGGTTTCGACCTCGAACGTATAGTCGTCGATCTTCTTCCAGCTCTTGACGAAATTGGCGATCACCGCCACGCGGCCAAGCTGGCTGCGATATTTGATATAGGTGTCGAGCGAATAGATGACGTCGTCGGCAGTGAACTCGACGCCATCGCTCCAGTAGACGCCTTCACGCAGTTTGACGCGGAACTGGGTGTGCTCGTCATTGAGCACTTCGACGGGGCCAGCGGCGAGTTCGGGATAGGATTCACCCGTTGCGGTGTCCATTTCCCAGAGCCAGCTCCAGCCGAGTTCGCGAAAACCGCGCCAGATGGCGTAGGAATTCATCGGGTTTTGGGCGGACGCATTGGCGGCGCGACCGTCGAAGGTCTGCACGATCAGCGTCTCGCTGCGCGGCGTGCCGACATCGGTCATGGCGCCCTGCGCAAATGCGGTAGTGGTCAACATGACGCCAAGGACAGACGCCATCAAAGAACGGCCAAGCCGAACCATATTTTCCTCCTTTGCCGGTCGCCAGCCCTCCAGCCGGTCGACCCACGAAACACGAGGCGTTTGAGGGAAACAGGGACGCGTTTTCAGCCTCGCGCACCGGGTGCATTCCGGGCACAATCAGACTGGCCAAAAGCTTTCCATATCCTCCCGCGCGCTCCCGCAGCGGCCGCAAAATCGTTTTGTTATTTTCGATTTCTTGCGATTACTAACGATTATGTACGGAACCCGAGCTTGTCAATGGCCCTCCGGCCGCCTCGATCAAATGCCTGCGCCCAATAGCGGGGCGGCAGACCATCCAGAGGCGCAGTTCCGATGCACCGCCAGTCACAATGTATGAACAGCAAATACAAAGAGTTAGCCGACTTTTGGCCCAAAGCAAAAGCGCCCGCTTTCGCCGCTTGCGCGCCAAAACCTCAGAATTCGCAAATTTTCCGAATTACGCGAAAAGCAAATTCACGCCGGAAAGCGCCGGAAACCGCATGTGAGCCCGCATATTTCCTCTGAGGAAGCCGGGTTCAATGGACCTGCACCGAGCCGAGCTGAAAAAACACCGTCAACAGCGGCGCCAGGAGTTTGGGGTCATATTCATGGCTCTGGCCGGCCAGCGTCATGCGCTCGACATTATGGAGGCCCGACGCGACCCAATCGGCGCCCGCCGCCATGAAGGGAAAACTCTTGTCCCCGTCGAGCACCAGCACCGGCATGATGGCGTTCTGCCAATGCTCGGGCGGGGTATCGCCGGCGCGGGCATCGGCGAGAATGCGGTAGTCGTGTTCGAGGGTCATGCCAACGGCGGCGTAAGCGGGCCAGGCCGGGCTCTCCTTAAACGCCTGTAGCGCCTCCCTGGACATGCCGACAGCGAGCAGAAAATCGCTCATCATCTCGGCGGCGCGACCCTGCGCCGCCTCCATGGCCATCTGCATATGCTCATAGCGATAGGCGTCGCCGGACCGGTCCGGATCGATCGGCGGCTCATAGAGCACCAGACCCTTGATCTTGCGCGGCATGGCGGAAGCCGCTTCCAGCGCCAGCACGGCGCCCGAGGACACGCCGAAGACAAAGGCCTCGCCCCCGGCGATTTCGAGCAGGGCGGCGATATCCTCTACTTCGCGCGCCACCGCATAGGGCCATTTGTCGGTGGATTCCCCGCGGCCGCGCCGGTCAAAATTGACGACGGTAAAATGCTGCGCCAAAAGCCCGATCAGCGCCGGCGTCCCGGTGCGGTCCACCGCCCGATATTGCGTCGCGCCGGCGACGAGGATCACCGCCGGGCCACTGCCGGTCACATCATAGCCGATGATGACGCCATCCTTGGAAACAACCTGCGGCATGAGAGGACCCTCTTTTGCCCGCACTATGCCCGTCCCGCCCCGCCGCGTCATGCCCGCCAAACGAAAATCCCCGCTTTCGCGGGGATTGCATTATGCGTAGCGGGGCAAAAGCCCTAGCGGATGGCGTTGCCTTCGGCGTTGAAAACATGCGCCTTGGCCGGATCGATATAGGCCGGGATGGTCGAACCCAGTTCGACATGGCGCTGGCCTTCAAGCACCACGGTCAGCGCCTGACCATCCGTTGTGGTTGCGTAGAGCACCGTCTGGCCGCCGAGATTTTCGACGAGATCGACGCGCAGATCGGCAAACTTGGCGCCCGTGCCTTCGACAATGGTGATGTGCTCGGGGCGAACGCCCAGCGTCGCCGTGCCCACGGCAGAACGGCCCAGCGGCAGCGAACCGCTGGCGGTCTTGACCGTCTCGCCCTCGCCGGTGGCGGTGAGCAGGTTCATCTTCGGGGAACCGATGAAGCCGGCGACGAAGAGATTGCGCGGGGCGTTATAGAGGTCGAGCGGCGCGCCAGCCTGTTCGATGATCCCGGCGCGCAGCACCACGATCTTGTCGGCCATGGTCATGGCTTCCACCTGATCGTGGGTCACGTAGATCATGGTGTTACCCAGATCATTGTGCAGCTTGGCGATCTCCACCCGCATGGCGACGCGCAGTTCGGCGTCGAGGTTGCTGAGCGGCTCGTCGAAGAGGAAAATCTTGGGTTCGCGCACAATGGCGCGGCCGATGGCGACGCGCTGGCGCTGGCCGCCCGAAAGCTGCTTCGGCTTTCGTTTTAGCAGCGGCTCGATTTTCAGGATCGCTGCAGCGCGCTGCACGCGGCTCTCGATCTCGGCCTTGGGCATTTTTGCCGTTTCGAGGCCAAAAGCCAGGTTCTGGTAGACCGACATATGCGGATAGAGCGCATAGGACTGAAACACCATGGCGATGCCGCGCTTGGCCGCCGGCACTTCGTTCATGCGCTGGCCGTCGATAACCAGGTCACCGCCGGTAATCGGCTCAAGGCCGGCAATCATGCGCAAAAGGGTGGATTTGCCACAGCCCGAGGGGCCGACGAAGACGGTGAAATCGCCCGGCTCGATATCGAGGTCGACGCCATGAATCACGGCGACGTCGCCGTAGGATTTCTGGATCTGGCGGAGTTGAATGCTGGTCGCCATGGGTCTTCTCCTCAAACTTACCGGAACTCGGCCGGAACCCAGCTCTTGTAGAGCGGGTGGTCGGGGCCCAGGGGCAGAACGACCTCCTGGTGGGTGGACGAGGAATGATAGAAGGCCGTCACCAGTTCAAGCGAGCGGCGCGAATCCGCTGACGTCACTGGCAGGGCAATCTTACCCTCGATAGCATCGTGGAACCTAGCCATCTGCGTCTGGAAGCGGCTCGGCACATGCTGCCAATTGGCCAGCAGCGCATCGATCCTGGCTTTCACCTCGTCATTGCGCGGCAGGATTTTCCAGAGTTCCTTGCCCGGATTATAAGGGGCGTGGTCGCTCTCGATGGTGACATTTTCGAACTGCAGGCGGATGCGGGTGATTTCATCCACCGAACCCAGCGTCGCGGTAAAACTCGCCAGCGCGCCGCTCTTCATTTCGAGCGAGGCCGAAATGGTGTCTTCCACTTCAATGGGATTGACGCGCGTCGCCACGCGGCCAAAGACGCGCGAAATATCGCCCATCAGATACGTAAAAATATCGTGCGGGTGGATGGCGTGGCCCATCAAGACGCCGCCAAGCTCGGTCTTCCACTTGCCGCGCCAGGGCACGGCATAATAGGGGGCCTCGCGCCGCCACATGGTTTCGACGGTCCCGGCATAGGGCTTGCCGGCAATGCCGGCATCGATGATTTTCTTGGCCTGCTCGATGCCGTCGCCGAAGCGATACTGGAACACCGGCATCAGCTTGCCCTTGGCGGATTTTTCCGCCTCCACGATCTGGTCGATCTGTTCGAGCGAACCGACCAGCGGCTTTTCGCAGACGACATGCTTGCCGGCGGCGAGCGCCTTGGTGACCATGGAGAAATGCACGCCGGGCGGGGTGCAGACATCGATCACGTCGATATCGTCCATGGCGAGCAGGTCGTCGAAATTGGTGATGCGGCGCTCGACGCCGAATTCATCACCGATTTTGGCAAGGCGTTCCGGATCGAGATCGCAGAGCGCCAGAACTTTGAATTTGTCGGCGTTGGGCAGATAGCCCTCGACGATATGACTGCGGCCGATACCGCAACCGACGACGGCGACGTTGAGAATACGGCTCATTTCACCCACTCCGTACCCTGTTCGGCCTTGGCCTGGGCAGTCAGCGCCATCTTCATGGCATTAAAGCAGCGCTCCTGCGGCATGGCCGTCTCGGTGCGGTTGCGCACGTCATCGAGGAACTGGCGCCCGAAGGGCAGATCGACCTGCGAACAGTCGATGTGCTGCGTGCCCTTCTTGTCGATAAGGAACAGGTGGTCGGTGCCGGGGCGGCCGGCCACGTCGATATATTTGCGCAACTCAATATAGCCTTCGGTACCGAGAATCGTCAGGCGGCCGTCGCCCCAGGTGGGCAGTCCCTCGGGGGTAAACCAGTCGACGCGGATATAGCCGGTGGTGCGGGTGGTGCGGACATGCGCGTCGCCCACATCCTGCAGGCCCGGACGATGCGGATGGTTGCGATTGTAGACGCTCGACGAGGTCACTTCGCCATCATTGGCGTTCGAGAAGAACAAAAACTGCTCGAACTGGTGACTGGCGATGTCGCACAGAATCCCACCATAGCGATTGCGGGTGAAGAACCAGTCGGGGCGGTTATTGAGGCGCAGCGAATGCGGGCCGAGACCCACGGTGTTGATCACCTCGCCGATGGCGCCCTTGGCAATCAGATTGCCCGCTTCAACGGTCGCCGGCACTTCAAAATGCTCGGAATAGAGCACGGAGAAAATCCTGCCGGTTTCCTTTTGCACGCGCTTGATTTCATCAAGCTCGGCCAGCGTCGTCATGCCCGGCTTGTCGGTGAGCACGTCCTTGCCGTGCCGCATGGCGGCAAGGCAGATCTCGGCACGATCGCCGGGAATAGCGGCGGTCACGACGATCCCGATGGACGGGTCTTCCAGAATAGCCCGCGGATCGGAAACCCGTTTGGCCTCGGGATATTTGGCCGAGAACGTCGCCGCGAGGTCATCTTCCACCGCGTGAAAGGCGACGAACTCCGCGCCGGCGCGCTTGAGGCAGTCGACCTGCCCATAGATGTGCGCGTGATTGATGCCGATGGCGGCGAATTTCAAGTCTGACATAGCTTAACGCTTCATACCGGTGGTCGCGATGCCCTCGATGAGCAGGCGCTGGAAGATGAGGAAGAACAGGAAGATCGGCACGATGGAGAGGACGCTCATGGCAAAGAGCCCGCCATAGTCCGACATGCCGGTGGAGTCGGTGAAGGTTCGAAGACCCAGCATCACCGTGTAGTCGCTCATCTTGTTGAGGTAGATGAGCGGACCGAAGAAATCGTCCCAGGTCCAGATGAAGGTGAAGATGGCAGCCGTCGCCAGAACAGGGGTCGAAAGCGGCAACATGATCTTCCAATAGATGCGCCAGGGTCCGGCGCCATCCATCATCGCGGCTTCATCGAGTTCGCGCGGAATGCCGCGGAAGAACTGCACCATGAGGAAGATGAAGAACGCATCGGCCGCGAGGAATTTCGGCACGATCAGCGGCAGGAAGGTATCGACCCAGCCGAGCTGGCGGAACAGCACATATTGCGGGATCAGCGTCACCTGATAGGGCAGCATCAGCGTCATCAGCATCAGCGCGAACCAGATTTTGCGGCCGCGGAATTCAAGGCGCGCAAAGGCAAAGGCCGCCAGCGAACAGGCAAACACATTGCCGATCACCGAGAAGATCGAGACGATGAAGCTATTGGTGAAGAAAACCGAGAAACTGGTCCTTAGCCCATGCCAGCCACGGAAATAGGCATCGAGGCTCCAGGACGAGGGGATGATGCTGGCCGAGGTGAAAATCTCGTTTTCCGGCCGGAACGATGCCGCGAGCATCCACAGCAGCGGATAGAGCATCAGGATCGAGGCCGAGATCAGGAGCCCATGGCTCACCACCGAGGTCAGGCGCTTGCGCCAGATCGGGGTTTCCGCGCCGACCACGGTCAATTTCATGGGGGCATCAGTCATCGTAGTGCACCCAGTATTTCGAGGTGAGGAACGAGAAGGCGGTGAAGACGGCGACGAGCGCCAGCAGCACCCAGGCCAGCGCGGAAGCATAGCCCATGCGGAAGAAGCCGAACGCCTCCTGGTAGAGATAGAGCGTATAAAAGAGCGTCGAGTTGATCGGATTGCCCGTGCCGCCCGAGATGATGAAGGCCGGCGTAAAGCTCTTGAAGGCCTCAATCGTCTGAATAATGGCGTTGAAGAACACGACCGGTGTAAGCAGCGGCAGGGTGATCTTCCAGAACTGGCGCCACTTGCTGGCGCCATCGAGCGAGGCCGCTTCATACATGTCCTGCGGAATCTGACGAAGTCCGGCGAGGAAGATGATCATGGGCGAGCCGAACTGCCAGATCGAGAGCACGATCAGCGTCCAGAGCGAATAATTGGGGTTCGAAATCCAGCTCGGCCCGATAATGCCGAAAATGGAGAGGAACTTGTTGACGAGACCATCGGCGGCAAAGATCTGGCGCCACAGAATGGCGATGGCGACCGAAGCGCCCAGAAGGCTCGGCAGATAGAACAGCGAGCGATAAAGCGTCAGACCCTTCATGCCGCGGTTGAGCAGCAGGGCGACACCAAGCGCGAAGGCCAGTTTCAGCGGCACCGAAAAGACCACGAAGAACATCGTCACCCGCATGGAGGCGGCGAATTTCGGGTCATTGGTGAACATGCGGACATAGTTGTCGACGCCGGCCCAGCGGGGCGCCGTCAACAGGTCGAAATGATTGAAGCTGAGATAGAGCGAGGAAATCATCGGCCCGAGCGTCAGCCCGAAAAAGCCGATGAACCAGGGCAGGAGGAATAGGTAGCCGGGGGCATCCTGTTGCCAGATGCGTTTCCACACGGAGGCCTTTGGGGCCTCCGAATAGGGGATGGTGGACGTGGCGTTTTGAACGGTCATGCTTTAGCTCGTCCTCCCCAGGGTCTGGATGACCTGGTCGTAGAAGGCGGGACCGGCATCGGCGGGCGATTGCGCGCCAAATGCCACTTCCTGGCTCTTGGTTTTGAGAGCCACTTCGATTTCACCGGCCGAAGCGGGCGGGGTCGGCGGCACATCGCCGGCGATCTCGCCGAGATCAGCGATATATTTCACCACCATCTGGCCGCGCTCGTCGAGGGAAGCCGCAACGGCGTCACGCATGGCCGACGACGCCGGCACGCCGCGCTCAACGCCGAGCAAGGTCGCCGCTGCCGGGGTGTTAACGAAGAAATTGATGAATTCAATGGCCTTTTCCGGCGCAGCGGATGACGCGGAGAGCGCAAAATACTGCGAGGAATTGCGGTAGTGGCCGCCCTTGGAGTCAGCCGAGGTCGCGGGATAGATGGCGATCCCCAGCGGATCGGGCACCAGCGTCTGGTAAGCGACGAGCTGGTTGGAGGTGGTAAAATTCATCGCCGACTTGCCGCGCACCAGCGGCGCAGTTTCAAGCTGCCCCGTGTCGATGGCCTGCTCGTCGGGTGAAATGATCGCCTTGGCCTCGCGCAGCGCCGCCCAGAGTTCGAACCATTCGGTGACGTCTTCGGGGGTGAAGGCCGGCTTGCCGTCGGCATAGAGCGCCTTGCCCTTCTGGCGCAGCCAGTTTTCAAACAGCAGTTCTATGCCGCTGCCATCGGGCGCCATGGCGGTGGCGCCGCCCGTAGCTTCCCAAACTTTCGGGCCATGGGTGAGAAGGTCGTCATAGGTCCAGCGCATGGGGTCGATATCGACACCGGCATCGCCCAAAACCTTGGAATTGAACACGGTCGCGCCGGCAGCAACACCGAGGCTGACCCCGATCAGCTTGCCGTCGATCGTACCGTTGCGCAGCTGGTCTTGGTCAAAGCTCGAGATATCGAGCCCGGCGCCGACATAGCTATCGAGCGGGGCGAGCGAGCCGCGACGGGCATATTCGCCGATATAGCGATAGTCCATCTGAATGATGTCGGGCTGGTTGCCGCCCGCGGTCTGGGTGGCCACTTTTGGCCAATAGTCGGCCCAGCCGAGGAATTCGCCTTCGATGGCGACGTCGGGATGCTCGGCGGTAAATAGGTCCACCACGCCATAGGTGCGGTCGGCGCGCGCCTGGCCGCCCCAGAAAATCAACCGCAGATTGGCATTCTGCGCCCAGGCGGGCAGCACGCCGCTGGCGCCGACTGCGAGAGCCGCAGCGCTGGAAGCAAGAAAGTGGCGGCGGGAAAGCGTAATGGACATAGGGTCACCGGGTATAAAATAACCCCGCGCCCGAGAATGGGCGCGGGGCGAAGGGATGATTAGCCAGCCCGCTCGAGAATGGCCGTGGCTTCGGCGACGAAGTACGGACCAGCGTCTTCCGGCGTACGCACGCCAAAGGACACTTCCTGGCCGATGGTGCGCAGCAGCGAGATATCGATCTCGCCTGCCGAAGCCGGCGGCGGGGGCGGCAGCGGCCCGAGCAGGTCGCCCAGGTTCGCCACGAAGTTGAGAGCGATCTGGTTGGCCTCGTCGAGGGTCGGGGCGACGATTTCGCGGGTTTCGGGCAGGCAGGGAATGCCGCGCTCGACGCCGAGAATCTTTGCCGCTTCCGGATCGGAGATGAAGAAGCTGAGGAATTCAGCTGCCTTTTCCTTGTTGGCGGAAGAACCGGCAACAGAGAAGAACATCGATGGCTTGCGGTAGTGACCGCCGCCAACACCGGCTGCGAGGCGCGGATAGCCGACCATGTCGAGCTTGTCAGGCACGAGGGCCTGGAAGCCGACGAGCTGGTTGGAGTTGGACGGCATCAGAGCCGATTTGCCCGAAACCAGCATAGTGGTTTCAAGCGGCCCGGTATCGAGAGCCTGAGAATCAGGAGCAACGATGACGCCGGCATCGCGGAAGGTCTTCCAGAGGTTAAACCATTCGGTCATTTCGTCGGCGCCAAAGCCGAGCTTGCCGTCTGCGGTATAAAGGGCAAGGCCCTTCTGGCGCAGCCAGTTGTCGAGCATCGGCTCGGTATAGGAGCCGTCCGACATCATCTTCATGCCGCCGCGGATATTGGCCTTGGAGAAGGCTTCACCCTTGGTCATGATGTCGTCGAGCGTCCAGTCATTGGTCGGGGCCTCGACGCCGGCCTCTTCGAACGCAGCGGTATTGACGAGGGTCGCCACCGAGTTGGCGCCGAGCGAAATACCATAGAGCTTGCCGTCGACCTTGCCGCCTTCGAGCTGGTCGGCATCAAAGCCATCGAGCTTGAGCCCGCCGCCAACGAATTCGTCGAGCGGGGCAATGGCGTTACGCTTGGCGTATTCGACGATGTAGCGATAGTCCATCTGGATGATGTCTGGCGCATTGCCGCCGGCGGTCTGCGTCGCGAGCTTGGGCCAGTAATCGTTCCAGGCAAGGAATTCGCCTTCGATCTTGTTGCCGCTAGCGGCTTCATAAAGATCGGTGACGCCATAGGTGCGGTCGGCGCGGCCCTGGCCGCCCCAGAAGATCAGCCGCATATTGGCGGCCTGGGCCCAGGCGGGGCTGATGCCGGCGGCGCCGGCAGCCATAAGGGCCGAAGTTCCCATCAGGAACTGACGGCGATCCATACGAAAAGTCATGTTTTTCCTCCCATGAATATTGAGGCTCCGGCCTTCCGGAGCGAATTGAGCAGCGACCTCCCCGTCGCTAAATCACCAACCAGTTACTACTGCGATCAGATCAAGCGTATTGTCAACATATCCGTGACTGTCGCTCTGCACAAAACCGCTTCTCACAAATAACCAGCCAGTTACCCCTACCATAGGACCGCGCCGTCGGGCAACAATCCTTGTATGGAAGATTTTTTGCGGCTGAGACGCCTCGTAGCGGCCCTTGCCGCGCCGTCCCGTCCTGGTGCTGACCTCCCGCTTTGCCCAGTGGCGGTGCGCATCGCGCATTCTCGCCGGGGCCTTTGTCTTTGACCCAGAGTGGCGCAAAATTGCCTCCTGGAAAACTACAAAATTGCCCGGCATATTATAGAATAAATCTATAGCGACATGCCAAGGAGGCCATTTTGGACAAATTGCTCACCCAGTTCCTGGCCGTCGCCGATGCCGGTTCGCTCAGCGGCGCCGCCACGACGCTGCTGATCACCCAGCCCACCCTGACCTTCAATATGCGCAAGCTTGAAGAGACCATTGGCGCGACCCTCTTCGAGCGCTCCTCGCGCGGCGTCCGCCTGACCCGCTATGGCGAAACGCTTTATGAAAATGCGCGGCTGATGAACCGTCTCTACGACAACACCCTCAGCGCCATTGCCGACCAGCAGCGCGGCACCGAGCGGGGGCTTACCGTCGGCTCGGGCTATTCGTGGTGGGCCATGTTCCTCAAGGATCTGGTTGTCGATTATCAGCGCGAATTTCCCAAGGCCCCGGTGCAAGTCAGTCTCGGCAACCAGTTGCGGCTGCTCGACCAGATGCTTTCGGGCGATATTTCGCTATTTCTCGCCCATGAGATCGATGGGCTCAATCCCAGCATCGGCACCGATTTCATCCCCTTGAGCCGGGTCTATAATGCCCATTTCGTCCATGACGGGCATCCCCTGCTCGGCGCGCCGCGCAATCGCGCCGAGATCAACGACTATCCCCAGATCATCAGCTCACTGGCCGAAAGCCGGCACGAGCGGTTCTTTGATATTTCCCGGCGCCGCACCCGGGTCGAAACGGTTTTCGATCGCACCCACTATGCCTTCCGCTCCAACTCGCTCGCCGCCTGCATCGACTATGCGCTCGCAACCGACGCCGTCCTCACACACACACATGTGATGCGCGCCTCCTTCACCAAAAGCGGCCTGTTCGAGGTGAAACAATCCGAACCGCTGCGCATGAATGTCGCCGGCATCTATGTGCTCAAGGAGCGGCGTGGCGAAGAGCGCGTCGAAGACCTAATCGCCCGCATCAGCGCCGCAGCCAAAACCACTTTGCCGCCGCTCTGAAAGGGATAGCGGCGCCTCCAATCGCACTCGCGCACCGCCAACTAACATGTTAGCGTCACCCCCATGCAGCAAGCCCCTCTCTTTTCCACCCAGCCCCTGGCCCCCACGCCCGATCGCCTCGCCGCCGGCGAGCGCGTTGCCGCGCGCCTCAAAACTCTTGTGCGCGGCGCCATTCATACCGATCCGCTGATGACCTATGCCTGGAGCGGGGACGCCAGTTCCTACCGGTTGATTCCGGCCGTCGTGGTCTTCGTCAATTCCGAAGACGATGTGCGCGAAGTGTTCAAGGCCGCCCGCGCCGAGGGCCTGCCGGTCACTTTCCGCGCCGCCGGCACCTCGCTGTCGGGCCAGGCGGTTACCGATGGCGTGCTGGCGGTTCTCGGCGATGGCTGGCGCACGCTTGCCATCCATCCGGGCGCCGAAAAAATCACCCTGGGGCCAGCAGTGATCGTTGCCGAGGCCAATCGCGCGCTAAAGCCATATGACAGGAAAATCGGACCGGATCCGGCCTCGCAAGCCACCTGCAAGATCGGCGGCGTCGTCAACAACAACTCGTCCGGCATGTGCTGCGGCGTGGCGCAAAACACCTATCACACCATGGAGCGCCTGCGGATCGTCCTCACCGACGGCACCATGCTCGACAGTGGTGACGCCGCCAGCCGCGACGCGTTTCGCGCCAGCCATGGCAAGATGCTCGCCGGCCTCCATCAGCTTCACCACGACGTCATGGCCGACGCTGAACTCGTTGCCCTGATCCGGCACAAATACCGGATCAAAAATACCGTCGGCTATTCGCTCAACGCGCTGGTCGACTATCACGACCCGCTCGATATTCTCATTCACCTGATGGTGGGTTCGGAAGGCACGCTGGGCTTTGTCTCGGAGGTCACCTACAACACCGTGCCCGAGCATCCCTTCAAGGCCACCGGCCTCATCCCCTTTCCCGATCCGCAATCGGCCGGCCGCGCCATTATCGAAATGGCCAATGGCGGCGTGCAGGTGACGACCGGCGTCACCGCCGCCGAATATATCGAGCGCCGCGCCCTTGCGACGGTCGAACATCTCGCCCCCATGGCGCCCCTCTTGCCCTGGCTCACGGAAAACTCCCCCGCCGTTCTCATCGACGTGACCGCACCTGATGCGGCAACGCTCGAAATGGAAGTGGCGAAAGCCAATGCTTTGCTCGCCCGTCACGGCGCCACCCATATCGACCTCTCGACCAACGAGCACCGCAGCCACGCCCTTTGGGATATTCGAAAAGGCTTTTTCACCTCGGCCGGTGCCGCCCGCCCCAAGGGCACGATCATGCTCACCGAGGATGTCGCCGCCCCCATCGAAAAGCTGGCTGAATTCGTCGTTGATCTCCGCACCATGCTCGATGATCACGGCTATACCGATGCCGTCATTTTCGGCCATGCGCTGGCCGGCAATCTCCATTTCCAGATGGGCGACGATTTTTCCAAACCCGGCGCCGCCGAAAAATTCGACATCTTCAACCAGGAACTCAGCACCCTCGTCTCGCTGCGCTATGGCGGGTCGCTCAAAGCCGAGCACGGCACCGGCCGCGCCATCGCCCCCTTTGTCGAGGCCGAATGGGGTTCTGCTGCCTATGCGATCATGCATCGCATCAAGGCCCTGTTTGATCCAGAACGCCTGCTCAATCCCGGCGTGCTGCTCAATGACGACCCAAAAGTGCACGTCAAAAACCTCAAACTCATGCCACTCAGCGATGAAGTGGTCGATCTCTGCATCGAATGCGGGTTTTGCGAGCCGGCCTGCCCCAGCCACCATATGACCCTGACCCCGCGCCAGCGCATCGCCGTCACCCGCGAACGCGAACGTATGCGCAGGACCGGCGAAGACCCGGCCCGCCTCGCGCGTTTCGATGCCGATTTCCAATATGCGGGCATGGACACTTGCGCTGCCTGTAATCTCTGCTCGCTGCGCTGCCCCGTCGGCATCGAGACCGGCACGATGATCCTCGGCGAACGCGCCCGCCGCCGCGGCGGCACGGCCCATGCGGTGGCTCGTTTCACCGCCGACCATCGCGGCACGGTCGAACGCGCCATGCGCGGCGGCGTCGCTTTTGCCGATGCGGCCCGCACGATCATCCCCGCGCCCGCCGTCGAAGCCATCACCGACACAGCCCGCCGCCTTTCGGGCAAGCACATTCCCCGCGTCTCCCGCGCCCTCCACCACGGCCCCGGCGCCCCCCGCGCCCGCGACACGCGGCAAGACCCGCGCAAAACCGGCTTCCCGGTGCCCATCACCCAGAGCGCAAGGCCGCAGATCGTCTATTTCCCCGCCTGCCCCAGCCGCATGTTCGGCGCGCCAAAAACCGAGCACGACCTGCTCGACACGCCCGCCGCCATGATGGCGCTCCTCGAACGGGCTGGCTATGACGTCATCGTACCAGAGCACCTGACGGGCCAATGCTGCGGCCAGCCCTTTCAGTCCAAGGGTTTTCCGGAGCAGGCAATCGAAGTCGGCAAGGCGCTGAAAGCCGAGCTTTCGACCCTCTCCGATGCTGGCCGACTCAATGTCGTCACCGACGCCTCAACCTGCGCCAAGCATCTGAAGGAATTTCCGGGCGATGCGCCGGTCGCCGACTCAGCGCAGTTCCTCATCGCCCATGTGCTGCCAAAGCTGGCGATCACTCAGAAACTGCCTGTTGTCGCCGTGCACCACAATTGCTCGGCCCAGCGTCTCGCCGAACAGCCGGCAACGGAAGCCATCGCCGCCGCTTGCGCCGAAAAACTCGCAGTCCTCTCCTCGATCACCTGCTGCGGCTATGCCGGGGACAAGGGCCTGTTCCTCCCCGAACTCAATGCCCACGCCACGCGGCGCGTCGGCAATGACATTCCCGACAATTGCACCCTTGGCGTCTCGACCGTCTCGACCTGCGCCTCGGGCCTCACCGAGAGGGCCGAAATCCCCTTCGTGAGCCTTGCAAGCCTCCTCGAATGGGCCAGCCGGCCCTGATTTCAAACAGGCCCCGGCGCCAAGCCGGGGCCCGACTGGACGCCCCATGGCATCCGCGACTTTTCAAGCCAACGCGACCCGCGCTACAAGTCGCGTCGCGAAGTGGGGATGAGATGGCTACCTATACCGATATTGCGCGGCGTGTTTACAACCACACCTGGAAGCTCGATCCGATCATCCGCAGTCTCCTCGACACGGATTTTTACAAGCTCCTCATGCTGCAAATGATCTGGGGGCTCTATCCCAAGGTCGACGCCACCTTCTCGCTGATCAACCGCACCAAGTCCGTGCGTCTCGCCGAAGAAATCGACATCGACGAGTTGCGCGCCCAGCTCGACCATTGCCGCACGCTCAAGGTCTCGAAAAAAGAGATGATCTGGCTGGCGGGTAACACGTTTTATGGCAGCAAGCAGATTTTCCAGCCGGGCTTTTTGCGCTGGCTCGAAAATTTCCAGCTCCCCGAATATAGGCTCGAAAAACGCGACGGCCAGTTCGTGCTCGAATTTCCCGGCCTCTGGGTCGAAACCTCCATGTGGGAAATCCCGGCCCTTGCCATCATCAACGAGTTGCGCAGCCGCGCCGCGATGAAAAGCTACGGCCCCTTCACCCTCGACGTGCTCTATGCCCGCGCCAAGGCCAAAATGTGGGAGAAAGTGGAACGCCTGCAAAAGCTGCCGGACCTCAAAATCTCCGATTTCGGCACCCGCCGCCGCCACTCCTTCCTCTGGCAGCGCTGGTGCGTCGAAGCGCTGAAAGAAGGGATCGGGGAAAATTTCACCGGCACCTCCAATGTCAAACTCGCCATGGATACCGACCTCGAGGCGCTCGGCACCAATGCCCATGAGCTGCCCATGGTGCTGGCGGCCCTGGCGCGTTCGGATGAGGAACTGCGCGAGGCCCCCTATCGCGTGTTGCAGGACTGGAAGAGCTATTATGGCGGCAACCTGCTGATCGTCCTCCCCGATGCCTTCGGCACCGATGCCTTCCTTCGCGATGCGCCCGATTGGGTCGCCGACTGGACCGGTTTTCGTCCCGATAGCGCCCCCGCCATCGAAGGGGGCGAGCGCATCATCAAATTCTGGGAAAGCCGCGGCCGCGACCCCAGGGAAAAGCTGCTGATTTTTTCAGACGGGCTCGACGTCGATATGATCGAAGAGGCCTATCTCCATTTCGACGGGCGTGTGCGCATGAGCTTTG
This sequence comes from Devosia sp. Root685, assembly GCF_001427875.1. GTDB lineage: Bacteria > Pseudomonadota > Alphaproteobacteria > Rhizobiales > Devosiaceae > Devosia. The sequence continues at coordinate 99,631 of NZ_LMHK01000003.1, read as the reverse complement.
GCTGGGGCACCAATCTCACCAATGATTTCGAAGGCTGCTCGCCCGAGGACAATCGCGGCCTTGAACCGATTTCGATCGTCGCAAAAGTCAGCGAAGCCAATGGCCGGCCGGCGGTGAAACTGTCGGATAATCCGGCCAAGGCAACCGGCGAAATCAGCGAAATCGAGCGCTATATCCGCGTCTTCGGCGATGCCGGCCGCGTAGAGCACGCCGTCCGCGTCTGACCCTTTAAAACAATCGCTGTGAACAAACCCGCTTGTGGAGAAACCATAAGCGGGCCGGCGCATTAATGCCTCATGAACCAACTAGGGCCAGTTTCGGCACGGGGGCTCCCATGGAGCCGAATATGAGTCTTGAACTAATCGACATTGCTCTTTTCGAGCGCCACGACCACCCGCGGCTGGCCAATCGGGTGACGGGCAAGGTCAAAGCTGTGCTGACGGAAACCATCGACGGCCGCGAACAGCGGCACGAATTGCTCATCCCCGCCTGGATCGAGCGCGAGGATGGCATGGACGAGGGCGACATCGACCTCGCCCTCATGGTCAAGGCGGCGAAAATTGTGGGACGCCTGAAGGCGCGGCTGGCGACCTAGTCGCTGCGCCGCGCCGTCTTGGCGATGGTCTGCAAAAACATGCGGTCGGCGGGCGACAGGCCCATTGGAATATAGGCTGGCGCCGGGGCAACAGTGCCGGCGGCGCGGTGGCGATAGGCGGGCGCGGTCGCAAAATGCCGCGCCTGGGCCGAAATCGCGGCCACCCTCTGCCGCTTCTCGCTGCGCACGAAGCTGTAGATCGTGACAAAAGCGATCAACACGATAGCGATAATTTGCCAATCCATGTCGGCCTCCTTGAACCGGGCCAACATAGCTAATGAAGCGTTAATTCCGAAGCGGGACCCGCCGTTAAGCCTAATGCCTAAACTTGCGTGGATACCGGCAACGGCAGGTTGCGATTGAGCGCCACGAGCATGGCGCGCACATCCTTCTCCGCGGCCCGGGTAATGGCCTTGCGATCGCCGCCATGGACCAGCACCTGCGGCGTGCCGAAGGCAACCGTTACCTCTTTTCTCGGCCCGCCGAGAATTTCGGCAATATTCTGTTTGATCGACTTCGATTTGATCCAGGCAACCAGCGAGCGCTCATTGCGGCTGATGGGCAGACCCTCGAGTTTTGTGTAAGCCACGGTCAGCGGCTGGATATTCACTTCCGTTGCCCCTGCCGCCTCCATGGCGTGCTGGGCGGCGCCCACCAGCGCCGAGCGGAACGGCAGGACATGCGTGCCGATATCGGACTGCCCCTCAGCAAACAGCACCACGGGGCTGCCGCTCGCCATATGCTTGCCCATGGCTTCGGCTGTGCGACCGGTGCCCGAGCGGCGCGTGCGATCGACATAGATGGTCTTTTGCAGGCGCGCCAGGGCGCTGACCACCGGCCACTTGCCGATTTCGCTCTTGGCGACGAAGGCAACCGGGGTCACCGAGCCGATGGCGACGATATCGGTCCAGGAAATGTGGTTGGAGGTTAGCAGCGTCGGCCGACCGGTCGCCGGCGCGCCGATCACCGTCACCCGAATGCCAAGGAACAGACAGGCCATTTTGTGAAACAGCGGCGGCACGATGGTCCAGAACGGCAGTTTCAGTGCCACGATCACCGCCTGCGCCGGCAGGACCACCAGCATGAAGGGCACGAAAAGGAAGACGAAAAACAGGCTGCGGCGGATCATTTGTCCGGATTTTCCTTGCTGCCCGCCTGGTCGCTGAGCGGCACGGCATAGAGTTCGAGACGGTGATCGACCAGCCGGTATCCCAGGCGCTTGGCGATCACTTCCTGGATGGCTTCGATTTCCTCGTTGCGGAATTCGATGACTTTTCCCGAGCGGATATCGATCAGGTGGTCGTGATGCTCGTCGGGAATGAGTTCGAACCGGGCCCGGCCGTCCTTGAAATCGTGCTTGGTGACGAGCCCGGCTTCCTCGAAGAGATTGACGGTGCGGTAGACGGTCGAAAGGGAAATGCGCGGGTCGATGGCCGAAGCGCGGCGATAAAGCTCTTCGACATCGGGGTGGTCCGAGCTTTCCTCGATCACTCTTGCGATAACCCGGCGCTGGTCGGTCATGCGCATGCCGCGCGCCACGCAGGCTTCTTCCAGGGTCGGATCGGACGGCGCCTTGCTCAAGCCATGTCTCCTTGCCTGACCGGTTTCGGCATCGGGTTACCCAAGATCGCGCGTCATGACAAGCGCGGTGGCGGCGCTGCCATCGGCCTTGGCATAATAGCCTTTTCGCGACGAAACCGTCGAGAAGCCGAGTTTTTCGTAGAGTTTTATCGCCGGCCGGTTCTGTTCGTCGACTTCGAGAAACATTTTTCGCGCCGGCGACATCATCAGGTCGGCAAAGACCGCGTCGAGCAGCGCCCGGCCGACCCCCTTGCCGCGCCATTTGGGATCGACGGCAATGGTCAGAAGTTCGCTTTCATCGGCGACGAGCCGGATCAGGGCAAAGCCGGCAATGCGGCGCCTGGCGTCGCAGGCGACATAGGTGGGCGTCGCCCTATCGTCGAGAAAGCCGAGAAAATCGGCCACCGGCCAGCCGCGGAAAAACCCCTGCGCATGCAATTGCGCCAGACGCTGCGCGTCTTTTACCTCGGCCGGTTCGATGTGCAGCCCATGGGGGGCCATCCAGAGCTTATCCATCACACCCGCCTCGGAATTTTCGCCGCGTCCTGGGGTTTTGCGTCGGCATCGCGGATATAGGCAGCATGCGGGGGATAGAGAAGGGGATCGACCGATCCGGCAAAGCGCACCATGGCTGCAAGGTCGACAAAGGGGGATTCGATCAGCGTCGCGCCCGGCACCACGCGGCCGCGCGCCTCTTCGATGGGCAGCAGCATGGGTTCGGTTCCAGCCACGCCCGGCGCGGAAAAAGCCTGAAAATAAGCCTCGCCCCGGCGCGCATCGAGCAACACTGTCACCGGCCCCGACGCAGCGCCGAGCGACAAGGCAAGGAGGCTCGGAATACCGACTACCGGCAGTTTTCGTGCCAGCCCCAGCCCGCGGGCAGCAGAAAGGCCAATACGCAGGCCGGTAAACGAACCGGGACCGGTGGTGACGGCAATACGCTCGACATCGGCATGGGTAAGACCATTGCGCGCCAGCAGCGCCGCCAGGCGGTCGAACAGAATTTCGGCATGCCCCGTCGCAATGTCATCGACGCTGACATCGGTCACACCATCGGCGCGCAACACAGCCAATTGCAGGCGCGGCGCGGCGGTATCGATGGCGAGGGTGATGGGGAACTGGGACATTTGCGAAACTAGCCCTCATCCCGACTGAATTCGCATGCGCGAATTCTGGGACCCTGTGGGGCACCTTCTTCCGCAAGGAGCGAAGGAGGGCTCAGTGGTTGCCGCTGACGCTGGCGCCTACCCTCGCCCCTTGCGGGAGAGGGTGGCTTTTCGCGTTCAGCGAAAAGCCGGGTGAGGGGTCTGCGATGCCTCATTGGCACTCCTAGCCCCGCATCTGCTCCAAGTCCACTGCCTTGACGCCCCCCGCCCTCGGGGCGACCTTGCCGGCATGTGCCGTGATTCGCGTCTGCCCCAAACATGATCCAGCCCGTCACCTGGCTGGCCGAAACCACCATGCTCAGCCATGGCTGGCGGCGCTTTGGCATTCTGCTTATTGCCGGCGCCGTTGCCGGCCTCTCGGTTCCGCCCTTCTTCATCTTGCCCGCGCTCTTTGTCGCCATGCCCATCTGGGTCTGGGCGCTCGATGGGGCCGAGCGCAAGCGCGGCTGGTGGCGTAAAATATTCGGGCCGGCCTTTACCATCGGATTTGCCTTTGGCTGGGGCTATTTCCTTGTCGCCTTCCATTGGCTCGGCGCTGCCTTTTTCGTCGATGGCGGCTGGATGCTGGCCCTCATGCCCTTCGCCATCGCGGCGCTCGCCGCTTTGATCGCGCTCTTCTGGGGTCTGGCCAGCGCTCTCGCCCATCTCTTCTGGAGCCATGGCGCCGCCCGCATCGTCACGCTGTCCTCATTTCTGGCGCTGGCCGAATTTGCCCGTGGCCATGTTCTCACCGGTTTCCCCTTCGATCTCCTCGGTTATGCGCTGACCGGCACCGACGAATTGATGCAGCTGGCCTCGGTGATCGGGGTCTATGGCCTTACCTTTCTCGCGCCGCTCCTGGCCATGACGCCAGCCCTGATCTGGCCGGCCGACGATCGCCCAATGAGCCGGCGGCTGTTTCCATTCTTCCTCGCCCTGGCCGTCATTGCCGGGCAGTTGGCCTATGGCTGGAACCGCCTTTCCGGCACCGTCGCGACCGAGCGTCAGGACGTCTCCGTCCGCCTTGTCCAGCCCATGGTCTATGAGCATGCCGATTTCGGCAATGTCGATCCGGTGGCGCTGATCGACCGGCTGCTGATGCTCTCGGACATGCGCATGGACCCGACCGATCAGGGTCTGGCCGATATCACCCATCTCGTCTGGCCCGAATCGAGCGTGCCCTTCTTTCTCGATACCTATCCCGATGCCCTCGCCCGCATCGCCCGCATGCTGCCGGAAAATGCCACGCTGCTCGCCGGCGTGCCGCGGCAGATTTTCGGGCTCGATGGCGAAAAGCCGCAGGGCCCGCCCTATAATTCGCTTGTCGCCATCAATACCGATGGCGAAATCATCGCCAGCTACGACAAGTCCCACCTCGTCCCCTTCGGCGAATACCTGCCGTTCCAGGAGCTTTTCTCCCGCATCGGCATCAAGCAGTTCGTGCCGGGCGCCGATGGCTGGTCGCATGGCGACGCGCGGCGCCGATTGATGGAATTGCCGGGCACGCCGGCTTTCCTCGCCGTCATCTGCTACGAAGTGCTGTTCTCGGGCGATCTCGGCGACACCGCCAAGGCCCAGTTCATCCTCAATGTCACCAATGACGCCTGGTTCGATGGCTCGATCGGCCCGGCCCAGCATGCCCATCACGCCCGCCTCCGCGCCGTTGAAGAAGGCATGAGCCTCCTCCGCGCCGCCAATACCGGCCTTACCTTTGCCACCGACCCGCTGGGCCGGATCACCGCGCAACTGGTGCCCGGTCAGATGGCCGCGCTCGATGTGCGCCCGCACCAGCGGCTGACGCCGACCATCTTCGCCCAACTCCGGCACTATCCGTTCGCGATCGCCATCATCGCCGGAATTCTGATCGGCTTCGTCGCTTCCCGCCGGGGGCGCCGGCGACTGCCCGAGTAGCCCTCAAAAAAAAGCCCCGGACATGCCGGGGCCTCTTCGCAAACGACAGGGTCGGCTTTACCAGCCCTGACGGCCGTACCAATCATCGACATCCTTACGAACGTCGTCCTTGGCCTTGCCGTAGCGCTCCTGGATCTTGCCTTCGAGCTGTTCGCGTTTGCCGTTGATCTCCGTCAGATCGTCGTCAGTGAGTTTGCCCCACTGTTCCTTGACCTTGCCGGATGCCTGTTTCCAGTTACCTTCAACGCGGTTCCAGTCCATTTGAAGCTCCTTTGGTTATAAAGGGCTAACCCCCAAGGGCCGGATGCGGTTCCGTTTTGTGATCAGGCTCGCGCGCCTGTGAGCGGGCGCCGGCCCAAAAACACGAAAGCCCCGGACCGGAGGTCACGGGACTTTTCGCATCGAGAAATTGGTGCCCAGAAAAGGACTGGCGACCTTTGTAGCGATCGCTAGTTTTTTCAATGACTTATAGGCGCTGCTGCACCGGTGGTGTACCGCGATTTTGTACCAATGTGAACCCCTAGTACGGCCGCCGCTACATCATGCTCGCCATCTATTTAGCGAAAGTCCAAGAACTCGAGCTGCGTGCAGAGCCTTCCTAAATCGGCGGTGGGCTCACCGTAGCGGTCAGCAACCGCGCCAGAGGCGTACCACCCTTTTCCCTCAAAAGCTCAGGAGCCCGGTGGCCAACGTGTCTGCATCCTTTTGAAATAAATTGTCTTCAGGTAGACACTCGCTCCCGCAGAAGGACCCGGATGATAAGAAGCGCAATACATAATGGTGCGCTAGGATGAGCTTCCTGTGAAACGAATGCCCGGTTCTCCCCCCCGCTTATCGATCCATTCTGATAGATTTGACTGTACTTGAGCTAGAAAATCCGCCTTTTCGTCATGATGGGGGGGATCAAAGCCATCGCCGTCGAAAAGGTCTCGGATAAGGGTGCGAACCTGATCTTTTAGAGCCGCGTCGCCGCTCACACGTGCAAATGCAGCATACGGTTTGTCCTTACCCAACTCCTCCTCACCTAGGAAACGTTCAAAATCGGGGACACTCCACCTGTGCCGTACGGTCAGCCCTGATTTACGACACTCAATCACCTCGTCGCGAATCTTGGAATTTATTGTCCACATGCCGTTTGCTGATCCGTCACTTCGGTAGGGCCAATCTACATCGTGCACAATTCCGAAACTTGTTTTGAAGTGGCGCAGCACTTTGATGAGCGGAACCAAGATGGCTTTGCCACGAGCCCGTATTATGCTGATCTTACTGGCAAGATCATGTTGAGACTTCACGATCGCAGATATAAATGCCGCGTGTTCCGTGTCGCCCTCGACGAGTATGGGATAGCTACCAAAGAATACCTCCGAGAAACCTATGTCTGTAAGTTGGAGCGCTTGAAGGTTTGCCCTCTCCTCCTGCGAGAAGGTCACTTCGTCAGACACGTAGAGCCGTGGCGAAAATGACTTTCCGTCTTCAGATCGCTCCAATCTGGCGATAGTAGTGTGATCTGCCAAAGGGTTAATGAAATAGGGCGAGTGGGTTGTAAGCAGAACTTGCCAATCTTCATGTTTCGCTAGCGCGTACAAATGTGCTTGTGCCGCCCTCGCCGCCATTGGGTGTAAGGCATTTTCAGGTTCGTCAATTAGAAGGATGTAGCCAGGTAACGCGGGGTCGGATGCGTCTTCAGGGATTGGTCCGCCCTCCTTCAGTGCAGCGATTTGCTGTTGTAGTAGGAGAACCTTGTCCGGATCCTTTTCTTTTCTTTTCAGCAACTCCTTAAGGAGTGACTCTCGCCGCTCTGTCTCTCGGCTCATTTCGTTGTGAACTTGAAGCATCGCCCAGAATAGGGCTCGTCTGGCGCCTGTGCCCTGCTGGCTGACCTTAGACGGACCGGCGGGTTCTTCAATCCGCAACCCCGAACCTTGTTTGAGAAGCGCCTCCAGCTTCAGCTCCGGTGAGGGCATTTCGACATGGAGTTTCACTCCAAGGCCGGGGAAAACGCCTTGAAAACCCGTTTTTACTTTATCAGAGATGCTGTTGAGGCGCTCTTGATGGGGAACAATCAGCTGGTTGACAGTCTTCGCTAACGTAGCTTTATCCTTGTGAAGCTGTGATTGTGTATCGATCTCTTGAGCTTTCAGTTCTTTTACAAAAGGACCCAGCGCTAGCGTTAAGAGAATATCTTCAGTGGTGATCGCGTCGTCGAGTGATTTAATGCGCATCGGCCTGGGAAGGCGAGACTTGAAAACGTTGTCAGCCCCTCCCGCCTTGCCGTCTTCAGCCCATGCATTCTCGGACGGGTCCCAGGTTTGTCTCTCAGTTTTGCCCCCTAAAGCTGGCCATAGCCATCGACTACGAACTAGTCGGAGGCTCCCAGCGGTCTTTTTCCATTTTTCGTCCACATTCCCCATTCCATCCGGAATATGGACATCCAAAACGACTTCCGATGCGTCCTCTTGGGGTGCCCAGTTACATCTGTCTAAAGAATAGCTGAAGCTTCCGGGGTCAAAGGCCAGCTCGTAGGCCCGTAAGATCGTTGTCTTGCCTGAATTGTTTGCACCCACGAGGCACAACACGTCATTAAGTTTAACAGTGATTCCCTCGGAGCCAATACAACCTATGTTCCTAACGGAAATGCTAGTTAATTTTGAGCGCACTAGTCCCTCCTCGACTATATTGCGGACACATTGATATGGTGCACCTGTTCAATCGTCTAGCTCCCTGCCGCCCTCATTTTGCAGCTACTTGCTAAAGACAATGCCACGGCAAGCGTGAAGCCGCAGCAGCCGATGACATTGCCGAATGCGACTCCCGAGACACGAGCCGGAGAATCTAAGGTGGACGTCCAGCGCCAGCCGTCTAACGGACTCGTCAAATTAGTTTATTGAGCCAATCCTAGCCGCTCAAGCAGCGACTTTGAGTTCTAACGGTGATGAGGCTTCCAAGAGAAACTCCCCCCGGTGTCGTCGCTTAACGATTTAAATTCAGACCGTGGATTCTCACGGTTGGACAAATCGGATAGCCTGCCCTCGCACCAGAGACATCGATAGGGGCACACCTTGCAGCGGCCAAAATTAAGAAGCGTTGACCTATTTGCTGGTGCCGGGGGCCTATCCTTGGGACTCAGTCAATCAGGTTTCACGACCCAAGTGGCAGTTGAGCAAGACAAGTGGGCCGCTGAAACTTTCTCCGCAAATTTCCCTGATGCATCAGTTATTTGCGATGACATCGAGCACATTAGCGAAGAACAAATCAAGGCATTGTGCGCTGGTGCTTCAGACCTCATCGCCGGTGGGCCTCCTTGTCAGGGGTTTTCGCACAGCAACATCGTTAATAGAGACCCCAAAGATCCGAGAAACTCTCTCTTCCTTCAATTCCTCAGGTGGGTAGACATTATCCGCCCAAAATTCTTTCTGATTGAAAATGTAGTTGGTCTTCTCTCAGCGAAAACAGCGGAAGGCCGCTATGTCATCGATGTTATGCAGGATGCCATATCGGACATTAGTTACGTCGCTGATTGGCGTATTCTGCAAGCGTCAGACTTTGGGGTACCACAAAGTAGGCAACGGCTGTTCATTGTGGGAGCCAGCTCTTCCACGCGGCTACGGAAGTTTGAATGGCCGAAGCCTATGCCAGTACGCGCTCCCACTCTTTGGGAGGCCATCTCCGATCTTTCAGAAATGGGCGGCCAATATCTCACGTCAGCAAGTAGCGACTATCAGCGACGAATGAGGGACAACTCGCTCGATTCAAGGCCTACAGCGCATGAGCCCATGCGCCACACGTCGAGAATCATTGAGCGATTCCGTGAGATTGGGTACGGGCAGAGCGAAGCGACTGTGCCACTCCATCTGCAACCCGTTCGGCGCGGTGGCGAGGGGCTTGGCTCGGCGTTCTCGCAAAACAGTAGGCGTCAACATCCAGACCGTCCTTGCAGCACGATCGTAGCTTCCTCACACAGCAACTTTATCCATCCGTACTATCATCGGAATTTTACGGTGCGGGAATTGATGCGGATCCAATCTTTCCCAGACTCTTTTGAAGTCCGAGGAAAAAGAGCGGTCCTTTCAAAGCGACTGTCCATCAAGAAGGGTCTTTTTGATGATGTTTATCTGGATCAGCGAATGCAGATAGGGAACGCGGTGCCGCCCTTGTTAGCCGCAGCGTTGGGAGAGAGCATTTCGCAAGCGTTGATTTCTACCGTCGAGATTAGCAGTGCAGCTTAGATCTATAGATTTGTTTGCTGGCTGTGGCGGTCTATCGCTTGGATTAGGGCGTGCCGGTTTCCAGACCGTTGTTGCGAGCGAACTGGACCAATGGGCCGCCGCTACTTATTCCGCCAATTTTCCTGATGTGGACCTGAAACAAGGAGATGTCGCGGAAATTGACCCGAGCTTTTGGAAAGGCCATCGGGGCCAGATAGATCTCGTAGCTGGCGGACCGCCGTGCCAAGGCTATTCTGTTGCCGGACGCCGACAGTTTGGCGAGATTCCAGGCACCAACAGTTTGGTGGACGCCTTTATTGATGTGGTGGAGCTAGTCAGGCCAAGAGCGGTGCTACTTGAAAACGTGGCGGGGTTCCGCACTGCTCATATACGTCCGGGTGTAAAAGCACTCCCACACACTATCGCTCGGCTTGAGGATTTGGGCTACTACGTTCAGTATAAGATTTTGCAAGCTGCCGATTTTGGCGTACCGTCCCTTAGAAGCAGGTTGTTCCTGATTGCAACCGCTTCTGCTTTACAGATGGATCCTTTTGAACACATTGCCGGGCTTGCCCATGCACGGGTGTCAACGCTAGAGGCAATCGGTGATCTGCCGCAGATTGCGGCTGGAGAAGGTAAGGACGATCAGGTCGATTATGATCGACTACCTACCACTGATTATCAGGTTTCGATGCGCGTCGGCAGCTCCGCGGTTACCAACCACGTGGCAATGAAACATACGCCAAGGCTCATCGAGCGATTTAGGGGCATCGCCCCCGGAGGGTCCAGTTACAGACTGAGCGCTGAAAAGGTCACAGTATATAAATCGAATAATCAGCGCTTGATTGGCGAGGAGCCAAGTCTCTGCATAACAGCCAATTTTCAGTCTAGTTACATTCACCCAATCATGGACCGCAATCTAACGGCTCGCGAAGCAGCACGGCTGATGTCATTCCCGGACAGCTTTAAATTCAAGGGAAAGCGGACTTTAATGAGTCGTAATTTCTTGAAGAAATATGGACGAGAGCATGAGGCTGGCCTAAGTCAGTACAACCAGATTGGTAACTCTGTTCCCCCAAAGTTGGCGGAGTGTTTGGGTAGAGCCATTAACGAAGCTCTTAAACACCCTAGCAGTGCAAGCGACTGCGCCGCATGACCATTGATCCGAAATTTCTTGGCCATGCGAGCAATATCGCCCATAAGCGGCGACGTGCTTCAACAGACGCCCAGCACGCCGTTGTAGACCACGTAAATCAGCAGTACGAGCAACTATTAAGTGCGCTGTCTTGGGCCAAACCGGAGACAGGTTGGCTGGAAGCCCCGGTCGCGGCTCTCAATGCTTACACTGACACGATCAAAGCTATCGAGAAGTCCGACAAATTTTTTAACTGGCGGGGCGATTTTGCCTCGTCGTTACTTCCTGAGTTCCTGTTTCGAGTGGTGCTCGCGCGACTGGAAGGGCTGGACGTTCTACCGCTTTTCTCGCGAAAGGATTCAATCGTCGACATCACTCTGAATAGCTACAGGGAGGGTGGCTGGACCGTTCGTAAGAAGAATCAGGATTTGTGCATAGGCCTTCGCACAGACACGATAGTCGACGAGAAATTATCCCGTACGTTTGTTGTTCCCTTGATAGCTATTGAAGCAAAAACAAACATAGACATCAATAAACTTAATGGGTTGGACTTTTCAGCTGATCGGCTAAAAAGAACATTTCCGGCTGCAAAATATTATCTTGTCACAGAGACTCTCGATTTCTCACTCAGTAAAAATTATTCTGGATCGATCGATGAGATATTTGTTCTAAGGAAACAGATGAGGTCGGTGTCGCGTCGCACTAAAGCGCCATACTGCTCCGACGTGTTTGAAGAGTTTGCCGAAGACGTAGCTCATTGCATGTTGCGGGCTGATGTTTCTGGGGGGCACGTCTATGATCGCCTAAAGGGCGGGAAGTTGATCAATGTCTGAGCCACAAGCCTACACACATGGTGCGCGTCTGGCTCGGAAGGCAGCAGTTGATCCGCAACTCAACGATGCCTTGCGCCTGTATAACATCTGGAAGCAAGAATCTCTTTCGATCAAAGGACGAAACACTTCGGAAATTGCCGCACTTACTGACTGTCTGAACGTTTATAAAAATGCTGTGGAGCCAATCTTCGATGGGCGCGCAAATAGTGCACAAGAGGGACTGCAACCTTCAATAATTGAAGAGTTCTTTGGTTATCTGTTCTGTAATATAGATGGCGATGTGGGGGTTGACCTTCTTAGAAGGCCCGCCTCAAGCTTCATCGGGCTTATATTCAACCCTTCAAGCGTGAAAACGCTCGTGTCCTCTCCTGAGTACACCGTCAGGTCAAAAGATCACGATTTCGTACTTGGCGCGTCGCTCGAGATGACGATAGGTGCTGACGGAGCTGGTCCGAGCAAAACCGAGAAAATAATCGTCCCTGCAGTGGCGATCGAGTGCAAACGGTATCTCGAGCGGAACATGCTCGATGAATGCGCGGGCACTGCTGAGCGGATTAAGAAGGCTACTCCCTATTGCCGATACATAGTCGCCGCAGAGTTCCTCAAGATGGATGACGCGTCTCCCGAACTTTCTCAAATCGACGAGATTTTCGTGTTGAGAAGGCAAAAGAACCTGGAACGGCGCGGGGAGCAGCTAAATCCAATATACGCTGATCTGGTAGAGGCAATTTATTTGGATGCTATGAGGCATCTAGAGCGGGTCTGGTGGGATCCCCAAAGTGGTCTTACTTCGGGGCGGGTGTTCAACTTTCCTCGCTGAGCTTGCGAAAAATTCTCGACAAATTCGAGGGGTTGAACTCGACGGCTACGCTTTGCGATCATCCCCTGGTGACATTGTTTTGTTGCTTCCGTTGAGCCTGACGACGCTCCACCTCAATGCCCGCGCGGTTCCCCGCAAAGGCACCGATCACAGTCACGACGCCGACCACGATCCACCAGCCCGCAATGGCCCCGCCAAAGGCCGCGATGCCGAGGGGTGGGACAAAGATCAGCGCGACGCCGAACCCCAGCCCAATGCCCGCCGCTGTCCATTTGCGCTCGGGCGTCTTAGTGATGTAGGCCCGCGCCTTGCTCCATAGCTGTCGCGAAGTGTTCCGCAGCGCGTCAATTTTCATGTCAATTTCTTTCCACTACGGCCTATCGGGCGGGCAGGTTATCGAAAACGTCCTGCACTGCGGCGACCACGTTGGCTAATGGTCGCTTGTCGCAATAGGCTCTGATGTGTTGCTTCTGGCGGGCAATGGGCCAGCCACGCAAATTCTTCTTCTGCCATAACGCTTGGTTGAGGCCGGACATGTACCCCTGCGCCCATGCGTAGAAGTAGTCCTCGGTGTTCTGTGGGTCCGCTTGGTACTTCTGCGCATACTCGCCGCATGACACCCACCCGGCGCCCGCGATGGTCCCCTTCTCGCCTTCCTCTGCGTACCCGGATGCTACCCCGGAAGCCGCCAAGACAAATGCCACAACTAGCCGCATCACACGCCCCCTCGCCAGCGGCCCCATCCATACCAACCATTTGCTGGCCTTGGAATATCGGTAAGCGGAGTGAACGATGGCGCAGTTAACGTCCTGCCCTAATTTTTTGCGGAAAAATCCGAGGGGTCGAACTCGACAGGTGCGGCTCGCGATCACCCCCCGCTGGGGTGCTGTTCAAAGACACTGTTCAGAAATGCGATCACGAACCCCGCCTTCAATACGTAGAAGCCGGAGGTTCCTCCCCTTACAATGATCCCGGCGAAGTACGCATGGGGCTCCCAGTTCACCAACTGTATAACGAATGCCGACCCACCACTCATTCCGTCTGGCGAGATCGTGAGTTCGCGATCCGGCCGCACACGAAGCAGCGCGAGGTCGGCTGGCTGACTATCGGGAATGCACGCCACATTCAGGCGCGCGATACCCAAGTGGTTTTTATCTTCGAGTTCGTACTTCTGCTTTTTGGTCGGGAAGCCAGTAAGCAGCATTGCCAGTATGTTTGTGTTCAGAGTGTCGGGTGGCGCTGCCAACAGATTGAAGAAGCGTTTCTTGAGGTCCGGGTGGGCAGCAACCGGCTCTGTGAAATCGAAAGCCACCAGATCATAGGCGTCAGTGTCGGAGCTTTGACTGTAAAACCGCGACCCCCCCGAGGTAACCAAAACGCTCCCGTCATCCTTCAACATGGCAACTTGTTGCATATCGACGCCAACAAGCTGGTGATTTGTGCAGAGGAGGATGTACCGCCCGTTGAATTTCACAGCGGTAGAGGAGCCAACCAGCGAAACCTTGTAGGTATCATGGTCATTGTTCACGACGAGATTGAAGGCGTGCCTTGCCAACGTTCGCTCGATTGAACGACCGGGCACTACGAGACCGTTCACATTGACGCTTAGGTTGGTCAGTTCATCTAGGAATGTTCGGTCTGCCACTCGACTTGTTCCCCGCGGATCGCGGTACCTTGGGCCTAAGCGATTACCGCTGCAAGACCGCCCACAGGCCATAGGTCTACGGGCATCGGCGTAGAAGCGAAAAAGGGTGCCCAAGAGGGTTGCCAAACAATTGTGGGCATGTCTTTATATGGGCACAACCTTAGTTGGCAGGTGTAAGCATGTCCCGAACTATCCTCTACAGCCGCGTCTCGACCACCGATCAAAACCTCGATCACCAGCTTACCCAAGCCGAGAGCGCAGGGTTCAAGGTCGATGAGGTCATTGCCGATCACGGTGTTTCCGGCGTCAGCATACCGCTGGCCGAACGCCCCGAAGGGAAGCGTCTATTCGATAAGCTCCGCCATGGTGACGTGCTGGTCGTCCGCTGGGTGGACCGGCTGGGGCGCAACTACCAAGACGTGACGGACACCATTCGGCACTTCATGCGGCAAGGCGTCGTGGTCCGTACGGTCATCAACAACATGACCTTCGACGGTGCCACCAAGGACCCTATCCAGATGGCCGTACGGGACGCGCTGATAGGCTTTATGGCCGCAACAGCACAGTCCCAAGCCGAAGCCATTAAGGAGGCCCAGAAGGCTGGCATAGCGTTCACTCGGGACAACGAACCGGAGAAGTACCGTGGCCGTAAGCCGAGCTTCACACGGGCGCAGTTGGACCTTATGCGGGATATGCTCGCGCAGGACGCTGGAGCCTCCGCTATTGCGCGGGCGACCGGCCTCACTCGACCGACCGTTCAGCGGCTTAGGGACGACCTCGGGGCGGCGGAGACGGTGCTGGCGAAGTGGGAGAAGGCCGGTGAGCAGGAGCCCGCCCAATGATCGCGACCATCGTTTCGTTCGTCGGTTGGGGGACCATCGTTGTCATGGCTTTGGCGGGGGCGTGGGGGGTGTATGACCTGTTTCGGCTCTAGTCTGGACATGGTGATCACCCCGCCCATTTGGAGTTACGCCGTCCACTAGGTTGGATGATCCCCTATTCAACCTACCTTATGGTTATATGGGAGCATTTCGTGCGGTCTCACGCATGACCGATATGGTCACCTACGGGGGCACCCACGTCCCCGCCTCCATCCTCCCGGGCATTGACAGTTTGACCGAGTGGCTTACCGGGAAGAACGTCAGCGTGACCCATCGGCGCGACTGGTGCGCACTGGCTGTACGTATGGTGCGACAATCTGCCCGCAAGGTTCCTATCCAGCAACCACCTACCCGCCCCCGTCTCCTCCCGCACCAGCCCCTGCCTCCCCCATTTCGTCCCCATACCGAAACCTGTTCCTAGCCCCGCGCCGATGGTCTCCATGTGGTGACTTCATTCTGGTTGCCGGGTGCCATTTCGTGTGACCAATAGGTGCCCTAGTCATCAACTCGACAGGGCACTTCCCGAATGAAACACCTATCCCCCGACGCCATCGCAGCGGCAGAAGCCGTGAGCTTGCACCACCTCATTGCAGCGGACGACGCTCTCCGGTCCGCGTTGCACGGCTCCGGCATTCCTAGACCAAACACCGATGCAGTTGAGGCTTTGAGGTCGAGTGCAGACTTCCTCTACCAAGCCGCTTTCGCCCTCATTGCCTCCGCTGCACTGGACGACGGCGGGGTTTTGAACCTGTACCGCTTCGCCCTCGCAAAGCTAATCGAGTTTGCCGCGTTGCTTCCTTCCGAGGCCCAGACGGTGCCCGTTCGATACTTTGGTACATTGGCCCATCCCGTGGAGCCCACGCCCATCCTGCCCGCCTCTAGCTACGGCTCTGGGTGCTGCAATGGCGGGGAGGTCTGAGCATGGCAAGGCACCGTGGCAAACTCTGGCAAGCGGACATTCGCACCGCAGAGGGCAACCGGCTCCGCCCCACCTTCACGACCGAGAGCGCGGCAACGGCGTGGGAGGAGGCAGCGAGGGCGGCAGTGCTGGACGGCAGACCGCTCCCACCCACCAAGAACACCAGCCGGGGCACCAATGGGTCTCGCGATCTCAGCCTTCTCGGCACCCTGTTCGATCACGTAGCGAGAACCGAATGGTCCACCATGAAGGCCGCTGTGACGCTCATCCGCAATGGGCAAGCGTGCGTCAATCATTTCGGACGGAATAAGCCCATCGCGGACATCTCGTCAGCCGATATTGCCGACTTCCGGGTCACGCTTGCCGACAGCGGATTGGCCCAGCCAACCATCAACCGGAAATGCTCCGCCCTCTCCAAGATGCTCAATGTCGCTGCTGATGCTGGTGCATTGGATGCGGTCCCCAAATTCCGGTGGACGCGGGAGGAGCAGACCAAGTTCCGGTACATGGACGACAGAGAGGAGCGGGCTGTCCTCGCTTTCTACAAGGCTCAGGGATGGGACGATTTCCACGACCTGACGATCCTGCTGGTGGACACCGGGGCGCGGTGCTTCTCCGAGATGCTGCCCATTCACTGGGACGCATTCGGCCCACGGTATTCGAGCGTGACCTTCTGGCATACCAAAACCGGCAAGCCGAGGACCGTCCCCCTGACGAAACGGGCTCGGGAGATCGTCAAAGACCGACACCGCATCCATGGCACTCTCACGGGTCCCTTCTCGGGGATCAACAAGAACACCTTCCGTCACCGCTGGGACGATATGCGGGCGTTCACGGGGTTGCGCGACCTGACGCCTCACACGATGCGCCATACGTGCTGCACGCGGTTGGTGCTGGGTGGGGTCGATATCAAGCGCGTCATGCAGTGGATGGGGCACGATGCGATAGCGACAACGATGCGGTACATGCAGGTTCGCCCCAGCGATCTGGAGGACGTTCTCCGCGTTCTGGAGGGTCGGGACGGGCTGGCGGCGTAGCATTCGTGGTCACAAATTTGGTCACAGTTCCGGTCAAAACGCCCCGCAAAGGCGCAGGAACTCTGGAATACGCAGGGGATTGAAATTCAAATCTGTCACCTGCTAGTCGATTGTTTTCATTGAACTAATTGACAGTTCATCTGCCGTGTCGCATATTGTGTTTAGCGGGCCGCAAGCCCGTGCGACACAGGTGCGTGGCCGATTATCCACGATGATGTAGCCGGGCTCCGCAAGGGGCTCCCCGTCAACTCTAGCTGACACGACCCGGCCTCGGGTTACCCGTACCGACCCCTCTCGAAGCCCTTACCGGCACCGAGCGAGAACCCGTGCGCGTCAATGTCAGCACTTACCCTGAACTGTTTGGTCACCCTCGGGTGGCCCGGTCGATTGCACTCATGCCACGCTGCCCGGAGACCACCGGGGCGGCGAGCGGGACCGTATGGGCCAAGACGATAACGCCCAACCGAACGATATGAATGAGCGGGGCTCCGTACACGGGACCAGCATAATGCTGGACGGCGGAGTGCCTACCTAGCCGCCGAACCGGGTAGTACCGGCAAGGGCAGCGGAGCGGGTGGCATTGCGTCAACTCGTGGGACCGCGAAGGGGCGCGGGTCAGCACGACCGCCCACGGCTCAAGAATACCATGACAACGCAATCTGACCCGGCAGCATCCGGGATCACAACAGCACTATGCCGTCCGCGTTAGCCTATCTGTTTTCACAGCCTGACTGTGACGATCATCAAAACCAAGGAAATCGAACATGACGTTCGCCACTAGCAATACCGTCGACAAAACCGCCTCCTTCGAGTTGGCAATCAAAATGCTCAGCTCAGAGGACCTGACCTTAGACTTTGAATACCCTAACGGACCGCTTTCTGAACCAGAGGTGGTAATGTTTGTGTCCGAGCAAGGCGCTGCCAAGCTGGCCACCACATTCGGCGATGAAGTTGCCGCCTCAGCGGTTCGTTCGATAGACCACGACCTTGCAGCCATCATCGCGGCTGGAAGGAAGAAGACCCAGTGATGAGCACAACAGTGCCCTCTCCAGCCCCCGAGGAAGCCCGTACGCTCCTCGAAAACCAATCCACTTACGACCTCAAGCAATCCACGCTCTACTCCGTCAAGGACCTCGCCAGAGCCTTGCAGGGCGGAAAGAAAGCTGACCCTGACGTGACCTACCCAACCCGCCTCGCAGCCCGGCTGGAGGTCCTCTTCATGGCTCTGTCACTGGCAATGCCGTTGCGTCAAATCGAGCGGGAGGGCAATCGCCCCACCGACCCAGATTGGGCAGACTTTGGCTCGGTCCTGTCCTCCGTCTCTCGCGATGCGCGATACCTCAAGCGGCTCTGCAACTATGGCTGGGTCCCTGACAACGTGGTCGAGCCACTCCGCATCATTCGGGAAATCCGGGGTAAGCTGGACGTCATCCAACGGCTCGCCCCCGAAGCACAATCGTCCACCCCACGCGCGGCCTAGTGGAATACCACCAAGACGTACTCGACAGACGCACCGGGGAAGTTCTCCGGGTTAGCATGGGGGATTGGATCACCGTCACCGAACTCGCCAACATGAAAGGGGTTGGCCCTCGACGGACCCGCGCCATCCTTGCTGAACTCGGTTTCCTTGTCTCCGAGGGACATGGCCGCAATCTCAAACTCCGCCTAGCCAACTGGGTAACAGAACGAGGATGGGGCAAACGCCAACGATCTTACCGGGGGACGCAGTTCGACGTGATCGGCCCCGATGGTCGTCGCTGGATTGAGCATCGGTGGGACGACGCCGTGGGTGAGTTCTCTGCACTGTCCACCCTAGGGCAGACCGCACGAGACCACCTAGCAGCCTTTAGAGAACGCCGGTTGAACCCCGACATGCCCGTGCAGGAGCAAGTCTGCTGGTTTGCTTTTTACTATCCCGACCTATCCCAGACCGAGAAGGCGAGGATCATCGGCGTCACCCAGCCGATAGTCAGCAAGTATGAGGCTATTCGTCGTCGGCAGCTTGCAGCATCGGTCGCTCGCCGTAATGCCCCTCTGGCACCGAAAGGGTCTCCCGTACAGCACCATGATTGATGGTGGGTAGATTACGGAAGCCCATAACAACCTGAAAAATGACATCAACCACAACGGAGAAGACCGCATGAGCGCGTCTGACAACGGCATTGCTATGCCCACGACTACCTACACCGACTACTCAATCCACACGGACGGCGCTTGCTCAGGCAATCCCGGCCCCGGAGGCTGGGGAGCCATCATCATCTTCTGGGAAGGCAATAGCGCCTCCCACCGGCAGGAGAATTGCGGAGGTCTCCCCGCCACCACCAACAACCAGATGGAGCTTGCCGCTGCCATCCACGGAATTGGTCTTCTCGCGTCCAGCGGTGGCTTCGATCCGGCACTGACCATCAAGCTCTACAGCGACAGCGAATATGTTGTCCTCGGCATGTCCGTGCGGCTGGAGAAATGGAAGGCCAACGGCTGGCGCACCAGTGACAAGAAGCCAGTCAAGAACCGGGAGCTATGGGAGAAGCTGGACCAGACGGTTCAGGGGCTCAATATCGAATGGCGCTGGACCAAAGGCCACGCTGGCAACCCTCTCAATGAACGAGCCGATGCACTGGCACGGAAGGGCATGGAGCCGTTTCTGCCCGCCGCCGCAGCGTAGTCCACCAAACCAACCCCAACCCTCTCCACGGCCTCGGCAAGCAATCGCCGGGGCCTTTCTATTTCAACCCCAACAAGGACTTAACTCATGGCCGATGGCCTATTCGGAACCAGCACTCCTCGCCCTCAACTCCAGCAAACCGCACTGCGCCCGGCTGGCATCCCCGGCAGCACCTTTATCCGTCCCCAACAGCGGGAAACCGGGGGTAACCTCCGCGCTCTTGCGGAGGCCCTTGGTGGTCTCAATCAGTCGCTCCAGAACTACGCCTCCGTCCAGCATCAAGAGCAGGAGGACCCGCAATCCAAGGCTCACCGTGAATGGCTTGGCCGGGCGCAGCAGATGGACGCCACCCAGCTATCGGCCCTTGCCGCCTCCGGTGAAGCTGACGGTATCCGGGTTCGCGAGGACGCCATGTTCGCCCTTCTGGGTGAGCGCGCCAACTCCGACTTCCGCACCGAATGGATGACCTACTACAACACCGAGTTTGACCGCGCGAACGGGGACGCCCATTCCGCCTATAGCCAGATGCGCGAACGGTACGCCTCCGGCCTCGAAAGCGACATTGCCAAAGGCAACTTCTACCGGCTCACCGGGGACCATTTCCAGTCGTGGATGGAGAAGGACGCGGAACTCGCCATCAATGAGGTCAAGACGGAGATCAGCACCGCCGTGGTCGGCAGCTTCCGCACCACCATTGACGACGCCATGGACATTCACGGCAAGACTCCGCAGGAGGCAGCGCAGCTCGTCTTTGCCCAGTCCGCAGCCAATCGCAGCTTCCTCGAAATGACGGGGCAGGAGCAGAATGACACGCTCTTTGCCATCGCCAATGAGTATGCCCTCAAGGGGGAGGAGGGGATCGCGCGGGCGATCATGGAGGGACAGCGCACGACCTCGGACGGAGCCAAGCTGCCCTCGCTCATTTCGATCCCGGCATACACCGACAAGGGCCTCCGTATGCTCGAAGCGGCGGGCGCGACACGGGACCGCAAGACTATCGAGACAGACCTACACGGGCGCATTGAGATCGACACCCTCAAAGCCGCCGGGGCCTTCACACAGGCCGACGCCGACAAGATGCTGGCAGACCCCAACAATCCCTATGACGCTGACGTGCTGGCCGGATGGGTGCGGGAAAGCGCCGCCAATCTCCAGCAGATCAGGAACCGGGCGGCAACGGAGGAGCAGAAGCGAGAGCTTCGGAGGCTTTCCGAGGGGGCAGAGGCCCAGGTCGTCGGACAAGCATTCGCCGCCATGACCAATATGGGCGGGATCAACCGCATTGTTGATGTGGAAATTCCGAACGTCGAAGGCACCGGCACCCGCACCCTCACCAAGGACCAGATCGTCGGGACCGTCACGGCCCACTTCGAGAAGAGCTTGCAGGAGCAACAGGCCAGCCTAGAGGCAAATGGCGTCCCCGAGGAGGAAGCCGCCCGTCAGGTCAACGCCACGCGCCTCGAATGGTACGCTGGCAACCGCATCGAGAATGACGTGTGGGTCAACACCCTCAACGGCATCGCCGGGCGGGCCACGGTCGAGACGATCATGCAGGGCGGGAATACGCTGGCGGCACTCACCGAGAACGCCGAACTCTACCGGACGCTCAAGGCGCAGAACTCGCCTTACACCGCGACTCTGCTCTCCGATCCGAACTCGAAGCGGTTCCTCGAAATCTACGACAACGCCGTCACGGTGCGCCGTTTTGGTCCGCAGGAAGCCCTCAACCTCGCAGCCCAGACCCTAGCCATGCCGATCATGGAGCAGGTGAAGTCGCTGGTGAGCGAGAACGACGCCACGCGGCTTGCCGAGACCATCCTGCGGGACCAAGGAGCGGACGCCAATGCCCTCAACCTCACCTATCTGAAAGAGCGCATCCACGGTCTTTCCATGGGCGGGGCGATGGACATTCGCCAGATCGACCAGATGCTCCGCGCCGAGGTCAAGGACAACTTCCTGACCATCAATGGGATGCTCCTAATGGACCACCGGGATTTGCCGGATGATTTCCCGGCGCTGGCTAAGAGGGAGTTGCAGGAGGTCATCGACGTGTTCGGGGACCGGAATGGCGGGCGCGGAGTGGAGGACCTCTATCTGGTGCCAGCGAGCGGCGGCAGCAAATGGGCGGTGTGGTCCAAGTATCTGGGCGGCCCGATCTCCTCGACAATCATCACCCCTCAGTCCCTCCAGCGTCAGCGTGGCGTCATCACCCGCGAAGCCGAACAGCGCACCACCGAACTCCTCGAATTGAAGGGTCAGGAGCGCACCCAATACCTCGCCCAGTACAAGGCCCAACTTGCCGAGGAACGGGCCTACATCAATCAAATCCAATCCCAGAATGGACAGGCCAGCAATCGCTACGCCGCCCAGATGGAGGACGAACTGGACGCCCGGCTGGCCTCAGAGGTCAAGCTCTGGGGTCTCACCCCTGAGGAAGCCGCCGCGCTCCTCAACTGATACTGAACGGAGGCCCGGAAGGGCGACCGTATGGCCCTCGCTGGTTTTCCTTATGGAGTGCTGGCGGGGGCTTCTTTGTTGCGTTTCATTTCCACATCGAACCAAGGCCAGTCGGCAAAGAACGCCTCCTGTACGTCAGGACCGTTGTCTCCGTAGTCCGCAGCGGAGTTCTTTTTGCTGTGACCTGTAATCGCATTGGTTGTGTCCATGCGCTTCTGCAGCCTACTAGTGGTGGTCTCAAAGCGATGACGCCAAGCGTGATTTGGTTGGACATTGGGGTCGGTGACAACGCCACGCACAAATACGGTCACTCGGTTCTTGGTGGTGCGGAGAGCGCCGCGAACGCCAGCGGGGCCTTCTCTCGTGATCTTGAGGAAAAGGTGCCCCGCCGGTGCCTTTCGGACGAACTCGGGGAAACCCGCCTGAACCAGATGGGGGTGCATTACAACGTCTCGGTAATCGCCCGTCTTGATGGTTCCGGCCTCCGGGGTCAGCCGCATGATCCAGCGACCATCCTCATGTCGAACGTCTTCCTTCCGAAGCTGTGCCATCTCGCCAAGGCGCGCACCTGTATAGGCCAATAGCCACGGAACCCACCGCTTTCCCTTGGTGATTTGACTAGGCTCGCGTCCATCCGGCTCATAATTGGCGGCGGCGGCAAGAATAGAGACCGCTTCGGCATCGGTGAAACCCGGCGGTCGGGTTCGCTTCCTTTTTCCAACGCTCAAGCTGACCGTGCCGGGGTGGACCGCGACCCTGTGATTGGCAACGCCCCACGTGAACAGAACCTTTAGCGCCGAGAGGTCTCCGTTCTTGACGGTTTTCGAGGTCTTTCCCTGCTCAATTCGGAAATCCTTGAAGCGGACAATGTCGATATTTCCGACAGCATTTGCGTCATCGTGCCCGAGAAAATCGGATAGCTGCTGCGCGGCCCGAGTGTAGGCTTCCATTGTGCTCCGCGAGCGTCCGGTTCGTTCCGCCTCTTTCCACCAATCGGTGGCGAGCCCTGTGATGGTTTGTTTCGCTGGCTTGCGAACGGCATGGGCGGCGATAGGCGGGGGCGGCGCGGGAGTGGGTAGGATTTCCCCGGTCTGCCGCTGTAGGGCCTTCTCCGCCACCTCGATACTCAACGCGAGATACGCCCGCGCCAGATTGCGGAAGCCGTCGCTTGCAGTGTCCACTCGGAGACCAAAACCAGCGCAGCGGTCGACGACCTCATCCCGAATGAAGTCGTCAATACGGCCTCGGGAATAGGCATGGCGGTTCATTTCTAGAGAGGCTTCTAGGTCCCCTTGGCGGTTCTCCCACCGGCGGTCAGGTCGGGGAGGGCCGTTACTGCTGCCCCCCAGCGCCGAAAGCTGACCATGCACAGCCGCATGAACCTCCTCGTCCGCACTGTCGAAGCGGGCCTCATCATCCTCGTGCATAAGGTCATGCCGGGCTTTCCCTATCAGGTGAGCGATAGTTTCCGCATTCAGAGCATCGAAATGCCCCGTCGCCCGCTTCTCAGCCATAACGATCAGCGCAGCGCATTCGCTGGCAACTTTGGAATATCGGGCGGTGATATTGGGCAACGGACTTTTGCCCTGCCCCTCGTGCGAACCCAACCACCGGACGAACTCGGTGATTTGCCCATCAATATGCGGACGCAACCGCTCAGGGATCGCCCTGCGGAATTTCCAGCGATTTCGGATGAGGTAGAGGTTTTGCACTAGATGACCCACGGGACCGCTGCTTTGTACCAAGTGTTTGGACTAGCAGCGGCCCCTAAGCCATTGTTTATGCGGATTTCTCCACCGTATCAACGGCTTCGGAGAATATTGGTGCCCAGAAAAGGACTCGAACCTTCACACCTTGCGGTACACGGACCTGAACCGTGCGCGTCTACCAATTCCGCCATCTGGGCGACGGGCGTGTAACTAGGGCCCAGCCAATTCAAAGTCAACGGGCATGTGAGCGTTTTTAGAAGTTTGCCCCATCCCAGTGCTTTATCGCGTCCCGATCAACCTTGGGCGGGTTTTCGAGACAGCTCACATTGACCATATACATGATGTTGCCCTTGCCGTCGGAACCGCGCGCAAAAGACTCGATGCCGCAGGTCTTGCAAAACAGATGGTCGATCATTTCGGTGTTGAACCGATAGGTCGTGAGATTGTCCGCACCGGCAAGCAGCGTAAAATCGGCTTCCGGCACCGATTGCATGACCCAGCCTAGCCTGCGGCAGCGCGAACAGTTGCAATCGCCCAGACCCGAAAAATCGGTGCGGGCGGAAAAGCGCACAGCGCCACAGTGGCACTGGCCCTCATAATCTTGTTTCTCGGCCATGACGGTCTCCTTACTAGAACAAACGAAGAACATTTTCTGTCGCGAGTCAAGCGCCACGCCATCACGAATGCCTCGACATCAGCGGCTTTGCTGGGATAGAAGCATTCCAAACTTTGTGCCCAAACGCCTTGCCGGAGTCCAAAATGGATCGCTTCTCGCCCAAACTCGTCACAGTCTTCGGCGGTTCGGGATTTGTCGGGACCCATCTGGCCCAGGTTCTCGCCCGTGCCGGCTATCGCATTCGTCTCGCCGTGCGCCGGCCGGACCTTGCCGGTGACGCAAAAATGCTCGGCGGCGTCGGCCAGATCGTCCCGATCCAGGCCAATGTGCGCAATGAAGCATCCGTCCAGCGCGCCG
Organism: Devosia sp. Root685; assembly: GCF_001427875.1. Classification (GTDB taxonomy): domain Bacteria; phylum Pseudomonadota; class Alphaproteobacteria; order Rhizobiales; family Devosiaceae; genus Devosia. The sequence goes on along the minus strand of NZ_LMHK01000003.1, from coordinate 75,120 downwards.
TTGCGGGCGCCGATATGGTCATCAATCTCGTCGGCCTCGGCTATGAAGGCGGCAAGCAGACTTTTGCTGCCGTGAACACCGATGGCGCCGGTGCCATCGCCCGCGCCGCCAAATCGGCCGGCGTTTCGGCGCTGGTCCATGTCTCGGCGCTCGGTGCCGACACGGCCGCCGAAGTCAGCGACTATGCGGCGAGCAAGCTTGCCGGCGAACAGGCCGTGCTCGAGGCTTTCCCGCAGGCGGTCATTCTGCGTCCCTCGCTGATCTTCGGCCATGGCGACGGCTTCTTCAACAAGATGGGCTTTCTGGCCCGCATGCTGCCGGTCATGCCGGTGATTTCGGGCGCCTCGCGCTTCCAGCCCGTGCATGTCGGCGATGTCGCCGACGCCATCGTCGCTGCCGCCGAAGGCAAGGTGAAGACCGGCCGGGTTTACGAGCTCGGTGGCCCCAATGTGGAAACCCACAAGGATCTCCTCGCCCGCGTGCTGCGCGAAACCGGCCGCAAGCGCCCACTGGTCGCCCTGCCCTCCGGGATCGCCAAGCTCCTGGCTTTGCCTTTCGCCATCCTGCCGGTCGCTCCGCTGGTCACCTCTGACCAGATCGAGCTGCTCGGCGTCGACAATGTCGTCTCCGACGCGGCGATCAAGGACAAGCGCACCCTTGCCGCCTTCGGCATCGTCCCGACCGCGATGGATACGATCCTGCCGCAATATATGTGGCGGTTCAGCAAGCACGGCCAGTTCGATCGCCCCAAGACCGGCGACGTCTCATTGGCAAACAGCCGATAAAAGGCTAGTTCCGGGGCAGCAAGCCCCGGATCGTCATGACCCTATCGACCACAATCGAATATCTCGGCCACAAGGGCGAGGGCGTCGCCCATATCGAGGGCGAGCGTATTTTTGTACCTTTTGCCCTGCCGGGAGAGGAAATTAGCCTCACTCGCGAAGGCGAACGCGGCACGCTGGTAGACGTGCTGAAGCCCTCTGCCGACCGGGCAGGTCCCATCTGCGCCCATTATGGCGTCTGTGGCGGCTGCCAGTTGCAGCACATGGCGCCCGAGGCCTATCGCGCCTTCAAAACCAGCCTCGTCGAAACCCCGCTCCTGCAGGCCGGCGTGGACGCAAAGGTGCAAAAGTTCGTGGCGGCGGGTGGAGCCGGACGGCGGCGCGCCACCCTCCACGCGCGAAAAGATGCGGCCGGCTATATGCGGCTGCGCAGTCACGACCTGCTCGATCTCGATACCTGCCCCATTCTGGTGCCGGCCCTCAAACCAGCGTCCGACATTGCCCGCGCCATTGGCGCCATGATCGGCCCCTGCGATGTCAGCCTGACCGCCACCAATACCGGCCTCGATGTCTCGGTCAAAAGCAGCGTCAAGGGACTAAAAGGCGACCGGCTGATTGCGCTCGGCAATCGCTTTCGCCTCGCCCGGCTCGCCTTCAATAATGAAATGCTGTTCCTCGCGCAGATGCCGCGCCTCACCATGGGTAAAGGTGATGTCGAACTCCCCATCGGCAGCTTTTTGCAGGCGACCGAAGAGGCCGAAAATGTGCTGGCCGCCTATGTGAGCGAAGCCGTGGGCAAGGCCAAATCGGTCGCCGACCTCTTTTGCGGCGTCGGCCCCTTCGCGCTGCGCCTTGCCGAAAAGGCGACGGTTTTCGCCGCCGATAGCGACAAACCGGCAGTTCAGGCGCTCGACAAGGCCGTGCGCTACGCCAAAGGCCTCAAGGCCGTCACCGTCAAGTCGCGCGACCTCTTTCGCGAGCCGCTGACACGGTTCGAACTCCCCTACGATGCCGTGGTGCTTGATCCGCCGCGCGCCGGCGCCGAGGCACAGGTCAAGGAAATCGCCGCCTCAAAGCTCAAGCATGTGGTGATGATCGCCTGCGACGCCAAAAGCTTTGCCCGCGATGCGGCGCTGCTGGTCAAGGCCGGTTTCGTCCTCTCGGACCTGATGGCGGTCGATCAGTTCACCTATTCGACCCATATCGAAATTGCCGCCACGTTCCGGCGCTAGCGCGTTTCTTTGCTCTGCAACGGCCATCCAGGAGACCTCATGGTGAGGTGCTTTGCGGAGCAAAGCCTCGAACCACGAAGTCGAGCGAGTGGAGGCCCACGCGCATCGCTTCGGGATAGAGTCTACTTGAAACGCCCCGATTGTCTTAAATCCGGGCAATATCTGGGGCCATACTAAGGCAACAGTGCTGGCATGCACTTGGTGCAAACCAGTAATACAGTTGAAATCCCTAGGAAATTCCGGATTTTTACAAAATCTTAGTTTGGCCGATTTTTATAGTTCTATTCACCATGAAACCTTCGGCCGGCTTCGGCGTTGGACCGTTACACAAACACATCAAGAGGGTGCTTCTGGCGCGGCGTTGCGCTGCAGCGAGTTCATCCTTTCGGAGAAAACCCATGCTACGTTACGCCCTCGCCCTTCCCATTGCGCTGACCTTTTTCGCCTTTCCGGCCGCTGCCCAGAACGTCAATCCCAATGGCGCCTGGGTCGATAATTTCGGCACGGCCTTCGAATTCAAGCTCTGCGGCGACGGCACCGACCTCTGCGGCGTCCTCAAGGACGTGCAGGGCAAGTCGCGCACGCCCGACAACCTCGCCCTCGTCAACAAGCAGGTCGTATCGGCCCAGCAGGTCGCGTCCAATGAATGGAAGGGTACCGTGGTCTATGACGGCGCCCAGGCCGCCGCGACCGTGAAGCAGGTTTCCCCCGACACGATCAAAATCACCGGCTGCCGCGCCGGCATTTTCTGCCAGACGCTGACGTTCAACCGCGTCTGATCCCCTCGCTCCCTCCCAGGAGGAGCAAAAGGCCGCGCACCGGAGCCCTCCCGGTGCGCGGCCTTTTGTATGGGCTTTTTTAGACCACGCGCTTTCGCGGCGAAAGCGGGGACCTTTGTTTCAAAACAGGGGTTCCCGTTTTTCTGAACTGATCGAGTGAACTGCCCCAAAAACGCGATTGTCATCCCGGCGAAGGCCGGGACCCATCCTGAAATCTCAAGATGGGCCCCGTCCTTCGACGGGGTGACAGCCAGTGGGGTTGAAACAGTATTGCGGCAAACCCTTCAGCAGACCGTCGCCACCCGCTCCTTGATCACCGCCAGCACCTCGTCGCCCGGCCGCTTCCACCAATTGTCCTCAGAGAAGATTTCCACTTCCTGGGGCCCGAAGAATCCGGCGTCCTCGATCATCTTGCGAATGGCTTTGAGATCAATGACCCCATCGCCCATCATGCCGCGATCGAGCAGCATATCCTTGGTCGGCACCAGCCAGTCGCAGATGTGATGCGCAAAAATCCGCTTCATGCGCCCAGCCCGCGCAATAGCCTGCGCCAGGTTCGGGTCCCACCACACATGATAGACGTCGATGGCGACGCCAACGGTCTCGCCCAGCGTCTCGCAGATATCGAGCGCCTGATCCACGGTGTTCACGCAGGCCCGGTCCGCCGCATACATCGGATGCAGCGGCTCGATGGCGATTTTCACCCCCGACGCCTTGGCATGCGGCAGCATGGCCGCAATGCCGTCGGTCACCATCTGCCGGGCCGCCGGCAGGTCTTTTGACGCGCCCGGCAGCCCCCCAACCACCAGCACGAGGCAATCGGCATTGAGCGCTGATGCTTCATCGATCGCGCGCAGATTATCCTCGATCTGCTTTTGGCGCCCCTCGGCCGTCTCGGCCGGAAACATGCCGCCCCGGCAGACGCCCGTCACCTGCAAACCGTTGGCTTTGACGATGCGCGCCGCTTCGTCGAGCCCGATGGCCGCGATCTGGTCGCGCCAGGGCGAAATGGCGGTGATCCCGGCGCGGAGACACCCATCCACCGCTTCGGCAAAACCCCATTGCTGGCGCGTGGTCGCGAGATTGAGCGAGATTTTGCGCGCGGTCATGCCGACACCCCATTCACAGCGAGAACCTGCTTCATGCGGGCGGTGGCGAGGTCGGGGTCGGCCAACACACGCGCCTTGTCGGCAAGGCGGAAAAGTTCGGAAAGATGCTGCACCGAGCGGGTCGATTGCTGCCCGCCGATCATGGAAAAATGGTCCTGCAGCCCGTTGAGATAGGCAAGGAACACCACGCCGGTCTTATAAAACCGGGTCGGGGCCGCAAAGATATGCCGGCTCAGCGGCACGGTAGGTTCCAGAATATCGAAGAACTCGTTGGTATTGCCACGCCCCAAGGCAGCAAGACCCGCCGAGGCGGCCGGTGCGATAGCATCAAAAATGCCGAGCAGCGCGTGGGAAAAACCCTGGTCGTCGCCGGCGATCAGTTCGGCATAATTGAAATCGTCGCCGGTATACATTTTTACATTCGCCGGCAGGCGGCGGCGCATGGCGATTTCCTTCTCGGCCGAAAGCAGCGAAATCTTGATGCCATCGACCTTGTCGGCATTGGCAGCGATCACATCGAGGCAGACGTCCATCGCCGCGTCATGATCGATATTGCCCCAATAGCCCTGCAGCGCCGGATCGAACATTTCGCCCAGCCAATGCATGATCACCGGCTGCTTCACCTGGCTCAGTACATGGCCATAGACCCGGGCATAATCGTCCGGCGATTTTGCCGCCGCCGCCAGCGCACGGCTCGCCATCAAAATGACCCGGCCGCCTTCGCCCTCGACAAAGCCAACCTGCTCGTCATAGGCGCGCAAAATATCGTCGATCGTCACATCCGGCCCCGGCGCCAGATGATCGGTGCCCGCGCCGTAAGCAATAAGCGCATCGTCCCGCGTACGCGCTTCCGCCTGAGCACGACGGATCAGCTCCTTGGCTTCGGTCCAGCCTAAACCCATGCCGCGCTGGGCCGTATCCATGGCCTCGGCAACGCCCAAGCCCAGATCCCAGAGCCGATGACGGAATTTCAGCGTCGTATCCCAATCGATCGCCGGGCTCAGCCAGGGATCGTTCGATGCCAGCGGATCGGCAACGACATGGGCCGCCGCATAAGCGATACGGGAAAAATCCGTCGACTTGAATTTGACGAAGGGGATCGGGTCGCCCGTCAAAGCATAGGGCGTGATCGAGCGGTCAGGATTGGGCAGGTTGATGGTCGGCATGGGTTTTCCCCCTCAAGGCCTTCGCATACTCGGATGTCACCCTGGCCTTCGCCCGGGTGACATTGGTGCGTGGATGAAAAAGGGTCCTGGACCCTCAGAATTCCAGCTTGGGCACATCGAGCCAGCGGCGTTCCGCCCAGCTCTTCAAACCAAGCTCAGCCAGCTGCACGCCCTTGGCGCCGGCTTCGAGACCATATTCCCATGGCGCGTCTTCGGCGACGTGGCGGAGGAACATTTCCCACTGCACCTTAAAGCCGTTATCGGCCGGCCAGTTGTCCGGAACTTCTTCCCAATCGTTGAAGAAATTCATGGTCTGGGGCTGGTCGGGGTTCCACACCGGCTTGGGCGTATTGACGCGATGCTGGGTCCAGCACTTGTGAAGCCCGGCAACCGCCGAGCCCTTGGTGCCGTCGACATGGAACGTCACGAGATCATCGCGGCGCACGCGGGTCGTCCAGCTCGAATTGATCTGCGCCACGACCCCGCCTTCAAGCTCGAAGGTCGCGTAAGCCGCGTCATCGGTATCGGCCTTGAAACGCTTGCCATTTTCGTCGACGCGCTCGGGAATGTGCGTCGCGCCGAGGCAGGAGACCGCCTTCACTTCGCCGAAGAGATTGTCGAGCACATAGCGCCAGTGGCAGAGCATATCGAGGATGATGCCGCCGCCATCGGCCTTGCGGTAGTTCCAAGACGGACGCTGCGCCTTCTGCCAGTCGCCTTCAAAAACCCAATAGCCGAACTCGCCGCGCACCGAGAGAATCTCGCCGAAAAAGCCGGAATCGCGCAGCATCTTGATCTTCATCAGGCCCGGCAGGAACAGCTTGTCCTGCACGACGCCGTGCTTCAACCCCGAAGCGCGGGCGGTTTTGGCCAGATTGACCGCCACTTCGAGATCATCCGAAGTCGGCTTTTCGCAATAGACGTGTTTGCCCGCGGCCAGCGCCCTTTCGAGCAGCCCGGCGCGCATCAGCGTCGTGCCGGCGTCAAAAAAGATCGTGTCATCGGGATTGGCCAAAGCCGCATCGAGATCGCTGCCCCAGCGCGCAATATTGTGCTTCTTTGCGAGGCGCTCGATCTTGTCGCGGTCGCGCCCGACAATGATCGGATCGACGACCAGACGATCGCCATTCTTCAGCGCAATGCCGCCCTGATCGCGAATGGCGAGGATGGACCGCACCAGATGCTGGTTATAGCCCATGCGCCCCGTGACGCCGTGCATGATGATGCCGATACGCTTTTCCGCCATTCACTCCTCCGACCGCTTTGCGGTGTAACTGCTTAGTTACTTACCTACAGCCAGCCGCGGGCCACCGTCAAGCGCGTTCATGCCGGAAAGAGCACGGATAGGTCACGCCTCGAAGCACTGCCCGGTTACTTGTACTTGACAGGTGCAGGCGTGCCGCCCAGACTTCCGGCAATGGCCCGAAGCGGCCGGGGAGGATTTTGGGGGAGGCGCTTCCGGCCGATCGGCGGAGCCTTGCTCGCCTATGCCTCTGCCGCGCAGCTTTACCGGCGGGAAAGCGGCTGCTATTGGCCATTCCCGACGTCATCGGCCCCCAAAAGAACGCATCCGGCGGTACCAAACGTGTCAGACACAAGTTCAACCGCCGCGGCCGAGAACCCTAGCAGCAAGCCCGAACCCGCCGTCAAACGCACGCGCAATTCGGCGAAAACTAAGGCCTCAATTCTTGCGGCCGCGCGCGTCGAATTTGCCGATCGCGGTTTTGAAGGCGCCCGGGTCGATGCCATTGCCGATCGGGCCGGCGCCAACAAGCGCCTGCTCTACCACTATTTCGGCAATAAGGAAGATCTCTACCGGGCCGTGCTGCTCGATGCCTATCAGGAGATTCGCAAGGGCGAACGGGCGCTGTCGCTCGATCAATATGATCCGGCCCAGGCCATGGATCGTCTGGTGCGCTTCACCTTCCGCCACTTCCTCGCCAATCCCTGGTTCCCGCGCCTTCTCGGCACGGAAAACATCGAAAATGCGCGGTTTTTGAAAACCCTGCCCGATATCAAGGCGCTGCATTCCCCGCTTGTGGGGCAGATCGCCGAGATCATCGCCCGGGGCAATGAAGCGAACATTTTCCGCCGCGACGTCGATCCGGTGCAGCTCTATATTTCGGTCGCCGCGCTGGGCTTTTTCTACGTGTCCAATACGGCAACGCTCTCGGTCATCTTCGAGCGCGACCTATCGAGCGTCGCCATGGTGCAAGAGCGCGAAGCCCACGCCGTGCAGATGGTGCTCGATTATCTCAAGACCAAGCCGGGCGCCTAGCTGATCAGGGGGCTCATCGCCCCCCAGCCACCAGCCCGACCCCTCCCCCTATCAGGGGGAGGATGGGTGGGGGTGCGATGCCCCCAAGGCAACAAGCGCCCCTAGAGATCCACGTCATCCTCGCTCAGCCCATCGACCTCTGCCGCCGCGCGACGCAAAATCTCGGCCGCCCGGCGCTGATGCTCTTCCGAGCCATGCCGTGCCTTGCGGATCGCCCCCTTCAGGGCTTTTCGCGCCTGATCCAGTTCCGGCACCGCGTCATGGAGCGGCCGGTCTTCACCCCCGCGATGCGGCTCGTTGCCCTCCCCGGGCCGCCCGCCAAAGGGCCAATCGGCCCGGACGAACTCACGAAACCGGTTGAACTGCTCGCCGGTCCGCGCCAGAAAATCCAGCGTCGAAGCCACCGCCTCGCGGTTTTCATTCAGATGCGTCCGGCCTTCGTCGGTAATGGTATAGAGTTTTTTATTGCCCTCGGCCGACGAGGTCACATAGCCGGCTTCCTCAAGATAGGTCAGCGCCGGATAGACGATGCCGGGGCTCGGCGAATAAACGCCGTTGGACCGCTCTTCGATAGCCTTGATCAGATCATAGCCGTGCCGGGGCTGCTGCTCGATGAGATAAAGCGCCACAAGGCGCACATCGCCCGAAGCCAGCATGCGGCCCACGCGAAAATTGCCGCCGATATTGCCAAGGTCTTCTTCGCTAAAATTCTGCACTTTGCCCCAGCCGCGACGCGCCATCTGCTCAAAACGCCGCCAATTGGGTTCGCCATTCCGCCAGTAAGACATGATGTGTCTCCGATATGTTTTGTTCCTGACCAATGAGGTCGGAACGCCCAGAGACAGTTTCAAGATATATCTTATGAAAGAATGGTAATGTGATCGACTGGGCGTCTACCAGGAGAGCACCTTGGGCTTCGGCACTATTCTCTCCCACCCACAGTCCCCAACCGAGCCGGCGGGTGGGGGACGATTCTCGCCCAATCCACCGTCCCCAACCGAATTCGCCATAGCGAATTCAGTGACACCTCCCCCTTGATGGGGGAGGCCGGGAGGGGGTGACTTCGGTGCTTTCAAGTCCCCTCACCACTTCGAGGTACACGCCTTCCTCCGCCGTCATCACATCGGAATTGGTGAACCGGACCACCCGAAACCCCTCACCCACAAGGAAGCGCGTCCGCACCACATCGCGCGCCATTCCCTCGGGCAGGTAATGGGAATCGCCATCGATCTCGACGATCAGCTTGGCCCGATGGCACACGAAGTCCACGACATAGCGCCCGATCGGGGATTGCTTGCGAAAGTGCCAGCCCGCTTCGCGCAGCGGATGAATGAGCCGCCAGAAGCGAATTTCCGGCGGCGTGGGTTGGCGCCTGAGCTTTCGTGGCAGCGAGTCCCGCGTCATTTCCTCACGCCCCCGATCACCCCCTCCCATCCTCCCCCATCAAGGGGGAGGTGTCGAGCCGGCGGGTGGGGGACGATCTCGCCCACGTCTCAGCTTTCGTGGTAGTGAATCCCGCGTCATTTTCCCGGCACCGCAATCACCCCTCCCGGCCCCCCATCAAGGGGGAGCTGTCACTGAATTCGCCATAGCGAATTCGGTTGGAGCCGGCGGGTTAGGCACGATCTGAACAAAAACTGGGTGCAGCACCTCCCCCTTGATGGGGGAGGATGGGAGGGGGTGTCCGGCAAGCACTAAACCCCCAATTGAAACCGCTCGAACCGCCCCAGTTCCACATCCACCGCCGCCCTCTCCTCTGCGCCAACCTCTTCCAGCCAGGTCCATTTCTGCACCAGCAGTTTTCCCGCGGCGCGGTCGGTCTTCAAATCCACTGCTGCGACCACCCGATCACCCACCAGTACGGGCAGGGCAAAATAACCATAGACCCGCTTGGCCGCCGGCACATAGGCTTCGAACAGGTGGTCGTAGCCGAAGAAAATTTTGAGCCGCTTGCGCTGGATAACCAGCGGATCGAAGGGCGAAAGCACGTGCACGCGACCGGAAGGCCGCGCCTCGGCCTCCAGGACCGAGGGTGCAGCCCAATGCGGCACTTTTTCCGCACCCTCGATGATCACCGGCACGAGGTCCCGGCGCTTCACCCGCGCCTCGATCAGTTCGCGCACCGGTTTTTTCGCCTTGGCGTTGAGGTGGCAGATGGAATCAAGACTGACGATGCCCTGACTCCTGAGCGCCCGGTCGAGCAGATAGGCGGTGATCTGCCGCTCGGTCGCCGGTTTGGGAGTGCTCGCCCAACTAAAATGCCGCTCGATCAGGTCATAGGTTTTCAGCATGCCCTCGCGCGCCGCAATCGCGACATGGCCCTGATAAAACATCAGCTGCAGCACGCGCTTGGAGGGTTTTCTGCTCGCCCAGGGGTGATCCTTTTCCACCAGTTCATCGTCGTCGATATCGCGGATCGACAGCGGCCCACCCTCGCGCAGGCGCTTTCTCATGGCTGATATCTCGGCCTTCGACACCGTCCCGAACCAGGCGCTCGGATTGTCCCGAAAAACCTTCATTGCCGGCACGAAAAACCGCAAATCCTCGACCGGCACATAACTCAGCGCGTGGGTCCAATATTCGAAAATGGATTTTTCCGCGCTTTGCAGATGCGAGAGATCGGCGCGGCGATAATCGGGAATGCGGGAATAAAGAATATGATGGTGGCAGCGCTCGATCACATTGATCGTGTCGATCTGCACATAGCCCAGATGCGCAATGGCCGCCGCCGATGCCGCGGGGCCAGCGCCAAACGGGGCTTCCTCATCCAGCCGCTGCGCCTTGAGCCAAATGCGCCGCGCCGTTTCGCTCGAAAGGGTAATGGGGTTTCTGGCCATTTTTTTGGTCCTGGTCCGGCACGGAATCGAAGAAATGCCAGAAGGATAGTGAGCGTCAAACCCGATTATGGCAGGAGTGTCGCTTTCCCGAAAATCTCGCCACCCACGGATTGTCACCCCGGCTTTAGGCCGGGGTGACAATCGCGTTTGCTTCAATCAGTTTTCCACAACCGGCTGATTGTGCAAAAACCAGCCACCCTCGATCAGCGCTCGCGGCCCGTGCCGGGTCAGTTTTGCTTCCAGCGCTTCCAGTTCGGCACTTGTAAAACCCTCTGGCGCGGTGACGGCCACCCAGCCGTCAAAATAGTCCTGCGGCGCATAGACGTGACCAAAGCCGATGGGCGCGGTCTGGGCGAGCGCCATGTCGAGCGCCAATTGCAGGAAGGTGACGACCGGGTACCAGTTGAGCAGCGGGGAAACCGAAGGCGCCCGCTCCCCGCTCAGCCATAGGGGCTCGCGATAGGGCAGGGCCCAGTCGAAGAACACGATCGGATCGGAGGGATATTGCAGATAGACGATGCGCAGCGGCCCCCAGGCCTCGGCAGTGTCGAGATCGTCGCCCTTATTGGCAAAGCGGACCGTGGTTTCCTGGCCGATGCGCGGCCGCCAGACGGGCGAGCCGGGATCGCGATTGGCCGTCGTCGTGCGCCAGGCGGCGCTCGCAAAGGGCGGCCCGACCCAAAGCGCGCCATCAAAGGGATCGCCCAGAATATCATAGAGCTGCGCCGAGGCGGCCGAACTATAGGCGCCAAGGCTGAGGCCATGGAGATAGAGTTTTGGCCTCTGGTCCCGCGGCATATGGGTCCAGCGGTCATAGACGGCGTTGAACAGGGCCCGCGCCGTTTCCACCCCGATATCGGGCTCGGACACCAGCGACAGCCAGCTCGTCAGATAGGAATATTGCACGGCGACGCTGGCGACATCGCCACCGTGGAGAAATTCGAGCGTGTCTATCGCCGCCGGCTCGACCCAGCCGGTGCCAACCGGCATGATCAGTACCAGCACCGCCCTATCGAAAGCCCCCACCCGGTCCATTTCCTTGAGGGCCAGCGCGGCGCGCTGCTCCGGGGTATCGGCCGAGCGCAGGCCGACATAGACGCGCAGCGGCGTTTCCGCCGGCTTTTCGGTGATGGCGGCGATCTCCCCGGCGCTGGGGCCGGTTTCGACATAGACGCGCGCATCAAGCCCAATCGTGTCCCAGCGCACCAGCGATTGAGCGCTGCCCGATTTGAGCGGATCGGTCGGCATGGGTTCTGAAATCCCCACGAGCCGGTCGAAATCGCCATAGAACCGGTCGGCCGCCAGAAACAGTCCGCGCGCAATAACGCCATCGCCCACTGTCGCGGTGGCGAGCCCGACAAGGATCATGGCCCCAACGAGCGCCACGCGCGGCGGGATCAGTCTGGTGAGCCAGCGGGCGACCACGCGCACGCCCTCGACGATCAATGTGCCAAGGCCGATCAGCAGCGCCGCCGGCAGCAGGGCAATCAGGGCCACCAGCAGCGGCTGGGTCGCTTCAAGCGGCGCCTCGCCCATGCCGGCGCGGATGGAATTCTGCCAGCCCGTCCAGAACCAGAGAAAGACGATGGTCAGCACGAGGCACGCCCCGGCGCAGAGCCGTCCGGTCCAGCGCGCTATTTTTCGGTTGGGCCAGCGCAGTTCGAGAAAATTCCACAGCCATTCGAAAAACACCCCGATGCCATAGCCGGCCGCAAAAGCGCAGCCGGAAAGCACCCCCTGCACCATGACATTGCGCGGGATCAGCGAAGGGGTCAGCGATAGCGCGGCAAAGAGCAGGCCAAAAAGCCAGCCACCGGCGGAAAGCGTATCGAGACGCCGCCCGGCGAATCGCACGGCCCGCCGCCAACGCGGTTCGATTTTTCTCGGATGGGGATCGATACTGGACGACAAAAAGGGGCGTCCCCGGCTGGTTCTTGCCGCCCAGTATAGAAAACTGGCGCAAGGACACAACCGAACCCTGACGCATTCGCGCCAAAACCGCGCTCGATGCTAGCAGTCTGTCAACAATTTCGGAGGAAATGGTGGAGCCTAGCGGGATCGAACCGCTGACCTCTTGCATGCCATGCAAGCGCTCTCCCAGCTGAGCTAAGGCCCCATTCCATGGGTACTTCAGGGACAGTGCCCGGCTGAAGCGAGGCGGAACCTAGAGGATGATTCCGGACAACGCAAGAGCCTAAATGACACTTTTTTCATCCGCCGGGGAAAACCCTCCCCGGCGGAAATAGTCAAATAAAATCAGCGGTCTTCGTCGTCGCCGACCTCAAAGCCGAGGCCGTCGTCGGCGTCGTCGTCTTCCTCTTCGAGGAACACGTCTTCCTCGTCGTCGCCCAGTTCTTCGTCGACTTCGACATCGTCGGTATCTGGGATTTCCTCGTCGCCGCCGCTCTCTTCAGCGTCGGCATCCTCGAGGCTGACGATTTCAGGGGCGTTGGTGTCCTCAACCTCTTCTTCCTCGACCTCATCTTCATCGTCGACCTTGCGCGAAGTCACGGTCGACGCCTTGCCAACGGCCAGGGTGTCGAAATAGGAGCGGGGATAGGACTTGCCGGAATAGGGCGAGACGATCGGATCCATGTTCAGATCGTAGAACTTCTTGCCGGTATCGGGATCGGTACGCTTGGTGCCGCGTTCGTTGGCCATTTCACATGCCTCGTCGATAGGGGAAAATGCCTTGGGCCGACCGCCGCGGCCAAGCCTGATATTCGGCCAGTCCGGTTAGGTGCAAAGCCGGGTTGTGTCAAATCCTAAATGCTGAATGGGCGAGGGTGGCTCCGTCGGGCCAAGCCATGCTAAGGCGGTCAGGGATATGCCAAGCGCGGGAATGAAGCTCATGATCATAGCCGTCGACGGGCCGGCCGCCTCCGGCAAGGGCACCCTGGCTCTGGGTCTGGCGCGACACTATGGGCTGCCCCATCTTGATACCGGCCTGCTCTATCGCGCGGTCGGGGTCGCGGTCGAAGCCTTTGAAGACACAGGCGAATTCGAAACAAAAGCAATCGAGGCCGCACGAAAACTCGATGCTGGCCACCTTACCGATCTCGAAACCCTGACCAGCGCCAAGGCCGGCACATTGGCCTCAAAAGTCGCCGTGATCGCCGAGGTGCGAAAAGCCCTCTTCGATTTTCAGCGCAATTTTGCCCTGCAACCGGGCGGCGCCGTGCTCGACGGGCGCGATATCGGCACGAAGATCTGCCCCGATGCCGATGTGAAACTCTTTATCCAGGCCGACAGCAAGGCGCGCATGGAGCGCCGGGCCCGCCAGTTCGAAGCCCGCGGCGAGGTGGTTGACCGCTATAGCCTCTATCACCAGATAGAAGAGCGGGACGCCCGCGACATGCTCAATCCCAATGGCGGCTTCTACAAGTCGAACGACGCACACTTGCTCGATACGACACAACTGAGTATAGAGGCCGCACTCCGCGCTGCCATCGCGATTGTCGATGAGGCCATGGCGCTCAAGGCAGGGGAACGCTCGTTCTCCTAATTTCCTCCTTGAGGCTTGGTCTATCTCAATCACCAAAGCTGATGGCCCGGACCTGAAATAACCCAATCATCCTTGCAAGAAGCGGCGCTCCGTGTGCCGGCTTTGGCGTTTCGTCAAAGCGGACCCGTGTTCGGCAGGGATCAGCAACCACAAAACCACCGGCGCACCGGAGAAAACGTTTGGCACAGCAAACTGTGACTAAAGAAGATTTCGAATCGATGCTGCTCGACAGCTTTGTCGACAATGATGCCGCTGAAGGCACCGTTGTTCGTGGCACTGTCGTCGCCATCGAAAAAGACCTGGCGATCATCGACGTTGGTCTGAAGACCGAAGGCCGCGTTCCGATGAAGGAATTCGGCCAGGCCGGCCGCGACGGCACCATCACCATCGGTTCGGTGGTCGAGGTCTATGTCGACCGCGTCGAAAACGCCCTCGGCGAAGCCGTTCTTTCGCGCGAAAAGGCTCGCCGCGAAGAGAGCTGGGTCAAGCTCGAAGAAAAGTACAACGCCAATGAGCGCGTTGAAGGCACGATCTTCAATCAGGTCAAGGGTGGTTTCACCGTCGATCTCGAAGGCGCCGTGGCCTTCCTGCCGCGTTCGCAGGTCGACATCCGTCCGATCCGCGATATCGCGCCGCTCATGAACGTGCCGCAGCCGTTCCAGATCCTCAAGATGGACAAGCGTCGCGGCAATATCGTCGTGTCGCGTCGTGCTATTCTCGAAGAATCGCGCGCCGAACAGCGTTCGGAAATCGTCCAGCAGCTCGAAGAGGGCCAGGTTGTCGACGGCGTGGTCAAGAACATCACCGATTACGGTGCGTTTGTTGATCTCGGCGGCATCGATGGCCTGCTGCACGTCACCGATATCGCTTGGCGCCGCGTCAACCACCCGTCCGAAGTGCTCACGATCGGCGAGACCATCAAGGTCCAGATCGTTCGCATCAACCACGAGAGCCACCGTATCTCGCTCGGCATGAAGCAGCTCCAGGCTGATCCCTGGGAAGGCATCGAAGCCAAGTATCCGATCGGTGCAAAATTCTCTGGCCGCGTGACCAACATCACCGACTACGGCGCATTCGTCGAACTGGAACCAGGCATCGAAGGCCTGATCCACGTTTCGGAAATGAGCTGGACCAAGAAGAACGTCCACCCCGGCAAGATCGTCTCGACCTCGCAGGAAGTCGATGTCGTCGTGCTCGAAGTCGATCCGGACAAGCGCCGTATTTCGCTCGGTCTCAAGCAGACCCTGCAGAACCCATGGGAAGCCTTCGCCGAGAAGAATCCTGTTGGCTCGACCATCGAAGGCGAAGTCAAGAACAAGACCGAATTCGGCCTGTTCATCGGCCTCGAAGGCGATGTGGACGGCATGGTTCACCTGTCCGATCTCGATTGGCAGAAGTCCGGTGAAGTCGCTCTTGACGACTACAACCGTGGCGACATGGTTTCGGCCAAGGTTCTCGACGTCGATGTCGAGAAGGAACGTATTTCGCTCGGCATCAAGCAGCTCAATGGCGAAGGCACGTCCTCCTCGGCGTCCTCTTCGAGCGAGCCTGCGGAGGCCGGCGGCCTGCGCAAGAACGCTGTCGTCACCACTGAAGTCATCGAAGTCAACGATGGGGGCATTGAAGTCCGTATCGCCGACAGCGACGTCACGGCCTTCATCCGCCGCGCCGACCTCAGCCGCGATCGTAACGACCAGCGTCCGGAGCGTTTCTCCAAGGGCGAAAAGGTCGATGCACGCATCACCCAGTACGACCGCAAGACCGGCCGCATCCAGCTCTCGATCAAGGCGCTCGAAATCGCCGAAGAACGTGAAGCCGTTGCAAACTTCGGTTCCTCGGATTCGGGTGCTTCGCTCGGCGACATCCTCGGCGCTGCCCTCAAGGGCCGCGACGACAAGTAAGCCCTGGGCTTAACTGCAATCCTTCGACCCGCGCTTTCTCGGCGCGGGTCGTTTTGTTGATGGGACCAATGTCATGCTTTTCAGGGACGTTTCCTGGCGCGCCATGAGCGGCTACGACCTCAATGCGGTCTCGACCATTGCCGCAAAGGTCCATCCCGGCTTCTTCGAAGCGGATGAAGTGCTGGCCGAAAAGCACAGCCTCTACCGCAATGGCTGCTACATTCTCGAAGTCGCCGAAAAACCCGCCGGCTATGTGCTGAGCCATCCCTGGACACGCGGCGCACTGCCGGCGCTCAACGAACTTATGGGTGCGCTGCCTGAACGCCCCGACACCTACTATATCCACGATCTCGCTTTATTGCCCGTCACGCGTGGCGTCGGGGCAGCCGGTCAGATCGTTGCAGCCCTCACCAAGCACGCCGAAGCCATGAGCTTTCCCACCATGAGCCTCGTTGCCGTCAACGGCTCGTTGCCCTTCTGGGAAAGGCAAGGTTTTGTTGCCGAAGACCGCCCGGACCTAGCCGAAAAGCTCGCAGCCTATGAAGACGCAGCGCGGTACATGGTGAAGACGCTTTAGGCTTTCGTGAGTGGGGAAGAACCCCCACCTAGCCTCCCCCTCAAAGGGGACTGTTCACTTCGAGCTGATCGGCGCTTATCAAATTCACCGCGTCATTCCCGCGAAAGCGGGAATCTCTCTTACCGAAGCCTGGATTCCCGCTTTCGCGGGAATGACGCCGGGGACGACGATGAAAGTGCGGCGTCGGTCCAGAGTACACAGTTCAGGGGGAGGCTAGGTGGGGGCATCGGCACCCACAACCGCTTCAAATTAGCTCGCCACATCTGGCCGTTTTGCCCCAGCCGTGTATGGTCGCCCGCAAAATCCCCTAGGACCGTGCCGTGACCCAGATTCCTCCCTTCGAAGCGCATGAGGCGCTGGCTGCCGATACGTTCCGGCGTTCGCGCGGGCGCTGGCGTATCATTGCGCTTGTTTGCGCCATTGCTGTTGTGCTGGCGCTATTCGGCCGGTTCGCCATGCCAAGCGCGACAGGCAGTGGCACCATTGCCCGGATCACCATCGACGGGACCATTTCGACCAATGCCGCGCGGCAGAAAATGTTCGCGGAGCTGATCGAGGACGACAACATCAAGGCCGTGATCGTCGCCATCAATTCTCCCGGCGGCACCACGGCGGGCGGCGAGGAGCTCTATGAAGCGCTCCGCCGGCTCAGCGCCGAAAAGCCGACGGTCTCGGTCATCAACGAGCTTGGCGCTTCCGCCGCCTATATGACCGCCATCGGCACCGATCACATTTTTGCCCGGCGCCTGTCGATCGTTGGCTCGATCGGCGTGCTTTATCAGCACGTCAATGCCGGCAAACTGCTCGATACCATCGGCATCGACCTCGACAAGGTCGCCTCGGGCCCGCTCAAGGCCGAGCCCGATTTCAACGAACCGCTGGAGGGCGCGCCGCGCGCTTCGCTTGCCGCTCTCGTCGAAGACAGCTTTGTCTGGTTCGTCGATATCGTCGCGGAACGCCGCAATCTGCCGCGCCCCAAGGCTCTCGCGCTTGCCGATGGCCGCATCGTCACCGGCCGCGTAGCGCTCGAAAATGGCCTCATCGATGCGATCGGTGGAGAAACCGAAGCCATTGCCTGGCTCGAAAGCGAAAAGGGCATTGCCAAAGACCTGGCCGTCCGTTCCGCCTGGCCGCTGCCCGACCAGGGCTTTGGCTGGGTCGGGCAATTGCTTGGCGGCTCGGCCCGTGCGGCATTGGGACTGCCGATGGAAGGTCCTGTGATGCTTGACGGTTTGGTTTCGCTTTGGCAGGTTGGAACGAACCCCTGAGGCAAGGGGACCAGCGTCTTGGAGACCGGAGCCTTCCATGATCAAGTCTGAACTTGTCGAGAAGCTCGCCGCAGAGAATCCGCATCTGTTCCAGCGCGACATCGAAAACATCGTCAATGCCATTCTCGACCAGATCGGGGATGCCATGGCGCGCGGCGACCGTGTCGAGTTGCGCGGTTTTGGCGCCTTCTCGGTAAAAAACCGCCCGGCGCGTGTCGGGCGCAATCCGCGCACCGGCGAACAGGTCGATGTCGAGGAAAAATACGTGCCGCAATTCAAGGCCGGCAAGGAAATCCGAGAACGTCTCAATCGCGAGTGATGCGATACGCTCCTGGACCACTAAATTAGTTCGGAAGACTTTATGGTCAGCAAGATCGTTGGTTGGCTGGTTCTGGTGCCGCTTTGTGTGGCATTGGTGGCTTTTGCCCTCGCCAACCGGCAACTGGTCGCCGTCAACCTCAATCCTTTCGGTAGCCCCGCCTCGGCGGATGCCGCGGGCTATGGCATTCCGCTCTTTGTCATTCTCTATATCGTGCTGCTGATCGGCGTATTGCTCGGCGGCACCGCCACCTGGTTTGCGCAAGGGCAGCACCGCAAGCGCGAGCGCCAGTGGCGCCGCGAAGCCCAGGCGCTCAACTCCGAGCTCGAAGCCCAGCGCCGGCGGCAGGGTCAGGGCGGTACCAATGCCCTTTCCGAAGTCGACGAAATCCTGGACCTGCGGTGAACGCACCTCCTTGCCCCCTTTATCCTAGCTCCGACAGCTGAGTTCCGACCACGCGATGGGCGACCCCCTGATCATCAAAATCTGCGGCATCAAGACTTTTGCCATGCTCGACACCGCCATTGCCGCCGGCGCCGACATGATCGGCTTCATGCATTTTGCGCGCTCGCCGCGTCATGTGCCCATCGACATGCTGGCCGAATTGATTTCGGCCGCCCGCGGGCAGGTCGAAAGCTGCGTGGTGCTGGTCAATCCGGACAATAGCTCGGTCGCCGAAGTCGCCGCGCTCGGTCCGGACTGGATCCAGCTGCACGGCCCCGAAACCCCGCACCGGGTCGAGACCATCAGGTCCGATTCCGGGGTCGAAATCATGAAAGCGTTGCCCATCGGCACCGCCGAAGACGTGGCGCAGGTTGCCGCCTTTTCCGACATCGCCGACCGTATCCTCCTTGATGCAAAGCCCCCCAAGGGTGCGGATCGACCCGGCGGATTGGGCGAAAGTTTTGACTGGTCACTCCTCAAGGCGCTTGACCCGTCCGTGCCCTTCATGCTTTCCGGTGGCCTGACGCCGGACAATGTCGCCCAAGCCATAAGAACCGTCTCGCCATTCGGCATCGACGTGTCTTCGGGCGTGGAGCGGGCACCCGGCGAAAAGGACAAGAGGCTGATCGAAGCGTTCATCCGCAACGCCCGCGCGGCCGTTTGAAGGATCGTTTGCCGGGTCATCTCGGCGGCGCCGAGAGGATTTCAATGGACGGCACCAATTCCCTGCGCAATGGCCCGGACGAGCATGGCCGCTTCGGGATCTATGGCGGGCGTTTCGTTGCCGAAACGCTGATGCCGCTGATCCTCGATCTCGAAAAGGAATACCGGGCCGCCAAGGTCGATCCGGTCTACCAGGCGCAGATCAAGGACCTTGCGACCCATTATACCGGCCGCCCCAGCCCCCTCTACTATGCCGAGCGCCTCAGCCAGCATCTGGGCGGGGCAAAAGTCTGGTTCAAGCGCGAAGAGCTGAACCATACCGGCTCGCACAAGATCAACAATTGCCTTGGCCAGATTCTCCTCGCCAAGCGCATGGGCAAGACCCGCATTATCGCTGAGACCGGCGCCGGCCAGCATGGCGTGGCGACCGCCACCGTCTGCGCCAAGTTCGACCTGCCCTGCACCATCTTCATGGGCGCCACCGATGTCGAACGGCAGATGCCCAACGTCTTGCGCATGAAAATGCTCGGCGCCGAAGTCCGCCCCGTGACGGCTGGTGCCGGCACGCTCAAAGACGCCATGAACGAGGCGCTGCGCGACTGGGTGACCAATGTCGAAAACACTTACTACCTGATCGGCACCGCGGCCGGCCCCCATCCCTATCCGGAAATGGTGCGGGATTTTCAGTCTGTTATCGGCACTGAACTCAAAGAGCAGTTCCGCGAGCTCGAAGGCAAACTGCCCGACGCCGTGGTGGCCTGTGTCGGCGGCGGCTCCAATGCCATCGGCACTTTTCACGCCTTTTTGGACGATCCCGAAGTTGCCATTTATGGCGCCGAAGCCGGCGGCCATGGCGTCGATGTCGAAAACGGCCATGCCGCTTCGATGACCGGCGGCCGCCCCGGCGTGCTGCACGGCAACCGCACTTATCTGCTGCAGGATGCCGACGGCCAGATCCTCGAGGGCCATTCCATTTCGGCCGGTCTCGACTATCCCGGCGTCGGCCCGGAGCACTCCTATCTCCACGACACCAAGCGCGTCACTTATGTGCCGATCACGGACAACGAAGCGCTCGAAGCCTTCCAGCTCTGCACCCGCATGGAGGGGATCATTCCGGCCCTCGAAAGCGCCCATGGCCTTGCCCAGGTGATAAAACTCGCGCCGACCCTCGGGAAAGATAAGTCCGTGGTTCTTTGCCTTTCGGGCCGTGGCGACAAGGACGTCGAAAGCGTCGGAAAATATCTGGGGCTGCTGAAATAATGACCACCCGTATCGACCGCGCCTTCGCCGCCGCCAAAGCCGCCAACCGCCCCGCCTTCGTCACCTATGTCATGGGCGGCGATCCCGATCTCGCCACCAGCCAGGCCATTTTGAATGCCCTGCCGCAGGCCGGCGCCGACATTATCGAGCTCGGCCTGCCCTTTTCCGACCCCATGGCCGATGGCGTCGCCATCCAGATGGGCGGCCAGCGGGCGCTGAAGGCCGGGCAGACCCTGCTCGGGCTTTTGGGCATGGTGGAAGAATTCCGCCGCAAGGACGAAAACACGCCGATCGTGCTGATGGGCTATTACAACCCCATCTACAGCTTTGGCGTCGATAGATTTCTCGCCGCCGCGAAGGAAGCAGGCATCGATGGGTTGATCATCGTCGACCTCCCTGCCGAGGAAGACAATGAACTCTGCATTCCGGCCCTCAAGGCTGGAATCAATTTCATTCGCCTGACCACCCCGACCACCAATGACCAGCGCTTGCCGGTCGTGCTCGAAAATACGTCCGGTTTTGTCTATTACGTCTCGATGACCGGGGTGACCGGCGCGGCCATCAAATCGCGGGCCGCGGTCGGGGAAGCCGTGCAGCGCATCAAGGCGCATACCGATCTGCCCGTCGCCGTCGGTTTTGGCATCAAGACCGCCGAAGACGCCGCCGAGATCGGCAAGCATGCCGATGGCATCGTCGTCGGCACCGTGCTGGTGGAAGCAGTTGCCAAGACCCTGGTCGATGGCAAGGCCACCGACAGAACCGTCGCCGCCGTCCGGGACCTCGTTGCCGACATCGCAGCGGGCGTGAAGCGGGCCAGGACGTAAAATGCCTCCTCCCCACAGTGTCATTCCCGCTAAAGCGGGAATCTCTGCCTGGGGTTTGAGATCCCCGCTTTCGCGGGGATGACACCGCGCTATGAAGGTGGATAGAGGCAAGCCAGCCTTTGCCGCGGCCCTTCCCACCTGATAAGAATTGCCACAATTGACGTTTAGGTGACGTCCCAAAAGCGTTTCAGAGAAACGCCAGAGCTCACCGCGAAAGGCCGCGCCATGAACTGGATCGACAATTTCGTCCGCCCCAAAATCCGCTCGTTCCTCAACAACAAGCGCGACACGCCGGAAAACCTTTGGGTGAAAGACCCCGAGTCCGGCGAGATGGTGTTCTATCGCGATCTCGAGGCCAATCAGTGGGTGGTGCCGAATTCGGGCTACCACATGAAAATCAAGCCAGCCGACCGGCTGGCCAATTTCCTCGATGATGGCGCCTATGATCTCGTGCCGGCCGCCTCGGTCCCGGCTGATCCCTTGAAATTCCGCGCCCAGAAGCGCTATGTCGATCAGCTCAAGGAAAATCGCGCCAAGACTGGCTATGACGATTCCGTTCTGGTCGCGACCGGCAAGCTCTATCAGCGCCCCGTCACCGTCGCCGTGCAGGATTTTGATTTCCTTGCCGGCTCTCTCGGCATGGCCGGGGGTCAGGCGATCATTGCCGGGCTTGAAACCGCTGTCGAGCGCAAGACGCCTTTCATCCTCTTCGTCGCCTCCGGCGGCGCGCGCATGCAGGAAGGCGTTCTGTCGCTGATGCAGATGCCGCGCACCACCGTCGCCGTGCTGCGCCTGCGTGAAGCAGGGCTGCCATTTTTCGTGGTTCTCACCAACCCGACCACGGGCGGCGTCACCGCCTCCTACGCCATGCTGGGCGACGTCCACATCGCCGAGCCGGGCGCCCTGATCGGCTTTGCCGGCCAGCGCGTTATCGAGCAGACCATCCGTGAAAAGCTGCCAAAAGGCTTCCAGCGCTCGGAATATCTCTATGAGCACGGCATGGTCGATATGGTCGTCCACCGCCATAACCTGCGCTCCACCATCGGCTCGCTCGCCAGCATTCTCACCCGCGCTCCGGCCAATGACGAGCTTTCGGGTTCGACCAGCAAAGCTATCGCCGCGCAGTCGAGCCTTCGTGACGCAGCCGTTGCCGCAGAAGGCGACGACGACCTCGCTCCCGCTGCCGCCCACGCTGAATAAGGCCTTTACCCGCATTTAACGGCGTTCGCCTAACCTCGCAAAAAACAGCGCGCCTGCCGAAGGGATTCGGACTGGCGCGCCTTTGCGAGGACACAGATGCGCCGCTTCTCCCTGCCCATAGCCCGGAAACTGCCGCTCGCCCTATTGGGCTCCGCTCTCCTCGTCAGCGCGGGCGTCGGCCTCGCCAGCTATATCATCGGTTCGCAGGCCTTGCGTACCTCGGCGGAGAACACCCTTGCCACCCTCGCCTCCGAGCGCGCGCGGCAGGTGTCGTCCTATATTCATGGCGTCGAGGAAGACCTCGTCGCCACCGCACGCTCTGCCGATACCCAGCAGGCGCTGCGTGACTTTGCCGGCGCCTGGCTGCAGTTCAAGGTCGATCCGACCGCCGAAGTCCGCAAACTCTATGTCGATGACAACCCCGACAAAGCCAATCTCTCGGCGCTCGATACGTTGGGTACCACTGGCGCCTATGACGTCACTCATACCCGCTTCCAGCCGGGTTTCCGCAACAAGGTGGTAGCCCGCGGTTATCGCGATTTCTACCTGATGGATTTGAAGGGCTTTGTCGTTTACTCGCTCCAGAAGGGCCATGAATTCGGCACAAGCCTTGCCGAGGGAGGCCCGCTGACGTCAACCGGCCTCGGCCGGGTCTTTGCCCAGGCCCTGACAATCGAAAACGACAATGACATGGCCTTTGCCGACTATGAGGCCTACGCACCTGCCGCAGGTCTCCCCGCCAGCTTCTTTGCCAAGCCCGTCTTCAACGCCCAGGGCCGCAAGATCGGCGTCGTCGCCTTCCAGCTGCCCTCCGAAGTGCTCGACGGGGTCGTCGGCGATCGCACCGGGCTCGGGGAAACCGGCGAAGTCATCGTCGTCGGCGCCAATGGCGTGTTGCGCTCGGATTCCATTTTTACGCCCGACAATGATGCGCTCAAAACCGGCTTTGCCGGCCCGGTGCTTGACGCCGCCATTGCCGGCAGTCACACGATCGGGGAAACCACCGACTATCGCGCCACCCCCATGCTGGTCGCGGGCGCACCCATCACGACCAAGGGCGAGCCTTGGGCCGCTGTCGCCATCATGGCGCAGGACGAGGTTTTGGCGCCCGTCGCCCAGATGCGCAACATGATGTTCGCCATCGGCGCGGGCCTCCTCGCCGTGGTCGCCGTCCTCAGTCTTTTGTTTTCCCGCTCCATCACCAAGCCGATCACTCGCCTCACCGGCACGATGGAAACCGTCGCCGCCGGCGATTTCGACGCCGAAGTGCCAGGCACAACGCGGAGCGACGAACTCGGCGCCATGGCCCGGGCCGTCGAAGTATTCCGCGAAAACGGCCGCAAGATCAGCCAGCTGACCGAGGCCGAAGCGGCGCAGGCCCTTCGCAATCAGGCCGAACGCGCCGAAATGATGGTGACCCTGCAGCGCGCCTTTGGCGACGTCGTGGAAGCGGCCGTCTCCGGCGATTTCACCCATCGCGTCGAAGCCAAATTTCCCGATGCCGAGCTCAATACGCTCGCCCGCTCGGTCAACCGGCTCGTCGAAACCGTCGACCGTGGCCTTGCTGAAACCGGTTCGGTGCTCTCGGCCCTTGCCGACACCGACCTCACGCACCGCGTCAACGGCGACTATCAAGGCGCCTTTGCCCGCCTCAAGGACGACACCAATGCCGTGGCCGAACGGCTTGGCGATATCGTCGGCCAGCTCCGCGCCACTTCCGGCACGCTAAAACGCGCCACCGGCGAAATTCTTTCGGGTGCGAACGATCTTTCCGAACGCACGACGCGCCAGGCCGCCACCATCGAAGAAACCTCGGCCACGATGGAGCAACTCGCTTCCACCGTCCTCGACAATGCCGGCAAGGCGGAAGCGGCCAGCAAGAAGGCCCGCAATGTTTCACAAGCTGCCGAAGAGGGCGGCGAGGTGATGAGCCAGGCGACCAAGGCCATGGACCGGATCACCGCTTCCTCGGCAAAAATCTCCAACATCATCGGCCTCATAGACGACATCGCCTTCCAGACCAATCTCCTCGCGCTCAACGCCTCGGTCGAAGCCGCGCGTGCCGGGGAAGCCGGCAAGGGGTTTGCGGTCGTCGCCGTCGAAGTGCGTCGCCTCGCCCAATCCGCCGCCAGCGCCTCGGCCGACGTAAAGGTGCTCATCGAACAATCGGCGAGCGAAGTGAAGGGCGGCACTCAGCTCGTAGGCAATGCTGCCGGAAAACTCTCCGGCATGCTCGACGCCATCCGCGAAAACACCGCCGATCTCGAAGCCATCGCCAGGGGTAGCCGCACCCAGGCCTCGGCCATCGAAGAGGTTACGATCGCCGTCCGTCAGATGGACGAGATGACCCAGCATAATGCGGCGCTGGTCGAAGAAACCAATGCCGCCATCGAACAAACCGAAGGCCAGGCCGTGCGCCTCGACCAGATCGTCGAGCAGTTCACGGTTTCGGCGGCGCCGATTCGTGAGGCTGAACCGACCCGCGGCATAAAAGGCATGCAGGACAAGCTCAAATCTGTCGCCAGCACCTATCTCCGCCGCAGCAGCGGCAATGCCGCGCCAAAACTTGAGGACTGGTCGGAGTTTTAGAACCACCCCCCACCCAACCTCCCCCTCCTAGGGGGAGGGGTACTTCGGTGGCTCACCAGCCGTTCAGCAAACTCGATAGGTCCCTCCCCCTACCAGGGGGAGGCTAGGTGGGGGTAGCCGCGCACCGCTGCCAACACTGGACAATGCCCCCCATGCCCGGTTCTATCCCGGCATGAACACCCAAGACCGATTCCCCGATGTGATGCTGCTCGCCGCCGGCCTCGGCACCCGCATGCGCCCGCTGACGGATGCCCTGCCAAAGCCCCTCATTCCCGTCGGCGGCATACCCCTCATCGAACGCGTCATGGACAATGCGCGGGCCGAAGGCGCCAAGCGCTTCGTTGCCAATGCGCATTACCTGGCCGATCAGGTGCTGGCCCATTTCGGCGGTCTCCTCAAAGTCAGCCGCGAAGACGAACTTTTAGGCACCGGTGGCGGCGTGAAGCGGGCGCTGCCCATGCTCCATTCCGACCCCTTCTTCGTGATGAACACCGACGCCTTCTGGCCGGCCGGCAGCGACAAGCCACTCGCCCGCATGATCGCCCGCCATACCGGCCCTCAAGACATCGTCATACTCTGCGTACAGCCGCGCCGCGCCGCGGGCTTTTCGCGCAGCCACGATTTTTGTCTCGCGCCTGATGGCCTTGTGACCCGCGACTATGGCGCGCCGGTCATTTATGGCGGCGTGCTGCTGCTCGGCAGCGCGGGTTTTGCCGATACGCCAGACGGGAAATTCTCGCTTTATCCGCTGCTCGAAGCAGCGCTCGAGCGCGAAACCCTCAAAGGCGTCGTCCTCGACGCGCCGTGGTTCCATGTCGGCGACCCAACCGGGCTTGCCGAAGCCGAACGTCTGCTTGTTCAGCCATGACCATCTATTCCATCGCCCCAAACGCCCCCTTCCTGCCGACGCTGGCGGACGCCATTCTCGATGGCCGCGTGCTCGGCGATTGGCCGAGGCAGGGCCCATTCTGGCTCAGTGACATCACCGTCATCCTGCCCACCCAGCGCGCCCGCGAAACTCTGGGCGAGGCCTTTGCCGGGCACCCAAAATTTACCGGCCTCCTGCCTGACATTCGCACCTTTGGCGGCGATGATGGCGATGAAGAACCCTTCCTGCCGCCCTTCGACGCCCCGCCCGAACTGAGAGCCGCGAGCACGCTGCAGCGCAGGCTGCTGCTTTCTCATCTCGTTGCCGCCTGGGCCACGAGTGCCGCGGGCAAAGAAGCTTTTTCGAGCCCGCCGACGGCGGCCGAAATCTTCTACATGACCGATTCCCTCGCGCTTGTTTTTGACGATCTCGCCATTGCCGAACGCGGCACCAGCGAATTGCGCGCGCTCGGCGGTCAGCTCGGCCCCGAACTTGGCGCCTATTGGCAGCAGACGCTGACCTTTCTCGATATTGCCCTGACCGCCTGGCCCCTTATGCTGGCCGAAAAGGAGCGGGCCGATCCGTCCCAGCTGCGCGGCGCCCGCCTCGATCGGCAAGCCGATGCCGCGCCGTTCATCTATGGCGATCGCCCCGTCATCGCTGCCGGTTCGACCGGCTCAATCCCCGCCACCGCGCGCCTCCTCAAGGCCCTCGAACGTCTGCCGCGCGGAGCCCTGGTCTTGCCGGGCCTTGATACAAACATGTCGTCCGACACCCACGCGGCCCTCCTCGATCCCGATCAGAGCCCCCATGGGCATCCGCAATATCACCTCGCAAAACTGCTTCGCACCCTGGGCACCAGCCCGGCAGAGGTGATCGAACTCGCGCGCGTCGAACACCCCCGCACGGCGCTTCTCCACCGCGCCCTGGCCCTAACCTCGGAAACCGCCTTTTGGGCCGCACAGCGTCCCGACGCCGAAACCCGCGACGCCGCTCTTGCAGGCGTCTCGATTATCGCCGCGCGACACGAGGACGAGGAAGCCCGCGCCATCGCCATCGCCGCCCGTGACGCGCTCGCCAACAAACAGACTGTCGGTATCATCACGCCCGACCGCAATCTCGCCCGCCGCATCGCCGCCGAACTCTCGCGCTTCGGCGTCGTCGTCGACGACGCGGCCGGCGCTCCGCTGTTCCAGTCGACCGTAGGCCGCCTGGCCCGGCAGATCCTCACCCTTGCGGTCAACCAATGCGCTGCGGTTGATCTGATCTCGCTGCTCCGCAATCGCGCCAGCCTTTTCGGCCGCACCCGTAGCGAGATTTCCAATCTCGCTGACGATATCGAACTGGCTCTGCTGCGCGGACAAAGGCCCGCCCCCGGTCTCGATGGCCTGCGCACTGCACTCGCCGAACACGTCGAGAATCCGCCCAAAGGCGCTGCGCGTCGGCTCAACGAAACACACGCCCCCGCCATTCTTGCGCTGCTCGACGATATCTCGGCCGCGCTGGCGCCGCTGACCCGCCTTCTTGCCACCCCGCTCATTCGCGCGGCCGATCTCGCCGCCGCCATTGCCAGCGCTGTCGATCGCGTCGCGGCCGGCGCGCCAGTGCGGGGGCGCGAGGAATTGCAGGCCTGGGCCGAGGAAATGGCCAAGCTCACCGGCGAAGGCCATGCCTTCAAACCCGCCGGACTCGACGCCGTTCTCTCGGCGCTGATGCAGGGCTTTCAGGTGCGCAACCGCATCGATAGCCGTGGGGATATCGCCATCTGGGGCCAGATCGAAGCGCGCCTGATGTCGCCCGATCTGATGATCCTTGGCGCCCTCAACGAGGACATCTGGCCCGAGCCGGCCGATCCCGGCCCCTGGCTCAGCCGCGGCATGCGCCTCGCTGTCGGCCTCGAGCCGCCAGAACGATTGCAGGGCCTCGCCGCCCACGACTTTGCCCAGGCCATGGGCAACGCCGAGGTCATCCTGGCCTATGCCGACCGCATCGGCACGAGCCCATCTCTGCCCTCGCGCCTCGTGCAGCGGCTCGACGCCTTTGCCGGCGAAGACGCGGCAAAAACCATGCGACAGCGCGGCCATGGCTGGATCGAGGCCGCCCGCGCCATCGACGCGGTGGATGGCGAACAGCGTGCCGCGCGTCCCATGCCCAATCCCCCCGCCAGCATTCGCCCGCGAAAACTGTCGGTCACCGAGGTCGAGACGCTCATGCGCTCGCCCTACGACCTCTATGCCAAGCACGTCCTGAAACTGCGCCAGCTCGATCCGCTGGGCGATGTGCCCGATGCCCGCGAGCGCGGCACCATCATCCACGATGCCTTTGCCCGCTTCGTCATCGATGGCCACGACCCCACCGCGCCCGACGCCTTCGACACGCTGATGACCATCGCCGCCGACGCCTTTTCGGGTCTCGAGGCCATCGGCGAGCGCCGCGACATCTGGCTCAAGCGCTTTGCTACGGCCGCCGAGCAGTTTCTGGCCTTCGAGCGTGAGCGCCACTCCCGCGTGCGCCAACGTCATGCCGAAATCAAAGGCGAGATGCCCCTTCATCTTGCCAAGCCGTTCAAGATCACCGGCCAGGCCGACCGGGTCGACGAGATGATGGACGGCACAGTCGAAATCTTGGATTTTAAAACCGGCTCCCCGCCAACCCCGGCGATGATGAAGGCCTTTGAGGCCCCGCAATTGCTGATGGAAGCCGTCATGACCCAGGCCGGCGCCATGAAGGACATCACTGCCGCGCCGACCAGCGCCCTCACCTATGTAAAGATCGGCCTTGGCCCCGAGGCTTTTGTGCCGTCCGATTTCAAGGCCGCCGACGGTATGCCGCTGATGGAGGCTGCCGACGAAATAAACCGAAGGCTGCAAAGTCACATCGATCATTTCCTCTTCCGCGATACCCAGATGCCGGCCCGGCTCCTGCCACTCGCCGGCCAGCGCTTTGCCGGGGCCTATGACCATCTGGCGCGCGTCGCCGAATGGACCAGCGTCGACGGCGGGGAGGACGAAGCATGAGCGCAGAACGCGGAAAACTCACGGTCCCCTCCGACACCCAGCGCGCCCAGGGCCGCGCCACTGATCCCAGCCATTCGATCTGGGTGGAGGCCAATGCCGGCTCGGGCAAAACCTTCGTGCTCACCCGCCGCGTGCTGCGGCTGTTGCTGGCCGGGGTAAAACCCGAATCCATTCTTTGCCTGACCTATACCAAGGCCGCCGCCGCTGAGATGCGCAAACGCGTCTCCCAGGAACTGGCGCAATGGGCCGTCATCGACGAGGCCAAGCTGCGCGAAAAGCTCGACGACCTGCTCGGCGCCGTGCCCGATGCCGCAGGCCTTACCACCGCCCGCACGCTTTTTGCCCGCGCCCTTGAAACGCCGGGCGGGCTGCGCATTCTCACCATCCACGCCTTTTGCGAAGCAGTCCTGCATCGCTTCCCCATCGAAGCCGGTGTGCCCTTCGACTTTTCGGTCATCGAGGAAGATCAGCAGACCCAGCTCATCCTCGCGGCCCGCGAAAGCGTCTTGGCCGAGGGGCTGCGCGGCGGTGCCAATGGAGGAGCGGTCGAAACCCTGTTCCAGCTTCTCAGCGACCATCATATTACCGAAGCGATCGGCGCTGCCCTCTCCAAAGGCGCGCGCCTAAAACCACTGCTGGCGGATCCCGAAGCCGCCAAGGCGCGGCTGCGACGGCTTGTGGGCGTCGGCCATGAGAGTGCGGCCGATCTCATCGACAGCGCCATCGGCGACACGCTTCTCATCCCGGAAACACTACGCCATATCGTCTCGACGTTGGGCGGCGATCCCGAGGGCAATCGCAAATGCGTCGATCTGCTCGCCCGGCTCGATCCCGAGCGGCCCGATCGCGAAAAGCTCTATGCCGCCTTTTTCACCGGCAAGGGCGAGCCGCGCGCCAGCCTCCTCACCAAGGCCGAACAGAACGCTCATCCGCATTTTTTGGCCCTTCTCACCGCCGAACAAGACCGCCTCGTCGCGCTTGATACCGAAATCCGCGCGGCCCAGCTTGCCGAGCGCAGCAATGCCGTGCTCGACATTCTGGTCGCCATCGCCCGCCGCTACGAAGACGACAAGCGCCGCCGCGCCCTTCTCGATTTCGACGATCTCGTCGAGCGCCTCGGCGATCTCCTCGACAATCTCGAGATCGGCCCCTGGGTGCAATACAAGCTCGATGCCGGCATCGAGCATATTCTGGTCGATGAAAGCCAGGATACCAACGACCAGCAATGGCGTGTGGTCAGGGCACTGGCCGCCGAGTTCTTCGTCGGCGAAGGCGCTGCCCGCCGCCCGCGCTCAGTCTTTGCCGTGGGTGATCAAAAACAGTCCATCTATTCCTTCCAGGGCGCCCAGCCGGCCCTTTTTGGCACCACCGGCTACGATTTCGCCCGCCGGGCGGAAGCGGCCGAAATGGCCTTTGCCCGCCTGCCGCTCCACACCAGCTTTCGGACGCTTTCAGGCATTCTCGACGCCGTCGACAAGGTTTGTGCCCGTTCCGATATCCAGCTTGCCCTGCTCGCTGCCGATCCGGTGCTGCACACCGCCGCCCGCAGCCAGCCCGGCGGCAGTGTCACTCTCTGGCCGCCCATACAGGCGCAAAAATCCGAAGCCGGCGATGGCCAATGGCCGCTCGAGCCGGTCGAAGCCGAACAGAGCGCCGCGCGGCAGGTCGCCATGCGCATTGCCCGCGAAATAAGAAGTTGGATCGACAACCAGCGCCCCTTGGCCCAACGCGGCCGCGCCGTCACGGCCGATGACGTCCTGATCCTCGTCCAGTCGCGCAGCGCGCTGTTTCAGGAAATCATCCGCGCCCTGCGTCTATACCAGGTGCCCACGCCCGGCGCCGACCGGCTTGCCGTCACCGGCCACATCGCCGTGCTCGATCTCCTGGCGCTGATCGACGTGCTGCTCAATCCGGCCGACGATCTGCAACTCGCCGCCCTCCTTCGCTCGCCGCTGTTCGATTTTTCCGAGGATGATCTCTTCAACCTCGCCAGCACCCGCGCCGATCGGCAGACCCTGTGGTCGGCCCTTCTTGCTTCGACCCTGCCCGCGGCAAAGTCAGCCGCCGATCGTCTCACCACCTGGCGTGCCAATCTCGACTTCGAGCGCCCCTTCGAATTCCTCGCGAAAGTTCTCTATGCCGATCAGGGCCTCAAGCGTTTTCACGCGCGCCTCGGCACGGAAGTCGATGAGGTCATTTCCGAATTTCTGGAACTGGCCCTCAGCCACGAGCAGCGCGAGCAACCCTCGCTGCAGGGCTTTGCTGCCGACATGCGCCAGCGCAATGTTTCCATCAAGCGCGAGCTGGCCGAAGGTGGCGGCGGCGTTCGCGTCATGACCGTGCACGGCGCCAAGGGACTCGAAGCACCCGTCGTCATCATGGCTGATGCCGCGAGCAAGCCGGCCGCTAAGCAGATCGGCAGCCCGATCTATATCGTCTCCGACACGCCCGGCCCGCTCCTCATTCATGCGTCTAACCAGCGCCAGCACGTGCCGGTAACCTTGGCGATCAAGGAAGAGACCGACGCCAATCTGGCGCAGGAATATTGGCGCAAACTCTATGTCGCCATGACCCGCGCCGAGGACGAGCTTTACGTCACCGGCGCACTGACCCAGACCGGCAAGCTCGAAGGCTCATGGTATGAAGCCATAGAATCGGCCCTTTCCGACAATGCCGAGATGTTGGAGAGCGAAGACGGCCTTGCGTCTCTCGTCTACCCAATCGTGCGCCCGCAACCGGCTATCATAACCGGTGCCGCAATCACCAGCGCCACACCCAAGCGCTGGGTCGACCCAGATCCCCTGCTCGCCTTCGCCCCGCCGCGCACGCTCTCGCCGTCGCGGGCGAATGAGGCGAGTGCCAGTGAACCCGCCCTTGCCACTACGGCCGAACGCGTACGCGATGCAGAAACCGCCCGAAAATCCGGTATCGCCCTTCACGCGCTGCTTCAGCATCTTGGCAAGATCGACCGCACCCTCTGGCCCAATGTCATCCCCCGCGCGCTCGACGTGCTGCTGCCCGAAATGCCCGATGAGCAGGCCCGCCTCGCGCCAAAGGCCCGCTCCATTCTCGAACGGCCGGAATTCGCCGATCTCTTCGGCCCCGATAGCCGCGCCGAATTGCCGTTTCTGGTGGAAGCCATTCGCGAGGGGGAACCAATCCGCCTTTCGGGACGTATCGACAGGCTCGTAGTTGACGACCACAGCGTGTTGGTGATCGACTACAAGTCCGACGCAACGGCGCCGAAAACGGCCGGTGACGTGCCCCAGAGGTACGTTACGCAACTCTCGCTTTATGCGCTGGTTGCAAGCCAGCTGTTCCCCGGCCGCTCCGTTCGCGCGGCAATTCTATGGACCGAGTTGGAATCATTGATGAATTTGCCGTCCGAGCTTCTCGAACAAGCGCGCGGGAGTTTCACCCTCAAGTGAACCACCTTGTCCAAAGGCTGGACTCTCCCCAGCTTTGGGAGCAAACAACCCACCGCTTTCAACCCAAAAGGCACAATAAATGACGAAGCACGTTTCCGACGCCACGTTTGGCGAGGAAGTCCTCAACTCCCAAGAACCCGTTCTGGTGGATTTCTGGGCCGAGTGGTGCGGGCCCTGCCGGGCGATCGCCCCCGTGCTCGATGAGCTTTCCACCGAGCTTTCGGGCAAGGTGAAGATCGTCAAGCTCAACGTTGACGAAAATCCCTCGACCACCGTGAAATATGGCGTCCGCTCCATCCCGACCATGATCCTCTTCAAGAACGGCGAAGCCGCCGACATGAAGATCGGTGCCGGCACGCCCAAGGCGGGCCTCACCAAGTGGCTCGAAGGCCACGCCGCCTAACACCTTGTTGCGCACTTTTTGAAAGCACCGCCGAACCCTTCGGCGGTGCTTTTTTGTGCCCGTCCTCCCTCACGAGGAACCATAGATTCGCCTCACAAACCCGTGAGTTTGGGCAGTGGTGGAGTGCTGCGAGCTCTGCTAGCACTATCCCACCGCAAGACCGCCCGTCCGGAGAGATTCTTTTGGCCCCTATCGACTTGTCTGCAGCGCCCTTCAATCTCGACGAGGAGGCCATTGCCTGGGTGCATGCGACGCGCGATGGCCTCGCCCCGCGCGACAAGCTGGCGCAGCTTTTTGTTCTTCTGGCCCGCGGCCCGGCCGAGGAAGCACTTGAGGCGATAAAAACCTTCCGGCCCGGCGGCATAACCCGCATCTATTCCGAAGATCTCGCCAGCGAAATCAGCCTTGCCCGCCAGCTCGATGCGGCTGGTCCCGCTCCAATGCTGGTCAGCGCCGATCTCGAAGGCAGCCGCATGAGCCTGCCCTTTGGCACGTCTGTACCCAATCCGCTCGGCCTTGCCGCGGTCGACGATGTTGAAGCCACCACGGCCATTTCCACCATCATGGCCGAGGAAGCGCGCGCCGTCGGGCTCAATTGGAGCTTTACCCCTGTTATCGACATCAATGCCGCCTGGCGCAGCGCCATTGTCGGCACCCGCTCTTATGGCAGCGATATCGATAGAATCGAGCGCCACGCGCTGGCGCAAATCGCTGCCTTCCAGGCCAATGGCGTCGCGGCGACTGTAAAACACTGGCCCGGCGAAGGGTATGACGACCGCGATCAGCATCTGGTCACCACCGTCAATCCACTGACCCTTGCCGAATGGGAAGAAAAATTCGGCCGCCTCTACCGCGCCGCGATTCGCTCCGGCGTCCTCAGCATCATGTCCGCCCACATCGCCTTCCCGGCTTTTGTGCGCGAGCTTGATCCCGAAGCGACATCCGAAGCCTTCCGCCCGGCCTCGCTGAGCCGCGTTCTCAATGAAACGCTGCTGCGCGACCGCCTCGGCTTCCAGGGTCTAATCGTCTCCGACGCCACCCCCATGGCCGGCATGGGCGATTGGGGCCCGCGCGACGAAACCCTCCCGGAACTGGTCATCGCCGGTTGCGACGTCATCTTGTTTTCCGACGATCCCAATGGCGACCTGATGCGTCTCGTCAAGGCCGTGGCCGATGGCCGCCTGACGCAGGAACGGGTCGACGAGGCCGTTACCCGCATTCTCGCGTTGAAAGCCGCCCTTGGCCTCCACAAGGACCGCCCCGAGCCCAATATCGACGCCGCGCGGGCTATCGTCGCCACGCCGGAAAAGCTCGCCAAGGCCAGGGACGTCACGGCGCGCATGCCGACATTGGTGAAAGACACGGCCAATCTGCTGCCGCTGTCCCCGGCAAAATACAAGCGCGTGCTGATCTACTCGACCGGTGCCATTCAGCCCTTTGCGCCCGAACCGATTCCGCTGTCCCTGCCCAGTCGTCTCACCGCGGAAGGCTTTGAGGTCACGCTCCACACGCCCGACCTTGCCGTGCGCGCTGGGGACTACGACCTCGTGCTCTATCTATTGGCGGAGGAAACGCTCCTCACCCGAAGCCGCATCTTTCTTGATTGGAAACGGCTAACGGGCAGCGTCTTTGGCGCCATGCATCGCCATTGGCACGAAGTGCCGACGCTCATGGTCTCGCTCGGTTTTCCCTACTACCTCTACGACGCCCCGCGCGTATCGACCTATATCAACGCCTATGGCTCGAGCGACGCCATTCAGGAGGCCGTGCTCGATACCCTCCTCGGCCGCGTAGCCTTTACCGGCACCAGCCCGGTTGACCCGTTCTGCGGTAGTGAGCAGGCGAAGTATTAGGTCACCAGACCTCCCCTCGCCCCTTGAGGGAGAGGGACAGATTTTCTGCGTTCAGCAGAAAATCAGGGTGAGGGGTATTCTCTCCTCCGCAGAGGAGTTTGTGAGAATATCCTATACCCCTCATCCCAGCCGAATTCGCAAATGCGAATTCGGTGACCCTTCGGGCACCTTCTCCCTCAAGGGGAGAAGGAAGAAAGTTGACTAGTTCGGCGGCGTACCGTTTTTCGCGAGCACGTCGCCAGCCAAATACAGCGATCCACAGATCAGCACCCGCGCATTGGGCACGCCAGCCGCCGCCTTCAGCGCGGTCACGATTGACCGCATCGGCCGCGCATCGAAACCGACATCGGTGGCGCGCGACACGATATGCTCGGCCGGATGGGCGTTCTGTTCCCCCGGAATGGTCAGCGCCAGCACCTGCGGCTTAAAATCGGCAAAGGCCTCCAGGAACTCGCCGGGATCGCGATTGCTCATCATGCCCATGATCAGCACCAGCGGCGCGGGTCGATTCCGGTCGAATTCGGCAATCGTTCGCGCCAGCGCCTTGGCGCCGTGCGTATTGTGCCCGCCATCGAGCCATAGTTCATCGCCTGCGGGCAGCAGGGCGCGCAATTTGCCCTCACGGATCGGCTGCATCCGCGCCGGCCACGTCACCTTTCGCAGGCCTTCGGAAATGGCCGCTGCATCGACGGGCAGCTCAAAATGCCGTGTTGCTGCAATGGCCAAAGCCGCATTGTCGAACTGGTGCGGCCCCAGCAGCGCCGGCGGCGGCAGATCGAGCATGCCGGCTTCGTCGGTATAGACGAGCCGCCCATCCTGCGAGACCCCGTGAAAATCTTCGCCCTGCCAGAGCGGCGTGATCCCCAACCGATGCGCCGCGCGTTCCAAGACCTTGCGGCCCTCGTCGCGCTGAATCCCCATCACCGATTTCGAGCCGCGCTTTAAAATGCCGGCCTTGTTGGACGCGATCTCGGCAATGGTCTTGCCCAAAAATCCCTGATGATCGAAATCGACCGGCGTGATGATCGTCCCGAGCGGATGTTTGACGACATTGGTTGTGTCGTATGTCCCGCCCATGCCGGTTTCCAGCAACAGAAAATCGGCCGGCGTCTCGGCAAAAAGCTTGAACGCGGTCACCGTCGTCACCTCGAAAAAGGTGATCCCGGCCCCATCATTTATTTCTTCGACTTCTTCAAGCGCTGCATTGAGCGTCCGCGTTGATACCAATTCGCTCGCGAGCCGAATGCGCTCGTTGAAACGCACGAGATGCGGCGAATTATAGACATGCACCTTCTTCCCCGCCGCTTCGAGGAAAGCCCGCAGATAGGCAATCGTCGAACCCTTCGCATTGGTCCCCGCCACATGGATCGTGGGCGGCAGACGGTCCTGCGGATTGCCCAGCTTTTCCAGCAGCGGCAGCATCCGATCGAGGCTGAGATCGATCAGCTTGGGATGAAGGCCTGACAGGCGTTTCAGAATGGCGTCGGTGCGGGACACTGGTTTTGTCTCCGAATGGCGGCGAAAAATCGCAACGCGCTTGCCGTACCCCCCTCCCAGCCTCCCCCACAAGGGGGGAGGTGAAAATCAGAGTTTGGCAAAATATCGAGCCACCCACCGGCCAAACACCTCCCCCTTGATGGGGGAGGATGGGAGGGGGTGACTTGGGGAAAACTACTTGCGCAGTTCGCCGCCGGTGGTCTTGGTCACGGCGGCAACGATCGCCGATGACACCTTCTCGATGTCCTCATCGGTCAGCGTACGGTCGCGTGGCTGCAGGGTTACTTCGATGGCTACGGATTTTTTGCCCTCGCCAACGTGTACGCCTTCAAAGACGTCGAAAATGCCGACATCGGTGATGAGGGCCTTGTCCGCACCCTTGGCCGCCCTCAGAATCGTCGCTGCCGCTACGCCCTTGTCCATCACAAAGGCAAAATCGCGGGACACGGGCTGGAACTGGCTGAGTTCGATCGCGGGCTTGGTCTTGGTCGCTTTCTTCCGCGCTTCGGGAAGCGCATCGAGGTCGATTTCGAAGGCCGCAACCGGCCCCGAAATATCAAGCTCTGCCACCAGCGCCGGATGCAGTTCACCAAACCAGCCCAGCGTCACCTTTGGGCCCAGCGCGAAGCGCCCGCCGCGTCCCGGATGGCTCCAGGACGCCGCCTCAGGCAGCACCTGCACTTTTTCAACATCGATCCCGAGCGCATCGAGCACCGCGGCCAGATCGGCCTTGGCATCCCAGACAGTGACCGCCTCGGCCTTGCCCGACCAGTGGCGACCGGCGCCGTCGATCTTTGCCGTGCCGGTGCGCACGCCCGAAGCATAAGTGTGCTGACCTTCGGGCTTGTCGGAGAGGAAAATCTGCCCGACTTCGAACAAAGCCACATCGGCAAAACCGCGATTGGCATTGCGGCGCGCACCAGCCAGCAGACCCGGCAGCAGCGAAGGCCGCATGTCGGTCATGTCCGAGGCAATAGCATTGGCCAGCTGACGATCATCCGTGCCGCCGCCAAACCGCGTGGCCTCATCATGCGAAATGAAGCTCCATGTGACCGCCTCATCCAACCCACGCGACGCCAAAACGCGGCGGGCAATGCGACGACGGTTCTGGATAGCGGTCAGAATACGCGGCGCAACGTGATTGAGGCGCGCCAGCGGCTCCACCGGCACGTTATCGACGCCCAC
Source organism: Devosia sp. Root685 (assembly GCF_001427875.1). Lineage (GTDB taxonomy): Bacteria > Pseudomonadota > Alphaproteobacteria > Rhizobiales > Devosiaceae > Devosia. The sequence continues at coordinate 38,136 of NZ_LMHK01000003.1, read as the reverse complement.
CATGCGCATGACCTCTTCGACGAGATCAGCCTTCTGGGTGACATCGGGGCGCCAGCTCGGCACTTTTACGGTGCGGGTATCGCCCGAACCTTCAGCGACGAAACCGAGTGCTGCGAGGATAGCTTCGATCCTGTCCGAAGATACTTCAAGGCCCGTCAGACGACGCACTTCCCCGAGCGGGAATTCCACCGTGGTATTGGCAAAAACGTCCTCTCCGGAGATCGCCGGCTCCGCCGGTTCGCCGCCGCAGAGTTCGAGCACCAGGCGCGTCGCCAGTTCCATGCCCGGCTCGGTCAGCGCCGGATCGACATTGCGCTCAAGCCGATAGCGCGCATCGGACACGATCCCGGTCTTGCGGCCGGTGCGGGCGATCAGCTCGGGGTCCCAGCTCGCGCATTCCATGAAAATATTGGTGGTTTCGTCGGTCACGCCCGAGCGAATGCCGCCCATAACGCCGCCGAGGCATAGGGGCCCCTTGTCGTCGGCAATGACTGTCATGGTCTCGTCGAGCGTATAGACCTTGTTGTCGAGCGCATCGAAGGCCTCGCCACGCGCATTGCGCAGCACCATTTGGCCCTGCACCTTGTCGGCATCATAGGCGTGGAGCGGACGGCCCCAGCCGAGCGAGACGAGGTTGGTAATGTCCACGATGGTGTTGATCGGCCGCAGGCCGACGGCGCGCAAGCGCGCCTGCAGCCAGTCCGGCGAGGGGCCATTCTTCACATTGGCAATATAGCGCCCGGCAAACTTGCGGATTGCCTTGGGCTCGTCCGAAGAGAACTGCTGCGGCAGCGGCGCAATCGGGCTTTTGCCAACCGAAGGGATGGGCGAGAAATCGGTCTTCTTCAGCGTGCCCAAGCCGAACGCAGCGAGATCGCGCGCCACGCCATAGACGCCGGTCGCGTCGCCACGGTTCGGCGTAATTGAAATGTCGAAAACCACGCCATTGATGCCGGCATAGTCGACATATTTCTGGCCGATCGGCGCATCCGCCGGCAGTTCGATAATGCCATCGTGGTCGTTGCTCAGCTGCAGTTCGGCGGCCGAACACAGCATGCCATTGGAGGGCGCACCGCGAATGACGACGCCGCCCTTGAGTTCAAAATCCTTGCCCGGAATATAGGTACCGGGAAACGCAAAAACGCTCTTCATGCCGGTCCGGGCATTGGGCGCGCCGCAGACGACGTCGATCAGTTCGCCGGTCCCCGCATCGACCTTGCAGATATTGAGATGGTCGGAATTGGGATGGGGCTTTGCTTCCACCACATGGGCAATGACGAACTTTTCGAGTGCCTTGCCCTGGCTTTCAATGCCTTCCACCTCAAGGCCGATCATGGTCAGCGCCTTGCCGATCTCTTCGGTCGAGGCCGTGGTCTCGAGATGTTCCTTGAGCCAATCAAGCGTGAATTTCATGTTTCTGGACCTTAGCGGAAGTCACTCTTGCTGCCGGTGATACCAGGCAGCGCGGACGAAAGTTGAAAGAGTTCGACAAGCACATTGGCAAAGCCCCGCGCGTCGTCGATGGCTTTGTGGGTATGGGCGATATGGCCATAAAATTCGGCCGGCAGCTTGCTCATGCCCCAATCGAGATAGGGCGCGCCGCGCAACGTTCCGGCCATGGTATAGAGGCAAACGCCGCCCCCACGAAAAATCTGGCGGCCCTTGAAGGGACCGCTCAGCGCACGGGTATCGGCATATTCATCGAGATAATGGTCCATCCAAAGACCATCGAAAATCATCGGCGCCGCGACGAAAACTTTTAGGCCGGGCAGGCTATCCACCCAGTCGGCAAAGCGCGGCATGACCACGCTCGCGTCTTCGGCGCCTTCCGTTGCCGCCTTCCACGCCTCGGGCTGGGTCTTCCACCAGTCCATGGTCATGTCGTTCTGCGTGCGGTCGGCGCGCGGTTTCAAGACCGCTTCAAACTCGCCATGCCGCGTGCCGTCAGCTTCGATAGCCACCGAAGCAAAGCTCAGCATGGAATTGTGCAGCGGCGTCGGCCCATCGGATTCGATGTCGGTCACGATGAAGATCGGGCGAGCCACGCGATTATAGAGTTCGCGACCGGCCGGCAGCACGCTCAGGAGCTTGAACGTCTCACATACAATCTGCATGTCCGGCGAAAATCCGCCATTGCGGGCGAAAAAAGCTTCGTGCTCGGCCCGCCATTGCGCATAGGGGCCTTCGCCTTCGCGGTCGGTGAAGCTGGGGTCGATATCGTCGAAGCGCCTGGTTTCGAGCGACAGTGTCTCGATCACACAGGCCTCTTCACCGGCGCCATTGAGCACGATATCGCGCCGCCCAACGGCCGGCATGGCTTCCTTGCCCTCTTCATAATCGCGCAGCGCCCCACAGGTCGCGGTCTTTTTGCCGGCCAGCACCAGCGCAAGCAGGCTATCGGCCAGTTCGGGGGAATCCCCGAAGCTGAACTTTACCTGCGCGCTGTTCGACGTGGTGTCAGACATTGTCTCGACTTGCTCGGTGTCATTCCCGCGAAAGCGGGAATCTCTGTTTGGGCCGTAAGGCGGGATTCCCGCTTTCGCGGGAATGACCGGTGATTGGGTTAGCTCGACAGCCCACCAAACAGCGTCGGCAGATCGAGCGGCCTAAAACCATAGTGCTCTATCCAGCGCTGGTCGGCGTCGAAGAAGGCGCGGAGATCAGGCATGCCATATTTCAGCATGGCGAGGCGGTCGATGCCCATGCCCCAGGCAAAGCCCTGATAGACATCGGGATCGAGCCCGGCATTGCGCAGCACGTTTGGATGCACCATGCCGCAGCCCAAAATTTCGAGCCAATCAGAGCCTTCGCCGATCTTCACTTCCGAACCCGAACGGTCGCACTGCACGTCGACTTCCATCGACGGCTCGGTGAAGGGGAAGAAGCTCGGACGGAAACGCAAAGTGACGCTTGGCACTTCGAAGAAAGCTTTCAGGAATTCTTCGAGCACCCAGCGGAGCTGGCCAATGTGCGAATCCTTGTCGATGACCAGGCCTTCCACTTGGTGGAACATCGGCGTGTGCGTCTGGTCGCTATCGTTGCGATAAGTGCGGCCGGGCATGACGACGCGGATCGGCGGATCCTGCGAGGGGGTCAGGTAGGAGGCCGCCGGCTTTTCGTTGGTTTTCTGCATGACGCGCACCTGCACGGGCGAGGTGTGCGTGCGCAAAACCTTCTTTACGCCGTCCGGGCCGGGCTTCATGAAAAAAGTGTCGTGCATTTCGCGCGCCGGGTGACCCTCGGGGAAATTCAGCGCAGTGAAATTATAGTAGTCGGTCTCGATATCGGGCCCTTCGGCGATGGCAAAACCCATATCCGAAAAGATCGCGGTGATTTCGTCGATGGTCTGGGAAATCGGATGTATCCGCCCCTTGGCGGTCGGCGCCGGCGGTAGCGGCAGGGTCACGTCGAGCGTTTCGGCCTTCAGCCGCGCTTCGAGCGCTGCGCCTTTGAGTTCGGTGCTGCGCGCTTCGATCAGCCCGGCAATGTCGTTCTTGAGACCATTGATCGCGGGGCCCGCGCTCTTGCGGTCTTCTGCGGCCATGGCGCCGAGCGTGCCGAGAAGGGCGGAAACCGAACCCTTTTTACCCAGGGCAGCAACGCGAACCGTGTCGAGCACGGCTTCGCTGTCCGCGCCGGCGATGGCCGCGGTCAGTTCCGAGCGCAGGGTCTCGATTTGATTTTCAAGCGACATTCGGAGCTCTCAGTAGAATTTTCAGGGGCGGTTAGACCAAAACAAAACGCCCCGCGCCAGCCCCTTTCGGGGTGGCGCAAGGCGCAATTTCGACCTCAGCGAGCTGGGGTTAGCTTAGGCGGTAACGCGAGCGTGGGTAACGGTGTCCACGCTGGCGAGATAAGCCAGAGCTGCCTTGGCCTTGACGACCAGGGCGCCGAACGCTTCGGGCTGGGTGATCGCGAGATCGGACAGCACCTTGCGGTCGACGGCAACCTCAGCCTTGCTGAGGCCGTCGATAAATCGGTTATAGGTCAGGCCGTATTCGCGCACGGCAGCGTTGATACGCTGGATCCAGAGAGCGCGGAAGTTGCGCTTCTTGACGCGACGATCGCGATACGCGTACTGGCCGGCCTTTTCGACGGCCTGCTTGGCAATACGGATCGTAGACTTACGACGGCCATAATAGCCCTCGGCGGCCTTCAAGACCTTCTTATGACGGGCGTGGGCTGTTACGCCTCTTTTTACGCGTGACATGTTTTAGTGTCCTTCCAGCTTAGCGGTTGTACGGCATGTACCACTTCACCAGACCCTCGTCGCCCTTGGACAGGATCTTGGTGCCGCGGTTGGTGCGGATGTACTTGGCGTTGTGGCTGATCAGGCGGTGGCGCTTGCCGGCAACGCCGGCCTTCACCTTACCCGAGGCGGTGAAGCTGAAACGCTTCTTGGCGCCGGACTTGGTCTTCATCTTGGGCATTTTGCGGGTCCTTATTGGTCTTAACAGGCTCTTGCGAGCCCATCGCTTTCAAAGACCGCCACGGCATGCCTTTTGGCCGGGCGATCCGGAGATGGCGCTCTATAGGGGGAAAGGGAGGGAAAGGCAAGTGGCCCCGGCGCGGCTCGCCGGATAGGATTGAACCCGGATTTGGATCACACACAAATCAGTGTTCCACCTTACCGAACATTCATGAAACCCGGCGGGGGTCTCAAGCGTAATTCCTGCATGCTCCAAACCGTGGAGCAGCCTTTCTGAAACAGGAGACTATCATGCGTCTTATCAAAGCCATCGCCGTGGCCGCAATCCTTGCCACCTCTGCCGGCGCTGCCATGGCCAGTCCGTTCGATGCCCGTGGGTCGGTGCAGTCGCTCGACAATGCCAATTACGCCACGGTGCTGAAGGTCAATGCGGGTGAAGCCCGGGCGCTGGCCATCAGTTTCGACACTGCCGCCCTGCAGCAGCGCGTCAAGAGCAATCCGGCGCTCGCTCGCACGGTCGCCGATCAGGGTTTTTCCATTGACCAGATCGTTGGCCTCGATGCGAGCCGGGACGGCACCAATGTCACGCTTTATGCGCTCTAGTCTTAGAGCGTCCCCAATGACGGGCGGCCAATCGGCCGCCCTTTTTCTTTGCGCCGCTCAATGCGCGCCGGCCGCCGCTTCGTCATCGCGATAGTGCCGCAAAGCCACGAAGACCCCGACCGTCAGCAGACCAATAAGGCCTGCGGCACTGAGCAGCACCACGCCATGGGCGTCGGAAAAGGCCAGCCGCGCCGCTTCCACCAGCGGCGCACCCGCCTGTCCCAATTGCTCGGCGGCAAACATGGTTTCGCCGATGGAGTGCGCAGCATTTTCGGGCAGGGTTTGCGCCAGTTCCGCCGGAATACGCAGCGCGCCCGAATAGCTCGACGCCAGCAGCACGCCGAAGAAGGTGATGCCGAGCCCGGCCCCCAGTTCATAACCCGTGCCTTCGAGCGAACCGGCAACACCGGCCTTGTCGGCCGGGGCGCTCGACATGATGGCGATCGACGAAGCGGTGAGGCCAATACTCAGCGCCAGACCGAGGGCAACCATAAGCGCCACCACGCCAAGGCCGGGATTATGAAAATCGCTCAAACCGAGCCCGGCAAGGCTGAGCGCTGCAATGCTCAGTGAAGCGACCGCCACCAAACGTAAACCCGCATGACCCACGGCAAAGCCGGCCAGCGGCCCGCCAATGCCCGAGGCAATCACCAGCGGCAGCATGAACAGCCCCGCCTGGAGCGGGGTATAACCGACAACGAACTGCAACTCCTGCGCCACGGTCAGTTCGACCCCGGCGAGCGAGCCGGAGACCACCAGCGCCATCACCATGCCCATGCTGATTGCCGGCCGCGAAAAGAGCGTCAAATCGAGCATGGGGGATACCGCGCGCAACTGCTGGCGCACGAACCAGACGAGAAGACCGATACCGGCCATCAGACTTGCCGCCGTCACCACAGGCGAGTTGCCCGCCTTGAAGCCGGATTTTATCGCATAGACCGTCGCGATCAGCCCCGCGATCAGCACCAGCGCCTGCCCGATGGTCCAACTGCCTTGGGCGCTCGTCTCGCGCCGCGGAATGGTGAAAAAGGCCAGCGGCCAGACCACCAGCATCACCGGCACATTGATGAGAAACACCGAACCCCACCAAAAATGTTCGAGCAGCGCGCCACCGGCCAGCGGGCCCAGCGCCGCGCCGGCCGAACCGACCGTGCCCCAAAGCCCAAGCGCCATCGCGCGCTCCTTGGGGTCGTCAAACGTCTGGCGGATGATGGCCAGCACATTGGGCATGATCATCGAGGCGCCAAAAGCCAGAGCGACGCGGGCGCCGATCAGCATCGCGGCGTTCGGAGCAAAGGCTGCCGCAACCGAGGCGACCAGAAACACCAGCAGCCCAGTAAGCAGCATGCGCCGATGCCCGACGCGGTCGGCGAGCGTGCCCATGGGCACCAGCAGACCCGCCATCATCAGGGGATAGATATCGATGATCCACAAAATTTCGGTGCCACTGGCGCCAAGAGCCAGCGTTAGCGAAGGAACTGCAATATGGAGAATCGTCATGTCGATGACGACGGGCAGGAAAGCCAGCATGACGGCCAGCAGCACCAGCCAGCGATGACGCGGGGAAGACATTTTTATCACCTCGTGGCAGGCATAGACCTATTGCTGCCGGATGGCGGGCTATATAAATCCGTCTGGACGGATTGAAAAGAGGGCATTATGGGCCGGAAACAGACAATTGATCGCGGCGCCCTGCTCGATGCGGCCGAGCGCGTCGTCCTGCGCGACGGGGCCGGCCAATTGACCATGGATGCGGTGGCGGCCGAAGCCGGCGTCAGCAAGGGCGGGGTGCTCTATGCCTTTCCCAGCAAGGACGCCTTGATCGACGCGCTCTTTACAAGGGTCTTTGCCGCCATGGACGCCATTGGCGACGCTTTTCTCGCCACGGCCGGCGATACGCCGGAAAACCGGATCCGGGCCCATGTGCTGGGCAGCCGGGGCTCAAGCGAACTCGTTACTGAACGCTCGCTGGCGCTGATCGCCAATTTCATGCGCTCCCCGCAATATCGCAAAGGCGCGCAGGACTATTATCGCGAGGTTTTGGGCCGCCTCGACCTCTCGACCCCGGCCGGCCGCCGCGCCCGTTTGGCGCTCCTTGCCACAGAAGGCGCATTGATGCTGCGCGGCTTTGATTTCCATCCGATCAGCGAAGAGGACTGGCAGCAAATCCACGCCGACATTTTGGAAATTTTGTTGGGTTAGGTCTAAGCCCGCGCCGCTTTGAGCATGGGTTCGATATGGTCCTCGAACAGCAGTCCCGGCTCGTCGCGCAGCGCCGCGCCATAAGCCGCCTCGGCCGCCAGCGATACCCGCAGGAAGCGCGCGACCCCCGCCCCATCCACAGCCGAAAGCCCATAAAAACCGCTTTCGAGACGGCGCAGGATTTCGGTTTTGCTCGCGATCATCCCCGCCGCCACGTCCTTGCCATTGCTCATCGAGCCATCGCGCTTGATGTAGTCGTGGAGCGGGGTGCCCAGATGCATGGAGAGCGGGGTTTTCCCATAGAGCTGAAGCAGCAGTTCGAGATCGGTCATATTACTCAGCGTGGGATCATAGCGGGCGTCGGTTTTCGTCCGGTCCCAGACCACCATTGAATCCATGGAAAGGCTCACCCATTTGTGCTCGCCCGGGCTCAATTCCCGATCGGGTCCGTCCCCGACATAGCGCAGGTGATCGAAGTCCATGGTCATGACATCGAGCGCCGTCGTCACGATCGCGTGGCTCTGCAATGCCGCCACCGCCAAGTCCAGTTTTTGCGGTTTTAGCCGGTCGTCGGCATCGAGAATGGCAACATAGGGCACAACCAATTGTTCGAGCGCCACGTTTCGCGTCCGCGAGGCCCCAGTGCCGATGCCACCGCTCGACAAAAACACCTGCCGCTCGTCCCGCAGCCCCTGGCCATCGAGAAAGGCCGCATAGTCAGAGCCGTCATCGGCAATGATAAAATGCTGCCAGTCGGCATGGGTCTGGGCGAGCACACTTTGCACGGTCGTGGGGAGCGTATCCTCGGCGCGAAAGGCCGGCGTGATGACGGCGACGGTTTTCGACTGGGTCATGAAAAGCCTCTGATCGCTTCGCGCGGGCCGCCGGCTCAGGCTTGAACAGACGGGCCATAGGACCCATATCTGCCTCAGCCTGTCGATGCCAGAGTTTTGGGTCGATAGGATTCGTTGCTTGCTTGAAACAAGGACGGCGTAGATGTCGCGTATATCGGTCTTTTCCGCGCCCTTTCTCCTCGGCTTTGACAGCTTTGAGGAAAGGGTCGATCGGCTCGCCCGGTCTGCGGACGGCTACCCTCCTTACAATATCGAGCGCACCGTCGATCAAGACGGGGCGGAACGCTTCACCATCTCCATCGCGGTTGCCGGATTTTCCGACGCCGAGCTCGAGGTGATGAGTGAAGACAACCAGCTCAATGTTCGCGGAAAGCAGAAGGATGAGCCGGGGCGGGAGTTCCTGCACCGGGGCATTGCTGCACGGCAATTCCAGCGCACTTTCCTTCTTGCCGATGGAATGATCGTGAAAGATGCAACTTTGAGCCATGGCATGCTCGTTATTGCTCTTGAGCGTCCTCGCGCGCCCAAGCTTGCCCGCCGTATCGACATTCGCTCGCTGTAAAGGAAAGGGCCAAAAAATGATGGATAGACGCAATACCGACGCCGTTCCTGCCGATGTGCACCCGCTTCGAGACCTGACCGAAGCTCAGTTCGCCGCCCTGGGCGGCAGTGCCGTGGCCTATATCAAGCCGGTTTCCGGCCTCGTTCTGTCGAGCATGATCGAGGACGCAGAATTCAACGATGGCGAGCTTTATCAGCTCGTCATGTCCGCCGACGGCACCCCGCTGATGGTGGCCGACACCGCCGATGCCGTCACCGAATGGCTCGGCGACAAGAATCTGGGCCTTGCGACGCTGCACTAAGCGCCGAGACAGTCCAAAGAAAAACCCCGCGGACCGGTCTGGTCCGCGGGGTTTTCAATTTCAGTCACTCCACGCGCCTCAGGCGGCGCAGGAATCCTCAAGCGGCGTCGTCAGCAGGGCATAGAGCCGCTTGACGTCGGTTTCCCGCCGCAGCTGATCGATGACGCTTTCCGTGCGCAGAAGCCGCGCAACCCGCGACAGGGCCTTCAAATGATCGGCACCGGCGCCGACAGGCGCGAGCAGCATGATCACGACATCGACCGGCTGGTCATCGACCGCGTCGAAGTCGATCGGCGTATCGAGCCGTGCGAACACGGCGGTTACGTCCTTGAGACCATTGAGCTTCCCATGGGGAATGGCGATGCCATTGCCGAGACCGGTCGACCCCAATTCCTCGCGGCCAGCAATGGCCGCAAGGATATCGTTCTGGTCCTTGCCGGTGATCTCGGAAGCCTTTTTGGACAAGATGTCAAACAGCTGGCGCTTCGAGGTGACACCCGTACAGTCAAGTACGGCATCCTCTGCCAGAATGTCAGCCAATTCCATTAGTCTGCCTTGGGCTCTACTTCAGCTTTGCTACGGCAGTCGGGGCTCTCAATTTGCTCCGAGCGCTGGATCGATCCAGCCTATATTGCCGTCCGCGCGGCGGTAGACCACATTCAGGCCGCCATGTCCAGCGTGGCGGAACATCACAACATTCTGACCGGAATAGTCGAGCTCCATCACCGCCTCCTCGACGCTCATCTGCCGCAGGTTCTTGGTGGTCTCGGCGACGACGGGCGGCGCATAGTCCTCATCGAGCTCGTCAAAGGCGTCGGAGGCGCCGAACACGGTATATTGCGCCGTCACATCCTCCTCGCCGGCACCATTGCCACGGCGGTGCTGCTTGAGCTTGCGATTGTACCGGCGCAGGCGCTTTTCGATATTGAGCGCCATCACTTCGTAAGCCGAGGTCGCATCGCCCCCCTGGGCGCTGGCCTGCAGCACGGCGCCGGAATCGAGGTGGACAACGCAGTCGGCACGGAAACCGATTCCGTCTGGAGTGAGGGTCAGATGGCCGTCATAGCCGCCGTCGAAATACTTTCCGACAACAGTGGAAAAGTGATCCTCTGCTTTACCGCGCAGAGCATCGCCGACATCCATATTCTTTCCCGAAACGCGCAAGGCCATGGCTTCTTCTTCCTTTCGGTCGTGTGTACGACGCAAGAGGTCCCGAAGCCGATTTCCCGACATCCGGGTTCCTGCCTACTGTCACCCTTTTAATGTGGGGTGGCAGACATGAGGATGCTAGACCCAGCCGGGGGCAGGGGCAATCCGCATCATGCCCGGTATGGCCAAATGAGGGGATGACAGGGGAGGGCCGCTCAATTAGCCTTCCCACCGACAACCGAGCCATCCGGGACAAGAGGCCAACGCCCGCGCCCCGCTCTGGGGTTCCACAATCCCCAGGCGAACGAGACGATTTGACGCGAGGGTCAGGCGATCTTTTGCAGCGCTTTTTTCTGGCGGCGGCGGATCACCGAGGAGGGGATGTTCATGCCCTCGCGATATTTGGCCACCGTGCGCCGCGCGACGTCGATGCCCTGCTCCTTGCGCAGCATTTCAGCGATCGTGTCGTCCGAGAGAATATCGCTCGCCAATTCCGCATCGATAAGCTGCTTGATCCGGTGCCGCACCGCCTCCGCCGAGTGATCGCTGCCGCCATCGGACGACGAGATGGCGGTCGTAAAAAAGTATTTCATCTCGTAGAGGCCGCGCGGCGTCGCCATATATTTGTTGGCGGTGACGCGGCTGACGGTGGATTCATGCATTTCGATTTCTTCGGCGACCATTTTGAGCGTCATTGGCTTTAAATGCGCGACACCATGGGTCAGAAAACCGTCCTGCTGGCGCACGATTTCGGCTGATACCTTGGTAATGGTCTGGGCCCGCTGATCCAGGCTCTTGGTCAGCCAATTGGCCGTCTGCAGGCAATCGGACAGAAAGGTCTTTTCCGCACTATCGCGCGCCTTCTTGGTGACGCTTGCATAGTAGACGCGATTGACCAGCACGCGCGGCAGGGTCTCGGTATTAAGCTCGATCTGCCATCCGCCATCGGGCCCGGAACGCACGAAAACATCGGGCACCACCGCTTCGATCGGGGCACTATCAAAGGCCAGGCCCGGCCGTGGATCGAGCAGCCGCAATTCGCCCAGCATGTCGGCGAGATCTTCGCGATCGCAGCCGACGGCCTTGATCAGCGCCGCCATATTGTGCTCGGCGAGGAGGCCGAGATTATCGAGCAGGCGCTGCATCATCGGATCGAGCCGGTCGCGCTCGGCCAATTGCAGCGCCATGCATTCAGCCACCGAGCGGGCAAAGACGCCGATGGGATCGCAGGTCTGCAGCGCGCCAAGCACGGCCTCGACATCGCCCAGCTCGGCGCCGAGCAGTTCAGCCACCGCGTCGAGTTCGACGGTGAGATAGCCGGCCTCATTAAGACCATCGATCAGATGCTGGCCGATCAGCCGGTCGGCCTGAGTGCGCAGCAGCATCTGCGCCTGCGCTTCGAGGTGGTCGGAGAGGCGCGGGCGCGAGGCTATATACTGGTCGAGATCGGGCGCTTCGCCGCCCTCAAAACTGCCATTGCGGTCGGGGCCGGTGACACTGCCCATCTCGTTGGGATTGGATTCGGGGAAAACGTTCTCGACCGCGGTGTCGTAGCCCTCCGCGATCTGATCGGCATCCTTGATGCGGTCCCCCTGGGCAACCGTGTCCTCATAGGCGCTAAGCTCGGCCACGCGCTCCTGGGTTTCGCTGGGTTCGGCATCGCCCGCTTCGCCGCCCTCTTCGCGTTCGAGCAGCGGATTGCGCAGCAGTTCGGCGTCGACGAAATCATTGAGTTCGAGATGGCTCAATTGCAGCAGTTTGATCGACTGCATGAGCTGCGGCGTCAGCGTCAGGCTTTGGGCCTGGCGAAACTCCAGCCGCGGCGAAAGTGCCATCTATTCAACCTCTTGGCGCGTCACTCATGCCCCGAAGGGCGGCTTCCCGCGCGCAACATGGCGCACTTTGCGCCGAAGGGCAAGCGCCAGGGCAAGTTCCGTGCCAGTTGCGTACAAGGACCGGTCGCCATTCAGCTCAGGCTGAGACGAAAATGGCGGTTTTCGAGAACCGGAGCGCAGCGTACGTTTGGGTACGTGAGCACCGGAAGCGCAGAAAACTGCCATTTGCAGGCCAGCATCAGCTGAAGGGCGGCTGGTCCTAAAGTTCGAAGCTCTCGCCGAGGTAGACGCGCCGCGCTTCGGGGCTGGCCGAAATGGTTTCGGGCTTGCCCTGGATCATCACCGAACCGCCATGGATGACATAGGCGCGATCGACGAGCCCGAGCGTCTCGCGCACGGCGTGGTCGGTGATAAGCACGCCAATGCCGCGCTGGGTCAATTGCCGCACGAGGCCCTTCACTTCGGCCACCGCAATGGGATCGACGCCGGCAAAAGGCTCGTCGAGCAGCATGAAGATCGGCTCGGCCGCCAGCGCCCGCGCAATCTCGACGCGCCGCCGCTCGCCGCCCGAAAGCGAGAGCGCATTGGCCTTGGCGAGATGGGCGATGGAAAACTCGTCCAATAATTGTTTTAACCGCCGTTTGCGCTCGGCCCGGCCGCGCACGGTGTTTTCCAAAATCGCTAGAATATTGCCTTCGACGCTCATGCCGCGAAAAATCGAAGGTTCCTGCGGCAGATAGCCGATGCCGAGCTGGCCGCGCTGGAACAGGGGCAGTTTTGTTATGTCATTGCCATCGAGCTGGATTTTTCCGGCATCGGGCCGCACCAGCCCCATGATCATGGTAAAAACAGTGGTCTTGCCGGCCCCATTGGGCCCGAGAAGGCCGACCGCCTCGCCCCGCTTCACAGCCAGGGATACGTCGCGCACGACGGTGCGCTTGCCAAAACTTTTGGCCAGGCCCTGGGCGACGAGCCAGCCCGATTGGTCTATGCGCGTTTTCTCATTCATTGGGTGGTGAAGACGCCGGTTACGCGTCCGCCCTGGCCGGCACTGAAGGTCGAGACATTGGTCGCCAGATTAACCACCAGTTCCTCGGCATTGACGTTCCCGGCCGCATTGCTGACCTTCACATTCCCGGTCAGGCGCAGCAATTGATCGGCCGGCGTGAATACGGCGCGATCCCCGGTTGCCGTCTGCTCGTCGGTTTCGAGCTTTACATTGCCGGTCGCCTCGAAACTCTTGATGTCGCTGGTGCCGCCCTCGCCATAGGTGGCGATGACCTTTTCGGCCCAGACATTGACCGTCGGATGCTTGATCACGACATTGCCGACGAATACTGCCTCTTTGGTACCCTCCTCGATGGTGAAGGTATCGGCGGAGATTTGCACGGCGGTCTGTGCCAATGCCGGCGCTGCGAGAACAGTCGCGAAAACAGCGATCAAAGCAAAGCGCGCGAAATTCATTCCTGCTCTTCCCCGGGGGTTTCGGGCAGCGTGACGATGGCCTTGGTAAAAGTCCAGCGATTACGATCGGCCTCGTGCACCAGGCCCTCGGCGCGCACGGTGGAGCCGTCCGAATAATTGATGGTCACCGGGCCCCTGGCGGTCAGGGTCTGGCTCGCCCAATCGAAAATGGAATCATTGATGTGACCCGAAATGCCGCTCGATTCGCTGATTTCGGTGCGATGCGCGACGCGCACCTGCTGGGTGACCGTATCGAGCACGGCGTCCTCGGCCGAGGCTTCGCGCCGCACGCCATCGGCGCGTTCGAGCATCACCCGCACATTGGTCATGGTAATGAGATCGGTATTGGCGATGGCCGCCGCCGCCTCCTCGGCCCAGACGCGATAGGTTGAACCATCGCTCAGCGTGCCGGCATATTCGGGCGTTTCGACCCTGATCCGGTCGGGGGTCACCTCGATCTTGCCGATGCCATAACGCCCACCAAAGCTCGAAATGGTGATCTGAATGATCAGGGCTAGGAACAGCACCAGCCCCGCTGCGGGCACGGCAAAGCGCAACACCCCCACTACGCGATTGCGGCGCAGGAGGCGTCTATATTGGCGAGACCGGCCGGGCTGATCGGCAAAGGCCAAGGGCTGTTCCTCAGCTATGGGCGAAAATATCCGTCTCTTCCCAACCCAGGAGATCGAGGGCGCAACGGGTTTTGACGAAATCAAAGCACGATTGCGCCAGTTCCATGCGGTTTTCGCGCTTGAGCATGCGATCGAGATGGCGCTTGAGGTCGTGGAGATAAAGCACGTCGGATGCGGCATAGTCGAGCTGGGCGTCGCTCAGCTTCTCATTGCCCCAGTCCGAGCTCTGCTGTTGCTTGGAGAGATCGACATTGAGCAATTCGCGCGCCAGTTCCTTGAGGCCATGGCGATCGGTATAGGTGCGCACGAGGCGCGAGGCGATCTTGGTGCAGTAGATCGGCCCGGTCACGACCCCAAAGCGCTGCTGCAGCACGGCGACGTCAAAACGCGCATAGTGGAAGATCTTGGTGACGCCGGGATCGGTCAGAAGTTTCACGAGATTGGGCGCGTCCGTCAGATCCTGCGGGATCTGGATGACATCGGCGCTGCCGTCGCCAGGGGAAAGCTGCACCACGCAAAGCCGGTCGCGATGGGGGTGAAGCCCCATGGTTTCAGTGTCGATCGCCACCTCACGGCCGTAGTTGGAGAGGTTGGGCAGATCGCCGCGATGCACTCTGATGGCCATGGTTTTTCCATTCTTCCCTTTTGCTTTCATTGGCACAGCAAGACGGCGATGGAAAGGCACCTCCGCCAAGGCAAGAAATGCTCATCTTTGCGGCCCGATCATATCAAGCTTTCTTTATATCTCCCTTGACCCGGCGGGCGCAGGGTGTCACAAAACGGTCAGTTTAGCCCATTTTCGGGCATTTTCTGCATTATCGGAGCATTTACGTGGCCCGTTCGTCTTACCACTTCACCTCTGAGTCGGTCTCCGAGGGTCACCCGGACAAGGTTTGCGACCGGATTTCGGACGAAATCGTCGATCTGGTCTTCCGCGAAGCCAAGAAGGTCGGCATGGATGCCAGCCAGGTCCGCATTGCCTGCGAAACCCTTGCCACCACCAACCGCGTCGTCATTGCCGGCGAAGTGCGCGTCCCCGAAACGCTGCTCAAGAAAGACAAGGACGGCAACGTTCTCAAGGATAAGTCCGGCGCCCCGATCGTCAGCCCATCAAAATTCAAGTCGGCCGCCCGCAAGGCCATCCGCGCCATCGGCTACGAACAGTCCGGTTTCCACTGGAAGACCGCCAAGATCGACGTGCTGCTGCACGGCCAGTCGGCCGATATCGCGCAGGGCGTCGATGAAAGCGGCAACAAGGATGTCGGCGCCGGCGATCAGGGCATCATGTTCGGCTACGCGTCGCGCGAAACCCCCGAACTGCTGCCCGCCCCGATTTACTATGCGCACAAAATTCTCGAGACCCTGACCGAGGCCCGCAAGGCCAATCATGGTCCCGCCGGCAAGCTTGGCCCCGATGCCAAGAGCCAGGTCACGGTGCGCTATGAAGAGGGCAAGCCCGTTGCCGTCACCCAGATCGTACTCTCGACCCAGCACCTGGATGAAAGCCTGACCTCCTCGGACGTCCGGAAAATCGTGGAACCCTATATTCGCGAAGCGCTGCCGGAAGGCTGGATCAGCGACGAAACCGTCTGGCACGTCAATCCGACCGGCAAGTTCGTCGTCGGCGGCCCCGATGGCGACGCGGGCCTCACCGGCCGCAAGATCATTGTCGACACTTATGGTGGTGCGGCGCCCCATGGTGGCGGCGCATTCTCCGGCAAGGACCCCACCAAGGTCGACCGTTCGGCCGCTTACGCCGCGCGTTACCTTGCAAAGAACGTCGTTGCCGCCGGCCTTGCCGATCGCGCCACGATCCAGCTGTCCTACGCCATCGGCGTCGCAAAGCCGCTCTCGATCTATGTCGACCTCCACGGTACCGGCAAGGTCGATGAGGCGAAGCTTGAAAAGGCCCTGGCCGAGGTGATGGACCTGACGCCACGCGGCATCCGCACCCATCTCGACCTCAACAAGCCGATTTATGCCAAAACCTCCGCCTATGGCCACTTTGGCCGCAAGCCGGGCCGCGATGGCAGTTTTTCGTGGGAGAAGATCGATCTGGTCAAGGCCCTCAAGGCCGCCGTCGCCTGATCCATTCTATCGATTGACCAAAGGCCTCTTTTCCGCGATGCGGGGGAGAGGCTTTCGTTTTTGAAATTTTGCGTGCCATGACCGACCATCAGCTCCCCAAAACCCGTGACGGCGAACCCCGCGCCTTTTTTGGCCGCCGGTCCGGCAAGAAGCTGCATGGCGGGCAACAGGCCATGGTCGAAAACGCCCTGCCCGAGCTTGAAATCGCGCTGAACGATCACCTCGACCCCCAGACGCTGTTTCCGGACGCAAAGCGCCTCGTCATCGAGATCGGCTATGGCGGCGGCGAGCATCTGGCGCGCAAGGCCGAGGAGGAGCCCGAGACCGGCTTTATCGGTTGCGAGGTTTTTACCGGCGGCATCGGCAAGATGGTGCAGGCCGCCATTGCCAAAAAGCTGGCCAATGTCAGGCTCTTCACCGATGATGCGCTCAAACTCCTCGTCACACTGCCCGATGCCAGCATTGACGCGATTTATCTGCTCTATCCCGATCCCTGGCCCAAAACGCGCCACCACAAGCGCCGCTTCGTCTCGCCGACAACGCTGAAGGAACTGGCCCGCGTCATCAAACCGGGTGGCACCTTCCATTTTGCCAGCGATATCGAGGACTATGCCGATTGGACCCTCGCCCATATCGTGCGCGAGCCGCAATTTTCTTTTGCCCCGGAGGCGCCGGCCAGCTGGCACACACCCTATCCGGGCTGGCAGCCGACCCGCTACGAACAGAAGGCGCGGCGCGAAGGGCGGATGATCAGCTTTTATTTTACCTTCGAGCGCCGCTGAACCTTAACCGTTTCGTGACGGCGAACGACAAGTTCGCTCACCCGCGCTCTGGACCTTTGCCAATCGCTCCCCATATCGGCTTGACGCCGACCTTCCGGAGTTTTCCAAATGTCCACCACGCTTTCCTTCTCGCATGAGGACAATAGTTTTCTGGCGATGAGGACGGGGAAATGGACGCTGGTCGTCGTCGCCGAATTGAGCACGGGCACGCGGCGGTTCAATGAGCTGCGCCGCGCCATGGACGGAATTTCCCAGAAAACGCTGGCCTCCACCCTGCGCGAACTGGAGCGCGACGGCTTTATTTCCCGCACCGCCTTTGCCACGATCCCGCCGCGCGTCGATTATGCGCTGACCGAATTGGGCACGGACCTGCTCGATCTCGTCGATGCCTGCCGGGCCTTCGTCACGCGCAATCGCGACGCCGTCGTGGCCGCACGGCAAAATTTCGATCTCTCGAACAATATCAGCCTGCGTTAACCAGGCTTCGGGCGCCGCCGGAGGCCGGCAGCGCCAGGAGTGTCACGCTCACAGCGCCTTCGGGAAAAGTGGCTTGCACTTTTCCGTGTCGAAGGCGCGACGAGCAGGCGGTTAGATACCGACGGGAGCCAGAGAGTCGGCGTCGAAGAGCTGCATGGCCTGAGTGCCGTCTTCCTTGATCACGAAAGCGCGGACGAGACCGTTCCAGTCCTCGACGGAGGTGGCATTGATGCCCTTTTCCTTGAGGCGGAGCAGCGTATAGTCATTGGCGACTTCGCCGGTGAGATAGCTCTTGTCGTTGTCGTTCTGGTCGGGCGCTGCCGATGCGGCAAAGGCGGGCATGGCAATGCCGGCAACGAGAGCGGCGGTGGTCAGGGCGAGAATGCTGTTCTTGATCATTTCGAGTGTTCCTTTCGTTTGAACACCCCAAAGATGGGCCTCGTGAATTGGCCTCCAAGGGACAAAAACAACAATTTTGCTCTTGAAAGCGGGTTCATCATGCCGAGGGTTTCATAGGGAAATCAGGTGGTTGGAAAGAAACCCGGTTCTCTTGAGGGAACCTGGTTTCCTTGGCGTGCCGGGCCCGGGAACCGCCCGGCGGGCCGCGGAATTGTGCTTTGGAACCGAGGAGTGAGCCATGCAAATCAGCGTCAAAATTCTCGACACGGTGCCCGTCACCCACAATGTCAGGCACTACCGGGTCGAGCGGCCCAAGGGCTACACTTTCTCGCCCGGCCAGGCGACCGAGGTCAGCATTGACCGGATCGGCTGGCAGGACAAGACGCGCCCCTTCACCTTTACCTGCCTGCCCCAAGCGGAAAATCTCGAATTCACCATCAAGAGCTATTTTGACCATACCGGGGTCACCAACGAGCTTTGGTCCTTGGGCGCAGGCGACAGGCTGATCCTCCGCGATGTCTGGGGCACGATCCAATATCGCGGCCCCGGCACCTTCATTGCCGGCGGCGCCGGCGTCACGCCCTTTATCGCCATCCTGCGCCACCTCAATGCCACGGGCAAAATCGCCGGCAACAGGCTGATCGTCTCGAACCAGACCGAGAAAGACATCATCCTTCGCGACGAATTCGAAGCCATGAACGGCCTCGAAACGCTCTGGACCGTCACGAATGATGCAAAATCAAAGCTGGTGCAGGAGCGCATCGACGCCGATTTCCTCAAGCGCCATATCCCCGATTTCAGCCAGAATTTTTACCTCTGCGGTCCCGACGCGATGGTCAAAGACCTGCGCGGCTTCCTCGGAGACCTTGGCGCCACCGTCGCCAATGTCACCTGGGAGAAATAAAGCGGCCCCTCCGACGTCCCCAAGCCGACCTTGCCTTTTGCCGGAAGCGGGGTTATACGGAGCCAACATCGTTGCTCTCATACAGAGAGTGGTGCCCTGACCGGCCCCGCTCTTTTTGCTTATCTGGGACCCAATGGCTTTCGATCTCACCGAGAAACGCTATATCAAGGAAACCGGCCTCGAAGCCCGCGTTTCCCGCATCGTCGAGCCGGTCGCCAATGGTCTTGGCTACGCGCTCGTGCGGGTCAAGATCACCCCGGAAAATGGCTGCACCCTGCAGATCATGGCCGAGGACGAAAATGGCCGCTTCAACATCAATGATTGCGAGGCTCTGTCCAAGGATCTCTCGCCGGTTCTCGATGTCGAAGATCCGATCGAGCGGGAATATCACCTGGAAGTCTCGTCCGCCGGCATCGACCGCCCGCTGGTGCGCAAACGCGATTTCGAACGCTTTGTCGGCCACGAGGCCAAGGTCGAACTGCTCGACATGATCAATGGCCGCAAGCGTTTTCGCGGCGACATCCTTGCCGTGGACGAAGAGGGCGTAACGATCCGCCTGCCTGACGCGCCCGGCGGCACCAATCCCGACCACAAGCTCAGCTTCGTCACCATTGCCGATGCCAAGCTCGTAATGACCGATAAATTGATGGATATGGCGCGCGCCGATCAGGAATTGCATCCGATCGACGACGATGAGACCGAAACGGTCGAATATGCCGATGCCGATAACGACGATACTTTCTCCGAGGAGAGCAAATAAATGGCCGTTAGCGCGAATCGCCTTGAGCTTTTGCAGATCGCGGATGCCGTCGCCCGTGAAAAGTCGATCGACCGCATGGTCGTGATCGAGGCGATGCAGGACGCCATGGAAAAGGCCGCCAAGGGCCGCTATGGCGCCGAGACCGAGATCAAGGTCGAGATCAACCCGCGCACGGGCGAAACCCGCATGTGGCGCCTGCTCGAAATCGTCGATGCCGTCGAAGAACCGAGCCGCCAGGTCGATCTGAAATTCGCGCGCACCAAGTCGCCAGAAGCCAAGATCGGCGATTTCCTCACCGAGCCGCTGCCGCCGATGGAATTCGGCCGCATCGCCGCCCAGTCGGCCAAGCAAGTCATCGTGCAGAAGGTGCGCGATGCCGAGCGTGACCGCATGTTCGAGGAATATACCAACCGCGTCGGCGAAATCGTCAACGGTACCGTCAAGCGCGTCGAATATGGCAATGTCATTGTCGATCTCGGCCGTGGCGAAGCCATCATCCGCCGCGACGAATTGATCCCGCGCGAAATGTTCCGCTATGGCGATCGCGTCCGCGCCTATGTCTATGACGTGCGCCGCGAGCAGCGCGGTCCGCAGATTTTCCTGTCGCGCACCCATCCGCAGTTCATGGCAAAACTGTTCATGCAGGAAGTGCCTGAAATCTACGATGGCGTCATCACCATCCGCTCGATCGCCCGCGATCCGGGTTCGCGCGCAAAAATCGCTGTTACCTCGAACGACTCGTCCATCGATCCCGTCGGCGCTTGCGTCGGTATGCGCGGTTCGCGCGTGCAGGCGGTGGTTGCTGAACTGCAGGGCGAAAAGATCGACATCATTCCTTGGACCGACACCATTGCTGATCTCGTGGTTTCGGCGCTCCAGCCGGCCGATGTCGCTAAGGTCGTTCTCGACGAACAGGCCGAGCGCATCGAAGTCGTCGTGCCCGACGAACAGCTCTCGCTCGCCATCGGCCGCCGTGGCCAGAATGTGCGCCTCGCTTCGCAGCTGATCGGCTGGGATATCGACATCCTGACCGAGCAGGAAGAAAGCGAACGGCGCCAGAAGGAATTCACCGAGCGTTCGACTTTGTTCATGAACGCCCTTGACGTTGACGAGATGGTTGCCCAGCTATTGGCTTCCGAAGGCTTCTCCTCGGTCGAAGAGCTCGCCTATATCGAGCCCAACGAAATCGCCTCCATCGAAGGTTTTGACGAAGAAACCGCCGGTGAAATCCAGAACCGCGCGACCGAATATCTCGCCGAAATCGAACGCAAGTTCGACGATGAGCGTATCGCGCTGGGCGTCGATGAAGAGCTCTATGAAATCCCGGGCCTCAACGCTGCGATGCTCGTGGCGCTCGGCAAGGAAGACATCAAGACCGTGGAAGACTTTGCCGGTTGCGCCGCTGACGATCTCGTCGGCTGGAGCGAACGCAAGGATGGAGAAACCAAGCGTTTCGAAGGGACGTTCAAGGATTTCCCGGTAAGCCGTGAAGAGGCTGAAGACATGATCATGCAGGCGCGTATCCGCGCCGGCTGGATCGAGGCGAACGACGTTGCTGCCGAAGAAGGCGACATCGGCGACGAAACCGCGGAGGAGGCGGTCTAAGGACCGCCTTCTTGAGGTGATGTCGTGGCCCGGCGCGAAGAAACTATAAGGACCTGTGCTCTCACCCGGCTTGAAAAGCCGGTTGAGGAGCTGATCCGTTTTGTGCTCGGGCCCGATGGCACTATCGTGCCCGATACCGATGCCAAAGCCGAGGGCCGGGGCGTCTGGATCAGCCTCAGTCATGAAGCTGTGTCCGAGGCTGTTCGCAAGAAGGCCTTTGCCAAGAGCCTGAAAGAAAACGTCACTGTCCCGCCCGATCTGGCGGACCTGACGCGGCTCCGGCTCGAACAGAGATTTTTGTCGGCCCTCGCCATGGCGCGAAAGGCCGGTCAGTTCACCTCCGGTGGTATGAAGGTGAAAAGCGCCATCGAGGGCGGGCAGCTTATTGCCCTGCTTTCAGCGACCGATGGCGCGGCCGATGGCAAGAACAAGATGCTGGGGGCCCTGCGCGCCCTCAATCACGCCCGTCGCGAGGGCAGCGCAGCCGGTAAACAAGTGCCACATTTCGAATTGCTCTCAAGTACGCAATTGGGTTTGGCACTTGGACTAGAAAATGTGATACATGCTGCCCTCATGACAGGGGCGGCAGCCCAATCGGCGCTAGATAAGGCCAATCGACTGGCCCGCTACGACGCCAATCCGACGGATAACGACACCGACCGCCCTGCGGTAACCGGTGTGCTTTTGTCCGTGGAACAGGACGAAAGACGATAGGAAGTATGGCTGATAACGACGACAAGCGTTCTGACGATTCTGGCGCCAAGAAGACGCTGACCCTCAAGGGGGGTCCGGCTCTGGGCAATCGCGCCGGCACGTCGCGCGGTCCCTCGCGTGCGACGGTGGTCGTGGAGAAGCGGACGCGCGTAGTTCCAAAGCCCGCCGGCGTGCCCTCGGGCGCACAGGCCGGTGGTGGCCGCCCAGGCGGTTCGGGCCGTCCCGGTCAGGGCCGCCCCATGCAGACCCAGCGCGCGCCGCTCGGTCTCTCGGCTGCGGAAGCGGAAGCCCGCCAAAAGGCTCTTGCTCTTGCCGGCGCTCGCGCCGCCGAGGACAAGGAGCGCTTTGCGGCCGAAGAGGCCCGTCGCATCGAAGACGACAATCGCCGTCGCCAGGTGCGCGAAGAAGCGGCCCGCCAGGAAGACGAACGCCGTCAGGCCGACGAAAGCCGCCGCACGGAAGAACAGGCCGAAACTGCCGCGCCCGAGCAGACCAGCGCAGCGCCTGCTGCCCCGGCTGCCGAGCCCGACCCGCGCCAGCCTTTCGTTCCGGCAAGCCAGCGCAATCCCGGCCCCAGCGCCGTGCGCACCGTTTCGGGTCGTCCCGGCCAGTCGGCTCGTCCGCAGCGCAGCGAACGCCCCTCTAACGAACGTCCGGCCAATACGCGGCCTGATGGCGAGCGGCCCAACCCCAATGCCCGTCCCACCGGCAATACGCGCCCGGCCGGTTCCACCGGCACGCGTCCGGCAGGTACGAGCGCCCGTCCGGCCGGCGAACGCCGTCCCGTCGGCGCCGGCATGGCTCCGATCGGCAATGTGCCGCCCGCCGCACCGAGCGAGGCCGATGGCCGTCGCGTTCGTACCGGCGCGCCCCAGCAACGTCCGACGACCGAAGCCGAGCTTGAAAACGCTCGCCGCGCCTCGCGCGCCCAGCCCGAGCGTCCGACGCGCCGGTCCGATGATGGTGCCGCCCGCGGCCGCCTGACCGTTTCCAGCGCCACGACGGAAAACGATCGCGACAAGGGTCCGTCCCTCGCCGCCATGCGCCGCCGTCGCGACAAGAAGATGGGCCGCAACCAGCAGGAAGCGCCAAAACTCAGCCGTGAAGTCGTCATTCCGGAAGCCATTACGGTTGCCGAGCTGGCCAACCGCATGGCCGAACGCTCCGTCACCGTCATCAAGATGCTGATGGCGCAGGGCACCATGGCGACCATCAACGATGTGATCGACGCCGATACGGCCGAACTGATCGCCTCGGAACTGGGCCACACGGTCAAGCGCGTTTCGGATGCGGACGTCGAAGAAGGTCTCTATGACATCCCCGCCGACGACAAGGCCGAGGATCTGACCGATCGTGCGCCTGTTGTGACCATTATGGGCCACGTCGACCACGGCAAGACCTCGCTCCTCGACGCGATCCGCGAAGCCAATGTGGTTTCGGGCGAAGCCGGTGGCATCACCCAGCATATCGGCGCCTATCAGGTCGAAAAGAACGGCAACAAGATCACGTTCCTTGATACCCCGGGCCACGAGGCGTTCACCGCCATGCGTGCCCGCGGTGCCCAGGCAACCGATATCGCCGTTCTGGTCGTCGCTGCCGATGACGGCGTCATGCCCCAGACGATCGAATCCATCAAGCATGCCAAGGCGGCTGGTGTTCCGATCATCGTGGCCATCAACAAGATGGATAAGCCCGAAGCCAATCCCCAGCGCGTGCGCACCGAACTGCTTCAGCACGAAGTGTTCGTCGAATCGATGGGCGGCGACGTGCTCGACGTCGAAGTCTCGGCCAAAACCCAGGCTGGTCTCGACAAGCTCTTGGAAACCATCCTCTTGCAGGCCGAAGTCCTCGAACTGCGCGTGGCTCGTGATGGCCGTGCCGAAGGTCTTGTCATCGAAGCCAAGCTCGATCGTGGTCGCGGTGCCGTGGCAACGGTTCTGGTGCAGCGCGGTACTCTGGCCATCGGCGACATTCTCGTTGCCGGCACCGAGTTTGCCCGTGTACGCGCCCTGATCAACGACAAGGGCGAGCAGGTCAAATCGGCTGGTCCTTCCATTCCGGTGGAAGTGCTGGGCTTTACCGGCGTGCCGAGCGCGGGCGACCGCTTCTCGGTGGTCGAAACCGAAGCCCGTGCCCGCGAAGTTACCGAATATCGTCAGCGCGCCATCCGTGAAAAGACGGCCGGCGGCGGTGCAACAAGCCTCGAGCAGATGATGAATCAGCTCAAGGTGGCCGGCATCAGCAAATTCCCGCTGATCATCAAGGGGGACGTGCAGGGTTCGGTCGAAGCGATCGTGGCTTCGCTCAACAAGCTGTCCACCGACGAAGTGTCGGCGCAGATCCTGATGAGCGGCGTTGGAGGCATCACCGAATCGGACGTGACCCTCGCGGCGGCGTCCAATGCCATCGTCATCGGCTTCAACGTTCGTGCCAACAAGCAGGCCAACGATCTCGCCACCCGCGACGGCATCGAAATCCGCTACTACAACATCATCTACGATCTCGTGGATGACGTTAAGTCGGCCATGTCGGGCCTCCTGAAGCCCGAACGTCGCGAAACCTTCATCGGCTACGCAAAAATCCTCGAAGTCTTCCAGATCACCAAGGTCGGCAAGGTTGCCGGTTGCCAGGTCACCGAAGGCATCGTGGAACGCGGCGCCGGCGTGCGCCTCCTCCGCGACAACGTCGTCATCCACGAAGGCAAACTCAAGACGCTCAAGCGCTTCAAGGATGAAGTCAAGGAAGTCCAGACCGGCCAGGAATGCGGCATGGCCTTCGAAAACTACGAAGACATCCGCGCCAACGACGTCATCGAATGTTTCCGCGTGGAAACGGTTCAGCGCACGCTCTAAAGCGCTCTGCCACTTATCAAAAGGGCGCGACCTCGGTTGCGCCCTTTTTGCTTTCAGCAATTGCCCCAGTAACCCTCATGGTGAGGTGTTTTGCAGAGCAAACCTCGAACCACGAGGGCGTGGCTCGGGCATCAAGGCACGCCCTCGCCCTTTTTGTTTGTGCTATTCGCCCGCCTGCTTCTATGCTCGAAAAAAGAGGGGCAGGCAGCCTATGCAAACAATCATGATGGACGTCGACGGCGTCCTCGTTGCCGGCCGGCCCAAGGACGGCGCGCATCTTTTCGCTGATCTTGAGGCCGATCTCGGTATCCCGCTCGCCACATTGCAGCGCGAGTTTTTCAAGCCGCGCTGGCCCGCCATCGTCACCGGCCAGAAACCGCTCCTGCCTGAACTGGCAGAGGTGCTCGCCGTAATCGCGCCAACCGTCTCCGCCCAAACCCTCGTCGATTACTGGTTCGAAAACGACTCGCGGCTTGAAGAAACCGTGGTCACGGAGATGGCCGCCCTGCGCTCAAAAGGCCACCGCGTCTATCTGGCGACCAATCAGGAACACATGCGCGCCAGCTATCTCATGGACGTCATGGGCCTTGGCAAACATGTCGATGGCATTTTCTATTCGGCTGATATTGGTCACAGAAAGCCCGCGCCCGAATTCTATGATCATATCAGCCGCAGCATCGGCACGGCCCCCCGGCAGATCACGCTGGTCGACGATACCGAGCACAATGTCATCGCCGCCCGTGAGGCGGGCTGGACCGCCATCCACTGGCAAGCCGGCATGTCCCTGCTCCCCGCACTTGACACTGCTTGACTGAACGCCCAGGGCTACGCCCGCTCGCGCCCAAACCGCGCCACCCATTCGGCGCTGAGACTGTCGGCCATCTTGGCTGTGGGCGTCGGTTGGGTTTCAGCCATCGCCCGATCAAGGCCCAGCGCCGCAAAAATGTCTCCCAGCGCCTTTTGGGGCCCGGCGGTCACGCCTTCATAGGTCAGGCCCAGCGGTTCAATCCCATGCTCGGCAAAAAACCGCTCCCAAGCGGCATCATCCCGCTCAAGTTCATCGAGAATGGTGCCAATCCGCGCGCCGTCATAAACGGGCTCCGGCTGGGTCTCGCCGCCTTCAAGCACGCTGCCATCGGCACGCAGGTGCCACAGCCCCGTCTGCTCGGCCCGCGCCAGCGACACGGCCTGGCCCAGTTTGTCCCGCCGGGAGAGATGGATATAGAGCACCGGCCCAAAAGCCGCTCGAAGCGCCTCTGCGACATTGCCAGCGCGCCCCGCGGCGCGGTTGAGGCGTCGCGCGGCCTCGACAAGGCTCGAATACATGATGCGGACACCAAGAATTCCTGTCCCGGCGCGCCCTTCCCGGTGCATTGCTTCGAGATAGGCCCGGTCGAACCCGGCCGTCTCGATCCCTTCGGCCAGCGACACGCCCCACTTTTCGGCCCACCAGGCAATGTCCTGCGGCCGAAAATACGAGTTCGGCCGCCCGGCAACACCACTTGCCGCCAGCATCTCGCAGATCAGCGTGCTGCCCGAGCGCGGCGTGCCGCAGATGATGTAGGCGTGAGGTTTATCGCTCATGGCAGTCCTTAAAAGTCGGCCGCCATCATGCATATCGCGCCGACGCCGAAAAGGCGCTTGCGGACACACAACCCCAAAAGACGAAGAGCCCGTTCCTTGCGGAACGGGCCCTGGATGCCGGATGCGGGTGACTACGGTATGGTCCGCAGCCGGCAATTTTTTGGAGGTCGTGATGAGAGCTTGCAACTCTCGCTTACACGTTCCTCCAGAAATGTTGCGGCGACATTGCGCCTCAGGCGTTGATCACATTAACGCCACTAGGCGTTGATGACAGTCACGCGCGTGCCCGAGGGAACGCGGGAATAGAGATCGATGATGTCCTGGTTCATCAGGCGAATGCAGCCCGAGGAAACATTGGTGCCGATCGTATAGGGTTCGGTGGTGCCATGGATACGGAAAAGCGTATCGGCGCCGTTTTTATAGAGGTAAAGCGCGCGCGGCCCGAGCGGATTGGTCGGGCCCGGCTCCATGCCACCGGCATAGGGGCCGTAACGATCGGGCTCACGCGCGATCATTGAGCGCGTCGGGGTCCAGCGCGGCCATTCGGCCTTGCGGCCGATCGTGGCATCGCCCCGGAACAGCAGCGCTTCGTCCTTACCGACGCCAATGCCGTAACGCAGGGCCCGGCCGTTCTCCATCACGAGATAGAGGTAGTGGGCTGGCGTATCGACAACGATCGTGCCGGGTCGCTCAGTGGTGAAATAGGCCACTTCCTGACGCCACCATTGCGGATCGACGCGGCGCAAATCCATCGCCGCGACCTGATAGGGCTCGGTGGTGGATGCGGCATACATGCGCAGGTAATAGGGATCGATGACCGGTTCCTGAACCACGGGCTGACGCGTGGTCGAACAGGCTGCCAGGGTCGTCGCTGAAAGACCGAGAAGGAAAAGGCGGCGGGAAATCAAAACTGGAACCTCGGGACAGGCAATGGAGAATCAAGTGGCCGGGGAGCGGCCCTTCTTCCTTTGCAGTAACGCTTCTCCCGCTTAACGTGGCACGAATGCGGCAGTTCCTCGCCACAATGTGATCATACTTGCCCCTGTTGCTGAAATCCCACAGGTTTCACAGCGGTGTGATGGATTTGAGGGCATCAAGCACGGCTGGGGCCGCCAGTGACGCCTCATGATCGATGCCCGGCAGAACGGTCACCAGCGCTTGCGGCAACAGTGTCTGGTAAAGGTTTGGGTGATTTTTTTCGACCACTTCATCCGCATCACCCTGAAGGATCACCAGACGGGGAAGCGCTCGGAGCCTGGTGCTCGCATCATGGGGCAGGGCAAAATCCTCCATCTCCCAGCCGCCAGCACCCCAGAATGGCGCGGCCAGCGTCACGACGCCGAGCAAACGATCCGGCACGCCGAACCGCGCCAGCGTTTGCAGGATCACCGAGCCGCCGAGCGAATGGCCAAGCATGACGAAGTCGCCCTCGATTGCCCGCATCTCGGCGTCGAGTGCCATAAGCCATGGCTCTGCTTCCGGCGCGTCCGGCTTTGGCATCAAGGGCGCAACCAGCGCGACCCGCGGCGGCAGGATGGCGCGCAATCCAGTCAGCAGGGCGCTGCTGCCTTCTCCCGGCCCCTGCGGACCCGCGCTATGGATGAAGAGGATCGTGACCATGCCGCCATAGTGGTCCATGGAGACAAAAAGCAAAAGGCCCGGATTGCTCCGGGCCTTTTTCGTGATTGCGTAGCGCGCCTTATTCGGCGGCGTCGTCCTTGGCTTCCTTGACCAGTTCCTTGCCGGTTGCCTGGTCGAGCACCTTCATCGAGAGGCGGACCTTGCCGCGCTCGTCAAAGCCCAAAAGCTTGACCCAGACCTTGTCGCCTTCCTTGACCACGTCGGTGGTCTTGGCAACGCGGGCTTCGGCCAGCTGGGAAATGTGGACGAGACCGTCCTTGGCACCGAAGAAGTTCACGAAAGCGCCGAAATCGGCGGTCTTGACGACGGTGCCCTGATAGATGGCGCCGACTTCGGCTTCGTCGGTGATCGAGCGGATCCACTTGATGGCCGCTTCGATCTGGGTGCCGTCCGAGGACGAAACCTTTACCGTGCCGTCGTCTTCGATATTGATCTTGGCGCCGGTCTTTTCGACGATTTCGCGGATGACCTTGCCACCGGTGCCGATCACTTCACGGATCTTGTCGGTCGGGATCTTCAGCGTTTCGATGCGGGGAGCGAATTCGCCCACTTCGCCGCGCGAGGTCGAGAGCGCCTTGTTCATTTCACCAAGGATATGAACGCGGCCGTCCTTGGCCTGGCCCAGAGCGATCTTCATGATCTCTTCGGTGATGCCGGCGATCTTGATGTCCATCTGGAGCGAGGTGATACCCTCTTCCGTGCCGGCCACCTTAAAATCCATGTCGCCGAGGTGATCTTCGTCACCAAGGATATCGCTGAGAACGGCGAACTTTTCGCCTTCAAGGATAAGACCCATGGCGATACCGGCCACCGGACGCTTCATCGGCACGCCGGCATCCATCAGGGCCAGCGAGGTACCGCAAACGGTCGCCATCGAGGAGGAACCGTTGGATTCGGTGATCTCGGACACGATACGGATCGTGTAGGGGAATTCTTCCATCGAGGGGCGGATCGGGTTGATGGCGCGCCATGCGAGCTTACCATGACCGATTTCGCGACGCCCGGGCGAACCCATGCGGCCAGCTTCACCCACCGAATAGGGAGGGAAGTTGTAGTGCAGCAGGAAGTTTTCCTTGCGGGTGCCTTCGAGGCTATCGATGAACTGCTCGTCATCGGCAGTGCCGAGGGTCGCAACAACCAGCGCCTGGGTTTCGCCACGGGTAAAGATGGCGGAGCCGTGGGTGCGCGGCAGAACGCCGACTTCCGAAACGATCGGACGCACGGTTTTGAGGTCACGGCCGTCGATACGGCTACCGGTGTCCAAAATGTTCCAGCGCACGATTTTGGCCTGGAGATTGTGGACGACTTCGCCCAGCACTTCCTTGGTCAGCTCGCCGGCTTCGATCTTGGCAGCGAAGGCCGCCTTGACCTTGGCATTGGCAGCGTCAACCGCAGCGTAGCGCGAGGCTTTTTCGGTGATCTTGTAGGCAGCGCGCAGATCGGCTTCTGCAATGGCCAGAACTTCGGCTTCGAGAACGGAGAAGTCGGGAGCCGTGAAATCGCGCGGTTCCTTGGCGGCCAGTTCGGCGAGCTTGATGATCGCCTGGATGACTTTGGCGCTTTCGGCATGGCCGAACATCACGGCGCCGAGCATGACTTCCTCGGAAAGCTCCTGAGCTTCCGATTCAACCATGAGCACGGCGTCCTGGGTGCCGGCCATGACGAGATCGAGCTTAGAATCCGAACGGCGATCGATCGATGGGTTCAGCACATAGGCGCCATCGATATAGGCGACGCGTGCCGCTCCGATCGGGCCCATGAAGGGCACGCCCGAAATGGTCAGCGCGGCAGAGGCCGCGACCATCGAGAGCACGTCGGGATTGTTTTCCATGTCATGCTGGAGAACGGTGATGACCACCTGGGTCTCGTTCTTGTAGCCATCGGGGAAGAGCGGGCGGATCGGGCGGTCGATGAGGCGCGAAACCAGCGTTTCGTTCTCGGAGGGACGGCCTTCACGCTTGAAATAGCCACCCGGGATCTTGCCGGCGGCAAAATACTTTTCCTGGTAGTTGACGGTCAGGGGGAAGAAGTCCTGGCCGGGCTTGGCGGACTTGGCCGAAACGACGGTTGCGAGCACAACGGTTTCACCCAGCGTCGCGAGCACGGCACCGTCCGCCTGGCGGGCGATCTTGCCGGTTTCGAGCGTCAGCGGCTGGCCGCCCCAATTGAGTTCGACCTTGTGGTGGTCAAAATTGATCGACATGTTTTGTCTTTCCATTCTGTCCAAAGCGCGGGAACGCGGGGCTAGGCGAGGGCCCACGAACGCTTTGGTGTACCCGCACCGGCGCTGCACCCCATGTGCGCCCCGGCTCAAAATCAGGTACGGTTTCTATCTCTTTGCAGGTTCAGAACATGGACAAGACAATAAGCGGCTCCACAGCGGAAGGCGCCAATAATCCTGCCATGCTCCGGCGCTGCCGGCCTAGAGGGTCGCCTAAAGCGCGTCGCGATCTCTAGGATCGCTCTCTGCGCTTTAGCGCCTTGTTCTTGTGCATGTCTTTGTCCCGAAACCGGTAACCACTTTCGGGAGACATGCACTAAGGCAACCCTTTTCTTGTGCCCAAAAGGGCAACCGGCGCGGAAGTTACCCCCCGCGCCGGAATTTTGTCGTCTTAGCGACGCAGGCCAAGCTTTTCGATCAGCGTCTTGTAGCGGCCGTCGTCCACCTTCTTGAGGTAGTCGAGGAGGCTACGGCGCGTCGAAACCAGCTTGAGGAGACCACGACGGGAGTGGTTGTCCTTGTTGTGGCCCTTGAAGTGCTCGGTGAGATTGGCAATGCGCTCGGAAAGGATCGCAACCTGCACTTCCGGCGAGCCGGTATCATTGGCAGTGGTGGCGTATTCCTTGATGAGGGCAGTCTTGCGCTCAGCGGTAATCGACATCGGCATATCCTTCTATAAATGTGAGGATGAAGAGCCCCAGCCAGGATGTCGTCCAGGTGGGGCCTGTTTATAGCAGAGGCAAAGTGAGCCCGCTGGCGGTCCCTATAGTGCAAAGCACCAGACAAAGCCAGACTTATTGATTCCTGCGCTCTTGCATCTGCTCGTCCGGCCGCAGCGCGGCAAAGGCGGGATCGAGCGCGGTCATGGGGATATCGATGGTCCATTCCACCCCATCGGCATGTTCGTGCCGCTCGACCTTGGCGCCGAGCGCTCCGCCCACCATGGAGCGCAGGACGGTCGTGCCG
Source organism: Devosia sp. Root685 (assembly GCF_001427875.1). Lineage (GTDB taxonomy): Bacteria > Pseudomonadota > Alphaproteobacteria > Rhizobiales > Devosiaceae > Devosia. Next base: position 7,112 of record NZ_LMHK01000003.1, on the reverse strand, counting down.
AAACCCGCCCTTTCGCTGGCCTTGAGCGGCGCCGACAGGGTTTCGCGCCAACGCATGGCAAGCTGGTCCTCGTCCTCGCTCCAGGAGAGGGTCAACCTGCCTTTTTCATCGGCAAAAGCGCCATATTGGGTCGCATTGACCGCCAGTTCATGCACGGCCATGCCGAGGATTTGCGCGCCCTGCGGATTGATCCGGAGATCGGCCCCCTCGATCCTCACCCGCGCCACTTCCTGCGGCCGGAACGGGGCGATATGGAGATCGATCAGCTCGCGCAGCGAGACGCCGGCCCTTCCATGGGCCAGCAGCAGGTCGGTCGAGCGTGCCAGCCCCATGATGCGGCGCTCCAGCCCCTCGACATAGCGCGGCACGTCGGTGGCGCCGCGCGCGGTTTGCTTGGCCATGGCGGAAATAACCGCCATCTGGTTTTTCGAGCGATGCGCCAGTTCGCGCATCAAAAAGCGTACATCGCGCTCCGCCGTCTGCCGCTGGCGCGAGGCCTGCACCAGGGCCTTTGAAACTTCATCGATTTCGGCCACCGGATAATGCCGCTCGAACACCGCCTCGCCCCGCCCGAGGCGCTGCGCATCGAGCCGCAGGCCCCGCACCGAGCGGCTCAATTGCTGGGCGATGAAGAAGGCGATCAGCGAGGCGACGACGGCTATGACCAGGCCCCACGCCGCCAGCTGCAGGATGGATTCGCCAAGCGGCCGCTTGACCTGAGCCGCGGATGCCCAGGCAATGATGCGCCAGCCGGTCAGGCCCGAGCGCCATTCCGCCGTCACCACGGTTTGGTTGTGAAGGATTTCTTCGGTCCAGCCCGGCGTCGTATCTTCAAGATTGCGCCGCATGGGCAGGGTGTCGCCAATGGCGAATTCGTCCCCGGTGGTCGAGGCGATGACGGTATTGTTGCCATCCACGAGCGCTGCGTGCCAGCCTTCCGGCAATTCCCGCGATTGCAGCACCGGGATGAGATCGCGCGCATTCTGGGTCAGGGCGAGCAGCCGCACCGCGGCATCCTCGGCGAGCGGCAGCCAGACATTATAAACCCAGGTCTGCGCCACCTGGCCAAAGAACAGATTTGAAACGGTCGGTCGCCCCCGCTCGAGCGCCCGAGCCGCGGTGATCATGTCGGATGACTGGCCCAGGGGGGTACCAAATTCCACCCGGCTATTGAGCAATTGATGGGCGTCTTCATCGACGCCGATGAGATAGGAGCCGGTCCCAGCCAGGGCTATGGTAGCGCGATGATGGAATTGTTCGAAGTCTCCCGCTTCCAGCGATTGGTCCGAGGACAGCACGCGCAGGCTGGTGATCATGCCGGAAATCTCGCGGTCCACCGACTGACCCATGGCCTGCACCGTGGCATTGGTCAGGGATTCCACGACCTTTTCCTGCGCGTCGTTGGTGCTGTAGAGCAGCACCAACGCAACAACCAATGCAGGCAGCAGGATAACCAGCAGCAGCGAAAAAAGATAAAGTGCGACGGGTTGTGGCCGTTGCGGCTTCAGACTCTTCGCCTGGCCGGGGCCGGATACCCCGTCGTGGGCTTGTGCTGCCATGTCGTCCTGGTCCTCGTCGGCTGGCACATTGGGCCCGCGCGGGCTGGTCAATATTTTGCGCTAGCGTCGCTGGCGGGGAAACTCTCGTCCACCGCCTCGTCCACCTTATCCCATTTTCTCGGCTTGTCAGCCTGTGCTTCGGCCCCCGCATTGCGCACCTGTACCGGGGAATCCTTGGGCCCGGGCTTTCGCCCGTCCTGCATGGCGGCGGCTTGATCCCTGTGAGGTTTGGTCATGACCAGATCCTTTGGCTCTCCAGTCTCACAACACGCTCACCCCCAGCCCGGTTGCAGGCGGTAGCATCACACCTTCTCGTCTGGTAAATAGCCCGTCATGAACCAGATCGCGCCGAAGAAACTCTTCATCAAAACCTATGGCTGTCAGATGAACGTCTATGACAGCGACCGCATGGCCGACGCCCTGGCGCCGCATGGTTATGCCCCAACCACGGACATGGCCGAGGCCGATCTCGTGCTGCTCAATACCTGCCATATCCGCGAAAAGGCCAGTGAGAAGGTTTTTTCCGAGCTCGGGCGCCTCAAGGAACTGCAAACCGAAAAGCGCGCCACCGGCGGCGACCTGATGATCGGGGTGGCCGGTTGCGTGGCGCAGGCCGAGGGCGAGGAAATCGCCCGCCGCGCCCCCATGGTCGATATGGTCTTTGGGCCGCAAGCCTATCACCGCCTGCCGGACATGCTGGCGAAAGCCGAAGCCAGCCGCCACATGCACCCCGCGCTCCGCCGCGCCGTGGTCGATACGGATTTTCCCGAAGAAGACAAATTCGCCCACCTGCCGGCGGCCAAGAAAGACGTCACCATCGGCCGCGGCCTCACCGCCTTCCTCACCGTTCAGGAAGGCTGCGACAAGTTTTGCTCGTTCTGCGTCGTACCCTATACGCGCGGCACGGAAGTCAGCCGCCCGGTGGCGCAGGTGCTCGACGAAGCCCGCCGCCTTGCCGATGCCGGGGTCAAGGAAATCACCCTCCTCGGCCAGAACGTCAACGCCTACCACGGCGAAGATTCTTCAGGCCGCGCCGTCGGACTTGGTGAGCTGGCTTATCTTCTGGCGGAAATCCCCGGCCTTGAGCGGCTGCGCTACACGACCAGCCATCCGCGCGACATGGACGACGCGCTCATTGCGGCCCATCGCGATCTCGCTTTCCTCATGCCCTATCTGCACCTACCGGTGCAGTCCGGTTCCGATCGCATCCTGAAGGCGATGAACCGCAAGCATACCGCGGCCGAATATCTCCGCCTTATCGAACGCATCAAGGACGCCCGTCCCGATATGGCGCTCTCGGGCGATTTCATCGTCGGTTTTCCCGGCGAAACCGATGCCGATTTCGAGGACACCCTCAAAATCATCCGCGACGTCGGCTATGCCTCGGCCTATTCCTTCAAATATTCCACGCGCCCCGGCACGCCGGGCGCCAATCTCACCGATCAGGTGGAAGAAGCAGTGAAAGCCGAGCGCCTTGCGCGCCTGCAAGAGCTGGTCAACAAGCAGACCACCGATTTCCACGCCTCCTGCGTCGGCCGTACGCTGCCCATCCTCATCGAACGCGTCGGCCGCATGCCCGGCCAGGTCGGTGGCCGCTCGCCCTATCTCCAAGCCGTGCACCTCGAAGGGTCCACCGATCTCATCGGCTCCATCCACGAGGTCGAAATCATCGGCACCTCAACCAATTCGCTGGTCGGAAAATTGCGCCAGGCGGTTGCGGCTTAAGCGTCCACACGCTGAACCACCACCAGCCCTTGCAGCCCCTGAAGTAGCCCTGATGGTGAGGTGCTTTGCCCTTGCAAAGCCTCGAACCACGAGGGCGCGGCGCAGTGGCCTCCGCGCACCCTCTGCGGCCTAAAGCGCAATCAACCCCGCTTCTGTCGGTCGAAACCCGCAGCCACGATAAAATCCCAGCAAATGCGGTTCAAAATCGACATGGAGCCACTTGGCGCCGCGTTCTCGCGCAGCCTCTTGTGCTGATTTCACCAGCCTTGTCGCAATGCCCTGATGTCTGAAATCCTCGTCGACGCAGGTGTCGAGAATGAAGGCATGAATCCCCCCATCCCAGGCCACATTGACGAAGCCGACCAGTTTTTCGCCCTCAAAAGCCCCTATATGGGCGAGGCTCCGCTCCAGCACGGGTTTCCAACGCGCCGGTCCCGCATCGCCCCAAGCTTTCAGCCATAGCTGGCGCAACGCCATGTCAGATGGAAACGGATCGACGGCAATGCTGATCATATTCTCTCCCTTTTCACCCAATCTATCCAACTTATCCCCGCCCCCAAAATCTCATGCGATTATCTCCCCATTCCGCCAGGGTGAATTCGGCAGCCGCGCCTGAGATAATGGTAGCGCCTGAACCGGACCCGCCACAAACTCCGGATCCGTGACGGGCGGCCTTTGGCTCCCAATGTATTATACGGATCGAGTCAATGGCCGCCCGTTACCCGTGTACCCGCGACGCCGAAAGGCCGGGCGGTTTTTCGTGTTGCGTGCGGTTTTTGGAAAGGCGTTTTTCCGAGGGGCCGGGCCATTCGCGCATAGCGCTTATGGCCTCCACCCCTCAAATCGCTCCACTGGAGCGATTTGGCCGCCCTTGCGGCCGGGGTGGAGCGTCACAATATTGCTACAGACATCGAACGCAAATCATCCTAGCCTCGTTAATGCATGGGCGACGCGCTCCGCGGCGCCCCCCTTCGGGAGCCGAGAAAGTTTGAGCAGGCACTTGCCACCCACCGCAGACAACGCCCTCGCATCGCAACTCGAACTCGCCTTTGAAGACAATCGCCTGGCTGCCCAGCTTTATGGCGATTTCGACCAGAACCTCGCCCTTATCGAACAGCGCCTCACCGTGTCGGCCACGCCGCGCGGCAATCATGTGTTGCTCAAAGGCTCTGCGTCGAAGGTCGATCAGGCGCGTCGCGTGCTGGAATCGCTTTACGCTAGCCTTGAAGAAGGCCGACCCGCCGACATAGCCGATGTCGACGCCGTCATTCGCATGGTCGAAACCGAGGACAGCCAACTGACCCTGCCGACGCTCGAGCGCAAGGGCAAGGTCCGCATGGCGCAGATCGCCACGCGAAAATCCACCATTGCCGCCCGCACCCCGGCCCAGGACGCCTATATGCGCGCCATGGACCGCGCCGAGCTGGTTTTCGGTGTCGGCCCCGCCGGTACCGGCAAGACCTATCTTGCCGTGGCCCATGCGGCATCGCTGCTTGAACGCGGCGACATCAACCGCATCATCCTCTCGCGTCCCGCCGTCGAAGCCGGCGAGCGCCTCGGCTTTCTGCCCGGCGACATGAAGGACAAGGTCGATCCCTATCTGCGACCGCTCTACGATGCCCTTTATGACATGATGAAGCCCGAAAACGTCGAGCGCTGCATCACCTCGGGGATCATCGAGGTTGCCCCGCTCGCCTTCATGCGTGGCCGCACCCTTGCCAATGCCGTGGTCATCCTCGACGAAGCGCAGAACACGACATCCATGCAGATGAAAATGTTCCTGACGCGTCTCGGCGAGAATTCCAAGATGATCGTCACCGGTGATCCGACCCAGGTCGATTTGCCGCGCGGGGAAAAATCAGGGCTCGTGGAAGCAGTGAATCTCCTCGATGGCGTCGAAGGCGTGCATATTTCCCGCTTCAACGACAAGGACGTGGTGCGCCACGCGCTTGTCGGGCGGATCGTGCGGGCCTATGAAGCCGACACCGCCAAGCGCCTGGCCTTGAAAGACCGGGATACGGAAGGTCTGGCGCGGACCCTCGGCGCTACGCCCCGGAGCTGAACCAGACACCTATGCCGCCGATCACCCCGCCGCTTGAAATCGCAGTCATCCGCAATGCGGATGACTGGCCCGACCATTTTGACGCCCTCGCCGAAAAGGCTGTGCTCGCCGCCCTTTCCGGCGCCAAACCCAAGATAAAGGGCGCCGCCGAGATTTCGGTGCTGCTCACCGACGATGCGGAGCAGCGCGAGCTTAATGCGCAATACCGGGGCAAGGACGCGTCCACCAATGTCCTGAGCTTCCCGCAGATCGAGCCTTTCGATCCCGTTATCGGCATCCTGGGCGACATCACGCTCGCCCGCGAAACGCTTGTTCGCGAGGCCGAAGAACAGGGCACGAGCCTTGAGGATCACTTCACCCATCTGGTTGTGCATGGCTTTTTGCACATTTTGGGCTATGATCACCTCGATGAGGACGAGGCTCTCGAAATGGAGGGCCTTGAAACCCAGATACTGGCCGGGCTCGGCATTGCCGATCCCTACGCCGACTAGGCCGCCGAATGTTGGCCGGCCTGGCTGCTTTATTTGTCCAATATGAGGATAGCGCGCTGCCCTGAGCAGCCTGAGATTGATGAACGATACCGATCGCAAGGGCAACCGGGTGCCCGATAATCCCGAACCTTCCTCTAGTCCCGCCCTCGCTCAGCCGACGCGAGGGCCGAGCCTGATTACGAGGCTCAAATCCATACTGACGCTCCGCCCGGTGAGCCTGCGCAATGACCTGCAGGTGGCACTCGACGAAAGCGCTGGGGCCGAAACGCAGGATTTCACCGAGAGCGAACGCACGATCCTGCAAAACGTGCTAAAGCTGTCAGCGGTCTCGATCGACGACATCATGGTCGAGCGCTCCGATATCCAGGCCGTCGAGGCCGATATCAATCTCGGAACCCTGCTCGCCAAGTTCCGCCAGGTCGGCCATTCGCGTCTGCCCGTCTACGAAGACGAACTCGACAAGATCATCGGCTTCATCCACATCAAGGATGCCATGGCCAAGATCACCGAGCCGGTGACTGATCCTGAAAAGGATGTCCCGGTAAAACTGCTCTCGGCGGCGCTGCGCCAAAAGATCAACAAGCTTGGCATCACCCGCACGGCCATGTTCGTGCCGACCTTCATGCCGGCCGGCGATCTCCTCCAGTCCATGCGCGCTTCCCGCGTCCACATGGCCATCGTTGTCGACGAATATGGCGGCACCGACGGCATCGTGACCATCGAGGACTTGCTTGAGGCCATTGTCGGCAAGATTGAGGACGAGCACGACGAAGCCGTCCGCGCCATGGTGCGCAAGGTGAGTGAAGACACCTATATCGCCAATGCCCGCGCCGAATTGGACGAAGTCCGTGCCGTTGTCGGCCCCGATTTCGACCCCGGCGAGCATGCCGAAGACGTCGAGACGCTCGGGGGTCTGGTCTTCGACCTTGCCGGCCACGTGCCGCGCCGCGGCGAAAAAGTCAGCGGGCTCGACGGTTTCGAGTTCGAGGTCCTCGCCGCCGACGGCCGCCGCATCAAGCGCCTGCGCATTCGCCGCAAGCGCGGAGACGGCGAAGAAATCCTGGCGATCACCGATCAGCGGCCGGAAGACCAGAAGGCTGCAGCGGAGTAGGGCGCTTGTCGCTGGCCCAACCACAAACGCGGTTGTCACCCCGGCGCAGGCCGGGATGACAGCTAGAGCATTTCACGTTTAGGTAGCTCTGTAGCCGGCGTTGGCGATATAATTTGCGCACTCAGATGGCTCGATGGCCTGTACGAGATGGCCAATGTGTCGCC
>NZ_LMHK01000002.1:0-1435000 GCF_001427875.1 Devosia sp. Root685 | reverse complement strand
CTGGTAAGCAAAACCAGGACGGCCGCTACTTACTCCGCCTCATGCGGTCAGCCCTCGTCCAGCCGGCAATGGCGGCAATTACCTATTGAGGCGCTGAAAGGCCAGTCGAGCCTCGGCGCGGTTCTTCTCAAAGACCATATCTCGATGCCGCTCCAAGTATTCAACTTGGGGCCAGGCGCGCGGGTCTTTGGGGAACCTGATGCGGGTACAGTTTCGAAGGAGGCCGAGGACCTGCTGACTTGCACCGCTCGCAACGAGCGGCGTTCCGTCGTTCTTGAGGGAGATTAGCCCATTGTCCCAGAGCCAGTTCACATCGCCGCTCATGGGCAAGATGTTCTGTAGGACGTCGGGACCGCCATATTCCAAGGGCCATAGATGCCCTTGCTGGACCGCAAAGTGCAAGCCGTCTAACGATGGCAGTTCCAGAAGGGTAAAAACGCAACTTGGCCCATAATGCTGCAACATCTGGAAACGGAGTATCCGGCTTCGAATGATCTTATTCGACAGCGCGCGTTTTGGAGCCGCGCCTTCTACCGCCCGGCTTGAGGTGTCCTCATGCCAACCGCTTGGCCGATGCTCAAAAAGCGGCTCCAGGGCCGCGATCCGTGTCACTTCGAACGATGGCGCGGCGCGAATAGCGTGTGAATATGTGTAGAACGGCGCGTCGTTTATATCGCCTGCATCGTAGAGCATCTTGGGCGTCAAGGTGACGCTGAACCGGAGGATTGCGCCGATTTCCACTCGAATGAAATTGGGATGATCTGGATCCGGATGGACATCGACTACTTCAGCTAGGCCTTGATATCCTGTGTCTTCTTCGCCGCGTGGCGCGTAGATCAGGACGTGCCGGCCAATCAGTTTCCATGCCTTGAAAAGGTTGGTGCGATAGATTCGAACGACGTTTCGGGCTTCATTCAACTGACTTTGGCGAACATTCAGAACGTATTGAAGCATCTGGGCCGCGGAATAGTACGTAGATGCCTATTAGGCCCACCTTAGGTTAATGACCGCTGCAGGCTTGCGGCCTCATAGCGGGGGCCGCCCCACTCACACCGCATTTTTTCAGCATTCGAAGGTTGACTTGCCATGGGCTGACGCCATTCTGGCGCCACCATTTCCCCCTCGGTGCGCATGCGACTCATTTGTTTTTTTCTCCTCGCGTCTCTTTGTGTGTCGTCAGCATTGGCGCAGACGCCGTTGCCTCAGACTGCAACGGCGTCCCAGACGACCGACAGCAGCACGGCTGTCGACGATCTCGTTCGCATCCTCGAAGACGACACCGCGCGGGCGGCGCTGATCGAGCGGTTGCAGCAGGCGGCGCCGGTTGATGAGGCCGTTGCGGCACCCGAGGAGGCTTTGCCCGACCTCAGTATCGCGCGGCAATTGGCGGAATATACGCGCAGCGTGGCGCAGGGGGCTTCGGCGACGGTCCGGGCAGTTGGTGGGATATTTGTCAATTTCCGGCAGGCGGTCGATGGGACGCTGAATGCGGATTACGAGGTGCTGGGGGCACTGGCGGTTAATCTGGGGATCGTGCTGGCGGGGCTGTTTGGGAGTTTCTGGCTTCTGCGCCTCGCGACGCAGCCCCTGATGGCGCGGATTTCGCGGGGGGCAGCCAACCGTAATGCCTGGCAAAAGCTCGGGATCATCGCGACGGGGACGCTGGTCGATACGCTGAGCGTGATCATTGCCTGGGCCTTTGGCTATGTGCTGGCGCTGAATTTCGGCACGACGCCGCGCGGCGAGATGGGCATCAACCAAAGCCTCTTGCTCAACGCGTTCCTGTTTGTCGAATTGTGCAAGCTCGTCGTGCGGGTGCTGCTGGCGCCGCGGCATACGAGCCTGCGCTTCCTGCGGGTTACCGATGACAACGCGGCCTATTGGTCGTTCTGGCTGGCGCGGCTGGTGTCGCTGCTCGGCTATACGTTCATGTTCATCTCGCCCATGCTGGCTTCGGCGATTTCGCCGGCGGCGGCGACGGCGGTGCAGGTTCTCATAATGATCACCGTGGTGACGGTGGGCGTCATCATCGTGCTGCAGAACAAGGACGATGTGCGGGTCTGGCTGTCGGAATTGGCGGCGCGGCGCGGCAATGGCGGGCTTTGGCGAGTGCTGGCGGCGGTCGGGCAGCAATGGCATGTGCTGGCGATCGCTTATCTCCTGGCGCTGCTGGTGGTCTGGTTCGCCAATCCGCAGGAAGCGCTGCCCTTCATGCTCGGGGCGACGGTGCAATCGCTGCTGGCCGTGGTCATCGGGTCGCTGATCGTTGGCTTCATCAGCCGCTTCGTCAATGTCGGCCTGCGGCTGCCGCCCGATATCAGCCAGCGCCTGCCGCTGCTCGAAAACCGGCTGCAGGCCTTCGTGCCGGCCGTCATGGCCGTGGTGCGCTGGGTCGTCATTGCCGGCGTCGTGGTTTCGGTGGGGCAGGCCTGGGAACTGTTCGATTTTGCCAGCTGGATCGGCAGCGACGAAGGACTGGGCGTGGCCGGTTCGGTGGTTTCGGCGGCCCTGATCGTGCTTACGGCCATTGTGCTGCATGTGGTGGTGGCGTCCTGGGTGGAATATCGGCTCAGCTCCAATGTGGGCAAGCCGCCGACGCCGCGCGAAAAGACGCTGCTCAATCTCTTCAAGAACGCCTTTACGGTGGCGTTGGTGATTTTTGGCGTGATGCTGGCGCTGGCCCAGATCGGGGTGAATATCGCGCCACTCCTGGCCGGTGCCGGGGTCGTTGGTCTTGCCATCGGTTTTGGTGCGCAAAAGCTGGTGCAGGACATCATTACCGGCATCTTCATCCAGTTCGAGAATGTGATGAACGAGGGGGATGTGGTCGAGGCGGCGGGACGCTCGGGGGTGGTTGAAAAGCTGACGATCCGCTCGGTGACCATTCGCGACATGACCGGCACGGTGCATCTCATTCCCTTCTCGTCGGTCGACCAGGTGTCGAACATGATGCGCGGCTTCTCCTTTTATATTTCGGAGGTGGAAATTGCCTATGACAGCGATATCGAGGCCGCCAAGCAGGCCATGCGCGATGCCTTCGCTCTGGTGATGGAGCATCCCGACTATAAAAATGTCATCCTCGACGATCTGGATCTGCAGGGGCTGATCGCGATTACCCCGGCCTCGGTGACGCTGCGCTCGCGCATCAAGACGCTGGCGGGCAAGCAATGGGGGGCGGGGCGGTTTTATAGCGAAACGCTGATGCGGCTTTTCAGCGAGCGCGGCATTGAAACGCCGACGCCGAAGATGCGCTATATGCCGGGCAAGGGTGGAAAACCCTATCCCGAGCTGCCGCCCGGAGAAGAGCCGGCCTAAAACGCGTGGCGATCACAATGATCGCCGCGCGCTTCAGCTTTTGGCTTTCCGCATGTCTTGATCCCAAACCGGTGCCCACTTTCGGGAGACATGCTTTGAACTCATCGTGATCGGGCCGAAGCTTTGCCTTAAGGTGATCTTAATCGGGTGCGTTAATTATTTGATACGCGCGCTCGATGCTGTTCAGCCGGCGCGCTCGTGACTTTCTAGTTACCGCGTATCACGAGGCTCGACATGATCCGATCCGCCGGACTCTTTGCCTTTGGCAAAGCCGCAATGGCTTTTTCCCTCGTTCTGGGCCTGGCTGCGCCAGCCCATGGCAATAGTGCCGACTTCGTGCGCGGCCTTTGGCCCGACGCGCAGGCCATGGGGGTGAGCCGGCAGGCGTTCGACGCGTCGTTTGCGTCCTATTCGCCGATCTCCAAGGTGATGGAGCTGACGCGCAAGCAGCCCGAATTCTCCCAGACAGTACAGCAATATATCGACAAGCGGGTAACCGCGGCGCAAGCCGGCAAGGGCGCCGCGATGCGCAAGGAATGGGCGCAGACGCTGGCGGGGGCACAGCAGCGCTTTGGGGTGCAGCCCGAGGTTGTGCTGGCCATCTGGGGCATGGAAACCAATTTTGGCGGCTTCATGGGCGGGAACAACACCATCCATGCACTCGCCACGCTGACCGAGGGCGGCTATCGCACCGACTTCTTCCGCAAGGAATTGCTGACCGCGCTACGCATCGTTTCGGACGGGCATATCACCCCCGACCAGATGGTCGGCTCCTGGGCCGGGGCGATGGGGCATACCCAGTTCATGCCCTCGAGCTTCATGCGCTATGCGATCGACTATAATGGCGATGGGCGCAAGGATATCTGGAACTCGGTGCCCGATGCGCTGGGCTCGACCGCCAATTATCTCAATGCCTTTGGCTGGCGGCCGGGCGAAACCTGGGGCTATGAGGTCAAATTTCCAGCCGGCTTTGATTTTGCGCGGGCGCGGCAGCTGGACAAGGCGCCGCTGAGCCAGTGGCAGGCCATGGGGATTTCCCGGGTTTCGGGCAAGGCGTTTCCGCGGGCGAGCGATATGGGGCGGCTCTATATGCCGGCGGGCGCTTCCGGCCCGGCCTTTTTGCTGCTGCCCAATTTCGATGTGATCAAGCGCTACAACAATTCGGATAGCTACGCCTTGGCGGTTGGGCATCTGGCCGACCGGATCATTGGCGGCGGTAGCTTTGCGACGCCCTGGCCGGCGGGGGATTATGCTTTGAGCAAGGCGCAGCGATCTGAATTGCAGAGCCTGTTGGGCCGTGCCGGATACGATGTGGGGACGCCCGATGGCGTCGTCGGGCCCAAGACGCGGGCGGCGGTGATGGCATTTCAGGCGCGTGCGGGATTGCCGGCGGATGGGCATGTATCGGGGCTGCTGCTCGATCGGCTCAAGCGCTAGGACCGGCCTTCAACCGCTCGAAAGCGTGATTATCTGTTAACCTATTGTTAACCTCCGGAGGCGCAGACTCGGGGTGCTTAAGTAGAGGGCAGGCCAGCGCCACTGGATGGTGCGCCTGCCCTCGCCCATTCGGCCCCATCGCCATTCAACTGAGGCTGGTCTGCAAATGCCAGTCTTCTCCGCTTCCGGTGCTCACGTACCAAAGTACGCTCCGCTCCGGGTCTCGAAGACCGTCATTTTCGACTCAACCTGAGTTGAATGGCGATGGGGCCGCCGCGAGCGTCACAAATTGTCCGGCATTGATCTTCATGGTGCCAATGCCCTCCCAACCAATATAAGTCCGCAATGACCCGACTTCGTATTCTTGCCGCGCTTGCGGTGCTTGTTTCGCTCCTGCCGGTGCCCGCTTTCGCCCTGTCGGTGATGGACCCGTTCAACCTGCCGACATCGATGGATGCCGGCACGGCCAAGATCGGGGATGGCATCGCCTATGCCGATGGGCCGCGGCACAAGCTCGACGTCTATGGGCCCGAACAGCGCGGTGCGCCAGCGCCGGTGGTGTTCTTCATCTATGGTGGTGGCTGGAACCGGGGCGAGCGCAGCGATTATCAGTTCGTCGGGCGGGCTCTCGCCTCGCGCGGCTTTATCACGGTGATCGCCGACTATCGGCTAGTGCCGGAAGTGCGGTTTCCCGATTTTCTCTATGACAGCGCCGCGGCGCTGCGCTGGGTGCAGGACAATATCGCCAATTATGGTGGCGACCCGAACCGGCTGTTTCTCGCCGGGCATTCGGCTGGCGCTTACAATGCTGTGATGCTGGCGCTCGATCCCTCCTATCGGCAGGAATTTGGCGTGACCATGCCGATCCTGGCTGTGGCCGCGCTGTCGGGGCCCTATGATTTTTACCCGTTTGAATATGGCGAGGTGAAGGAGGCTTTTGGCAGCGCGCCGAACCCCGAGGGGACGCAGCCGATCAACCTGATTACCTCCTCGGCGCCGCCCATGTATCTGGCGAGTGGGACGTCCGATCCGATCGTGCGGGTTCAAAACACCAATCACTTTGCCGAGCGGCTGCGGGCCCAGGGTGTTTGGGTGACGACGCAGTATTACGAAGGCTTTGGGCATATGGAGCCGGTGATCGCCATGGGGGCGCTGTGGCGCTGGCGCATGCCGGTGCTCGACGACATGGTCGGGTTCTTCCAGCGTTTTGGGGCTTTCCCGAGCGGGGTGCCCTATGTGGTGGCGACGCCCAATGCACCGGAGCAGTTGCCGGAGGCGATTGCGCCGATGGATCAGATCGTGTCGCAGCTTAATGCGATGTTCCAGCCGATCGAGGAGTGAGCGGGAGGGGGCCCGTTTGTGTGGCGCCACCTCCTTCCATCCTCCCCCAGCAAGGGGGTGGTGGTGCATCGCGTTCGGGGCGCCTTGTTTAGCGCAGCGGTTCGATGATCACGGATGGCGCCGAGCGTTTGTTGGGGCCGTGGAAAACGGCTTCGATATTGTTGCCGTCGGGATCGCTAACGAAGGCGGCGTAGTAGCCGGGGTGGTAGTCGCGTTCGCCCGGCGCGCCGTTGTCGGTGCCGCCGGCATTGAGGGCGGCCTGGTAAAAGGCGTCGACGGTGGCCTGGTCCCTGGCCTGGAAGGCAAGGTGGATGTGGCTGGGGAGGATGTCGCCTTCGGTCTGGTCGACAAAGAGCTCATCGACCTGAAACCAGGTTTTTCCCGAAGCGGTGAACGGGATATCGAGGACGGCGAAGACGGCCTTGTAGAATTTCAGGGTCTTTTCGAAATCGTGGGCCCGCAAATGCACATGGTCGATCAGGCGGCCGGTGTGGAATGCCATTCTTTTGCTTCTCCCTTTCGCGCCGGTCAGGGCGCGGCGCGCCACCGGGCATCGGCCGTGATCTTGCCTGATATCTCAAGATGGGCCCCGGCCTTCGCCGGGGTGACAATCGAGGATGGGGTACTTCCGATGCTGGCTTGGATAGGCCCGAACAGCAAAACGCCCGGACATGCCGGGCGTTTCCTGGGGCCTGTTGAGCCTATTCGGCTTCGTCGGCCGGGGCCGAATTGAGCTGGCCGTATTTTTCCGGGCCGATCTTGTCGAGAAGTTCGAGCTGGGTTTCGAGGAAATCGATGTGACCTTCCTCGTCGGTAAGGAGGGCCTCGAACAGGTTCTTGGAGACATAGTCGCCAAGCTGTTCGCAGAGCTCGCGGCTGGCCTTATAGGCGGCGCGGGCGTCATATTCGCCGGCAAGGTCGGCTTCCAGCACTTCCTTGATGGTCTGGCCGATTCGAAGCGGCGCGACGCGCTGCAAGTTCGGATGGCCTTCAAGGAAGATGATACGCTCGATCAACCGGTCGGCGTGATGCATCTCTTCGATGGATTCAGCGCGTTCCTTGGCTGCAAGCTTTTTATAGCCCCAGTCATCCAGCAGGCGAAAATGCACCCAATACTGGTTGACGGCGCCGAGTTCGAGAAAGAGGGCCTCGTTAAGCCGCTCGATGACTTGTGCTTCGCCTTTCACGACGTACTCCACTGCGTTGCTGCTTGAGCTTTTCCAGCCCAGTCCGGAACGTCACAACGTCCCCAGGCGGATGGGCATTTTGGGCGTGGTAATTCTCTGTGACCTGGACGATAATGTCCACCACATTCGGCACGCAGCCCGCGCATTTCGCACGTCGGTTGAGCTCGGAATAGACCTTTGCAGGGACCACCAACTGCCAGGGATCGGCCTTGAGAAGATCAAGAACGATGTTCTCGATCTCTTGCGAGGTGATCATATTGCACTGGCAGACAAGCATTGGTGGGGCCGGAAAAGTCGTCTCAACGGGCGGCAATAAACGCCCAACATAGTTGAATGTCAACATCATAAATTGCCGCGGAAGCCTGCCACGCTCCGGCTTTGAAGCGCCCGCGTGACGCCTCGTTTTTCCGAAGGTCTTGTTCTCTGCCGGGCAATCTGGCACTAGAAATTCACTCATCCTGGACCCGGTGCAATTCCGGGTGGCTCTTCCGGCCGCCGATCCGCCGGACAATCAAGCAAGCTACATTTTCACCGTCAGGCTCGCCCAAGCGAACCGACTGCTAGCACTTGAGTATTTCATGTCCTTTTCCCAAACGCTTCGCCGTGACTGGCTATCCAATATTCGTGGCGACATTCTTTCGGGCGTGGTCGTCGCCCTGGCCCTGATTCCCGAGGCCATCGGCTTTTCCATCATTGCGGGCGTCGATCCCAAGGTCGGGCTCTATGCCTCGGTGGTGATCGCCGTGGTCATTTCCTTTGCCGGGGGGCGACCGGCCATGATTTCGGCGGCAACGGCGGCGACGGCGGTGCTGTTCGGCTCGCTGGTGCGCGAGCACGGGCTGCAATATCTGCTGGCGGCGACGATTCTGGCTGGGGTCATCCAGATTATCTTGGGTTGGTTGCGCATCGGGGCGGTGATGCGCTTTGTCTCCCGCTCGGTGATGACGGGTTTCGTCAATGCGCTCGCCATTCTGATCTTCATGGCGCAATTGCCCGAACTGATCGGGGTGACCTGGCAGACCTATGTGATGATCGCGGCGGGGCTGGCGGTCATCTATCTCTTCCCGCGCCTCACAAGGGCGGTGCCCTCGCCGCTCGTCTGTATTCTGGTGCTGACCGCGATCGCGCTGGTTTTTGGGGTCGATACGCGCACGGTGGCCGATCTCGGCGCATTGCCCAATGCGCTGCCGATGCTGCTCTTGCCCGAGGTGCCGCTCAACTTCGAAACGCTGCAGATCATTTTTCCGACCTCGGTGGCCGTGGCGGCCGTGGGCCTGCTCGAAAGCCTTCTTACCGCAAATATCGTCGATCAGATGACCGACACCAGGAGCGACAAGAACCGCGAAAGCGTGGGGCAGGGCATTGCCAATATCGTCAGCGGGCTCTTTGGCGGCATGGGCGGTTGCGCCATGATCGGGCAGTCGGTGATCAATGTGAAATCGGGCGGACGAACGCGGCTTTCGACCTTCGTCGCCGGAGCGTTCCTGTTGTTCCTGCTGCTGGTACTGGGGGAATGGGTGGGGCTCATTCCCATGCCGGCGCTGGTGGCGATCATGATCATGGTGTCGGTCGGCACGTTCAGTTGGTCTTCGCTCAGAGATCTCGCGCATCATCCGCGGCGGTCGAGCATGGTTATGCTGGCAACGGTCTTCACCGTGGTGGGGACGCATAATCTGGCGTTAGGGGTTGGCGTCGGCGTGCTGCTTTCGGGCATCTTCTTTGCCTGGAAGGTGGCGCAGATTTTTCGCGTGAGTTCAGTGCTGAGCGAGGATGGCAAGGCGCGCGACTATATGGTCGAGGGGCAACTGTTCTTTGCTTCGGCCGAGGAGTTTCTCGAGGCTTTCGACTTTACCGAAACGCTGGAGCAGGTGCGGCTTGACCTGACGCGGGCGCATATCTGGGACCTGACGGGCGTCAATGCCGTCGATAAGGTGGTGCTGAAGTTCCGCAAGGCTGGGGTGGAGGTGGAAGTGCTGGGGCTTAATGATGCCAGCGCCACCATCATGGACAAGTTGGCCATGCATGACCGGCCCGACGCCATGGAGAAAGTACTCGGGCACTAGGCCCGGGGTTTGCGTCCGGTGGTTTGGGATTGGGGTGCGTCCCGCCATTCACCGGGCGCGAGGCCTTCCACGGTCCAGTCGCCGATCTGCCAGCGTACGAGGCGCAGGGTGGGAAAGCCGACGGCGGCGGTCATGCGGCGGACCTGGCGGTTGCGGCCCTCGGTGATGGTGAGGGAAAGCCAGGTGTCGGGCACGCTTTTGCGAAAGCGCACGGGGGGATCGCGCTCCCAGAGTTCAGGTGGGTCGATCAGTTTTGCGATCGCGGGACGGGTCGGGCCGTCATTGAGGGTGACGCCGTTGCGAAGTTTTTTGAGGGCTTCTTCGGTTGGGATGCCTTCGACCTGTACCAGATAGGTTTTGGGTAGTTTGAAGCGGGGCGAGGAAATCTCGGCCTGAAGCTTGCCGTCATCGGTGAGGAGGAGGAGGCCTTCGCTGTCCTTGTCGAGGCGGCCGGCGGGATAGACCTCGGGCACCTTGACGAAATCGGCCAGCGTCTCGCCCGGATTACCGCCGGAAAATTGCGAGAGCACGTTGAACGGCTTGTTGAGGAGAATGAGGCGGGTCATGGGGCAGTGATAGTCGAGGGGTTTGAGATCGGCAATGATCGCGGCGTTGACCACGCTCAAGCATTTGTTGGCAGCAAGTCTTTTGTTGGCCGCAAAGGCTGGGGTAACATTGGCCGCGGCCTCAATGTGCAGTCTTTTGGGAGAGAGCAATGAAACCGACCCGTTCTTCGAGGCAAATTGCGTTGATTGTGGCCTCGGTCGCCATGACGCTGGCTCTGCCGGCGGCGCCGGCGCTTGCGGGCCCGGCGTTTGATGCCTGCGCTGCGGAGGCGGCGAGCCAGTATGAAGTGGGTTTCGAATCGATCGGACGGGAAACCTGGGACATCGATACCGAGGCGGCGATCAAGGCCTGCAGCGAGGCGCTGAAGGCGGAGCCCGATTCACCCCAGCTCAAGGGCTGGCTGGCGCGGGCCTATTTTGCCGAGGGCGATACGGAAAGCGCCGTGCCGCTCTTTGAAGAGGCGGCCGAAGGCGGGCATGTAATAGCGCTCGCCATTTATGGGGATATGCTGACCACCGGGGATGGCGTCGAAGAGGACATGGAGCGCGGGGCGCAATTGCTGCTCGAGGGCGCCGAAGCCGGATTTGCGCTGGCGCAGAATTCCATGGGGCTTTCCTATGATTTCGGCGAGGGCGTCGAGCAGGATTATACCCAGGCGGCGCGCTGGTACCGGGCGGCGGCCGAGCAGGGCATGCCCAAGGCGCAGTCCAATCTGGGGCTGATGTATCAAGAAGGGCTTGGCGTGCCGCTCGATTATGTGGCGGCGGCGGCATGGTTCGAAAAAGCCGTGGCGCAGGGCGATGCGTCGGCGCAGGTGAACCTGGGCAAGGTGTTGCAGGATGGGCTGGGGCAATCGGTCGATCTGACGCGCGCCGTGGAACTTTATCGGCTCGCTGCCGATCAGGGCGACATGTATGGGCAGAACAATCTCGCGTTCCTGCTCGAAAATGGCGAGGGGGTCGATAAAGACATCGCGGAAGCCGCCGAGCTTTATCAATTGGCTGCCGACCAGGGCATGGCGCTCGCCAAGCACAATCTGGCGCTGCTCTATGAAGACGGGCGCGGCGTGAAACAGGATTATGCCAAGGCGCTGACGCTCTATATGGAAGCGGCCGAGGGCGGGGAAATGCGCGCGGCGGTCAATCTGGGCCTACTCTATATGGATGGGCTCGGCACCCCTGTAGACTATGTCAAGGCGCTGAAATGGACCGAGATGGCGGCCGACAAGGAACAGCCGATCGGGCTCAACAATATGGGCCATATCTATGAGAACGGGCTGGGGGTCGATGTCGATCTCGCCCTCGCCAAAAGCTATTATCAGCGGTCGGCGGATTTTGGCTATCAGCTCGCCGTGGACAATCTGGCGCGGCTCAATGGCAGCGGTAGCGGTTCGACGGGCGGCAAGACCAAGTCGAAGTAGCCTTGAGGTAAATCGACAAAAGGCCTCGGCTAGAACTCGCCGGGACCTTCTTGCTTTTTGATCTCGCTATCGGCCAGTTTCTGGCGATGCCGGGCGGCGACGACGGCGGCCGAGGCGGCGGTCCGGTGGGCGGTCGAGAAAAACTCGCGATGAGCGACGACGAGGATTGTGGCAAGGCAGGTGGCGACCGCCAGCCATTCGGAAATGAACCAGGCGACGGTGGCCACCGAAAAGTAATAGGCGCGGATGCCGGAATTGAAGTTCTTGGCGCCGAGCGCGTTCATGCGCGTGATGGCGTCGATCTCTTCTTCCGAGGTTACCCGGTCATGTTCGAGGGCGCCGAGCATTATGCAATAATGATTGAACTGGCGCAGCGACAGGGTGAAGGCAAAGAAGGCCAGCACGAACATGGTCAGCATGACCATGAGGTGGATCTGCACGTCGGCGATCGAGAAGACCTTGTCCACGGAGAGCGTGCCGAGCGTGTCCATCAGCGTCGGCAATTGTCCGAAGACGGCAAAGACCGCGAGGACCAGCAGCACCGAGGTGGAGGCCAGAAAGCTCACCGAGCCCATGATATTGCCCGAGAGTATAGCATCGAACGGGCTTTCGCGACGCGTCGCATTGGTGACCCAGCGGCGGCGCTGCATGTTCATGATGCTCGAGAGCGAGGGGCGCCGGCGCTCGATCAGCGGCACGATGATATTATAGGCGTAATAGGCCAGAAGCGGAAAAACTGAAGTGAAAAGCGTTGCCGTCATGGAAGGCCCCCGAAGCGATTGATCACAACTTACAATGGGCGCGGGTGGCGGCGGAAGAGCGTGTCGATCTCGCTGAGGACTTCGGGCGAGAGCGTCAGGTTCACCGCGCCGAGATCGACGGCCAATTGCTCGGTGCTGGTGGCGCCGATAATGGTCGAGGTCATGAACGGGCGGGTGCGGCAGAAGGCAATGGCCATCTGGGCGGGGTCGAGGCCGTGCTTTTTGGCAAGGGCGAGGTAGTCACGGGTGGCGGCTTCGGAGAATTCGTTCTGGCGCCAGAACGACTTTTGGTACTCCTTGCGGCTGCCTTTGGGCGTCGCACCATCGAGATATTTGCCGGTCAGCATGCCCGCGGCGAGCGGGGAATAGGCGAGGAGACCGACGTCTTCGTGGTGGCTCAGTTCGGCCAGGTCGTGATCGAAAAGGCGGCGGAGGAAATTGTATTCGTTCTGCACCGAGGCAAGGCGCGGCAGGCCTTTGGCTTCGGCGATGCGCAGCCACTGGGAAATGCCCCAGGTGGTTTCGTTGGAAACGCCGATGGCGCGGATTTTTCCTGATTTCACCAGCTCGCCCAGGGTTTCGAGCATGTCCTCGAGATTGGCGAGGATATCGGCGGTGTCCTGCTTGTGCGGGGCAAAGCGCCAGTAATTTTCGAAATGATAATGGCCGCGGCTGGCCCAATGGATCTGGTAGAGATCGATATAATCGGTCTTGAGACGCTTGAGGCTGCCATCGACCGCAACGCGGATCGAGGCGCCGTCGGCGCGCTTGCCTTCGCGGAGGAAGGCATTGCCGCCGCCACCGATCTTGCTGGCAAGAACCCAGTTCTCGCGATCCTTGTGGGTGGCGAACCAGTTGCCGATGATCTCTTCGGTGCGGCCGGAGGTTTCGTGGCTGCCGGGCACGGCATAAAGTTCGGCTGTGTCCATGAAATTGATGCCGGCATCGCGGGCCATGGCGATCTGGGCGTGACCTTCGGCCTCGGTGTTCTGGCTGCCCCAGGTCATGGTGCCGAGGCAGATGTCGGTCACATCGATACCGGTCCGGCCGAGTTTCTTCATTTCCATGATGGGCGCCCCAAATCCATAGTTCCAGCAGGGCAGGACGGTAGACCCTTCAACGCGAAGGGGAAAAGACGGGAACGGCGTCAGGCGAAGTTTTCCACATGCCTTGCGCGGCAAGTGCCTGATTTTCCTCAAGGTGGAGGTGTTGCGTCAAAAAACCGTCATCGTATCCGCTTTGGGGGTTGAGGTCTTGGAAAGTACCCCCTATATAGCCCTCACACCGCGCCGAGGCGCTGTGTTTGACGCGGGATGGAGCAGCCCGGTAGCTCGTCAGGCTCATAACCTGAAGGTCGCAGGTTCAAATCCTGCTCCCGCAACCAACAGAACCACTGACCGAGACATCGGTCGGTGGTTTTGCCTTTTTAGGCCTTGCGGAGCGCGGCAAAGGCCAAGCGAAGAAAGCCCCTTTCCGGAGGCTTTTCTTTTTCAGCACATCGCTTCTTTAAATTGGCCCGGCGCCTAGAAGTTGCCCTTCATTAGTCGCGACACCTCGTGCTGAACGAAGTCGTGGGAGACGCTCTCGGCGTCAAAGCGCTCGAAGAGCTGTGACACGAGCGGCACCAAGTGCGCGGCAAGATTGTCCTTAAGGCCCTTGACCGGGACTTCGGTCTCGATGAGGACCTCATCGCTGCGCGAGGGCCGGCCTTCCATGAACACGCCCGACAGAGGGTTGGCCCAGCTTTTGAGCTGGCGCCCCTGTAGGCCGGTATAAAGAATTCGCAATTTTATGGTGAGTGCGTCCGGATCATCCTTGGCCAGATGCTGAGCAAGGGCGGCGGCGTGGAGCAGGATTTCGCCCATGCGCCAGATGGGCAGCGTGGAGTCAAAAATCGTTCTCGCGGGGAACGTCTCCTGCCCGTCTTCCTGGTAGCCGCGGATCAGGAACATGCGCCCCGATGGCACGCCGCGCCAAAAGTCGCAGTGAGCGGGATCCTCGAAACTGCGCTGCACTGTGCCTTCGGGCCGCAGCCAGGTTTCGATCGCCCCATCAACCTCGCGGGGACGGATCTCTTCGCGGTTCAAGACCATGAAAACCGGCCAGCCGGTATATTTCTTCCTCGCGACCCCGGCGAGCATCCGTTCGAATTCCCGCGTCGTCGGCGTTTTGATCTCGCCGATGAAACAATAGTCGGCGCGATAGTAGCCATCGGGAAAGCGGGCCGGACTTTGGGGGGGCAGGGTGCTGACCAATGACTGCCAGCGCTCGATGGATTCGCGGAGGAAACGCTCCTGTGCACCGCCGGCGGCAGGTTCGTCCATTAGGCCCACGACACGCAGAATATCGAAGGCTTTGGCGAGGCTCAAAGTCATTTCCCCGCGTTCAAACGCCGCCATGGTTGGCGCGCTGACGCCGGCAAGCGCGGTGTGCTGACGCTTGGTCATCCCGCTTTCTTTGCGCCGCTCGATCGTTTCATCGATCAGCTTCTGCCAATTCAGCGGCTCTACTCCTCGAAGAGACGAAGGCATTGGTTCCTCACTCCTTCTGCAAAGCGGCTGATAAAGCCATTGGGTGGTTCGCCTTGGGGCGTGTTGATCGGGTTTTTGTCGATCTGTCTTTTGAGGTCGGTGAAGGCGAGATCTATAGCGCGCGGGGGAAGACCGATTTCGAGGCCGAACTTGCGAAAAAGCGAGCCGGTGAGGTCGTCGAGATTGCGCACCTTGCCCAGGATCGAGAGCCCGAAATTCCGATCGAGGTTTTCGTAAAGGGCGGTGTTGAGGACGTCATAAACGGGGGAAAGCCGGAGTCCTTCCCTGGATTCAAGGAGCGAGAAGTTCTTCAGGTGCGCATCGCAGTTCGCGAGGGCCGCGAACACGATGAGCCGCCGGAAGAGTTTGTCGAGATCGATGATCGGGCGCGCCGAGTGATCCCTAATCACCTGCGCGACCTCTTCATAGCTACTTTGGTATTTGCCGTCGTAGTTGAGGCCGCGCGGTTTTACGAGGATCTGCGCAAAATCCTCAAGACGAAGCTTTTCGCCCGTTTTCGTGCGGTCAAAGCGCGTAACGATCAGTGCTACTTCGTCCCCGACATGTCCGAGCTGGAACTCCGTGACTTCCTTCTTGCCCAGAACGGCTGCGGTCCATTGGAGCGAGCGAAGCTCGTTGCGGACGAGGGTCTTCTCGCCGTCTGAGTTGAATTTTGCGATGAAGGGGGCGGGTCCGTCCTGGCCTGCGGGAAGGAATTGATCGCCCTTTTGCACGACGAGCAGTTTCTTCTGCACACCCGAGAGCGTTCTTCCCGGCGTTGGTGCGCCTTCCTCGATCTTTGGAATATCGGTTGTGTCGATTGGCCTGACGCCAACGGCCCCGATGCAATCTTCGCCATAGCTTAGCAGCAGGGCGAAGTCATTCTGCTCGTCCTTGATATGGGCGCCGCGTGCCTGCTTCTCACGCAACCATCCTTCCGGGCCGAGATGCTGGAAGAAAGGATGGAGGGCGTTGGGCCAGTTGTGCTCGCGTTGGGTTGCCGGGAAGCAGCAAGCGACATCGCTCTGCCAGCCATCGTGATAGGTAAAACGCGTTCCGCCCGTCACCGTCTGTTCGAGGGTGCCGGCTGATTCATTCTTGAAAAGAACTTCCGCACGATACGGATTTGTAGCTATGGCTTTGTCTCTGCCCTTCTTGCAGGATTTTGGGATGTTCCCTTAATCTGTAGCTGCATTATGGATGAGTTTTGGAAAAAAGCAAGCTATAGCTTAATTTCTGTAGTTTGGTTCCGTATGTTGAAGCTGTGGCTTGTAGGGTGAGGGAGTCTGGGGAGGCTTTAGGTTTTTGAAGCTGTAGCTTCATTCTGTGTTCGGTGCCAGTAGGCTGGTCGCGTCAAGACCTGGCCTCGATGCTGTGTAGCGGCGAGGCCCCTCCAGGTGGCTCCTTAGTTCGGAACCCGGCGGCCACCAGCGAAGCGATGGAGGTCGGTGGTGTTGAAGCCGATCCGGATTGATTTGCCCGCTTCGAGGGCAACGTCGCCTTCCGCCTTGATGGTCAGCGGGCCGATGGCTTCGGCTTCGGCATAGATCAAGGTTTCTGCGCCAAGATGCTCGACGTGACGAACGCTGGCAATCCAGGGGCCGTTTTCGCTGAGGCGCAGGTGTTCGGGCCGGATGCCGACGAGATCGCCGCCTAGTTTCCTGGCTTCCTCCCCGGTGATGAAGTTCATCCTGGGTGAGCCGATGAAGCCGGCAACGAAGGGGGTGGCGGGCTGGCGGTAAAGCTCCATGGGGGCGCCGGCCTGTTCGATGCGACCACCATTGAGCACCACGATACGGTCGGCCATGGTCATGGCTTCCACCTGATCGTGGGTGACATAGACCATGGTTGCGCCGATGCGGCTATGAAGTTCGGCCAGCTCCACGCGCATCTGGGCCCGGAGGGCCGCGTCGAGATTGCTGAGGGGTTCATCGAAGAGAAAAACCCTGGGCTTGCGCACGATGGCGCGGCCGATGGCGACGCGCTGGCGCTGGCCGCCGGATAATTGCTTGGGCTTGCGATCGAGGAGATGGGTCAATTGCAGCGTTTCGGCGGCATCGGCCACGCGGGCGGCGATTTCGGTCTTGGCCATGCCCGAGAGTTTGAGGCCAAAGCCGATATTGTCGGCAACGCTCATATGGGGATAGAGCGCATAGGATTGAAACACCATGGCAATGCCGCGCTGGGAGGGATCGCTCGTCGTGACATCATCGCCCCCGATATGGATCGAGCCACCGGAAACCTCCTCGAGCCCGGCGATCATGCGCAGCAGGGTGGACTTGCCGCAGCCCGAGGGGCCGACGAGCACGGTAAAGGAACCCTCGGGGATGGTGAGATCGAGGCCGGGAATGATCTCCACCGCGCCATAGCGCTTGTGGACGGCGGAAAAGACGACATCAGCCATTGGTAAGCTCCTGGGTCTGACCCATGTTGCGCATGACCGGCGGCGCTTCGGGATCGGCGGGATAGAAAAGGTTGGTAATCCAGACCAGCCCATCAGCCGCGCTGAGTTCGACAAGGCCGCGATCGATAAAGAGTGTCAGGTCGAGGACGTCATCGGCGGGCCAGAAGAAGTCAACGACGTAGTCGTGCCCGAATTGATCCATCCCCGCGATGGCCTGCCTGATGGTTCGGATCGAGCCCCGCTCCGAGCTGTCGCGCCGGACGACGAAGTGCGGCTCCTCCTCGCCGAAGAGGACAATGGCCATCTCCTCACCCACAGCGAGATCGGCCATGAGATCGACCCGGCTGGTACCGGGCAGGGCGGCGCTCCCAAATCCCGCCTCGGCCGAGGCGGGAACATGCGCGGCGACACGCAGGCCGTCGGGGGTAGCCGCGAGGCGCAATTCGCGCGGCAGGGACATGACGCCCCGGAAGGCGGCAGTCTTTGTCTGCTTGGCATAGAGCCAGTTGCTGGCCCAGGCGATGGCGGTGGGCCTTTGGGTGCCGCCGGTTTCGAAAAAGGTCTGGGCCGCATAATAGTCGCGGCCATAATCGAGCCAGAGTTCGGTTTCGGGCGGATTGGCATTGGTGAAGGCCGTGCCATCGAAGTGCCCGATAAAATACTGGGTGCCGGAGCCTGGTGCATAGCCGCCGGGATTGAGGCCGACGATCAGCACCCATTGGATCTCGCCATTGGGGGCGAGGAGAGGCACCAGATCTGGGCATTCCCAGGGGCCGGGGCTGTGCCGGCCATGGGTTTCGCCAAAACTGGACAGATGGGTCCAGCGTTCGAGGTCGTCCGAGCCGTAAAAGCCGATCGACTGGCCTTCGGTCACCAGCATGATCCAGCGCTGGCTTGGCTCGTGCCAGATAACCTTGGGATCGCGGAAGGCCGTGAAGCCGGGATTGGGGACGACCGGATTGGCGGGGTGGTTTTCGAACCGGGCCAAGGCGCGGTCGGCATGGACAAGGCATTGGACCTGATAGTCTTCGCCCGCCGCGGTGGTGCTGTGGGCGGTGTAAAGCAGCTTTATCGCGCCCTCGGTAGTTTCGACGGCGCTGCCGGAAAAACAGGTGCCGAGCGCGCCGGGATAAAGCGCGACCTGTTGCTCCTGCCAGTGGACGAGATCCTTGCTGGTGGCGTGGCCCCAATGCATGGGCCCGTGCAGGGTGCTGTCGGGGTCGTGCTGGAAAAACAGGTGCCACACGCCGTCGACACGGATCATGCCATTGGGATCGTTCATCCAGCCGGCGCGGGGTGAGAAATGCAGGTTGGGACGGAATTTTTCGGTCATAGCCTAGCCCTTGACGCCGGAGGACATCACCGAGGCGATGAACTGGCGCTGGAGAATGAGGAAGAAGAGGATGACGGGGATGGCCATGGAGACTGCGAAGGCCATGATATTGCCCCAGGCGGCCTGATTGGTGCCGAAATAGGCGGACATGGCGACCGATAGCGGCCGATATTCGGGGCCGCGGGTGACCATCACCGGCCAGAGATAGGCATTCCAGATTTCGAGAAATTGCAGCACGGCAATGGCCGAGATCACCGGCTTCGAGAGCGGCATGGCGACGTGCCGATAGATCTGGAAGAAGGAGAAGCCATCGATCCGGGCTGCTTCGATCAGCTCTTTGGGCAGGCGCGAGAAGAACTGATAAAACAGGAAGATCGACATGGCATTGGCGACGCCCGGCACGATCTGCACCTGATAGCTGTCGACCTGGCCCAGCCATCCCGCCATCATCAATTGCGGCAGCACGAGACTTTCCCCCGGCACGGCGAGGGTGGCGAGGATCAGGATCATTACCGGCTTGCGGATTGGCAGGGTGCCTTGCGCGAGGACGAATGCGGCCATGGAATTGAAGAAAATCGACAGGATCAGGGTCGAAAAGGTGATGAGCGCGGTATTGGCGAGATAGCGCGCGAAGGGGTGCACGGGGTCGGTCCAGACCTCGATATAGTTCTGGAGGGAAAAGACCTGCGGGATGAAGGAGCGGAGCGAGCCCATGGACACCATGATGTCCTGCTCATTGGGGTTGAGGCTGATCGTCACCATCATCATGAGCGGCAGGAGGACGCCGAGCGCCAGGACGAGCGCGAAAAGCAGTGGCAGCATGGCATCGCGGTTGAGGCGCATCATGCTTCTCCCTCATTCTTGAGGAACCGGCGCTGCAATAGCGCGATGGCGGTCACGGCAAGGAAGAAGAACACGGCGACAGCCGAGGCATAGCCGACCTTCTGGGTCGCGTAGCCCTGCTTGAAGAGGTAGTGAATGATGGTGGTTGTCGCCCCGTTCGGCCCGCCCTTGGTCAGGATATCGACCTGGGTGAAGAGCTTTAGGGCGCCGACCGTGGTGATGATCAGGAGGAAGATATTGACGTTCCGCAGGCCCGGCCAGGTGATGTAACGAAAACGCTGCCAGGGCTTGGCGCCATCGAGTTTTGCGGCCTCGTAGAGGTCCTGCGGAATATCCTGCAGGCCTGCGAGATAGATCAGCATCTGATAGGGAAAGGTCGCCCAGGCCGAGAGCGCGACGACCGAAAGCATCGCCGTCGAAGGATTGCCGAGAAAATCGACATAGTTTCCCTGGCCGGCGAACCATTGATAGACCGCATTGAACGGCCCGGCGGGAATGCGGAACAGCACCGCCCAGATCGAGACGATCACCGTCATCGGCAGCAAGAGCGGCAGGATGGCGATCGAGCGGAAAAAGCCGCGGAACGGAATGGCCGAATTGAGAACCATGGCCGCGCCGAGCGACATGGCAAGCTGCACCGGCGTTACGATCAGCGCGAAAACCACGGTGTTCCAGATCGCCTGCCAGAACAGGGGATCGACGAACATGCGCTCGTAATTAGTGGTGCCGATGAATTTCGTCGGGATCGGCCGCGGCACGAGACGCTGGTCGGTAAAGGAGAACCAGACCGACAGGAGGAAGGGCGTGACGATGAGCGCGATGATGAAGAACAGCGCCGGCAGCAGCATGGCCAGTTCCTGGCCTTGCCCCTTGGTCCTGATACGCATGGATTGATCCTCCGGCCCCTTGGGCCATTCAAGAAGACGGGCGCGCCGGGAGGTGGCGCGCCCGCAAAGCGGCTTACTGTCCGAAGGGCGGGTAGCCGTCGTTATCTGCGATATCCTGATCGATCGTCTTGGCCGCGCGATCGAGTTCGCTCTTCACGTCCACATCGCCCGAGAGCACGTTGACCACGGCGGTCGCCCAGGCATTGGTGATCACCGGATAGGCCGGGTGAACCGGGCGCACCACGGCGCAGCAGGCGGCGAGTTTGGCGAAGAGTTCGCCGGCTCCGCCTTCGCCATAGGTCTTGGAGAGCGGAATGGCCGAGGCGCGCGAGGGCACATAGCCGGTCGTGTCGGCATAGGCGGCCACCTGTTCGCTCGACATGGCGTAGTTGAGGAAGACCTTGACGTCCGCAAGATTGCTCGAGCTGGATGGCACGGCCCAGCCCCAGCCGCCATTGGCCGAAATCGGGCCGGCCTCGCCAAAGGCGGGCGGTGGAATGAGGACGAGATCGTCGCCAAGCCCTTCGCGATGCGCCGGCCACATCCAGTTGCCGACCCATGAAAGCGCCGCGGTCTTTTCGCCATAGAATTTGTTGTCGCCGGCGCTGGCGGGAACGATGTAGCCGGCCTTGTTCCAATCCTGCAGCGTCGTCAGCGTATCGACATTGGCGTCAGAATTGATCGTGCCCTCAGCCGTCCAGGTCTGCCGGTCGATGATGTCGCCGCCATTGGACTGGGCGAAGGGGGAGAAGCCATAGGTCATCCATTCGCCGGCGCCATAGTTCATCTTGACGTCGAGCGGCCACTCGACTTCGGGCAGGGCGGCGAGCTTGGCCAGCGCCTCGCCCATTTCCGCGCGCGTCCAGGCATCGTCCACCGAAGTGGGGATGCGCACGCCGGCCTTTTCCAGCATCGCCTTGTTGCCCCAGAGGATGGTGCCGGAATCATAGGGGCTGACGAAGTAGAACTCTTCTTGCGGACCATAGGTGCCCTGCGCCTTGATAGCGGGCAGCAGGTCTTCGAGGATGGCGGGGTCGAGCAGATCGCCGATCGGCTGAATGGTGCCGGCCCAGGCGACCGAGGCCATGTTCGGTCCATCGAGCATGATCACGTCGGGCAGGCCGCCGGAGAGGGTCGCCGCCTGGATCGCTTCATTGTAGCTCGGGATCGGTACGACATTGAGGGTGATGCCTTCGGCGCCGTATTTGGCGTTAAAGGTCTCCTGGAGCTGGGTGAAATAGGGCTTTTCGCTATCGCCATCGATGACCCAGGCAGTGAGCTGCCCAGCGAGGGCATGCGAAGACATCATGCAGGTGGCCAGAGCCACCCCTGAATAAAGAATGCGGTTCACAAAAATCTCCTCCGAAGGCGGGTTATCCGCTTATGACAACGTGAGACAATTGCTAATGCAGGTTGTCTCACGTTGTCAATAGCGCATGGCAGCCTTGCAAAAACCGGGACTAAAGCGAGTGCCGCTCGATGAATTTGCCTTTGAGACGAAGGGTTTGGCCCTCTTTCGCGCCATCGATGGCGAGGGTCATGGCGGCCCGGCCCATATCGTAATAGGGCAATTCCATCGTCGACAATCCGGGCTGCAGCAGGCCGGCGATCGGATCGAGATTGTCGAAACTGGCCACGGCGATATCCCGGCCGGGTTTCAGGCCCAGCTCCCCCAGTTCGAAATAGACATTCATCGCCATGATGTCCTGACCGCAAAGGATCAGATCGGGTTTTTCATCAGCGCCGAGGACCTCCGCCAATATGGCGCGCGTCCCGAACTTGGTTGGAGCCCCGGCGGGGGAGAGCACGGCGGTATGCATTCGACCGGAGGCTTCGTATCCCGCCGCGCGGGCCGCATCGACAAAGCCCTTGCCGCGCAAATGGCTCGCGACGATATCGGTGCCGAGATTGAGGAAGACGGGGCGCCTATAGCCGCGCTCATAAATGATGCGGGTCAGTTCGAAGGCGAGCTGATAATCGTCGGGGACCACGGCGGCATGGCGACCGCTCTTGTCGAAGCAGTTGAGCAGCACATGCGGCACGCCCGTGGGGGCAATATCCACCTCCTGATGGAAGATGGCGGCATAGATGATCGCCTCGGCGCGAAAGGCGGCGAGCTGACTATCGGCCATGTCGGCGCTTTGGGTGCCCCGCTCGATATTGAACAGCATCATCTGCTTGCCGCGTTCCCAGGCCACGTCCTGCGCGCCGCGCACGAGATCGATCGAGGAGGTGGTGGTCGCCACCCCATCGGCGAGGAAGCCGATGACATTGCTGCGCTGGGATCGCATCATGCGCGCGGCCTGGGAGGGTTCATAACCGGTTTCGGCGATAATCGCTTCGATCCGCGCCCGCGTTTCGGCATTGACGAGCGGGTCCCGGTTGATCACGCGGGACACGGTTTTGAGCGAGGTTTTCGCCCGCCGGGCAATTTCGCGCTGGGTACTCAAGGCAATGGCTTTCGTTGGACAATTTCCGATAGGTGCCACAATGACGAGGCCGAGAGCAACAGCGACGCCTTTTGCGGCGCCGCCTTCTTCGCTGGCCTGTGGCAAAGGCCCCTGGCTTGGGCTAAGGGATGAATATCTCGAATAGAAGCGCGGGTCGGTTCCTTGTCATCCATTGTTCCTGTCATTCTCGCCGGGGGTCAGGGGACCCGTTTGTGGCCGAAGTCGCGTTCGGCGCGGCCCAAGCAGTTCATCGATCTGGTGGGCGAGAGCAGTCTCTTTCAGCAGAGTCTTGAGCGGGTGAAGGATGCCGGGCGCTATGAGGCGCCTATCGTCATTACCAATGCCGAATATCGCTTCCTTGTCGCCGAACAGGCGCAGGAGCGGGGCATTGCGCTCGGCGCGATCCTCCTTGAGCCCGTGGCGCGCAATACCGCGGCGGCGATTGCGGCGGCGGCGCAGGTGGCGGTGAGCCAGGACGAGAATGCGGTCATCCATGTCTTGGCTTCGGACCATCTGATCCCGGCGAGCGCGGAATATTTTGGGGCGGTGGACAACGCCGCGCTCGCGGCGCGCGACGGACATCTTGTCACTTTCGGCATCACGCCAGATCGCCCGGAAACCGGCTATGGCTATATCGCCATTGGCGAGGCGCTGCGCCATGGCGCGCACAAGGTGGGGGCTTTTGTCGAAAAGCCCGATCTTGAAAAGGCCGGGCGCATGCTGGAACAGGGCGGGTTTGTCTGGAACTCGGGCATGTTCATGCTGCCGGCAAAGCTGTTTCTGGCCGAATGCGAAAACCTGGCGCCGGAGGTTTTTGCGGCGGCGCGTGGGGCGGTGGCCGGGGCGAAAAGCGATCTCGATTTCATCCGGCTCGAAGAAGCGAGCTTTGCCGCTTCGCCCAATATTTCGGTCGACTATGCGATATTTGAGCGGACCGACAGGGCGGCGGTGTTGCCGGTGTCGTTCGAATGGTCTGATCTTGGAGCCTGGGATGCGGTGTGGAAGGGGCAAAGCCGGGACGCGGCCGGCAATGCCGTTTCCGGGCCGGCCATGATTTCAAATTCGACCAATTCGCTTGTGGTCACCGAGACGGCGCATGTGGTGGTGGATGGGCTCGATGATGTGGCCGTTATTGCGACGGAAGACGCGGTTTTCGTCGGGCGGTTGAGCCAGGCGCAGAATGTCGGGGCGATTGCCAAGGCGCTGAAAGCCGATGTGGCGACGCGGGCACTGACGGAGACGCACAAGACCTCGTATCGGCCGTGGGGCGGGTATTCGTCCATTTTGATGGGTGACCGGTTTCAGGTGAAGAAGCTGTTCGTCAAACCAGGCAAGAAACTGAGTCTCCAAAAGCATCATCACCGGTCCGAGCACTGGGTGGTGGTGCGGGGTACGGCCGAGGTGACGGTGGATGGTCAG
This sequence comes from Devosia sp. Root685, assembly GCF_001427875.1. GTDB lineage: Bacteria > Pseudomonadota > Alphaproteobacteria > Rhizobiales > Devosiaceae > Devosia. The sequence goes on along the minus strand of NZ_LMHK01000002.1, from coordinate 1,411,042 downwards.
GTGACCATGCTAAGCGAGAACCAGTCGATCTATCTGCCGCTTGGCTGCACGCATCGGCTGGCCAATCCGGGCAAGATCGAGCTGGAGTTGATCGAGGTGCAGACCGGGTCATATCTCGGGGAAGATGATATTATCCGGATCGAGGATGAGTTCGGGCGGAGTTGAATTTTTCTTGCCGCAGTAGTCCTCATGGTGAGGTGCGGAGCGTAGCGCAGCCTCGAACCACGAGGATGTGGCGCTGAGGCATTGGGGCACGCCCTCGTGGTTCGAGGCTTTGCAAAGGCAAAGCACCTCACCATGAGGGCTACTGTACCTGGGGGCGTGCTCGCCTTTCAGCAGGCGACGACGTTGACGGCCAGGCCGCCTTGGCTGGTTTCCTTGTATTTTTCGCTCATGTCATTGCCGGTCTGGCGCATGGTTTCGATGCAGGCGTCGAGGGGGACGGCGTGGATGCCGTCGCCTTTGAGGGCGAGCGAGGCGGCGGTGACCGCTTTGACGGCACCAAAAGCGTTGCGCTCGATGCAAGGGATTTGCACGAGGCCGCCGACGGGGTCGCAGGTCATGCCCAGGTGATGTTCGAGGGCGATTTCGGCGGCGTTTTCGATTTGCTCGGGTGTGCCGCCTTGAATGGCACAGAGGCCCGCGGCCGCCATGGAGGAGGCGGAGCCGACTTCGCCCTGGCAGCCCATTTCAGCGCCTGAGATTGAGGCATTGTGTTTCAGAATGCCGCCAATGGCGGCGGCGGTGAGGAGGAAATCGTGCACCGCGGCGCGGCCCATGCCGGGGAGGAATTGCGTCGCATAGCGGAGGACCGAGGGGATGACACCCGCAGCGCCATTGGTGGGCGCGGTGACGACGCGGCCGCCGGCGGCGTTCTCCTCGTTAACGGCCATGGCAAAAAGGCTGAGCCAATCATTGCCGCTCAAGGGGTCGATCTCGTTGCGGCGCCATTTTTCGGCGAGGTGCTCGTGGAGCGCCTTGGCGCGGCGGCGCACTTTCAGGCCCCCGGGCAATTGCCCATCCTGCATCAGACCCCGGTCGATGCAGCCGGACATGGCAGCCCAAATTTCGTCGAGATCCCTATCGAGTTTTTGGCGCGACAGGCGGACTTCCTCATTGGCGCGCTTCATGGCGGCGATGGAGAGGCCGGAGCGCCTGGCCATGTCGAGCATCTCGGCGGCATTGGCGAAGGGCCAGGGCACGTCCTGTTTCATGGCGGGCGCTTCCTTGAGCGCCACCAGTTCGTCCTGGCTGACGACGAAGCCGCCGCCGATGGAGAAATAGATCCGGCGCAGCAGCAATTGGCCATCGCCATCCCAAGCGCAGAACTGCATGCCATTGGGGTGGCCGGGGAGGGGCGTGCGCGTATCGAGGACGAGATCGACGGCAGGGCGGAACCGATAGGGCGGATGGCCCGGCGGTTCGATGCGGCCGGTTTCGCGGATTTTGGCGACGATCGGCTCCATCTGGTCGGGATCGACATCGCGCGGGTTTTGGCCGGCAAGACCCAAAATGACGGCGCGGTCGCTGCCATGGCCGATGCCGGTATATGCGAGAGAGCCATGGAGGCTGGCGGTGATCGCGGCGGGCCGGGCCTGACGGGCGCGTGGCCAGGTGCCCTCGCGCAATTCATCGAGGAAGCGGCCGGCGGCCGACATCGGGCCCATGGTGTGGGAACTCGATGGGCCGATACCGATCTTGAAGACGTCAAAGACAGACAGGAACATGGCCCATCATACCCATTGTTCCAGAACCGGCAACAGAGCGTGGCGGGGATGGGCGATTGCGTTTGGGTGGGACATGCCGATATCGCTGGGATCAAGCGCAAGGAGACGCATTATGGCCTCATATCAATTCCGCTCTGCCGAGGGTGCGGCTGCCAATTCGCCGCTGATCTTTCTTTTCCACGGTACGGGTGGGGACGAGAACCAGTTCTTCGACCTCGCGGCTGAACTGGCGCCGGGGGCGGCGCGGGTCGCGCCGCGCGGCGATGTGAGCGAGCATGGCGCCTTGCGCTATTTCCGCCGCACCGCAGAGGGCGTCTATGACATGGCGGACCTTGCGCAGCGCACGGTGGCGATGACGGATTTTGTGCGGGCGGAAGTGGCAAAGCGGCAACCCTCAAAGGTGCTGGGGCTTGGCTATTCCAATGGTGCGAACATTCTGGCCTCGGTGCAGTTCGGGGCGCCTGAGCTGTTTGATGCGACCGTCCTGATGCATCCGCTCATTCCTTTTACCCCGCCTGTGGTTGCGTTCGGCGGACGGAAAATGCTGGTCACGGCGGGGCAATATGATCCCATAGCACCGGCCGGGGCGAGTCAGGCGCTGGCGGATTATTTCAAGGCCAATGGCGCGAGCGCAGAGATCGTCTGGCACAATGGCGGTCATGAAATCCGGCAGGAGGAGCTCCTGGCGGCGCGGGCATTTCTCGCGGCCTGACGATCTGTTTTTTCCTGCCCTCTTGGCCTATTAACGAAGTCTAGAGCCCGCGCCCGGATAGTGTCCGGGGTGGGCCTCTGCCCTTCTGCCGTCATGGGTCGCCGCATATGTCGCTCCTTCGCCTCTTCACCGACAGTTTGCGCACCCGCGTGCTGCTGCTGGTGCTGCTCGGTTTTGCCAGCGTCGCCGTGCCGGCTTTTTTCGCCTTTCAGTGGGTGGTCAATTCGACCGTCGTGCAGTTGGGGACGCTATTTGCCGAAAAGCAGGTGCTCTATGACCGGCATCGCGGACTCGGCACGCTGGTGCGGGAGGTTTCGCTGGCCGAAGCGCTGGCGGGCAGCCAGGCGATCCGCGACTGGGCGCAGGACGAGACCAATCCCGAACGCCGCGCGCGCGGGTTCGCCGAACTGGAGCATTATCGGCGCTACTTTGCCGACGGGTCCTACTTTTTCGTCGTGGCGGCTTCGGGCAATTACTATTTCAACGACAGCTCCAATGCCTATGCGGGCAACCAGTTCCGCTATGCGCTGAGCCCCGACAAGGCGGATGACGCCTGGTATTATTCGACGCTGGCGCTGGGCGAGGGTTGCCATCTCAACGTCAACAATGACGCCAATCTCAAGGTGACGAAGGTCTGGATGAACTGCGTGATCCGCGAGGGGCGCGAGGTTCTGGGGCTTTTGGGGACCGGGATCGATCTGAGTTCTTTCATCCAGGAAGTCGTCAATGTGCCCCAACGGGGCGTCACTTCCATGTTCGTCGACCGGCAGGGCATGATCCAGGCGCATCGGGATGAGGCGCTGGTGAGCCTGGCGAATTTCGCCGATGGGGTCGACAGCAAACGTTCGGTGTATTCGCTCGTCACGGGCTCAGGCGACGCGGCAACGCTGCGCCGGCTGTTCAGTGACGTGACTGAGGGCGGCATGCTCGCCGATTCCGCCTTCGTGACGGTCAATGGCAAAGAGACGCTGGTCGGCATTGGCTATCTCGACAAGCTCGGCTGGTACAATGTTACCTTCATGGATGTCGATACCATCATCGACCGGCGGCTCTTCGTGCCCATCGGCTTGCTGCTGGCGACCATGATGGTGGTGGTCGCGGCGGTGCTGATGCTGATGTTCAGGAACCAGGTACTCGACCGGCTGACGAGGCTCGAGCATGTGGTGCGCAAGGCGCGGGCGGGGGACTACGGACCGGCCCTGAGCATGGGTGCCGGGCGGCAGGATGAAATCGGGCGGCTGTCCTCAGCCCTGACGCAGATGGCGGCGCGGGTCGACGACCATACGCGGCTCCTTGAAGCGCGGGTGCGCGAGCGCACGCAGGAACTTGAGAGTCTGGCCTTCCGCGATGGACAATCGGGCATTCTCAATCGCCGCGGCTTTGCCCTGGCCCATGGCGATCTGGCGGCCAATGGGGCTGCTTATGGCATTCTTCTTATCGATGTCGACCATTTCAAGCAGGTCAATGACAGCCATGGTCACGCGGCCGGCGATCTTGTCATCATTGCCGTCGCGCGGCGGATAGAGGAAACCATCGGCGCCGAAGGCGTTTCGGCGCGCTGGGGCGGGGATGAGTTCATCGTGCTCTTGCCCGAATGCGGGCCTGCGGCCCTGCGCACCCGCGCCCATGACATCATGCGCGCCGCGATCGGCGAGCCTATCGCCACGGCACCCGGCCGCTCGATCACCGTGTCGCTGAGCATCGGGGCATGCCTTGCCGAGGGTGGGGACAAGCTTGAAGTGGCGACCGACATGGCCGATGCCGCGCTCTACACCGCCAAGCAGGCGGGGCGGGGCCGGGTGGTGGTCTTTGACAAGGACATGCGGCCCGATCCCCGCCGGCACGTTGCCTGATCCGCGATGATTGCAGACTTGACGCCGGCGCCTTGATTGGGGCGTATCGGGGCAGTGCCGTTTTCTGAAGGATGAGAAATGTTTCGTCACGTCTTCCTCCTCGCGCTCGTCATGTTGACGGGCATGAGCCTGCCCGCTGCGGCAGCGAGCTTTGATTGCGCCAAGGCCGCGACGCCGTTCGAGCACGCTATTTGCGACGACACCGCGCTGTCGATGGCGGATGACCGGCTGGCGAAAACCTATCAGACGGCAGTCGGCGGGCTGTCGGAGGCGGCGCTGGCGGCCGTGCGTGGCGATCAGCGGACCTGGCTCGACTATGCGCGGCGCGCCTGCGCACCCGATGCCAAGCCGATGACGACAGGCAGCTATGATGAGGATCGTACGCGTTGCCTTGTCACCCTCTTCAACAGCCGCAGCGTCGTGCTCGAAACGAGCCGCATGATGGGTGGCAAGCGGTTTTATCCGCGGGCGCAATATTCGGCCCTGCCTGATCCTGATGCGGAAAGCCCGGATTCCTATTGGGCCGTGGCTACCCACGAACTAAGCTATGTGCAGCTCGATGCCGAGGATGCTTCGGCCAAGGCGTTCAATGCCTATATCGAAGAGCAGGCGGTCGCGCTTTCCGGCAGTTTTGGCGAGGAGGGCGCGATCGACGATGTGCAGACGGACGGCTCGAGCGACTCGCTCAATTCGATCCGGGTGAAAGACGCCAATTACAACAGCGTCACGCTCGATGTGAATACCTATTGGTATGGCCATGGCGCCGCGCATGGCAACTGGACGGTGGATTATCTGCACTATCGTCTCGACGAGAACCGGCCGCTGGTGGCCGAAGACATTTTTGCCGGCAAGCGCTGGAAAACTGCGCTTCTGGACCTCGCCGTCGAAGCGCTGAGGGCCGAGCATGGCGACGAACTGATGCTCGATGACACCCAATATATCGCCGGCGCGGTGACCGATCCGGATCGCTGGGACCTGTCGGACCCCTATTCGCTGATCGTGCAGTTCCAGCCCTATGAGGTGTCCTACTACGCCTATGGTGCGCCCACGGCCCGTATTCCCTGGGGGAAGTTGCAGGACTATCTCTCCGAAGATGCCGAAGGCTATCGGTATTGAGCCGAGCTAAATCCGATCAGGACGCGATGACATGAACGACCTTCTCCACCACATGATTTCTTCCGGCCCGCGGCCGGTGGCGCCTTTCAGTCATGCGGTGGAGGCGGGGGGCTTTGTCTTTGTGACCGGGCAGATGCCGACCGATCCCAAAGCGCCCGATGCGCCTTTGCCGGAGGGAATCGAGGCGCAGACGCGGCAAGTGATCGACAACCTCAAGGTGGTTCTGGGCGGGGTTGGACTGACCCTTGCCGATGTGACCATGGCGCGGATTTATCTCACCGCGTTCGAGCGCGATTACGCGGCGCTCAACGCGCTGTGGCCGAGCTTTTTCGAGGCGGGCAAATTGCCGGCGCGCACGACCGTGGGCGTAACGGCGCTGGCGGTGGGTGCGCTGGTCGAGATTGATCTGGTGGCACGGCGGGCCTGAGCCACACTTTTTTGCAGAGCCCCAACAAGATGCTGGACAGTCTTGATGTGGATTGCTTTTCTACCGCCCTGCGCTGCATTCGCAAAGACGAAGCAGTGCCGGGGCCTTGGGAGAGGCGCCCCTTTGGGAGGAAAGCATGAAGAGACGTGAATTTTTCAAGCAGGCGTCTGTCGCCACGATTGGTGCGGCGGCCGCAACGACGCTTGCCGCGCCGGCTATAGCCCAAGACAAGATCACCTGGCGTATGGTGACGACATGGCCCAAGAACTTTCCGGGCCTGGGCGTGGGTGCGCAGAACCTTGCCGACCGCATCACCAAGGCTTCGGGCGGTCGATTGACCGTGCAGGTCTTTGCTGCGGGTGAAATGGTGCCGGGCCTGCAGGCGCTCGATGCCGTGATCGACGGCTCGGCGGAAATGAGCCATGGCACGCCCTATTATTGGCAGAACAAGAGCCAGGGGCTGTCGTTCTTCACCGGTGTGCCCTTCGGCATGACCAGCCGCGAATTGACGGCCTGGGTGCGTTATCTCGGCGGCCAGGAATTGTGGGACAAGATCTACGATCAGTTCGGTCTGCAGGGTTTTCTCTCGGGCGATACCGGCACCCAGGCGGGCGGCTGGTTCCGCAATGAACTCACCGGGCTTTCCGATATCCAGGGGCTGCGCTTCCGCACGCCGGGCCTTGGCGGACAGGTCTGGGGCAAGCTTGGCGCTTCGGTGACCAATCTTGCTGCCGGCGAAATTTTTGCCGCGCTGCAATCGGGTACGCTCGATGCGGCCGAATTCGTCGGCCCCTACAACGACCTCGCGCTTGGCTTCTATCAGATCGCCAAGAATTACTATTTCCCCAGCTTCGTCGAGCCGGGCCTGGCTACCGAAATCGTCGTCGACAAGGCCAAGTATCAGGCTCTGCCGGAAGACCTGCAGGAAATCGTCCGGGTCTGCGCCCAGGCCTCCTATGACGACGTCGCTTCGGACATGTATGCGAATGATCCACGCGCCCTCAATGCGCTCGTGTCCGAGCATGGGGTTCAGGTTCGCCGCTTCCCCGATGAAATCCTTGAGGCCGGCGCCAAGGCATCGATGGAGCTGATTGCGGAAATCCGCGACGGTGGCGATGCCCTGACCAAGGAAGTGGCCGAAAGCTTTGTCACCTCCTTCAACCTTCTGCGCCAGCGCACCGAGGGCACGGACATGCCCTATCTGTCGGCCCGCGAAAAATACATCAAGTACGAATAGGCAGCCTTCAGCGGCTAAAGAAAAGCCCGGGCAATTGCCCGGGCTTTTTGTTTTTGGGAGTGGCGTTGCCGCCTAGTACAACATGTCCGGCAGCCAGGTTATGAGTTGCGGGAACATGAACAGGATGAAGAGCGCAACGATCTGCAGGAGCACGAAGGGGATGACGCCCTTGTAGATCATGCCGGTGCTGACCCAGGAGGGGGCAACGCCGCGCAGATAAAAGAGCGCGAAGCCGAAGGGCGGGGTCAAGAAGCTGGTCTGGAGATTGACCCCAACCATGACGCCCAGCCAGATCGGGTTGACATCGAGCGCCAGCAGCACCGGGGCGGTGATCGGGATGACGATGAAGATGATCTCGAACGTGTCGAGGATGAAGCCGAGCAGGAACATCACCAGCATGACGATGATGATGGCGCCGACCGCGCCCCCGGGCATGGATGAGAGGAACTCGTGCACGAGGTTGTCGCCGCCCATCATGCGGAAGACGACCGAAAACACCGCCGCGCCGAAGAGGATGATAAACACCATCGAGGTGATGGTGGCGGCGGAGACGACAACCTGCTTGAGAATGCCGAAATTGAGCCTGCCACGCAGTAGCGCGAGGAGGATGGCGCCGACAGAACCCACGGACGCGGCTTCTGTGGGGGTGGCGATGCCGCCAAGGATCGAGCCGAGGACGGCAATGATCAGGAGGAGCGGTGGCAATAGCGCGGTGACGATTTCGCGACCGAGATTGGCCTTTTCCGCTTCCGGCACCGGGGTTGCCGGGCAGGATTTGGGATCGGTGATGGCCTTGAAGATCATGAAGGCCGCATAGAGGCAGACAAGCAGCAGGCCGGGGATGATGGCGCCGGCAAAGAGGGCACCCACCGAAACAGGCTCGGGCGCAAAGTTGCCCTTTTCCATCTGCACCTGGGCGTTGATCCCCGAAAGCATATCGCCCATGAAGATCAGGACCGTCGAGGGCGGAATGATCTGCCCCAGCGTGCCTGAGGCGCAGATGACGCCCGTTGCCAGCTTGGGATCGTAGCCGGCGCGCAACATGGCGGGCAGGGAGATCAGGCCCATGGTGACGACAGTGGCACCGACGACGCCGGTCGAGGCTGCGAGGAGCGCCCCGACCAGAATGACCGAAAGGCCGAGGCCCCCGCGTAGATTGCCGAACAGCTTGCCCATGGTGAGGAGCAATTGCTCGGCAATGCCGGAGCGCTCGAGCATGACGCCCATGAACACAAAGAGCGGCACTGCGACGAGCACCTCGTTGGTCATGAGGCCGATATAGCGGCCGGCCAGCGAGCCGTAATTCGAAGGGTCATAGACCCCGAGCCACCAGCCGACGAGACCAAAGAGCAGGGCGGTGCCGGCGAGAGAAAAGGCGACCGGGAAACCGAGCATGAGGACGCCGATGACGCCCAGGAACATGAGGGCGGCGAGAATTTCGCCGATAAGAACGGGATCCATCAATGGGCTTCCTTGGGGGCATCGATCTTGTAGCGGAGGTCGGGGGGCAGGAGGTCTTCCTTGTCCGCTAGGACGAGGATGGACCGCAGCGCCATGGCAATGCCCTGAAGGCCGATCAGAACGGCAAAGACGATGATGAAGCTCTTGAGGACGAAGAGACCCGGCATGCCGCCGATATTTGCCGAGCCTTCCGAATAGCTCCAGGAGCGGGCGACGGCTGTCCAGCAATATTGGATGACGACATACATGAAGGGCAGAAGGAAGACGACGACGCCGAAGAGGTCGGCCATCGCCTTTTTGCGGATGGAGGCGGGGCGGTAGAAGATATCGACCCGCACATGGTCATCGCGCAGCAGCGCAAAGCCCGCCACCCCTGTAAACATGGCGCCGCCGACCCAGACGTAAAGATCCTGCATCCACAGGACCGAAACATGAAAGAAATAGCGCTGCACCACCACGGTGAAGCAGATGAGCACGCAGGCAAGCGCCAGCCAGCTCAGAATTTGTCCGACCAGCCAATTAATGGCGCTGATGCCCCGGACGAGCACGGCGAGCCCTTGCACCGCGATATCCTCCCTCTTGTATGACGCTGCCGGGTTTCTCAAGAACCCTGACAAGCGATCTGCCTGCGATTGAACATCATCCAGAAATGAGGTCAACGCCATACTGGCGCGCTTTTTCGTAAAGCCCCGCGGTGCTGGTGACTTTTCTTGCCCGAATGGTATGACGCTGCAACGGCCCAAAAAGGAGAAGCGCATGTTCGTCGTCGGTGGGGAGAGCCTGGTGGATCTGGTGCCTGTGTCGGCGGTACCGGGAGCCGAGCGGTTGGCTTTGCCGGGCGGATCGCCCTTCAACTGCGCGATTGCGCTGGCCAAGCTCGGCAACGCAACCGGCTTTCTGTGCCCGATCAGCCAGGACGAATATGGCGACCTGCTGCTCAAGCCACTGGCCGAGGCCGGGGTCGAAGTCCTGCTCAAAGAGCGCGTGGCGGAGGCGACCACGAAGGCGGTGATCACCTTTAACGCCAAGATGCAGGCAAGCTATGTGTTCGAGCGCGGCGCCGATCGCGCCTTTACGCGCGAAGGCCTGCTCGCAGCGCTGCCGCAATCGATCGAGCTCTACCAGATCGGAGGTTTTGCCCCGATGCTGGAAGAGGATGCGGAAAAATGGCTGCCGGTGGTGAAGGCCGCTATCGGGCGCGGCGCGACGATCTCGTTTGATATCAATGTGCGCAAGGTGGACGACGAGGACGGCTATCGCCAGCGCCTCGAAACCTTCCTCGATCTCGCCCATATCATCAAGCTTTCCGAAGAAGACCACGAATGGCTCGAGCCGGGCGTGAGCATCGAAGAGCATGCACGGCTCCTGCTCGACCGGCCCAATTGCGAACTGGTGGTTGTTACCCTCGGCGAGCATGGCTCGCGCGCTTTTTCCAACGTCGCCAGCGCCCAGGCGGGCATTTATACGCCGCCCGTGTTTGGCGATACGGTGGGCGCGGGCGATAGCCTGATGGCGGGGATACTCACCTGGCTCAACGAAACTGGCGCATTGAAGCTGGGGAAACTGGGCATGCTCGACGCGGCAGCGCTCAAAACGACGCTGCGCTTCGGCGCCGTGGTGGCCGGGCTCAACTGTGCGGAAAAGGGCTGCAAGCCGCCGACGCGCGCTCAGGTGGATGCCGTCCTCGCAAGCAGTTGACCGTGCCTGACATTGCGGTTTGCCGCGGGCTCTGGTGTGATCGCGCCGACTAGCCGGGGAACAGTCATGAAGAAGCGTTGGGTGGGTCTTGCCGTTGTCGCGGTGGCCGGTGTGGCGACGGCGGTCTATTTCCTCAAGCCCGTGGCGGGGCCGGAGCGGGACCTGACTATGGTGGGGGACGCGACACGCGGCGACTATGTCATGCGGCTCGCCGGCTGCGTTGCCTGCCACACGGATGCGGCGGCCGGGGGGATTGAACTGGGCGGTGGGGCGGGGCTCAAAACCGCTTTCGGTACTTTTGTGCCGCCCAATATTACCTCGGACCGAAATGCCGGGATCGGGGCCTGGACGTTGGAGCAGTTTTCGGACGCGCTCAGCAACGGCATGGGACCGCAGGGGCATCTCTACCCGGCCTTTCCCTATGAAAACTATGCGCTGATGAGCGACCAGGATGTCGTCGATCTCTACGCGGCGCTGATGAAAACCAAGCCTGACCCGGCGCCGGCGGCGGAGAGTTCGGTGCCGTTTCCGTTCAATATGCGTCTGATCATGGCGGGCTGGAAGAACCTGTTCTTTGCCCCGCGCCGTTTCGAACCGGAGGCAGGCAAGGACGCGGTCTATAATCGCGGAAAATATCTCGCCATGGGACCCGCCCATTGTGTTGCCTGCCATACCCCGCGCAATGGGCTGGGGGCGCTTGAATGGGATCAGGCCTTTGCCGGGTCGCCCGGCGGTACGGGTGGCCGCGCGCCGGCGCTGACGCGTGAAGCACTGGTGGCGGAGGGCTATGACGTGGCAACCCTGGCGCAGACGCTCCAGGATGGGTTTACCCCGGGCTTTGACGTCTTGGGCGGACCGATGGGCGAGGTCATCAAGGATTCGACCTCGTTCTGGACCGAGGATGATCGCAGGGCTGTGGCGACGTATCTGCTGGCGGACTAGGGTGTGTGGTATTCGCGTGATGACGGGCTGCAAACGCCGGTTTTCTGGGCTTCCGGTCCTCACGTACCGAACGTACGCTGCGCATAGCCCTGCGAGCGTAGCTCTCCGGGCGTTCTTCGCGGCAAAGGTCCACTGGACCTTTGCCAAGGTGCTCATCACTTCTCGAAAACCACCGTTTTCGCCTCGCCCTGACATGAATCCCCACACACCCGAGCTAGCGCGCTATGGCTGGCCCTTGGCCTCAAATCGCGCAAAAAACTGTTCTCGGTGCCAGGCCAGCGCCTCGCGATCGGGCCAGGCTGCAATGGCGTCCCTGAGCGCTAGCATGCCGGTGCGATTGACCGTGTCGGCAATATCGGGACGGACCGCATGCATATCGACAATGATCTCGAATTGCGGCCCCACCGTCCAGGCGAAGTGCTCGAACAGGACCCCGGGCTCGGGGTCGAGGAACAGGAAATTGCTGACGTGTAAGGCGCCGCCCTTATGGAGCGGGCGGATGACGCAGGCGACACCAATCTCGGTTGTAACGTCGGAGAAGCTACAGCGCTTCTGCTGCTGGCGCGCCAACTGGCTGGTGAATTGATAAATGGCGACAACAAAGTCGTCGCTGGCCGGGGCATCGTCGATCTCGGCGTGGCCGAGGGCCCGCGCAATGATCTGGTCGAACAGGGGTTCGGATAGATCATGGATGCCATCGCGGCTGGGTGCGTTCTCGACGAACATCACGGGTTCAGGGAAGAGACGGAGGTCGGCGATGTCGACAAGGGTGTTGCCGGCGTCATCCGTTCGCAGGCCATTGAGGGTGCCGAGCGCCACATAGCCTTGTTCAGCCGGAAGAATAGAGGCGACTATGACCTGCGCGCCAAGCCGCGCCTCAAAGTCCGGTGCGGTGTTTGGACCACACGGGAACGCCTCGGAGCCACCATTAAGCAGCGGTCTGTCCAGACTGGTGAAGATGACAAGCTTTGACACGGAAACGCCCCCCGACGTTCCGCTATCTTTAAGCAGTACCACCAACCGCACAACTACGTAGTTGCGGCCGGTGCCACGCCTCAAGTGAAAGAGGCCCCGGCGAGATCGCCGAGGCCCCGATCGTATCAACTGTAGGCTGTTATCTAGGCGCTGTACGCCTTGACGTTCTGCTTCTGCTCGCCGAGGCCTTCGATGCCGAGGTGCATGACATTGCCGGCTTTCAGCCAGACCGGCTCGGGCTTGATGCCCATGCCGACGCCGGGCGGGGTGCCGGTGGTTATGACGTCGCCGGGCTGCAGGCTCATGAACTGGCTGACATAGGAAACGATCTTGGCGACGCCAAAAATCATCGTCCTGGTGGAGCCGTTCTGATAGCGGTGACCGTCGACTTCGAGCCACATGGAGAGGTTTTGGGGATCGGCGACTTCGTCCTTGGTGACGAGCCAGGGGCCGATGGGCCCAAAAGTGTCGGCGCCCTTGCCCTTGTCCCAGGTGCCGCCGCGCTCGCTCTGGAAGTGGCGTTCGGACACGTCGTTGCAGACGCAATAGCCGGCGACGTGGTCGAAGGCATCTGCTTCTTCGACGTAGCGGGCTTCCTTGCCGATGACGATCGCAAGCTCGACTTCCCAATCGGGCTTGATGGCATTCTTGGGAATGATCACATCGTCATTGGGGCCGATGATGGCGCTGGTGGCCTTCATGAAGATGATCGGCTCGGCCGGGATCGGCGCACCGGTTTCGGCGGCGTGGTCGGCATAGTTGAGGCCGATGCAGATGAATTTTCCCACGTTTGCCACGCAAGGGCCGATCCGTTCGGCGGCGTCGAGTTTTGGCAAGAGGTCGATGTCCGTGGCGGCGATCCTGGCGAGGCCTTCGGGCAGCAGGGTCGAGCCGCCGATGTCAGCGACGACGCCGGAGAGGTCACGGATCGAACCGTCCTTGGCGATGATGGCGGGCTTTTCCGACCCTTTGGGGCCGACGCGAAGCAGTTTCATGGGGCAGAGCTCCTCTTATCTTGCCTCGCTGATAGAGGCTAACATGTTAGTCTGTCGAGTGCGACTTTGGTGTCGCGCGTTCGCTTCTTACGATTTGGGGCGGATGATGCCCTTCTTGAGCACGATATTGCCGTAGAGCCGGGTTTCGCCGGACTGGATCACGGCCGCGGCCTTTTTGGCGCGATCATAGAAGGCGAAGCGTTCGACCGTCGAAAAGGTCATTCCCGGTTCGTGTCGGGTAATGATCTGCTGGAAATCGTCGTAGATGGGCTGACGGGCATGGGGATCGCCGACGACGGCCATGCCGATGGCGGCCTGATCGACAAAATCATCGAGCGGCATGACGGTCAGGACGGCTTCGAGAATATCGGTGGCGGAAATGCCGTCGGCGCGGTGGACCTGTGGGCCGAGGAATTCGGCCGGGAAGTTTGCGTCGGCAATGACGATCTCGTCGCCATGGCCCATGGCCCGCAGGGTGGCGAGAAGTTCGGGGCCGAGCAGCGGCGGAATATTTTTCAGCATTTTTTTGGTCTCCGGAGATGTTCTGTTCGTCTCAGCCGAATGGGAAATAATCGGCGTCGAGGACGGTTTCGGCGCCGTCGGCAAAGATGCCGGGATTGTCTTGGGCGAAGGCGAAGAGTTCGACCATGACGGCGTCGATATGGGCGCGGATGGCGGCGATGGCCTGGGGCGTGTCACCGGCGACAATGCCATCGAGAATGGCCTGGTGCTCGGCGATAGTGAGGGCAAGGCGGCGCGGGGTGATGATCATGCGGCGGGCGCGATCGAGATTGGCGCGGGCCTTGTCGATGATCGCCTTGACCTTGGTCATGCGCATGGTGCGGAAGATGATGTCGTGGAAGGCGACGTCGATCTGGTGGAAGGTTTCGGCATCGTCGCGGGCGGCGGCGTCGCGCTGGTCGGCCATATTGGCGTGGAGCGCTTCAATGACTTCGGCATCGTGCTTGCCGATGAGGACGCGCAGGGCTTCACTTTCGAGGCCTTTGCGGATCAGCATATATTCGCGGACATCGGCGATTTTGACCAGCGATACGGTGGAGCCGCGCTGGGGGGCGATGTCGACGAGGCCTTCTTCGGCAAGCCGGGCAAAGGCTTCGCTGACCGGGAAGCGCGACACTTCGAACTGGGCGCAGATGGCTGTCTTGTCGAGCACTGCGCCGGGCGGCAAGGCCAGTGTGACGATGGCCTGACGCAGGGCCTGGGTGACCTCCGCGGTCACATTGCCGCGCGTGAGCGTCGCAGGCCGTGTCAAAAAAGAATAGGAACTTGTATGGTTGTTCATGCTAACATGTTAGTTAGTGTGCAGCCGTACCGCAATGGCCCCAATCTGACTGCGATGCGGGACGGCGACAAGCCACGAGTTGAGACCTTCATACCCCGCGGAATTCGCCGATGTCCGAGACCATGACCCGCCCGCAAGGCAAGACCCTGACGCTCAATAGCGCCGACAATATCGCAGTGGCGCTGGCCAATCTCGATGTCGGCACGGAAACGGCGCAGGGCGTTTCCATCGTCCGGCGGGTGCCGCGCGGGCACAAGTTTTCGGTACGGCCGATCGCGGCGGGCGAGGCGATCGTTAAATTCGGGCAAATCATCGGCTTTGCCAAGGACGGTATTCCGGCTGGCGATTGGGTGCATGAGCACAATTGCGGCATGGGTGGGCCAGACGGTACGCTAAGCCACGACTATGCTTTTGCCCAAGGCGCGATTCCGGTCGAGTTTTTGACTGGTGCAAACCAGGCGACGTTCCAGGGCTATCGCCGTTCGAACGGCAAGGTGGGCACGCGCAATTATATCGGCATTCTCACCTCGGTGAATTGCTCGGCGACTGTCGCGAAATTCATGGCGCAGGCGATCAATAATTCGGGCGTGCTCGACGATTATCCCGAGATCGACGGGATTATCCCGTTCGTTCATGGCACGGGTTGCGCCATGGACAACCAGGGCGAGGGCTATCAGATTCTGCGGCGTACGCAGTGGGGTTATACAGCCAATCCCAATCTTGGCGCGGCGCTGCTGGTGGGCCTCGGCTGCGAAGTGTTCCAGATCGAGCGGATGAAGCAGTCCTATGGCATGACCGAGACGGATACGTTCCGCACCATGACCATTCAGGAGATCGGCGGCACCGCCAAGATGATCGAATGGGGTGTCGAGAAGATCAAGGAAATGCTGCCCATCGCGGCGCGGGCGCGGCGCGAAACGATTGCGGCTTCGGAATTGACGCTGGCGCTGCAATGCGGTGGGTCCGATGGCTATTCGGGCATCACGGCCAATCCCGCGCTCGGCGTTGCCGCCGACATTCTGGTGCGCAATGGCGGTACGGCGATCCTCTCGGAAACGCCGGAGATTTATGGGGCCGAGCACCTGCTGACCCGCCGCGCGGTCAACCGCGAAGTGGGCGAAAAGTTGATCGAGCGCATCAAGTGGTGGGAGGATTATACCCAGCGCAATGGCGGCGAGATGAACAACAATCCCTCGCCGGGCAACAAGGCGGGCGGGCTGACGACGATTCTTGAAAAATCACTGGGGGCGGCGGCCAAGGGCGGCACCTCGCCGCTGACGGCGGTTTATGAATATGCCGAGCCAGTGACCGAAAAGGGCTTTGTGTTCATGGATACGCCCGGCTTTGATCCGGTTTCGGCGACGGGGCAGGTGGCTGGTGGCGCCAATATCCTGGCCTTCACCACAGGTCGTGGCTCGGCCTATGGCTGCAAGCCGGTGCCTTCCATAAAGCTCGCGACCAATTCCGAGCTTTATGGGCGCATGACCGACGACATGGATATCAATTGCGGCGATATCGTCGAAGGCGTTTCCATCGAGGCCAAGGGGCAGGAGATTTTCGATCTCATGCTGCGCGTTGCTTCGGGCGAAGAGACCAAGTCGGAAAAGCTCGGCTATGGGGATAATGAGTTTGTGCCGTGGCAGGTCGGGGCGGTGATGTAATCACCGAACGGGCAATCCACCACGACGTCTTACTCCTGGCCTTCGTTCTCGGTTTCGCTGGGGTTGATGCCCACGCCAAACGCGTCGGCGCGGCCGATGGGGGCGGCCATCAACTGTTCGAGTGAAAAGCCCATGTCCGCAGCCGGTTGCGGAGCGGCAATGAGCAGATCGGCGGCGCGCTGGGGGGCGCGGCTGATCGGAACGACGGCGCCGGCGACTTCGAGGAGCCGGGTCTGGCCCTGGCCCTGATAGGGCGGGCGCAGCATGGCGGCGGCGTCGGTGCCGAGGAGCGGATCCGCTACAGCAACGGTGATGCCGCCACCGCGATAGAAGGTGCGGATCGACTGGCTGATGTAGAAAGCCAGTTTGTCAGCGCCGGCGGTTGAGAAGTGAATGCCGTCATCCTTGCGCATGCGGGCGTTCTGGCCGTTTACGTCGGGGCCCTGGGACGAATATTTGCCATCTTCGCCGAGAAAGCGCTCGTAGATATCGAGATATTCGGCTCCGCCGGAGAAAGCCGCCAGTTTGTAGAGGGCGCTGATCTGGCTCATGGCGGCGGAATATTCGGTCTTCGACATAGGCGGCAGGCCGACCCAGATCACCGGTTTGCGGGCGGCGCGGAGTTGGCCGAGGAAGTCGTTGAGGCGGGCTTGATAAGCGGCCGTCCATTGTGGGGTCAGGGAATTGTAGGACTGGCCATTGACCCGGATTTCCTGCCGGTCGTTGACGCCGATGATAACAATGGCGAGGTCAAAGCTGTCGGCGGCGATCTGCTCGCCAATGGTCTTGTTCCAATCGAAATAATCATCGCGCACGAAGCCGGAGGAGCCGACGCCCTGATTGATGACCACCAGATTGGGGTCTTCGGCGTAGAAGCGCTCGAGCGCCTTGGCGAGATCGACGGCGAGGGAATCGCCGAAAACGGCGAGGCGCGTGGCGTCTGCGGCTTTTTCCACCTGCGGCTTTGGTGGCGGCAGGGCGGCGGGGGTGGCCTTGCGCGGCTGAGTTTGCTGCACCGGCGGCGGGGCCTGCTGGGGCTCGGCGCCAAACAGGACGTCGAACAGGGTGCGGCGCTTTTGCTGCTGGGCGACTTCCACGCGGGTTTCTGCCTGCGCGAAAGCCGGCGCCACATCGATAGTGGCGAAGAGGGCGATCAGCAGGAAAACAAAAACACGCTTCATGGCTCGGTCCGAAATGTTCTTTCGGTCTAGCAGACAGAGGTCAACAAAACCATGCGCTCGCCGTGGCGTTACCGCGTGGCGCTGGACAATGCCTCTGCCGCGGCGCGGGTGATAAAGCCGTCGGCGATCTCGCCATGGGCGGCCTGGAAGCGGGCATAGGCCGCCTGGGTGATGGGGCCGAGGCGGCCATCGACGGCGCCGTCATAGAGCCCGAGGGTTTTGAGGGATTGCTGGATCGACTGGCGCTGGGCGAGGTCGGGGAAGGCAGTGTTGCGCGGCCAGGGCGTGACATAGCTGCCACCGCCCTTGAGGCGGTCGGTCAGGTGGGCGACGGCCATGGCGTAGCTATCGGAGAAATTATAGCCTTTCAGGACCAGATAATTGCCGGTCATCAGGAATTTGGGACCGGTATGGCCGGTTGGGACGTAGAGGAAGACCGGCGTATTCGGATTGGTGAAGGGGCGGCCGGAGACGCGGGTGATGCCGCGTTCGGCGAAAAAGTTGAGGGGGCGGAGTTGGTCGCGGCTGGCGAGGAGATAGTCGAAGTTTTGGGGGACATCGACTTCGAAACCCCAGTCCATGCCGGGCTGATAGCCGAGGTCGAGCAGGAATTTGGCCGAGGTGGCGAGGGCGTCGGCGAGGGAATTGTGAAGGTCGATACGGCCGTCGCCATCGCCGTCGGCGCCATGGGCGATGACATTGGTGGGATTGACCTGCAGGTGGCCAATGGCGCCGGCCCATGAGCCAATCGGGGAAGTGCCGCCGTTGAGTTCGGCAAGGCGCAGGGCGGCGAAGAAATCGGCCTTGTCCTCGGCATAGCGGGTGCGGTGCTGGAAGGTGACGGTGGCAAGGGAGCGGACGATGGGACGGATCAGGTCGGCATTGCCGAGGACGGCGCCATAGTCGGTTTCGATGCCCCAGATGGCGCCGAGCAGATAGGGATCGACGCCAAAGTGCTGGCCGGTGGTTGAAAAGAGCGGGGCGTTGCGCTCAAGGGCTGTCTGGCCACGGGAGATGCGGCCGGCATTGACGCGGGTTTCGATATAATCCCAGACCGGAGTGGTGAATTCGGGCTGGGTTTCGACCAGTTTTGGGACGCGCGGATCGGGCGTGAGGCCTGATGTCAGCGCGTCGTAGGAGGAGGCGCTGACGCCCGAGGCCACGGCTTCGTTTTTGAGGCTCGCGAGAAACGCGGAAAAATCCGACTGCGCCAGTGCCGGACCGGTCATCAGCAAGACGAGCAGGACGACGAGATGGCGCATGGGAAAAAACCTCAGCGGTTGCGGGTCATCAGGTGGCGTTCCCAGGAATAGGCGGTTTCGACGATTTCGTTGAGATCGTCATGCTTGGGCTGCCAGCCGAGGAGTGCGCGCACCTTTTGGCCAGTGGCCGTGATGGAGGCTGGATCGCCGGCGCGGCGGGGGCCTTCATCGGCGCGGAAATTGACGCCGGAGATTTTGCGGACCGTTTCGACGACCTGGCGCACCGAATAGCCCTGGCCATAGGCGCAATTGAGGGTAGTGCTTTCTCCGCCCTTGCGCAGATGGTTGAGGAGGAGCGCGTGGGCAGCGATCAGGTCGGTGACGTGGATATAGTCGCGCACGCAGGTGCCGTCGGGCGTTTCATAGTCGGTGCCAAAGATGTCCATCTTTTCGCGCTGTCCAAGGGCTGTCTGGCAGGCGACCTTGATGAGATGGGTGGCAAGCGGGGTGGACTGGCCCGAACGCTTCTGCGGATCGGCGCCGGCGACGTTGAAATAGCGCAAGACGCCGAAGGTGATGGGATGGGCGGCCGCGACATCGGCCAGCATCCACTCGGTCATGAGTTTTGAGCGGCCATAGGGCGACATCGGGTTGAGCGGGGTATCTTCGACGACAGGGGCAAGGCCGGTCATGCCATAGACGGCGGCGGTCGAGGAGAAGATGAAGTGCTTTACCCCGCCCCTGACGGCTGCCTCGATGAGGTTGCGCGAGGTGGCGGTATTGTTGGCGTAGTATTTGAGCGGATTGGTTACCGATTCCGGAACGACGATCGAACCGGCGAAATGGATGATTTCGGTGATGCCGTATTTCTCGATCAGGCTGACGACGAAGTCGATATCGCCCGCATTGCCCTCGACGAACCGGGCCCGGCCATCTATCGCCCAATCGAAGCCGGTGACGAGATTGTCGAGGACAACCACGTCCTGTCCGGCATCGGCCAGATTGAGAACCATGTGACTGCCGATATAGCCTGCACCACCTGTGACCAAAACCGTCATTGGCCGTACTCCCGCCGTAAAAGCCCTTTTGTTGTGAAACGATATGTAACACATGTCGATTTAGGTCTACGCCTAAGTTGCGCATAACCAAGCAAGGAATAATCCGTGTCCAAACGCGTCCGCACTGCCGTTTTTCCCGTCGCTGGCCTCGGAACCCGTTTCCTGCCCGCCACCAAGGCAATGCCGAAGGAGATGCTGACCGTCGTAGACCGGCCACTGATCCAATATGCGGTGGACGAGGCGCGCGAGGCGGGGATCGAACATTTCGTCTTCGTCACCGGCCGCAATAAGGGTGTCATCGAGGATCATTTCGACCGCCAGTTCGAGCTTGAAACCACCCTCGAAGTGCGCGGCAAGAGCCAGGCATTGCGTGAGTTGCAGAAGGACCTGCCTTCGGCCGGGCGCACGAGCTTTACCCGTCAGCAGGAACCGCTGGGGCTTGGTCATGCCGTCTGGTGCGCCAGGGATATCGTGGGGGACAATCCCTTTGCACTACTGCTGCCCGATATGCTGTTCAAGGGCGAGCCGGGTGTGCTCAAGCAGATGATGGATGCCTATGAGGAAACCGGCGGCAATGTCATTGCGGTCGAGGAAGTGCCGCATGACGAGGTCAGTTCCTATGGCGTTATCGGGCGGGGCGAGGGGCCGGATACGGGCTTCAAGCTCACCGAGATGGTTGAAAAGCCCAAAAAGGAAGACGCGCCGTCCAATCTCATCATTTCGGGCCGCTATATCCTGCAGCCGGAGATTTTCTCATTGCTCGCCGAGCAGACCAAGGGTGCGGGCGGAGAAATCCAGCTGACTGACGCCATGCAGAACCTGATGCACCAGCAGAGCTTTACCGGCGTCAAATATGCCGGCAAGAGCTTTGACTGTGGTTCCAAGATCGGGTTTCTCACGGCCAATGTCGTCTATGCGCTCGAGCGCGACGACATTCGCCCCGGCTTCATTCGGGAACTGCGCAAGCTCGATCTCGAAGAGCAGCTCTAAGCGCGATCAACGCGCGATCGTGACGCCCAGGCTCACCTGATGGGTCTGGGTGTTGCCGTTGGCTTTGTCGGTATTGCCGTAGCCGTAATCGGCGTTCAGGCTCGTATGGGTGTTGAAAACATAGTCGGCGCCAGCGCCGAGGCCGAGGCGGCGTTCGGTGGTGCCGGTGCCGACGAGTTCGGAATTGCTCCAATTGGCCGAGGCGCGCAGGCGCAGCCAGGTATTGACCGTATATTGGGCATTGGTGAAGGCGGTGTACTGGATGCGGGCATTGCCCGGGTTATCGGCACCAGCGGGGGCGAGCGCGGTCTCTAGACCGGCCGTTAGCTTCACTGTCGAATCAGGGGTGTAACTGATTTCGGCGCCATAAAGCTGGGCGCGGATGGCGCCGAGCGTTGCTTCGTCGAAGACGCGTTCGCCAATGCCCACCGAGGCGCTGGCCGACCAGATGTCGTTCCATTTGCCGGCAATGCCGGCGCGCAGCGAGCGGTTGGTGGCATTGGGATAGACGCCCAAGCTGGCCGTCGGCGTGTCGAAAATGTCCCGCTGCAGTTCGCCTTGTCCAAAAACCTCAAGGATTGGCGTGACCTGATAGCCGAGCCGGAGATTGGCGCTGGCGGCCCAATAATTTTGCTCGGAATTGTCGGTGAGGCCGGTATCGCTGCGCTCGGTCGGGCCATAGACGGTGCGGTTTACGCCGGCGCCGAGCCCGAGATTGAAGCGGCCAAACTGACGGGTGACGCCGACTTCACCACCGCCGGTGAAAACCTGCGGCGGGGTTAGAATCGAGGGCGAAAGGCCGGCTGTGCCCGGCAGGTCCTGGGTGAGGCCGATATTTGCGGAGGCTGACGCGGTGGTAACCGAATCGATCGGCGCGGAACCTGAAATCGAGAGCCCGCCCGAGGTGAGGGTCGGCAGGTTTTGGCCGCCGGTCTTGGCGATATCGGCGCTGCCATCGACCACGATAGTCGCGATCCCGCCAGCGTGGGTATAGGTGAAGCGCGGCAAGAGGTGCGCGACGAAGCTGCCTTCGCCGTTGGAACTGAGATAGGTACCGCGCAGGCCGACGGACCAATCGAGCGGGGCGCTTTGACTGGTTTCGGGACCAATTGCAAATTCGGGCGGAACCGGCTGGGCCGGGTAGACGCCCGGTCGGAGGCGAGCATTGGAAAGGGCGGGGTCGGAGACGGTCTGGCGGGCCGGGGCGGTGACGCTGGCGGTCGCCGTCTCATCGAGCGGTTCGGTTTGCAGCAGCGCAGGCGCAGCCATAGCCGTGCCGGCCATGAGGCCGGCAACCAGGCTGAGGGCCAGGCTTCTGGTGTGCTGCGAGAAAGGCAAACCGCGCTCCGAAAAACTGGGGGCAGACAGAATGCCCCGCGCGCGATCCTTTCAGCTTATGGTTAACGAATGCTTGCTTTCTGTCTCAAACCGCCTCGACCAGCAGCACGGCGCCTTCGCTCCCGACGATGCGGATGCGTTGACCTGCGGGCAAGTCGGGGCCGGCAATGCGCCAGATGGTGTCGCCGAGGGCAAGACGGCCGAAGCCGCCCGCAATGGGCTGTTCGAGCACGGCTTCGTGGCCGATAAAACTATCGGCGCGGCGATTGAGATAGGGGCGATCGGACTGGCTGGGGCGGTTGCGGCTCCAGCGTGTCCAGAGGGTAATGGCGACGAGGGCCAGGACGCCGAACATCAACCACTGGAAGGGCCAGGCGATGGGCTCGAACAGCACCACCAGCCCGGTGATCAGCCCGGCAATGCCGAGCCAGAGGAGATAGCCGCCCGGCACGACGAGTTCGAGCGCGAGGAGAACGAGCCCGGCTATGATCCAGGCCCAGGGGGCATTGGCGGCGAGGAACTCGATGAGCGCCATGGATTGCCCCCGGGCTAGAACTGACCGGGTTCGCGCGGCGGCTGGCCGGCGGCCGGCGGACGCGACGTCGGGCGGGCTGCCGTCGGCGCGCCGCCACCAAAGGCTTCACGGGCGATTTCGCTAATGCCGCCAATGGCGCCGATGACGCTTGATGCCTCGACCGGCAACATCAGCACCTTCTGGTTGGGCGAGGTGGCGATCTTGCCGAGGGCCTCGATATAGTTATTGGCGACGAAATAATTGATGGCTTGCACATTGCCCGAGGCAATGGCGTCGGAGACCATCTGGGTGGCCTTGGCTTCGGCCTCGGCGGAGCGTTCGCGGGCTTCGGCGTCGCGGAAGGCGGCTTCCTTGCGGCCCTCGGCTTCGAGGACCTGGGCTTGCTTTTCGCCCTCGGCCTTGAGAATGGCGGACTGGCGGCTGCCTTCGGCTTCGAGAATGGTGGCGCGCTTTTCGCGCTCGGCCTTCATCTGCCGGCCCATGGATTCAACGAGATCCTTGGGCGGATCGATGTCCTTGATTTCGATACGGGTAATTTTCACGCCCCAGGGCGAGACGGCGGTATCGACGACGCGCAGCAGGCGTTCGTTGATCTCGTCGCGGTGGCTGAGGAGTTCGTCGAGGTCCATCGAGCCCATGACCGTGCGGATATTGGTCATGGTGAGGTTGAGGATGGCGTTTTCGAGATTGGACACTTCGTAGGCGGCGGCTGCCGCATCGAGGATCTGATAGAAGGTCACGCCATTGGCGGTGATGGAGGCGTTATCGCGGGTGATGACTTCCTGGTGGGGAACGTCGAGCACCTGTTCCATGACGTTGATCTTTTTGCCGATCGTGTCGATGAACGGAATGATCAGATTGAGGCCCGGCTTCAACGTGCGGGTATATTTGCCGAAGCGCTCGACGGTATAATTATAACCCTGCGGGATCGTCTTGGCGCCGGCAAACAGCACCAGAATGAGCAGAATGCCGAGGCCGATCAGCGTGATGCTGAGCCCGTCGAGAGTGAAGCCGTCTAGTGCCATGGTGCGATCTCCTCTTGCGGGGCCTGGGCACTATTTACGGTTGCGCAGCGACATAGGCAACCTTGCTTGAGGTCAGCGCGCTTTTTTGCGGGGCGGGCTTGCAGGAAAGAGGGGTTGGGCCTAACCCTTCGGCGAACCTTTCCTTTGCCTTTTGGAAGTGATGCCCATGCCGCAGGACGCAAACGCCATTCGTTCCATTCTCTCGCTGGCGCCCGTCGTGCCCGTCATCATCCTCGATGATGTTTCGCAGGCGCGGCCATTGGCCGAGGCACTGGTTGCCGGCGGCCTGCCGGTGCTGGAAGTGACGCTGCGTACGCCCAATGCGCTGAAAGTCATGGAAGAAATGGCCAAGGTAACCGGCGCCATCGTCGGGTCGGGCACGGTGCGGAACGCGGGCCATATGAAGGCATCGGTCGACGCCGGTTGCCGCTTCATGGTGTCGCCCGGCGCTTCGCCAAGGCTGCTCGACGCGGCTGATGATGTCGCCATTCCGCTCTTGCCTGGTATCGGCACCCCGACCGAAGCCATGGCAGCGGCCGAGCGGGGCTATTCGTTCCTGAAATTTTTCCCGGCCGAAGCGCTGGGCGGTGCACCGGTGCTGAAAGCCTTTGCCTCGCCGCTGCCCGATATCACCTTCTGCCCGACCGGCGGCATCGATGTGGTCAAGGCCAAGACCTATCTCGCGCTGCCTAATGTCATCTGCGTGGGCGGCAGCTGGATCATGCCGGCCGACGCGCTGGCGAGCGGCGATTTTGCGCGGATCGAGGCGCTGGCGAAGGAAGCGAGCGCGCTGCGGGGGTAGCATTTTTTGGGGGGGTGATCGCATGAACAAGTCTGCGCGCCCCTCCGGCCTCGGCCATCTCCGAATTGTCCTTAGTGATAAAGCCTATGTTGGCCCCGGCCGGGCCGATCTCCTTGAGGGGATTGCCCGGACGGGGTCCATTTCTGCTGCCGGCAAGGAAATGGGCATGAGCTACAAGCGGGCCTGGGGCCTGGTGCAGGCGCTCAATGAGGGGTTTGGCAGGCCGCTGGTGGAGACGGCGCGGGGTGGGGCCGACCAGGGTGGGGCGCGGTTGACCCCGCTCGGGGAAGAGGTGCTGGCGCGCTATCGTGCTATGCAGAAAGCGACCGAGGCGGCG
Organism: Devosia sp. Root685; assembly: GCF_001427875.1. Classification (GTDB taxonomy): domain Bacteria; phylum Pseudomonadota; class Alphaproteobacteria; order Rhizobiales; family Devosiaceae; genus Devosia. Next base: position 1,386,467 of record NZ_LMHK01000002.1, on the reverse strand, counting down.
ATTGCCGAAGACATTGTCGCATTGCGCGGGCTGATTTCCGATATATCCTGATGAACATATCGCTTGCGAAGGTGGGGTGTTTCATCCATCGATATGGTCAGTTGAACATATCGGAGGCTTTCTTGTCCCGTCTGCTGCTCTCTCTTGCCATTGTAGCCGCCACGTCCGTCCCCGCCTTTGCCGAGACCGTCAACGTCGCTGTCGCGGCCAATTTCACCGCGGTGGCGGAAGAACTGGCCAGAATCTTTGAAGCGAAGGGCGAGCATCAGGTCGCGTTGAGCTTCGGCGCGACCGGTCAGCTCTATACTCAGATCACCCAGGCGGCGCCGTTCGGGATTTTCCTTGCGGCTGACGAGGCCCGTCCACAAAAGGCGATCGACGAGGGTTTTGGTGTCGATGGGACTTTCTTTATCTATGCCGAAGGCCGGTTGGTGCTTTATGCGCCGGGCCGCGATGTGACGGACGGAGTAGCCGCGCTGGAGGGCGACTATAACAAGCTCGCCATCGCCGATCCGGCGGCGGCGCCCTATGGCAAGGCGGCGGTGGAAACCCTGACCGCGCTCGGCCTATTGGAAACGCTGACGCCGAAACTGGTGCAAGGCGAAAACATTTCCCAGACGCTGCAATTTGTCGAAAGCGGTAATGCCGAACTCGGGTTTGTTGCGGCAAGCCAAGTGCTGGGCAAGGCCGGCCAATGGCTGGTGCCGGGGGACCTCCATGAGCCGATCGCGCAGGGCGCGGTGCTGCTCAAGACCGGCGAGACCAATCCGGCCGCTCTGGCATTTTTTGATTTTCTGAAATCCGACGAGGCGGTTTCGGTGATCGAGGCGGCGGGCTATTCGGTGCCATGACCGGTAGCGACCCGCTTCTTTCCGCAGTTCTCCTGACGCTGGCGCTGGCCGCTAGTGTCACAGTTGTGCTGCTGTTGGTCGGGTCCCCGTTGGCTTGGTGGCTGGCGCGCAGTCAGTGGCGCGGTAAGGAGGTGGTTGGGGCCGTGGTCTCCCTGCCGCTGGTGCTGCCGCCGACCGTGCTTGGATTTTATCTCCTGCTGGCGCTCGGGCCCAATGGTCCGGGCGGGGCGATTGCCACGCTTTGGGGCGCGCGGACGCTAGCCTTTTCCTTTGGCGGGCTGGTGATTGGCGGCGCGATTGCCTCACTGCCCTTCATGGTGCAGCCGCTGCGCAATGCCTTTGCTTCCATCGATGCTGATGTGATGGAGGCCGCGGATACGTTGGGCGCTTCGGCGCGGCAGCGCTTTGTGCGCGTGGTGCTGCCCCTCGCCATGCCCGGCTATCTCGTCGGGTCCATCATGGCTTTTGCCCATACGATGGGCGAATTCGGCGTCGTGCTGATGATTGGGGGCAATATTCCGGGACAGACCAAGGTGCTGTCCATCGCCATCTATGACTTCGTCGAGCGGCTCGAATGGGAGAAGGCGCATGTGGTGGCCGGCGGCATGGTCATCTTCGCCTTCCTCGTGATTTTCTCGACGCTGGTGTTGGGGCGCAAGGCGGCGCAGCCCATTTCGTAGACCGTTTTCCAGCCACATTGACTACTAACATGTTAGTTGCTAGGGCAAGTCGAACCCGCTTTCGGAGCCTCTTCCATGACCGCCATCGACAAGATTCTCACCGTTGACGAAATGATGCGGGTGGCGCGGCGGCGCGTACCGAAAATGTTCTTCGAATATGCCGATAGCGGTTCCTATACCGAGAGCACCTATCGCGAGAACGAGAGCGATTTTAACAAGATCAAGCTCAACCAGAAGGTGGCGGTCAACCTTGAGGGGCGCAACCTCAAGACCAAGATGCTGGGCAAGGAAATCACCATGCCGGTCGCCATTGCGCCGGCTGCAACCGGGGGCATGCAGACTGCCGATGGTGAGATCAAGGCGGCGAAAGCAGCCGAGAAATTCGGTATTCCGTTTTCGCTTTCGACCATGAGCGTCTGCTCGATCGAGGACGTGGCCGAGAACACCACGGCGCCATTCTGGTTCCAGCTCTATGTGATGCGCGACCGCGATTTCATCAATCGCCTGATCGATCGCGCCAAGGCGGCCAAATGCTCGGCGCTGGTGCTGACCATGGACCTGCAGATTCTTGGGCAACGGCACAAGGACATCAAGAACGGCTTGGCGACGCCGCCGAAATTCACGCCCTATTCGATCTGGCAGATGATGCAGCACCCGCTCTGGTGTGCGCGCATGCTGGGGACCAAGCGGCACACGTTCCGCAATATCGTCGGTCACGTGAGTGGCGATCATGACCTTGCCTCGCTCTCGGCCTGGACGGCGAGTCAGTTCGACCCGACGCTCAACTGGGGCGATGTGCGCTGGATCAAGGAGCGCTTTGGCGGTCCGGTGATCGTCAAGGGCGTGCTTGATGCCGACGATGCACAGGCAGCGGTGGATAATGGTGCCGATGCGGTGGTGGTTTCCAACCATGGCGGCAGGCAGCTCGATGGCGCGCCATCCACCATTCGCGTGCTGCCCGAGATCGTCGATCGTGTCGGCAAGCAGACCGAGGTCTATCTCGATAGCGGCATTCGCTCGGGTCAGGACGTCGTCAAGGCACTGGCTTACGGCGCCAGGGCGACCTTTATCGGCCGGCCGATGCTCTATGGGCTTGGTGCGGGCGGGGAAGCGGGCGTGACGCGCGTGCTCGAGATCATCCGCAAGGAACTCGACACGACCATGGCGCTTTGTGGCGAGCGCGACATTCTCAATGTCGGCCTGCACAATATCTATTCAAACGACATGCCGCCGCGTAACGCGCCGAAGCCGCGCGCTTAAGTCTCGGGCTCGGTGATAGTGCGCTGATCCTCAATGCCGGCGGTGAGCTTGCGCCGCCGCCGGTCGGGGCCGGCATATTCGGGCGCCTCGATGAATTCGCGCGGCTTGATGTCGAGGCCGGCAATGCGCTTTTGCAGATCGGTGGCGGAGAATGGCTTTTTGAGGAACTCGCTGACCCCGGCATCGCGTGCTTCGGCAATGCGGGCAATGTCGGGCGCCGATGACATCATGATGATCGCGGTGGTGCGGTTGGGGCTGTCGATATCGGTCCGCATCTGGCGCACCAATTCGACGGCGTCCGGCGAGCCCATCATGTCATCGAGGATGATCAGGCTATAGGAGCGGCTGTCGAGCACGGCTTTCAGCTCGCGCGGGTTGGTAATTTCCAACACCATGCGATGGCCAAGGCCCCGCACCATGGCTCCGATAAGCGACGCCATGTTCTCTACCGGATCGGCGACCACGACGCCGTGCTTGACTATTCTGTCCATTCCCAGCCCCCTGGAACCGGCGCAAACTCTAGCCTGACAAGGCTGACCTGCCGGTTAACGGATAGAGGGGAAGGCCGGAGTCGAAAGGGGTAAATCTCTTTGCCGGGCGCGTTGACAGGGCCGACCCTTTTCCCTATGAAGAGCGCAAGTTTTCGGGCGCCTTGGCGCCCCTTTTGTTTGACCAGGGAATTAGACCGATGAAGGTAACCAACTCGCTGAAGGCGTTGATGACGCGCCACCGCGCGAACAAGCTCGTCCGCCGCCGCGGTCGCGTTTACATCATCAACAAGGTGGACAAGCGCTTTAAGGCCCGCCAGGGCTGAGCGTTCACCGCGAAGAGTATCGACAAGGCCCGCATGCAAATGCGGGCCTTGTTGTTTTTGGCGAGGATGGGGCGGGTAGCGGACAGTCCGCTTGCCACCCCTGCAATGTGAAAGACGACATAGGTAGATCGGCTGGACCGGCCCAAGCCGGGAAAAGTCGGCGAGAAACGCGAAAGGTTGGTTGGGAATGTAAGTTGGGTAAGGCGAGCGATACGCTGGTGCCCTTGAATATTTGCTGCGCGCAGTTTCGCAGATTAGCCATTCCGTGATGTGTTATCGGAGAACAATCAGTGAGAGGGGTGCCTGGCCATGTCGATCGATTCCATCATTTCTGCCGAGCGTGATCGCTACGTGGCTCATTTCGAGGCCGTTGCAGAAGAAATGTCATCCAAGACAAATCGATATGCTCGGGAAGTACTGATTTCCGTAGACACTGATGCGCTCGCATATCCCTACCGTTTCATACGGGCTGACTTGATGGAAAATAGCGCGGATGGACCACCCCACGCTTATGAAATTTGGCTCGATCCGTCGCAGACATTCGAGGCATCGGGCTTTCAGCTCGGCCCCGTGACTATCGAGATTTATCCATTCACTTGGTGCTCTGCCCAGATCGCATTCGACCGTCCGTTGCCTGATCTAGCGAAGCTGGAAGGCTTGCTGACCTCATGGCTGGACATCGGTGATACAAGAACTACCAATCGGGCGGCGAATGCCATTCACTCTGCGACGCCCGTCGAAACGAATGGGCAGCTTTGGTATTTGACGGTCGACTTTGGAACAGCCCCTGCGGGCACGATGCTGGATTTGCTCGACTTTCTCGCAAACGAGGGGATGGCCGACAGGATCGTGATCACCAGTCACCCACGGGAGGCAGATGAGGTCCGCAGTAGTGGTTTGCAGTGAATGCTATCCGCTGGTAGCGCGCATTTTTGGGTCGGATTGAGTCTATCTCAAGCGTCCGCTTCCTGTCGGTTTTCTCCGAGGGGCAATGCCCGCAATGGAGTCGACTCCGGCCCTTCGATCACGCCAGCTATTCCAAAAAAAAGAGGCCCCGGACGATGTCCGAGGCCTCTTTCAATTCAGGTGCAAAAGACCTTAGCTCGAGCCGGCGCCGTCCTGGCGGACGAAGGCGATGCGGAGCATGTTGGTGGCGCCCGGTGTGCCGAGCGGAATGCCGGCGGTGATGGCGATGCGGTCGCCGGGGCGGGCAAAGCCCTCCTGGTAGGCGATGACGCAGGCGCGATCGACCATGTCTTCGAGGCTCACCGCGTCTTCGGTCTGGACGCAATGGACGCCCCAGACCACCGACATGCGACGAATGGTGCGCATATTGGGCGAGAGCACGATGATGGGCTTGCTGGGCCGCTCGCGGGCAGCGCGGATGCCGGTCGAGCCGGAGGCCGTGTAGGTGACGATGGCTGCGAGATCGAGTGTTTCGGCAACCTGGCGGGTCGCTGCCGAAATGGCGTCGGCGGCGGTTGCTTCCGGCTCGGTCTGGGCGGCACGGATGATGTTGCGGTAGTTGGCGTCGCTTTCGACGGCAACGGCCACCTTGTTCATGGTCGCGACGGCTTCGATCGGGTACTGGCCCGAGGCCGACTCAGCCGAGAGCATGACCGCATCGGCGCCTTCGAAGACGGCGATGGAAACGTCCGAGACTTCGGCGCGGGTCGGGACCGGCGCGGTGATCATGGATTCGAGCATCTGCGTTGCCACGACCACCGGCTTGCCATAGCGGCGAGACATGCGGATCATGCGCTTTTGGAGGCCCGGAACGGTTTCGAGCGGCAGTTCGACGCCGAGGTCACCACGGGCGACCATGATGGCGTCGGAGAGTTTTACGATTTCTTCGAGACGATCGATAGCCTGGGGCTTTTCGATCTTGGCCATGACGCCGGCGCGGCCCTGGACGATCTTGCGAACGTCGATGATGTCTTCAGGACGCTGCACAAAGGAAAGCGCGATCCAGTCGGCTTCGGCCTTGAGGCCTTCGAGAAGATCGGCGTGATCCTTTTCGGTGAGGGCGCCGGTCGGCAGCAGCGTATCGGGCAGGGACACGCCCTTCTTGTCGCTCAGCTTGCCGCCATAGACGACTTCGGTCTCAATGACGCCGCCTCCGACTTTAGTCGCCTTGAGCTGGAGCTTGCCATCGTCCAAAAGAAGACGGTCGCCGACGGAGACGCTCTCGATGATTTCCGGATGCGGCAGGTAGACGCGCTCGGAATTACCGGTGTCGTTCTTGTCGCTATCGAGCGTGAATTTCTGGCCCTGGACCAGGTTGACCGAACCTTCGGCAAACTTCCAGACGCGCAGCTTAGGGCCCTGCAGGTCGACGAGAATGCCGAGCGGATGCTTGAGGCGCGCTTCGACATTGCGGATACGCGCAACGGTCTGATGCAGCACTTCGTGGCTGGCATGGCTCATGTTGATGCGGAAAACGTCCGCACCGGCCTTGGCCAGTTCCTCGATCATCTTTTCCTCGTGGCTGGCAGGCCCGAGGGTGGCGATGATCTTTGCGCGTCTGATCCGTCTCATTGCGTATCCGTGCTCTGTCTGTCTGGAGGTGGTGGCGGGAGAGGTACCACCTGATCGGCATTATTTTCGGGGTCAACCAGGAAGGCTGGCTCTTCGAGATCTTCACCGGCATCCGGACCGACCACATTGGGGGCGCCCGCGCTTTCGGTCAGCTGCAGCGTCCAGTCCGTCCGGTTCTGGGTATCGATTTCAAAGAACCCGGTGCGCTCATAGCCCCGCGCGAGGCAATCCTCAACCCCGAATATTGTGAAGGTTTCGTCACGCGTGCACATGAACACCTGGCCATCCCAGGCGCCGCCGCCGATATCGTCGACGGCATAGAGGTAATAAAAGCGCCGTTGCAGGTCGCCCTGATAGAGGGTTCGGCAATCGCCGGGCGGGGTTTGCCACCAGCCTTCGCTCATCCAGCCGCGCTCGGCGCGATAGCCAAGGGACACGGAGAGGATATTTGCCGTCTCGTTGCAAATGCGCAGATCCGCATAGGCGGGCACGACCGGGCTTAAAAAAAAGCCACAAGCAAGAAGCGGCAAAAGCGTCGAGCCGAGGCAGAAGCGGTGCAAGAGCGGGCCATTGGTCATGGGAGATACCGGGAGTGTTTGAGCCGATGCGACAAGTGCGGTCAATGGCTAATGACTGGATTTGACCGAATTGCGGGCATGCATTTCGTGCTTCTTGGGAGAATCGGCCAGTCAAGGGCTTGAACCGAACGAGCCCTTGGGGTTCAAGACAGCCAGAACAAAAAGAGGTTTACGATGGCCGTCGAAGACAGCGTCGCCCAGGATCAGCTCCGCGCCTTTATCGAGCGCATCGAGCGGATGGAAGAAGAAAAGGCCGCGATCGCGGCTGACATCAAGGAAATCTATGCCGAAGCCAAGGGCAACGGTTTCGATACGAAAATCCTCAGGAAGATCGTGACGATCCGCAAGCAGGACGCCAATGAGCGCATGGAGCAGGAAGCCATACTCGAACTTTACATGTCGGCGCTCGGCATGATCGAAGGCGGTTCCGACTGATTTTTGCCCAGCTCAGCCCGGTACTGCCGGGCTGAGCAAATCTGCTCATGCCGGGCTGAGCGAAGCGGCGGTGAGTTTTACCGAGCGCCAATAGGTGTTCGCGACCCGCTTGCCCGGCGAAATGGCGTCGGGATAGTCGAGTTTTATGTCGACAAAGCCATCATCGTCCCGGGCACTTGCCGGGATTGAGATGGCAAAACGCTCGGTCTTGTCGGGCGTTACCGCAATTTCCCCGATTTCCTTGCCATTGGCCGAGATCAGAACCCGTTGCTGGGCGGGGCCCGGCAGGGTGACGCCGGTCAATTCCAGCATCAGTGTCAGCGCACCGGGCGCGCTTACTGCAAAGCGCAGGCGCGAGGTTTCGCCGACCGAATGGGCGCCGTCGCCGGCAGTCCCGGTCCAGCCACAGGGGCGTAGTTCACGGGTTTCGTCGCCGTCCGAGCGGAAATCGAGTTCCGCGCCCAGCACATATTCGCCGGTGACCGGCTGCGGCAGGCAGGTGGTCGTGCGGTCGATATAGTAGGCACGATAGTCCGCGGACACGCTGGGGTGTAGGCCTTGCCAGAGAATGGTCAGCTCGACGAGCGCGATAATAGCGGCGAAGGCATAGGCGCCAAGCGCCAGGGGCGAGCGATCAGACAAGCGCAACATTGCCTCCCAGCCAGGCGAGCGTAACGAACCAGGCGCCGATGATGAGGCCCACAAGGCTGACGGCGAAGACGACCCGGTTTTTGCCCAGAAGCGTTGCCGCGGTGATGGTGATCGGGGCCATGCCGGCCATGAAGCGGAGCATCGACGCAAGGCCGGCGGCGAGTGGAATGACGATGCAGAAGAGGCAAAAGACCACGGCAGGCCATTGTTTTCGCCAGGCGAGAACTGCGGTGAGCCCGAGGCCGACAATGGCGGCGAGCGCCAGGATCTGGGAATTGCTGAGGAGGGCACCAGCGCCAGGCCAATTGACGAGACCTTCCCAGAGATAGGTCAGGGGATTGGCGATCTGCCGGCCCCAGGCGCGCTGGGTGTGGCTGAAGGCGAGGCCATCGCCGACCCAATAATTGAGGAAGGCCATATAGGTGAAAAAGCCGAGCGGCGAGATGAAGATGGCAAGCACCAGTTTTGGTTGACCGAGAAGGCCGCCGAGGATGCCGCGCCAGGTTCCTTTGTCCTGCCGATAGTCCATCAGCGCCTTGATGCCGATAGAGAGTGAGGCGAAGACACCGACGATGCGGGTGGCCGAGAGGAGGGCTGATGCGGCGGCAGCGCCGAGATAGTCCGAGCGACCAAGAAACCGGAAGACCAGCGTCGTCAGGAGGACGAACATCACCTCGGTGAAGAAGGTGGTGAAATAGAACGAGACGGGGCCGGACAGCATGAAGGCGGCGTAGAGCGTATAGGCGCGGATATTCCGGCCCAGCAGCGGCCAGGCCACGACGACGGCGGCATAGGCCGTCAGTATCGAGAGAAGGCTCGCCAAAACGATGGTGGGCAGGGGGATGAGCTTGCCGATCAGCCCGACGAGGATCGGATAGAACGGAAAGAACGCCCAATTGCCGGCATTGACGCGCGAGGGGACCGGAAAAGTGTCGTAGCCGGTTTCGGCCATGCGGACATACCAAGTGCAATCCCAGCGGCAGAGTGCGCTGAAATACTGCGTCCATTCGGTATCGGGCTGAGCATAGCGGAAGGCGAGGAAGCGGATCAGCGTGCCGCTCAGAACGAAAACGAGCGGCAAAAGCAGGATCAGCGCGCTGGGCCTATCCTGCCTGAAATCGATACTGGGGGGATACACGGCGCCTCCTGCCATGGGGAAAGGGTGAAGTGACACAAAGCGCGGCGGGCCACATCTGCGTGCCACGCAACCCTGCCATGAAATCTATCCCACGCAACTTTAAGTGCGTGACGTGCTTTTAAGGGGGATGCCCGCAGCCAGAGTGCTCAAGAAAATGTCGAACGGCCCTATCCAAGAAGCCAGCGTCGCACTTCCCACCAATTTTCGCCCCCCGCAGCTCGCCGTCATCGTCCCCTCCTATAATGAGCGGGGCAACATCGAGTTGCTTTATGAAAAGGTTGCGCTGGCGCTGGGCGATACCGCCTGGGAAATGATCGTCGTCGACGACAATAGTCCCGATGGGACGGCCGACGTTGTCAACGAGTTGAGCCGGGTCTATGCCAATATCCGCTGCGTCAGACGCTTTGGTCGGCGGGGACTTGCCTCGGCCTGTATCGAGGGCATGGCGGTAACGGCCGCGCCATATGTTGCCGTGATCGATGCCGACCATCAGCATGACGAAACCATCCTTCCCCAGATGTTGGCGGAAGCGCTGAGCGGCGCCGATCTCGTCGTCGGGTCGCGCTTTGCCGAGGGCGGTTCGGCCGGCGATGGTCTCAGCGAGGCGCGGCTTTCGGGCAGCAATCTTGCCAATCGTCTTGCCGGCATGATCGCCGGGCAGGCGGTGAGCGATCCGATGAGCGGGTTTTTTCTCATTCGTCGGGAGGCGGCGCTTGAAGCTGCGCCGAAGCTTGCCAGCGATGGGTTCAAGATTCTGATCGACCTGATCGTGACGTCAGCCCGCATGGGCAAGCCGCTGAAGATCGCCGAAGTGCCCTATACGTTCCGCCCGCGCCATGCGGGCGAGAGCAAGATGAACCCGCTGATCGTGATCCAGTATTTGGGTCTCTGGGTATCGAAGATGACTGGCGGCGCGTTGCCGCCGAGTTTTTTGCTCTTCGGTCTCGTTGGTGGCACCGGCGTCGTCGTGCACCTAGCCACGCTGTGGTTCTTCACCTCGGTGCTGATCCAGGGCGAGGTGGTGTCGCAGACGACGGAGTTTTTGATTTCCCAGATCGCCGCGACGATGATCGCCATGGCCTGGAATTTTGTGCTTAATAACAACCTGACCTATGCCGATCGCAAGCTTAAGGGCCGCAGGTTGATTACCGGCTTCCTCAGTTTTTGTGCGATCTGCGCGCTGGGCGGCATCGCCAATATTTCCGTCGCCAACGCGATCTACCAGTGGGATCACCAGACTTTTGTAGCGGGCCTTTCGGGCGCGATCATGAGCTCGGTGTTCAATTATGCTGTGACGCGGGCTTTTACCTGGAAGTAAGGCCAGAACGCCTCATTTTCCCAACCACGGTGTCATTCCCGCGAAAGCGGGAATCTCTGCTAAAGGCTGAAAACGGAGATTCCCGCTTTCGCGGGAATGACACTGTGGGTTTGGGGCTTTTTAGGCCGCGGCTTTACGCCTGAGCCAGGGCCGCCTTCATGGCGGCTTCGTCATATCCGAGGGTGGTGAGAGCGGTCTGGACGATGCCGGCGCGGTCGAGGCCCGCGGCGGCGTACATGTCGTTCTGGCTCGAATGCTCGTCGAAACGATCCGGGATCATCAGCGGGCGGAAACGCACCTTGCCGTCAAGGAGGCCGTTCAAGGCGAGGAAGGTCGCCACGTGGCTGCCAAAGCCGCCAAGGCCGCCTTCCTCGGTTGATATCAGCACGTCGTGCGTCTGGGCGAGACGAGCGGTTAGCTCTTCATCGAGCGGCTTTAAGAAACGCGCATCGGCGACGGTCGGGTTGAGGCCGAGGGCTGCGAGCTTGTCGGCGGCGGCGAGCACTTCGCCCAGCCGCGTGCCATAGGACAGGAGCGCAATCGTGCTGCCCTGGCGGATGATGCGGCCCTTGCCGATGGACAGGATTTCGCCACGGGCGGGCATGTCGACGCCCATGCCATCGCCACGGGGATAGCGGAAGCTGATCGGGCCGGCGTCATAGGCTGATGCCGTTGCCACCATATGGCGGAGTTCGGCTTCGTCGGCGGCGGCCATCTGCACGATGCCGGGAATGGCGCCGAGATAGGCATTGTCGTAATTGCCGGCATGGGTGGGGCCATCGGCGCCGACGAAACCGGCGCGGTCGATGGCAAAGCGCACCGGCAGACCCTGGATAGCGACGTCGTGGATCACCTGATCATAGGCGCGCTGCAGGAAGGTCGAATAGATGGCGCAGAAGGGGCGCATGCCTTCGCTGGCAAGGCCCGCCGCGAAGGTGACGGCGTGTTGTTCGGCGATGCCGACATCGTAGATGCGGTCGGGGAAGAGTTCAGCGAACTTGTCGAGGCCGGTACCCGAGGGCATGGCAGCGGTGACGGCAACGACGCGCTTGTCGTTCTGCGCTTCCTGGATCAGCGTTTCGGCAAAGACCGACGTATAGGATGGCGCGTTGGACGGCGCCTTGGTCTGGGCGCCGGTGATGACGTTGAATTTTGAGACGCCATGATACTTGTCGGCCGAGTCTTCGGCGGGGGCATAGCCCTTGCCTTTCTTCGTCACGACATGGACGAGGACGGGGCCTTTTTCCATCTCGCGCACATTGTCGAGCACGGGCAGCAGGTGGTCGAGATTGTGCCCGTCGATGGGGCCGACATAATAGAAGCCAAGCTCTTCAAAAAGCGTGCCGCCGGTGAAGAAGGAGCGGGCGAATTCCTCGGTTTTGCGCGCCGGTTCATAGAGGAACTGCGGCAGTTTGCTGACCACGGATTTTGCCGCGTCGCGCGTGCCGCGATAGGCCGGGCTTGAGACGAGTTGGGCGAGATAAGCGCGCAAGGCGCCGGTCGGGGGCGCGATGGACATGTCGTTGTCGTTGAGAATGACGACGAGCCGCGCGTCCATGTCGCCGGCATTGTTCATGGCTTCATAGGCCATGCCGGCCGACATGGCGCCATCGCCGATGACAGCAACGACATTGCGTGGCGTATCGAGATGTTCGCTCGCAACGGCCATGCCGAGGCCTGCGGAAATCGAGGTCGAGGAGTGGCCAGCGCCAAAGGGATCGTATTCGCTTTCGGCGCGCCGGGTGAAGCCGGAAAGGCCGTCCTTCTGGCGCAGCGTGCGCATGCGGTCGCGGCGGCCAGTCAGAATCTTGTGCGGATAGGCCTGGTGGCCGACGTCCCAGATGATGCGATCATGTGGGGTGTCGAAAACCGCGTGCAGCGCTACGGTCAGCTCGACGACGCCAAGGCCGGCGCCGAGGTGGCCGCCGGTAACGGAAACGGCGTCGATGACTTCGGTGCGCAGTTCATCGGCAAGCTGGCGCAACTGCTCGCGGGGCAGGGCGCGCAGATCGGCGGGCGTTTGAACCGTGTCGAGCAACGGCGTGTGCGGCTTTTCGGCCAAGCGAGGGCTCCTTGGGAAGCGGCGGCAGCAGAACGTTCTTTAGGCGCGTGACCGTGCCAATGCAAGGACCGGCACGGCAAGGTGCCGGTCTCACCAAACGCTTGAAATCAAAGAAAGTGGCGCCGATACGGCGTTGCCAGCGTTTTAGTTGGTCGAGGGTGCGAAACGGCGATTTCCGCCCATGGTCGTGTCTTCCCCGGCACCCATGACGATGACGTAGCGGCCCATTTCCGGGGTGGGATCGAAATCGGCTTCATCACGATCGAAGATCACCGCGAAGTGGTTGGAGCTCAGGCTCACCGGGGCGGCAAAGACATCGGCGACGTGCTCGAAATCGGGCGCAACGAGGTCGGGCTTGCGCATGCCGGCGGCGACCGGACGCGAAACGTGGCTGGTCAGAGCGGCGACGAGTTCGGATGGTTTGGCGCTTTCGACGGCGTCAAAAGTGCCTGAGAAGAGGTTGGCCATTTCCGTCTGCGAGGGCGGCAGCGCTGTCAGTTCGGTTGGCATGGGCGTACCGACCGAGGCAAGAACGGAGCGCGACGCGGGCGTGGCGGGAATGGAGCCGGTCACGGTCGGACCTAGCGAAGCGATCACGGGGCGGCCGAGACCGGCTGGTGCCGCGGCATAGGCTGTGAGCGTGACTTCGGGCTCGGCCGCATGGAGCGGCGGCATCGGAACGGGTGCGTCGGTCAACGCGGCAAGAGCCGTGACGGCATCGCCGGCGGGCAGGGCCGCAGCGGTGGCGACGCGCAGAGTTTCGGATTTCATCGCCGGCATTGGGGCAATAACGGGCGTCGTCAGCTCCGCGGCGTCGAGCGGCGCGCTGCCGACGGTCGAGAAGGGCATGAAGGCGGGGTCGGCCGGAACGGGCGCCACGGCGGAAGGCTGCGGCGTTGCTACGGCTGCAACCATCATGCTGGCCGGGCGTGGGGCGGGAACGGGGGCAAGGTCGGAGGTGGCGGTCTGCGGCGCCACGGCGGCGACCTGCATAGGGGCGGGTGCTGCCGCTGCGACCGGCGCTGGGGCATTGCCCGGCTTACCGCCAAAGAGCACGTCCATCAGCGTCTTGCCGCCGCTGCCGCCGCCGGAATCGGCCACCATGGTGCCCGAGGAACTGCGGCCATTGCAGGGATAGGCGTGGCACTGTTTCCACTCGGCGAGGGCGATGTTGTAGCCTTCCTGGGAGAGCGGCTTGCCGTCGGTCGGCAGATGCATGGTGCGGCCGTCGGGGAAAATTTCTTTGAGCTGGGCGCGGGTCATGCGCGGCCAGGCGCGGACGGAGCCGACGTCGAGATGGACGAAGGGGCTGCCCGAGGTTGGGTAGAAACCAACGCCGCCAACCTGCTTACTCATTGCAACGGCACGCAATTTTGACAGGTTCACGCCGGGAATGAAGAAATCCATGGCCGTGCCGCGCATGTGCTGGGAATTGTCGGCAACGCCCGAAGACTTGTCGGCCAGCATGGCATTGGTGGCGGGGGAGCGGTAGGCGGAGACGACATTGATCGGCTGAGTGCCGCCAACCTCTTGATAAACCTCCCAAACCAGATCGAAAAGGCGGGGGTCCATCTTGGTGGGTTCGTTGCGGCGCCAGTCGCGGAGGAACTGGTTGAGCTCGTTGAGGCCCGATTGCACATATTTGCCGTCGCGCTTGAAGACGATGCGCGAGGTTTCCTTGGTGTGCGTATAGTAGAGATAGAGGGCGCGCTCAGTCGCAGCCACGGCGGGCTGGACGGCGAAAATGCCGGTCATACAAATAGTTACAAGCGTCGTCGCGATAAAACGCGAGAGAACACCACGCTGCAAAAAGGAAATCCCCGTCACGCCTAACTCTGCCCGGTTCAATGCCAGTATCGTTGGACGTTAGCGCAAAAATCGCTCGATTTTATTAACGCTAACCAGGTGTGAACCGACCTTAGGCCCCCTCACGCCTTCGTTATTAAGGGCAAAAACAGGCGCAACCAAGGCGAAAATGCTAACAGACTGTTACCGTTGAGCGTAACCGCAGCCACATTCGGTTACGGCGACAGCTCTTCGGGGACGTTTTCGGCCTCGGCCATGATGGTCGGCGGGGCGGAATTGGCAAGACCCATGGCTTCGATGAGCTTTTCATTGTGCCCGTAGACATCGCCATAGGAGCGGATCGCACCATCCGGACCGACGCGCAGGGTGAAGTAAGCGAGGTGGACTGGAATCTGTTTTTCCGGGTTCACCCAGCGCTCGGAGGGGCCGAACAGGGCTTCGAGCGAGGTGCGGCTGATCTTGGTCTCATTGGCCATCAGCGCATCGGCGAATTCGAAGGGGTTTTCGACGCGAATGCAGCCGTGGCTGAAGGCGCGGAAGGACCGGGCGAAGAGCGACTTGGACGGCGTATCGTGGAGATAGACGTCGTGCTTGTTGGGGAAGAGAAACTTGATCTGGCCCAGGGCATTGCCGGCGCCGGGGCGCTGGCGGACCTTGAAGGGGAAGTAGGAGGTGGAGACCTGCGACCAATCCACCTGCCAGGGGCTGACCGGAGTGCCGTTATAGAGCAGATCCATATTGTGGCTGTCGGTATAGCCGGGATTGCGCAAAACGGCCGGGGCGATCTCGCCCTTGATGATCGAGGAGGGCACGTTCCAATAGGGATTGACCACCAGGTGGCGGATATTGTCCGAGAAAATCGGGGTCTGGTTCTTGGTGGTGCCGACGACGACGCGGGTGGCATATTCCTCGACGCCATTGCGCTGAATGGAGAGGCGGAATTCGGGGATGTTGACGAAGACGTTGAACTGGCCGAGGTCGGCCGGCATCCAGCGCCAGCGTTCCATATTGGCCAGAATGTCCTCGCGGCGCGTGGCATTGCCGCCATTGAAGGCCGCGATGGTCGCCGGCCCGATAATGCCGTCGACTTCGAGGCCGACGCCGCCCTGGAAGGTTTCGACGGCGGTGACGAGGGTGTCGTCGTAAAGGTTCGAGGTGACTGCGGGCAGTTCGAGCCGGGCGCGGATCGCGTGGACGCGGGCATCGGAATTGCCGGGGCGCAGCACCGGACCTTCCCCGATCGGGGCCGGACGGGCCGTGGTGCTGGCGCCGAAATTGGCGAGTGCGGCTTTCAGGGCCAGGAATTCGGGATGTTTGGGCTCGAGTTCGGCAAGGATCGGGGCGGGGTCGGAACTCTGGGCGAGGCGCTCGAGAAGAGCGGCCTGATCGATCGGCTTGGGCTGGATGTCGAGGTTTTCGCTCACCGACTGGGGGCGAATGCGGCCATTGTAGAGATGGTTGGCATAGCGGAGGACCGCGCCGGAAAAGGCGGTTTCAAGGCCGGCGAGGGCAATGGGGTCGCTGCTATTGGCGCGGGTGAGGTCGATGTCGGCGGTCAGATAATCGCTGGGGCGCAGGCCTTCGGCGCCAGCCTCTTGAAAGAGCGCGATGATCTTTTGGGCGGAGGGCGAGAAGGTCACCTTGCCGCCGGCGCCTTCGCTGAGCCAGATCGGCTCGAAATGGCGTTCGCCATAGAGGAAATAGAGTTTTTGCGCCTCTTCATAGGCGCGCGAGCCGGTCTTGGCGGAGCCATAGGCAGAGGAAAGTCCAGTCTTGATGGTGCGGGCCAGATCGTTTTGCGGCGGAGCGATAACAACGGGCTGAATGGCAAGAGCGGCCACTTCCTGGCCGATTGCCACCTGGCCAAATGAGGTCGCAGCAAGCACCGCAACGAGACTGACCACTAGCTTACGCATCTTTGCTCCTACTCACGCCGGAAACGCCCGCGAATCCCTGAGATTCGGGCAGATCTGGATTAAATTCATTACTCATGAAACCTTAACGGGAGCAATCGCTCCCATAAACGTGATGTTCATCTGTGGCGGAGAGGCCACGCTGTGCATTGCCATTTGGTCGCGCAAATTTTGACATTAGACGCCGGTCTAGCTCTCGAGATGCCTGATGGCGCCGTCACCGCAGTGGACACGCTCGATCGCCCTCTTCGGGCTGGCGAACGAGAGTAGAAGGCGGACGGCGGAAATGGGGTGGTAAGCCGACAGTCAGGTTTTGGAACTGCAGATAGATAAGCGGCCACACGATCGGAGGCCTAATCTCGTAGATCGCGCAAATACTGATCAACTTGCTCGCCCCAAAGGGCCGGCTTGAACATAAGAGCATGGCCCATCGGTGCGGCGACGAACGTCCCTCGCCCGCCCGCCAACCGGAACCTGTCAAAATTTGCCCGGCAGTGCTCTATCCGGTAGTACTGGTCAGAGTTGCCATGCAGCCAAAGACTAGGAAATTCGGTCGTGGCACCTCGCTCGAAAAGCAGCGGATTGACGAATTCGTGGCTCGGACATCCTCTCCCTAGCCAGCCGCCGTTGAAGTTGATGGCACCGCAGAATATGTTTGGCCTCACACCTGCATACGCGATGGCCAGGATGCCGCCACGCGAAACGCCTCCGATGACGAGCTTGCCGTGATCCACGTCCATCCGACCGCGTAAATGCCGGACGACAGCGTCGACGTCTTCGACGGCGCGCTCGAAGCCCGCCAGCGCAATTTCAACCTTGCACGAATAGCCCGAGCCATCGGAAGCAAGGCCTTCGCCATACGCTACGCCTGACTTCCCCCTCCCTCGACGTTGAGGGAACAGCACCATCCAACCACGATCGGCAAAATGGCTTGCCACTACGGCCGGCGCCACGGTCCTGGTGTAAAGGGCCGTATTCTGCCCTCATCCAGTCGAACCGTGGTTGAACACGATTGTTGGAAACGGACCTTTCCCCTCGGGCTTAGCGGCAACGATCTCCAATTCGACCCGGGGTTCGGGCGATGGAATGAAGAACTTCTCGAAAGTCATCAGTGCACCGCTGAGTGTACCTGCCCCTTGGCAGCTATCACTTCAATTCGGAAGGGTGCAACGCCCTGCCCTTGCTCGTCCACACCCCACGGAAACGCATGGTGAGAGACAAATGAAATCGACTTTTGACGGACGCCGGAATTCGGCGGGCGAAGTTCATACAGTGAAGGTCCTAATTCGCATATTGGGAGATTTCCGTATGCGACGATTTTGGTTAAATCCGACGTAACGAAACGCAACCCTTTGCAGTCACATAGAAAATTGACACGCCACGGAATCAAAACTAGTACGGATTTTGTATTGGTTGATTTGATCAGGTCGATATCTCGGTTTGCGGTATATTCAGAAGCATTGCCTGATCGCCGTTCTGTTGGTGAGTTTATCTCCGATCGGCTGGCAGTACGCATCGGCCCAAGACGCCGATGCGCTTGCCCGAGTGCAGCGCGATGCGCAGCAACAGCAAGCAGAACAGGCCCTCCGCCTGGAGGCAGAGCGCCATGGCACTACCCCATCGTTCCCTGGGCAACTGCCGGAAGAACCAACTGACCTCACGGGCACCGCATCTGCCGCCTGCATCCCAGTCAGCGAAGTGCATTTCGATGGGGCAAGCCTCTTCTCGAAAGACCGACTGGCCGCACTGCATGCAGGCGTCTCGTGCTTTTCGCTCGAACAGATGTTCGAGTTGGTTCGCCTGACGACCAACCTCTATGTCGATGCGGGCTTCGTGACCTCGCGCGCATATTTGCCGGAGCAGGATTTATCTTCCGGCCAATTGCATATCAGCGTCATGGAAGGCCGTCTTGCCGACGTAGAGCTCCTGGAAAATGGTCAACCGCGCGCTATCGGCCATGCGGCTGTACCAGCACAGCCGGGCCGCGTGGTTCAGCTCAGAGAGTTTGAGCAGGGCATCGACCAGATCAACGCCTTGGGGTCCATGGATGCGAAGGTGACCTTTCGCCCCGGCGACGAAGTCGGAACGAGCATCGGCGTCGTGGAGATCACGTCTGGATCCCCGCTCTCTTTGAAGCAAAGCGTCGACAATAGCGGCGCTGACACAACGGGAAAATTGCAGTCAGCGACAAATCTGGTGCTCGAAGACGTTTTTGGCGCCTTTGAAACAATTCGAGCATCCTACAAGCGGAACCTCGATAGCGAAAGCGACAGCAAGAGCTCTCAGAATGTCACTGCCTCGCTGACGCTTCCACTGGGCGACTGGACCTTCGACATCGGCACCAGCTTTTACAGCTATCGGTCACCGATCGCAGGACAGTTGCAAACCTTTGAATCCTCGGGTGACAGCTGGACCCATACACTCGATATCCGCAAGCTGTTGGCGCGCGACCAGTCCAGCAAGACGCACCTGATCCTGGGCCTGTCCGCAAAGGCCAACCGGAATTTTCTCGCCGGGTCGCTGATTGACGTTTCCAGCAGGAATCTGACGATCGCCCGCATCGGTCTTGAGCACGAGCACAAGCTGGCCGGCCTCGGGTTGATCAAGGCGTCGGCCGGAATTTCGCGTGGACTGCCCATTCTCGGCGTGGACGTCGACGCAGATCCATTCTCAATCTTCACCAAGGTCGATGGTCAGGTCGACCTCATCTTGCAGCACCAGAATGGGATGGCCTGGTCGACGACCGCGAGGGGCCAATGGAGCCCCGACGCGCTCTACAGCTCGGAACATATGAGTGTGGGCGGGGCCTCGTCGGTACGTGGTTTTGAAAGTGCCGTGCTTGGCAGCGAGAACGCCATAACCTTGCGCAACGAGATCTCCCATAAGACCGATTTTGATAACGACGCCTTCAAGACCGTTCTCGGTCAAGGGACGCTTTTCGGCGCCCTGGATCTCGGCTGGACCTTCCCTGGCGCGTCAGGGGCTGCCACCACCGGCAATGCCGCAGGCATAGCCGGTGGCGTCCGCCTGCAAAACGGCCTGCTGTTCGGTGAGCTTAGCCTCGAGCAGCCCCTTATCTCCTCCCAACCCTTCGACAATCAGCCTGTCTATCGCTTCAGCGTGGGTATCGCGCCGATCCGGTTTTAGTGAGTGTAGTTATGCGTAAGTCCTGGTCGATGCGCCTCCTTCGCGCTGCTCGTGTCTCCTTCGCTGTTTTTGCTGCCGGTAATCTGGTCGTGCAGACTACAGTGGTCGCATACGCACAGTCTCTTGCGGTCGACCCATCTGGGACAGGCACCCTGATCACGACGGCGCCGAATGGCGTTCCGATGGTCAACATCGCACCGGCGAACGATGCGGGCCTCTCACATAACCGCTACTCCGACTTCAACGTCGGAGGCTCGGGACTCATTCTCAACAACGCCACCTCCGTCGGTCAGTCTCAGCTTGGTGGTTTCGTCAATCCGAACCCGAACCTGACCGGTGGCGCCGCAAACCTCATTCTCAATGAGGTCACGAGCTCCAACGCCTCGTCCTTGGCCGGCGTTATCGAGATTCACGGTATTGCCGCTGACCTTGTCATCGCCAACCCCAATGGCATTGCCTGCAATGGCTGCGGCTTCATCAACACCCCTCGCGCCACGCTGACCACGGGTACTGCGGTTATTGGCTCCAATGGGAAGCTTTCGGAGCTTTCTGTCCAGGGGGGCGTCGTCGAAATCGGCAATGGTGGTCTCGATGCTTCGAGTGTGGACTATTTCGACATCATCAGCCGCAGCGCGATCCTCAACGGCGCCCTGCATGGCAAGGATGTGGGCATATTTCTCGGACCCAACGACTTCGACTATGACGCCCGAAAGATAGCTCGGACCGGCACCGGCAGCGGGTCGGCGCCAGCCTTTGCGCTCGATTCTTCCGCGCTTGGCGGCATGTATGCAGGCCGTATCAGCCTCGAGGGCACCGAGGCCGGCGTTGGCGTCCGCATGCCGGACAACGTCGTCGCCGGTGCCGGCGGCATGACCCTCACGTCCAGCGGCAAGCTGGTGATGAATTCAGCCTCATCATCTGGCAACGTTCGCGCAAGCGCTGCTGATCGGCTTGAGATCAAAGGTGGCGTCTACTCCGGCGGCACGCTGCGGCTGTCCGCCGGCCAGGACCTTGCATTGGATGGCGGCTATCTCGCCGCCTGGAACGATGTGTCCCTCTCAGGGATCGGTATCGAGCTCGATGGCGACCTGGTAGCGACCGGCGTTGACGCCTCAGGCACCATCAATGCCGGCAGGGGCACCCTGAGCATTACGGCCTCGGGTGATTTGCACATTGGTGCCGATACGATCGTTCGCGGCGGCAATTCCGTGCTTGCTGAGATCACGGGTGGCAGCACGATCCTTGGGCAGGTGGCGTCGGATGGCGATCTATCGCTTCGAACTGCTGATCTCACGCTCGGCAACGGGGCCGTGGTCGGCGCCGGCATGGACAGCACGGGCCTTCTTGCTGGTAACGCGGCGCTCGACATCAGCGCGGATCGCATCGATGCGACTGGTGCGCAATTGCTATCCTCGGGAGAAACCCGGATCGGGTCCGCGGGAGACCTGGCTCTTGTCGGTGGCGAACTGCGTGCCGGTGGCGATATCATTGTCTCGGGGATCGGCGCACTTTCGAATTCTATGCGCTTGCAGGCGGCCGGTGGCCTCTCGCTGAGCGGCGGCTCAATAGCCAACTACGCCGATCTGGCGGCCGCTGAAGACCTTGTCCTGCTCGCCGCGACAGGTGTTGTTTCCAACACCGCTAAGATTGAGGCCGGTCAGTCGCTGTCGATTACCGGGTCACGCGTTATCCAAAGCGGTGAACTCACGGCACTGGACGAAGCTAGACTAACCGCCGGCGCGGACGGGCTCATCCATTCCGGGACCCTGAAGGCAAATGGCGATGTTGTCGCGGCGTCGGCCGGCGGCATCGTCTTCTCGGGCAGCCTGCGATCGGCTGAAGCCATTTCCGTTGACGCAGCGCACACCGTCAGCATTTTGGGTGATGGTGAGCTTATTGCTGGCGGCGATATCGCCCTTCACGCCGGAAATCTCAACAACACCGGTGCCATCGGCGCCGGGCGCGATCTCGAGATCGAGCTTGACGGCTGGCTGCTCAATTCTGACCTGATCGCAGCAAAGCGACACATGGGCATCCGCCTTGATGGCGTCCTGTCCAATACCGGCACCATCTTCAGCGCCGAAAATTTGACCATCGCGGGATTGAATGCTGCGAGAGCCGCGTCAGTTACGAACACCGACGCGCTGATCGAGGCCAATGCCGGGCACCTTTCGATCAAGGCCGACACGATCGCCAACACCACAACAGGTGTCTCGGTCGGCACCACAACTACGACGACCAGCAGCGGTGCAATTCCGTACATCGTCGAGACAACGGTGACGCGCGAATATCTGATCGGGACCGTTAACCGGGCGCGCATGCTCGCCGGCTCGGGCCTCACACTGGCCGGTGGCGCCATCACCAACACCTATGGCCTGATAGCGGCCAATGGTGATGTCACCTTGAGCGGGTCCGCCCTCGCCAACACAGCCCGGGATCTGATTGAAACCACCCAGGTCACAACGCGAACCTGGTGGGAAGAAACCTACTGCGACAGCCTGCAGATATTCGGCGGCTGCTGGGATGGCTGGAAGCACCGTTGGATCGAGAGCGCGCCATCCTACGGTACGTCCACCGCGACCATCGGCAGCATCTACTCTACCATTCAGGCTACCGGGACGCTCTCGGGCGACTTTACGAACCGCATCGACAATGTCGCCATTCGTCAGGGCGCCGGCCAGGTTGGTCTATCATCGGGCATTGGCACAACGGGCCCCGGCCTCGTCTCGGTCAATTTGACCTGGAACAACAATTCAGGCACCGCGCCCAGCATCGACCTGTCGGGATACCTTTCCGGAGGGAGCCTGCACCAGATCGTGCCCAATCCGACCGCGCCCTACCTCATCGAGACGCGATCGGAATTCGTCGACCTCACCAAATTCTACAACTCCGACGGCTTCCTCGGAACCCTGACCGGCTTTGATCCGGATCTGACACAGAAGCGGCTGGGCGATGCCTATGTCGAGACCAGGATAATCCAGGACCAGATTGCTGCGCTCACCGGCCGCCGCTTCCTCGACGGCTTTGATGCCGACTACGATCAGATCAAGGCCCTCTATGACAACGCACTGGTCGCACAGGGCGATCTCAATTTGAGCCCAGGCGTGGCACTGACCGCCGAACAGGTCGCAGCGCTCACCTCCGATATTGTCTGGTACGAGACAGCTGTCATCAACGGCGTCGAGGTCCTTGTGCCTCGCGTGTATCTGGCGCAAACGGCGCAGGACAGCCAGACCGGTGGCGCGCAGCTCCTGGGCAATCGCATAATCCTCGCCAGTGCCGACATGACCAATACCGGTCTCGTCAGCGCCTATGACAGTCTCGATATCGGCCTCACCGGCGACCTCCTGAATTTGGGCGGGGCCATCTACGGCGATGATGTCTCTCTCGATGCCGAGGGGACGCTGCTGAACCTCTCGGGGATGATCTCGGGTGGCGACATCTCCATTGTGGCGGGCGACCTGGTCAACCAGACAGCCATCACCCGCGACATCAACGCCAATGGCTTTGCCGATCGGCTCGACCAGACTGCCTCCATTGTCGCGCAGGGCAACCTTGCCATTGCGACCGATGGAGATTTCTCCTCAATCGGTGGAGACATTTCTGCCGGTGACGATCTCTCCGTCGCCGCGGGTGGCGATATCAACATCGCCGCTCTTGAGCAGGAAACCTCATCGTCCATCACCTTCAACGAAGGCTTCGACAACCGCTACAGCCTCAATAACGAGCTCTCGACGGTCACGGCGGGTGGCAATGTCAGTCTCACAGCGCAAGGCGACGCTACGCTACGCGGTGCCGAGGTGTCGGCTGATGGCGATGTGGAGCTGGCCGCCGACGGCGACGTCACCGTCGCCGCTGTGCAAGACATCACCACCGTCGATCGCTCAGTCACCTTTGAGCGCGAGGGCTTCTTTGGTTTCCTGTTCGGCAGTGACCAAACGACAACCGAGCAGCGCCAATCGGTCACAACAACCGGTGGCAGTATCACCGCTGGCGGCGACATCGAAGTCACTTCCACCGGTGGTGACGTGCTCCTGGACGCAGCCGACCTCGCGGCCGATGGCGCCGTAGAGCTCGCGGCCCTCGATGGCTCGGTGACGTTCGCTACCTACGTCGATAGCGATTTTGAGCGTCGGACGCGGGACACCGAAAGCCTCCTCTGGTGGACATCCAGCGACGCAGGATCGAACACCGAGTCTGTTGTTCACACAATGATCCAGGCAGGGGGCGGGCTCGATATCACGACCAGCGAAGGGATCGTTGTCCAGTATCGCGAAACCGGCGACCTTTCCGCCTCGATCGACCAGCTTTCCCAAATTGAGGGTCTCGCATGGATGGACGACCTGCGGGATCGCCCCGATGTCGATTGGCAGGCAGTCTCCGCGGCTCAGGAGAACTGGAACTACTCCGATCAGGGATTGACTGACGCCGGCGCCGCCCTCGTCGCATTGGCGGTAGCCGCCGTCAGCGGCGGCACCGGTCTTGGGGCGAGCCTCACTTCGTCCATCGCCGGCAGCATGGGGTTGGCCGGCAATGCGATCGCCTTGGCGGCCATCGACGCGGGTGTGACTGCCCTACTGCAAAAGACCACCATCTCGATGATCAACAACCAGGGTGATCTAGCAGCAGTGCTGGCCGAGCTTGGCTCCGAAGCCTCTCTTCGGTCGCTCGTCGGTTCCATCCTTACGGCTGGCCTGACTCAAGGTGCTTTGGACATCGCGCAGGTCGGCGCCGTCACCCCGGGCTCAACGTTCGGCCAAAATTTCACGAACGCGGCGCAGACCAACTTGATCAGGGCGGTGATCAAGGTTGGCGTATCAACGACTGTAGAAGGACAACCCCTTGATCAGTCCCTTGCCTCAGCTCTTCGACTGGCAGCGGCCGACACTCTAGGTCAAGCAGTTGCGATTGAGATCGGTGTCGCTGCGAAGACCGGACAGATCGATACAGCTGCACAGCTCCTCGCTCACGCTGCGCTTGGTTGCGTGACGGGAGGTCTCGCGGCCGGTGACTGCGTCGGAGGGGCATCTGGCGCATTTGCAGGTGAGCTGACAGCTCAGGTGATGATCTCAAATTGGGCAAAGGCGGCACTTGCAGAAGCAATGGCAACGGGGTCCTTGGACACTGATGCCTTGGAACGCGATTTTGCGTTGCTGCGCGCACAGGGCGTCAACGTCGCGGCGCTCGCCGGGGGCATCGCTGCTGCACTCCTTGGAGGCGATGTCGCAACCGGCGGAAATGCGGGCGCGAACGCGGCAACAAACAATGCCTTCTTTGTCCCAGCAATCATCGCCCTAATAATGGCTGGCGGCTATGCGGCCGTTGAAGGGGAAGGAGACGTCATCCGCGGAGTCGATAAGATACTTGCGGGCGAAGACACACTGACCCAAGTGGCGGTGGCAGCGGTAAGCGCAGGCATTGAGGTGGCTTATGGAGTCGCCCCTGACCAGACCCAAGCGGTGCTCGAAGGTCTCGCTGCCACTGGCGAACTCGGCAATCAGATGATCGCGTACGTCGACGACCGAACCGGCAATGTCGTCAGTGGTACTTGGAACAGC
Source organism: Devosia sp. Root685 (assembly GCF_001427875.1). GTDB lineage: Bacteria > Pseudomonadota > Alphaproteobacteria > Rhizobiales > Devosiaceae > Devosia. The sequence goes on along the minus strand of NZ_LMHK01000002.1, from coordinate 1,361,718 downwards.
TTCACTCCCGAAACGCAGCAGAATATTCGACGGGCTGGCTTCTTTATCGGCGCCGCCGCCGGGGGCATGAGCGCAAACGTGGAAGCCCTCGCCCTTAGAACAGGTCTGCAGAATACCTCAGTAGCGATGGAGACCGCGCTCGAGATCGCTACCACGGGCGTTAAGCTAACGATCAACGACCAACGGAAGCATCATCAAGACATCGTTGACGATCTCAGAGCGCAACTTGTAGAGGCAGGAAATAGGGTTTCTCCGGGCGAGGTGTCTTTTGGTGCAGCTTGCTCGACTGGACGGTGCCGACCAGACATCATTTTCGAACGTCCAGACGGCACTTTTGGCATTATTGAGGTGAAGACGGGTGATGCCTCTCTATCCATAAGACAAAGCGAGATATTCCCTGAGATCAGAGACGGAAATGCAATTCCCACGGGACGTGTGGCAAGTCAATTTGGGCTTAGGCCTGGTGTCCCCCTCAAGGATCAAGGGTATCCAAATGGCATACCTATTATCGTAAAGACCTTTCCCGGAGCAGGACAATGAATGTGAAGCAAGTGGCGTCCAGCCTGGTTGCGATGGGTTGGAGCGTTGGTAGGGACAACGTCGGTGATTTTTTCGCTGAACGAGACCTTGTGGACCGACGGATACAAATGGTCTTCGGCATTAGGAATTTGTCTGAAGAGACGGTACTCTACTGCGTCCTCAGTGTGACCACCGAGGTTTTCTCAAACGCGTGCGCAGAAATCTACGGTGATCGGTCGCAACAGCATGGAGATCCCTTGGTACGCGCGTTGCGTCCTCCCGAGCAAAGAGCGAAAGAGATTGGTGAAGCCGAGGTGGATGCGCTCAGCGCGGCGGCTCGGCAATGGGCCGTTGAGCAAGACATAAGGCAAGCATTAATCGACTACTCCAAGCTCCCGACCAGCGCGCCGGGTGCGCGCCCGATCTGGCACCTTGCGGCACTCGCGATTCTGAGAGATGCGGAGCGCTTAGAAGCTTATCTATCTAGTATGAGGGCGGGCGACAGGCTTGGTTTCGTCCCTTATGTGAGCGTCGATATGATTGCTCGGGCGCTAAAGTTGGCTCAGAGCACTACTCCCTGAGCTGGACAGAGAGTTTATCATTCGCCAGAGCATGACGAGCACCCGCTTGTGCTTGATGCCTACATAGTTGTGAATTTTAGAGACTGGTTGCTTCGCAAATCCAGGCCAGCCCGCTTTCAGATGGCGACAGAAAAACGGCAATGACCGAAATGGGGTCAATAGCCCCCCTGCCCGCAGCGGGTGAACCGCTCGGCAGCCAAGCCTGCGAACGAAGCCTCGCACGGAACGGCCAAGTCAGACTGCGCGATGCACCTGCATTGGTCTCCAGGGTCATGCGTCGGTCAATGGCTCGCTGCCATCCTGTGCTCGCTGTCGGTACTGCGCCAAACCCGTCGGTGGACTGCGCGATCCTCGATGCATCCGGCAACTTTCTGGCGGTCGTCGCACATCGGCGCCGTCACCCCGGGCGCAGCGTTCGGCCAGAATTTCGTCAATGCCGCTCAAACAAACCTCATCAAAGCCGCGATAAAGATCGGTGTTTCAACCATAATCGAAGGGCAAGCGCTTGATCAGTCTTTGATATCTGCCCTGAGATTGGCTGCGGCAGATACCGTTGGGCAGGTTGTCGCCAATGAAATCGGCGTCGCGGCGAAAACCAACCAGATCGACAAAGCGGCTCAACTCATTGCCCACGCAGCGCTAGGTTGCGAGGTCGATCGCAACGGCTCGATCCATGCGGCGGATCGCGAAGAGCAAGTCCGCGCGTCGCCCCGACATCAATTCATAGGCTTTGTTGACCGGTACTTCGGTCTCACGCAGTCGCAGGGGAATCTGCTGCATCGCCTCTTCGGTTCTGCCGATTATGAGCAATTCCGTTGCCGGATGGCTCGCGAGGCACTCGCTGAGCTCCTCGACGTCGACCTCGATCCAGCGCAGTAATGATCGATGTCGGAATACAGCACCCGTGTCCCGCCGAGCCTAAGCGCGAGCCCAACCGCATCCCTGCGGGCCTTGCCGATGATGGCCTCGCCAACCGGATGATAGGCCACGAGAGCACCAAGCTTCGCCTTCGAGCACTAGAGCGACCTCAGGCGCCGTTGCCTCGGTCAGGCTAACGGCCACCCCAGAGAGAAAATCGCTTCAACGCCGGCGCGGCCTGCACAAGCGGCGCACACAATCGTCCCTCGACATCGTGCAAATTGTCGCCAGGACAATTCCCTCGGCCATGCCATCCTCCCAAATGATCGGAATACTAGGAGAAAGGTCCACGGTTTCAACTGGGGTGTAGGGGGGTGGTGGGTTGGGGGAAGAAGACTGTCGGCTTAGGAGGAAGATCTGGCAATAGCAGACGTCCGTGCACCTACAGTTGCCGATGACGCTTTGCGAAAGCACCGAGACCAAAAGATGCCCCTCTTCGAGGGCACAATCGAAAAAGTTTCGGCCAATTTCAACATCGTCAACTGAAATTTGGTTACGAACCCACACCAGCAGGCCTACTGCCCATCGGTGATGAACTGGTCCAAGTGGGGTGGAGAGCGGTCAGTCTGGTTCTGAACAAATAAGCCTGTAAGCTGCCAGGGAACTCCGGGCTGCATCATGAGGGCCGAATGCTTGGGTTGAAGCACGATTTGAACCTTCTCGTTGATTACCAGGCTAGCTGGAAAACGGAATTTGACACCGAGGGTGAACGGGTCAGAGCGGCACTGGGCCCCGTCGCCAAGGGCATTGAGCATTACGGCTCGACTTCAGTTGAAGGCATGAGAGCGAAACCAATAATCGATATTCTGGTCGGCGTGTGTCCCCTGGAGCGCTGGTCAGAGTGCGTCGAGCCATTAGCGAACTTAGGATACGACTATGCCGAGCACGCAGGCGTCCCAGGTCACTACATTTTCGGAAAGGGTCGAGACGCCAGCGAACGAACGCATTTGCTTCATATAGTGGAATTTGAAGGGCAGTCGTGGACCTCCAACCTTCAACTCCGAGACGCCCTAAGACGGGACGAACACCTCCGCCAACGCTATGTTGCCGCGAAAGAGGCCGCAATCGCGTCAGCCCCAGTGGGCCGGGCAAAATACAATGAGTTAAAACGAGCTTTCATTGACGAGGCGAAGGCCATATTGGCCCGCAACCACTAGCGGACCAAACCGAAAACCCTTCCAGAATTGGATCGATATCGTGTTTTGTGGGACATCTTGGTCGGAGTGGAGAGCGGTGAGGCGGCCTTTGGAGCACTGGATGCCTTGTTGACACGAGCAGTCCACCTTAGTGTCTCGTCCAACTGCGTTGGAGAAACATATTGCAGTATGATCCTGCCATCCGCCTGGTGACCGAGCATCTAATCCTGCGCCCGACCGTGCCTAGTGATGTCGTGCGCGCGCTGGTTATCAGGTCAGACCCCGCTGTGGCCCGCAACCTGGTCTCGGCCACAATACCCCCTGACACGGAGAAAATGACTGATTGGTTCCAAAGTCACTCCGACGAGTGGCGAGAGGGCAGCGCTTACCGACTTGCGATTGAGCTGGATAGCCGCATGATTGGGGTCTGTGATGTGTTCGACGTCGCGGATAGCGAGGGCGAAATCGGTTATTGGATCGAGCAGGCGGTCTGGGGACGCGGCCTTGGGCTTGAGGCTGCTAAGCGGCTGGTGCGCTTCGCTTTGGAAGACGTTGGTCTGAATACCATCCAGGCAGCGTGCGCTGACGACAACGCTGCATCGTCGGCGATATTGACCCGGCTAGGTTTCGACCGAGTAGCGGATGTAAGAGTATTCTCCCAGTCCCGCGAAACGGAAATCACCCAGCGGCGATTTCTGTTAAGGGCTTGAGGCCAATCAGACTGGGCGCGACAGTCTGCTTTTGGCTGCGGAAAAAGGGTTGAGAATTTTGGGCTCGTATGGGGTCTGATGTCGATCCGACCTCTGCGAGGTGGAAACCAGACTGCCTGGTGCTAGCCAAGACAGCCGAAAACTATCCAAGGCCAATTCATCATGCTGATACGAGGCGGTTCTGATGCTCGTTACGTCGATACCGAATTTGGTTCTGACGCCACTGGCTGAGCATCACTCTCTAGCGTTGTACGAGCTAATTCAGGAAAATTCCGCGCACCTGACTGCGCACGGAGACTATGAGGATTTGGTTGCGGCACCACTGGCAAGAATAGCGGCGGAGTTCAAGCGGCCGACCAACAGCAATCTGCGTTTCGGAATTTTTGTGGGGTGGCAACTCGTTGGAAGCATGGACTTGGTTCCAGTCGCTCCGCCTCGATATGGCTTAGGATACTGGCTTGGCGAGACCTCAACCGGGAAAGGGTATGCCACCGCTGCGTTGAGGGCTCTTATAGAGTTTGCAAGAACCGAATTGAGAGCCACCGACATTTTCGCTGGCGTCACTCACGGCAATTGGAGAAGCAGAGCCGTGCTGGAACGCGTTGGCTTCGCGGCTGTCGAAATCTTCGACAAATATCAGCGCTTTCATTGTCGGCTCGCCCTCGATCCGTAATGCCGGTATGGGCCCGTTGCCTCCGTCTGCTTCTGAGACGAAGCAGGATTGCTGCTAACGACCGAAATGGGGTCGCAGTTAGCCGCTACCCCAACGCCGCCTCGGGGTGGGTAGCGGTCAGACCGCTTTTGGACACATGCCCAGGTAAAGCTGCCAGTGGCGGCAGGGCTTGGACGCGTGTGGCTACCCGCGAAATCGCCGACGATATTCCGATGGCGACAGGCCTACGGTTTGGATGAAGACCTTCCGGAAGGCGCTGGCATCACCGTAGCCAACCGCCCATGCAATCGCTTCAACGGCATCAGCTCCAAACTGAAGCATCTCGCGGGCCTTGTTGACGCGAAATCGTTGGAGGTACTCGGTTGCAGTCATGTGCGTCGCCTTCCGAAACCGCCGCAGGAAGGTTCTCTCCTCCAAGCCTGACTTGCTGGCCATATCTGAGAGACTGATGTTGTCTGCAAATTCGGCATGAAGCCAATGTTGCGCCGCCAAGATAGCAGCGTCGCCGTGAGTCAGTGTTGGGACGAAGGAGCTGTAGTAGCGCTGTTCACGCCCTGGAGGATCAATCAGCAGAGTTCCTGCGGTATTCATCATGGCCGTAGTGCCCAGATATCGGTCAACCAGCTTCAAGCCCAGGTCCGTCCACGCCATCATGCCTCCGGCAGTGATGATGTCCCCGTCATCGATCACCAGTCGATCGACGTCGAGGTCAACCTTCGGAAAGCGGGATCGAAAAAGCTCGGCTGTTCCCCAATGTGTCGTCGCAGATCGCCCGTCCAGCAACCCTGTTTCACCCAAGATGAAGGCACCAACACATACGGACGCCAAGGTGGTGCCGCTACCATGCAACTGCCGCAGCGCCGAGACGCTCGGTCGAGCCACCTCGGCAGTAACCGGCCCCAGCTTGCCGGGAGGTATGATCATGACGATCGGCGCCTCGGTATTACTGCCGGGTACTAGCTCCTCGCCGATAGTCCGCCATCTCGTCACCCTGAGTTGAGGTCGATCAGGCTGATTTGCGATTTCGAACAAGTCTGCCAGCCCGAGCAATGCAGCTTCCTGAGCGCCGGAATACTCGAGAAGCGCGATTTCGATGTCGTTGCTCATTTGTCGTTTCCAACCCGAAAATTGTCGGCACCGCCAATAGCGCAGTCCTCAACCACCGTCCATAAACACGCATCGAAAGGATTTCACTCATGAGTAACCAAGCTGTCATCGTCGTCGATTTCCAGAACGACTACCTAGCATCCGGTTCCTGGCCACTGGTCGGTGTCGATGCCGCCGTAAAAAATGCCGTCAAGGTGATCGACGATGCTCGAGCCAAGGACATTTCCGTCATCCATGTCCGGCATGAGAGCCCCGCAGGCTCGCCGTTCTTCGTCATCGGGACATCCGGAGCCGAGATCATCCCCGCCGTAGCGCCCAAGCAAGGTGAGCAGGTCGTCGTGAAGAACTTCCCGAACGCGTTCCGCGGCACTGACCTCAAGGCCAAGCTGGACGCCGCGGGCATCACGGATCTCGTTGTCATCGGGGCCATGAGCCACATGTGCATCGACGCCACCGCCAGGGCCGCCGCCGACTACGGGTTCAACGTGACTGTGGTCGAAGATGCTGCCGCAACCCGCGACGCCGAGTTTGACGGTGTGACTGTTCCGGCAGCTCAGGTGCACGCCGCGTTCATGTCGGCCCTGGGCTTTGCTTACGGCAAGGTCGTGAAAGCCGATGAATACGTGAAGTAAATGCAACTGCGCCCGTGCGGGACGCTTACCCGCACAGGCGCAACCTAGCCGACAATGTCCTCTAAGCCGGCCGCTCCAGCACAGAAGGTGAGACAGTGGTCGCGGGTTAACGGCCCAAAGCGTTGGCAAGCCAGGTTTGCACGTTGTCAGGCTCGGCACCCAACAAGGTCTGCGCACTGGTCTTTGGCTCGATGGTATTTGCCGGAGCCTGCCAATGTGCCTTGTAGAAACCGACGACGCCGGCAAAGGCCGGGCCGAAGAACGGCTCGATAAGATCCCCAAACTCTTCAGGTGTCAGCGCTTCAAATCTCACGTCGCGGCCAAAATGCTGGCTGAAACCGGCGGCCAGATCCGCGCCCAGCAATCCGGGCAAATGGCCGATGCCAACAACGCCCGCCAATGTGCTGTCCATCAGCAGTCGTTCTGCCACCTTGGCCACGTCGGCATGAGAACTCCACGAAACTGCATAGTCGGGCCGAACCGGGTATCGCAACACGCCCTCGGCCGTGACGGGTGCGGAAACCATCGGTAGCAGCAGGTTTTCAAGATACAGCCGGGGCGCAACCACAGCGTTTGAAACGCCACTGTCCTTGACGCCATTGATCAGTGTCATGATGGCGGAATCTGCAGGCGATTGCAGCGGGCTATCTGGGGCGTCGACAACCGCGCCGCTGGTCGAAATCACGACGCGCCCAGGGCGAGCGGCGCGGATCGCTGCAACGATATTGTTGGCGTAGCTGAGACGCAGATCCTCCGGAGCCTGAGGAAGGTGCACGAAAATGCCTTCTGCCTTGTCGTATGCGCTGGTCAGCGAGTCGGCAGAAGCGGCGTCTGCGGTCACGGCTTGGTCGCCGTTCTCAGCATTTCGCGACGCCGCCTTTACGGATTTTCCTGCCGCTTTGAGGCGTTCGAACAGGGGAGCACCTTGTGCGCCGGTGGCGCCATGGATGATGAAGGACATAGGCATGATCTCGCTAAGCTGTTAGAAAGCCGCATCAGTGCATTCTGTGCATCGGTTACGTCAAATGCACTAATGAACGCCCCGCAAAATTATTTTGTGCGGAAAGCGAGAGAGTAAACATGGCTGAACACTGTCTTCCAGAATGTGGTGTCGAACGCTGCCTGCTACTGCTGGACGGCCCCTGGGCAACGCTGATCGTTCGTGAACTGCTGGTGGGTCCGCGCCGGTTCAATGAGCTGAAAATGGCTCTGGACGGCATTAGCGCCCACACGCTCACCCATCGGCTCAAACGCTTCGAGCAGCATGGGATTGTTACCCGAACTGCCTTTGCCGAGACACCGCCACGGGTCGTCTATGAATTGACGGCACTGGGCATGACGCTGAGTGGCGTGCTGAATGCCATGAACGCCTGGGGTGTTTCGGTTGAAGACCGGCAACTTGAAGGCCGAGCAGCCGAATTATCCCCATAGGACAGAGCGGCTGCTTTTGAGACAACAACTGCAGCGCCTCTATGACCGATATGGGGTCGGGATGAGACCGGAGCGGAGTGGGATAAGGGCTCGGCTGCCGTTTCGTTGGCCGGGGCGGGAAACCGGAAAAACCATCCCCGTTCCCTATGCCACCATGTCCGGTTGACGCGCTCCGGTCTCTGGCAAGCCAATGGCCTGAAAGGAAAATCGTTCCTATCGCTTTTTCTCGATCTGGAAGGCATACACCGCACCGGCCAGCGCCATCCCTATGGCAATGCCAATACCGATGCCCATGCCGACGCTGCCCATGATGGCACCAATTGCCACGCCGATGGCGATGCCGGCTCCTATCCCAATGCTCCAGATCACTTTGTCACCTGCGTCTGTTGATGATGGGTCAGCCACCAGTATCCGTCGATGCAGACATAGCTCGAAGTGCAGATGGCTTCGTATGGTTCGGCGCCGTCACGAGTGCCCCGGGCCCTGTAGGCGATGATAGCGACATCGCCTACAGGGCTCGTCCGCGTACGATCCGTCATCACAACGTCGGCCCAGCGTGGTGCCTCGCGCAGGCTCTCGATGATCTGCTCGTTTTTCACAATGCTCATGGGCCCAAACGCCATTAGGCACTCTGGCGCCATCAGTTCTTCATACGCCGCCACGCCTTCGAGCCAGAGGCGTCGCTCGCTGCCCCAAAGATCGGACATCAATGCTCTCCTGTCAGTGTTCAGCGGTCGCCCCATCAAACCCGCCGCGGCCTTGATCGGCTTCGAGTGCAGAGGAACGTCGGCAAAGCGGTCAGGAATATCGGAACGACTCTCGCTGCTGGCGAAAATGAACGGAATACCCATCTCCATCAGCCGATCGGCCAACTCGTAGACCATCTCTTGCCCGAGGCGGATGTTTAGGATGCAGGCATCGGAACGCTCATTATCAAGAGCTTCAATCCCTCGATCGAGGGTGGTCTCATGCCCCAAAACAATGCCGTTGTGCGCTTCTATCAGATCGATGATGTCCATTGCCAAAAGAGGTTCGTCCTCAACGACGAGAATTCGCCGTTGAGCAAGGTCGACTGTCGGCATGGCAGTCAGTCCCTGAGTTTCTTCTCGACCGCCACGCGGCTGTTGCCCTCTGACTTCACGGCGCTTTTCACTTTGGATTTTGAAGCGCCAGTCTTCTTGGCTTCGTATTCGACCTCATGGTCCTGCCCGCCTGCGACCTTGCTACGGTCCTGCTTCGTATTCGGCATCTTGGCCTCCTAAAGGATTGAATCGACTATCCATAAATAGCTGTTCGGCAGGCGGGTTGCTTCACAAACCCAAGCCCTTGTCGTGACTCGCGTTTTCCACTCGCAACCGATTCCTTCGAGCTGCATTCTTGACTCACGATGTACCCGAGTTCCACATGGTTGGGCTGACGCCTGACCTCCGCACAAAGCGGCCACGCCGCAGGGACTCAGAATCTACCCCTACACACCCTCTCCCGACATTCCGCCCATTCCAGCTCTGCACCTTGTCGGAGACGATCCCGAGGGGTAACGACTGGCTGTTCGAGATGAAGTTCGACGGCTATCGCGTGCAGATCGCGATCTCGGGTTCGAAGGTCCGGGTCTACACGCGCAACGGTCATGACTGGACGGAGCAGTTCCGCGTCATCCTGCCGCCGCTCAAGACGCTCACAAAGGGCTCCGTTTTGCTCGACGGCGAAGTCGTCGCCATCGACAAGCAGGGCCGCACGAACTTCAGCATGCTCAAGACAGGCATCGCTGCCGGCATCCCGCTGAAGTTCTACGCCTTCGACATCTTCGAGAAGAACGGCGAGGACCTGACGTCGGTGCCGCTGATCGAGCGGAAGGCCATCCTTGAGGAACTGATCGGCGAGCGCGACCCCGACGACAGCCTGCAGTATTCCCACCACGTCATCGACAACGGGACGTCGGTCTTCGATGCCATGTGCAAGGGTGGCCACGAAGGGATGATCGCCAAACGGGTCGACGGTCGCTACATCGCCGATCGGACGAAGGGCTGGCTAAAGATCAAGTGCACCAAGCGCCAGGAGTTCGTCATCGGAGGTTGGCGGCCGAGCGACAACGGACGAGGAATGGCCAGCCTGATCTTGGGCACATACGAAAAGGGACAGTTCGTCTATCGCGGCCGGGTGGGTACCGGCTTCACTGATGCGATGAAGGACAAAATCATGGCGCAGTTGGAGAAGCGCCGGCTCGCCAAGCCTGCTTTCGCCTCGGTACCGCGCGACATTGCCCGCAAAGCGAATTGGGTGAAACCCGAGCTCGTCGCTGAGGTGGCCTACGCCGAGATCACTCCTGACGGCTCATTGCGCCACGCCTCTTTTCAAGGCCTGCGCGCGGACAAGAAGGCGACGCAGGTCGTGCTCGAGGTGCCAACCGACGATTCCAGCAGCGGCCTGGATCCCGTCGTCGGCGTGGAGATCGCGCAAGCTCTGGGCGTGAAGCTGTCGAACCCCAACAAGATCATGTATCCGGGGACCGACATCTCTAAGGCGCATCTCGTCGCCTACTATGCGGCCGTCGCAGACAAGATGCTGCCGCATCTCAAGGACAGGCCTATCTCGCTAGTCCGCGACACCGACAACGATCTCAGCAAGACGTTCTTCCAGAAGCACGCATTGCCGGGCATGCCCAAGACGCTGCACGCCGGCGAGCTGACGAAGATGAAGGGCACCGAGGCCCGCATCCTCTGGATTGAGGACCTCGCCGGCCTCGTTGGCGGCGTGCAGATGAACACCCTCGAATTCCACGTGTGGGGATCCAATCGACATGAGCCAGAACTTCCGGAGCGCATGGTCTTCGACATCGATCCAGACGAGGGTTTGGGCTTCAAGGATGTCAAGCAAGCGGCCATCGACATCCGCGATATCCTTGGTGCCATTGGCCTGCAGTCTTGGCCGCTTCTCTCGGGCGGAAAAGGCATCCACGTCGTTGTGCCGATCGTGCCCGAGGCCGATTGGAACGAGGTAAAGGGATTCTGCCAGGACTTCGCTGAGCTGCTCGCGAAGACGGATCCGCGCCGCTTCGTCGCCAACATGAGCAAGGCCCGGCGCAAGGGCCGCATGTTCGTGGACTATCTACGAAACGGACAAGGCTCTACGGCCGTCTGCCCGTGGTCCACGCGCGCTCGAGCTGGCGGCACCGTAGCGGTACCGGTGACGTGGGACGAGCTGGAAGGCATTGATCGCGCCAATGCCTTCGACGTCTTCGCCGCGGCAGAACGAGCACCAGGACCAGATGCGTGGGCAGGCTATTTCGAGATCGATCAGGTGCTGACCGATAGGATCAGGCAGGTCGTGAAGCGTTAGTCTTGGCCCTTTGAGGGGTGGAGAACTGACCGTCCGCTCCCAAGCTGCTTTCTTCGAATGCCGACTATGATTACGCCGGGGGTCCGGAAGCTACGCAGCCTCTGATGCGCGTGTGCGGTTTTGCACGATGATGGCGACCTCGGCCGTATGACGAGTGCCCCAGTCGCACATCGGAGCAAGAACTTTTGTCAGGCTTTGGCCAAACTCAGTCAACTCGTACTCGACGTGCGGCGGCACCGTCTGGAAATCAATGCGGCGAATGATGCCATCATCCGTCAGTTCCCTCAGATGCTGGATCAGCATTTTTTCGCTCACACTGGTAACGAGCCTGCGGAGTTGACCGGTGCGTTGGGGCCCGCTGGCGAGATGATAGACAATCAGCGGCTTCCACTTCCCGCCAAGGATGGCAATAACCGCTTCCAGGCCGCACTGGAAATTCGTCTCGGTCATGTCGATCTCCGAATTCTGACACTTACCAAATGGTCGGTACTGGTATCCAGGTATGTTTTCTCCTAGCTGGATTGCATGACGATGTCGACGTGCAAAAGTCCAAAGGAAATCATCATGACCAAGATCCTCGTAACTGGCGCAACCGGTAATATCGGCCGAAAAACTCTTCAGCAGCTCCTGAAGCGGCTACCCGCCAGCAATCTCGTGGGGCTAGCGCGCGATTCCGCCAAAGCGGCCGACCTGGCGGCCGCAGGGATCGAAATCCGCAAAGGCGATTATTTCGACCATGACGGGCTGGTTCGCACATTCCAGGGCATTGATAAGCTGATGCTCGTGTCCGCCACGGCCTTTACCGATCGCAACACCCAACACCAAAATGCCATCAGCGCGGCACGGCAGGCGGGTGTCAAGCACATCGTCTATATGCCGATCATCCACGAAGCAGGATCTGTCTTCACTTTGCCGGATATCACCGGGCAGGACCTATTCGTTGAGGATAAACTGAAGGCTTCCGGTCTGGCCTACACGCTGGTTGGCCATCCGCCTTTTATCGAGAGCATCCCGTTTTACATAGGCGGCAACGCCCTTGAGACCGGGGTGCACGCGCCGTCTGGCGCGGGCAAGGCGGGATATGCCAGTCGTGATGACTTGGCAGAGGCGCATTCTGTCGTGCTGAGCGAAGACGGCCACGAGTATAAGACTTACTCGCTGTATGGTGATCCTGCCGTGTCCTTCGCTGATGTCGCGCAGATCCTGTCGGATATCAGCGCCAAACCAGTGCGGTTTGTTTCCGTCTCCGATCAGGATTACATCGCCCACTTAGTGGCGGCGGGTTTGCCTGAGCAGGCTGCCCGCTTCGCGCTTGTGTGGGTGCAGGGTATCAATGCCGGAGAATGGGGCGGCACGGCGGGGGACCTGGAGAAACTCTTGGGTCGCAAACCGACAACGGCGGCCGAGTTCTTACGAGCCAACTATGCGGTTCGCCAAACTTGAGACCATGATCTGAAATGTGAGCATGGTGCCAAGCTAGCGTAGCATAGGTCGGTTTCCAACTAGTTCTTGGTAGGTGTCAAACAAACGACCGAAATGGGGTCGACAGCCGCCCGCCCGCACCGTGGGTGACGGCAAGCTGCGTTCAACGTTGCAGCCGTCACTTCTGCAAAGATCTGGGGGGTGGACGGTCGACGTTTTTTGACTGCACCACCAGGGTGCAGCCAACGACTTGCCCACGAGGTCTCGATCCGTCAGATCTTGATGCGGAATAGCTTTTCGGCATTCCGGAAGGCGATCTTCTCCTTGTCCTCCCTTGGGAGATCGACCGCCCGGAACCAGTCCGTTTGTTGCTTCATGTCTGCGAAGGGATAGTCGGTGGCGAACATCACTCGATCCACGCTGATGTACCGCAGAAGTAGGTGAAGCAGTTCGTCTTGCGGGAAAGCGCTGGTGGTGTACCAGAAATTGTCGCTGAAGTACTGCAATATAGGCTTCTGCAAGGTACCCTGGGTCACCTCGGTGAACTCTTCTTCGAAGCGCTTGTAGAAGAAGGGGAGCCCCTCCCCCATATGGCCGATGATGACCTGCAATTTCGGGAATCGGTCGAATACTCCTGTCAGGATCATCCGGAGGCTCTGAGTGAGGACCTCCTGGTGCCACCCGTACCCTGATCCGCTGAAAAGGTAGTCCTGAAACTCAGTATCCTCTCCATTGCGCGAGGTTCGATAATAGATATCGAGCACTTCCTTCGGCGGGTAACCAGGGTGGAGGTATATCGGCACGTTGAGCGCTTCGGCACGCGCCAAGAGCGGCTCGAAATCCGGATGGTCCAAGAACTTCGTCCCGATGAAGCCATTGGTCATCGCACCTACGAAGCCATCTTCTCGAACGGCGCGCTCCAACTCGTCGGCCGATGCCACCGGATCCTGTAGCGGCAAGGTCGCAAAAGCGAGGTATCGGTCGGGATTTGTGACGATCGGACCGGTGGCGATCATCTTGTTGAGACGATAGGCCACGTCAATCCCTTCCTTCCTGGCAAGGTCCTGAGCGCCTGGCGTGTGCGCGGAGAGAATGGCGACGTTCAATCCCGCGTCATCCATCGCAGCGACGCGGCCAGGGCCAAGATCAGCCAGCCCGATTTCCTCGAGAAACTGCCTGTGCTCGACGTTGATAGCGTTCAACGTCATCAATTCCTCGGTGGAGTAGGTTTCCTCGATGCCGAAGAATTTCAAATCCTGATCGCGCGCCATGATGTCCGACTTGTCCAATGCAGCTGCCTGCGTGATGAGGGCGGGTCCGGACAAACCAGCACCGACGCCCAATGCGGCGGCGCTCAGGAAGTTTCGCCGCCGTGATGAGACGAGTTCCGAGGAATTTGCTATAGGCTTCATGAGTTCTGCTCCGTAGTTTTTGTTGCGCGGGTCGGTGTGCCTGGAAGTGTGAGAGCTTTTACCCACTCCATTCATTAGTGAGCGAAGGACTTCCGAAGGATGGATCACCTGCTGTCGACGCTGACTTCAGCATTGTCGGCGACCCTCCCCATATTCGGACCGTCCATTGCCCGAAAATTATGCGTTTCCAGGTTGAGCCGAGGGTCATGACTTTGAACTTCAACCGGTAGGACTAGGCACCGATGCCTCGATATCGCGCCTGCCCGAGGCCTTGCCTACCGTGATGCGTCGATTTTTGAGCGCACCGAAATCTAGGACGGTGCCCCGTCCGAACCGGCGCCTTCGTCGGTCGGGAACGCCTGCGATGCAGGCCGATCACTCGTGGACATGGCTAGCAACAGGGATGGCACTACGGCGGCTTTTGACGTCGGCTGTAAGCACTTGTCGGTTAACGCTCAGCGGTCGAGCTGAGGGAGAGAGACCTCAAAGAGGGCACCCCCGCCGGGAGCGTCGCCAACGGTGATGCGCCCGTTGTGCCGAGTGACGATATCGCGAACGAGCGAAAGACCCAGACCAGCCCCGTAATCGAGCGGAGAAACACGGCTGAAGGGCTCGAAGATGATGTCGCGATAGTTCTCTGGCACGCCAGGTCCCGTATCCGCCACTCGAACCGTGGCGTTCGCACCAACGGTAACGGTGACGGTCAAGCGCACGCCGCCATGGCTGACGGAGTTCTGGATGAGATTCGTAACAGCCCGTGACAATGAGGGCGGATCACAAAAGACCGGCACCTTCTCGGTCTCGGCGTCGAAGATGATCTCATCCCCTGCGGCAATGACCACCGGCGCCATGTCCGCGGCAACTTGCGCAACCAAGTCGACAAGGTTTACCTCTTGGAACTGGAGCGCATCGGCCTCAATGCGCTCCAGATCCAGAAGCTGATTGGCAAGATTGGAGAGCCGTTCAACGTCGAGCATCACCCGACCATGGTTCTCAATGCCATGCGCGAGCTCAAGCCGTGTCTTCAGGATCGCGATGGGGGTGCGCAACTCGTGGGCGGCATCCGCTATAAACCGGTGGCGGCGCTCGATCCCATCGTCGAGACGCTGGAGGGCAGCGTTGACCGCCCGCACCAGCGAATGGAGCTCGTCCGGTACGAGATCCATCGACAGCCTCATGCCTCGTTGAGCGATATCAATCTTGTCCGCGTCCCGGGCGATCTGATCTACGCCATGCATCTCTCTCCTCACGACCAGTGGGATGACGAGAAATGAAACCACTGTCAGGAGCGAAAGCAGGCTCACGAATGCCGGGTTCTCAAATATCGACCATATGCTCACCTCCGGACCATTGCCGGTGACGATCCAGATCTGCCCCGTGTCTCCATTGTAGCGCCGCAGGATCGCAGAGACATCCTCGTTGGGGCCGAGGCCAGTGATATAGGCCGAGCGCATCGTTTGGAAGGCGTCGGTCATCTCTATCAGGCGTTCGGGGATCTCGCCCCACTCCACCGATCGACCATTCGCGTCGAACGCGTAGAACCAGAAATCGGGGTGGTCGGTCGTTTCCTCCTCGAGCTCACCCCTTATGACTACCTGCCACTCTCCCCGATTCCCAACGGCGATGGCATTGGCAATGTCGTCGATTACGTTGTCGTCATACCGCGTGTCGCCGTTGATGAGGCCGTAGATCGGCACGGCGGTCGTTGCAGCGAACGCGAGAAGCACCAAGGCCTGCATTATGACGATCCGCCATGTCAGACGGGCACGGAGGGCACTGGATCGCCATGGCATCATGGGGCTGCTTTCAAGAGGTATCCGAGTCCGCGGATGCCATGGATTTCGACGCCAGCAGAGGCCAGCTTGTGGCGGAGCCGTGATATGTGTGAATCCAGACTGTTGGAGGCGATCTCGTCATCATACCCGTAGACCGCTTCCTCTAGGGATGACCGTGAAACAGTACGGCCCGCGCGACGCACCAATATCTCGAGCGCCAGCACCTCACGCCGCGTGAGGTCGAGCGGCTCATGGTCTATATAGGCCTGCCGTTCAGCCAGATCGAAGGAGAGTCTTGCGACATTGACCAGGCTGGCTCCCAGTTGAGAGGGGCGCCGCATGACCGCACGCAGCCTTGCGAGCAGTTCATCAACGGAGAACGGTTTTGCCAGATAGTCATCCGCCCCGTTGTCGAGGCCAGCAATTCTCTGAATGGCGCTGCCAAGAGCGGACAGGACGATGACCGGCACGCCCACCCGTTCCTTACGCAGCAATGGGATGAGATCGAGCCCGTCCCCGTCCGGCAGCTTGCGATCCAGCAGGACGGCATCATGGATCCCGCTGCGACACGCTTCTTTCGCAAGCTCGAGTGTCGTGACGCGGTCGACCAAAATATCGTGCCTGCCGAGTGCAAGGATCACTAGGTCAGCCATCTCCCGTTCGTCTTCGACCAACAAAATGCGCACGCCGATCTCCTTGGCTATCGACAAAGCCCTACCAGACAACATTGCCGCAGGGTTGCGAGCGCTGAATTAGCATGCTCCACAGTCGAATATGCGCTAACCGACCTCGGACGTGAGCTTTCCGAACCAGTTCGACAACTTGCCATGTGGGCAGTCACCATCTCGACGGGATCGACGAAAATCGTAACCGCTACGATGAGGTTGATCGATCGTAGACCGCCCTTTGGAAGAGACGAACAAACATCGCCATCGCCAAATGGGTGGGAAGGGGACTGGCAAGTTTCAGGTAAGCGCAACATGAAGCTGCCCTCACTTTTCCTGTAAACCAAGTTCACATCGATGGCTCGCTCACTACGCAGCAGCCCGTTATTACTCCGCGTACGACACAGCCCCATTTGGGAATGCGACGCAGGGGAAATGCGGAATTTCACAGTGTCTCGCCGCAAATGGCGTAGCGTAACGCTGCTAGCCATTCTAGCGGGGATGGGAGCAGTTCTGGCTGCTAGCTCCTTCATAGAACCAATAATGTTGATACCGCTGACGGCGTGGGCCCTTTTAGCGGGCGGAACCTTGTGGAATGCGACCCGATCGCTTGCCTCAGGCAACGTGCGCTTGGATTGGGACGGGCAACGGCTTCTCGTAGATCCATTGCAGGGCAAGATCGCAGTGGAGATTGAATCTGCGACGTGGGTATTCAGCGACAGGACGAACATCGTCATCCGCGGTATCCACGCATTGCCGAAATTCAACTCAGGTCATGTGCGCTGCAACGGCCGAGAACTGACAATTGATGGCTTCCTTGGCTCCGCGCCCGTGGGGCTTAGTGATACCGTCCAAAAGCTAGGACCGGCAAAAAGATCGTTGTGGCGTTATTTGCCCATCTGATGTTGGCTGATTATGGTCAAACCACACTGCGAAAATGGTGATTTTACGTTCCTGTCGCGTCCGGTTTCGGGGCCGACGCTTACGCCTCCTAACGACCGTCATGGGGTCGGGTGCGGCCATTTGGACAGCCGCCCCAATCTGGCCATCACAGGCATTGGGGAAAACTCCCAATGACCCTCATCGCGTCGGTCTCCTGGTTGGCCAGATCAGGAGGGACGCTGTGGGGCTCGATCTGCGCGGGTCCATTTCGCCACTTCAGCGTGAAGCGTTTCGGTTCTCCGCGGCCATTTCAGCCAGCCCTGCTTCTCGCGTCATGATCGGCTCATAGCCGAGTTCGCGTCGCGCCTTGTCGATATTGAGCGTTATCGTCACCGCTGAAGTGGCGAAGGACTGTAAGGTCAGCGGCGCAGTTATCTTGCCGCCGGAAACCTTATGAAGCCGATCGCCGACTCCGGCAATGAGCCGAAGCATTACCCGCGGTAGCGATTTGTCTGGTGGCTTTATGCCCTGTGTTGCCAATAGCGCGGTGACGAAATCGCGGAAGCGGATGGGCTCATTGTCGCCAAGGAAATAGATATCTCCGCCTTTGCCCCTGGCAATCGCCAGCTCGATACCGTGGCAGAGATTGGCGATGTGGATGGTGCTCGTCAGATAGTCGCCGCCGCTGATCCAGGCGAACTGACCCGATTGAACCGCGGAGAGCAGATTTGGCAAGGCAGTTGTGTCGTCACGCCCCCAGACGAAGCGGGGCCGGACCGCGATGACCTCCATGCCACCACCATTGCAGGACAGGGCGCAGCGCTCGGCGGCCGCCTTGCTGCGAGAATAGGATCCGGCAAATCGACGCGGCAAAGGATGGCTCTCGTCGACATGAATGATGGGGCGCCCATCGGCCAGGACGGATTCAGTGCTGAGCAAAATCGCCCGTTGAATGCCCGCTGCCCGCGCTGCCGCAAACACCGCCTCGGTGCCCTCCTCATTGACACGCTGCTGGCTCGCTGTGCCCGGGCCATGATCGGTATCGGCAGCAGCATGGATCATGAGGTTACACCCTTCCATGCCGCGCACCAGATCGGCGCTCAGGAGGTCACCGGAAAAGGGAGACGCGCCAAGTTCGGCAACCACCCTTTCCGACTTAACCGATCGCGCCAAAGCCCTCACGGGAACACCCCTGCCGACAAAGTGGCGGATCAAATTGCGACCAACATAGCCACTGCCACCCGTGATAAAAATTCTGGCGTTTGGCCAAGCGGCGTCGGTCGCCGCAGCGCTGGCTGCGTCGTTTGGTTGATTCATGATCGTTTCCGTTTTTGCGTGCTAGCTGCCGGGCTTCTCGTCCGGCGGAGTTGCGGTCACCAGCCAATCGATCTCACGGATTATCCGCGATCGATCGATTGGGTCGAAATGATGGAAATCCAGATATTCAAGGAATTTCAGCCCCTCTACGGCCAGATAGGCGAGAAGGGCGCCGCGTGGGGACGATGCTGTCCCAAGGATCCGGCTGATCGTTTCGGCCTGGCTTTTTTGCATATGCGAACGCAGTTCGGGGTCGAGCGTCAGGGCCATGCTGAGGTTGAGGGCTACAGGCTTGAACTCTTCTGGCGGCGGTTCGGATGCCACTTTTATGCGACCGCGGATGGCGAGACTGTCAGAAGACGTCAGATCGGCCTCGGCCGCCGCATGATGCTCGCGGTCCCGCCGGAAAGCTCTCTCCACGATTGCCTCGATCAGGGCCTGCTTGGTCTTGAAGTCGTAGATGACGCTGGCCTTGCTAATGCCGGCCTCGGCCGCCACGCTATCCAATGTCAGGTTGGCCGCACCCAATCTGGCGACGACCGCCTCACCGGCATCGAGGATTGCCTGCTGGTCAATAACGCGCTTACGTCCCACATTCGTAGTCCATTTATTTCCGACCAGATGGTAATAAATTAGTTGGAATGGCTTGTCTAGACCGTTTGCAGCCATGCGGAAGTCATCTCGGTTCATGCGGCTTCCAGGTCCGCGGCTTTATGAAATCCTTATGCGCAGGGCCACTAATCCATATGGCAATTTGATGGAGGGTGGGTCCAATCCATGAGCCTCAAAACAAGAGGCTTTTCATGCTCGACCTTGCCTTTATCGCTCTTGGCGCCGGCGCGCTGATGGCCCTGGCGCTATATGCCGCTGCCCTTGACCGGCTGTGAGCGCTGCCATGCTCATCATTTCCTTCCTCATCGCCCTGGCATTGGCCGTTTACCTCCTGGTGACGCTGCTGGCGCCTGAGCGGTTCTGACCTTTCCGGAGCCCATCATGACCTTTTTCGGCTGGCTGCAAATCGGCTTCGTGCTGGTCGCGGTCCTGTTGCTGGCAAAGCCGCTCGGCCTTTACCTGGCCCGTGTCTTTACCGGCGAGAGAACTTTTCTCTTTCCCGTGGTCGACCCCGTCGAACGCGGCTTTCTAGCACTGGCGGGCGTTCGGGCCGGCAAGGAGCAGAACTGGCTGGGCTATGCCGGCAGCATGCTGATGTTCAGCCTGCTCGGCTTCCTGGCGCTCTACGCTATCTTGCGCCTCCAGAACGTCCTGCCGCTCAATCCGCAGGGTTTTCCCGCCCTCCCGCCCGATCTCGCCTTCAACACGGCGGCGAGCTTTGTGACCAATACCAACTGGCAGAGCTTTGGTGGAGAGACCACCATGAGCCATCTCAGCCAAATGCTCGGGCTCACGGTGCAGAACTTCGTTTCGGCTGCCACCGGGATCGCCGTCGCCATGGCGTTGACCCGCGCCTTCATGCGCTCGGGGGGCAGCGCGATCGGCAATTTCTGGGTCGATCTCACCCGTGCCACGCTCTATGTGCTGCTGCCCCTGGCGATAGTGGTGGCGCTGGTTTTCGTCGCTCTCGGCCTGCCGCAGAGCCTTGATGCGAACTTTGTCGCAACCACGCTCGAAGGGGCGCAGCAGACCATCGCTTCAGGTCCGGTTGCCAGCCAGGAGGCCATCAAACAGCTCGGCACCAATGGTGGCGGCTTCTTCAACGTCAATGCCGCCCATCCGTTCGAAAACCCGACGGCGTTCAGCAATTATCTCAACATTGTCGCCATGCTCTCGATCTCGGCGGCATTGGTCTATGCCTTTGGCCAGATGGTCGGCAGCCGCCGTCAGGGCTGGGCGCTGATTTCGGTGACGGTCATCCTGCTGGTCATCGGCACCGGCGCCATTTACTGGGCCGAAACCTATGGCAATCCGCTGCTGAGCGCCGTCGGGGTCGATCCATCCATGGGCAATATGGAAGGCAAGGAGGTCCGCTTCGGCCAAGCCATGAGCGCGCTCTACGCGGCGGTGACCACGGGGCTCTCCAATGGCGGCGTCAATGCCATGCATTCCTCGCTCACCCCGCTCGGCGGGCTGGTGCCGATGTTCCTGATGCAGCTGGGCGAAGTGCTGCCCGGCGGCGTCGGTTCGGGGCTCTACGGCCTCGTCGTCTTCGCCATTCTCGCCGTTTTCGTGGCCGGTCTGATGGTGGGCCGTACCCCGGAATTTCTCGGCAAGAAGATCGAGGCGCGGGAGATGAAGCTGGCCATGCTGGCCGTCCTCATCCTGCCGCTGACCATCCTCGGTTTCACCTCTGTCTCGGCCGTCGCCGAATTCGGCACCAGCTCGATCCTGACCCCGGGCCCGCATGGCCTGAGCGAAATCCTCTACGCCTATACCTCCGCCGCCGGGAACAACGGCTCGGCCTTTGGCGGCCTCACCGCCAATACGCTCTGGTACAATTGCACGCTTGGTATCGCCATGCTGCTGGGGCGCTTTGCCTATATCGTGCCAGTGCTGGCCATTGCCGGCGCCCTGGTGAAGAAGCCGCGCATTGCCCCATCCTCGGGCACCTTTCCGACCGACCGGCCGCTGTTCGCCGGCCTGCTCATCGGCATCATTCTCATCCTGGGTGGGCTGCAATTCTTCCCCGCCCTGGCTCTTGGGCCCGTGGTCGAGCACTTCGTCATGCTCGCCGGCCAGAGCTTTTAAGGAACCATCATGTCCACCACAAAATCCATCTCCATGCTGGATCCGGCCATTCTCGTGCCGGCGCTGCGCGGTGCCGTCATCAAGCTCGATCCGCGCCAGCTCATCCGCAATCCGGTGATCTTTGTCACCGAGATCGTCGCCGTGCTTGTCACGGTGCTGTTCGTAGAGGACCTGACTGCTGGCATCGACGCGGCCTTCTCCGGACAGATCGCGCTCTGGCTCTGGTTTACCGTAGTGTTCGCCACCTTCGCCGAATCCGTCGCCGAAGGCCGTGGCAAGGCGCAGGCGGAGAGCCTCAAACGTGGTAAATCGGACCTCTTTGCCAAGAAGCTGCTGTTCCCCGACCAGAAGGACAATCGCGCCAGCGAGGTGATTTCCGCCACCATGCTCAAGGTCGGCGACATTGTCCTCGTCGAGGTCAACGACCTGATGCCCGGCGATGGCGAGGTCATCGAGGGCGTCGCCTCGGTCAATGAAAGCGCCATCACTGGCGAATCCGCCCCCGTCATCCGCGAGGCCGGCGGCGACCGCTCGGCGGTGACCGGCGGCACCGAGGTGATCTCGGACTGGCTCAAGGTGCGCATTACCACCAAGCCCGGCGAAACCTTCATCGATCGCATGATCGCGCTGATCGAAGGCGCCAAGCGGCAGAAGACCCCCAACGAGATCGCGCTGTCGATTTTGCTGTCGGGGCTGACCCTCGTCTTCCTGATCGCCGTGGTGACGCTCTATGGCCTTGCGGCCTATTCCGGCACCGACCTGTCGGTCGCCGTGCTGGCTGCCCTCTTGGTGACGCTGATCCCCACCACCATTGGCGGGCTGCTTTCGGCTATCGGCATTGCCGGCATGGACCGGCTGATCCGCTTCAACGTTATTGCCACCTCCGGCCGGGCCGTCGAGGCGGCCGGCGACGTCGATACGCTGTTGCTCGACAAGACCGGCACCATCACCTTCGGCAATCGCATGGCGTCCGAGTTTCTGCCGGTCGCCGATGTCAGCGAGACATATCTGGCAGAGGCCGTATTGCTGGCCAGCCTCGCCGACGAAACCGCCGAGGGCCGTTCCATCGTGGCGCTGGCCAACGCCGATTTCGGCCTGACCGAACCCGATCTGGCAGGCAAGGGCGCGGTCCCTATTGCCTTCTCGGCCCAGACCCGCATTTCGGGCATCGATATCGGGGATCGCCATATCCGCAAGGGCGCCGTCAATGCAGTGCTGAAGTTCGTCGGTCTCGACAAGGCCCAGGCCGGTCCTGAATTCAACCAGGCCGTCGACGCCATTGCCCGCTCGGGCGGCACGCCGCTGGCGGTGGCCGAAGGCGAGCGCCTGCTCGGCGTCGTCCATCTCAAGGACGTGGTCAAGCCCGGCATCAAGGAGCGTTTCGCTGCTCTCCGCGCCATGGGCATCCGCACGGTCATGGTCACCGGCGACAATCCGATTACCGCCGCCGCCATTGCCTCAGAAGCCGGTGTCGACGATTTCATCGCCGAAGCCACCCCCGAGCAGAAGCTCGACTATATCCGCAAGGAGCAGACCGGCGGCCGGCTGATCGCCATGTGCGGCGACGGCACCAATGACGCGCCCGCTTTGGCCCAGGCCGATGTCGGCGTCGCCATGCAGTCGGGCACCCAGGCGGCACGCGAGGCGGGCAATATGGTCGATCTCGACTCCAGCCCGACAAAACTCATCGAGATCGTCGAGATCGGCAAGCAGATCCTGATGACACGCGGCGCTCTCACCACCTTCTCGATTGCCAATGACGTGGCGAAATATTTCGCCATCATCCCGGCGCTGTTCCTCTCAACCTATCCGGAACTGGGGGCGCTCAACATCATGGGCCTCCACTCACCGCAGTCGGCGATCCTCTCGGCGGTCATCTTCAATGCGTTGATCATCGTCGCGCTGATCCCGCTGGCTTTGCGCGGCGTGAAATATCGCCCGGTCGGCGCCGCCGCTTTGCTCGGCCGCAACCTGCTCGTCTATGGCCTCGGCGGGCTCGTCGCGCCCTTCATCGGCATCAAGCTGGTGGACTTGGCCGTCACCGCCCTCGGCATTCTCTAGGAGGCCGCAATCATGCTCGACCAATTCCGCCCGGCCATCGTTCTTACCGTTCTGCTCTCGGCCCTCACCGGGCTCGGTTATCCGCTTGCCATCACCGCTGTGGCGCAGGCAGCCTTCCCCGTCCAGGCCAATGGCAGCCGCATCGAAATAGATGGACAACTGATCGGCTCGGACCTGATCGGTCAGAATTTCAGCCAGCCAGGCTATTTCTGGCCACGGCCATCGGCGACCGTGCCCGATCCTTATAATGCTGCTGGCTCAAGCGGCTCCAATTATGGCCCAACCGATGCGCGACTGATCGAGCGGGTCTCGGGGGCCGTCGCCTCGCTCGGCGCTGCGGCGCCGGTTCCTGCCGACGCCGTTACCACTTCCGCCTCGGGGCTTGATCCGCACATCACGCCGCAAAATGCCGCGTTGCAGGTTGCGCGCATTGCTGCCGCGCGGGGCGTCGCGCCTGCCCTTGTCGATGCGATACTTGCGGATGTGACGGAACAGCCCCTCTTGGGTATATTCGGGCAACCGCGCGTCAATGTGCTGCGTCTCAACCTGGCGCTGGACCAGGCTGCGCCCACTGGAAACTGAGATGGTACGCCAGACACAAGACCAGAGGCCGGATCCAACCGCCCTGTTGCAGCTTGCCGCGCGCGAAGGTCGCGGCAAGCTGACCGTCTTTCTGGGTGCGGCCCCCGGGGTGGGGAAGACCTATGCCATGCTCGAGCGCGCCCGGGGCCTCAAGGCCAATGGGATCGACGTCGTGATCGGCCTCGTCGAGACGCACGGGCGCAGCGACACGACCCGCCTCGCCGAAGGTATCGAGACGCTGCCGCGCCAGAATGCGGGCGGCGCCTATGGCGAATTCGATCTCGACGCCGCGCTCACGCGTCACCCTGCTCTGCTGATCGTCGATGAACTGGCTCACACCAATGCCCTAGGGTCGCGCCACCCCAAGCGCCACCAGGATATCGCCGAGTTGATCGGCGCCGGGATCGATGTGTGGACCGCGCTCAATATCCAGCACCTCGAAAGCCTCTCCGACCTCATTGCCCGCATTGCCGGCATTCCGGTGCGCGAGACGGTGCCCGATATCGTGCTCAAGACGGCCGACGAAGTGATCCTCGTTGATATTCCGCCCGCCGAGCTCATCGAGCGTCTCCATGCCGGCAAAGTCTATCTGCCCGACAATGCGCAGCGGGCGCTCGATGGCTTTTTCAAACCCGCCACGCTGACGGCCCTGCGCGAACTGGCGCTGCGCCGCGCCGCCGACCGGGTGGACGATCAGATGGTCGATTTCCTGCGCCAGAGCGCCGTTGAAGGGCCCTGGGCCACCGGCGAACGGCTGCTGGTTTGCGTTGGCCCGGACCAGATGTCGGAGAAGGTGGTGCGTGTCGCCAGCCGATTGGCATCGGGCCTCAATGCCCGCTGGCTGGTCGTGTCGCTGACGCGCCCCGGTACGCCGCTGCCCGAGCCTGTCGATGCCAAACGGCTGGACGAAACGCTCCGTCTGGCCGAGCGGCTGGGCGCCGAAACGCGTCGCGAAACGGCGCGCGATTTTGTCGAGACGATCAAGCGCATCGCCCGACGCGAACACATCACCCAGATCGTCATCGGCCGGCCGGCCGGTACGCACTGGTTCCGCCGCTCGCTGCCCGACGCCATCCTGCAGCAGGCCGGCGACATCGGGGTCCATGTCGTGCCCGGCGAAGCGGCCTTGACCAAGCGGACGCCGCGACGGCGGCTCACCCTGCCGGAATGGGCGCTGACACTGGGCCTGCCGCTGGTCTCGGTCGGGGCAACAACGCTGTTCGGGCTCGGCATCAACGCGCTGATCGCGTTGCAGAACCTGTCCATGCTCTATCTGGCCGCAGTGCTGCTTTCCGCCGTTATTGCCGGCCGTTTGTCAGCCCTGCTCGCGGCAATCCTGTCCTTTCTCGCCTATAACCTCTTCTTCATCGAACCGACCGGAGAACTGAGCGTAGCGCAGCCGCAAGAAGTGCTGTCGCTGGTCATTTTTATCGCCGTGGCCCTGGCGGCCGGCCAGCTCGCCGCGCGGCTGCGCGAACAGGTTGAGCTGGCGCGCAGCCAGGCGCGCCAAAGCCAGTCTTTGCTCGAGTTTTCCCGCAAGCTCTCGGGTGCCCATGGGCAGGACAGCGTGCTCGACGCCATTGCCAGCCATCTCCATGCCAGCCTGGGCCGTGCTGCGGTGATGCTGGTGCCCGATGAGAGAGGTGACCTCTCCCTTGCTGCAGCCTGGCCGCCCGACCAGACGCTGGATGATACCGGACTGACCGCAGCCCGCTGGGCCTTCGACAAGAAGGAACCGGCCGGGTTCCTTACCGGTACCCTGCCGCAGGTGCGCTACCTCTTCCGGCCGGTCATCTCGGCGCAGCGTTTGCTGGGGGTGGCTGGTCTCGCCATGGGTCCGGGTGACGTGGCGCTGGCGCCCGATGAGGAGCGGACATGGGTGGCCCTGCTCGATCAGGCCGCTATCGCCATGGACCGCGCCCGGCTCAACCGGGAAAGTGCGCTGGCCTCGCTGACCAGAGAGGGCGAAAAAGTGCAGGCCGCCTTGCTGTCCTCGCTATCGCATGACCTGCGTACACCCCTGGCGTCCATCACCGGCGCCGTCACCAGCCTGCGCCAGCTGGGAGACAAGATGTCGGCGGCGAGCCGGGCAGACTTGCTGCTGTCCATCGAGGAGGAGTCCGGCCGGCTCAATCGCTTTGTTGCCAATCTCTTCGACATGACCCGCATCGAAGCGGGCATGATGAAGGCCAGGCGCGAGCCGATCGACCTTGTCGCCATCATCGATGCCAGTGCGGCCCGAGCCCGAAAATTATATCCCGAACTCGAGATCGACCTGTCGATCGCGCCGGCCCTTCCCAGGGCGATGGGCGATCGGGCATTGCTCGAACAGGTCCTGTTCAATCTGCTCGATAATGCCCGAAAATATGGCGGTTCAGACCAGCCAGTCGCTATCTTTGCTCGCGCCGAAGATGGCAATATCGCCTCTATCTCGGTGACAGACCAGGGCAAGGGCATTCCCGAGGCAGACCTCGAGAAAATTTTCGACAAGTTCTACCGTCGGGCCAAGGGTGACGGTCGTCCGGCCGGCACCGGGCTCGGGCTTTCCATCGCCCGGGGCCTGATGGCCGCCATGGGCGGGACGATCAAGGCGACCAGCCCCGCGACCCGCAAGCGCGGCACGCGCTTTACCCTGCGTCTGCCGCTGGCGGAGATACCGTGATGCGGCAGCGTATTCTGGTCGTCGATGACGAGCCGCAGATCCAGCGGTTTCTGCGGCCCGCGCTCGATGCGGCAGGCTTTGACGTCGAGACCGCCGCAACCGCGGCGGAGGCCAAGCGCCTTGCAGCGACGCGCGCGCCAGACCTGATCGTGCTCGACCTGGGCCTGCCCGATGGCGATGGCAAGACGGTCATCGAGACAGTTCGCGCCTTTTCATCGGTGCCCATCATCGTGCTGTCCGCCCGCGACCAGGAGATCGAGAAGATCGCCGCTCTCGATCTGGGCGCCGACGATTATGTCGAAAAACCCTTCGGCATCGGTGAACTGCTCGCCCGCATCCGGGTGGCGCTGCGGCATGCCGAGCCGGCCGGGCCGCTGCCCGGACCGGAGGCCTTCGGCCCCGTGGTTCTCGACCGTGACCGGCGCACAGTGACACGGGATGACCGGCTCATTCACCTCACCCCCAAGGAATACGATCTCTTCGTGCTGCTCGCCGACAATGCCGGCCGCGTCGTCACCCATGGTACGGCCCTGCAGCGTCTTTGGGGACCAGCCCATAAAGACGACGCGCAATATCTGCGCGTTCTGGTGGGTCAACTGCGCGCCAAGCTGGGCGGCGAGGCTGCCAGCCTCATCATCAATGAAGCCGGCGTGGGCTATCGGCTGGTCACTTCCTGACGCTGCCGGATCGGGCCATGTGGTTCGGCAAGCGTGACTGAATGCTGGATCACAACGCGTATATCGCCGCGGCGCCGGACGCTTCTATTCGAACAGTGGCCGGGAACGCGATGCTCTCGTGCACGTTGCATTGGGCAGCATCAGGAGCGCGTGCCATGGGTATCATCTGGACCATCATTATCGGTTTCGTCGCTGGCATCATCGCCAAGTTCATCATGCCGGGCAGCAACGAGCCGTCGGGCTTCATCATGACGACAATTCTGGGGATCGTCGGGGCCTTCGTTGCTTCGTATCTCGGTCAGGCTTTGGGGTGGTATTCACCGGGCGAAGGCGCGGGCTTTATCGGCGCCATCGTCGGCTCCATCATCGTGTTGTTCGTCTGGGGCCTGATCGCCCGTCGACGCGCCTAATCCCACACAGAGGAGAGATAAAATGGCACGCATGCCTTCTATGGTCGCACTGCTCGGCCTGCTCGCGGTCGCAGGGTATCAGAACCGGGAAAAGCTCGGTGGGCTCCTGGGCGGTCTTGGCAACCAGCCGGGCAATCCGGCTGACCCCAATCGGCAATCGGGCGGCTTCGGCGATATTGTCAACGGGCTCGGCGGTGTGCTGGGCGGGGCAACGAGCGGCAGCGTTCTGAGCGGTGGGCTCGGCGATCTGGTGGATCGCTTCCGCCAGACCGGCCGCGGCGACAAGGCCGATAGCTGGATCAGGCCGGGCGATAATGCACCCGTCGAAGCCTCCGATCTCGAAGAGGCGCTTGGCGAGGATACCCTTTCCGAACTGACCGAAAAGACCGGGTTGTCGCGAGAGGAATTGCTCAAGCGCCTCTCGGAAACGCTGCCGGACGCGGTAAACCAAATGACGCCCGAGGGCCGGTTGCCGACCGAAGCGGAAGCGAGCCGTTTCTCCTGATGGCGCACGCGCCGTCATGGACGGCGGGCAAAGCAAATGACGCGGCATGGGATGCAAGCGACTTTCACGGCATCGCTGTGCCGCCCTTGAAACGCCTGGGGTCTGCACCATTTTCGCTATTGAAACAGGAGTGGCAGATGGTGATGGATCGGGCTTCGGCCCAATATGATATCGAGAAGAAATCGCTGCTGGTGGCTTATCTGCTCTGGGCCTTTATCGGCTATGTCGGAGCGCACCGGTTTTATCTCGGACGTCCGCTGAGCGGCTTGATCATGCTGTTGCTTTCGGGCGTGACGCTGCTGCTGGCTTTTGCGAGCTTTGGCCTCCTGAGTTTTCTTTGGGTGTTCGTCGCCATCTGGTGGCTGATCGATGCGCTGCTTATTCCGGGCATGGCCGCCCGGAGCAATGGCCGCACCGCTGATCGTATTTTTGGCTCGCGCCGTTGAAACATGCGTGCACAGGAATAGAAAAACTCCGCTCTGTCACCCATATTGATGGCATAGCCAGAAGGAGACGAGAATGAGCGTGACAACCGAACGTGCCGTGCTTGCCGGTGGCTGTTTCTGGGGCATGCAGCAGTTGATCCGGCGCTATGCCGGGGTGATCTCCACGCGCGTCGGTTATTCCGGCGGCGATGTCGAGAATGCCACCTATCGCAATCATGGTACGCATGCCGAAGCCATCGAGATCGTTTTTGATCCCGCGGTGATCAGTTTTCGCAAAATCCTGGAATTCTTTTTCCAGATTCATGATCCGACGACGCTCAACCGGCAGGGGAACGACCGCGGCATGTCCTATCGCTCGGCCATCTTTTATACGAGCGAAGAACAGAAGGCCGTCGCCGAAGACACCATAGCCGATGTCGATGCATCGGGTCTGTGGCCGGGCAAGGTTGTCACCGAACTGGCCGCTGTCGGGCCGTTCTGGGAGGCCGAACCGGAGCATCAGGATTATCTGGAGCGCATTCCCAATGGCTATACCTGCCATTTCGTGCGTCCGGGATGGGTGCTGCCGCAGCGGGCTTCCGCGGCGGAGTGAGGGGTTGGTTGGCGCTAGGCGCCATGGTCACTCCGGGTAAAGCCGGGGCGACGGCTCCTTTCTGAATTTCGATCATCCAGCGGTTGTCATCCCGGCCTTGAGCCGGGGTGGCACCTGCTTCAGCGTCACGCCCCTGTGGTTCGAGGCCCTCGGGACAAGCCCGAGGGCACCTCACCATGAGGGCTACTGGAATGGCGTCATTCACCCGAAACGACATAGCCGGGTATGAGCGGCGCCTCTACCAGACACGCAGCGCGTGCGCTTACTGGCGCGTATAGGTCAGGGTTTGGCACAGGAGGCCGGCGCGGCAGCCTTCGATATCGATGGTGTCGGCGCTGGTTTGGGTGACCGTCGCGTCGGCGCTGAGGCCGCCGGCGTCGATCGTGCCCTTCCAGACATTGGGTTCGGTCTGCTGGGCCTGCATGACCTGGGTTCCGACAAAGGCGAGGTTTTCCTCGGTGGCGGACTCGCCCTTGAGGACATCGAGGGTTCCGCAAAGGTCCGTTCCCGCGCCGCAGAGGGCGAAGGTGAAGGTCGTGCCGTATTCGTCGACAAAGGTCCCGTTCGGGTCAAAAGCTGCTTCCTGCGCGAAGGCGGACAGGGATAGCGTGCTGGCGAGGGCGGCTGCGACAGCCACGGACTTGAGGAAGTGCATTGCATGCTCCGATCAGTTCACTTAGGGCCAGCCTTTTGCTGGCGGTGACTGACCCAACGCCTCAGCCGGCGCTTGGTTCGGAGCGTTTCAGGCTTTCAGGACCACGACCTTGGTATTGACCGGCGTCTTCTCGTAGAGATCGACCATGTCTTGCGTCAGCAGGCCCACGCAGCCGCTCGAGACGCCCCGCCCGATCGTTTCGGGCATGATCGTGCTGTAGATCGTATAGAGCGTGTAGGCGCCGTTCCGGTAGAGATAGAGCGTTCTGGCGCCGAGCGGATTGTCGAGGCCCGGGGCCATGCCATTGGCATAGGGCGCGGCTTCCGGCTGGCGCGCGATCATCTCCTTTGGCGGGGTCCAGATGGGCCATTCGGCCTTGCGGCCGATATAGGCGTCGCCGCTCCAGAGGAAGCCAGCGCGCCCGACATTGGCGCCGTAGCGGGTCGCCTCGCCGTTCCCCTCGATGCGATAGACGTAGTAGTGGCGGGGATCGACGATGATCGTGCCGGGCGCTTCGTTCGACGCGTAGCGGACACGCCGGCGCAGATATTTTGGATCGACCTTGTTCACATTGACGGCGGGAACGGGAAAGCGCTCGTTCGGCAACGGCCCATAGACGCGCTCGGCTTCGGCCATGCTCATGCCGCCCGATGCGCATCCGGCAAGGCTCAGCGCGCCAGCGGCGGCGATGCCGGCGAGGAAGGTCCGGCGGGTCAGACCGTCAACACCAAGGCTTTTCCCGATCGAGGTCATTGCGACGTGCTCCCCGCCGCTTTTGGATATGCGGCGCCTCGGGGAGAGTGTTCCTGAAGCGGGCGGTTGGCAAGTGGGGTGTTTGAGGGGAGGCGGTCGGCGGTTCAGGGCGTTTAACGGCTTAAATGTAGCGGCTCGTGCTGAAGTTTCGACCATCCACCTGCTGTCATCCCGGCGAAGGCCGGGAGCCATCTTGAGATCTCAGGATGGGCCCCGGCCTTCGCCGGGGTGACAGTCGAGTTGGTGGGCGTCTCAGAGTGAAAGTGACGTCTTACTACTTGGGCGCCTTGCCGAAGATCAGGGCCGCGTTGACGCCGCCAAAGCCGAAGGAATTGGAGAGGGCGTAGTCGAGGGTTTTGGCGCGCGGCTGATTGGGGACGAGATCGAAGGGGGCGGCTTCGTCGATCGGGTCTTCGAGAT
This sequence comes from Devosia sp. Root685, assembly GCF_001427875.1. GTDB lineage: Bacteria > Pseudomonadota > Alphaproteobacteria > Rhizobiales > Devosiaceae > Devosia. Next base: position 1,330,736 of record NZ_LMHK01000002.1, on the reverse strand, counting down.
TGATGGTGGGGGGCAGTTGGCCGGTTTCGAGCGCCTTGATGGAGAACACCGCCTCGAGGGCGCCAGCGGCGCCGAGGAGATGGCCGGTGGCCGACTTGGTGGAAGAGATGGAGAGGTCCTTGCCGCGGTTTTGGAAGACTGCGGCCAGAGCGGCGATTTCGGCCGTGTCGCCGACGGCCGTCGAGGTGGCGTGGGCGTTGACATAGCCGATCTGGGTCTGGTCGAGCCCGGCCATGGAAAGGGCATTGCGGATCGCGACCTGGGCCCCGGCGCCATCGGGCGCGCCGGCCGTCAGGTGATAGGCATCGGCCGAGGTGCCGTAGCCGGCAAGGATTGCCAGCGGCTTGGCGCCGCGGGCGCGGGCATGGCTCAGTTTTTCGATGACGATTGTGGCGGCGCCTTCGGAGAGCACAAAGCCATCGTGGCCTTTGTCGAAGGGGCGCGAGGCCTTGGCCGGGTTATCGGCATGCGAGGGCGAAAGGGCGCGCGAGGCGCCGAAGCCACCGAGCGAAATGGGATCGACCGAGCCTTCGGCGCCACCGACCACGGCCACTTCGGCTTCGCCGGTCATGATCAGGCGCATGCCATCGCCAATGGCCTGGGCCGAAGCGGCGCAGGCGGTAACCGGAGTGCCGATGGGGCCGCGGAAGCTATGGATGATCGAGAGCCAGCCGGCGGCGAGATTGGCGAGGAAGGAGGGCACGGTGAAGGGGGAAAGGCGGCGCGGGCCCTTGGTGTTGATGGTTTCGACGGCGCGGGCCATGACCGGGGAGCCGCCGACGCCGGAGCCGATGATGGTCGCGGTCGCGGCCTGATCCTCGGGGCTTTCGGGGTGCCAATTGGCCTGGTTCAGGGCCTCGGCGGTGGCGGCGATGGAATACTGAATGAAGACGTCCATCTTCTTGATTTCTTTGCCGTCGATATGATCGGCGGGATCGAAACCGGCGGTGTCATTGGCCTTGGACGGCACGAGACCGGCAATGTGGGCGACGAAATCGGTGGTGTCGAAGCGGTCATTGCGGACAATGCCGCTGCGACCGGCAAGGAGGCGCTGCCAATTGGTTTCGACACCTACGCCGAGCGGGCTTACTACGCCCATGCCGGTGACGACGATGGGGTCCTGGGGATCGGGGCGCAGCATGTCTTGTTCTCCTGTGTATATGCACGATCTGGGATCGAATTGGGGCGAATTGAGGGTCTTGGGCCTAGAGTTTGGCGAGGTGCCGGAGGCCGGTCAGTGTGGTCTGGAAATCGGGGTGGGCCAGCATGTTGCGCAGCTCTTCCTGGGCGGCTTTCCAGATGGGCAGGGCGGCTTCGAAGGCTTTTTTACCTTCCGGGGTGAGTTCAATTCGGCGGGTTCTGGCGAGGTCGCCGGGGCCGGTCGAGAGCAGTTTGCGGCGTTCCAGCACGGCGAGGTTCCGGGAAAGGGTGGTGCGGTCTACGGCGAGGATGCTGGCCATTTCGGTGATCGAGGCGGCCGAGTTGGTGCTGAGAGTGCCAAGGATATTGAACTGGGCGGCGGTGATGCCGACGCTGCGCAATTGATGGTCGGCGCGACGGGTCAGCGCCCGCGCCGCCTTGCGCGTGTTCATGATCAGGCAATCGTCGAGCGCGTACTCCATGGCGGTGATTTAGGTCGTGCATATGCACATGTCAAATTTGCGCGGGGTGTAGACAAGGTTTTTGGGCGTCATACACTTGGCGTGATCGCGGTTGGGCGATCTTGGGTGGCGGGCCCCTGCTGACGCCACCGGTAGAGGATAAAAATATGAAAGCCAGACGTTTGGGATCGTCGCTGCTCGTGGCCGGCGTCGCGATTTTTGCTGCAAGTGTCGCTGTGAGGGCAGAGACGGTGGATGAAGTGACGGTGCAGAACGGCGCGCGGGCTGTGCCGGCGACGGTGGTGGTGCCGGATGGGGAAGGGCCGTTTCCGGCCGTGGTGATGAACCATGGGCATGGCGGCGGGCGGCAGGAAAATGGCGGCTTTGGCCGGATTGCCAAGGCGCTGGCCGACAAGGGCATTCTGACCATCCGCATGGATTTTGCCGGATCGGGCGACAGCAAGGAGCCGTTCACCGAGGGCTACCTCACCAACATGATCTCGGATTCCAATGCGAGCCTTGGCTACATTTTGGAGAATTATGCGGTCGACAAGGAGCGGCTCGGGATTTTTGGCTACAGCATGGGCGGGCGCATTGCGCTGACCGTGGGGGCTGGGAGCGATAATCCCTATAAGGCCATCGGGCTTCTGGCGCCTTCGGCGGACTGGGGGCAGGAGATGATGGTGGGGTTTTTGGGCGGGCAGGCTGAATATGACCGGCTCTATGCCGAATCCGGCGGGGACAAGGGATATGCCGAGTTCACCACGCAGTGGGGGCAGGTCCAGCAGCTGAGCCGGCAGTGGTTTGACGACATGATTGCGTCAAAGCCGCTAGAGTTGGCGGGGTCCTATAAGGGCCCGATGATCGTCGTGCATGGCGACAAGGATGTTGTCGTGCCGGCGGCGGTCAATGAGGCGGTGATTGCGGCCTATCCCGAGGCGAGCCTCGTGGTCGTGCCGGAGGCGGATCATGGCTATGGGTTTTATAGCGATCAGCCGGACGTGACTGCGCTGGTCGATGGGACCTTTGCGGAGTTTTTTGCCGAGAGCCTGAAGTAGGTTTTGTGGGGGTGCCGGCGTTTGCCGATACCCCCACCCGGCCTCCGCCTGGTCGGGGGAGGAGGTGGGCCGGTGGGGTAAATAATGCCTGTGAGTCTCCTGTAATCGGATTGAGTTTGCGTCGCTTTGGTGGTTTTGTGGCGGGATGTTTCAAGACCGCGTCTATCTTCAGCACGGCCTTCCTGAGGCGGCGTAGCTGATGTTTACCTATATTCTCAATCGCCTGGGCATGATGCTCGTCACCCTCTGGGCGATTGTCACGCTGACGTTTTTCTTGATGCATGCCGTGCCGGGCGGGCCGTTCGTGTCCGAGCGTATGCTGGCGCCTGAGATCGCGGCGGCGCTCAATGCCAAATATGGGCTCGATCAGCCGATCTGGCAGCAATATCTCAATTATCTCGGGCGGATTCTGACGTTCGATTTGGGGCCGTCGTTCAAATATCCCGGTGTGTCGATCAATTCGATGATCGCGGCGGGCTTGCCGGTGACGCTGCGGACGGGATTGCTGGCCGTGATCTGCGTCGTGGCGCTTGGGGTGCCGCTCGGGGTGATTGCCGCGCTCAATCGTAATCGCTGGCCCGATACAACGGTGATGTTTATCGCAACGCTCGGCGTGGCTATTCCAAGCTATGTGATCGCGACCGTTTCCATCTACTTTTTTGCGCTGCGGCTCGGTTGGGTGCCGACGTTTGGACTCGACGATTGGCGGGGGTATTTTCTGCCGGTTTTTGCGCTGTCGGGGTTCTGGATTTCCTTCGTGTCGCGGCTGACGCGTTCGTCGCTGCTCGAAACGCTCGATCAGGATTATATGGTGACGGCGCGGGCCAAGGGATTGCGAAAAGGGCAGATCCTTTTCAAGCACGGGCTGCGCAATTCGCTACTGCCGGTGGTGACGGTACTTGGGCCGGTGGTGGCCAACCTGATTACCGGGTCGTTTGTCATCGAGCAGATTTTTGCGCTGCCGGGGATCGGGCGGCAATTCGTGCTGTCGATCACCAATCGCGACTATACCGCCATCATGGGCATCACCATTTTCTATGCCGCGATCCTGATGGTCATGATCCTGATCGTTGACCTTCTCTATGTGTGGCTCGACCCGCGCATCAAACTGACCAAGGCTGCCGCATGACCGATATCTCGCCGGAAATGTGGGCCAACGTGCCGGCAGGGGAGAAGGTGGCGCCCATTGCGCCGCCCGCGCCGACCTATGGGCAGGAAGTGCGGCGGCGGCTTTGGGCCAACAAGCCGGCTGTGGTCAGCATTGTGTTCATTATTGCGCTGGTGATCGCCGCGTTCTTCGGGCCGTATTTCTCGCCGCACACCTATTTCAAGCAGGACTTGAAACTGGCGAATATTCCGCCGTTTTTTGAAACCTATGCGGTGACGGATGGCGCTGGGGAGGTGACGCGGTTCTTCCTCAATGCGTCGAACTTCAACCTCTATGAGGTGGACGCGGACGGAAACATGCTGGGGCTCCTGCGCGGCGGGCGCAAGGATATGATCAAGAAGAGCCAGCCCTATGAGTTCGGCGATCAAACGCTGATGCTGGATTATTCGAAGCTGCCGGTGCGGCTGCTGCTTGAAGATGGCAGTGAAGTCAGGCCGAGCGGTTGGAGCTGGAACAAGACCTATCTCTTCGGCACCGATCAGTTGGGGCGCGATATCCTGGTGCGGCAGCTTTATGGGGCGCAGATTTCGTTGACCGTAGCCTTTGTCGCGACGCTGGTGAACTTTTTCATCGGCGTCTTTTATGGCGGCGTTGCCGGGTATATGGGCGGGAAGGTCGATGCGGTGATGATGCGCTTTGTCGAGATCATTTCGACCATTCCGCTGACGCTTTATGTCGTGTTGCTGATGGTGGTTTTTGACTCTGGATTGCTCTCCATCATCGTCGCTATCGGCTCGGTGTTCTGGGTGGATATGGCGCGGATCGTGCGCGGGCAAATCCTCAGCTTGAAGAGCCAGGATTATGTGGCGGCGGCGCGGACCATGGGGGCTTCGCCGGCACGCATCCTGACGCGGCACCTCTTACCCAATTCCATCGGGCCGATCATTGTCACCCTGACCATGCTGATCCCCTCGGCCATCTTCATCGAGAGCTTTATGAGTTTTATCGGGCTCGGCGTGACGCCGCCGCTGGCGTCCTGGGGTTCGCTGACCTCGGAGGCGGTCGAGACGTTGCGGGCCTATCCGCATCAGTTGTTTTTCCCGGCCGCCGCGATTTCGCTCACCATGTTTGCCTTCAACTTTTTGGGCGATGGTTTGCGCGATGCGCTTGATCCGAGGGCCGGACGATGAACCAGCCCATTCTGTCGGTGCGGGATTTGACGACCTCGTTCTTCACGCGGCGCGGCGAAGTGCAGGCGGTGCGGGGCGTTAGTTTTGACGTCTATGAGGGCGAAATGCTCGGGCTCGTGGGGGAGAGCGGCTCGGGGAAATCGATCACCTGCATGTCGGTATTGCGGCTCCTCAAGGCCGGCGGAACGATCAAGGCGGGGTCGGCGACGTTTGAAGGGACCGATATTCTCTCGCTCGACGAAGAGGCGCTGTCGGACCTGCGGGGTAATCGGATCGGGGTGATTTTTCAGGACCCGATGACCTCGCTCAATCCCACGCTGACCGTGGGCGAGCAGGTGATGGAAGCCGTGCGGCGGCATCGGAAAGCGAGCGCGGCGGAAGCGCGGGCGCGGGCGGTGGAGCTGTTCGAGCTGGTACGGATTCCGTCGGCGGCCAAGCGTCTCGACTCCTATCCGCATGAATTTTCGGGCGGCATGCGGCAGCGCGTGATGATTGCCATGGCGCTGGCCTGTGACCCGAAACTGCTGATCGCCGACGAGCCGACGACGGCGCTGGATGTGACCATTCAGCGGCAGATCCTGGCGCTGCTCAAGAATTTGCAGCGGCGGTTGGGCATGTCCGTCATTTTGATTACCCATGACCTTGGCGTCATTGCCGAGGTGACCGATCGGGTGCTGGTGCTTTATGGCGGGCTGATCATGGAGACGGCGCCGGTGCGTGATCTCTTCGCCCGGCCGGCGCATCCCTATACGGTGGGGCTCTTGGGGGCTGTGCCCGATTTGCGGGATGATACGCATCGGCGGCTGACGCCTATTCCGGGGAGCCCGCCGAACATGTTGGCACCGCCGCCGGGATGTCCTTTTGCGCCGCGCTGTCCGCATGCGATGAGCCAATGCATGGCGGCACTGCCGCCGCTGTTTGGTGCCTCTCATCAGTCGCGGTGCTGGTTGCAGCATCCCGAGGCGCCCAAGGTGGATGCGGTGCATGAGGTGGCGGCATGACCCAGCCTCTTCTGCAACTGCGCGACCTTCACAAGCATTTCCGGCTGCCGGCCGCCCCATTCGCCCAAAAGCCGATCCTGCGGGCGGTGGATGGGGTCGATCTCGACCTGATGAAGGGCGAGACGCTTGGACTGGTGGGCGAATCCGGGTGCGGAAAATCGACGTTGGCGCGGACGGTTATTCGGCTGCATGAGCCGACTTTGGGCAGCATCGTCTTTGACGGGCAGGAGGTCGGGAAAGCGCCGGAGGGGTTGCTGGGGAATTTCCGGCGGCGGGTGCAGATGATTTTTCAGGACCCTTATGCCAGCCTCAATCCACGCATGAGTGTGGGCGACCTGATTGCCGAGCCGCTGGAGATTGCCGGTGTCGGCACGGCGGCGGAGCGGCGGAAGAAGGTGGTGGGTCTGCTTGATCGGGTCGGGCTGCCGAGCGATTCCGCGCAGCGCTTTGCGCATGAATTTTCTGGTGGGCAGCGGCAACGTATCGGGATTGCGCGGGCGATTGCGTTGGAGCCGGATCTGGTGATCTGCGACGAGCCGATTTCGGCGCTCGATGTTTCCGTGCAGGCCCAGGTCGTCAACATGCTTGAGGACCTGCAGGCGGACCTGGGGCTGACCTATCTGTTCATCACCCATGACCTTTCCATGGTTCGGCATATCTCGGACCGGATCGGGGTGATGTACTTAGGCAAAATCGTCGAGCTCGCGACCAGCGCCGATCTCTACCATCGGCCTTCGCACCCCTATACCCGGGCGCTGCTCTCGGCCATTCCGGTGCCGGACCCGGAAGCCGCGCGGGCGGCAGAGCCGATGCAGGGGGAAATTCCGAGCCCCATCGACATTCCATCCGGCTGCCGTTTCCGCACGCGCTGCCCGTTCGCGACCGAACTTTGTGCGCGCGTCGAGCCGCAACTGACCGATATAGGCGGGGGGCATCTGGCCGCCTGCCACTTCGCCGGGGAACTGGCGCAATACGCAAACGGGGTAAGGGCCCCGCAATAGGAGAGAGTGCAATGAAGAGACTGGTTCTGCCGCTCATAACCGCGGCGCTGCTGGCTTCGGCCGGCTCGGCCTTTGCCGCCGGCGAATTGACCTATGTGGTCAACAATGAAAGCGCCAAATACGATCCCGGCACCACGGCGGAAACCTTTGCTTCCCCGATCATCGGCAATACGTTTGAAGGCCTCGTGCGCCTGAGCCCCGAGGGCGAAGTCGTGCCGGCTTTGGCCGAAAGCTGGGACATTTCCGAGGATGGCCTCACCTATACGTTCCACCTGCGCGATGCAAAATGGTCGGATGGGGAGCCGGTGAAAGCTTCGGACTTCGTCTATGCCTGGAAGCGCGTGCTTGATCCGGCGACCGGCGCGATGAACTCGCAGATGCTCTATCACATCGTTGGCGCCGAAGAGGCTTTTGGCGGTGGCGATGCCAGTGCGATTGCCGTTTCGGCACCCGACGACAAGACGCTGACATTCACGCTCAAGCAGCGCGTGCCCTATATGCTGCAGCTGCTGAATTACCCGACCTTCTATCCCGTGCGCGAAGATGTGGTTTCGGCTGATCCCGAAGGCTGGACGCGTAATCCCGCGACCTTTATCGGCACCGGGCCGTTCCGCGTGACCGCGTTCAATCAGGGCGAGTCGGTCGTTTTCGAAAAGAACCCGAACTATTATGACGCCGATGCGGTCAGCCTCGACAAGCTGACTTTCCGCCTGATCCCCGATCCTGCGACGGCGCTGGCCGCGTTTGAGGCGGGCGATGTCGACGGTATCGAAGCGGTGCCGGCGCCAGAAATTCCGCGTCTCTCGGTTGAAGCGCCCGGCTTCATGATCGTGCCGGCTCTGGGCACGACCTATGGTTTCTTCAATCCGCATCAAGCCCCGCTCGACAATCTCCATGTGCGCAAGGCGCTCTCGATGGCGATCGATCGTTCGGAAATCATCGAATTCGTGCTGCAATCGGCCGATACGCCGGCCCTTGGCCTAGTGCCGCCCGGCATGAGCCTGGCCGGGGAAGATTTCACCGAGGGCCGCGATACGTTTGGTCTCTCGGAAACCGCAGATGTCGAAGGCGCCAAGGCCGAATTGGCCGAGGGCGGTTTCCCCAATGGCGAAGGTTTCCCCAAGACCGTCTACGTGACCTATTCCTCTCCGCCGATCGAAAAGCTGCTCGAAGCCATCCAGCAGATGTGGAAGGAAAACCTCAATATCGACGTCGATATCCAGGCCACCGAATGGCAGGTGTTCTATCCCGAAGTGCAGAAGGTTGAGTACCAGATCGCGCAGATGGGCTGGGGCGCCGACTATCCGCATCCGATGACCTTCCTCGACAATTTTGTCACCGGCAATGCCAACAATCTCGCGAATTGGTCGAATGCCGATTATGACGCGGCGATCGAAGCAGCCAAGGCGACGAGCGACGAGGTCGCATCGCGCGACGAAATGCGCAAGGCCGAGGCGATCCTGATGAACGATCACATCATCCTGCCGCAGTATCACCGCTACAATTACATGATGATGAGCCCGGAAGTGACCGGCTTCTGGCGTTCGCCGCTCAACGTGCCTTATTTCCGCGACGCTCAAATCGCACAGTAGACCAATCGCTCCCGCCGGGTCGTCCGGCGGGAGCTCTCTTTCATACCCGGATTTATATCGTGACCATCCCTGTCATTCTCGAAACCGAACTCGGCACTTTCACCATTGCGGTCGACGATAAGAACGCGCCGATTTCGGCTGCCAATTTTCTCGCCTATGTCGATGGCGGCTATCTCAACGACGCCACGGCCTATCGTATCGTGACCGACAGCAATGAGCCGGAGAAACCGATCAAGATCGAGGTGGTGCAGTGGGGATATCGCGCTTCGGACGAGAGGCCGGCGCCGTTTGCCCCGATTGCGCATGAGACCAATGATGTCACTGGGATCAAGCACAAGAACATGACCGTCTCCATGGCGCGCTTTGCGCCGGGCTCGGCGGCTTCGGAATTTTTCATCTGTATTGGTGATCAGCCGGAGCTCGATTTCGGCGGCAAGCGTAATCCCGATGGGCAGGGGTTTGCCGCGTTCGGGCAGGTGGTCGAGGGCGAGGATACGGTGCGGCGGATTTTTGGGAAGGCGGCGGCAGAGAGTGATCATCCGGAAGTGCCGGTGACGTTTTCGCGGGTGGTGAGGGGTTAAGAGCCGCCTGCCTGGTGCGTGTGGCTCCACCCCCTCCCTTCTTCCCCCATCTAGGGGGAGGTGTTGCATCGCGTGTGGGGTGGGTTTTTCTCCTCACACTGCTCTCGTGCCACGACCTCGTGGTTCGAGGCTACGCTGGCGCTTCGGACCTCACCATGAGCCTGCTGGGGACTGCGTCCCTAAACGCGGTCTTTGCGGTGGCCGGCAATCAGCAGGTCGGGGTTAAAAATACCCGTTGCGATGACCTCTTCGATACGCGCCATGTCGTCGGCGATGTCGATGCCCTGTTGCGCCAGCCAGTCATCGGAAAAATAGGTTTGGGCGTAGCGTTCGCCGCTGTCGCAGATGAGGGTTACGATGGAGCCGGCTTCATCGCGCTGGGCCATTTCGGAGGCGGCCCAGAGAAGACCGATAAAATTGGTGCCCGTGGAGCCGCCGACGCGGCGGCTGAGGCGTTTTGAGAGCACTCTTGTTGCTGCAATCGAGACGGAGTCGGGGACCTTGAGCATGGCGTCGACGACGTTGGGCACGAAGGAGGCTTCCATGCGGGGGCGGCCGATGCCTTCGATGCGGCTGCCGCGCTGGCAGCGACAGGCGGTGTCGGTTTGGGTCCAGCCTTCGTAAAAGGCGGAAAATTCCGGATCGGGGACGCAGAGTTCGGTTTTAAAACTTTTGTAGAGAATGTAGCGGCCGATGGTGGCGGAGGTGCCGCCGGTGCCCGGGCTCATCACCACCCAGCGCGGGATGGGGTGGCGCTCCATGGCCATCTGGCGAAAGATCGATTCGGCGATATTGTTATTGCCGCGCCAATCGGTGGCGCGCTCGGCGAAGGTGAACTGGTCGAGATAGTGCCCGCCCTCGCGGGCCGCGAGGTTTTTGGCTGCGTCATAGATGGCCGAGGGTTCATCGACGAAGACGCAGTGGCCGCCATATTGCTCGATGGCTTCGATCTTTGTGCAGGACGTGGTGCGCGGCAAGACGGCGTAGAATTTGAGGCCGAGGAGGCGGGCATAATAGGCTTCGCTGACGGCGGTGGAGCCGGAGGAGGCCTCAACAAGCGCGGTATCGGGGCCGATGACGCCGTTGCAGAGGCCATAGAGAATGAGCGAGCGCGCCAGGCGATGTTTTAGACTGCCGGTCGGGTGGCAGGATTCGTCCTTGAAGTAGAAGTCTACTTCTGGAAAACCGGGCAGGGCCAGGGGGATAAGATGGGAATCGGCGGAGCGCTGCGCGTCGGCGTCGAGCGTTCGAATGGCGCGGCTTGTCCAGGTTTCTCTGTGTTCTAAAATGTCCATAATTAGAAGAACAACATCCTATTATTGGCTTATATAATAGTACGTGATTTTGCGATATCGGTCAATTTTGGATTTAATCGCGCTTTGGTGGGCGTCGATTGCGGGGCGAATTAGGGTGGCGTTTACCAAGGCGCTTCAAGGTGCGCGGCGCAAGACACCCGGCACGCGACGCCGGGCGGCACATATTCACTAAAATCCGGCAGGACGCGCGATGCTCAAATCTCTTTCCATTGTCCTCTGCCTTGCCCTGGCAGTGCCTAGCGTCGCGGCGGAATGGAAATATGAGGGCGCGGGCGTTCCCATCGCCTATTTCGACACGGGCGCGGCGCAGTTCCAATTCGCCTGTCGCGGCGGAGACCTTGCCATGGCGTTCTGGGTGCGCAAGCCAAGCAAGGAGGTTGCTGAGGCCAAGGCGATGAGTCTGGCCATCAATGTGGGCGGGGCAAGCTCGGGCAGTCTTGCCGCGGCGGGCGGCACCGTTTTTGCGCAGGATTTTCCGCTCATTCATAGCGATGGCAGTTCGATCCTGGTGCGTGGACCGGTGGCCCGCCAATGGGCCGGAATCGCGCAGCGCGCCGCGGACCTGATCCGCGTCGGCTTTGTGCGAGAGAAAAGCCAGGGCGGGCTCGAGGTTTTCGATGGGCACGCGTTTGGCGCCCGGGGCTCAAATGCCGCGATCGCCAAAGTGCTGCGGCAGTGTGGATAAGAAAAAGGCCCCGTTCGGGATGCGAACGGGGCCGATTTTTGTGAGGGGAGGAGCAAGGCCTTTCGGCCTCGGGCCTTAGAAGCTGTAATTGACGCCGGCGCGGATGACGCTGAATTTGTGGCCGATGTCGCGGGAGCCGCCGGGCAGGTTGCCATAGGCCTGGCTGCCGAGGTCGACATAGAGGTATTCGGCCTTGACCGAGATATTGTCGGTGGCCTTGGCCTCGATGCCGAGGCCGGCGGTCCAGCCGAAATGGGTGGCCGACTGCGAGGTGGTGAGGGGGCCGTTGACGATCTGCGAGGTGCCGCGGCCAAAGGCGGCGCCGAGGGTTGCATAGGGCATGACCTGACCAAAGGTTACGCCGGCACGGCCGCGAATGGTGCCAAAGTTGTCGAGCTTGGATTCGAAGGTGCCGACGCCGCCGGCAGCCGGTTCGCTATAGCCCAGGTTGGACAGCTGGAAATCGGCTTCGCCGCCGAGCACGAAGCCGCCCATGTCGGCATTGACGCCGGCCTGGATGCCGCCGGTCCAGCCGGAGCTGTTATTGTTGGTATTGGCAATCGCGGGGGATGTCGCGGCGTTGCCAAAAGCGTAACCGCCATTGACGCCGGCATAAAAGCCATTCCAGTCGACGGCCGAGGTGGACGAATACATGGGGGACGTGGCCGGGGCGCTGTTCCAACCCAGATCGGCGGCTCCTGCCGACGCGGTCAGCGTCAGGAGAGCAGAAATCACAATGGCGGAACGCTTCATTTTTGGCCTCGTCGATATACGCCTAAACATGAGGCCCAAAATCGGCTGAAGGTCTTAATGATCGGGTAAGGAATAAGGTTAACGCACCGGGTTTTATCAAATTGTGAAAGGTGGCGTTAGGGATGGGGTGGGGCCCATGCCACAGCGTCCTTCCCGCGCAGGCGGGATTCTCTCTCTATCCGGGGTGTGGCTGCAGGATTCCCGCTTTCGCGGGAATGACGCGGTGGGGTGAAAGGGCTCAGCTATGGAGGCCCGGGGCTTCGCGGCCGGTGGAGGCGACATATTCGGTGTAGCCGCCGCCATAGACATGAACGCCCTCCGGGGTGAGTTCGAGCACCCGGTTGGAGAGCGCGGCGAGGAAGTGGCGGTCGTGGCTGACGAAGAGCATGGTGCCTTCGTATTGGCTGAGCGCGGTGATCAGCATTTCCTTGGTTGATATGTCGAGGTGGTTGGTCGGCTCGTCGAGGACGAGGAAGTTCGGCGGATCGAACAGCATCATGGCCATGACGAGACGCGCCTTTTCGCCGCCTGAAAGCACGCGGCATTTCTTTTCGATTTCGTCGCCGGAAAAGCCGAAGGCGCCGGCCAAAGCGCGGAGGGGGGCCTGGCCGGCTTGCGGGAAGGAATATTCTAGCTGCTGGAAGACGGTCAGGTCGCCATCGAGCACATCCATGGCGTGCTGGGCGAAATAGGCCATTTTCACCGAGGGGCCGCGGGAGACGGAGCCGGTGTCGGGGTCGGTGGTGCCGGTAACGAGTTTGAGCAATGTCGATTTGCCGGCGCCGTTGATGCCCATGATGGCCCAGCGTTCGCGGCGGCGGACGTGGAAATCGAGGCCGTCATAGATGGAGCGGGAGCCATAGCTCTTTGAAACGCCCTTCAAAAGCGCAACGTCTTCGCCGGAGCGCGGGGCGGGGCGGAATTCGAAATCGACGGTCTGGCGGCGTTTCGGCGGCTCGACGCGGTCGATCTTGTCGAGCTTTTTGACCCGGCTCTGCACCTGCGCAGCGTGGGAGGCGCGGGCCTTGAAGCGGGCGATGAAGTCTAACTCCTTCGCCAACATCGCTTGTTGGCGCTCGAATTGCGCCTGCTGGTTCTTTTCGGCGATGGCGCGCTGGCTCTGGTAGAATTCGTAATTGCCGGAATAGGAGGTCAGGGAGCCGGCGTCGATCTCGACGATTTTGGTGCAGATGCGGTTCATGAATTCGCGATCGTGCGAGGTCATGAACAGGGCGCCCTGGTAATTCTGCAGGAAGGCCTCGAGCCAGATCAGGCTTTCGAGATCGAGGTGGTTCGAGGGTTCGTCGAGCAGCAGTGCGTCGGGGCGCATAAGGAGGATTTTGGCCAGCGCGACGCGCATCTTCCAGCCGCCCGACAGGGCGCCGACATCGCCGTCCATCATTTCCTGGGAGAAGCCGAGACCGTCGAGGACTTCGCGGGCGCGGCCATCGAGCGAGTAGCCATCAAGCTCTTCGAACTGGTGCTGGATTTCGCCATAGCGCTCGATGATGGCGTCCATCTCGTCGGCTTTGTCGGGATTGCCCATATCGGCTTCAAGGGCGCGCATTTCGACGACGAGCGTGCTGACGGGGCCGGCGCCATCCATGACTTCGGTGACGGCGCTGCGGCCGGCCATTTCGCCGACGTCCTGGCTGAAGTAGCCGATGGTGGTGCCGCGCTCGACCGAGACCTGGCCTTCGTCAGGCTGTTCTTCCCCAGTGATCATGCGGAAGAGGGTGGTCTTGCCCGCGCCATTGGGGCCGACGAGACCGATCTTTTCGCCCTTGAGGAGGGTCGCCGACGCCTCGATGAAGACAATCTGCTTGCCGTTCTGCTTGCCGATGCTTTCGAGGCGGATCATTTTTTTGGGCTTTCAGAGAAGTGCAGTGGTCCCCGTGGCGGCGCGGCACGCCCTCGTGGTTCGAGGCTTTGCCAAAAGCAAAGCACCTCACCATGAGGGCTACTGGTGCACCATGAGGACGACTGGGGCTGTTTTTGTTGCCCGTGCTCTAAAGCACGGCCCCGCCATAACGCAAGGGCGGTATGGTCAGGGCTTCCATGCCAAAAGCTCAGGCCGCTGGCGATAAACGTCGTTTACGCCCGCGATGAACTGCGTTTACGCGGCGTCGTTGATGAGGCCTTCGGCCATGCCGTATTCGTGCAGTTTGCGGTAGAGCGTCGAGCGGCCGATGCCGAGGGCGCGGGCGACGCGGGACATGCGGCCGCCGTGGTAATCGACGGCGAAGGCGATGGCTTCGCGCTCGATATCGGAGAGGGCCTGGAGGTCGCCGGACGAATTGAGGAAACGATCCTGCATGGACTGGATGATCGGTTCGGCGCGAAGGCGGGCCGGGGCGCTGTCGATGTGAATGGGCGCAGAGAGAACCGCAGCCTGTTCGGTGGCGCGGACGGCTTCTTCGCGGCCCGAGGACTGGGCAAGGATTTGCGGAAAATCTTCGACTTCGAGGAAGGCGGCGTCGGCGAGGACCACGGCGCGGTAACAGGCGTTTTCGAGCTGGCGGACATTGCCGGGCCAGTCATAGCCCGCGAGAAGGTCGAGGGCGGCCGGGGTGGCGCCGAGGATGCGCTTGCCGGCTTCGGCGGCGAAGCGGGCGATGAAATGGGAGACGAGGGCGGTCAGGTCTTCGAGGCGCTCGCGCAGCGGCGGCACATAGATGGGAAAGACGTTGAGGCGGTAGAACAGGTCCTCGCGGAATTCGCCTGACTTGGCGAGATTGAGGAGGCGCCGATTGGTCGCCGAGATCAGGCGGACATTGACCTTTTCGGGGCGGGTGGCGCCGACCGGTTCGATCTCGCCTTCCTGGAGGGCGCGCAAAAGTTTGACTTGAGTATCGAGGGGGAGTTCGCCCACCTCGTCGAGGAACAGCGTGCCGCCATGGGCTTCGGCGAATTTGCCGGATTGATCGGCGATGGCGCCGGTGAAGGCGCCCTTCTTGTGGCCGAAGAGGACGGATTCAACGAGATTGGGGGGGATGGCGCCGCAATTGACGGTGGCGAAGGGTTTGCCGGCGCGATCGGAACCGCCCTGAATGATGCGGGCGACCAATTCCTTGCCCACGCCGGTCTCGCCTTCGATGAGAACGGGAATCGGGCTTTTGGCGGCTTTGGCGGAGAGGGTCAGGACACGAGCCATTGCGGGGGCACTGGCGATCATGTCCGATGGGGCGAAGGTGCCGGAGCGGCGGGCGTGTTCGGAGCGGATGGCAGCTTCGAGCGTGTCGAGTTTGAGCGCATTGCGCAGCGAGACGACGAGGCGCTCGGGCGAGACGGGTTTGACGAAATAATCGGCCGCGCCTTGGCGCATGGCGGTGATGACGGTTTCGAGCGAGGAGTTCGCCGTCTGGATGATGACGGGGGTCGTCAGGCCCTCGGCCCGCATGGCGGCCATGACGCCCATGCCATCGAGATCGGGCATGACGAGATCGAGGATCATGGCGCCGATCTGGCGGTCGTCGCGCAGAATGGCGAGCGCCTGTTCGCCGCCCGTGGCGGTGAGCGGCTTGAAACCGGCCCGGTTGGCGATTTCGGCCGTCAGGCGGAGTTGCACCGGATCGTCGTCGACCACAAGAACGCGCGTCATGCCTATCCCAAGTTTGTTTCGTTGCCCGGCACGAATCGGGTGTGCCGTTTTGGGAGAGAATGAGGAAAGTGGCTTAAGAGGGTGTTAATCCTAACGAATTTCTGGCGCCGACAGCGAGGCAAATAAAAAGGGCCGCGGAAAATTCCGTGACCCCAGAATTCAGTCAGTGTGGTCGTCCAACCAGACTAATGCCGTTCGGTTATGTTGAAGCGGGTGATTGCGTCTTTTACTTCCAGCTTCTTCCGTTTCAGCGCGGAGACCATCAGGTCATCCATTTGGCGGTTCTGCATCTCTGCCTGAATCCGCCGGTCCAGTTCCTGATGGCGCCGTTCCAGCGCTTCGATGTGGCCTTCAGTGGTCATAGACAACTCCCTTAGACATCGTGGACAGAGGCATAGTCACAAATCTTTCATGCTTTGTCGACGGCCCCGGAGACGCTCACCGAAATCTGATGCAAATCGTGATGTGATGGGTTAACCAAGGGTAAGTGGGGCACGAATAGCCGGTTTCGTTGATGTTGCAGCTCGACAAGGAACAGGAAGCCCAGTTCGGGCTGGAGCTGGCGACAAAGCGCCAGGAACACGCGGATCTCGACGCCGCCATCCACACTTTGACGCAATCGCAATTTGCCGACCGGATGCTGGTGCAGCGGCTCAAGAAGCGCAAGCTGGCGCTGAAAGATCGCATCGTGCAGCTCGAAAGCTTCCTGCTGCCCGATATCATTGCCTGACGCTTTTGGCGGCTCATGCCTTGAGCGCTGCCGCATTTTAGGCTAGATGCGCGCTTTGCGGAGCGGCAGGGGGAGAACTCGCCATGCTCAAGCCATCAGTTGCCATTGTCATGGGCAGCCAATCGGACTGGCCCACCATGCGGCTCTGCGCCGAAACCCTCGAAAATCTCGAAATTGAATATGAGGCGCGGATCGTTTCGGCGCATCGTACGCCCGAGCGGATGGTCGATTTCGCCATGAATGCCAAGGCGGAAGGCTTCAAGATCATCATTGCCGGGGCCGGGGGGGCTGCGCACCTGCCGGGGATGATCGCGGCGATGACGCCGCTGCCGGTTTTTGGCGTGCCGGTGCGTTCCAAGGCGCTGAGCGGCATGGATAGTCTTTATTCCATCGTGCAGATGCCGGGCGGGGTGCCTGTCGGCACGCTGGCCATCGGCGAGCCGGGTGCGATCAATGCGGCGCTGCTTGCTGCCGCCGTCTTGGCGCTCAACGATGATGAACTGGCTGACCGGCTCGATGCGCATCGCGCGCGGCAGACCGCGGCCGTGCCACAATTTCCTTCCGATACCGAGTAGCGCCTTGTCCGATCTCCCCGTCTCGCTGCGTCCTGGTTCCACCATTGGTATTCTGGGGGGCGGGCAGCTTGGCCGCATGCTGGCCCTTGCCGGTGCCAAACTTGGGCTGAAGAGCCATATCTATTGCCCGGATCCGCAGAGCCCGGCTTTTGATGTGACCCCGTTCAAGACGGTGGCTGAATATGACGACGAGGCGGCGCTGCGGGCTTTTGCGGCCGAGGTCGATGTCATCACCTATGAATTCGAGAATGTACCGGCGGCGACGGCGGAAATTCTCGCGAGCCTGAAGCCGCTGCGACCGGGCGCCAATGCTTTGGCGATTTCGCAGGACCGGCTGGCCGAGAAGGGTTTTTTGGCTTCGAAGAATATTCCGGTGGCGCCGTATCGGGTGGTGCATTCGCTTGAGGATTTGCAGGCGGCGGTGGCCGAACTGGGTCTGCCGGCGGTGCTGAAGACGACGCGTCTGGGCTATGACGGCAAGGGGCAGCGGGTGCTGCGCGAGCCGGGTGATGCTGAAGCCGCTTTTGCCGAATTGAAGCCGCATCCGCTGGTGCTCGAGGGGTTTGTGCCCTTCGAAAAGGAAATTTCCGTGGTGGTGGCGCGCGGGGCCGATGGGTCGGTCAGGGCGTTCGATCCGGCCGAGAACGTGCATCGGGACCATATTCTATTCACGTCCACTGTTCCGGCCGATGTTGCGCCGGGCATCGCAAAGCACGCTGCCATGCTGGCCAAGGTTATTGTGGTGGCGCTCGACTATGTCGGTGTTCTTGGCGTGGAATTTTTCGTGCTCGGTGGAGAGCGGCCAAGTCTCATCGTCAACGAGATCGCGCCGCGCGTGCACAATTCCGGGCACTGGACCGAGGCCGTGTGCCTCACCGACCAGTTCGAGCAGCATATGCGGGCGGTGGCGGGCTGGCCGCTCGGCGATCCCAGGCGCTATGCCGATGTGGTGATGCAGAACCTGGTCGGGGACGAAGTGGACGTGGTGCCCGATGGCATCGACGGCGATACCCAGCCGCATCTTTATGGCAAGGCGGAAGCGCGGCCGGGGCGGAAGATGGGGCACATCAACAAGATCGTGCGGAGCCAATAATCAGCGGGCGAGCCAGTTCCTGAACGCGTCGGCGACGGCCTTGGGGTTTTCCATGGTCGGCAGGTGGCCGCTTTTGGCGAAGCGGACAATATCGGCATGGGGAATGGTCGCGGCCATTTCCTCGGCGAGTTCGGGCGGGGTCAGCGCATCTTCGGTGCCGACGCCGATCAGCGTGGGGACCGTGATCTTGGGTAGATCAAGACGAGAGTCGATGCGGCCGAGGATCGCCATCTGTTGGCGGATATAGGCCTCCTGCCCGAGGCGCTCGGCCATGGCCTGCACCTCTTCGGAGAGCGGGGTATTGAGGTTGCGCTTGGCGAGGAGGCTTGGCAGTAGGCTGCGCGACACGCCGATGAATTTCCCGAGCTTCACATTATCGATGCCCTTGCGGCGAGCTTCGCGGCGTTCGTCGCTGTCGGGGCGGGCGGAAGTGTCGAGGAGGGCCAGATGGGTTACGCGGTCGGGGGCCTGGCGCATGATTTCCAGCGCCACATAGCCACCCATCGAGAGGCTCGCGAGGGCGAAACGCGGCGGGGCGGCGGCGAGCGTGCGGCTGGCCATGGCGGCGACCGAGTCATCAAGGGTCAGGTCGGCGACCATGGGCGCGATTTCGTCGCGCAGCGGCTGGACCACGTCGCGCCACAGTCGGGCGTCGCACAGAAGACCGGGCAGGAAGACGACGGGTGTCAGCATGGTACAAGCCTTTGAGCGCGATTATGAAGCGGTAGACCGCTTCGGAAATTGAGGCAATACGCCGAATTTCCTCAACTCCCATGTGGACAAGTTCCTGGAGGCGAGCTATATAGCGCGCCACGGTGACCGGCTCGGCTGGTCGGCGAAGTGGTTGTTATGGCTATTTCGCATCGAATAATGACAATGTGCCAAAGCTTTGAAAGGGCAGTTGACCTTTGCAAGTAGTCGTTCGCGATAACAATGTTGACCAGGCGCTGCGCGCCCTGAAGAAGAAGCTGCAGCGCGAAGGCGTCTTCCGCGAGATGAAGCTTCGCAACTACTACGAAAAGCCCTCCGAAAAGAAGGCTCGCTACAAGGCAGAGGCCGTTCGCCGCGCCCGCAAGCTGGCCCGCAAGCGCGCACAGCGCGAAGGCTTGATTGCCGCGCCGCCGCCGCGCAACTAGTTGGCGCAGTATTAGATTTGAAAACGCCGTCCTTTTGGGCGGCGTTTTTGTTTTTGGGGGTGGGGTGATGCCTGTTTCCACACCGGCTGTCATCCCGGCGAAGGCCGGGATCCAACCTGAGATCTCAAGATGGTCCCGGCCTTCGCCGGGGTGACATCGAGGGTGGGGGAGAAATATCGGCTCTAGGCAGCGAAGAGGCTATGCCTTCCGCACGCGTCGCAGATCTATGATTGCCAGAATGATGGCCAGCGCTGCAAGCATGGGCATGAGGGTGACGAGGGCGGTGCGGGCTTCGGGGAACAGGACCGTGCCGGCGAGGGAGGCGAGGAAGCCGCCGCCCATCTGGAAGAAGCCGGTGAGCGCGCCGGCCGAGCCGGCGATTTCGCCGAAACCGGACATGGCAGCGGCGGTGGCGCTGGGGCTGAGGCAGGCGAGCGAGAGCATCCAGAGGCCAACGGGGATCATGACGGCGAGCACTTCGCCGGGCCAGATGCGCGGACCGATGGCATAGGCGAGGCCGGCGAGCGCGATCAGGACAAGGCCGATGGCGACCAATTGCCAGCCATCGAGATGCTTTGAGAGGCGTGCGGCGATGATATTGCCGGTGATGAAGGAGCCGGTCTGGATCAGCATGGCCATGGCGAACTGAAAAGGCGTTAGGCCGATCTGGCCGATGAGCACGAAGGGCAGGAGCGCGGCCGAAGCATAAAAACCACCAAAAGCGGCGGCGAGGGTGCCGGCCGGCAGCAGGAAGGCGGGGGCGCGGAGGAGCCGGCCGTAATTGCCGACGATGGTGGACGGTTTTAGCGGAACGCGGCGATCCTCGGGCAGGGTTTCGCGCGCGGAAAAACCGAGCAGGGCGATGATGGCGAGGCCGAAGGCGGCCATGACCATGAACATGACGTGCCAGGAACCGATAAGCATGATGGCGCTGCCAAGGGTCGGGGCGACGGCGGGCGCGACGGTGAGCACGAGATTGATGAGCGTGAGAATGCCGATGGCCTCGCGGCCGACAAAGAGATCGCGCACCATGGCGCGCGAAAGCGCGACGCCGGCGGAGACGCCAAAACCTTGTAATATGCGGCCGAGCAGCAGCACTTCGAGGCTGGGCGCGAAAGTGGCGACGAGGCCGCCAAGGACGTAGATCGCGAAGAAGACGATGCCCACGGCGCGGCGGCCAAAGCGGTCCGAAAGAGGGCCGCAGATGAGTTGGGCCAGCGCGAAGGCGGCGAAATAGACGGTGAGCGTCAGCTTGCCGCCGGCGTCATCGGTCGAGAGATCGGTGACGAGGGACGGCAAGGCGGGCGCATAGAGCGTCAGGCTCAACGGCCCCGTCGCCACCATGAGGCCGCCGATGATCGCCGTGCGGCGTCCCGACATGGCGGGGCCGGCGGGGGTGTTGCTGGTGGTGGAGGTCAGTTCACCGCTCCTGAGCGGATGAAGAAGGCTTTGGCCTTCTCCCAGATGTCGGCGTTCCAAAGGTCGGAATGGCCGGCATTGGGGACGATCCAAAGCTCGTCGGGATTGGGCGCGAGGGCAAAGAGGCGTTCGCCATTGGATACGTCGATGGTGCGGTCGGCAGTGCCGTGCGCGACCATGACGGGTTCGGTGACGTCGGCGATCCATTCATCGGAGCGGAACTGGTCGAGCATGACCCAGCTTACCGGGAGGATGGGATAGCGCTCGGCAGCGACGGCGACAGCGGAAAGGAAGGGCGTTTCAAGCAGCAGCGCTTTTGCATCGCGCTCGCTGGCGACATAGGTCGCGGGCCCCGTGCCGAGCGAGCGCCCCCAGATGACGATCGGGACATTTTTGGCGGCGGCCCAGTCGTAGGCGGCGATGGCGTCGTCGAGAATGCCCGCTTCGCTGATGGCGCCGGGAGAGAGCGGAAAGCCGCGATAGTCGAAGGCGAGGAAACCAAAGCCTTCAGAGACGAAGCGCTCGTAGCGAATGTGTTCGGCGGAAAAACTGCCGGAATTGCCTTTGTAATAGACAATCAGGGGCTTGCCGGGCTGGGGTGGCTGGTACCAGCCATTGATGACTGCGCCATCGACGGGAATGGAAATTTCCGTGGCGTTTGGAAGGGCTGCGCCGGCGAGGGGCGTTATCTCGCCAGTCGCCTCATATTGCAGGGCGCGCTGGTTGAAATACATGAAGCCAACGGCCCCCGTATAGATCACGAGGACCAGAGCGATGAGGGCGATGGCCCCGATACGAATGAACTTCACCGGCGTGTTCCCGAACAGCTTTCCGCCAAGCCTATAGCAGGCTTGGCGTGCTTGGGCATGTCTTTGTCCCGAAACCGGCGGCTAGTTCAGAGTTCGGAAATGGTCTTTTCGAGCGCCTGGGCGAAAACCTCGTCGGGCTGGGCGCCGGAAAGGGCGTATTTTTCCCCGAAGACGAAAAAGGGCACGCCGCGAATGCCCTGCTGGGCCGCTGAGGTGGCGAGCTGTTCGGTGATTGCGAGCTCGTTGGCGTCGTTCATGGCGTCGAGCGCATCGCCGCGATCCCAGCCGAACTTTACCGCGACATCGGCAAGCACATTGTCGTCGTTGATCTGCTGGTGGTCGAGGAAATAGGCCTCGGCAATGGCATTGGCCAATTCGTGCTGGTTGCCATTGGCTTTAGAGAGGCGGGTGATGGTGTGCGCCTTGGCGGTATTGAACATGCGCGGTTGCTGGGACAGATCGAGATCAATGCCGGCCTTTTCCGCTTCGCCTTCGACGCGGGCCCACATTTCCTTGGGGTCGCGGCCGTACTTTTCCTTCAGCATTTCGCCGACATCGACGCCTTCGGGCGGAACGGTGGGGTCGAGATAGAAGGGGTGATTTTCAACGGCCACTTCGACGTCGTCGGGGAGATTGGCGAGAGCCTGATCGAGACGGGCGGAGCCGACGAGGCACCAGGGGCATACGACATCGGTAAAGACATCGATCTTGAGCAAGCGAGCCATCTTACGCTCCAATGGATGAGGTTGCCCTCACATGGCGCGCAGAGGCACCACTCGCAAGAAGGCACTTTGCGGTAACTGGGTTTAAGGGGCGGCGGCGGGCGGATTTTGCGCAGTGATCAGCGCGAAGGGCGGGCTCCAGGCGGCCGCAATGGCAAGGCCAAGGGCGGCACCAAAACCGATCCAGACAAGAGCCGGAAGCATCAGCCAGCCGCCAAGGCTAGACGCGGCGGCAACGCGCAGGCCAGTGGCAATGGCGAGGAGAAGCACACCTGCCATGACCAGGGCCAGACCCAGAGAATCGAGCGCGGCGGCGGGAAACGGGAAAGCGATCATGGCGATGACCAGCGCGATGCCCCAGGGGAGGACGGCGCGGTTCTGTTTTGTCGCAAGGCCAATGGCGAGGCCGACGAGAAACAGCAGCACGAGGTGCATTGCTGCACCGGCC
Organism: Devosia sp. Root685; assembly: GCF_001427875.1. GTDB lineage: Bacteria > Pseudomonadota > Alphaproteobacteria > Rhizobiales > Devosiaceae > Devosia. The sequence goes on along the minus strand of NZ_LMHK01000002.1, from coordinate 1,308,317 downwards.
CAGCCGGGCAGGCCCGCGGGGGAGAAAAAGTGCGGCTGGAGGCCCACGGCTTCGCCAAGAAAATTGGCGGCGCCGAAGGCGGCAAGCGGCAGAGTGGCGGCCAGCGCCAATTGCGCCACGGCCCCTAAATCGAGCGTGTGTGCAATCGGGTGGAAGCTATTTTCTTTGGCCGTCGTGGTCGCCATTTTGCGGCTCCCGCTGTTCATGTTCGTGGGATCAATGGCGCTGACGGGCGAGAGGTTCCCTTTGGGTTAACACTCTCGCGTGTAGGGATAACTTGCGGAGCACGGTGGCGAGGACTATTTGGGGCCGGTCTTTGCAAGGGAACGGTCATGGCAGATCACGATCAGAACGACCGGCTGGAGCGGCTCGAAAGCCGGGTGGCTTTCCAGGACCAGACGATTGAAGATCTCAATGGTGTCATCACCGAGCAGTGGACGGTGATCGAGCAATTGCGGCGCAAGATCGAGGTGATGGAAGAGCAGGTGCGCAGCGGCGGCTATATCGCCGATCCCTCAAGCGAAAGACCGCCGCCGCATTACTGACCGGTCGCCATTCCGCTGATGCTGGCCTGCAAATGGCAGCTTTCTGCGCTTCCGGTGCTCACATACTGATGTACGCTCCGCCATAGCCCTGCGAGCGTAGCTCTGCGGGCGTTCTTCGCTGGCAATGGTCCACCGGACCTTTGCCAAGGCGCTCATCACTTCTCGAAAGCAGCCATTTTCGTCTCAGCCTGAGCGGACTGTCGACCAGTCAGCGGCTACCTCGTCAGCGTTTCCGCCAGGAAGGGCAGGCTGATGTCCATGCGGTAGTCGACGCTGGAGTGATTGTCGGAAAATTCTTCGTAGCGGTGGGGGATGCCGCGTTGTTCGAGGGTGCGGTGGATGCGGCGGGAGCCGTAGAGGATGTTGTATTGATCCTCGGTGCCGCAATCGAAGTAGAAGCCCTTCAACTGACGCAGCGCGTCGGCATGGGTTTCGACCATGCGGGCCGGGTCCCATTTGAGCCAATTGGCCCAGCGCTCTTCGATCAATTCGCAGGTGTCCGATGTGACCGGCAGGCGGAGGCCGAGAAAGGTGCTGGGTTCGGGATCGGGATCAAAGCTCGCGGCCTGAGCGAGGATCATCAGGAGGAGCGTGTCCTTGCCGTCGATCTTTTGCTTGGCTTCGAAGGCGCGCATCCAGGTTTCGATGGAATTTTCCGATTTCGCTAGGATCCGCAGGCTGTTCGGAAATTCCGGGATATAAAGGTTTTCAAAGCCGGCATCGCCTGAATGGCTGGCGGCAGCGGCCCAGAAATCGGGGTGCAGCATGGCATGGATATGGGCGCCGAAGCCGCCCGAGGACTTGCCGAAAACGCCGCGCTTGCCGCTGCCGCCGCAGGAGAACTTTTGTTCCACGAAGGGCGTCATCTCCTTGATGAGAAAGTCTTCGTAGTTTCCGAGGACGGGGCTGTTCACATATTGATTGCCGCCAAGGCGCGAGAAGCAATCGGGGAAGGCAACGACGACGGGCGGCATCTTGTTGTCGCCGATCAGGCGATCGAGCCGCTCGGGAACGTTCTCGCCAAAATTCTTCCAGGCGGTGTGGGCCGGACCGCCGGCGGTATAGCCGACAAGATCGACCAGCAGGGGCAGGCCTTCCCCGGTATGGCCGGCGGGCACGTAGACATCGACAAGGCGCTCCGTCGGGTCGCCGAGCCGATTGCCGGCAAGGGCCTTGCTGTCGAGGATCAGCCGGTGGATGGTACCTGCGGGATGGGTGGTGCGGCGCATATCTTGCTCCTTTTTGTGCCCTTGGGTTTGGATCAGTGCAGATGAATTGACAACCCTACGACCGGGCGAACCATAGATTCCCGCTTTGGCGGGAATGACACCGTGGGTGGTGAACCGGCAGGGGTAGAGAACCGTTTGAGGGATTATGGGCTTCATCATCGACCGCAATCTCTATGTGCCTGAAATCGACGCCTGGATCGATCCGTCCGAGCCCAAGGCGCGGGCGATCATTACGCATGGGCATGCCGACCACGCGCGCTCGGGGCATGGGGCGGTGCTGGCAACGCCCGATACGATCGAGATCATGAAGGTGCGCTATGGCGAAGATTGCGCCGGGCAGTTTCAGGGCCTCGATTTTCATGAACCGCTGACGATCAATGGCGCGACGGTCACGTTTTTCCCGGCCGGGCATATTCTTGGTTCGGCGCAGGTTCTCATTGAGGCCGAGGGGCAGCGGGCGGTCGTGACCGGCGACTATAAGCGGTTGCGGGACCGGACGGCGCAGCCTTATGAAGCCGTTTCTTGCGACCTGCTGATTACCGAGGCGACGTTTGGACTGCCGGTGTTTCAGCATCCAGATCCCAAGGATGAAATTGCGCGGCTCCTGAAATCGGTCGCGGCGCAGCCCGAGCGGAGCCATCTGGTCGGCTCCTATGCCTTGGGGAAGGCTCAGCGGGTGATTGCGCTACTGCGTGATGCTGGGTGGGACAAGCCGATTTATCTCCATGGCGCCATGACCAGGCTTTGCGAGCTTTATGAAGCGCTGGGCGTCGAGCTTGGGGAATTGCTGCCGGCGACGGGCATGGGCAAGGCCGAGATGATGGGGCAGATCGTGATTGCGCCGCCTTCGGCCATTCGCGATCGCTGGAGCCGGCGGTTTCCCGATCCGGTCGTCTGTCAGGCCTCGGGCTGGATGAGCGTCAAGCAGCGGGCAAGGCAGGCATTGGTGGAACTGCCGCTGGTGATTTCGGACCATTGCGACTGGGACGAATTGACGGTTTCGATCCTTGAAAGCGGGGCCGGGACGGTCTGGGTGACGCATGGGCGCGAGGATGCGCTGGTCTATTGGTGCAGGCAGCAGGGCCTTAATGCCGAGCCGCTGGCGTTGCCGGGACTCGATGACGATGGCGGGGAGGGCGGGGAATGAAGCGCTTTGCCGATCTTCTCGAACTCCTTGCCCTGACGCCCTCGCGGACGCGAAAGATTGAAGCGCTGAAGCGGTATTTTACTGAGGTGCCGGACCCCGATCGCGGTATCGCGCTGGCGGTGCTGACGAGCGAGATGGATATTCGCAATGTGAAACCGGCTTTGTTGCGCGACACGGTGCTTGCCGAGGTCGACGAGACGCTGTTCAGGCTCTCCTACGATTATGTCGGCGATCTCGGAGAGACGATTGCGCTGATCTGGCCGCATAAGGCCGAGGGGGAATTGCCGGGACTGAGTGTGCTGGTGGACCTGCTCAATCACACGAGCAAGGCGGAACTGCCCAAGGTGATCGGCGGGCTGCTCAGTCAGGCTGCCATTCATGAGCGCTGGGCGCTGGTGAAACTGGCGACGGGGGCGCTGCGGATCGGGGTTTCGGCGCGCTTGGCCAAGACCGCGCTGGCGGAGATGAGCGGGATCGAGCTGCAGGAGATCGAGGAGGTTTGGCACGGCTTAAAACCGCCCTATGGCAATCTCTTTGCCTGGCTCGAGGGCAAGGCGGCAAGGCCGGATGTCGATCATGCGGCGCGGTTTCATCCCCTGATGCTGTCCAATCCGATCGAGGACAAGGATTTCGACAAGCTCGATCCCAGGGATTTTTCGGCCGAGTGGAAATGGGACGGCATTCGCGTGCAGATCGTCATGGGGGCGCAGGGCGTTTCCATGTTCTCGCGCACGGGTGATGAGATCAGCGCCTCGTTTCCCGATGTGGTCGGGAACGTGATGGGGCAGGGTGTGCTCGATGGCGAATTGCTGGTCGGGCATGATTTCGACGCCAGGAGTTTTAATGACCTGCAGCAGCGACTGAACCGGAAGGTGGCGCAGGGCAAGCAGATGCTGGAATTGCCGGCCTTTGTGCGGATCTATGACATGCTGTTCGATGGCGACGAGGATATTCGGGCGTTGGGCTGGGAAGAGAGGCGGGCGCGGCTCGAGGCGTGGTTTGCAAGGAACAGGCAGACGCGGCTCGATCTCTCCGAAATTTTGCCGTTTGGCGATTGGAATGATCTCGGGGCGCTGCGCCGGCAGGGGGCCGATGAGCATGGCCACGAAGGGGTGATGATCAAGCTCAGGACCGCACCCTATGTGCCGGGGCGGCCCAAGGGGTTCTGGTTCAAGTGGAAGCGCGATCCCAATGTGGTGGATGCGGTGCTGATGTATGCGCAGCGCGGGCATGGCAAGCGCAGTTCGTACTATTCGGACTATACGTTCGGGGTCTGGAAGGGGAACGAGATCGTGCCGATCGGGAAGGCTTATTTCGGTTTTACCGATGAAGAGTTGAAGCAGCTCGACAAATGGATCAGGGCGAATACGACGGGTAGTTTCGGGCCGGTGCGCGAGGTGAAGAAGGAGCTGGTGTTCGAGGTGGCGTTCGACTCGGCGCAGAAGAGTGGGCGGCACAAATCGGGCGTGGCGCTGCGCTTTCCACGCATAAGCCGGATCCGGTGGGACAAGCCGGCGCAGGAGGCGGCGCGGCTTGAGGATATGGATGCGTTTTTGGGGGCGAGTTAGCTATCAGTGGACCTCATGGTGAGGTGCCCCGGGCCTGCCCGGGGCCTCGAACCCCGAGGACGTGGCGTTAAGGCATCCGGGCACGACCTCGTCCTTCGAGGCTACGCTGCGCTCCGCACCTCAGGATGAGGTCTACTGGGCAGGATGAGGTCTACTGGGCAGGATGAGGTCTACTGGGAAGGTGAGGTCTACTGTTGAAGCGGCGGGGGCTACGCCACCGCCCGTCTTAGTCCTGAAGTTGGAAATTTCCGGCCGGCTTTGATCAGTTTGCCATCGAGGCCGAGCATCTTGTCCCAGAGTGCGATGACGAGGGGGCTGGGGGCGACGTTGGGGAATGTCTTGAAGATTGCCTGGCCGGCTTTGTCGGCGGGGAGGTATCGGGCGAGAATGCCGAGCGCGGTGGCGGCGCCTCTGGTGCTGCCCTGGAGGCAATGGATCAGCAGGCGGGCGTCTTTGGGGAGAGCATCGACGAAGGCCATGATTTCTTCGATATGGGCGCGGGTCGGGGCCCCGGGAGCGGCGGGATCGGCGACGTCCTCGAAGCGCGCGTGGAGCTGTTTGCTCTGATCGAAGTCAGGCAGGCCGAGATAGCGGCTTTCCGGGCCATAGATGGAAATGATGTGGCTTGGCGCCCATTCCAGGCCATTGCGGCGGGCCTCGGTCTGGCTAGAGACCAGCATCGCAGCCGGCCAGCGATGGGGATGGCCGATACCGTCTGTCAGGGGCGCGAATAATTCTGACATGGCCTAACTCGCGGGGGAGACTCGATTTCGGGCAAGTTTGCGGATTTCTTGCAGTTCGGCAATCGTGGTTTGCAGGTCCGCCAATTGTTGTTCAAGCAATTTTACGCGCTCGTCGACCTTTTCGGCCAGCAGGCTGACCTGTTGCCCGCGGTCGGCGTCGTAGAGCGCGAGATAGTCCGAAATATCGCGCAGCGAGAAGCCGAGGCGCTTACCGCGCAGGATCAGAATCAGCCGGGCGCGATCGCGGCGGCGGAAAACGCGGGTGGCGCCGAGGCGCTCGGGCGATATCAGACCCTTGCTTTCATAAAAGCGGATGGCCCGGGTCGAAATGCCGAATTCGCGGGCGAGATCGGCGATGGAATAAAGGTCCGGGCTATCGGCATCGGGGGACGTCACGGCTTTTTGGCTTTCTTCTGGGCATATTCTTCGCGCAACTCTTTTTTGGAGAGCTTGCCGATCAGGGTTTTGGGCAGCGCGTCCTTGAAGATGATTTCCTTGGGCATTTCGATCTTGTTGAGCTTTTCGGCAAGGAAGTGTTTCAGGTCGGCTTCGCTGACGGTCTGGCCGGCGCGGAGTTTGACATAGGCGACCGGCGCCTCGCCGCGATAGTCGTCGGGCACGCCGATGACATTGGTTTCCTCAACCGCCTCGTGGGTCATCAGCGCTTCCTCGATGGTGCGCGGATAGACGTTGAAGCCGGAACAGATGATCAGGTCCTTGATGCGATCGACGAGGAAGACATAGCCGTCTTCGTCAATATGGCCGACATCGCCGGTACGCAGCCAGCCATCGTCGAACGCTTCGGCCGTTGCTTCGGGATTGTTATGGTAGCCAGCCATGACCTGGGGGCCCTTGACCTGCAATTCGCCGTCTTCGCCGATGCCGACTGGCCTATGCTTGTCGACGTCGACGAAGCGGATATCGGTGCCGGGGAGGGGCAGGCCGATGGACATGGGCTTTGAGGCGACGCGCAGCGCGGCGCAGCAGACGACCGGCGAGGCTTCGGTAAGGCCATAGCCTTCGGCAAGGATAGCCTTCGATTTTTTCGCAAAGGCATTGCGCACTTCATCGGGGAGAGCCGCGCCGCCGGAAATGGCGACTTCAAGGCTTGCGAGATGGGCAGCAGTGGCGGTGTCGGCACGGGCGATGGCGTTGAGAAGGGTTGGCACGGCGGGGAGGACGTTGGCCTTGGTGCGCATCAGTAGATCGAGCAGCGCTTTCAATTCGAAGCGCGGCAGCATGACCACCTGGGTGCCGTTGCAGAGCGGTACGTTCATGCAGACGGTCATGGCGAAGATGTGAAAGAAGGGCAGGACGGCCACGACCTTGGAAGGCGGGTAGAAAAGTCCGCAGCCCCATTTGTCGATCTGGCTCATATTGGCCGCGATATTGGCATGGGTCAGCAGTGCGCCTTTGGGGATGCCGGTGGTGCCGCCGGTATATTGTTGCACGGCAATATCGGTCTTGGCGTCGATATGAATGGCGCTGGGGGTTTCGCGCGCGGCGATCAGATCGTTGAAATCGCGGGTCTTGCCGGCATGGACGGATCTTGCCGGGTTCGAGAGGTCCTTGCGCTTGAAGAGGGTGTAGAGAACCTTTTTCGCCAGCGGCAGGGCGTCGGGGAAGTGGCAGACGACCAGCGACTTGACGTGGCCGGCCGTGAGCAGGGCCTCGGCTTTTTCAAATATCTGCCTGAGGTCGAGTGTGACGAGGATGTCGGCGCCGGCATTTTTGGTGATGTGGCTGAGTTCCGGGACCGTATAGAGCGGGTTGCAATTGACCACGGTGCCGCCGGCGCGGAGCACGCCATAATAGGCGATGGGGTAGAAGGGGGTATTGGGCAGCATGAGCGCGACGCGGCTGCCCTTTTTTACCCCATATTGCGATTGGAGGGCGCCGGCAAAGGCGACGATCTTTTTGGCAAGATCGCCAAAGGTAGTGGTGTGCCCAAGGAAATCGAGCGCCACTGCCGAGGGATTGCGGGCGCAGGCGGCCAGAACCTGTTCATGCACCGGGGTCGTGTCGATCTCGGTCTGCCACTCGATCCCTTCGGGATAGCTGGCAATCCAGGGGCGGACGCGGTCGGGCGAATGAATCTCGGTCGACATGCCTTGTTTCCTCCTCGTGATGCCGGCAGCGCGGTTTGTTCCGTCGCTTCCTCCGCCAGCATGGACGAACTATTTCACGGCTTTACGTTAGCGTCAAACAGCTGCCCAAGCGTCGCGGGCGCCTTGTGCTTCGCTCCAAAAGAAAAGCCCCGCCGGAGCGGGGCACTCGTTGTTTCTGCATCAAGGTGGGCCCGGCCGTCAGGCAGCGGCGCGCGGCTGCGGCTTGCCTTCCGTCTGGGCAAGCGCCCAGTCGAGCGCCATGTCGGCGACCTGTTCCCAGCCATTGTCCATCAGCGTCCAATGCGAGCGATCCTCGAAGATGTGGAGGTCGGTCTGCGTCCTGGCCTGGCGCTGCTTGTTGTAGATGGCGCGGGTCATCGAGGCATCGGCGATCAGGTCCTTGCCGCCGCCGATCAGGAGGAGCGGGGCGCGGCTCTGCTTGGCCCAGTCGATCTTGATCGGGTTGACGACACCATTCCAGTAGACGCGGCCGGGGGTCGGGACGACATAGCGATCATAATTGGCATCGACATCGGCGATATCCTGGGTCTGGGCGAAGCGGCTGGCGAAGAAATCACGGGTCATCACCTTGGCCTTCTTCCACGAGAAGAGATCGGAAAAGACCGGCAGGGCCGAGACGATGGCGTGAGGTCCAAGCGGCACACCGGGCGTGGGAGCGGGGTTGATGGCGACGCCGGCAACACCGAGACCGCGGGACAGAAGGTGCTGGACGAAGACACCGCCGAGCGAATGCCCGATCAGGATCGGCTTTTCCGGCAGGGCGCGGATGATGGCTTCGTAGTGATCCAGGATCTGGCGTTGGCCGAGGGTAGCAAGTTCGGCGGCTGGGGCGGCGCGCAGTTCGGCCGGGGTGCGGTTGTCAAAGGGCCAGTCGGCGGCGATGACATTAAAACCCTTGGCTTCGTAGCGGGCCTTCACCTTTTCCCAGGAACGGGCATTGAGCCAGGCGCCATGGATAAGAACGATCGTGTTGGTCATTTTTAGTCTCCTCAGTGTTTGGCGAACGCCTTGTTCGCTGTTCATGAGGAGAGATTAGGCCGGGTTCGTCATTGCCGGGATTGGCGGATATGACATTAATAGGTCCAGAAGTGACAAACGCTGCGAGGGTGGGATGAAGACCGTCGATGTAGCCTTGATGCTCTATGCCAATTGTCAGATGGCCTCCGTGCACGGACTGGGAGATCTGTTCTCGGTTGCCAATCAATATGCGTCCGACCATGGGGGCACGGTGCGCATCCGGTCCTATCACTGGTCCCCGGAAACCGACGAAGGGCAGCGGCCCGCCTATGTGATCGTGCCGGGGCGGTTGACCGCACCGATGGACAAGGACGAGGCGAGCCAATTGGCAGAGTGGCTGCGCGATTGCCACGCCCATGGCGCCACCATTACCTCGGTCTGCGGCGGTGCCTTTGTCCTCGGGCATTGTGGATTGCTCGAGGGGCGGCGGGCGACGACGCACTGGTTTTATGGCGACGCGTTCAGAGCTGCGTTTCCGGCAACGACGCTGATGCCGGGCGACATCCTTGTCGAGGATGGGGATATCATCACCGCTGCGGGCATGATGGCCTGGACCGATCTCGGGCTGCGGCTCGTGCACCGCATTCTCGGGCCGACGGTGATGGCGGATACGGCAAAGTTCCTGCTGGTCGATCCGGCGGGGCGCGAGCAGCGGCATTATTCGCGCTTTGCGCCAAATCTGACGCATGGCGACAAGGCGATCCTGAAAGTGCAGCATTGGCTGCAGGTGCGCGCGGGCAAGGAAGTGTCCGTGGAAGCCATGTCGGCCGAGGCGGGGCTTGAGGCGCGGACATTTTTGCGCCGGTTTCAGAAGGCGACAGGCGTTCGGCCGACCGAATATGTGCAGGACCTGCGCGTAGCGCTGGCGCGCGAAAAACTCGAATTCAGCCGCGATACGGTGGAGCAGATCGCCTGGGATGTTGGTTACAAGGACCCCGCCGCGTTTCGGCGCGTGTTTCAGCGCATTACCGGGCTCGGGGTGGGCGCCTATCGCGACAGGTTCAACGCCATATCGGGCATGTTGAGCCCCGGAAACCTCGCATAAAGAACCCGGGCGCATGCTGCAGTCCGGGGATGGCTTGGTCAGGCTGGGGGGGGTGAACCAAATAGACGCAAACGGCGTTTAGTTGACGTTTACGTAAACCTTGCTAGATTGAACTCAACACCTGCCCGGCCATAGATTGAAATGGCGCGCGGCATAGACGGTCGGCCTCGCACTCATGCAGCAGGCGACCTTTGGTTTGGCATGGCGGACGACGCCCCAAATCCGGCGTCGCGCCGTCCGAGGAGGACAGTGCAGTGACCCTATTGCTTTTCGTGATCGCTCTTGTCGTGTTCGCCACCCTGGCGATGCGCGAAAGTCCGCTCTGGCACTGGGGTGTGGCGGCCGTTGCGGTCGGTCTCGTGTCGGGCGTCAGCTTTGGCACGGTCCATGTCGAATATGGCCTCGGCTTTGGCAGCTGGGTGCTTATTGTTTTTGGCGCGGTGCTGCTGGCCTTGAGTATCGAGCCGCTGCGCAAGGCGGTGTTGATCACGCCGATCTTCGGGGCCGTCAAATCCATCCTGCCCAAAGTGAGCCGCACCGAGCAGGAAGCGCTCGATGCCGGCACCGTCGGCTGGGATGCGGAGCTGTTTTCCGGCCGGCCCGATTGGGACAAGCTGACGATGATCCGTCCGCTGACGCTTTCGGCCGAAGAGCAGGCGTTCCTCGACAATGAAACCGAAACCGCCTGCAAGATGATCGACGATTGGGACATTCGTCACAATCGCGCGGATCTCTCGCCCGAGCTCTGGCAGTTTTTGCGGGACAAGGGGTTTCTCGGCATGCTCATCGGTAAGGAGCATGGTGGCCTCGGCTTTACCGCTCAAGCGCAGTCGATGATCGTGTCGAAAATCGCCAGCCGTTCGGTGGCGGCGGGGATCACCGTCATGGTGCCCAATTCGCTCGGGCCGGGCGAGCTGCTCGAAAAATACGGTACGCCGGAGCAGAAGGACAAATATCTCCATCGTCTCGCGACCGGTAAGGACATTCCGTGCTTTGCGCTGACCGGCGTGCATTCGGGTTCGGATGCTGGCGGCATGCGCGATATCGGCATTGTCACCAAGGGCATGTGGAATGGGCAGGAAGTGCTCGGGGTCAACCTGACCTTCGACAAGCGCTACATTACGCTGGCGCCGATTGCGACGCTGGTGGGGCTGGCTTTCATTTTGAAGGACCCGAACAACCTGCTTGGGCGTGGCGAGGATATCGGCATTACGCTGGCGCTGATCCCGAGCGATCATCCGGGGCTCGATATCGGCCGCCGGCATTTTCCGGCGCGGCAGGCTTTCATGAATGGCCCGGTGCGGGGCACGAATATGTTCGTGCCCATCGACTATCTCATTGGTGGTACCGAATATGCCGGGCAGGGCTGGCGCATGCTGATGGAATGTCTGGCGACGGGCCGCGCCATTTCGCTGCCGGCTATCGGCTCGATCTCGATCAAAGCGACGCTGCGCGCGACCTCCGCCTATGCACGGGTGCGCCGCCAGTTCGGTATTCCGGTTGGGATCATGGAAGGCGTTGCTGAGCCGCTCGGCGAGATGATCAAGCGCGCCTATAGTTTTGAGGCGGCGCGGCGGTTGACGGCGTCCATGGTCGATGAAGGCCAGCGCCCGGCGGTGATCGCGGGGCTCTTAAAATATACGACGACCGAAGCCATGCGCGACAGCATGGATGATGCCTTCGATATCCAGGGTGGCCGCGCCATTCAGGATGGGCCGGGCAATTATCTCTTCGGTGCCTATCAGGCACTGCCGGTGGCGATCACCGTCGAGGGCGCCAACATCCTCACGCGCACGCTGATGACTTTTGCGCAGGGCGTGCTTCGGGCGCATCCTTATTTGCTCAAGGAAGTGCAGGCGGCGCAGAACAAGGATCGCAAGGCCGGGATCGACGCTTTCGACAAGGCGTTTGGCGGGCATACCGGCTTCATGCTGCGCAATATCGTCGCGAGCTTTCTCCATGGGCTGACCAATGGCGCTTTTGCGTCCTCGCCCAATGATGGGCCGATGGCGGGGTGGTATCGCAAGCTCCATCGCTACTCGCAGGCCTATGCGCTGGTGGCCGACTGGACGACGGTGGTTCTGGGGGGAGCGCTGAAGCGCAAGCAGAAGCTTTCGGGTCGAATGGCCGATCTCTTGGGCGATCTCTATCTGATGTCGGCAACGCTGAAGCGTTTTGACGAAGAGGGGCGGATCGCCGAGGACAAGGAACTGGTTGAGGCCATCATGGCGGATCGTATCGCTTCAATCGAGAAGAGCTTTGGCGAGGTGTTCGACAATTTTCCCAATCCGTTCTTTGCTTGGGCCATGCGGTTCCTGTGTTTCCCGCTGGGGCGTCATGCCAAGCGGGCGAGCGACCGGGTCAATTATCGTTTCGTGCGTTCCGTGCTGCGTCCGGGCGCCTTCCGCGATCGTTTGACCACGGGCGTTTACGTGACGACGGACCCAAATGACGTCACGGGCGTTCTGGAAGACGCGTTTATCAAGGTGACGGAGGCCGAGGAAATCGAGGCCCGGTTCATCAAGGCCTCGCGGCGCGGGGTGTTCGAGCGGCGTCTCGACCGCGATGCGATTGCCGATGCGGTAGCGGCGGGGGTGATCAACGACAACGAAGCCGGCATCATGCGGGCGGCGGATGAGGCGACCAACAAGGCGGTGCATGTCGATGATTTCGATCATGATGTCTTGAAGCACACCGAGCCGCGCGCGGCAGCGGAATAGAAGCCCGGCAGATCGATAAAGGCGCAAAGCCCAGGAATACCGAGGAGCAAGCATGATCGCCCCACAGGCAACCGAGACCAAGCACTGGAGTTTTCATACCGATATCGAGAATATCGGCTGGCTCACCATCAACTCGCCCGGCGGCCCGGTGAATGTGCTGAGCCGCGAAGCGATCATGGAGCTTGAAACGCTGGTGGCGCGGTTCGAGGACCTTGCCAATAGCAAGGAACTGGTCGGCGTGGTGCTGCTCTCGGGCAAGGAGAGCGGGTTTATCGCCGGGGCCGATGTCAGCGAATTCGACGCGATGAGCGATTTTTCGGTGCTGCCGGAGGCGCTGCGGCGCACGCACGCGCTGTTTGCGCGGATCGAGAATCTGAAGATTCCATTCGTTGCCGGCATTCATGGGTTCTGCCTTGGCGGTGGGCTCGAACTGGCTTTGGCCTGCCACTACCGGATTGCCGTCAATGACGACAAAACCCGCATCGGTTTTCCCGAGGTTAATCTCGGGATTTTTCCAGGCTTCGGCGGTACGGGGCGGTCTATCCGTCAGGCTGGGCCTGTGGACGCCATGCAGATCATGCTGACCGGAAAAATGCTGAAGGCGGGCGCGGCGCGGGGGCTTAATCTCGTCGATAAGCTCGTAAGGCATCGCGATATGCTGCGCTGGGAAGGCCGCAAGGCGGTGCTGCAGAACCGCAGATCGAAGCCCGCTGGTTTTGCCAAGCGCGCCATGGCCGGACCGCTCCTGCGCGACTATGTCGCCAACAAGATGCGCGACGAGGTCGGCAAGAAGGCCAATCGCGTCAATTATCCCGCGCCCTATGCGCTCATTGAACTGTTTGAAAAGCACGGCAATGATTGGCAGGCGATGGTGCGCGGCGAAGTAGACGCCTTTGTGCCGCTGATGGGGTCGCCGACGGCGACGAATTTGCGGCGCGTGTTCTTCATGTCCGAGGGGCTGAAGAAGCAGGGTTTGAAATCAGCGAAATTCTCGCGGGTGCATGTCATTGGCGCGGGCGTGATGGGCGGCGATATCGCTGCCTGGTGCGCCTATCGCGGCATGAGTGTCACCTTGCAGGACCTCGATATGGCGCGGATTCAGCCGGCGCTCGATCGGGCGAAAAAGCTGTTTCAGAAGCGCTACAAGAAGAAGCGCGAAGTGGACGCCGCCATGCTGCGGTTGACGCCTGATCCGCAGGGCAATGGCGTGCCGCGGGCCGATGTGATCATCGAGGCGGTGGTCGAAAAGCTCGAAGTAAAACAGTCGATCTTCTCGGGCGTGGAAGGCAAGCTCAAGCCGGGCGCGATCCTTGCGACCAATACGTCTTCCATCGAGTTGGAGCGTATTGCCGAGGCGCTGCAGGAGCCGGGCCGGCTGATCGGGCTTCATTTCTTCAACCCGGTGGCGCAGTTGCCGCTGGTTGAGGTGATCAAGTCAAAGTTCAATTCGGACGAGGCGATCGGCAAGGGCGCGAGCTTTGCGCTCGCCATCGGCAAGTCGCCGGTGGTGGTAAAATCGGCGCCCGGCTTCCTCGTCAATCGCGTGCTGATGCCCTACATGCTGGGCGCCGTCGAACGGGTCGAGCGGGGCGAGAGCAAGGAATTGCTCGATGCGGCGGCGGTTGCTTTTGGCATGCCTATGGGACCGATCGAGTTGATGGATACGGTGGGGCTCGATGTCGGCAAGTCGGTGGCGACTGAACTGGGGCATTCCGTGCCCTCGGACAGTACGTTTGCGCGGCTGATTGCCGAGGGCAAGCTGGGTCGCAAGACCAATGAAGGTTTTTATAAGTGGGAGAACGGCAAGGCCATCAAAGGCGCGACGCCGCCCCATGCCGATCTCGTGGCGATGGGGCGTGATCTCGTGAAACCGCTGGTCGATATGACGGAAGTGGTGCTGAGCGAAGGTGTTGTCGCCAATGCCGATCTGGCCGATGTCGGCGTCATCATGGGTACGGGCTTTGCGCCATTCCTCGGCGGGCCGTTACGCGCACGCGCCGATGGCCGGGCTTGAGGGAGAGAAAAAATGACTGAACTCAAGCGCGTTGCCATTGTCGGCTCGGCTCGCATTCCCTTTGCCCGCGGTGGCACGGCCTATGCGGATGAAACCAATCTCTCCATGCTGGCGACGACCCTCGGCGGGCTGGCGGACAAATATGGGCTTAGGGGCGAGAAGGTGGATGAGGTGATTGCCGGGGCGGTGATCAACCATTCGCGTGACTTCAACATCGCCCGTGAAGCGCTGCTCGATGCCGGCCTGTCGCCGCGCACGCCGGGCACGACGCTGCAGATCGCCTGCGGCACGAGCCTCCAAGCGGCCTTGGTGCTGGCGGGCAAGATTGCCTCTGGGCAGATCGACAGTGGTATTGCCGCGGGTTCCGATACGGTTTCGGATAGCCCCATCGTCTTTGGCTCGAAATTCCAGCATCGGCTGCTTGCTGCCAATGCGGCCAAGAGCACAGGCGGCAAGTTGCAGGCCTTTACCAAGGGTTTTTCCTTTGGCGAGCTGACCCCGGTGGCGCCCTCGGTCAATGAGCCGCGGACTGGCATGTCGATGGGCCAGCATTGCGAATTGATGGCGCGCGAATGGGGCATTTCGCGCCGGGCGCAGGATGAATTGGCGGTGGCGAGCCACAGACACGCGGCCGCCGCCTATGACGAGGGGTTTCATGACGACCTGCTCGTCCAATGCGTCGGTCTTGTGCGCGACAACAATGTTCGCGCGGACAGCAATCTCGACAAGATGTCGACGCTAAAACCGGCCTTCGACAAATCCTCCGGCCACGGCACGCTGACCGCGGGCAATTCGACGCCGCTGACCGATGGGGCGTCCAGTGTTCTCCTCGCGAGCGAAGAATGGGCCAAGGCACGGGGCCTGCCGATCCTCGCTTATCTCACCATGGGACGCGTTGCGGGCAATGATTTTGCCCATGGTGAGGGGCTGCTGATGGCCCCGACCATTGCCGTTTCCGAAATGCTTGAGCGGGCTGGCCTTGGCTTTGCCGATATCGACTATTTTGAGCTGCACGAGGCTTTTGCCGCGCAGGTGCTTTGCACCCTGAAGGCTTGGAAGGACCCGGCCTATTGCAAGGATGTGCTGGGGCGTGATGCTGTTCTTGGCGAGATCGATCCGGCCAAGATCAATGTGAAGGGGTCAAGCCTTGCCTATGGCCATCCGTTCGCGGCGACCGGCGCGCGCATTCTGGGCGTCACGGCAAAGCTCTTGTCCCAAGAGACAAATAAAAGAGCGCTGATTTCAGTATGCACGGCGGGTGGTATGGGCGTCGCGGCGCTGGTAGAAAGCGCGGCATGAGTGACAATGTCGTAAAATTCCGGGTCCCCCCGAAGAAACCCGAACCGCCACAGCCCAAGCCGCCAAGAGGCCCGATGCCGAACTGGCTGCCCTTTGCGGTGCTGCTGGCTCTGGCCCTTATTATCTATTTTGCCGGTCAATCGGGCTTTATTGGCTGACCGCCTGCGCCATTTCGTCCTAAGGATAATTTCCATTCACTGCTGCAGTGCCGCAGCAGTGAATTTTGTCATTTGACCGGTTTTCGGAACGCTCTGCTGTAAAACATCTGCGCAGTGGAAAGCCTTGCTATGGCTTCCGAGATGTTAACAACATGCGGAGCGTTTACGCTTAGGTCAATCTTTTGCTTGTCAGTGGACGCTTTTGCAAGATACCGTCCAGCAATCTTGACCGAAGGGACAAATCCTTTGCGTAAAGGGTGGGGCCGCATGGGCAAACATGCGGGTCAACAAGCTCAAGAATTCCACAAGGAGATGGGACGAGAATGAAGTTCACCACTGCCATTAAGGCAATTGCGACTGCCGGCGCCATGGCGCTGATGATGTCGACGGCGGCCTCTGCCGTGACGCTGCAGCTCCACAATGGTGGCGATCCGGGCACGCTGGATCCGCACAAGGCCTCCGGCGACTGGGAAAACCGCGTTATCGGCGACTACATCGAAGGTCTGCTGACCGAGAATGCCAAGGCCGAAGCCATTCCGGGCCAGGCCGAAAGCTGGGAAATTTCGGAAGACGGCAAGGTCTACACCTTCAAGCTGCGTGACGGCATTCAGTGGTCCGATGGCACTCCGGTGACCGCCGGCGACTTCGTCTTCGCCTTCCAGCGTCTGTTCAACCCGGCAACTGCGGCGGACTACGCTTATCTCCAGTTCCCGATCAAGAACTCGGAAAAGATCAACTCGGGCGAAATCACCGATTTCAACGAGCTCGGCGTCAAGGCTATCGACGACAAGACGCTCGAAATCACCCTCGAGGCATCGACGCCGTTCTTCCTCGACGCACTGACCCACTACACCGCCTATCCGGTGCCGAAGCATCTCGTTGAGAAGCTCGGCGACGATTGGACCAAGGTGGAAAACATCGTCGGCAACGGCCCCTACCTGATCAAGGAATGGCTGCCGGGCTCCTATGTTCGTTCGGAAAAGAACGCTGACTATTACGATGCCGCCAACGTCAAGATCGACGAAGTGTTCTACCACGTGCTCGAAGATCAGGCCGCCGCGCTCAACCGCTACCGCGCTGGCGAATTCGACATTCTGACCGACTTCCCCGCTGACCAGTATCAGTGGCTGCAGGACAATATGCCGGGCCAGGCGCATGTGGTGCCGTTCCTCGGCGTCTACTACTACGTGATGAACCAGGAAGAGGGCCAGATTCTCTCCGACGTTCGCATCCGCGAAGCGCTTTCGACCACGGTCGTGCGCGAAGTCATCGGGCCCGATATCCTGGGGACCGGCGAACTGCCGGCCTACGGTTGGGTTCCCCCGGGCACCAATAACTATGTCGACAATGCCTATGCGCCGGAATGGGCGAGCATTCCCTATGAAGAGCGCGTTGCTCACGCCAAGGAACTGATGACCGAAGCCGGTTATGGTCCCGACAAGCCGCTGACCCTGCAGCTGCGCTACAACACCAATGACAACCACCAGCGCATCGCCGTGGCGATTGCTGCCATGTGGGAGCCGCTTGGGGTTAAGGTCGAGCTGTTCAACGCCGAAACCGCCGTGCACTACGACGCGCTGCGCGCCGGTGACTTCCAGGTCGGCCGTGCCGGCTGGCTGCTCGACTACAACGATCCGTCCAATACGCTCGATCTCCTGAAGACTGGCATCAGCCAGGACGGCACGATGAACTGGGGCAACAATTACGGCCGCTATTCGAACGCCGAGTTCGATGGCCTGATGGCCAAGGCTTCGACCGAGCTAGATCTCGATGCCCGCGGCGAACTCCTCGCCCAGGCCGAAAAGATCGCCATGGACGAATTCGCTGCCATCCCGATCTACTGGTACGTGTCCAAGGACGTCGTATCGCCCAAGATCTCGGGCTTCGAAGAAAACGCCAAGAACATCTTCCGCACCCGCTGGCTCTCGAAGTCGGAATAAGCGGATAGAATGAGATCGTGGGGGCCAGAGCGGCCCCCACGGTTCTTTTGCCGTATAGCGCCCTCCGGCCTTTCCGTGTCCGGCGCTTCGGAGGTTTATTGGAGCATCGAATTCGTCCGAAAACCGCTTCGCACGTTTCGGTCCGATGCCCTTGGAGTCCTAACACATGTTGGCTTATGCCTTCCGGCGCGTGCTTTCGGCCATTCCGATTGCACTGATCGCCGTTACAGTCTGTTTTTTCATTCTGCGCCTCGCGCCCGGTGGGCCCTTCGATGGCGAGCGCGCGCTGCCGCCGACCGTCTTGGCCAATCTGAGGGCGCA
This sequence comes from Devosia sp. Root685, assembly GCF_001427875.1. GTDB lineage: Bacteria > Pseudomonadota > Alphaproteobacteria > Rhizobiales > Devosiaceae > Devosia. The sequence goes on along the minus strand of NZ_LMHK01000002.1, from coordinate 1,290,442 downwards.
TTACAGCCTCGATCAACCGCTGATCATGCAGTACTTCATCTATGTCGGAAGGCTGCTGCAGGGCGATCTCGGCCCCTCGATGGTCATTGACGGCTTCCGGGTGGCCGATCTGATCCGCATCGGTTTTCCGTTCACGCTGACCCTGGCGCTCTATGCCTTCGTGATCGCCACGGCTATCGGCATTCTCGCCGGCATCATTGCCGCGGTGAACCAGAACAAGTGGCCTGACTATGTGCTGGTGCTGGTCGTCATGATCGGCGTGGTCATTCCCAACTTCCTCAATGCCGCACTGCTGCAGCTCTGGTTTGGCGTACATCTGCACTGGCTGCCGGCCGGTGGCTGGGTTTCGGGGTCGGTTGCGCACCTCGTGCTGCCCATCACGGTTCTTGCCTGGCCGCATGCGGCGCGTATCAGCCGGCTCATGCGCGGCTCGATGATTGAAGTGCTTGGGTCGAACTATGTGCGCACGGCGCGCGCCAAGGGGCTCGGAGAACGTCTCGTCCTCGCGCGGCACGCCATCAAGCCGGCGCTGCTGCCCGTCGTGTCCTATCTCGGGCCAGGCCTTTCCTATCTCCTCACCGGCTCGCTGGCCGTCGAGCAGATCTTTGGCCTGCCCGGCATCGGCAAGTATTTTGTGACCGCCGCGCTCAACCGCGACTATGGCATCGTGCTCGGCACGACGATCCTTTACATGTTCATCATCCTCGCCCTCAATCTCATCGTCGATCTGGTCTATGCCTGGCTCGACCCCAAGGTGAGGTACCGCTGATGCCCGGCCTTACCGGTAAAGACCAGGTCCTGACGGACTACGCCAACAAGCTGGCAGTACTCGACGCGCCCAAGGGCCGTTCGCTGACCCAGGACGCTTTGCGGCGCCTCTCCAAGAACAAGGCGGCGGTGATCTCGATCGGCATCGTTGTGCTGATCATTCTCGTCGCCTTCATTGGCCCCTATTTCGTGCCGTGGCGCTATTCTGAGGTCGACTGGACCGCGATCCGCAAGCCGCCCGATTTCGACAAGGGCCATTATCTCGGCACCGACCAGAACGGTCGCGACATGCTTGCCCGTGTGCTGCAAGGCACGCAGATGAGCCTGATCGTGGCGGGTGTGGCCACCATTGTTTCGGTGACGATCGGGGTTATCTATGGCGCAGTGTCGGGCTATTTCGGTGGCCGCGTCGACTCGCTGATGATGCGCTTTGTCGACGTCATGTATGCGCTCCCCTACATCCTCTTCGTCATCATTCTTGTCGTGATGTTCGGGCGCAATCCGGTGCTGTTGTTTGTCGGTATCGGGGCCATCGAATGGCTGACCATGGCCCGCATCGTGCGTGGACAGACCCTCTCCATCAAGGAGAAGGAGTTTATCGAAGCAGCGCGGGCGAGCGGAGCAAAGCCCTTCGCCATCATCATGCGTCACATCGTGCCCAATCTTTCGGGGCCCGTGGTGATCTATGCCACCCTGACGATCCCGGAAATCATCATTGCCGAGAGCTTCCTCTCCTATCTCGGTCTTGGTGTGCAGGAGCCGCAAACTTCGCTCGGCACGCTGATCTCGGCCGGTGCGCCAGTGGCTGAAGTGCTGCCCTGGATGCTGATGGGGCCGGCTGCCGTGCTCGTCACCCTGCTGCTCTGTCTGACTTATATCGGCGATGGTCTGCGCGATGCGCTCGACCCGAAAGACCGGTAAGGAGCTGAGCGATGGCATTGCTAGAAGTCAAGAATCTCAAGATCGACTTCCTCACGCATGATGGCACCGTCCATGCCGTGAAGGATCTGAGCTACACACTCGAAAAGGGCAAAACACTCGCCATCGTCGGCGAGAGTGGCTCGGGCAAGACCCAGGGCGCATTCGCGCTCATGGGGCTCCTGCCCAAGAACGGCAGGGCCTCCGGCTCGGTCATGTTCGACGGCAAGGAAATCCTCAACCTGCCGACGCGGGATTTGCGGGCCTATCGCGCCGAGCGCATCGGGATCATCTTCCAGGACCCCATGACCTCGCTCAATCCCTATCTGCGCATCTCGCGACAGATGACGGAGGTGCTCGAACTGCACCGGGGCATGAGCCACAGCGCGGCTTTGGCCGAGAGCGTGCGCATGCTCGAAGCGGTGCGTATTCCCGACGCGAAAAACCGCGTGCATATGTATCCGCACGAGTTTTCGGGCGGCATGCGCCAGCGCGTCATGATCGCCATGGCGCTGCTGTGCAGTCCTGAACTGCTGATTGCGGACGAGCCGACCACGGCGCTCGATGTGACCGTGCAGGCCGAGATCATTGATCTCCTCGTCGATCTGCAGGAGGATTTCAACACCGCTATCATCCTCATCACCCACGATCTCGGGATCGTGGCGGGTACCTGCGAGGATACGCTCGTGATGTTTGACGGACGGGTGATGGAATATCGCAAGACCGCTGACATTTTCGACAAGGCCGAACATCCCTATACGCAAGGGTTGCTCGCAGCGGTGCCGCGTCTTGACAGAAAAGTGGAGCGTCTCTCGACCGTTTCCTACGACTTTGTGGCCGCAAAGGGTGAAGCATGACGGACCGCGAACCTATTCTCAAAGTCCGTGATCTGTCGGTGGAATTCACCATCAGCTCGGGCGGGTTTTTTGGCGGCACGAAAATCCTGCGTGCGGTCAAGAACGTTTCTTTCGATCTCTATCAGGGCGAAACGCTTGGAATTGTCGGTGAGAGCGGCTGCGGTAAGTCGACGCTTTCGCGGGCGATCATCCGGCTGTTGCCGGCGACATCGGGCGAGGCGGTATGGCTTGGCAGCGATATCCAGAAGATGAACTCGAACGAGCTTCTGGGTCTGCGCAAGGATATCCAGATGATCTTCCAGGATCCTCTGGCCTCCCTCAATCCGCGTATGACGGCAGGCGATATCATTGCCGAGCCGCTTAAGATCCATATGCCCAATGTCAGCAAGGCCGAACGCGCGACGCGGGTCGCCGAGATGATGCAGAAGGTCGGCCTGCTCCCCAATATGATCAACAAATATCCGCACGAATTTTCGGGCGGCCAGTGCCAGCGTATCGGCATTGCGCGGGCGCTGATCACCAATCCCAAGCTGATTATCTGCGACGAGGCCGTGTCGGCGCTCGACGTGTCGATCCGTGCGCAGGTGGTCAATCTCTTGATGGATCTGCAAAAGGAACTGGGCATTTCGCTCCTGTTCATTTCGCACGATATCGCCGTTGTCCGGCACATCGCCCAGCGCATCATGGTGCTCTATTTCGGCGAAGTGGTCGAAATCGGCGAGGCCGAGCAGGTGACCATGGACCCGCACCACGACTATACCAAGCGGTTGATCGCCTCGGTGCCGGTGCCTGATCCAAAAGTCGAAATGGAACGCCGCGAAGAGCGGCGACGCCTGCGCAAAACCGCTGCTGCGGCAGCGTAAGAGACGAGAAAGGCCGGGGAAACCCGGCCTTTCTGCTTCAATGTCATGCCACCATGGGGGCTACCGGGAGCCTGGCTTTAAGTCTCGTAATCGGGTGTGGCTGGGTTCAGTTGCGTGAACACGGTACGGGCGATTTCCTGCAGTTTGTCGGCCGGGTAGGGGGCGGTGATGGTGCAAGATATGACGGCGTCTGCCCAGAACAGCGCCGTGTCGAGGCCGAGATTTGCCAATTCGTAAGTTGGCGTATCAGGGCCGGGTGATGGGGTGACATAGAGCGTCAGGCGAGCACCAGAGGCGTCTTCGTACATCAGTTGAGCCGCGCGGCCGCCGGGGACTTCGGGGGCGGGGAGGAGGCGGCCGCCGAGGAAAGTGAGACCCGAGGCGCTGAGATCGGGCATGGCGAGGCTCGTCTGCAAACGGTTGGACAGCCAGGAGGACAGGTGCTCGCTATCGGCGCCGCCGACTTCGACGGCGTGGCGGTTTTCCGACACATAAACGGTATGGGCGCTGACGGCATCGGCGATGAGGCGATCGGCGATGTTTGGTACATCCATCTGGCCGCGCAACAGCCAGCCGGAGCCCAGGCCAAGACCAATAAAAATGACGGCAGCGGCAAGGCGCATCCATGCGCGGCCGCGGCGCTTTTGCTGAGTTTGCAGCAGCTTTTCGACCGAGAGACGGGGCGGCACCGGTTCGGCAGAGATTGGTCCATAGAGCGTGCGAATGCCATTGGCCTGGCGCTGCATCAGGGCGACTTCGCCGGCGGCGTCGGGGCGATCGGCCATATAGGCGTCCACTTCCGCCCGCTCTGCGGGGGAGAGCGCGCCGTCGGCATAAGCCATCAATGTGTCGCGGGTGATCTCGCTCATTTCACGGTTCTTAAATGCGGTTCGGAAGGGGTGCCGGTCATTGCCTTGAGGGCGGCGCGGGCGCGGCCGAGCCGGCTCATCAGCGTGCCGAGGGGAATGTCGAGAATTGCGGCTGCCTCGGCATAGGGAAGGCCTTCGAGAGTGACCAGTAGCAGGGCCTCCTTTTGTTCGTGCGGCAGGGTGCCAATGGCGCGGTCGAGTTCGGCCAGCGCCATATGGCCGGGTTGTGGCGCCGGCACCGATGGCTCGGCAATATCGGCAAAATCCACCATGTCACCGCGGCGGCGGGCGCCGCGGAGGCTGTTGCGATGGACATTGACCAGAATGGTGAAGAGCCAGGCGCGGACCGGACCTTTGGGCCGGAAGAGGCCGCGCTTGGCCAGCGCCCGTTCGAGGCAATCCTGCACGAGGTCATCGGCGCGGTCGAAGTCGCGCGTCAACGCCCGGGCGTAACGCCTGAGCGCCGGCACGGCGGCTTCGATCTCGTGCAGAATGTCGACCAAAAGAGGCCTCGCTCTTACTCGATCGCAAGATGCCAGACGCCGCCCACGCCGTCACCCTTGACGTCGCCGGGGGCCATGTCTTCGTACCAGTAGTAAAGCGGCATGGTCTTGTAGGCCCACATTTTTGTGCCGTCTTTGCGATCAACGAGGGTGAAGTCGCCTTCTGCCTTGGCCGAAGCGTCGGCAAAGAGCGGCGGCCACTTTTCGGCGCAGGTGTCGTAGCAATTGGTGACGCCGGCAGTGTCCTTGTCGAAGATGTATAGGGTCATGCCATTGGTGTCGGTCAGCACGGATTTGCCAGCAATATCAACGGACTTGACCGCGCCGCCGAGATAGTCGGTGGCGAAGGTCGGGGCGACGATGAGGGCGAGGGCCGCTGCACCGGCGAGAAGCGAACGCAGGATCATGATGTGTCTCCTCTTGGCGGGCGCATTGTGCGGCCCGCAAAGAGAGGAACACCGGGGCGTGGGTTTTAATCCCAGGCGTTCAAGAATTTTCTTCGGTGAAGCGGACGGCGCCGATGTGGGGGAGGTTGCGATTGCGCTGGGCGTAGTCGATGCCGTAGCCGACAACGAAGCGATCGGGGATTTCAAAGCCGATCCATTTGGCGGCGATTTCGGTCTCGCGGCGGCTGGGCTTTGAGAGCAGGGCGCAGACTTCCATGCGGCGGGGATGGCGGGTCTCGAGGATTTCGAGAACGTGCTTAAGTGTATGGCCTGTATCGATAATGTCTTCAACGACCAGCACGTCGCGGCCGCCGATTTCGCCGCGGAGATCCTTCAGAATGCGGACTTCGCGGCTCGATTCCATGGCGTTTCCATAGGATGAGGCCTCGATGAAATCGACTTCGACGGGGAGATCGAGTTCGCGCACGAGGTCGGCGATGAAGATGAAAGAGCCGCGCAAAAGCCCGACGACGACCAGTTTGTCGGTGTCGGCGAAGTGGGTGGAAATCTCTTTTGCGAGGGCCTCGACGCGGGCGGCGATGGCCTTGGCGGAGATCAGTTCGTCGACGATGTAGGGCTTTTGGGTCATGGCACGTCCGAGTCACAGAGCGCCGGAAGTGTTAGCAGACTGTTAGCGTCGAGGGTAGCGGGAGGGGGGAATTGGGTAGCGTCTCGTTACCGTCGAAGGCGGAGGTGGTTACCCCCACCTAGCCTCCCCCTGATAGGGGGAGGGATCTGCCGGTGCGCGAGGTGAAATTTCTTGCGCCGAGTTGGGGGCTAGATCTCTCCGCCCCGTCCGGGGCGGAGAGAGTTTTTAAAAAAATTACCGTGGCAGGTCCGTCTTGCCCATCAAATCGAAATCGATCGAGCGGGCGGCCTGGCGGCCTTCGCGGATGGCCCAGACGACGAGGGACTGGCCGCGGCGCATGTCGCCGGCGGCGTAGACCTTGGGCTTGGTGGTGCGGTAGGTCATGGTGTCGGCAAAGAGGTTGCCGCGTTTGTCGTAGTCGGCGCCGAGTTCGGTCAGCATGCCGTCGTGTACCGGGCCGGCAAAGCCGATGGCGAGGAGCACGAGGTCGGCCTTGATGATGAATTCGCTGCCGGGGATCGGCTGGCGCTTGCGATCGACGCGAGCGCATTCGACGCCGGTGACGTCGCCTGCGGCATTGCCGATGATCTTCATGGTGCCGGCGGAGAACTCGCGGATGGCGCCTTCGGCCTGGGAGGACGAGGTGCGCATCTTGACCGCCCAGTTGGGCCAGTTGGTCATCTTGTTTTCAAGCTCGGGCGGCATCGGGCGAACGTCGAGCTGGGTGACGGCGATGGCGCCCTGACGGAACGAGGTGCCGACACAGTCAGAGGCGGTATCGCCGCCACCGACGACGACGACATGCTTGCCGGCGGCGGTGAGCTGGACTTCGCTCGAAACGTCTTCGTAGCCGACGCGACGGTTCTGCTGCACGAGGAAGGGCATGGCGTAGTGCACGCCGTTGAACTGCTGGCCTTCGACATCGACTTCACGCGGACGTTCGGAGCCGCCGCAGAGGAGCACCGCGTCATGGTCGCGCTGCAGATCGGAGAGCGGCACGTTGACGCCGATATTGGCGCCATAGTGGAAGGTGACGCCTTCGGCTTCCATCTGGGTGGTGCGGAAGTCGATGTGTTCCTTTTCCATCTTGAAGTCGGGAATGCCGTAGCGGAGGAGACCGCCGGCCTTGGGCTCGCGCTCGAAGAGGTGAACGTCGTGACCGGCGCGGGCCAGCTGCTGGGCCGCAGCCATGCCGGCGGGGCCGCCGCCGACGACGGCGACCTTCTTGCCGGTCTTCTGCTTGGCAATCTGTGGCTTGACCCAGCCCGAGCGGATCGCCTTGTCGGCAATGGCCTGTTCGACCGTCTTGATGGCGACGGGCACGTCTTCGAGATTCAGCGTGCAGGCTTCCTCGCAGGGGGCGGGGCAGATGCGGCCGGTGAACTCCGGAAAATTGTTGGTCGAGTGGAGGTTGCGCGCAGCCTCTTCCCAATCGTTGTTGTAGACGAGGTCGTTCCAGTCCGGGATCTGGTTGTGGACCGGGCAGCCGGTATCGCCGTGGCAGAACGGCACGCCGCAATCCATGCAGCGCGCGGCCTGGTCGACGATGCGACCTTCCGTCATCGGAATGGTGAATTCGCCGAAGTGACGGATGCGGTCGGAAGCCGGCTCGTAGCGCGGCTCTTCACGTTCGATCTCGAGAAAGCCTGTTACCTTACCCATTTGCTCTCTCCTTACTCAGCAGCCACGTGTGCGCCAGACGAGCGCTTGCGTTCCATCTCGAGGATGGCGCGGCGGTATTCGACGGGCATGACTTTTACGAATTTGGGGCGCATTTCGACCCAGTTGTCGAGGATCTGCTTGGCCTTGGTCGAACCGGTATAGTGCAGGTGGTTCGAGATCAGCTGATGCAGGCGCTCGTCGTCGTGCTTGGTCATGTCGCCCGAAATGTCGACGCGGCCATGCCATTCGAGATCCCCACCGTGGTGGTGAAGCTTGCGCATCAGGTCTTCTTCTTCCTGCACCGGTTCGAGATCGACCATGGCGAGGTTGCAGCGCGAGCGGAAGGTTTCGTCCTCGTCGAGGACATAGGCGACGCCGCCCGACATGCCGGCTGCAAAATTGCGGCCGGTCTGGCCGATGACGACGACGAGACCGCCGGTCATATATTCGCAGCCATGGTCGCCCGTGCCTTCCACAACGGCGATGGCGCCGGAATTGCGCACGGCGAAGCGTTCGCCGGCGATGCCACGGAAATAGGCCTCGCCCTTGATGGCGCCGTAAAGGACGGTATTGCCGACGATGATCGACTTGGTCGGATCAAAGGACACCTTGTCGGACGGGCGGACGACGATGCGGCCACCGGAAAGACCCTTGCCGACATAGTCGTTGGCGTCACCGATCATGTCGATCGAGATGCCCTTGGCAAGGAAGGCGCCAAAGGCCTGACCGGCAGTGCCGCGGAGGGTGATGGACACCGTGTCCTCGGGCAGGCCCTCATGGCCATACTTCTTGGCGAGGGCGCCCGAGAGCATGGCGCCGGCCGAGCGGTCGCGGCTGCGGATCGGCAATTCGATCTGCACGGCCTTGCCTTCTTCGAGCGCGGGCTTGGCGAGTTCGACCAGCTTGCGATCGAGCACGGCTTCGAGGTGATGGTTCTGGCTCTCGGAGTGGTAGAGCGTGTCGCCACCAAGCGGCTCGGGCTTGTAGAAGACTTTTGTGAGGTCGATGCCTTCGCTCTTCCACTGGCCTTCGGCGCGGCGCTGATCGAGCAGGTCGGACCGGCCGACCAGTTCGTTGAGCGTGCGGGCACCCATGGCGGCGAGCAGGCCGCGCAATTCTTCGGCGATGAAGAAGAAGTAGTTGATGACGTGTTCGGGCGTGCCCTTGAAGCGCTTGCGCAGCACCGGGTCCTGGGTGGCGACGCCAACCGGGCAGGTGTTGAGATGGCACTTGCGCATCATGATGCAGCCGGCGGCGATCAGCGGCGCGGTCGAGAAGGCGAATTCGTCGGCGCCGAGGAGGGCACCAATGAGGACGTCGCGACCGGTCTTCAAACCACCATCGACCTGCAGTTTTACGCGAGAACGCAGGCGGTTCAGCACAAGGGTTTGATGGGTTTCGGCGAGGCCGATTTCCCAGGGGCCGCCGGCATGCTTCAAGGAGGTCAGGGGCGAAGCGCCCGTGCCGCCATCGTAGCCGGAGATGGTGATGTGGTCGGCGCGTGCCTTGGCAACGCCGGCCGCAACCGTGCCGACGCCCATTTCCGAGACCAGCTTGACCGAAATATCGGCCGCTTCATTGACGTTCTTGAGATCGTAAATGAGCTGGGCGAGATCTTCGATCGAATAGATGTCGTGGTGTGGCGGGGGCGAAATGAGGCCGACGCCGGGGGTCGAGTGGCGCGTCTTGGCGACGACCCAATCGACCTTGTGGCCGGGCAGCTGGCCGCCTTCGCCGGGCTTGGCACCCTGCGCGACCTTGATCTGGATCTGGTCGGCATTGACCAGATATTCGGTGGTGACGCCGAAGCGGCCGGAGGCGACCTGCTTGATGGCGGAGCGCAGAGGGTTCTGCGACCCATCGGGCAGGCGCTTATAACGATCGGGCTCTTCGCCGCCTTCGCCGGTGTTCGACTTGCCGCCGATCCGGTTCATGGCGATAGCCAGCGTCGTATGCGCCTCACGGCTGATCGAGCCGAAGGACATGGCGCCGGTGACGAAGCGCTTGACGATGGTCGCGGCGCTTTCGACTTCTTCGAGCGGGACTTCGGGGCCGAGGGGCTTGATGTCGAAGAGGTGGCGAATGGCGAGATAGCCGTTTTCGCCCGAGTTTACCCGTTCGGCAAAGCTGTTGTAGCGGTCTTGCGCAGTTTCGGGGCTCTCTTCGAAGGTGCGGACGGCGTGCTGAAGGTCGGCGACGACATCCGGGCTCCAGGCATGCTTTTCGCCGCGGATGCGATAGGCATATTCGCCGCCGATATCGAGCGCCTTCTTGAGCACCACGTCGTCGCCAAAGGCTTCGGCGTGGCGACGCACGGTTTCCTCGGCGACCTCAGCGAGGCCGACGCCTTCGATGGAGGTGGCGGTGCCGAAGAAATACTTCTTCACGAAATCGGAGTTGAGGCCGACCGCGTCGAAAATCTGGGCGCCGCAATAGGACTGGTAGGTGGAAATGCCCATCTTGGACATGACCTTGAGAAGGCCCTTACCGACCGACTTGATGTAGCGGTAGACGACTTCGTCGGCCGAGACTTCTTCGGGGTAGTTGCCTTCGGCGTGGAGCGCCTGCAGCGCTTCGAAGGCAAGGTAGGGGTTGATGGCTTCGGCGCCATAGCCGGCCAGCATGGCGAAGTGGTGGATTTCGCGGGCTTCGCCGGTTTCGACCACAAGACCGGTCGAGGTACGGAGGCCCTTGCGGATCAGGTGGTGATGGACGGCGGCGAGGGCGAGGAGTGTCGGAATATCGAGACGATCCGCTGCGATCAGGCGATCGGAGAGGATGATGATGTTGTATTCGCCGCGCACGGCGGCTTCGGCTGCCTCGCAGAGGGCCGAGATAGCCGCCTCCATCCCGGCCGCGCCGTCTGCGGCGGGGTAGGTGATGTCGAGCGTCTTGGTCTTGAACTGGTTGGTCTCGATCTCGCCGATGCCGCGAATCTTTTCGAGATCCTCATTGGTCAGGATCGGCTGGCGCACTTCGAGGCGCTTGACGGTCGAGAGCCCTTCGAGATCGAAGAGGTTGGGGCGGGGGCCGATGAAGGAGACGAGGCTCATCACCGATTCCTCGCGGATCGGATCGATGGGCGGGTTGGTGACCTGCGCGAAGTTCTGCTTGAAGTAGGTGTAGAGGAGTTTTGACTTGTTGGAGAGCGCCGAGATCGGCGTGTCCGTGCCCATCGAGCCGACGGCTTCCTGGCCGGTGGTGGCCATGGGCGCCATCAGCAGCTTGACGTCTTCCTGGGTATAACCAAAGGCCTGCATGCGATCGAGGAGGGCCTCGGTCGGCTCGGGGGCCTTGGGGGCGACGGCGGGCAGGTCTTCGAGGACGATCTGAGTGCGGGCGAGCCAATCGGCATAGGGATTGGCGGTCGCAAGGGTCGCCTTGATCTCTTCGTCGGAGATGATGCGGCCCTGTTCGAGATCGATGAGCAGCATGCGGCCCGGCTGCAGGCGCCAGCGCTCGACGATGTCTTCGTCGGGAATGGTCAGAACGCCCGATTCCGAGGCGAGGACCACGTGGCCTTCCTTGGTCACGAGATAGCGCGCGGGGCGGAGGCCGTTGCGGTCGAGGGTCGCGACGACATAGCGGCCGTCCGAGAGGGACATGGCGGCGGGGCCATCCCAGGGTTCCATGAGGGAGGCATGGTACTGGTAGAAGGCGCGGCGCTTTTCATCCATCAGCGGATTGCCGGCCCAGGCTTCCGGGATCAGCATCATGGCTGCGTGGGGCAGCGGATAGCCGCCGCGCACGAGGAATTCGAGCGCGTTGTCAAAGCAGGCGGTGTCCGACTGGCCTTCGTAGGAGATTGGCCAGATTTTTGAGATGTCGTCGCCAAAGTACTTGGAGTGCACGGAGGCCTGGCGGGCTGCCATCCAGTTGACGTTGCCGCGGATGGTGTTGATTTCACCATTGTGCGTGGTCATGCGGTAGGGGTGCGCGAGCTTCCAGCTTGGGAAAGTGTTGGTCGAAAAACGCTGGTGCACGAGGGCGATGGCGCTTTCGAAGGCGTCGTCGTGGAGGTCGGGATAGAAGGCGCCGAGCTGGTCGGCAAGGAACATGCCCTTATAGACCAGCGTGCGGGCCGACATGGAGACGACGTAAAAACCGTTGTCGCCGTTGCTTTCGGGGACTTCGGCATAGACGGTGTTGGAAATCACCTTGCGCACGATCAGGAGCTTGCGCTCGAACTCGTCGAGGGTGAGGCCTTCGGGGCGCGCGATGACCAGTTGCTCGATGATCGGCTGGGTGGCGATGACGCCGGCCGAGAGCTTCTTGTTGTCGGTGGGGACGACGCGCTCGCCGAGGAGGCTCATGCCTTCCTTTGCAAGGCAGGCGCGGACGGCGGCGGCGCAGCGGTCGCGCAGCGCGACGATGTTGGGATAGAAAATCATCACCACGGCGTAGTGGTGCTTTTCCGGGAGGGCGAAGGGCAGCACCTTTTCGAAGAAGGCATGCGGGGTCTGCACCAGGATGCCGGCGCCATCGCCCATCAGGGGATCAGCGCCCACGGCGCCGCGGTGTTCGAGGTTCTCGAGAATTTCGAGACCCTTTTCGACCACTTCGTGGCTTGGCTGGTTCTTGATGTTGGCGATCATGCCGATGCCGCAGGCATCGTGCTCGTTGGCCGGATCATAAAGACCCTGGGCTTGAGGGCGGCTATGGACGCGCTTGCCGTCGGCGATCAGGGTGGTTTTGCGAGTATTGGCTTTCGCTGAAACCGGAGAGATGTGTCCGTTCTGCTGGGGGGCCATATTTTATTCCTCGCTCTGTGATCGCACCCGTTGCCGGGCTTGGTTCGCTATGTCGTGTGCATCCTGATGGTGCCGGTGCCGGCCCGCTGGATGCAGTCTTGTTTCCTCAGGTGGGCGCGTTGGTCAGGCGGGTCGTACCAAGTACGGCTCGAATGAGCAAATCGTCCATGCGTGGGGAGCGGCGCTGCATCCAAATGGCCGCTCATATTCGGACTATATTAGTCCCGCCTGTTCGTTTCCGCTATCGTCTAGCGGTCCAGCCGAACCAGCGTGCGCTGCTGGCCGCGGAGAGCGGGGCGACGCGTCAGATAGGACAGAAGCACTGCCCTAACCTCTTCACATTTGCATAATTCCAAACTGCGAGCAAGCGCTTTCACCAAAGTTAAGCCACAAAAAATAGGACTTTCTTACTTTGTCTGTAGGAAACAATAGGATTGTGCGGCCCGAAACGCAAAAAGCGCGCCGGGGGACGCGCTTTTTATGGTTAATGGGCGGTAAATCCTATTCGAGATGGGATTTGATGAACCAGAGGTTCTTGTCGAGATCGCGGGAGAAGGCGGTGAGAATATCGGCCGCGTCGGCATCGCCGGCTTCGTCGGTGGCGTCGATATCTTCGCGCACCTGATTGGCGAGGGCGGCGTAACGGTCGGCGAGCGCTGCGAGATGATCGGGCACTTTGCGGATATCGGTGGGATAGGCCGGGAGTTTCGAGGCTTTGGCGACGATCTGGCTGGTGCCAAGGGCAATGCCATCGAGCTGGGCGACGCGCTCGGCGATGGTGTCGGCGTGATCATCGAGCTGGGTGCGCATGGGGTCGAGCATTTCGTGCACGGCGATGAAATTGGGACCTTTGAGGTTCCAGTGCGCCTGCTTGGTGATCAGAGCGAGGTCGATGGCGTCGGCGAGACGGGCGTTGAGAATGTCGATTACGGCGGTTTTGGCATTGGCCTTGAGGGCGATGGATGGGGTTTTCATCGGGGAGAATCCTGACGCTGGTTGAATTTTTGAGGGTATGGGCCTCGGTCCATCTTCAACTGGCAGGGCGTGCGACTCGTTCCTTCCCATGCATGGACGGGTTGAAAACCACGAGGCGGTGGCTCACGCATCCCCTCCCAGCCTCCCCTTGAAAGGGGAGGGGCTGATCTCGTGGGTGGGAGTGAATGGTGCCTTCCATAGGCGACTTCAGGGGGGCCTAAAAACAAAAACGCGGCCCTTTTTGGGGGCCGCGCCTTCATCGTCTCAGGGAGGAGACTTCTAGTTCAGTTTACAGACTTGTCCTCGATTGTAGCGGCGCTGCCATTGATCGCGATGGTGCGCGGCTTCTTGCTTTCGGGCAGTTCGCGCTTCAGTTCGAGATGCAGAAGGCCGTTTTCGAGGGTGGCGCCGTTGACTTCCACATAGTCGGCGAGCTGGAAGCGCAGCTCGAAGGCGCGCTCGGCAATGCCGCGATGGAGGAATTCGCGCTTGCTGTCGGCGGTCTCGGCCGGCTTGGCGCCCTTGACGACCAAGCTGTTTTCCTTGGTTTCGATGGCGATGTCGCCATTGGAGAAACCGGCTACGGCGATCGAGATACGGTAGGTATCTTCGCCGGTGCGCTCGATATTATAGGGCGGGTAGGATTTCGCTTCCTGGGTGCCCAGCGTGTCCAAACGGTTGAACAGGCGGTCAAAACCGACGGTGGAGCGATAGAAGGGGGAAAAATCGATGGTCTGCATTTTCACATTCTCCAGTGAGCAACGTGGTTGACGCGATGCCTTGCGGCCCGCTGATGCCGGCGCCTCCCGCGGTGCTCCCAGATGTGGCGAGCGAGCGTTTGGTGGGCCGGTGTCCCCGGCTTTCCGGCTGACCCGACATATTTAGGAAGGGGTTTTGGGGCTTCAAGGGGGAGGGGAAATATGGACGTCAGTGTCAGCCGGCACCCCCTCCCAGCCTCCCCCATAAAGGGGGAGGTGCCGCATCGCGTGGGGGCACGCTACGGGGCGAAACGAGGGGCCGGAAGAAAGTGAACCGAAAATGAATGGAGCGGTCCGGACCCGTTCAGGCTGACCCGGGCATAAGGAAAGCGTGAGGCCGCCTTGCGGTCTTGCCCCAGCAGGTCCGTCATCCGCCCCCCGCACGGACCTGCTCTCAGAAAAGGCCAGCATTCCCGCCCGGAATGCTGGCTTTTCTTTACTTCACGACGCTATCTGTTTTTCTCGCGATAAAATCGTGGAGGCGCGTCGTGACCGCATTGGTCGATCCCCAAGGTCCAAAACTTGCCGTTGTTCCGTCCAATCCCGTGCCCGCCGGCGCGCGGGTGGGCTATGTGACAACGCCTGACCGGGTGAAACTGCGCTATGCCATCTGGCCCAAATCGGCGGGACCGCATCGGGGCACGGTGTGCCTGGTGCAGGGGCGCACGGAATATATCGAGAAGTATTTTGAGACCATTGCCGACTTTCAGGCGCGCGGTTTTGCCGTCGCGACCTTTGACTGGCGCGGGCAGGGCGGGTCGGACCGGCTGATCGGCAATCGGACGGTGGGCTATGTCGACCGGTTCGATGACTATTGGACCGACCTTCGCACCTTTCACGCCGAAATCCTGCTGCCCGATTGTCCGCCGCCCTTTTATCTCGTCGGCCATTCCATGGGCGGGCTGGCTTCGCTTTATGCAACGACGCGCGACCGGATGATGTTCGACCGCGTGTTCCTCTCGGCGCCCATGGTCAGCCTTTATGGCATGGAGCACAGTCTTGGCGGCTTTGGCGCTTTTGCCGAGACGCTGAGCTTTGTCGGGCTGGGCGCGGTGCCGCTCAAGCGCAAGGGTGACAGGCGGCCGAACGAGGCGGGGTTTCTCGACAATCCGCTCACATCGGACCTGTTGCGCTATACGCGGATGGTCGAAACCGTGCGGGCCGATGACGGGCTCTATATCGGTTCGCCGAGCTTTCGCTGGCTCGCCGCCGCGATGAAGGCGATGGTCGAGGCCAATCGCGAGGATTTCGCCGGGCGCCTGCAAATTCCGCTGCTGGTGCTGGCGGCGGCGCGCGACACCATCGTATCGACACCGGCGCTGGAGCAATTGGGACTGCGGTTGCGCAATGGCCGGCATGTGGTCGTCGCCGGGGCCAAGCATGAACTGTTCATGGAAACCGATGCCATTCGCGGCCAGGTGCTGGCGGCGTTCGATGCGTTTATTACCAATCAGACGCGTTGAGGGGATTTGCCACCGGGACGCAGAGCTCGGGGGTGACAGGCGGTGGATGGGGGCTCCGTGCCACGCCCTCGCGCTTCGAGGCTTTGCTTGCGCAAAGCACCTCAGGATGAGGTCTACTGAGGGCTTCGCCCCTCGTGGTGAGGGGCGCTGGAGCAGCCCCTCTCAGGCAAAACGCGAAAAAGAAAGCTAGTCGCTGGCTATCGGGACCATGACCACGGCGTGGAGGGGCACGCGTTCGGGCAGCGGGAAGGGCCCGAGCACCTGGAAGAGATAGTCCAGCCGAAGCTCGATATGGTGGTAGGGCGCGGTTCGATCCTGCATCGAAATGGTCAATTGCGCCGGGTCGAGGGCGGTGTGGGTCATGGCGGCGAAAATGGTTTTTCGCGCCCCATCTTCGTCGTCGGGCAAAAACAGCAGGTGGCGCAGGCCATCTTCGGCCAGCCGGGAGATCGTGGAATGCGCATAAACGGCGAACCCGATCTGGAACAGGGCCATGACGCAGATCAGGAAGACGGGAATGACGATCGCGAATTCGACAGCCGTGCTGCCATGCTGATGCCGGCGGAATTTTGAGAGAATGTTTATCGGGGGCCGGCTCACTCGACCTCACCCAGATAGACTTCAAAATTGGCGCTGATGGACATGTCCTGATCAAAGATCGCTGTCCGATAGGGCATGGAAACGGTGCCGCCGACAAACCGGTCGAGCCCCGAGGCGCAATGGGTGCTGCAGCCCACGGCCTTGCTGGCGCAACGGCAGAAAGCGTCTATTTCGATCGCGGCTGAACTGGCTGCCCCGAGGCTGTAGGCGACGACCTGGCGGGATGTTGCGAGGTCCGATCCCCCGGTCTGCATGACATGCTGCATGCCCGAATTGAGGGCGGATTGCAGCTTTACCTTCTCCCGAAAGCCGAGGCCGAGATCGATGGTGCCGGCGATCAGAAACAGCAGGAAGGGTAGCAATAGGGCAAATTCGACGGCGGCATTGGCCCGGCAATCGTGCCAGTAGGCGCCAATGAACGCGCGCGCGCGGGTTATCATGCCGATCCCTTGGCGAGGCGGACGCGGCCATTGCCGCCGCCTGCGCCGCCGGTGGACCCGGAACAGTCATTGTTGACGGTGCCGCCGCCGCGAATGTCGATGGTGCTGGCAACGAGCCTGGTGCAGCGCGCCGTGGACAGGTTCGGGCCGCTTTCGGTCAAGAGCGTCTGATTGGGAAAATAGACGCCGCCCTCGACATTGCCCAATATGCCGATGAGGCGCACCGAGCCGCCGGTCCGGGATGGATCGCCCATGATGGCCATGCCCTCGGTGGGGCCGCTGGTCGGGGCCTTGAGGTCCCAGGCGACATTTTG
The DNA here is from genome assembly GCF_001427875.1 of Devosia sp. Root685. Lineage (GTDB taxonomy): Bacteria > Pseudomonadota > Alphaproteobacteria > Rhizobiales > Devosiaceae > Devosia. The sequence continues at coordinate 1,273,666 of NZ_LMHK01000002.1, read as the reverse complement.
GGCGATGTCGAGCACTCTGCTCTGGTCGAGATAGATGGTGACGCCGTCGCCGGTGATCCGGCTGCCGGGGGCGGCGCGAAAGCCGGCCGTGAAATAATAGATGCCGGGAAGCAGGGTGACGGTGCCGTCGATTTCCACCTGCTTGCCGTATTTGCCGGGTTTTAAAATATTGCCGCCGGGCATGCCTACGCCGTAGCGACCCTGCGATATCGCCTGATCGGCGAAAAAGCCGGTATCGGGAATGGCCGGACTGCCCCAGAACGGGGTCGAGGACAGGGGGTCGGTGGAGGTTTCGCGGGCGTAACCACCGGGGCAGTCGGTCAGGCTGACCCAGGCGCCGCCATTGGTGCCGATGGTGCCCGGGGTTTTGGCGCAGGTGGCGGTGAGACTGGCGGAGCCTTCGACCCAGATGGCGTCATTGCTCGCCGAATTGGTCGCGACGACGCAATTCATATTGGTCTTTACGCTCGCGGCCATGACGATGGATCGCGACTGGTTGGGTTTGAGCGCCAGCATGCAGGGGGCGGGCGTGCCGACCGCGTCCATGGTGGCAAAGGCGTTGACGCCGATGTCGATGGTGCCAGTATTGAGGAAGAGGCTCGACAGAAAAAGCTTCGTGTTAACAACCAGATTGGCACGGGATGAATTGGGCCCGAGCGCGGCGTCCTGCGAGGGAATGAGGATTTCGATTTCCGCGTCCGTGCCGGAAAACCCCGAGGCCCTGGCCTGGGCGACGCCCACGGCAATAGCCTTGTCGAGGTTGTCATCGATGCCATAGGCAACCAGGGCGCTATAGGCGGCGGTATCGGCCGCGATCTGGAGCTTGTTTTTTTCGCTATACCAGTAGCCTACCTCGATGGCGAGCGCGGCAAAGCCCAGAAGGCAGGGCAGGAGCAGCCCGAAAATGATGGCGACGCTTCCTGCGGAATCGCCAAACATACGTGCTGCTGCTTTGAGATGCATGGGGCGCTGAGGAAACCGGATGTACGTGCCGCAACATGGCGGGAGCGCGTTAAATATTGGTGCATCCACAGGGACGGCAGGTGGCGGGGTCAGGCGGCCGCGATGAGCGCGAGTGTCTTGTCGAGGAGGGCCTGGCTCGCCGCAGCGACGACATTGCCGCCGCCGGTCGGCTCGGAGCCGTCCCAGCAGGCGATGGCGCCGCCGGCTTCGCGGATGATCGGCACGAGGGCGGCGATGTCGTAGGTGTTGAGATGGGGCTCGATGACGAGATCGGCATGGCCGGCGGCGAGGAGGGCATAGCCATAGCAATCCATGCCGAAACGCTGCAGGCGCGTCGCGGCTTCCACGGCGTGCCATTTGGCGGCAAGGCTTGGCGTGTTGAAGAGTTTGGGCGTGGTGGTGAAGACGCGGGCCGGGGCGAGATCGGTGAGGCCGCTGACGCGATTGGGCTCTTTGAGGCCGCCGCGCTCATAGCGCGAATGACCGGGCAGGGCGATGAAGGTTTCCCCGATAAAGGGCTGGCTCATGATGCCGGCCTTGGCGACACCATCGACGGCAAAGCCGATCAGCGTGCCCCAGACCGGGGCGCCGGAAATGAAGGCGCGGGTGCCATCGACGGGATCGATGATCCAGGTATAGGGGCTTTGCCCACTCGTGCCCCATTCCTCGCCGATCACGGCATGGTCGGGGAAGGCGTCGGCGATGATGGCGCGGATGACCTTTTCGGCCCCCTTGTCGGCCTCGGTGACCGGATCGAAGCCCGAGGTCAGCTTGTTGTCGATGGCAAGACCGGTGCGAAAGAGCGGCAGCGTATGGGCCGCTGCGGCATCGGCGGCAGCAAACAGGGTCGCTTCGATGCGGGCGAAATCGATGGTCGTGGCCATGAAAAATCCTCAAGCGGCAGGCTGAGGAGGTTTAGGAGCCAGCGCGGCGCGGGGCAAGCGGACAAATGCCGGTGCGTGTCAGGGTGTTATGATTTTTGCGGCGCTGGGGAGGGGGCCGGCGGCGCGGAAATGTCGCGCCGCTGTCATGATTCATTTTTGCAACAGCGCGTTTCGAAGCGCTGTGCGTTTGGCGATCAGCCTTGTATGGGAGCGGAAATGGGTTCAAGCCAGAGGGGCATGATGTGCATTCCGGCCCTTGGCGCAGCTGTTGCGCCGGTCCGGAGCGCATCGTTCCTCCCTTGACTGGGCCGCCTTTCGGGGCGGCCCTTGTTTGTGAGGGCAACTCTTTGAAATGATCTATTCGGCGGCGGCGCGTTCGGGCGAGGGGGCGGGGGTGGCCAGCGCCAGCAGGTCGAGGCCGATCAGGGCGTGGATCATGCTGTCGATCAATTGGCGCAGCGGCTCGAAGCCCGCGTTTTTTTCGAGCGTCGCCTCGTTCATGTAAAGATGCCGGCTGACCTCGATCTGGAGGGCATGGACGCCGTGTTGCGGGCGGCCATAGGCGCGGGTGCAGAAGCCGCCGGCATAGGGGCGATTGCGCGCGACTTTCAGCCCGGCGGCGATGAAGCCGGTTTCAACGAGATCGATGAGCGCGGGCGAACAGGTGGTGCCGTAGCGATCGCCGAGGACGATATCGGGCGTGGCGCGCTCGCCATGGCGGCCGAGCTGGGGCATGGAATGGCAATCGATCAGCACGGCGACGCCGAAACGGGTGGCGGCTTCGCTCAGCAGGTTCTGGAGGGCGGCGTGATAGGGGTGGTAGATGCCCTCGATGCGCATGCGCGCATCCTCGAAGGTCAGGCGCTCGCGATAGATGGGTTTGTTTTCAGCCACGACGCGGGCGAGCGTGCCGAGACCCGCCGCGACGCGCGGCGAGGTGGTATTGAACCTCTCGGACAGCGGCTCGACGAACATGGTGGGATCGAGTTCCCAGGGTTCGCGATTGACGTCGAGATAGGCGCGGGGGAAATGCGCCCTGAGGAGCGGGGCGCCAAGATGGGGCGCGCGGCCGAACAGTTCATCGACATAGGCATCCTCGGACTGGCGGATCGAAAGATGGTCGAGCCGGGTCATCGCAAGAAAACGGTCGGGATAGAGGCGGCCCGAATGGGGCGAATTGAACACTAGGGGCGCGACCATGCGGCGGGGCCGTATGGTTTCGAATGCCGGTTGATCCCAATAGTCGGATCGCACGCTGCCTCCACGGGCGCCGCGCCGGACGCGCGGTCGAGTGATTTGTTGTCATCTGAAACGCGTCGCGATCCCTCGGGATTCGCTCCTGGCGCTTCAGCGCTTTATTCTACGCATGTCTTTGTCCCGAAACCAGTTCCCACTGTCACGAGACATGGCGCAAGTGTCGCGCGCCGCGGCCAACTTGTCCAGTTGATTGCAAAAACAGGCCTTGGCCGCGTGAGGCCGTTTGCGTTGCGGCAAATCTGAATTAAACATCGACATAATGCGACTCACTGCGCGGACTGGCGCCTAAAGAGGTTTTTGATGAAGCGAATTCTGCTCGCCGAAGACGATAACGATATGCGCCAGTTCCTCACGCGCGCGCTCAAGAATGCGGGCTATGAGGTGGTTTCGTTCGACAATGGGCTTTCCGCCTATGAGCGCCTGCGCGAAGAGCCGTTTTCGCTGCTCCTGAGCGACATCGTGATGCCGGAAATGGACGGGATCGAACTGGCGCGCCGCGCGACCGAACTCGATCCCGATTTGAAGGTGATGTTCATCACCGGCTTTGCCGCGGTGGCGCTCAACCCCGACAGCGACGCGCCAAAAGATGCCTCGGTGCTTTCCAAACCCTTCCACCTCAAGGATCTGGTTTCCGAAGTGGAGCGGCTGCTGGCGGCCTGATTGCCGGCGCATGCCCTGGCCGTAAAAGCGGCGTCCACTTTTAGAAGGCATGCGTGACGAAGAAATCCACAGGCGCGGAAATGAGCCTCTTGACCCCTTGGTCGCTTCATGGTTTATCCGCGCCACCGGAGAGGCAAACGCCGAACCGGCCCGGAGAGATGGGCGTATAGCTCAGCGGGAGAGCACCTCGTTGACATCGAGGGGGTCACAAGTTCGATCCTTGTTACGCCCACCATCTCTTCTTCCTTCCCTGCCAAGTGCAGCGGGTGCGTAGCTCAGCGGGAGAGCACTGCCTTCACACGGCAGGGGTCACAGGTTCAATCCCTGTCGCACCCACCATCTGACTTCCTGACATTGCTGGTGTCTCTTCAAGGCTCAAGAGCTTTTGGCGATTTGCCATGCGTATGGGGGAAGGGCACTTTGCGCCCTGTCCGGGCCCGGATTTACAGGTCGTCCTTGGTGTTCACGTCTGACAGCGCGGTGTGTACCTCGCGCTTGCCTTCGCCCCAGCTGGCGGCATTGCCGTCCTTGTTGAGGTAGGCGGGCCCGCCGCTGCTGGCGCAGCCGGACAGGATGACGGCGACCGCTATTGTGACAATGATGCGCATGACATGGGCTTCCCGTTGAATGAGGGGACCATATCTTCGGGCTTTGTGGCGAAGCAAGCGCCGGCTCGGCCAGCACGCGGGAACGTGCCGGCATTGATTCCATTCGATCAGGCGGGTTGCAGTGCCGGACGTTGCGTGCCGGGGCGCTGGAGCAGGAGCACTGCGAGAGCAGCGATGATGCACATGGCGCCGGCCAGTTGCAGGGCAGGCAGGTAGGTCGAGAAATCGCTGCGCAGGGCCCCCGCGCCATAGGCGGCGGTGGCGGCGCCAAGCTGGTGGCCGGTAAAGACCCAGCCAAAGACCATGCCGGCTTTTTCGCGGCCGAAATTGTCGGCAACGAGTTTTACCGTTGGCGGGACGGTGGCGACCCAATCGAGACCGTAGAAGACGGCGAAAATGGCGAGTTCGGCGAAGGTGAAGCCGGAAAAGCTGAGATAGATCAGCGACAGGCCGCGCAGACCATAGAACCAGAACAAGAGGAAACGGTTGTCGAAGCGGTCGGAGAGCCAACCGGCGAGGACCGTGCCGAAGAAGTCGAAGATGCCGATGACGGCGAGGGTGCCGGCCGCGGTGACGGCGGCCATGCCGAAATCGCCGCAGATGGAAATCCAGTGGGTCTGGATCAGGCCATTGGTGGATAGGCCGCAGATGAAGAAGGTGCCGAACAGGACCCAGAAGGCGGGAACGCCGGCCACTTGCTTGAGGGTGACGATGGGCAAGGCAAGGGTCTTGAGGAGGCTCTGTTCGCGCTTGGGAACAGGGGTGATGGTCGTGTCGCCATAGGCGGGTAGGCCGAGATCGGCGGGGTGATCGCGCATCAACAAGGCGACGAGGATCATGGCGCTGGCGATGATGGCGACGGTGAGCGTCATGGCGGTGCGCCAGCCATAGGCTTCGGTGAGCGAAGCGAGAATGGGCAGGAAGACGAGCTGGCCGGTGGCGCTGCTGGCGGTCATGAGGCCGACGACGAGGCCGCGGCGCCTGGAAAACCAGCGGGTGGCGACAGTGGCGCCGAGGACGAGGGCGGTCATGCCGGTGCCGGCGCCGATGACGACGCCCCAGAGCAGCAGGAGCTGCCAGACTTCGCGCATGAAGAAGGAGGCGATGATGCCGGCCATGATGAGGCCAAGGGCGGTGGTCACCACCTGACGGATGCCAAAGTGGTTCATGAAGGCGGCGGCGAAGGGGCCGAGGAGACCGAAGAGCACCAGACGCACTGCCATGGCCGCGGAAATGTCCGCAATGTCCCAACCGAACTCCTGATGCAGCGGCTGGATCATGACGCCGGCCGAGCCCATGGCACCGGCCGTCGCCAGCATGGTGAGGAAGGTCGTGGCGGCGACAATCCAGCCATAGTGCAGGTTGCGGGCCTCCATCCATCGCGCGACGCTGTTGGAGATCATTTGTCGGTTCGCCTTTCCGCTGGCAGAGGTGTGGGTATATGCCCGTTTTTGGGCGTAAAAATCAGAGTGACGAGAGGAGGTCGTTGAGGACCTTCATATTTCCCGGGCCAAGGCGGGCTTCGAATTCGCGCTGCGCCTGATCCCAGAAGGGGGCGCCGGCCGCAAGGATGTCGTGGCCTTTCCCGGTGACGGTCAGCATGGCCTCGCGCTTGTCCTTGCCGGGCAGGGTGGCGATGAGGCCCATGCGCTCGAGCACCTTGGAATTGCGGCCGACGGTCGAGCGATCGAGTTCGACCTTGGTGCCGAGATCGGTGAGGGAGACGGGCGCCATGCGCCGGATGTTTCGCAGCAGGCTGAACTGGCCGATATTGATGCCGAGCGGGGCGAGGAGATCGTCATAGCGCGACGAGGCCTTGCGATAGGCCTTTCGCAGCAATGTGGCGTGGCAGGTGTCGTTTGACATGGGTGCGGGTATATGCCCGCACATGGGTTTTGGCAAGAGGTGAGGCGCGGACGCGCTCTCACCACATGGTGGCTTTGGCGCGTTCGGGCCAGGCCTTGTCATAGGGTTCGCCGCCGACGGTGTTTTGGCTCATGGCGGCGAGGATTTCGCCGGGGGAGGGGAGGGTGGCCGGGTCGATGTGGCGGGCTGGGTTCCAGAGTTCGGAGCGGACGATGGCACGGGCGCACTGGAAATAAAGCTCGTCGATTTTGAGGACGATAACCGAGCGCGGGGCTTTTTCGTCGACGGCGAAGCTGTCGAGGAGGGCCGGGTCGGTCGAGAGATGGGCGCGGCCATTGGCGCGCATGGTGGTGCCGGAGCCGGGCAGGAGGAACAGGAAGGCGCAGCGGGGATCCCTGACGATATTGCGCAGGGAATCGATGCGATTGTTGCCGCGGCGGTCGGGCATCATCAGGGTTTTGGCGTCATGGACGCGGACGAAGCCGGCTTTGTCGCCGCGGGGCGAGCAATCAATGCCTTCGGGGCCGACGGTGGCAAGCGCGGCGAAGGGACTGGCTTCGATGAGGCGGCGATATTCTGAAGTCATTTCGTGCGCGACCTTGACCGTCGAGGCGGCGGCGGGAGCGGGCAGGTAGAGGGCTTCAAGCTCAGCGAGGGACGAGACGATGTGCTGGGACATGAAGACCTCTTTTCAAAGCGGATGGGGAGCATTTTGGCGGGTTGGTCAGCGCGTCGTGATCGAAGCTAGCGCTGGCGAATGGGTGTAACTAAACCTATATCATCAGCGAATGACAGTGCGACAAAGGAGTGATGCCATGGACGCCCATGCTTTTTCCGTGACCCGGACCGATGCCGAATGGCGGGAGCGTTTGACGCCTGAGCAATATTACATCATGCGCGAGCACGGCACCGAGCGGCCGGGAAGCTGCGCGCTGCTGCACGAGACGCGCCAGGGTACTTTTGCCTGCGCGGGCTGCGATACGCCGCTGTTCGGGTCGACGCTGAAATTTGAAAGCGGTACCGGCTGGCCGAGTTTTAACGATCCGCTGCCGGGGGCTGTGGAGAGCACGATCGACCGCAGCCATGGCATGGTGCGCGAGGAAGTGCATTGCGCCACCTGTGGCAGCCATCTGGGGCATGTGTTCCCCGATGGTCCGCCCCCGACCGGGCGGCGCTATTGCATCAATGGCGTGGCGCTGGAGTTTACGCCGGCGTGAATGAGAGAGCCCTGGACGAAAGTCCGGGGCCTTTTTCTTCTCCCCCTCGGGGAGAAGGTGGCGCGTTAGCGCCGGATGAGGGGGTGCTTCAACGAGAGTGGAGAAATCCCCCTCACCGACTCCGCCTTCGGCCGAGCCACCTCTCCCCGAGGGGGAGAGGAATAAGAGGCTCACGTCCCCCGCGGTTTTGCCCGGCTCGTGGCCGGGGCGGCGATGGGGTCTTCGGGCCAGGGGTGGCGGGGGTAGCGGCCTTTGAGGTCCTTGGCGACGTCTTTCCAGCTGCCGCGCCAGAAGCCGGGGAGGTCGCGGGTCGTTTGAATGGGGCGATGGGCGGGGGAGAGCAGCACCAGCAGCAAGGGAATGCGGCCATTGGCGATGGCGGGGTGGCGGTCGAGGCCAAAAAGTTCCTGCACGCGGATCTCGATGGCGGGGCCGTTTTCGGCGGCGTAGTCGATGGGGAGATGGCTGCCGGAAGGGGCGGAAAAGTGGCTTGGGAGCAGGCGGTCGATCTCTTGTTTTTTGGCCCATGGAAGAAGGGTATCGAGGGCCTGGCCGAGATGATCGGCTGAGATGGCGGAGAGGCGGGTTTCGCCCACGATGTGGGGCACGAGCCAGGCTGGGTCAGCGGCGAGCGCCGTGTCGGAGAGGTCGGGCCAATCTTCGCCGAGGGTTTGGTGGAGGAAGGTCGCCCTTGCGCGCATGGCCTTTTGGTCCTTGGTCCAGGGCAGGGTTTCGGGGCGCTTCATGGCGGCTGTGGCAAGGAGTTCGGCGGCTTTTTCGAAATCGGCGACGGGGGTTGGCTCATCGGCGAGGCGCAGGGCGTCGAGGCGGCGCTGGCGGCGGGCGCGGACCGAGCCGGAGGCGCTGTCGAAGGTGAGCGTCGTTTCGCTGGTGATGTGATTGATGAAGAGGGTTTCGAGGTCATTGGGATCGAGGGCGGCGGCGGAGCGGATGCGGCCTTGCGTGGCGCTGCCGGTGATATCGGCGACGACGAGGAAAGCGGCGCCCGCGAGGGCATGGGTTTCGTCCACCTGGGCCTGGCGGCCATTGGCGAGGCGGAAGCGGCCGCGCGGGCCGGCGGGCTGGGCGACGCGATCGGGGAAGGCGCGGGCGAGGTGATGGCCGGGGTCGCGGGGATTTTTGTCGTTGCCGCCAGCGAGTTTGCTCCAGCGCCTTGCCATGGCGCGGGCATCTTGGGCGCGGGGGGAGCGGTCGGTACGGAAGCGATCGAGGCGGCGGGCGAGGTCGGTGTCGTCGCCGCCAAGGCCGCGTTCGCCAATGAGAACGGCCAGTTCGGCTGCGGTTTCGGCGTCGCCATCTTCGGCGCCGGCAATGACCATATGGGCAAGGCGCGGGTGGAGCGGCAGTTTGGAGAGGGCTTTGCCGGCTTGGGTGAGGTGGCCGCCTTCGTCGATTGCGTCGAGGCGGGCGAGCAGCGCCTTGGCTTCGGCCCAGGCCGGGGCGGGCGGGGGATCGAGGAAGGCGAGGGTTTTGGGGTCGCTGACGCCCCAGGCGGCGAGGTCGAGGACGAGGCCGGAGAGATCGGCGGAGAGGATTTCGGGGGTTTCGAAGGCCTCCAATGCTGCCGTCTGGCCGAGGTTCCAGAGGCGAATGGCGACGCCGGGGGACGTGCGGCCGGCGCGGCCGCGGCGCTGGTCGGCGCCGGCGCGGGAGACGCGGGTGGTGGCGAGGGTGGTAAGACCGGTCGCGGGTTCATAGACGGGGACGCGACGAAAGCCTGAATCGACGACGATGCGGACGCCTTCGATGGTCAGGGAGGTTTCGGCGATGGAGGTGGCGAGCACGATTTTTCGGCGGCCCGGAGGGGACGGCTGAATGGCGGCGTCCTGCTCGGCGGGGGTGAGCAGGCCATAGAGCGGGGCGAGGTCGGTGTTTTGAGGCAGGCGGGTGGCGAGGCGTTCGGCCACGCGGGTGATTTCGCCCTGGCCGGGGAGGAAGACGAGGGCTGAGCCTCCGTGCTCGCGCATGGCTTTCAACACGGCCTTGGTCACCTGGTCTTCGAGGCGTTCCAGAGGGTCGGGCTCGGCATAGATGGTATCGACCGGGAAGGCGCGGCCGGGGCTGTCGATGACGGGGGCGTCGTCGAGGAGTTTTGCGACACGGGCGCCATCGATGGTCGCGGACATGACGAGGAGTTTCAGGTCTGGTCGCAGGGCGCGGGCGTCGAGCGCCAAAGCAAGACCCAGGTCGGCGTCGAGACTGCGTTCGTGGAATTCATCAAAGAGCACGGCAGCGACGCCCGAGAGTTCGGGGTCGTCCTGCAACATGCGGGTGAAGACGCCTTCGGTGACGACTTCCACGCGCGTTTTGGCCGAGACTTTCGATTCCATGCGGACGCGAAAACCGACGGTCTGGCCGACCTCTTCGCCGAGGAGTTTGGCCATTTGGCGGGCGGCGGCGCGGGCGGCGAGGCGGCGCGGTTCGAGGACGATGATGCGGCCATCTCTACGCCAGGGCGCGTCGAGCAAAGCGAGCGGCACGCGGGTGGTTTTGCCGGCGCCGGGCTGGGCGACGAGCACGGCGCCAAAACCCTCGGCGAGCGCATTCGCCAGGGCCGGCAGGGCGGCGTCGATGGGCAGCGGCGGCATGGTCATTGTGAAGTCATCCTTTACCCGCTGCTTACGCGCGCTCTGCTAATCACTCAAGCGATTGCCCTAAAAGCGGTTTCCTTGCTCCTCTGTGCGAGCTAGTGTCCGCTGCCCTTTCGAAGAGTTGGCTGGAGGACGCATGCAACTCACGCGAATCAGCAATAGCGACCTGACCGTAGACGTGGCCGCTCTGGGGGCCGAAATGCAGTCGCTATCGACCAAGGATGGCCGGAACTGGCTATGGAGCGGGGACGCCACCTATTGGACCGGCCGCTCGCCGGTGCTTTTCCCCATGGTTGGCCGCGCGCCCATGGACGTCGTCAGTGTCGGGGACAAACGCTACCAGATGGGGCAGCACGGCTTTGCCCGGCGCAGCAATTTTACGCTGGTGGAGGAATGGCGCGAGCACTGCATCTATCGGCTCGAAGCCTCGGAAGCGAGCCGGGCCATGTTCCCGTTCGATTTTGGGCTCGATGTGGAGCACCGGCTGGAGGGGCGGGCCGTCATCGTTACGGCGACTGTCACCAATCGCGGCGCGGTGGTCATGCCCTATGGGGTCGGGTTTCACCCCGCCTTTGCCTGGCCGCTGCCGGGCGGCGAGGGGCAGAGCCATAGCGTCACGCTTGAAAATGGCGGGGAGCCGGCGCTGTTTCGCCTCTCGGGCGGTCTTGTCAATCCCGAGCCGCTGGCTTCGCCCTTTGTGGCGGGGGCGCTGGCGCTGAACCATGCCGATTTCGAGAGGGATGCGATGATCTTTCCCGATGGGGCCGGCGCGGGGCTGGTCTATGGGGCGGAGAAGGGGCCTTCCATCCATCTGACGTGGGAAAATTTGCCCAATTTCGCGCTTTGGAGCAAGCCGGGGGCGGGGTTTATTTGCCTTGAGCCATGGCATGGCACGGCGGCGGAAGTTGGCGGTTCGGATGCGCTGGATCAGCGGCCGTTCACGGCGTCGCTGGGGCCGGGAGCGGTGGCGAAGTATTCGTTCAGGGCGGAGTTGGCGGGGTAGGGGAGTTGCGCCACCAACGGTTTCCCTTCTCCCCTTGCGGGAGAAGGTGCCGAAGGGTCACCGAATTCGCAAAGCGAATTCGGTCGGGATGAGGGGTATTCTTGCGGAGCGCCTCACAACTCCTCTGCGGAGGATAGATACCCCTCACCCTGACCAATTTGCTGAACGCAAAGTTGGTCTGTCCCTCTCCCTCAAGGGGCGAGGGTAGGGCTGGTGATAGCCGTCATTCCGCCGCGCCGCGTTCTTCGGTGACGATATCGGGGCCGTTGGGATCGCCTGGGGCGGTTTCGGCGCCGAGATCGGGGAAGGCGGCGATGCGCTGGTTGCGGAAATCGGTGCGGATGACGATGAGGCCGCGCTCTTCGAACCACGTCAGAAGGCGGCGGGCGCGGCTGGTGGAGTGGGTGCCATAGAGCCGGGCGATGGTTGCGTCCGAGGGGCAGGGGCCGCCGGTAAGGGCGGCTTGCGCCACAACCAGGAAGACGCCCTGCACGTCGTCGGTGAGTGTTTCGGAAAGCGCCAGCGCTTGTTGCCAGCCGTCGGATGAGGCGGTTTGTTCGTCGGGCGCGACGCGGGCGACGGCGAGGAGACGCTTGAAGGCGGGCAGAGCCGGTGGCTCGCCCGGCACGCGGCGAATGCGGCAGCGCACCAGAAAATCCTGATAGAGCTGGGCGGTGTTGCGAAAGCCCGCATCGGGGTCGCTCATCAATTCGATCATGACCGACTTGATGGTTTCTTCGCGCTCGGCTTCGTCGATCTCGGGGAAAAGCGAGGTCGGTTCCGGTTCGCGTTCGGCGCGGGCCTTGGCGACCTGGGCGAGGAGTTCATTGGTCGAGGGCGGCGGTGGCGGCGCGGGACGGCGCACGACGGGGCGGGCCATCTCGTCCGGATCCATCGTAAAGATCAGGTCGGCGGCATCGACCGGGGCTTCGGGCAGCGGGGTCAGTTTGGGGCTTGTCGAGCGGGCCGAGGTTTCGACGGGGCCGATGATGATGGGCAGGGGCCGGCGGGAGACGGCGGGACCGAGCGCCACGAAATGGCCGCGGGCGAGATCGCGAAACTGTTCGGCCTGGCGGCGGTCCATGCCCAAAAGGTCGGCGGCGCGGGCCATGTCGATATCGAGGAAGGTGCGGCCCATGAGGAAGTTGCTCGCCTCGGCTGCCACGTTCTTTGCAAGCTTTGCGAGGCGCTGGGTGGCGATGACGCCGGCAAGGCCGCGCTTGCGGCCGCGGCACATCAGATTGGTCATGGCGCCAAGCGAGACTTTGCGCGCTTCGTCGGAGACTTCGCCGGCGGCGGCGGGGGCGAAGAGCTGGGCTTCGTCGACGACGACGAGAACGGGATACCAGAAGTCGCGATCGGCATCGAACATGCCGCCCAGAAAGGCGGCGGCGGCGCGCATCTGCTGCTCGGCGTCGAGCCCTTCGAGATTGACGACGACGGAGACGCGATGCTGGCGCACGCGGGTGGCGATGCGGGTCAGCTCGGCTTCGGTGCGGGTGGCATCGACAACGAGGTGGCCGAACTTGTCAGCGAGCGTGACGAAATCGCCCTCGGGATCGATGACGCATTGCTGCACCCAGGGGGCGGATTGTTCGAGGAGGCGCCGCAGAAGGTGGGATTTTCCGGAACCGGAATTGCCCTGGACCAGAAGACGGGTGGCCAGCAATTCCTCAAGGTCCATGTGGGCAGTGCCGGCACCCCGGCTCTCGCCCATGTCGATTGCAACCTGCATCTCAACTCCAGCACACGCGTGCCGAGACCTTTAGCACGCGGAGCCGCCGATTCGGCAAAGAGCCAGTTCAATTTACAGGGCTGGTTTGCGGGCGATCATGAAAGCCGCCGATTTCTTCTTGGGCAACCATTCGTGCTCCACGGCAAAGCCCGCGGTTTCGATCGCAGTGCGCAACTGGCTCTGCGTCATGACATCGAGATGGGGCAGGAGGCCCAGGCGATTGCCGAGGGGAGCGACGAAGCGGATGAGGGGCATCATGTCGCTGAGGCAGGCCGTGCTGGTGATGAAATAGCCGCCGGGTTTGAGGGCGCGGAAGACCTTGGCGATGGCGGCTTCCTTGTTCTTGAGCAAGTGCAGGATGGACATGCCGAGCACCATGTCGAGACTTTGAGGCGCAAGCTCGACATTTTCGATGGAGCCGACTTCGAAGTCGATATTTTCGACGCCGGCCTTTTTCGCCTTTTCCTCGGCGATCTCGATCATGCGCTCGGAAAAATCCACGGCGCGGATATGCCCGACATTGGCGGCGTGGATCAGCGCAATCGAGCCGGTGCCGCAGCCGAATTCGAAGAGTTCCATATCGGGGCGCAAGAGACGCCGGGTGGCGGCGAGCTTGGTCTGATAGGCGGCTTCGTCCGCGATGGGCTGCGCGGCATAGCGATCGGCCATGCGATTCCAGAAAGCTTGTTGCCCACTCATTCGCGTACTCCTGCGGCGGTCCACGGCGTTGAAAATAGAGCTTTGTGCGATCCAACAAAATTGCAGAAATAAGCAGAGATCATATACATGGATGCATGGATGATCGTGAAAAGCTCGACTGGAACCAGATGCGGGCGCTGCTTGCGACTATCGAGGCGGGATCGCTCTCGGGCGCGGCACGAAAGCTCGGCCTGACCCAGCCGACATTGGGACGGCAGGTGACGGCGCTCGAAAAGAGTCTGGGTGTGACTCTCTTCGAGCGCGTCGGGCGCGGGCTGGTGTTGACGCAGGCCGGGCGGGAACTGGTGGCACCGTTGCGCGCCATGGATGCGGCATCGGAGACGATCGCGCTGGTGGCGTCGCGGCAATCGCAGTCGGTTGAGGGATTGGTCCGCATCACCGCAAGCGATGTCTATGCGCAATATCTGTTGCCGCCGATCCTGATGAAACTGCGACAAGTGGCGCCGGGCATTGTCGTCGATGTGGTCGCTTCCAACTCGGTGGAAGACCTGATCCGGCGCAAGGCCGATATCGCCATTCGCCATGTGCCGCCGCAGGAGGCAGAGCTGATTGCGCGGCGCTTGCCGGACACGGTGGCCCGGATTTATGGCGTCCCGAGGCTCGTGGGAGAGATCGGACGGCCGGTGAGTGCGGAGACCCTTGGCCGCGCCGATTTCGTCGGTTTTAGCGACAATATCGAGGTGCTCGTAACCGAGTTGCGGCGCCATGGGCTTTCGCTCAATGCCGCCAATTTTCCATTGATGACCAATAGCGGGCTCGTCGCCTGGGACTGGGTCAGGCGGGGCATGGCGCTCGGCATAATGGTGCAGCAGGTGGCCGAGGTGACGCCGGAAGTGGTGGACGCCTGGCCAGAATTTGCCGGCGTGCCGGTGCCGGCGTGGCTGGCGACCCACCGCGAATTGCGCACGGCGCGGCGCATCCGCGTGGTGTTCGATCTGCTTGCCGAAGCACTGGCCCCGAATTGACAGGCTGGGTAAATGCCGATCTTGTATGGAAGCATGTCGGCATTGGCCAGAAAGCTGTGGAAGTCTGCGGGGAAATAGAGCCATGGCCGGTGTTTCGGCCCATGGTCGGCAATCAAGGAATCGGTGAGCCATGGCCGCAGCGGCGCTGGAAAATACCAAGGAAACCATCGCCATGCGCGTCGTCGATGCGTTGCGCGACGACATCATCACCATGGCTCTCAAGCCCGGCGATGTGATTTCCGAGAGCGATATTGCCGGCCGCTATGGCGTGTCGCGCCAGCCGGTGCGCGAGGCCTTCATTCGCCTCGCCCAGCAGGGCCTGCTGCTGATCCGGCCCAAGCGGGCAACGGTGGTAAAAAAGATTTCGCCGCTCGGCGTGCGGCAATCGCGGTTTATTCGCGAAAGCATCGAGGTGGAAATCATCCGCCGGGTTGCGGGGCAGCCGAGCGATGATGCGGCCGATGTGCTGACAAAACTGATCGCGGATCAGGAAGCGGCGTCCGATGCCGGTGACAGCAGGCGCTTTCATACGCTTGATGAGCTTTTTCACCGCACGCTCGCGCGTCTTGCGGGGGTCGAATACGCCTGGCAGCTGATCGACGACCACAAGATGCAGCTCGATCGCGTGCGCTACCTGACGCTCGGCGTGTCGTCGACGCAGCGGGCGATCGCCGAGCACAAGCAGATCGTCGAGGCGGTGGCCAGGGCCGATGCGGCGGCGGCGGAAACGGCGATGCGGGCGCATCTGGCGCGGGCCGAGCTTTTGCTCAATCAGACGATTTCCGATTTTCCCGATTATTTTGAATAGGCTGCGGCGCGGGTTTTTGTTCCCCGCGGGTTGACCCGACGCGTTCACCTCGTCAGGTTACGCCTCCTTGCAGGCTATGCCTAAAGCACCCGGCAGCGAGCGAGCGCCCATGACCCGAACGGACTGGACGACGGCCTGGCCCGCCTTGCGCGCCATTCTCCGTCATTTCTGGCGTGACTCGCGGTTGATGCTAGTGGGGATCACGGCGGTGACGCTGGTGTCCTCGGTTCTTGCCATCGCGACGCCCTATGTGTTTTCGCGGCTTGTCGATGAACTGGCCGCCGGCAATGTGGCGGCTGGAATCGCTGCTGCTTTTGTCGGTTATGCGGTGATGCGCGGGTTCGAGACGCTGTTTGGCAATGCTTCGGGCTTCATGTCGTTCATGACCTCGGAAAACCTGCGCTTTATCGCGGCGACCGAGTTTTTCGCCAAGCTCTTGAGAAAGCCTGGCACCTTTTTCATCGAACACAATCCGGTGGCCATCCAGACGGCGCGGGCGCAGGGGGAAGGAGCGGTGCAGGCGCTGGTGCAGCTGGGTCTTATCGTTTTCGTGCCGGGCGTAGCACAGATCGCGCTTTCCATCGGTCTTCTCGGGGCAGCGATCAGCGGCGAGATCGTCGTTATCGTGGTGGTCTATGGCGTCTGCTTTGTCACGCTGACCTATTTTGCCAATCAGTGGACCCGGCCACTGCTGGATCAGGCGATCGAAGCCAATCAGGACAATGCGCGCTTTGTCGGCAATGCCGTCAACGCCATGGAGACGATCCGCTATTTCAACGGCGACCGCTGGATCAGCGAGAAATTTGCCGAAAAGGCGGAACTGGCGCGGGCCTCCTGGGTCGGCTGGTCGTGGCGGCGCATTGCGCTATCGGGGCTATTTGGCCTCGCACTCGCGGTGCAGTTGGCGGTGACCTATCTCATACTCCTGCCGCGCTTTGCCGAAGGGCTGATGACCTTGGGCGATCTGGTGCTCATCAATCTCGTGCTGGTGCAACTCAATCGGCCATTTGAAATGATCGGCACGGCGATCGACGAGGTGATGCGATCGATCTCGCGCTTCAAGCCCTTTGCCGAGATGTGGCAGGCGCCAGATGACCGGGCGAGTCATGGCGACCGCCACCTGGGCACGGTCAGGGGCCATATCACGTTCGACAAGGTTGGCTTCCGCTATGGCGAAAGACAGACGCTGGAGGCGGTGTCCTTTGCGGTGGCGCCGGGCAATATCGCCTTTATCACCGGGCCGACCGGAGCGGGGAAAACGACGCTGTTCCGGCTGGCGCTGAAATCGCTGGAGCCGACCGAGGGGCGGATACTGGTCGATGGCGTCGATCTCGCCGAGATCGACCGGGCGGACTGGTATGAAGCCGTGGGTGTCGTGCCGCAGGATGTGATGCTGCTCAACGATTCCATTGCGGCCAATATCGTGCTGGGGCGTCCGCTCGATCCGGAACGCATGCGGCAGGCGGCGGCGCAGGCTTCGATCCTCGGATTTATCGACAACCTGCCGGAGGGCTTTGAGACCACGGTGGGGGAGCGGGGGCTAAAACTCTCCGGTGGGGAACGCCAGCGCGTGTCGATAGCACGTGCACTTTATGCCAGTCCCAAAGTATTGTTCCTCGACGAAGCAAGTTCGGCGCTCGACGAGGCGACCGAGGGGCAGATCATGCGCGAATTGCGGGGGCTCGATGGCGTGACTATCCTCGCCATCACTCACAGGCGCAGCGTGATCGGGCCGGACGATCAGATTATCACGCTGGGCACGGAACCAGCGGACAAGCATACGGAGACCGTAGAATGAAGACGCGGCTTTTGGGCAAGACGGGGTTTGAGGTCAGCGAAATCGGCCTTGGCTGCTGGCAGTTGGGCGGGGATTTCGGCCCGGTCGAGGACGAGGCGGCTTCAGCTATTCTCGATGCGGCCAATGGGGCGGGGATCAATTTCTGGGACACGGCGGACGTTTATGGCGGCGGGCTTTCCGAGCGGCGGATTGGCGCGCATGTAAAGGCGCCCGATGTAAAGGTTGCGACCAAGCTTGGGCGTTCGGCGGCGCTTTTTCCCAATAAGTACAGCAAGGACCGGGTGCGCGAGAGCCTTGTTGGTTCGGCGCAGCGGCTTGGCGTTGCCGCGCTCGATCTGGCGCAGCTCCACTGCGTGCCGACCGAGGTGCTGCGCGAGGGCGAAATCTTTGGCTGGATGGATGAGTTCAAGGCCGAGGGCCTCGTGCGGCACTGGGGGGCCAGTGTCGAGACTATCGAGGAAGGGCTGATTTGCCTCGAACAGCCCGGCTGCGCCACGCTGCAGATCATTTTCAATCTGTTGCGGCAGGATGCGGCGGACAAGCTCCTGCCACTGGCGGCGGAGAAGAATGTCGGGATCATCGTGCGGCTGCCGCTGGCGAGCGGGTTGTTGAGCGGCAAATATGACAAGACATCCACTTTCGACACGTCCGACCACCGCAATTACAATCGCGACGGGCAGGCTTTTTCGGTGGGTGAGACGTTTTCGGGGATAAAATTCGAGAGGGGAGTCGAACTGGTGCAGGAATTGAAGGGGTTGGCGCCCGAGGGCGTACCGATGAGCCACTTTGCTTTGCGCTGGATTCTCGACCATCCGCAGGTGTCCACGATCATTGCCGGCGTCTCAAAGCCGGAACAGATCGCCGACAATGTCGCGGCGACCGAGCGCAAAAGCCTGTTCCCGGCGCTGATGACCCAGCTCGGCGAGTGGTATCGACAAGAAGTGAAGCCTGAGATCCGCGGCGGGGTGTGAACCCTTTGTGCCCACCCTAGCGGAACCGGCCTGCCGCACCTAGGTTAGCTTTACATAACAACAAGACGAGCCAGTTTCATGTCCATCCACCCTGCTTTCGAGCTTGTGCGCGACGAGTCCATTGCCGAGATCAATTCACAGGCGCAGCTCTTTCGGCACAAGAAGACCGGGGCGGAGGTGCTGAGCCTGATCAATGACGACGAGAACAAGGTTTTTGGCGTTACGCTGAAGACGCCGCCCGATGACTCGACCGGGATCGCGCATATTTTGGAGCACTCTGTGCTCTGCGGATCGCGCAAATATCCGGTCAAGAAGCCGTTCGTGGAGCTGCTCAAGGGCTCCATGCACACGTTCCTCAATGCCATGACCTTTCCGGACAAGACGGCCTATCCGGTGGCCAGCGCCAATCTCAAGGATTTTTACAACCTTGTGGATGTGTATCTCGACGCGGTGTTTTTCCCGCTGCTGACGGAAGACACGTTTGCCCAGGAAGGCTGGCACTACGAGCTCGAAAGTGCGGATGCGCCGTTGGTTTATAAGGGCGTCGTTTTCAACGAGATGAAGGGCGTGTTTTCTTCGCCTGACTCGGTGATGCACGACCAGACGCAGCGGGCGCTTTATCCCGATACGACCTATGGGCTCTCTTCGGGCGGCGACCCCAGGGATATTCCGGCGCTGACCTATGAGCAGTTCAAGCGCTTTCATACAAAATTCTATCACCCGTCCAATGCCCGCGTGGTGTTTTCGGGCGATGATGCGCCGGAGAAGCGGCTTGCCATCCTCGACGAGGTTTTCAGCCAGTTCGATGCGGCGCCGGTCGATGCCGATATTGCGCTGCAGCCGCGCTGGAATGCGCCGCGGCAGGTGAGCGGCACCTATGCCGGGACGGTGGACGCGGAAAAGCGCCGCGACGGCATGGCCAGCATCAACTGGATGATCGACCCGCCGACGGGGCGCGAGGAAACGCTGAGCCATGGTCTGCTGAGTTATTTGCTGGCCGGCAATTCGGCGGCACCGCTGCGGAAAAAGCTGACCGAAAGCGGTATTGGCGAGAGCATGTTGGGCGGTGGTATTTCCACCTGGCTGCGCCAGCCGATGGCTGGTTTCGGGATGAAGGGGATCGACCCGGCGGATGCCGAGAAGGTCGAGAAACTGGTGCTGGATACGCTGGCGGAATTGGCCGAAACCGGTTTTTCCGAGGAGCAGCGCGAGGCGGCGCTTAATACGTTTGAATTCCATCTTCGCGAACAGAATACCGGCGGGCAGCCGCGGGGCATGAGCTATATGTTCTCCGCGCTTGGTTCCTGGCTGCACGGTGGTGATCCGCTGGCGCCGCTGACGTTTGAGGCGGCGTTAGCCGCTCTCAAGGAGAAGGCTGGGCAGGGGCATTTTGAACGCGAAATCCGTCGCCTGTTCCTTGATAATCCGCATCGCGTGACCTCCAAGATCGAGGCCGATCCGGAAAAGGGCGCGCGTGAGGCAAAGGCTGAGGAAGACAAGCTGGCCGCGGTGCGTGCCGGGATGGACGAAGACGCCATCAAGGCGACGATTGCGCAGACCGGGAAGCTGAAAGCCTTGCAGGAGGAGGTCGACAAGCCGGAAGACCTCGCGAAGATTCCGACGCTGACGCTGGGGGATCTCGATCGCTCGATCCGTATGCTGCCGACCGACGAAAGCACGTTGGCTGGTGCGCGGCTGATGCATCATGATCTGCCGACGCTGGGGATCCTGTATCTCGATCTCGGCTTTGACCTGAAAGTGCTGGAGCCGGCGCTGCTGCCCTATCTGCCGCTCTTTGGGCGGGCGCTATTGCAGACCGGCACGAGCAAGGAAGATTTTGTCAGCCTGACGCAGCGCATTGGCCGTAATACTGGCGGTATTGCGCAGCACCGGAGCCTCGCGACGCGGCTCGATAATGACGAGACGGCAGCGTGGTTTTTCCTCTCGGGCAAGTCGGTGCCGGCGAAATATGGCGACATGCTCGATATCATGAGCGATGTGCTGCTCGATGCGCGGCTCGACAACAAGGAGCGCATTCGCCAGATGGCGCTCGAGGAAAAGGCCGGCTTTGAAGCCCGCATGATCCCGGCCGGCAATTCCATCGTCGATACGCGCCTCAAGGCGGGCCTGACCGAGGCAAGCTGGGCGGCGGAGCAATTGGGTGGCGTCAGCTATCTGAATTTCTTGCGCGAGCTGGTGAAGCGGATCGATAGCGATTGGGCCGGGGTGGAAGCGACGTTCCGGCGCATTCGGGACCTGTTGTTCAATCGCACGGGGATGGTGGTCAATCTGACGGCCGATGCCAGTCTTTTTGCCGAGACGCGTGGGGCGCTCGAAGCATTTGTTTCGGGACTGCCGGAGCGCGATGTCACGAGGCATGACTGGGGTTTTGCTTCTGAGCCGAAGTCGGAAGGTTTGGTCATTCCGGCGCAGGTCAACTATGTCGGCAAGGGCGCGAATTTGAAGGCGCTGGGCTATTCGGCTTCGGCCGCCTCCGCCGTGGTGCTGCGGTTCCTCAATACCACCTATCTCTGGGACAAGGTGCGCGTGCAGGGTGGGGCCTATGGCGGGTCTAGCCGGTTCGATCTGTCATCGGGGAATTTTTCGTTCCTCAGCTACCGCGATCCGAACCTTTTGAAGACGCTCGATGTCTATGACGGGGCGGCCAAGGCCCTGCGGGCGGGGATTGGCGAGACCGATCTGACGCGTTCGATCATTGGGGTGATCGGGGACGCCGACCGGCCCGAATTCGTCGATGCCAAGGGCTATTCGGCCATGTGGCGGATATTGACCGGTACGACGGACGCTATCCGTCAGCAGCGGCGGGATGAAATTCTTGGTGCCAGCCAGAAGGATTTTTCGGCGCTGGCCGATGCGCTCGATGTCTTGGCCGAGAAGGGGCATGTGGTCGTGCTGGGCGGCGAGACGGCGATCAAGGCGGCAAACGATCAGCGGCCGGGACTGATGGAAGTCAGCAAGGTGATGTGAGGCTTTTACTCACTTTGTTATCGAGCGTGGGGCTTCACCCCCTCCCAACCTCCCCCATCAAGGGGGAGGTGTTTATCGAGTATTTGGCTAGATAGTGCCCCCCGCGCCGGCCTGGCACCTCCCCCTTGATGGGGGAGGCTGGGAGGGGGTGTCCGGCGCCCTCAGTGGCCGAGGCTCTTCACGATATCCTCAGTCACCTTCTTCGCATCACCAAAAAGCATCATCGTATTATCGCGGAAGAACAGTTCGTTCTGGACGCCGGCGTAACCGGCGGCCATGCCGCGCTTGATGAAGAGGACGGTGCCGGCGTCTTCGACATTGAGAACGGGCATGCCGTAGATCGGCGAGGTCTTGTCGGTCTTGGCGGCAGGGTTGGTCACGTCATTGGCGCCGATGACGAAGGCGACGTCTGACTGGGCGAATTCGGAATTGATGTCTTCGAGTTCGAACACTTCGTCATAGGGCACGTTGGCTTCGGCGAGCAGCACGTTCATGTGCCCCGGCATGCGGCCGGCCACCGGGTGGATGGCGTATTTGACTTCGACGCCTGCCGCCTTGAGCTGGTCGGCCATTTCTCTGAGGGCGTGCTGGGCCTGGGCGACGGCCATGCCGTAGCCGGGGACGATGATCACCTTGCCGGCGTTTTTCATCAGGAAGGCCGCGTCTTCGGCAGCGCCCTGTTTGACCGGGCGGTCTTCTTCGGCACCGCCGGCAGCGGATGAGGTGTCGCCACCGAAGCCGCCAAGGATGACCGAGATGAAGCTGCGGTTCATCGCCTTGCACATGATGTACGAAAGGATCGCGCCCGAGGAGCCGACGAGGGCGCCGGTGATGATCAGCGCGGTATTACCAAGCGTAAAGCCGATGCCGGCGGCGGCCCAACCCGAATAGGAATTGAGCATCGAGACGACGACGGGCATGTCGGCGCCGCCGATCGGGATGATCATCAAGCCGCCGAGAACGAGGGCGAGGATAGTGATCAGCCAGAAGAGCCAGGGCTCGGCGGTGACGGTGAAGGCCCAGACCAGCGCCAGGAGCACGATGCCGAGGACGATGTGGATCAGGTGGCGGGCCGGCAGAATGATCGGCTTGCCTGACATATTGCCATTGAGCTTGGCGAAGGCGATGACCGAGCCGGTGAAGGTGAAAGCGCCGATTGCGACGCCGATCGACATTTCGATCAATGCCTGGGCGTGAATATCGCCGGGGACGCCGATGCCGAAGGCTTCCGGGGCATAGAGCGCGGCGGCGGCGACGAAGACGGCGGCGAGGCCCACGAGCGAATGGAAGGCAGCGACAAGCTGGGGCATGTCAGTCATCTTTACTTCGCGCGCGATATAGGCGCCGATGCCGCCACCAAGGCCGAGGCCGCAGATGATCAGCAGCCAGCTGACCCAATCACTGGGGGCGGCGACGAGGAGGGTGGTGACGACGGCGATGGCCATGCCGACCATGGCATTGAGATTGCCCCGGCGGGCCGTCGAGGGGCTCGAAAGCCCGCGCAGCGCCAGGATGAAGAGCACGCCCGAAACGAGGTAGAAGACGGCGGCGAAATTGGCGTCGATCATGGTGCTCAGCCCTTCTTCTTGTACATGGCGAGCATGCGCTGGGTCACGAGGAAGCCACCGAAAATGTTCACCGAGGCAAAGACCAGGGCGATGAAGCCGAAGACCTTGCTGATCCAGCTGGCGTCATTGGCGAGGTGCACGCCGACGGCGAGGAGGGCGCCGACAACGATGACCGAGGAGATGGCATTGGTGACGCTCATCAGCGGGGTATGGAGCGCCGGGGTGACGCTCCAGACGACGAAATAGCCGACAAAGATCGCCAGGACGAAAATGGCGAGGCGGAAGATGAAGGGGTCGATGGCTCCACCAATGGCGCCATGCGCCACGGCCGTCGCGACATCAGCGACCGAGTTTGCAGTTGTTTCCATCTTACTTGCCCCCCTCCGGTGTGGCAGGTTTCTTCACGGTCGGCTTTTTGGTTGCTGGCTTTTTTTCGGCAGCCCGGCGCGCCACGACTTTTTGGGCCTCGGGTTGCGAGCCTGCGGTGACGATCGCCTCGGGGGCGAGCGTGGCCGCCGGCAGTTTTTTCGGTGCCGGCTTTTTGGGTGCCGGTTTGGCGACTACGGCTTTGGCAGCGGGCTTTTTGGCGGCCGCTGCTTTGGGCGCAGGCTTGGCGACAGGCGCGCTCTCGGCGATCACTGCGGCCGGCTTGGCCGGGGCCTTGCGGGCGGCGCCGGTTTTGGCGGGGGCGGCCTTGGCTTCGACCTTGCGGCTTGGTGTTTTGGGCGCGGCTTTCGGCACGGCGACAGGCGTGGCCGGAACAGGGGCCGGCGCTGCGGCCGCGGCGAAATTGGGATGCACGACGGCGCCCTCGCGGGTGAGAACGGTGGCCTTGACCAGATCGTCGTCCCAATTGATCGCGAGCGTTTTGGTGGTCTTGTCGATCAGGGTTTCGAGGAAGTTGAGGAGGTTCTTGGCGTAGAGCTGGCTCGCCGTCGTCGGAATGCGGCTGGCGAGATTGGTGAAGCCGATGATGGTGACGCCGTTATGGTCGACGATCTCGTCGGGCCGGGTCAGTTCGACATTGCCGCCGCGTTCGGCGGCGAGATCGACGATGACGGAACCGGGCGCCATGCTTTCGACCATGGCCCTCGTCACCAATTTTGGTGCAGGGCGGCCGGGAATGAGCGCGGTGGTGACGACGATGTCCTGCTTGGCGATATGG
The DNA here is from genome assembly GCF_001427875.1 of Devosia sp. Root685. Classification (GTDB taxonomy): domain Bacteria; phylum Pseudomonadota; class Alphaproteobacteria; order Rhizobiales; family Devosiaceae; genus Devosia. The sequence goes on along the minus strand of NZ_LMHK01000002.1, from coordinate 1,249,878 downwards.
CCGGCGACGAGTTCGGCCTGGGCCTGGCTTTCGACCAGCGTCAGTTCGCGGGCATAGCCACCAGTGCCGGATGCGTCCTTGAGCGCATCGGTCATGATGAATTTGGCGCCGAGGGATTCAACCTGTTCGCCGGCTGCGGCGCGTACGTCGGTCGCCGACACCACGGCGCCGAGGCGGCGGGCGGTGGCGATGGCCTGGAGACCGGCGACGCCGGCACCCATGACGAAGGTTTTTGCCGGGCGCACGGTGCCGGCGGCGGTCATCATCATCGGCAGGGCGCGGCCGAAATGGGCAGCGGCTTCGATGACGGCCTGATAGCCGGCGAGATTGGCCTGGGAGGAGAGAATGTCCATCACCTGCGCGCGGGTGATGCGCGGCATGAATTCCATGGCAATAGCAGTGACGCCAGATTTGGCGAGAGCGGCGACTTCGCCTTCATTGCCATAGGGGTCGAGCGCCGCGACAAGGAGAGCGCCGGGATTGGAGCCGGCCAGCGCCTTTGCCGCAGGGCGGCGCACGGCGAGGACGATGTCGGCGCGTTTTACCGCTTCGGCCGCGGAAGCGGCGAGGCTGGCGCCCGCGGTGGCGAACTGGGCGTCGCTGATGCGCGAGCCGAGCCCCGCACCTTTTTCGACGCTGATTTCAGCGCCAAGCCCGATCAGCTTGGCGACGGTTTCGGGCGTGGCGGCGACGCGATGTTCGCCCGCCACGGTTTCCCGCAGAACCGCAATTTTCATGAGAACTCTCCTACCCGCCTGCCGGCGGGCAGGCAGCTCTTGGCCTGCTTTTATAGATTAGGGATTGACCACGAAGTACAGAATGACCAACAGCGCGGCCAATCCGTAGATCGACCACTTCACCCCGGTGATGAAGCCGTTATAGGTCTTTTCGTGTTCAACGTAGTCCATCCCGGATTCAAGTACCGGCTGGGAATGATGCTCAGGGCGCGTCTTGGCCATGTCGTCCTCGTAAAGATAAGTCGCGTCAGTCTCTCGCGAAGCCGCCGCCCGATCAGGGCGAGGTGGCCTCAAGTTCGTCGATCAGCCCCTCGATCATCGACAGGCCGAGCGACCAGAAGTTCGGGTCTTTGGCATCCAGCCCAAAGGGCGCCAGAAGTTCGGAATGATGCTTGCTTCCCCCGGCCTTGAGGAGCTCGAAATAGCGCTCCGCAAAGCCAACACTGGACTTCTCATACTGTGCGTAGAGCGAGTTCACAAGGCAATCGCCGAAAGCATAGGCATAGACGTAGAAGGGCGAATGGATGAAGTGGGGGATATAGGTCCAGAAGATGTCATAGCCTTCGTTCTGGATGATGCCATCGCCCAATGACTCGGTCTGCACGTCGAGCCAGATCTGGTTGATTTCCTCGGTGCGCAATTCGCCCTGGCGGCGCGCGGTGTGGACGCGGCGCTCGAAGGTATAGAACGCGATCTGGCGCACCACGGTATTGAGCATGTCTTCCACTTTGGACGAGAGAAGCGCAAAGCGCTGCTTGGGGTCGGTGGTCTTGTCGAGCAGCGCGCGGAAGGTCAGCATTTCGCCGAAGACCGAGGCGGTTTCGGCAAGAGTAAGAGGCGTGTTGGCAAGGATCGGGCCCTGCGCGGCGGCAAGGCGCTGGTGGACGCCGTGGCCCAGCTCATGGGCAAGGGTCATGATATCGCGGGTGCGGCCGAGATAATTGAGCATCAGATAGGGGTGGGCGCTCGGCACCGTTGGGTGCGCGAAGGCGCCCGAAAGCTTGCCGTCGCCGGTCGGCGCGTCGATCCAGCCGGAATTGAAGAAGGGTTTTGCCACCTCGGCCAATTCGGGCGAAAAGCGGCCATAGGCGTCGAGGACGGTTGAGACTGCCGTGTCCCAATCCCAGATGCGCTCGTCGCTGGTCGGCAGCGGGGCGTTGCGATCCCAGGCGTTCAGCTTGTCCTTGCCGAACCATTTGGCCTTCATCTTGTAGTAGCGATGCGAGAGGCGGGGATAGGCGGCTTCGACGGCGGACTGCAGCGCATCGACGACTTCGCGCTCGACCGAATTGGCCATGTGTCTGGAATCGGCAATGTCTTCGTAGCCGCGCCAGCGATCCGAAATTTCCTTGTCCTTGGCCAGCACATTGGTGATGTGGGTGAAGAGACGGCCATTGGCCTTAAAAGTTTTGGCGAGGGCCTTGAAGGCGCTTTCGCGCTTTTTCTCGTCTTTTTCGGAGAGGAGATGGAGCGTCGATTCAAGGTTCAGCGTTTCGCCATCGACTTCGAATTCGAGGCTCGACATGGTCTCGTCAAAGAGCCGGTTCCAGGCGGAAAAACCGGTGACAGACTTATCGTGGAACAGCTCTTCGAGCTTGTCGTCGAGCTGGTAGGGTTTTGCCTTCCGCAGTTCGGCAAACCAGGTCTTGTAGCGGCCAAGCTCGGGATCCCTCGCGATGGCGGCATCGAGTTCGGTATCGTCGATGCGGTTGAGTTCGAGTTCGAAGAACAGGACGCGGGTCGAGAGCGTCGTCAGCGCCTCATTGGTGTCGCCCATGAATTTGGCGCGGTCGGGATTGGTCGAGCGCTGTGCATATTGGAGGAAGGCGAAGGAGCCGATGCGGCCGGTGATGTCGCCGAGGACTTCGCTATCCTTGATCGCCTTGATGAGGCCACCGGACTTGGTGAGATCAGCGAGTTTGCCTTTGTAGTCGCTCTCGAATTTGGCGGCGAGCGCCTTGGCTTGTTCGAGCGCCGACTTGAATTCGGGACTGTCCTGGCCGGGATAGAGATCGTTGAGGTCCCAGGTGGGCAGGTTGCCGAACTGGTTGTGGCCTTTTTGTGCGCTGGCGCTCATGGGTGAACTCCCGAATTCTTTTGATTGGTGTGGACCTTAGCGAGGAGATTTCCCTCAGGCTAGGTCAGAAACACCTCTGTGACGCCGCGCCACACGAGGTAGAGCGCCAGCAAGAGAACCAGCCAATAGGCGATCTGGTAAAAGAGCTTTACCGAGATGCGGCGCACGAGCCAGACGCCGAGCAGCACGCCGACAATGCCCACGGGGGCGAGCATGGCCGAGTGGGTGAGATTGCTCACCGAAAGCTGGCCGAGGAAGAAATAGGGGATCAGCTTGGCGGTGTTGACGATGGCGAAAAACACAGAAGTGGTGCCGGCATAGACCGCGGGCGGCAGCTTTTTGGGCAGGACGTAGATCTGGAATGGCGGGCCGCCGGTATGGGAAATGAAGCTCGTAAAGCCGGCAATGGAGCCCCAGAAGGCGCCCCAGGGTTTTGAGGGCGGCAGGCCTTCGAGCTTTTTGCGCAGCGGCAGGATGGCGTCGATGACGAAGAGGAGGGTCACGACGCCGACCATGAGGAGGACGACGGCGTCGCTGACAAAGGCCCAGAGGGCCCAGCCGAGCAGCGTGCCGACGGCGGCACCGGGCAGCATGATTTTGAGAATGCTGCGATCGAATTCCTTGCGATACATCCAGACCGCCACCGCATCCATGCACAGCAGCACCGGCAGCATCATGCCGGCGGCGTCGCGGGCGGGCATGACGAGAGCCAGAAGCGGCACGCCGACAACGCCGAGCCCTCCGAGAAAACCGGCCTTGGACAGGCCGACGATCAGCACCGCGAAGACGGCGACAGCGACAAAGACGGGATCAATCATGGGAAAGGCGAATCCGGCGGGCAGGGTGGGTATGAGCACTCTTGTATGGTTGGTTTGTCAACGGGGGGCTTCCATCAGAGCGGTGTCTCCGGCCCCACCCCCTCCCGCCCTCCCCCATCAAGGGGGAGGTGAAGGGACTGTGGCTATTGGAGATCGTGCCATACGCTCGATGCGGCACCTCCCCCTTGATGGGGGAGGATGGGAGGGGGTGTTGGCGCCCACCGGCGTTTCATGCCCCAAAACAAAAATCCCCACCACAAGGGCGGGGATCTTCAATTCCAAAAATTCCAAAAACTATTCGTCGGCGTCGGATTTGAGCGACTTGAGCTTGGAGAAGACCGAATCTGCGTCGAGGTCTTCGTGGGCCTGGGTGCGGCGGCCTTCGCCGTCGCCTTCCTGACTGCCATATTCGGATTGGCGGGCAGTGGCGCGGGCGAGGGCTTCCTCGGCGGTGAGGAGCGTCGTGCCTTCGGACACTTCGTTGGGGATGCCGGCATCCTTAGAGGCGCGCTTGACCTCGAGATCAAGATCGATCTGGCTGCAGAGGCCCAGGGTTACCGGGTCCATGGCGGCGAGGTTGGCCGCGTTCCAGTGGCTGTTTTCGCGCACGGAGTCGATGGTGGACTTGGTGGTGCCCACGAGGCGCATGATCTGCGCGTCTTTCAATTCGGGATGGTTGCGCACCAGCCACTTAATGGCATTGGGGCGCTCGTTGCGGCGCGAAATCGGGGTATAGCGCGGACCCTTGCGCTTGACGGCGGCGACGCGAACTTTCGGATCGGACAGTTTCAGGCGATAATTGGGATCAGCCTCGGCCTTCTCGATTTCTTCCTTGGTCAGCTGGCCGTTCTGGATCGGGTTGACACCCATGATGCCAGAGGCGACGTCGCCATCGGCAATGCCCTGCACTTCGAGCGGATGCAGCGTGCAGAAGGCAGCGATCTGGTCGAAGGACAAAGCCGTGTTGTCCACGAGCCAGACAGCGGTTGCCTTGGGCATAAGTAGGGGCTGGGACATGGTATAACTCTCCTGCTGGCGCGGCCGGTTTTCCTCCGGACCGCTCCGCCTCAAAAGCCAAGTGCTGAGGGGGAACTGCCCACAATATAGAGTTTTGGCCCGGTTTCCGCAACGCTGAAGTCAGGCCATAACCATTTATTGCTGCAAATTTTATTGGTCTCGTCCGAACGAGGTCAGGAGCACCAGCTTGCCGATGTGATTTCGCGCTTCCATTTGTTCGTGGGCGCGGGCGGCGTCCTCGAGCGGGAAAGTCGAAATCCGGGGCTTTACCCAATCGGGCAGGGAAAGATTGAGCAGCAGCGAGAAGGCGATGCGCTCGGCAATGGTGGCCTTGGTCTCGGAGGATTGCGGCCTCAGGGTCGAGCCGGACATGGTGATGCCCTTGGCCATCATCTGGCGCAGCGGCACCGCGGCGGTGCTTCCATCGAGCGTAGAAATCAGGACGATGTGGCCGGAGCGGGCGGAGGCGGCGACATTGACCGCGGCCATATCGCCGCCGATGACGTCAACGACGCGATCGACGCCCCGCCCCTCGGTCAGCGAGAGCACGCGTTCGGCCACGTCTTCGCTGCGATCGACGGTAGCAAAAGCGCCGAGCGAGCGGGCATAGGCGGCTTTTTCGGGGCTCGAGGTGACGCCGATCGCCCTGGCGCCGAGGATGGAGGCGATCTGGATGGCCGCGCCGCCAATGCCGCCGGAAGCGCCGTGGACGAGGACGGTCATGCCGGGGGCAAGGCCGGCGCGCATGACGAGGGTCTGGGTCACGGTGAACCAAGTTTCGGGGAGGCTGGCGGCCTCGGCAAAGCTCCAGCCATGTGGCACGGGCAGGACCTGGCCCTCGGGGACGGCAACATATTCGGCATAGCCACCGCCATTGGTCAGGGCCATGACGCGGGCGCCGGGGCGGTGGCGCGTGGTGCCTTCGCCCGAGGCGACGACGACACCCGACACTTCGAGGCCGGGCAGGGGCGAGGCGCCGGGCGGTGGATCATAGTGCCCCCGCCGTTGCGCCAGGTCAGGTCCATTGACCCCGGCCGCCGCGACGCGGATCAGCACCTCGCCGGGTTTTACCTCGGGCAGGGGCAAGGATGTCACTTGCAGCGCATCGGCGGCGCCGGGCGTTGCGATATGGACGGCCGACATGGTGGCGGGGAGGGTGATTTGCTCGCTCATGGACCCATGCTGGCGCAAAGCGGGCTTGTCCGGCAAGGGCGGGAGGGTAATCTTACGGGGCAAAGTTTGGGAGGCCGCCATGATGGATGACGAAGAACAGCGCCGCAAAAAGCCGGTGGCGCATGAGGTCGGCATGGTTCTCGATACGCTCTCCGTATCCGAACTCGAACAGAGAATCGCGCTGCTCGAAGGCGAAATCGTGCGCTTGAGGGCGGCAATCGAGGCGCGCGGCAGCACGCGCCAGGCCGCCGAGGCGGCGTTCAAGTTCTGATCGATAAAAGGCGGCGGATTAAGGTTAAGAAAGGCTAAAGGTTCGGGCCGGGGGAGCGCTGGAGTAACTCTTTGCAGGACACTCGCAGGGAGATTCGCCCATGTCCTGGACGCTTCTGATATTGCTCACGCTTGTTCTGGTATCGGGCACTGCTGCGCTGGTCTATGCACTGCGCCTGGCGGGGGTGGAGGATGGCAGTCCACTCAATGCGCCGGTGCCCGATCAAAGGCCGGAACGGGCCTGGCGCGAGGAGCCGGTCCAGACCTTCATGTTTCAGGTGCAGGTGGCGCGCTATTGGCAGCCGCCGTTTCGGCGACGCTGAAGCGTACTGACCTTCGTGCGCCGACCTAGTTTTCGTCAAGGTTAAGAAATCGCCTCCTGTTAACGCACAATTAACACTTCGCGGTTAAGGTGGGGTTATTCAGATTTTTCTGAATTTTTCAGAGCGGTTCTCCCTCTGTTTGACGCCTCCCTGTTAACTTCGAGAGCCGTGGTCCACGGCTCTTTTTCTTTTTTGGGGCGTCGGTTTTCCCTCTTTGGCGCAATGATAAGCTGCTCATGTGCAACGACTTGTTGAGGCTAGTTGCGCTCGCCGGATGACGCTGGCCTCATTTGCGCCTAGCATGGGAGGGAAACGAGAGGCGGGAGTCTTTCCTCCGATAACTCCTAGAGCTGGGATGGACCGTGGCGGATATGAGCGAAACGAGCAGTTCGGCTGTGGCCCTGGGTCCGCGCATTGCGGCATCGGGAGGCTTTGACCAGCTCTATCGCGAAGGCATGGGCCTGATCGAGGCCGTCGCGGCCTATCTCGACCAGGAAGGGCGCGAGGACAGCCGGTTGCTGCCGCGCGAAGCCTCGTTCCTCTATGCCACCGAATCCATGCGCCTGACGACGCGCCTGATGCAGATCGCCTCCTGGCTGCTGTTGCAGCGGGCGGTCAATGAAGGCGAGATCACCCGCGAAAACGCGCGCACGGAAAAGGAAAAGGTGCAGTTTTCAGCCACGCCTTCCGAGCGGGGCGGGCCGGGTTACGATCATCTGCCCGAAAAACTGCGGACTTTCATCGATCAGGGCGACCGGCTTTTTGATCGCGTCACGCAACTCGACCAGCTCGAACGCGGTAAATTGCCCGAGGTTTCGGCGGGACAAGCCAATGGTATTGCCGATCAGTTTTCGCGGCTGCATGCCGCATTCAAGCGCTCGGAATAGGCTTTAGCGAGACGCTGGATAAACCAAAGGCGCCCGACGGGCGCCTTTTTCATTTGGCTCGACGTTTTAGCAGCTACAGGCGCCGCGCTTTGCCATCGACGGTCTTGCCGTATTTGCCGGCATAGACAGGGGCCGGGACGGGCAGGCGGGAGACGATCCAGCCGACCATCAGCGGCACGAGGACGATGTCATCCACCCAGCCCAGGATCGGGATGAAGTCGGGCAGGATGTCGAACGGATTGACCAGATAGAAGGCAGTGAACAGCGTCGCCGCCTTCAGGTAAAACGGCGTCTCGGCAGCCCAGAAAGCCTTCCAGAGCTGCACGACTTCCTTACGAAAGAGAATGAGGCGGGGGAGGAGCATGTTCATCATGATCCATAAATGGCTCTGCCCGCGTCTGGTTCAAGGGTGGTCCGATCACATCTCTGCGCCCGTGTGTGATGGTGCGTAATTTCGACGCTGACCCCTGCCCGACCGCCGCCGCCTTTGGCTGTCATGTTATTGTTCAGTTGCACGCGCAGATGGGAAGGCCTATCTCGAATAAACGCGTGAATGAGGAATATCATGGCCGGTCCAGCGCCGCGGAGGCACTCAGTCGGGGTCAATGTCGGTGGTGTGATGGTCGGGGGCGGCGCGCCCGTCGTCGTCCAATCGATGACCAATACCGATACGGCCGATATCGATGCCACGGTGAAGCAGGTCATGCAACTGGCGCGCGCCGGTTCGGAGATCGTGCGCATTACCGTCGATCGTGACGAGAGCGCGGCTGCCGTGCCGATCATTCGCGATCGCCTGGCCTTCATGGGCTACGATGTGCCGCTGGTCGGCGATTTTCATTACATTGGGCATAAGCTCCTCACCGACCATCCGGCCTGTGCCGAGGCGCTGGCCAAATATCGCATCAATCCGGGCAATGTCGGCTTCAAGGCCAAGCGGGATACCCAGTTTGCGACGCTGATCGAGATTGCCAATCGCTATGACAAGCCGGTGCGGATCGGGGTCAATTGGGGCTCGCTCGACGAAGAGCTGCTTACAAAATTGATGGATGAGAACGCTGTGGCCGAGGCGCCGATTTCGGCGGCTGCCGTGCAGCGCGAGGCGATCATCCAGTCAGCGCTTTTGTCCGCCGCTCGTGCGGAAGAGCTGGGCATGCGCCGCAACCAGATTCTGCTTTCGACCAAGGTGTCGGATGTGCAGCATCTCATTGCCGTCTATCAGGACCTTGCGGCGCGCTGCGACTATGCGCTGCATCTGGGGCTGACCGAGGCGGGGATGGGCTCGAAGGGCATTGTCGCCTCATCGGCGGCGCTGGGTATTCTTTTGCAGCAGGGCATTGGCGACACCATCCGTATCTCGCTGACCCCGGAGCCGGGTGGCGATCGCACGACCGAGGTGAAGGTCGCGCAGGAATTGTTGCAGACCATGGGTTTTCGCCAGTTTCTGCCGGTGGTTGCGGCTTGCCCCGGCTGCGGGCGCACAACCTCCAATACGTTCCAGCATCTGGCCAAGGATATTCAGGACCATCTCAACGTCTCGATGCCGGAATGGCGCGAGCGCTATCCCGGCGTCGAAACGCTCTCGGTCGCGGTGATGGGCTGCATCGTCAACGGGCCGGGCGAGAGCAAGCACGCCAATATCGGCATTTCGCTGCCGGGCACCGGGGAAACCCCGGCCGCGCCGGTTTTCGTCGATGGACAAAAGGTGGCGACGCTACGCGGGGCTGATGTGGCCGACCAGTTCAAGGTGATGGTGGCCGATTATATCGAGCGCAAGTTCGGCACCGGCCGGCAGAACGCAGCCGAATGAACGAGCGCAACACACGACGCCTGTTCTGGCTGGCGGCCCTCATCATCGTGCTCGGCGTGCTGAAATTTACCGGGCACCTCGGCTGATCAGGCAGCTTTCTGCCATTCGGCCAGCGGGAAGACGCGGTCGTAGGCCCAGTTAAAGACGAAGGCGTAGCCCATATAGAAAAGGGCGAGCGCGATATCCATGACCAGCGCCTGCCAGAGCGAAATCTGCAAATACCAGGCAACGAGCGGCAGCATGAGCGCCAAGAGCCCAAGCTCGAACAGCATGGCGTGAGCCACACGGATGCGCGTCGTCTTGGCGGTGCCGCCGGTCAGGCGCTGCATCGCGTGGTCGAAGCCGAGATTGTAGACATAGTTCCAGAGCATGGCGACGGTGGCGCTGGCGACGATGATGACGGCGGAATCGTCGCCCGGCAGATGGAAGGCAAAGGCCGCGAGCGGCGTTGCGATGATGATGCCGATGACTTCAAAGCTTACGGCGTGGCGGATGCGGTCAGCGGTGGTCCGCATGGGAAACTCCCTTGGATCTTCGGGTCGTCCCGAAACGTGATCCCGAAAAGGGGGAGGTCGTCCTCGCTTGCGGAGGCATATAGGATTTTCCCGGTTTTCCGGCAAGCTCTAGGGGGCATTTCCGATATTCCCCGGACGCAGGGCAAAGACCCCGGCGCGCACCGGGGTACCGCCGCCCATATCGGGCACGGTATATTCGGCAAGGAGATCGAGCTGATCGAGCGGCAGGTCGCGGCGGAAGGGATCGCCGACGAGGATTTTTGTATTTTCCGCGGCGGTAGCCAGTAGGGGAAGAGTGTGAAGGGCGACGGCGGCGTCGTAGAAGACGTCGCCGGCAAGGATGAGGTCGACCTCCGGCAGGCCGGGTTCAGTCCAGGATTTCAGGGTGACGCCATTGGCTTTCGCATTGAGCATCATGGCTAAATGGGCGATCGGATCGGGCTCGATGGCCCAGATTTTTGCCGCGCCCGCACGTGCCGCGGCAATGCCGACGAGGCCAGAACCGGCGCCGAAATCGAGCACGGTTTTTCCGGCGACGACTTCCGGGTGGTCCTCAAGATAAAGCGCCAGCACGGCGCCGCCGGCCCAGGCATAGGCCCAATAGGGCGGGTCATCGGCGCGGTCTTGCGCGGCCAACCAGCCGATCAGCCCGCTTTGCGGCGTGGGCCGATAGAGCGAAATGTCAGGGCGGAAGGAGAGCGGCGACAGCGCAAAACGCTGGCGGATAAAATCTTCGGGCGACAGGCTCACTCGGGAAGCTGACAAGCGTCTACCCATTTGTTGCCGCAGAGTTCGGCGAGGCGGTTGACGCTGAGTTTGACCGAGGCGTGGGTGTCGCCACCGGCGGGAATGACGAGGTCGTAGATTTTGAGCGAGGCATCGAGATAGATCGGCAGCGGCGCGGGGAGGCCGAAGGGGCACACGCCGCCGACCTGATGGCTTGTGAGGCGCAGGACATCTTCGGCGCCGAGCATGCGCGGCCGGCCGCCGAAGGCGGATTTGGACTTCTGGTTGTCGAGGCGGGCATCGCCGCGGGTCACCAGCAAGACTTCTTCGTCGCGGATGCGGATGCAGAGGGTTTTGGCGATCTGGCCGGGTTCGACGCCATGCACTTCGGCGGCGAGTTGTACCGTGGCGGTGGACTTATCGGTGACTTCCACCGATAGGTCAGGGGCGCGGGTGGTGAGGTCGGCGCGGACGGATTCTAGGCTCATCGGCAAAACAACTCAAAAGAGGTCCGCTAGGCGGGTTTCGTATTTGAAGCGGGTCTTTTCGCGGATCGGGGTGGTTACCGCGCGGCGCATAAAATCGAGCGGGATGTCCTTGCTGACGTCGAAGGCCATGAGGTCGGAGACGGTGATGCGTTCGCCGGCATAGGGCGTCACGATAATCTCCATGCCCGCTTCCACGGTGCCAGGCTTGAGCACGCGGCAATAGGCGCCGGGGCGGTTGGCGCGGTGGAAGCGCTTGACCCAGAACTTGTCGTTCATCTTGGCGGCGAAGGTCATGCAGGGGGTGCGGTGATAGGTGACTTCCAAGAGGCAATCGCCGATCTCAAAACGGTCGCCGATGGCGGTATCGGCGCTTCGCGGTCCCTCGATGACGAGGTTTTCGCCGAAGAGGCCGGGTGCGGGCTCCACGCCTTCTTGGGCCCACCAGTCATAGTCGCCCTGGAAATAGATATAGACGGCCTGGTCGGCGCCGCCATGGTGCTGGCGATCGAGAATCGCGTCTTCGGCAATGCCTTGCGGGCCGATGGCGATGAGGCCGGATACGGCGCGCTTGTTGATGCCGGTGAGCGGGCTGTAGCCTGCAATGTGTTCCGCTTTGCCGACGCAAACAGCGAGGAGTTTTGGCAAGCTACTTCTCCCGGCTCGCAAAGTACTTTGCCGTGGCGCGGAGGCCATCGGCCTTGGGACCAAAGGTGCGCAGCGCCAGAATGGCTTCGTTGACGGTGTCGTTGAGCACTTTTCGTGCGCCGTCGACGCCGAGCTTTGAGACCAGCGTCTGCTTGCCGGCTTCTGCATCCTTGCCGGTGGCCTTGCCCATGGCTTCGGGCGTGGCGGTGACGTCCAAGATGTCATCGGCGAGCTGGAAGGCGCGGCCGGCAGCTTCCGCATAGGCGGTCATGGCCGAGAGGGCGCGCGGATCGGCGCCGCCGAGAATGGCGCCCATGCGGACGCTGGCCCGGATCAGGGCGCCGGTTTTCATCGCCTGCATGATGGAGATGTCGCCCTCGGAGAAGCCGCCTTTTTCGCCCTCGATATCGCGCATCTGGCCGCCGACCATACCGCCGGCGCCGCTGCCCAAGGCCAGTTCGGTGACGAGGCGGATGCGCACTGCAGGGTCCGCGTGGCAGGTGGGATCGCTGAGAACGGCGAAGGCATGGGTGAGGAGGGCGTCGCCGGCCAGGATGGCCGAGGCTTCGTCAAAGGCTTTGTGGACAGTGGGGCGGCCGCGGCGCAGATCGTCATCGTCCATCGCCGGCAGATCGTCATGGATCAACGAATAGCAGTGCACCATTTCGACCGCGAGGCCGGTCAGGAGCGAAGCCGAGGGCGGGAGGGAGAAGATGGCGGCGGCTTGGCGCACCAGCAGCGGGCGCAGGCGCTTGCCGCCTTCGAGGGCGCCGTGGCGCATGGCGGCGACGACGCGATCGGCCGCTGGGCCGGGGCCGGAGAGCCGTGCGCCGGTAAGAAAATCGGAGAGACCGGCCTCAACGGCGCGGGCGCAATCGGCACTGTCGGCGGAAAAGTCGTACATGGCTCGTTGCTAACCCGTCGGCATGAAGGCTTCAAGGGGACTTCCGGCCTTGGCCGCCACGCCTCCAGCCGCTATCACCATGCCATGGCACGAAAAGCATCCAAGGGTTTCTGGCGGGCATTGCGTTTTCTTGGCACCGCCATTGCGGTGCTGGCCGCCATTCCGCTGGTGCTGACCCCGGTCTATCTGGTGGTCGATCCGGTTTCGGTGCCGATGCTGGAGCGCTTTCTCACGGGCCGCCCGGTGGTGCGGGAATGGCGCGATATCGATGATATTTCGGACCGGCTGAAGGCTTCGGTCATTCTCTCGGAGGATGGGCAGTTCTGCCGGCATTGGGGTGTCGACGTCGGGGCCTTGCGGGCCGAAATCGATAATTTCATGGGCGGCAAACCGACGCGTGGGGCCTCGACGCTGACCATGCAGGTGGCGCGAAATTTGTTTCTCTGGAACGATCCCGATCCGATCCGCAAGGCGCTGGAAGTGCCGCTGGCGATCTATGTGGACCTGATCCTGCCCAAGAAGCGGATCATGGAGATTTATCTCAACATTGCCGAATGGGGGCCGCAGGGCGAGTTCGGCGTGGCTGCTGGGAGTGAGCGGGCGTTCGGGCGGGAGCCGCAGAATTTGGATTGGCGCACGGCGAGCCTGCTTACGGTGACGCTGCCCAATCCGATCGTGAGGAATCCAGCGCGGCCCAATGCGGGGCTGCTTAGGGTGGCGGGGATTGTTGAGGAGCGGGCGCGGCAGTATGGGGAGCGGGCGAGCTGTGTTGGGCAGGGTGGGCGGTTGGATCTGTGACCCCCACCTAACCTCCCCCTGGGAGGGGGAGGGACGTCGCGGTTATTCCGCGAAATTTGGGGGCCACCGACAGATCCCTCCCCCTATCAGGGGGAGGCTAGGTGGGAGTTAGCCAGCCCTAAGCGTCGTCGCCACCGCCATGTTCGCGGACCATGGCCGTTTCCGGCGCCGGCGGGGTTTCGTGGGGGCGGCCGAAGTCGGGGGCGGCGGTTTCCTGGCCGGCATTGATGATCGAGCGGCGGATGGCGCGGGTGCGGGTGAACATGGATTCGAGCGCCTCGCCATCGCCGGTGCGCACGGCGCGCTGCAGCACCGAGAGGTCTTCGGAGAAACGGCCGAGCATTTCGAGCACTGCGTCGCGATTTGTAAGAAACACGTCGCGCCACATGACGGGGTCGGAGGCGGCGATGCGGGTGAAGTCGCGAAAACCGGAGGCCGAGAATTTGATGACTTCGGACTGGGTGGCGGCTTCGAGATCGGCCACCGTGCCCACGATATTATAGGCGACAAGGTGTGGAATGTGGCTGGTGATGGCCAGCACCATGTCGTGGTGCGCGGCATCCATGGTTTCGACCTGCGAGCCCATGGCGGCCCAGAAGCCGGCGAGTTTTTCGGTTTGCGCAGCGGGGACTTCGGGCCCCGGGGTGAGCACGCACCAGCGGCCGGCGAATAGTTCGGGGAAGCCGGCGGCGGGGCCGGAATGTTCGGTGCCGGCAATCGGGTGGCCGGGGATGAAATGTACGCCGGCCGGCAGGTGCGGGGCGACGACTTTGACGACGTGCTCCTTGACCGAGCCGACATCGGAGACGATGGCGCCGGGTTCGAGGGCGGGCGCGATGGCTTTGGCAAGCGCATCATAGGCGCCGACGGGGGCGCAGAGGATGACGAGATCGGCGCCGCGTACGGCTTCCGCGGCATCGAGCGTATAGATATCGCCAAGGCCAAGCTCGCGCGCTTCCTCAAGCGTTTCCTGGCGGCGCGTCGAAATGGAGATGACATCCACCAGACCCTGGCGGCGGGCGGCGAGGGCGATGGACGAGCCGATAAGGCCGATGCCGATCAGCGCGAGTTTGCGAAAGTGGGTGCTCATTGGGAGATCACCATGGATTTGAGAATTTTGGCGACGCCGCGCATGGCGTCTTCGGAGCCAATGGAGATGCGCAGGCCATTGTTGATGCCGTAGGACTGGCCGACTTCGCGCACGATATAGCCGCCTTCCATGAGGGACGCGAAGGCGCGGGCGGCGGTTTCGGCATCGGGGAAGAGCACGAGGATGAAATTAGCCTCGCTCGGCAGCACGCGCATGGCATTGCCGTTGAGTTCGGCCGTCAGCCAGTCGCGCCATTTGGCATTGTGCGCGCGAAGCTTTTCGTTGAATTCCAGGTCGCGCGTGGCCGCCGCGCCGGCAAGCTGGGCGGGCAGGTTGACGTTGAAGGGCCCACGAATGCGGTGGATGGCGTCCGTCACGTGGTCGGGGGCGACCATCCAGCCGATGCGGGCGGCGGCGAGGCCCATCTTGGAAAAGGTGCGCACCATGACGACGTTTTCGGCCTCGCCGACAAGGTGGAGGCCGACGGAATAGTCGGCGGCGGTGACATATTCGGCATAGGCGCTGTCGATGACGAGCAGGATGTCGGGGCGCAGACCAGCGTGCAGCCGGCGCACTTCGGCATCGCTGAGATAGGTGCCGGTCGGGTTATTGGGATTGGCGAGCCAAATCACCTTGGTGCGCGCGGTGACGGCGGCGAGGAGCGCGTCGACATCTGCGGTGTAGTCGGTTTCCTCGACCATGACGATTTTTGCGCCGGTGGCCATGGTGATGATCGGATAGACCGAAAAACCGTAGCGGTTCATCACCGCCTCGTCGCCTTCGCCGAGATAGGTCTGGGCGAGGAGATGCAGGAGGTCATCCGAGCCATTGCCGCAGACGATGCGGGCGGGATCGATACCATGCACTTCGCCAAGGGCTTCGCGTAAAATGCGCGAGGAGCCTTCGGGATAGATTTCGAGGTGTTCTGCAGCGCTCGCAAAGGCGGCAATGGCCTTGGGGCTGGCGCCGAGGGGGGATTCATTGGCCGAGAGTTTTACCGCCTTGCTGCCGGGCGCGCCGGATTTGCCCGGCAAATAGGGCGCGATATCCAAAATTCCGGGTTGCGGGACGGGACGCTGGGGATTGGTCATGACGCACTTTTATGACGGGCAGGAAAGGCCGCGCGGACCATATGCAAAAGGGGGAATAAAGGCAAAGGGTGAGTGTGGCGGCCTCTTCACCTCTTCCTTTGGGGGAGAGGTCGGATTGCGCAGCAAGCCGGGTGAGGGGGCCTGTCTTATGTCACGGTCCTGGTAAGGCCCCCTCACCCGCCGCTTCGCGTCGACCTCTCCCCCAAAGGGAGAGGTGAAGAGGGGCTAGCTCGAGCGGGCTGTTGCAGCCGAAAGACCTGGGAGGCGCACATAGCGTTCGGCGCGCTTGCGGCGGGGGACGGCGGGGAAGGCCTCCTTGCGGGCGCGGACGCAGATGACCCCGCTCATGGGTGGGCCGAAAAGGCGGCCGATGCGCTCGAAGAAACGGGCGGAGCGCAGCACGAGCGAAGACTGGATCGGTGGCACGAAAAGGCCGTCGCGCCAGGCTTCGGGCACGAAACTGTGGTCGCGCAGCAGCTTTTCCAACTGGCCGCCCGAATAGGGGACGCCTTGCCCAAAGGGGGTCACGTCGCGCTGGGCCCAGATGCCGCGGCGACGTGGCACGACCAGGACGAGATGGCCATTGGGCGCGGTGACGCGCCAGAGTTCGCGCATCAGTTCCTCGGCATCGGCGACGTGTTCGAGCGCGTGGACGGCAATGGTGATGTCGATGGAGGCATCGGCCAGCGGCATTTCGAGGGGGTCGCAGAGGACGGTGTGTGATGGGCCCTCGCGTGGCCAGGCGGAGGCGCCCTGGCGCTCGGGCATGAAGGCGAGGACGCGCTCGGCCGGCGCGAGGGCAAAGCGCAGATAGGGGGTGGCAAAGCCGAGGCCGAGTACGCGGCGGCCCTTGAGGTCGCCGGCAAGGCCGATGATCTGTTCGCGCACGAGGGCACGGGAGATGCGTCCCAGCGGGGATTTGTAATAGGCGATCAGGCGGCCGATATCGCTGCTCATGAATCAAGTCTAGCCAAAGCCAGGCGGGTTGTCATCGCGCGGTGTCAGTCCTAGCCTAGGGTTATGTGTGAACAGGAGTCCCAGATGGCCGTAATCGTTGATGTTTTTCCCGCCCGTCAGGACAATTTCGGCTACCTGATCCATGACGAGGCGACCGGCCGCACCGCGGCGCTCGATGCGCCGGAAGCGGCGGCGATCCGGACGGCGTTGAATATGCGCGGTTGGCAGTTGAGCGATATTTTTATCACCCATCATCACCTCGATCATGTTGAAGGCATTGGGGAATTGAAGGCGGCGTTCGGTAGCCGGGTGGTTGGGCCGCGAGCCGAGGCCGACAAGATCGAGGGGCTTGACGAACTGGTGGGGGATGGCGAGCGGGTGATGCTCGGGGAGACGGTGTTCGACATCATCGCGACGCCGGGCCATACGCTGGGGCATGTGGTCTATCATGATGCTGTAAACAAGCATCTTTTTTCGGCCGATGCGCTGTTTTCGCTCGGCGTGGGACGGATGTTCGAGGGGACGCCGGGGCCGATGTGGGCGGGGCTCGAGCGATTGCGGGCGCTGCCGGATGAGACGCTGGTCTATTGCGGGCATGAATATACTGAAAGTAATGCGAAATTTGCGCTTGCTGTTGATCCCGACAACGTTGCGCTGCAGGCGCGGGCGGCCGAGGTGAAGGCGCTGCGGCTGGCGGGGAAGGCGACGATTCCGTTCGAATTGGGCGAGGATAAGCAGGCCAATCCGTTCCTCCGCGCCGATGCGCCGGAGTTGGCGCGGCACTTTGGTCTCACCGGGAAAGAGCCATTTGAAGTCTTTGCGGCGATCCGCAAGGGCAAGGATAATTTCTGATAACCGATCACATTTTGGGATCCCAAATCGTTAACAGACTGTTAACGTCTGGCACATGCCTTGCACCGTTACGTGCAGAGGGCGGTTGATCTGTTTCAAAGCGGAACAACTGACCCTCGATGACACAGGCGAGGGACCAGAATGACCGAGATCGAAACACCGCGGACACAGCTTCCTGTTCTGGTCACTGCATCGGGGCCGCGTCCGTCGCTCGCCTGGAGCGCGCCGACCGCTGCCTTCGTCAGCCAGCTTATTGCGGCGCGGGAGCATCTGCCGGTTCAACGCGAACGCCGGACGGCGAGTGTGGACCGGGCCGTGGGGGCCTATCGGCAGGGCGCGGGGATTACCGTGCGGCGGATGCCCGAGGGGTATCGCAAGACGGTCCTCGTCTGATCGACATTAAAAGAAATCCCCGCCCTTGAGAGCGGGGATTTTGCTTTTTGGGCGCCCGTTCTCAGTTCATCGAGACGTCGCGGCTGGCGCTGGTGATGGAGACGGTGAAGCCGGCGACGACATCGATCAGGCTCATGACCATCAGGAGGAAAAAGACCGAGCTCGACGCGGCGCCGACCAGCAGGAATTCGATGAGGAAGACCACGAAGAGCAGCATGGAAAACATGTGCTCGATGATGGAATTGCGTGCCGTCTGGGTGGATTTCAGCACTTCGAAAAAGAGCGCCACGATGCCGACGACGAGCAGGAGATCGCCCGCCGTGATAGCCCAGGGCATGCCCGAGGGCATGGGGATGGAAAAGAGGCCCGCGCCCCAATTGACCGGATTGCCGCCGAAGAACAGGAAGACGGCGATATTGTAGAGGATGAACGGGACGACCAGCAGCGGCACGACAAAGGTGTTGCCGCGGCGCGGGGTGCGTTGATTGGGCAGGACGACGGTTTCCGTCATGAGGGCCTCCGGTTGATGCGGCGAAGATGCCAGAGGAACCGTTCTCTTGAAAGGCCTATGCCGTCTCGATCCACGGCGCGCCGGAGGCGGCGAGGAGGGTTACGAGCACCTTGTTCATCGGCGTCGGGATGCCGTGCTTTTGGCCGAGGCGGACGATGACGCCGTTGCGGGCGTCGATTTCCATGGGATGGCCGGCGAGGCGATCGGCATGGAGCGAGCCGCCGGAAGAGCCTTCGGCCATCTTGCTGGAGGTTTCGATCGTGCTCTCGACAAAGCTTTGGGGGATGGTGGCGCCTTCGGCGCGGCCGACGGCAGCGCATTCTTCCACCACGCCGCGGACAATGGCTTCGAGGTCGGGGTTCCAGACGGGGCCAGTGGCGCGGAGGGTCAGCGAGGGCACGATGGCGATGGAATTGCCGGTGAGTTTGAGCCAGGCCTCAGAGACGAAATCGGTATGGGCTGATGCTTCGATTTCGGTCTTGGCAAAGAGGGCGGCAAAATCTTCGCCATTTTTTCCGGCGGGTACCGAGATGATACCGTGGCGATGCTGGACGATGCGGCCGGGGGCGCTGCGGGCGGCGGGCAGATTGATGATGACGGGAACGATGCGGGCGGGGGGAACGAGATGGGCGAACAGGCGCTGGTGCTCGACCCCGTTTTGGATGATGGCGACGCGGGTGTGATCGGCCAGCAGGTGATCGAGCCAGGGTTTTGTGGCGTCGGCGTCATAGGTTTTTGTGGCGATGAGGACCCAGTCCACCGGGGTGGCGTCGGTTGGGTTCGTCAGGACTTTGGGGGTGGCGGTGATGAGGCCCTGGGGTGTTTCGACCTGCAGGTCTGCAAAGGGTGTTCGGGCACAGACGGTGACGTCGAAGGATGGGTCCTGGGCGAGCCAGGCTGCCACCGTGCCGCCAATGGCGCCGGGTCCGATGAGGGCGATGGTGGTCATGGGGAGCTCCGGGGGCGGGGTAGGGTGGTGAGATAGGTATCAGTATGCCTGCTAAGGCTGACGCTGCAATGCGCATTGCGCTGGAGGTCGTCATCCTCGCGCCCGACCCGAGTAGACCTCATTCTGAGGTGCGGAGCGTAGCGCAGCCTCGAAGAACGAGGTCGTGGCGCTATGCCTCCACTCGCCCGCCCTCGTGGTTCGAGGCTTTGCTGCGCAAAGCACCTCACCATGAGGGCTTCTAACTTGTCGATTTCAAAGCAAAAGCGAAATGATCTAGAGCTTGACCGCCAGACCCGTGCGCACGCTTTCGTCGGCGGCGAGGCAGATGTGGAGGGAGGTTACGGCGTCGTTCATGTGGCGGGTGAGATCAAAGTTCTCGGTGATGGCGCGATAGACGAAATCCTGCTCGCGGTCGCAGAGACCCTGATGGTCGGGTTCGCCGTGCATGTCGAGCCAGTCGTCGGGGCGGGAGGGCTTGTTGTTACCGTCGAGCCCGGCGTGATGGACGAGAATGCGCGAGGTCTGAGTGTGGGCGTTGATGTCGGCCGAGGCGGCGCCTTGATCCATGACGATGGAGACGGAGCCATTGGGGGAGATGACGTCTTTTACGAAGAAGGCGGTTTCCGACATCATCGGGCCCCAGCCCGCTTCATACCAGCCGGCGCTGCCATCATCGAACAGCACCTGGAAGTGGCCGTAATTATACATGCCCTGCGGCAGGCCCCTGGCGAGGGGGACGCCCATGCCGCGGACTTCGACCGGCTTTGCGTCGGTGATCTGGCACATGACATCGACATAGTGCACGCCGCAATCAACGATGGGCGAGGTCGTTTGCATGATCGAGCGGTGAATGTCCCAGGCGGCGCCGGAGGATTGCTGATTGAGATTCATGCGGAAGACATAGGGGCCGCCGAGGTTTCGCGCCTCTTCGATCAGCTTGGTCCAGGAGGGGTGGTGGCGGAGGATATAGCCGACGACCACTTTTCGATCGTTGGCCTTGGCCGTATCAACGACGCGCTGGGCATCGGCGACGGTGGCGGCGAGGGGCTTTTCGACGAAGACGTGGGCACCGGATTCAAGGGCGGCTACGGCGTAGTCGGCATGGGTATTGGTGTGGGTGGCGATGGAAACGACGTCGGGTTTGAACTCGGCGAGGGCGGCGGCGTAGTCGTGGCGGATGGGATAGGTGGTCAGTTCGGCCGGCAGGGTCGGAGCCGAGCGATTGACGAGGCCGACGATCTCGAAGCCGGGATGGGTGTGATAGGCGATGGCGTGGCTGCGGCCCATCTGGCCAAGGCCAACGACCAGGACTTTCAGTTTTTTGTCGGTCATTCTTTTGGTCTCCTGAAGGTCTGGTCGTGCTGTGCACCTCAGGATGGGCCCCGGCCTGCGCCGGGGTGACAATCGAGGGTGGGCGGCGTCGGGTGGCCGTCTAGACGGTGCGGCGCGCGGCTGCGATCTGCCTTGCGCCAAAAGTGGCGAGGGCGGTGGAATAGAGCGTGGGATTGGTGGCGGTGACGGTGGGGATGACGCCATTGCCGGCGACGTAGAGATTGTCAAAACCCCAGACGCGGCTGTTGCGGTCGCAGACGCTGGTGCCATCGTCGGTTTCGCCCATGCGGACGGTGCCCTGATAATGGAGCGAACTGCCGACGGGCTGCATGATGGTGGCAAAGCCGGGGGCCGGGCGGCCGACGACTTCGGCGATGCGGACGGCGACGGCCTTGGCCTCGGCAACGCGTGCCTTGTCGGCCTCGGACGGCTTCCACTTGATCGAGATTGCCGGCAGGCCACGCCAATCGAGTTTTGTGTCGTCGAAGAGGACCCGGTTGTCGGGGTCGATATCGGTGGGGCAGAAAACGCCCATGCCAACGGGGTTACCGGTAAAATCGGGCGTCCGTTCCATGGAATCGAGGCTGGCGCCGTAAAGGGTCACCGAGAAGGGGAATTCATTGGTTGCCGGAATCCAGCTCATGGACCGCATGGGCTCGCCGTCCTGCATTTCGACCATTTGCGAGATGATGAAATGGTCGTTGAGATGGCGGCCCAGGGCCTTGGGGCGGATGCCCGAGGCATGGAGCAATTGTGGGGAATGGAGCGAATCGCAGGCGACGACGACGGCGCCGGCGGCGAGGAAAAAGACCTCGTCTTCGCCCGGGCGGACAAGCTCGACGCCGGTGGCGCGGCCATTTTCATGGACGACGCGGCGGCAGATGGTTTCGGCGAGAATCTGGAAGGTTTCGGCGGGTTCTTCGACCAGCGGCCCGAGCACCACATCGGTGCCGTGATAGCGGAGGCCGCTCGGACCCGGGGTCGCGGCGAGCGGCATGGCGCGCACGGTGCGATCCGGGCTGCGGCCGGGATTGAATGCCTTGCCGAGCTTTTCCCTGAAGGCAATGGCGCTGACATCGCCGGCGAGTGGGTCCTTGTTGGTGCCGAGAAGGCCCTCGGCGGTCGAAAGAGCGGCTTCGAATTCGTCGGCGGGGATGAACGGGACGCGCTCGGCCTGGGACGGGGTCGGGGTACCGGTCGACCACTTCGTGCCCATGCCGCCGACATTGGCTGCGGCAAAACCGGCGAAGAGATTTTCGCTGGGGTCGGCATCATTGGCGATGAAGAGGCCCGACCGGCGCAGGAAAGAGGCATCGAAACCGCCGGCGCGGCGGGCTTCCCACTCTTCCTTGCTGATAGAAAGACGTGGCTCGCGATCGCCGCCCTGGGCCAGAATTTCAAGTTCGGCGCGTTTGTCGAGATCAAGCACGTTGTCGAGATGGCCACCGGTCTGGGGCAGGATCTGCGGGCCGGCTTCGACCATCACAATGCGCGCCTCGGGCCAGTCGCGACGAATGATCCGCGCATAGGCGCTACCGGTGGGGCCGCTGCCAATGATCACGACATCGGTGGAATGGATGGGCATCGCGATGGTCCGTCGAAAAGGGCTGGTATGCAATTGGTATCAATGGTTCTAATTGGTATGTAAAGTCGTGATTGCGACACGATGTCATTTTTCAGTTTCGGAGCGGCCTCCCATGAAGATCGGTCTTTCATCCTATAGCTTCCGCCCCATGCTGGCGGATGGCAGGCTGACGCTGGAGACGCTGTTCGATTGGTTGCAGGAGCATGGCGCGGAGCATCTCGAAATCGCGACGTTTTCCTTTGCCGCGCCGGGCACGGAAGCGGGTTTTGACCTGAGCGCGGACGAGGCGGTGCTCAAGCGCCTGGAAGCGGCGGTGGCGCGGACGGGGGTGCCGATTTCGGGCTTTTGTCTCGGGGCGAGTTTTCTTGAGGGCGAGGGGCGGCAGGGGCAGATCGAGATGGTGAAGCGCCATGTCGACCTTTGCGTGCGGTTCGGCGCGAGGTTTTTGCGCCATGATGTGGTGCCGTGGGCGCTGCGGCTGACCGATGCGGGTGAGTTCGAGCGGGCCTTTCCGTTCATCGTCGAGGGGTGCCGCGAGGTGGCGGAATTTGGCGCGCAGCATGGGGTGGTCACCAGCGTCGAGGATCATGGGTTTTTCATGAATGGGGCGGAGCGGCTGTTGCGGCTCGTTCATGCCGTGGACCATGCCAATTTCAGGCTGACGGTGGATGTGGGGAATTTCCTCTGCGTCGATGACAATCCCTATGTCGCGACGCGGCGTACGCTGCCGCATGCGAGCTTTGTGCATGTGAAGGATTTTTATATGCGGCGGGCCGAGCCGGGGCCGGGCTGGCTGCGGACGGCGGGCGGGGAGTTTATTCGCGGGTCGGTGTTTGGGTATGGGGATCTCGATACCAAGGCACTGCTGAGGAGCGTCGTGGCTTCGGGGTATGACGGGTTTTTGTCGCTGGAATATGAGGGGGCGGAGCCGACGCTGTTTGGGTGCGAGGTGGGGTTGGGGAATATCAGGCGGATGTTGGGGGAGATCCAGTAACCCTCATGGTGAGGTGCCTTGCGGAGCAAGGCCTCGAACCACGAGGGTGTGACGCTGAAGCATCGGGACACGCCCTCGTGGTTCGAGGGTCGGCTACGCCTCCCACCTCACCATGAGGGCTACTATTAATGCGGTGTGCTAGAGCCCGGCGATGCGATCCAGGCGCGATTTGATGTCCGCGAGGCGCTGGCGGTTGCCGCCGGGGACTTCGGCGGAGACCCAGCCATTGTAGCCAGTCTTGGCGAGGGCGCGGTTGACCCCGGACCAGTCCACGTCGCCTTCGCCTAAGTCCACCTCAAAGCCTTTCCAGGGGCCTTCGGCGTTCATTTTGGCGAGGCTGTATTCCTTGATGTCGATGCGGAAAATTCTGCTGCCGAGGGCTTCGATCCAGTCGGTCGGGCTGCCGTAGCGCATGACGTTGCCGACATCAAAGTACCAGCCGAGGCGGGGATTGTCGAAGCCGTCGATGAGGTGGGCGGCCTCCAAGGGGCTCAAAAGAAAGTTGTTCCAGACGTTTTCGAGGGCGATGGAAATGCCGATTTCTTCGGCGTGCGGCAGGAGGCGGTCGATGCCTTCGACGGCGCGGTCATAGGCCACGGCGTAGCTGGTGGTGTCGTTGACGACGCCGGGGACCAGCAGCATGGTTTCGGCGCCGTAGGTTTTTGCCTGTTTCATCGCGAGAATGGAGGCGGCGATGCAGGCTTCGCGCACGGCCGGGTCGGGATCGGTGAGGGGCGTTTTCCAGTGAGCTGAGTTGACGACGCCGGGGATGGCGAGGCCGGTTTTTTCGCGCGCGGCAAGGATTTCGGCCTGCGGCAGATCGTTGGGTGAATCCAGTTCGACGCCGTCAAAGCCGAGATCGGCGAGGAGCTTGAACTTTTCGATGATGGAGAGGTCTTCTTCGATCATCGACCATTTCAGGCTCAATTTGGCCATGGGTTTTGCTGCGGAATTGGTCATGATTCACCTCTCTCTTGGGGTGATGCTAGACCGGCGCCGTTGCGCGGGCCAAGGCGCGAAATGTCTCATTGGGTCTTGCTCCAAACAAAAATGCCGCCCGGTGAGGGGCGGCATTTTCAGGAGAAGTTTGAAAACTACTTCTTGATCGTCAGGGGGCCGACCATCTGTTCGGGCTTTACCTCGGCGTCGAATTCTTCGCCGGTGAGGAGGCCGAGGTCGATGGCGGTTTCGCGGAGTGTGGAACCGTTCTTGTGCGCGGTTTTGGCGATTTTTGCGGCGTTATCGTAGCCGATCTTGCGGTTGAGCGCGGTCACGAGCATCAGGGACTGATCGACAAGCTGCTTGATGCGCTTGCGGTCGGGCTGGATGCCGATGGCGCAATTGTCGTTGAACGATTTTGCGGCGTCGGCGAGGAGGCGGACGGACTGCAGGAAATTATAGGCGATGACGGGCTTGAAGACGTTGAGCTCGAAATTGCCCTGGCTCGCGGCAAAGCCGATGGCGGCGTCATTGCCCATGACGTGGGCGACGACCATGGTCATGGCTTCGGACTGGGTCGGATTGACCTTGCCCGGCATGATCGAGGAGCCGGGTTCGTTTTCGGGGATGGTCAATTCGCCAAGGCCCGAGCGGGGGCCGGAGGCGAGCCAGCGCACGTCATTGGCGATCTTCATGAAGGCGACGGCGAGCTGTTTTAGCGCGCCCGAGGTGCCGACAAAGGCGTCGTGGCCGGCCATGACGGCGTATTTGTTGGGGGCGGTGATGAACTCGTGGCCCGAAAGGGTGGAAATTTCGGCGGCCACGGCGACGGCGTAATCGGGATGGGCGTTGAGGCCGGTGCCGACCGCAGTGCCGCCGAGGGCGAGTTCGCGCAGCTGGGGCAGGGTGACTTCAATAGCCTTGATGGCGAGGTCGATCTGGGCGACCCAGCCGCTCATTTCCTGACCGAGCGTGAGGGGGGTGGCGTCCTGGAGATGGGTGCGGCCGATCTTGACCACGTCCATGAATTCCTGGGCCTTGGCATCGAGCGTATCGCGGAGGATTTTGACGCGCGGGAAGAGGTAATTGACGACCGCTTCGATGGCGGCGATGTGCATGGCCGTGGGATAGGTGTCGTTGGACGACTGGCTCATATTGACGTGGTCATTGGGGTGCACGGGCTTTTTGGAGCCCATGGTGCCGCCAGCCATTTCGATGGCGCGGTTGGAGATGACCTCGTTGACGTTCATGTTCGACTGGGTGCCCGAACCGGTCTGCCAGACGACGAGCGGGAAGTGATTGTCGAGCTTGCCTTCGATGACCTCATCGGCTGCAGCGACGATGAGGTCGCGCAATGCCGGGTCGAGAAGGCCAAGCTTGGTATTGGTAACAGCCGCGGCCTTTTTGAGAATGGCGAAGGCGGTGATGATTTCCTTGGGCATCTTTTCCCCGCCAATGTCGAAATTGGCGAGGCTGCGAGCGGTCTGCGCGCCATAATACTTGTCGTTCGGGACATTGATGGTGCCCATCGTGTCCGATTCAATCCGCATGGTCATGGCAGGCTCTCCGTCTGTTGGCCGCTCTTGTCGGCGGTCCCTTGGGAAAAACAAAACGGCCGACCCTTTTGTGAAGGATCGGCCGCTTAAAAGTATCAGGTCGCGCGCATCAGCGCCGCAAGCCTTTCGGCTTAGCTCTTGACGGCGAGAATCTGCCGGCCGCGATACATGCCGGTCTTGAGGTCGACGTGATGCGGACGACGCAGCTCACCCGAATCCTTGTCTTCGACATAGGTGGGGTTGGCAATCGCGTCGTGCGAGCGGCGGAAGCCGCGCTTCATCGGCGAGGTCTTTCGTTTTGGCACTGCCATGGTCGGTACTCCGAATTCAAAATCGTTGCGCCGCCAAAAGCGGCCCAGAGACACGTCTCTGTGGGGATTGGGGGCTCTATAGAATAGTTGCGCGCGCTTGGCAACACGGCTTTGTGCTGCGAGCGCCCTTGAGGAACGGGTTCTACAGCATTTCGTCCGCCCGCAATAGACGTGTCCGGCGAGTGGTGGATTGGCGGCGCCGGCATGCCCCCTGCCGGAAGGGCGCGTGCCTGCATTTTGGGACATCAAAGTTGTAAACAAAATTGGCAAAACTTGTTTTTTGCCAATCCGGGTTTCATTTTAGTTATTTAAAACCAATCTTCTAATCGAGTGATCCGATTTGGTCTGGTTGTTTTTTTGGGGTCATTACTTGACAACAATGCTTTCTGGTCTTGAAATGCGCTCGTGTCCGGCGTGTCAGTGGTGCTGATCGGGAGAGAGTTTGGCTCCAAGCGCGTCGCGACGAACACTGAATTTGAGGAGGAAATCATGTTCAAACCCGTCATTTGCGGGATTGCGCTCGCATGCCTGATGATCGGCGGCGCCCAGGCCGACGCCATCACGGTGGATGCGACCGGCGTCGCGTTCAGCGGCGTCGAGCTTTATTCGGATATACAATATTCGACATCGGCGCTGGGCCTGATGCGGAACGAGCTCTATCTCGACCTGATCCGCCCCACGAGCGCGGAGCCGGCGCCCGTCATCGTCTTCGTGACCGGCAGCGGCTGGCGCGCCGTCGAGCGCGAGCGCCTGTTGCCACAGCTGGTGCGCTTCGGGGAGGCGGGCTTTGCCGTTGCCTCGATCGACTATCGCGGCATTGGCGAAGCCAAGTTTCCAGAGCCGCAAATGGATGTGAAGGCGGCAGTGCGCTATCTGCGGCAGAACGCGGCGCTTTATAATCTCGACCCGGACAAGATTGCCGTTTTTGGCCCTTCGGCCGGCGGGCATCTGTCGCTGATGGCGGGGCTTACCGGGAATGATCCAGCCTTTGTCGATGACCGGCTGCCCGATGTTTCCTCGGAAGTGGCTGCCATCGCCGCCTTCTATCCGGCGGCCTATCTGGGTGAGTCAGGTCAGGCCGGCTATGATCTTGCCAGTATGCATATGGGGCTTTCGGTGCATGACAAGGCCAATGCGGAGGCGGTCGCGAACGCAACGCCGGCGAGCCACATTACGGCCGACAGCCCGCCTGTGCTGCTCATTCATGGCACCGAGGACAAGGTGGTGCCGATCGACCAGAGCCAGCGGCTCTATGATGCGCTCAATGCGCAGGGTGTCGATGCCACCTTCGTCACCGTGACCGGGGTGGGGCATGATTTCGAGCAGATGACCAGCGTGCCCGAAGTGACCGACGCCTTGATCGACTTCTTTACGCGCACGCTCAAGAACGATTGAGAAAACAAACCCCGGCAGCGCGGCTGCCGGGGTTTCAACTCGGTTTTGACTTTTAGAACAGCGGCGGCAGGGCGGTGATCGGGATCAGGCCCGAGGAGAGCGTGCCGCCCCTGAAATTGAGCTGATTGGTGTGGCGGCCGTTTTCTTGTGGGGTGCCGAGGACCAGGGTGCGCCAGGGTTCTTCGATCAAGGGGCCGATGCGTTCGGCAACGCCCATGGAATCGATCGAGATGGTGCCGTTGGGAAGTCCCTGGGCGTCGAGGGCGAGTTCGCCTGATGCCTTGAGGTCGGCATTGCCGTCGCTGGCGCGAATGCCGACGATCTTGAGCTGGCCGCCGGCCTGCTGCCAAGTGGGCAGGATGGGCGTTGTGCCAATGGCGTTGAGATCGTCGGGGAGGCCGCTCAGTTCGGCTTCGACTTCGAGCGCGGTGTTGGCAAGTGTCGCGGCGGGGAGGTCGAGGGTGTCGGCCTTGAGATAGAGCGCCAGGGACGCGAGATGGCGCTCGGCGTCATGGGCTTCGGGGATATCGAGCACGTGCATTTCGGCGTGCGAAGCTTTGGCCAGCATGGTGTCGCCGACGAGAAGATCGTTCCAGGACAGTTCATCGCCAACGACCGAGAGCCGGGCGATGCGGTTGTCCTTGAGACGGAGGCTGCCATTGAGGCCAGCCCAGGAAATGGCCGAGCGCTGGCCGGTAAAGGCGTCGGATAGCTGGGCCGGGCCCTTGGCCGAAGCGATGACATGGTTGAAATCGTAGACCATGACACTGAGCCGGACGCCGGGGATTTCCGCAAGCAGGTCGCCCGAGACCACGACGGCGTCGGTGCACTCGATATCGAAGGCGAAGGGGAAGCCGCCGATATCGAGATTGGCGCAGGTCAGTTGTGGGCTGGTTTCACCATCGGCAAAGGCGAGGCGCTCGACCTCCTGCCGCACGATGCCCGAGGCATAAAACCAGGCGCCGCTGACGCCAAGGATGACGAGCAGCACGACGGCGCCCAGAATGATGATTCGTTTCTTCATGGGAACGGTTTTAACCTTGGACGGGCGAAAGGCAAAAGCGGGTCGCGCCGATCAGCCTTTGTTCATACAAGTTTTGCCTAAGCTGTGGTTGTGGCCATGGCGAGGCTGGGCTTAGGGTTTGTGCAAGTGAAAAATCGTGGCTCCCGCCCCCCTCCCCATCCCTCCCCACGAGGGGAGGGTGCCGGCCCGGTGGCGGAGAGCAGATCGAGTCTTACGCTCGATGCGGCACCTCCCCCTTGATGGGGGAGGTTGGGAGGGGGTGATGGTGAGGCAGGAAGCGGGCGGACAGCGGTCGATGCAGGACGACAATTCGGAAAATCACTGGGTCTTTGGCTACGGATCGCTGATCTGGAATCCGGGATTTCCGTTCGTCTCGACCCATCTTGGGCGCCTCAAGGGCGCGCATCGATCGCTTTCGATTATTTCGCATCATCACCGGGGCACAGTGGAACAGCCGGGGCTGGTTTTCGGGCTGACGCGTGGCGGGTCGGTGCGGGGCATGGTGTTTGAGGTCGCGGACGCCGAATGGCCGGCGGTGCGGGCCTATCTCGAGGCACGCGAGCAGGTGACGATGGTCTATCGCGACGTGATGCGACCGGTCATGCTCGACGATGGGCGAAAGGTTTCGGCGCTGACTTTTGTGGTCGACGAGCGGCACGAGCAATTTGCCGGGCAGTTGAGCCTCGAAGAGCAATTGGTCATGGTGCGGGCGGGCGTCGGGATTTCGGGGCGCAATATCGACTATGTCATCAATACCGCGCGGCACCTCGAAAGCCTCGGGATTCGCGACCGGGTGCTGATGGACCTGGCACGGAAGCTTGAGGCTGAGAGTCAGGCGGCCTGATCGATCGGGGCGGGTACGGCGCCTTCGAGATCGGCAATGATGGACAGGCGTTCGCCATCGAGCTCGGGGCGCGGCAGGCGGAAGACGCCATCGGCGCGGCTGAGGGCCTTGCGGAATTTGAGGCGGATCGCCGGTTCAGCGACGAGGTCGAGGCCGCAGCCGACCCAGAGCACGGTATTGCCCCGGGCGATGAGATAGAGATCGGCGCCTTCGAGAATGAAGTCGCGCAGGTTCTCGCTCGCCAGATGATAGGTGCGGCCCGAAAGGCCGAGCCAAAGGCTGATCCGCTTCTGCCGCATTGCAGGCTCGAGGCCGGCTTCAATCCACGAAAGCATCCCTGTTCCCCCGCGTGAGTAGAACAAAACTAGAACAAATACCGCGAATCAGTCAAGTCGCGTCATTGAGCTACAAGATGTGGTGCTTTGTGGCTTTGTTGGGTCAAGATGCGGGGGCGCGTTGTCGCGCTGCGGCGATTCTTTGCGCCAGCGCCGCATCGATGGGGCGGGTAATCCCCGCGTCCACGGCGGCAAGGCTCAAGGCATCGGTGTGGGTTTCGATGGCGCTGCTGAGCCGTTCGGCAAAGGCTTCGGGCGACAGGCCCGGCTCGATGGCGGGGAGAAAGCGGCCACGGGCGAGGCCGGGCCAGATGATCAGCGAATTACGGCCCCAGAAGAGGCCGGAATTGAGCGCGACCGGCACGACGGGCACGTTAAGCTCGGTATACATGCGCACAATGCCCTGGCGGTAATCGGGCGGCGCGAGCGCTGCCTTGCGGGTGCCTTCGGGGAAGATGACGATGCGGCAGCCGCGATCGAGCGCGGCGCGGGCTTCGAGCATCATGGCGGGAATGGCTTCGGAGCCCTTCTTGCGATCGATCTCGATGCAATCGAGCGAGCGGGCGGCCCAGCCGAAGAAGGGAATGTTCATCAACTCCTTCTTGACGATGTAAGCGGGGCGGCCGGTATGGGGGAAAATCGCAAACACGTCCCAGTCGGACTGGTGTTTTGAGGCAATGATGCAGCCGCCTTGCGGGATGTTTTCCATGCCGGTGACTTCGGTGCGGACGCCGGCGATGATGCGTAGCAATTGCACATTGGACCAGCACCAGTATTGGGCCAGGGCCCAGGTGAAACGGGTGCGGCCGGCAAAGAGCGCGACGATGCCGATGATGATGGCGACAAGCGCGGTCTGGCCGATAAAGAGCAGATAGAACACGGCCGTGCGGATCGCTGCGATCACGGTAGTCATCACTTTCCTCCCGTGAGACACGTTGGTCTCATGCGCCTATGGTGGCGAGCCTTTCGCGCAGATCGCGTTCGGTATCGGCATCCAGCGCTCTTTTCGGGATGATCCTATAGAGGCGGTCGGACTCGAACAGCACGAAGGTATGTTTGTCTTCCCCAAAGCGGATGAAATGGCTCCAGGGCATGGCGAACTGGCCATATTCGCTGTCGAATTCGAGCCGCTCCTCGGTCCAGGTCAAGCCGACTTCTCCGTGCAGCGATCTCTGCTGGCGAAAAGTGCGACGGGCCAGCATGGGATTGCCGACAAGGATAACCACAAACACCAGGACGAAGGGAAAGACACCGGCCCCGAGGACGGTGGGCCACTCCTCTGCGAAACGATCCATGTCGAGCGGAAAGATGACGCCGCCGAGCCAGGCCATCAGCGTCAGGCAAATCACGAAGATCATGGCGATCGAGATGATGGTTTTCGGGCGGCGCAGCGACACGAGGCTAAAGAGCCTTGCGGCACGGACCATGTCATCTTCGGTCAGCCGGAAGCGAACGGCATGCACCATGGATCAGGAGGCCTCGCTGAGATAGCGGCGGACGGTGAGGCGCGAGGTGACGGCGGTGAGCACAGCGATCACCGGCACGACGAGGGCGATGAAGATGATGCCATCGATCCCGAGGACGAAGCCGCCGAAGACATAGCCGACCTGCGTCGTGGCTTCGGTGGGGAGGACCGAGCCGGCCGCGGTGCCGATCAGGAGGAAAAAGAGAGCGGCAAGGAGGGCGCCGAGCAGCCCGCCTTGCAAGCCAATGGACAAAAATCGCCCCTGGAACTCACCGGCAATGAATTTGTTGGAGGCCCCGATGAAGTGGAGCACGTCGACGATTTCGCGGTTTGACGCCATGGCGCCGCGGGTCGCGAAAATGATGGCGAGGACGGTGGCAACGCCGATGAGGCCGAGCACAAGCAGGCCGGAAACGACGACCGTGCCGGCCATGGTGTTGAGCTGTTGCCGCCAGGCGGCGTGGGTATCGAGACTTGCGCCCTTTATCGCCTGGAGATTGCGCTGCAGTTGCTCGATATCGGCATCCCCCGGATCGGCCAATTGCACGACGACGAGGCGTGGAATGGCGATGGCGGAGAGATCGAGCCCGGCCCCGAGCCAGGGTTCGAGAAGAGCCTGACTCTCTTCGATGGTGAGGGCGCGGGCGCCGGCAACGCCGGGGGTGGTTTGGGCGAGGGAAACGGCGGTACGCAGATTACTTTCCATCACCTCGCCTTCGACCGGGCGGATCTGGATGGTCATTTCGCGGCCGACATCGGCGGACCAGGCGATGGCCGATTTTTGCACCAGCACCACGCCGCCGAGAGTGACCGCGGAGAGAAAGCTCATGATGGTGATGAGCAAAAGCAGCGTGCGGCCGGCGACGGAGCGCTCGGGCACGATGGGGGCGCCGCCGCCACGATGGGGGAAGGGCAACCAGTGCGGCAGGCGGGACAGGAGGCTCCTAGTCATGGATGGTCAGAGCCCCTTTGTTGAGCACCATGCGCGGATAGGAGAAGCGATCGAGCAGCGGCAATTCGTGCGTGGCGAGAATGATGGTCATGCCCAAAGTGCGATTGAGCTCGGCAAAGAGATGGACGAGGCGGCTCGACAGGTCCGGATCGACATTGCCGGTCGGCTCGTCGGCGAGGAGAATCTTGGGGCGGGCGATGACGGCGCGGGCAATGGCGGCGCGCTGTTTTTCACCACCGGAAAGAACGGTGGGGAGCGCGTGCATACGTTCGCCAAGGCCCACCCATTCGAGCAGTTCGGTGACATTGGGGCGATATTCACTCTCGGGCTGGCCGAGGACGCGCAGCGGCAGGGCGACGTTTTCGAACGTCGTCAGGTGATCGAGAAGGCGGAATTCCTGGAAGACGATGCCGATATGGCGGCGCATCTGCAGGAGGCTGTCGCGGTCGAGTTTTCCCACATCCTCATCGAACATCGTCACCTTGCCGCGGCTCGGCTTCAACGACAGCAGCAGCAGGCGCAGGAGGCTGGTCTTGCCCGAACCGGAGGGACCGGTGAGGAAATGGAAGGAGCCGGGCTCGATGGAAAAGGTGAGATCGCTCAGAATCTCGGGACCATTGCCATAGCGCAGGCCAACATCGGAAAAATCGATCAAGAACGGGTGCTCCCCAGCTCGTCCGGTGGTCTCAACGCAAAAAGCGAATCACGAGTGGGCGGCATCATAGCAGCGCCACGCCGTGTTTGCGGAACTGGTGCCCGCTATGCCGGGGGGAAAGCGGCACAATTGTGATTTCTCATGGGTTTGAGGAGTATTAACCCAAGCAGGGATAGGGTCAGGCAATATCGAAACGGTTGCCGGCGCGATGATCATTACCTGCCCCAATTGCCAGACCAAATACCAGGTGACCTACGAGGCCATCGGCTCGGTTGGCCGTAAGGTGCAGTGCGCCTCGTGCCGCCAATCCTGGCAGCAATCGGCGCTCCCCGATCCCAAGCCCGACCTGAAGCTGGTGCCGAAGGACGATCCCGAATCGGATCGCCTGTTCGAGAGCATGGCCGAAGAGGCGCTCGATGCTGCCATCGAGGCCGAAGAAAAAACCGGTGCCGATGAGTTGCCGCGCTCTATCGAACCGATCGAGCCAAGGCCGGCCAAGAAGCGCGAAACCGCCGCGGAAATTCGCGCGCGCCAAAAGGCGCTGACGCGGCGGCAGACTGCCATGGTGTCGCGCATGCCGCTGGCACGGATGCGGCGCTATGCGCGGGTGGCCGGCGCGGTGGGGCTCGTCGGGATTCTCGGGATTGCCTATTTTGGCCGGCTCCAGATCGTCGAGCGTAATCCCGATCTTGCCGGTCTTTATGAGGCGGTTGGGCTGGGGGTGAACGTGGTCGGGCTCGAGCTGTCGCATCTGCAATCGACGCGGGGGCTCTCCGAGGGCAAGGAAGTGCTTGTGGTTTCGGCCCAGCTCGTGGGGCTGATGCCCGATCCCGTCAGCGTGCCGCCGGTGCTGGTGAGCCTACTCGATGATACCGGCCACACGATTTACGAATGGAGCGTGACACCGCGTATTCGCGACCTGATGGCCGGCGAACGGGCGACGCTCGATACGCGGCTGCCACTGCCGCCCGCCGAAGCGGTCAAGGTGCGCCTGACCTTTGCGGGGGGGCGTGCTGCCACCAACACGGGCGAACAGGCCGCGGCCCCGCCAGCAATTACCGAGGCGCCGCCAGCGCGTGGTGAGGCAGAAGGCCATAGTGGGGAAGCGGCGCAAAGCGCTGAAGCTGGCCATCCGGCAGAACCTTCTGTTGAAGCTGCGGCGCCCGCTGTTCACCACTGATCGGATCGTTCCTATATTGAAGTCAGCGTGTGGCCTGTCATTTTTGCCCCTGACAGGTCCGGTCGGTGCCGTAAGGCCGCCGACCCGCCGCCCGGAGACTGCCTATGGCCCGCATACTTGTCGCTGAAGACGATCCATCCGTCCGCGCTTTCGTGGTGAGTGCGCTCACCATGAAGGGTCATGAGGTCGTGGCCGAGGAAGACGGCGGCTTGGCTGCCGAGACCATGGAAGCGGAGGAGGGGCGGTTCGATCTCCTGCTGTCCGACATCAAGATGCCGGTGATGGACGGGATCGCGCTCGCCTTGCAGGTGGGGTCGGCTTTTCCCGATGTGACGATTGTCCTGATGACCGGCTTTGCCGACCAGCGCGAGCGGGCGCATGGGCTTGAGGCGCTGGTTTATGATGTGATCGTGAAGCCGTTTACGTTGGCGGAACTGCTGGCCAAGGTCGAGGATGCGCTGGAAGGGCGGCCGGTTGAGGTGCTGTCGCTGGCACGGCAGGCGCGGGAAGAGTAGGGCGGGTTTGGCGTTTGCCGTGACCCCCACCTAGCCTGCCCCTGATAGGGGGAGGGATCTGCCGGTGGCTCACCAACACTAAAGCAAACTCGATACGTCCCTCCCCCTACCAGGGGGAGGTTAGGTGGGGGTTTTCACACCCAATCCGGCACGGAATCGAGCGCCAGCAATTCTTCGATGGATTTGCGCGGGCGGATGACGTGCCAGCGGGTTCCGTCGACCAACACTTCGGGGATCAGTGGTCGCGAATTGTAGGTGGAGGCCATGACGGCGCCATAGGCACCGGCGCTCATGATGGACAGGAGATCGCCTTCCTTGACGCCGGGGATGGTGCGGCCTTTGGCGAGATAGTCGCCGGTTTCGCAGACGGGGCCGACGATGTCGCCGGTGATGGGGGGCAGGTTGGACTGGTTGACCAGTTCGACGTCGTGATGGGCTTCGTAAAGGGTCGGGCGGATCAGGTCGTTCATCGCGGCGTCAACGATGATGAAGTTGGACGCGCCTTCCTTCACATATTCGACCTTGGTGATGAGCACGCCGGCATTGCCGACGAGGAGCCGGCCGGGCTCGATGACGAGGGTGCAGCCAAGCTGGCCGATCTTGTCGCGGACAACGGCGGCATAGGCCGACGGATGGGGCGGGGAGGCTTCGTTCTGGTTGTAGGGAATGCCGAGGCCGCCGCCGACGTCGACATGGTGGATGTCGTGGCCGTCTTCGCGCAGCGCCTTTACCAGTTCAGCCATGAGGCCGAAGGCGTTCCCAAAAGGTTCGAGATCGGTGATCTGGCTGCCGATATGCATGTCGACGCCGACGGCGACGATGTTGGGGAGTTCGGCGATGCGCTGATAGACTTCGCGGGCGCGCTTGAAGGGGATGCCGAACTTATTTTCGCTCTTGCCGGTCGAAATTTTCGCGTGAGTGCGCGCGTCGACATCGGGATTGATGCGGACGGAAACGCGGGCGGTGAGGCCCATATCCCCGGCGATCATCGAGAGGCGTTCAAGCTCGGGTTCGCTTTCGACGTTAAAACACTTGATGCCGGCGGTAAGGCCCTGACGCATTTCAGCGACGGTCTTGGCGACGCCGGAGAAGACGATCTTTTCGGCGGGGATGCCGGCGGCGAGGGCGCGCTGCAGTTCGCCGCCCGAGACGACGTCGGCGCCGCAGCCTTCGTGGGCCATGAGGGTCAGCACGGCCTGATTGGAATTGGCCTTCATGGCATAGGCCATCAGCGTCGGGATGCCCTCAAAAGCTTCGCGGACGACGCGGACATGGCGGCGCAGGGTCGCCGAGGAATAGACGTAAAACGGGGTGCCGACCTTTTCAGCCAGGTCGTTGAGATTGACGTCCTCGGCATAGAGGGTGCCGTCGCGGTGGTTGAAATGGTGGACCAAGGTGTCATCCTCATTTGCGCCAACCGCACGGTGTCACCCCGGCGAAGGCCGGGGTCCATCCTGAGATCGGGGTAATTTGCTACATCTCAGGATGGGTCCCGGCCTTCGCCGGGATGACAGCCTGAGTGTGGGGTGGGCTTTCGGGGAAATCCCTAAGCCAAAGCCCAAAAAAACAAAAGTGAGACTTATCGATCCGTCTCATAAACGGCTTCGATGCGGGTGGCGACGAGGTTTTGGAGGCGCCAGAGATGGGGGTCGTGGAGGCCCATTTGTTCGAGGTGTTCGACGGTCGAGAACAGGTATTCGGCCATGGAGCCGCGGCTGCCGACGGCCTTGGCGAGGACATCGGCGATTTGGTCTTCCGAAAGGCCGGAAATGTAGCGGCCGGAATTGCGGTCGATGCAGAAGGTGAGGGCGCGGATGGTGCGGTCGCCGGAGCGGACTGTGACCATGCGGGGCGGAAAGGCGGTGGGCTTCCAGCCCATCTCGCGTTCGAAAAGTTTTATCAGGCTCTCGTCGCGTCTGCCGGGGGGAAGGCGATAAAGCGCGCCCTTGCAGGCGCCGCCGCGATCAAGCGCGAGCATGAGGCCGGGATTTTCGTCCGAGCCGCGAAAGCGGTTGTTCCAGCCCAGGCAAAAGGCGCGGTGCCAGCCGTGGAGGAGGCCGGTGCGGATTTCGACGTAATCGCAGGCGGGTTTCCAGATCAGCGAGCCGTAAGCAAAAATCCAGGTTTCGTCGTGGTCGTCGGGGCCGAAGAATTTTGCGATGGTTGCCCGGTGATCGGCCTCGGTTGCCTCAGTCATGCCTGCGGGGGGTGGGGGCAGGGTTTCGATGATGGTTTCGGGCTGGAGATAGGCGACATGGCGCGGGGTGAGGCGCATCTGTCGCTTTTTGTCGGGCATTTTTTCTCCGTCTTCCCTCTCCCCTTGCGGGAGAGGGTGGATCGGCTAAAGCCGAGACGGGTGAGGGGTTTTGTGTTGCGAACGCCGCGTGTGCGGATAGTCCCCGACCCCTCATCCGACCCTTCGGGCCACCTTCTCCCGCAAGGGGAGAAGGAAGAAAGTGAAGGAGTTCGCGGTTTTACTCAACCCCGCCATCGCCATGGCCGCCATGCTTTTTCTTGGCAAGGGGCTGAGGCTCGTGGTCTTCGCCGGTGAGGGTCGATTTCCAGCGGGCGGCCTGGGCCATCACGTTGATGGGGGCGGTGCCGCCATAGGATTTTCGCGCGGCGACTGATGCTTCGACGGTGAGCACCTTGTGGATGCGGCTGTCGATGCGGGTGTCGACGGTTTTGAAATCTTCGATGGTGAGGCCTTCGAGACCACAATTCTTGGATTCGGCGAGGGCGACGACCTGGCCGGTGATGTGGTGGGCGTCGCGGAAGGGGATGTTCAATTCGCGCACGAGCCAATCGGCCACATCGGTGGCGGTGGAGAAACCGGCCGAGGCCGAGGCGTGCATTTTTTCGCGGTTCGGCTGCATGTCCGAAACCATGCCGGTCATGGCGGCGAGCGACAGGGAGAGCGCGTCGAGGGCGTCGAAGGCGACTTCCTTGTCTTCCTGCATGTCCTTGGAATAGGCGAGCGGCAGGCCCTTCATGACGACGAGCAGGGAATTCAGCGCGCCCATGATGCGACCGATCTTGGCGCGCACCAGCTCGGCGGCGTCCGGATTGCGCTTTTGCGGCATGATGGACGAGCCGGTGGTGAACTTGTCGCTGAGCTTGATGAAGCCGAACTGGGCCGAGGACCAGATGACCATTTCCTCGGCAAAGCGGGAAAGGTGCATGGCGCAGATGGCTGCGGCCGCGAGGGTTTCGAGAATGAAATCGCGGTCGGCGACGGCGTCGAGCGAATTGGCGGTGGGACGGTCAAAGCCGAGCGTCGTCGCGGTCATGTCGCGATCGATCGGGTAGGGCGTGCCGGCCAGCGCCGCCGAGCCGAGCGGGTTTTCATTGAGGCGGCGGCGGGCGTCGAGGAGGCGGCCGGCATCGCGGCCGAGCATTTCGACATAGGCGAGGAGATGATGGCCGAAGGTGACGGGTTGCGCGTTCTGGAGATGGGTGAAACCGGGCAGGATGGTTTCGGCCTCTTCCTCGGCGCGCTTGACGAGAGCCAGTTGCAGCGTGTGGATCTGGGCGACCAGATGATCGATGGTGTCGCGGACATAGAGCTTGAAATCGGTCGCGACCTGATCGTTGCGGGAACGGGCCGTGTGGAGGCGCCCGGCGGCATCGCCGATCTTTTCGCGCAGCCGCGATTCGACATTCATATGGATGTCTTCGAGCGCCCGCGAGAATTTGAACGAGCCGTTCTCGATTTCCGCCAGCACCTCGTCTAGACCGACAAGGATAGCGTCGCGATCGGTCTGCGTCAGAATGCCCGTTGCGGCGAGCATTGTGGCATGGGCCTTTGATCCGGCAATATCCTGGCGGAACAGGCGCTGGTCGAAACCGATCGAAGCGTTGATTTCTTCCATGATGGCGTCGGGGCCGGATGCAAACCGTCCACCCCACATCTTGTTGCTCATCGTCTGCCTTTCAGGAGTAGCCCATGTCGGACACCAGCCAACCCAAGCCAGTATCACCGCGGCGCTGGCAGCCATATGCGGCGATGGGGGTTGCCGGATTGGGCGTAGCTATAGCGGCGTGGGTTTATCTCGGCAATGCCGCCTCGGCCAACTCGTGCCCGGTGCAGGCGGCCCAAGCGCAGATCGTCGATGCGGCAGCGGTGGGGGAACTCGCAGCGCTCAATGGCACGGGCGAGGGGCGCGGCTATGCCGATATGGCCTTCAAGGCGGCCGATGGCACGGCGATGACGCTGGGGGATTTTTCGGGCAAGGCGCTCTTGGTCAATTTCTGGGCCAGCTGGTGCGTGCCGTGCCGCGAAGAAATGCCGGCGCTCGATGCGATTGCGACGGAATATAATTCGGACAAGTTCCAGGTGGTGCCGATCAATCTCGATATTGGTGAGGGTGGATTGGCCAAGGCCGAGGAATTTCTGGCCGAGGGCAAGTTTGAAAACCTGCCGCTTTATGCCGACAATACGTTTGCTGCGTTTGACCGGCTGAAGCGCGAGGCGGTGGCCGTGGGCCTGCCGGCGACGCTGCTGCTCGATCCGGAAGGGTGTGAACTGGCCGTGTTGCAGGGGCCGGCGGAATGGCACAGCCGGGATGGGCGGGCGGTGATCGAGGCGCTGATCGGGTTGCGGGGGTAAACCGTTCCAGCCCGGGGGCGCAACAGTAACCCTCATTCTGAGGCGCGGAGCGTAGCGAAGCCTCGAAGGGCGAGGGGGTGCCCGGATGCTGCAGTGCCACGCCCTCGTGGCTTTGCTCCGCAAAGCACCTCACCATGAGGACTACTGTGAAGACTGCCTAAACCAAGAGATCCACTTCGGCGCCGTTTACGGGATTGCGAACAATGTCAGGCAGGGCTTCGGGCTCGGCCTTGTTTTGCGTGAGCGCCAGTTCGCCGCGCATTTTTGCGACTTGCGCAAGGAGCGTGTTGGGCGAGGCGCCTTCGCTTGTGGCGATGCGGTTGATCATGACCGATGGGCTGACGCTGAGGGCATTGCTCATCGGAAAACCTCAGGCCGATTTATCGACCTGCGTGCCCTGGCCCGGCGGAAGCACTGCCTGGGCGGGCTGCAGCAGCATATCGAGAAGCTGGGTCTGCATGTCGTGGGATTTTTTGAATACCGCCAACTGGACCGATTGCTGGGTTTGAGCCGTGCGAGCCACCATGAGGCTGGAGGCGAGATCGGTGTCCATGGGCTGACTTCCCTACGCAATACTATAACGCAGGGAAGCCTAGCAGGGCAGAGTAAAGAAACCTTCTACCGGCCGCCGAGCAGCATGACGTCGCGGCGGCGCATCAGGGCGGCGAGGATAATGCCGGCAACAAAGCCGCCGATATGGGCCCACCAGGCGACGGATTCCTGCGAGCCGATGACGACATAGAAGAGCTGGGTCGCAACCCAGAACCCCAGCATCCAGAAGGCGGGCACCGGCAGCGGAATGGGGATGACGATGCGCGCGAGGACGAAGACGCGGGCATGGGGGAAGAGAAGAATATAGGCGCCCATGACCCCGGCCACGGCGCCCGAAGCGCCGATAAGGGGGCCGTTGCCATCGAGGTTGAAGGCGAGATGAGCGAGGGCGGCGAGCACGGCGCAGGCGAGATAGAAGACGAGGAAGCGCAGGTGCCCCATGGCGTCTTCGATATTGTCGCCAAAGACCCAGAGGAACAGCATGTTCGAAAGCAGATGCAGCCAATCGGCGTGGAGGAAGGCATAGGTGATCAGCGTTGCCCAATCGGGTAGCCAGGGGAGCGGGGCGGGATAGATGTCGCGCACCACGATGGGGATCATGCCGAAGTAGATGGTTGCGTCATCGAAGGCTGCGGGGGGCAGCGTCGCCTGGATGAGAAAAACCAAAATATTGAGGGCGATCAGCCCATAGGTGACGTAGGGGAAGCGGATATGGCGGTGGGGATTGACGTCATGCAGGGGCAGGAACAGGGCGTTTCTCCTCGGGCCGGGCGGACGTCAGTACTTTTGCCGCCGGGCGGCAAGGAGGGCGGCAGCGGTCAGCCCCGACCGCCGCCGAAGAAGAAGAGCGCGCCGATCAGCAACAGAATGGCGACGGCCTGGCCCATGACGCGGAGGCGCATCAGGCGCTGGCTGGTATTGGCCGAGCCGCCCTTGGTCATGTTCCAGAGGCCCATGCCGAGGACGATGACGACAAACAAGAGGGCCAGCGCGATGCCGATATTGAGAAGGGTCTGCATGGGTTTGGCCTCCGAAGGGTTCAGCTTTCAATATAGGTGAGAAGGCCACTCGCCAAGGCATCATAAACGGCGCGGATACGGTGGGAGGTGTACAATTCTCGGTGCGTCGTCAGCCAGACCGGCAAAGGCGGGATGGCGAGGTCGATAGGGAGGGCGACAAGGCCGGGCGTGCGGCGCACCAGATTGGCCTGAGCAAAGCCGATGCCGAGGCCGGCGCGCAACAATTCCCACAGATGCGCCTGATCGTCGGAGCGGATGATGAAATTTTCGCGATTGAGGGTAAAGCCGAGTTTTTTCGCGTGGGTGACGATGGCGCTGGAGCGGTCGAAGCCTAAAAGATCGTGCTGCCAGAGTTCGGCCAGCGTTGTGGGGCGGCCTCGACGGGCGAGATAACGCTCGTGGGCGGCGGGGACGAGGGCGATGTCGCCGAGGTGTTTTGTCACCAGTTCAAGCTGGGTGGGACGGAACATGCGGATGGCGATATCGGCCTCGCGCATGAGGATATTTTCGGCTGAATCCGAAGGGACGCTTTCAAGAGCGATGCGCGGATGGAGGGCGCGGATCGGCACCAGGATTTCGGGAAGCACATAGTTGGAAATCATGGCGCTGGCGGTGATGCGCACGGTGCCGCCGGTTTCGTCCTGGGCGCCTTCGGCCATCAGGTTGGCTTGAGCAAGGGCCGTTTGCGCCTCTGCTATGGGGCCATAGAGTTTTAAGGCAGTGCTGTTGGGCTTGAGGCCGGAAAGGCTGCGCTCGAAAAGCTGCAGGCCAAGCTGGGCTTCGAGCAGTTCGATATGGCGGCCCACCGTGGGCTGGCTCGATTTGAGGGCGCGTGCCGCGCCGGAAAGCGAGCCGTGCTCGATGACACCGGCAAAGCTGCGCCACAGGGACCAGTCAGGCTCTCTATTCATGATTGAATATCAAATCTCGAAATTTGGCCAATCGCTATAAAAATCTGTAGCGGGCATTTTCGTCTCCAGCAAGTCAAGGAGACGGTGAATGACCAAGGGTAAAGTGACGGTTCTGGGTAGCAACGGCCATATCGGCAATGCGGCAATGATGGCGTTTCGCGATGCGGGCTGGAGCGTGACGGGACTGGGGCGGAGCAATCGCA
This sequence comes from Devosia sp. Root685, assembly GCF_001427875.1. Classification (GTDB taxonomy): domain Bacteria; phylum Pseudomonadota; class Alphaproteobacteria; order Rhizobiales; family Devosiaceae; genus Devosia. The sequence goes on along the minus strand of NZ_LMHK01000002.1, from coordinate 1,208,474 downwards.
AGCCGGTCAGCGGCACGACATTTGTGGCCGGGGACGCTGACGATGTGGCGGTGGTGCGGGCGGCGATTGCCGATGCGGACGTGGTCGTGAATGCCCTGCACCTGCGTTATGATCAGTGGGGCAATGGCCGATCGGAAAAGCAATTGCAGGTGGTCATCGACGCATTGGGCAATAGCGGCAAGACGCTGCTGTTTCCGGGGTCGATATACAATTATCGGGCGGGCGACCGCACCGTCTCGCCGGCAACGCGGCAGAGCGCCGAGATGCCGCGCGGGGAAATCCGCATTCGGCTCGAAACACTGTTGCGCGAGGCGGCGGCGGCCGGAAAATTCCAGGCGATCATTTTGCGTGCCGGAGATTTTTACGGGCCGGGCAATCGCGGAGACTGGTTCGATGCGGGGATGCTGCCGGATGTGAGCAAGGGCAAGCTGTACCATATGGGTGAGCTGCAGATGCGCCATAGCTGGACTTATCTGCCCGATCTGGCGCGCGCTTTTGCTGCGCTGGCGGAAAAGCGGAGCGCGCTTGGACGGTACGAAAGTTTGCACTTTGCCGGACATTGGGTGTCGCATGGCCAGATGATGGGCGCGATAGAGGCGGCATTGCCGCGCAAGGTGGCCGTTTCGCCTTTGCAGTGGTGGACGATGCGGGCGGTGGGACTGTTCAATCCGGTTATGCGCGACCTCTATCGGATGCGGTATTTGTGGCTCAACGAGATGGAACTGGTTGACCCGAGGCTGGACGCTTTGTTGGGAGCGGGCTTTGGGACGCCATTTGAGGAGGCGGTGGCGGCGACTGTGGAGGAATTGATGGAAGCGAAGAAGGCGGCTTAGCAGTCGCTGGTATTCCGGTTTTTCGCCTTCTCCCCTTGCGGGAGAAGGTGCCCAACGGGCGGATGAGGGGTATTCTCGCAGCGCCGTCCAGCAGCTCCTCTGCGGAGGAGAGAAACCCCTCACCCTGATTTTCTGCTGAACGCAGAAAATCTGTCCCTCTCCCTCAAGGGGCGAGGGAAGGCTGGTGGGTGGGGCGGGTAGTTAAAACCCCACAGCCTTCCGCACATCCGCCGCCGTCCAACCCTCGCTGCGCAGGTCGGCGAGGGTTTTGCTGTTTTTGGATTTGGCCAGTTTTTGGCCGTCGTCGCCGAGGAGGAGGCGGTGGAAGTGGTAGAGGGGCGTCGAATAGCCGAGCAGCATTTGCAGGAGGACGTGGATGTCGGTGGCCGCTTCCATGTCGCGGCCGCGGGTGATGTGCGTCACGCTTTGGGCGGCGTCGTCGACGACGACAGAGAGGTGGTAGCTGGTGCCGATATCTTTTCGTTGCAGCACGACGTCGCCCCAGCGCTGGGGGCGGGCATAGCGGATTTGCGGGCGATCGCGCAGCGTCGGGCCGATGGTGGTAAACGTCAGCATGCCGGCTTCTTCAATGGCACGATCGGTATGGAGACGGAATTGCACGGGGTCGCCGCGTTCGAGCCGCTCTATCCGCTCGGCGTTGGAAAGGTGCTTACAGGTGCCGGGATAAATGGGTGCGCCGTCGGGGTCGGTATCTGCGGCCTTGGCCGATATGTCCGAGCGGGAACAGAAGCAGGGATAGATGAGATCGCGCTGGCGCAGGCGATTGGCGGCCTCGGCGTAAATCTCGAAGCGTTGGGACTGGATTAGGACCGGTTCGGGCCAGGCGAGGCCGAGCCAATTGAGATCCTCGAAGATACCCTCGGTAAATTCGGGTTTACAGCGGGTGATGTCGATGTCTTCGATGCGCAAAAGCACTGTGCCGCCGAAAAACTCGGCCGCCTGCCAGGTCACGAGCGCCGATAGGGCATGACCGAGATGCAGGCGCCCATTGGGGCTCGGGGCGAAACGAAGAATTGGTTCTTTCATGATTTTACCGACTAGCACTTTTGCGCCCGGAGCGTCACCGCGGATCGATACGGCGGAGGGCGTCGCCGTGCATCTCGACCATTTGATCGCCATGGTGCCGCAATTGCTGCCGATGCGGGAGCGGGTCGGAGCGGTGTTGCCGCGGGTCAATCCCAAGGGGTTTGCGGGGATGGCCAAGGTGATTTGCGGGCAGCAGCTTTCGGTGCAGAGTGCGGCGGCGATCTGGGGGCGGTTTTCGCTTTTGCCGGGGGCGCTGGAGCCGGATTCTTACATGTTGCTCGATGAGGAAACGGTGCGGGGCGCCGGGTTTTCGCGTGGGAAATTTCTGGCGGTGCGAACGATCGCGGAGGCGGTACGGGCGGGGGAGCTTAATTTTGCCGAGGTGGATGCTTTGCCGGCCGAAGAGGCGATCAAGGCGCTGGTGGCATTGAAAGGGATCGGGCCGTGGACGGCCGAGGTCTATCTTCTCTTCTGCGCTGCGCATCCCGACATTTTCCCGGCGGGGGATCTGGCTTTGCTCAAGGCGGCGCATCACGGGCTTGGTCTTGACGAGCGTCCGACGATCAAGGAGATGATCGGCATGGCCGAAAACTGGTCGCCGCATCGGTCGGCCGCGGCGCTGCTGTTCTGGCGCTATTTCGCCATTCTGCGCGACAAGGAAGGGATTTTGCTGTGACCAAGCTTTCGGGGCCGATGATGCCGCCAGCCAATGGGCAAGCGCCCGATGCTGCGGTGGTTCTGCTCCATGGCTATGGCAGCGACGGTAATGATCTCATCGGGTTGGCGCCGCATTGGCAGCATGTGCTTCCCGGCGCGTTGTTCGTGTCGCCCAATGCGCCGATCGGGACGGAAATGGGTGGGTTTCAGTGGTTTCCCATCGACTGGAGCGGTGACCGGCTGGCGAGCCGGCAGACGGGCGTTATCGCGGCGCGTCCGGTGCTCGAAGGTTTTTTGCGCGATCTTTGGGCGCAGACGGGAATCACGCCGGAGCGGACGATTCTCGCCGGGTTCAGCCAGGGGGCGATGATGGCGCTGCATGTGGGGACGGGGCTTCCCGAAAAGCTCATGGGCGTTATCGGGTTTTCCGGCGCCTTTTTGCCGCCGGAGGGTTTTGGGGGCGAGGCGCTTGCCAAGCCGCCGATCTGCCTCGTGCATGGCGATATGGACGATGTGGTCGATCCGAACCTGTCGAGTGAGGCCAATGCGGTGCTTGATGAGGCGGGCTTTGATGTCAGCTATCATGTGAGCCGCGGCGTCGGGCATGGGATTGCTCCGGACGGCTTGGCCTTTGCCGGGGATTTTATCGGGCGGCTGGCAGCGAAATAAGTCTTTCGTCCCCGCTTCACAGCCCTGACACAAAGGGCTTAGTATAAAGGGGCTATGGACTTAACAGATTCCCGCTTCGGGAGACTCTAGTGACCATCCATGTGTCGCCAGAGGCCTGTCCCGCTCTCGTGCTGAACGCCGATTTCCGGCCTCTCAGCTATTATCCCTTATCGTTGTGGTCGTGGCAGGACGCGATCAAGGCGGTGTTCCTTGAACGGGTGAACATCGTGTCGCTCTACGACACGGTGATCCATTCGCCCAGCTTCGAAATGCGGCTGCCGAGCGTGGTTTCGCTCAAGGACTATGTGAAGCCGGCGCGGCACCCTGCCTTTACGCGCTTCAATGTTTTCCTCCGCGATCGCTTCCAATGCCAATATTGCGGCTCGCGCGATGATCTGACTTTTGATCACGTTATTCCGCGCTCGAAGGGCGGCTTGACGACGTGGGCAAACTTGTGTGGAGCCGGAAATATATTGTTGCTGTCGGCACAATGGGTTAGCCGCACTATACGTAGTGTGACGGCATATTGTTCGGGGGACGGGCGGTCAGGAAAATCTGCTCAACGTGGCGGCGGGAGGCGGAAATGAACGTTGCGCTCGCGTCACGCCGCACCCTCGTAGTGAATGCCGATATGCAGCCTTTGAGCTGGGCGCCGCTCTCGGTTTGGTCGTGGCAGGACGCGCTGGTGGCCGTCGTCCAGGAGCGTGTCATCCAAGTTAAGGCCTACGAAGACGTTTTTGTTCATTCGGCTAGTCAGATCTTCGAAGTGCCGGCTGTCGTAGCGCTGAAGAGCTATAAGAAGAGGCGCGGCGCAGCGTTTACTAGGTATAATTTGTTCCTACGCGATGGTTTCAGATGCCAATACTGCGGGGGTAGATTTTCTTCGAAAGAGCTGACCTTTGATCACGTTGTACCCCGCAGCAAGGGGGGCCGATCCGAGTGGTCAAACATCGTCGCCTCCTGCGCCGCGGACAACCTGAGGAAAAGCGACAAAACGCCGGAGGAAGCTGGCCTCAAACTCATTCGCAAGCCCTTCGAACCCAGTCCGTTCGAGCTCGACCAAGTCGCGAGGAAGCTTCCTTTTGCACTCGGTGATCTGCACGAAACTTGGCTCGATTTCCTCTATTGGGATTCTGAACTGGATAGGTCGTGATCCATGGAATGACGGCCCAACACCTTCTGCAATCCTTGAAAAAACGATGCAGAAAGGATTGCTCGACCTGAACTGGTCAGCAGGCCATGTATCGCGTCGACGTTGTACCCCTCATTGTACCAGAACTCCCGGTCTGCAGCGCGCGCCAGCTGGCTCCTCTCATCTCCAGAAAGAATTGGCTGGTAGGTCGGCATCGGCTCGTCGCCAGGCGTATTATCGCTTCTAGTGCCGCCTGAAGTTGCCAGTGGGGCTAACTTTAGAAACGCCTTTTTAAGGGCCCGATTTTCGCGCTTGAGATCTGAGCACTCAACGGACATCTGTCTTAACCAAGCCCGGTCAGTTTGGTCCGCTACACCAGCCAAAATGCTATCGATCCTGCTCTCATTTCTGGGCCCTCTAGGGCCATTGGCTGTTCCTTGCCTTTGAGCGGCTGCGCAAAGCTCCACCAGACGAGTCAGTTTGAGTGGCTGGTCTCGGATGCTTTGTGTTTTTGGAGAACCCCAACGAGCAACCGTCACACGCCCGACTTCGGCGACTGTGATCTTCACTCCTGACTTTTCCAGATCCAAACATGCTTCCCAAATCCGATTAATCGAATTCGGGCGGTCGGTTTTATCCAACAGTGTGTCCCGGAACGACTTCGCATCGTCCCACTCAGGATTTGCAAGAGGATCAGAGTTGGGATCACCTTTGCCCACTTGTGTCCTCCACTGTTTGCGTCAGTCGTGCTTTGCCATTGATTGGTCGAAGACGGAGAGGCTCGAGTTTGGAGATTTCCTTCAAGGTGTTCTCGAATTTGTCGACGAGGCCCAGACTTTCCAGCGTCTCTTCACCCTCTACGAGTGACCGTAGACCTGATCTGCCGGCAAGCCCTTGAAGGAGGCGAGTTAGAGAATTTGATGCATGCAGGGCCTCGTCTTCAGGGAGGTTGAAGAAGAAGGCTTGATACCCATTTCGCTTCAATAGCTGGTCCATCAGTCGCCCCTTACGGAGAGGGGCGGAGGTCTCTCCAATCTGAGGGAAAAATTCGAAGGCATGGGCTGCGAAATCAACCTGATCCCAATAGGTCGTTTCTTCAAAGACGAGTTCTAATTCGTCTTCGTCGAGACGCGTGATGAGTGCGAATTTGCTTCCATCATGGTCGGGATCGTTCTTGATCTTATCTCTCAGGGCCCACGACTGCAGAATTAGTCTAGCGCGCTCCTGAGCACCTTGGACCATGATGTTGAGCTCGATGGTGATGGCTTCGATGTCTGCCTTAACTCGTTCAATCTGACGATTGCTGGCGGCCCCCGACGCCACCAGCTCGGCTAATTTCCGTGATAGCTGATTTGATGTTTGAGCCCGTTCGCCGAGCTTGAACAGGAATACACAATAGGAATTCAGCTGGCCCTCAAGGTATTCCGGACCGGTCATCCAAAATCTGCACAGCGGACAGTTTCTTGGTCCACCGGGCACTGGTCCGTAGTACGCATTTGATTGCGTCGAAGCTACTTCCCCACCTATGTGGCACAACGCGCGCCCATTGGGGCAGATGCCGTCATGCGACGTTGACCAGAGACCGGGCGAGATGTCGGCAAGTGATTGAAAGGCAGCATCGCTGTTGCCAACTAGCCATCGGCGTCTCTCGCTGAGCGGGGAGTCGCGCAGGAAGCGTTCGAAGTTATCATAGGAGCCTTCCTCCATCTTCTGTAGCGCACGGTCAATCGTGTCTGTGACGTAAGATGGGCCGAGCCTGGTGTAGTGGAGTGTCATGAGGAAGTGAGCGTGACCCGCGATGAACTCCGCGATCACCTGAATCGGCACACCCCCTTCGACAAAATGCGTGATGCCAGCAGCCCTTAAGCCGTGGAGAGTATAGGGAGATTTGATGTTACCAAACTGATCGTATGTGACGAGACTGACGTCCTCCCCACCTACCTTGAATCTGCGCTCTACTTCTTCGAGAAGTTTACCAAAAAAGGTGGCAAGCCGGTCGTAACTCACCGGTTCGTTGGGAGGACGTTTGCTGCTTGCGGGGTCCCTGAAGAGAAAAGTGTAGCCGTAGAGATTTTTAATTGCCCGACTTGGTCGGTCTGTGTCGAAAATAAAGTCTTTGCGGCTGAGAAGGCCGGCCACCGGATTATAAAATCGTTGCCAGTTCATGAGTTGATTAATGCAGGGCTTTAACTCAGCGCAATCCCAAGGGATGTCGTAACCTTCTTCGAAATCGTGGGCTCCGATGGCAGCGGTCTTATTTGTGGTGACATGAATGCCGACGTAGTCCTTACCAGTAGCGTGGTCGCGCATTGGCGTCCAAAAGCCGCGAGACCTACCTGGTGTTGCAAGCGGATGATCGTTGGAAAGCCATTGCCCGGAAGCCGGATCGTAGATCTGGTCGTCAGCTTCTCCGCTGTCCTCCATTCGCAGCTGAACCGTTCGGATGGGCAAGGTGAGCAAAGTTTGGATGGCAATGGCCCGTACTGGGCACCAGACCTTCTCATATTCGCCTGTTTCTGGGTTGGAGTAATTGATGTAGTCTGAGGTTTGAGTTTTTGGCCAGGCGTAGTCTTCTGCGGTCAACACCTCCTTCATCAATCTAATAATGCGAACTGGAAGTATCTCCTTATTCGTCTTACCCCTTGAGTAAATTACTGGATGGTCCTGCGCACGAATGGGAGGACTCCACTCAGCCAAATCCATCCCATGATGATCGTGCCAGTCCTCAAAGAACCTGCGAGTGTCCTGGACCGCGTTGTACCCTGTCTGGGTTCCCCAATAGCCTTCTCGCTTGAGATAGTCCAAGAAGGTGATTTCTGGAGAGTCCGGCCGTGAGATGGTGTGAGATCTTGTGTAGGCCTCCGGTGCAGGTGGAGGATTATTCAGCTGTCCCAAAAAGGCGACAAACGGCTTGACCGCAGTCACCAGATTTGCAGGCGTTTTTTTGGGTCGGTGATGTACCCACCAAGACAGCGCTTCTGCCCATTTGCTCAGGTTCACCTTGGTATATGTGATCCCGACCCAGTTGAAATTTGTAGAGCTTAGGCTTTTTTCATTCCGTTCGATGCGATCAAAGTACGCGCTAGTATATTCGAACATACTGTCAAGGTCGTCAGGTAGAAGGCCTAAATCAAAAATCGCTTTGAAAAGTTTGTTGTACAGCCCTTTTTCTCGGCTGTATTTAGTGGCGTAAGTATCAAAAATTGCCTTATAGGGGCCAAGAAAGAAATTCCAAAAATCTTCGAAGAATTCTGAGTTTAGATCTGAGGTCGATTGGAACGCGCATGACCTGACTAGAATGTCAAAAAGTCGATCTAAAACGCCCTGATCTTGCAAGGAGACGATCGGAGCACATTTCGCTAGCACCTTACTTCCGACTGTCGAATGCTGCCGATGGGAGCGTAGTTTTGTGCTTTTGGGGAGCCATTCGATAACAGATGTATTGAGGTGACCTAATGGAAATAGAATTAAATCCATTTCCCTTGCTTGATGCAAAACATGGAAGATGCCAGTACGCAAGCGAGTGCCGGAAGTTTTCCGCATCGCTATTGTTCCACCGGAGAAGCCGCCCTCCATCGTTTCGACGCTAGCGAGGAGAAGGTTCTCGACCGCACCTTGTATTGAATCTATCGAAACAGCTTCCAGTATCCTCTGCTGAAAGTTAGCGAAGAAATTTTGATGGGCCTTTGTAAACGTCAGGAGCCCCTTTTGATCGGCGGCCTTAATTTCTCCGTCTAGCGATAGCGCGAACAGCTTCCACTCCGAGATAGAGTCCTCGATCAGTGCCAACTGATTCATAGAGGTGTTCAAGCGAAAGCGGTCCCGTGAGATAAACTCACGGGTTGTATGGATGAACGTTTTTTTCAATTTAGTGGGCCCAAATTCCAGGACGAAAGTATGTTCAGAGGGTCCGATCTCCAGACCTGCCCCCATTGAAGATCGGTTGCTAGGTCAGGGAGGGGCACACCGTCGGAACGCGACAATTTCTCAAGAGCCTCGGTCACTTTTCCAACGGATGGCTTCGTGTAGACGAGCTGAGATTCAATGCTCTTGTGGTGCATCGCGTGCTGGATGATCACGGGCTTCACGCCCATGTCAGTCAGCGTCTGACCGTACAAATGCCGAAGACCATGGGGATTGAGGCCCAGTTTGGCGTTTGGGTGCTCGCCAATGCGTAAAACCGCTTCCGCAAAGGCTTTATCAAACGCAGCAATCGTCCAGGGCTGCCCAAAGTTCGACTTGTCCATCGAAACAAACAGGTACGGGTGGGTGAGGTGACGGGGGCGCACGTGCTTGATGTAGACTGCGAATAGGTCGAAGAAGAGCTTCTTGAGGTGCGGATCGATCCAATGAACTACGGAGTAGTTGTATGGCGCGCCGTGATCCATCAGCATCGATTTCCAACCCGCGTGCTGGCTGCCGGTGAGCATAGATCTTGGCACCCGATTACATACGAGCTTGAGGTAATCGTCTCTTGGCCCCACCACCGGCAGACCTTGATCGTCGCTCCATGCCATTTGGCCAATCACGGGATCGTATAGTCTAACCTCATCCCCACGGACGTCGTCGACGAATATGTGGAATGCTTCGCTTTTGCGGATGCCCCCTCCCGCCAGCAGTGTCAGCATCATCATGAGGCAGATGTTGTATTGAGAGGCGGCGTCGTGACCGTTTTGCTCTAGTAGTCTTGGCCGACGGCAGCCCTCAAACAGCAGCGGGCCCAAGAGATTTCGCGGGAAGGACTTCGCGGTGCCTTTGGCTACTAATGTGCCTCTTCTGAGCCTGCGCTGCTGTTGCCCGACCCGGTTCCTCGACCTAGCATGCAAGTGGAATAGCTTGGAGTGAAATTTCCTTTGTTCAATGGCAAAGGCGCTCGCGGTGCTGCGCGCGAAGACCGAGTTCGCGAGTGGGTTTTTCTCACCGAAGATGTCCGCGGTCGAAAGGCAGAAGCGCCTCAGCACGCTCACTGCGAAACTGATCGTCGCAGCCGGCATCGGTGACCAGAATAGTGCTAGAGGATCCTCCCCGTTCTCCATTTTCGTACCGAACTGAAATGCTGTGATGCAATCCTCGATCCAGCGCTCAGGAATGGTTTCGGCTCGATCATGCATTTGGCGAGCGCGGAAGTAGTCGTAGAATAGGCCGATAAATCTGGCTGCCTTTTCCTTCCAGCTCTTGCTCAGGCCCTGGACATACCCGGTCCCAAAATACCACCAGGCCTCAAATAGAACTTCACCCCGATCAGTGATGATGAGCGGAGCCTTTTGCCCCGCAGGGGAAAGGACCGGCACCCAGACGGTGAAGTGATAGGGCGGGTGGTCCTCTGGTTCAGTCTGCCCGTAGGGCCACGGGTTGGACTGGGTCGAGATGCTCGTTGGATCGACCTGCATTTTTACCGCACCGGACAACGACCAAGATGCGAGGAGTTCTGCAAGGCCGAAGGCGAACCCGCTCCCGAGTTTTTGCTCCCGCGAACAGGAAAACCCATGACTTCGGCACCGTGTCGGTCAATAGCGGGGCGCGGCCTACCCATCACTCCAACTTTGACAGTCATAACTGAAAGTGCGTCTGCACCCTGTCCCATTCGCATCGATGCCAAGCTCCCGCGGCGCTCACTGTTCGCCGAAGCCAGAATGGGCATTAGAAAATTATTGTCAAGAACTTTGCTTTCGCATCTCTAAAGGCCGATTTGTATTAGAAGATTAGAACATTATCCTAATCTACTCCTGCTCCACTGGCCTATGACGGTCATGTCCTAATTTCTAATGAGAAAATGAGGCCAATTAGCTAGGAAGAATTGCTAGAGGGGCCCGCGAGGCCAAAGCATGAGCCGACCGCTGCGAGAACGGCGCAAGCTGCGTACTGAGGGAGGCGAGTCCGATGGTTTCACTAAAGCGCTCGGAGTGGCGCGTGTTGGACGATGCTTTCCAAATGGGAGGCGGGTACGTGCTCGACTTCTCCGACCGCACGATTGCCGAATTCTTTGAGGACGAGTTCGGCATCGAAATTTATCAAGAGCGCTATGGCTTCAATGGGACCTCGAAAGCCAGGCATGTGCGAGCCTTCATCGAGGTGGAGGATGCACACATCGTCGGTCACGTGTGTCGTCGGCTATGGAAACATCGAGAGGGCCTCAGTTCGCACTATACCAACCCGGCAGAGTCTGAAGCGATCAGATCAAAACTGTTCGATCTTTTGGCGCGATTAGAAGAAGCAGAGGATAGGCCTCGTGCTGACGCCATCGAGCGCTTCAGCCGCGACCAAACTCTGGAAGAACTGGTCGCTTCCATCGAGCGAGAAATTCACGCCAACAAACCTGTGGCGGCCCTCGACCGTCTTCATACCTATTGCATGAAGAAGTTTGGCCACATGTTGGATGAACGGGGTATCGAGTGGGATCGCGCTGAGCCGCTCCATAGCCGTGTTGGACGCTACGTTAAGGCGCTAAAGACTGAGGGCGAACTTCGCGAAATGAGCGAGCAGATAATCAAGAACGCCGTTGGCGTCGCAGAAAAATTCAATCACGTCCGCAACAACAAGACGCTCGCGCACGACAACGATCTAATCAATCCGTCTGAGGCCAGGTTCATTTTCGATTCCATCAACGCCTTGCTGCGCTTCATCAAAAGCGTTGATGGCGCCAGATTTGGTTCCTAGATACATCGTACCGCTACAATGGATCAATCGAGCCGGAACCACCTGAAATTGGTGGTGGCATGGCGTCCTCTCGCATTTGCAGAGGGGAAGCATGACAGCAAGTCCGCGCCGCTTGGTGGTGGCCCAGTAGTGGACCTGATGTTGTCCACCTTTAGGAGCGTGGGCTGCTTTCGACCCCATCTCGGTCGGTATCGCCTTGTGAGCTGTCGCCTAATAGCTGACATTGGTAGCATGTTGCCAAGTTAAATTGAGCTGTGTAGCCGCACCGCACAGCTTCGCGGGGCGTGGAGACCAGTTATGCCGTTAAGAATTACTTTCGACACCAACGTCCTCGATCTTGCTTGTCGGCCGGAGCGTTTTCCAAAAGACCCGCGCCAGCCCGCCCTCCCGAAAGTCCATGACGCCCTGAAAAGTGGCGAGAAGGCTTCTATTCCGTAACCATGCTGACGATTGAGGGTGTCATGAAGCGCGATCGTGCGCACGTCTATGGAGGCACCCGGATCACCATCGGCCCGGAGACGGCCAGCACTTTGAAAGCTGAGGAACTTCCTGACTCCCTTCGAGAACGATGGGGCGATAAGGATATTGAACAGGTAGACGTGGAATTCCGGGTCGAACAGCCCGATCGTCAACCGCTTCAACCGGAGGTCCAGGCTAGAGCGAGAGCAGCTCATGCACTGGGCGTCAAGGTACTCAAAGCGCCGCCGAGGGTTGGGGCATTTCACATTCATGATGATGGGGGAGAGTTCTATCTTAGCGCAGGAGCTGGCGACGAGCTCGGAGCTTGGATTGCGCGGGTTCATGAAGTTGGGCGAGCAATCGAGGCGCGGGGTGTCGGAATGGCCCAAGTGAAGGCGCTTGGTCTGAACTCGGCCGATGCTCAGACTGCCTGGTACAAGGGATTGCAAAACGCTAATGATATCCATCAAGAGCGTGCTGTAGAACGCGCATTCGGGCAATGGGCAGATGGGGATGCTATAGCGTCTCACATCGCCTATGGTCTGGACATCTTCTGCTCTGCCGACGTGGGCAAAAGCAATGCGAGCAAGTCAGTTCTGGATCCCGTCAACCGCCAGTGGCTTGAGCAGACCTACGGGGTCAAGTTCATGTCGTTCGAAGACCTTCTGGCGGCGTTGCCCTGACGACGCGCCCATCTGTATCTTCATCGTTCAGGGTCGACAGCGTCCGTCGGCTACTTCCGAGGTGGGGTACTTTTTCGAATTTCTTCAGCTGCAAGGTTGAGAACAAAAGATCGATGCAAGAAATTCTCGATGATATCGACAATGTGCCCGAGCCGGGCCGCGTTGGGTGTGTAGCCGCGATGGGCTGACGCATTCCCAGCATCGGCCACCGCATCGAGAGCCGTCTTTTCGGTGGCGCTGATGTACCCAGCTTTCTCTAGCTCTTTTAACTTGCCCTCGAACCCTCCCTTGGGGTCATTGATCCGCAGATAGCCCGCGCGATCGAGCAGCGTCCTAGCGCCAATGGACGCCAAAATGTTGAGGCCGGCATTGAGCGCAGAGTAGAGCTCATCCATCACGCTGCGCAGAACGTCGTCAGTGATCTCATCTGCCCAATCCGGTTTCGGGCGCACTGTTGGGGCCGGAAAGTACGTTTCCTTTATGCCGGGGCGCATCACCATGCGCCCTTGGTCATCGTAGTCCATCTCATCCCACTCGGAGAACCAGTATTCATGTCTCACTGAAAGGGTCTCACAGCCGCAGCACTCAATTACCTCGAACGTGTCGCTCCACGAGATCGGGCCACTGTCCTTTTGAACGGTGTGTTCCGCTCTCACCCACGACTTCGTCACAGACCTGCACCTGTTACAATGCGCCTTCACGATACGGTCTACAGCAGTGACAGGCGTTTGAGCCTCCGGGCTTTGTGGCGACGGATCAGGCTTCGGCCCAGGGGTCAATCTGGCCCAGCCTTTTGTCGAAATGCTTATGCAGTCATCCGGGACATACTCAATCAGACGCTCATTGACAGCGAGCTCAATGATAGCTTGAACCCTCTCACCGTCGATGGTTCCAACCACAGCGGTGAGATCGTCCTCATCAGGCAGTTCTACAGCGCCTAATTGGTCGTCTTCCAACTGTGCTGCAGCCCAGACAAGCAAGTTCATAACTTGCCTGTCGATGGGAGGAAGGGGCTGCTTGAGCATTTCATCCAAGTTGACCGAATTGATTTCCGGCCATTTGGCGTCCGTACCTGATGTCATAGACCTAGTGGAATGACTAAGCTTGGCGATCGACTTCTTGTCCGCGCCTGCCAGACGGGATTCGAGCATGGACAATGCGGTTCCTGTGATCTGGTACTTTCCACACCTTCGGCAATCGACTCTACGGTAGTCGCCCCCACTAGGCTGCTCTTCATTTGCGGATGTCTTGCAAATTGGGCAAAATGCCATGCACTAGGCTCCAGACAACACGCCAGATTGGGAAGTTCTATTGCCGTTCGTAGCGATGTGTCCAGCGAACTGGCCCGTTGCCCCCAAAACTCCCGCAACTGTCAAACCCAGAGCAATGTCCGGTTGAGCGCGTCTCGTACCGAAAGCCGCCGTTCTGCAATCCACCCCAATGGCGACGTTGTCGGCCGAATGCGCCGTGCTTGATGAAGGCATTCGGCCGGATCATTGCGGAAAATGAAAAGCCAGAGGGCACCATTCGGTGCCCTCGGCGAACTCGACAAATTCTTCTCGGCGGATGCCGATGTCCCGCGTACCGCGTGGACCAGCGCTAGCTGGCGATGGAACGCTATCGAGCCGAAGCTCTCAGTCGATCGTTCGTTCCGAGATTGAGTGTAGCCCGGTTCACGATGACAAACCACTCCATCGGAAGGGGCAGTTTCTCCTTTGGGCAAAAGCCTTCCCGGACGCCTACGTCACAGCGCATCACCTCCGCGACATGCTGAATCTCGCATCGCTGGATAAGCTCCTGGAATGGAGTCGCGAGCCCGGCTTGTTGCCGCGTGTGCCAGCTGGTTCCGAACGCGGAAAGAATTGGCGGGACATCAGCGACGACGCCTTGGAGCACTATTCTAAAGACCGCGATCCCGATGTCCGCTTCAGCGCCGAAACCGAGCAGCGGCGGCGTGAAAACGCTATTCCCGAAACGCAGCAACCGAGACAGGGGCGATTGCTCTAAGTCTTCCTTGCTTCCGACGTGACGAGAGCGTCTGTTCGACGCTAAGCTCCATAGGGAGGTGGCGCATGCAGGCTTATGTCGACGGACTCAGCAGTGCACTGATTGAGCGGTACAAGCTCTATCTGCAAACTTTCCTGCTCGACCTATGGAGCGAGCGCGGCATGATCGAATTTCGCTTTGGCTACTCGCTTCGCCGCGATAGCAAGCTTCACACACGGACCTTTAAAGTCGGCGCCCAAGAGGCTTTGACGTCACCAGAGCGTCTGGCGGTCGTTGATGCGATGTTCGCCGAGATCGAGGATCACATCGACGAAACCATTTCAGGGACGTTGCTCGAACTGAATTAGGTCTACAAGCGATCACAATTCTCGGGTGTTAGGACGTTGTTTACGCGAAGCGCGTCAGCGTGATTTCGCGCGATCCGTACTGCGTACGCGCAGTTCAGCCGACATGGGCTGTAAGGGCGCTTTATGGATATCCCTTTGATTGCCGGCGTCCTGTTATTGGCCGTCGTCTTTATCCTCGTCGCAGTGCCACTTGTGCGGCTTTGGCGTCAACGTCGCGGTCACTGGTAACGACGCGTCGACACCCTCGACACCCTTGCATATTGCGATTTTTTGCTCATCGGCCATGATCGTCTAGACGGATGCGGAGCAGGATGAATGTGCAATCTCTACAGCATGACCACCACGACGGAAGCGATCCAAAAGCTGGTCCAGGAGTGGGAAGATGCGATGCGCAATATCCCGCCGCTTTATGCGATCTATCCCGACTACACGGGCCCAGTAATCAAACAGCGTGGCGATGATCGCGTGCTCGGATTTGCTCGCTGGGGGCTGCCGTCGCTGAAGGATCCTGTGAGCGAAAAGCCGAATCGCGGCAACACCAATATCCGACATCCTTGGTTCGACGATTGGAAAGGTTATCTCGGGCTCGAGAACAGGTGCCTCGTCCCGATCAACCGGTTTGCCGAGCCGACCAAGCTTCCCGATGGTAGCAGTGGCAACGCGTGGTTCGCTATCGATGAATCAGAGCCGCTGACTTTCTTTGCCGGCCTTTGGACAGATTGGCATGGGACACGACGCAAGGACGAAGGCCCGCTGGATCACAAGGTCTTCGCCTTCTTTACGACCAAACCAAACGACATCGTCGGTGCGGTACACGAGAAGGCGATGCCGGTGATTTTGCGGACCGAGGAGGAGCGGGAAGTCTGGCTGCGGGCCCCATGGTCCGAGGCAAAATCACTGCAACGGCCGTTGCCCAACGGCGAGCTAAAAGTTATTGCCGAGCTGCCCCTCAAGTATGTGCCAGGCCTAGAAGCCATCCCGGATCCAGGTGACCCGCTGCGCTTACCGGCATAGGTCCAGATCACATTTGCTCGTCTTGTTGAGACCATAGCATAAGGCAGGGAATTACTGGGCCTCTAAACCTTTTCAGGGAGCCTCCCATGCTGACAATTGGATCGATCGTCTGGGGTGTTGAGGACTTACCAAGAGCAGTAAAGTTCTAGTGCGCTGCGCTGGATTACAAACCGCGTTAGGCACCCAGCGTGGACTGGGCAGTCTTGGCTCCGGTGGATGGTTCGGGGGTTAAGATTGCCCTGGATCTAGCCGACACACCTGTGCTTGCAGGCCGACCCCTTCACCATCTCGATTTCTATGCCAAAGATCAGTCCGCCGAGGTCGACAGACTTTTGAGCCTCGGCGCAACGTGGGTTGAGCGCGATTCCTCGGCTTGGTCTCCGCGCGACGCGCTGATCCGACTTCTGCGCGAAATCGACAATAGTCTCAATGTCCGCGCATTCGTGGTGACCATGGCAATCAACCTGCCAGACGGGACACTGGGCCATGGATTTCGCAACGCGTGCCCCGACAATTTCACTGCGCTCGGGCTCTTAGCCCGGGCCAGCCACAGGCTTCAGGAGTAGCGGAGTTCTATTTCGTGGTAACCGTTTCCAAGGATCGAAACAGCTGATCCATCAGGGCATCAGGGTTGGGTGGGAGTAGGGTGTTCTCGATGATTAGAGCCATATCGTCTGCGGTGAGAACTGCAATCCCTTCGCGGTTCGCCTCTGGGATACTCGGGAACGCGACCTCCCTTGTCTCAGATGTGACGATCACTGGTAGCACCTCTGGATTTGACAGCCAGGAGTGGCGTAGCCGTTCCCGCACCTCCGAAGCGCGACGAAGAAGCTTGTGTCTCTTCTCGCCGGGGAAAGTCTGGCTGCTACACTCAATCAGAGCGAAGCGATTCCCTGCACGCATTAGTAGGTCTGGTCCGTCTGTCATCGTTTCCATGCCCAGCCGGTAGGATGTAAAGCCGAGCATGAAGAGAACAGCTCCGACCGCGTGCTCAAGGTCATCTGCGAGCTTCTTGTCTTTCACCCGAGCGGCGGGTGTTAGCCCGAGGCCTCGACGAATGTGTGTGAGCTGGGGATCAAATGTCTCCAAGGCAGTCCTAAGCGGGTTCGGTACTGTGCTAGGTTCATGAACATAAAGCGCGTGCAGTGGCGCGTCATTGTAGCTCACAAAGCAATGAAGCAATGCATCCTCGGGCACTTCTAGTTTCGCGTGCCCTACGAGTACCCCGCGCTGGTCCTCCGCGACTTGGAAGTTCATATCGCTCCCTAGGAGCTGCGTGCGCCTTACCGCTTTGGCGTTCTGAATTACAACAACGCCCACTTTGATGTTGTTGGGGAACAAGGGCAGCGCGAGCCTGACAACAATCTTTGCAATGTTGCCTTCGACGGTGGAGCTTCCGTCAATCACCGCCAAATTATGCGCCTCCACTTCTAGTCTGGCGGACGGATGTTCCGGCAACTCGCCAAAACCATATTCTCGACCGAGGTCGCCGATATCACTGAACGGGGAGGGCAATGCCCTCAGTGCCCAGTCCAAATTGGGCTGGGGTCGAGGGAGATGGTTTGTGCCATCGACGGCCAAGGTCGTGAAACGCGAATAGCTTTGAAGGCCGCGCTCGTCGAATGCCTTCATTTCTGCGGAACGATTATCGTTAAAGGCAAAGGAGACTAGGCCGATTGGTGATTTTACAGGCGCCCCTTGCTTGTCGAGCAGGGCACTTAAGAAGGCGGCGTAGTCATCAACGCGAAACCGCGCAGCGACAAACTCCCCGACCTTGATTTCCGACAAATCCTCTGTCGCGTCCAACGGGTCGAGACGTATCACCGCTTTGACAATCTCTATTTCTTTGCCGTAGCGATTGCCGAAAAGGGCCACCGAGGCGCTGGTATAGCCCGGAGCAAATGGAGCAATCTCGCTCCCAAACTGCTTCAAAGCGTTCTGCACAAATTCCTTCATTCGTCCCCCCGACCCGGATGCTGGCTCTCTACCAACCGGCTGCAAAATTACATCGACCGAATTGCCGCCGACGTGTTCCCCTTACTCAGCTGACGCCGATTTCGTCGTTCTGGCGGATCCGGATGGAAACCGCTTCTGCGTAATTCAAACCTGAAGCTCAGTTTCGACGGATTGCAGAGGCTGAGCTCACATAGTCTGATTTAGGCGCCATAGGGAACCTCACGGTCCCAGTCGTCCGTCATTTCTTCGCGGCTTGCAGGCTTTGACCAAAGGGCGTCAAAATTGGGCTGATAGAAAACCCGGTAGGTCGAATTGAGGTAGTCAATCAGCTCATGAGAGTGAGGTGGAGACGTCCATTCCGGCACCGTTCTCATGTGATCCCAGTGTGCCATCTCGGCGACCTTGGTCGCATATTCCTCCGCGGTCTCTTCGTCGTCGGCCCTTATAAACAGGATCGGGTCATTGCTCAGCCGATGCCGAAGCTCCCACCAACCCGAGAGCGTAGTGCCACGGTGCGGATCATAGAATGGGACGAGCACCAGCCCGTTGCACTCCCGCGCCTCCGCCTCGCTAGGCCAGAGGCCCCGCAGGTCGGGATGATTGGGGTCGCGATGCTGGTGGATGAAGGTCCAGGGACTGGTCATTGCTATGCCTCGATGTTGGCGGCGCAAAATTCACGGGGGATCAATGCCATGGCTCATCCGGCGGCTCTGCGTCATAAAATGGTCCGAGGTAGGGTGGCTGCGGGATCTCGGCTTCACCGGCGAAGCGGATCGCGATTTCGATCTGCTCGAACATGGGTGTCTCCCGATCCCAATCGGCGACGCAAATCCAGTCGCGTAGATCAGCCAGCGCCGTTGCGATCTCAAAGGCCCGCTTCGCATTCGTCGGCAAAAGCAAAAGGCTTGGATAGCTGCGGAGGGAGACGGTGAAAAAGTCCTCCTCGTCGCCGCCGACGTCATGGACCTCCAGACCGGCATAGCTCCAGTGCCGGTGAAGATCCCCTTTTTCAGGCGCCACTTCTGTCCACAGGCTTCGGCATGTGATCGCATCCATCTTGACTCTCCCGCCATCCGGAATGAGAACACAAGAAGAACGAACTTCGTCTTGAGTCAACCATGTCTGTCCACCAATCGCCGGCAGCGACGCCTTACGCCGAGCTTCTGGCGGCCACTAATTTCAGCTTTCTGAGGGGGGCATCCCATCCGTTCGAAATGGTTGGGCAGGCTGCGGGGCTGGGGCTTTCCGGTATCGGCATATGCGATCGGAATAGCCTGTCAGGCGTGGTTCGCGCATTCGCGGCGGCGAGGGACCTTGCTGAAAGTCATCCTGACTTTAGGCTGGTGGTTGGAACACGCCTGGTCTTCTCCGATAAGACGCCTGATGTGGCCGTATACCCGGTTGACCGAGCCGCTTACGGGCGCCTGAGCGCACTGCTGACATTAGGGAACCGCCGGGCGCCAAAGGGCGAGTGCTTTCTTGAATTTCAAGACCTAGTGGAGCACGCCGAAGGTCAAGCCATGATCGTCGTGCCCAGGCTGGGAAAAATTGCCGACGACATCGCGGCGGCAGACAAGCTCGCCCGGGTGGCCCCAGGCCGGGTTTGGGTTGCCGCGACGTACCTTTTCAATGGCCACGATACCGGTCGGCTCAATCGCATCTCGGGGTTCTGTCGAGAATATCGGCTGCCCATGCTCGCCAGCATGGATCCGCTCTATCATGTCCCAAGCCGTCAGCCGATCCAGGATGTGCTGAGCTGTATCCGCGAACACGTTACCATCGCAAATGCGGGGTTCCTGCTGTCGCCGAACGCTGAGCGACACATCAAGCCTCCGGACGAAATGGCAGGGCTGTTCCGCCAGCACCTCAAGGCTCTGGAGGAAACCAACCGGTTTCTGTCCCTGATCTCCTTCAGCCTCGCCGAGCTCAAATACATCTACCCGGAGGAAACCGTCGGCAATGGCGAGACCGCCCAACAAACGCTTGAACGACTGAGCTACGAGGGCGCCCGGTCGCGCTACCCCGATGGTGTTCCAGAGAAGGTTCAGAAGGGGCTCGTCCACGAACTGTCCCTAATCGCCGAGATGGGTTACGCACCGTATTTTTTGACCGTGCAAGACATTGTTCGGTTCGCCCGCCAAGAACGAGGGATCCTCTGCCAGGGTCGAGGATCGGCAGCCAACTCTGCCGTCTGCTTTTGCCTCGGCATCACCGAAGTCGATCCAATGTTGGTCGACCTGCTCTTCGAGCGCTTCGTCTCCACCGAGCGTGATGAACCACCGGATATCGACGTCGATTTCGAGCACGAGCGACGCGAAGAAGTGATGCAGTACATCTACCAGAAGTACGGCCGCCATCGCGCTGGCCTCACCGCCAATGTCATCACCTATCGCGCAAAGGGCGCCATCAGAGACGTCGGCAAGGTGTTTGGCCTGAGCGACGACACCATCAGCATGATCAGCGCGCTGAATTGGGGATGGGGTAGCATCGATATTCCCGAGGAGCGCATGCGCCAGATCGGGATTGATCCCGGCGATCCCGTTATCCACATGGTTATGACCATCGCCAATGAACTCTACGGGTTTCCGCGGCATCTCGGTCAGCATGTCGGCGGCTTTGTCATCACTCGCGACCGTCTCGATCAGCTCGTTCCCATCTCGAACGCGGCGATGGACGACCGGACCGTCATCGAGTGGAACAAAGATGATCTCGATGAGCTCGGAATCCTCAAGGTCGACGTGCTTGCACTCGGCATGCTGAGTTGCATCCGCCGGGCGTTCAACCTGATGCGTCAGCACTATGGTCAGTCGCTCACTTTGGCGACCGTGCCGCAGGAAGACCCGCGGGTCTATCGAATGACCCACCGAGCCGATACGATCGGTGTTTTCCAGATCGAAAGCCGCGCGCAGATGTCCATGCTGCCGCGGCTAAAGCCGAGCGAATTCTACGATCTCGTCATCGAGGTCGCCATAGTCCGACCAGGTCCGATTCAGGGCGACATGGTCCATCCCTACCTCAAGCGCCGGCAGGGCCTGGAGCCGACGAGCTATCCGTCACCAGAGCTCGAACATGTCCTGAAGAAAACCTACGGTGTTCCGCTCTTCCAGGAGCAGGCCATGAAGATCGCCATCGTTGCGGCCGGCTTCACACCGGGCGAGGCCGACCGACTACGGCGCGCCATGGCGACGTTCAAAAAAACCGGTGGTGTTGGCGCCTTCAAGGACAAGTTTATCGGCGGCATGCTTGAGCGGGGTTATGCCAAGGAATTTGCCGAAGCATGTTTCCGGCAGATCGAGGGGTTTGGCAGCTATGGGTTTCCTGAATCCCACGCCGCAAGTTTTGCCTTGCTGGTCTATGTGTCCTGCTGGCTCAAATGCCACTACCCAGATGTCTTCGCGGCTGCGCTGCTCAACTCCCAGCCCATGGGCTTTTATGCGCCGGCTCAGATCATCAGTGACGCCCAAGCCCATGGTGTCGACGTTCGGCCGGTCGATATCAACCTGAGCGACCTGGAGGTCGTGATGGAAAGGACCAACCAGGCAGGTCTTTCCCTTGCAGCCCGCCACGCCGAGATGGCCGACGACATCTGGGGCAATATGGCGGTCCGTCTTGGGTTCAACCTCGTCGGTGGTCTCCGGCTTGACCATGCCAATCTCATTGTCGCCCGACGTCGTGGCGGTTACGACAGCATCCGTGATCTCTGGCTCCGGACTGGCCTTTCGTCGAAAAACCTTACTGCACTCGCCGAGGCGGATGCTTTCCAATCCTTGGGCCTGTCGCGCCGCGACGCGTTTTGGGTGATCAAGGGTATGGAGGGCGAGCACGGCGCCGAAAGGCTACCCTTGTTCCTTGCTGGCGAAGCGCCTCCCGCCTGGAAGCAAGAAGAGAGCGACCTACCGCCGATGACACTTGGCGAGGAGGTCATTCACGACTACCGCACGCTTTCCATCTCATTGAAAGCTCACCCCCTCTCGTTTCTCCGCGACAAGCTTGAGCGCCGACGCGTAACGGTCGCCGACGATCTGCGAACAGTGCCGCCTGGCAGGATGGTAAATGTCGCGGGCTTGGTTCTCGTTCGGCAACGCCCGGGCACTGCTAGCGGCGTCATCTTTGCCACCCTTGAAGACGAGACGGGCGTCGCGAACGTGATCATTTGGCCAAAGGTATTTGAGGCGAACCGTCGGGTTGTGCTCGGCGCCCGGGTTCTCGGCGTCCGCGGTACCCTTCAGCGCGAGGGTATCGTCATCCATGTCATCGCCAAGGAGTTCTTCGACCTGACTTCCGACATCGCGGCGATTGCCGGCGGCGTTGATATCGGGGAGCGAACCATCGCAAGGGCCGACGAGGCAAAGTCAGGAGGCCCTAAGGGGCGCAATCGTGAGCAGGAGCAGTATCAGGCGGAGGTTGAGCAGCGACTGCGCGAGGCTTTGCCTAAGGGGCGGAATTTCCACTGATGCTCACCCGACCCATCCGCACGCTGCTGGACTTTCATGAGACCGAACGCGCTATCCATGCGTATTGCAGCCACTATTGGATTTGCAGTCATGACGCCCAATTGGTCCTAGAAGTGCTGGCCGCCCACCTGGGTTGGCAGTTTGATTTCTACGGCGGACGCGACCTTCTGGCGGGCCGGCTTCGGTGCTCTATCTGCGGATGGTATTACCCAAATTTTGCCTTGGGTCACGCAGGTAAGCGGCCTGAGTTCGCCGGCACCCATGGGGCTGGAACAGTTCCAGTTCCACCGGATCAGCTCATCGTACTGCAACGAGCGCGAGAGGCGAACATTGCCGAGGAGATGCCTTGGGTGGGGAAGAGAAAAGGCGGCAGGAAATTCGGGCGATGACTGCTGACACCCGCTGGCTGGATTGCCGCATAAATCTAGGATCATGAGGACCAGGTCATGACCGTTCGAAAAATCATCCACGTCGACATGGACGCCTTTTACGCCAGCGTCGAGCAACGAGATAATCCCGAACTCCGCGGAAGGCCGGTGGCCGTAGGCTATGGCGCGAAACGGGGAGTGGTGGCCGCAGCGAGCTACGAGGCGCGGGCTTTTGGCGTGTTCTCGGCGATGCCATCGGTGACGGCTATGCGAAAGTGTGCTGACCTGATCTTCGTGCCACCACGGTTTGACATCTATCGCTCCATCTCGGCGCAGATCCGAGAAATTTTCGCGGAGCACACCGATCTGATCGAGCCGCTGTCCCTAGACGAAGCCTTTTTGGACGTCACCAAAAACAAGCAGGACATTCCCGTTGCTACCGATATCGCCAATGCCATTCGGGCCAGGATCAAAGAGGTGACTGGACTGAACTCGTCAGCCGGGATTTCCTACAACAAATTCCTCGCAAAAATGGCCAGCGGGAAACGGAAGCCCAACAATTATTTCGTCATTCCGCCGGGAAAGGGCGAGGCATTTGTCGCCACGCTGCCAATCGAGAAATTCCATGGCGTTGGACCCGCGACCGCCAAGCGAATGCACGCCCATGGCATTCAGTTGGGAGCCGATCTGGCCAAGCTGACCATGGAGGAGATGATCGCGCGCTTCGGCAATTCCGCAGAGTAGTGGTTCAACTTGGCTCGGGGCATCGATAACCGAGAGGTGAAACCCGACCGCGAGCGAAAGTCCATTGGAGCCGAGGACACCTTTGCGGAAGATATCTCGACCCTTGAAGAGGCGCGCCCCTTGGTGAAGCCCTTAGTCGAGAAGGTTTGGAATTCTTGCGAGAAGCGGGGCCTCGCAGGGCGTACCGCGACTCTGAAGGTCAAATTCGCCGATTTCGAGCAGATTACGCGATCGAAAAGTCACCCTCAGCCATTTCGCCAGCAATCGGAACTTGCCGAGCTGATTGATCACCTGCTCCGGCAGGAGTTCCCGCCGCGATCAGATGTTCGATTGCTGGGAGTCACTGTCTCCAATTTCTCGTCCGCAGAAATGCCTCTGAGCAGCCAGATTGCTCTGTCCCTCTAGGATTTGAAACTGAAGCTTGGAGTGCAAATCCAGCGAGGGCGCAAATCCGTTGGGTAAATTTAACTCAAACCGACGCCAGCAGACGATCAATTGCTCGAACCAGGAACCTGGCCGAGACAATCGACCCGTACTCTTGGAATGTGTCGCTCTTCTTTTCGTCTCCGACATCTACCACTGTCTTCGCTCCGAAGAAAATTGGTCGAGGGCTCGCAAACTCAGCAGCTTTATAGACGCCGTACATCTCCATATCTAAAGCCGCCATCTGACGATGCTGTGCCGTGATCTCCTCCATGCGGTTTTTATCCGCCACCACTGCCGACCCGGTGGCCATAGGTTGAAGAATTATCTTTTCGAACAACGCTTTATCTTCAATAAGTCCAATCTTCATGTCCAGCATCTGGTTGTCCTCAGCTAGCATCTGAGCCAGCTTGGTTCGCACGTCTAGTGTGAGATTGGAATCAAAGTGCTCCATCCGGAAGTTGTCGTTGGACCATTTCCCAGCCTGATACTCCCAACACATGTCTGCCACAACGATGGTTCCAATGCTGGCTTTTCCTGATACACCGGCACATATTCCGGACATCGCCACTAGTTTCGGATTGAATTTCTCCAACACTCGTGCAGTGACGAGGGACGCGTTCACCAACCCCATTCTAGGTAGGCAAACACAGACCCCCGAGAGATCTCCGATCGAAATCTCAAGGCAGTCCAAACCCGAAATACTCCGGTAATCTCCGAGTGTGGCGCCGGTTTTCTCGAATGCTTTTCGCTCGAGTTCCAGAGCACAGATAACGACAAAGTCAAAGACGGACCTGTCTTTAGCCGCACTCATCGCTCGAGTAATTTTGGCTGGCCACTTGGGATCGTTGCTTTCTCCATCGAACGAAGCAAGCAAAATGCCAGCGTCAGAGAAACGCTTCAGCTGGTTGTCGACGATGTCAGAAAACGACGATAGCGCTAATATCACCGAATAATGGCAGTGCTCGCTGCCTTGCACGGTCTCGATGATCTCCTCCGACACATCGACGGTGTCTTGATCGTCCTCTCGTAACGGCAGCATCAAATCTAAAACTACTAAGTCAAACTGCTCACTATAAAGAAGTTTTTGAGCATGAGCAAAAAATGAAGCTCGTCGCAATTCTAGAGCTCCACCTTCATGAGTGCGCTCAACATGGCCGGCGATTTTCGCATACTTCCCGGCGTCGTCCTCAACAATAAGGATCTTCATAGGCTGCTCACAATATTGACTAGCCGAACAGCCCAATCCGAACCTTCGGGCTCATACTTAAGAACCTCGGTCACGTTCATCATCTGCGCGGCATGGAAAGCTTTGATTGCTGTTGGAGTTGGATAGAGGGTGTCATCAATCTCGATTTCCGGATATTGGGTCACCACAACGACCATGTCTGTTCTGCCGAGATAAGCCAGCTCCAGCAGCACCTCTATGCCTCCCGATGGCAACGAGGTAGCTGGACTTGCGCCCGCCTTCACTGTGTGGCTTGGAAGCGCCATGTCCAGAACTATAAGGGAATAGATACCCTCGAGCTTTCCAATTGCCCGTTGTACTGAGTCGGCAACCTCCACCCGCGCATTTGGCAACGCTGACCGAATAGCCTCTCGTATTCGATCTAGTTTGAAGTCATCGTCTTCAACGACGAGGATACTGGGGACCATACTATTCTTGGGTCCTCACGCGACAAGCGAATGAGATCACGCGATCGGCGATCGCCATGTCGATGCTCTCAATCTCCCGAATATCGGCTTCCATGCGTCGCAGTTTCATGATCCCACTGCGGTTTTCGATGACCATCGCATCGTCCAAGTTACCGGACAGGGCATCCTCAACGCGCATTTTTACCGCCTCTTCTGTGTCGTCCTCAGCAATCTCTGACGACACAGTTATTGTCATGGACTTAATGATCATGTCCGTTTGACTAAATTCAATTCGCCGAGTCACCTTGCCCTTGCGGTGCCCGTGTTTCGCAGCATTGAAAATGATCACATACAAGAAGTCATACATGTGATGGTACATAACGCCTAGGAGTGTAACGTCATCCTCTCCTGCTATCTCAACTTTAGGCTCAAAGTCGGGGAAGTGCTCAGTCACCTCATCCATCACTGCCTCGAACAGCAGTGAAAAAGGTGCTGAAGGAGAGAGATTAGTTGGTTTGGCGAACCAGTTTGACGCGTTGCGTATTCTTTCCTCAGTAAACCGGTTGACTTCGCGAACAAGAGATGCGGCGACTAATTTTGCCTGCTCAGGCACTCCTCGTTCCGCCAAAGACTTTGGCATATTTCCCTGGTGCCGCCTAAATTCATCAAAGGCCAAGCGAATGACAGAAAGGTCCTGTTCCAGTATTCTCCAACAATGCTCTATGATGCTCTGCTGTACGACAGCTAAACTCTTAGTTTCCCTATACTGGCGAGAGAGGTCTCGAATTGCATCGCGCGTATACCCCATTCTCCGGGCGCCGAATATATTCGGGTTCAAAAGTCCACGAGGTTTCTTTTTGGAGCGAACTTGAAGTAGTTCTGTCCCGAAAGTCGTCACCGATTGGCGGTAATCGTCAATCCAAGCGTTGAGGCGCCCCCCTGCCTCGGTAGACAGAAGGTCCTTGTATTCCTGTTTGCCTAGAAGTGGCTCCATTTGGGTTGCGAGATACCCAAAAAGAGTGCCGTGCCTAATTCGTCGACCGATGTATGAGTCAACACCATACCGCTTGTCGGCGCAAAACTCCGCAAATGCCTTTTGAAGTACCGCTGCTAAGCGACCTGTTGGCGTACTGAATTCCGGATAGCCACCTTCCCCACTGAATGTCGAAATGTCCTCTTCCGAAATGTCCCCACTTCGGAAGGCCGCACTCAGCTCGTCAATCGTATTGTCTTGCAGCCAAAGCGTAAAACGTACGTGGTCAACGTAGATGCGGACATCATTAATTTCGCCACGGACACGCTGAAGTCGTTTGTCGAGCCGAAGAGTCTTAGCTCGCTCTCTCGCGGAAGGTTCATTGAATTTGTCGGCGAACCAATCCAGAAGCGCAGCTCGGCTTTCAAAGACCTCATCCGTGGTGGGAAGGAGGTGGTATAGCTGTACGAGGAAGCCCTCTGTGCAAAGCCCCACCAAGTGCTCAGCGACAGAAGGTCCTCGCTCGAAAAGCCACTCCGCAAAATTGACCAAACTCCCAGAAAACCGCTTAAGTACAATGTCCTGCAGAACCCGTCGGAGCGCGTGGTCATGAGCACTCTTGCCGCTCTTGGCAGTCACGAGTGCCAGCATGATGTACTTAGAGATTTGGTCAGTTGAGTACTTGAAGAACGACCTGATCTCATCTTCGGAGAGCATCTTCTCCAAAGCAATAGTATTTGCCATCAAACATATCAGCTGGTCCTCATCGAGATCAGAGGCGGTCGCGCCCCCCTGGACAGATCGCACGAAGGCAATCGATCGAATGAATGGACCCGAGCTATCGTTGTTGTACCGATCAACAGATACAGTGATGACTTCAGGGGACACTGCAAGTTTCGTAATTGAAGGTACGTCACCGAAAAAGCTGTCGGCTGCCTTGGTTGTCCTCAAGACTCCAAAACCATCCAAGCTATCACCATAGTAGCTGTCTATAGCGTCTCTGAAGGCCACCACCCGAGGTGCTTCAATGAAGGCAATGCTCGACCGATAGAAAGTGCTGTCCAGATACATGTGTCCATCTTTTGAGACAATGGACCGAGCGATCTTATCTATGCTTCTATTTAGAAGTTTTATCGAAGTCAGTATCTCAGCGGGGAACAACTCGGGCACCCGTGACCTGATTTTGGCAATCGGTTCGGGAGCAAGAAAATGCGCTACTGCGCTTAGGACACCGTCAAGCAAGGAGAACGACCCAAGCGTCTGAATTTGCGAAGCTATATCCACTTCCGAGGCTCGAATTGGCCTGAAGTAGAAACGCAGAACTTCAGCCGCATTCTTTCGATTGTTCTGCTCACTCTCCTTGGCAAAATCGAGAAGCGAGCTTCTGGTTAGAGAGTATTCGTAATCTTGGTCCATCAAATCGGTAAGGGCCAATGGGACCACGTGGCGCCGCTGAAGCCCAAACAGCTTTAATTCCTCCGCACAGATGCTCCTGAGTTCCGAGCCCGGCGCAGTTGTAGAATAAAGATATGCGACCTTCCGCAAATAAGTTAACGAATAGCCCGAGATCAACTTCAGTCGCGCGAGCATAGTGACTATTCGGCCAGCATTCCGCGATGAAATCGCGTCATTAGTTTGCTCAAGGACCTTGATAGCTTCGAAGAGTTGAACCCGATTCTTAGCGACACGCTCGGCGAGAAAAATAAGCTCATGCTCTAGCGGCATGTCCGTCAAACGCACGATGTTTCCGAGAGTGGGAGGCACGAGAGGGAAATCGTCGGTCAACTCAAGTTTGGCGAGCAAGGGATGATTGAAGAGTATTGCTGCAACCGCTGCAGCATCCTCGCTCGGCAGATCTCGCCGAAGGTTATTCATCGTGTCCGTGACATTCTTCTCCGATGAGCCCTTGGCCATAAGGCCTCGGAGACGTTGCTTTGTCCGGACATCACCGACATTCGATAGACTGATTGAGTTTTCGTCCACCGAAGCTCCCCCAAAGAGATGAAAAACATCTGCGCCGTCAATTATTAAGGCTGGCATCCAAGCATTCGCAAGCGCTCAAAAGCCGTGTCCACGACTTCCTGTTGCACTCTTTAGGATTCGGGCCTTGTGTACCGCGTGAGGTACGAACAACTAGGCGCTCTTTTTGTCATCTACATTGAGAGGCAAACCTCTACTTAAAAGGCACTTTCAAGCCAGCAGTCAGTCAAATCTCGATCACCATCGCAGGATCGAACCCCAACATGTTCTCGCCCGTGTACCCGCGCGGGTTGCAGATCACCCTCGTCGCTCCCGCCCAATAGTCAAATGAGGTGTGAGTATGGCCGTGAATCCAGAGTTCCGGATGATGCCTCTCAATAGTACCCGTCAGATCGCTAACGAAAGCGGCGGTCAGTGGATCGGTGCTGAACCTGGGGGCGACCGAGCCGGGGTGGGGCGCGTTGTGGGTCACAACTACCTTGCGCCGGTCCGTCACTCCCATGGCGGTCTCTAGCCAGGTTCGCGAAATGAGGTGCTCTTTGCGAGCTCGAGCGGCAGTCCAAATTTCCGGCGAATTCTCCTCCGGCCGGATGAGCCGAAAGTCATTCATGTACATCTCACACCACGCCATATCACGTTGCCGCCGTGCCTCGTCGCCCCGGGCGAAAAAGTCAAAATCAGACCAGAGCGTGCTGCCGAAGACACGGATATCGCCGATGTCGACGAATTCGTTGTCGAGGAGGTCAATCCCCAACTGAACCGCCCGCTCTTTCGCCTTCTCTTTCAGGTCCTCCATGCTCGCATAACGGTTGTAGAACTCATGATTCCCGGCCACGTAGACCACGGGCATATGTGGCCTGACGTAGTGCGCTAGCCAGGCGACCCCATCCTCTGGGTCGCCGTCAGTCAAATCGCCGGCACAGACTGCGAGGTCCGCTTGCACGGGACTTAGCGCAAGGTTCCAAGGGGTGCCTCGACGACGACGATGAAGGTCGCTGAAAACCCAAATCTTCATCGCTAGAGTTCGATGATCAGGTGCGGATCGAAGTCGCGTGAATAGCCATCCTGGGTAAACCGAAGGCCCCACGGATTTGCGACAATCCTCGTCTTTCCAATCCAGTAATCCGATCTTTTGTGAATGTGCCCATGGATCCAGAGGTCTGGGGCTTCGGGTCGCTGAAGGATTGCGCTTAAGTCGCTGGCATAGCAGTGATCCAGATATCCGAAGCGATCCGAGTGCAGCGAATTTGGATGCGGAGCGTGATGACTTACCATCACCATTGGCCCCTCAAACGGTACCCTGAAGGCGTCGCGGATGTAGTTCAGCGTGCCGATGTGGAGGCCTATTGTGTCGATGGGCCGCATTCGCCGACGCTGCCCAGGATTCTTCTGTGAGGGGCGCTTGATGCGGCGGTAATCATTCATCCCATCTCTGCCTCTGGCGGCCCTCATTTTTTCAAACATGGGCGGGTCGAAACCGAGTCGGAAATCGGTCCAGAGGGTCGCCCCGATGAACCGCGCACCGGCGATTTCGACGGTGTCATTCTCGAGGAGATGGATACCGAGTTGATTGGCTCGTTCTCGGGCGCCATTCAGGACCTGCAGATAGGTTTGCAATCCTTCGTCGCCGGATTGAGAAGACTGATAATAATCGTGATTTCCGAGCACATAGACGACCGGAATGTCGCTGAAATTCCTAGCGATCCAGTCAAGAGATCGCGTCGCCGGTACGTGGACGTCGCCGGCAAGAACGATCACATCGGCATCATCGCGCATGGGGCGTGGTGCAAAGAATTGTGCCGAGGCAGTTAGCCCGTCTGCCAAAGTGAATTCTTGATGTAAGTCGCTCAGCACAGCAATGCGCGTCATTTCGCGGCTTCCGACAAATTAAGAGGTTCGAAAGGCTCGCCAAACCTGTAGTAGCGCGAGGCGGTCCTGACCCATTCGCTGTTGCCCCAGACTGCGATTTCGCTAGTTGTGACTAGCCGGCGCCCCTGAAGGCTCCCTGGGAGGTCTGGATGGTCAGCAACAAAGCCGACGAGTGCCGGCACTCTGCGGTCAATTGCGATCCAGTTAGAGATGGTGGTAGCCGCTTCTAGCTCGCCGGGAGAAAGCCCCTCGCCTTGAAGCATGCGACGGAGGTCGCGTGCCAATGCCTCGAGCTTTTCAATTTTCTGCCAGGCAGCGACCGGGTCTGCGAAGCCGTTCTGCTCAAAGAGAAGCATTATCGGCCCCCCCCGATGTCGGGGCTCGGATCTCCCCAGACCCCGTCGCCGTCAAACTTCTGTCCGAGGCGGTAAAAGCGCCCTAATGTTCTCACCCAACCGCCTTCTTGGTTTTCGATGACGACGGTGGAGGTCAGCCGACTTTCCATACTGGAGGCGGCCTCGGGGTGATCTATCGCCAGAGCTGCCAACGCGACGGCGTGTGGTCGAGCCACGCTCCAACCTACGAGTAGTGGGGCTGCTGCCAAAACCCGGCGGGATACCGGCTCGCCGTTTAGAAGGCTCTCGATGTCGGTGGCTAACACTTGAAGTCGGCTCAGTTCGGCTTGTGCTGCAGATGGATCAAGAAACCCCGTCGACCGATAGCTCAGCATCTGTGCTCCATCCACGCTTGGTGATTCGGAAATGCGATCGTCTGTTCGCTTACTCCGTCGGTTTCGTAATCCTTTGTAGGGTAACAGCACAGACGGATTGTCACACCAAGTGACATATTTTGTCACTTGAAGTGACAAGCATAACGTGACTTATGGACTATTTCCCGTTGCCGCTGGCAGCGCCAAATGTCGTGTGCCATGCCAAAGCGCATGAGCACCAACATCCATATCCTCAAAGCTGTGCGGGTAGCCTTTGGCTATAGCCAGGCCGATGTGGCCGCGATGATCAACGTGAGCCGTCGGTCGGTCATCCGCATGGAAAATGGCGAGGATAACGGACAGAGCACTTTCAAAGCCGTGCAAGCCGAATTCGAGCGACAAGGGGTGCGTTTCGTCAAGGCGGATGAAGAAGGCGGCTGGGGCGTAAGAATGCCGAAAGGCTGGAACGGCCCCTCTCCAGAGCTTAGCGACACTCCTTCGTTGCAGGAGCGCGAGGACGACTAAGGTGCCCTCAAGTTAGTCTGCGGAAAGACACGGCTGCTGAGCCAAATTGTAGCCTCGGTCGAATACCGGCGTGATCTACGAAGTTTAGAGTCGGTGCGGACAATTGCATCCAGCAGGGGTGGTCCGGCTCCTCCGCTAGGTGGGGGCCCCTCCGCCGGCCCACCCTCATTCGACATCGGTCGCATGCTCGAGTGCTCCCCCCGGACCCAACAATATGTTTTTCTAGCTCTACAGAAGAGAACGTGGTCGCGGCCTGCGCGCCGTGTAACCTCCGCAAGGCCAATCGGATGCCGAGCGAGATAAAAATGTTCCCGCATCAGGCTCCCTTTGCGCCGACGGTGCATGACTTGCACAATAATGGCAGGGCGTTTCCGCCGAACCATTTGCACAAGAGTTGGCTCGATTATCTCTATTGGGACATCGAGCTGGAGCCGTGAGGCTTGCGGGTTGTTGGTTTAATAACTATTATTGGTTGGTGCCAATGATGGAGATTGAGCCATGGCGATCAGTGCGGACCTAGGCGAAGTGCTCGAAAAGGTCGTGAGCGATCTCGTCGAGCACGGGCGTTACAACTCAAAGAGCGAAGTTTTGCGCGAAGGCGTGCGGCTGGTGCAGGAGCGCGAGGCGCGGCTGCGGGAGCTGGACGCCGCCTTGCTGGCGGGCGAAGAAGACATTGCCGCGGGGCGAATGAAGCCGGTCGAAGAGGTTTTCGAACGGCTCGTCGCAAAGTATGAGGCAATGACAAAGGCGCGTGGCTGATGCGTGTCAACATCTCAGGTCTTGCCGAAGCAGATATAGAGGCAATTGCTGATTTTATCGCCGAAGATAATCCGATGCGAGCAGGCAGCTTTGCTCGTGAATTGTGGGACGCATGCGTGGGCCTCGGGGATGCGCCTTTTCGGTTTGCCCAACTGGAGGACTACGAGAACCGAGGCTACCGGCGGCGGGTCTACGGCCGATACTCAATTATCTATCGGGTGGACGGCGATGAGGTCTTGGTCGTGCGTGTATTCTCCAGCCTCCTGGATATACGCGCAGTGCTCGGAGAAAACTAAGCGCTGATATCAGCCCTTACGCCGTGCCTGAAACACCATCGCCCCGATCAGCAGCGCAACCATCGCCAGCGAAATCAGCGCGTTGTAACCCGCCAGCGAAAGGCCGACGAAGCGGAACTGCACGACGTCGCAGCCGATGACCGGGGTCATGCTGTTGAGCTGGTCAAAACTGAAACTGTCGCCGACGCCGGTGCAGGCGGTGGGGCCGGGCCAAAAACCCCATTCGACGCCCGCGTGATAGGCGCCCATATAGGTGCCCCAAGCGAATATGGCGGTGACCACGGCCATGCCGGTGTACCAGGCGGGCAGCGGCAGACGGTTCCAAAGGACCAAAATCAGCGCCAGAAGCGGCAGGCCCCAATAATAGGCCATGCGTTGTTCGAGGCAGAGTTCGCAGGGATAGAGGCCGCCGATATATTGGCTGCCGAGCGCGCCAAGGATGGTGGCAAAGCCGAGGAAAAAAGCGGCGCCGGCGGCGAGCTTGTCGAGGGGACGGCGGGACGCGATGGCCATGGTAATTCTCGAGTGACGCTTGATGGGGCAGGGGCTTAGCCCCGCTTTGTGGCAAAAGCCAGCGGGGCACGGTGTCGTGATCAGGGCGGCGTCTTGATGCCGAGTTTTTCGGCCAGCGCCATGGCATTGGCGGGCGCGTGTAATTTATCCTCGTGGACGAAATAGGCATAGGTGTCCGTGCCGGCGTCACGCCAACCGGCAAGGGTTTTGGCGAGTTCTGAAATGTCGGCGTCTTCATAGCCGGCGGCGCCCGGGCGGGCGGGGCCCTGCAGGCGGCAATAGGCGAAATCGGCGGTGAGATCGAAGCGCGGGTTTTCGGCCGTGTCGGCGATCACGCGGGCGACATTGTGCTCGCGCAGAAGCGCTTGGGCTTCGGGTGTGTTGAAGCTTTCGTGGCGCATTTCCACGGCGTGGCGGAAGGTCTTGTTGCCATTGGGTTCGAGATAGGGCGGGGCCTTGGCGCCATCGGCTTTGCTCGCGAGCGCGAGATAAGTGTCGATGTCCCGCGGCAGTTGGGCGAGGAACGCGGAAAAGCTCGCAGCGTCGAAGCTCAGATTGGGCGGCAATTGCCAGATGAAGGGGCCAAGACGGTCGCCAAGGGCAAGAGGCCCCGAGGCAAAGAAGCCGGCTAGCGCATCCTCGCAGTTTTTCAGCCGCTTGATATGGGTGACGAGTTGCGGGCCCTTGATCGAGAACTGAAACCCTTCGGGCGTTTCGCCGGCCCATCGGGCGAAGCTGTCCGGTTTTTGGTTGCCGCGAAAGGTGGCGTTGATTTCGATGCTGGTCAGGTGATGGCTGGCATAGTTGAGCTCTTTCTTCTGGACGAGGCCTTTGGGAAAGAATGTGCCGCGCCAGGGCTCGAAAACCCAGCCTGCGGTGCCGGTGCGGATGGTACCCGTCTTGCTCATTGCCGCTCTCCTTGCGGCCTTCAACTTGGCCGTCCGCGATCAAATTGGCAATCTCTCTTGCCTGTGATCGCGTTCCGTCAGGTTCTGGTAATGCTTTTTTGCCTTAATCGTCCCTATGGTGAACGAAATGTTGCCGGGGGCAGAGTCTTGCGCGGGACCACGCTGATATCGACGGCCGCTTTCGCCTTGCTCGCCAGCGCGCCGCTGGCCTGCGAGAGTCTGACCATGGCTCCGGGTGGGGTCGTGGTGGAAGTGACTGACGGCGATACCGTTGTTCTCGATGATGGGCGCAAGATTCGATTGATCGGCACGCAGGCGCCAAAACTGCCGCTGGGGCGAGAGGATTTCGTTTCCTGGCCGCTGGCGCCCGAAGCGCAACGGGCGCTGGCAGATCTCGCGCTGAACAAAACGGTTCGCCTTGGTTTTGGCGGCGAAGCGATAGACCGGCACGAGCGGGTCTTGGCGCATATGTTCGTCGAAACCGAAGAAGGCGAGGTCTGGGCGCAGCTTTTCATGGTCGGGGCGGGGCTGGCACGGGTCTATTCCTTCCCCGATAACCGGCAATGTCTTGAACCGCTCTTTGCGGCCGAAGCGCGCGCCCGTGCGGATCGACTTGGCATTTGGGCCAATCCCTATTACAGCGTGCGTGCGGCGGACCGACCAGGCGAATTGCTGGATCGTGTGGGACATTATGAACTGGTGGAAGGTCGAGTACTCCTCGCCGACCGCAGTGGCTCTCGCATTTTCCTCAATTTTGGCCGGTTCTGGAAAGAAGACTTCACCGCCGTGATCGAAGGACCGGCCTTGCGGCTCTTCGAGAAGGATGAACTAGACCCATTGGTGCTTGAGGGGGCACTGGTGCGCATTCGTGGATGGGTGGACGATCGGGATGGTCCGCGCATCGAAGTAACCCATCCCGAGCAGATTGAGGTTTTGGCGACGCGATGACGGCGCTTTCTCTGTCCAAAAAAACACTGCGCCTTGGCGCCCTGACCCTGTCGCTTCTGGCGCTGGGGGCCTGTTCGTCGCTCACCGGGTCGTCGGTGGCGGTGAGCCGTACCGGGGACATGCCCGCGCCTATCGTCGTGCCCGAAGGCACCGAGCCCGATGACGTGGTCATCGGCCGGCGCGAGCACCCACGCATCATTGCGGCCTATGGCGGGGTCTATTCCGACCGCGAGGCCGAAATCATGGTGGCGCGCATCGTCGGGCGGCTCTTGGCCGCGGCCGACCAGCCCAATGCGCAATTCCAGGTGACGATTCTCGATACGTCCGAGGTCAATGCCTTTGCCCTGCCGGGCGGCTATATCTATGTGACGCGCGGTATTTTGGCGCTTGCTTCGGATACGAGCGAACTGGCGGCGGTGCTGGCGCATGAAATCGCCCACGTGACCCTGCGCCATGCACGGGCCCGCACCGACAAGACGCGGACGACGCAGATCGTCGATCGCGTCATCACCGGCATTTTCGGCGGCGACACATCGACTGACGCCACAGCCAACCGCACCCGCGAATCGCTGGCCGCCTTCGGGCAGAGCCAGGAACTGGAAGCGGATCGCGAAGGCATCAAGTTTGCCGGCAAGGCCGGGTTCGATCCGCAGGCGGCGGCGCGTTTCCTTGGCGTCATGAGCCGCTTTGCCGTTTTCTCGGCGGGCGATCAGGCGGGCGACGGCGGCTTCCTCTCCTCGCACCCATCGACCCCCGCCCGCATCCAGAAGGCTGCGGACACGGCACGGCAGATGTTCGGCAGTTCCAGCGTCGGCGAGACCGATCGCGACGGCTATATGGCGGCTATTGCCGGCATGGCCTTTGGCGACAGCCCATCCCAGGGCTCCATTGTCGGCAATCGCTTCATCCATTCGGGCTCGAAATTCACCTTCACCGTGCCGCAGGGCTATGCGCTGCAGACGGCGCAGAGTGCCGTAGTGGGGGTGGCTGGCGACGGCGAAGCCGTGCGCTTCGACAGTGCCGATGTGCAGGCCAATATGGCGCTGACCGATTATCTCAAATCGGGTTGGATCGCCGGGCTCAAGGCCGAGACGGTCACCTCACACAATTACAATGGCATCGAAATGGCCTCGGGCCTGGCGCAGACGGACCAGTGGTTCTTCCGCGTCGCGGTCATGCGGCTCGATGGTGCGGTCTATCGCTTCATCTTTGCGGCCAAGGCCGACAGCCAGCGCTTTGCGCAGGGCGCAGAGGCGACCATAAGAAGTTTCAAGCGCGCCGATGCGAGCGAGCTTAACCAGATCCGCAAGCTTTCAATGCGCATCATCACCGCCAAGGCGGGCGATACGGCGGACAAGCTTGCCGCCCAAATGGCCAATATCCCGGGCGGCCGCGACCTGTTCTTCATCCTCAACAATCTTTATCCCGGCGATCCGGTGCGGGTTGGGGCGAAGTATAAGGTGGTGGGGCCGAATTAGGCCTGCTGCAGGGTTGGTCCATGCCGCCGTAGCCCTCCTGGTGAGGTGCCCTCGGGTTTGACCCGAGGGCCTCGAACCGCGGGGCGAGCGAGTGGAGGCCCTGGTGCCACGCCCTCGCCCTTCGAGGCTTCGCTACGCTTCGCGCCTCAGGATGAGGGCTACTGCGTTAGCCACTCCTTTAAAGCAGATCACACAGCGCCGCGATCAGCGGCTCGTCGGCGGGCGGCATGGGGTAGTCGCGCAGAGCCTGCGGGCGGACCCACTTTAATGCCTGATGTTCCTTGGCGATGGGCGTGCCTTGCCAGCGGCGGCAGACATAGAGCGGCATCAGCAGGTGCATATGCTCATAGGTGTGGCTGGCAAAGGAGAGCGGGGCGAGGCACGCTTCCTTGGTTTCGACATCGAGCTCTTCGCGCAGTTCGCGAATGATGGCGGCTTCCGGGGTTTCCCCCGGTTCGACCTTGCCGCCGGGGAATTCCCACATATTGGCCATGTGCTTGCCCTCGGGGCGCTGCGCGATCAGCACGCGGCGGTCGGTGTCGATAAGCGCGCAGGCGACGACGAGCAGGATCGGCTTTTGTTCGCTCATTTGGGCGCCCCCGGAATGCGATAGTGGTAGTCGTATTGGTGGGTAAAGCCGAGGTTTTGGTAGAGGGCCTGTGCGGCGGGATTGTCGGCCTGGACGTTGAGGGCGGCTATCGTGGCGCCCTTTTCGTGGGCCCAGTTGAGGCCGGTGCGCATCATGGCTGATGCGAGGCCCTGACGGCGGCGCGTCGGGTCGGTGATGACATTGCCGGTGATGACGATGTTGTTGGAGATGGCCATGAGGCCCGAGGCCACCGGCTCGCCGTTGCGGTAAATGACGATGCCGGTGGCCGGCACTTTCATGACGGCAAGCAGAGCTTTCATCCGGCCCATCTCGGCTTCGTCGGCCGCCTTCAGCTTTTGTTGGGCCGTGAGAAAGTCCGGGTCGAGAAGCGGCAGGAGTTTGCCCTCTGCGTCCGGCTCCTGCGCGGCAAGCGGCATGGCGTAGAGGTGGGAGTGGTCGATCTCGTCCCAGCCGGCATCCTCAAGCGCTTCATTGAGCGCTGGGGCGGAAAGGGGCGTGATGCGAAAGACGGGTTTTACGCCGCGGACGATTAGCCAGGAGCTGGCGCCGATAATGCGGTCTTCTGCACCCTCGTTGTCATTGGGATCAAAGCACTGGGCCGAATTGGCGCGCTTGGTATAGCCGCCCGAAGCGCGGCGCACCCAATTGCCATCCCATTTGACTTCGATGCCGGGCCAGGCTTCGAGGCCGGCGCGTTCGAAGGTTTCGACGGAGGGGAGGGGGGATTGGGTCATCTTTTTCTTCTTTGTCGTCCAGCCGCCGGCTGTCATCCCGGACTTGATCCGGGATCCATCTTGAGATCTCAGGATGGGCCCCGGCCTTCGCCGGGGTGACATCGAGTGGGTGGGGTTAGGCCAGTGCAAGGGCCGAAAATCAGCTCCTGTAGTCGCCGTTGATGGTGATGTAGCCGTGGGTGAGGTCGCAGGTATAGACGGTGGCTGTGCCCTCGCCGAGGCCGAGGGAGACGGTCACTTCGAGTTCTTCACCCTTCATATAGGCCGAGGTGGCGGCTTCGTCGTAACCCGTGGCGCGTTCGCCGTTTTCGGCGACGAGCAGGTCGCCAAAACGGATGGCGAGGCGGTCGCGGTCGGCGGGTTCGCCGGCTTTGCCGACGGCCATAACGACGCGGCCCCAATTGGCGTCTTCCCCGGCAATGGCGGTCTTGACCAGCGGCGAGTCGGCAATGGCCTTGGCGATGCGGAAGGCGGAGGCGTCAGAGGTGGCGCCTTCGACATTGACGGCCACTTGCTTGGTGGCGCCTTCGCCATCGCGCACGGTGAGAATGGCGAGTTCGAAGAGAACGTCGAAGAGCGCCTCGCCAAAAATTTCGGCGCGCGGGTCTTCGATCGTGGTGATCGGATCGAGCTTGGCCTTGCCGGTGGCAAAGGCGAGGAGCGTATCCGAGGTCGAGGTGTCGCTGTCGACGGTGATGGAATTAAAGCTCTTCTGGACATGCTTGGAAAGCAGGGCCTGCAGCACCTCGGCCGCGATGGGCATGTCGGTGACAACGAAGGAGAGCATGGTGGCCATATCGGGCGCGATCATGCCCGAGCCCTTGGCGATGCCGTTTATTTTGACCTCGACACCATCGATGTCGAGCACGGCGCCCGACAGTTTTGGAAACGTGTCGGTGGTCATGATGGCCTTGGCCGGCTCGATCCACGGGGTCTCAGCGAGACGCGTCGCGGCTTCATCGAGAACGCCGGCAAATTTGCTGGCCGGGAGCGGCTCGCCGATGACGCCGGTCGAAGCGAGGAAAATTTCGTTCGTGGCGCAGCGGAGCGCCTTGGCGGCGTAGTCGGCGGTCAGGAAGACGCTGTCCTTGCCCTTGGCGCCGGTAAAGGCATTGGCATTGCCCGAATTGACGACGAGGCCGCGGGCTTTCCCGCCCGGCAGGTTAGCGCGGCACCAGTCGACGGCGGCGGAAGAACATTTTGAGCGGGTCAGAACGCCGGCAGCGGTGGTGCCTTCGTCAAAGGCCATGAGCAGCACGTCGGTGCGGTTCTTGTACTTGATGCCGGCTTCAGCCGTCGCATAGCGCACGCCCTCGATGGCGGGCAGGTCCGGATAGGATTTGGGGGCAAGCGGGGAAACCGGATGGGCAGCCATGGCGCAAAACCTTGAAGAGGCAAACGAGGATTTTGGTGTGCCTCAAAGGTGTGGCGGGCGCAAGCTTTGCCGTGTGCCGAAGGCCAAAAGGCTCCGGTGGAGCCTTTTGAACGGCGGTCTTTCTAGGGTTCAGGCCAAAGCCTTCTTCTTGCCGGCGATGAAGGCGCCAAAGCGGGTCTGGATGAAAGGCACGATGAAGAAGACGATGGTGGACGCCATGAAGGGCACGAGGATCAGGCTGCGCTGCCAGAATTCCCAGCCGGGAGTGAAGGCAGCAACGATACCAGCGTAAACGACGACGACGGGATAGACCGCGAAGGTCATAAGCAGGGCCATACGGGCACGGGCGGAGAAGGGCATTTTAGACCTCTATCGAAACGGTACGTTCCGTTATGTATCGAAACGAGCCGTTTCGTTCAAGTCTTTTCTTTGGGATATTTTTGTCCCATATAGAGAGCCATGGAAACGAGCATTGAAGACACAGACGAGGGCGCCCGCCGCTCGATTGGCGCGCGGCGGAATCCCGCGAGCCAGGAGGCCATTCTCGATGCGGCCGAAACCGTGCTGCAGGAGAGCGGCATAGGCGGCTTTTCCATCGAGGCGGTGGCGCGTCGCGCCCGGGCCGGCAAGCCAACCATCTACCGCTGGTGGCCCAATCGCACCGCGCTGATGCTCGATGTCTATCAGCGCTTCAAGAATGCGCGCGGCTTTCCCGATACGGGCACGCTGCGTGGCGACCTCGTGGCTCTCCTTGAAAACCACCTGCTCGGTTTCTGGAAAGACAGCCTTTGCGGCGTGGTCTATCGCGCGATCATTGCCGAAGCGCAGAGCGATCCGGATGCCGCTGCGGTGCTGTTCGCCTATCAGGCCGAGCGCAAAAAGGCGACGGCGGTGATCGTGGACCGCGCCAAGGCGCGTGGCGAGGTCTCTCAAGACGTGAACGGCGAATTGATCGTCGACATGATCGTGTCCTTCGCTTGGCACCAACTTCTTATCGGGCGGGTCGAGGAAGCGATGAAGGCTATCGACGGGGTGGTTGATGGAGTGCTGATGGGATGCGCGGGGTATCAGCGGAA
This sequence comes from Devosia sp. Root685, assembly GCF_001427875.1. Taxonomy (GTDB): domain Bacteria; phylum Pseudomonadota; class Alphaproteobacteria; order Rhizobiales; family Devosiaceae; genus Devosia. The sequence goes on along the minus strand of NZ_LMHK01000002.1, from coordinate 1,168,636 downwards.
GGCATAGGGCACCCCGGCCTTCCATTCTCTCTCCGCGTCATTCCCGCGAAAGCGGGAATCTCTGCCTCGCTAAACGGAGATTCCCGCTTTCGCGGGAATGACGCCGAGGGGAGAGACGACTCCGGTACGTGCCGATACGTCCTTCCAAAACAAAAAGGCCACCCAGTCGAAACCGGGTGGCCCGAAATTCCAAAAACCAAAATTACTGCTGTGCGGCTTCGCCTTCGGCGGGGGTTGCCTGGGCGGCATCCTGGGCGTCCATGGCGGCCTTGAGCTCGGGATCGGTGACGTCGATGGTGACGCCGGCCATCAGTTCTTCGACCTTTTCGTTGAAGACGCGCATCAGCACCTGCTGCTGGATTTGCGGGGCGATCTGTTCGAAAGCCGGCGGGCTCGATTCCCGCTTTTCGTCGAGCTTGATGATGTGCCAGCCGAACTGGGACTGCACGGGAGCCGAGACATCGCCCGGATTGGCGAGCGCGAAGGCGGCGGTTTCAAATTCGGGGACCATCATGCCCTTGGAAAAGAAGCCGAGATCGCCGCCATTGGCGCCTGAACCCGGATCGATCGACTTTTCCTGCGCGATGGTGGCGAAATCGCCGCCGGTATCGAGTTCGGCCTTGATGGCGTCAGCCTCTTCCTTGGTTTCGACGAGGATGTGACGGGCGTGGACTTCTTCGGCCGGCTTGAAATCGGCGACGAACTTGTCGTAGTCGGCGCGCACGGCTTCCTCGGTCACCTGGCCGGCAATGGCGTCGGCAAAGTAGGCGCGGCGCAGGGCGCGTTCCTTGAGATAGTTGAGGCGCTGGGCGAAAAGTTCGGTCTGGTCCATGCCCGCGGTCTTGGCGGCGCCGGCCATAACCTTCATGTCGATAAGGACGCGCAGCAAAAAGGCGCGGCGCTCAGGGGCCGGCATCTGCGCGAGGTCCTGGGCCAGGTCTTCGGCGGCAAAGCTGAGATCGGCTTCGGTGATGGATTCCCCACCAACGGTTGCGACGACGGTTTCAGGCGCCACTTCTGCGGCCGCCGGGGCAGGGGCTTCCTGGGCGAAACTGCCGATAGCAGGCGCGGCGCCGAGAAGCGCTGCAAGACAGATGGTGCGCAACAGGCGCGAGGAAAGCTTCATCATGAGCGTCCTGGATCTCCTTGGCCGGTCCGAGGGGGCCGGGCATGATCAAACGGGGCGGCGGGCCCGGAAAGTGCCGTGCCTCACACAACAAGGGGGCCAAATTGTGCCGGTTTCGGGCAGCTTTCGGTCGGCCTTGGGAAAGGCCTCATCCGCCATGCGCCTGAGGTGTCGCCCATTTCGCCAACATTGACAAGACACCCCCTCACTCTTACATCTCAGCCGCTTTTTCAAAGCGTGGAGCATGGTTGCCGCACCGGCCCTTGTCCTCCACGGATCAATCCACACGGGGAGCCAAAAAGGCCTCCCAGAGTTGTGACGAGGCGAGATGGGCCGCTGGCGCCCCCGGAGCATTCCATTGGTTCGCTGAACCAGAGGGGGGTCCGGGTTCGAAAACGCTCTCAAGCAAGCCGCCCGCCCCTTTCGCCACGCCACTGAATTTGAAGGATGACACGAATGGCTCTAGCTGCGCTCGCCCGGCGGATTTTCGGATCGCCGTCGGATCGGCAGGTCAAGCGCTACCAGGGCAAGGTCGCTGCGATCAATGCGCTGGAGCCCGAACTCGCCAAGCTCACCGACGACGAGCTGAAAGCTCGTACCGTTGAATTCAGGGCCCAGCTCGAAAAGGGCGCCAGCATTGACGACCTGATCGTGCCGGCCTTCGCAACTGTTCGTGAAGCGAGTAAGCGCGTGCTCGGCATGCGCCACTTCGACGTGCAGCTGATCGGGGGCATGGTGCTCAACGATCGCGCCATCGCCGAAATGCGCACTGGTGAAGGCAAGACGCTGGTCGCGACCCTCGCGGTCTATCTCAATGCGCTCGCGGGCAAAGGCGTGCACGTCGTGACCGTCAACGACTATCTCGCCCGCCGCGACGCCGGCTGGATGGGGCAGATCTACAATTTCCTCGGGCTTTCGACCGGCATTATCGTTCATGGCCTGACCGACCAGCAGCGCCGCGAAAACTATGCGGCCGACATCACCTACGGCACCAATAACGAATTCGGCTTCGATTATCTGCGCGATAATATGAAGTATTCGCGCGCCCAGATGGTGCAGCGCGGCCACTCCTTCGCCATCGTCGACGAAGTCGACTCCATCCTTGTCGATGAAGCCCGTACGCCGCTGATCATCTCCGGCCCCTCCGAAGACCGGTCCGAACTGTATATCAAGATCGACGCGCTGATGCCGATCATCGGGGAAGGCGATTTCGAACTCGACGAAAAGCATCGCGCCGCGACCTTTACCGACCAGGGCGTCGAAAAGCTCGAAGCAGCGCTTGCCGAAGCGGGGCTCCTCAAGAGCTCCTCGATGTATGACGTCGAAAACGTCGCGCTGGTGCATCATGCCAATTCGGCGCTGCGCGCGCACAAGCTCTTCCGCAAGGACAAGGATTACATCACCCGCGATACGCCCGAAGGCGGCGAAGTGGTGATCATCGACGAATTCTCGGGCCGCATGATGCCGGGCCGTCGCTATTCCGAGGGCCTGCATCAGGCGCTGGAAGCTAAGGAACGCGTCAAAATCCAGTCGGAAAACCAGACGCTGGCCTCGATCACCTTCCAGAACTATTTCCGCCTTTATGAAAAGCTCGCCGGCATGACCGGTACGGCGGCGACGGAAGCGGAAGAATTCGCCGACATCTATAGCCTCGGGGTCGTCACCATTCCGACCAACCTGCCGGTGCAGCGTATCGACGAAGACGATGCGATCTATCGCACGGCGGCGGAAAAATTCGACGCGATCGCGGAATTGATCAAGGAATGCCAAGAGCGCGGCCAGCCGGTGCTCGTGGGCACGACGTCCATTGAAAAATCGGAAATGCTGGCTGACATTCTTCGCAAGAAGAACGTTGGCCAGATGAACGTGCTCAACGCTCGCCACCACGAGCAGGAAGCCTTCATCGTCGCCGATGCGGGCCTGCCGGGCGCCATCACTATCGCCACCAATATGGCTGGTCGCGGTACCGACATTCAGCTCGGCGGTAATCTCGAAATGCGCATCGAGCGCGAGGCGGGCGAACTTGAGGGCGCGGCACGCGAGGCCAAGATCGCCGAGATCAAGGCGACCATTGCCGAAGAAAAGCAGAAGGCGCTGGCTGCCGGCGGCCTGATGGTGATCGGCACGGAGCGGCATGAATCTCGCCGTATCGACAATCAGTTGCGCGGCCGTTCGGGTCGTCAGGGCGATCCGGGCCACTCGAAGTTCTACCTGTCGCTGCAGGACGACCTGATGCGCATCTTCCCGGTGGAATCGATGGATTCCATGCTGGGCAAGCTCGGGCTGGAACAGGGCGAAAGCATCACTCACCCATGGGTGACCAAGGCTATCGAACGCGCCCAGGGCAAGGTCGAGTCGCGCAACTTCGACATCCGCAAGAACATCCTCAAATACGACGACGTGATGAACGATCAGCGCAAGGTGATCTTCGAACAGCGCCTCGAATTCATGGATGCCGAGGACGTCAGCGAGACCATTGCCGAGATGCGTCACGACGTGGTCGACAATATCGTCTCCAAGGCCATTCCCGCGCGCTCCTATCCCGAACAGTGGAAGACCGAGCAGCTCGAAGCCGCCGCCAAGACCTATCTCAATGTCGAAGCGCCGGTCAGCGAATGGGCCAAGCAAGAGGGCATCGAGGCCGAAACGGTCGAGACCCGCATTCGCGAGGCGGCCGACGGGGTCATCGCGGCCAAGACGGAGAAGTATGGCGCGGTCATGCGGCAGGTGGAAAAGTCCATCCTGCTGCAGTCGATCGATGGTCTCTGGCGCGAGCATCTCGTGATGCTCGACCACCTCTCCAAGGTCGTCGGCTGGCGCGGTATCGCCCAGCGCGATCCGCTGACCGAATACAAGCAGGAAGCCTATGAGCTATTCCAGGCCCTCCTCGTAAACCTCCGCGAACTCGTGACCACGCAGATGGGTCATATCGAAATCCAGGTGCGTCCTGAGCCGACCCCGGCCATCGATCCGGCTCTGTTGGCGACGACCCATATCGACCCGACGACGGGCGAAAATGACGCCGTGGGTGACGATTCCGACGTCGGGGCTCTCGCGCCGCTCGATCCGAAACTCTTGGTCGGCCTGTCGCGCAATGCGCCTTGCCCCTGCGGTTCGGGCAAAAAGGTCAAGCACTGCCACGGCGCGTTCGTGTAAGCGCTTAGGGTTCTGGAATTTGGGCTCCGGGATTTCCGGAGTCCTTTTTTGTTTTCACACGCTCGGTTTCCCTTCTCCCCTTGAGGGAGAAGGTGCCCGTAGGGCGGATGAGGGGTATTCTTGCTTGCGCCCAATTCGCTCCTCTGCGGAGGAGGGATACCCCTCACCCTGAATAATCTGCTGAACGCAGATTATTCGGTCCCTCTCCCTCAAGGGGCGAGGGTAGGGCCGGTGCCTGGGGCTGCTACTCCGCCAACGAAAACTCCAGCAACAATTGCCGCTGCCAGTCGTTGAAATTGTTGTCCGAGCCCATAAAAATCCGGGTCTCGCCGCCCGGCGTTACGTGCACCATGATCGATTCCATATTGTCGATCTCGGCGCCCTCGGCAGACAGGAGGAGTTCGCCGGCCATGAGATTGCCAGGGCGCACCTCGGCGGCGGGGACGCGGCGGAGGTTCATGACGAAGCTGAAGAGCGCGACGCCGCGTTCGAGCACGAGGAGATCGCCATTCGGGAGGAAAGCGCAGTCGGTGGGATTGACGACGGGCGAGTTGACATAGGCCACCGGACCCTTGTCGTTTTGGCCGAGAAAATGACCACGGTGATTGCCGTTCTCGTCGAGCGCTTCTTCGGTCAGCAAAAGCGTAGAGCCGGCAATGGGCGAAGCGGGCGGGGCGATGCAGATGGTTTCGAGGGACTTGTTGGTCCGAAGATCGCTCAGCCAATCGGGAATGGAGATTTCGCGGGCCGGGCCCCCGGGGCGGCTGTCGGTAATGGCGAAATCGGCGACGCGGGTGAGGTTTTCAAAACTGACGCGGACGGCGACCGGCACGCCATCGCGATAAACCGTATCCATGCCCTCGGCATCCCGCGCATATTGGCGGGGCAGGGGCGCGCCTGCAGAATTCTGGATCGGGTCCATGGTGACCCCGATCAGGCTCAGCAGACGATCCTCCTGATCATAGGCGAGTTTTCCCGAGACAAACTGCCCGCGATCGCTCACGAAGGCGATATTTTGATCCGGGCCGGTCACGGTGGCGCTCGAAAGGCCGCCGAACATGTCGTCCTGCGATTGCAGCGTCAGGCCGCCGCGAAAAATGAGCTTATCGACCGGCTGATCGAGCCCGACGCCCTTGAAACGGCTGACCTGGGCCGATGTCACGGTGACATCGACCGCGAGAGCCGGCTGGGCGAATAGCGCAACGAAGGCTATCGGGGCCCAGCGCCGCAGCATCAGCGACCGCGCCGCCTTGCGGGCCCAGGCATTTCTTCATCGAAGAGCGCGGCCAATTCGTCGGTCAGGGCGCCGGCGAGCTCTTCTGCGTCGAGTAGGGTGACGGCGCGACGATAGTAGCGCGTCACGTCGTGGCCGATGCCGACAGCGACGAGCTGGATTGGCGAGCGGGTTTCGATGTCTTCGATCACCTGCCGGAGGTGGGCTTCGAGATAATTGCCGGCATTGACCGACTGGGTCGAGTCATCGACCGGCGCGCCGTCGGAAATCACCATGAGGATGCGGCGCTGCTCGGGGCGGGCCATCAGGCGCTTGCGTGCCCATTCGAGCGCTTCGCCGTCGATGTTTTCCTTGAGAAGGCCCTCGCGCATCATCAGGCCAAGATTGCGCCGTGCATGGCGCCATGGCTCGTCGGCGGCCTTGTAGATGATGTGGCGCACGTCGTTGACGCGGCCGGGATTGGCCGGACGATTGGCCTCGAGCCAGGCTTCACGGCTCTTGCCGCCCTTCCAGGCGCGGGTGGTAAAGCCGAGGATTTCCACCTTGACGCCGCAACGCTCCAGCGTGCGGGCAAGAATGTCGCCGCAGATGGCCGCAATGGTGATCGGGCGCCCGCGCATCGAGCCGGAATTATCGATCAGCAGCGTGACGATGGTGTCGCGGAAATCGGTATCGTTCTCGACCTTGAAGCTGAGGGCCTGCATGGGGTCGGTAACGACGCGGGTGAGGCGTGCGGTATCGAGGAGGCCCTCTTCGAGGTCGAACTGCCACGAGCGGTTTTGCTTGGCCATCAGGCGGCGCTGCAGCTTGTTGGCGAGGCGCGCGACGGCACCGGCGAGGTTTTCGAGCTGCTTGTCGAGAAGGCTGCGCAACTGATCGAGTTCGTCGGGCGGGCAAAGCTCGGCCGCCTTCACCACTTCGTCGAATTTTGTGGTGAAAACCTTGTACTGGAACTGGTTGGACAGGCGCTCGCCGCCGTCCTTGGCCGGAGGCGGCATGGGCGCGTCTTCGCCGGCTTCTGCCTCGGCGTCGTCGTCGACATCGGCCATGTCGGCTTCCATGCCTTCGACATCGCCGGTTTCTTCGCTTTCGCCCGACTGCTGGTCTTCTTCGCTCTCAGCTTGCTCGTTCTCGCCTTCGCCCTGTTCGGGCGACTGGTCAGAGCCCTGCGCCTGTTCGGGCTGGCTGTCGTTGGCGTCGTCCTCGTCGGACGCGTCCGGGTCTTCCATATCGCTTTCGGCGATCAGGTTGAGGTCGCGCAGCACCGCTTTTACGGCCTTGGAGAAATCTTCCTGGTTCTCATAGGTCGCGAGCAGCTTGTCGATCGAGGTCGAGGCCTTGGCTTCCACTTCCTTGCGCCAGAGATCGACCAGCGCATGGCCCGAGGGCGGCACGGGGACACCGGCGAGCTTTTCGCGCAGCATCAGTCCCAGCGCTTCGGCGAGCGGAGCTTCGTTCTTGTCGTCGATCTCAGCGAAATTGGCACGAAAAAGCCGGTCTTCCAGCATTTCGTGGATGTTCCCCGACATGCCGGGCATGCGGATGACGCCAAGGCTCTCCACACGCGCTTGCTCCAACGCATCGAAAGCGGCGCGGGCCTGCGGGTCCATTGGGCTACGCTTGCGGTGCGTATCAGGGTCGTGGCTGGCGAGCCGCATGGCCATGGCATCGCCCTGACCGCGGGCAATGGCGATATCGCGCTTGGTGGGCAAGCGCGGCAGATTGGCGAGACGCGCCTTGTCCGAAGTCAGCAGCGGCCGGTCGGCGGTGAAAGTGACTTCGAGTTCGGCCTTGGCCCCGATGGCGCGCACCGTGGCGCCCATGGCCGATTTGAAGGCCTGGGTCTGGTCGGGCTTGTTGGGCTTGCTGCGCGGGGGCTGTGCCATGGTCAGGTCCGGTGGGTAGAGGGCGCCAGATGCGCCGCCAATAGGAGTAATTGTGGGCGGGTCTTCTCGTCCACCAAGGCGGGATTAGCGGCGATCCGCTCATCCGTTGCCGTCCATTCGTCGATTGCCTGCAGCATGAGCCCATGGCGGTGCATGGTCATGATCAGGGTCGAGAGTTTGCGGTGATATTTGACGATGCCCTCGGTAATCCAGTTCGATTGGCGCGGGCCCTCCACGGCATAATCGTAGAAGGCGAAGACGCGGGTGCCGTCGGGATCACTGCGGAAATCGGGTTCGGCGCGGGCGGCCCAGACCGGGTGTTCGGTCGTGATGACGAGGTCGCCGCCCTTGGGGCCAAGGGCACGCGTGACCATAGCGCAGAAGCGGTCGAAATCGGCGAGGTAATGGATGGCCAGCGCAGAATAGACGAGATCGAAGGCGGCGGCCTCCGGCTCGTAGCTTTCAAGGTCGGCCTGTTCATAGGTGATCGGCATGTCGCCGGAGCGCTCGCGGGCTGTCGCCAGCATGTTTGCGGAGAGATCGACGCCATGAACGCGGGCGGCGCCATGCTCGACGGCATAGCGCGGGAAGGCACCAAAACCGCAGCCGAGGTCCAGCACGCTAAGGCCTGCCAGAGGAGGAAGCATGGCTTCCACATCGCGCCACTCGGGCGCGCCGGCAAGGCCCAGTCGCGAGCGCGAAATCTGGCTGTAGCCTTCGAAGAAGGCCGCATCATCGTAGATGTTCTGGGCCATGGGATTTGTTCCCGTTGCGAAAAAGGCCCCTCACCCGGCCCTGCGGGCCTGCCATTCGAGCATAGCTCTCATGGCCTTCTCATTTCAAATCGCTCCACCGGAGCGATTTGCCCTGCGGGCCAATTCGAAGTCCCCCTTGGGGGAGAGGTCGCCGCAAAGCGGCGGGTGAGGGGGCCTTGTATTTAAGCCGTCACGGCCAGATTGGCCGAGGATTCGGGCAGATCTTCGCCGAACACGCGCTGGTAGAACTCGGCGACCACAGGGCGTTCGAGTTCGTCGCACTTGTTGAGGAAGGTCAGGCGGAAGGCGAAGCCGACATCGCCACCGAAAATTTGGGTATTTTCGCCCCAGGTGATGACCGAGCGCGGCGACATGACGGTCGACAGATCGCCATTGATGAAGGCCGAGCGCGTCAGGTCCGCGAGGCGCACCATGTTGGAGACCAGCTTCTTGCCCTTCTCGGTTTCGGTGAAGGCTTTGTTCTTCGCGAGAACAATGCCGACTTCCTTGTCGTGGGGCAGGTAGTTGAGCGTCGTGACAAGGCTCCAGCGGTCCATCTGACCCTGATTGATCTGCTGGGTGCCATGATAGAGGCCCGACGTATCGCCGAGACCAATGGTATTGGTGGTCGAGAACAGGCGGAAGGCCGGGTGGGGCACGATGACGCGGTTCTGGTCGAGAAGCGTCAGGCGGCCGGACTGTTCGAGCACGCGCTGGATCACGAACATCACGTCCGGGCGGCCGGCGTCGTATTCGTCAAAAACGAGGGCGATATTGTTCTGCACGGCCCAAGGCAGGATGCCGTCGCGGAATTCGGTGATCTGCTTGCCGTCCTTGAGGACGATAGCGTCCTTGCCGACGAGATCGATACGGCTCACGTGGCTATCGAGATTGACGCGGACCAACGGCCAGTTGAGGCGGGCGGCGACCTGTTCGATATGGGTCGACTTGCCGGTGCCGTGATAGCCCTGGACCATGACGCGGCGGTTGAAGGCAAAGCCGGCCAAAATCGCAAGCGTGGTGTTGCGGTCGAACAGATAATCCGGATCGATCGGCGGCACGTGGTCGGTGCGCTCTTTGTAACCCTTGACCACCATGTCGGTATCGATGCCGAAAAGGTCGCGTGCCTTGTAATCGGTGTCGGGCAGATTGGTGAATTCGGTCATGGCAAGGGCTCGTGGATCGGGGGATTTTCTTTATGCAGGAGGCATATTCGCCGTGGCTCTATAGCAGCATTGCTGACGTGCCGGTAGCCAAGTTGTCACGATAGCGTCTTGCGCGGGATGCGGGACTATTTGGCGACAAAACCCACTTTCTTGAGGTGGCTATAGGCCGCGATGATGGTGCGGAGCTTTTCTTCCGAAGAGCGATCGCCCCCGTTCACGTCCGGGTGGTGGACCTTTACCAGGTTCTTGTAAGCCGCTTTGATATCGTCGGATTTGGCATGGCCGGAAAAGCCAAGCTGCTCGAAGGCTCGCCGGTCGTTCTCGTTGAGCGGTTTTACGCGTTCGGCGGCGGGCGCCTTGGACTGGCGGTGGCGATACTTGGCGAAGACGCCAAATGGGTCGCCATATTTATCGCCGGGGCGCATGGTTGCCGGCTTTGCCGAGGCGCGGGCATTTTGCGGATTGCCGGTGGCAAAGCTCGAGCGCGACTCCGCCTTGGGCGGGGTGGTCAGGGCTTCGTCCAACTCGTCCTGGCTCATGCCGGCGAAGAAATTGAAGGCCTTGTTGTAGTGGCGAACGTGTTCGAGGCAGAAGTGGTGATACTGCCCTTCGCTGCGCGGCCCTTTGGGCGCACGGTATTCCCCGGCCTCGTCGCAGCCTTCCCATTCGCAGGAAAATTCAGCCGGCTCGGGCTTGTCTTCCTTGCGCGGTCGAATGCGAATTCCATCGAAGAGCTTGGATTGCTGTTTCATAGCGCCTAGTTAAATGCCTAATTTTCAATCGGAGACCGGCCATGTCCGTGCGGGACATAATCGTAGCAAAACTCACCGAGCGGTTTTCACCCCTCCACCTCGATGTGATCGACGAATCGAACAAGCATTTCGGCCACGCCGGTTGGCGCGAAGGCGGCGAAACCCATTTTCGGGTGAGAATCGCGACCCGCAATTTTGACGGCTTGAGCCGCGTCGCGCAACACCGCGCCGTGTTCGAAGTGCTGGATGCCGAGCTCAAAGATCGGGTCCATGCGCTCAATATCGAGGTTTTGCCCTCGACCTAGGTCTATTCAACCACTCAGCGTCATTCCCGCGAAAGCGGGAATCCCTGTTCGAAAACGGAGATTCCCGCTTTCGCGGGAATGACACCGTGGGTTGGACGTGTCTTACCCCCGCATCTCTTCCAAAAACGCCGAAACCTTGGCCGGATCGACATTTTTTTCGATGAAAGCCTGGCCGATGCCGCGGGTGAGAATAAAAGTCAGCGCGCCGCGCGAGACTTTTTTGTCCTGCGCTATGGCGGCCATGAGGGTTTCGGTGGAGCCGAGGGTTCCGGGGATGTCAGTCAATGTGGTGGGCAGGCCCGATTTTCGCAAGTGGGCAGCGATGCGGCCTGAATCCTGACCCGGCGCGAGGCCGAGGCGATTGGAAAAGGTATGGGCCAGGACCATGCCGATGGCAACGCCTTCGCCGTGAAGGAGGCGGTCGGAGTAGCCAGTGTCTTTTTCGAGCGCATGCCCAAAGGTGTGGCCGAGATTGAGAAGGGCGCGGACGCCGATCTCTTTTTCGTCCTCGATGACGACGCGGGCCTTGTGGGCGCAGCAGCGGGCGATAGCTTCGCCGCGGGCCGGGCCACCTGAGAAAATTTCAGCGTGATTGGCTTCGAGCCATTCGAAGAATTCCGGGTCGTCGATCAGGCCATATTTGACCACTTCGGCATAGCCCGAGGCGAACTGACGCTGGGGCAGGGTGTCGAGCGCGGAGAGATCGGCCAGCACCAGTTTGGGCTGGTGGAAGGCGCCGACGAGATTTTTCCCGTGCGGCGAATTGATGCCGGTCTTGCCGCCGACCGAGGAATCCACCTGAGCCAGGAGCGAAGTCGGCATCTGGATGAAATCCATGCCGCGGCGGGTGATCGAAGCGGCAAAGCCGGCGAGATCGCCGATGACCCCGCCGCCCAGCGCGATGACGAGGTCATTGCGCTCGAGCTTTGCGGCGAGGAGCCCTTCGACCACGTTTTGCAGCTGTTCCCAGCTTTTGGTGCTTTCGCCTGATGGGACGGTGATCGTCTGATGGGCGAGGCCAGCCTTATCGAGACTCGCCGTCAGTCGCGGCAATTGGGCTTTGGCGACTTCGGTATCGGTGACGATACCGTAGCGGCGGCCGGGAAATTTTTCGGCCAAAATGGCGCCGGCATCGTCGAGCAGGCTCGGGCCGATCAGAATGTCATAGGCGCGCTCGCCCAAGGCGACGTGCACTGTGTGGGAAATGTCGGCCATAGCGAAACTTTCAGCGCAGGTGATGCAGAAGGGCGGAGATGACGTCGGCGGCCACATGGTCCTGCGGCACGTCGCGGCTCAAGACGGTGACATCGGCCTCGGCATAGATGGGGTAGCGGTCTGCGATCAGCTTTTCGAGCGTGCCCTTGGGATCGGCGGTTTTGAGCAGCGGCCGATTGGAACGGCGCGAGACGCGCTCGAACAGCACATCGAGATCGGCCTTGAGCCAGACCGAGATAGCCCCGGCCTTGACCAAAGACCGCGTCTCGGGATTGACGAAGGCGCCGCCGCCGGTTGCGAGCACCAGGTCGTTTTCTTTGAGGAGGCGCGAAATCACCCGCATTTCGCCGGTGCGGAATTCGGGTTCGCCGCGCTGCGCGAAGATTTCGGGAATGGTCATCTGCGCGGCTTTTTCGATTTCCTCGTCGCTATCGAGAAAGCGGCGGCCCAGGCGCGCCGCCAAGCGGCGGCCGACCGTGGTCTTGCCCGCGCCCATCATGCCCACGAGGATGAGAGGCCTGCCGCCCAGCCGCTCGATGAGGGCCTTGGCGCGCGCCGATCGCGCGGCGGTATCCGTTTTGCTCAAGAAGGCGCCCTCCGAACTTAAGGCCGGTTGAAGCGATACGGCCCAAAGCTGTCAAGCGCAACGCGATTTTGCCTACCGGATGGAAACCTTTCTGTGGCAAAGTTTCTCACGAAAACGCCGGAAAGCTCATGCCGACACTCTTTCGCCTCTTGATCACCATTCTGTTCCTGGCTGGCCTCGTCTATGCGGGGATGTTTGCGCTCGTCTCCTTTGTCGAGCCCAATCCCAAGGACGTCACCCAGCGCATTCCGACGCGTGAGCTTTTGGGCGAAACGGCGCCGAGCCGGCCGGTGGGCATGCCGACGCCAAACGTGACCAGCACCCCGGCCACACCGCCTGCCCAATGAGTCATCTCATCGGCGCATTTCTTGAAATGATGAGCGCCGAGCGCGGCGCGGCGGCCAATACGATTGCGGCCTATCGGCGCGATCTCTCCAATTATGCCGGCTTTGTCGCAGGGAAAAAGCAGACCCTCCTCGATTGCCCGCGCGAAACGGTGATGGGGTATCTCGATGGGCTCAGGGCCGAGGGTCTTTCGGCCTCGTCGAGTGCGCGGCATCTCTCGGCCATTCGGCAGTTTCACAAATTCTTGTGCGCCGATGGGATCAGGGGCGATGATCCCACGCGGATCGTTTCGAGCCCCAAGACGCGACGGCCGCTGCCCAAAGTGCTGTCGGTGGCCGAGGTTGATAAATTGCTCACCACAGCCGAGCAGTCCGCCAGCAAACCGGCGAAACCTGCCAGGGAAGAAGCGGCACGGCGGACCTATTGCCTCCTGGAACTGCTCTATGCGACCGGGCTGCGCGTCTCCGAACTTGTTACTTTAAAGCGTGCACAAGTGATGCGGGAAGGCAGCTTTATTACCGTCACCGGCAAGGGCAACAAGGACAGGGTCGTGCCGATGAACGACAAAGCGCGCGATGCGGTGCGCGCTTGGGTGGCGACCCTGCCCAAGGACGCCAAGTGGCTCTTTCCGGCTAAAGGGGAAAGTGGACATCTGGAGCGGCAGGTTTTTGCGCGGGATCTTAAAGACGTTGCGAAAGATGCCGGCATTTCGCCTAGCCGCGTGGCGCCGCACGTTCTGCGCCACGCTTTTGCAAGCCACCTCCTTGCCGGGGGCGCTGACCTCCGCGTCGTGCAGATGCTCTTGGGGCATGCCGATATTTCGACGACGCAGATTTATACCCATGTGCTCGATGAAAAACTGCGCAATCTCGTCGAAACGCACCATCCGCTGGCCGGTGGATAGGGTCATGCCTGTGGGAATGGAGGAGAAATCCCAAGCATTTCCCTTCCAAAACTTGACTTGGCATTGAACCATCGCCACTTTCCGGCCACTTTAGGGCGCAAGAGCCGTGGCCCAGAACAATCCGGGTCAACACACAAGACCCTTACTGGCGGGTGGGATGCTGTCTTATCTCGATTTTGAAAAGCCGGTCGCCGATCTCGAAGCAAAGATCGCCGAACTTAAATCCCTCGCCGCGACCGATCAGGCCGTGTCCATCGACGAGGAAGTGAACCGGCTTTCTGCCCGTGCCGACGAGGCGCTGGTGGAAATCTACAAAAAGCTGACGCCCTGGCAGAAGACCCAGGTGGCGCGCCATCCGCAGCGGCCGCATTTTTCCGATTATGTGTCGACGCTGATCACCGAATGGACGCCGCTGGCCGGCGACCGCAAGTTCGGCGAAGACGCGGCGCTGCAGGCCGGCTTTGGCCGCTTCAACGGGCTCCCCGTGGCCGTCCTCGGCCAGGAAAAGGGTAATTCGACCGAGACGCGCCTCAAACACAATTTTGGCATGGCCAATCCCGAAGGCTATCGCAAGGCCGTCCGCATTATGGACATGGCCGACCGGTTCAATATTCCGGTGATTTCCTTTGTCGATACAGCCGGCGCCTATCCCGGCATTGGCGCGGAAGAGCGCGGCCAGGCCGAAGCCATTGCCCGCTCGACCGAAAAGGGTCTTGAGCTTGGCGTGCCCAATATCGCCATCGTCATCGGCGAAGGCGGTTCGGGCGGCGCTATCGCCATTGCCACGGCCAATCGCGTGCTGATGCTCGAAAACGCCATCTATTCGGTGATTTCGCCCGAGGCCGGCGCCTCGATCCTTTTCCGCGACGCCGCCAAGGCGCAGGATATGGCCACGGCCCAGAAGATCACGGCGCAGGATCTGCTCGCGTTCAAGGTGATCGACGGCATTATCCCCGAACCGACCGGCGGCGCCCATCGCCACCATGGTCAGGTGATGGATTCGACGCGCGTCGCCATTTCCGATTTTCTGGCCGAATTCGCACCGAAATCGCGCTTGGAAACGCGCGAGCACCGTCGCGAAAAGTTTTTGGCGATCGGCACGAATATCTAGGGCGCGGCTTTTTCAGCCACGAGATCAGAACGCGGCCTCTTCTATGGGCCGCGTTTTTTTGTGCGTTTTAAACGCCCCAGTGGCCCTCATGGTGAGGTGCGAAGCGCAGCTTCGCCTCGAACCACGAGGGCGTGCCCGAATGGCTTAGTGCCACACCCTCCGACAAACATGTGCAAAATCGCCAAACAACAAAAAACCCGGCACAAAGGCCGGGCTTTTCCAATTCTGTCGCCGGAACCGTTTCTTTAGAGGCCAAGGCCCTTGAAACGTTCCTTGAAGCGGCTGACGCGGCCGCCGCGGTCCATCAACTGGCCCGTGCCGCCGGTCCAGGCGGGGTGGGTCTTGGGGTCGATGTCGAGCTGAAGCGAATCGCCTTCCTTGCCATAGGTCGAGCGGGTCACATAGCTGGTGCCGTCGGTCATCACGACGGTGATGTTGTGGTAGTCGGGATGGATATCGGCCTTCATCGTATTCGCCTCAAATCAAACGGGCGCCGTGGCGCCCGGAGAGCAGGAAACTTGTGTTGCCGGGGTTCTTACAGAATGAAGCCCCAATAGGCAAGGGCAGGGGAGCGGCAATTTTACCCGTTTTCCGGCTGTTGCTCCATGCAGGAGCGAAGCCTATATCCAAGCGGCCGCCTAGAGGTGGCTTTGCGCAATCGGAATGCGGCACTCCATATGACCGACCAGGCCGCTCCGGCGGAAAATAACAGCGACACGGTGATCTCTGCGGCCAAGCTGCAGCCCAGGCGCCTGTCGCCGCTGCGCCAGCTTTTGCCGTTCGTCCTCGCCTATCCGGTGCGGCTGACGCTGACGATACTGTTTCTCCTCACTTCCACCATCACCTCGCTCGCCATTCCCGCCATGCTCGGCGGCGTGGTCGATCAGGGTTTTGTGGCGCAGAACCTCGACAAGGTCAGCCAATATGGCCTGCTTATTATCGCCATTGCCGCGGTGATGGCGGTGGCGAGTGGGGCGCGCTTCTATTTCATTTCAGTTATCGGCGAACGCGTCCTTGCCGATTTGCGGCAAGCGGCGTTCAGCCATCTTCTCCGCCTCGATGCGCGCTATTTTGATACGACGCGCGTCGGCGAGCTGACGAGCCGCCTCAATAACGATGTCTCCATCATCCGCAGCGCGGTGGGGTCGAGCTTCTCGCTGGCCCTCAGGTCCATGGTCACCATAATCGGCGCGCTGATCATGATGATCCTGACGAGCCCGGTTCTTACTCTGGCTGTGGTCATCGCCGCGCCGCTGATCCTGATCCCGGTCGTCGCCTATTCGCGACGTCTGCGCGGTATGTCGAGCAAGGCCCAGGATGCACTGGCAGAACTCTCCGCCATGGCGACGGAAATGCTCGGCGCGACAAGGACGGTAAAGGCCTTCACCCAGGAGAAGGTACAGACAGAGCTCTATGACCGCCGCAGCGAGGAAAGCTATCAGGCCGAACTGCGCCGGCTGAGCGCCCGCGCCATCCTCGTCGCTCTTGTTATCTTTCTTGGCACAGCGGCGCTTGTCGGTCTTGTCTGGTGGGGCGCCAGTGCCGTGTTCGACGGTTCGGTCACCGCCGGGCAATTGGCGCAGTTCATGATCTATGCGCTGATGGCGTCGGGCGCCCTCACCAATGTCTCCGAAGTCATGGGGGCGCTGCAGACCGTTGCCGGCTGCACTGAGCGGCTGATGGAAATTCTTTCCACCAAGGCGACGATCGAAGACCCCAAGAACCCGGTCGCCCTGCCGCTGCCGCCGCTTGGAACCGTTGCCTTTGAGCATGTCGCCTTCAGTTACGACACGACCCAGCCCGGCCGCGTGCTCGACGATGTGAGTTTTTCGGTCGCCAAGGGCGAGACCGTGGCGCTGGTCGGTCCCTCGGGCTCGGGTAAATCCACGACACTTTCGCTGCTGCAACGCTTCTATGACGTTACCGGCGGCACCATCCGCGTCGATGGCGTCGATATTCGCGATACGCGTTTGTTCGATCTGCGGCAGCGCTTTGCCTATGTCGAGCAGGAGCCGACGATCTTTGCCGGCACGATCTCGGAGAACATCCGCTTCGGCAAGCCCGGTGCGACCGATGCCGAAGTCGAAGCAGCGGCGCGTGCCGCGCTGGTGCACGATTTCGTCGTCGATCTGCCTTCGGGCTACGATACGATCGTGGGCGAGCGCGGTGTCATGCTTTCGGGCGGCCAGAAACAGCGCCTCGCCATTGCCCGCGCCATTCTCAAGAACGCCCCGATCCTATTGCTCGATGAAGCGACCTCGGCGCTCGATGCGCAAAGCGAGCGGCTGGTGCAATTGGCGCTCGAACACCTGATGCAGGGGCGCACGACCTTGGTCATCGCCCACCGCCTCGCCACCATCCGCGATGCCAACAAGATTCTTGTGCTGGAAGCGGGCAGGATTATCGACCAGGGCACGCATCAGGAATTGGTGGCCAAGGGCGGGCGCTATGCGGAACTGGCGAAGTTGCAGTTCCGGGGGGATGTTTCGCTGTAACTATAGACCACACTCGATGTCATTCCCGCGAAAGCGGGAATGTCATTTGTGTCTGGTGTCTGCCAAGACGCTGGCCCGGGGTCTCGCATGGCTCGACCCGTGATTGGCTCAAATCGCTCCCCCGGAGCGATTTGACGGCGCGAGCGCCGTCGCCAATCACCCCTCCGTCAGCTTGAACTCGATCCGTCGATTGCGCCTGAACGCCTCGTCGGTATTGCCGGGATCAAGAGGCGCAAATTCGCCAAAGCCGGCCGCGACGAGCCGGGCCGGGGCGACCCCCTTGCTGACGAGATATTGCGCCACCGAAATCGCGCGCGCGGCCGATAGCTCCCAGTTCGAGGGGAAGCGGGCATTGGAAATCGGGCGGCTATCGGTGTGGCCGTCGATGCGCAGCACCCAGTTGATATCTGCTGGGATTTCCGTTTCGAGCTGCAAAATGGCTTCGGCCAGCGCATCGAGCTGGGGCGATGCGGCGGCGGTCAGGTCGGCCTGGCCCGGCTCGAACAGCACTTCGGACTGGAAGACGAAACGATCGCCCACCACGCGCACATCGGCGCGGCCTTCGAGGATTTGCCGCAGGCGGCCGAAGAAGTCGGAGCGATAGCGCGACAGGTCCTGCACGCGCTGGGCCAAAGCGAGGTTAAGGCGCCGGCCGAGATCGGCGATCTGGGTGCGCGATTCCGTATCGCGGCTTTCCGAGGCTTCGAGTGCTGATTCCAGCGCCGCGATCTGCGTCCGGAGGGCCGCCAGCTGCTGGTTAAGCAGCGCCACCTGCGCATTGGCCTCGTCGGAGAGCTTTTCGGAGTTGAGGAGGTCCTCCTGGAGGCCGGCAATGGTATCGTCGCGGTCGCCAAGGCCCGCGCCAATGCCGGAAAGCTGGCTGGTCAGGCTCTGGTTCTGCGCGTCCGATGTTGCCAGCGTGGCGGTCAGTGTCGCCAGTTGCGAGGTCAGATCGTCCGAATTTGCCCGTTCGAGTTGTAGCAGTTCGGTCAGTTCGGCAATCTGGCTATTGAGCCGCGATAGCGCCGTGTCCCGCCCCTGGATTTCTTGCCCCAAGAAAAACTGGGTCAGCATGAAGAGGCTCAGCAGAAAGATGATGACGAGCAGCAGGCTCGAAAGAGCATCGACAAAGCCCGGCCAGTAATTGGCCTCTACCCTGCGGCGTGAGCGGCTCGATGGCATGGCCTAGTCCCGGCGCCCGGTATTGTCGGTTTCGTTGAGCATGGCTTCAATGAGGTCGCGCAGCTTCCTGTTGGTCTCGCTTTGCTCGGTGATATAGGCGCGCAGGTCTTCTTGCTCGGTGCGGATATGTTTGACCAGCCCATCGATGCCGCGGGCCAGTTCGGCCATGGCGCGAATGGCGTTCTGCGACGAGTTCTGGTTCTGCATCGTGGCGCCGATGCTGTCGATCATGGCCTGCATTTCCGGCCCGCCGGCATTGGATTGCATGGCGCTGACCGGATGGTCGAGCTCGGTCATCGAGGTCATCCAGTCCTCGAGGTCGGTATAGAAAGCATTCTGCGCCTGACTCGTTTGCAGGTCGAGAAACCCCAGGATCAGCGAACCGGCAAGGCCGAAGAGCGAGGACGAAAAAGCGGTGCCCATGCCCGCAAGCGGGGCGGCGAGGCCTTCCTTGAGATTGGTGAAGAGCGAGGCCGAGTCAGCCGAGGTCACATCGAGCGCATTGATGACGCCGGCCACTGAACTCACGGTTTCAAGAAGGCCATAAAACGTCCCCATGAGGCCGAGGAAGACGAGAAGTCCTGTCAGGTAGCGCGAGGTGTCCTTGGCTTCATCGAGCCGATTGCCCACCGAATCAAGGATCGAGCGCATGGAGGAGGGCGTGATGATCGCTTCCCCGATGCGTTCGCGCAAAAGCCCGGCGACAGGGGCCAGGAGCACCGGCGGGCGCACCTGGGCCGAATTGCCGTCCTGGAGCGAATTGACCCATTTCACTTCCGGAAACAGCCGGAAAAGCTGCCTGAAACTGAGAAAGATACCGATGAAGAGGGCGAAGAAGATCATCGAATTGATGAAGGGGTTCGCCCAGAAGAAGGTCACGATCTGGGTGAACAGGATCGCCGCCACGAGGGCAACCAGCACCAGGAAAATGACGATCTTGACGAGGTAAACGGTGGGGCTGGCGAGGTGATAGGGATCGTAACCTTGCGTCATCGTGCCTGACCTTCGCCCCTCGCGCAGCAAATCAACTACGCGGAAGAGTAGAGGCGGCAGAATGGCGTGACAATGGAAAAGGTTAACGGCGGGCGAGGTCGTGGGGAACTAGAAGCAACCCCCACCCTGCCTCCCCCTGGTAGGGGAAGGGGTCTGCCGGTGGCTCACCAGTATCTCGGCAAACGCGATAGGTCCCTCCCCCTACTAGGGGGAGGTTAGGTGGGTTGCCCACATTCCAGATTTACTGAACCTGCCTGATCTGCTTGAGCAAAGCGCCCTGCAAGGTCTCGTTGCCGGCAACGATCTGGCCGTTCCAGACCGAACCGGGCTGGCCGGCATAGTCGGAAACCAGGCCGCCCGCTTCCTTGACCATGAGAAGGCCCGGCGCCACGTCCCAGGGTTTGAGGCCCGCTTCCCAAAGCGCGTCGAAGCGGCCGGTGGCGAGCCAGGCCATGTCCACGGCGATCGAGCCGGAGCGGCGAATGCCGGCGACGGCGGGATTGATATGGGCGAGCTGGCGCAGCTGCAGCCCGTCATTGGAGGTGCCCTGGGTCTTGATGCCGGTTGCGACCACGGCGTCGGACAGGTGCCGGCGTTCGGCAACGCGGAGGCGCTTACGATCGGCCAGCCAGGCACCGCCGCCCTTTTCGGCGGTATAAAGCTCGTCCATCACCGGATTGTAGATGACCGAAGCAACGATCTCGTCGCCGCGCTGTAGCGCGATGGCCACGGCAAAGAGCGGGATGGAGTGGAGGAAATTGGTGGTGCCGTCGAGCGGATCGATGATGAAGGTATGCTGGCCATCGGTGCCGGCAACCTCCCCGCCTTCTTCCATGAGGAAGGCATAGGTCGGGCGAGCCTTGCGCAATTCGTCAAAAACGATCTGTTCGGCGCGCAGATCGGCCTTGGAAACGAAATCGGCCGGGCCCTTGCGGGAGACCTGCAGGTTTTCCACTTCGTTGAAATCGCGCGACAGGGACTTGCCGGCCTTGATGGCGGCGTTGACCATGACGGTGAGAAGGGCGGAACGCGCCATGTGTGTGCTCGCTTGGCTTATGCGGTTCATGCGGCGCCGCCGGAATTTTCATTCCGACGCGGCGCTCGTGGGGCCAGGGCCCTGCCGCTTCAATTGGAAGTTTGGCGGGCTTATTGCCTCAGAACGTGGCTCGGTTCAAGGGTCTTGCGCCGGTTCGGTGGTTGCCGGAGCCGCCGTTTCGGGCTGAGGGGGCTTGCTTGCGGGCAATGGAGCGGGCGGTTTGGCATTGGTCACGCCATTGGGCAGCACCACGCGGCTTGGCGCATTTTCCATGTCGGTCGGGGCCGGCAGGGGCGGGCCATAGGTCTTTGGCGCCGTGGGAATGCTGGCGATGGTTTCGATGCTGGGCGGGGTAGAAGGCCAGAAGCGGGCGCGTTCTTCGGCCCGCGCCAGCGCGTCGGGCGGAATGGAGACCAGCAGCCGGTCGAGCGAGGGGTCCGACAGGCCCTGGCGCCGCGCCAGCGCCCGCCACATGGCGGCAGTTTCGAGGTCGAGCGCGGTGCCTTCGCCAACCGCCACAAGCTTGGCGAGGCGGTTCTGCGCCACGGGATTACCGCCCTGGGCGGCCTGCTGATACCAGCCGGCTGCCGCTTCGATGTCGCGCGGAACGCCCTGACCGAGATAGAGCATGGTCGCATAGTCGATCTGGGCGGCGGTCAGGTCCTGTTCGGCGGCAAGGCCGATATAGCGCGCGCCTTCGGCAGCGTCGGGCGCCGTGCCGGCGCCTTCGATCAGCATCGAGCCATAATCATACTGGGCTTCGGGCAGGCCGGCATCGGCGGCCTCCTTCATCAGCGCCGCGGCGGTGGTCAGGCTCGGATCGGCATAGATGCCTTCGACATGAAGCAAGGCCAGATTGTATTTGGCTGGGGCATAGCCCTTGTCGGCGGCCTCGTGGAACAGATCGGCCGCCTTCTTGCGATCCTGCGGCACGCCGGAGCCGTCCTGATAGAACATGCCCAGTTCAAAGATCGCCAGTCGGTCGCCATTGTTGGCGGCAAGCTGATACCAGCCGGCGGCACGCTCGGTATTTTGCGCGACCCCGAGGCCCTTCGAATAGATTTCGGCAATCAGCGTCTGGGCTGCGGCATCGCCCTGTTCGGCGCGCGGCAAAGCCAGTTCGAGCGCGGTGAGAAAGTAGCCGCGCTGGAAGGCGCCGAAGGCGAAGTCGGCCGTTTCGGATGCGCCGAAAATCGAATTGGAAATATTGGCGGCTTCATCGGCCTGCGCCTGCGAGCGGGTCTGTTCCTGGGCCAGGGCCAGTGCGGGCAGGGCGGCGAGAGTGAGGGCCAGGAGGGGGGCGCGCCAGTTCATGCTTTTGCCTTCAGCGCAGCGGAAAACGCGGCCAGCGAAACCGCCGGATCGCCCTTGGCCCAGACACAATCGGAGAGGGCGAGGAATTCGGCGCCGGTTTCGTCTGTTGCATCGGGGGCGGCGGCGGGATTGGAATGGACGGCCGGCACTTCAAAAGTCTCGGCCCACCATTGTGCCAATTCGGCCGCCTGCGGATCAACAGCGCCGCCGAGGGGGCCAAACATTACATAGTCGATATCAAGCTCGCCAAAGCTCATGGCGTCGTGGCGCGAGCGCACATTGCCCGCCCCGACAATGCCATCGGGTTTCAGCGCCTCTGCGGCGGCGCGAATGGCCTTGGCCCCGCCCGCTGTCACATGGACGCCATCGGCGCCGATCGATCGAGCGAGCGCCGCATCGTCCTCGACCAGCACCGCGGCGCCGGCCGCCTGACCGATCTGCACCAGCCTTTCGGCCAGTTCGGCATAGGCCGCATCGTCGAGCGCGCCACGGCGCACCAGAAGCGCGGCCACCTCGGGTCCGGTCAGCACACCCATCAACTGGCGCGGAAACTGCGCAAGGTCCGGATCGGCGGGCGTAATGAGATAAAGCTGAGGAGCCATGGATTTCCCGGAGAAGACGCTGCGTGTCCCGTAAAACGCCATTTTGGCAAGAAAGGGACCGGCCTCCAATAGGGTATGGTGGGAGGGGTGGCAATGTGGGCGCCCCAAGTCGCCCTCATGGTGAGGTGCTTTGCGTAAGCAAAGCCTCGAACCACGTGGGCTCGCCCCGATGCTTCCTGCCACGTCCTCGTGGCTCGTGGCTCGTGGCTCCCCTTCACCCCCTCCCAGCCTCCCCCATCAAGGGGGAGGTGTCAGATCGAGTTTGTCGCACCTTTCTGCCCGACCCTCAGTCCCCAACCGAATTCGCCATGCGAATTCGGTGACACCTCCCCCTTGATGGGGGAGGAAGGGAGGGGGTGGGGCCGCGCGCACCGGCGCCTTGGATACACAAAAATAAAAAGGCGCGCTCCGGGAGAGGAGCGCGCCAGTCGTGACGTTGGGACGTCAATAAAAAATTAAGCGGCCTGATCGGGACGATCAAGCGGCCCGGTCGAGCTCGTTGGTCCATTCGCCAAGGGCGGCGAGCGAGTTCATATGGGCGCGATGGGCGAAGGCGGCCTGAGCGGCGGGGAAATTTTCGCGGCGGCCGGCCCAGGTGCGCAGCGCCACGTTTTGCAGCGCGCGACCATAGGAGAAGGTCATCGGCCAGGGCTTGAACGGGATGCGGTTCATGGCCGAGAGGTGGGCCGTCGCTTCTTCGTCGGTCTGGCCGCCAGAGAGGAAGGCAATGCCTGGCACGGCGGCCGGCACGTGTTCCTTTAAAACCTCCACCGTGCGCTTGGCGACTTCCTCGACGCTCGGGCGGTCGCGCGAATTGACGCCGGGCAGCACCATATTGGGTTTGAGCAGCATGCCCGAGAGATCGACGCCGGCCAGCCGCAGTTCCTTGAAGACGTTTTCGAGCACTTCGCCGGTGACCTGGGCGCTGCGTTCAAGCGAGTGGTTGCCCGGATCGCCATCGCCGACGACTTCGGGTTCGACGATCGGCACGATGCCGGCCTCCTGGCAGAGGATGGCGTAGCGGGCCAGCGCATGGGCATTGGCGCGGATATTGTTGCGGGTGGGTGCCACGTCATTGATGGTGATGACGGCGCGCCATTTGGCAAAACCGGCGCCGAGCATTGCATAGCGTTCGAGGCGCTGGCGCAGGCCATCGAGGCCCTCGGTGATCTTTTCGCCGCTATCGCCGGGCATGGGGAAGGCGCCGCGGTCGACCTTGATGCCGGGAATGGTGTCGACATCGGCGAGAATGGCGCGGAACGGGGTGCCGTCGGCGGCCGATTGTTCCAGCGTCTCTTCGGTGAGAATGACGCCCGAGATATAGTTGCGCATCGCGTCGGTCGAGCGGAACAGCATTTCGCGATAGTCGCGGCGCAGGTCGAGCGAATTGGGCAGGTTGATCTTGGCGAAGCGCTTGGCAATCGTGCCTTCGGATTCGTCGGCGGCGAGAATGCCCTGGCCTTGTGTCATCAGCTTCTGAGCGATGGCATTGAGCGACTTGGTCATCTTTTGTCTTGCGCCTTGCAGAGGGAACGGGATGCCCAAAGCTTAGACTTTCGCATCGTGCCGTCGATTAGACCTTGGGTTATCAGACGAAAGGATAGTCTTGTATGGAAGATTCTTTTGGAACTTGGCAGGGCGGCTCTTTCATCATAAACCGACGATCAAGCCGGGGCCCTCGGCATCAGTTCTCCCACAGCAATGGATAAAACGATGAGCACGCAACCACACGTGACCTTTCATGACGGCCGTTCCATTCCCCAGATCGGGCTCGGCGTCTGGCAGACCCCCAATGATGTCGCCGTCACTGCCGTCGATGCGGCCCTCAAGGCCGGCTATCGCCATATCGACACCGCTGCCGTCTATCAGAACGAAGAGGGCGTGGGGCAGGGGATTGCCGGCTCCGGCGTCGCCCGCGGCGATATTTTCCTCACCACCAAGGTCTGGAACGACGATCAGGGCTTTGACGAGACCCTCCGCGCCATGGATGCCAGTTTGCAGCGCTTGGGCACCGACTATGTCGACCTCTACCTCATCCACTGGCCCTCGGCCTATCGCGGCAAATATGTGGAAACCTGGAAAGCGCTGATCCGTCTTCAGGAAGAGGGCAAGGCCCGTTCCATCGGCGTCTCGAACTTTGAAGGCACCTATATCGACGATCTCGCCGACGCGACCGGCGTGCTGCCCGTCATCAACCAGGTCCAGCTCCACCCGCGCTTCCAGCAGCGCAAGCTCCGCGCCGCCTATGAGCCCAAAAAGATCATCACCGAAAGCTGGAGCCCCCTCGGTCAGGGCAAGATGCTGGATAATCCGGTCATCGCCGGTATCGCCCAGCGCCACGGCAAAAGCCCGGCCCAGGTGATCATCCGCTGGCATATCGAAGAAGGCCTTGTCGTTATTCCAAAGTCGGTGACCCCGAGCCGCATCGTCGAGAATTTCGATGTTTTCGATTTTTCGTTGAGCGACGCCGACAAAGGCGCGATCAACGGCCTCGATGCCGCCGATGGGCGGATTGGGTCTGACCCGGTGACGGCGCAGTTCTGAGTTTTTGCTTCCACACGCTCGATCCTCCCCTCGCCCCTTGTGGGAGAGGGACAGGATTTTTGCGTTCAGCAAAAATCCAGGGTGAGGGGTATTCTCTCCTCCGCAGAGGAGATTGTGCCTCGCCCAGCAAGAATACCCCTCATCCGCCCTTCGGGCACCTTCTCCCGCAAGGGGAGAAGGAAGTCCGGTGATTGGGGAGAGTTACCAGGTTTACCCCTGCAACGTAGCCGTCTCGTCCAGCACCCCGGCGATCGACTCGATCACCCTGCTGGCCTCATCAAGTTTCCCCGCAAAAGCCTTTTCCGTCGCTTCCAACTCGTCGGCAATTTCATGCCCGGCCTGGGTCAGCGTTTCGACCTCGGCCTCGAGCGCCGCGATTTTCCGCTCCGCTTCCGCCAGTTCGTCGACAACGGCAATCCCGGCCATCACCGTAAGCCGGTTGTCGCCGATTTCGCCGACGGCACCCTTGAGGCTTTCGACGCTGGCATTGAACCGCTCGGCCAGCTTGATCAAATGACCCTGCTGGCCCTCTTCGCAGGCCATGCGATATTTGCGGCCGTTGATTTCAACATTGACCTCGGGCATCGGCTACTCCGTTTTCGCCAACACAGAACGCACGGTTTCCATGGCCTCAACAAGGCGGCGGGAAACATCGTGGGCGCTGTCGTCGAGCCGCTTGGCGCGCGCCGAGGTCTTGTCGAGTTCGGTCGCGAGCCGCGCACGCTCCTGCACGAGGCGCTGCGTATCGACCTCGATGCGTTTGAGCCGCTGCAGGCGGCCGGTCATGTCCTGAAGGCTCTGGTCGAGCCGGTTCATGGCGCCGTCGAAGCGCTTTGCCGCTGCAGCGAGGCCGTCTTCACCCTGTCCGTCACTCATTGGCCGCAACTACCCCTAACGCAACGTCGATTCAAGCCTGATGACCCTGCCCCAACCCCAGCCCCATTGCAATCGCAGACCGGCAAATCACAAGCAAAACTGGACGCCTCGGGCCTTGGGCGACATTGACAGGAGGGCCGAACCTGTTATGCCTCAACCCGCCTTTGGGAGGAGTGCCATCAGGCCTCTTATCCCCTTTTTCCTAGCCTTCCTCAGCTTAAGAGAGCGGCCCGCAAGATGACGAATACAGCCCAGCAGAACGAATTGGCCAATGCGATCCGGTCCCTTTCCATGGATGCGGTCGAAAAAGCCAATTCCGGTCACCCCGGCCTGCCGATGGGCTGCGCCGATATCGCCACCGTGCTCTTCACCAAAGTGATGAAGTTCGATCCCGCCGATAGCCACTGGGCCGATCGCGATCGCTTCATTCTCTCGGCCGGCCACGGCTCGATGCTGCTGTATTCCTCGCTCTATCTCCTTGGCTACAAGGACATGAGCATCGAGGACATCAAGAATTTCCGCCAGCTCGGCTCGAAAACCGCAGGCCACCCCGAATTCGGCCATGCCGAGGGCATTGAAACCACCACCGGTCCGCTCGGCCAGGGCCTTGCCAATTCGGTCGGCTTTGCCGTTGCCGAAGCCAAGCTCGCTGCCGAATTCGGCTCCGACATTGTCGATCACCACACCTGGGTTCTCGCCGGCGACGGTTGCCTGATGGAAGGCATTTCCCAGGAAGCGATTTCGCTCGCCGGCCACCTCAAGCTCAACAAGCTCGTCGTGATCTGGGACAACAACAACATCACCATCGACGGCAAGGTTTCCAACGCCGACTCGACCGACCAGATCGCCCGCTTCAAGGCTGTCGGCTGGAACACGATCGAAGTCGATGGCCACGACCAGGACGCCGTCGAAAAGGCGCTTCTCCAGGCCAAGGCGTCCACGGACAAGCCGACGCTCGTTGCCGCCAAGACCACGATCGGTTTCGGCGCCCCGAAGAAGGCCGGCACGGAAAAGGTCCACGGTGCTCCACTCGGCGCTGAAGAACTCGCCGGCGCCAAAGCTGCGCTTGGCATCGACTATCCCGCTTTCGAAATTCCGGCCCATATTCTGAACGCCTGGCGCGCTGCCGCCACCCGTTCGCAGAATGTGCGTGGCGAATGGGAAGCCCGCCTTGCGGCCAATGCCAACAAGGCCGAATTTACCCGCCGCATGTCGGGCAAGCTGCCGGCTGACTTTGCTGCCGTCATGGCCGCCTATAAGGAAAAGCTCGTCGCCGACAAGCCCAAGGTCGCGAGCCGCAAGTCGAGCCAGATGGCGCTCGAAGTCATCAATAAGAACGTGCCGGAAACCCTGGCCGGTTCGGCCGACTTGACCCACTCGAACCTGACCAATACGCCCGAGACGCTGCCCTTCCAGGCCGACAATCGTCTTGGCCGCTATATGATGTACGGCATTCGCGAGCACGAAATGGGCGCCGCCATGAATGGCGTGGCGCTGCATGGCGGTCTCATCCCCTATGGCGGCACGTTCATGGTCTTCACCGACTATGCCCGCCCCGCCATCCGCCTTTCGGCCCTGATGGAACAGCGCGTCATCTATGTCATGACCCACGATTCCATCGGCCTCGGCGAAGATGGCCCGACCCACCAGCCGGTCGAGCATCTCTCCGCGCTCCGCGCCATCCCGAACCTCCTGGTTTTCCGTCCGGCAGATGCGGTTGAAACCGCCGAGTGCTGGGAACTGGCGATGACCTCCACCAAGGCTCCGTCCATTCTCGCGCTCTCGCGCCAGAATCTTCCCGCCGTCCGCCTTGAAAACTCGGCCGAGAACAAATCGGCCAAGGGCGCCTATTCGCTGATCGGCCCCGCCGATGCCGACGCGATTATCTTCGCCACCGGCTCGGAAGTCGCCATCGCCGTCGAAGCCCAAAAAACCCTCACCGAACAGGGCATCAAAGCCCGCGTCGTTTCGGTGCCGTCCATGGAACTCTTCGCCAAGCAGTCCGACACCTATAAGGCCGAGGTGCTCGGCAAGGCCAAGGCCCGCGTGGCGGTCGAAGCCGGCATCGAAATGAGCTGGAACAAGCTGCTCGGCGACAAGGGCCGCTTTGTCGGCATGCACTCGTTCGGTGCGTCGGGACCAATTGACGCGCTCTATGCCCACTTTGGCATTACGTCCAAGGCCGTTGTTGAAGCGGTGACCGCACAGTTGTAAGAGAGCCGCGCCTCCCTTTCTCCTTTCTCCCCTCTAGGAGCGTTAAAACATGGCAGTTCGCGTCGCCATCAATGGTTTTGGCCGTATCGGCCGCAATATCCTGCGTGCCATCATCGAATCCGGCCGCACCGATATCGAAGTTGTTGCCATCAACGATCTCGGTCCGGTCGAGACCAATGCGCATCTCCTGCGCTTCGATAGCGTTCATGGCCGCTTCCCCCACAAGGTGACGGTATCGGGCGACACCATCGACGTCGGCCGTGGCCCGATCAAGGTGACCGCCGTGCGCGATCCCGCCGAGCTGCCGCATGCCGCCATGAATGTCGACATCGCGCTCGAATGCACCGGCATTTTCACCTCCAAGGAAAAAGCCTCGGCCCATCTCAAGGCCGGCGCCAAGAAGGTGATCATCTCCGCTCCCGGCGACGGCGCTGACAAGACCATCGTCTATGGCATCAACCACGCCTCCCTCACCAAGGACGACGTGGTGATCTCCAACGCCTCGTGCACGACGAACTGCCTCGCGCCGCTCGCCTATGTGCTGCACAAGGAATTCGGCATCGAAAAGGGGATGATGACCACCATCCATTCCTATACCGGTGACCAGCCGACCCTCGACACCATGCACAAGGATCTCTATCGCGGCCGCGCTGCAGCCCTTTCGCAGATCCCGACCTCGACCGGCGCTGCCAAGGCCATTGGCCTCGTGCTGCCCGAACTCAAGGGCAAGCTCGACGGCGTTTCGATCCGCGTGCCGACCCCGAACGTCTCCTGCGTCGATCTGAAATTCATCTCCAAGCGCAATGTGACCGCCGACGAGATCAACGCGGCCGTGAAGCGCTATGCGGATGGCGAGCTCAAGAACGTGCTCGGCTATACCGAGCAGCCCAACGTTTCCATCGACTTCAACCACGATCCGCATTCCTCGACCGTGGCGCTCGACCAGACCAAGGTGATGGACGGCAATTTCGTCTCCGTCCTTTCCTGGTACGATAACGAATGGGGTTTTTCCAACCGCATGGCCGACACGGCCGTGGCGCTGGGCAAGACGCTCTAAGCGGTTTTTGCCAAGCGGAAATGAAAGGGCGCCGCAAGGCGCCCTTTTTTCTTTTGGCTTGTGCACCCAGGCCACCAACAACTCGATTGTCACCCCGCTTTAGGTCGGGGTGACACGCGGTGGGTGTTTTGAGGACGAGCCCAAAAAGGGCGACCATTTGGCCAATCGTCTTGTTGCCATGCTCTTGGCATAACCGTAGGGAAAACCATCACCGTCCGGGCTTTGCCATGCGTTTTGCTTTCTCCCTGGTTCTTCTGACCGCAGTTCTCGCAACGCCGGCCTTCGCCGCTGAAGACGCAACCGGCCTTGCGGTAAACCTGCCCGATACATTCGTCGTCGAACCCACTACTTCGCCGCCGCCCTACAATGTCACCTTTGGCGTGAAAACCGCCTCGGGCGATCCGGCGCCGCTCCAGGGCGAAAAATATCTCTGCCAGGTCAGTTTTCAGGACGTGCCGGCCAATGCCGGCCTGACCATGGAAAAGATCAACGAACAGATCGGCTCGCCCGGTTGGATCGCCATGGCGAGGGATGGCATGTCGTCCATCTTCGAACCCGTTTCCGACGCCGCCTTCGAACTCCATGGCTACAAGGGCCACGAATTCATCGGCCAGCCCAAGCAGAAGAATGCCGAGCATGTGCGCCTCGTCCTCTCCATGGTCGAAACCGCGAAGGGCCGTACGGCGATTTCCTGCGTGACCGATGCAGACGGGCTCGAA
The DNA here is from genome assembly GCF_001427875.1 of Devosia sp. Root685. Classification (GTDB taxonomy): domain Bacteria; phylum Pseudomonadota; class Alphaproteobacteria; order Rhizobiales; family Devosiaceae; genus Devosia. Next base: position 1,139,063 of record NZ_LMHK01000002.1, on the reverse strand, counting down.
ACCGCGCTCCCCACCTTCCACACCATCCGCGACAGCGTCACGCCGCCGTTGTAATCGCTGGCCTCTCCCTTGCTTTCCCGCCGCACATTTGCTGCAAATGCAACGCGTGTCGGGAGAAGCGTTTTGAGCCTCAATCAGTCCTGTCGGTGGCGTGGTCTTGACCTCAAGACCCTGGAACATTGCCACATCATCGCCAATGGCCGCGATACGCGCATTCGCGGCGCGATCATCGGCAATGATTTCGGGCTTTTTTACCGCATCAAACTCGACGAGAACGGCCATACGCGCACCCTCAAGATCGAGCGGGCCGACGGCCAGGCGCTGGAATTGTTCTGCGACGGAGAGGGCGGCTGGTCGGACGACCGCGCCGAGCCCATTGCCGCGCTTAGGGGCTGCGTCGATGTCGATATCTGGCCCACGCCCATGACCAATTCCCTGCCCATCTGGCGGACCGAATGGTCGGACGGAAAACCCCAAAAATTCGCCATGGTCTGGATCGACGCCACGACCATGGAGGTCCGGCGCGCCGAGCAGGTTTATACGCGTATCGATGCCGGTCACTTCCGGTTTCAGTCGGATGATTTCGAGGCGGTTCTTACTCTGGACGCCGATGGGTTGGTAACGGATTATCCGGGGCTGTTTGCGCGAGACTGAGTTTGCCGACACCCCCTCCCATCCTCCCCCATCAAGGGGGAGGTGCTGCATCGCGTATGTTGCGCTATCTCGCCAAAATCACCGTCCCTTCACCTCCCCCTTGATGGGGGAGGCCGGGAGGGGGTGGGGCAGCGCATACGGACGACGCTAACCCATCCGCGCCACCATCCCCGCCGTCCTCGCCCGCGCTTCCGGCGTCCCCAGACAATTGCTTACGCTCTCATATCCCGGCGAGCCCGCCACAGCCAAAACCTCGAACGGCACGCTGTGATTGGGCGGGCAATAAAGGATCGCATGTCCGGCGCTCACCGCATCGAGATCGAGCACCGCGCTTGATCGCGTCATGACAACGAGCGGGGTATCGCCCGCGCCCCGCCGCCGCAACCAGCCACCCAGCGCCAGTTGCGTTGCTTCATCCATGCCATCCTCGAGCAAGTCGATCACGACCGGCCGCTCTTTCTCCAAAACCATGCCCGTCAGCACCGCGCGAAGGGCAGGGCTGTCCGTCGCCCCATCGTCCAGCAACCAGTCGAGGTCACGCATGGCCGCCACTGGCACCTCGCCTGGCTCTATTCGGTCGAGCCCAACAAATGTCCCGCCCAGCGCGTTGGCCAGCGCCATGGCAAGCCGCGTCTTGCCGCTGCCGAGCGGCCCGACAAGGTAGGTTACCGGCGCAAGTCTCTTCATTAAGAAAGCTTCGCCATTCCAGGGCCAGGGCAGCGCCAGCGACACGGCAGGCTGCCCCGTCGCCAGATCGGCAAGATCAGGTATCCGACCCTGGCTGAGATCATTGCGCCAAACGCGCACCCGCTCGATGGCATCCCGTAGGCTCGCAAGATTGCCCTCAAGGCGCGTCTGGTGTTCCGCGAGAGCCTCGTCGAGGTCATGGCTCTCGCCCGAGAGCACTGCCGCGATCTGGGCAAGGCTGAGCCCCAGGGCGCGCAGCGCCACGATCTCGCGGATCCGCGCCATCTGTCCGGGTCCATAGTGGCGCCAGCCATTGGCGCTGCGGACAGGCGCGATCAGGCCGCGCTGCTCATAGAGCCGCAAGGCCTTGGCCGAAATGCCGCAGGCGCGGGCCGCCTCGGCCGGGGAAAGAACTTGGTCGGGATGGGTCAAGGAATCACCTCCAGATTTGACCCCTTCATCCATCAGGGCGGCCCCAAGGTCCGGGTCAAGTCCCGTCAACGTCCTGTCACCAAATCGGTCTATTTTCTTGGCTGTCAGCAAGGCCCGGAGCGGATCCATGTTCCACCTCACCCGCCGCTTTCACGCGTCCCTGCCCTTGGCCTGGTTCGTGGCCGGGCTTTTGGACAGCCTGACGCTGCTTGCCCTCCCCGCTGTTGTGATGCTGGCCTACCTCTTCAGGCGCCACCGGCGCATTGTCGGGCTTGTCGGCACGGCGCCCTGGGCGAGCGTCGGCTTTGCGCGCCATGTCATGGTCGATGATCTCGTGCGCCTTGCCGCCTGGACGGCATTAAGCCCGCTGGTATTCCTTGCCGGCCAGCAGATGCGCCACCTTGTCATTGGGAGCTAGACGACAAATCTTCGTCTCGGCGCTTTTCCGATCCATCCACACCTGATAGGCCAAGGCTCAAGTTCTGTATGCCTTCCGGAGCCTGTCCATGACCGCGCAATTCAAGACTCTCGACGAACTCGACCTCTCCAACAAGGTCGTGCTCCTCAGAGCCGATCTCAATGTTCCCGTGGCCGATGGCAAGGTGAGTGACGCAACGCGCATCGAGCGCCTGCTGCCCACCATCCGTGAAATCGTCAAGCATGACGGCAAGGCCGTGCTGCTTTCCCATTTCGGCCGGCCCAAAGGCAAGGTCGATCCTGAATTCTCGCTCGAACAGGTCTGCTCGGCCGTAGCCGATGTCACCGGCCACCCGGTCGGCTTCGTCGCCACCGATTGGGTCGATGTTTCGGCCGCCAAGGCGGCGATCGACGAAGCGCCGGCCGGCTCGGTTCTCGTTCTCGAAAACACCCGCTTCCATCCGGGCGAAGAAGCCAATGATGTCGAGCTTGCCAAGCGCATGGCGAGCCTTGGCGATGTCTATGTCAACGACGCCTTTTCCGCCGCGCATCGCGCCCATGCCTCGACCGAAGCTCTGGCCCATCTGCTGCCCGCCGCGGCCGGCCTTGCCATGCAGGGCGAACTCGAAGCGCTGGAGCGCGGCCTCGGCAAACCCAAAAAGCCGGTTGTGGCCATTGTCGGCGGCGCCAAGGTTTCCTCCAAGATCGACCTCCTCGAAAATCTCGTCACCAAAGTGGACGGCCTCGTCATCGGCGGCGGCATGGCCAACACTTTCCTTTTTGCCCAGGGCCACGGCGTCGGCAAATCGCTCTGCGAAAAAGACCTCGCCGATACCGCCCGCCGCATCATGGACAAGGCCGACAAGGCCAATTGCGCCATCATCCTGCCCGTGGACGCCGTCGTTTCCTGGCATTTCAAGGCCAATTCGCCGACCCGCCTCTATGGCGTCGATGCCGTCGATCCCGATGGCATGATTTTGGATATCGGCCCCCTGTCGATCGAGCGCATCAATGCCGCGATCGATGATGCGCACACCGTCATCTGGAACGGCCCCGTCGGCGCCTTCGAAATGGAGCCGTTCGACGCGGGCACCGTCGCCATCGCCAAGCACGTCGCCAAGCGTACCCATGACGGCCACCTGATCTCCGTCGCCGGTGGCGGCGATACGGTCAGCGCGCTTGCCCATGCCGGGGTCAAGGACGCCCTGACCTATGTGTCCACCGCCGGCGGCGCCTTCCTTGAATGGATGGAAGGCAAGCCCCTCCCGGGCGTGCAGGCGCTCAAGAAGTAGGCCGCCTAATCAGCTTGAAGCTGGTTGGCCAGAAATGCTGCGGCCTTGCGCTGCGCATTTTCCGCGTTTTGGTTGTCCTTTAGAAAGAAGTCATGTGAGCCGCCCTCGTAGATATCGAGGGTGGCAGTGTTCCCGAGATTTAATGCCAGTTCGTGCAGATTGCGCGCGATGTTTGGGTTGAAAACGGTGTCGCTTCCCCCCCAAACGAGAAGAAGAGGCGGCAGGAATTCAGCTTCGACTTTTTGGCCAGCCGGAAAACCGCCGTCGACCAAAACCAGCGCATCGACCGCATCTGTGTCCGCTACTGCCGAAATGGCGATCTGTGCCCCGAGCGATATGCCGAGAAGACCAACCCTGCCTCCGTGCATCGACATCGACGCCAATTGTGCGGCTGCGGCCCGCACGCCGGCCTGCCAAACCGCGTAGCGACGGTCATAGTAGTCAATACGTGCTCTTGCACTGCCGGCATTGGCAATCGCACCGAGGTCTACTGGCGAAAGGATATGCAGGCGGTAGGAGTCGAGCCCTGCGGCGTTGAGCGCTTCAGTGATGCGATCATAGGCCGGTGCGCCAAAGCCTTTGGCGCCGCTCAGTAGGATCACGGCAGGACAGTTGGCTGCCTTGCAGTGTCCAGCCTTTTCCAGTGTGAACGACTCCGAGGGCGTTGGAACGGAAAAACTCTGCCCAAACGCACTGTATGAAGCGAATGTGGTGGTGAAGAACAAAGCGACGATGAGATGGCGCATTTTCGGTTCTTTCTTCCCTTCGTCGATAACACATTATGTGTGGCAGGGGCTGTTGCGGCATTTGCACCTCGCTCCCGAAGCGCCTATATCTTGTTGGCTGCCCGGCGCGTGAGGACACACATATCCCCGGGGCCTTAATCGATCCTAAGGGAGCTGTCCCTGACCAGGCCCGTGGGCTTGGACATACGGCGCCCACCTACGTAAGTAGGTTCCCGGGATCGCTCGTCCCACGGCCAGGGCGGCACCTGATTCCTACGGTCTTAGAGACAGGCGCGCAGAGTGGTAGACGGAATAGAGGCCGAAAAGGCCCTGCTGCGCAAAACGGCCCGGACGCGTCGCGAGGCCCTTTCTCCCCAATTCCGCTCCGAAGCCTCCAATGCCATTTCCTTCCACTTCTTCGACAAGGTAGCCTTTGCGCCCGAAGACGCCATTGCGGGCTATTGGCGCATTCGCGACGAGGTGGATTGCCAGCCCATTCTGGTGCGGCTGATGGATGGCGGACAAACCGTCATCCTGCCGGTCGTTTCCGGGGTCGAAGAACCGCTCGATTTTCGCGTCTGGCATGCCGATGCGCCGCTTTACGAAGCCGGTTTCGGCACGCTGGCGCCCTCCGATCTCGCCCCCCGTTCCGAGCCCGACCTGATCCTCATGCCGCTTCTCGGCTTTGATAAAGCCGGCACGCGGCTCGGCTATGGCGGGGGGTATTATGACCGTACTCTCGCGTCGCTGCGCAAAAGGCCGATGCTGGTTGGTCTCGCTTTTGCCGCGCAGGGTTTTGACCACATTCCGCGCGAACCACACGATATTCCGCTCGATGCGGTCGTCACCGAAGACGGTGTCGAATTCTTCGAGGCTTGCTTATGAAACTTCTCTTTCTCGGTGACGTCGTCGGCAAATCCGGCCGCGATGCGATTGCCGAACGCCTGCCGGGGATCATCGCCACCTATGGCTTTGATTTCGTCGTCATCAATGGCGAAAATGCCAGCCATGGCCGCGGCCTCACCGAGGCCCATTTTCGCGGGCTGCGCGATGCCGGCGCCGATATCGTCACGCTCGGCGATCATGCCTTTGACCAGCGCGAGGCGCTCTCCTATATCGAGCGCGAAAACACGCTCATTCGGCCGATCAATTTCGCCCCCGGCGCGCCCGGCCGCGGCGCCATGATGGTCGAGGGCCGCAATGGCCATCGGGTGCTAGTGGTCAATGCGCTGGGCCGCGTTTTCATGCAGCCGATGGACGATCCCTTCCGCGCCGTCGAGGCTGCCCTTGGCGCGGCGCCCCTTGGCGAGGTCGTCGACGCGATCATTGTCGATTTTCACACCGAGGCGACCTCGGAAATCCAGGGCATGGGCTTTTTCCTCGATGGCAAGGCAACCCTGGTCGTCGGTACCCATACCCATATCCCTACCTCCGACCATCGCATCCTCAAGGGCGGCACCGCCCTGATGGCCGATGCCGGCATGTGCGGGGATTTTGACTCCATCATCGGGGTCGATGCCGACGAGCCGCTCAACCGCTTTCTGACCGGCATCCCCAATGGGCGCTTTACCCCCGCCGAAGGCGAAGCAACGCTTTGCGGCGTGGCGGTCGAAACCGATCCGAGGACGGGCCTTGCCCTGAGCGTCCATCCCGTCCGTATTGGCGGGTCCCTCTCTCAGGCCGTTCCGCCTTTCGCTGTAGGCGAGCGATGAGAGCGGTGTTTTTGGCCCTGCTGCTGGTTTTTGGCCTGTCCGGCTCAGCCTATGCCCAGCCGCTGGCGCTCGATGTGCTGAGGGCCGATGTGGCGCCGGACGACATGACCGGCCAGCCCGTGCTCAAGATCAGGCTCTCCCCGGAAGGGCAGGCTGTCTTTTCCGAATTCACCACGCAGCATGTGGGCCAGGCGGTCGATTTGCTGGTCGATGGCCAGGTGGTCACTTCGCCCGTCGTCAGCACGCCCATCTATTCGGAGTGGATCATCGTGACCGGCGGGTTCACCACGAGCGAGCTCGAAGCCCTGGCCGAGACGGTCAATCGTGGCATCGGGGCCGTCACCCTGCGCGTCGCCAAGGTCAAGCAGGCGCCTTGAGCCGTCTTGCCTCCCGGCGCTTCACAAGTGGGCCATGCTTGCTTATAAGGCACCACCTGACCCCAATTCACTAATATCGGAGTGCGCGAATGGCCGGCCATTCACACGCCAAGAACATCATGCACCGCAAGGGCAAGAGCGACGCGGTGCGCTCCAAGGTCTTTTCCAAGCTGGCGCGCGAAATCACCGTCGCCGCCAAAATGGGCATGCCTGACCCGGCCTTCAATGCGCGTCTGCGCCTGGCTGTCACCAATGCCCGCTCGCAGTCCATGCCCAAGGACAATATCGATCGCGCCATCAAGAAGGCGATGGGGAGCGATGGCGAGAACTATGACGAAATCCGCTATGAAGGTTACGGCCCCGGCGGCGTCGCCGTCATCGTCGAAGCGCTGACCGACAATCGCAACCGCACCGCTTCGAACGTGCGCTCCTACTTCTCCAAGAACGGTGGCGCTTTGGGCGAAACCGGTTCGGTCGGCTTCATGTTCGATCGCGTCGGCGAAATCACCTATCCGCTTGCGGCCGGCTCGGACGACAAGGTCATGGAAGCCGCCATCGAGGCCGGCGCCGACGATGTCGAGAGCGATGAAGAAGGCCATTATATCTATACCAGCTTCGAAGCCATGGCCGAAGTCTCCGCCGCGCTTGAAAAGGTGCTGGGGGAAGCAGAATCGGTAAAGGCCATCTGGAAGCCCCAGAACGAGACCCCGATCGACGCCGAAAAGGGCGCAACGCTGATGAAGCTGATCGCGACGCTCGAAGAAGATGACGACGTGCAGAATGTCTATTCGAACTTCGACATCAGCGAAGAAGACGCAGCGAAAATAGCTGGCTAAGTCACAGCGGACACTTCGCAATCTCAGCAGCATGTTTGAGGGCGGTTCACACCGCCCTTTTTCACGCCGATTTTCTATAGTCGACCGGCGGTTGATCGAGCGTATGGACGATGGCGGCCTGGTTGCGACCCGAATGCTTGGCGCCATAGAGCCGCTGGTCGGCAATGTGGAAAAGCTCGGTGAAATTGGTGGTGCCGTCAAAGACCGCGCCACCGATGCTGACCGTCAGCGCATAGGTCTGGCCGCGCGGCGAAAATTGCGCCAGTTGCACGGCCCGGCGCACCCGCTCGGCCATCTGTTCGGCCTCGGCCTGATCAACGCTCGGCAGGAAGACGCCGAATTCCTCCCCGCCCATGCGCCCGATCAAATCGCCGGCCCGCAGCACCGAACGGATGGACCGCGCCAAGATCGTCAGGGCCTCGTCGCCGGCATCGTGACCATGCAGATCGTTGATCGCCTTGAAATTGTCCGCGTCGATGATCAGTAGCGCGCCAGTTTGCGGCCCGACATTGCTCGAGAGATGCGTTTCCACCTTGGCGGTAAAGGCGCCGCGATTGAGGCAGGCAGTGAGGCTGTCGGTGCGCGCCACAAGGCCCAGCCGCCGGTTCATGATGGCGAGCGAGCGGATGCGCATCGAGAGATAGAAAAACAGCGGCACTGCAAGAAGAAGCGGCAGCATTATCGCCGAAACCATGGCGCGCTGCAGCGCTTCCTCGCCGAGGTCGGCAAAGGCGACGGCATTATAAACCAGCGCAATGATGACACAGGCCAAGGGGCCAAAGAGGGTCCAGCGGGCAACGCTGGACCAGCTTTGCAAACCGTTGACCGCGCGCGGTGACATCATGCTGGCAACCTTCTGGCTCTTGAACGGTGAGGCGAAGAGAGGAAGAGAAATGCGATGGTCAGGCCGCCTGGGGCAGGGCGACGCAGTCGCGGCCGCTTTGCTTGGCGCTATAGAGACGTTCGTCGGCTTCGCGATAAAGCGTTCTGAATATGATCGGTTTGGCGTGGGATGCCCCACCAATGCTCACCGAGAGCGGGCATTGCGTGTTCTCGGGCCTGAAGTCGATTTCGGCAATGGCGCGGCGCACCGCGCCGGCTACCTCTTCGGCTGAAGCCAGATCCATGCCGGGCAAATAAATGCCGAATTCCTCTCCACCGAGCCGCCCCACAAGGCCGTCACGGGGAATGGTGCGGCTTAGCCGCTGGGCAATGAGCTTGAGCGCTTCATCCCCCTGGTCATGGCCAAAACGATCGTTAACGGCTTTGAAATGGTCGGCATCGATCACCAGCAGCACGCCGCGGCGATGCGGCGCCGTGCAATATTTTTCAACCGCGCTGGCAAAAGCGCGGCGGTTGAGAACCTCGGTGAGGCCGTCAATGGTGGCGAGGCGATGCAATTGCTGATTGGCATAGCGCATCCGCTCCGTGCCGATGGCGAATGCCAGGATCATCGGTCCACCAAGGCCGATTGGCATGACGATGGAGACGATCAGCCCGGGCATGTCCACGCCGGCGGAAAACGTCGCCATAAAGACAACGGTCGCCATCACCGAGATAACGACCGAAACGCCTGTCATAAGCAGTGTTTTGCGGAAAACCCAAAGCCAAGCCTGCTTCGGTAGCGCCGTTGCTAGCCCCGTCATGCTGAATCAATATCCCTGCGTCCCGGAAGACCCTAGGGCGCCGTTTCTGAATACCCCGTTTCTCCATTCGGTAAATTTTGAGCTATCACAGGTTCTTGGCGCGACGAAGTTTCTGTTTTGTTCACTTTGGTCTTGGTAGGTTCGTTGAAACTGCTAGAAGGATCGCCATGAGCAAGAGTGTTCGAATCATCGGCATCGATCCAGGGCTGCGCCGCTGCGGCTGGGGCATTGTCGATGCGCTCGACAATCGGCTGAGCTTTGTGGCGGCCGGAACCGTCACGCCGCCGATCGATGGCATGCTGGCCGATCGCCTCGCCATGCTGGCCGCAGGCCTCAAGGAAGTGCTGGCCCAGCACCAGCCCGGGGAAGCGGCGGTCGAAGAAACCTTCGTCAATGCCGGGCCCCGTTCGGCGCTGATCCTGGGGCAGGCGCGCGGCGTGGCGCTGGTCACCCCGGCGCAGCACGGGCTTTTTGTCGCCGAATATGCCACTAATCTGGTCAAAAAATCCGTGGTCGGTACGGGCCACGCGGACAAGAAACAGGTCGAACTGATGGTGCGCACCCTGCTGCCCACAGCCAATTTCAAAGGCGCCGACGCTGCGGACGCCCTGGCCGTCGCCATTTGCCACGCCCACCACCGGGTTTCCGCACGTCGCATGGGAGCGCTTTTATGATCGGCAAGCTCAAGGGCCTGGTCGACAGTTTTGGTGACGATTGGGTGCTTATTGATTGCGGCGGCGTCTGTTACGAGGTGCACTGTTCTACCCGCACCCTGCAGTCCCTGCCACGCGTCGGCGAAGCAACCGTCGTCTTTATCGAGACGATCCTGCGCGAAGATCTCATCCGCCTTTTTGGCTTTGCCAGCGAAGCGGAAAAATCCTGGTTCCTGCTGCTGACCACGGTGCAGGGGGTCGGCGCGCGCGTCGCGCTTGCCATTCTCTCCGTCCTGTCGCCGGCCGAATTGTCGAGCGCCATTGCCCTGCAGGACAAGGCTATGGTCGGTCGCGCCAATGGCGTCGGCCCCAAACTCGCCGTCCGCATCGTCACCGAACTCAAGGGCAAGGTTCCCGTCATCGGCGGTATCGACGCCGGCACGCTCGGCCTTCAAACCGCCTTGGGCGAAGGCGTCGCCCGCAGCAACGTCGCCGACGCCGTGTCAGCCCTCACCAATCTCGGCTACTCCAGCGCCCAGGCTTCCGCTGCGCTGGCACGGGTTGTGGCGAAAGAGGGTGAGGATACCGCGACCGAGAAGCTGATCCGGTTGGGGCTGAGGGAACTGAGTCAATAATCTTGCATTTTCTCGTGTTCCTTACTATTTTGCTTTGTAAGGAAATTTTGGAGAGCGTGGATGTCTGGTTCTCGGAAGGAGACTTTTGTTGGTCGGATGACTAGCAAAGGTCAAACCACAGTCCCCAAGGAAGTGCGGGACTTTCTTGGGTTGAGCGAAGGCGCGCAAGTGGAGTGGATCATGGATGACGGCAAAGCCATCGTGAGGCCGCGGACCCTACGGGCCGTAGATCTTGCAGGTTTTTTGGGCAAACCGCCCAGCGGCAAGCATCTCACCATCGAAGAAATGGACGATGCCATCGCCGAAGCAGTGGCTGAGCGGTTTGACCGCGCTACTCGCAGATGATTGCCGTCGATACCAATGTGCTGCTGCGCCTTGTCGTGCCTGACGATGCACGGCAGCACGAATTGGCCAAAGCCTTCTTTGCGGCGCGATCCGCCAATGACCCAGCCTATGTCGGCATTGTCGTGATGACCGAGTTTACCTGGCTCTTGAACAGGCGCTACGGCTATTCCAAAGAGCAGATTGCCGACCTTGTGCTCGCTCTTCTGCAAAGCCCAGACCTTGTCATCGAAAAACCTGATCTTGTCGAGGAAGCCGCTCATCTCTCGCGCCAGCCAAAAGTAGGCTTCGTCGATGCGTTTATCGCACAGCTCGCAACCGCCAGCGGCTGCCGCTCCGTCGCCACCTTCGACAAAGACGCCGCCAAACGCATACCCGGAATGGAATTGCTCGCGTGACCGACCTTACTTCCCCCGCAGTTGGCCGCGACGGAACGCTTGACGTCGCGCTGCGTCCGTCCGGCTTTTCCGATTTCGTCGGCCAGGCCGATGCGCGGGCCAATCTCGAAGTCTTCATCGAAGCCGCCAAGAAACGCGGCGGCGCGCTCGATCACGTCCTCTTTGTCGGCCCGCCGGGCCTTGGCAAAACGACGCTGGCTCAGATCATCGCCAAGGAATTGGGCGTCGGTTTTCGCGCCACCTCCGGCCCGGTCATCGCCAAGGCCGGCGATCTCGCCGCGCTACTGACCAATCTCGAAGAGCGCGACGTCCTCTTCATCGATGAAATCCATCGCCTCAATCCCGCGATCGAGGAAGTGCTCTATCCCGCGATGGAGGATTTTCAGCTCGACCTCATTATCGGCGAAGGTCCGGCCGCCCGCTCGGTCCGCATCGACCTCGCCAAATTCACCCTTGTCGGCGCCACCACCCGCGCGGGCCTTCTTACCACGCCGCTGCGCGACCGCTTCGGCATTCCTGTCCGCCTCAATTTTTACACCCCGCAGGAACTGGTGAAGATCGTCACGCGCGGCGCGCGTCTGATGGGCATGCCCATGGCGCCCGATGGCGCCCTTGAGATCGCGCGACGTTCGCGCGGCACCCCGCGCATTGCCGGTCGCCTGTTGCGACGCGTCATTGACTTTGCCCTCGTTGACGGGGTGTCAGAGGTTAACAGTGTGCTAGCCGATAAGGCACTCTTACGCCTCGATGTTGACGCGCGCGGGCTCGATCAGCTGGACCGGCGCTACCTCAATACCATCGCCGATTTCTACAATGGCGGCCCCGTCGGTATCGAGACCATTGCCGCCGCGCTCAGCGAGCCGCGGGACGCCATCGAGGAAATCGTCGAGCCCTATTTGCTGCAGCAAGGCTTCATCCAGCGCACCCCGCGCGGCCGCATGCTGACCGCTATCGCCTTCCAGCACCTCAATAAAGCCGTGCCGCAGGGCTTTGTCGGCCTGCAGGCCAATCTCTTTGAGGAAGAAGGGGGCGAGGACTGAGCATGGCGCCAATCCTCCAGCGCCTCCTCAGCCTCTTCGGCGCCCATAGCTGGATCGGCCATACCGATATCGTCGTGCGCCGCTATGCGCCTGACATTCCCAATTGGCCGCAGGACCTGAAACTGCGCATCGCCATGCTCAGCGACTTTCATTTTTCCGAACCCTGGATTGGCCTTCAAGCCCTTGAAGCCATTGTCGAAAAGACCAATGCGCTAAACCCCGATATCATCCTGCTTGTGGGTGATTTCGAGGACGGCCCCCGCTTCAGCCGACCCGTCGCGCCCCATGACTGGGCCCGCGTCCTCGCCCGCCTGCAGGCCCCGCTCGGCGTCCATGCCGTCCTCGGCAATCACGATTATCCCCGCCTCATCGCCAAGCGGCACCGCTTTTTACCTAACCCGCCAGCCAAAAATGCGCTGGAGAAGGTAGGCATTCCGGTCCACATCAACCAGGCTATCCCCTTGACCTGGCACGGCAAAAACTTCTGGCTGGCCGGGCTCGGCGATCAGTGTACGGAATTCGACGACGGCACGCCGCTGCACGATCTCGATGCCACCCTGGCAGGGGTCACGGATAATGCGCCCATCATCCTCATGGCCCATGAACCCGACATTTTTCCCGATGTCCCCGCCCGCGTCGCGCTGACCCTCTCCGGCCATGTTCATCGCGGCCAGATCCGGTTCTTCGGCTTTGCGCCTGTCGTGCCGTCGCGCTATGGCCGGCGGTATCTGCATGGTCATATCATTGAAAATCAACGGCATTTGATCGTCGGCGCCGGCCTCGGTCATTCCGGACTGCCGCTGCGCTTCGATGCTGCACCTGAAATCGTCCTCATCGAACTGGGAGGCCAAGCGTGACCGCACGCCATGTGTTGAGCTTTCCCATGAAGGAAGGCCGTTTCAATTTCCGCGTTGCCGGAATCATCGTCGCCGATGGCCACGTGCTGATCTGCCGCGAGGATGACGACGACTTCGCCATGCTGCCCGGCGGCCGCGTCGAACTGGGCGAGGATAGCCGCCTTAGCCTGACGCGCGAGATTGCCGAGGAACTGGCCATGCCAGCCGAAATCGGGCCGATGCTCGCCACCTCCGAGAGCTTTTATTTCCGCCAGGGCGAGGATTTTCACGAGCTCGGATTTTTCTATGCGGTAACGCTGCCGGGCAGGGGCCGAATGGCAATTCGCCCTGGCTCGAGCGGCAGGACGAAGGGCATGACCTCAATTTCCACTGGGTGCCGCTTGCCGGCGATGAACTCGAAAAATTCAACCTGTTGCCCCGTTGGTTGCCGAAATTCCTGCGCGATCTGCCCAAGACCCACGCGCACATCGCCCATGACGAGCGCAGCACATGAGCACACATAGCTTTCCGGTCCGCATCTATTACGAAGACACGGATTTCTCCGGCTATGTCTATCACGCGGCCTATTTGAAGTTCTTCGAGCGGGGGCGCACCGAATTTCTGCGCGATCTCGGCATTCACCATTTCAAGCTGATTGAAGACGGCGTCGCCTTTGCCGTGCGCAAGATGGAAATCGACTTCCTCGGCGCCGCAAAGATCGACGATCTGCTTACGGTCGAGACCAAAGTGGCCGAAGCAACGCCCGTGCGCCTCGTGCTCGACCAGACAATTATGCGTGAAGAGACCGTGCTGACCAAGGCTCGGGTTCTGGTCGTTGCCATCAAGACTTCGGGCGGCCCGGTGCGCCTTCCCGCCGGGCTGCGCGCCCTGCTACAGGGCGAAAGCTGAGCGTGTTGGTCGCGGGAATCGCTTTGTTAACCACTTGGTCACCATAATCGAGTCAAAGGGACGATTGCGCGAAGGGCTCGGCCGAGAGGCCCGGTTTGCAGGGCATTTCTCTTAATTTTGACAGATTCCGCCCCCATCGCACAAAGCATGGGGCCGGGCGCTTGGGCCGGGTCGAAAGGATCACTTCATGGAAGTCATGGATGCAGTGGGAGCGGCCGCTCCACATGCCGACCTGTCCATTTGGGGACTGTTCTGGGCGGCCGACATCGTCGTCAAGTCGGTGATGCTGGGCCTTCTGGGCGCCTCCGTCTGGTGCTGGGCCATTATCGTGGACAAGACCATCGCCTATCGCCGCGTCGGCGCCGAGATGAACAATTTCGAAAAGACCTTCTGGTCCGGCCAGTCGCTTGAAGAGCTTTACAAGCAGCAGTCGGAAAAGGCGTCCGGCGGCATGGGCGCGGTGTTCGTCGCCGCCATGAAGGAATGGAAGCGCAGCCACGAGCAGAACGCGGCGAGCTTTGTGGGCATGCAGCAGCGCCTCGACAAGGTGCTCGATGTTGCCATTTCGCGCGAAAGCGAGTTTTTGGAAAAGCGCCTGGGCTTTCTCGCCACGGTAGGCTCGGCTGGTCCCTTTATCGGCCTTTTCGGCACGGTCTGGGGCATCATGAACGCCTTCACCAATATCGCCGCCTCGTCCTCGACCAATCTCGCGGTTGTCGCCGGCCCGATCGCTGAAGCGCTCTTTGCAACCGCCATCGGCCTTGTCGCCGCTATTCCGGCGGTTATCGCCTACAACAAGCTTTCGGCCGACTCGGCCAAGATGATCGGGCGTCTCGAAGGTTTTGCCGACGAGTTCTCGACCATTCTTTCCCGCCAGCTCGAAGCGCGGAGCCGCTGATATGGGCATGGGTGTATCAGCCGGCGGGGGCGGCGGCGGACGCCGTCGTCGCGGGCGCCGGAAAGCGGTCATGAGTGAAATCAACATCACGCCCATGGTGGACGTGATGCTGGTGCTGCTGATCATCTTCATGGTCGCAGCGCCAATGATGACGGCCGGCGTGCCTGTCGATCTGCCCCAATCGGCCGCGGCCGATATGCCGAGCCAGACCCAGCCGATCACGGTTGCCGTGACCCCCGAAGGCGCCATCTATGTCGATGAAACCCCTGTCGACGAAGCCAGCCTCGTGACGACCGTTGCCGGGCTCGCGACCCCGGAAGACCGGATATTCCTCCGCGGCGACACGACGGCCAATTATGGCAGCGTCATGCGCGTCATGGGGCTGCTCTCTGCCGCGGGCTATTCCAAGATCGGGCTCGTTACCGAGCGCAGGGAATAGGCCGTCGCCATGCGCACAGGCGTCGCCGTATCAGTTTCAGCGCATGTGTTGCTGATTGTGCTTGGTCTGATCAGTTTGGGATCGACCGAGCCGCTGACGCCTGTCACCGCGTCCATTTCGGTCGATCTCGTGCCGATCGAGGAATATTCCAATATCCGCGCCGGCCAGCTCGACTCGACGGTGGTCGAAACGGACACGCCCTCTATCGTTGAAAGCGACCAGCCCGCCGAATTGGCCCAGCCCACCGGCAATACCGAGCAGGATCAGCCGACGCCCTCGCCGGCCAATGCGCCGACACCCCAGCCGGTGACCCGCACAGCGCCTGCGCCCGAACCGGCGCCCCAGCCAGAACCGGTGCCCGAACCCACGCCAGAGCCCGAGCCGGCTCCGACGCCCGAGCCGACACCGGCCCCTGAACCGCAGCCCGCGCCAACGCCGGCACCTGCGCCGACGCCCCAGCCGCGTCCGCAGCCCGCACCAACGCCAGAGCCCACTCCGGCACCGGCTCCCGAGCCGACGCCCGCGCCGACACCTGAACCGACGCCCGCACCAACCCCGACACCAACCCCGGCGCCAACGCCAACCCCCGAGCCAGCGACACCGGCTGTCGCGGCGCCAACCCCGGCTGCCCGGCCGAGCAATCTGGCCCAGTTGCGCCAGCAGTTCGCCGCCGCCGAAGCCGAGCGCAAGAAGCGCGAGGAAGAGGCGCGCCAGCGTCAGGCTGCCGCCGCCGCCGCGCAGAACCAGGCGCAGACGCCGAGCACCCGTCCCACCCAGCCGGGCCCGACCCAGCTCGATTCAACGCTGGCCGATGACATCGCCTCGATCATCAACAATGCCCCGACCACCGGCGGCACGACCGGGCAGGGCGGTTCACCCACGCTGGGCGACACCACCGGCACCTCGGCGCGCCTCAGCCAGTCCGCTATTGACGGGCTCGTCGGGCGCATCAAGAATTGCTGGAACCTGCTGCCGAGCGATTTTAACTCCGGCATGAACGTGACGCTGCGCGTTTCGATGAACCAGGACGGCAGTGTCAACGGCACGCCGCAGATCGTTTCTGCTGACCAGACCCCTGCGGGTCAGGCCATCGCCCGCGCCGCCCAGCGCGCCGTGGTCCAGTGCGGCCCCTATACGATGCTGTCGGCCGATTCATTCAACGAGTGGCGCTCGATCGAAGTGGAACTCAGACCGTGACCTTGAATTTGCCCTGTTGCTGGCCAAAAACCGGCCAAACGGCGAAATTGGAGACAACCAACACATGACGCTTCTTACCCGTCGCTCTGCGCTCAAGCTTGGCCTGGCCGGTGGCGCCCTGCTGGCAACCTCCCCGATGGCCATGGCGCAGTTGCGCATCGTGGTGGAGGGGGCCAATTTCCAGCCCCTGCCAATCGCCATTCCGGACTTCGCCTCGTCCGACCCGACCTTTGGGCGCGAGATCGCCGATATCGTGCGCAACAATCTGCGCCGCTCCGGCCTGTTCCTGCCGCTCGACCCCGCCTCGCTGCCGGTGAAGGTGGGCGACGTCAATGGCACGCCCGATTTCAACGTCTGGCGCACCTCCAATGTCGATGCCCTCGTCATGGGTTCGGTCGAACGCGGCGGCCAGATCACCTCGTCGGTGCGCGTCTGGGATACCCAGCAGGCCGCGCAGGTCGTGGGCAAGAGTTATAATACCGATCCCAATTCGGCGCGCCGCATCGGCCACATCGTTTCGGACGCCATCTACGAGCAGCTGGCGGGCGGCACGGGATACTTCGATACCCGCGTCATCTATACCGCCGAGAGCGGCCCCAAGGCCAACCGCACCCGTCGCCTCGCCATCATGGATCAGGACGGCGCCAATGTGCAGTACCTGACCGATGGCGCCACCATGGCGCTGACGCCGCGTTTTTCGCCCAATGGCGATCTCGTCACCTATATGAACTTTGCCGAGGGCAATCCGCAGGTTTATCTGCTGCAGCTCTCCTCGGGCCAGCAGAAGCGCCTCGCCAATGTCGGCGCCATGACCTTCGCCCCGCGCTTTTCGCCCGATGGCGGCACCGTTGCCTTCTCGGTGGAGCAGGGCGGCGCGACCAATATTTATTCGGTGGGCACCTCGGGCGGCCAACCCACACAGCTGACCTCGGGCGCGGCGATCGATACCGGCCCGTCCTATTCGCCCGATGGCGGCCGCATCGTTTTTGAAAGCGATCGTGGTGGTTCGCCCCAGATCTATATGATGGGTGCCGGCGGCGGTAATGCGCAACGCGTCAGCTTTGGCCAGGGCAGCTATTCGACCCCGGTCTGGTCGCCGAAGGGCGATCTCATCGCCTTTACCCGCCAGTCCGGTGGCCAGTTCCATATCGGCATTATGGCGCCCGATGGCTCGGGGGAGCGCCTGCTCTATTCGAGCTTTCACGCCGAAGGCCCCACCTGGGCGCCCAATGGCCGCGTTATCATGTTCTTCCAGGATCCGGGCGGCAATGACGGCCCGCGTCTGATGAGCGTCGATATCTGGGGCCGCAATCCGCTCACCGTCGCGACCGAAAGCTATGCCTCGGACCCCTCGTGGTCCGGCCTTCGCGGCTAAGCTTCAAAAGGGGGCTGCGGCCCCCTTTTCTGCCTCCTAAAGCCGCGCCCCTTAACCTTAACGTGATCGGCTCCTGGTTCTGTTGCACATGAGCAACGTCACGAAAAAGCCCGGATTCCCGCCACATTCGCGCCCGAATAGGCAAACATTAACCATCCTAGCGAACCAGCTTTTAAGATTAAGCGCGGTAAATGCTGCACTTAAGATTGTTGCCTTTTTGGAGCTACCCCGTGGCCATTCCCGCACCATTTTCGACCGCGTTGCGCGCTGCCGCGATGCTGTTCTTCGTTGTCGTCGTCGCTGCCTGTTCGCGCAGTTCCAATGACGCCGTCGGTCTGACCGGCGCCGGCAATCTCGGCCCAGGCGGTGGTGCTCCGGGCAGCCAGCAGGAATTCATCGTCACCGTCGGCGATCGCGTCTTCTTCACCACCGATTCGAGCTCGCTGACCTCGGAAGCCATGGCCACCCTCGACAAGCAGGCCGCCTGGCTCAACCAGTACCAGAACTATCGCGTCTTGATCGAAGGCCATGCCGACGAACGCGGCACCCGCGAATACAACATCGCGCTCGGCGCCCGCCGCTCTTCGGTGGTCGTGAACTATCTCGTTTCCAAGGGCGTCAATGGCGGGCGCATCACCAGCCAGTCCTTCGGCAAGGAACGCCCGGTCGCCATCTGCAACGACATTTCGTGCTGGAGCCAGAACCGCCGTGCCGTGACCGTGGTTCAGTAAAAACCGAATATCCAGTCGCAAGAACTGGAGGCAATGAGCGCCCGGCACCACGAAAGTGGGCCGGGCGTTTTGTTTTGACCAAAATTGGCCTTTATCCCGAGGCCAAAGATACCCATCTTGTGGGCGATGGACCGAATGGAGAAAACGGCGTGAAGCTTGGAACGTTCAACAAAAAGGCGCGCGCGGGCTTCTGCGCTGTCGCCATAGGCCTGGGGCTTTTGCCTGCCGCCAATGCGCAGACCCTTCCCCCCGCCGAATTGGGCGGTCTTAGCTATACCAATACCCAGCCCGAACGCATGCTGGTGGCCCAGGCCGATCAGGCCCAGGCGCTGGTGCGCATGCAGCAGCTCGAAGAGCAGATCCGCCTGCTCAACGGCCAGATCGAGGGTCTCACTTTCCAGCTCACCCAGATGCAGGAAATCGTCAACCGCATGCAGGAAGACAACGAGTTCCGCTTCCAGCAGCTGGAAGGCGGTGCTGGGGGAAAAACTGAGGCGGCGACCCAACCCGGTGGCGTGACGCCGCCCGCGGTGTCGCCGCAGACCCCAGTTCAGACCCCGACCGGCGAAGATGCCGTGCCCCTGACCCAGATCCCCGAACAGGGCGTCAAGCCGCTGCCGGGCGAGGCGGAATTCGATCCGACGTTCGATGATCAATCGGCCCTCCCCATGGATAACATCGGCAATTCCGCCGATCCGCTGGTCGGCACCGGGCAGACCGGCGGCATTGATCTGACCACCGGCCAGCCGCTTGACCTCAGCTACAATCCGGCCACGGTCTCGACCGGCGATGCGGATGCCGACGCGCAATTTGCCGCCGGTTACGAAGCCTATGCCTCGGGCGACTATGCCTTCGCCGCCGATCAGTTCGACCAGTTCGTGTCGCTCTATCCCGATAATCCGCAGGTGCCGGAGGCCGCCAATTTCCTCGGCGATGCGCTCCTCACGCAGGGTTCCTACGATCAGGCGGCCGAGGTGCTGCTCGATACGTTCCAGAAGCACCCCGATAGTCCCCGTTCGCCCGACCTGCTGCTCAAGCTTGGCATGGCCCTTTCCGGGGCCGGCGAGCGCGAAACCGCCTGCCGCACTTTTAGCGAAGTCGACAAGCGCTACACGACCCTACCTCCGGCTTTCGTCGCGCGGCTTGCCGAGGAGAAAGCCAAGGCCGAATGCCCGCCAGCCTGACCCCGGACCTTGCCGACAAGGGCACGCTGGCAACCCTTTTTGCCCCCATCGCAGGCGAGGCCGTCATTGGCCTCGCCGTTTCGGGCGGCCCCGACAGCCTTGCCTTGATGCTCCTCGCCCATCGTTGGGTTTCGGGCGCCGAAAACCCGCCCCGGATTTTTGTCTATAGTCTCGATCATGGCCTGCGTCCCGAGGCCGCCGACGAAGTTGCTATGGTCGCGGCAGAGGCCGAAAAGCTCGGCTTTGCGTTTCGCGGGCTCAAATGGAGCGAAGGCCATCCTGAAACGGGGCTGCAGGAGGCGGCGCGGCAGGCGCGCTACCAGTTGATCGGCAAGGCCATGGCGGAAGATGGCGTCAAAATTCTGCTCACCGCCCATCATCGCGCCGATCAGGCCGAAACCATTTTGATGCGCCTCGCCCATGGCAGCGGGCTCGATGGCCTCAAGGGCATGGTGCCGTTTTCTGAAGTCGAAGGCGTGCGGGTCTTCCGGCCGCTGCTCGATGTCGAACCGGCCGCTCTTGGCGCGATTGTCGAAGAGGCGGGGCTGTCCCCCGCGCACGATCCGTCCAACAACGATGACACCTATGAACGCGTCCGCTGGCGCCGGCTCCTGCCATCCCTGGCCCAGGAAGGGCTCGATGGCGCTTCCCTGTCGCGCTTTGCCGCCCGCATGGCCGAGGCCGATCAGGCCCTTGCCCAACTCGCCGATGCCGCCTTTGCCGAACTGGTCGACGTCGATAATTTTGGTGCTGCGTCCCTGCCGCTCGTTGCGCTCGATCAGCTCGGTCCGGCAACCGGCCGCCGGGTGCTGAGCCGCATTCTCGCCATTGCCGGGGGCCGGCAGAAGCCGCGCGCTTTGGGGCAGGTTGAGCGGCTTTTCGAGCAGATCACGAGCAACACTCTGCCGCGCGGCACGACCTTGCTCGGCACGGTCATCCGCATCAAGGATGGTTTTATTACCATTGCCCGCGAACCGGGCAGGGCGCTTCCCCAGGATCAGACCTTGCCGGAAAATGGCATGCTGGTTTGGGACGAGCGCTTTGCAATCACCAATCTGTCGGGCGAAGCCGGATTTGTGGCCTCCGCCACCGACTTCTTCCCGCGCCACCGGCTCGAAGAAGTGCTGGGCTTCAAGGTAACGACCCCCGCCGAAGCCATCCGCACTGCGCCCGTCGTGCGCGACTCTAGCGGCGCTGTGCTGACGCTCGGCGGTTGGTCGTTCGATGAGCGGGTGACGGTGAAAGTGCTGGTGGATTAATTCGTTCCACTTACGAACTGAAACCAAAGTAGACCTCATCCTGAGGCGCGGAGCGCAGCGTAGCCTCGAAGGGCGAGGGCGTGGCACGGGGGCTCCACTCGCTCGACCTCGTGGTTCGAGGCTTTGCTCCGCAAAGCACCTCACCATGAGGTCTCCCGGATTGGCGTTTCAGAGCAAAAAGAAACGATCTAGGCGCGGCCGCCCCTCTCTCCCACGGGAGGAGGGATGCCCCATTTATCCATCTTATCCCCGCCCTCCATTATGCCCTCATAATACCCCATCCAACCTCGCAGGGACGGTCTGCAGACGACAGTAGCGAGGGGGCCTGGCGCTGGATCGTCTCCAGCGTACGTTCGGGGCTGGCCTGCTTGCGACGAGCGATCAAAAGCCGCCGATAGTTCCGCCCGAAAAAAGGGCACTCCGGAGCGGTATCCGCTTCATCTACCAAAACACTTCGAGGCGAATGCCGCTCCGGGGTCCGTCCAATGCCAAGACAATCCCGCAGCGGACGCTGGCGGGAGCAAAATGCCATGCAAAAAGAGTTATCCCCGGCGGAACTGCATCGGGCCACGTCCCGTTAACCCCGTCGCGACAAAATGACTGGACGTAAAGCCCCGTACGCCGCAGGTACTGCCCTTGTAACGCCCCAATGACGGTCTTACATTCGGCCTAATGCTGCCGCGTCGCGCGCTGGCTTCCTCCGGGACAGGATTGATGAACGGAAATTTCCGCAACTTTGCCATCTGGCTAGTCATACTCTTTATGCTGATGGGCCTGTTCCAGGTCTTTCAATCATCTACGCGCACCATGTCGGTGGGCGAAAAGAGCTATAGCCAGTTCGTGACCGACGTCGACGCGGGCCGCGTTTCCAGCGTGACCATCACCAATGATGTCGTTTCCGGCGTCCTCAACGATGGCACGCGCTTTGAAACGATCGTCCCTGCCGGTGCGGACATGATCTCGCGCCTTGAGGCGCAGAACGTGTCGATCACCGCTCGTGCGCCCGAATCGAGCCCTTTCTGGTCGATCCTCTTGTCGTCCTGGCTGCCCTTCATCGTCATCATCGGCGTCTGGTTCTTTTTCATACGCCAGATGCAGGGCGGTGGCCGCGGCGGCGCCATGGGCTTTGGCAAGTCGCGCGCCAAGCTGCTTACTGAAACGCAGGGCAAGATCACCTTTGAGGACGTTGCTGGCGTCGATGAAGCCAAGCAGGACCTTGAGGAAATCGTCGAGTTCCTGCGCGATCCGGGCAAGTTCCAGCGTCTGGGCGGCAAGATTCCGCGCGGCGTGCTGCTGGTCGGCCCTCCGGGTACCGGTAAGACGCTGCTCGCCCGCTCGGTTGCCGGCGAAGCCAATGTGCCGTTCTTCACCATTTCGGGTTCTGACTTCGTCGAAATGTTCGTCGGCGTCGGCGCTTCGCGCGTCCGCGACATGTTCGAACAGGCCAAGAAGAACGCCCCGTGCATCATCTTCATCGACGAAATCGACGCCGTCGGCCGCCAGCGTGGCGCCGGGCTTGGCGGCGGTAACGACGAACGCGAACAGACCCTCAACCAGCTCCTCGTCGAGATGGACGGCTTTGAGGCCAATGAAGGTATCATCCTCATTGCCGCAACCAACCGCCCCGACGTGCTCGATCCAGCTTTGCTGCGTCCCGGCCGTTTCGACCGTCAGGTCGTCGTGCCGAACCCCGACGTTTCGGGCCGCGAAAAGGTCCTGAAGGTTCACGTCCGCAAGGTGCCGCTGGCGCCCGACGTCGATCTGAAGGTTCTGGCTCGTGGTACCCCGGGTTTTTCGGGTGCGGACCTGATGAACCTCGTCAACGAAGCCGCTCTTATGGCCGCACGCAAGAACAAGCGTTTTGTGACCCATCAGGAATTCGAAGACGCCAAGGACAAGATCATGATGGGCGCCGAGCGCCGCACCATGGCCATGACCGACGACGAAAAGAAGCTGACGGCCTATCACGAAGCTGGCCATGCCATCATCGCGCTGAAAGTTGCCGGCATCGATCCGATCCACAAGGCGACGATCATCCCGCGCGGCCGCGCGCTGGGCATGGTGATGACCCTGCCCGAGAGCGACACCTATTCGTTCAGCCGCGAGAAGGCCCTGGCCCGTCTCACCATGCTGTTCGGTGGTCGCGAAGCCGAGATCATCAAGTTCGGTCCGGCCAAGGTCACTTCTGGCGCTTCTGGCGATATTCAGATGGCGACCGCTCTGGCGCGCTCGATGGTGATGGAATGGGGCATGAGCGAAACGCTCGGCCGCGTGCGCTACAAGTCCAATGACCAGGAAGTTTTCCTCGGCCATTCGGTTACCCAGTCCCAGCATATGTCGGATGACACCGCCAAGCTGATCGACCAGGAAGTGCGCAAGCTGATCGAAGACGGCGAAGCCTCGGCGCGCAACATCCTGACGGTCTATCACGACCAGTGGGAAGCCATTGCCCAGGCATTGCTCGAATTCGAAACCCTGACCGGCGACGAATTGCGGGCTCTCATGGATGGCAAGCAGCCGACGCGTCCCGAAGATGGTGGTCCGGCCGTGCCGAAAGCCACCGGTGTGCCAACCGCCGGCAAGTCGGGCAAGAAGCGGCCGGATGCGCCGCCGGAGCCCGGCATGGAGCCCCAGCCGGAAAGCTGAGGCGAGTTTTTCCAAGGGCCACCTCCGGGTGGCCCTTTTCTTGTCCAATTGAGTGCGCTAGGTCCCACGAAAGTGGTATTGAATGCAGCAGACCAGTTATCGAGGGAACGCGATGGCCCGCAAATATTTCGGCACGGACGGTATTCGGGGCATGGCCAATGGCGACAAGCTGACGCCAGATCTCGCCATGAAGGTCGGTATGGCGGCCGGTACCAAGTTCGTGCGCGGCGAGCACCGCAACCGCGTCGTCATCGGCAAGGATACCCGCCGTTCGGGCTATATGCTGGAAAATGCGCTGGGCGCCGGTTTCACTGCCGTCGGCATGGATGTCTATTTCCTCGGGCCGATGCCGACCCCGGCCGTCGCCATGCTGACCCGCTCGCTGCGGGCCGATCTCGGGGTCATGATCTCGGCCTCGCATAACCCTTACGAAGACAACGGCATCAAATTTTTCCTTCCCGATGGCTACAAGCTCAGCGACGAACTTGAGGCGGAGATCGAGAGCCTGATTGAGGCGGATACGTCAAAACTCCTGGCGCACGGCATGGCCATCGGCCGGGCCTATCGCGACGAAGAAGCACGCACCCGCTATATCGAATATGCCAAGCGCACGCTGCCGCGGGGCGTTGATCTTTCGGGCCTGCGCGTCGTGCTCGATTGCGCCAATGGCGCCGCGTATAAGGTCGCGCCGCTGGCGCTTTGGGAACTGGGCGCTGAGGTCATCACCATCGGCGTCGAGCCGGATGGCTATAATATCAATCACAAGGTCGGCTCCACCGCCCCCGATGCCGTCGCCGCCAAGGTCAAGGAAGTGCGCGCCGATATCGGCATTGCGCTCGACGGCGACGCCGATCGCGTCATCATCGTCGATGAGAAGGGCAATGTGGTCGATGGCGACCAGTTCATGGCCGTCATAGCCCAGAGCTGGATGGAGCGCGAAATGCTGGTCGGCGGCGGCATCGTCGCCACCATCATGAGCAATCTCGGGCTCGAACGTTATCTGACCGGACTTGGCCTCACGCTCGAACGCACCCAGGTGGGCGATCGCTATGTCCTCGAAGCCATGCGCTCCAAGGGCTTTAATGTCGGCGGCGAGCAGTCCGGGCATATCATCCTCTCCGATTTCACGACGACCGGCGATGGCCTTGTCGCGGCCCTCCAATTGCTCTCCGTTCTCAAGCAGCACGACATGCCGATTTCGGAGATTTGCCACCGTTTCGAGAAGGTGCCGCAACTCCTTCGGAACGTTCGCTTCAAGTCGGGCAAGCCGCTCGACCACAAGCACGTCAAGCAGGCGATTGCCGACGCAGAATCGACCTTGGGCAGCGCTGGGCGCCTCGTCGTCCGTGCCTCGGGCACCGAGCCGGTGATCCGCGTCATGGGCGAGGCGGATGACGCGACGCTCGTCGAAAACATCGTCGGTCAGGTGGAAGCGGCCATACGGCAGATCGCGTAGGGTCTCGTTAGGGTTAAAATCTAGGGTTAAGCGGGTTTTAACGAGTTTGTCCGATATTTGCCTCAAACGACGAAGCGTCGTGGCAAACAAAGGACTGAACCCATGCGCAAGCTCATTGCTGCGTTCCTGTTGACCGGAACAGCAGTGGCAGGCCCGGCAATTGCCGCGGACATGCCCTATTACCCGCCCGTGATCGAAATTCCGGACGTCGACTATGGCGTGGCTGGCAGCTTCTACCTGCGCGGCAGCGCCGCGGGTAACGCGATGTGGGCCAAGGAAGTTTTCCACCCCACCGCCACGCCGCGCAATTTCGCCATCACCGACTATGGTTATGGCTATTCGGTCGGCGCCGGTGTCGGCTACGAAACCGGCACGGGTCTCCGCGTCGACGTCACAGCCGACTACCTGTCGAACGACAATATGCGCGCCACTGTCGGCGCTGGCGCTGTCGGCGTAACGCCGGGCGTGCACAGCCTGCAACTGCGCTCCACCGTCGTGCTGGCCAACGCCTATTACGACTTCGGCTTCGGCGACATGGGCTATGGCGCTGCTGGCGGCGCGTTCGGCTATGTCGGCGCTGGCGCTGGTCTCGCCTTTAACGATGTCATCACCACCGGTCCTGCTGGCTCGCCTGCCGATACGCGCGGCACCAATACGAGCCTGGCCGCTGCCGGTATGCTCGGTGTCGGCTATGACTTCGGCCACATCGTTGCCGACGTCGGCTATCGCGGGCTCTATATCGACTCGATCGCCAACAACACGACGACCGCGCCCTATTCGATCGCCGGCGCTTGGGTCCACGAAGTGCGCGGCACGCTGCGCTACCGCTTCAACTGATTTTATCAGCCTTTCCATGCAGCGGCGCTCACCCCTCGGGTGGGCGCCGTTGCTTTTGCGGCGTGGACAATAGGCCGCCGCAATGATTTCGTCAGTTGAGGGACATGGAGGAACTGGCTTTGAAGATTCTGGTGATCGGCGCTGCCGGCATGGTTGGACGCAAGCTGACAGCGGCGCTGCTGAAGGCAGGGCAGGTGGCAGGGCAGGAAATCTCGGCGTTGATGCTCGCCGACATCGTCGCACCTGAAGCTCCACAGGCAGGATTTCCAGTCGAAACCCATGCCCTCGACCTCTCTGCGCCGGAGGCGGCCCAGACGCTGATCGCCGCGCGTCCCGATCTTATCTTTCATCTCGCCGCCATCGTATCGGGCGAAGCCGAAGCTGATTTCGAGAAGGGCTATCGCATCAATCTTGATGGCACGCGGCACCTGCTTGAAGCGATCCGTCTCGCGAGCCAAGAGGGGCACTATGCTCCGCGCCTCGTCTTCACCTCGTCCATCGCGGTTTTCGGCGAGCCCTTGCCGGCCGAAATTCCGGACGAATTCCCGCTAACCCCGCTCACCAGCTATGGCACGCAGAAAGCGATCTGCGAATTGCTGCTTGCGGACTATTCCCGGCGGGGGGTCGTCGATGGGATTGGCATTCGCCTGCCCACCATCGTCGTCCGGCCAGGAAAACCCAACAAGGCCGCATCGGGATTTTTCTCCGGTATCATTCGCGAACCGCTGGCCGGCGTCGAAGCCGTTCTGCCGGTTAAGACGAATGTCCGCCATTGGTTTGCAAGCCCGCGTGCGGCGGTGAGCTTTCTGCTCCACGCTGCCGGGTTGGACACGGCCGGTCTTGGACAGCGCCGCTCACTCACCATGCCGGGCCTCGCTGCGACCGTGGGCGATGAGATCGACGCTTTGCGGCGCATCGCCGGAGAGAGGGCGGTAAAACTCATTCGGCACGAGCCCGATCCGGTCATTGCCCGCATCGTCGCCGGTTGGCCGCAGGCCTTTTCAGCCAAGCGCGCTGAAAGCCTTGGCTTTGTCGCCGAGAGCCGCTTTGACGACATTATCCGCGCGCATATCGAGGATGAACTGGGCGGCCATCTGGGCTGAGACATTGCCAGGCCAACAGGACCGCACCTATAACCCCGCCATGACCACATCCTATCTACACCTCACGCCCGACTTTGATCTCTCCGCGCGCAACACGCTGGCGCTGAAGGCCCGGTCGCGTTGGGGGGCGATGCTCAAAACGGTGGATCAGGTGCCTGCGCTTTTTGCCCTGGCGGCGGAACGCGGCCTGCCGTTGCGCATCCTTGGGGGCGGCAGCAATGTGGTGCTGTCAGCCGAATTCGATGGGATCACTGCCGTGGTGGCGACGCGCGGCCGCAGCGTCGTCGAGCAAACCGAAGAACACGTGCTCGTCGAAGCGGCAGCAGGCGAAACTTGGCACGACTTCGTCGTCTGGGCGGTCGAGCAGGGTTTTGGAGGCATCGAGAACCTGGCGGGCATTCCCGGCACGGTCGGGGCCGCGCCGGTGCAGAATATCGGCGCCTATGGCGCAGAAGTGGCCGATGTCTTCGACAGCCTCACGGCCTTCGATACAGTCGAGAAAGTTTTCAAGACATTCTCCTCTGCCGAGTGCGCTTTTGCCTATCGCGATAGTGTCTTCAAGCACCAAGCCGGTCGCTATGTGGTGCTCTCGCTGCGATTGCGCCTGCTGCGCCCGTGGAAACCCAATCTGCGTTTCGCTGGGCTCGCTGAATTGGTGGACAGTCCGGGGCTTGATCCCCGCACGGTGATGGATCGCGTGCTCTATCTTCGTGGGTCAAAGCTGCCTGATTGGCGCGTTACGCCCAATGCGGGGTCATTTTTCCAGAACCCGATCGTTCCCCCGGAAGAGGCGGCGCCGATTGTTGCAGCCATTCCGGCGGCTCCCAATTTTCCGCAGGCAGATGGACGCACAAAACTTTCGGCCGGCTGGCTGATCGAACAGAGCGGGCTCAAGGGGTTTCGCATGGGGCGCGCCGGTATTTCCGAGCGCCATGCCCTAGTGGTGGTCAATCTCGGTGGTGCCGATGCCAGCGATATCGCGGCGCTCGCCGGGCATGTAAAAGCTACGGTGAAAGCACGCTTCGGCATTGCGCTGCACGAAGAGCCGGTTTTCCTTTAAGCGAACCGCCCGCAACCGTCGCCTAAAAGGGTCACCGAAGGCTGCTGCAGTCGTCTGTTTGGGGGCGGCGCGAGCTGGAACAGGCCTTCGGTGACGGGGATGACAACAGACCTGCATGGGACGTGCATCACCGCAAGCCAGACTGGCACAACGGCCATGACGCAACCGTTAGGGGCGTTGTAAGCGTTCTGTCAGGTTGAAAGGGGTATGTCTGACCCATGCGCGTCCTCGTTCTCATACTGACCCTGCTGTGTCTCGCGACCTCGCCGGCATTCGCCCAGAGCGGGCAGGGCAACGGCGGCGGTCAGGGGAATGGCAACAGCAGCGGGAATGGCCAAGAGAACGGAAGTGGGAACGGAAACGGGAACGGGAATGGAAACGGACCCGGCCAGAACAGCGGCCAGGGAAACGGCAATGGCAATTCCGGCAGCCAGGGCAAAGGCCAGAATAACGGTAATTCCAATGGTCAGGGCAATCAAGGAAACCATGGCGTGCCCGGCCCGGCGACCGGCCAGAATGGCACCATTCACCACACCCAGGACTATGCCCGGGACGCGGTGAGCGCGGGGAAAGCGGTGAGCCTTGCCAGCCTTCTGCCCGATTTGCAGGAACGCGCCGTGGGCGAGGTCATCGACGCGGAACTGCTCAACGTCCAGAATATCCTTGTCTATTCGATCAAGGTGCTGCGGCCCAATGGCCGGGTGACGCAGGAATATTACTATGCCCAATCCGGCCGCTTCATCGGGAGCGAGCCATGAAGGTTCTGGTCGCCGAGGACGACGAACGCATTGCCGAAGTTTTGGAATCGGCCCTGGGCCGTTCCGGTTTCGAAGTGCATTGGGAACAGGATGGCGAGACGGCCTGGTATCGCGCCGATACCGAGGATTTCGATGCCATCATCCTCGATCTCGGCCTGCCGCAAATGGACGGGCTGACCGTGCTCAAGCGTTGGCGCCGCGGCGGTCTTGAAACGCCGGTGTTGATCCTGACCGCGCGTGGACAATGGGAAGAACGCGTGGAAGGCATCGAAGCGGGGGCGGACGACTATGTGGTCAAGCCCTTTCATGCTCTCGAAATCGTCGCCCGTATCCGGGCATTGATCCGGCGGTCCAAAGGTGTAGCGACGCCGCGCATCCCTTTCGGGAAGTATGAACTCGACATGCGCAGCATGCAGGTGACCGAGGACGGCCTGCCAATGGACCTGACGCCGCAAGAATTCCGGCTCATGGCCTATCTGCTGCACAATCGTGGCCGCACGGTTTCTCAGCTCGAAATCACCGAACATATCTATCGCCAGGATTTCGAGCGCGAATCCAATGCCGTGGAGGTGCTGGTGGCGCGGCTGCGCAAGCGGTTGGGACATGATGTCGTCAAGACCCGGCGCGGCTTTGGCTACACGCTCGGAGACGGCTTTTGAGGCGCAATTCGCTCGGCCTGCGGTTGATGGGGCTGGCGCTGCTGATGGTCGCGGCCTCGCTGGTGCTGGCCGGCGTCATTCTGCAGACACTGTTTGTCGACAATCTCGAGCGCAGCGTGCGTGGCGATCTGGACGCTGCGTTGACGCGTCTCGTGGCGCTGATCGATCCAACTCAGCCAGTTACTACCATTCTCGCCCCGCTGCCCGATCCGCGCTACGAGACGCCTCTGGGAGGACGCTACTGGCAGATCGAGGCTCTCGACACCGGCGGCATAGCGCGGTCGCGCTCACTCTTCGACCAGGAACTGCCGACCGGTAGCGTTACTGATGGGGAGGCTTTCCACTGGGTGAATGGGAATGGGTTGCACCTGATCCTTGTCAGCCGGACGGTGGAGATCGGCACGCGGCGTTTTCGCGTTAGCGTCGGCGAGGATCACGACCGAATCCATCAGGCCGGTATCCAATATGGCTGGGACATAGCGCGGCTCTTCAGCCTTCTCGCCATTGCCATCGTGGCGGCAGCCTGGGCGCAATTGCGCCTGGTGCTCCTGCCGCTCAATCGCCTGCGCAATGCTGTCGATGATGTGCGCCGGGGAGAGGTCGAGCGGCTTGAGGGGGATTTTCCGGCCGAGATCGAACCGCTGGTCGATGAGGTCAACGGGCTTTTATCCGAGCGCGAGGTGCTGGCCCAGCGCGGGCGGCGCCGAGCCTCGGACCTCGCCCATGGTCTCAAGACGCCGCTGGCGGCCCTACATGGCATCGCCATGCGGTTGCGTGATCGCGGGGAGGAAATGGAAGCCAGTTCCCTCGACGAGCTGGCCCTCGAGATGTCGAGCCGGGTGGACTACCAGATGCGGTTGGCCTCGCTCCGCACGCGCTCGGGCGAGCATCGGGAGAGCAGTTCGCTCAATACCGCGATCCTGCGCACCGTAACCGTGTTGCGGAAAACCGAGCGGGGGGAGCGGCTGCACTGGCTCGCCGAACTGGGCGACGACATTCATGTCGATATTCACCGTCAGGATCTGATGGAACTGGTGGGGGTGACCCTCGAAAACGCATCCAAATGGGCGAAGAGCTCGGTTGTGGTGCAGATATCGCGGCAGGCAGAGATGGCCGTGCTCACGATCACCGATAACGGACCGGGCATAGCGGATAAGAAGATGGAAAAGCTGGGCCGTCGTGGGGCACGCCTTGACGAAAAAGTGCCCGGCACAGGGCTGGGGCTCGCCATCGCTACCGAGATCCTCGAGCTCAACGGCGGCACCATTGCCTATATGCAGGCGCCGCGCGGAGGCCTCACGGTAGAAATGCGGCTACCGCTCGCCCGGCGCTGAGGACCAGTCAGACGCCTCGTCGCCGAGGGCGGGCGCCTCGTCCTCGCCCATCGAAATGCTGAGATAAAGACCAACGACGAGGGCCGCGATAACCGAACTGGCTATGGCAAGAAGCGCGAGCATGACAACCTCCATCTCTTTGCAAGACAAGATCGGGAGAAGCCGTCAGTTCCAAATATAGATGAATATATTTCATTACAGAAAGATTACATCAGTCGTAATATTGTTGCAACTTCGGATGATTTGATCACTTATTGGAACCAATGAAATAATAAAAGATTTCTATTCGCATCTACAGCATTTGAGTGAGGATAGAATGAAGAAGATCATATTTAGCGCCATTGCCGTTGCTCTGCTTGGCATGCCCGCCATTGCGCAGGCGCAGATCATCAAGAGTGACACTGAAGCCAATGCTGCTGTGGGCGGCGCTGCCGGTGGTGTCACCGGCGCCGTGGTTGGCGGCCTCATTTTTGGACCCTTGGGCGCCGCGATCGGCGGCTTTACGGGCGCGACCATCGGCGCGGCCGGTGGCGTCGAAGCCTCCTCGGTGGACTATGTGCGCCTCAATCCGACCGATCCGGTCGTGATCGATGGCGATATCCAGGTTGGCTATGTCGTTCCCGAGGCAGTCGAACTGCATGTGATCGAAGGCGATAGCGCACACGGTTATTTCTACACCAATGACCGCGCCTATTTCGTCAACATGACCGATCGCACCGTCGTCTACTCGCCGGGCACCGTTGTGGCTGTGAAGGCCAACTGATCCGCCAGGCGGCCATCTCGGGATGGCTGCCTTTTTTCTGGCCCCAACTCATGAGGACGATCATGTTGAGATCGCGTCTTCTTGCCGGCGTTGCGCTGGCTGTCTTGAGCCTTCCCGTTGTCACTCTCTCGCCCAGCCTACCCTTTGGCGCTAGCGCCGCGCAGGCGCAGTCGGCCAATGTCAGTTTTCAGCTGTTCTTCGATCAATTGCAGCCCCATGGCGTCTGGGTGCGCCATGCCCGCTACCAATATGTCTTCTGTCCAACAGGCGTCGATGCCAGTTGGCGCCCCTATACCCAGGGCCGCTGGCTCTATGTCGAGGGACGCGGCTGGTATTTCGCCTCGGACGAACCCTTCGCCTGGGCGACCTATCACTATGGCCGCTGGTTCCCAGATCGCGAGCTCGGCTGGTGCTGGGTTCCGGGTGCCAAATGGGCCCCGGCCTGGGTGAGCTGGCGCCGCAGCGACGATGTCGTCGGCTGGGCGCCCTTGCCGCCGGAAGAGGACGGCTATGCGGTCAGTGTCGTCATCCGCGAACGCGACCTGCCGGAAGGCTATTGGGTCTTCGTGCCCACCGAGCGCTTCATTGAACCCGACCTTGCCGTCAGCATCGTTATCGGCAGCGAGCAGCCGGACTATTATGCCCAGACCCAGTTCCTGGGGCCGGTCGTGGTCGAAGGCGATGTCGTCGTCAACAATGTCATCGACGTCACCTATATCGAGCAGACGATCAACCAGCAGGTGATCGTCTACCAGCCGCAGGAAGCCGCCAGTCCGGCGGACCAGTCGATAGCGGTTGAGGCCCAGACCATCGCCGTCTTCGACCAGGACGTCGCTGTGCCTGAAGCCGAAGCGGCGCCGCCTGAAGCGGTTGAGGAAGACCAGGCGCCCGAGGCGATCGAAGCGGCCGGTGGTACGGCCGGTGCTACCGCAGAAATAGCGGCAGAGGGAGAGGCCGAGGTTGAAGCGCAGCCAGCCGCTCCAGCGGAGGAACAGCCCGCTGCGCCAGCAGGCGAAATCGAAGCGGCGCCCGCTGCCCCTGACGCTGCGGCTCCAGCCGTCGAGCCCGCGCCCCCGGCGGCGGAAGCCCAACCGGCCGATGCTGAGCAACCGGCAGCAACGGATGAGCAACCCGCCGCCGAAAAACCGCCTTGCCCGCCGGAATCCGTGGTCGATGGCAAGTGTCCGGTGACCGAGGAGCAGCCGCCTGCAACAGAGCCTGTAGCTCCGGCCGAACAGCAGGAGCCTGCGGCGCCCGCGGAGCCTGCCGCTCCTGCCGAGGCGAGCGAGCAACCCGCTCCGGAAGCCGCACCTGTCGAACAGCCGGCGCCCGCTCCGGAAGCAGCGCCCGCCGAACAGTCGGCGCCGGCTGAAGAAGCGGCGCCTGCCGAGCAGGCGGCCCCGGTCGAGGCGGCTCCACCGGCCGAAGCGGCGCCCGCTGCGCCCGAGGCGCAGCCCGGCGATGAACTCCCCTGCCCACCGGAAGTACGGGTGGATGGGAAATGTCCTCCCGAGGCCCAGTAAGCGAAAAAGGGGCGGCTCCGGCCGCCCCTTTTGTCTCGATGTCATGCCGGCAGAAAAATCAGATCGTTACGGAAATCTGACCGTTGCTCGATCGGTTCGCGGCGATCCTGGCCCGCATCCTAGGCGCAAAGCCCAAGCCGGTCAGGCGGCGTTGCTGCTGTGGGGTCAGCGCCAGCCAGACGAGGGATCGGGAGGCATGGTCCAGCTCTCCGAATTCACTTTGATGAGCCTTGCTGCGCGTCTGGATTTCGAAAATACGCCGATCGATCGGCTTGGGCAGCGTCATCATCACCGAAAAGAGGCTGGCAGCATACGAGGGCGATAATTGGAGATTGCGGTCAAAGTGGAGTGCAACTTCCAAGATGGTGGGATCGTCGGTTGCGCCCAGACACTGGCTGATCACGTCCCGGCAGGTTTGCTGCTTCAGGCGCGCCGTCAATCCATGCAACTGGGCTCGTATCGCTTGCGGATTGAGCCTGACGCCATCGATCGCGCCGCCAAGATCATATCGCCCGACGCATCGCTGGCAGATCCAGAGGCTCTGCGCATCGCGCTCTACCTCATAGGTCACGCGTTGCCGTTCCTGACCACAAAAGCCGCAGCACGTGCCAAAGGTGACGTCATCCGCCAGCGACCAGCTCAAAGACCAGTCCCCGGGTTTGCCGATTGCTTCATGCAATCTGTAGCGGAGCCGCGATCCGGGCATAGGCAGTCTCGCAATTTCTGGGTCTAGGAGGCGAGGGCGGCGGCGCAGCCGCCCCCCGGAGCATCAGTCCACGCGCTTGTCGTGGATGAGGTCACCGACATTCTCGAACTCTTCGGGATAGGCCTCAACGATACCCTTAGGGTTTCCGGAGGCGTAGCCATTGTCCCGGTCCCGTAGGTGCTGGAACATGGCGCCGGCATTGTTGAAGCTTGTGCCGTCCACCAGTTCATAGCGTTTGCCGCCCCCATTGTTGGTCGCGGGATCGGCGTAGACGCCCGACGTCGCGAAAAGGGCGATGGCGAGGGCCGCGGTTGCTGGCTTGATCATGGTAGCTTTCCTTGCGTTCTAGCGTCGATGCGGGACCGTAACATGGGGCGCCTGACATCGACCTGACACGGCCAGTCAGCTTGGCGCGGCCGGCGAGCAGCCTTCGTTTCGAACCACCGGGCGCGGCCTGTCGCGATCTCGATTTCAGCCGGCACAGTCCTCCCGCCTCGGGCGGAAGACTTATTGGTGGTGCCGCAGTGCGGCTACGACGACCGACATTGCTGGGGAAAGCTGACGGCGGCTTGGGTATGACAGGTGATAGCCGGGGAACGAGCGTGACCACCCGTTGAGCACCTGGACAAGAACGCCCTGGGACAGATGCTCCGTGACTATATCGTCCGGCACATAGGCGATGCCGTGCCCAGCGACGGCCGCTTCGACCATGGGCAGGCTCGAATTGAACGTCAATTGCCCCTCCACCCGCACACGCAATTCGCGACCGTCCTTGGCAAACTCCCATGCGTAGAGCCCGCCACTGCGTCCCTGCCGATGGTTCATGCAGTTGTGGTGCACGAGATCCTGCGGAGATTCCGGTATGCCGCGCTGCGCCAGATAGGTGGGGGAAGCGACGGCGACAAGACGCCAGTCTGGCCCGATACGCACAGCCACCATGTCTTTTTCCAGGCTTTCCCCGAGCCTGACACCGGCATCGAACCGCTTCTCGACGATATTGCGCAGGCCGTTGTCGATGCTGAACTCCAGGTGGATATCGGGATAGTCGGCAAGCACCGGCCGCAGCTTGGGCCATACGAGCCAGTCATAGGCGTGGTCGGAAATGGTGATCCGCACAAGGCCGGAAGGCTTTTCGCGCAGGGCCATCAGGCCGGCAATGTCCTGCTCTATATCGGCAATGCGCGGCGCCATTGAGGAAAGCAGGCGCTCGCCCGCCTCGGTTGGCGAAACGCTTCTTGTCGTGCGGGTAAGAAGCCGCAAGCCAAGGCGCTGCTCCAATTGCTTGATGGTGTGACTGAGTGTTGATTGAGAGGTGCCAAGCTTTGCCGCGGCTCTCGTAAAGCTGCGCTCTTCGGCAACGGCGATGAACCACAGCAGGTCGTTCAGTTCACGTCGTTGCATCGCTCGACATCCTCGTTATTTATCGGCTGGCGATATAAGCACATGCGGATTTGACCGGCTAATCAATATGAAAAGACCGGCATAGTGTGCGGCCATGACCACAGAGCAAATCGCCAGACCCAGTTCCTTTAACGTCAGCACGCCATGGCTGGGCGTCGCCTGCCTTTCCCTGATGACCTTCGTGCTGATCGCCTCGGAGTTCATGCCGGTTAGCCTGCTGACCCCGATTGCCGCCGACCTGGGCATCACCGAAGGTCAGGCTGGCCAGGCTATCGCGGTTTCGGGGCTCTTTGCCGTGGTAACGAGCCTTTTTGGCAACGCCTTGCTGTCGCGCTGGGATAGGCGTGCGGCCGTCATCCTCTACACTATGGTCCTGATCGTCTCCGGCATTGCCGTCACCTTTGCTCCCAACTACCTGATTTTCATGGCTGGCCGGGCGCTCGTCGGGGTCTCGATCGGCGGCTTCTGGTCTCTGTCCACCGCCATTGTCGCGCGGATGACGAGCGGGGCCGACCTGCCCAAGGCATTGGCGATGCTGCAAGGCGGGACGGCGCTGGCCTCGGTGATTGCGGCCCCTCTGGGCAGTTTCCTCGGTGGATTGATC
Organism: Devosia sp. Root685; assembly: GCF_001427875.1. Classification (GTDB taxonomy): domain Bacteria; phylum Pseudomonadota; class Alphaproteobacteria; order Rhizobiales; family Devosiaceae; genus Devosia. The sequence continues at coordinate 1,103,539 of NZ_LMHK01000002.1, read as the reverse complement.
GGCTGGCGTGGCGCCTTCTTTATCGTCGTGCCTATCGGCCTCGCCGGTATCGTCTGGCAGTTGCTTGTCTTGCCCAAGCTGCCACCAACCCATGACGTTTCCGTCGGCACCATGTTCGCGTTGCTGGGTAACCGTGTCTTTGCCATCGGCATGGCTGCCACGACCCTTGCCTTCATGGGGCAGTTCGCGGCATCGACCTATTTCCGGCCCTATCTCGAAGGCGCTACCGGCCTCGACGTGAATGGCCTGTCGCTGGTGCTGCTGGGTCTGGGGCTGGCGGGCCTTGCTGGCACGACCGCGTCGGGCTTTGTCCTCCGCAAGCATCTCCGTGCCATGCTGATCGTATTGCCAACTGCGTTGGCAGTCCTGTCGCTGACCCTCATTGCCTTCGGCTCCATCCCGGTCGCAGTCGCCGCCCTGATGGTTCTCTGGGGCTTCTTTTCGAACCCTATCCCCGTTGGCTGGGGCACCTGGATGACGCGCATCATTCCACATGACCTCGAGGCCGGCGGCGGTCTGCAGGTGGCGCTGATTCAGTTCGCCATCACTGCCGGCGCGTTCGGCGGCGGGCTGCTGTTCGATACGAGTGGCTGGCGCGGCCCATTCATTCTGTGCGCGGTGTTGCTCGCAATCGCGGCAAGTCTTGCCTTCCTTGCCACCCACCCGGGAAAGGCCGAGCGCTCATGAGCTCGAGCTTTCAACGTCGTACGGTTTTGACCGGTGCCCTTGCGGGCCTGCTGCTGCCGATTGCTGCGAGAGCCCAGACCCCTGACTCCAGCACACAGGAGCTGACTGACATGCGCATACGCTTCGCCTTCAGCCATTTCACCATGACAGCAACGCTCTACGACAACCCGTCGGCACATGATTTTTATGCCATGCTGCCATTGGCCCTGACCATTGGCGACTTCGGCCCGAACGAGAAGATTGCCCACCTTCCGCGCAAGCTGACCGAGGAGGGGAACGGCGCCTTCAGCAACGAGCAACCTTACGACCTCTGCTACTATATGCCGTGGGGAAATCTCGCCATGTTCTACGCCACCTACCGGCATCCCGGCCTGATCCGGCTGGGCCGCTTCGAGGAGGGCTACAAAGCCCTGCATGAGCGGGGCGAGTTCCCATTACGCATCGAAGCCATCTAGGAGCACATCATGGACATCATCCGCGCAGGGGCGACGCCATCGGCCAAAGGTCCCGCCGACTGGTTCACCGGGACAGTCCGCATAGACACCTTATTCAACCCGTTCGACAAGGAGCGTGTCCAAGGCGCCCATGTAACCTTCGAGCCGGGCGCCAGGACGGCGTGGCACACGCATCCGCTGGGCCAGACCCTCATCGTCACGTCGGGCTCGGGCCGGGTACAACGCGAAGGCGGTCCGGTCGAGGCTATTCATCCCGGCGACGTGATCTGGTTCGCCCCCGGAGAAAAGCATTGGCACGGCGCGTCGCCGGAAACCGCCATGACCCATATCGCGCTTCAGGAGGTCAAGGACGGCAAGGTCGTCGACTGGATGGAGCACGTTTCCGACGCCCAATACGGCGTCTGAAAGCAACGAAGGAGAACTGGAAGTGTTTGCAACTGTCCTGCATGGTCCCGGCGATGTGCGCTTCGAGGATGTGGCCGAACCTAAAATCCTCAAGCCGACCGATGCCATCATCAAACTGGCGGCGACCTGTATCTGCGGGTCGGACCTCTGGCCCTATCGCGATCTCCAGCGCCAGGAGGGGCCCCAACCCCGGCAAAGTGTTCGACCAGGTGCTGCCCCTTGCCGATGTGGCGGAGGGTTATAGGGCGATGGACGAGCGGCGGGCCATCAAGACGTTACTACTGGTGTAGGACCTAAGCCGTCGAAACGGCGAAGACTGCCGGTTTCGCAGTCGGGGGTGCTCCAGGCGTCCTCGACGCTATGCGGGCCGGGAAGCGGTGAAGACGCCAGTCCCAGACTTGGTACGCCGCCAAATCTCTCCAAACACGCCGACACAGACGACGCCCGCAGCTGCAAGGAGCCAAAGCGACGGCTTGGGACCGATCGCGCCAAGAGCGAGCGACAGGGCGAACGGAGCGATTGCCGACAGGCATAGCCTGCCCATGCTGATCCAGCCCAGCCGTTTGCCGTAGCCGGCCTTGCCGAAGAGAGCCAGGGGTAAGGTTCCGGACACGATGCTGAAAAGCCCTGAGCCGAGGCCAAAGACGACCGCGAATGCCATGGCCCCCGGGATGGATGGTGCCGACAGCGCGAGAACCATGATCGCCAGCGGCATCATCGTGGCGGACACGACTGCGAGGATAGGGGCCGGGAGATCCTTGCCCAAGAACAGGTTGATCAAGCGGCTCGCGACCTGCGCAGGCCCGAACAGGGTGGCGACGAACACGCCGCTTGCCCCGAGCCCGAGTACCGCCAGCATGGGCACGAGATGGAAGAGGATCGCCGCCGAGACGAAGCCGGCCAGCGAGAACCCGACGACGACGAGCAGGAAGATGACACTGGCGTCGGCAACCGCAACCGGTTCAATGGCAACCGCTGCAACGGGGCGCGCAGCAGCGGTTCGGGCGAACCGGGTCAACCACAGGTGCAGCGGCAGGCAGATGATCAGGTTCATGCCGGCGAAGAGGAAATAAATCTGATGCCAGTCTATGGACTGCAGCAACCATGTCGTCAGCGGCCAGAAGATCGTCGATGCGAACCCCGCGATGAGGGTGAGATAGGTGATGCTTCGTTGCGCCTTGGCACCGGTTGCCTGCGCCAGCAGCGCGAATGCTGAGGCGTAAAGCACGAAGGCCGAGGCCAGCTCGATCAGGATCACGCCGCCGAGAAAGAGCCAGGCGTCGGTCGCCAGTCCGCAAATCGCCAGCGCGAGTGTGGCGCCGATGGAGCCGAAGGACAACACTCGGGCGGCACCATGCTTGTCCGCCAAAGCACCGGAATAGGGCGCGATGACGCCGCCGGCCAGCAGAGCCAAAGACATGAAACCATAGACCCACTCGACACCGATTTCGAACTCCGCGGCGATGCTCGGAGCAAGAATACTGAAGCTGTAGTAGAGGGTGCCATAGCCGATGATCTGGGTGACGCCGAGCGCCCAGATCGCTGCGGCATTTGACTGCGGTGCGTCAGACAAGGCGCTTGCCTTGGGCATCGATGACGACTTCGCCGTCTTCCTTGGTAAAGGGTCCGATATTGGGATTTTCGAGGATATCGAGCACGGCCTCGGACGGCCGGCATAGCTTCGTGCCGCGCGGGGTCACGACGAAAGGACGGTTGAGCAGGATTGGATGAGCCGCGATGGCGTCAAGCAGTTCGTCATCGCTTTTCGCCTCGTCGCCAAGCCCGAGATCGTCGAACGGCGTATCCTTCTTCCGTAGCGCTTCGCGCATCGTCAGCCCGGCATCTGCGACCAATTTGACGACGGTGGCGCGCGTGGGCGGGGTCTTGAGATATTCGATCACCTTGGGCTCCACCCCGCTCTGTCGGATCATGTCCAGTGTGTTGCGCGAGGTGCCGCAATCGGGGTTGTGGTAGATGGTGACGCTCATGCTGTACGCTCTTTCGAGAGAAGCCATTGGCTGACCGCCAGGGCGAGAATGGCGCCGGCAAGCTGCGCGGCGACGAATGCGGGCACATCGATCGGGCGGATTCCCGAAAAGCTATCGGTGAATGCCCGGGCGATGGCGACCGCGGGGTTCGCAAAGCTGGTGCTGGCGGTGAACCAGTAGGCCGCTACAATGTAGCAAGCCACTAAAGCGGGGATAGCCGCCGGTTTGTGCCGAACACCGATCAGAATAGTCAGCAGCAGCCCGAAAGTGGCGATACCCTCTGAAAGCCACTGCGCCGCGCCCGTGCGGACCTGATCGCCGAGCACCAGAACCGGCGCCTCGAACATGAGGTGCGCAACGGCGGTGCCAGCCACAGCCCCAATGATTTGTGCGCCGACATAGAGGCCCGCCACGCGCCACGGCAGCACCCGCTGCAAGCCCATCACCACGGTAACGGCGGGGTTGAAATGTGCGCCCGAGATCGGTCCGAGTAACGTTATCAGAACGAAAAGGATTGCGCCTGTCGGCAGTGTATTGCCGAGGAGGGCAAGCGCGACATCTCCGGTCAGGCGCTCGGCCATGATGCCGCTGCCGACGACCGTTGTGACGAGCAATCCGGTGCCGAGCGCTTCGGCGACTAGCCGCCGGTTGAGATCAGCATGCACAGGCCGTTTCCTTGTCGGCTGGCGCGCAGACGTCCGGATGCCCTTGGCAGCAATCCATCATCAGGAACTTCACCAGCGCCGCCAAGCCATCGTAATTTGCCGAGTAAATGATCGAGCGAGCTTCGCGCCTCGATTGAATAAGCCCGGCCCGTTCGAGATTGGACAGATGAAAGCTCGCGCTCGACGACGAAGCGCCGACCTTCTCCCCGATCGCCCCCGCGGGCAGTCCCTCAGGACCGGCAACGACCAAGGCCCTGACCATTTGCAGCCGGGTCGGTTGGCTCAGGGCCGCGAAAGCATCGAGCGCTTGCAGTTCCTCGAGTTTCATTTCAATATCTCAATGATTGTTGAAATGATGGTTATCCCAGTATGACGGAGCACGCAACCATCGACGGTGAAGTCGAGAGCGCGGCGTGTTCTTTTAACGCGGGATAGCGGCCTTGGTTTTATCCTCGCGGCGGGGGATACTGCAGGCCGCGCTGCAAATAGAGATCGCGGTCATGTGTCGACATTTTGGTGGTGGCGGAAAAGCCGGCCAGTTCGCCGTCGCGGATGTAGTCGAGGTCCGAACCATAAAGCTCGGCGATCAAACCATCGGTGAGCTCTCGCCTGATGTTCTGATGATCTATTGAGTCGATGAGATTGCGCTGCTCCAAGGGATCGTCCTCGATATCGAAGAGCTGCTGCTGGTTGCCCGCCGGGTACCAGATCAGCTTGTGGCGGCCGTCGTGTTGCATGCGTGTCGCTTCGAGCTCTTCGACGCATTCGCCATAGAGCGTGCTTCTCTTGTCGCCCTTCAGCATCGAGCGCCCGGTGCAGGACGTCGGCACCGGGATGCCGCAAAGGTCTAGCAGGGTGGGCATGACATCCTGTAGTCCCACTAGCCTATTGTCGATTTGCCTGGCGGCATTCTCGGCGAAGCGGCCAGGTGACAGGATCATCGGAATATTGGCCGATTTCTCGTACATCAGCCTTTTAGCGAACAACCGGTGGTCGCCAAGCATGTCTCCATGGTCGCTGGTGAAGAGAATGATGGTGTCGTCGAGCAAGCCCTCTTCGCGAAGGGTGCCAATGAGTATGCGCAATTGATGATCGATGTGGGTGCAGAGCGCATAGAAGGCGCGTCGGATATCGGCCACCTGTTCCGATGTGAAATGTGCCCAGTGCCGGCGAACGTAATCGAGCACCGGTGCCAGGGAATTGCTGTCGCCTGACCAATCACCCTCGGCGGCAGCGTCCATTGTGCGCCCTGCATAGCGTTCGAGATAGTCGCGGAGCGGCGCCAGGGGTGGATGGGGATGCGTATAAGACACATACCAAAAACCTGGCCGCGTCGGATCGCGCCGCTTGATCATCCTCGCTGCCGTCTCCGTCTGCCAGTTGGTCGGATGCGTATCCTCCGGTAGGTGCCAGTTGCGCCAGACGTATTCATTGTTGCCCATGCCATGCATGAACTGACGTCCTGCATAGCCGCGTTCGGCCAGAAACTGCTCGTAGTCATCGATCATGCCATCGACCTGCCGGCCTTCTTCAGCGAGCATGACATCGTGGAAGCCGATACGGGCGCGCGGCGGATAGACGTGCAGCTTGCCCACCGCATAGGCCTGATAGCCGGCACCGACGAAGGCATCTGCCAGGGTCGGCACCGAAGGCATTTTTAACTTGCCTTGAAAGATGCGATCGCCATGCGCGCGTGGGTTCTGGCCGGTCATCAACGTGCGCCGCGCCGGAACGCAGACCGGGCACTCCGAATACGCTCGGCGGAAGCGCGTTCCGGAGCGCGCAAGGGCGTCCAGCGTTGGCGTTTCGATCACCGGATGTCCCGCGCAGCCCAGGAGTTGGCCCGGCCATTCATCGACGGTGATCAGAAGGACGTTGGGGCGGCTTGTGCTGTTGATCATGGGCTCGGAACAGGTTGCCCGGCCACCGAAGTGGCCGGAGAAGTGGAAATTAGGCGCGGTCGAGCAGGCCCTTGGCGCCCTGAACCAATGCGGCGCCGCCATCGCCAGGCGACATGCTTTCGAACGCGACCTGCTGACTGACCTCGAAAACCAAGCGCGTGACCTCGCCGGCGCCTGGCGGGAGCGGCGGGGGCAGGGGGCCGACCAGATCGCCGAGGCTGGCGACGAATTCTACCGAGGCCCGCTCCGCCGGCTTCAGATCATCGACAATCGCTTCGACGAGACGGGACGATGATGGAATGCCGCGCTCGGCGCCGAGGATCTTGGCCGCTTCCGGCGTGCCCGTCAGGAAAGCCAGCAAGGCCACCGCCTCATCGGGGAATTGGGTTTGCGCCGAGACGCTGAGCCGGGTCGCCGGCCGCAGATAGTGACCAGGGGCCGAGGTCTCGCTGATGCGCGGAAAGGGTACGGCCTCAACCGTCTCGGCTAAGGACGCCTGCTGCGGTCCGATCTGATTGGCGAGCATGAAGGAGCTGGCGGAGTGTCCGAGCGTCAGGCCCGTCGTGTCGATGCCGCCCTGTTCCAGGGCCTGCACGTCGGCAGGCACGCAGGCTCCGCTCATGCGCATGCCGGCCCAAAGCTCGAACCAGCCGGACGCGTCCTGCTCATCATATCCAAGCTCGCCTTCCGGCGTATAGAGGGCTTTGCCCTGCTGCTTGAGCCAGTTCTCGAAGGCGATGTCGTTGCCGCTGGCGTCGCTCGTGCCGTAGAAGTTCGAGCGGGGGGAGGCCTTGCTCAGCTTCAGGCAATTCTGCGCGAACTGCTCATAGGTCATGCCGTGGCGAGGCGCTTCGACGCCGGCCTCGTCCCAGGCCGTCCGGTTGATCAGCAGAGCTGCGGAATTCACCCCGAAGCTGACGCCGTACAGCTTGCCTCCGACTCTATTGGCATCGATCTGGTCGGTCGGGATATCCGACAGGTCCAACACATTGCCGAGATAAGGGTCTAGTTCAAGCAAGGCACCACGGTCGGCATATTCAGCGATATAGCGGAAGTCCATCTGCAAGAGATCGGGCGGATTGCCACCAACGACTTGCGTCGCCAGGCGAACGAAGAAGTCTTCGAACGGCGCCGTTTCGCCCGCTATGGTCACACCCGGGTTCTGCGCCATGAAGGCGTCCATGGCAGCTTCGGTACGCGCGAGCCGATCCTGATTGCCCCACCAGAAGAAACGAAGGTGTCGATCCTGCGCAAGGGCTACTCGCGTCAGAAGCGGGGTGGCCACAAGTCCGGCAAGTGCGCTCGCAAGAACGTGGCGCCGGGTTGGTAAATAGGTCATTCTGGTCTCCTCCAATTCATGACTGTGCCCTTGTCCTCCGTGCTCAGGCGCTTTCCCTGTCGATAACCGACCAAGGAACTGCAAATGTCCGGTTTTCTGCGCCGGGAACTTTCTCGATCCGGTCGATCAAGTGCTCGATAGCCTCTTCCAGCGAAGGGCGGCTCGGGCCGATGGTCGTTAGCGCGGGGAAGCACAGGGCGCCTTCCTCGGCATTGCCCGAACCGACCACGGCGATCTCAGCAGGGACCCTGATGCCCATCCGTGAGAGGGCTTGGATGACCGACACTGCGCTGGAATCGGACTGGACGAGAATGGCGTCGGGTCGGACCGGCCCCTGAAGCACTGACTGTACTATCGCTACTGCACTCGCACGCCGCTCCGCCCCGATGACGATGCGGGCCGGTGGCAAATCGTTTTCGATAAGAATTTCATCAAGGGCCGAGGAGCGTCCTGCATCCTGCGATTGGGCGTGCCGGATGTAGACGAAGCTTCGACGCCCCTTGTCAACAAGACGGTTCACAATGGAGCGGAATGCCGGCAGACGATCCTGGCGCACGCTAGAGAATTTGGGGATGTCCTGAGGCGGGTGCAACAGGAGCACTTCCTTGCCCAACTGCGTCAGAGGCATGAATAGCTGATCGATCTCGAGCGGGGTGAACTGCTCGACTTCAGCGATGATTCCATCTGCCAAACCGGCTTCCACCTGCCCGACGACATCCCTGCACGCGGAAAAGTCCCGTCCCATGACGAGCACCGAGGAGTAGGATCGGCGCCGGACGGTGGATTCCACGTCGGCCGCGATACCATCGGCGAAGGGCGTGCCGATCCGGGGCATCATCAGACAGACGCGCCGCGTACGCTGCATCCGCAAATGGCGCGCATTCTGGTTTCGCACGTAACCCAGTTCAACGATCGCAGCTCCGATGCGGTCACGCGTTTCCGGGGTGATCCGCCGCACCAGCTCATCCTTCCCGCTCAGCACATAGGACACGGTGGCCGCCGACACGCCGGCCCGCTTCGCTACGTCAACGATCGTCGTTTGCTTGCGAGACACCGCGACTGCCTTTTTGCTTAAACGTTTAAGCAGCGTAAGTTCGGGTTTTGCCGGTGTCAACTTGTCTGCCGTCGGGTCGATTAAATTCCTTCCAAGAATGTTGATTAACACACTTGAGTTAAGTTAATCAGGCTCACATAGTCTGTCGCGAAGCTGTCATGTCGACCGGCCGGAGGGGTCGGCGGCGGGGCAGTCAAGGAGAGGATTGCGTAATGCCACGTTTGACACGTCGAACTTTCATCGCGTCGGTGCCGCCGCTTTTGGCCGCCACACAGATTCCCGCCTGGGCGGCGCCGGCCAGCGATCTGGAGCTGATTGCAGCCCAGAAGGGCGAGCCCAAAATTGTAAAACTCTATCGGCAGCTTGAGCGCCTGACCTCGACCGTGACGCTGATGACGACCGGTGCGCATCCCGACGACGAGCCGAGCGGCATGCTGGCGGCACTGCGCCATGTCTATGGCATTCGGCCGGTGCTCTATTGCATCACGCGCGGCGAAGGCGGGCAGAACGCCATCGGGCCGGAACGCGGTTCGGTGCTGGGCGTGCTGCGTACGCGTGAAATCACCGAAGCGTCGCGTTCGCTCGATGCGTCGCTGGCTTTTGGTAGCCAGGGCCACCACGACAATATGCACGATTTCGGGTTCTCCAAGGACCCGAACCAGACGATCGACCGCTGGGGCCGCGATCGGGTGATCGAGCGCATGACCTGGGCGGTGCGTCAGTACAAGCCCGACGTGATCATGAACTGCTTCCTCGATGTGGGCGGGCAGCATGGCCACCACCGGGCGGCGAATGTTGCGACGTTTATCGTGGCCGGGATTTCCGGCAATGCTGAGGAGTTCCCCGATCAGATCGCGGCTGGGTTGAAGACCTGGACCGTGCCGAAAATCTACCAGCCGGCATGGGGCGGCGGCGGCGGCGTTTATGACGATGAAACCCCACCCCCGCCGACAACGCTGGTGGTGCGCGCGCCTGAGCGCGATCCGATCTCCGGCGCTACCTTCCCGCAGATGGGCGAATGGTCGCGTTCCTGCCACCTGACGCAGGGCATGGGCCGTTGGCAGCCCAAGCCGCAGACCGAATGGCCGATCAATCTCTCCTGGGCCGCCAATGGCGAAGCCGGGAAGGAAGAGGGCGACATTCGCGATGGTCTGATCGCAACGGTTGGTCACATTGCCGAACTCGATGGCATGCCGGTATCGGCTGCCGACGCACTGCGCAATGCGCAGGGGCTGATCGAGGAAGCGCTGGCCGATTATGGCGATCCGGTTGTGGTGGCTCAGCGGCTGGTGGAAATCGGCAAGGCCGTGGCGGAAGCCCGCTCGACGCTGCCGACCGAGTTGGAAGACCAGGTGGCGCATCGCCTTGATCGCAAGATCAAGGAGGTCGACCTGGCGTTGGCGACGGCGGCGGGCATGCAGGTGCGCGCCTATACCGATGGGACCGATCTCCATCCGGGCCAGGACATCGTGGTCAAGGCGATGGTCGATGCGCCGGACAGCATCACCGTCGACTCGGTTGAGGTGATCGCCCGTGCTGGCATCACCGGCGCGACGGCTGAAGATGGCGTCAAGGTGAGCGTGGCGGCTGATGCGGCGCTGACCAATCCGCTGACCGAGCAGTTCGATCCGCTCGGCGGCAATGGCGATGCCTTTGTGCGTCTGGTGGCGACGATTGCCGGGCACAAGGCTGTGCTCGACGTGGACCTCGAAGATGCGCTGCGCGTGTTGCCTGAGGCTTCGCTTGAACTCAAGCCCGATGCCGTGGTGTTCAATACCGAAAGCGAGATCTCGCCGGTTGCGTTCACTGCAGTGGTTTCGGGCGGCACGACGGCCGATCTCGACTTCCAGCTGCCCGAAGGCTGGCTGATGGCCGCCAAGGGCGAGACGGGGCTCGAAGCAGGGACATTCGAACTGACGCCGCCGGCCGAGTTGGGCACGGAGCGCATTACCATCGCGCCGACGCTGCTGGGTAAAGAGGCCTATGCCATCAACGTCTTCACCTATCCCCATATCGGGCGGTCGGTGGTGCCGACCGAAGTGGCGGTGCCGGTGCAGTCGGTTGGTGCGGTCATTCCGGAAGGCAAGATCGGCTATATCGGCGGGGGCAATGACAATGTTGCCACCTGGCTCAAGCGCCTGGGCGTTGACCTCAAGGAATTGAGCCCGTCCGATATGGAAGCGGGGGCCTATCGCGACCTCGATACGCTCGTTGTCGGCATCTTCTCGTTTGGACGCCGGGCGGATCTCGTCGCAGCGCTGCCGGGCGTGCATGAATGGGTCAAGAAGGGCGGGCACCTCGTCACCCTTTACCACCGTCCGTCGGACGGCTGGGATCCGGCGACTGTGCCGCTGGCCTTCCTCAAGATTGGTTCGCCCTCGATCCGCTATCGCGTGACCGACGCCAAGTCGGCCGTGGATGTGCTCGAGCCCGATCATCGGCTGCTCACCTACCCCAATGCCATTACCCAGGAAGACTGGGACAATTGGGACAAGGAGCGTGGGCTCTATTTCGCTTCGGAATGGGACGAGGCCTATGTGCCGCTGCTCGCCATGGCCGATGCGGGCGAAGAGCCGCTCACCGGGTCGCTGCTTTCCGCCGAGATCGGCGAAGGACGGCATACCCATACCAGCCTTGTGCTGCACCATCAGCTCGACAAGCTGACGCCGGGTGCCTTCAGGATCATGGCGAACCTGATCCAGCCCGCGAAGCGCTAACGTCACTTCGGCTCGCGTAAACTCCCAACGTGAGTCGCTGTCGCGCCCTCCTGACGCGGCGAAACCCTCGGCCAGGCCTGGCCGAGGGTTTTTTGCATTTTTGGGGCGAAAGTAGACCTCATCCTGAGCCCGTCGAAGGGCGAGGTCGTGGCAATGAAGCCTCCACTCTCTCGACCTCGTGGTTCGAGGCTTTGCTTTGCTCCGCGCCTCACCATGAGGTCTTCGGGAGTGGGCTATCGCTTCTGCAGGTCGAGGCGGGTGGTGAGGACGAGGGCGCCGCCGGCCTTCACCAGCACCGTCATGGCCGTGACCAGCAGCATATCGCCCGCGAGCCAGGCAAAGCCGGCTCGCGATGAAGCAGAGTGTATGTCAGGCGGACTGCAACAGGTTGGCCATCAGGCGGAAGGCGCCGGGAACGAGTTTTTCCAACTGGTGGTGGAGAACGAGGCTGGTGTGAGTGTGGCGGCCTTCGCCGATCTTTGCCGAGAGTAGCGAGCCGATGAGGGGCTTTTCGCCCGCGTCGCTCATGGCGAGGAGCGGGGTATAGGCAGCGTCCCAGGACGAGGCGAAATAGAGGCCGCGTTCCTTATCCCAGCCAGCAAAATCGTCAGCGGTGATGCGGTTGGGACCGGAAAAGAGCTTGTGATCGGGCTCAAGGAAATTGACCTCGGCGGCGGGATTGGTGGTGCGCCAGCGCAGCGAGGGGCTGCCGATGGTGATGGGGCGGGGCGGGGTCTCGCCGGGTGTCCAGCCATCGCTGGGGCGGTGATAGAGAGTGACGAGATGGCCGCCGGCTTCCACCCAGCGGTGGAGCTTTTGGGTTGCCGCTTTCAGGTCCTGGCGGAGGCGGAAGGCAAAAATGCCGACGATGATGGTGTCGTATTGGGAGAGATCACCGGCGAGGGCCTCGACGTCGAGTTCGGTGACGTCGGCGCCCATGCGGTTGAGCCAGAGGCCGACGCGGTCGGAGCCGCCGCCGATATAGCCGATGCGGGTTTCGGGCAGTTTCAGATCGAGGGCGAGAATGTCCAGCGACAGGGGACGTGCGAAACGGGTGTGGCCGATATGGGGATAGGCGATTGGCGTGACGCCGAAGGCTGGGGTGCCGTCGACCAAGAGGGGCAGTGTATAGCGACCGGCGGCGAGCAGGATATCCGAGGTCACGAGAAAGCTGTTGTCGCGCTGCGTGATGTCGAGGCCCAGGGCACTGGGGAGCGAGAGCCGGCTGAGGTCGATATCGGCCTTGATGGTGACGGTGTTGGTCGTGGCGGCCGGGAGCGGAAGAATCAGGGCTTCGGGCGTGATGGCGACGCTATAGGCGGGGGCGAGTTGCAGGTCTTCTTCGGTGTCGCGGACAAAGCGAATGGTTTCACCGCTCACTTCGGCTTCGACGAGGAGCGAGACATTGCCGTTATTGCCGAGGCTCAGCCAATCGGGGCGGAAGGCGTTTTCGATTTTGGCGTCGCTGCGCGCCGTGAGCGGGATTGTCGCGCGGTCGCCGGACATTTCAACCGAATCCACGGGGGTGAAGGCACCTGACGTGATGGGCGTGACGCGGATGTTTTTAGCCTCGTCGCGTTCGACTTCGACGATGAGATCAACGGTTTCGCCGGGGGCCACGCTGGCCGAGGAGACCGAGGCGTAGATTTCGACGCCGGCGGCGATGGCACTGGCGGCGTCGAGTTCCCTGAGTTTTCGGGCGAGGCGATGGGCGTGTTCGGGGGCGATGTCCTGCTGGGCGGCGCTTATGGCGCGGCGGGCGATGCTGAGAGCGGGGAGAATTGCTGCGCTATTGGGAAAGGCGGCCACGGCTTGCGCCAGGGCCGCATCGGCTGCGGCGAGATAGGGCGAAGAGCCGAGATCGGCGAGGGATTTTGGCAGGTCGTCGAGCAGCTCGCTTTGGGCATTGGCGCCGACGTGATGGAGCGCCCATTGCGTTTCGCCGGGATGACGCCAGTGGCCCATATTCTGGCTGGCGTGGAAGGCGCGCGACACTTCGCCGAACTGCCAGAACGGCATGCCGGTCGCGAAGTCGGAGCCGGTGGCCGTGACCAAAATATTGGCGTCGGGCGGGGGGACTTCGTCATCATAGGTGTCGCCGCCGCCAGACCAGGCGGGGAGGCAGAATTTTGCGACCGTCCAGGGGGCGAGGCCGTCGGTTTCGTATGCGGGATCGGCGGCAAGAGCCAGGGCGCGCTCGGCGGCCTCGGTCATGGCGCGATGGTGGCCGTGCTGGCCGGGGACGTCCAGGAAGGTGGGGATGACGATGTCGGGGCGGAATTCCCGGTAGGCGCGAACGAGGCGGTCAATGGTGCGGTCTTCGCCCCAGCGGGAGAGGGTGTCGGGGCCGGATTTGGAAAAGCCGAAATCGTGCACGGGATCGTCGGGGCCGTGGCCAAGCCAGGCGACATCGGCGTCGAGGGCGCGGGCGGCTTCTTCCATTTCGCGCGAGCGCATGACCCCGAGGACGCCGCCGCGCTCGGGGCCGAGCGTGTTCTGGCCGCCTTCGCCGCGGGTCGAGCAGGCAACCACGACGCGCATGCCCATCTGGTGGCGCATGGCAGCGAGCATTTCGCTGTGTTCATCATCGGGATGGGCGCCGGTATTCATCACCGTCACGCTGGAGCGCAGGCGCGACAGCGCGCGGGCAAGGGTGACGAGGCGGGGTTTTGCCGCGCGGCGGCGCAGGCGTTCGGGAGGGGTGAGCATAGGGCGGTCCAGAGTTTTTTAGACGAATGGCGTCAGGCGACCGGGTCGGAGACGCTGAGATGGGGTGAAACCGTGTCGAGGAGCGGCAGGGCGGCGGCGCCGAGGGCGGCCGTCAATTGTCCGGTCTGGCCGCAGATGGCGCGGGGGAGGCTGCGTTTTTGCCGCGTGGCGACGGAAACAGGCAGGGGATCGAGCGCTGCAATGACCGCTTCGAGCACCGAATCGGGGAGGCCGCCGCCAAAAATGACCGTCTCGGGATCAAAGATGTTTTCGAGCATGGCGACGGTGGGCGCGAGATAGTCGGCTGATATTTCGATCCACTCGGCGAGGGTCGGATTGGCGTCGTCGTGGAGCTTTTGGATATCTTCGACGGTTGCGGCATAGATGCCGGCCATGGCGAGGCGTTCGCGCAGGGCAAAGACCGAGACGAAGCGTTCGAGAGCGCCTGCGGGGCCATAGTGAACCTTGCCCTTGCGCGGGACGAGGCCGACATGGCCGATTTCGCCGGCATTGCCGAAGGCACCGCGGAGGGGCCGGCCTTCCTGGATGACGCCAAGGCCAAGGCCGACGCCGAAATAAAGGTAACAAAAACTGCCGAGCTGGCGGCCGGCGCCATAGAGGCGTTCGCCGACGACTGCAGCGGTGGCGTCGTTTTCCACAACCACGTGCTGGCCGGTGGCCTTGGCAAAGAGAGCGGCGGCGTCGACGCCGGTCCAGCCGGGGAGGGTGGCGGGGCCGACGGAGCTCATGCCTTCGACTTCGAAGGGGCCGGGCATGACGACGCCAATGCCCAGGAGCTTGCTGCGGTCGGCGCCGAGCGAGGCTTGAAGGCGCTGCACTTCGGCGGTGACCTTGTCGGGCACGGTGTCGGGGCCGGTGGCTTCGAGCGGCAGGATGGATTTGGCGCGCACGCCGCCCGAGAGGTCGAGCAGAGCGGTAACCATATGATCGGCGGCGATTTCGACGCCGGCAGTGAGCGGGCCATTGGGATTGACGGCGAACTGGATCGGCGGCTGGCCGCGGCCGGAGCGGAGGCGGCCGAGTTCGACGAGAAGGCCCTCTTCGAGCAGTTCGTCGACGATATTGGCGACGGCCTGGGGCGTCAGCTGGGCGCGGCGGGCGATCTCGGTACGGCCGAGATGCTCGTGGAAGCGAATGACTTCGAGCACCACGCGGCGATTATGCGCGCGGTTGCGCTCGGGATTGGACCCGATGGCCACGCGCTGACGCAAATCTTTCTTGTTGCGGCCGTTCAAATCCGTCGCCTCCCCCATGTGTCTGGCTAGCACGGCAATGAAGGGTGAGACTAGTCGGGCAACAAGATAACGCAAGTAGATTATGTTATTGACAAGCGCGTGTCACATATTGGACGTTGAGGGTCTGTCAGGCGGCGTGGGCCGCGTTTTGGCATGAGAGAGCCGTCGGAGGGTCGACGCTCCAAAGGAGGGACTTTATGCGTAAGGCATATGTGGCCGGGCTTGCAGCCGGCATCAGCTTCATCGCAATGGGCGCAGCCCAGGCTGTGGAAATCGAATACTGGCAGTATGTCTTTGACAGCCGTGTTCAGGCCATGGACCAGCTGATCGAGAAATTCGAAGCGGCGAACCCCGATATCACGGTCAAGCAGACCACTTTCCCCTATGCGGACTACCAGACGCGCGTTGTCGCCGCCAAGGTTGCCGGCCAGGGTCCGGACGTGGTGCAGCTGTTCTACGGCTGGACCGACCAGTTCGTGAATGGCGGCCTGATCCAGCCGCTCGATCCGGCTGTGTTTCCGCATGCCGAAATCGAAGCCGACTTCTTCCCGATCGTTTCGGCCATGAAGCGCGGCGAAGATTATTATGGCCTGCCGACCGCCGTGCGTTCGCTGGCGCTCTTCTACAACAAGGCGATTTTTGCCGAAGCCGGCGTCGAGCCGCCGACTAATCTCGAAGAGTTTTTGGCGGCTGCGGAAGCCACCACCAAGCGCGATGGCGCGGGCAATATCACCTCTGCCGGCATCACCCTCGACATGGCTGGCCAGGATCACCACTGGTGGCGCGAAGTTCTGATCCGTCAGAACGGCGGCGTTCCTTATGATGCCGAAGGCAATGTTGCCTATAACGACGCTGCCGGCGCTGCTGCGCTAAAATTCTACACCGACCTCCAGACCGAAAAGAATGTCGGCCTCGTCGGCTTCATGGATGAAGGTCAGGCCGCGTTCCGTGCTGGTCTTGCCGCCATGACGATCGATGGTACGTTCCGCCTCGGCGCTTTTGCCGCCAACCCGTTCGAATGGGGCGTGGTGGAATTGCCGGCTGATGCCAATGGCATGCGCTCGAACTATTCGAGCTACTTTGCCAACGGCATCGGCGCGACCTCGAGCGGCGAAGAACTCGTCGCTGCCCAGAAGTTCCTCCAGTACATCTCCTCGCCCGAAGCGATGGAGATCTGGCTGAATACGGTCGGCGAACTGCCCGCACGTCGCGACGTGGCCCTGACCGAGGCGAACCTCTCGGATCCGATCCGCGGCCCGTTCCTCAAGGGTCTCGAATACGCCCACACCACCCAGTTCTATGACGAAGCCGCGCAGCGCCAGACCTCTATCGACATGGTCAACCGCGTGCTGCTCGAAGGCCAGTCGATCGAAGACTCGGTTGCTCAGGCTGCTGCTGCCGAACAGGCGATCATCGATCAGGGTCGTCAGTAAGGGATAGAGCCTCAGGGCTCTAGCCTCGCCAAAGCCACCGGCCATCGGCCCGGTTTGTCCGGGTGATGGCCGGTGGTAATTTGGCGTCTCGGGGACACCCGGCAAACATCGCAGGAGCGAACATGGCGTCGGCGAACGCAATTGAACAACGAGGCCCGGTGCGCTTCTGGGACCGCCTGAACATCGGCACCAAGCGTGTCATCTGGGCCTGGGCCTTTCTGGCCCTGCCCATCATCTTTTATGCCGGTATCCGGTTTTATCCGACATTCCAGGCCTTCTGGCTGTCCCTCACCAATTGGGACCTGCTGCGGCCGGCCCAGTTCATCGGCTTTGCGAACTACCAAAAGATGTTCGCGGACCCGATCTTCTGGAAAGTGTTCCAGAACACTTTTCTTTACCTGATCATCGGTACGCCGGTGAGCCTCGTGATCTCGTTCGTGATTGCCTATTATCTCGATCGCGTGCGCATCATGCACAGCTTCATCCGCGCGCTATACTTCCTGCCGTTTCTGACGACGGCCGCGGCCATGGGCTGGGTGTGGCGCTGGTTTTATCAGCCGGTGCCAATCGGTGTGATCAATGGGTTTCTGTCCTCGGTCGGCATTGCCCAGCAACCCTTCCTGCGCTCGGTCGATCAGGCGCTGTTTTCCATCCTGATCCCGGCGATCTGGGCTGGCCTCGGGTTTCAGATCATCATTTTCATGGCTGGCCTGCGCGCTATTCCCGGCACGTTCTATGAAGCTGCGCGCATCGACGGGCTCGGCGATTGGGCGATCCTGCGGAAGATCACCATTCCGCTGCTGAAGCCGACGACGGTGTTCCTCGTGGTGTTCTCGTCCATCGGGTTCCTGCGCATTTTCGACCAGGTCTACAACATGACCACCAATGATCCGGGCGGGCCGCTGAATGCGACCAAGCCACTGGTGCTCATGATCTACCAGACCGCGTTTTCGTCCTATCAGATGGGCTATGCCGCAGCGCAGACCGTGGTGCTGTTCACTATCCTCCTGATCGTGTCCCTGCTCCAGCTCTATGTGCTGAGGGAAAAGAAATGACCATGGCCTCGACCCAAGAGCTGGCGGCCAATCGCCGCGATATTCGCCCCGGGCGCATCATAGCCTGGACCCTGCTGCTGATCGGCGGGCTGATCATGATCACGCCGCTGCTGTTCATGTTCTCGACCTCGCTGAAAACCTCGGGTCAGGTCTATGACCTGAAACTGATCCCGGCGGCGCCGACGTTCGACAACTATATCAAGGTGCTGAGCGACGGCCGCTTCATGCAGTGGTTCTTCAACTCGACCTTCATCGCGTTGACCGTCACGCTGTCCAACGTCTTCTTCGATAGTCTCGTCGGCTATACGCTGGCGAAATTCGAATTCCGCGGCCGCTACTTTATCTTCCTCGCCATCCTCTCGACCCTGATGATCCCCACCGAAATGCTGGTGATCCCGTGGTACCTGATGTCGAGCCAGTTGGGTTGGCTGAACTCCTACTGGGGCATCATGTTCCCCGGCATGATGACGGCTTTCGGCACCTTCCTGATGAAGCAGTTCTTCGAGGGCGTGCCCAACGATTTCCTTGAAGCGGCGCGTGTCGACGGACTCAACGAATTCACCATCTGGTGGAAGATCGCCATGCCCATGGTGGTGCCGGCGATCTCGGCACTGGCCATCTTCACCTTCCTCGGCAATTGGACCGCATTCTTCTGGCCGCTGATCGTCACGACTTCCAAGGAGCTCTATACATTGCCTGTCGGCATTTCGAGCTTCTCGGCGGAGGCTTCCATTCAATGGGAGCTGATCATGACCGGCGCCGCCATGGGCACCATCCCGACGCTCCTCGTCTTCCTTCTCCTGCAGCGCTACATCGTTCGTGGCGTGATGCTGGCCGGCCTCAAGGGTTAAGCCATGACCGATCCTCGTTCTACCGATCAGTCGGTTTTCCCCGATCCCGTATACAAGGAAACCGTGCTGGCGCCGCTGTTCGACGGCGCCAAGGACCACCATGTCGAAGGTTTTCGGGCCATCGACCGGGCGCATCTGGTGATGCTCACCGAAACCGGTATTTTGGATATTGGTCAGGCGCGCGAGGTCGCCGCGGCGCTCGAGAGCATCGATGCGGAGATTGAGCCTTCCGCACTCGTCTACACGGGTGAGGTCGAAGACTTCTTCTTCCTCATCGAAAAAGAGCTGAAAAAGCGCGTCGGGCCCGATCTTGGCGGGCGTCTCCATACAGCCCGGTCGCGCAATGACATTGATCATACCCTCTTCAAGCTAGGGCTGCGCGAACGACTAAATGTCCTGATAGCCCAGGCGTTAAAGCTGCATGCGACGCTGATCGATGCGGCAGAGCGCGAAAAGGATACGTTGATCGTTGCCTATACCCATGGGCAGCCGGCGCAGCCGACGACGTTCGGGCACTATCTTTCGGCGATTGTCGAATTCGTCGGGCGCGATATCGAGCGGTTGTTCGAAGCCTATCGGATCGTCGAGCTTTCCCCCATGGGTGCGGCGGCGATCACAACGACGGGCTTTCCGACGGATCGGGCACGGGTGGCGGAATTGCTGGGCTTTGCGGCGCCATTGCAGAATTCCTATTCGTGCATTGCCGGCGTGGACTACATCACGTCGACCTATTCGGCTGTTGAACTGATGTTTCTCCACCTCGGGCGTCCGATCCAGGATTTTCAGGTGTGGACCAGTTTCGAGGTGGGGCAGATCTATGTGCCCAATAGCCTCGTGCAGATCTCCTCGATCATGCCGCAAAAGCGCAATCCGGTGCCGATCGAGCATCTTCGGCATCTGGCGAGCCAGACGACGGGGCGGGCCCATGCCATGCTCACGGTGATGCACAATACGCCCTTCACCGACATGAATGACAGCGAAGGCGAAACGCAGGCCATGGGCTATCAGGCCTTTGCCTCGGCCTATCGCGTGCTCGATCTTCTGGCCGCGCTGGTCGAGCAGATCCGCATCGATCCTAAGAGGGTGCGGGACAATATTTCGCGCTCCTGCATCACCATTACCGAATTGGCTGACTCTCTCGTGCGTCGCGAAGGGCTTTCTTTCCGCGAGGGACACGAGATTGCGGCGTCCGTCGCCAAGGCCGTTGTGGCCCAAGGTGGTGACCTCGTCACCGATGGTTATAGGCCATTTACCGCGGCGTTCGAAAAGGCGACGGGGCGGACCTCTGTGCTTGATGAGACCAGCTTCGCCGAAATCGTCTCGCCGGAATATTTCGTTGCCGTGCGCACCCGCTTCGGCGGGCCGGCGCCGGCGCCGCTGAACGCGGCCATATCAGGTTATCGGCAGGACGCCGCGCGGCTGGCCGACATTCATGAAAAAATACTGCGCCGCCAGGCTGATGCCGCGCGCATGCTCAAAGAGCGCTTTGGCGCATTGAAGGGAACTGCTTGATGGCCAAGATCGAACTGCAGAAACTGGTCAAGGAATACGGCAAGACCCGCGCCGTCCATGGCATCGATCTCACCATCGAGGACGGTGAGTTCGTCGTTTTTGTCGGGCCATCGGGCTGCGGCAAGTCGACAACGCTGCGCATGATCGCCGGGCTCGAAGACATTTCGGGCGGCAACCTGCTGATCGGCGGCGAGGTGGTGAACCAGCGCGAGCCCAAGCAACGCAATATCGCCATGGTGTTCCAGAACTACGCCATCTATCCGCATATGACCGTGGGTCAGAATATCGGCTTCGGGCTTTATACGGCCAAGATGACGAAGGCCGAAAAGCAGCAGCGCATTGCCGAAACCGGCAAGATTCTGGGCCTCGAAAAGCTGCTCGACCGCCGCCCGGCTGCCCTTTCCGGTGGGCAGCGCCAGCGCGTTGCCATTGGTCGCGCCATGGTGCGCGATCCCGTGGCCTTCCTCTTTGACGAGCCGCTCAGCAATCTCGACGCGCAATTGCGCGCGCAGATGCGCATGGAGATCAAGAGCCTCCATCGCCGGCTTGGCACCACCATCGTCTATGTGACGCATGACCAGGTCGAAGCCATGACCATGGCCGACAAGATCGTCGTCATGCGCGACGGCAATATTTTACAAGTTGGGTCGCCGACTGATCTTTATGAAAATCCGGTCGACGTCTTTACCGCGCGCTTCATCGGCAGCCCGTCGATGAACATGGTGGAAGGCGTGATTGCCGGTGGCGCTCTCAGCATTGAGGGCGCAACGGTTTCGGGGTTCACCCTGCCCAGCCAGGAAGGCAAGACGCTGATCGGCATTCGCCCGCACGATCTGGTGGTGGGCGAAGCGGGTGGCGCGGGGCTTTCGGCGTCCGGCACGGTCGAGGCAGTCGAGCCGCTGGGCTCGGAAACGCTGGTGCACCTCACCATGGGCAAGGCGCAGGTGATTGCTACGGCGCCGGGTCGCGTCGTGCCTGCCATCGGCAGCACCGTTTCGGTCCATGCAGGAGCCGGCTCGCTCTACCTTTTCGATGCTGCCAGCGAAAAGGCTCTGGGCCGCGCATGACCTCTTCTCTTCCACGCGCCGGGGCTGTGCTCAATCTCGGCCGCATCTATTGCGACATGGTGTTTCGCGGCCTCGACGGCATGCCCCAATTGGGGCGTGAACTCTTTGCCCGCGATTTTGCCCTCACGCCGGGCGGCGGCGCCTTGATTACTGCCGCACATCTGGCAGCGCTTGGGCGCCATTCGGCGCTACTTGCGCGATTTGGGACTGATGCGCTGTCTTCGTCTGTGTCAGCCGAGATCGAGGCCCTTGGGCTCGACCTGCAGTTTCTCGACAGACACGAAACGGCCGGGCCTCAACTCACCGTCGTCATGGTGCATGACGGGGACCGCGCGTTTCTCTCGCGTCGCGCTGGCCATGCGCGCCCTGCGGGTTTCGAGATGGGCCTAGCCTGGTCCGAGGCGGCGCACCTGCATATCGCCGAATATGCGACGCTGCATGAAATGCCCGACGCCATTGCCAAGGCCAAAAGCCATGGGCTGACGGTGTCGCTCGATCCAAGCTGGGATGACGCGCTTATCCGCGATCCCATGTTCTTCGAGCGGGCGGCGGGGACCGATGTTTTCCTCCCAAACATGGAAGAGGCGGAGGCACTGACCGGCAAAAGCGAGCCCGAGGAAGCGCTTTCCGTGTTGCGGCGGCATTTTCCCGTCGTCGCACTCAAACGTGGCGGGGATGGCGCTGTTTTGTCAGTAGGCGATACGGTCATCGCGCTGCCCAGTCCGCTTGTCGAGGTGGTGGATACGACGGGGGCGGGCGATGCGTTCAACGCCGGCTTTATCCACGCCTGGCTCGGCGGCGCGGACAGCCTCGCGGCCCTGACGGCGGCTATCGCGGCCGGCTCGCGGTCGGTCCAGGCTTCCGGCGGCACCGGCAGCATCCGCAGCGCGAGTTGATCCTCTCTTCATGGGTGACGATTTCAGCGCGCCAGCAGCAGCGGTTGCGTCCACGTCGGGCTAACCGACCGTGGGTCGCAGCCCAGAAGCTAAAAACTGTCTGAGTTATCAAAAATACGCCGGCACCACTTCGACTAATTGGCTCGTCACCCGTTGCCTTAGTCCGATGGAGCACATTGATGACCACCCAACAGATTCTCGCCTTCGGCATCATCTTTTTTATGATGGTCGCATTTGTTTGGGGAAGGTGGCGGTACGATCTTGTCGCCGTTGGGGCGCTGCTTGCGGCCGTCGCGGTTGGCATCGTGGCGCCTGAGGACGCGTTCTCAGGCCTTTCAGACGACATCGTCGTTATCGTCGGAAGCGCTCTTGTCGTCAGCGCGGCGGTGGCACGGTCTGGTGTCATGGAAGTCGCAGTGCGGCGTCTCGCCCCGAACCTGCGAACGCCTCGGTCACAGCTCATTATTCTGGTGCTAACCGTCACGCTCCTCTCGGCGTTCATCAAGAATATCGGCGCCTTGGCGATCATGATGCCGATTGCGTTCCAGATGGCCAGGAAATCGGGTGTCTCTCCCTCGCTCTTTCTTATGCCGATGTCCTTCGGAGCACTTCTCGGTGGCCTGATGACCCAGATCGGCACGTCGCCGAACGTTATTGTGTCTCGGGTACGAGAGGACCTGACGGGCACACCCTTTACGATGTTCGACTTCACGCCGGTCGGCGCCTCGCTGGCCTTGGTGGGCGTCGTTTTCCTCGCTCTTTGCTATCGCCTGCTCCCCGAACGGGCACAGGCGAAAAGCTCGCTCGACCAAGCAATAGCGATCAAGAATTACACCACCGAGGTTCGCGTACCCGCTGACTCGCCGAGCGTGGGGGAGACGGTGGGGTCAGTGCAGCGGCTTGGCGGCGGCCAGGCGATGATCACGGGTATCATCGCGCCAAACGGCAAGCGGCGTCTCCCGCTACCGGACTCGATGATACAGGCCGGCGAGCTGTTGATTGTAGAAGGCGAACCCGAGGCCCTCGACAGGATCGTGTCGCAGGGAAAGCTCGCCTTCTCGGAAAGAAGGGATCAAGCGGCTTCGTCCATGGAGCTTGGCGTCGTGGAAGCTGTCGTTGGGGACAGTTCCTCCCTCGTCGGCCGTACAGCGCGGGAGCTCGCGCTTTTTGACGCCGCAGGACTGAACTTGCTCGCCGTAAGCCGACGGGATAAGCGCTTTACCGAGCGTCTGGGAGAAATCCGGTTCCGGATTGGCGATATCATCGTTCTTCAAGGCGATCTCGATGTTCTTCCCGAACGACTTCGCGAATGGGATTGCCTCCCGCTTGTTGAACGCAATCTCACTATTGGCAGCATTCGCAACGGGATCATCCCGGTGCTTATCCTTATTCTGGCGATGGGCAGCACCGCTCTGGGTGTGGTGTCAGTGCCGATCGCCTTCTTCGCCGCTGCAGTGCTCATGGTCGCGACCCGCACTGTGCCGCTCCGCGACGTCTATTCGCATATCGACGCGCCCATTCTTATAATGCTGGCCGCTCTCATTCCGGTGAGTGACTCGCTACGAACAACAGGTGCAACGGATGTGATCGCCAACTGGCTGTCGGCCACGGCATCCGTCTTGCCAGCTTATGGCGCACTCGCGCTCATTCTGGTGGCCGCTATGGCCGTGACCCCATTTCTCAACAATGCCGCTACGGTGCTCGTCATGGCGCCGATCGCCGCAACGTTTGCCACCGATCTCGGCTACCAGCCCGAGGCTTTCCTGATGGCCGTTGCGATCGGGGCAGGATCGGACTTCCTCACGCCCATCGGCCATCAATGCAATACCCTGGTCATGGGGCCTGGAGGCTATCGCTTCGGCGACTACTGGCGGCTGGGCCTGCCGCTTTCATTGCTCGTTGTCCTGGTCGCGGTGCCGATGCTGATGCTGGTGTGGTCGGTTTAGCGCCGTCCCGCATTGATCATGATGCCCATTCGGAAGCTCAAAATGGTTTCTTTCGGCCATCTCGTTTGCCGACGACACGCTGTTGGCAAGCCTTCAAGGCTTTACCACCACGGCTAAAAGGCCAAGGACAAGACACAGATCGTAAGAAGTGATCGCTGCGGGCGCGGGGTCACGATCGGTTTTGGACTTTAAGCAGGATGGCCGTATCCGACGGCAAGATCGAAAATCGATCGGTGTCAAAAGGCCGGCGCCCTGCTCCTCCATAGTCTGGACGTTCGCTGGACCATTGCAGAGCCCATTTCCGCTGATGTGGTGGTGCCAGCAGCGGCTCGGCAACGACGCCGATGTTGAGGTCGCGGCCTAAATTGAGCAGCAAGAGCTTCTGATCGTCCGTGCGCTCCGTGAGGTACCGGATCAGCAGCGCACCCTCGCCAATTACGGCACCATCAATTCTGCGGCGATAGCGCTGCGAGAATGCCGGGTCCCGGCGACGAAGCGCAATGAGGTCACGGTGGAGCGGGAGGATGGGAGCATGCCGCTCGGCCTCTTGCCAGTCGAGTTTGCTGGCGAGGAAGGTCTCGACCGCCGAGGGGTCTGAAAGTTGCTCGATCATCGCCGGATCGGCAACACTGGGAAAATTGCGGAGGGTTTTGCGGCGTCCATCGGCAACTGCCTGGGCCGCCTCGCCTTCCACCCCGAGAAAATAGAGAAATGGCTTGCTCGAACCAAATTCCTGCCCCTGGAACAGGCACGGGGTCTGCGGACCGAGCAATAGGAGGGCAGTTACGGCCCTTATTCGCTGCGGCGTTACCAATCCGGACAGTCGCAGGCCCTGGGCGGAATTGGCGACTTGATCGTGGTTCTCGAGAAAATGCACGAAACGGTCCGGCGGCGTGTCGAGATTAGCGGTGCCATAGGGGATGTCGCGCATGTCCGACCTCTGCCCCTGATAGAGGTATCCGTGCTTGAGGGCGGAGATGAGTTCTTGCGGCGTGCCCAGGTAATCCCGATAGTAAAAGTCGTTGTGGCCCGTCAGTGCAACGCGTGCGGCATGCTGGAAGTCGTCACTGACGAGTGCGTCAAGTCCATGGCCTCCCAGCGCTGGTTGCTCGACCAGACGCCGGTCTTGGGTATGATTTTCAGCAATTATGTAGATCGAGCGATCGCCCGCTGCGGCCTTTGCTGCAGACGCGATGTCGGTGATGATGTGCCGCTCGCTATCATCGATGAGCGCCTGCGTGGCATCGAGCCGAAATCCATCGACATGAAAATCCCGCACCCAATAGGCGGCGTTGCCGGTGACGAAGTCCCGAACCGGGCCTGAGTGCGGCCCATCGAAATTGAAGCTTTGGCCCCATTCGGTCTCGTGCTTGTCGGTAAAATAATGCGGGCTATAGGCGTCAAAATATCCGCCCATCCCGACGTGATTATAAACGACGTCAAGAATGACCCCCATGCCGAGGGCATGGGCGTGATCAACGAAGTGCCGCATTTGGGCTGGCGTGCCGTATGCCGCGAAAGGCGCATAGGGCAAGGTCGTATCGTAGCCCCAGCCGAAAGTGCCTTCGAATGTGCCAACCGGCATGAGCTGAATGATAGAGATGCCGATATCCTGCAAGTGCTGGAGCCGCCTTTGAGCGGCCGGCCAGGTGCCCTCAGTTGTGAAGCTGCCAATGTGCAACTCGTAGATGACATGGTCGAAGTGACCTGGACCCGGCCAGTCGCGGTCGTGCCAGTCAAAGGCACTCGATTGCACGACTGACCACCCGCTATTGCCCTCCGGCTGGGCGCGTGAGGCGGGATCGGGCATGAGTGGGCCGTCATCAATGCTGAAGCGGTAACGAGCTCCTTCCTTCAGCCCTTCAAAGAAAATCTCGAAATAACCATCATCGCACGCTGCCATATCCAAAGCCGCGTCGCCGTTGATCGATATGGAAACCCTCACATGGCCCTCGGCCCAGACGCGAAACAGCGTACCCTCATCACTGACAATGGCACCGGGCGTGCGGCGTATTGAGGCCGCTGGTATCATCTAGCTTGGCAGTCCATCGCCTTGCGCCGTGTTTCCCACAGCGCTGCGGTCCCGCAGCAATGTCTCGAGGGCCCGAAACCAGTAGTCGGTCTCCCGTCCGATGGGACGGCCATCATTCTCCCACAGATGATACGCCGCTTGCCGGACCTTTTGCTCGAAGTCCATATCAACGAATTTATCCGTGTTCTCGTACACTGCAAAACCCTCCTGGAAGACGGGTAACGCTACAAGGTCCAATGTCGCTCCGCGAGAGGCGCTGTTTTCCGTGATGTTCCGAACTGCCTTTTCTCAGCGATGAAGGCTCCTCCGCGGAGCATGGTCCGGAGCCTCGTTGTGGATCGCGCGGCTATCGACTGGAGCCTGATGCCGGGAGTTCATGCTGTAGTCCCGCGTCACTGCCGCGATGCGTAAATGATAGTCGACAAAGACGTGATCGCGGCCAGCGGCCTGCACACGCCGATGTTCAGGCAGGTTGCGCCAAGCGGCAACCGCGGTTTCGTCACGCCAGAAGGACAGTGACAGGACTTTGCCGGAGTTTGTCAGGCTCTGGAAGCGCTCAATGGAGGTGAAACCATCGAGGTTCACAAGCAGCGGTCGCAGCTCTGTAGCCAGATCGAGATATTCCGCTTGCGCCTCCCCGGGAACCCAAGCCTCGAATATGACGGCAATCATGACCGAACCCCGTGCGGGGCCGAGGCCAGCTTGACGAAAAGACGACTTTCACGACGGATAAAGCGCTCGTTTCGGGCGAATTCATAGTTATCGCGCCCCAGGGGGTCGGCCGCCAGCCGAGCTCGGTAGGCTTCATAATCGGCCAGTGACGGCAGGGAATAGATCCCATAGGCGGTAGAGGTCGATCCTTCATGCGGGGCGAAGTAGCCGATCAGGTCGGCTCCGCAGCGCGGGCTGCATTCCCCCCAATTGCGGGCATATTGCTCAAACAGGTCTCGCCGGTTCGGGTCGATGTCATAAGTGATAACGCAGGTAATCATATTTGCGGCCTTTCTTGCTGGCCCCTGACTTAGGTGATTTGCAAAGGCGAATGGTTCGACTAACGTCGAACTATGAGAGAAGGTCCCGATATCGCCCGCATCGCTGCCCTTGTCGCCGATCCTGTCCGCAGCACCATGCTAGTCGCGCTGATGGACGGCCGGGCCTTGACCGCGACAGAGTTGGCCGGGCTCGGCGGCATCACCAAGCAGACCGCCAGCAGTCACCTTGCAAAGCTGGTGGGTGGCGAGGTGCTGATCGTTGAGGCCCAGGGGCGTCACCGTTATTTTCGTCTTGCTGGTTCCCATGTCGCCAGTCTGCTTGAGGCCTTGATGGTCTTTTCCAGCGATGCAGTACCCCCTTTGCGCACAGGGCCGCGTGATCCGGCGCTGCGCAAAGCCCGCGTCTGCTACGATCATCTGGCGGGTGAGATGGGGGTCAGGCTCTTCGAGCGGATGCAGGGCAACCGCTGGCTGCATGACGATCTGACCGTCACGGAGTTGGGTCTCGATAAGCTCTCGGAAATCGGTGTGGTACCGGCAGATTTACCATCCAGCAACCGGCCGCTCTGTCGCTCCTGCCTCGATTGGAGCCAGAGGCGCCAGCATCTGGCCGGGCGTTTGGGCCAAGCGATACTGGGGCGCCTGCTGATGTTGTCCTGGGCGCGGCGGTTACCGGGGTCACGCGTCATCGCCTTTGGTCAAGAAGGCGAACGGCGTTTCAGTGAGTGGCTGGGCTAGTCGCGGCGGGGTTTGTCGTCCCTAGCTGCCGCCGGGTACTGATCGAGGGAGTCAGCAGTCCGTCCGCTTTTATTCACGGTATAATGGAAACAGCCATTCGGCGTATGGCGCTGCCTGTTGCTCATTGGGGGGCGATAGTTGCGCTGCCTAATGCGGGCGGGTTCGGCGTCATCGCGAAATGCGGTTGCCCGTTTTTGGGTCAAACATGTGCAGCCGCTCGCCGTCGAAAGAGATCCCAATCGTTTCGCCTGGGCCTGCACTGATCCGCTCGCGGAACACCCCGATGAGATCGCGATCTCCGAGGCGAAGGGTGACGAGGGTTTCTGAACCTGTCGGTTCGACGATGATGATTTCGGCCTGCGTGCCATTGGGATCAATACGCAGATGTTCGGGGCGAATGCCGAGGGTTACCGCGCCCGAAGCGATGCTGGTTGGCGCAGCACCGAGGTCGATCCTGGTACCATCGGCAAAGCTGAATACCGAACCATTGATTTCGCCCTCGACGATGTTCATCGCAGGCGAGCCGATAAAGCCGGCGACGAAGAGGTTGCGCGGCGCGTCATAGAGTTCGAGCGGCGTGCCGATCTGTTCGATATGGCCCGAATGCATGACGACGATGCGGTCGGCCATGGTCATGGCCTCGATCTGGTCATGCGTCACATAGACCGTGGTTGTCTTGAGCCGCTGGTGGTTGAGCTTGATCTCGCTGCGCATCTGCACACGCAACTTGGCGTCGAGATTGCTGAGTGGTTCGTCGAACAAGAAAAGCTGCGGATTGCGCACGATGGCGCGGCCCATGGCGACACGCTGCCTTTGTCCACCAGACAGGTGTCGTGGATGGCGCTGCAGATAGGGCTCGAGGCCCAGAATGGTCGCGGCGCTCGCCACACGCTTCTTGATTTCGTCCCGCGAAACCCGTCCGAGCTTGAGCGAAAACGCCATATTTTCTTCGACGGTCATATGCGGATAGAGCGCATAGGACTGGAAGACCATGGCGATGTCGCGGTCTTTCGGGGCGAGGTCGTTGACCACGGTGCCGCCGATTTCGATTTCGCCGCCGGTGATCTCCTCGAGCCCGGCAATCATGCGCAACAGGGTTGATTTTCCGCAGCCAGAGGGTCCGACCAGGATGACGAATTCGCCGTCCTCGATTTCGGCCGACACGCCGTGCAGCACCTCCATATTGCCATAGCTTTTGCGAACGTCGCGGATCGTTACAGCGCCCATCTCTTCCTCCAGATCGATGGTCTCACAGGGCCGGCTCGCAGGCTGGTTAGCGCAAGCCGACGCGGAGGCAGTGGTGCCAAAAGCAGCTTCGCCCTCCTCGACGAAACGCTGCCAGCCTGCCGCTGCCTAATTCATGTCTAAAACCAAAGCCGCCCCAGCATCAAGTCTTTTGTAGGACAAAAGGTTGACTTCTATCGATTTTGAGTCTTACTTTTGTGCTATTCGCCGCCATTGATGGGACAAAAGCCCACAGTTGGAGGTGAGGTGGATGGAGCGGGAGAGGCTCTGTCTGAGGAGGAAGAGCGGTTCGCGAAACAATTTGACCCCGTGAAAGGGGATCGCAGGCGCTCGGGCATGTTCCAGAGGAGAAGGGACACATGACGTCGAATAAGTTCAATCGCCGTGATCTGATCAAACGCGGCGGCGCTGCCGGCATCGGCATCTGGGCGGCAAGTCACGGCCTGCCAGTTTTCGCGCAGGATAAGCCCGAAGAGGATCTGCCCGAAGGCGCTGCGGGCAAGCTGACGGTCATCCACCGCACCGAATATTTCGAAGCGGCGCAAAATCTTTTCCGCGATACGGTGACCAAGTTCGCTGCCGCCAATAATGCACAGCTCGATATCTCGACCACCAACCCGGAATCCTTCGGCGACTTCCTCGGCAAGATGTCCGCGGCGGTCCGCGCTGGCAATCCGCCCGATCTCGCCTATACCAGCACCGTATCGATCCCGCAGATGCACCTGCTTGGCCTTCTTGAGGACGTGAACGACGTCGTCGAAGAAGCCATCAAGCGCTATGGCAATGTGATGCGCGGCATCAATGCAGAAACCATCGGCAAGATCGATGGCCGCTGGGTCGCCGTTCCCTATATCGCCAACACCACCGGCGCCTTCTTCCGCAGCGACAAGCTGGCCGAAAAAGGCATCGATCCCACAACGCTCGACACCTGGGAACAACGCCGCGAAGCCGCACTCGCCATCTCTGACCCGGACAACGGCTTTTATGGCTGGGGTCTTACGGTCAACCAATCCGGCGACGGCTGGGGCGTGGCGTCGGCCATTCTCAATGCCTTCGGCGGACACTTTACCGACGAGACCGGCACCAAGGTCGAGTTCGACTCGCTCGAAACCATCGCGGCCTATGAATTCATTCGCGAGACCTATGACCGCAACGGCAAATATGCCGCCATGCTGCCGCCGGGTGTCGAAAGCTGGGGCGATATTTCCAACAACGAAGCCTGGCTCGCCGGCAGCGTTGGTTATACGCACAACGCCTTCTCGCTCTATGCGGCTGCCAAGCGCGACAATAATCCGGTCTTCCCCAACACCGTGCTGCTGCCACAGCCGCGCGCCAATAATGGAGACCACCGCAATGGTGGCGCGGTCGGCGGCTGGCTCACCATTTTCAAGGGTGCGCCCAATGCCGAGCTTGCCAAGGAACTCGCGCTTGAACTGCTCGATCCAGCAAATTTCACGCCGATCTCTTCCGTGGCCGGCGGTCTCTTCATGCCGGCCTACGAAAATCTCTGGACAGATGAGCTGATCGCGGCAGATCCGAACTATTCGATCATCAAGGAACAGGTCGATATCGAAGATCCGTTCATCGGCCCCTCCTGGCCGGCCAAGCCTGCTGCCCAGATCGACGCCATCCGCGCGCAGGGCGTGCTCGAACAGTCCATGGGCAATGTCATTTCCGGCCGCATGAGCTCGGAAGAGGCCGTCAAGGACGCGCACAACAAGATCGTCCAGATCTTCGAAGAAGGCGGCATCATGTAATGCCCCTGGCGGCGGGTGCCTTCGGGTGGCCCGTCGCCGCAGTTCACACACACATGAACTTTTCGGCTTCGGCCGGCGCTCCGGGATGAGGGCGCCAGACCCGATGGAGACTTTGCATGGACGATCGGATGAGCCTGACCATGGCGCCTGCTATGCGCAAACCTGGCAGAAAGAAGCGCCTCGAGAACTTCTTCGGGACCGATTGGAAGGTCGGCTATCTCTTCGTTCTGCCCATGGTGCTCATCATGGCTTTGCTGATCTTCTGGCCCTTCGTCAGCGCCATCTTCATCAGCACCACCTCGCTCAATTACCTCACGGGTGAAACCACCAATGTGGGTCTGCGGAATTACGAACGCCTGTGGACCAGCAGCGATTTCCTGCAGGCCATGCAGAACACCATCCAGTTCACCTTCTGGTCGCTGAGCCTCAAATTCGTCATCGGCATGACCGTGGCGCTGATCCTCAATAGCCGTCTGCCCTATCGCAGCATCCTGAGCGGGATCATGCTCCTGCCCTGGATCGTGCCCGAGATCGTCACGGCGCTCGCCTGGAAGAGCATTTACGATCCGCTCTTTGGCGGCCTCAACCCGATCCTCCAGGGTGTCGGCGTAATCGATCGCCCGCTCGGCTGGCTGTCCGACCCCAACATGGCCATGGGCAGCGTCATTTCAGTCAATGTCTGGAAGGGCATCCCGTTCTTCGTGCTCCTGCTGCTCGCGGGGCTCAAGGCCGTCGACAAGGAACAGATCGAAGCCGCGCAGGTCGATGGTGCCAATGCCGTGCAACGCTTCCGCAACGTCACGTTGCCCAGCCTGCGCTACGTCATTGTCGTGACGCTCCTGCTCTCGTTCATTTCGACTTTCAACCAGTTCGGCCTGCCTTTCCTGATGACCGGCGGCGGACCGAGCGGGGCAACCAAGCTCTATTCCATCCTCGCCTATGAAAAGGCGCTGGGCTCGTTGCAATATGGCCCCGGCATCGCGATCGCCTTCAGCGTTGCGCCCTTGATGGCCATTCTGATCTGGCTTTTGGCCCGCTTCATGCGTCAGGACGACAAGCGCGACAACACCACCGATCGAGCCCCGAGTTTTGCCGATCGCCTGCTTTCTGGCTCGACCTGGCTCGTCAACATCATCATCGATCTGATCTTCCTGCCAATCCAGCTGATCTTTGCGGGGCTTGAATGGATCGTCCAACGCGTTCGTGTCGCGACCGGCCGCAAGCCCACCCAGCCGATCCTGCGCCATGCGGCGCGATCCAATGCCGGGCCATTCGCGCGCTTCCTCGTGCTGGTGCCCTTCCTCGCTTTCGTGATCTTCCCCTTCTACTGGATCATCACGACCTCGCTCAAATCGACGCCGCAGATCAGCGAACGCCGCTCGATCTTCTGGCCCGATCCGCCGACGCTTGATCAGTACACCTCGCTCTTGCAGGACACGCCGTTCCTGACCTGGCTTTTCAATTCGGCTTTTGTTGCCGCGCTCAGCACGCTCGTTTCGGTGGCCCTCGCTTCGCTCGCGGCCTATGCCCTGTCGCGTCTACGCTTCCGCGGCGCCGGAGTGCTGACGACGCTTCTGCTGATCACCTATCTGCTACCTGGCACGCTGCTGTTCATTCCGCTCTACCAGACGCTCACCAATCTTGGCGTGATCAACAGCCATATCGCGCTCATCATCACCTACCCGACTTTCCTTCTGCCCTTCGCCACCTGGGTCCTGATGGGTTACTTCCGCTCCATTCCCGTTGAACTCGAAGAAGCGGCGCGTATTGACGGGGCAAGCCGGCTCTATATCTTCTGGAAAATCACCCTGCCGCTGGCCGCCCCTGCCATCCTGTCAGTCACCCTTTTCGCCTTTACCAATGCCTGGAACGAGTTTCTCTTTGCCTTCGTGTTCATCACCAGTGAATCCCTGCGTACGCTACCGATTGGTCTCCAATCGCTTGTGGTCGGCGACATCCTACCTTGGGGCAAGCTGATGGCGGCTTCGCTTCTAACAGCCGTTCCGGTGGCGATCCTTTACGTCTATGCCCAGCGCTTCCTCTCCGAAGGCCTTACCGTCGGGGCCGTCAAGGGATGAACGATGTTCCGCGCGCGGGAGGAGGAGGCAAGGCGCCCAACCCAGCGGTTGTGCGCAGCTCCATCCCTTCCGCGGTGGATGCCATGGTGCTCAAAATCCGCGGTCTCATAGCCGATGGCGGGCTCGGTGTCGGCGATAGCCTGCCCACCGAGCGCGAACTCTGCGAGCGGTTCCAGGCGAGCCGCAACACGGTGCGCGAAGCCATGCGCATCCTCAAAGCCTATGGCGTCGTGTCGGTGCGACCCAAGGTCGGCGCGACCATTATCGATGATCGGATGGAGCGGGCGCTCGATCTCTTCTCTTTCAACACGCTCGACATCTCGCGCCGCGCCTTCAACGACATCCAGGGCTTTCGCCGGCTCATCGAAGTCGGCTCGGTTGATACGATCTTCGAGCAGATGCGCCCTGCCGATATCGAGGAAATGCGCCGCATCAACGAGCTCCTGCGCAATTCGACCTCGATCGTTGAAGCTTCGGAAATGGATTTCCGTTTCCACCTGCGCATCGTCTCCATTCTGGACAATCGCGCCGTGCGCGACGTCTACGGTATCATGAAGCCGGTGATCATCCGCATCATGGAACGCGCCAAGGAACTGCATAATTTTACCGGCGAGACCTTTGAGCAGCATGCTGCCGTTGTTGACGCCTTGGAGCAGCGGGACCGCATTCGCTACCAATATGCGCTGCAGTCCCATCTCAATATCGGCATCGCGGCCTTCGAAGATCTGACGGAGGAAGGACTGCCTTAGCAGGGCACAAGCGACATCGCCGGGAGGGGAACCACAGTGAAAATTACGTCAGTCAAGACGGCCGCCACGATCGGGCATTGCATGCATCTATGGGTGCGCATCGAGACCGATGTCGGTTTTACGGGGCTCGGCGAATGCGTGCATGGCGGCCATCAGGCCATTGCCATCATCGAAAAGGAGCTGGCCGAAAAGCTGATCGGACGCGATCCCTTCGCCATCGACGCAATATTTGAAGACATCCGCCGCAGCCTCGTTTTCGAGGGCGGGTTCGCTGGCGCGTTGATCACGGCGCTGACCGGCGTCGAAATCGCTCTCTGGGATCTCAAGGGCAAGGCGCTAAAAGTGCCGATTTATGAACTGATGGGCGGCAAATTCCGCGACGACATCCGCGTCTATTGCGATTGCGAAGTCTCCCCCGGGATGAATATGGGCGAGGTCCAGCGCGAGGTAGACCAGGTGCTCGAAGCCGGCTTCAAGGCGCTCAAGGTCGATCTCGACATTCGCGCCTATGGCCATACCGGCAGCGAGACCGGCTGGTACATCAAGGACAAGTTCAACATGACTCCCAACAAGTGGGAGCATGACCGCATGGTCCAGCTTGCCGAAATGGTGGTCGAGGCGGCTGGCAAAGAGGTTGAAGTGGCCTGCGATCTCCACACTCGTCTCGACAAACACAGCGCCATTCGCCTCGCGCGCGATCTCGAACATCTTCAACTGATGTGGCTGGAAGAACCGATCCCGCCCGAAAATATAGACGTCATGGCCGAGATCACCCGCAGCACGTCAACGCCGATCTGTGCCGGCGAAAATCTCTATCTGCGCCATGGGTTCCGCAAGCTGCTGGAGCAGCAGGCTGTCGATATCATCATGCCCGATATCCCCAAATGCGGCGGGCTTTCGGAATGCCGCAAGATTGCGGAATTGGCGGACCTGCATTCGATCCCCTTCGCCCCGCACAATGTCTCCTCGCCCATCGGCACCATGGCGTCGGCGCATGTCTGCGCCACCATTCCCAACTTTTTGATCCTCGAATACCATTGGTTCCACCGGGACTATTGGTCGACCATTACCGATGGCGGCGACATCATCAAGAATGGCAAGATCGCTCTCAGCGACCGTCCAGGCATAGGGTTGGAACTGAACGAAGAGGTCGCGAAGGCGCATCAATATCCCGGCACGACCTGGTTCGCTTGAAGCAGCTTGTAGTGCATCGTGACCCACTCGTCGGCCGGCGGATCAAGAAGGTGGGATTACCCCTGATATGTAGACGCCTTCCTGCCTGATCTGAGGCACTACCCGATAGGGATCGTCTCCAGGCAACAGAAAGGAACTGTATGATTGTTTTCTCGGACGGATAAGGTTGTTTTGGGATTCAGGGGGCGAAGCCCTGCAACCGCAAAGCTCTTAACTGCGGGCCACAGGGGGCGCGGTGAGGTCCAAGACCGGGGCGTAGCTGAAGTACCGCTTCCGACCCCATTACGACCATTGTCACTCGTTCTGCCGCTGGCCGAAGGCCGCCGTTTAGCTGACAATTCAGGCAAACCATCCTCTCTCCCTTAGATCTGCACGCAATCTGCACCAATCCTCGATGATTGCTCCACATAGACCTGATGACTGACACATGGGCCGGATGCCGGTCGTATTCATGATCGTCTGGTTCAGTGATGTCCTCCTTCCGATTTGCAATTGTTCTGCCTGCCGTTTTGCTGGCCGGCTGTTCGAGCTTGACCACGCAATATGTCCGGCCGGCGCTGCCGAGTGCGCCGCTGTGGATGGACAGCTCGGGCATCTCCAACCCGGTGGCTGCGGTGCAGTGGTGGCGTAGTTTCGGCGACCCGAAACTCGACCAACTCGTCGAGACGGTTCTTGCCAACAATAACGACCTGTTCGCAGCAAATCTGCGTGTGCGCAAAGCCCTGCTGCAGGCGGATATGGCTGGTGTGGCGAAGGTTCCCCAACTCAGTGGAACGGGCAGTGCGCAGAGCACGGTGCCACTGAACGATACAGGCGCAAGCAGCGACAGTTTTAATCTCGGATTGGGGGCCTCTTACGAGATTGACCTTTGGGGCCGATTGGCCAGCGGCCAGGATATGGCGGCGCTGCAGGCAACAGCGTCGGCCGAAGACGTAGAGGCTGCGCGGACGACAGTCATCGCTTCGACCATCGAAACATATTGGCGCCTTGCTTATACGAACCAGGATCTGACTGCAGCGCGCGCCTCGCTTGCAGTGGCGCGCCAGGTCGAGGACCTGATCAAAAGCCAGGCTGTGGCGGGTGCCGCAACCGAACTGGAACTGGCCGAGATGCGCCAGACGGTCGAGAGCCAGGCCGCCTCGCTCTCCGATCTTGAGCAGAACCGCGTGGTGCTTCGTAATGCGCTTGGTGTTTTGCTTAACGGAGTGGCAAATCCTGTTGACGAGCCGCAAAACTTGCCTCGACGCACGCCAGTGCAGATCACGGCTGGTCTGCCGGCCGACCTCCTTGCACGTCGTCCAGACTTGCGAGCGGCTGAATTGCGGCTGCGGGCGGCTTTGCGCAATGTCGACGGCACCAAGGCAAGCCTTTATCCGCAGATCACGCTGACCGGCAATCTCGGCGCGGCCAGCACCGATCTTCTCCAGATTTTGGCCAATCCGATCGCCACATTGGGCGCGGGTCTGGTGCTGCCCTTCCTCAATTTCCGTGATGGCGAATTGCGGGTGAAGGTTTCCGAGGTCGATTATCAACTCGCCGTCACCGAATTCCGCTCTGCGCTTCTGACGGCCTTCAGTGATACAGGCACGGCGCTCAGTGCGCGCACAACCCTCAATCAAAAATCGCATCGATTGAGGGCGGCACTCGAGGCGGCGCAATCGGCAGAAAAACTGACTGAAGAGCGCTATCGCACCGGCTCTGTTGCCCTGCGCATCTGGCTTGATGCGCAGGAGCGAAGCCGGGCGGCAAATCGGGCACTGGCGGCCAATCGGCTCGAGCAGTTGGTCACCGAAGTCCAGATTTTTCGCGTGTTGGGCGGCTCGCCCTCTGTCTCCGCGTCTCTTCCCGCGTCGCGCTGATCTCATCGCCCAGTTATCCGAGAAGCATCATGATTTCTTCGACATTTCGTGTCCTGCCAGCCTTGTTGATTGTGGCTGCCCTGGCCGCTTGCTCGCCTGCCCAACAACAGGCTGCCGTTCCCGAGGCGATAGAAGCGCCGCTCGTTTCGGTGGCTGCACTGCAGGCCAATTCGGTTACTGTCTGGGATGAACTGCCGGCCCGTGTGTCAGCCTTCCGCACAGCCGAGGTTCGCGCTCAGGTCAGTGGGCTTATCGTCAAACGGCTCTTTGACGAGGGAAGCGAAGTCAGGAAGGGACAGCCGCTCTTCGAACTCGATGCCACGAGCTATGCCGCCGATGTGGCGAGCGCGGAAGCCACTTTGCAGAAAGCTCGTGCAGTCTTTGAGCAGACGACTGCAGAGTTCGAGCGCGCGGATGCGCTCAAAGCCAGCAACAATATCAGCGATCAGGCCTATGACCTCGCAAGTTCTCAGCGTGCGCAAGGAGCGGCCGACGTCGCCCAGGCCGAGGCCGCCCTCAAAAAGGCCAAGCTCTCGCTTGACCTTGCAACGATCAAGGCGCCGCTCGATGGACAGATCGGGGCAGCAATGGTGGGTGAAGGTACGCTAGCGGAAGCGACCAGCACGACGAGCCTTGCGACGATCCAGCAGATTGGCAGCGTTCATATCGATATCCGCCAGCCCGCTTCGCGGCTTGAGCATCTGCGCAGTCTGGCCAGAAGCGGCGGGCTCAAGGAAGTGGGCACGATCCCGATCGAAATCCTTGCAGGCGAGGGCGATGATGGCGTCATCGCCGCCAAGGCGCTTTTTTCCGACATCAGCGTCGATGAGGGCACCGGCAATGTCCGGCTACGGGCCGAGGCGGAAAACGCCGATCGCCGCCTCTTGCCTGGAATGTATGTCCGGGCCCGCGTGCCACGCGGCACCTATCCCGACGCCATTAGCGTGCCGCAGCAGTCCCTTGTTCGCGATACCTTGGGCGTGCCCAGCGTCTTCGTTGTCAAAGAGGGCGTTGCAACGCCGACACCCGTGACTTTGGGCGAGCTGGTCGAAGGCCGCTATATCGTGACGGGCGGTCTCAAGGCTGGCGACAGTATCGTGGTCGAGGGCCAGGGCAAGCTGTCTGCCGCAGGGCCTGTACGGACAATTCCCTTCGGCACGCGACCCGATGCTGCATCGGCTTCGTCGGTCGAGCCGGCCGCAACCCACTAAGTTCAGGCGAACCAAATGCCCCAGTTTTTTATTGATCGCCCCGTCTTTGCGTGGGTGGTGGCCGCATTCATCGTGTTGTTCGGCGTCATCGCCATCCCGCAGCTTCCGGTTGCACGTTTTCCCTCGATCGCTCCACCAAGCGTTAGTGTCTCGGCAAGCTATCCCGGTGCCTCGGCGCAGACCGTCAACGAGGGCGTTGTCATCCCGATCGAGCGCGAGCTCACGGGGGTCAAGAATCTCCTCTTTTTCGGCTCGTCTGCGGACAGCACGGGTAGCGCCAATGTGACGCTCACTTTCGCGCCGGGTACCGATCCCGAGCTTGCCATGGTGGACGTTCAGAACCGTTTGAAGGGTGTTGAACCCCGGCTGCCGGCCTTGGTGCGCCAGGGCGGGCTCACCGTTGAGTCCGCAACATCAGGCTTCTTGGCTATCGTCACCCTGACCTCCGAAGGCAAGCGCTTCTCCGCGCTCGATCTCGAAGATTATCTCGCCAAATACATCGTCCCGGAGCTCAAGCGCATCAAGGGCGTAGGCCGGCTGCAGTCGTTCGGCACCGAAAAGGCCATGCGCATCTGGGTCGATCCGCTCAAGCTTGAAATGCTGGGCCTTAGCTTCGCTGATGTGACCGCGGCGATCCAGGGGCAGAACCTCCAGATCGCGCCGGGTCAGCTTGGCGCGGGCCCGACCGTGCCAGGCCAGGCCATCACCGTGCCCCTAACTGTGCGCAGCGACCTGGCGACGACTGAAGAGTTCAGCAAGATTGCCATCAAGGGCGAGCGCAATGGCGCAACGGTCCTGTTGGGCGATGTGGCGCGCGTCGAAATCGGCGCCCAAACCACCGGCTTCTCGATGCAGCAGAATGGCAACGAGGCAACTGGCGCCGCCATCCAGCTCTCACCCGGCGCCAATGCCGTCGCGACCGCCGATGCAGTCAAGGCACGCCTTGCCGAACTCAAACTGGCGATGCCCGAGGGCATGTCCTATGCGCTCCCCTTCGACACGTCTCCCTTTATCAAGGTGTCCATCGAGAAGGTGATCTACACCCTGCTCGAAGCCATGGCGCTCGTCTTTGCGGTCATGTTCGTGTTCCTCCAGAACGTTCGCTACACCATCATTCCGGCCATCGTTGCGCCGGTGGCTCTGCTCGGTACGTTCGCAGTCATGCAGTTGACGGGATATTCGATCAACGTGCTCACCATGTTCGGCATGGTGCTGGCGATCGGCATCATCGTCGATGATGCCATCGTCGTGGTTGAAAACGTCGAGCGCATCATGACGACCGAGGGGCTTTCGCCCAGGGACGCCACAAGAAAGGCCATGAAGGAAATCACCGGCGCCGTGATCGGCATCACTGCCGTGCTTGTCGCCGTCTTCATTCCCATGGGTCTAGCCGGCGGTTCGGTGGGCGCCATCTATCGCCAGTTCACGCTGTCGATGTCGGTGTCGATCCTGTTCTCGGCGTTCCTGGCCCTGACCCTTACCCCAGCGCTCTGCGCGACGATCCTCAGGCCAGTCGATCATGGAAAGAAGAAGTGGCTGCCCTTCGCCCTTTTCGACAAGGGTGTCGATAAGGTCACGCATGGCTATGGCAAGACCGTCGGTGGCCTCTTGCGCCGCGGCGGGCGGATGATGGCGCTTTATGTTGTTCTCGTCGTTGCGCTCGTTTTCTGGTTCCCGCAGGTTCCGTCGGCTTTCATGCCCGACGAAGACCAGGGCAACTACACTGTGTCGATCACGTTGCCAGCCGGTGCGACCCAGGAGCGTACCGACAAGGTCACGAGCCTCTTCAACACCCAGGTGATGAAGCGCCCTGCGACGCAGGAAAATCTACTCATCAACGGCTTCAGTTTCATGGGGTCGGGATCCAATGCTGCCATGGCTTTCGTGACGCTCAAGGATTGGAAAGACCGCGCCCATATGCCGGCCAGCGAAGAAGTTGCGGCCATGACTGCGGCCATGGCTGATATCCCCGAGGGGTCGGTCATGGTGTCGCTGCCGGCGCCGATCGAGGAACTGGGCGGCGGCTCGGGTTTCAGCTTCGTGCTGCAGGATCGCGGCGGCAAGGGGCTCGATGCTCTCATGGCAGCGCAGAACCAGTTGCTGGATCTTGCGGCCAAGTCCACCAAGCTCTCGAGCCTTTATCAGAACAGCCTGCCCAATGGTCCCAATGTCGAGCTTGAGATCGACCGCAACAAGGCACAAGCGCTCGGCGTCGCATTCCAGTCGATCAGTGACACGCTCGCGACGGCTATCACCTCAAGCTATGTCGGCGACTTTTCCAATGGCGGCAAGCTGCAACAGGTCATCGTGCAGGCCGACGCGCGCTACCGCATGAATGTCGACGACGTCCTGAAACTGTTCGTGCGCAACGACAAGGGCGGCATGGTTTCGCTAAGCGAAGTCGTGACTGCCAAGTGGAACAGCGCGCCGGCCCAGATTTCGCGGCACAATGGCTATCTCGCCAATTCTCTCCAAGGCGAAGGTGCGCCAGGTGTGGCCAATGGCGATGCCATGGCCGAGGTCGAGCGTCTCGTCCAGCAACTGCCGGAAGGCTTTGGTATCGAATGGACCGGCGAATCTTTGCAAGAACGTCAGTCTGGCGCGCAGATGCCCATGCTGATCGCCATCTCGATGCTGGTGGTCTTCCTGGTGCTCGCCGCGCTTTACGAGAGCTGGACTGTGCCGCTGTCGGTGATGATGATGGTGCCGCTCGGGATCATCGGTTC
Source organism: Devosia sp. Root685 (assembly GCF_001427875.1). GTDB lineage: Bacteria > Pseudomonadota > Alphaproteobacteria > Rhizobiales > Devosiaceae > Devosia. The sequence goes on along the minus strand of NZ_LMHK01000002.1, from coordinate 1,063,022 downwards.
GGTCGCAGCGGTGCAACTGGGTGGACAGTCAAACGACGTCTTCTTCAAAGTTGGCCTGATCACCGTCATTGGCCTTTCTGCTAAGAACGCCATCCTGATCGTCGAATTTGCCAAGGCCAAGCTTGCCGAAGGGTGGGCTCTGCGTGACGCGATCGTCGAGGCCGGCCGGCTGCGCATCAGGCCGATCGTCATGACATCGCTTGCTTTTGCGCTCGGCGTCATGCCGCTGGTCCATGCCCACGGCGCCAGCGCCGAGACCCAAAAGGCCCTCGGCACCGGCGTTCTGGGCGGGGTTATCGCCGCTACGATCTTCGCGCTGATCTTCGTGCCAGTATTCTACTTCGTCGTGATGTCGATCTTCGGCCGCAAGCGCAAGAAGGCCCCCGAAACCGCCGACCTCCAACCTGCGAGCTCAAACCATGCATGACCTCGACGACCTCGCAGACTATGAGGCCTCGGCCCGGCAGCACACGCCCTGGCGGCGTGTGCTCGCTCTCTTCCGCCCACATGTCAGAGCGCTCCTTATCGTCCTTGGGCTTATCGTGATTGCTGGCATAGCGGGCGCGACGGCACCATTCATGATGCGCGGCATCATCGACGATGCACTGCCGGCTCGCGATGCCACGCTGCTGGTCTGGCTGTGTGGCGGGCTCGTCGGGGTCGCCGTGTTATCGGCCATTGCCGGCGTGCTGCAGGCCTATGTCTCGACCCATATCGGCCAGCAGCTGATGCACGAATTGCGGGTGACGCTTTACGAGCACCTGCAATCGCTCTCGCTCGCCTTTTTCGCCACGGCGCGAACCGGCGAGGTGCAATCGCGCATGTCGAGCGACATTGCGGGTCTTCAATCGCTGTTCACTAATACCGCGACCGACGTCGCCCGCAATGTCAGCGTCGCGCTGACGACTGTCGTCGCCATGATTCTCCTCGATTGGCGCCTGGCGCTTGCCTCGCTCGCCTTCATGCCGATCCTGCTCTGGCTCAACAATCGCGTCGCCGCGTTGCGCGAGCGCATCACGTTCCAGCAGCAGGAGCGCATTGCCGATATGTCGGCAACGGTCACGGAATCCCTCTCGGCGGGCGGTTTCATTCTCGGCCGCACCATGGGACGGGCCCATCACCTCGTGCGGCTCTTCCGCCAGACTTCCTCGGATGTCGCCCGGCTCGAACTGCGGTCCCACACCGCCGGTCAATGGGAAATCGCCATCATCATGTTTGCGCTCGACATCCTGCCGGCGCTGACCTTCTTTATCGGCGGGCTGATGCTGGCCCAGGGTTCTGGTGTCTCTATTGGCACCCTGGTGGCGCTTATCGCGCTGCAGGAACAGCTGCTCTGGCCCATGCTTGAACTGTTCGAAGCCCGGGTGGAACTGCGCAAGGCGCGCGCCTTGCTCACGCGAGTTTTTGGTACCCTCGACACCAAGCCGACGCTGGTCGAGCCTGCAAATCCCGTTGAAGTCGATGCCAACGGCGTTCGGGGCGAGATCGTTTTCGAGGACGTGTCCTTCTCCTATCCGGCATCAGAGCGCCAAACGCTGGATCACGTCGCCTTGCGCATTCCGGCTGGCACGCACACCGCTATCGTGGGCAGCACGGGGTCAGGCAAGAGCACGCTGGGCTATCTGCTGGCGCGCCTTTACGATCCTGACAGCGGACGGGTGACGCTGGATGGCATCGACCTCAAGGATTTGAGTTTTGAAACCCTCTCTCACATCCTTGGTGTCGTGACGCAGGATCCCTTCCTGCTGAACGCCAGCGTCGATGAGAACCTGCGCTTTGCCAAACCAGACGCATCGTCGGCCGAGATCGAACAGGCGCTCAAAATAGCGCAACTCTGGGAAAAGGTGGCTGGTCTGCCGAAGGGCATCCAGACCGAAGTCGGAGAGCGTGGCTATCAGTTTTCCGGCGGCGAGCGGCAAAGGCTGTCGCTGGCGCGGACCATTCTGCGCAATCCGCGCGTCCTTTTACTGGACGAAGCAACAAGCGCCCTCGACCCGCAGACCGAAAATGCTCTATCCGCAGCGCTTTCTGCACGTCACAATCGCACGGTGGTGTCGATCGCCCATCGTCTCTCGACAGTGCGCCATGCGGACCAGATCGTGGTCTTGGAGGAAGGACGCGTTGTCGAAATGGGAAGCCACGATCAGCTCATCGCCACGAACGGACGTTATCGCCAGCTCGCAACCATCGGCTGAACGCACATGAACAACCAGCTTATCCTCATCATCGAAGACGACATCGAAATCGTCCGCATCCTGCAGGCCTATTTCGAGCGCGATGGCTATCGGACTGTCAGCGCCACAGATCCCCATATTGGCCTTTCGCACCACCAGCGGCTGAAGCCCAACCTCGTGGTTCTCGACGTCAAGATGCCGAAAATGGACGGATTTGAAACGCTCGCTGCCCTGCGCAGCGTAGACGATACGCCCGTCATCATGGTCACCGCGCTTGCCGAGGATCTCGACAAGCTCCAGGCCCTTCGCCTGGGCGCCGACGACTATGTGGTCAAGCCTTTCAATCCACTTGAGGTCATCGCGCGAGCGCGCGCCATTCTGCGCCGTAGTCACGGAGGCAAAGTCAGCTCCGTGCTGAGGCTCGGCCCGCTCAGCATCGACAGCGATGCCATGACGGTCCATGTGGGAACGGCCATCTTGGGACTGACGCGCACCGAATATCGGCTGCTCGAGCACATGGCGCGCTCACCCAATCGCGTGTTCGAGCGCACCGAACTGATCGACGCTTGCCTGCCAGAAGGCGAGGCCATGAACCGCACCGTCGATAGTCATATGAGCAATCTCCGGCGCAAACTCGGCGCTGCCAGCTTGCCCGATCTGATCACTGGCGTCCGCGGCGTCGGCTATCGCCTGGATATGCCGAATGGCTAGGCAGGTCGGGACCGCACTGCAGATCGTTTTGATCGCGACCGCTCTTGCTGTCGCCGGTGCCCTCGTCGCCTATCTGGGGTTTCCGACCTATTTCGACCTCGTGCAGCGTGTGTTTCCGCAAGTCTCGGAGACGGAGTCTTTCTGGTCGTGGATCGACTGGGCCTACTTACTGCTGACATTGGTGGTCGTTCTCCCCATCGCAGCCTTTGGCGGTGTTTGGCTTTCCCGGCGGATCGTCCTCCCTCTCCTTGAAGTCGCGCGCGCTATCCGGGCTGTCGCCGCTGGCGATCTCACTGCTCGGGCCAATCCCGATATCAAAGGCTTCGGCGAGTCCGCGCGGCTCGTCGACGACTTTAACGCAATGGCCGAGCGCCTTGAGCGCGCCGAAGCGGAACTCCGTTACTCCAATTCTGCCGCTGCCCACGAACTCCGGACGCCTCTGACGATTTTGAAGGGCCGCATGCAAGGCATCGCCGACGGCGTGTTCACCCTTGATGGGGAACTGATCGGTCTGCTGATCGCCCAGGTCGATAGCATGACTCAGATTGTTGAAGACCTGCGAACGCTGGGTCTGTTCAACGCTGGCACCCTCGAGCTTTCGATAACCGACACCGATTTCGCTATCGTCGCCCGGGATGTCGTTGACCTGTCCGCCGAAGCGCTTGCCGCAAAAAACATGCTGCTGCAGGCTGATCTCCGAGCGGCGCCCGTCCGGGCCGACCCGGCACGGCTCCGCCAGGCGCTCTTGGCCTTGATCGATAACGCCATGCGATATGCTCCAGGAAAACCCATCTCCATTTCCACGGGGATGGAACACGGCGATGCCGTGCTCAGGGTCACTGATAACGGTTCCGGCCTATCTGCCGATGCGCTACGCAATGCCTTTGAGCCGTTCTGGCGTGACGAAGGGTCAAGAGCCCGCGACAAAGGTGGCAGCGGGCTGGGCCTATCGGTTGTCAGAGCCATCGTCCATGCGCATGACGGCCAAGTCCGCGCGGAAAATGTGCTTGATCATGGCGCGAGTTTCACTGTCTTCCTGCCGATGTCAAAATCCGTCTGAGACAGGAGAATATCTATGAAGCCCTTGGAAACCGATCGCCTGATCCTCCGAAGCTTTCGGGCGTATCGTAGATAACAGCAGACCGTCCGCAAACCACCCCTTACTGCCCACGTGCTTTCGCGATGCTGGTGACTCGCCATGACGCAAGTGGAGCGGCAATCGTATGGAAAGTCAGAGCGTGAGGCTATTATCGCGCACTTGGAGGTGGCTGCTCCGGAAGCAGACGTCTGCACACACTTGTCTACTTGTGCCGATGAAAAGACTATGGCCGGTTCTCAACCGTCATAAGGGCGGCATTTTCGCTGCACCGTGTTGATATTGATGAACGACAGGGAGGTGCGCAATGCCGGACTTAAAAAACCGAGAGGTTGCACTATCGTTATGCGCAACAGCCGAAAGCTTTCTCCACGCCTGTCACGAGATCGGCGAAACTTTGCTAGAAGAGCCTGACCACGTCGCGTTTGTACCGTTAGAGCGGTTGAGCCCCGTCCAGCGCGATGCTTTCGAGACTGTTGGTACCGGTGCGGAACTTGCCACCTGGCCAGAGGTAGGCAGTCGCATGACTGTTCAACTGCTCGACGAAGAAGCGATGGTAGGTGGCTGGATTACGGTCGAGCCCGGTCGCTATCGCTATTCTATGGGCTGGTCGGACTCAGTGACTGTGAAGACTGTCATTTGGGAGTATCTCGCCACCGAGACACGATGGGAGCGATAGACCTGTCCGTTGGGCACGTTCCCGCTTAAGAGCTGCGGCCACGGCAGTGTCCGCTTTCCCAGCTTCCGTACGCGAGGCCGCCAGGCTTCTCCCCACCCGAACCAAGTGTCCAACTGCACCAAACAGCGATGTCCGCTTTCGGGAATTTGAGAACAGCCCGAACGGCCGGAATTGGGCGCGTTTCTGCCTAGCAGCTGCCGGCCCCGTTTCTACCGTTCAAAACGCAGAGCCGCGGTCTCGGAAGCTGCCGTCGTCGTTGTCGGCGATCACTGGCTACGAGAGCCTGACGGCTCCGGCGCTGGCTTCGAAGTTGAACACCTGTCGCGTTGCGAGTGCCGCGGCGCCCTGCGCCCAGGAATTGTCTATCCAGTCAGGCGTTATGGGCGGCGGCGGCAACAGGCACCCTTCAAGCATGGCTTGTCTCATCGGTTCGAAAAACAGGTCGCCAAATGCAACGGCCTCACCGCCGACAACGATCACCTCGGGATCGACGATATTCGCAAAAGTCGCCAGAATAGATCCGATGGCCTGACCCGCCTCGCTCAAGAGGCCGATGGCGGTACTGTCCCCGTTGCGCGCCGCTTCGGCCATGTCGTGCCGTGTCGTGGTGGCAGCGGCACCTGTGGCGGCTTGCCAGCGGCGGAGCAGGGCGGGCTCTGAAAACAGGGTCTGCAGACAGCCGCGGCGTCCGCATTCACACGGGAGGCCTTCCGGGTGGAATGTGGAATGGCCGAGTTTGCCGGCGCCGCCATGTGCCCCATGGTGGACCTGGCCATCGATCACGACTGCGCAGCTGATACCGGCGCCAATGGCGAGCGCGCCAATGGTCTTGTGGTGGCGCCCCAGGCGAAACAGCTGTTGAGCCAAGGCAAAGGCATTGGTGTCGTCTTCAACCCAGACAGGCACGTGCACCACATCCGCCATCATTCGGGCCAGTGGGACCTCCGTCCAGTTGAAGCGGTGGCTGCGGCGACAAATGCCATCTTCGATAATGCCAGGCATGGCGATGCCGACGCCGGTGATGCGCGCACCAGGGGCGCCCCCCTCGGCCAGGAGGTCGGCAACGGCTTGGGCGCAGACCTTGACGATGGTCTCCGGAGACTGGTCGGGCAGGGGAATGATACGGGTGATAAGCGGTGTCGTCGACAAGTCCGTCAAGACACATTCGACGCTCCCGACCATGAGTTTCAGCCCGACCGCGAGGAGCCCTGAATAGTTGATCTCGATTGGAATCGGCCGACGCCCTGTCGCGCCGCTGCTGGGTTCCCCCTCTCTAACCAGCCCCTCAGTCAGAAGGTCGCCGACCGCAAACCCCACCGTTGCCCCGCTCAGCCCAATGGTCGTGGCGATATCGGCCCGGCTCAATGGTCCATTTTCCCGCAACAGGTTCAGGATCAGGCGCCGATTCATCGCGCGCGCGGTGCTCTGATCAACCTTGAGGTTCATATTCGGTAGTTCCTTAGTTTTATAAATTAAGTATTGCCAGATGGTCGGACGTCAGTCTAGGCTCAGTTTGCGATCGGGCGAGGAGTGCAGGTCGCTTTCATGGGAGGAACACTATCATGCATTCGCTGTTTGGCGGGGCAACGACCCGTCGTGCCTTTTTGAAGACCGTTGGTGGCGGCGCCGCCGCTCTGGCCGTGGGCGGCATCGCTATGCCAGCCATTGCCCAAAGCAACAACCTGACCATCGTCTTCAATGGCAACAACGAAAATCAGACGAATGCGCTCAAGGCCATCATCGCCGCTTTCGAGCAGCAGTCTGGCGCCACCGTCACCCTCAACCAGATGGACCACGAGGCACACAAGACGGCGATCCGCAACTATCTGGTCGCCGGTGCGCCCGATATCTGCTTCTGGTTCTCCGGCAATCGCATGAAGGCATTCGTTGATCGTGGCCTCTTTGACGATATCTCGGACCTTTTCGTCCAGGAAAACTACCAGTCGGTTCTCGGTGGCACGATCAATGCGGTCACCGTCAACGGCAAGCAATACGGCCTCCCACTGGCCGGCACGCTCTGGGGCAATTTCTATCTCAAGAACGTCTTCGAGGAAAAAGGCCTCGTGGCGCCTACGACTTGGGATGAACTCCTGACTTATGGCGAGGCCGCCAAGTCGGCAGGCATGGCACCCTTCGCCTTTGCCAGCAAGGAACTCTGGCCCTGCGCCGGCTTCTTTGACGCCCTCAATCTGCGCATCAATGGCCTTGAAAGCCACATTGCGTTGATGGACGGCAAGATGAGCTATCTTGACCCTGCCTTGACCGCCGTCTTCGACCGGTGGGAGGAGCTGATCAAGGGAGGCTTCTTCCTCGAAAACCACTCGTCCTACGGTTGGCAGGAGGCCGCGCCCCTCCTGGCCCAGCGCAAGGCCGGCATCATGAACCTCGGCAATTTCATCAAGTACGCGATTCCCGAGGCGGACCTGCCGCATCTGACCTTTGTCCCGTTCCCCAAGATCGCCGATATCCCGCGTTTTGACGACTTCTCGACGGACTCGGTCCACATTCCGGCCAATGCCAAGAACAAGGAGCTGGGCCGCCAGTTTCTCGCGTTCTTCTACCAGCCGGAAAACCTTGCAGCCTATCTCGCGCCGGCCGGCAATGTGCCCCCGCGCAATGATCTGCCGCCGAGCTCCGATCCCCTGGTGAATGCAGCCGTCGAAAGCCTGAAGCAGGTGCAGGGTACGGCCCAGTACTACGACCGTGACACCGATCCCGATATGGCCCAGGCCGGGCTCAATGGCTTCCAGGAGTTCATGGTGCGGCCGGAACGGCGCCAGGACATTCTCAACCGGCTTGAGCAGACGCGCACGCGCATCTTCAAGGTCTGAGTTCCTCCCGACGTTGGGCGGGGGTGGCCACAGCCACCCCCGCAGTCCCAATCCAGAGATTTCCGATGAGTAACGTCTGGCGCCGCCATCGCGGCTGGATAACGCCTGCCATCTTCATATTGCCTGCCATCGTCCTTTTCGGCGTCGTGATCGTCGCCTCCTCGCTGCAGAGCGTGTGGATCAGTCTGCACGAATGGGATGGTTTCGGTCCGATGCAGTGGATCGGCCTCGGCAATTACGAAGAGCTGTTTGCCGATCCCCAATTCTATACATCGCTCAAGAACAACGTGATCTGGCTGGTCATCTTCATGCTGGCCCCGCCGCTTGGCCTTGGCATCGCCTTGCTGGTCAACCAGCAGATCAAGGGCATGCGCATCGTAAAGTCGCTGTTCTTTGTGCCACTGGTGCTGGCTTCGGTCGCGGTCGGCGTCGTCTTTACCTGGGTCTATACCCCCCAGTTTGGTCTCCTGGCCCTGCTGTTCAGCGCCTTCGGCGCTTCCGCACCCGCCTTGTTGTCGGACGAAAACCTCGTCACCTTCGCGGTGGTTTTTGCCGCGCTATGGCCGCAGATCGCCTTCTGCATGGTCCTCTATCTCGCCGGCCTCAATAGCCTCTCCGAAGACCTGATCGGTGCAGGGCGGGTCGACGGGGCCCGCGGCTGGAACATGCTTCGCCATGTGGTCTTACCGCAGCTGACGCAGGTCAGCTTCATCGCGATCGCCATCACGGCCATCGGGGCATTGCGCTCCTTCGACATGATCTCGGTCATGACGCAGGGCGGCCCATTCGGCTCTTCCTCGGTTCTCGCCTACCAGATGTATGAGCAGTCGATCTTCTCGTACCGCTTCGGCTACGGCGCGGCCATCGCCACCATCCTCTTTCTCATCATGCTGGTGTTCATCGTGTGGTACCTGAACCGCATCATGCGCGCCGAAGATCGGAGTGCCTGATGTATCCTCGTCCGATACCGCAGACCGCCGTCGGCTTGCGCCGGGCCTACATGGTCCTCGTGATCGCCATTCTCGTGCTTTGGCTGGCTCCACTCTTTGCCATCCTGCTGACCTCGGCACGCTCGACCAGTGATATTGCCGCGGGCAATCTCTGGGGCTGGCCGACCCAGTTCGGCCTCATCGACAATTATGTCGGCGTTTTCACGCAAACGCCGATGGCCCGGTTCTTCGCCAATTCGCTGCTGATCACCGTGCCGGCGGTGGTGTTTGTTCTCGCGCTGTCGACACTCGCAGGCTTCGTGCTGTCCAAATATCCGTTTCGCGGCAGCATGCTGGTCTTTGCCATCTTCATTGGCGGCAATTTCCTGCCCGCGCAGATCATGATGATCCCCGTGCGCGACCTCATGGTCAGACTGGGGCTCTACGACACCACCTGGGCGCTGATCGTGTTTCACACGGCGTTTCAGACCGGGTTTGCCACGCTTTTTATGCGCAACTTCATCGCAGCGCTGCCCAAGGAACTGTTCGAGGCGGCACGGGCAGAAGGGGCGTCGCCTACCCAGATCCTCATCCATGTGGTCCTGCCACTCGTGCGGCCTGCACTCGCCGCACTCGCCATCCTGCTCTTCACTTTCATCTGGAATGACTACTTCTGGGCCGTGGTCCTGACCCTTTCGGACACGGTCAAGCCGGTCACAGCGGGCCTCGCCAATCTTCGTGGCCAGTACGTTTCGGCCTGGAACGTCATCTCGGCAGCCACGGTCATCGTTGCGGTGCCGCCGGTCGCAATGTTCTTCCTCATGCAACGTCACTTCATCGCCGGCCTCACTATGGGCGCGGTGAAGGGCTGAGCCCCTCAAGGATCTCGCAATGTCTAGTTTGCAACTGCGCAATATCGAAAAGAACTACGGCAATTATCATGCCCTGCGAGGCATCAACCTCGACGTGGCACCTGGCGAATTCATCGTCATGGTCGGGCCGTCAGGCTGCGGCAAGTCGACATTGCTCAAGTCGATCGCCGGGTTGGAGCCGATCACCTCGGGCACCATGATCATCAATGGCCGCGATGTCACCCGCGCCGAGCCCGGCGAGCGCGGCATTGCCATGGTTTTCCAGTCCTATGCCCTCTATCCGCACATGAGCGTCGCGGAAAACATGGGCTTTGGCCTGCGCATGGCCAAGCGTCCCAAGCCGGAGATTGACGCTGCCGTCGCCCGCGCCGCGAAAATCCTGCGCTTGACCGATCAACTCGACAAACTGCCGCGCCAGCTCTCGGGCGGGCAGCGTCAGCGGGTTGCCATTGGTCGGGCCATCACCCGTGCCCCCGAGGTCTTCCTTTTCGACGAACCGCTCAGCAATCTCGATGCGGCCTTGCGCACCCAGATGCGCGTCGAGCTCTCAACCCTCCATGCCGAGCTTGGCGCCACCATGGTCTATGTCACCCACGATCAGGTGGAAGCCATGACCATGGCCAGCCGCATCGTCGTGCTCAACCAGGGACGCATCGAGCAGGTCGGCAGTCCGCTCGATCTCTACCGCAACCCCGACAATTTCTTCGTTGCCGGCTTCCTCGGCGCCCCGCGCATGAATTTTTTCGAAGCCAGCGTCGTGGCGCTTGAAGAGGGCTGGGTTCGCGTGAGCAATCCCGGGGCGGGCGTATTTTCCATCGCCCTGCGGCCAGGCGCCAGGCTCGAGGTTGGCGATACGGTCAAGGTCGGCGTTCGCCCGGAGGCCTTCCATCTTGCCGAGGAGGACGACGGACTTGCCGCCAGTGTCCGCCTCGTGGAACATCTCGGCCGCGAAACCATCGTCTATGCCGATGCCACTCCGCTTCTGTCAGTTGGCTCGGACACCGGCACGAGTAACGTCACCATCCATCTGCCCGACATTGTCGGCCTCGCCGCAGGCGCGAGTATTCGTATCGCCTTCGATCCTGATCAGGCTTACCTCTTTGGCGGGCCAGACGATCAGACTCTCAGCCCCCCCAAGGCTTCCGCTATCTAGACCACGGAGACTTCTCGTGACCACCAAGACACCGCCCGCGCCCCTTTCGGTATGGCGGCCGATCAACATCGACACGTTTCTCCTCGGGGTCCCGCACTATCCGGAGCACGTGGATGAGAGCTATTGGGAACGTGACGCCCAGCGCATGAAGGAGGCCGGTTTCAATTCGGTTCGCATGGGCGAATTTGCCTGGCACATTTTCGAACCGAAGGAGAATACGTTCGACTTCGATCTCTTCGATCGCGCCATCGCCGTGTTGGGCAAGCATGGTGTCAAGACCATCATGTGTACGCCCACGGCCACGCCGCCGCGCTGGCTGACCTATCACTATCCCGAAGTGCTGCGTGTGGACGGAAGTGGCCGCCAGGCGAGCCACGGTTCGCGCCAGCATGGGGATACCACGAGCCCCGTCTATCGCACCCACAGCCAGCGCATCACCCGCGCCATGGCCGAGCACTACCGCGACAATCCCGACGTCATCGGCTGGCAGACCGACAATGAACTCAACACCTCGGAATCCCGCTCCTATTCGGAAGCGACCCGACGGGAGTTCCAGAAATTCCTTGAAGACAAGTATGGGAACATCGGCGCGCTCAACCACGCCTGGGGTGGCGACTTCTGGGCCACGGCCTATCAGAACTTCGACCAGATCGTTCTGCCGTTTGATCACAACCCGGTCTTTCCAAGCCCCGGCCATGTGCAGGACTATCACCGCTTCCTGGCTTTCTCGGTGGCGCGGTTCCAGCACGATCAGGTCGTCATCCTGCGCGACACCAATCCCGACTGGTTCATCTTCCACAATCTCGGGCGCCTGGACGACATCGACTTCCGTGGCCAGTTCTCGACCGACCTCGATTTCGTCGGCTACGACATCTATCCGCTGCTCTATGACGAAATGCAGCGCAATGGCGGCGCCGCGCACGCACAGGCCATTCACCTCGATGTCTGTCGGGGCTTCTCGGGCAATTTCATCGTCCCCGAACAGCAGTCGGGTTTTGGCGCGCAGCCGATATTTTCGACCATGACCCCCGAGCCGGGCGAAATGCGCCGCATGGCCTACAGTTCCGTCGCTCGCGGAGCCGATGGGGTGATGTTCTTCCGCTGGCGGCCCGCCCATTTCGGCGCCGAAATCTACTGGATGGGTATCATCGACCACGACGATGTGCCGCGCCGGCGCTATGACGAGGCCACGCAATTCGCCCAGGAAATCAACGCCATCAAGGACCAGATCCTCGGCACCTCAGTCGCCTTCGATGTCGGTATCGCCGGCTCCGATTTCGACAATCAGGAAGCGCACCGCACGTACCCGATGGGCCTGCCGAGCCCGCATGACGAAGGGGTCCTGCTGCATCGCTATTGCTATGACAATGGCATTTCCTGCGGCTTCATCCACCCTGAAGACGATCTGAGCCGCCTGAAGGTGCTCTATGTGCCGCACTGGCTTATCTGGAAAGACGAGTGGACCGATCATATCGAGGCCTTTGCCAGGAGTGGCGGCACTGTCATCCTGTCTGCCCGCACCGGCTCGCGTGACGAACACAATCACATCATTCGCGACGCTGCTCCCGGAAAATCGCTGACCGTTTTGGCGGGTGTTGCCGTCGAAGAATTCGGCCGGCTCGCACCGGTCGATGGAGATGGACTGTTCCCGCTCGGCGGCCGCTATGGCGCCGCGGCCATCCGCAAACAGTTCCCAGCTGAATCCTCCAGCCGCAAGTACACCTTGAAGGTCGGCAATCAGGAGATGACCGCCGGCCACATGTACGAGTTGCTCGAACTTTCCGAAGGCACCGAAACGCGAGGTATCTGGTCCAACCGTTTTGCCGAGGGTCGTGCAGCGATCTCGCTCCGCAAGGTCGGCAAAGGCCGCGTGATCTATTCGGGCACCTATCTCACCGATGCCCTGATCGAATCCCTGTTGGCCGAGGAGTTCGCCATCGCCGGCGTGGAGCAGATCTTGGCCGATAAGCCCGAGGGGATCGAAGTCGTCCTGCGCGAAGCCGAGGATCGCAAGCTTCTCTTCGTGCTCAATACGACGCATGAGCCCATCACCGTGAACAACCTGCCCGCGGGGACCGTTCTTGTCGGCGATGAAGCTGCGGATGGAGGTCTGGGGCCCTACGGCTGCCTTGTCCTCAGGCTCTTATGACCCGCTAAACCGCGAGGCGTGACCTTCCCCGTTGGTTGCGTGCAGAATTTTCCGAGCAGGTGCGCGAAGTTCACCTGCTCGTTTTCGAAGGACGTCGAGAGTCTTGTTATCTATCTGGTCAACCACCCCATTGCGGTTGTGCGGCAGATGACAGGACATGATGTCTGCTTTCATGGGGCGATTGTCGAAAAGCCACCAGTCCGCATACCACCCCGCGACAGCTGTCGAGGAGGCGCAGCGCTGGTACATACGTGAGACCTAGGAAAGACGGGCATTCTGCTTCTTGGAAAATCGGCGTCCTGAGAACTGCCTGAAAGCCGCACTCTTTCTCATTCCCTTGTGACATTCAGGAAATCGATCCTTTAATGTCTATAGAAATAGTGGATATTGGAAGCTAACGTTTCTCCATCGATCATCGGATGGACAGAAATGCAGCAGAACCGCCGAACCGCGACGATCTTGATCGCAGCCTCGTTTCTATCGCTTGCTACCCTTGGAGCAATATCTTCCCAGGAGGCCGCTCCGTTACTCGCTGAGGTCCCAACCGGTACAAAGCTAGTGGTGGGTGATCCCCAGACCAAAGTGGCTCTGCAGCTGTCCGGCCTTATCGACGAGATTCCGTTCGAGGTTGAATGGACCAATCTCAGCGGCGGGCCACAGACCTCGGAAGCCTTCCGAGCCAGGGCGCTCGATGTCGGCTCGGTAGCCGAAATTCCATCGATCTTTGCGAATTGGAACGGCCTGCCTGTCCGCAACATCGCCTACCGCGAACGTGAAGATCCGGTGGGTCACCCAATCTATCGCTTCGGCATCGCTCCAGGCGTGGACGTCAAGAGCCTCGCCGATTTCCGCGGCAAGCGCATTGCCTTCAGTCCAGGGCAAGCGCAAGGCGCTCTGGTGCTGCGGGCATTGCAGGCGGCAAACCTGACCCGCGATGACGTGACACTGGTAGAGCTGCCAAGCACTGGCGACGTCTATCCGGTGGCGCTCGCCAGCCATCAGGTCGATGTTGCCCCGATCGGCGGGGTCTACATCCGGCGCTACGTGAACCAGTACGGCGCCGATGGCGCCACGGTGATCGAGCACGGGCTGCGTGACGATCCGAGCCACCTTTATGCGCCACAATGGGTATTGGACGACCCGGCCAAGGCCGCAGCGCTCGCCGTCTACGTCGACTTCTGGGCACGGGCGACGCAGTGGATCAACGAAAACCCCGAGGCCTGGGTCGAAGGCTACTACGTCAAGGACCAAGGTCTAACCAAGGAAGACGGTGAATATCTCGTCGCGCTCGCCGGCAAACAGATCATCCCCGACAACTGGGACGAAGTCGCCGCCCGTCATCAAAAAACTATCGATCTCTTGGGCGCCGAGCTCGGTTACGAGCCCTACAGCTCAGAGGATATTTTTGACCGCCGGTTTGAAACACGCGCCGCGACAGCATTGAGCGCCAAATAGACTTCCCCGAACCCTGGAGTTCCGCGATGACCTATGTGAGCAGTAGCCCTAGCAGGGGACTCGATGTCCTCGACCGAGAACGATTGGCAAGCTTTGCCCCGCCGGCGAGCCACGCGTCTCCGACAAGCCACTCCTCTCCGACAAGCCTCCGGCCACCGGCCATTGTTGAAACCTCGACCAGGCGCCGCCGGCGCCTGGGGCCGGGTCCGGCCATCCCCTTTGGCCTGCAGATCGGGCCGATTGCACTTTTATTGACCTGGACCGCAGGATCGACATTCGGGCTTCTCGATCCGCGCATCCTCCCGGCGCCATTGACGATCGTCGCCACATTTGGTGACCTCATCGCCGACGGGCGGCTGCAATCAAACTTTCTCACCTCGTCAGTTCGAGCACTGCTTGGACTAGGTTTCGGGATCGTCATCGGCCTTTTGCTCGCCGTCATCTCGGGTCTCTCGCGCATCGGCGAGGCCTTCATTGATGGACCGATCCAGATCAAGCGCGCGGTACCGACCCTGGCGATGATCCCGTTGCTGATGCTGTGGCTTGGCATCGGGGAGACGATGAAGGTCACGATCATCACGCTCGGCGTCGTCGTTCCGATCTACATGCACACGCATAACGCGTTGCGGGCGATCGACGAGCGTTATGTTGAACTCGCCGAGACCCTAAGCATGAGCCAGCGCGACTTCCTGGTGCAGGTCATCTTGCCAGGCGCGGTACCCGGCTTCCTGCTCGGCCTGCGGTTTGCGGTCACCCTCTGCTGGGTGTCGCTGGTGGTGGTCGAGCAGATCAATGCCACCTCTGGCCTCGGCTACATGATCGAGCTCGCTCGAACCTATGGACAGACCCAGATCATCATCGTCGGACTCGTGGTCTATGCCTTCCTGGGCCTTGCCTCGGATGGCGTCGTCCGTCTGCTCGAAAGGAGATTGCTGTCATGGCGCCGCACGCTCGCCCATTGAACGCGGTTGAAGTCCGCCGGCTGACCCGCCGCTTTGGCGAGGTCACCATTCTTGACAATCTCGACCTCGAAATTGGCCAAGGCGAATTCGTCGCTCTCCTTGGAAAGAGCGGGTCGGGAAAGAGCACATTCCTGCGCGCGCTGGCCGGGTTGGATTACGAGGTCGAGGGCACCGGGGCGCTACGCACGCCCGAAAAGCTCTCCGTGGTATTTCAGGATGCGCGGCTCCTGCCGTGGCGCAACGTGATCCAGAATGTCACGCTGGGCCTTGGTGGAGCGGGGCGAGAGGCAGGGCGCAAGGCGCTGGAAGAGGTCGGACTTGCGGGTCGTGAAACGGCATGGCCGATCCAATTGTCCGGCGGTGAACAGCAGCGCGTGGCACTAGCCCGATCTCTCGTGCGTGAGCCGGCACTGCTTCTCGCCGACGAGCCCTTCGGGGCGCTCGATGCGCTCACCCGTCTCAAGATGCACGACCTGCTGCGCGAACTGTGCACCCGCCACCGGCCGGCTGTGCTTCTCGTGACCCATGATGTGGACGAGGCGATCTCATTGGCCGACCGCATTCTGGTTCTCGACCAGGGGCGCCTCGTCGAAGACCTGACGATCGACATCAAGGGCCGCCGCAATCATGGCGATCCGCGCTTTGGCGCGATCCGTACGCAATTGCTGTCCCGGCTCGGCGTTGACGCCGACGACCGCAGCGCTGCCTAGACAGAGGGAAACACTGAAATGAGTGAGAAGAGACAGCTCAAGCTCGGCGCTTTCATCATGGCGACCGGCCACCACGTATCGGCTTGGCGACATCCGGCATCGCAGGCCGATGCCGGGCATAATATCGAACATTACAAGGCGCTGGCGCAGACCGCCGAGCGAGGGAAATTCGACCTCGTCTTCGTGGCCGACAGCCCGGCCGGTTGGGAGCGCGCCAAGGACCCAGAGGCGCTGCAGCGGTCTAGCCAAGGTGCGCATTTCGAACCGGTGACGCTCTGGGCGGCGCTGTCGCAGGTGACCAACAATATAGGCTTTGTCGCGACTGCATCGACCACTTACGAAGACCCCTACCTTCTCGCGCGAAAATTCGCCTCGCTCGATCATATCAGCAAGGGCAGGGCCGCTTGGAACGTCGTGACAACCGGGGCTGACGTTTCGAAGAATTTCTCCATTCCCGGTCATCCGGCCCACGCCGACCGCTATGAGCGCGCTGAGGAATTTGTCGATCTGGTCAAGGGTCTTTGGGATTCCTACGAGGACGATGCATTCGTTCGAGACAAGCAGAGCGGCGTTTATCTCGATCCTGACAAGGTCCATCAGCTCAATCACCACGGCAAACATTTCACGGTCAGCGGTCCGCTCAATGTTGCGCGCCCGGTGCAGGGTTATCCCGTCATCGTCCAGGCCGGTGCTTCCGAACCGGGTCGCGAACTCGCCGCCAGGACCGCTGAGATGATTTTCACGGCCAACCAGACCCTGGAAGACGCGCAGGAATTCTACTCGGATGTGAAAGGCCGCCTCGGTCGCTATGGCCGCAGCTCAGGCGAGCTGCTCATCAGCCCCGGTATCTTCCCCGTGCTCGGCGGTACCGAGAAAGAGGCCCGCGACAACCATGAATATATCCAGTCGCTGATTCACCCGTCCATCGCCTGGACCATTCTCCAGCGCCATTACAAAGGCGTCGACCTCTCAGGATATTCGCTCGACGACCGCGCTCCGCCGTTGCCGCAGAACACAGAACTCAACAAGAGCCGGCTCAAGCTCGTGACCGACCTTGTCGAGCGCAACAACCTGACCCTCCGTCAGCTCTATCTCGCCGTGGCAGGCGCTCGGGGGCATCGTGAGGTGGTCGGCACACCCGAGCAAATTGCTGATGCGATACAACTCTGGTTCGAGAACGGCGCCGCCGATGCTTTCAACATAATGCCCCCCATCCTTCCGACGGGATTGACCGATTTCGTCGATCAAGTTGTGCCAATCCTGCAGAGGCGTGGCCTGTTCCGAACCAAGTATGAAGGTAAGACGTTGCGCGAAAATCTCGGGCTGGCACGACCTTCAAACAGCTTCGCATTGCGGCGCAATCAGCGTGAGGCCGTCTGACCATGTCCAGAATTCGATTTGATACCGTGGTCCCATTCCCCACCGTAGCCGAACAAGCCATTTTCGATCGCTATCGAGAACCCCTGCCCATCGGCTCCGTCGAGTGGAACCAGACCCTAGACACCCTCTTGAGCCACCGTTCGGTACGCGCCTTCCTGCCCAGCCCCCTTGCTGCAGGAACGATCGAAACGCTTGTTGCCGCAGCACAATCAGCCCCGACCTCGTCCAATATTCAGGCCTGGAGCGTGGTTGCGGTTGAAGATGAGGATCGCAAAGCGCGTCTTTCGCGGATCGCGGGAGAACAGCGGCATATCAATGATGCACCGCTCTTTTTGGTCTGGGTGGCTGACCTCGCTCGAGCCGACCATCTTGCTGGTCAGCGCGGAGTAAGACTTGAAGGTGCTGATTTCACCGAGTCTTTCCTGTTGGCCAGCATCGACGCAGCGTTGGCAGCGCAGAATGCTGTGGTCGCAGCAGAATCGCTGGGCCTGGGCACGGTCTATATCGGCGCATTGCGCAACAATCCCGAAGCCGTGGCAGCCGAGCTCGGACTTCCGGACAAGGCGTACGCCGTCTTTGGCCTTGTGGTTGGGCACCCAGATCCTGAGCGTCAGGCCGCTGTTAAGCCGCGCCTTCCCCAGTCGGCAGTGCTGCATCGGGAACGATATGGCCTTGAAACACAGGTCGATGCGATTTCCCGGCACGATCAGCACATAGCAGCTTTTCGTAACGAGCAACGTCTTTCGCCACAAAGCTGGAGCGACTTGGCCGTCGATCGGCTGCGCGATGTGGAGGCCCTGAAGGGTCGACATCTCCTTCGAGAGTCGCTTGGTCGACTTGGCTTCCAGCTCCGGTAGTTCAGGAAAGGGCCCGTCGATGAGCTCCACAAACGAATTTCTTTGGTACATCCCCAATCAGGTCAACCCCGGTCACCGTGGTGAGCCCGTCGCCGCTGATCACAACAGCCTCGACGCACTGACTGCACAGGCCCATGCGCTCGAAGAGTTTGGCTGGCATGGTGCACTGATTGGGACTGGTTGGGGTCGGCCAGACACTTTCACGCTCGCCACAGCGCTGGCGGCGCGCACCACCACGTTTGAGCCGCTGATCGCCATTCGGCCCGGTTATTGGCGACCGGCAAACTTCGCCTCGGCGGCAGCGACGCTCGATCATCTGACCGGAGGACGGGTGCGGATCAACATCGTATCGGGACAGGACAACCTTGCCGCCTATGGCGACAGCGAAGGAGACCAAGCGCATCGCTACGCCCGGACCAAGGAATTCATGCGGCTGGTGCGCCGACTATGGACCGAGAACAAGGTCACGTTTGCCGGCGAGCATTTTTCCGTCACCGACAGCACGGTTGTGCCGCGGCCAGTGAAGCGAGGCGAGCGCCGGCACCCTGAGCTCTACTTCGGCGGCGCTTCTGACGCAGCAGAACGCGTGGCAGCCACCGAAGCCGATGTGCAGCTCTTTTGGGGCGAGCCGCTCGAGGGTATTGCCGAGCGCGTCGCGCGGCTCAAGGCGCTGAGCCGGACGCTCGACCGCGACCTCCCCCCGCTTAAATTCGGGCTGCGTATCACCACTTTCGTCCGCGACACCACCGAGGAGGCGTGGCGGGATGCCGAAGCCAAGGTAGCGGAGATGGCCAAGCAGCAGGGAGCAGGTTGGGACGATCATAATCGCAAAGTTGCCGTAGGGCAGAAGCGGCTGCTGGACCTGCATGAGCGAGGCGAGGTGCTTGACGACAATCTCTACACAACGCCAGGCAAGTTCGGCGGTGGCGGCGCTGGGACCACTTGGCTCGTGGGATCGGCTCAAGATGTCGCGAATAGTCTCGAGAAGTATCGAGCCCTCGGCATCGACACGTTTGTGCTGTCCGACACACCATATTTACGGGAGATCAAACGACAAGGCCTGGAATTGTTGCCACTGATGCGCAGTGCATCGAACAGCTCAACAGTGACCGGGCCTACGCCAGAATTGGTGACATAGCCCGCCAGTTTCGGAACCTGGCCTTCACGCTGTCTGGGAGTTACCTACTTCCGAAACCATGGACGTCAGGTTTCAAAACTGTGCTGCCAAAACCTGCCCGTCCGTCGACCACCCCGATGCCGTCACATCATGCCTTTTGCGACAATGCAGAGCTGCGGCGTGCCACCAATCGGGGGTGGACTAGGAAGTGCTCGGCTTTTTGTCGCCCCTCGATCCTTTCGACTAGAAGTCGCGTAGCCTGCAGTCCAAGTTGTTCGCCGGACTGGTCGATGCTTGTCAGTGAATTCTGGTCGAAGGCGCAGTACATGGTGTTGTCGTGACCGATGACTCCGACGTCTCCCGGCACTGCAAGGCCACCTATGCCGGCGACGCTAAGGGTCTCGAGGGCTACGTAGTCCGTCCAGCAGAATATGGCGTCCTTGCGGTTCGGGCCCGAGAGGAGCCGTTGGGCGGCGCCCTGAATCTCGCGCAGGTTTTGCGGCGTACGGACAATCTCGATGTTTTTGCCAAGATCTGCAGCCTTCATGGCCTCGATATAGCCCTCCTCACGTCGTTGGATGACGGTGCCGTTCGGCGAGTCGAGGCTGAGCATGGCAATCTTGCGATAGCCGTTTTCGACGAAGTGACGCACTGCGAGGCGGCCGCTTTCAGCATCGTCGTTGTTGACCGTGTCGAACGCGGAAACCTCGGGCAAATGGTGGCCAATCAGGACCAGAGGAATTCTCGCGGCTAGCGCCGAAAGGGCCTGGGATGTACTGACGCTGCCGACGATGATCAGACCATCGAGCTGCATGCTGGTCATGGATTGGACGAGCGCAGCTTCGGAAGAATGCTGCACGATACCCTGGACCATCTGATAGGTCGTACGCTCCAGCGCCGACGACACACCAGCAAGGATGTCGGCGAAGAACGGATTGCGCATGTCCGGGAAGACGACCCCAATGACGAACGTTCTGCCGCCGCTGATTCCGCGGGCGGACATGCTGGGCGTGTAGCCGAGCTTGGCAATCGAGACATTGACCTTTTCGCGCAATGCGTCGCTGACGCCATAGGCATTGCGCATGACCTTCGAGACCGCGGAAAACGAGACGCCAGCGTCCTTTGCGACGTCATGGATGGTGACGTTTTTTTCTCGCGGGGCCTTGGCCATTTCCGGCTCTCTTTCATCAATTTCTCGCGCAGGACACTGTGCCGATAAAATTCCCTCTTGCAATCCAAACTTAGTTGTACAACGCTGCACGTCCAACACTGCACACTGACGCGAACCAACGCGCCAGGGAGGATTTCATCTTGAACGACATGACGTTGCCGCGCTCGGCTGCGAACCCTTTTGCTCGCCCTGATGGCTGGGCCGCTCGGATGATTCATCCCTTGTCCGACCAGGGTGTCGGGTGGCCCGGGTCGTTCGTTTCGACGACATTCGAACTCGATGACGTGCGGGGTTCCGAAACGCTGTTCGTCACGGCCTGGGGCCTCTACCGGGCCTCTATCAATGGCCGTCGCGTCGGTGCTGAAGTTCTGTCCCCGGGTTGGACGAACTACGACGCCCGCCTTGCCATCCAGGAGTATGCCGTATCGGACCTGTTGCGGCCCGGACCGAATGTCATCGAAATCTCCCTTGCTGACGGCTGGTTTCGCTCGCCTTTGATGTGGACCGGCAACGGTCTCGCCAATATCTGGGGCGAAAAGATCGGCGCCTTTGCGGAGCTGCGGCGTGCGCCGGAAGGCCCGGTCCTGGTGGCCACCGATGGCACCTGGAAGAGTGGAGAAACAGCGGTTCGGAAGTCCGGCATCTATTTCGGCGAAACATACGACGCCAGGGTGCAGCAAGCAGCGTCGCACGGGGTGGAAGTCGTCGGCTTCGACCAGCGCGTCCTTGTGGCACAGGAATGCGCCCCGGTGCAGGAACTGCCCGCCCTTCAGACCATCCGCTCCTGGCAGGACGCAGAAGGCCGCACCGTCTACGATTTTGGTCAGAATATCGGCGGCTACATTGCCTTTGTCGGCCACGGCGATGCGGGCGCCAAGGTTCTGTTCGAGCACGCCGAAATTCTCGACAAGCACGGCAATTTCTACAACGTCAATTTCCGCAGCGCTGAAGCCGTCGTTGAATACACCTTTGCGGGGCAGGGGGCCGAAACCTATCGCCCCACCTTTACCTTCCAAGGCTTCCGTTACGCGCGCGCCACGATCTCCGGCAACGCCGCCATCGACGCGATAGAAGCGGTGCCAATCACCTCGGTACCCAATCCAACCGCCAGCTTTTCTTCTGCCAATTCGCTGGTCGATCGACTCGTCCAGAACACCATCTGGTCGCAGCGCGGTAATTTCATCGACATCCCGACCGACTGCCCTCAGCGCGACGAGCGCCTTGGCTGGACCGGCGATGCGCAGGTTTTTGCGCCTACCGCCTGCTACCTGGCCGAAAGTCACGCGTTTCTCGCCAAATTCGTCCGCGAGATGATGGTGGACCAGGATGCAGACGGGGCCATTGCGCATGTTTCGCCCAATCCTTTGCGTCTGAAGCGACCGCCTGACGGCAGCACGTTCAGCGGCTCGACGGGCTGGGGCGACGCCATCAGCGTCATTCCCTGGACCTTGTTCACCCACTACGGCGATCGCGCCATCCTCGAAGAAGCCTTCTCGGCGATGAAGCGCTGGAACGACTATGTCTGGGGCATCAGCGATGGCCCTGTCGTTCGCCCGCCCTCTGGATGGGGTGTGAAGGGCTTCAGTTTCGGCGACTGGCTGCAGCCGCAGAACGACCATCTCAAGGCCGTGCCGACGATGGGCGACGATGCCGCGGCCACGATCTATCTCTATATCTCGTCGGCGCAGATCGCCCGTATTGCCGAGACGATTGGCCGACCCGATGATGCCAAGCACTTCGCAACGCGTGCGGAAGCTGTAAAGGCTGCCTTCGCCGACGAGTTCATTACACCTGCTGGCCGCCTGCTATACGACGACCAAAGCTCCTACGCGCTCGCAATCCTTCACGATCTCATCCCGGCACAGCATCTCGATGCCGCCAAAAAATGGTTCAAGGCGACGATCACCCGGGCCCGGGGCCGGATCGGCACGGGCTTCATCGGAACACCGGCACTGCTGCCGGCGCTCGTGAAAATCGGCGAACCGGAACTGGCCGCCAGCGTCTTCCTGCAGGAAGAGGTGCCCGGCTGGCTGGCGCAGGTGAAGCGTGGCGCGACCACCATTTGGGAGCGCTGGGATGGAATCAAGGCCGACGGTTCGATCTTCGAGCCGACGATGAACTCATACAACCACTATGCATATGGCGCGGTCTGCCAATGGCTCTTTGAGGCCGTCGCTGGCTTCCGCCCGGATGCCGATGCTCCAGGCTTCCAGCGCGTGGTCTTCGAGCCGCTCGTCATACCGAGCTTGTCACCGGTCAGCGCCCATCACGACAGTGCCGCGGGCAAGGTCGCCGCTAACTGGGCCATCGATGGCGACAGC
Organism: Devosia sp. Root685; assembly: GCF_001427875.1. GTDB lineage: Bacteria > Pseudomonadota > Alphaproteobacteria > Rhizobiales > Devosiaceae > Devosia. The sequence goes on along the minus strand of NZ_LMHK01000002.1, from coordinate 1,040,455 downwards.
GTCACCTACACATTCACCGTTCCAGAACACAGCGAGGGGGAGCTCGTGCTGTCGGATCGGTATTTTGAAATCTCGGTCGATGGCGAGCCTCTGGCGACCATTGAGGGAGGGAAGGCGCGCCGCCAGATCGCGCCGGGAACGCACACCGCAAAGTTCCGCATCCACTGGCAAGCATGACGCCCGAAGGGGCTTAGGGAGGAAACCTATGACGATGATTAAACGGAGGGCCCTGGTGGGCCTCACCGCCGGCCTCTTGGCCATGACCGGCATGGTCGGCATTGCGTACGCGCAGACAAGCCTGACCCTCTTCTCGCCGAATGATCAGGCGGCCGTAGCCTATACCGAAGCGATGGTTGCGGCGTTCGAAGCCGCCAATCCCGACATCAAGGTCGAGATCGAAGTCGGTCCCGGTGGCACCGAGCGCGACAACATGGTCAAGAGCCGCCTTGCGACCGGCACCATGAACGACGTGTTCGTCTACAATACCGGTTCCCTGTTCCAGGCGATCAATCCCGTGCAGAGCACGGTCGATCTCTCAAGCGAAGCTTACATGTCGACCATCCTCGACAGCTTCAAGCAGACGGTGACGGCCACCGACGGCACCCTGCATGGTGTTCCCTATGGCCAGGCCATGGGTGGCGGCGTGCTCTACAACAAGAGGATCTACGAAGAACTCGGTCTTTCAGTCCCGAAGACCTGGGATGAATTCATGGCCAACAATGCCAAGATCAAGGAAGCGGGCAAGGCGCCCGTCATCCAGACCTTTGGCGACACTTGGACATCCCAGCTCTTCTTCCTCGCCGACTATTACAACATTCAGGCTGTCGAGCCCGATTTCGCGGCCAAGTACACCACCAACGAAGCCAAATATGCCGGCAACGTCGCCGCCATGGGTGGTTTCCAGAAGCAGGCGGACGTCTACAACGCCGGGTACCTCAACGAAGACTATGGCGCTGCCGTTCTCGATGATGGTCTGCGCATGCTCGCCCAGGGCGACGGTGCGCATTATCCGATGCTCACCTTTGCCGTTGGGACCATCGCCCAGAACTATCCCGATCTTCTGAACGATGTCGGCTATTTTGGGCTACCGGGTAATGATGCCGCCAAGAACGGCACCACGGTGTGGATGCCGACTGCCCTCTACATCTCGGCCAATAGCCCCAATGTCGAGGCTGCCAAGAAGCTCGTGGCTTTCGTTGCAAGCAAGGAAGGGGGATGTGACCCTTGGGTGGAACTCAATGCCATCACTGGTCCATTCCTGATCCAGGGCTGCGAGCTTCCGGCCAGTGTCCCGACTGCCGTTTCTGATCTGGGGGCGTATTTCACTGCTGAAGGCCAGACAGCACCAGCGCTCGAATTCCTGTCTCCGGTGAAGGGTCCAAACCTTGAGAACATCACGGTCGAAGTCGGTTCCGGCATTCGTACGCCGGAAGATGCTGCGGCTCTCTACGACGAGGACGTGAAGAAGCAGGCGCAGCAGCTCGGCCTCCCTGGCTGGTAAGCGACTGCCGAGGTGGCGGGCTGGTGATGGCCCGCCACTTCATCGAAATTGGAGGAGATTATGTCTGTAGCGACTGCAACCGAGGCCACGATTGGCCGCGGGCCGGTAAGTGCTGCCAAGCGCGAGACGGCCTATCCAGGATGGTTCCTGCTCCCGGCGGCGGTGATTTACTCGGTGCTGTTTCTGCTGCCGACGATATCATCCCTCTATTTCAGCCTGACGCGCTGGACGCTGTTCGACGCGACCTTCATCGGCTTTGATAATTTTGCCCAGTTCTTCCGCGAGCCGTTTCTCATTAAGGGGCTCGTCAATACCGTTATCTATGCCGTCGTGACCTCTGGCATGAAAGTCGTGCTGGGTATGGCCCTGGCGCTATTGCTCACCAGCAGGATCATCGCACGAGGCTATCTGCGGTCGGTAGTGTTCTTTCCGGTTTTGGTGTCGACCATAGGTGTCGGCATCACCTTCACCGTTCTGATGCATCCGACCAACGGCATGATCAATGAAGGGCTGGCGCTGCTTGGCGTGAAAGGACCGGGTTGGCTCACCAATCCGAACCTGGCGCTGTTCTCGGTGGCACTGGTCGACGTCTGGAAGGGCGTAGGCCTCGCTACGGTCATTTACATCGCTGGGCTCGTCGCCATCCCCAGGGACTACTATGAGGCCGCCCGCATCGATGGGGCCACCCCGTGGCAGAATTTCTGGTTCGTCACTCTGCCGCTGAGCCGGCCAGCGACGGCTACGGTCATCACCCTGTCCTTCATCGGCGGCCTCAGGACCTTCGACCTGATCTGGGCCATGACCAAGGGTGGGCCAGGCTTCTCCTCCGACACGATCGCGTCGGTGATCTACAAACAGTACCAGGCGGGTTTCTTCGGCCTGTCGACAGCAGGCAATGTGGTGCTCTTCATCCTCATCGCCATCCTCGTCGTGCCGCTGACCATGCTCCTCAATCGCAAGCGAGGCCACGAATGAAAAACCGCGCCTCGGTGATCAGCGGCATTGCCGCCATCGTCTTCAGCTTCTTCGTCTTTGTCATCCCATTCCTCTTCATCATCCTGATGTCGTTCAAGGATCGGCAACAGGCTTCGCTTCGCGACTTTTCCTGGCCCAACGGCTTTCATCTTTGGGACAACCTCGTGGCGGTCGTCTCGACGCGCAACTGGATGATGGTGACTGCCTTCATCAACTCGTCGCTGATCACGGTGGTCAGCGTCACGCTTCTTATTGTCCTCGCGGCCATGGTCGGCTTTGTGCTGGCCCGTCGTAAAGCCAAGTGGAACGGCACGATCGAGTTTCTTATTCTCGCCGGGCTGATGATCCCGCCCGCCGTGGTGCCGACCATCTGGCTGCTGCAGGGCCTAAAACTGTTCGGCACGCTGCACGGCATGATCCTGATCCAGGTGGCCTATAACCTGCCATTCTCGATCATTCTGTACCGCGCCTTCATTGCCACTATTCCGCGTGAGCTGGATGAGGCGGCCATCATCGACGGCGCGCGTCCGCTCGACGTGTTTTTCCGCGTGATCCTGCCGCTGCTTTGGCCGGTGACGGTGACCAATATCGTGGTGCAGTCGGTCGGTATCTTCAACGACTTCACCAACCCGCTTTACTACCTGCCGGGTTCAAGCAACGCGACGGTGCAACTGACGCTCTACAATTTCCAGAGTCAGTTCAACACCTCCTACAACCTCCTGTTCACCAATATCCTGCTCATCACCATCCCCCCGCTGATCGTCTTCCTGTTCTTCAACCGGCAGATCGTCGCGGGCATGACCGCCGGCGCGGTCAAGGGCTAGGGCACATCCAAAAATCGAGGAGACGGCCATGGCCGGACTGGAATTACGGCAACTGCGCAAGAGCTACGGCAATGTCGAGGTGATCAAAGGCGTAGACCTGAACATCGAACACGGTGAGTTCGTGGTGTTCGTCGGCCCCAGTGGCTGCGGCAAATCCACCCTGCTGCGGATGATCGCTGGCTTGGAAGATATCAGCGGTGGCGAGCTTCGGATCGGCGGCAAGGTGATGAACCACGTTGAACCGCGGGACCGGTCGATCGCCATGGTCTTCCAGTCCTATGCACTCTATCCGCACATGACCGTCTACGAAAACGTCGGCTTTGGCCTGAAGCTCGCCAAGACGCCCAAGGATGTCCGCGACCAAAAAATCCGCGAGGCGGCGCGCATCCTGCAGATGGAACATCTGCTCGATCGCAAGCCCGGACAGCTTTCCGGTGGCCAAAGGCAGCGTGTCGCAATTGGCCGGGCAATCGTGCGTCAGCCCGAGGTTTTTCTGTTCGACGAACCCCTGAGCAATCTCGACGCGGCACTGCGCGTCGACACGCGCATGGAGATCGCCAAGCTCCACCAGAACCTCGGCGCCAGCATGATCTATGTGACACATGATCAGGTCGAGGCCATGGTCCTAGCCGACAAGATCGTGGTGCTCGACGGTGGTGTCGTGCAGCAGGTCGGAAGTCCCATCGAACTCTATCAGCGGCCGGCAAACCTGTTCGTGGCGGGCTTTATCGGCTCGCCGAAAATGAACTTGCTGCCCGTTACCGTCGAAGCGGTATCCGATGGCAAGGTCACCATCTCCAGCAAGGATCTGGCTGCCACTGATATTGCAGCAAACTCGTCGGGTATATCGGCGGGGGAGACTGTGACGCTCGGCGTACGCCCACACGCCCTTCAGATCAGCAGCAGTGCCACCTTGGTGGGGCGCGTTGCCCTCGTTGAGCGATTAGGCAACGAAACCAACGTCAACGTCGAGTTGCCGACCGGCGGCCAGTTGATGGCAGTTCTCGATGGCGATCAGCCACTCCAGATCGGACATGGAATCGCCCTCGGCTTTGACTCCTCTGATGCCGTGATCTTCGATGGTGAGGGGCAGGCGCGCCACCTCTGACTTCATAACCACAGCCCGTTGGATCGACATTTTGCGCAATCGCGCACGATGAAGGAGAAACTATGCCCATTGGAACGATGACAAGACGTACCGCGCTTCTGTCCGCTGCAGCCATGTTCGGAACTGCCGCATTCCCCAGAGTCGGCTTTTCCGAGGAGACGAAAACGATCGAAGCAAAAACCACCCATGGTCGGGTCGCCGGCCGCAGCGAAGGCGGTATTGCGAAATTTCTCGGGATTCCCTACGGCGCCCCGCCAATCGGCGCCTTGCGCTTCAAAGCGCCGGTCGCACCTGAAGCATGGAGCGGGGTGCGTGACGCACTTGAGTTCGGCAATCCGTCATTCCAGGTCGCTGGTGGCGAGATGGGACCCAATGGCAACGGCCGCATGCCGGCGCCGTCCGAGGACTGCCTCTATCTCAACGTTTGGACGCCGGCGGCAGACGGCAAGCGCCGGCCGGTCATGTTCTACAACCATGGTGGCGGCTACATGATCGGATCGGGCGCCGCCACCGGCCAGGATGGCACCAATCTGGCTCGGCTCTACGATGTCGTCGTGGTCCAGTCCAACCATCGCCTGGGGCTCTTGGGATACCTGTTCCTCGGTGACCTCGCGGAAGGCGAATATACCGCCAATGCGGGCATGCTTGATATCCAGGCGGCCTTGCGATGGACGCGCGACAACATCGAGAATTTCGGCGGCGACCCCGACAACATCATGGTTTGGGGCGAAAGTGGCGGCGGCTCCAAGACGGCAGCGATTTACACCATGCCCGGCGCCGCTTCGCTCTTCCACAAGGCCTCCATCGAAAGTGCAGCGCCTCTCCGTTTCCCGACGCGCGAGCAGGCGACCGAGCGTGCCAGGGAAACGCTGAAGTGGCTGGGCCTCGCCGAGACCGACATTGGTCAATTGCAGGACATCCCAGCCGCCCGCCTGCTTGAAGCCCAGGAAGCGGGCAATGCCCGAGGCCTGGCGCCATGGGGCGATCCGGACCCCGTTCCGGGTTTTGGTTCCTTCGTTGATGGCACGGTTATCACGCAAAACCCCTTCGCCGATGGCGTGGCCGACTTCTCCAGGAACAAGCCGCTGATCTGCGGCACGACGCGCGACGAAACCGTATTCTTCGCCTCCTTCGGGCCGAAAGACGTCTTCGACATGGATGATGCCGCGCTGCGCGAACGGCTGAGCGGCACCTATCAGGGCGAACAGCTCGATGACCTGGTCAACACCTTCAAGGCTTCGCGCCCGGACGCGAGCCCGTCGCAGATCTATTTCGCCATCACCACTTCGGCGATCTGGAAGGATAGCGTCAAGATCGCCGAAGCCAAGGTCAAGCAGGGCGGGGCGCCGGTTTTCATGTATCACCTAGCTTATCAGAGCCCGGTGACCATCCCCGAGACCGACTATCCCATCGGCTCGCCCCATGCGGCGGATATCAACATCAAATTCGCCAATACCGACAAGAATCTAGATTTCTATATGTATTCGGATACCTCGCCGGAGCGCCAGGCAACAGCCAGCCACATGAGCGCCCTTTGGGCCGGCTTCGCGCGCACGGGCGTCCCACAGGCGGAAGGGGTGGTCGAGTGGCCCGCCTATGATCTTGAGACGCGCCCGACCATGTGGATCGACGCCGAATGTAGGATCGAGAACGACCTTGATGCGGAGGTGCGCAAGGTCTGGGACCGCTAACCCCCGCATCCGAATACCCAAACATCGCACGCGGGTAGGCATTCTCCGATCCGCGTGACACATTCCGCCTACACTTCCTGGAGCATATGACTGTGTCAGATCACTATACCCTCAATGATGGGACCACTCTGCCAAAGATCGGTTTGGGCACTTATAGCCTCTGGGGCCATGCTGGCGTCGAAGCCATGGCCGCAGCCCTGGACGAGGGCTACCGGCTCCTCGATTCTGCCGTGAATTACGAGAACGAAGGCGCTGTCGGAAAAGCCGTCAGGGGTTCAGGCATTGCGCGTGAAGACATTCGCGTTGCCTCAAAACTTCCCGGCCGCCACCACAAGAAAAGCGCGGTGGTCCGCACCATCGAAGAGTCTGTCCTCCGGACCGGCCTCGATTATCTCGACCTCTACCTCATTCACTGGCCCAATCCGGGCCAGGGCCTCTATCTCGAAGCGTGGGAAGGCATGATCGAGGCGCGCGAGAAGGGCCTCGTACGCTCCATCGGCGTCTCTAACTTCCTGCCCGAATATCTCGATGTGCTGATCCAAAAGACTGGCGTTACACCGAGCGTCAATCAGGTCGAACTCCACCCCTACTTCAATCAGAAACAGCAGCGCGCGGCGGACCAGGCGCGCGGCGTACTCACCCAGGCCTGGACCCCGATTGGCAAGAACACCGCTTTGCTCGAAGAGCCGGCAATCGTCGCCATCGCTCGCGAGCTCCAAAAAACACCCGCCCAGATCGTCCTGCGCTGGCACGTACAGCTTGGCGTGCTGCCGATCCCGAAGTCCGCAACGCGCTCCCGCCAGGCCGAAAATCTTGCGATCCAAGACTTCACGCTGGACGAGGCGCAAATGACCGCAATTTCCACCCTGACGCGATCAGACGGCCGCATCTTTGATGCCGATCCGTCTATACACGAAGAGTTTTAGGAGGGCGAAGGTATCAAGTGGTCGCAGAATTGCGTGCGCTTCTCCTAGTTTCGAACCAATACCGGAACGTCAGCTTTCCACCCCAAAACTGAAAGAAGGCGGGTGCCCGAACCTGCCCCATTTCGGCCTTCGCATCGATGGCAGCGATCGGTAAACATGGTCATGACCTTGAGCACCTGTTCGGAAGACAGAATGTTCCGTGATCACCATCAATTCAACCGGTAGCTGGCCCGAGACGCGGCTCTAGGCTAGCCCGGCGCGGTCCGATAACCTGTAATATGGCACGTCATTTTAGTTCCATATTACAGGTTATGGGTCCGACCTCGTGTTCGAGGCGCGAGATCGCTCGGACGAAAATGACACCGTTTGTGGACGAAAATTCAAAGGCGATCCTTTTTCGCAAACGCGGGGGTGTCTGCTCAGCTTCCAACATTCAAGGGATCTGGTGTGAACATGGCCTCAACCGAAAATCGGATTAACCCGTTGTTCTTGAGAGGAATTGGTCTTCACTAACGTTCCTTAGGGGGGATGTGCTCCCAAACAAGCATCTGTAAGTCACCAATACCGGCATCTCCCCTTGTAGCGAAGGGGCGGTTTGCTGGCGGAATTCCCGCTGAAACCCACAACTCTGTCTATTTTTCGGATAAAGCAGCGACCAACCCCCGCTACGCTGAAATCGAAGGCTGATCTGCATCGACCACCACCCTCACCGGCTGGAGCTGGCGCAAAAGTTCGGTGCCAAGGTCATCAATTTTGAAGAGACCCACGTCCGGGAGGCGCTCATGGAGATGACGGGTGGCGTTGGCCCAGACGCCGTGATCGACGCGGTCGGCATGGAGGCGCATGGCTTCGTCGTGGACAATGTTCTCGATGTCATCAAGCAGAAGATCGCGCCAGGTGCTGATCGAGGTCATGCCCTGCCAGGCACTTCTCGCCTGCCGCAAAGGCGGACGAGTATCGGTGCCCGGCGTCTATGGTGGAATGCTCGACAAGTGGCCGCTTGGCGCCATGATGGAGAAGGGCTTGCAGATCAAGACCGGTCAGACCCACGTTCAGAAATACACTAAAGATTTGCTGCGCCGTATCCAAGAAGGCGAGATCGACACCACGTTTTTGATCAGCCATCGCCTGTCTCTCGAAGAAGCGCCGACTGGCTACAAGAATTTCCACGACAAGCAGAACGAATGGACGAAAGTCGTGCTCAGGCCCGGCGGTGTTACGAACGCGTAACGCTCACGACACGGCGCTGGCCTTCCGTCTTAGCCATTCCCAGCCTGCAACCGAGCGACCATCCACCACTGCGGTGGTTTCAGCAGGAGACTTCCATGACCACTACAGGCCATGACCTCTTTGTCACCGGTCTCAAGAATGCGCATGCCACGGAGAACCAGGCGATCTCCATCTTGAAGTCGCAGGCGGGCCGGATCGAAAACTATCCCGATATCGAAGCCGAGCTGCAAAAACACATCGCCGAGGCCGAAGGCCAGATCGCGCGGATAGAGCGAATTCTCGATGCTCTCGGCGAAGACAAGTCATCGCTGCAGGATTTGGCTGTATCGCTGGCGGGCACGTTCGCCGCTGTCGGCCATAGCTGGCCCCGGATGAAATCCTCAAAAACTCAATGGCCAATTTCGCTTTCGAAAATTTCGAGATTGCGGCCTACAAGTCTCTACCATTCGGCGGCTGAGGGGGTGGTCCGAAGACCGCCATTCCCGTGCCTGTGGCTGCGATCATCTCGCACAGCTTGCCATTATCGGCGGTAAAGGATCATGCCGGCGTGATGGAGGATGTCGTCGATAAAGTCGCCATCGGCGGTGAAACCGGTGTCGTCCCAATATTCGATGCGCGTGCCCGTCACTAGGTAGCGCCCTTCGTAGGCGCGTTCGCGTGTTCCGCGCGCCTCCATATAGCGGCCGTTTGGAAGAAGCTCGTGGCGGATGTGTCCGTCCTCGGTCACCCAGAGCCCGATATAGGGGTGGTTGGTCAGCATTTCCTTTTCCTCAGCTATCGCGGGCTGGGCCAGAAGCGTTGTGGCAACCAAGACTGCAAATGTGCGCTGCATGGTCGAACTCCTTGTTGAATGTCGCGGTATCGCCAGCAAAGGGAACGACCGCCCGATGCGGCCGTCCCGGGTGAGGCTTTATGCTCTACTGCTGACGCGGTTCGTTGTTGTCGACGACTTCTTGATATGCGACGAGATCGAGGAAGGCCTCGGCCTCGACGACCGATCCGTCTTCCATCCAGAAGATCCACACGAACTGGTTGCGGTAGGGCGCACCCGACGTCGTCGTGGCCGAAGCGTCGAAGCGGACGATCACCCTGTCCTCGACAGCCCAGACGTGGTGGACCCTAGGCTTCAGCGGCGAGGCCAGCCGGCTGACGAGCGGGACCGATCCGCGCTGTACGAAGTCCTCAAGGCCATTGTAGGTATCGGCAACCGGGCCGGACCCATGGATGGTCCAGCGGACGTCGGGGGACAGCAGGTCGAAGACATTGCCACTTCCGGCTGCCCATTGCTCGAACGCCTCGCGCACGATGGCTTCGTTGCGGACGTTAGCGTCCGACGCTGGCGCGACGGTGGCATTGGCCTGCGCTGGCGCGACAGAAACGATAAATGCCAAGGCTATCAGTACATTGCGGGCGGCCGCTGCCCTGGATGCGATCATCGACACACAAATCATGAGTTCACTCCACTCTTGAGGGGGGGCGGGTATGACGGGGACGGGATCGCCCCCCAGCCAGAGCAGCCGCCAAGGGCCACTTTGCATTTCCGCCCGGCATCAATTTGCCGATACGGTCGGCCTTATGGTTATCTCTGTGGTGTCGACGCCGGCCGGCGCTTCGATCACCTGCCGCACCGCACGTGCTATGTCGGCCGGCTGAAGCGCAACGGCGCGATAGCTATCCATCATCGCCATGGTTTGCTCATGGGTGATGGTCGAGGCTAGTTCGCTTTCGACGACGCCCGGATTGACGCAAGTGACGCGGATCTTCGCGCTTTCCTGACGCAGCCCGTCCGAGATCGCCCGGACGGCGAACTTGGTGGCGCAATAGACCGCCGCCGTCGGCACGACCTGCAGCGCACCGATAGAGCCGATATTGATGATCTGGCCGCCGCCCTGCGCGTCCATGATCGGCAGCACGGCGCCGATGCCCCAGAGCACGCCCTTGATGTTGACGTCCACCATCCGGTCCCACTCATCCAGCTTGCCGGCTGCAAGCGGCGAGAGCGGCATCACGCCGGCATTGTTGATGAGGACGTCGATGCGTCCCCATTTCTGCATGGCGGCCTGGGCGAAGGTAACCATGGAGGAGCGGTCGGTGACATCCAGCGATCGTACCTCGGCCACGCCGCCCGCGTCGCGGATGTCTGCCGCGATGGCCTCAATGCGATCTAGCCGGCGAGCGCCCAGCAACACCTTCGCGCCGCCATTGCCCAGTTCTCTGGCAATACCCTCACCGATGCCGCTGGAGGCCCCGGTAATCAGAATAACCTTGTCCATATTGACGTCCTCCTCTGGGTTGACAAAGAGAATGGACGCTCGCAGTCGGTGATGGTATCCGTCGCCCGCAGGACTGAGTGGTTAGTAAAGCTGGACAATGAAGATCGATCTCAACCTCCTGCCGCTCTTTTTTGCCGTCGCGGAGGAAGACAATTTCCGTGCCGCAGCCGATCGCCTGGGCGTGTCTCGGTCGGCCGTGAGCCAGGGGATGCGGCGATTAGAGGACATTGTAGGTACGGCGCTGGTAATGCGGACCACACGCTCCGTACGTTTGACGGAAGCCGGGGAGCGCCTGCACGACGCTCTGTCCCAACCGTTCTCGGATATCGAAACCGCGCTCGAAAGCGTGTCGGCGGAGAATGCGCCACGCGGGCTCCTCAGGATCGCCGCCACCTCGATCGCGGAGCAGTTCCTTTCAGGTCCGCTCCTCGCTTCCTTTGCAGAGAGCTATCCAAATGTGACGATCGACGTCACGGTCACAGATAAAGAGTTCGACATCGTGGCTGCCGGCTACGACGCCGGCGTCAGGTTGGGCGAGGTGATCGAGCAGAACATGATTGCCATTCCGGTAACCGGCGATCAGCGGGAGATGGTCGTCGCAAGCTCAACCTATCTTGCCGCCCACGGAGCACCAGCCCATCCCCGCGAGCTCGTCCATCATCGCTGTATCGGCTGGCGTCCGGCGCCCAATGTCGCGCCCTATCGCTGGGAATTCGAGGAAAACGGCATTCCCTTCGATGTTGCTGTCGAGCCTCAAATCACCACCAACGATCTGCGCCTGATGCTGCGCACCGCGCTTGCCGGCGGCGGCATCACCTTCGCGCCGGAAGAGACGTTCCGGCCGTTCGTGAAAGCGGGTGAACTGGTGCCTTTGCTCGGCGAGTTCCTGCCGCTGTTCCCCGGATTTTTCCTGTACTTCCCGCAGCGCCGCAACATGGCCCCGAAGCTACGGGCGCTGATCGAGCACATACGAAGGTGGAAACTCTCGCTGAAGCGCCCGTGAAACTCGACCGGTATTCGATGCCATTTCTGTCTTTCAAGCATTGAAGATAAGTGGCAAAGCGAACCATGCGGTTGGGTCACGGTTCCCGCATGGTTCGCTTTGCCATTCGGCATAGTTTAGTTAGACTCCAATAGGGTAGCCCCTATGTTGCAAATAGGAGCGGAGAACATGTGCCATACAATCACCCTTTGAAGGCCCGATATCGACCCCATTTCGGCCTTTGGGGATTTCAGGTCATCGTCCCAAAAGCTGCCACCCACAAAAGACTCGATAGTATCCGCGGTTATTGAAGCCAGCGGAGGCTGATGAGGTGCGGCCCGACTGGCCGAGGACCATTCACGACGCTCTGTGCCGCCGCGTCTGCAGCTTCTGCTAGCCGTAATGGCCGATGACGGCGCCCAGTCCGATAATGGCGGCCTGGTGCAGGAAAAATGCAGCGGTGTTGTTTTGGAAGTCCCAGAATTCCATGGTGAACGGCGTGCCGGTCGAGGCGCTTCCCGATCTTGCGATCGGCGAGTTTGCCAAGCACAGCAATGGCCTGCTGTCCAATTTCGCCCTGCTCGGAATTGCTGCACTGCGGGAATCGACTCACCATCTTCTTGCCGTACTCGATCGTCGATTGGATCCCGCCTTCGTCGGGCACCGCATGATGATAGGCCATACGGACGATGCGCATGCCTTCGCAATGTCGATGTTCCTCATGCAGATGAAGGGGGTGCTATCGCAGCCTCATCATCTTGGCGATGCTTTGAGCGACGATGAAATCCGCGCGTGGTTCGAGGATCGCTTCAACGGCTGCGAGATCGACAAGAAGCTGGTGGAGATGAAGGCTCCGAGGAACGATCTCAAGAACCAGATGCTTGCTTCGGGGGCCCGCGAAGGTCCCCTTGCTCTATTCCGCGCTCTTCCTTCCCGAGGCGGAACGCCTCGGTCGCGTCGCCTCCGAGATCGAGGGGGAGGCCAGTCGCGACTTCTCCCGCCTCGCCACCTATGTCCGCGAATTCAACGGCCATCATCCATTGCCCAAAGGATGGCAACCGCATCTCACCCTCGGGAGCATGGTCAGACTCGAAGGCGACACCCAGAGGTATCTGCTTTGCCTGCAACCTGCCTGCAACCTGCCTGCGATACGGTCAGGATCGGTGGGCAGCGGTTCTTCCCTTTCATCGAACTGGAGAATAGCAGTGATCGGGTGGACTACCTCGTAGTCCGCGGAGATGCAGAGCCTTCGGTCCGCGGCGTCAACGGCAAGCCCGGCGGGCGGCACTACGACGAGTTCATGCCGGATGAGAAGAAGAAGTGCATCTTGGCCTCCCCCATCTCCGAGGGAGGCAGCACTACTGGGTTCATTTTCGAGAGCACTTCGAAGCGCAAGTACACTTGGCTCGGCTACATCTCCCCATGAAGGCGCAGAGGATCGCTGTCGAACTGGCCGGCGAACTGTCCCGCGTGGGCCTCGACGAGTTCGAATGGCTCAGACGTGGGGGCAAGTCCTGACGACTAATCCTGCGGCTGGTCGACCGAGTTGAGCCGGTCGACCAGCAGCCGCGCGAAACGCGGGAATTTCAGCACTTGGTCGGCATAGATTTCACCGTAGGGCCCGTTCACGATCGCCCAAGGTCCGCGGCCTTCAACGCTGATGCTATAGCTACTGAGTCCATCCTATCGGAACCTACGAAAAGGATATGTGGCACATCGCTCGAATGGTGCTCGATCCCGATCGTGCCGCCATTGCATGAGCTGATCGGAGTGGCGCCGGCGGCCGAGAGCGCCAGCACTGCGCCACCAAGACCAGCATCGATGCCGGACAATTCGGACCGGTCCGAGAAGTGGTCTTCCAGAATTTCGTTGGCTTCATCCGTCGTCCGCCGGCCGCGCTCAGCCTGGCAAGGAGTTCCTGCTCCTCTTCCAGAACGGCTGCCAGGTCCGATGCATCCCACCCACGCGCGTCGAAATAGTTTAGGTTCAATTCGAGTGCGCCATCGGACGACGGCTGGTCGTCATCGAGATGGCCGACATGGGCGATGTCGAGGGTCCGAACGATTTCCACTTCCGCAAGATCCGGTGCTGCCTCGATGCTCATTATCCCTCCCAGGAGAATCGAACAGACTGGGTTAGGATAAACATCGGGATCAGAATGCGAGCCATTCGGCGCGGAGAGGGCGTCACCGAGAGCGAGAGGTATCTTGCCGATCTATCCGATCGCGCCTTCCTTCGCCTATGGTCCTATCCCAACGTCTTCGTTGACCGCCGCGCTGGGAAGAACACGGCGAACAGGCAGGGCAAGGAACTCTGCGACCTGTTGGTGGTCTGTGGCGACGACATCGTCGTCTTCAGCGACAAATCCATAGACTGGCCGACTGGGGACCTGCCGCTTGCTTGGTCGAGATGGTACCGCAGAGCCATCGGGCACTCCGTCGACCAGCTCAAGGGCGCGGAGCGCTGGTTGAGGGCTTTCTCGGATCGGCTCTTCCTGGACCGCGCCTGCGAGGATCCATTTCCTTTCTCCCTTCCAGACCTTAGCAGAGGACGGGTTCACTTGGTGGCTATCGCGGTCGGTGCGAGCCAAGCTTGCCAAGACCACTTCGATGGCGGGATGGGAACATTTGTCCTCGATCCCTAGATCGAAGGAAATGCTCCCTTCGAAGACGGCGAGGTGCTACCGTTCAGGATCGGCGACGTGAGCCCTGGGGACACCTTCGTCCACGTCTTCGATCCGGTGGCGTTCGACCTGGTGCTTGCAGAACTCGACACGATCTCCGATTTCACCAGATATCTGGCAAAGCGGGCAGGGTTCGTTCGGTCAGGCACCTTCGCCGGCGCCGATGGCGAGGAAGACCTCCTCGGGCTCTACCTCCAGAACATCGGCGCCCACTTCGTCCGACCCGATGGTACTCGATGGCCTGCCGGCGATCAGGTGCGGGTATCGCCGGGACATTGGCAATGGGTCCAGCAGCAGGCCGGTTTCCGAGCGAAGAAGACCGCCGACCGGCCCTCCTACGCCTGGGACCAGCTGATCGAACTGTTCGTTGAACATGTGATCGCTGGGACCACTGAGGGCATTGGCGGTGCAGAGGTCGATGTGTCGAACGCCGAGCAGGCCCTGCGCCTCATGGCCCAAGAGGATCGCATCAACCGCAGAATGCTCGGCGAGGCCTTCCTCGAATCGATCCAGATCGTAATTTCGCGGCGCGCGACCCGGTTCGCAAGAAGGGTCATCGCAGGGCCGACCGCGATAAATCGAACGTTGGGCTACATCATCCTTATTCTCGCTCAGCCCGACGAGGAACTGCCTGGGGGCTACGGCCAATACCGCCAGGTCCTTGCGCAGATCCTGCAAGCCTATTGCTTCGCGTTGATGGAGGAGGTGCCGGAGCTGGAGAACGTGGTCGGAGTTGCGCTAGATGCGCCTCCTTGAAGTCCGGCATCAGCTTGCCCATCAACCACATCAGCTCGACATTGCGACCTGCCTCGCGCTCGAGCTTCCGGCTTGAGGTCAGTTGATGCAGGTAGCCATAGACGTAGAGCTTGAGCATCGTGCCAGGCGCATATCCGGGTCTGCCGGTCGCGGCAGGCCAAGCTCGGACAGATCCGGCTCATCGATGAAAGCATCGATCACGCGAACCGGGTTGTCGGGGGCAACATAGTCTTCCTAAGGCAGCGAGGCGAGAACCTGGATTTCAACCTTTATATCAGGCAAGGCTAGGCGCGCTTCCACCGTGGCGCGGGCTGGCGTGTGGCCGGGAATCACCCAGGCGTCCCAGGCCTCGTTCATCTCGTTGAAGGTCAAGATGTCGCTCAGCCAGATGTTGACCTGGACTAGGTGTTCCTTGCTGGTGCCAGCATCGGCCAGCAATTCGTCGATGCGCTTGAGGATGTCGCCGGTCTGCTCGGCAACGGTGCGCCCCTCGCGCCTGGCGGCAGTCATGCCCGACAGGTGGACATTGCTGCCATTGATGACGATGCCACTCATGCGGGGGCCGACATGGATACGCTTTATGGTCACTTGTGAACTCCGGAAACGGTGCATGCGGGAAGGGGATCGGCGGGCGTTGGCCATGACTGGACGCGCCCGCGAGCGTGGCGTTGGCGCTCGGTCGTGGGATCGGGTACCGGCACGGCGTCGAGCAGCACCCCGGTATAGGCGTGGCTTGGCGCGCCGATGACCTGTGCCGTCTCGCCCAGTTCCAGCATTTGTCCGCCATACATGACGCCGATCCGGTCGCTGAGTTCGGCCACCACGGCAAGGTCATGCGCCACCAGTAGGTAGGCAACGCCCAGCTCTCGCTTGAGCTCACCGAGCAGAACCATGATGTCCCGCTGTATGGAGACATCGAGAGCGGAAACCGGCTCATCTAGGACGACGAGCTTGGGTTCGAGCATCAAAGCACGTGCGATGGCGATCCGCTGCCGCTGGCCGCCGGAGAATTCATGCGGAAAGCGATCGAGTGACGAGGCCGGGAGCCTGACCTGGTCCAGAACCGTACGGGCTCGTTGCGCGGCGTTCTGGCCACCATGGGTCTGCGCAGGTTCCGCCAGCAGTTCACCCACCGTCATCCGCGGGTCGAGCGAGGCATAGGGATCCTGAAAAACCACCGACATATCGCGGCTGGCTTTCAGACGTGCCTGCGGTGTGGCCAGTTCTTCGCCCTGGAAGATGACGCGGCCGGCACTTGGCGTGAAGAGACCGAGAACCGTGTTGAGAAGGGTCGTTTTGCCCGAGCCCGATTCGCCGACAATGCCTAGCGTCTCGCCTGGCATCAGGTCGAAGGAGACATTGCACAGGGCGTGGATGACACGGTCGCTCTCGGACACTCCCTTGCTGCGCGGGCGCAAGAAATGGCGGGACAGGCCATCGACGCGCAGCAGCGGCTCGCCGCGAGGCACTGGCACCACCTCCGCCTTGACGACCAGGTCGAGACGGGGCGCCAGGCTCAGCAGGTGCTCGGTATAGTCATGCTCGGGCGCGGCAAACAGCTCATGAACTGGCTTCTGCTCAATGATCCGGCCCTCGCGCATGACGGCGACACGGTCGGCCACGCCGGCGACCAGCGCCAGATCGTGGGTGATGAACAGCATGGCGGCGCCCGTCCGTTCACGGGCAATGCGTAGGCTTTCTAGAACCTGGGCCTGCACCGTCACATCCAGCGCCGTGGTCGGCTCATCGGCGATGATTAGCTCGGGTTTATGGACCATAGCCATGGCGATGACGACACGCTGGCGAATGCCGCCAGACATCTGATGCGGATATTGGTCCAGGCGGCTTTCCGGGTCGCGGATAGCCATCAGGGTCATCAACTCCGTCGCGCGTTTTCGGCTTTCGGCGCGGGAGATGCGCCCCGCCACTGCCAGCGTCTCGTGAAATTGCGCGCCGATGGTCAGTACCGGATTGAGGCTGGTGGACGGGTCCTGCAGGATGGTGGCGATGCGACGTCCGCGATACTGGCGCCATTGGGCAAAGCTGAGGCCGGTAACATCCTGGCCATCGATCAGCACCGTGCCGCTTGCCTCGGCGCCAACCGGCAGCAGGCCGGCAATGGCCAGTGAGGTCAGCGATTTGCCGGATCCGGATTCACCCACCAGCGCCAGCACTTCGCCGCGGCCAATATGCAGGTCGATCCCATCTACGGCAGGACGGTCCGCATTGGGGAAGGTGACGCGGAAGCCGGACAGTTCAACGACGCTGTCAGGCTGGCGGGCCAGCGGCTGCGCCGCATGTCGCAGCCTTGTGCGGTGGGCCACCAGTGGATTGGTCGGCGCCGCCTTAGGATTGAAGGCGTCGCGAAGGCCCTCTCCGACATAGTTGATCGAGAGCACGATGAGGATGATCAGGATGCCTGGCGCATAGAACAGCCAGGGCCGAGTCATCACGGCAGTCTGCGCGTTGGAAATCAGCAGGCCCAGCGAAGTATCGGGGGGCCTCACGCCAAAACCAAGGAAGGAGAGGCCGGTCTCCGATAGAATGGCTACGCCCACCAACAGCGCGGTCGAGACGATGATGTGGTCAGCAACATTGGGGATCATGTGTCGCGCCATGATGCGGACCGGCCCCGCGCCCATGACCTTGGCGGCCTTGATGTAGGGCATTTCGCGCAGCGATAGCGAGACCCCCCGCACCAGCCGCGCCACCGAGGTCCAGAACAGCGCACCAAGCACCAGCGACAGGCCAAGCCAGGAAACTCCAGAATTGCTCATGGCATTGCCTAGAAAGGCCGCCAGGGCAATCGTGGGAATGGTCAGGACCAGGTCGACGAGACGCATGATCGAGGCGTCGATGATGCCACCGAGATAGCCGGAAATGACGCCCAGCACGGTGCCTAGGAGGCTCGCTAGCAAGGCGACGGTGCCCGCAATCAGCAGCGATTGCTGCATGCCGCGCATGGCCATGGCCAGCATGTCGCGCCCCAGAGTATCTGTGCCCAGCGGATGCGCCCAAGATGGGGGCTGCGACAGATCAGGCGTGATATCGGCATAGCCGTACATCCAGAGCATCGGTCCGAATATGGCGACGGCCACCAGTGCCACGAGGATGGCGAGACCGATCATGGCCATGGGATTGGCTCGAAAGCGGCGGAGCGCCATGGCGAAGCGCGAATAGGAGCGCGGGGCGGAACTAGGCTTGGCCATAACGCACCCTTGGATCGACGATGGCATAGACGATGTCGGCCAGCAGGTTGAAGAAGACTACGGCCGCCGCCGCGACCAACAGCCAGGCCATCACGGCATTGGCGTCGCGATTGGCGATGGACTCGAGCAGGAAGCCGCCCATGCCGCGCCATTGGAACACTGTCTCGGTGATGACGGCGCCCGAGAGCAGGGCCGGCAGGTCGAGTGCCACCACGGTGACAATGGGGATCAAGGCCGGGCGCATCACATGGGCGCCGACAATGCGGTTGCGGCTGAGGCCCCGCAGCACGGCAAAGCGCACATGGTCACTCGACAGCGACTCGACGACGGCGGTGCGCTGGTAGCGGCTCCAGCTGGCGAAGTGGATCATGGTCAAAACAATGGTCGGCAGGATCAGGTGGCCGGCCATATCCAGCATCAGCGGCAGGAAGTCCTTCGGCGCCGGCACCGAGACATCGCCGATGGTGAACAGGATGCGGGCATTGGCGGCCTTGTTGAGGGCGATGCCCCCCTGCTTGAGCAGCACGGCAAGCCAGAAGGAGGGGAGCGCGATGAGAATGAAGGCCGAGGTGGAAATGAGATGGTCCGCGATGCGGTTGCGGTAGAGCGCCGCTACCGTGCCCGCTATCAGCGCCAGGAGCGTCGCAATGACGATGGCCGTGGTCACCAGCCGCAGCGTGACGCCGACGCGCGGCGCCAATTCGGCACCGATATTCTGGTTGGGCTTCACCGAGGGGCCGAAATCACCCTGCACGACGCCTGTCAGCCAGGTGACATAGCGCAGGGGGATAGGTTGATCGAGGCCCAGGCGGGCTTCTTCGGCGGCAATGACATTATCGGGCACCGGCGGCTGCCGGTCACGCAATTCGCCCAGCGGGTCGCCCGCCAAGGCGACCAGCGTAAAGACCACGAAGGTCGAGACGAGGAGAATGGCCAGGCTGTTGACGAGCCTTTGGCCGATCAGAGCAAGCATGTCGTTCTCCTCATCATTGTCGTTCGATCAGACGGTTGCGACGGGGCGGATGCGGCCCCAATGCCACCACGGGATCGAATAATCGAGCTGGTCGGCCCAGCCGAAGAAGCGTTTGGACCGGGCGTAGTAGGTGCCGTACCACAGCAGCGGTATGAATTCGCAATCGCGCTGCCAGATCGCCTGCAGCTCCTTGTACGCCGCGCCGCGATCTTCACGGGTCAGCGCGGTGCGACCGGCTTCATAGGCAGCATCGGCATCCTTGTTGTGGTGCAGGCCCATATTGTTGAGGCCGGTTGAGGAATACTTGGTTGCGGTGATCTCGATATCCGGGGACATGGTACCGCCCACGATATAAAGGTCGAAATCGTGCTCGCGGCGGATGCGCTTGGACCATTCGACAGCGGAGAGACCGGCATATTCCACCGTAAAGCCCACGGCCTTAAGGTTTTCGGTGATGATCTCGGCCAGCTTCTTGTGACCGTAAAAACTGTCCATGTAGAACATGCGCAGCGTGCCGCGCGAGCCGCTGGCATCCCGCTTGAGCCCGCTTTCATCCAGCAGGCGGTCGGCTTCGGCCAGGTCGTGGCCGGGTGCTTTGGCATCGGGGTTGAAGGCCCATTCGACGCTGCCCAGCAGGTAGTGGTCCCAGGCAAAGCTGACGCCCGGATCGGTGATCTTGGCGATGTCGGCGCGGTTGACGGCGCGGGCGATGGCTTCGCGGCGACGCTGGTCCTGCCAGAGCGGGCTTTCGTGGTTGAAGTCGAGCAGGGCCATGCCCGGGCCCTTGCCCTTCATGACCTCGACATTGTCCGCACCCTCAACCAGATGGAGCCGGTCATAGGTCAGCGTGTCCTGCGGGAAGAAGTCTGCCTCGCCCCGCACCACCATCTTCACGCATTCGTCGCGATCGGGCTGGATCTTGAGGATCAGACGATCGATCTCGGGCTGCGGCCCCCAGTGGTTCTTGACCTTTTCGAGAATGATCTGCTTGCCCTTTTCCCATTCGACCAGGCGGAACGGGCCTGAACCGACGGGCTTGAGATTGTAGGGATTGGTGTCCCAGTCCGTGCCCTCGTAGAGGTGGCGCGGCAGGATATGGGAAAAGATGAAATTGCCCAGTTGCACCAGGAAGCCCGAATTCGGCCCGGACAGATGATAGTCGACCGTGTAGTCGTTGACGGCGACGATATCGACCACGTCGGTCAGGAACATGGCGCCGGTATAGCCCATCTTCTTGGCATGGAGATGGGTATAGACCACGTCATGGGCCGTCATCGGTACGCCATCCTGCCAGCGGGCTGCCTGGTTGAGGTGGAAGCGCCAGCGGCGGGCGCCATCCAGCATTTCCCAATGGGTGGCGAGATCGGGATAGGAGCCGTTGAAATTGTACCACTCGGTCAGCACCATCCGGTTGTAGATGTTGTTGCAGACGAGATAGCCGGCGGTGGCGGTGTAGTTGCGGTGCACGTCGTTGAAATGCACGGCGTCATGGGGCGTCGCCACGACGAAGTCGATGGTCATTGAAAGCTCTTCATCTGAAGGGAAAAGGCGGGAGCAGGACAGGCCTGCTCCCAGGTCAGGATCGGTGCCGGGATCAGTTGGCGGCCTTGAGGCCCCATTCCTCGACATTCATCGTTGTCCCGTATTTGGACGGGTTGACGAAGATATTGGCGTAGCTGTCGGAGTAGACGGCCATATTGGTGATGGGGAAGAGCGGCACTACGACGCCATCGGCCAGCAGCGCCCGGTCGAGCTCATTGGTCAGCCGCGCCGTCTCCGCCTCGTCGAGCGTCACCGAGATCTGTTCGACGAGGCTATCCACTTCCGCCGATGAATAGCCGAAGTAATTGCGGGCCGCGTCGGTCTGGTACCATTGGGCCAGCGACAGCGCGCCCAGGTCGAGGGCCGTGGCCGTGGTGTAGATATCAAAATTGCCCGCCTGCGCTTCGGGCGTGTAGCGCGAGCGGTCGGCAGCATCGATTGTGGCGGTGATACCGATTTTCGCGAGCTGGGCTTGGGCGAGTTCGGCCAGTTGCACGCGGATCGGATCGGTCGAGTAGGTGAGGATTTCGATATCGCGCAGCGGGTTGCCGCCCGGGCCATTCAGCTTGCCATCGACGACGGTATAGCCGGCCCCTTCCAGCAGGGCGAGGGCACCCTCGATGTCACCGGTGCCGACGCCCGTTGCGCCGGTATTGTCCTCGAGTTCGGCCTGACCGGGAATATAGGCCGCGCTGGTCATCGGCACGGCGCCTTCGACATATTGGCCGACCGTGCGATTGGTCATGTCGGCAATGTCGAGCGCCTTGGTCATGGCCTGGCGCAGCGCCGCGTCGCCCATGACGTCGCCATTGGCCTTGAGGCTGAAGTGGTAATAGGTCAGCGTAGGCCCGATCTCGACGCTATTGCCGAACATCTGGTTGACCTGCTCCACCGTATCGAGCGTGGCGCCGCCATAGACGGCATTGATCTCGCCGTTTTCGAGGGCGGTGATCTGCTCGCCGACCGAGGCGATATAGCGGAAGCGGATCGTGTCGAGATGGGCCGGATTGCCATACCAGGCCGGGTTCTTGACGAGGTTCATCACCACGCCCTCTTCATAGCTTTCCACCATATAGGGGCCGCCAGAAACCGTGGGCACATTTTCCGACAGGCCGACATTGAACGAAGTGGCGAGGTCGCCATAGGTCTCGGCCACATGGGCGGGCAGAATGAATGGGAACAGCGTCTTCCACGGCGCGAAGGGCGCCTCGAAAGTGATGCGCACCAGCTTGCCGCTGTCATTGCTCTTTATCGAGGAGACGAGGCTATAACCCTGGGTGAAGGCGGCAGTGCAATCGGCGCAGGCGCGCGGATCCTGGACCTGTTGGGTATACTCAAAATCCTTCACTGTAATCGGTGTGCCGTCGGACCACACTGCCTCGTCGCGGATCACATATTCCACCACCATCGGCTCGGTGCTGACCACCTCGGCCGACACCAGGAACTGACTGTTCATCGTCACACTGGCGTCGGTGCCGGTCAGGAACGGATGAGGATAGAGCGGCCACTGCTGCTGGCGATTGGTGGTGATGTCGCCCGTGGCGGAAACGGGGTTCCAGTTCGGCGGGGAATTGGTCGAGGCAAGGATGAGTTCGCCACCATCAGAGACGGCGACGGGCTGCGCGAAGGCGGGAGCGGCAAAGGCGGCCAGAGCAAACGTCAGGACGGCCAGCGAGCACGATGAACGGGCAGACGACAACGGAGCTTCCTTTCCCCAGCAGGGCTGAGAAATGCGGTGGATCAGGCGGCGGAAGGCCTGTTTTGTGGCCCCTCAGCGCGGTATTGAGGCTAGACCCTGGCTTTTGTTTTGGTCAATATAACTATGTTCATAAACATAACTCTTCGATGAAGGACCTGGCATGCTAGAGCGGATCGTCAAGCGTGTGCCCATGCGCAATCCGCGGGCCTTGAGCCGGACCATCATGGAAATGGTGGCTGAGGGAGAGCTCGCCGTCGGCATGCGCATGCCCACGGTGCGCGAAGTAGCCGAAGCGCTTGGCATGAGCCCTGCTGGCGTCGCTGCCGCTTGGCGCGAGTTGGTCGACTGGCGGGTGTTCGAAACCAAGCGGCGCGGCGGCACAATGGTGCTGGGACCAGCTTTGGCGCGGCGTGCCACCCGCTATGACGTGATGATGAAGGCTTCGGTCGGAATCCCGCTCAATCTGGGACACCTCACGCCGGACAAGTCCATCCTGCCGCCGCTGGATCGCGCCTTTGCCGCCGCCTTGAAGGACACGGGAGTGCATGAGGCGACCCCGACGTCGATCAGCGCCATGCTGCGTGAAGCGGTGGAGCCGAACTGGCCGTTTCAGCCCGGTTTCATGATGGCCACCCATGGTGGCATTGCTGCCGCCGAACTGGCGCTGCAGACTTCGGTGCGGCCAGGCGACCGTGTCATCGTGGATTCGCCCACGGTGTCCCGCGTTCTCGACATTCTCGAGTCCTTGGGGGCGCGTGCCGTGCCGGTCACCTATCGCGATGGCGGCCCGGACCTTGGCGAATTGAAGAAGGCCCTGGCCACGCGGCCGGCAGCCTTCGTCTACCAGCCGGTCGGCAATCACCCGACCGGATTTTCGGTCACGCCCGACTGGATCGAGCAGGCGGCGGACCTCCTCGCCGAAGCGCATATGCCCATCATCGAGCTGGTGCAGGCGCCATTAATGCATGCCCAGCCTTGGCTCTCGCTCGGCAGCCGCCTGCCGCGTATCGTGGTGCATGTCCATGCCTACAATTTCTTCACCGGCACGGACCTGCGGGTCGGCGTGGTGGGGGGCAGCGACTATTACATCGACCGGATGTGGCAGAAGTTGACCTTTTCCTCCGGCTGGGTCAGCCGCATCCTGCAGAATGCCCTGGCCTTTCAACTATCTGATCCCGAGGCTTTGGCGGATGTGCGGACCTATGTCGAGGCCTGCCGGTCTCGCCACGCCATCATGCTCGACAGTCTGCGGCGCGTTGGCTTTGACCTGCCGAAAACCGACGGTCCTACTATCTGGCTGCCTGTGCCTGATGAGTATGTCGTGACCAACCAGCTTTCGAGTCGCGGTATCGTGCTGCACCCCGGCAGCTATTTTTCCCCAGGGCCACTGGCATCCGATCACGTCCTTATCAATGGATCAGCGCTCGGCCGCGGGCAGGACACGGTCGCCGAAACAATCGGCTCTATCGTCTCGGCCATCTCGCCAAGGACTATGACGCTACGCTGATAAGCTAACGCTGTAGTATATTCTGTGTCCGCTTTTGGGATCGCCGCTCAAGCGAATTAACGGCCGGAATGGGGCGCATTTCGGATGTGCCGCTGTCGACCCCATTTCTGACATGGGCTTGGGGAGTGTTCTTACCCGAAAGCGGGCATGGGGCGTCAGTGTGTGCCCATCCAAGGCGAAGCCGCTACACAGATTTGTAGGCGGTAAAAGCCGTATCCCCTCAGTTCGGCAGCTTGCACTCACCCCCTTCGCAATAGCCATCCGCATCGGTGGCACCTGCTAGGGTCTTAAGCGGATGTGCCTCACTCCAGGCCTGCTGCAGGGCATCGCCGATGACCTTGACCGACTGCGCGCCGGGCAGAGCGTATTTTTCGTCGATCACCACGAAGGGGACGCCGCGCACGTTCAACCGCCGGGCTTCTTCGGTGTCGGCCCGCACTTGATCGGCGAAGGCATCACCCGCGAGCAAATCGCGAACCTCCGGCTCCGGCAGGTCGGCTTCGAGCGCGAGAGCCAGCAGCGTGTCAGGATCACCGAGCGCCTTGCCCTCGCCGAAATGGGCGGCAAAGAGGCGATCCTCCATGGCCGACTGCAGCCCATGCTGGCGCGCGAGATGGATCAGCCGATGCGCATCGAACGAGTTGCCGTAGCGGGCGATGTCGAAGCGGTAGGTAAGACCTTCCTTGGCACCCATCTGGCGCATCCGGTCATTCATCTCCACCGCCTGGGCCGGCGGAACGCCATGCTTCTTGGACAGCATTTGGTCGAGATTCATATCGGAAACGCGCGGGGCGTCCGGATCAAGCTGGAAGCTGCGCCAGATCACCTCGACCTCATCGGCATGGGCAAAACCGGACAGAGCCGTGTCGAGCCGGTGCTTGCCGATGTAGCACCAGGGGCAGCCGATATCGGACCAAACTTCGATCTTCATAATGATATCTCCTACTTAGCCGAACACGCGCTCGAGCGCGTCACGCTCGGTGTGCAAGTCCCAGTAGAGCGGCGCGATGGCGTCGGCGCTGGTTTCGGCGCTCTGACCGATGAACGTACCGATTGCCACGTGGCCGACCTGGACGCCCGAGGCCGCAACTTCGGTGTGGAGCGCCAGGGCCCAGTTGCGCAGCGCACCCATGGCGACGCCAGCAATAGCAAAGGCGGGATAGGCTGCCTCGGGACGGACGGACGCCGCTCCGGTGGTCACGAGGATCGTGCCGCTCTTGCGTTCGAGCATATCGGGCAAGACTTCGGCGACGGCAGCGATCGCACCAAAGAGCTGGAAGTCGAACCATTGCTGAAGAGTGTTGCGGGTGATCTGGGAAGCAGACCCCTGCGGCAGCGTGGCGTTGGATGGCGAATATTCGAGCACGTCGATCGCGCCGAAGCGTTCCTTGACGGCGGCAAGACCGGACTTGATGGAGGCCTCGTCCGTGACGTCGGCACGGAATGCCCCAGCTTCGATGCCGGCGGCAGCGAGTTCGGCGACGACCGGCTCAAGCTTTGCCGGGTCGCGCGACAGCAGCGCCACCTTGTGACCACGCTTGCCAAACAGCTTGCCGATGGCCTGGCCCATGCCCTGGCCGGCGCCGAGAATTGCGATAACAGACACCTGAGTTCTCCTTTATGTCTTGCGCACAAAATGTACGTAGGGATATGTTTGATATCGAAATGACCTGCAAGAACGCACAGGATGGTGGCTTACGATCACCAATGATCGGAAAGGAAACCTGATGGCATCAGCCAAGCCTTCAACATCAGGCATAAATCCCGACCGTGCCGATCACTGCCGGGTCGTCGGCGCAGTCCTCGATCGGATCGGGGACAAATGGACGATCATGGCGGTCTCGGTGCTGACCGATGGACCGGCCCGCTTCACAACGATCATGCGCGAGATCGGCGGCGTAACGCACCGCATGCTGACCTTGACCTTGCGCGGTCTGGAGCGCGACGGCCTCGTTACGCGCACGGCCTATGCTACCGTGCCGCCAAGGGTGGAATATGAACTCACGGAGTTGGGCCGGACCTTGACCACGACCCTGATCCCGTTGGCGCATTGGAGCGAAGCCAACTGGCAGACAATCCGCGCCGCCCAGGACCAGCATGATGCCCGGTCGGAGCCGGCGTTGGCAGATTAGGCAGCTCGTTCTTCGCTGAGATTAGGCTTGGACAGAGCACCGGGTCGATCATCGCCAATAGCGGACGAGTGTCGTTGGCGTGTGCATGTTACTGTAAAGATAATTCCAAAATTCCGTCCGTCGTTCTGTGGGTACGTTTTTCCACACCTCATGCACGGCCATGTCGCCCCCATAATAGGCGTAGACGAACGGCGCCCTGAGGTTGTGGCTGAGAAAAGCGAGCCGCGAGCGGGCCGTTACCGGGTCCTGCAGGGCCTTGTCGGCCATGATCGGCACGATTTCATCGAGGCTCATGCCTTGGGCATGCATCATCCAGGCGGCATTGCAGCGCATGGCGCTGCGCAGGCGCTGCAGGGCGACGCCGAGTTCGTCCTCCGGGCCATCGACCCAATCGAGGAAGAACATGCCATTGTCCGCAATGCCTTCAAAGAGTGCACTGCTCGCCGAACTCGTCACCACCTGCGCTCCATCGAGCGGCATCTTTCCTTCGGCGACGTGGCGCTCGCGCAGGTTCATGTGCACGAGATGGCCGGGAAACACTTCATGCGTTGCGAGGTGCTTTAGCGAGAAGCGCGTGTAGGGAAAGTCGAGGTTCAGCAGCACTTTCCGCGTGGGGTAGTCGCAATAGGCCGAGAACGGCACGGCCGTGACGCCTTCGGGCTCCATCCATTCATCTGAAAAGGGATACATGGTCGCCGTCACGCGCTCACGGCCTTCAAGGATCAGCGCCTTCAGCTCAGCGAGCACCGCCTCTTTGGGCACGCGCGCCTGAGCTTCCCAGCGATTGAAGTCCTCGGTGAGGCCGCCGCCGGAATAGCCCAGCTCATCGAGCTTTTCGCGGATCGTCTTGCGATAGCCTTCCAATTCGTCGTCTGGCACAAGCTGCGTCGAGACCCGGATCTGCCGCGCCACACGGTCGGCAAAGCTGATCGGCTTTTCCTCAAAAGTCGTCACCAGCGCTAAAAGCGAGTCGATCATTTCATCGACATAGTCACGGCGCAACGGCGTCTCCGCCTCGCCGGCATTGCGCATCGCCAGGGCTTCGAGCCGTTCCCGCGCCTCGGCATAGTCGCGCAGCTTGATGGGTTCGACCTCGGCCATGGCGACCGGGATCAGTCCTTCCTTGTCGAGAAAACCGTCGCTGCGTGGCGTGCTGCGATAGAGCGCGTCGATGCCTGCGGTCAGGCCCGCCAGTTCATTGCCAATCAGCATGACCCAAAACTCCTATTGGTGACCGGCAACCGGCTTGGGGTGGTAGGGGGCTTCCATCAGCGCGACGTCTTCGTCGCTGAGTTTCACCTCGAGCGCCGCGACGGCATCGTCGAACTGATGGAGTTTCGAAATGCCGACGATGGGGGCCGTAATCCCCGGACGGGTCGCGACCCAGGCGTAGGCGATCTGGGCCGGCGGGCGGCCATGGCGCTCGGCCACGGTGCGCACGGCTGAAACCACAGCATCGTCCTGTTCGCGTGAACGGTCATAGAGCGCCGAAGCGGTCTTGTCGGTCTGCGAACGCGTGGTGTCGGCGTCCGTGCGGGCCGCAAGACGTCCACGGGCAAGAGGGCTCCAGGGAATAACGCCAATACCTTCCGAGCGGCAGAGCGGCAGCATTTCGCGCTCTTCTTCGCGGTAGATCAGGTTGTAGTGCGGCTGCATGGAAACGAAGGGCGCCCAGCCATTGGCGCGCTGCATGCCGAGGGCTTTCATGAACTGCCAGGCGTGCATGGAGGAGGCGCCGAGATAGCGCACCTTGCCGGCCCGCACCACGTCATTGAGCGCGTCCAGCGTCTCTTCCAGCGGGGTGCCATAGTCGAAGCGGTGCAGCTGATACAGGTCGATATAGTCGGTCCCCAACCGCTTCAGGCTGCCGTCCACGGCTTCAAAGATGTGCTTGCGCGACAAGCCCCGATCGTTGGGATCGCCGCTCATCGGATTGTAGAGTTTTGTCGCCAGCACAAGGTTCTGCCGCTTCTGCGCGGATAGCACCTTGCCCACCGCCTCTTCGCTCGCACCGGCCGAATACATATCCGCCAGATCGAAGAAGTTGATCCCGAGGTCCACGGCCTTGTCGATGATCGGGCGCGAGGCCGCTTCATCCAGCACCCATGGGGCCCAGGTGGGCGAGCCGAAGGTCATGCAGCCAAGCGCCAACTGTGACACTTTCAGGCCCGTCCGGCCCAGGTTGATATATTCCATTAGTACACCTCCAGACGCAGAAAAAGACGCGCAAACGACGATGGCCCGGCCCCAAAGCCGGTAAAACTCGCCTGATTTCATGCATTTGTGCACATTCGTCAGGCGAAATCAAACGGTGTGCAAAAAAATTGCATGCCCTATTGCAGTGTCGGGAACTCGTGGTTACGGTCAGTGTATCAACGTGGTAGAACACATGTTCACAATAGACGCGTCCAGCATCGACAAGTCGCTTCCCGTCCCGGTCGGGACACAATTGCATGGGCTATTGAGCTACATGCTGGCCTTCAGCGACATGCCCTATGGCACCAAGCTGCAATCGGTCCGGCAGCTGGCGAGCGAACTCGGCATCGCGCCGATGACCGTCAGCCAGGTCTATCAGCAGCTCCGCGACGAGGGGCTGATCGAAATGCGCGCGGGCCTCGGTGCCTTTACGGCGCGCGATCCGCTGGCTCTTGCCGCCTCCGGGCAGCCGATCAATGCGCTGCGCGGTGATATCGAAGCCATTCTCGCCAAGGCAGAAGCGCTCGGCGTCTCATCCATGGCGCTGGTGTCGATGATCAATGCCGGCGCGCAGATGCGCCGCCCGGCGACCGGGCTCAACATCGTCTTTGTCTGCATCTTCGAAGGTCCGGGCCGCGACTATGTCGAGGAAATCCGGCCCGCGCTTGCCAGCAACGACCAGATCGATCTGGTCACGCTCGACAGCATTCGCAATGACGGGCCGCAGCGAAGGGCCTGTCAGGCTGCCGATCTCGTCCTGACTTTTGGCCACAGGGAAGCGGAAGTGCGGGCGCTGGTCGAAGGCGGCGAAGTACTCGGCTTGCGCTTCATTCCCTCCCAGCGCACGCGGCAGAATCTGGCCGGGCTCGACTCCCGCGCCCGTGTCGCCGCCATCACCCACTTCAAGGAATATATCGCGATCATGCGCCCCAGCGTGCGCGAGTTCGCCCCGCATATTTCCGACATCCGCGTCACCTGGTCGTCGGCCGATGATCTCAGCGAGATCATCGAGAACTCGGATGCGGTGGTTTACGCCTCGGGCGCCGATCACGTGGCCCAGCTCGTGCGGCCGGGCGTCCAGTGTTTCGAATATCGCCACGCGCCCGATACCGGCGCTCTCGACACCATTCTGGCCCCGCGGCTTGCCGATCTCAGGCGCGCCAAAGGCGGTCAGCTAGCGGGCCGACTATCCGCTTAATTAGTCACAGCAAGGGAACAGGGAATGAAGAAATTTTTGTTGACGACCAGCGCCTTGATCGCGCTGAGCCTCATGCCGGTGCAGACCGGTTTCGCACAGGACAGCAACGCGCTCATCGTGGGGATGGACGTGGATGCCGGTACGCTCGATCCGCGCCTGATGCGCGATACGACTGCCTCGCGCACCGCTGACCTCATCTATTCCGGCCTCGTCCATATCACTCCGAGCCTCGAGCCGGTGCCGGACCTGGCCGAAAGCTGGGAAACGCCCGATCCGCAGACCTTCATTTTCAAGCTCCGCCCGGACCTGAAGTTCTCCGATGGTAGCCCGCTGACCGCCGATGACGTCGTCTACACCTATACGACGCTGGTCAATCCCGATTTCAACGCGCCGAGCCGCGCCCTCTACGCGCCGATCTCCGCCGTCGAAGCGGTCGATCCGCAAACCGTGAAGTTCACGCTCTCCGCACCCTACGCGCCGCTCCTCACCTATCTCGATATCGGCATCGTGCCCAAGGCTCTGGTCGAAGGCGGCACGGACATCGCGCTCAACCCGGTTGGCGCCGGCCCGATGAAGCTTGTGTCATGGAACCGCGGCAGCGAGATCGTCCTCGCAGCCAACGAAAACTACTGGCGCGGCACCCCGACGATCGAGAACGTCACGCTGAAAATCATCGGCGACAACTCGGCCCGTTCGCAGGCCTTTGAGGCCGGCGACCTCGACGTCATCCAGTCCCCGCTCGCCCCGCAGGATATCGAGCGCCTCAAGGCCGATGACCGTTTCGGCAATGTCATCACCGCCGGGCTCGGGGTGAACTATCTCAATTTCAACGTTAGAGATCCGCTGCTGTCCGATCCCAAGATGCGCCAGGCCTTTGCCAAGCTCGTTGATCAGGCAACCATCGTGAACGACATCTATCAGGGCGTCGATCAGGAAGCGCATTCGATCATCCTGCCCTCGTCCTGGGCCTATTCGGACAAGATCTCCCAGCCGACTTTCGACATTGAAGCGGCCGTGGCCCAGTTCAATGAACTGGGCTGGACCGACAGCAATGGCGACGGCGTGCTCGACAAGGACGGGAAAGACCTCGAAGTGGTTCTCTCGACCCACAGCGAAGACACCAACCGCGTGCAGAGCGTTGAATTCCTGCAGGCCCTATTCGAAGCCGCCGGCGTCAAGGCCACTGCCCAGATCAGCGATTGGCCGTCGTTCTCGACCAATTATGTGCAGCAGGGCAAGCACCAGATCGCTCTCCTCGGTTGGCTCAACATCGTCGATCCCGATCGTCTGATGTTCGCCCAGTTCACCACCGGTGGCCCGACCAATTGGGGTGGTTATTCCAACCCTGAAGTCGACGCGCTCCTCCAGGAAGGCCGTTCGACCCTCGATCAGGCTGGCCGCATCACCGCCTATCAGAAGGCCGCGACCATCCTTGCCGAAGAGCTGCCCTACTACGTCATCTCCGCGCAGGGCTATCAGCTGTTCTACGCCAAGGATCTGCCGGTCGATGTGCAGGCGACGCCGCGCGGCAATCTCCGCGGCCTGATCGGCTTCACCGACTGATTGTGACCAACCGGCCGGCGCTTCGGTGCCGGCCGGCCTTGCGGCCCCTTTCCAAGGACATCGCCATGGCCTTCTCCCAGCGGCTCAGCGCCGACTATTACGCATCCGTTCATCGCGACATCCGTGCGCGCATGGCCGAAGACGGCGTCGACGTGCTGCTGCTCGATTCCAATGACGACGTCATCTACACGACCGGCTTTTCCCACTACACCACCGAGCGCCCCGTCGTTTTTGCGCTGACGCAAACCGATGCCTTTCTGTTGATCCCCGAACTTGAGCGGCACCACGCGCTCGACCAGAAGACCGCAGCCGAACTCGTCGTCTATTTCGAATTTCCCGGCCGCGACCGGCCCTTTGCCGTGCTCGCCCGAACCCTCGGCGACATCAAAGGCACCGTGGCGCATTCGCATGGCATAGCCTTCGCGCGCGTCGGCCAGATCGAAGCCGCCTTCCCCAATGCCAGGGTGCGTGCATCCGGCATCGTCGGGAAAATGCGCCTCACCAAGCGCCCCGAAGAACTGGTGCTGCAGCGTGAAGCTGCGCGCATTTCCGATTCCATGGTTGCCGCCGGCGTTGCCGTCATCGACGAGGCGCTGCGCACCGGCAAGACCATGCCGACCGAAATCGAAATTGAAGCCCACATCATCCGCCATGCGCTCGATACCATGTATCGTGAGCACGAGGACGTCATGCTCGTGCAGGGCATTGCCGGTGGGCTTGTCTATTCCGGTCTGCGTTCCGCTGTCCCTCACGGAATGCCGACCGGCCACCGCCCGCAGCGCGGAGAAAGCATGATTCTTTCTCTCGGCTGCCGGGTGGGTGGGCGCGCCGCCGAAAGCGAGCGCACCTTCATTCTGGGCGAGCCCAGCAAGGAGCAGGAGCGTTTTTACAACCTTGCTCAGGAGGCTCAGGCCATTGGGACCGCAGGGCTGATCGCTGGCGCAACCTGTTCGTCGGCCGATGATCGCGCGCTCGGCTTCATCCGCGACCGGGGCGTCAGCGAATTCTGCCTCCACCGCGTCGGCCACGGCATGGGCGTGATGTTCCACGAACCGCCATGGGTGGAAGGGGGCGATGACACCGTGCTCCTGCCCAATATGGTCTGTTCCTCCGAACCCGCACTTTACGTGCCCGGCCTCGGCGGCTTCCGCCTTGCCGATACGGTTCTCGTCACCGGACAGGGGCCCGATAGCCTCACCAAGTTCCCCCGCAAGCTCGATGAGGTGATCCTTGGCTGAGCGTAATCCAGACAGGCAAGGGCAAAGCCAATGGTAGCCTATGTCATCCGCCGGCTCCTGCTGCTCATCCCCATGGCCATCGGCATGGTGGTGGTCACCTTTGGCCTCTTGCTCATCATTCCGGGCGATCCGGCCGCGGTTCTGCTCGGCCAGGATGCGACGCCTGAAGCTATCGAAACCCTGCGCAATACGCTGGGTCTGAATGACCCCTGGTACATCCGCCTCTGGGACTATTTTGCTGCCCTCCTGCAAGGCGATATGGGCCGCTCGATCTTCCAGAACCAGCCGGTCTCCGAGATCATCCTCGGTCGTCTCGGCGCGACCATCGAGCTCGCCGTCGTTGCCCTGATCCTTGCTACCCTGATCGGCCTGACGCTGGGCGTTCTCGCTGCCATCCGCCAGGGCTCTTGGGTCGATACGGTGACGATGCTCTTCGCCCAGCTCGGCGTCTCGATGCCGGTCTATTGGCTCGGTCTTTTGCTGATGCTGCTCTTTGCCGTGCAGCTTGGCTGGCTCCCCGCCATCGGTCGCGGCGTGCCGCTGCCCGAAGCCTTCCTCGCTGCCATCACAGGTCGCCCGCAGGTGCTCTGGGATTCCATCGGCCACATCGCCCTGCCAGCTCTAGCGCTGGCGGCTAACTCGGCCGCCATCATCTCGCGCCTCGTGCGTGCCTCCATGCTCGAAGTGCTGCGCGAGGATTTCGTCCGCACCGCCTATGCCAAGGGGCTGCGCAAAGGCCGGGTCGTTATCCGCCACGCCCTCCGCAATGCACTCCTCCCCGTGCTCAGTGTCATCGGCCTCCGCTTCGGTGCGCTTCTCGGCGGCGCGGTACTCACCGAGTCCATCTTCGCCTGGCCGGGCCTCGGACAGCTCACCATCGCCGCGATCTCGCAGCGTGACCTACCGCTGATCCAGGGCATCGTGCTCACCTTCGCCATCGTCTTCGCGCTCGTGAACCTGGTGGTGGATCTTCTCTACGCAGCGGTCGACCCGCGTATTCGATTGGGTTGATGACCATGCGTTTGCCAAAAGCCTTCACCAACGTTTCGCTCGTCGTCGGCGCGCTGATCTCGCTGACCATCATTCTCCTCGCCATTTTCGCGCCCTATGTCGCGACCCATGGCATCGAGCAGATGGACATGCGCAACCGCTTCGACGGTCCGACGATGGAGCACATCCTCGGCACCGACAATTTCGGTCGCGACCTCTGGTCCCGCCTCGTCTTCGGCGCCCGCATCTCGCTGACCATCGCCGTGATCGCGGTGACGGTCTCGGCCGTGATCGGCACGGTGGTCGGGCTTGTCGCGGGCTACTTTGGTGGCTGGGTCGATCAGGTCCTGATGCGGATCACCGATATCTTCCTCGGCTTCCCGGCCATCGTCCTGGCCCTCGCTATCGTCGCGGTGCTCGGCCCGGGCATCATGAATGTCGCGCTGGCCATCATCGTCGTCGCCTGGACCGAATATGCCCGCGTCGTGCGCTCGACGACCCTGGTGCTGCGTGAACAGAACTATGTGCAGGCAGCCAAGGCCATCGGCGCCAGCCCCGCCCGCATCATCTTCCGGGAAATCCTGCCCAATGCTTTGGGCCCGATCATCGTCCTCGCCTCCCTCGGCCTCGGCACGGCGATCATCTCGGAATCGGCCCTGAGCTTCCTCGGCTTTGGCCTGCCGCCACCGGCCCCGACCTGGGGATGGACCCTCGCCTATGGCACCCGCTTCATGCGCGACGCGCCGTGGCTCTCCATCGTCTCGGGCGCGACCATCATGGTGACGGTGCTCGGCTTCAATCTACTCGGCGATGGTCTGCGCGATGTGCTCGACCCCCGCCAGCTCTCTCGCGGCGGCGGCAAGTCCGCCAAGGCAAAGTAACTAAAGGAATATTCGAATGGTCAAATCCATCAACCAGCTTCGGCCCAAGTTTACGACGCATGCCGATGGCAGCGATGCGGTGCTGTTCATCCATGAGCTGGTCGGCGAAGAGGATGGTCCCACCATCGGCATTTCCGCCTCCATCCACGGCAACGAGAACACCGGCTCTCAGGCCATTCTCGATCTCTACCGCGCCCTCAAGGATCAGCCCCTCAAGGGCCGCATCCTCTTGCTGCCGGTCGCCAATCCCTATGCCTTCGCCGTCAACGAGCGCTTTGCTACCATCGACAAGGTCGACCTTAACCGCCAGTTCCCGGGCAATCCCAAGGGCACCTATTCCCAGCAGCTCGCCCATGCGCTGACCGAAAAATTCCTCAATGTCATCGACGTGCATATCGACCTGCATTCGGGCACCGACCGCCCGACCGTCGACTATGTCTACATCTGGAATGACGAGCGCCTGTCGCGCGCCTTTGGTTCCAAGCTCCTCTACCGTCCGGTCGAGAACAAGCAGGGCACCGTCTTCGGCGGCACCACCAAGTCGGTGACCATCGACACCCGCAATATCCCTGTTGCCGTGATCGAGCTCGGCGGCGGCATCGTCGACCAGACCCCTTACGTGAAGCAGACGGTCGATGGCGTGCTCAATATGCTGAAAACCATCGGCACCATTCCGGGCGATCCGTGGACCAATCCCAAGCAGATCGTCGTCAATGAACTGGCCGGCATTCGCCCAACCCAGGGCGGCTGGCTCGAACCGCTGGCTCCGGCAAACGGCGAAGTCATCAAGGCCGGCCAGCTCCTCGGGCGCGTCGTCAGCCCCTACACGTTCGAAGTGCTTGAAGAGATCCCGACCCCGTTCGAGAACGGCGTGATGATCATGCAGCACCTCACCCGCAATCTCGTCCACAGCGGCGACTACGGTTTCATGGTCGGTAACCTCGAAGGCGCCACCGACTGAGACGCAGAAACATGCCGGGCGCGTCCCACCAGCCCGGCATTGGAGACGACGGCAATGAGCGAAATGAACACAGCAACCCATGTCCCGGTTCTGCAAGTCTCCGATCTCGATATCGAGATCAGGGGCGTCAATGGCGCTTTTGCCGTCGTCTCCGACATGAGCTTCTCCGTCAGTGCAGGGGAGACCCTCTGCATTGTCGGAGAAAGCGGGTGCGGCAAATCCATGACCGCGCTCTCTCTGCTCCGGCTCCTGCCGGAAGCGGCCAGCATTGCCGGCGGCAAGGTTCTGATCGATGGCCAGGATTTCCTCGCCATGGATCAGCGGCAGGTTGAAGATTTCCGTGGCGAGAAGATTGCTATGATCTTCCAGGAGCCGCTCACCGCGCTCAATCCCGTGCTACGTATCGGTGAACAGATCGCCGAATCCGTCCGCCAGCACCGCAAGTGCAACCGCCGCGAAGCCGATGCCCGAGCCGTCGATGTGTTGCGCCTCGTACAGATGCCCGATCCCGAACGCCGCGCCACCCAGTTTCCGCACGAACTCTCGGGCGGCATGCGCCAGCGCGCCATGATCGCTCTTGCACTTGCCTGCGATCCGAAAATCATCATCGCCGACGAGCCGACCACAGCGCTCGACGTGACCATTCAGGCGCAAATCCTGGGCCTGATTTCCGACCTGCAAAA
The DNA here is from genome assembly GCF_001427875.1 of Devosia sp. Root685. Taxonomy (GTDB): domain Bacteria; phylum Pseudomonadota; class Alphaproteobacteria; order Rhizobiales; family Devosiaceae; genus Devosia. Next base: position 1,004,734 of record NZ_LMHK01000002.1, on the reverse strand, counting down.
GCGCCTCGGCACCGCGCAAATCCTCATCACCCACGATCTCGGCGTCGTCTCGGAAGTCGCCGACCGGGTCATCGTCATGTATGCGGGCCGCAAGGTCGAAGAAGCGAGCATTTTCGACCTCTTTGATCGCCCCTTCCACCCCTATACGATCGGCCTCATGGGCGCCGTCCCCGGTGCCGGCGCGTCGAGCGAAGCCGGCGATCGCCTGGCCGATATTCCAGGCACCGTTCCCCCGCTCTGGAACCTGCCCAAGGGCTGCGCCTTCGCCCCGCGCTGCGCCAACGCCTCGGCGCGCTGCCTCAAAGAGCGCCCGCCATTCGAAGAAAAACGCCCCGGACACTGGGCCGCCTGCTGGGAGCACGATGATGCAGCCTGATCGCACCCCCTTGCTTTCGGTCGAAAACCTCGAAGTCCATTTCCCCATTCGCGCCGGCGTGCTCCAGCGTCAGGTTGGCGCCGTAAAAGCCGTCGATGGCGTCAGCTTTTCGCTCAATCGCGGCGAAACCCTCAGCCTTGTCGGCGAAAGCGGCTGCGGCAAGTCGACCACCGGCCTTGCGCTCATGGGCCTCGTCAAGCCGACCGGCGGCCGCGTGCAGTTCGACGGCCAGGAAATCCGCGGCTTCAATCGCGCGGCGCTTAAAAGCTATCGCCGGCGCATGCAGATCGTCTTCCAGGACCCCTTCTCCTCCCTCAACCCGCGCCAGCGGGTAAAAGACATCATCCGCGCCCCGCTCGATATCCATAAGGTCGGCACCCCGGCCGAGCGGGAAACACGCGTCGCCGAATTGATGGAACGCGTCGGCCTGCGACCCGATCAGGCCGACAATTTTGCCCACCAGTTTTCCGGTGGCCAGCGCCAGCGCATCGGCATTGCCCGCGCCCTGGCCCTCAATCCCGACGTCATCGTCTGCGACGAACCGGTTTCGGCGCTCGACGTGTCGGTGCAGGCGCAGATCCTCAATCTCCTCAGCGACCTGCAGCGCGATCTCGGCGTCTCCTATCTCTCAATTTCGCACGACCTCGGCGTCGTCGAATTCATCTCCCATCGCGTCGCCGTCATGTATCTGGGCAAGATCGTCGAGATCGCCCCCAAGACCCGCATCTTTGCCGAGCCGGGCCATCCCTATACCGAACTCTTGATGCGCTCGGCGCCCTCGCGCGATCCGCGCAAGCGCCACAGTTTTAGCGCCACCAATGACGACATCCCGAGCGCGACGAAGAAGCCGAGCGGCTGCCCGTTCCACACGCGCTGCCCGCTCGTCACCGCCGTCTGCAAGACCACCGAACCGGCCCTGACTGCCCGCGACGATGGGCGCCTTGTCGCCTGTCACAACCGTTGAGTTGCTCTCATGACCACGTCTTTTCTTTTCACCGGCGGTAATGTCCTCGACGCGGAAGCCGGCATCCTGCGGCAGGGTCTTGAGGTCCTCGTCACCGACCAGCGCATCGCCGCCATCGGCACCGACCTTGCGCGGCCGGACGGCGTGGAAGTGATCAATCTTGCGGGCAGGACCATCATGCCCGGCCTCATCGATTGCCACGTCCATGTCGTTGCCGAAACGCTCGACCTCTGGGCCAATATGATCGCCCCGGCTTCGCTTGCCGCCCTGCGCTCGGCGCGGGTGATGGAAGAAGCGCTGCGGCGTGGTTTCACGACCCTGCGCGATCTGGGTGGTGCTGATTACGGTCTCGTCCGCGCTGTCAATGAAGGCCTTCTCATCGGTCCCCGTCTCGTCATCTGCGGCAAGGGCCTGACTACCACCGGCGGCCACGCCGACCTGCGCCAGCGCACCGATGACCGTCCCGGTCTATTCTCCGACCGCTTGGGCTCCATGGGCCTCATCGTCGATGGCGTCGACAATGTCCGCGCCGCCTGCCGCACCATGATCAAGGAAGGCGCCAACTTCATCAAGGTCATGGCCAATGGCGGCGTGTCCTCGCCCAATGATCCGATCCACTCGATCCAGTATTCGCGCGACGAAATTAGCGCCATGGTGGAAGAGGCGGAGAATGCTGGCCTCTATGTCGCCGCGCATGTCTATACCGATAAGTCCATTGCTCGCTGCGTAGAACTCGGCGTCCACTCGCTCGAACACTGCAACCTGATTGAGCCCGACACCGCTAAAAAGGCAGCCGAAAAGGGCTGCATCGCCGTCCCCACCCTTGTCGCCTATGATGCGCTGGCGCTCGAAGGCGAAGCCCTCGGCCTCGGCGCCGCCGAATCCGCGAAAATCGAGGTGGTCCGCAGTGGCGGCCTGCGCTCGCTCGAAATCATGCGCGATGCCGGTCTGCCCATGGCCTTCGGCTCCGACCTTCTCGGGCAGCTGCGCAAGTATCACGGCATGGAGTTTGAACTCCTCGCCAAGGTGCTGACGCCGCAGGAAATCATCCGTTCCGCGACCGTGATTGGCGCTAAGCTTTGCCGCCTTGAGGGGCAGGTGGGTGTCGTCGCTGAGGGTGCATTTGCCGACTTGCTGGTGGTCGATGGAGATCCGCTGTCCGATATCTCGCTGCTGCAAGACGATGGCGCCCATATGCCCGTCATCATGGCCAATGGTAGAATCGTGAAGAATGCGCTCAACCAGGGCGCACTCCAACACGGGTAGTTCAAATGACTGACGTGGTCGCCAAGCCGCTGCGTCCAGCCGATTGGGTGGCGGGCTTTGCCCTGTTGATCCTCTGTCAGCTGGCCGGCGAGACGCTAGTGCAAATCCTGCGGTTGCTCGTGCCGGCCTTTGCCTTTCCGGGGCCGGTTATCGGCATGTTGCTACTGGTGGGGTTGCTGGCGCTTATGGGCGATCGGGCAAGGCCCGTGATCGCATCGGCGGATGGCTTGCTGGGTATCCTGTCGCTGCTCTTCGTGCCCTCGGCAGTCGGCATCATGCAGAATGGCGAATTGATCCGGGCCTGGGGCGGGCCGCTATTGCTGGCGGTTGTCGCGTCGACGGCGCTGACGCTGGTGGTCACCGTGGGCGCTTTCATCCTCACCGAGCGGTGGATGTCGCGATGAGCGGTTTCAGCGAAATCTGGGTCTATCTTGCCACCTCGCCGCTGACCTGGCTCGGCGCCACCCTGGTTGCCTTCGTGCTGGCGCTGCGCATCGGCGCTTTGCTAGGCAATTCGCCGCTGGCCAATAGCGTGCTGCTCAGCGCGGCCATGCTCATTCCCGTGCTGCTGCTGACCGGCACGTCCTATCCCACCTATTTCGAGGGCGCGCAGTTCGTGCACTTTCTGCTGGGGCCGGCAACGGTGTCGCTGGCTGTCCCGCTCTATCGCAACCTGGCGGCGGTCAAGCGCTCCATAGTGCCGATTGCCGTGGCGCTCGTCGCCGGTTCCGTGACCGCCATGGGCAGCGCGCTGGCGATTGCCGCGATTTTTGGGGCACCGCCGGAAGTTCTGGCATCTATTGCGCCGAAATCGGTCAGCGCGCCGATTGCCATGGAACTGGCAAAGAGCCTGGGTGGAATTCCCTCGCTCGCTGCAGTGCTCGTCATTCTGACGGGGGTGACGGGTGCAATCATCGTGACCCCGCTGATGAATGCGCTGGGGACGAAGAATTATGCGGCCCGCGGCTTTGCCGTCGGAGTGGCTTCGCATGGCATCGGCACGGCGCGGGCCTTGCAGGTCAACGACATGGCGGGGGCCTTTGCCGGTATTGCAATGGCGCTCAATGGCGCATTCACCGCCATCCTGCTCACCGGATTTTTGCTACTCCGCTAGCGCCTCTCAGCGTCCTGTCGCCTGGGCTTAGCGCCACTGCCTGAAGCTGATCGTCCGCTATAGACCGACGGCGGACGCAAAGCTGCCGGTCTGCAGCCCACCCCATTCCTGAAATGGGCGACAGGCGTCGGCTCGTAGCACTCGGTCCCGAACCCCGCCTTCTGAGGATTCTTTCAGGGCCCTCGATACTCCGAAAAGTTAGCAAAGCTGAGCCCTTCACGGTGTTTGGACCCTGTGCTTTTGGGCTTGTTGGATAAAAGGATTCTTGCGCCTTCAACCCTTCCTGGTGATGGGGCACCGTTGGCAGCCGTAGTTTACACCAGTGCGAGCGACGCAGAAATTTTTAAGACGAAAGTTCTCGGGATCAGCAGCAGGCGAGCTTCGCCTCGATGTCGCTCGGAGTTCAGGTGTCCCTATGCTTGTTAACCTACTGATTTTACGGGAGGGTCGCCGTCAGTCCGGGATTGCGGTAAAGTACAGTCCAGAATTGTGGTTCACGGCCCCTTGAAATTGTTGCGCTTTTTGGGCGGTCAGTCCGAGATTGTGGTGAAGCGCACACGGTGCCCGTCTAAGTAGCTTGTGATTTATCCCGACGGCGAGGTGCGCCTTTCAACGCGTGCCAGCAGCCAAGTTGGGCCGAAAGCCTTGGCCACCTATCTTTTTCGCAACAGCAAGCGAGCGGTACCGAGACGAAGGCTAGGATCAGCTCAAGCGCCGCATTTGTTGCGGTAGGCAAACCGGAACAGAGCGTTTGCATTCAATGCCTTAGATGCATTCCGTTATCACATTTTCGGTTAACCGACTGAAAGGACTGGCAGTTTGCACTTCGCAATTGTCCCGTCGCCAATCTTACGTGTCTACCTACAAAGCATCTCAATCTCATTCCCCATTGACGGCCAATCGGGCGGGGAGTATTTCGGGTCTCAGGACACCTCGCCCTAACGCGAGGCGCATAGGCCTGGGAGGGCCGCTTGAGATGGCTGATACGCCCCTGACCGCACCGGCGGTAAAACCGGCTAACCCAAATTTTTCGTCGGGTCCTTGTGCCAAGCGTCCAGGCTGGACGGTTGAAGCGCTTGCTGGCGCGCTGACCGGTCGCTCGCACCGCGCCAAGCCCGCCAAGGCGCGCATTCAGCAGGCGATCGACCTGACTCGCGAACTGCTTGAAGTTCCTGCCGATTATCGCATCGGCATTGTGCCCGCTTCCGATACCGGCGCGGTGGAGATGTTCCTCTGGAGCGCGCTGGGCGCTCGGGGCGTCGATATGCTCGCCTGGGAATCGTTCGGCGCCGGTTGGGTCACTGATGTGCAGAAGCAATTGAAGCTTCCCGATGTGCGCGTGCTCGAAGCGCCCTATGGCGAATTGCCCGATCTCAAGCAGGTCGATTTCAACCGCGACGTGGTGTTCACCTGGAACGGCACGACCTCGGGTGTGCGCGTGCCGGACGCGGACTGGATCCCGGCGAACCGCGAAGGTCTGACCATTTGCGATGCGACCTCGGCCGCCTTCGCGCAAAAGCTCGATTTCGCCAAGCTCGATGTCGTCACCTTCTCCTGGCAGAAGGCGCTGGGTGGCGAGGCCGCGCACGGTATTCTGATCCTATCGCCGCGGGCCGTTGAGCGTCTCGAAACGTTCAAGCCCGCCCGCCCGCTGCCCAAAATTTTCCGCATGACCAAGGGCGGCAAGCTGATCGAAGGCATTTTTAAGGCCGAAACGATCAACACCGTCTCGATGATCTGCATCGAAGACGCGATCGACGCCATGCAGTGGGGTTTGCAGGTTGGCGGCCTCAAGGCAATGCAGGCCCGCGCCGATGCCAATTTCAAGGTGCTAGCCGATTGGGTGGAAAAGACCGATTGGGTCGATTTCCTCGCTAGGAATGCCGATCAGCGCTCCAATACTTCTGTCTGCCTGTCGATCACCGATCCGGACGTTGTGGCGCTCGATGATGAGGGGCAGGCGGCGTTTGCCAAGGCCATCGTTGCCCGCCTCGACAAGCTCGGCGTCGGCTATGATTTCGGCTCCTACAAGGACGCTCCGGCGGGTCTACGTATCTGGGCCGGCTCGACGATTGAAGCGTCCGATCTTGCGGCTCTGACGCCGTGGCTCGACTGGGCTTTTGCCCAGGAAAAGGCCGCGCTCAAGGTTGCTGCTTAAGTTCTAGTACCCCCACCCAACCTCCCCCTCGAGGGGGAGGGGCTGATCGAGTTTGGCGCGGAAACAGTGGCCAAACTCGGAGCTATTCCTCCCCCTGTCAGGGGGAGGGCCAGGTGGGGGTCTTATCCCACACATCACATTCCAGGGACCACCCTCAAATGCCAAAAGTTCTCGTTTCGGATAAGCTGAGCCCAACCGCCGTCCAGATTTTTAAGGACAACGGCGTCGAGGTGGACTACCTGCCCGATCTCGGCAAGGACAAGGAAAAATTCCTTGAAGCCATCGGCCAGTATGATGGCCTCGCTATCCGTTCGGCCAGCAAGGTGACCGAAAAGATCATCGCCGCCGCGACCAATCTGAAAGTCATCGGCCGCGCTGGCATCGGCGTCGATAATGTCGATATTCCGGCCGCGACCAAGAAGGGCATCATCGTGATGAATACGCCCTTCGGCAATTCGATCACGACCGCCGAACACGCCATCGCCATGATGTTCGCGCTGGCCCGCCAGCTGCCCGAAGCCGACGCATCGACCCGCGCCAGCAAGTGGGAAAAGAACCGCTTCATGGGCGTCGAAGTCACCAATAAGACCCTCGGCCTGATCGGCGCGGGCAATATCGGTTCGATCGTTGCCGACCGCGCCATTGGCCTGCGTATGAAGGTCATTGCCTTCGACCCGTTCCTGACCCCGGAACGCGCCCAGACCATGGGCGTCGAAAAGGTCGAGCTCGACGATCTCCTCGCCCGGGCCGATTTCATCACGCTGCACACCCCGCTGATCGACGCGACCCGCAATATTCTCAATGCCGAAAACCTGAGCAAGACCAAGAAGGGTGTGCGCATCGTCAATTGCGCCCGTGGCGGTCTGATCGATGAAGAAGCCCTCTATAATGCGTTGAAGTCGGGCCATGTCGCTGGCGCTGCGCTCGATGTGTTCCTCGTTGAACCCGCCGAGAACAATCCGCTGTTCGAATTGCCCAACGTCATCTGCACCCCCCATCTCGGCGCCTCGACCACCGAAGCCCAGGAGAACGTCGCCCTGCAGGTTGCCGAGCAGATTTCGGCCTATCTGATGACCGGCGAAATCACCAATGCGCTCAATTTCCCGTCGATTTCGGCCGAAGAAGCGCCAATCATCACCCCCTGGGTGAAACTGTCGGAAGCGCTGGGCTCCTTTGCCGGCCAGCTCACCGAAACCGGCATCAAGGGTATTCACATCGAGTTCGAAGGCACCCCTGCCGGGCTCAACATCAAGCCGATGATCGCGGCCGCCATCAATGGCGTCCTAAAACCCTCGCTCGGCGACATCAACATGGTTTCGGCGCCGCAGATCGCCAAGGATCGCGGCATTACCGTTGAAACCACGACCCGCGACCAGCAGGGCGCCTATGAAGGCTATATCCGCCTGACCATTACCACCGAGCGCCAGACCCGCGCGGTGGCCGGCACGATCTTTGCCAATGGCAAGTCGCGCATCATCCAGGTCAAGGACATCAACATGGAAGCCGAGCTCTCGCCGTCCATGCTCTATGTCACCAATGAGGACAAGCCGGGCCATATCGGCCGTCTCGGCACGCTGCTTGGCACGCTGGGTATCAATATTGCCAATTTCAACCTTGGTCGTGCCGATGTCGGCGGCGATGCTATCGCGCTTGTATCCATCGATGGCACGCTGACGGAAGAGCAATTGGCCAAGATTGCCGCGCTCGAAGGCGTGAAGCAGGCAAAGGCCGTTCGCTTCTAAAAGCGACAAATTATTGACAATTGCCCCGCCGGTTCGCCGGCGGGGCTTTCTTTTTGGGGCCAGTCCGCGCTAGTCTTCTCGCGTTCCCTTGCGCCGCCGTGCGCCAATCCCAAAAAATCCGAGGTTTCGATGAAGACCTTCAAGGTGCCCCACACCGATCTTTCCGTGTCGAGCGTTGTGCTCGGCCTCATGCGCATCGCCAAGATGAGCAATGCCGAAATCCAGGCCCTATTCGGCGCCGCTGTCGATGCCGGCGTCACCGTGTTCGACCATGCCGATATTTATGGTGGCAAGCGGCATCGTTGCGAGGAGCGGTTCGGCGAGGCGATTACACTGTCGGCTGTCGAGCGCGAAAAAATCCTGATTCAGAGCAAGGTCGGCATCCGCAAAGGCTACTTTGACTTTTCGTCCGAGCACATTTTGCAGACCGTCGATGAATCGCTGGCGGCGCTGCGCACCGATTATCTCGACGTATTGCTGCTGCACCGCCCCGATACACTCGTTGAGCCAGAAGATGTCGCTTCGGCTTTTGACAAGCTCGCCGCCTCCGGCAAAGTCCGCCATTTCGGCGTGTCCAACCACACCCCGGGCCAGATCGAGGTGCTGAAAACCGCGGTGAAGCAACCGCTGCTGTTCAATCAGGTGCAGCTCAGCGTGACCCATGCCAATCTTTTCGCGCAGGGCGTCGCCGCCAATATGAATGGCCTCGACCAATCGATCAGCCGCGACAATGGCCTGCTCGATTATTCGCGCCTGAAAGGCATGATGCTACAGGCCTGGTCGCCCTTCCAGAAGGGCTTTTTCGACGGCGTCTTTGTCGGCGATCGCGAAGAATATGCAGAGCTTAACGATGCGATGGACGAACTGGCGGCAAAGTATGGGGTGACCCCGACCGGAATTGCAGTCGCCTGGATCACCCGCCACCCAGCTAATGTGCAGGTCGTCCTCGGCACCACAAAACCATCGCGTGTCGAGGAATGCGCCGCTGGTTCATCCGTCCCGCTGACGCGTGAAGAGTGGTATCGCCTGTTCCGTACGGCCGGGCACACGCTGCCATAACGTTTCTACAGCGTTCCGCCGCCACCAGTAGCCCTCACCATGAGGGCTACTGCGGTTGGGTCCCCCGCCGCGCCGCCCACTCCGCCAGCACAATACCGGCGATGATGATCCCTGCGGCGATGAAATGATACCCTTCCAATCTTTCCCCCAGGATTAGCACCGAGCCCAATGTCCCAAAAACCGGAATGAGATTATGGCTCGGCGCTGCCCGATTGGCGCCGACCAATTCCACGCCGCGGGCATAGGCGACCTGGCTGAACATGGAGGGGAAAATCGCGACATAGGCGATCACCAGCCAGACGGTGGGTGAGGCGTGGGCGAGGATGGTAACCGTACCCAGTCCGCCGCCGAACAGCGCCAGCATGATCACTGCTGACACCGCCGCGCCGAAAAACGACACGGCCATGAAGCTGAACATGTGCACTTTTGGCCGGAAGCGCAGCGCCAGCGTGTAGCCGGTATAGGCCAGGCAGGCGAGGATGACAAAGCCGTCGCCGAGATTGACGTCCATGCGCAGGAGCCGCAGCGGATCGCCATGCGTCGCGGTCAGGATGACGCCTGAAATTGCCAGCAGCACGCCAAAAATCTGCAACAGATTGGAGCGCACACGGAAAAACAGGAAATTTGCACCGAGAATCAGCATCGGTAGCGAGGCCTGTTCGATCGCCGAATTGACGGCGGTCGTCATGGTCAGGCCGATATAGAGAAAGACGTTGAACAGCGCATAGCCCACGATGCCGAAGGCCATCAGCACCGGCCATGTGCGTTTGACCTCCGCCCAATCGTTCCGCAAGTGCCTGTATGAAAAGGGCAAAATGAACAGCGTCGCCAGAACGCAGCGGCAGGCGAGCAGGAGGAAGGGGCTGATTTCGCCCACCACCAGTTTTGCCGCAACGACATTGCCGCCCCAGAAAAGCGGCGCCAGAACGAGCAAAAGATAGGGCTGATCGAGAATGCCGGCGGAAATGCCGCGCTTTTCAGTGGTCTGCGGCTTTGTCATCGGCGCTTGGGTGATGTAAGGACAATCGGACTTATCAGTTATTCGGCTGCAATCAAACCCGACAAGGGGTGCGGCCGGAAGGACGGATGTCCGCAACTTGGGTAAGGGTACAGGCTTTTGGGCCGGCCCGATTTTGTCGTGCCGGGCTTCGGCGCGCCTCAGCTAAGGAAGACTGGACTATGGCGAATGTGGTTGTCGTCGGCTCGCAATGGGGCGACGAGGGCAAGGGCAAGATCGTGGATTGGCTTTCGGAGCGCGCCGACGTCGTCGTGCGCTTCCATGGCGGTCACAATGCCGGCCATACACTGGTCATCGATGGGGTAAGCTACAAGCTGGCGCTGCTTCCCTCGGGCCTCGTGCAAGGCAAACTCTCGGTCATCGGCAATGGCGTGGTCGTTGACCCCCACCATTTCGTCCAGGAAATGGCCAAGCTCCGCGGCCAGGGCGTCAAGATCACCCCCGAAATCCTGCGTATCGCCGACAATGCGCCGCTGATCCTGTCGCTGCACCGCGAATTGGACGGCATCCGCGAAGACGCCAATTCCGGTCTCAAGATCGGCACGACGCGCCGCGGCATCGGTCCGGCCTATGAAGATAAGGTTGGCCGCCGCGCCATCCGCCTCATCGACCTTTCCGAACCCGATACGCTCATGCCCAAGATCGAGCGTCTCCTCAGCCACCACAATGCGCTGCGCCGCGGTATCGGTCTTGCAGAGATCGAAGCGCAGACGATTTTTGACGAACTGACGTCCATCGCGGGGGAAATCCTGCCGTTCATGGACCGCGTCTGGCAGGTGCTTGACGACAAGCGCAAGGCTGGCGCGCGTATCCTTTTCGAAGGCGCGCAGGGCGCTCTCCTCGACAATGACCACGGCACTTATCCCTTCGTCACCTCGTCCAATACCGTTGCCGGCCAGGCCGCGGCTGGTTCGGGCCTCGGGCCCACGGCGATCGGCTATGTGCTGGGGATCACCAAGGCCTATACGACCCGCGTCGGCGAAGGTCCGTTCCCCTGCGAACTCGATGATGAAGTCGGCAGGCATCTGGCAACGGTCGGCAAGGAAGTCGGCGTCAATACCGGCCGCCCGCGCCGCTGCGGCTGGTTCGATGCGGTTCTCGTGCGCCAGACGGTCAAAACCTCGGGCATTACCGGCATCGCCTTGACCAAGCTCGACGTCCTTGATGGCCTCAAGGAGATCAAGGTCTGCGTCGGCTATGAGCTTGATGGATCACGGATTGATTATTTGCCTGCCTCAATGGGGGCGCAAGCCCGCGTTAAGCCGATCTATGAGACACTCGAAGGCTGGTCGGAAACGACGGCCGGAGCGCGCTCCTGGGCCGAGTTGCCGGCACAGGCCGTGAAGTATGTTCGCTATATCGAAGAGCTGATCGGGGCGCCGGTCGCGCTTTTGTCCACTAGTCCGGAACGCGCGGATACCATCTTGGTGGTTGACCCGTTCCAAGATTGATAATCTTTGCTAAAAGACGTCGCTGCAATTGTGAGTACCCAGTAGCCTATGGCGGACTATAAGGAGCTGTTGCGCCGAGCGATCTCGGCGCTGCCGGAGAACAATGGAGCTGCGCGGCGCGCGGTTTACGAAAAGGCGCGCGCGGCTCTCGTCGGCCAGTTGCGGGCTATCCAGCCCCCTCTGCCCGCTCGCGAGATCACGCAGCACCGGCTGCAGCTCGAAGATTGTATCCGCCAGGTCGAACAGGAAGCCAGCGAAGCCGTCATCAGTCTCGGGCGCGATGCATTGTTTGCGCCGCGCCCGCCTGCTGCCGCCGCGCCGCCCGCGCGCGCGCCCGAGCCGGCACCACCAGCAGAAATCCAGCCCACGCCTGCGGTTCACGCTCAATCGATTGTTGCCGAGCCGGTTCAGGCCGCAGCACCCCAGCCCGTCGAGCCGCCAGCGCCGCAGGTCATCGAGCCGGAAGCCGATCTCGAATCGGACGAATTACCCGCCGATGTCGTGCCGACCGAAGCGGTCGACGAAGACGATAGCCCCCTTTCGATCGAAGAGATCATCGGCCAGGCCGCCAGCGTCAGCGGCGCACAGGTGCAGCCCGTCGTCGCCCCGCTCGTCGTCAAGGACGAAGCGATTGCCAAGCCTGTGGCTCCCGTTGTGGTGGACGAGGCTGTCCCGCCCGGTGCCAATGAACCGGTTCCGCTCAAGCGCCCCAGCATTTTGCCGCGTCGCGAAGCAGCTGCCGCCGTCAGCACCGCGGCCAATAGCGGCTTTTCTGCGCAGCCCGTCATGGCGCGGGTCGAGCCGTCCATGGGATCAAGCGCTGCCGTAGCGCGGCAGACCATGGTCGAGCCCGAGGTTAGCGTCGTCGAACCGCCGGTCGAAACCGCGCTATCGAGCGTTAGGGAAGTCGAGGTCGAGCCGGACGATACGCGGGAAGCCGAAGGCGCCATCGAGCGAGCCATCGAGACGCTCGATCGCGAAGCGCGCGGCGAGCCGACCGAAATGCTGCCCGTGCAGGAAACCCGGGCGCCGCTTGAAGACAGTCTCGCGGACGAAAACGCCGATCCCAGCGCTTTCGATCCAGCGAACGGCGAACGGCGTTCCGGCGCGGGTATGACGATTTTCCTGATCGTCTTCGCGCTCCTCCTGGTCGGCGCCGGTGGCGCGGGCTTTTGGGCCTGGCGCGAAGGCTATGTCGATCTCGACCAGATGTTCGGGCGCACCGAAACGGCGGCAACCGAGACGACCGGAACGCCGCAGCCGACAGCGCCGACGCTCGATGCGCCCGCCGCGCCCGATACCACCACTGGCCCGGGTAATACCGCAACCACTACGCCGAGCGAGCCGACCACGGCCATGCAGGGCATCGATACGGACGACCGGCTGGAGCCGACGCCGGATACGGTGACGCCCAGCGGCAATGAGACAGTGCTGCCCTCGATCAATGGCGGCGAGAACAAGACCGAGGAGCGCCTTTCGGGCGCCGATACCAGCATTGCGGCGGCCAACGACCCGGCCAATAGCGTCGATCCCGCGGTTCTCGCCGGCAGCCAGTCGCTGCTGCTCGAGGCTTCGTCCGATGGCCGCACCGGCGCCGTGCCCTTCTCGGGCACGGTCGATTGGACCAAGGGCGAGGATGAACTGGGCCTGCCCACCCTGATCGGCAAGGCCAGTATTCCGGCGCGCAATCTCAATGTCTCGGTGACCATCCGCAAGAATGGCGATCCGAGCCTGCCGGCCAGCCATCTGATGGAAATCAATTTCGACGTCAACGACACCTTTGTCGGCGGCGCGATTTCGAGCCTGCCGGGTGTGTTGCTCAAGAATGAGGAACTTGTGCCGGGCACGCCGCTGGTCGGCGCCTCGGCCCGCGTCATGGGCAATAGCTTCCTCTTTGCGCTGTCGGCGTCGCCCGATGACCAGACCAACAATTCGCGGCTCCTGGAGTCGCGTCGCTGGCTCGACCTCGCCCTTGTCTATGGCACCGGCCGCAATGCCATCCTGACGCTCGAAAAGGATTCCGATGCGCAGGCGCTGTTCAACGAAGTGTTTGCTGCCTGGGCAACGTGATCAGGCCGGCGTGAGCCGGCCTTCCGCCAGGCGATAGCGGCGCGTCGCCAGCGCCGCGATATCGTCCTCATGGTGACTGACGAGAATAGTGTGCCAACCTTCGCTGCGCGTCAGTTCGCCCACCAGCGCCCTAATGACCTGCCGCGTTTCATCGTCGAGCGCGGAAAAAGGTTCATCCAGCAACAGAATGGCGCGGTCGCGCAACAGCGTACGGGCCAGCGCCACGCGCTGCTTCTGACCGCCGGATAGCGTTGCCGCCGTCTGGTGAGCAAGGCCATCAAGCCCGACGCGCTGCAAAACCTCTTCGACCCGCCGCCGGCCCTCTATTTTGGCCACACCCTTGGGCAGGCCGAGCGCGACGTTTTCATGCGCGCTCAGATGGTCGAAAAGATTGTCCGATTGCAGCAGCAGCGAGAGCGGCCGCGTCTCGGGCGGCAGCGGCAGCAGATTGGCGCCATCAAGCGCCAGTGTGCCGCTCTTCGGGGCCAAAAACCCGGCGATGAGATCGAGCAGCGTCGATTTTCCCGAACCACTGGCCCCGGAAATAGCAGTCACGGCGCCGGCCTCAGCCTCGAATGAGAAATCATAGGTCTGTGCCTCTTTTCCATAGGCAAAGGCGAGGTGCTCAGCGCGAAGCATGGGCGATCCTTTCAAAGAGACGCGGCAGGCCGACAAAGGCGAGGATGGTGCCGATCAGCAAAATGGCGGCGATGGCAGCGGCGTCATTGCTGCGATAGGCGCCCAGGGCGCGGAACATCATCAGCGGCAGGGTCTGGAAATCCTGCGTACCAAAGAGGGCGATAACGCCGAGATCGCCGAGCGAGAAGCAGAAGGCGAGGGCCAGCATGAGCCCGATATCCTTTCCAAGGAGCGGATACTCCACTTTCCAGAATTGCTGCCAGCCCGAGAGCCCAAGCGAGCGTATCAGCTTGCCGCGCGCCCGCACCATGGCGTCGAGTGGCGGTCCCAATGTCGCGACGGCAAAGGGCAGGGCGAGGAGGCTATTGGCAATAATGACGACGACGGGCGCCGCCTGTGCCGTGGCGACGCCAAGATTGCGCACGATGAGGAAAAAACCGAGCGAGAGCACGACGGCCGGCACCGCAAGATAGGCAAAGCTCGGTGTGCCGAGCAGAATGCGCACCGGCCGCTCGCCGCTCGCCGCACGTCCCAGCGTCAGAGCCAGTGCGAGGAGCAGCGTCAGGACAGCCGAAGCGCTACCGATGACGACACTGGTTGCTAGGGACCACCAGAATGTCGGCTGCGCCAGCACCCGGCCAAAACCGGAAACAATCCCATCGATCAGTACCGAGAGGAGGGGCAGGGCAAAACCCACTGTTGCGAGCAACAGCACCAGCCATTGCAGCGCCTGCGCCGGCAGTGCATCGCGCCAGCGCGGCGCGACCGAACGGCCATGCACGCTGACAACGGGCGTGCTGGCCGAGGCGAGAAGGATGACGACGGCGCAGACGGCAATCTGGGTCAGCGCCAGCCGCACCGCACCGGCGAGGTCGAAATCAAGCCGCACGGCTGAATAGATGGCGACTTCCAGCGTCTGGTTGGCCGGACCGCCGCCGAGCAGCAGCACGATGGGAAAACTGGTGAACGCGAGAAGAAAAATGATGGCGCCGAGCCCCGGCAAGCTCGAGCGCATCGCCGGCCAATCGATCAGGGCAAAACGCTGCGTCGCGGATAGGGCCAGCGATTGCCCGACCTTCAACCGCGTTGCCGGAATGGCATCGAGCCGGGCCAACAGAATGCGGGCGGCAAAGGCACCATCGAGAATGACATGAGCGAGAAGAATGCCCGAAAGCCCAAAGGCCGGATTGCCGAGCGAGAAGCCAAACAGCGCCTCACTCGCCTGATTGATCCAGCCATTGCGCCCCCAGATCGACAGAAGTCCAAAAGCGACCACCATGCCGGGCGTGACGATGGCGGCAGCAAAAAGCCCGACGACGAGATCGCGCCCCGGAAAACGCAAACGGTTCAGCGCCCAGGCGAGCGCCATGCCGACGGCAAGCGAGAGCACCATTGTCAGCCCCGCCTGAATGGCGGTCATGCGCAGGAGATGCGGAATATCGATACGCGAGGCCGAACTCGGCTCGGTCGCGGCTTCGAGGATGGCCCAGAGCACGGCCGCAATCAGCCCGGCAATGGCGATAGCGAGGAGGCTCGAAATGGCGATGCGGGCAGGGCGCGGCGGAAGTGTCAGCATTTTTCGCCCCATGCTCCAGCCGGCACCCTCCCCCTTGCGGGGAGAGTTGGAGAGGGGGACGGGAGCCACAACGGTGCCGTGCTTGCCGTCACCCCCTCCCATCCTCCCCCATCAAGGGGGAGGTGTTGCATCGAGTATGTCGCACAATCAAGCCGCATCCACCGGCCTGCACCTCCCCCTTGATGGGGGAGGGTGGGAGGGGGTGTTGGCCGTGTACGCTGGTAGCCGCTCACGTCTACTGCACCGCCGCCAGCATTTCGTCGATCCAGGCCGAGGAATGGGCCAGAATATCCTCGTCGCTCAGACGCAGCGTTTTTTCCGGCTGCGGCAGGGTGGCAAAGGCAGGATTGAGATCAGCCCCGAGATCGACCACCGGGAACATCCAATTGGTCGTCGGAATGATCTTTTGGCCCTCGGGCGAGGTGAACCAGGCCAAAAATTCCTTGGCCAGTTCCTGCTGATCCGAAGACTTCAAAATCCCCGCAACTTCGATCTGCGGATAGTGCCCTTCCTCGAACAGCGCCGCCTTGATCGTCTCGTCCTTGTCTTCGATGATGTGATAGGCGGGCGAGGTGGTATAGGAGAGCGCCATGTCGGCCTCGCCATCAAGGAAGAGCGAATAGCTCTCGCTCCATTCGCGCGTGACGGTCAGGATGTGCGGCTTGAGCCCAGCCCAGATTTCAGGGGCGCGATCGCCATAGGCGGCCTTGATCCAGAGGACGAGGCCGAGGCCGGGCGTCGCCGAACGTGGATCCTGCACCACGATCTTGAAATCCTCCGGCATGGCGATCAGCTCTTCGAAATTCTTCGGCGGCGTCGCGGTCCGGTCGGTGTCATACATGAAGGCGAAGTGCGAATAATCGAACGGCACGAATTGCGCATCGGTCCAGGCTTCGGGCAGCGCCAATTTGTCGAGCGTCAGGCCATGATCGGCAAAAAGCCCGGTGGCGCGGGCTTCCCCGGCGATAGCTGTGTCGAGCCCGACGATCAGATCGGCGTCGGTCGTCGCGCCTTCAAGCTGCACGCGGCGCAGCGTGCCGATGGAGCTGTCAGCGGCAACCCAGTTGAGCTTGCAGCCGCAAACCGGCTCGAACGCGGCCGAGAGTTGCGGACCCGGGCCCCATTCGGCGGCAAAGCCGTCATAGGTGTAGATGGTGAGCGTGGGCACGTCCTGCGCATAGGCAGAACCGGCAGACAATCCAAAAAGGACCGCAAGCGCCAGATAAGTGGATTTGACCATTTGGTCATCCCTTCAACGGTTGCGGCCATGGGAGAAGGGTATGTGTCAATGGAAGAGGACGCGAGGGCACTCTTGCCATCTCGAACTTCCTCCGCCAGCATGACCTGGTTCAGGTTCAATGGGTAACTCTCAGCTCCGGAAGATTTCCAGAACACCCCAGCGAGACGGCTCGGACCATATTGAGAGAAATGTGACAGTGCAAGTGACTTCAGAACGCAGCCCGGATGCGCTGCCGCTGGTTTTTGATCGCCCCCTCGCCATTGTCGGCGGCGGCACGGTAGACGGCGCCCTTTTGCGCGAATTGGCCGAAAAAGGCGTGGCGCTGGTCGGGGCCGATGGCGGCGCGGACACGATCGGGGCGGCCGGTCTTGTGCCCGAGGCTGTTATCGGCGATCTCGATTCGCTTGAAAATCGCGCCGGCTGGGAAAGCCGCTCCCGCGTCATCCATATCCCCGAACAGATCACCACCGATTTCCAGAAAGCGCTCTATTCGACCATTGCTCCGGTGACCCTGGCGCTGGGCATGACCGGCAAACGCCTCGATCATACCCTCGCCGCGCTCAGCGCCGTGCTGCAATATGCACCGAGCCGCCGCCTCATGCTGGTCGATGAGGTCGACGTGGCCCTCGCGGTCACCGGCCCCATCGCTTTCGACGCAGGGAAACGCGAACGCGTGTCGATCCACCCACTGGTGCCTATTCGCTTCCGCCGTTCCACGGGCCTGTTTTACCCCATGGACGGCCTGCTGCTGGAGCCGGGTGGGCTCATCGGCACGTCCAACGAGGGGACGGGCGGACAGGTAGAAATCGAGCCCGAAGACGAAACGCCCTGGCTGCTTATCTTGAGTAAAGAGCGGCTCTGGGATCTGGTCGATGCTTAGAGCGCATCACGTTTTGGTTGAAAGGCATGTCTGAGTAGTCCTCATGGTGAGGTGCTTTGCAGAGCAAAGCCTCGAACCACGAGGGCGTGGCACTGCGTCATCGGGGCACGTCCTCGTGGTTCGAGGCTGCGCTGCGCTTCGCGCCTCACCATGAGGACT
Source organism: Devosia sp. Root685 (assembly GCF_001427875.1). Lineage (GTDB taxonomy): Bacteria > Pseudomonadota > Alphaproteobacteria > Rhizobiales > Devosiaceae > Devosia. The sequence continues at coordinate 987,022 of NZ_LMHK01000002.1, read as the reverse complement.
ACTTTTACGTCCGCCAAAACGCGAACCGACCTGGTTCCAAACAAAAAACTCCCGCATTCCTTTCGAAACGCGGGAGCCAATTTCTTCAATCGCCAAAATACCTAGTGCGCGTGGGCAGCCTGCTGCACGGCTTCCTGCACCTTTTCAAAGGCGCGGACTTCGATCTGGCGGATGCGCTCGCGGCTGACGTCATATTGCTGGGCCAGTTCTTCGAGCGTTGCCGGATTGTCCTGCAGGCGGCGGGCCTGGAAGATGGCGCGTTCGCGTTCGTTGAGCACATCCATGGCTTGATTGAGGAGGCCCATGCGCTCGCTGAACTCCTGAGTTTCCCCAAGGCTCGTTTCCTGGTCCGGCGTATCGTCGACCAGCCAGTCCTGCCATTCCGAGGATCCCTCGTCGGCCCGCATGGGCGAATTGAGCGAAGCATCACCCGAAAGGCGTGCATTCATCGACACGACGTCGTCTTCAGTCACTTTGAGCGTCGTGGCGATCTGCTTGATCTGGTCGGGGTGGAGACTCCCGTCGTCCAGCGCGGCGATCTGTCCCTTCACCTTACGCAGGTTGAAGAACAGCCGCTTCTGGGCCGCAGTGGTGCCGATCTTGACGAGGCTCCACGAGCGCAGCACATATTCCTGAATGGCGGCACGGATCCACCACATGGCATAGGTCGCGAGTCTGAAACCCTTTTCGGGTTCGAAGCGCTTGACCGCATGCATGAGGCCAACATTGCCTTCCGAGATGACTTCCGAGATCGGCAGGCCATAGCCACGATAACCCATGGCGATCTTGGCGACGAGACGCAGATGGCTGGTGATCAGCCTCTGGGCCGCGCCTGGATCGGCATGTTCCTTGTAGCGTTTGGCGAGCATATATTCTTCATCCGGTTCCAGCATCGGGAACTTGCGGATTTCCTGCAGATAGCGGCTAAGGCCACCTTCGGCGGAGAGAATTGGCAGATTGGTTTGGGCCATGGACGCACCCCCTTTCTTATCCCCCGCATCGCGCGGGCGGAAAAATCTCCCCCTGTCCGAACGGCACAAGCGAAGACGCACCGCCTAATATAGGCGGCAGTTTGGCAATTTTAAGAGGCAGGAACCGCACATAACGTTACAAATTGGATAAGGTTCCCGCTCACCTCTTACGCAGCCTCATAAACACTACGCGCCAGCGGGCCTTTCGGTTCGATCACCCTTGAGTGATTCCGGCCTTTCTCAGCGCGCAAACGCCTTGTCATAGGGCTCCAGCGCATCCTGAAGCGCCTGGAGATCGTCGGGTAGGTCAGCTTCGAACATCATCTCTTCGCCCGTCACCGGATGCTCGAAACCGAGCTGAGCCGCGTGCAGCGCCTGCCGCCCAAGGCTGCGGACTGCCCCGGCCAATGCTTCGGGCAAACGATTGACCTTGGTCACATAGCCTGAGGCATAGACCTGATCGGCGACCAGCGGATGGCCGATGTGAGCCATGTGCACGCGGATCTGATGCGTGCGGCCGGTTTCGAGCTGGCACTCGATGCGGGTGATATCCCAGCCTTCGTCGCCATAGCGCGCCTCGACGGAATAATGGGTGATGGCTTCGCGCCCATCCTTGCGCACCGCCTGCTTGACCCGGTTGCCGGGATCGCGACCGATAGGCGCATCGACCGTGCCCAGGGCGCCTTGCGTCGTGCCCCAGGCAAAGGCGGTATAGGCGCGATGCAGCGGCCCGGTGCGGCCATGGTCGGCGAACTGCTTGGAGAGGTGCTTGTGCGCCTTTTCCGTCTTGGCGGCGACCATCACGCCCGAGGTGTCGCGGTCGAGCCGATGCACGATGCCGGGGCGCTTTACCCCGCCAATACCCTTCAAACTCTCCCCGCAGTGAAAGATCAGCGCATTGACCAATGTGCCATTGGGCGAGCCGGGGGCAGGGTGCACCACCATGCCCACCGGCTTGTTGATAACGATGAGCTGATCATCCTCATAAAGGATATCGAGCGGAATATCCTCGGCGGCGGGCTCGGGATCTTCGGGGGGTGGGGCAAGAAGGACGATTGTCTCACCGGTCTTCAAGCGATACTTGGGTTCGCTGACGGGTTTGCCGTCGATGGTGACGGCGCCGTTGAGGATCAGATCCTTGATGCGGCTACGGCTCAAAACGTCGTGCTCTTTGGCGAGCACGGCATCGAGCCGGCCCCCGGCATGGGTTTCATCGACGACAAGTTCGATCGGCTCGTCCTCGAATTCAGAAACGGTATCGTCTGCCATGAGTGATCCTGACATGTCCGGCAATAAGCCCGCCCCTGCCGAAACCGAAGTCTCGCCCGAGGCTGCCGCCGTTATTGGAAAAGCGCGCCGTTCGGCGGGTTTCGCCATGGGCATCATGTTGCTGGGCTTTATGGCGATTGGCGTGGCGGTTGTCTATCGCCTCATGCGCGATGCGCCGCCCCCGACCATTGCAGCAAGCGTCAGCGTTCCGCCTGGCTCCGAAGTCGTTTCGGCGCTGACGGTCGATGGCACCATTCAGGTGACCTACCGTGCCGGCGGCGCGGTCATGCTGTCGGTCTTTGATTCCAAAACCGGCGAATTGCGCCAAAGCACGGAAATCGCGGCGCAGTAGTGGCCTTCCCCTACCGCCCCTGAATTTCCCGCAGTGCCGCCAGGCGATCCGACACCGACCCGCGGGGCGGAGTTTCGCTCGTCGGCGGCTCCAGCGTTCCCATCGATTCCCCATCGTCGGCAAAGCGCTGCACGCGGTCGAACAGGCTTTCCTCGGGATTGTCGTTGAGCGGGGCCTCGTGGTCGACGGCATAAACCAGCCGGCTGACGCTGGCGGCTATGTCGTTGAGCTTCTCGCGCAGATGCGCCTCTTCAAACCGCTCGGTTTCCCAATCCGCGAGGATCGAGGATTCGACATTGGCGACTTTGGAACGGAGGCGCTCCACCTCGTCTTCGAGGCCGAGCTTGTCGGCCAGCAATTGCTCGGCCCGGCCGTGGCTTTGGGCCACCGCTTCGCTCGATTCCGCCAAAAGCGCGTTGAGACGGTTTTCGGCGCTGGCAATGCGGGCTTCCGCGGTGACCAGAGCCTCGGCGTTTTCCTCCTGGCGGGCGTCGCGCCGCGCCAGCGCATCGCGCATCTGGGCGATGGCGGCCGTCGCCTCGGACGAGCGGCGATCGGAATTTTCCAGCCGGCCGATCAGGCTGCGCGCCTGATCTTCAAGAAAGCTCGCCCGCTTGCGCTCGATGGCCAAGAGCGCCGTCACCCGATCGATATCCTGATCATAATCGCCAGTGAGGTCTTCCGGGCCGGTCGGTTGAGGAAAACCGTCGCGCAGGCTCAAGCGCAGGGTTTCGATCTCGTCCTGGCGCACTTCGACGTCGCGATCGCGCATGCGCAGCCGCTGCGCCAGGTCGGTGCCGTCCTTTTCCAGTTCGATAATGCGCGCCCGCAGCTCGATCTGCCGGCTTTCAAGCTCGGCAACCACGGCCATATGCTGTTCGCGTTCGGCCTTGAGCGCGCCGAGATCGGTGCGCTTCTGGTTCACATCGCTCAATTGCTCGGCGAGGCGTTTTCGCAGGGTCTCGACATTCATTTCGAGCCTGCGGGTCGAGAGCGCAAATTCGGCGCGCAACTGATCCTTGTCGGCGCGGAATTCGGAAAGCGTGATGGGGGTTGCCGCTTCGATGCGGCGCTTGGTCAGGCGCACGGCGCGCTTCCACACGGCCGGCATGACAATCAGCGCCACCAGCCCCGCCACCAGCAGGCCCAGCGCAAAATACATCATGTTCTCGATCAGCATCGCGCATACTCCGGCCGCAAGGCAGCCCCGGCACAGCCGGCTCGTCCATATTCCGATTTAGCGCTCAGGTTTTACCCTGGCCATCTCCACAGAAGATTAACCCTAACGGCTTTGGGACACGAGTCACGAAAAAGCCGGGGACAAAGCCCCGGCTTCCAAACGCGTATTGGAGGCAACCGCCGGCCTCAGAAGGGGTTCCAGGTCGGCTCATTGGTGAAGTTGAGATAGCCCACATTGATGCCGAGACGCGCGCCGACGCCCGAACGGATCGGCACGATGACCACATTGCCGCGCTTGGTCACGGTCATGCCGAGCCCGCCGATCACATAGGCCGAGCCATCGACGCCGGGATAGCGGCCGAGAACTTCCTGAATGGTCTGAAGATTATAGACCAGCATCATCACTTTCGAGCCATCGCCGCCGACGTCGAAGCCGATGCTCGGGCCCTGCCAGAAGATCGAATATTCCCCGGCATTGCGGGTATAGAGTTTGCCCTCGCCATATTTGGCGCCGACAAAGAGCGCGCCGCCGGCCTCCTCGCCGAGGATATAGCCATTGGGCAGGCCGAACTGGCTCACGGCCTTTTCGACGACCGAGGCAAGGCCCTGGCTGGCCGAGCCGAAAAACTGGTGTCCGCTTTCAACCAGTTCGTCACCCGAATAGGTGTCGCTCAGCGAACCCTGTGCCAGGGCGGGTGCGGAAGCGGGCAGTGCGAGGGCCAGCATAAGGGCACCGATTTTGGCCAGGCGTTTGAACATGGATCATCTCCCTTGGGCGGCTCAGCGTGGTTACGAAGACATTAAGGTCTTTGCGGCAAATTTACCGCCGACGACGTGCCGATCCTGGATTTCGATCATGCAGCAAACCTCTAAACAAATCTTAACCATGTTCGCCGTGGTGCTGCCGCTTTTCGGGCCATTTTCTGCCCATTTTACCCCTGCGCTCGCCCAGTCCGTCGTCAGCTACATCACCGCCGATCCGCTCACCGGCATTGCCATTGGCGGCATGGACCCGGTGTCCTATTTCACCGAAAAAGCGCCGCTGCCGGGCAAGCCCGAGTTTGAATTCTACTGGATGGGCGCGCCCTGGCATTTCGCCAATGAAGCCAATTTTGAGGTTTTCAAACGCCATCCGGAAATCTACGCCCCCCAATATGGCGGCCATGGCGCCATGAGCATGGCGCGCGGTTTCGTCTCGGATTCCGATGCGCGGCTCTATACCGTGTTCAAGGACCGCCTCTTCCTTTTCTATTCGGCGGCCAATCGCGAGGCCTTCCTGCTCTCGCCTGATGCTGCCGCGCGACAGGGCGCCGCAAACTGGCCCTCATTGTCCAAAACGCTATCGACGCAGTAGTGCTGGGCCGCGCGCCCCTTTATCCTTTCAAAGACTGATTCACCGCTTCGGCGGGCATGGAGACCTAAGATGACCGATATCATTGAGCTCAAGGCAACGGACCTCGCCGCGATGCTGTGCTCGCGGGTTTGCCATGACCTGATCAACTCCATCGGCGCCATCGGCAATGGGCTCGAAGTTTTGGCCGATCCTTCCCAGGCAGAAATGTCGGAAGGCGCGCGTGACCTGATCGCCAGTGCCGCGAAGCAAAGCCGGGCCAAACTCGAATTTGCCCGCCTTGCCTATGGCGCCTCCTCGACCGCCGGCACCGATATCGACACGCGTGAATGCGAGCGCGTGGCGCGCATTCTCTTCGATATCGAAAAGGCCGATCTCGACTGGAACGTGCCGCTGATCCTCCTGCCCAAGCACAAGGCCAAGCTTCTTATGAACATGCTGCTGATCGCAGCGGGTTCCGTGCCGCGTGGTGGTCTTGTCAGCGTCAAGGTTTCGGGCCCGGCGGGGGAAGAAAAGTTCGAGTTCAGCTCCAAGAGCGATCCCGAAAAGCGCCAGAAAACGTTGATCCCATCCGGCTCGGCCGGTCTTCTCTCCGGCATGCCGGAAGAAGGTTCGGTCGATGCGCGGGGCATCCAGCCGTTTTATACCGGCCTTCTCGCCCGCATGACCGATATGGAGATCGATATCGGCATCGAAGCCGACGTCTTCTTCTTCACCGCCGTGCCCAAGGCCAAGGAAGATGCGTCAGCCGGGGACGCTACAGCGGCGACCGCCAGCGAATAATTGGCATTGCGCTTGGCGGAAAAGTTTCTTTTTCGCTAACCATTCCCAAACCACTTTTCGCGCATAGTCCGGGCAGCGCCTGCCTGCCCGGAGCTCCGCCATGCCCACATGCCTGATCGTTGACGACTCCACCGTCGTGCGCAAGGTTGCCCGCCGTATTCTCGAAGACCTCGACTACACGGTCGAAGAAGCCGAGGACGGCCAGGAAGCCTTCGAAAAGTGCAAGGCGAACATGCCCGACGCGATCCTGCTCGATTGGAACATGCCGATCATGAGCGGGCTCGAATTTCTCAAATTGCTGCGCGCCTTTATCGGCGGGGAAAAACCGCACATCGTCTATTGCACGGTCGAGCACGACATCGGCGCCATCGCCATGGCCCGCAAGGAAGGCGCCAACGACTATATGATGAAGCCCTTCGACCGGCAGAGCCTTGAGGTGAAATTCGACCTCAGCCGGTTCGAGACGGTCTAACTCTCCACCTCCGCCGCCCGCCCCAGCAGATATGCCCGCTCCCGCTCATTGCGCGTCAGCTCCGCTGCGTGCCTGAAATCGAGATTGGCCTCGGTGTGCCGCTCGAGTTTGCGCAAGAGATCGCCGCGCACGCCGTAGAGCAGGTGGTAATTCTCGAGCGTACCGCTGTCCCGAATGGCTTCCACCAGAGGCAGCGCCGCCGCCGGTCCGTCGGCCATCGACACGGCCACGGCCCGGTTGAGCTCCACTACCGGCGAGGGCATGATTTCGACCAGCACGGCATAAAGCGAGGCAATCCGGCGCCAATCGGTATCGCCGGCCCGGCGGGCTCTGGCGTGACACGCCGCAATGGCGGCCTGTAATGCATAAGGCCCCGCGACACCGTTGAGCGCATTGACGCGATCGAGCCCGGCAAGGCCGCGCCTTATCATCAACTGGTCCCAGAGCGCCCGGTTCTGGTCCGGCAACAGGATCGGTTCGCCCCTGGCATTGGTGCGCGCATTGACGCGGCTATGCTGAATTTCCATCAGCGCCAGCAGTCCATGCACTTCGGGCTCCTCGGGCATCAGCCGGGCGAGCGTGCGGCCCATGCGCATGGCTTCTTCGCAAAGCTGTGGGCGCATCCAGTCCTCGCCCGCAGTCGCCGAATAGCCCTCGTTGAAGATGAGATAAAGCACGCCGAGCACCGATTGGAGCCGTTCGGCGCGCTCCTCGCCGCGCGGCACCTCATAGGGAAGGCCCGCATCGGCAATGGTGCGCTTGGCGCGCACGATGCGCTGGCCGATCGTCGTGTCACTGGCAAGGAATGCCCGGGCGATTTCCTCGGTGGTCAGCCCGCCGATCAGCCGCAGCGTCAGCGCGACGCGGCTTTCGGCCGGCAGGATCGGGTGGCAAGAGGTGAAAATGAGGCGCAGAAGATCGTCGCCGACATCGTCGTCCATGCTTTCATGGATGGCGGTTTCGGCGTCCGGCACCTCGTCCTCCATGATCCGGCCGACCTCTTCGAGCTTGCCCGCCGCCATCTTGCGGTGGCGAAAATAGTCGATGGCCTTGCGCTTGCCCGCCTGCATCAGCCAGGCGCCGGGATTGCGCGGCACGCCGGTTTCCGGCCAATGTTTTAGCGCCGCCATCAAGGCGTCCTGCGCCAGTTCCTCGGCCAGCGAAATGTCGCGCACGAGGCGGGTCAGGCCGGCGATCAGCCGCGCCTGTTCCACGCGCCAGACGGTTGAAATGGCCTTGTCGGTTTCTTGGCGACTGCTCATCGGCCCCTCCAGATCGCGGGCAAGGGTGCCAGCGAAGTGGCGCGAGGAAAAGGCCGGAATGCGGTGCACCGGCAAGAATGGTCATTGATCGAACATGCCCTTGGGCGTTTCGCCCTTGAGGAAGGGCTCGATAAACCCCATCAGCAGATCGACCTGATCGATCACCGCGGTATGCGATGTCGCCGGCAGAATGGCGAGGCGGGAGGCGCCGAGGGGTTTTCCCATATCGCCGGGCGCGCCGCCGCCGAGCAGACGGAACATGCTCACGATATGCTCAAGCGTCATCATGTCGGCGTCGCCCGCGATGATCAGCACGGGTGATTTCAGCGCTTTCACTTCTTCGCCCCAGGCAAGCGGTTCGTGTTCCAGCGCGATCATGCGCTCGACGAAGGGCCTAAAACCCTCGGGATCAGGCGCATATTGTTTCCAGGCGTCTTCCATGGGCGAACCGATGAACATTTCCGGGGTCATGGTCGGGATCATTTCGAGAAAAGCCGGCTGCGAGCCCGCCATGTCATAGCTCACCGAGGCCGTAACCAGTTGGTCGACCTTTTTGGGATGGTCGATGGCGAGCCGCAGTCCGGCCGCCGCACCCATGGAATAGCCAAAGATATCGGCCTTCTCCAGGCCGACTTCATCCATGAAGACAGCCACGTCGTCGGCAAGATTGGGATAGGTGATCGGCCGATCGATATCCTCGGTCCGGCCATGCCCCTGGAATTCAATGGCATAGACCGTGTGGCTTTTTGCCAGCGCCGGAATGATGCCGCCCATGGCGGGTATGTTCATATAGGCGCCGTGCAACACGACGATCGGATCGCCCGAACCCGAAACCTCATAATACATGCGCATGCCGTTGACCTCGGCATAGTCGCCCTTTGCGGCATTTTCGGCAAAGACACCGGCAGTGGCGGCGAGCGTCATGGTCAGGGCAGCAAGTGTCGAACGGATCATGTCCAGTCTCCTCAGCGGCGGCAGCGCGCCTTCACTGAGACAACGAGTGGCTCCCGGCCATTTCGACACGAGAAGGCATATTTTGGTGCCCAAAAAGCAAAAACCCCGCGCGATGCGTCGCGCGGGGTTTTTCAATCCATTCGTCGCCGGAAGGTCAGGCGACGTTTTCGCTGTAGACGTCGGCCTCATCGGGCTCGCGCAGCACGTAGCCACGGCCCCAGACGGTTTCGATGTAATTCTTGCCGCCGGTGGCAACGCTGAGCTTCTTGCGCAGCTTGCAGATGAAGACGTCGATGATCTTCAGTTCCGGCTCGTCCATGCCACCATAGAGGTGGTTGAGGAACATTTCCTTGGTCAGGGTCGTACCCTTGCGGAGCGAAAGCAGCTCCAGCATCTGGTATTCCTTGCCCGTGAGGTGGACGCGGGCGCCCTGCACTTCCACGGTCTTGGTGTCGAGGTTGACCATAAGGTCGCCCGTCGAGATGACCGACTGGGCATGGCCCTTGGAGCGGCGAACGATGGCGTGGATGCGAGCCACGAGTTCGTCTTTGTGGAAGGGCTTGGTCATGTAGTCGTCGGCACCGAAGCCGAGACCGCGAACCTTGTCTTCGATGCCTGCAAGGCCCGAGAGGATCAGGATCGGCGTCTGCACCTTGGCGACGCGCAATGTCCGCAGAACCTCATAGCCGCTCATGTCGGGCAGATTGAGATCGAGCAGGATGATATCGTAATCATACAGTTTGCCGAGATCGACGCCTTCCTCACCGAGATCGGTGGTGTAGACGTTGAAACTTTCGGACTTGAGCATCAGTTCGATGCTCTGCGCCGTGGCGCTATCGTCCTCGATGAGGAGTACCCGCATTATATTCCCCTTGTCATTCGTTCCTGCTGGAACCTGCGTGGTGGGATGACAAGTCCAACCACCACGCTCCAACCCTACTGGATATGACTGAAGCCTAAGCCCAAATAGTTAACAAAGTTTAATTCGCTTCGGCAATACGCAAACACTGTTAGGGTGATTTTAATTTAAGTGTTTGAAATCGTTAATAAAATTAGATGAAAATTTCTTAAGGTAGTACGTTAAGAAGTGCCTACAAGCGATTCAGGCGACTCGTGCATTTCGTGATCTGGGAGTGGTTTGGGCTTAAAGCTCCGCCCTCAAGGCCAAAGGCCCGAACGCTCAGCCAATAGCGAATTTAAGTTAATGTTCGGTTATCTTGCGATTCGCGGCGGCCCCGATTCGCGGGCTCGGCGTAAACCATATTTGTGTCAGCAAAAGGCCCGGATCACGCATGAAGGCGCTCATATCGGCCGTGGACGCCATTGACGATGTCGAGGTGTTCGGGCGCGTCAAATCGGTCCAGGGCCTGCTTATTGAAGTGGTCGGCCCGGTGCGCGAATTGCGCGTCGGCGGGCGCGTCATGATCGAGGGCAGCGATGGGGAGCATCTTGCCGCCGAAATCATCGGCTTTCGCGATGGTCATGCCCTCTGTCTGCCCTTTGGCGAATTGAGCGGCGTGCGGCTCGGCTGCAAGGCCGTGTTCAAGCGCCATGATGGCTCGGTCAATCCCTCCATGGCCTGGCTCGGCCGCGTCATCAATGCCAATGGCGAACCCATCGACGGCATGGGCCCTTTGGCGCGCGGGGCAAAAGCCTATCCGCTGCGCCAGTCCCCGCTTGCGGCGCATGATCGCGTCCGCGTGGGCGAACCGCTCGATCTTGGCGTGCGCACCCTCAATACTTTCACGACGCTTTGCGAAGGCCAGCGCATGGGCATCTTTGCCGGCTCGGGCGTGGGCAAGTCCGTCCTTATGTCGATGCTGGCGCGCAATACCAATGTCGACGTCTCGGTCATCGGGCTGATCGGCGAGCGCGGCCGCGAGGTGCACGAGTTCATTCAGGAATATCTGGGCGAAGAAGGCCTCAAGCGTGCCATCGTCGTTGTCGCGACCTCGGACGAAGCCGCGCTGATGCGCCGGCAGGCCGCCTATATCTCCCTCGCGCTTTCCGAATATCTGCGCGATGAGGGGCTGCGGGTCCTTTGTATGATGGACTCGCTCACCCGCTTTGCCATGGCGCAGCGCGAGATCGGTCTTTCCATCGGCGAACCGCCCACCGCCAAGGGTTATCCACCGACGGTTTTCACAGAATTGCCACGTTTGCTCGAACGTGCGGGCCCCGGTACGCCTTCTACCGGTTCTATTACCGGACTATTTACCGTTTTGGTGGAAGGTGATGATCACAATGAGCCAATTGCGGACGCCGTTCGTGGCATTCTTGACGGGCACATTGTGATGGAGCGCGGTATTGCCGAGCGGGGGCGTTATCCCGCCGTCAACGTGCTCCGGTCCATTTCGCGCACCATGCCAGGGTGCGTACCGGCCGAGGTTCGGCCGGTTCTGGCAAGGGCGCGAGAGCTCATGTCCATTTTTTCGGACATGGAGGAACTGATCCGGCTGGGGGCTTACCGCAAAGGGTCAGATCCGAATGTGGACCGCGCTATCGCTATCAACCCGAAGCTGGAAGGTTTTCTGAACCAGCAGCGGGAAGAGACGTCGACGATCGAGGAGGGCTATCAGCGCCTTGCAGAGATCATCGCCGAAGCCGATGCGCAGGTCTGACGGGAGTGTGCTTGGGGCCTCTTTCGGAGACTGACTTGGTGTGTAAGGAGTACAGGTCTTGAAATCGCGCAGTGAGAGCCTCATTCGGCTCAAGAAGTTCAATGTCGACGAAAAGCGCCGGCAGGTCATGCAGATCGAAATGATGGTCGCGGACTTCGAGCGCATGGCTTCCGAGCTCGATCAGCAGATCGAGATCGAGCAGACCAAGACCGGCATTTCCGATGTCGCCCATTTTGCCTATTCCACCTTTGCCAAGGCCGCTTTGCAGCGCCGCGACAATCTGCTGGCATCCGCCCAGGACATGCGCGGCAAGCTCGAAACGGCACAGGACCAGTTGGCCGAAGCCCTCGAAGACCTGAAAAAGGTCGAATTGCTCGACCAGCGCGAACATCAGCGCGAGCGTGACGAGCAGAACAAGATCGAGCAGCAAGACTACGACGAAATTGCCCGCCAGCGTTTTCGCAACCGCTGACACCAAAATCACGGAACGCAAAAAGGCCCGCCGAAGCGGGCCTTTTCCTTTCCTTGGCCTTCAGTGAGCGAAGGGCCGCAGGAGAGATTAGTTGGTGGTGACGGGGGCCGGAGCCATCGCGTCGGGAGCAGCCGGCGCCATTGCATCAGGGGCAGCCGGAGCCGTGCCGTCAGCGGCACCGTCCACGGGTTCATCCTCGGCCCAGACGAAGTCCGGGGCAGTGGTCAGGGCTTCAGCCGTGGTCGGCAGCACCCAGCGTTCGGTATTGTCGGCGGCAAGGGTGAATTCGAGCGAGTCGAAATCGACGGCAACGCTCTTTTCGCCAATGCCGAGGAAACCGCCCACGCCGATCACGACGGCTTCAATCTGGCCGGTTTCAGAAAACACCAGATCGCTGATCGAGCCGATTTCTTCGGCGTCGTCACCGGCGCTGGAATAGACCGGCTGACCGATCAGGCGTGTACCGAGATTATCGGTATCGGCGGCCACATAGCCGGCCGACATGTCCCAGGGCTCATTGACATCCGTGGTCTGTGCAGCGCCGGTATCAACCGGAGCAGCCGTCACTTCAGCCGGGGTGGTGGCATCCGCCGGGGCCACCGCGGGCGCCTCGGTGGTGGTTGCCGGAGCGTCGGTCGGGGCAGGGGCCGGGGTGGTCTGAGCAATAGCAGCAGTACCCATGAGCATGGCAACGGCCGTAGTGGTCAAAAGCGTGCGGATCATTGTAGGCTCCAATGGTTCATTTGTTTGAACAGGGCCATGCGGCGCAAAACTTGCCGGTAGAGTGCCGTGTGGCCCGTTATGCTGGATCAACGTCTCGATCCGCGAGCCGTTCCCGATCAATTTCCCCCATTGGCAGGGAACCATTTGGACGTCTCCCCCCGGAAACGTTGAACCCTTTCCTTCGCAAAGGTTGAAAAGGCCGGCTCCCGCGCGAGGCGGTGCCGGCCCTTTTCCGCCTCCCTGGCGGTTGGTCGCGTCCTGCGAAAAGACAAGAATTCGCGTTCTCAACCAGAAGCACCACACACTGGTTGCCGCCCGGCAGGACGCGCTCTTTTGAGCGACAAGCCCACAATAACGCAGCTTTGAGGGCAGGAGTCCCCCAGCGAGGTTAATGCGTTAAATTTGAATTAATCGATTAGGACGGCGCTAGCCTTGTCATAGTCGCGCATGGCCCGGTGCGGCATGCCGCCATCCATGAATTCCGGGCCGAAAGCGACAAAACCGAGCTTCTCGTAAAGCCCCAATTTGTCCGATTGCGCGGTCAGGAAAAAGCGCTCGCTTCCCTTGGCGCGCGCATCGGTCATCGCCTTTTCGATCAGCTTTCGCGCCACGCCCTTGCCGCGCCAGGCCTGATGCACGGCAACGCGACCGATCTTCATATGCTCGGGCTGCGCGATAAGCCGCAAGGTTGCGACGACATTGCCCTCGGCGACGGCGACATAGTGGGTCGCGGTGAGGTCAGAGCTGTCGAGCTCTTCCTCTTGCGGCACTTTCTGCTCCCAGACGAACACCTCCCTCCGCAGGGCGAAGGCGGCATTGGAAAGGGTCGAAAAGACGGGGACGGAAACAATGATGATGTCGGACATGGACGAGGGTTTACCAGCAAGTTTTTGCCACTGGAAGGGCGTCGCTCACTCCGCCTCTTCGAGCGTTGCCAATTGCCCCAATGCCGGGGCCTGATGCACCAGATCGTTCACAAACCCCAGTTTCTCGATCACCGCCGGAGACAGCACGAAGGGATAGGCGTCAGCCTGCCCCATGGCGCGGTTGAGATTGTTGAGGAGCGAAGCGAGGGGTATCCAGTTATCGACGATCGCTGCCATGTCGGGCGCCATATAGGGATCGAAGGACACCGGAAGCAGCGCCAGCGCCTCGTCGCCCGTGCGCGGCCGTGCCCTGATGCCGAAGGCATCAGCCATTTCCACCGTATCGACGATGTGGAGATAGTGCGCGAAAGTCTCGGCAAAATCCTCCCACGGATGAGCCGTCGCATAGGCGCTGATATGACTTTGCGGCCAACCCGCGGGCGCGCCATGGGCATAATAGGCCTTGAGCGCCGTGCCATAGTCGCTTCGCTCATCGCCAAAGAGCGCGCGAAACTGCGTTTCCGGCGGCTGCCCGCTCACCAGCAGGTCCCAATAATGGTGCCCGATCTCATGTCGAAAATGACCGAGAAGGGTCCGATATGGCTCGCCCATGCCGGTACGCCGGCGCTCGCGTTCGGCGTCATCGGCTTCCGCCAGGGCAATGGTGATGATGCCGTTCTCGTGCCCGGTCATCACATGCGGCGCGCTGCCGGCATCGGCGAGAAAACGAAATGCGAGGCCGTGCGTAGGGTCTTCCGCGCGTGTCTTCAGCGGCAGGCCGAGGCGCAGCAGCGAATAGACCAGGCGTTTCTTGGCCCGTTCGACCACCTGCCAGCGGCTGAGGTTTTCCGGATTGTCGAGCGCAGGAATGGTCTCATTGTGCCGGCAGGCCGCGCAAAGAACTGGCCCGCCGGGTTCCGCTTCAATCAGCCAGTTGCAGGCCCCGTGTCTGGCATTGTCGCAATAGATATAGGCGCCTCCCGCAAAGGCCGGCGCGTGCCAAACGCCCTCCGCCTCATCGAGCGAGACGAGCGCGTTTTGTTCCGGCAGATAGCCAAGCGCGTGGCCGCAATGCTCGCAGCGGCTGTTCTCGAAATAGACCGTATTGCCGCAATGATCGCAGCTGAAGAGGCGCATGCCGATCCCCTGTTGGTGCGGGGATAATGGCACGCGGGGCTTGCCGTTCCCCGCGAAAAGAGAAACTGTCCCGCCATTGAGCCGGAGCCACGTCCCATGAGCGTCGAATTTCTCATCACGACCCTGATCGTCGTCGTCTCTCCGGGCGCGGGCGCGCTCTATACGATCGCTGCCGGGCTCGGTCGCGGCAGCAAGGCGAGCCTCTGGGCGGCCCTTTTTTGCACCTTGGGCATCGTCCCGCACATGATCGCCGCGATTACCGGCCTCGCCGCCATTCTCCATGCCAGCGCGCTGGCCTTCGAGATCATCAAATATCTCGGGGTCGCCTATCTCCTCTACATGGCCTGGGCCACGCTCAAAGAAACCGGCTCGCTCTCGGTTGCCGCCAATGCCGAGCCCAAAAGCCTCAAGGATATGGCGATCGAGGTTGTGTTGATAAACCTCCTCAATCCAAAACTCTCGATCTTCTTCTTCGCCTTCCTGCCCCAGTTCGTGCCGGCCGATGCGCCGGGTGCGGTGCCGCAGATGCTGCAGCTAAGCTTGGTGTTCATGCTCATGACCTTCGTGGTCTTTGCGCTTTATGGGCTCTTTGCCGCCGCCATTCGCGGTCACGTCATCTCCAAACCCGCCATCATGACCTGGATGCGCCGCTCCTTTGCCGCCGCTTTCGTGGCGCTCGGGGCCAAGCTGGCGCTGACCAGCCGGTAAAATCTCGCGTCATGGCGGCGTCGTCGGCAACTGCTAGGCCAAGCTCGCGTTCTGCATTCATGCGAAACGAGGAGAGCACCATGCACCATGTCGAGGAAAATAAAGTCCGTGATCGCGCCTACCAGCTTTGGGCCGACGCCGGCCAGCCGGAGGATCGCGAACAGGATTTCTGGTATCAGGCCGAGCGCGAGCTTGCCGAAGAAGACGAGGTCGATACCTCGCGTGAGGCGTCGGTCATCAACCTGCCGCCGCTGGTTCCGGGCAATATCGCGAGCTGACCAAAAGAAAGGGCGAACCCGAGGGTTCGCCCTTTTGCATTTGAGGGATGTTGATCAGGCCTAGATGGCGCCCACCGTCTTGAGGCGCACGCGGGGATGAACCTCGTTCTGGCTCATCACCACGGTCTGCGGGCGGAAGCGCTCGATGATGGCGCGCACATGCGGGCGGATCGAGGGAGAGGTGATCATCACCGGCAGTTCGCCCTGCTGGGCCGCCTTTTCGAAGGCCTGACCGACCGACATGATGAACTGCTGCAAGCGGCTGGGCGCCATGGCGAGGTGGCGGTGCTCGCCTTCGCCAACCATGGCTTCGGCAAAGTCGCGTTCCCATTGCGGGGAGAGGGTAAGGAGCGGCAGGTTGCCGTCCTGGCCCAGATTGGCGGCGCAGATCTGGCGGGCGAGGCGGCTGCGCACATGCTCGGTGATCGCCTGGATCGAACGGCCGGGGGCCGCCACTTCGGCAATGCCTTCAAGGATGGTCGAGAGATCGCGGATCGAGATGCGTTCGGTGAGAAGCGCCTGCAGCACGCGCTGCACGCCGGAAACCGAAATCTGGCTCGGGATAATGTCTTCCACCAGCTTCTGCTGATCCTTGGGCAGGCCCGAAAGCAGCGTCTGCACATTGGCATAGCTCAAAAGCTCGGCAACGTTGGCCTTGAGCACTTCGGTCAGGTGGGTCGAAATCACCGTCGAAGGATCGATGATCGAGAGACCGCGCAGTTCAGCTTCGTCGCGCAGCGCCGGATCGATCCAGGTTGCCGGCAGGCCAAAGGTTGGCTCGGTCGTCTGGTTGCCGGGCAGGTCGATCGGATTGCCATAGGGGTCCATGACCATGAGGAGGTTGGCGTGGATCTGGCCGTGGGCGGCCTCCACTTCCTTGATGCGAACCTTATAGTCGTTGGGCTCGAGCTGCATGTTGTCGAGAATGCGGACCGGGGGCATGACGAAGCCCAGTTCGAGCGCCAGTTGCCGGCGCAGCGCCTTGATCTGCTCGGTCAGGCGGTCGGTGCCGCTCTCGTCTTCCTTGACGAGACCGAGGAGGCCATAGCCGAGTTCGAGCTTGAGATCGTCGATCTTGAGGCTGTCGCTGATCGGCGGTTCGCCGGCTGGTGCGGCGCCGGGCATGCCGGGCGCACCCTGTGGCGCCTTGGCGGCGGCATCGGCGACGGTCTTGGCGCGTTCCACCACTTCGCGAGCGGTCTTGGTTTTCGAGGCGCGGAAGGCGGCATAGCCGACGCCACCGGACAGGGCGAGGAAGGGCAGGAGCGGCATGCCGGGCAGCAGGGCAAGGCCGGCCATAACGGCCGAAGCCATGCCGAGCGCCTTGGGATAGCCGCTGAACTGGGCGGTCAGCGCCTTGTCGGCGGCGCCGGTCACGCCCGATTTCGACACGAGAATACCGGCTGCGGTCGAAACGATCAGTGCCGGGATCTGCGACACGAGGCCGTCGCCGATCGTAAGAAGCGTATAGACGCTGCCGGCTTCGGCTGGGGAAAGACCTTCCTGCATGATGCCGATGGCCATGCCCGCCGACACGTTGATGAAGGTGATGATCAAGCCGGCAATGGCGTCGCCGCGCACGAATTTGGAGGCACCGTCCATGTTACCGAAAAAGGCGCTTTCGCCTTCGAGGTCGGCACGGCGCTTCTTGGCGGTATCTTCATCGATCAGGCCCGCCGAAAGGTCGGCGTCGATGGCCATCTGCTTGCCGGGCATGGCGTCGAGGCTGAAGCGCGCCGCGACTTCGGCGATACGGCCCGAACCCTTGGTGATGACGATGAAGTTCACGATCACGAGGATGATGAAGATCACGATACCGATGACGAAATTGCCGCGGGTCACGAAGTTGCCGAAGGCTTCGATGACGTGACCGGCAGCGGCCGTGCCATTGTGGCCTTCAGAAAGGATCAGACGGGTCGTCGCGAGGTTGAGGCCGAGGCGCAACATGGTCGCGATCAGCAGAACCGTCGGAAAGCTCGAAAATTCCAGCGGCCGCTGAATGAACAGC
Organism: Devosia sp. Root685; assembly: GCF_001427875.1. GTDB lineage: Bacteria > Pseudomonadota > Alphaproteobacteria > Rhizobiales > Devosiaceae > Devosia. Next base: position 969,616 of record NZ_LMHK01000002.1, on the reverse strand, counting down.
GAGGTCATCAGGATCATCACCGAAAAGACGATCGAGATGGCGAGCAGCATGTCGACCATCAGCGCCGGCAGCGGCACGATGAGGATGATGATCAGCCCCATCACGCCGGTGGCGAGCGCGATATCGCCTGAACGCAGCGTGTCCAGAATGCTCTTTACCGGAGGCAGCTTGAAGTTTGAGCGAGACGGGGAAGCAGAAATATCGGTCATCGTGCCGGTCCTATGGCCTCAGGCCAAAGTCGAAAACCCCACTCCCGGGACGGGAGAGGGGGAAGTCAGGGTTTGCGGAGCGCGGCGGGCGCTCAAGCGACGTTCCGGCGTTCGCCGGGGTCGGGGATAGTCATCCCCTCATCCGAGTACTGGTTGAGCTTGTTGCGCAGGGTGCGGATCGAGATGCCGAGGATATTGGCCGCATGCGTGCGGTTGCCCCAGGTGTGATCGAGCGTATCGAGGATCAGTTCGCGTTCCACATCGGCCACGGTCCGGCCAACAAGGGCGCGGGACATGGCTTCGGCGGTTTCGGCAAGCTGCTGGGCCGGCGAATGCAGGCGAGCGGCTTCGCTCAGACCCATGCCGTCGGGCAGCACGATGGCTTCGGCCCCGATCATGGTGCCGGTGGCGAGGAGTACCGCGCGGTGCAGCGTATTTTCCAGTTCACGCACATTGCCCGGCCAGGGCGCGTGGAGGAGAGCGTGGCGCGCGTCTTCGGACAGTTCGCGCTTGGGCAGGCCATTGGCCTTGGCATATTTGGCAACGAAGTGATCGGCCAGCGCCACGATGTCGCCGGGGCGTTCGCGCAGCGCGGGCAGCTTCAGGTTCACGACGTTGAGGCGGAACAACAGGTCTTCGCGGAACGAGCCTTCGCGCACCGCATCGGTCAGATTGCGGTTCGAGGTTGCAAGGATGCGGATATCGACGGGCACGGGCTTGGTGCCGCCGACGCGGTCGATGATCCTCTCCTGAATGGCGCGCAGCAGTTTTGCCTGCAGGCGCACATCCATTTCCGAGATTTCGTCGAGCAGCAGCGTGCCGCCTGTTGCTTCCTCGAATTTGCCGATGCGGCGGGCGATGGCGCCGGTGAACGCACCTTTTTCATGCCCGAAGAGTTCGGATTCGAGCAGTGCTTCAGGGATAGCGGCGCAGTTGACCGAGATGAAGGGCTTGTTGGCGCGCTTGGAGCGCGAATGGACGAAGCGGGCGACGACTTCCTTGCCGGTGCCGCTCTCGCCGGTGATCAGGATCGAGGCTTCGGAGGCGGCTACCTGTTCGGCCATCTTGACGACGCGCTGCATCGCCGGATCGCGGAAGAGGAAATCTTCGCTATCGCGCGACACGGCCTGGATGACGGCGGCGATCAGCGTCGCGTCGGGGGGCAGGGGGATATATTCCTTGGCGCCGGCGCGGATAGCGTTGACGGCGGCGGCGGCATTGGTCTCGACGCCACAGGCGACGACGGGAATGGCGATGCGTTCGGCTTCAAGTCCGGCGATGAGCCCGGCAATGTCCATCATGACATCGACCAGCAAGAGGTCGGCGCCGCGCCCGGTGCGCAGGGCCGCCAGCGCGATTTCGATGCTCGGGGCATGGGCGACCTTGGCGCCGCCATCCATGGCCATTTTGGTGGCCTGGCTCAGTTGACCTTCGAGGGCTCCGACGATGAGGAGACGCATACCAGTCACTCCCGTTCTTATTATTGGGGCTTGATGATCTCGGTCATGGTGACGCCGAGCCGGTTTTCCACCAGCACGATTTCGCCACGGGCAACGAGGCGGTCATTGACGTAGATTTCGACGGCTTCGCCGACCTGACGGTCGAGTTCAACCACCGTGCCGGTATCGAGCTTGAGAAGGCTCGCCACCGGCATCTTGGTGCGGCCGAGGACGACCGAAACACGCACCGGCACATCGAACACGGCTTCGAGGTCGTCGGCAGTGCGTTCGATATAGGCTTCGGCGCGGCTTTCGCTGCCCGGGGCGGACATTTCGTCCATGCCGAAATCTTGAACTTCGGCGGTATCGGTCTCAGGATCGGTCGGGTTCATTCACCGCTCTCCGTAGGTCTGTGTGAGCCGGCCTTGTTCGCCTTGGCAGCGAGGTAGGCAGCAATAGTTTCGTTGATTTCGGCGTCGAGCCCGTCGGAATCGCGAATAAGGCCGCCATCGACCCATTCGAGCCGGCCGTCGCCGAGACGGATATCAGGTTCGCCCATCACGACGAGACGCCCGGCATAGCCGGAGGTGGCGATCTGAGCCGTGGCAATGTCGCGGATCTGGTCGGCCAGGTCCGCGTGGCAGCGGATCACCAGATGCGGCACGCCCGAAAGGCTCGGCATGCATTCGGCGATCAGCGCTTCGAGTTCGGCGGCCGGCTCGCGGGTGACGAGATGGAACGCCAATTTGCGGCCGACGCTGACCGCAAGGTCAACGGCGTGCTTGTGGCTTTCGGCGCGGGCTTCATCGAGTGCGGCGGTCATGCCGGCGGCATGGGCGGCGAGCGTTCCGGCAGCTGCGGCAATGGTCTGGGTGGCCATGGAGGTGGCATTGCTTTCGCCCGCCACGAGACCTTCGGCATAGCCTTCCTCGCGCGCTTCGCGCACGAGGCGTTCGACCATGTCTTGGGGAATGCCGACCGGCTCGGGCGGCAGTTCGGGCATGACGCTTTTGGGCAGGACCGGATAGTCCGCCAGGTCGAGATCGAAGGTGAAGCGGGAAAGGGCGGCCATGGCGTTACCCGATCATCTGGTCGTCGCCCTTGGATTTGACGATGAGGATTTCTCCCTTCGCCGCCATATCCTTGGCCATGGAAACAATGCGGCTCTGGGCTTCGTCGACGTCCTTGAGACGCACGGGGCCCATTGCCATCATGTCGTCCTGCAGCAGTTTTGCGGCGCGGGTCGACATGTTCTTGAGGAAGAATTCCTTGATTTCGTCGTTGGCGCCCTTGAGGCAGAGGGCCAGTTCGCGCTTGTCGACGCGGCCGAGTAGGGTCTGGATGGCCGACATGTCGAGCTTGGCGAGATCCTCGAAGGTGAACATCAGCGACTTGATGCGCTCGGCGTCTTCGCGGCTGCGTTCTTCAAGGCTGGTGATGAAGCGCGCTTCGGTCTGACGATCGAAGGTGTTGAAGATTTCGGCCATCAATTCGTGGCTGTCGCGGCGCTTGGAGGTGTTGAGCGTCGAGATGAATTCGGTGCGCAGCGTCTGCTCGACCTTTTCGAGAATGTCCTTCTGCACCACATCGAGCCCCAGCATGCGCTGCACCACGTCCATGGCCAGTTCCTCGGGCAGCGAGGCCAGCACGTCGGAAGCATGGTCCGGCGCGATCTTGGAGAGGATCACGGCGACGGTCTGGGGATATTCGTTCTTGAGATAGGCGGCGAGGACGTCGGCCTGCACGTTGGAAAGCTTTTCCCACATGTTGCGCCCGGCCGGGCCACGGATTTCTTCCATGATGGCATCGACGCGATCGGCCGGCAGGAAGCTCAGGAGCAGCCGTTCGGTCGAGTCCGAATTGCCCGCCACATTGCCGTTGGAGGCGATGTTGGTGACAAATTCGGCCATCAGTTCGTCGAGCATGGCCGGGGTGATCGGGCCCAGTTTGACCATGGCGCGCGACAGCGTCTTGATCTCGTGCTCGTCGAGTTCTTCAAAGATCGGCTTGCCGTGATCGGGGCCGAGCGCCAGCATCAGCGCGGCGGCCTTTTCGTCCCCGGCAAGGGCGCGGTAGCTCGAAGCGCCGCCGATGCGGAGCTGGGCGCCCATGCCGCGACCGGCTTCGGGAGTTTCAACAGCCTGGGAGACGAGTGCCATGTCAGATCACGCTGCGTTGGAGAGCCAGCCGCGCACGATCAGCGCTGCCTGCTTGGGGTTTTCTTCGACGAGCGAACCGACGGATTTGAGCTGCTGAAGCTGCTGTTCGCCGAGCGCCTTGGCATCCTCGATCCAGTCGTGATTGGCGAGCGCCGCGCGGGCCGCATCGCTCATCGGGTCGCCGGTGATCGAGGTGATGACATTGCCTTCCGCATCGAGCGTCGTGCCCTGGCCCAGTTCCACGGCGGCCGGCAGGGCCAGCGGTTCGGGCTCGGGGCTGATCACTTTCTTCAGCAGCGGACGCAGCACGAAGAACAGCAGGGCCAGCGCGATGAGCAGGGTCACCGCCATCTCGGCGCCATTCATCAGGTCGTCGCGGGTGAAGTCGAGAAGGCCGCCAGCCTGGTCGGTGCCGGGGGGCGCCAGTTCGGGACGCTCGGCGAACTGCATGTTGACGACTTCGACATTGTCGCCGCGTTCGGCCGAATAACCGACTGCCGAGCGGACCAGCGTCAGGATCTGGGCGATTTCGTCAGCCGAGCGCGCCGTATAGGTCATGTTGCCCGCGCCATCGTCGGCATAGGTGCCATCGACCACCACGGCGACCGACAGGCGCTTGAGCGCGCCCGCTTCGGTCACAGCCGTCTGGGTTTTCTTGGAAATCTCGTAATTGACGACTTCCTCGGTCGAATTGCCCTGTTCGGTATTGCCGTTGCTGGCGCCATTGCCGCTGGCCCCTGGCAGTTCGTTGGCGACGGTCACCTGGCCTGCGGCTGCCCCGGACTGGTTCTGGGCCTCGCGGGTCTGGGTCGAGCGGACGACCTGGCCTTCGGGGTCGAAGGTTTCTTGGGTCACGGTCGAGCGGTTGAAATCCATCTCGGCCGAGATTTCGACGCGGGCCCGGCCAGCGCCGACCACATTGGCCAGCATGTCTTCGACACGGGTGCGGATGCGGTTTTCGAAGGCCAGCGAGCGCTCCTCTGCCTGGCCGGCCATGGCGCCGATACCGTCATCCTCGGTGCCCGAAGCCAGCAGATTGCCGGCATCATCGACGATCGAAACGCGCTGGGGGCTCAGGCCCTCGATGGCCGAGGCCACGAGATGCTGGATAGCGCGGATTTCCCCGTTCGAGAGCGCGCCGCGCACCGACAGCACGATCGAAGCCGAGGGGTCCTTGCGTTCGCGACGAAAAAGTTCGCGCTCGGGCAGGACGAGATGGACGCGAGCGCCCTTGATGCGGGCGAGCGAGGCAATGGTGCGGGCCAGTTCGCCTTCGAGGGCGCGAACATTGTTGATGTTCTGGACAAAGCTCGTGGCGCCGAGCGTCGATTGCTGGTCGAAGATTTCGTAGCCGACCTGGCCACGGGTCGGCAGGCCTTCACCGGCGAGGTTCATCCGCAGCGTGGTGATCTGGTCGCGCGGCACGAGAATGGTGTCGCCGTCCCCGCGCAGTTGGAAGGGAACATTGGCGGTTTCGAGCTGGGAGATGATGGCGGACGAATCTTCGAGGCTGAGCCCGCTATAGAGCGGGGAGAGGTTCGGGGTCTGCGCCCGCATCATCAGGAAAACGAAGAAGCCCATGATGAGGACGGCAACCGTCGCCATCGCGGCGATGCGGGGCATGCCGATGCGGTTGATGAGAGTAGTTAGACTTTCCACGCTGCCACTCGAGTTTGATCAAGTGCAATCGTCGGAGCCCCCGTCGACCGCTGGGCAAAAATTACCCACCAGATGGTAAACAATGTCTTAACCTCTCGCCCAAAAACGAAAAATCAGGCAAAAACTGCCTAGTTCGATTCCGGGGTTGAAGATGGTTCGAGTTTTAGGTCGGGTGACCTCGATCAATGTGCGCAAAGTGCTGTGGGCACTGGACGAATTGGGAATTTCCTATGAGCGCGAGGACTGGGGCCTGCCGCTGCGCGACCCCCGGGAGCCGCAGTTCCTGGCGCTTAATCCCAATGCCCAGGTGCCGGTCTTCATCGAGGATGACGGCAGTGCATTTTGGGAGAGCAATGCCATTCTGGTCTACCTTGCCCAGACCCGTTCGGCCCTCCTGCCCCAGGCGCCGCGGGCCCTTGGCCTCGCCTTGCAGTGGTTTATCTGGCAGGCAACCGAACTGAACCCGCCCTGGGGATATGCGGTCCACGCCCTGGCCCGCAAGACGCCCGGCTATGACGACCAGGCAAAAATTGCCGAATCAATCGCCACCTGGACGAGGCGCATGGATCTGCTCGAAGCCGAACTTGCCAAGGGCAACGCCTTCATTGCCGGCGACGAATTCAGCATCGCCGATATCGTTCTCGCCCTCTCGATCCACCGCTGGTTCGTCGCCCCCTTCGATCACAAGCCCATGCCGCACGCCCAGGCCTATTACGAACGGATCAAGCAGCGCCCCGCCGGCATTCGCTGGATGCCGGACGATATGGTGTAGCTTTTTGGGCGTCGGGAGCGGTCGGAGGCAGCCAACCCACGGTGTCATTCCCGCGAAAGCGGGAATCCTTGTTTTGAAACGGAGATCCCTACCTTCGCCACGAAAGCGGAAGTCCGCTTTTCGCGGGATGACAGGGTGATGGTGGCTCCCGCACCCCCTCCCAACCTCCCCCATCAAGGGGGAGGTGCTGGGCCAGCGACTTTGGCTAGATCGTGCCACACACTCGATGCAACACCTCCCCCTTGATGGGGGAGGATGGGAGGGGGTGTTACCGCCTTCCGCCCTTGGCTGGAAACAGCCTCCAAAACGCGCAAAACCCCCAGGGCCTCGGGCCGTGGGGGCTACGCTCTAGTGGTGAACCGGGATTCAGCCCTCTCGGTAGTGCTGAATCCAGGTCGTCCGCAGACCGGCAAGGCCATGCTTGTCGATGGCAGCCTGCCAGTTGAGGAATTCATCGACGCTGAGCGTGTAGCGTTCACAAGCCTCTTCGAGGCTCAGGAGACCACCACGCACGGCAGCAACGACTTCCGCCTTGCGGCGAATTACCCAACGTCGGGTGTTGGCTGGAGGCAGATCCGCAATAGTGAGCGGGCTGCCGTCCGGACCGATAACGTACTTTACGCGAGGACGCATCTGTACGGTCATTTTACTCTCTACTCAACCTGACCATATGCGAGGAAGAGTAGGCCGTTGACCTTAAGATACCGCTAAAAGGAAACTTACAACCAGTTAAGAATACGACGGAAAATCAATCAATTGAACCGTCATCGGGACTTCATCTGCGCTGGGTGAGCTGCTCCAGTGCCTCAAAGCTTTCCTCGACGAGCGTGGCGAGCGAGCGCCTTCCCTCCTCGCGGCTGAAGCTATCGAGCGAGAGGCGGACGGTCGCGATGGCAAAGCTGGCAAGGAGCCGCATCTGCGGTTCGGGTTCACCGGGCCAGTGTTCGCGCAAGGCCGAAAGCACCAAGGCTTCATCCCTTATATAGCTCGCCTGCTTGCGGGCCTGCACGATCTCGCTCGAGCGCATCAGCTTGTCGATAACAAGCAGCTCGGCGGGAGCGTAGGGCGTGACAAGGCCCAGCATGGCATCGCGCAGGGCGGTAAGCGGGCACTTTTCGGCAGGTTCCCTGCCGATCGCTGCCGACAATTGCTCCCCGAGCCCGGCCTGCATCGAGATCAGTATTTCGTCCTTGGACTTGAAATAGTGAAAGAAGGTGCGGCGCGAAATGCCCGCCGCAGCGGCGATGGCGTCGAGCGTCGTCGCTTCATAGCCATTGGCCTTGAAGAGCCCCAGGCCCGCTTCGACGATGCGCTGCCGCGTCTCTCGCCGCTTCTTCTCCCGCACACCTCCGGCGTCATCTGGCGTGGTCATTGCGCAGACCTCTTGAAATTTCTGCACTGGGTGCAATATATATTTTTGCACTGAGTGCATAAATGCAAGAAGGGTCGAGACTGATGAAAAAGTGGGTTGAAGCAGATATTCCGCCGCAACAGGGCCGGTCGGCCGTCGTCACCGGCACGGGCGGCCTTGGCTATGAGGATGCGCTGGCTCTGGCGCGGGCCGGGGCCGATGTCATTCTCGCCGGCCGCAATGCGCAAAAGGGCGCCGAGGCCGTCGCCCGCATCCGCGAGGCCGTGCCGGGTGCCCCGGTGCGCTTCGAAAGCCTTGACCTTGCCAGCCTCAGGTCCGTCGAGGATTTCGCCAGGCGCCTCGGCGGCCAGTTGGAAAGCCTCGATCTCCTCATCAACAATGCGGGCGTCATGGTGCCGCCTGAACGGCAGGAAACCGCCGATGGTTTCGAATTGCAGTTCGGCACCAATTATCTCGGGCATTTCGCACTCACGGCGCATTTGGTGCCGCTGCTGCGGCGCGGGAAGCAGCCTCGTGTCATCAGCCTCTCCAGCGTTGCCGCGCGACAGGGACGGATTGATTTCGAGGACATGCAAAGTCGCAAGACCTATATCCCCATGCGGGCCTATAGCCAATCCAAGCTCGCCTGCCTGATATTCGCGTTCGAGCTGCAGCGCCGCAGCACGGCGGAAGGCTGGGGCATGACCAGCATTGCCGCCCATCCCGGTGTTTCGCGCACCGAGCTTTTGCACAATGCGCCCGGCCGGGGCAGCCTGATGAGCGCGGCGCGCTCCGCCATGTGGTTTTTGTTCCAGCCGGCAGCGCAGGGCGCCTTGCCAACGCTGTTTGCCGCGACCGCCGAGGATGCAGCACCGGGCGCCTATTATGGACCCCATGCCCTCAGTGAAACGCGTGGCTATCCGGCCCTCTCCAAAATCCCGGACCGGGCAACCGATCCCTCCGTCGCCCGTCGCCTCTGGCAGGTGTCCGAGCAATTGGCCGGGCTCAAGATCGCGGCGGAGGCCTGACGCGTATGCGCCGGGACGCCTCCGCCACCCTGCATCAGGCCTTATCGGGGGTCGCCGGCGCGTCGGGAATGCGCACTTCCGAAATATCGCTCAGCGGCACCTTGGCTGCGCCGACGGTGACCATGGGCGTGCCGCTCGAGAAGTCGACGGCGCTGACGATACCGATGGCGGAGGTCGTGACCTTGACCGTTTTGCCCGACAGGTTCGTGCCGTCGATGCTCATCGTATAAAGGCCATCGGGCTGCGGCTGGCCGTCCGACGAGATGCCGTCCCAGGCGAAGGTGCCGGCGCCCATGTTGAGCGAGCCCGACTGGGTGTAGACGACATTGCCCTGCGCGTTCTTGATGGTGATCGTGGCGTTGGCGACATTGGCCTCGGCATTGTAGCCCCACATGGCGTGGGTGCCGGTGAGCTGGGTCGTCTTGCCCGAAACGGTCACCTGCTTGCCGATATAGCTCACAGCGTCCATGCGGCCGGCGGTCTGGGTCGAGGCAAGGAGGCTTTCAAGGAAGGTATTGGTCTTGAGCTGCTGCTCGACGCCGGTGAACTGCACGAGCTGCTGGGTGAACTGATTGGTATCGAGCGGGTCGAGCGGGTTCTGGTTCTTGAGCTGCGTCGTCAGGATCGAGAGGAAGGTGTCAAAGTTCTGCGCGAGCGTCTGGCGTGAAGAGTTGAGCGAGCTGTTATTCGTAGCGGACGAATTGGATATGCCGTCGACCATGGTAAAACGTCCTTATGCCAGGATATTGAGCCCGCTCGCCTGGAGCGCGCCGCGATAAAGGGTAATGGCGGGGGCGGAGACTTCTGTCTCCTCTTGGCTATCCTGGCCGCTGCCCGACCCACTGCGCTCCTCGCCCTGCCGCTGGTTCTGATCACCGGCGAAAGGGTTCTGCTTGAGCGAGAATTCGAGATTGGTCTTGTTCTGATCAAGGCCCGCTTGCTGCAGGGCCTTTTCCAGCGCCCGCTGGTCGCGCTGCATCAGGTCGAGCGTTTCCGCCTTTTCGACCGTCAGCCGCGCATGCACCTGACCATTTTTGTCGATATCGAGTTTGACGTCGATGCGCCCAAGCTCGGCCGGGTCGAGCCGGATCTGGAAGCGCGTATTGCCGTCGCCCACCTGACGCGACAGCTCGAAGGCGATCTGGGGCAGGTTCAATTGCTGCTGGCTCGTCTGATAGCCGGTCTGCACCACGCGCGGCGTCGTTGCCGCATCGATCTGGGGGGGCGTATCGGCCTGGGCCGCGGCGGCCGCTGTCGGGGTCAGGTTGAGAGTGTTGTCCTGAGGACCATTCTGCCGCGCGGCCTGCTGCACGGGCGCCTTGTTCTGGCCGGCATCGCCCGGCTCGACCGGCTTTGCCTCCGCCTTGCGTTCAAGGCTTTGCGGCTCGACCTTGAGTTCGGGCTCCGCAATCTCAAGCTTGGGCTCGGTCACTGCCATCTTGGCCGCCAGTACCGGCTCGGGCAGTTTCAGCTGGGCCGAGGCCAGTTTCGGCTCGGCCGGAATGGCCTTGGCGAAATCGCCGAGCCCGTTCATCAGTTTGGCAAGGCTCGCTTCGACATTGGCATCGAGCGTCACGCCGGCTGCGCCAAGGCGCTCACCGAGCCAGCCATTGAGCTTGGCGGCAAGTTCGACCTCGCCTCCACCCTCGGCGGCAACGTTCTTGGCGAGCGCGGCCAATTGCTGCATCAGCGTGGCGACATCCACACCCAGCATCTGCGACAGTTCGCCGATCGCGTCCTTGATATCTTTGAGCGCCGCCGGATCGGCGAGATCACCCTCGCCTTTGCCCTTCGTTGCTTCCCCGTTCAGCCCGAGCGCGGCGAGTGCGGCCAGCAATGCATCGGCCAGCGATGTGGTGCCGGTGCCTTCGCTGGTTTCGTCGTCCTTGGCGGTCTCAGCCGGGGCGGCTGCCGCCGTCTCGGTGGCGTCGTTGGCGGGCTTTGCGTTGGCATCGCTAGCGGACTTCGCGCCGGCGTCGGTGTTTGCCGGCTTGTTGTCGGCGCTTGCCGTATTGTCCTTGGCCGCCGGCGCCTCGTCGCGCTTGGGGCTCGCAGGCGGGCTGTCGAGGAGGCGCGCGAACTGGTCGTCGTTCCGCTCGGCGGATTTCGCCGGGGCCGGCAGCGCGGGCTTGACGGCCGCGCTCACGGTCGAGACCAGAAGATTTACCAGCTGTGAAGCCACGATTGCGCCTCTTCAAACACGAAAGAACTCCTGCCGGACAATGCAAGCGCCTTGCCAAGTTCTTTCGGCCCTTTCAAACCCCTTTGTTTTCAGGCCTCTAGGCTCATAAAACCCTCCCTCATCCCCACGCCGCCCGCCCGGTCTCCGATGCCCTTCGGGCCAGTTTGGCCCCTCAACCCGGCAATTCCTGCCGGGCTGGGCAATTGCCAGAATGGCCCAATGGCGGTATGACGCGCCCTTACACTTATCCGTTGGCCCTTGAACCCATCCGGATTGGAAAGACATGTTGAATTCGCTTGATATCGCCAAGCGTCCCGAGGACACGCGCGTTGTTGTCGCCATGTCCGGGGGCGTCGATTCCTCCGTCGTTGCCGGTGTTCTCGCCCGAGAGGGCTATGAAGTCATCGGCGTCACCCTGCAGCTTTACGATCATGGCGAAGCCACGCATCGCAAGGGGGCGTGCTGCGCCGGGCAGGACATTCATGACGCCCGCCGCGTTGCCGCCAAGCTCGGTATTCCGCACTATGTGCTCGACTATGAAGAGCGCTTCAAAGCCTCGGTGATCGAGCCCTTCGCCAATGCCTATCAGCAGGGCGAAACCCCGGTCCCCTGCATTGCCTGCAACCAGTCGGTCAAATTCGTCGACCTGATGACCGTCGCCCGCGACCTCGGCGCCGACGTCCTCGCCACCGGCCACTATGTGCAGACCCGCCTTCTCGAAGACGGCCGCCGCCAGCTGTTTCGCCCGGTGGATTCAGACCGTGACCAGACCTATTTCCTCTTCGCGACCACCCAGGACCAGCTCGATTTCCTGCGCTTCCCCCTCGGCGGCCTCAGCAAGCCGGGGGTGCGCGAACTCGCCCGCGAATTCGGTCTCGAAATCGCCGAAAAGCACGACAGCCAGGACATCTGCTTCGTGCCGCAGGGCAAATATGCCGACATCATCCGCAAGATGCACCCCGAGGCTCTGGCCACGGGCGAGATCGTCCATCTCGATGGCCGCGTGCTTGGTACCCATGAAGGCATCGTCAATTACACCATCGGCCAGCGCAAAGGCCTCGGCGTCGCCGCCGGCGAACCGCTCTATGTGGTCAAGCTCGACCACCGCGCCGGCCGCGTCATCGTCGGCCCCCGCGAAGCCCTCAAGACGCACACCGTAAGGCTCCGCAATGTCAATTGGCTCGGGGCCACGCCCCTCGCCGAAGCCAGCGCCGGCAATGGCGCCCCGGTCGAAGTAAAGGTCCGCTCCACCCGCGGCCCCCAGCCCGCCGTCATCCAGATGCAGAACGGCGAGGTTTTCGTCACCCTCGTCACCGGCGAATACGGCATCTCGCCGGGCCAGGCCTGCGTCTTTTACGCCGACGACAGCCAGACGGCCGAAGTGCTGGGCGGCGGGTTTATCGCCGAAGCAGTGCCACAGGCTTTGGTGGCCTGAGCACCTCCTCATACCCGACACAGGATGTCACCCCGGCGCAGGCCGGGGGCCATCTACCGTCATGATGGCTTCGTATTGGTTCCGCAGTTTTCTTCCCAACATCGGCACGACGCCATGATTCTCGTTTGATTGAGGAAGATGCTCAACGAACGAGACAGCAATGGCGTTGCTGACCTCATCGTCCTCCGAGTCGGAGAAATTCTCTTCGAGAGTGGATAGAAACTCTCTTACCCATGTGGAACCTGGATCGGCCGAAATTACTGCCCTGCAATAATCCGCCATAATGAGGTGCGGAATTATTTCCCCAAAATTATCCCTAAGACTTGCCTCGAATTCGGGCCGCAGAGCCTCGAAATTGTCGGCGATATCCGAAACGAATTTCTTGGCGCTAATCGTCATTTGAGCGCCGGGCCCTACTGCCCCGCCGGTTCCGCCACCGGCTCCCGCGCCGCGTTCGCGGCTTCGCGCAGTTCCTGATACGATCCCAGCCCGCCCATCATCATCGAAATGCCGATCAGCACCACCAGCGCCCCCATGGCGAGGATGAAGATACGCGTGCGGTTGAGCTTGAAGGGGCTTTCGGACATGCTCGTCTCCATACAGAAAAATTTCCGCGACGACCAAAGGATTGCAGCGGCACCGGCGTCTTAAAGCTAAACTAGCTGCAAAGAGGCTTTCTGTGCAGGCACGATTGGTGGGACTGACTGCCGCATCCATATCCGATCCAATGGCCGCCTTGACCGAGGCGCTGGTTCGGCGCGCCCAGAATGGCGATGCCGAGGCTTTTGCCGAGCTGATCGAAGACCAATATGAGCGCATCTACCGCACCGCCTGGCGCTGGTGTGGCAATGGGCACGATGCCGAAGACATCGCGCAGGATGTCTGCGTGCGCCTCGGGGCCGCGCTCAAATCCTTCGATGGCCGCAGCGCCTTTTCGAGCTGGGTCTATCGTATCACGCTCAATATGGTGCGCGATTGGCAACGCGCCGGCCGCCGCCGCGGCGCCCATGTCGATGCCTATGCCGAAATCGTCCCCACCGAGGAACCGCCGGCCCAAGAAGACGCTGCAACCAGCAGCCAGCTCTGGTCGGCGGTCCGCACCCTTCCTGAAAAGCAGCGCGATGCCGTGCTGCTCGTTTATGCCGAAGAATTGAGCCACGCCAAGGCCGCCGAGATCATGGGGATCAAGGAGGCCACCGTTTCCTTTCACGTCCACGAAGCCCGCAAGACCTTGAGGGGGCTCCTATGACCGATCACCGCCCCGATCCGTTCGAAAATCTTGGCAATACAGCAGTGCCGCCGCCGCGTGCCGGGGCCAAGGCCGCCGCGCTCGCCGCCGCTCGCGCTGCCTTTGCCGAGACCGAGGCAAAAAAAACCGCGTCCGAAACCCAAGGATCGGATCGCCGCCGCCGTCACATGTCCATCACGTCGATCTTCAAAGGATTTTCGATCATGGACATGCGCATTCCCGTTGGCACTGCGGCCGTCGCCCTCCTTTTGCTGCCGCTCGGCTATCAACTCTATTCGACGACGGCGATGACCTCGGTCAATCCGGTCCCGCGCCCGCAAATTTCCGCGCCCGCCACCGATCCGGGTTCGGCTCGGGCGCGCAACGAGGTCGCCGAAATCGCCGTGCAGCAGGCTCCGGCCGCTGCCGATAGCGACGCCATCGCCGCCCCCGAACCCATGCTGCTCGAAAGCGAAGCCGCGCCCGAAATGCGCATGGCCGTGCCGCCCTCCACCATGCCGGCGCCCGCCCCGGCGATTACGCAATCGCTCTCGGCTGTCCAGAACGAGGCTTATGGCGCGCCCGCTGGGGGCCTTGCCAAGCAGCAGAGCGTTTTCGCCGATGAAGCGAGCCGCATGGCGCCCCAGCCGAGCGGGGATCAGTTCACCAGCTTTGACGAGCAGCGCCTCAAAATCGCCGCCGAAGAACCAGTGTCCACTTTCTCCATCGATGTCGATACCGCCAGCTATTCCTATGTCAGGCGCATGCTTGAAGACGGCTATCTCCCCGAGCCCGATGCCGTGCGCATCGAGGAGCTGATCAATTATTTCCCCTATGATTATCCCGCCGCCCCCAGCGCCACGGTGCCCTTCCAGCCGACCCTGAAAGTCTTCCCGACGCCATGGAACGCCAAGACGCAGATCCTTTCGATCGGCATTCGTGGCTATGAGCCGCCAGCCGAAGCGATCGCGCCGAGCAATCTCGTTTTCCTCATCGATACATCCGGTTCGATGGACGAGCCCGACAAGCTGCCGCTCCTCAAGCGCTCCTTCGCGCTGCTGCTCGATCAGCTTTCGGATGATGATACGGTCTCGATCGTCGCCTATGCCGGTTCGGCCGGTGTCGTTCTCGATCCGACCAAGGCGAATGAAAAGGCCAAAATCCTTTCAGCGCTCGATGAATTGGGGGCAGGGGGCTCGACGGCCGGCGCCGATGGTATCGAGCTTGCCTATCGCCTCGCCGAAGAGGGCAAGACCTCCGGCACCAATCGCGTCATCCTTGCCACCGATGGCGACTTCAATGTCGGCATCGATGATCCTGATGCCTTAAAACAGTTCATCGCCAAGAAGCGCCAGTCGGGGATCAGCCTCTCGGTGCTCGGCTTCGGCCGCGGCAATCTCGACGATGCGACCATGCAGGCCCTCGCCCAGAACGGCAATGGCAATGCCAGCTACATTTCCAACTTCGCCGAAGCCAAAAAGGTGCTGGTCGAGGAAGTCGGCGGCACGCTCCATACCATTGCCCAGGACGTCAAAATCCAGGTCGAGTTCAACCCCGCTCTGGTGTCGGAATATCGGCTCATCGGCTACGAAACCCGGCATCTGGAACGCGAAGATTTCAACAATGACGCGGTGGATGCCGGCGATATCGGCGCCGGTCACACGGTCACCGCGCTTTATGAAATCACCCCGGCGGGGTCAGGCCAGGTCGATCCCCTGCGCTATGGCAATAGCGAGGCCACGACCGGCGGCAGCGACGAAATCGCGTTTTTGAAAATGCGCTACAAGCTGCCCGGCGAAAGCGTCAGTCAGTTGATCGAGCAGCCCGTTACCCCCGAAGTCACCTATGACGACATCGCGGCGGCCGGTATTGACGCCCAGTTCGCCACCGCCGTCGCCGCCTTCGGCCAAAAGCTCAAAGGCAGCGTCTATGGCACCGACATGACCTGGGCCGAAATCCTCGCACTCGCCAAAGCCAGCCGCGGCACAGACGAAAGCGGCTACCGCGCCGAATTCATCCGGCTGGTGCAGGACGCCGCCATGCTGGAGCCAGACGCAAAGTAGATTGTGAGCCACCCACCTCTCCCTTTGGGGGAGAGGTCGGCCCATAGGGCCGGGTGAGGGGGCCTTCAGCCGGGTGAGGGATATCAAATGGCATCCCACCATAAGTAGCCCTCATCCTGAGGTGCGAAGCGTAGCGTAGCCTCGAAGGACGGGGGCGTGGCACCTCAACCAGTGTGCCACGCCCCGTGGTTCGAGGCCCCGGGCGAAGCCCGGGGCACCTCACCATGAGGCTACTTCATTAGCGTGCGCTCTTCTTAAACCAGCGGCTTCAACCCAGCCTCGATGTTCGCCCGCTGGCTTTCAAGGAACGGGGGCAGCGATAGTTTTTCGCCCAGCGTTTCCATCGGCTCATCAGCGGCAAAACCCGGCACGTCGGTGGCGATCTCAAACAGCACGCCGTTCGGCTCCCGGAAGTAGAGCGAGGTGAAATAAAACCGCTCCACTTCGCCCGAAGAGCGAATGCCAAAGCTGTTCACCCGTTCGATCCATTCGCGCAGCGAATTCTCGTCCGGCGTGCGGAAGGCGACATGGTGCACACCCCCGGCGCCGGGCCGCGCCCGCGGCAGGCTCGGATCGACCGAGACATGCAGTTCCGCACTGGGACCACCCGGACCCATTTCATAAACAAAGGTTTCCCCGCCGCGTTCGCGCGCCGGATAGTGCCGCACCTGCCGCATGTTCATCACGCGGGTCAGCATGCTGTCCGTCGGCTCCAGTTTCGGCACCGACAGGGTGATCGGCCCAAGCCCGATGATCTGCTTGTCGGCCGGCAGCGGCGACTTGGCCCATGGGATCACCTTGTTGGTGCCATCGACAACCAACCGAAAACGCTGGCCTTCAAAATCCTCGAAATCGAGCGACACATGGCCAAAACGTTCCTTGATGCCGCTGGTGGAAACCTTGCTCGCTTCAAGATGCTCCTTCCACCATTGCAGCGTTTCCTCGCTATCGACGCGCAGACCCGTGCGGCCCACCGTGTGGTTGCCGCGCTGTTCGCGCATGGTGGGGAAATCGAAGAAGGTCAGATCCGCGCCGGGCGAAGCGACGCCGTCACCATAAAACAGGTGATAGGCCGAGGTGTCGTCCTGGTTCACCGTCTTCTTGATCAGGCGCATCCCCAGCGTCTCGGTATAGAATTTAAGATTGCGCGGTGCGTCCGCGGTCACAGCGGTCAGGTGGTGGATGCCGCCAAGTTCCAGGGTCATTTCCAAAACTCCCAATATCGCGGCGTCTGCCGCCGTGTTCGAATTGGAATGTAAGCGAGCCCACCCGCTATTCCCAGCGATACAATTGCAACGCACTGGTGTCGTTTATTGAACGAACGTCCGGGCGTTCACGAATCTCGCGCTCATGTCTTTTTGACATGCGCCGGGGCACGACTTGACCTATTTGTTTAGAACAAAGGATGAACAAATGGTCGCTCTTACCCTCACTCGAAAACTCGCCATTCTCGCCGATGCGGCAAAATATGACGCGTCCTGCGCTTCGAGTGGTTCGGAAAAACGCGACAGCAGCAGGTCGGGCGGCATCGGCTCGACCGAAGGTAGCGGCATCTGCCATTCCTATGCGCCCGACGGTCGCTGCATTTCGCTCTTAAAACTTCTGCTGACCAATTTCTGCATTTACGACTGCGCCTATTGCATCAACCGCTCCTCGTCCAATGTCGAGCGGGCGCGATTTTCCGCCGAAGAGGTCGTTCGCCTGACGCTCGACTTCTATAAGCGCAACTATATAGAGGGGCTTTTTCTCTCTTCGGGCATCATCCGCACGCCCGACTATACGATGGAGCAGATGGTGCGCGTTGCCCGCACCCTGCGCGAAACCCATCTTTTTGCCGGATATATCCACCTCAAAATCATTCCCAATGCCGCGCCCGAGCTTTTGGCCGAAGCCGGCCGCTGGGCCGATCGGCTCTCCACCAATATCGAACTGCCCACCGACACGGCGCTCGAACAGTTCGCGCCGGAAAAACGTCCCGCCGAAATACGCACCGCCATGGCGCGCCTGCGCGGCAAACTCGATGAAACCACCGAAGAGAAAAAGCCGGGCAAGGCAAAGCCGGAAAAATTTGCGCCGGCCGGTCAATCGACCCAGATGATTATCGGCGCCGACAAGGCAGATGATGCCGCCATCCTCACACGCGCTGCCGGGCTCTATTCGGGCTATCGGCTCAAGCGGGTCTATTATTCCGCCTTCTCTCCCATTCCCGACGCATCCTCGCGCCTGCCGCTCGCCCCACCGCCGCTCATGCGCGAGCATCGCCTCTACCAGGCCGATTGGCTCATCCGCTTTTATGGTTTCGACGTTCCCGAAATCGTCGCAGGCGGGGAGGGCGGTCATCTTGATCTGTCGATCGATCCAAAACTTGCCTGGGCGCTCAAACATCGCGCCAGCTTCCCCGTGGACGTCAACCGCGCCGATCGGGAATTGCTGCTGCGTGTGCCCGGTCTCGGCGTCAGCGGCGTCGATCGTGTCCTCTCTTCGCGCCGGCACCATCGTCTGACCCTGGCTGATGTCTCAAGGCTCACCGCTTCCATCGACAAGGTGCGCCCCTTCATCGCCGCTGCCGACTGGACGCCTCGCGGTCTCACCGACGATCTGCGCCTCAGGCAGAAATTAGCGCCACCCCCAAAGCAGCTGGAGCTTTTCTGATGCTATCGGTTCGGCTCGAACGCCCCAATGACTTCGAAGAGTGGCGCGGCAAGGCGCGGCGTCTCCTCATTGCCGGCATGAAGCCGTCGCAAGTCGTCTGGCGGGTGGGTTCGGAAGAGAGTGGCCTCTTTGAAGCCGGCGACGACATGTTGCCCAATACCGATGGTCCGATCGGCTCCGTACCGCGCCAATTCATCGAGCTGGCCGGCGATGTGATCCAGCATTCCGACCCGCAGCGTTTCGCGCTGCTCTATCATCTTCTCTGGCGGCTACAGGATGATAGACGCATTCTCGATAACGCTGCCGATGGTGTTAACAGTCTGCTAACCCGAATGGCCTCGGGGGTACATCGCGATGCTCACAAGATGAAGGCTTTCGTGCGCTTTCGCGCCGTCCACCAGAATGGTGATGAGCGCTATATCGCCTGGTTCGAACCCGAACACTTTACCCTCGAATCCACCGCACCTTTCTTCACGCGCCGCTTTGCCGGCATGCATTGGGGCATCATTACCCCATATGCTAGCGCCTTATGGGACAAAGAGAATTTGCACTTTGGCCCGGGCGGCAGCAAAAAAGATATCCCCACCGAAGACGCAGTGGAGGATGATTGGCGCACCTACTACGGCGCGATCTTCAACCCGGCCCGCCTCAAGGTCGCGATGATGAAATCGGAAATGCCGGTCAAATACTGGCGCAACCTCCCCGAAGCCGACCGCATTGCTCCCTTGATCCGCAATGCACGGCAAATGGAGCAAGACATGATCGCTCGCGCCACCACCCAGCCTCCGGCTCGTCACATGCGCCAGAAAGCGCGCGTAATCGAGGAAGAAAGTCAGCCAATTCAATCACTTGCCGATGCCGCCGTGGCAATCGACAACTGCCGCCGATGCCCGCTTTACGAACATGCGACGCAGGCTGTCTTCGGCGAGGGGCCGAAAGCAGCGGAGGTCATGTTCGTTGGTGAACAACCGGGCGACCAGGAAGATTTGGCCGGGCGCCCCTTTGTTGGTCCCGCGGGGCAAGTCTTTGACGACGCTATCAAAAACGCCGGCATCGACCGCAGTCGTCTCTATGTCACCAATGCGGTGAAACACTTCAAATTTATCCCGCGTGGCAAAAGACGCATTCACCAGAAGCCCAATGCCGGCGAAATCCAGGCCTGCCGCTTCTGGCTCAATCTCGAACGCGAATTCGTCAAGCCCAGGATCGTCGTTGCCCTGGGTGCCACGGCGGCACAAAGCCTTGTCGGAAAAGCGGTTTCCATCTCGCGCATGCGTGGCCAGCCGATCGATCTTGCGGATGGTTCGGTGCTCTATATAACAAACCACCCCTCCTATCTGCTCCGCATTCCCGACCCGGAAACCAAGGCTCGCGAGCGCCAGAAATTCCAGGAGGACCTCGCCCTGATCCATACGCACATGCAACGTCTGGAAAAATCATGACCCGTTTGCCGCAACTCTTGACAGACACGGTCCGTCAATCCTAGTAAGGCGCCATCGACGCAGGTCGGGCCCTTTGGGGCGGAGTAGCTCAGTTGGTTAGAGCAACGGAATCATAATCCGTGTGTCCCCAGTTCGAATCTGGGCTTCGCTACCAAATTTCTCAGAAAATTTAACGCTTTAGCGTTTGCCTGCCGGCTCTGCGGCTGGACAATTCTGAGCGTTGCTATTTTTCGACCGCTCCTTGCTGAATCGGAAATACTTTTTTTGCCCAGATGCATTAGGTTCGCGGCCGGCCTTGGCACGCGGGCGCTGAACCTCGTATGACCTGAGCACAAACAGTCCCTTTTTCCGGCGCTGGCTATCACCGCCGCACCCCCCACGATGTTGAGATCGCGATGACCCTCTACTCAGATTACCTGGCCGAAATCGAAAGCAGAGCTAATCAAGGTCTGGCACCCAAGCCGATCGATGCCGGCGGCCTCACCGGCGAAATCATCGCCATCATCCGGGATGGCGGAAACGAGCATCGCGCGGATGCGCTAAAATTCTTTATTTACAACACGTTGCCGGGAACCACGAGCGCCGCGGGCGTCAAGGCCGCGTTCCTCAAGGAAATTATCCTCGGCGAAGCCATCGTCTCCGAAATCACGCCCGCCTTCGCGCTCGAACTCCTGTCGCATATGAAGGGCGGCCCCTCGGTCGAAGTGCTGCTCGATGTCGCCCTCGGCAATGATGCTGCGATCGCAAGCCAGGCCGGCGATGTGCTCAAGACCCAGGTCTTCCTTTATGACGCCGACATGTTCCGGCTGCGCGATGCCTATAAGGCCGGCAATGCCGTCGCCAGGGACGTGCTCGAAAGCTACGCCAAGGCCGAATTTTTCACAAAACTTCCCGAAGTCGCCGACGAGATCAAGGTTGTCACCTTCGTCGCCGCCGAGGGCGATATCTCGACCGACCTGCTGTCCCCCGGCAATCAGGCCCATTCGCGCGCCGATCGTGAACTGCATGGCCAGTGCATGATCACCCCGGCCGCGCAGCAGGAAATCGTCGCGCTGCAAAAGCAGCATCCCGACAAGCACGTGATGATGATCGCCGAAAAGGGCACGATGGGCGTGGGCTCCTCGCGCATGTCGGGCGTCAACAATGTGGCGCTTTGGACCGGCAAGCCGGCCAGCCCCTATGTGCCTTTCGTCAACTATGCGCCGATCGTTGCCGGCACCAATGGCATTTCCCCGATTTTCGCCACCACGGTCGATGTGACCGGCGGCATCGGTCTCAACCTCAAGAACTGGGTCAAAAAGCTAGGCGAGGACGGCAAGCCGATCCTCAACAACGAGGGCAATCCGATCCTCGAACAGAAATACTCGGTCGAGA
Source organism: Devosia sp. Root685 (assembly GCF_001427875.1). Taxonomy (GTDB): domain Bacteria; phylum Pseudomonadota; class Alphaproteobacteria; order Rhizobiales; family Devosiaceae; genus Devosia. Next base: position 948,623 of record NZ_LMHK01000002.1, on the reverse strand, counting down.
CCGGCACTGTCCTCAAGATCGACGCCAAGACCAAGACGCTGCGCGACGAGAACGGCAAGGAACTGGTCGATATCGCTTCTGCCTTCACCCCGCAAAAGGTGGAGTTCATGAAGGCCGGCTCGTCCTACGCCATCGTCTTCGGCAAGAAGCTGCAAACGTTTGCCGCCCAGACTCTCGGCGTCACCGCCCCGCAGGTCTTTGCCCCGAACAAGGAAATCTCGAACGAAGGCCAGGGCCTCACCGCGGTCGAAAAGATTTTCAACCGCAACGCCGTCGGCGTCACGCCGGGCAAGGTCCTTCATGCCGGCTCGGACGTTCGCGTCACGGTGAATATCGTCGGGTCGCAGGACACGACGGGCCTGATGACCGCCCAGGAACTCGAAGCGATGGCGGCCACCGTCATTTCGCCGCTGGTCGATGGCGCCTATCAGTCGGGCTGCCACACGGCATCGGTCTGGGACAAGAAGGCCCAGGCCAACATTCCAAAACTCATGGCCTTCATGAACAACTTTGGCGTGATCACGGCGCGCGATCCCAAGGGCGGCTATCACGCCATGACCGACGTGATCCACAAGGTCCTCAACGACATCACCGTGGACGACTGGGACATCATCATCGGTGGCGATAGCCACACCCGCATGTCTAAGGGCGTCGCCTTCGGCGCCGATTCCGGCACCGTGGCTCTGGCCCTGGCTACCGGGGAAGCCACCATGCCGATCCCGCAATCGGTCAAGGTGACGTTCAAGGGCAAAATGCAGCCCCATATGGATTTCCGCGACGTGGTGCATGCCACCCAGGCGCAGATGCTGCAGCAGCATGGCGACAACGTCTTCCAGGGCCGCATCATCGAAGTCCACATCGGCACCCTGCTCGCCGATCAGGCTTTTACCTTCACCGACTGGACGGCCGAAATGAAGGCCAAGGCGTCGATCTGCATTTCCGAAGACGCGACGCTGATCGAGTCCCTCGAAATCGCCAAGTCGCGCATGCAGATCATGATCGACAAGGGCATGGACAATGCCGCTCAGACGATTAAGGGCCTGATCGACAAGGCCGATCGCCGCATCGCCGAAATCCGCTCGGGCGAAAAACCGGCTTTGGCGCCTGATGCCAATGCGAAATATTTTGCCGAAGTCGTCGTCGATCTCGACCTGATCGACGAGCCGATGATCGCCGATCCGGACGTCAACAATTCCGACATCTCGCGCCGCTACACCCACGATACCATCCGCCCTGTTTCCTACTATGGCGGCACCAAGAAGGTGGACCTGGGCTTTGTCGGCTCATGCATGGTGCACAAGGGCGACATGAAGATCGTCGCCCAGATGCTGAAAAACATCGAAAAGGCCGAAGGCAAGGTCGAGTTCAAAGCCCCGCTCGTCGTCGCCGCCCCGACCTACAACATCATCGATGAGCTGAAGGCCGAAGGCGACTGGGAAATCCTCCAGCGCTATTCCGGCTTCGAGTTCGATGACCTCAAGCCCAAGACCGCCAACCGCACGGAATACGAGAACATTCTCTATCTCGAACGTCCGGGCTGCAATCTCTGCATGGGCAACCAGGAAAAGGCCGAAAAGGGCGACACCGTTCTCGCCACCTCGACCCGCCTCTTCCAGGGCCGCGTTGTCGAAGACACCGCCGAAAAGAAGGGCGAATCCCTCCTCGCCTCGACCCCGGTCGTGGTGCTGTCGGCCATTCTTGGCCGCACCCCGAGCACCGCGGAATATAAGGCCGCCGTGGAAGGGATCGATCTGACCAAGTTCGCTCCGCCGAACGTGACCCCGATTGATTCCAAGTCGGTCCATTTCTAGAGCGCGCCCATCACCGTCCCATCCGGCCCGGGCATTCCTATGCTCGGGCCGGAATGGCGCCGAAAGCTTCGCTCGCCAATCGGGTTAAGTGCCGGGTAGGGCCGCCGCCGCGTCGACCGAATCCGGACGTCCCGATTTGTCCCGCCATCGCCATAGAGCGGCTTAGCTATAATTCTACGCCGGGCGCACGCGAAGAAGCGGCGATCCCAACATTGGACCTCTCGCTTTATCCCCTGAGTACGAGTGGCGCATCTGAATAGCTAAGTACCACGAAACATGAGCTTTTTGCTCGCCCAAGGCCAGATCGGCTCGCTGGTTTTCAACCTCCCGCTCAGCTTTCACAAGCCGTGTTGCACGACCCCGGCAAACGGTGTAGGAACCGCGCCAGTTGGGGTGTCGCCAAGTGGTAAGGCACCGGTTTTTGGTACCGGCATTCCTAGGTTCGAATCCTAGCACCCCAGCCAATGATTGTGCGTTGTCCGCACCGCGAATAACTGCGACGATTGCGCCTTAAGACTGCGACGCTGACGGCGCCGGTCGACTTCGATCCCAATTTTTGGCCGCGCTATGGATCGGACCGGTCCGTCGGATCAGGACCACTCAGATTTCTGGTTTTCTTGCGTCGACTTGGCTTTGGGCGGCATTTTGGGATCTTGTTGAGCGTTTGGCTCCAGTGCCCCTCACACCTCGCTCTCAATCCTGGCCCGAAAACCTCCCACCGGCGTTATGACCCGGAATGCGTCCTGGAGGGATGGAGTTCACAGCTGACGGTTGGGGCGGGTGTCCGCGTCGAGGCCTCATCAACTCCGGCATTTCGAATTCTTCAAACCGGGGGTGGGGAAGTTCGCGCCCGGGGAATTTCAATCCAGCGGCAACGAGACTTGGCCCTAGGCCCGAACTTTCGACTGAGAGTTGATGACCCTAGGCACGACCTCAGGTCCATCTATCCTTCGCCACCAAGGATAGTCATCGCCTGAATCCTTGGAAGTTTGCTGCTCTAAAGGTTAGAGTATTCTCAAGTGAAGGATAGATAATTACGGGAAAAATCAAAGGATTATCGAATAATATGGTATGTTCACTTTAGAAGGAATCAGACAGTATCGTGTTGTCGGCGATTTTTAGCCGCGATGATGATCGTTGTTTTCTGAGGAGGAATACATGGAAACTAAATGGAGGCCCGTTTCACAGGCCAAGGCCTCCACCTAGTTCTTTCAAACGCACCAAAAAGCGCAAAACAATACTGCATTGACTGATTCGTTTAGTCAAGGGCAGAGGCTTGTTCTCGCGTCTGAGTGCACAACCAAGGAGGTCTCATGACCCTGAACATCCAACTGCCAGGCAAGCGTTCGCCCTTGCCAGTAGCGCTCGACGCCGCGATCAAGGTGCGCGGCAAGGAACTCAAGCGTAGCCGGCGACGGGTTGCCTGCATCACGTACACCGAAATTGCCGCAGCCGAGATTTGGGCCGATGTCGGCAACGATCCCCTGATCCACGTCTCAACCATCCATAGTTTCCTCTGGTCGATCACAAGGTCGTTCCAGGCCGACATCAAGGCTTGGGTGCTACACCGGATCGAGGAGCGCATCGCCGAGCTGCTTCAGGCCGCAGCCGAATTCGGTCCGACGGTCCAGCAACGCACAAGGGACAAGAACAGGCTCGACATCGAGCGTTACGAGAGCTCGCTCCCGGCTGTAGAGAAGGTGCAAGGCTTCACCTACGGCACCGGCAGCGACTACCCGAAAGGCGTCCTCGGCCACGACGACATCATCCGCATGGCCACGTACTTCCTGGCGGAACGCCCCCTTTTCCGTACATTGCTGGCCCAGCAATTCCCGATCGTTTTCGTTGACGAGAGCCAGGACACTCAACCGGCGGTCGTCGCCGCACTCAAGGCAGTAGCGCTGCAAGCGGGTGCCGACTTCTGCCTGGGATTCTTCGGCGATCCGATGCAGCGGATCTATCCGACCGGGACAGGTGCGATCGATATCGAGGAAGGTTGGGAGACGATCCCGAAAGAGGAGAACTTCCGGTGCCCCACCAGGGTGCTGGCAGTCGCCAACGCGATACGCCGCGATGGTGACGACTTGGTACAGACCGGGGGGCGCTCGGAACTGAACCAGACGACCGGTCTCCGGGAGCCCGTGGAGGGCTCGGCGCGCATCTTCGTCCTCCCAGCAGGCGACGGGCGTGACCGGAGACTGGCAGCGGTCAGACATTTCATGGCCGGGAAAGTGGACGATCCCGCTTGGGGCGACGGCCAGGAAGCGGACTACAAGCTGCTGGTGATCGTGCATCGCATGGCGGCCAATCGGCTGGGGTTCGGAGAACTTTACGCCTCGATGAACGACAAAGCGCCCGCAGCCTTCGCCAACGGTTTCCTAGACGCCACCGCCTGGCCCCTCAAGCCGTTCGATAAGTTCGTTCTTCCGGTCGTCGAGGCGATATCGTTGGGCCAAGAATTCGCAGTCATGTCGCTGCTCCGCAGTTACAGTCCGCTACTGGAGCGTTCGGCTTTGGCCCGGACAACGGCGGCGGAACTGCTCGCCGCCCTGCGCAAAGCGGTGCTGGAGCTCGATAGGTTGATGTCGGACGAAAAGGCTACGGTCAGGGACGTGCTTCTTCACGTCCATACCGAGGGCCTCATGTCGCTCGACCCTCGGCTGACGTCCTATCTCGGGCTGCCGGTTGCCGAGCCCGAAGCCGACGAAAATGCCGAGGACGAAGAAGAAGACGGCGAGCAGGACGACACGGACAGGGAGGTCCTCGCCATGGACCGGTATCTGGCCTGCCCGGCCAGCCAGTTCCTCGGGTACCGGAGATACACTCAGCAACTTTCCCCGTTCTCCACCCACCAAGGCATCAAAGGCGCCGAGTTCGAACGCGTCTTGGTCGTCCTCGACGATGACGAGGGCACCCATGTCCAGTTTTCCTACGACAAGTATTTCGGCGTGAAGCCTCCGTCCAAGACCGACCTGAGGAACCTGGAGGAAGGAAAGGAGACTGCGGTCGAACGTACCCGTCGTCTCTTCTATGTCTGTTGCACCCGGGCTTTGAAGGACCTTGTAGTCGTCTATTTCTCGTCGGATCCGGCACTGGCCGAGCGAAAGGTCAGGGACGCAGGCATCTTCCCGGACGAAGACATCCTGACGGAGGCGGCCCTCGCATGATCGCGATCATGGCCCCTGCGACACCTGACAGGTCGGGTGTCCGCAGGCGCTGCTCCGCCTGGTGCCGGACGGGCATCGAGTATCGGATGCTGGAGAAATAGCCAGTTCGCCGATATCCGCGGCGACGCTTGTTTCGTGGGGGAGATTATGCTTTTAGGCGCGTTGAACCCGAGCATCTTCATGGTTTTCGTCAGCGGTGGTCTTATCACTGGCTGATGTCGCATGAGCGACCACCATGAGGTCAACAGCTGTCCAACTGCAAGGCGCCCGTTCCGGTCGCTCGGACCCGCATCTCGAATTCCTGAAAGCTGCCATTAGCTCTTTGTCTCAAGTATGCCGGCTCGGGGACTTCACCGCCGATGGTATCGATCTCTCCGAGCGGGACGGGCGCGTGTTCTTCCTCTTGCTTCTCAAGGCCCGGGACTCGATGCCGCCACCACGAGAGGCGTGGGCCCGCTTATTCAACTCGTGGATTTCGTCGCGTTCACTGTCTACCGCAGCACGCATCTGGCGACCAAGGCGACGATCACTGATCTCGACAAGGCGAACGCACTTCGAGGACCGAGTGCAAAAAGCATAGAGCGGCCCGGCTAGGTCGCTTGACGCCAACCGCTATATGGACGGTTGTCCGATCTCGGTGAGAGCCCTTCCTGCTTTCTCGGTTGCCTTTGCTGCGGAGTTCGAGGCGTTTCGTTCTATGTACTCACGGAACCCCGACTCGGACATTTTCTGGTGGCGCGCGTCATACGTGGAAGGGTCGCGATTGTAGGGCGATGCAGTACTGAAGAACACAAAGCTCCCGCCAAGGTAGCGCGTCACGCCCCTGGAGCCCCGGGGTAGAGGACGTCCGTCCTCCCGGCCTTGGTCCCAAACGTCGGGATGGGCGTATCTGCCCGGCCCGAGCTCGGACAGGTACTCGTGAAGCGAGTCGTCGGAGACCTTGTAGTGCCCTGTTGGCTTGACCGGTTCTGCCTCCAGCCGAAGATAATCCCACTTGGTGTCCATGCCGAACGAGACGTAGCTGACCTTGCGCGGTTTCAGCAGGATGGTCAGATCGACGTCCAGCTCGATGAAGCCGGGTTCGGCGGCAGGTTTCGCCCCCAAAAGGGTAAATCCCCCGCCAGTGGGCAAGAACATGTGGTTGAGGCTGGGCACCTTGGCCACCTGGTCGAGCACATCCACCATGGCGTCGAAATCCGTCCATGTCGCTTCCGACGGCGTGCGGATCGGGAAGAACCGGGTTGCGAACTCGCGCCATTCCAGGTGGTTCCTCAGGAAGAAGTCATCGATCACCTTGAGCCATTCGCGCAATCGCGTGACGACGTCGGCGATGGAGGGTCGGGCGGCGGGGTCATGTTCGGTGCATTCCGACATCAGCTCGTCGAGGCCGGTCGTGTATTGATCGCCGAGGAAGTTCTTCAAGCCAACCCGGGACGAGGCGATATACGGGCCGTCAAAGCCCAGCTCGTCCCGTGACAGGAAGATCCACAATGTCTTGGCGAAAGAGAACACGTCTGCGGGAAGGCCGTCCGCCGCCGCAGCCTGCCGCCTCATTTCGGGGGCCATTGTGAACTTTGCCCCGACGTCCCGTCGATCGGGGGTGACGGGACTCAAATCCGGATACTTCACCAAGCCGAAATCGGAGAAGCAGAGCCTGCCGCCTAAAGCCAGAATGTTCTGTGGCTTGATATCCCGGTGAGCCATGCCGCGGGAGTGCAGTTCGCCCAGGGTTTCTCCTAAACGGACAAAGCTTTCTACCACGGCCTTGCTGTCTTTCCCGGAAAGGAAAGAGCCGCTCGCCTGAGCCAAGGGCATGACGTACCAGGGCTTGGCCTTGGGATCGTCCGGAAAACGATGATCGAGCATCGGGACGATGCCATCTAGTTTATCGAGTTGCCCCAGTGCCGCTATCTCGTTCTGAAAGCGGGTGTACGGCTCCTTACCCAGTTGGTTAAGGACTTTGATCGCCGCGGTTCGTCCGTCGACGGAATTGCAAACGTGAAAGACATCGGCATTGCCGCCCGAGGCTATCTTTTCGCCGAGAACCCAATCGCCCAGGCGATCGGGGAGCGGAAACTTCTTCTTGCCAGCCATATGCATACCCATAGCACATCGTTACGCGGGGCCGCAGCTTGGTTTACGCCGCGGGCGACACCCCAGAAATTGCACGAAGTCACGCAAAGAACAAGAGTTTGCTGCAATATTGAAAATACACTATTGCAAAATTGCTGATTGCGTGGATACTGGCTTAGCAATTTTGGAGGCGACCATGTCGATACCCACCTCGGCCTTAAAACGTGCCCGCGAGCTCGCCAAGGTCAAGCAGACCGAAATGGCCAAGCTTCTGGGTGTGAACCCGAGCGTCATTTCGCGGCTGGAGCAAAGCGAGATGACCGACGACCAGATGGCTCGCCGTTACCTCGAGGCGCTCGATACACCGGGAAGTAAAGAGGTGCTTGAGTTCTACGGGCGGGACTGGCGGATGTCGGAGCGCCCAAGCGTCATGCATCCGGATCGCGAATCCCTTTGGGAGGCCGAACTGGCGCTCCAAAAGCTCGACGAATTCCAGCGAAGCAGCCAATACGACGCCTTGCTCGATGCGCCGCTGACACTCATCCGCGATAACCTCGAGTCAAGTGCGGCGTTCTTGGACAAAACCGACCATGCGGTAGCGTTCGTCGGCAGCGTTGGTGTCGGCAAGACCACCGCGCTATCCCTGCTTACCAACCTGGTCATTCCCGACAAGGGTGGGGTGCCACAGCCGGTGTTCCCCGCTACCGGCGGCCGTACGACGACCAGCGAAGTCATAATCCGCGTACAGCCCGCATATGGGATCGGGGTGGAACCCAGAAGCGAAGACGAAATCCGCCTCCTCGTCTCCGAGATGGTGCGGGCGGTCGTAGAGGGTAAGGGCGGCATTCCCACCGAACTCGAACGGGCGGTCCGGAACATGGCTGATATCCGCAAGCGCCGGAACCCGTCAGACATCAAATCGCAGATCGATCCGATCGCGGAACTCCTCGACAGCTCTAGTGCAGAGGACGTCGTGGAGGCGATCGTAAACAGGATGAAGTTGCCAGAACGCACGGAAACCCAACTGATCCTTTCCGAGACGAATGAAGAAGGTTTGGCTTGGCTATCCAAGAACATCACAGCCATCAACTTCGGTCTTGATCCTCGCTTCTCCCTGCCTCAGAGGGTGACGGTCTTCGTACCCAAGGCCGCGATGCGGAACTCCACGTTCGACGTAAGTGTAATCGATACGAAGGGCATCCACGGGACGATCGAGCGCTCGGACCTCGAGAAACTGGCCAATGAGGGGCGTACCCTCATCGTCTTGTGTTCGGCCTTCAACGATGCACCGGGAGCCGACCCCCTCAAGCTCATGAAGAGTTTGTCGGCGCTCGGTTCGGATGCGTTCGAGCGAGAGCGTCTAGCGATCCTTGTTCTCCCGCAAAACGACCAGGCCCTGAAAGTCATCGACGGCAGTGGCGAGCCAGCGGAGTCCATCGAGCATGGCTACGGCATCCGCGAGGATCAAATTCGTTCAAGCCTCGCGGAAGCCGGACTGCCAAAGGTGCCCTCGCTATTCTTCAATGCGCTATCAGACCAGCCAGGCCCTGTGTGGGACGAGCTGAATGACCGGATCGCGAGAATGAGGCAGCACCAGCTTGATCGGCTCCACCGCTTTGTCGCCCTCTCCGACGACTTGGTCACCAACGCCGACGCTGCGCGGATCCAGCAAGCCCGGATTGCCATAGCCCAAGAGGCAAGGGCCATGGCAAAGGCCTACAAGTCGCTACCGACGAGCGTACGGTCCGCTCATCAGACTTTGATCGAGGAGTTGGCGACCGGACACCCGAGTTCGATCGCCGCTTCGATAAGTCGCCGAGGCGGCTGGGACAATTTCGACATCCACCACATGATCGGTTCGGGCGTCCGTGCGGACGCTTACCGGCGGACCGCTGACCACTTGGTCAAGATCAAGGGCCGCGTGGAGAGCCTCGAGCAACGGTTCGAGGAATTGCCTGAAGTGTTGGGCCTGCTGCAGACGCTTAGGGAAGACCTGTCCGACTGGCGACAGGAGTTTCTTTCCCGGGCGTCGAGCATCGGTCGCAATTCATTCAAGCCCTATCTGGACGGTGCGGAAGGCTTCTGGTCGGATTTGCGTGCGCGCTACGGCGGCGGCAAGGGCTACCGCGAGGACATTGCCGACCAGGTGAAGGAATGGTTCGAAGACAACGGTGAGCTGGCTGATGCGCGGACAAAGGTCGACAAGCGTCTAGAGGACGCCTGGAACGAGCTCGTGGTCGATCGATTGCTAGCCAGCACCCTCATCGAAGGCGAGCAAGTGTAGCAGGGCAAAACGTGGGGTCGCCCCCTTCTCCCGCGGTGGGGAATGCGCCTGGCGCGAACGAATGAGGAGACATGAGCGCCTCGATTAGGCCGATCAAGCTGCCGCAATCGTCGCGTTTCGGAACGTTCGTCTGCAGGTGGAGAGGTCAACGGAGAATCGGCCAGGTCTAGCCGCGTGAGTAGGTCAGTTGAGCTTGCCGGATGCGCCCTCGTCCAGCAGGTCTCCCCCCGTGACGGCGGGCCCTAGTGCCGGATCAGGGCGCCAAGTACCTTTCCACCCAAGCGCGTGCCAGCCTGGAGTATGGAGCACGCGGTTCCGTAAGTTCCCGGATCTTTTCCCGTGTCTCGTTGGCATACCTGCGGAGCTTCGTTGCGATCCGCTCATCGATCGCAATGTCGGAAGCAAGTCGCGAGGCTAGATCCGGTGAAGCGGTCGGGCGCTCTGCCCTACGCCGGTCATTCCGGACTTCGAGCTCTATCGCCGCCTCCAAGAGGTTGATCGAGAGGGCCAGCAGGAATTCCAGGTCGCGCATGACCCTGGTTCGGGCCTGAACCAGCCCCAAGCGGTTCAGCCCGTAGACCTGGACGGAAACCATTCCCTTGGCGCTAACGTGTGAAGCCGCCGCTTTGGATACGAGGCTTTCGTGGTCGGCAATGGGGTCGGGCAAGGGCGCCACTCCACCGATGTCGAGCGATTTGGGATAAACAATGCTAATCAGGTGGTCGCGGTCGACATGAAAGACGAGATGGTCGTCTGGGTCATCACGGGTTGGATCCAGAAGCAGGCGGTCTTCAGCATTGACGTCGTCCCCAGGGCCGGCCGCGCGATGGCTTCCGGCCAGGGGGAAAATGCTTTGCTTCCCCATCAGGATGCTCTTGGACCGATCGAAATCGCCGGTTTCGAGGAGGGTGGGGCGCCCGTCCTTGCTCGGCTTTGGCGCCTTCTGGTTTCTTCGGCGGTTGCAGTCGATGCAGCTGGGCAGCAGATTTTCCCAGTTCATGGCAAGCCACCAATATCCACGGTGCCCAGCGACGCCATCGACCTCTCCCTTCGGCCGGTAGTGTTCGACGTCGACTGGATGGACGCCTGCGTAAAAGCTCTCGCAATAGGCGCACTTGCCGTGGAAAAGTTGCTCGAGAGCGTCCTTTACAGTTGCCTCCTTGTATCTCGTGAAGTCGTAGGCCGTGGCAGCATCCGGTCCTGCCATGTGTTCGGTCACGAGCTGTAGTTCGGTCTTGCCGTCCGAGGGACGGCCCTTGTGGAGATTGGGTGGCGTCTTCACAGTGCTACGATTGGCCTTGATCACTCCAGGATCTCCCGAAGGAAGTCCGCGACTTCCGCCTTCGCCCGGGTTCGGGCCAAGTTCGCGCTTGCGGAATCCATGGCCCGACGGTTCGCCAGGTATTCGGCGACCGCTTCCTGAACGAGTTGCGTCACCTCGTTGCGTCCATATGGCAAGGCATCCGCGATCTGCGATCGAAAGCGTTCGAGGTCTGCACGTTCCGCGGGGCTCAATTCGCGTTCGTCTCGCTTTTCGGCAAGCAGTTTCGCCACCCTTGCGAATGTCTCCTCCGTTCGCCGGTCGTCGGTCGAATAGAGCTGGAAGAGCTCCGAGGTCAGCAGCTGCTCTATAGTGAAATTCTCGATGTCGTCGAATTCCGTGATCCGTTCCACGACCTCCGGCATGGTGCGATCCTGATCGGGCGCCGCGTTCTGGTAGCGATTGAGCATCATCACTTCGCCTTTGCCCATGCCACGCACGCAGAGCGGATCATGAGAGGTGATGATGAATGTCACCTGCGGAAGGGCGGCCCGAAGGCCAGCGATGATCTGGAGTTTCCAGCGCGGATGGAGATGGGCCTCGATTTCGTCGACGAGAACGATGGCGGCGCTTTCGCGGGCAGCGCGGGCGCGGGTGGTCTTACCTCCGCTTCTCTGCTGGCTTTCCATCAGACCCTGGAAGATGTCGCAGACCAGGGCAAGGACGGCTCGATATCCGGAGGAAGCAGCGTCAAGGCGCTGTCGCAGGACGTATGTCGTACCGTCCGCACGGGTCCGGTTTATGTTGATGTAGCAGCGTGATTTTCCACCTTCCTTGGCAACCTCGATATCCCGGAATTCTCCTTCGATCTGGATGATGTGTCTCAAGGCGCTTGCCACTTCGTCGAGATCCTTCGGGTCTCGCCTGTGGAGTTCAACGAGCCAAGGCTCGGGGTTTGACACCGCCCGGTCGTTCTTGAACAGCGTGTCTACATGGCGCAATTCGTCCGACCGTTTCTTGTCACCGTAGAGGCGATGCGCGCCATAGGCGAAAACCTGGGGGCGGGCCCGTGAGCCAAGGTCGATGAAGGAATTGCCTTCGATGGAGATTTCGAGTCGACCGTCGTCCAGATCAAGGATGACGTTGCTTTCCCTTGGCTCGTGTCGCCTCCCCTGCGCTCCCATGTAGTCCGGATTAAGGGTCAGCTTCCTTGGGGCGGGGATGAGCGCGCGTCTCGTTGCCTCTTCTATCGAGGCCAACGCGATCGCCTCGAGGATACTGCTTTTGCCAGTGGAGTTTTCGCCCAGAATGAGTAGGCAGGGCGTCTTTGCCATTTCCGTGTAGTCTGTGGTTGTCGCAACCGGCGTCGCCTTCGGCATGTCGAACTCGATGAACTCCAGCGATTTGAAGTTGCGTATTCGAACGCGGTTGAGCGGGGATTCGGTTCTCGGTGCCTTCACGCGTTCGGCAGGCGCGACCTCGATGCCGGCATCCTGCGTTTTCAACCGTTCGACTGCTTCGGCGAATTGCTCTCGGAACCGCGGGCCCTGAGCCGCCTCCCTCCATACCCTGCCAATTCTTGCCGCTGGTACAGGGGGGCGTCCCATTGCATCGGCCAACCGCTTCTGAAGCAGAAAGATGGAGCCGCCGAATTCGGCGTCGCGCAAGGGTTGGGTGGGACTTCCCATCGATATACGGTCAAGTTCAGCCTGAAGTGCGATTGCTCGCCGTTCTACCAGCTGGCGGCGGTTGAGATCGAAACGTTCGACGGTTTCCCGACTCCGGGGCCCTTTACCGACAAGTATTCCATCAAGTCGAATTCCGAAGGCACTCGAGCTTACCGAGCGTTCTCCGGGACTGAGAAGGATCGGCCGCTCGTTGAACTTCAGGCGAGCGCGCGGGTCGAGGAGCATCGGAGAAGGCTTGGCTTCCCGAACAATTCCCTCCACCGGGAACATCGATTTCGTCGATTGACGACAGTCTTGGCAGATGGGGAACAAGTTCTCCCAGCTGAACGCCAGCCACAGGTAGCTGTCCTTGTCATCGGACTGTGTTCTTGGCTCTGCATAGGCAGGGGGGCGAAACCTATAGGGTTGGAGAACCAACCCTTGTTGCTCGCAAAATGCGCACTTCCCATGGGAAAGGTTCGTCAGTGCCTGAAGAACGTCTTCATCGAACGGACGCTTCCAGACCGTAGGGACATCCGTCTGGCTACGACGCTTGTCGTCGAGCTCGAAGTATCTTCGGATCTGGTCCAGTGGTTCACGCAAGGCGTCCTGGTCGAGCGAGCGCGGGAACGTGGTGCCCCGGCGAGCATTGTCGAAAAAGAACATCCCTGTCCCTCATCCCTCGGTAGATCGGCGCGGCGCGCGGTCGGTGGCCGCCATCAGCCGAATGGTTGAATCGACTGCGGGCACGGTTCCTTCGACAACAGTTTCCACGGGCGTGCAACCGAGCCTGTCCTGGGCCGCCGTGCCGATATCCGCCAGCGCCGAGGCGAACGGCGCGAGTACGGTCTCGCGCCATGGTGCCGGGTTCTCGTACGACCTCGGCTCATATTCCCCTAGTATCGCGGCATACGTCAGCGCGTCGGGATCGGCGCCGTCGGGTCTGGAGGCATGGCTGGTCGCAAAGCCTCGAAGAGTGGTTTCGAGTTCCGGCAATAGGGATAGCGCCCGGCGCCAGCGATGTTCGTCGAAATCGAACTGGCTCGTCAGGGTAGTTCCCGCCTGCCGACCGTATTCGACGAGGTTCTCGATCGTGCCTTTGGACATGGTCAGGTTCAGGCCTCCCTCCTTCTCGGGATCAAGCCGAACTTCGACGATGCGCTCGGCGTATCCGGGCAACAACGACTGCAAGGTATCCTGCCATTCGCGCGCGGTTTGCAGGATGCTCCCCGCGAAATCGCCTAACCCGACGATAGGCGCAATCGGCAGGTCGGTGCTTTGGCGCCATCGCTTCGGCAGGAAGACCCGTATCTCGCGGTGACGGGCGGCGTTCCAATCCGTAAGCGTGATACCGAATGTCGGCCGCCGCGGGAGGAAGGTGTCGAAAAAGTGGATCGGGAAATTGCTCGAAATACCGCCGTCCGAAAAAAGGCAGCGGCGCACCCTACCGCGATCACCGCCCTCGGCAGGCAATTGATCGTCGAAGCGGTAGAGCGGTACCGCGCGGATGAGTCCCGGAAAGCTGAGGCTCATACGCGCAACGAGAATGACAGGGAACTCCGCCCCGACCTTCAACTGGAAGAGGTCCGGCGGACTGGCTCCGGATAATGGCTCCTGCCCCTCCACGAGATAGTCGATCACCCGCTTGGGGAACAGCAATTCGAACTCGGCCTTGCTGAAGAAGTGGTGCCTGCTCTTGAGAGGGAGCTCGTAAGGTCGTCGTGACGACAGATCGGTTGTCACCGCAGCGACCCGGACTCCCTTTGCCTCTAGTTCTCCCACCGTTAGGGGAGTGCCGCTCGGATCCCTACCCGCGACCACATCGATCTTGTCGGCAAGCCACTCGGTGAGAGCCGCAGTGGGTGAGGCGGAATCTTTTGCAAAGCCCGGCTGGGACAAACCCGAGCAGATGCCGAAGTCGTGCCGGGGCAGCGTCTGCAGGACTGTCCTCCCGAGTGACCACGCGAGGGAACCGAACAGCATGAGCGTTCCTAGGAGAGTGCCCAGGGCCATGAGAGCCCAGTTTTCGGTCGGGGCGGCAAAGACGACAAGCATGACAGTAACGGCAGCCGGGACGGCGAAGTGCCACGGAAAGACTCTCGCCACCGTCCTGGCGACCCGCCAAGCACGATGCTTCTTCTCGGCCCCCAGGAGTTCGATTCCGATCGCGAACACTCCCGCCAGCGGGGGGGAAGGTTGGAACAGCCCTAGCAGGTCTTCGCCCAATTCCTTCGCTATGGCCGCGGTGGCGTCGAAGCCGGAGAAATCGTCGATCCCAGGCGAGGACTGACGCCGATACTCAGCCGCCGCAGCGACGGCCGCGGCGATAGCCCCGGCGGACGTCCCGCCTACGTTTCGCAGACGATACTTGCGCGCCACCTCGACGATGGCCTGCGGATAAACGACGCCGGACGTGACGCCGCCTTTGAGAACAAGATCACACTCCAGCAAGTGAATTCTCCCCCAATCTGGCCGAACCGAAGTTTTACGATGCCGCTTGTTTCCCGAGCGGATTGAGATCGGCCCACAGGTATGGAAGGACCTATCCAAGCAGAAGTTCTTCCCGTGCACTTCCAAGTAACGCGATGCCTGATTACGCGGCTTCGTGGAGGAAAAGGCAATCCTATATTGGGCGGGAGCATCGAGGAAAAATCGGCCTCGGCAAATCACTCCTTTTATGGATCGTTGACGGAACTGAACTACAGGCTTCCCGTCGCCCGTCCTGATCACGATTTCCCACCGTTAGGAACTCCTTCACACGAAGCACCCACGCTGACCTGGCGCGATCCGTACTGCGTACGCGCGATTCAATCGCATCGGTTGTTGGGGCACCCATGGACATCGCTTTGATCGCGGTCATTCTTGCCGTGTGTGCCGTTCTCCTGCTTGTTGCAGTACCGATCGTCAGCTTTTGGCGCCGCCGCCGTAGCCACTGGTAAGGCAGTACGGGGCTACTGAGTTTCGCTCGTATTCAGGAAACCGATCTTCCTCAGGGCCTCCCCGAACTCTTCAGGCGAATCGAGAAACGCGTCGAACCCACGGTCCCAAATCGCCGACTCTCCGTCCGTCGCCAGTGTCCAGCCCGTGCCGAACTTGGTTCCTCCGGCATAGCCCCTGGCGTTAATCCGGAACTCGTGCAGCATCGCCGTCTCGCGCCGGCCCCATTCATGGGCGCTGGCTCTGAGGAATGGCTGATCCCACTTGTCGATCAGCACGATCGGCGGGGCTCCTCCCTTCCTGCGTGCAGCCGATATCCACGAATTGAGGTGGAGGTCACCCATCCCGTATCCGACCATGACCAGCAGGTCGGCCGACATCACGTCCCGCGCGAAAGATGCGTAGTAGTGGGACATCGGGCTGCGTTGCAGACGGGACAGCTTGTCCAAGCCGGTAATGACTGCCGTCCTCATGTATCCCGTGCCGTCCATGCGGGATACATCGCTGCCGTGGAATCCTGCATTACGCCTTGCCTCGTCCCTCTCGTCATACCAATACAAGTCGCCTAAGTCGGCATCCCAGTTCACGGTCGGGGCAAACCCCAAATGTACCGAACCGTGCAAGTGAAAGACGCAGTCGTCATCGCCGCGGCCCCATATCCTCGCGGGGTCGACCATTTTCGGGCCGGAGGCGCGTGAGGCAGGAAAGCCCGTAAAAAGGTCCGGCGCAGACTGGAGAATGAAGTCGTCGTAGTTCGTGGTGTAGACGCGTGTGACGTAGTTTTCGCGCAGGCCGCGCAAGAAACCGCCCAACGGCGCAAGCCTGGACGGGGCGATTTCACAGCACTCCGACAGCTTTCCGTAAATGGCATCGACGATCCCGTCGCAAAGAATCCGGCAGGCCTCGGCGTCCAGGCCTGCCGTCCTTTTAAGGAAGGGCGCAAGGAGCGGCCGATACTGGTCCACGGCATTGTCGCCCGGTGTCTCCATCGCCGACAGTTCGTGCGCCACGTGATAGATCTGCTCGAAGTTGGCGCCTTTCGGATGCTTGAGATATCGCGAAAGGGTTTCAGCGATCTGCCGATAAGCCTCCACGGCACCGCTGCTCTTCATCCACTCGCGTGCTTTAAGCCGGTGCCCGATGTCGTCGGTGAGCTGCCATGTGGACGGCGCCCCGTATCCGATCGAGGCGCCTGCGCCGACCAAGAGGAGCACCCGGCGAGTCCGTAGCGGCTTTTCCTTCACGTTCAAGATAATGCCCCTGAAGCACAAGTGTTTCCGAGGCCAATATAGGTAGCCCAGATATTCCCGCCACCGGTTGCCCCCCATCGATTTTCGGCGGGCCGGAGGTCACCGGATCGGTTTCGAATCTCGTCTCTTTCAGACAGCCCGGACACTTTGCCATGCGGGAGGCATCTGTGGAATATCAATGAGAAGGACTATCGGTCGCCTGCTGAGCATGTTGTTCTGGTTGCGCGATCGTATGCGGCGGTCGATCCATTTCGGAGCGCGAGGTTGTTCCCGGTTTCATTATTGATCGGCTGTACGGAATGATCTTCGGTACGCTGCATCCAAACATTTTCATGCTGTTCGCGGGCGAGAACCGCAGGCTCTACGAAGAAGTCCTTCTTCGTATCTACGACGACTGCTTCGGTTCTGACCTGCTTTTTCCTACCAGGAACGAACTCGTCGGCATCGCCTATGACGTGCTGGCATCCCATCCGGAACTCTGGCACGACGAAGGGAACCTCGTCACCCTCGATCAGGTGTCGTCCCGGGGGCGCAGGCTGCGTACCCGCAAACGCGCCGAGGTGGACAGGGAGGCTACGCAAGAGGCCATGGTGCGGGCCCGCCACATCTACGCCCGACTGGTTGACACGGGCTGGCTGGAAGAATCCCGCTATGGCATGCGCGTGACCGTCGACATGCCGTCCTCGGCCATGCGTCTTGCGGACTTTCTCTCTACCCTACGGCAAGGAGGCTCCGAACAGCTTGGCGGACTGATCGTCGAAGTGCGGAACGCCCTCGACGCCGTCAGGGTGAGCGCCGCCCACAACGCCCTGGGATTGCACAAGGCCGCCAAGGATGCGGTGGGTTTCGGTCGCTATCTGCGCAGCGTTCTTTCCTCCCTACGCGAGATCGAGAGGCATGTGCTTGCCAGCAACGACTTGAGCGAGCGTCTACAACACTTCTTCGAGGATTTCGTGGACCGTATCCTGCTCAAGGACTACGCGGCGATTTCGACCACCGCGCACCCGTACCGCTTTCGCTATGCCATCCTCGACTCCATTCAACGCCTCGAGGATTCTCCTGTGGACATCGATAGTCTCGCCGCGGCCTACTCGGATTCCGGCATCGCCGCAGGACGCGATGGCGCACGTGACCTGGTGTTCGACGACCTTTACCGCATACGTCGCGTACTGGGGCAGATAGACGAGGCCTTCCTGCGCATCCAGCAGCAAAGGGCGAGACTGGAGGTGCGGTTGCGCAACACCGTCCGCTACGCCGGACGGCGCGCCGATGCTTTCCTCAGGTTGAGCGAGAAACTCGCGATCGACCTCGACCGTCTGATCGAGCACCGCAAGGGGGTACGGAGAGATCTGTCGGTTCCGGGGTTCCTGCAGCCGGTGGTCGGCCCATATTCCGCGGGGCTACTGGCGAGACCGCGGGGCGATCGACCGGTCGTTGATACGGAATCGGTCACTGTGGCAGAGCCCGAGCCTATCCATCTCCTGCGTCGGCAGCTCGAGCGCGACTATCTGGACCGGATAACCATCGTGCCTGAAAAGGTGCTTTCCTTCCTCGATATCCGGGTCTCGGAATCGGTGGTTTTCGCCCGCGATCTGGGCATCGCGGATCTCGACGATTTCCTCGCTTTCGAGGCCTTGCGACGAGCGGCCCGCGGCATGCTGAACGGTCAGTATCCCGATGCGCTGTCGCGGCGGTTGAAGGGGGTCTACGAATTCCGGGCGATCCCGGAAAGCAGGGTCGACAACGATTGGCTTGACTGCGAGGATTTTTCCATCCGCCGGATCGGGACGCTCGGGATGACGGAGGTAGCACGTGCTGGCTGAATTCAGGGATCTCGAAGCGCGGGACCCCCGGGTCATGGACCGCGTCACGCAGACCATACACCATCTGCTGCGGCATCAGTTCCTGCACACCGAGGACCGTGGATCTCCGCCCATGCTCGAGATCCTGAGGCGTCCTGCGGTGGTCGCGCCGATCGAGCGCTTCTTCGATACTGCCGGCTATCGTCTCGTTATCCGCGAGAGCGAGGGGTGGGCCGGGATATTTCCCGATGTCGAGCGGGTCGGCCATCCCCGTATGAGCGTCAACGAGACGATGGTGCTGCTGGTACTCGCGCGGCAGTGGCAGGAAGGCGTTCAGGACGGCAATGTCGGCGACTACGGCAGCGTCCTGACGACGCTCAACGAGGCATATGACGGGTATACCGATCTTGTGTCCCGATCCCGTCGCCAGGCTTTGCGAGTGGAGGATTTCCGAGACGCCGTCCAGGACCTCGGGCGGAGGGCAGTCGTGAAGCTGCACGTCTTCGACGACGAGGGGCAGGACCAGGAGCTGGTTATCCGTCCCATCGTCAGCCTGCTCGCGGGCGAAGAGTTCCTGGTTTCGCTCGGGGCCTTCCTCGGCCAGAATCCGGTGCCCGCCGACGATCGGACAGGACCGGAAGAAACAGTGGAGGAGGAGCGATGATCCAGCTCACCGGTATCTCCCTAGTGCACTGGCACCTGTTCTCGGTGGCGGACATCGCCTTTTCCGGCAACACCGCCGTGCTCGGCAAGAACGCGACCGGAAAGTCCACGCTCATAGACTTGATCCAGGCCGTGATGACCGGCGGCTCCGCCTCGTTCTATAAGTTCAACCGTTCCGCAGGCGAGGGTGGCGGGCGATCCGACCGTACCCTGCGCAGCTATTGCCTGGGGCAAACCGATCAGGGCGTCTCCCTGCGCCGGCAAGGCGTGAGCCATCTCGTTCTCAACTTCGGTGGCGCAGGTCTCGAGCGCCCGATCGCGTTGGGTCTGTGCATAGAGGTGGCGGAGAACGAGGATGTCGCCCGCGTCGTCGGTCGATATGTCGCCACCGGCGTGTCCATCGACTCGACGATGTTCCTCGACCGCGAAGGTGATCAAACCCGCCCCTCGTCCTGGCCGACGTTAAAGGGGAGGTTGGAAACGGAATGCAGGGCTTCCGGTGGCGAACTGTTCGAGCACCAATCAACCTCGGCCCCTAAGTTCATCCGCGAATACATGCGTGTCCTGTTCACCGGCAGACGTGTCCCGGAACCCGAGCGGTTCATCAAGGCCTTCATCATGGCGTTGTCTTTCGAGGACATGCGGTCGGTGGAAGACTTCGTCTGCAACTACCTGCTCCAACGCGACGACGTCGATATCGCGGAACTCAGGGGGTCAGTCCAGCGCTACCAACAGATCCAGGCCGATATCGCCGAATTGGACCGGAAACTGGCTGCGCTTGTGCCCATTCGAGAAGAGATCGAGCGACTGGCCTCCCTGCTGGAGCAGGAGGACACTGCCGAATGCATGCGCCGGCTCGCCGAGTTGCTCGACGTTGCCAAGGAACACTACCGCCTTCTGGGCCTGAGGCGAAGGAAGGCCGACGAGAAAAGACGTCTCGACGACGAGATGGCCCGCCTCGGCGAGGAGGTGATATCCTGCACGGCGGAACTCGAGAGCGTCAGGGCGCAGATCGCCACGAGCGGTGTCGAAGCCAAGCGGCATCAGCTCAAGACGGAAATCGACCTCGACACCGCCCAGCACGACAAGCTGGTCCTCCGCCTTCGCGAGCGGCATGCACCCGTCGCCGCCGCACTCAAGTTGCTCGACATCCGCGAGGCGATACAGTCTTTGGGCCTCGGACTCGGAGGCCTGCTGGACGATCTCCTGCGCATCAGGGAAGAGGGGGCCGGATTGGTCCCGCCCGCATGGCCCCGGAACCCCGGCCTGATGGAGCAGCTGGTCGCTTCGGCGGCGGCAACCGCCATCGACCGCCTGGACAGGGTGGCGGCAAAGCGCGACGACACCGTCGCGCTGCGCGTCGAGAGCGCCCGTCGGGCTGCCGAACTGGGAACCCGCCTCGCCGAGAGCCGAAAGGGGCGCCTCTCGCTCAACCGTAGTGTGACTGGCCTCATGGAAGTGCTGCGCGAGCGTGGCATGCAGCCGAGGGCCGTATCCCAGGTGCTCGACCTGTCGGACGAGCGCTGGCGGCTGGCTGCCGAGGCACTGCTCGGCAAGGATCGCGAGACCATCATCGTCGATCCCGAACATGCCGAGGAAGCGGTCACCCTGCTCCGGCGATCGAGGTCGGAATTCCCGGGCTGCAGGATTGCCAACACCCGAAAGCTGCAACACTCATCCCACATGCCCCCGCCGGGTTCGTTGGCTTCGGTATTCACCGGCGACGACGCGATCGCCATGGCGTTCGTGACGTTCCGTCTCGGTACGGTCAGGCTGGCAGGGTCTCAGGCCGAACTGATGGCCGACGGACGCGCCGTGATGGCCGATGGCACCTACTACGATGGCCTCGTGGTCGAGATACGCAGTGCGGGAGAATTCAAGATCGGCAAGGTGGCCGCCAGCCTCATGGCGGGTGTGCTTGAAAAGGAGTTCGCCGACGAAAGCGCTGTAACGAGAGTGCATCAGGCGAACGAAAGCCTCTTGGTCGACGTACATTCGCGCCTCCAGCGGCTCGGCACAACGTTCGAAGAGGAGGACGCGCTGGAGCGGCTCGCCATCGCGCTTGCCGACATCGACGCGCGCCGCGACGAAGCCTGGGAGAGACTTGACCGGGTCGACAAGTTGGTGGATCCCGAACTCGACGCTTCCCGTCAACGGCTTGTCGCCAGGATCGCTGACCTGCGGGAGGAGAGGGAAACCAACCAGAAGGCTCTCGGTAGCCTGGAAACGGAATTGGGGCAGCTTGCCAGGATGCTGCACGGCGCGCAGGAGATGCGTGGCTCGTGGTGGTCCGTAAAGCACCGTCTGCGTCTGTTCAGGGAGCGCGTGAGGTCGGTTGCGCTCTTCAGTCGTCTACGTCCCAAATATCCCGAACTTCGTGGCGCCAAGGCAGATCTCGCCGTAGCCCGTGATCTCGAGGTTATCCTGAAGCGTCTAGCGAGCGAGCGCCAAGGCTCCGAGGCCGTCATTCGGGACAATGTCTCGGATTATCTCTACAAGTTCGGCGTGCAAAGACCCTTCGACGCGAACTCCAATATCTTCGGGCAGATCAAGCCGTGGCTGATACAGACGCTCGAGATACTCGAGGGCAACGACCTCGTCCGCTACCGGCGTCAGGCCGACGAGGCCGCCGAGCGGATCACCTTCTTTTTCCGCACTTCCTTCGTCCAGGAGATCAACAGCAGGTTCCGGGACCTCGAACGCGAGATCGACGACGTGAGGCTGGCTCTGCGCAGCAAGCAATTGCATGGCGAGGTCTATTCGCTTCATGCCCTCGTAAAACCCGAGTTCAGGCAGCTCTACGATCTGGCTCGCGCCAGCGAGACCGATGACAAGATCCTCTCCTTGCTCTTTTCGGACCAGGAGATGGATCCTCGCTACGCGGAGGTCGTGGGTCAGGTGGAACGCCTCCTCCGCGACGAGTCCTCGGGTTTCGAACGCTACCAGGACTACCGGAACTACTACACCTTCGAGTTGCGCATGCGGGACGTCGACAACGGTCACGAGACGACCTACGACCGGCGCCGCAACGTGGCCAGCGGGGCGGAGCGTCAGGTTCCCTTCTACGTGATCATCGGCGCCGCCCTGTCGAGCATCTACCACGGGACCCGCCGGACCGAGGACCTGAGGGGCTTGGGCCTGGCCGTGTTCGACGAGGCCTTCAGCAAGATGGACGGCCAGAACCAACGGACCATGCTGCAATTCTACAACGAGATCGGGCTGCAGGTGCTAATCGCCGCGCCGACGGAGAAGAGGGCCGTGGTCTACGAGAACCTCGACAGCGTCGTCGACGTCTACCGTTTCGGCAATGCCGCCGAGGCCGAGGTGTCCAAGCTGAAGCCGCGCGTCCGTGACGCCATGTGGGAAGCCAATCCCGACCATCTGACGGACGAGCAGTTGCTGCTCCGCCTGGCGGAAACGGTCAAAGACGCGGCCGACCTGCCGGGGGCCGACGAGGATGAGGCGGTTCACTGACATCGTCGCGCTGGTCGACGACTTGCTCTCCCGTGTCGAGGAGCGGGGCGAGGCACGAAGGCTACTGGCTTATCCAGGAGATTTCCGGAGCGTCGCCGAGGAGGACGCTTTCCTTGCGGGGCTACGATCGCTCGAGGTGGACGGTGCCCTCAGGGCGAAGCGGGCACGCGTCGACGGCGTGAATACCTTGGTTCATGTCACCTTGGGTGATCTCGACAAGCTGTATGCCTTCCGCAAACGGACGCCGGCAGCGGCGATGTCGCGGTCCGCACTACGGCCCGTCCGCGATATGCCGGAATTGCCGGATGCCGCTCCCACGGTCTTGGACGCCATCGAGGCGTCCTGGTCGCGGAACGTGGCGTGGTCCGGTCTCCGGCAAGGCGAAGTCGACGACCTCGTCGCCGCCATCAAGCTTGCCGCGGCCCTCGGTCGTCTGCGCGGACAGGCGGGTGAATTCGTTTCGGTGGACTACCGGACGTTCTCCCGGCGCAACACCGGCGACAGTAAGGCCCTGGAAAGGAGAACCCGGCTCGTCGTCGAACTATTCCGGCGATTCTTTCCCGAGATCGAGGCCGACCGCGGGCTGGAGGACGCGGACCTTCTCGCAAGCCTGGGGGTTGAGCGGTTCGCGCAGCCGCTGCTGCTTGGCGGCACCCTCGCCATCGACGGCGCGCCCCTACCCGCGACCCCGTTCTTCGGACTGCCTGCGGACCAGGTCCGGCGCCTCACCGTCGAAAAGGCCTCCTATGTGCTGCTGGTGGAGAACTACGCATCGTTCGTCAGGCATTGCCGCGAGGTGAATGGCCACTCGGGCGGATTGATCATCTATACCGGCGGCTTCCCCGCACGCGCGGTCTTGGGCGCCATCGTATCGCTAATCAGCCAGTCGGTATGCCCTGTCTTCCATTGGGGTGACATCGATCTCGGGGGGCTCAGGATATTTGCCCATCTCGAACGTAGCCTCGCCGGCGTCGGTATAACCCTCCTTCCTCATCTCATGGATCCGGCGGTGCTCGACAAGCATGGAAGCTCCGCCGATAGAAGCATGACGCCGCTGCCCGCCCATCTGACGACGAGCTTGATCGGGCCGTTGTGGACCTTCATGGCGGGCCTGACCCGACCGGTCGAACTGGAACAGGAAGAACTGGATCCGGCCATGCCCGGGCAAGCCGATGCAGCCGCTTGAGGGACCGGCGGCAGCGACCGTGTCTGGTTTTTGTCACAATGGAAGCGATGTGCCACCCTCGGGGGACCGCCGCTTCGGCCCGGATTGCTACATTCCTCCCGAGTTTGTAGCAAGATATCGAGATTCCAACGGCTTGGACCATCCAAGCTGCAACGACCCTGCGTCGGTGCATCGATAGGTGAAAGCAGAATGGCGAGAAACGCCGCGTTCTTGAAAGCCGACGCTACACTGGCATGGCTGGGGCAGTTCGCACCCGAGGACCAGCCGGATGCGATCGAACTCCTGGGACATATGGGATTGGTCACCCGCGACGCGTTCGCCGAACGGCTACTCGGTCTGATCCTGGGCCGTTTGGCAGAGGGTGACGGGCCGATCGGACTTTATGCCGAAAGGGAGGTGCCGAAGCGCAAGGGCGTACCGCACAGGCTTTTCAAAGAGGAAGCTTCACCACCTCGGCGCGCACACGGTGTCGGTCCTCAACCTGTCCGCCCCGAGCTCCCCTGGAAGCCCGCTGTCGGCAGCGAAGGTATCGTGGCGCAAATGGTATCCGAGATCTGCAAGTCTTATCCGGTGCAGGTATATGACCATCCTGGGCCCAACCTGATCCGCGAGCATTCGATCAGGCGCTTCGTACTGGTCACGGACTTCATCGGTAGCGGCGACCGGGTCATGCGGTATCTCGGGGCGGCATGGCGCGTCCGGTCCGTGAGGAGTTGGTGGTCGAGCCGGTCGGTCAAGGGCATGGGCTTCGAGGTCGTCGCCTATGCCTCGACCAAAGGGGGACGGGAGCGGGTCGAGGGGCACGTGTCCAGTCCTTTGGTGTCGGTAGTCTCGGAATGCGTTTCCGTCACCGACATGCCGATGGCGCGGAAGCACCGGCTGAAGAGTCTCTGCACGAAGTACAATCCTGGGTCCGGCGATCCATTGGGGTACGGAGGCGTCGGCGCGCTTGTCGCTTTCGCCCACGGCGTGCCGAACAACGCGCCGGCGATCCTCCACGGTTCGTCATCGCAGTGGGCCCCCTTGTTCCGAAAGAGGGTGACTGCGGACACCCGCGACACCTTCGTGTCGGACGAGACCGACGTGGAGACGGTCAGGACACGGTTGCTGGACATGCGCCAATCCCGGCTCGCCTCTTCGCCCTGGCTGGAGAACGCGCCCCCGAAGGCCCGGGCCTGGTTGGCAGTTATGGCTGCCCTGTCCCGTCCGCCGCGGACCGAGCGGGTCATCTCCGGGAAGACCGGTCTGACGATCTTCGATGTGCGCAAGGCGCTGGCGGTCGCCTTGGGCCACGGCTGGATCACGGACCAGTACAGGCTCACCGATGTAGGCCGCGCCGAGTTGGATCACGCCCGAGGACCGGCGCCCGTATATACTGCCCTTCCCGACGACAAGGAGATACCATATCATCCGACCTCGTTGAGGGTTCCATTCGGACGTTCTAGTTGATGCCGGCCCCCCGCCGGCACCTGCATCCAGCCGCCGTGCTGTTTGCTCGGGGCGCAGATTCTGCAGCTCTTTGGTCTAGCTCGCGCTTGAGGCCAAGGCATCTCCCACATCGTCCGCCTGACGGCGGCGCAGGGCGTAGCCTTCCTCGATGCGGGAGATGTCTCACCTTTTCGGTGTCTAAGTAGATGACTCGGTGGAACCCTCAGCAATTCAAGCGCGACGCAGAGAGGGCAGGTCTCGATCCCGCCGTCACCGCAAACGCGATCAGGACCGCACGTCTGGTGACCTCGGTCGACCCTGACCTGCCGCCGGTGCTGACGCTTCGGCATCTGGCAGCGCTCACCCGGTCCGACTACCTCATGATGCGGGGCATCGCGATGAGGTCGCAGAACGAACATTACCGCCTCTTTCGTATCAGGAAGAAGCCGGCGCATGACGGCGAAAAGCGCTTCAGGGTCATTGCAGTGCCCGAACCGGGACTCATGCGGGCGCAGCGCTGGATCGCACAGCGGATACTGGCCCGAATCCGGCCCCATGGCGCCAGCGTTGCTTTCTCCAAGGGCGACAAGCTCGTCGAGGCCGCGCGACCCCACTGCGGGGCGCGGTGGCTGATCAAACTGGACGTCAGCAATTTCTTCGAGTCGATCAACGAGACCGCGGTCTACCGCGTCTTCCGTTCGCTCGGCTACCAACCACTCGTGTGCATGGAGATGGCGAGGCTATGTACACGCCTCGGCACCACTACCCATTATAGGTCGCGCCCGCGTTGGCTGCTGACACGGGAAAGGTCGACCATCGAGGTCTATTCGAGGCGCAGGATGGGGCACCTTCCCCAAGGAGCCCCGACAAGTCCCATGCTCGCCAACCTGGCGGTCCGGCTGTTCGACGAAGCGATCCAGGAGCTTGCCGACGCCAATGATCTTGCCTTCACGCGGTACGCCGACGACATCGCGCTTTCCAGCCAAGACGCGAAGTTCGGCCGGGACCGCTGCGCCGCGGTGATCGGCAAGGTCTACGCCAAGATGGGCGAGTTCGGTCTGTCTCCCAATGCAACCAAGACGCGTGTCGCGTCGCCGGGGGCGCGCAAGGTCGTACTCGGACTGCTGGTGGACGGCGACGAGCCAAGGCTTCCCAGGGACTTCCGGGCGAACATGAGGCGGCATCTGCACTACCTGTGCGTGCCCGGCGCGGACATAGCCGTTCATGCGGCGGCGCGAGGATTCGACTCGATCAGCGGCATGAAGAACCATGTCTTCGGCCTGGCGATGTTCGCCCGCCAGATCGAACGGGACTACGGCGACGAGTGTCTTTCCAAGCTGAATGCCGTTGCATGGCCACGCTAGGCGACGGGCGATTCACTCGGACACGCGACTGGTACACAACGGTCTGAAAGCTCGGTCAAAAACCCATGTTTTGCTGGCGTTTTGAAACTTAGCGTGAGAGTCCCTCTCTCTCCGCTATATGTAATGCTTTCCATGGAAATCTGACCAAAGCTGATGGTCGGCTATCGCCCCCTTCTTGCCGTGTTCGAATCCCTGCGAACCTGAACCGGAGCCGACAGCGGCCGGTCAAGCGCCCCAGACAGCCGTCACGCCGTTTTACCGGCGCGGCGTCTTTCACAGGGTGAACTTCCAAGGTTCCGCCCCGTCAATACTCGGCTACCTGGATCGAAAAGCCTTAAGTGTTTGAATTTCCATCACCTAATCTGTAACCGCAGTCTTAGGCTGAAAAGTACTCCTGCGTTGCAATCTTAACCTGAATTTCGTCGCGGTGTTAAAATGACAAGCCCCTTAAACTGGGACCAGCGCGTCGCAGTCTTTCACGGGCCGGACACGCGTATTGCCGACGTCCATGAATAGCCGCTGCAAGAAACGCTGGTGGCTATCCTGTTGGCAGGGTTGTCGCGCTGAGCGCCGCAAAAGTCAGGTCAAACCGCGCCAGGTATTTGCGTAGCCGGTCAGCATCATTGGCTTTGACCTTCTCAAGGCGCGAAATGGCGAACAGCCTGCGCCCGGCATCACTGATGCTCTGGCTGCTCCGGCAAACACGGATTAGACTGGGAAGCAAATGCGCCTTGGCGCCAGAAGCGCAAGGCTGCCGCTTCTTAGCGATCGGGAGCCATTGCTCCCCGATCATTTCCGGTTGTGAACATCCAATCAAATCCTACCGCCTGAGGGCGAGAACCGTATTGCCCTCGGCATCCACCAGCTGCAGCCTGCCATCGGATGGGCTTTCAAAACGGACGATCTTTTCGAGGGCGGCCAGAAAGCGTTGTTCCTGTTCCATCAGCCCGGCGTCGCAGGCCATCATGGTCGAGCCGCCGGGCGACAGGGTCAGTCCCTCGCCGGTTAGCGTAAAACCGCCAAAGAAGCGGTTGCATGAGGCATTGCCATGCATGCTGCCGTCGAGATCGAAGGCAAGCGAGGTTTCTGATTTGGCGATAACCGGCTTTGCGTCGATCTCCTCGGCCTTCCAGTCCCCGGCCAGCAGGCTCAGGGGATCGCCGCCGCAACCGACAAGCGCCCGTTCGCCCGATGTCACCACCACGGCCTTGGGAAAGGGCATGCCGGACATCGTATCGGTACACATCTTGTCGATGGCCACCAGCGTCACCGTCTTGTCGCCGGCCGCACCGGAATAGACCTCGATACTCTCGGCGCGCACCGGCTCCGGCACGGGCTCGATGACAAAGGCTTCGCCCTCCATGGTGGAAAAGCTGATCGCGGTGTCGCTCATCTCGACTTGCCAGCCCGGCTCATTGCCGCGCGCGGTCCAGTTGGCGGCCTCGGCCGCGCCGGTCAACAGCAGCGGCGCCAGAGCAAACAGCAAGCCGGCTCCGAAAAAATGATGAAATCCGTTCGTCATGGATGAAACTCCCGAAAATCAGATGGATGGAAACCGGGGCCGGACAGAGCCCGGCCCCTGGGATCATTCGACGATCTGGTCGCCGCCTTCGGGCGTCGCGCTGTCGAAGAGGAAAGAAAGAATAATCATCCCTTCCTCGCAGGTGGCGTCGGTGCGGCGGGCCAGCACCTCGCCGCTATGGGCCGCAGTGTATTCAGCGACGATTTCGCCAAAAGTATTGCGCTGGATCGCCACCTTCTGCCCCGCCTCGACCGCCTCCTTCAGGTCGACCAGCAATTCGACGAAGCCGCCATGGGTGGTGATGACGGGCGACATGGCGTCGCCGACGACAACCCCGCTATCCTGCCCCGTCCGTCCGATCTCTCCGGCGATGATACCCTGGAGCTTCAGCACGTTCATCGTGCCTTCCACAAAGCGCGGGATCATCTCGTAGTCGAAAATGCGTGGGCGGCCGATTTCCGGGGTGAAGGCGGGAATGCCGACATCGATCAGGGCGTTGGTCAGAAGGCCGGGATAGGCAATGTTATCGAAAATATGGTCGATCGGATAAAGCTCGGCCATGGCGCGGACTTCGGGCAGGTCCATGCGCGCGAGGTGGAAAGCGGTGGCGTCCATGCCGGTGGCGGCGGTGTGGAAGTCGATGGCATAGTCGAGATTGTTGACCAGCAAACGGTTGAAGACGAGCGCAGCATGGCGCACCGGCGCGTCCGGGGCATTTTCATTGCCCGGAAACAGGCGGTTGAGGTCGATCAGGTCCATGCCGCGCGCCGAATTGTGCCAGCGGCGGGTCATGTCTTCGATCGCCGGCCGCGACAGGTCGAAAACGGCCAGCACGCTGCCCGACATTTCTGCCGGATCGAGTGCAGCCAGCACGGTCTGGATGGTGTGAATGGGGCTCATTTCGTCCCCGTGCACGCCGCTGATCAGGCCAAGCCGCTTGCCGGGCTTTTCCCCCTTGATCACGGCGACCGAAACATACCAATGCTGCCCGGTGGGCATCTGCACGCCCTGAAAATAGAAAAAATGCCGGCCCGGCTCGAGCGTCTCGATGTCGAGCGCCGAAATCACCTGCTTGCCGCTGATGATATCGCCGGTAAAAATCGTGCCGCCTTCGGCTTTGGGCGTAGCAGCATCCTGGGCCAAAGCCGGACCCGACATCAAGGCGGCCGCAGCGCCAACGGCCCCAATGGACGCGATCATGAAATCGCGGCGATCAAAACCCTCTTCGTGATCCCTCGTCATGCACTCTCTCCTCTTTAAAAACCGCGACACGGTTTTAGCTAATCCAAGAATGCGGGCGCGGGAAAGCATCGCCCGGGGCGGCTTTGCAAATAGGGACGGGGAGTAAAGCGGTGGGACGCCATGCACATCAAAAGCACCCCGCCCATTGGCTAAGATTGGCATGAGCAGGAATGGCTGCTCACCATTTGGAGGAGGGCGCTCTGATGAAAAGCTTTAATTTAAAACTACTTTTTGCAGCTGCCATATTAGTTGCGGGTTGCGGCTCTGCGACGGTGGCGCAGGATATTGCGCCCCTCGTCATGGTTCCTGATCATCCCGGCGGGGTGTCGGTCAATGGCTGCTTCCGCGCCAATGAAACGCTCTTCGGTCCCTATCGGGTGACCTTCTGTTTCGATCGGCGCGGTTCCTTCCAGGTCCGGGGGGGCGGCACCAGTTGCGATGGCCGCATGGACTGGCACACTTCGGGGCGCGATATTTTCATGGACCTGCACCGCACCTCCTGCGGTCGCCGGCAAGCCTGGGAAGCAGCCTCGGTCGATTGCCGCCCGCTCGGGTTCCTGGGCAATCTCGGCCGCGTCATCGTCGGCGATACCCCCCGCATCAGAACGCTGCGCTGCACCTATCATCCTACCGTTCCCGGCGTTTCCCGCCGAAATTTCACGGCAACGCGGATCTAGGACGGCCGGGGGGCACGATGACCGAAGCGATCGATAGTCCTGCCACCAGCATTCCCAATTACGCGTTTTCTACCGCCGCGGTGGAGGCGGAACATCAGTTCGAAGCCTGGCTCTCGATCATGCGACCGCTGGTGGCCATGGAACCACGCAGTCCACGCGACAAGGGTTTTCCGGCCCAGTCGCTCGCCTGGGATCTGGGGGCCTTGGCCTTGACCCATACGGTCATGCCCGCCCTCGATTTTCGTCGCGATACCCCGCGCCTCCGGGCGGATTCGGTGGATCACTGGCTTCTGGTCGCGCCAAAGCGTGGTGTCATGAGTTCGGAGGCCGGGAACAAGGCCGGCGCCGGGCTCTGTTATGTACGGTCCATGCACCGCGTCAGTGCCGGTTGGACCACCGATTTCGATGCGGTCGCCCTGGTGGTGCCGCGCGATTTCTGTCCGGCCGGGGCGCGGGGGCTCGATGTCCTCCACGAACGGCACGTCGCTTCCCAGCTTGGCGGCCTTCTGGCCGATTATCTGCATTCGCTGGCGCGGCAATTGCCGCAGCTCGGCCCCGAACATCTGCCCGCCGTCGTGGCGGCCACGCGGGCCATGCTCGTTGCCTGCACAGCGCCGGGCAGGGATACGCTGGCCGAGGCCATGCCGGCCCTGCAGGCGACACAGATGGAGCGCGCCAAGCTGTTCATCCGCCAGAACCTGCTTTCTCCCCGCCTCGGCGTCAGGGATATCTGCCGCCAATTGGGCATGTCGAGAACAGCGCTCTATCGCCTCTTCGAGCAATTGGGCGGTGTCATGCACTATATCCGAGTGGCCCGGCTGCAGGATGCGCACCGGGCTCTCTCCTCGGGCACCGATATGCGTCCGATATACGAGATCGCCGCCGAACGCGGTTTTCTCGAGCCTTCGGAATTCAGCCGCGCCTTCAAGCGCCATTTTGGCTATAGCCCGAGCGAAGCGCGCCACGAAACCCACTTGCCGGCGCCCCGCAGACCGAGCCTTAAAAACCTGACGGCCCCCAGTCTTGGCGAGTTTGTCGGGTCGCTCCGCTAGGCCTTGCCGGCAAGCTTTATCACCCGCCAGCCCGTCACCCCGATAAGTAGGGTCATGAGGGGGCTGGCGATGTTGAACAGGCAAAAGGGCAGATAGACCAGCGTCGGCACGCCGAGCACCGCCGCCATATAGGCGCCGCAGGAATTCCATGGGATCAGTGGCGAGGTGACGCTGCCGCCATCGGCAACGGCACGGGAGAGATTGCTCGAAGCCAGCCCGCGCTTCTTGAACTCGCCGCTGAAAATCCGCGCCGGCAGCACCACGGCCACATATTGATCGCCCGCCACGACATTGAGCCCGAAGGCCGAGCCGACGACCGTGGCGATCAATGCGCCGGTGGTTTTGGCCCGCGCGATGAGCGGGGTCACGAGTTTGAGCAGCAGCCCGAATTCGTCGAGCAAGGACCCAAAGACCAGTGCTCCGAGAATGAGCCAGATGGTGGGGAGCATGCTCGCCATGCCGCCGCGCGAGAGGAGGCCATCCACTTGTTCGATGCCCGAGCGTGCCTCAAAACCCGTCGCCATCACCTGCCAGCCGGCTTTTATATGCGCCACGATCTGGGGCAGATCGGGGGCGTCGATAAAGCGTAGCACCGCCTCGGACTGGAGGACGGGCGCCAGAAAGGCGGCGGAAAGCGCCGAGGCGGCAATGGCGAGCGATGCCGGCACTTTCAAAATCGAGAGTGCGACGAGCAGAACCACCGGCAGCAAGGTCCAGGGCGAGATTTGGAAAAGCTGCGAAAGCGCAGAGAGCTCGGAATCGATCAGCGCGTCGCTCGCCCCGGCCGTGCCATCGAAGGCGCCGAAGATGACGAAGCCGATAAGTGCGATGAGAAGGGCAGGGCCGGAGCTCCAGGCCTGGGCTCGCAAATGGGTATGGATGGGCGTGTCCGTCAGTTGCGCGGCAAGGATCGCGGTTTCCGACAGCGGGGACATTTTTTCCCCCACATAGGCTCCGGAAATCACGGCGCCCGCTGTGATCGGGGCGGAGACGCCCACCATGACGGAAAGGCCGACAAGACCGACGCCGATGGTCCCCGCCGTGGTCCAGGAACTGCCGATACCGAAGGAAATGGCGGCGCAGATGAGGAACGCCGCCGGATAGAACCAGTCCGGGTCGACGACCGTGATGCCATAATAGACCAGGGTCGGGATGGTGCCGGCCATGTTCCACGCGCCGATCAGCGCGCCGATGGCAAAGAGGATGAAGATGGCGCTGACGACCGAGGATACGCCCTTGCGCCCGGCCGCCGCGACCTCCTCCCAGCTATGGCCATTTTTGAGCACGATGAGGGCGGCGGTGAGCGCTGAAAAGATCAGCGCCACCTGCAGCGGTCCGGCCATGGCGTCGTTGCCGAAGAGATAGACCGCCGCCGAAATCAGCACGGCCAGCACGACGAGCGGAATCAGCGCGTCTAAAAGCGAAGGCTCCTGGATCGTTCGGGGCGGCGCGGACGGCTCCATGTCAGACCCTCGCCAGCCTTTCCTTGGCCGCGCCCCAGCTGCGGATGATCTGGATCAGGCCGAAGAGGGCGACGAGGCCGCCGCCGATCTGCATCAGCAGCAGCGCCCCGGTCATCGGCAGGGCAATGAGCAGGGCGCCGAGCACAATATAGATGGCGGCGCCCGCCACCGAGGTCCAGACGGGCGGAAAATTCTTGCGATAGCGAACGAGGATGAAGACTTCGGTGAGCCCCACGGCAATCGCGCCGAGCCCGATCACCCATGAGAGGATTTCCGCGGTCAGCATGCCGGCAAGGAAGGGACTGAGCAGCAGCATCAGGCCCGCCAGCGCTGCCAGACCCCCGCGCACGAGGCTCAGCCAGAAGGGCCAGCTCGATTCGATGCCATAGTTCTGGCTCGCGAGGGCCCCCAATATACCATCGACCAGCAGCACCGTGCCGCCCACCACCACCACGACTTTGAGCGCATAGTCGGGGAGGAACACGGCGACGAGCCCGCCGATCAGCAGAAGCGCGCCGCGCAACAGGCTGAATGTCACTGCCCAACGCTTGGAAGACGTCGCCATTTTTTTCTCCTTGCACCGTGTTGTCACTCTGGCCCGGAGGCCGGTTTTTAAAGCTCGGCCGTCAGGGAATATCCCCCTCCACCACATGCTCGACGATATCGCCCAAGGCAAAAACGAGCACGAGGATCAGCCAGACGGCCACGAGCGCCACCAGTGCGCCGAGGGCCCCGATGGCGACCCCCACCAGCACGGCAATGCCGTCCTCGTTGAGAACGCCCATGCAGACGACGGCCAACCCCGCCGAGGGAATGAGATTCATGAACGGCACCGGGGCCATGTTGACCAGCGCGAGCAGGATGGCGATCACGGCGACAAAGGGCATGGCGCCCGGCCCCGTCAGCACCCGCCAGCGCGGCGCCGAAATTTTGGCGGCCCAGCGCACGATGACGGACAGGGCCTCGAGCAGCTTCTGGATCACCTTGAGCGGCAGGCGCATGCGCCCGAACCAGCTGCCAAAACTCATCGGGCGACGCAGCAGCATCGCTATGGCGACTGCGAACATGGCGACCGCCATCAAAAAATTATAGCCCGGCGGGCCGGGCAGGAGGTTGAGCAGCGCAAAAAGCATGATGGCCAGCACATGCGAGCGCTCCCCCACCATGACCAAAAGGTCCGCCGAGGTCAGGACGGCATCGGGCCGTCCCGCCCGTTCGCGCAATTGGGCGACGATAACATCGACAATCGGGATGATCGGGTCGTGCTCTCGCCCTAAAGTTTCGTCGGTCATGCCGGCACGCACTCCCTCAAAACCTCTGGCTCAGGCCAGCGCCTTGGCCTTGAGCGTATTGAACTCGGCCTCGGAAATCACGCCATCCTTCAACAGGCCACTGGCGCGGGCGATCTGTTCGGCCGGCGAAGTGCCGGCAACGTTGCGGATATAGGTCTCCGCCTCGGCCCTTGCCTCCTGGCTGGCCCGGATCTGCCGCTGACCCATGCCCCCGCCGCGGGTGAGGAGATAGGCAAGCGCGGTCAGCATGGGCAGGAAGATCAAGGCAATCACCCAGATGGCCCGGGCAAAGCCGCCAATCTCGCGGTCCCGGAACAGATCGACCACGATCTGGAACAGCACGATGAGATAGGTGATGAGGAAGAAGGTCGAGAGGATCAGCCAGAGAACTTCCCAGAAATTGCTAGACATTTTTCACCTCGGATAACGCTTGTTGAACCCTTAGTAATCCACGGCATCGCGGATGATCGGGCAGGTCATGCAGTGGCCGCCGCCGCGCCCGCGCCCCAGTTCGGAGCCGGAAATGGTGATGACCTCCACGCCCGCCTTGCGCAGCAGCGTGTTGACATAGGTGTTGCGGTCATAGGCAAAGACGACGCCGGGCGAGACGCAGACGAGATTTGCCCCGCTGTCCCATTGGGTGCGCTCGCGCGTATAGTCATTGCCCGCCGTCTCGACGACGCGAATCTGAGAAAGCCCCAGCGCCTCGCGCACGGTTTCGACGAGCCCGCCCTTGTCCTTGGTCAATTCCAGCCCGCCATTGCCATCCGGCCGATAGGAGAAGCATTCAATGGGATTGACGATATCGGGATAGATCAAGACGCAGTCGCGATCGGCAAAGGTAAAGACCGTATCGAGATGCATCGCGGCGCGCAGCTTTGGCATGGCGGCGACGATGACGCGCTCAACCGCGCCCTTTTCAAAAAGCGTTTTCGCCAGTTGGCTGATCGCCTGGCGCGAGGTGCGCTCGCTCATTCCAATAAGAACATTGCCCTTGCCGATGGGCATGACGTCGCCGCCTTCGAGCGTCGCGAGGTCCCATTCCGTTGTCGGATCACCCCACCAGACATTCACCTTGCCGGCAAAGTCGGGGTGGAATTTGTAGATCGAGCTCGTGAGCAGCGTTTCTTCGTGCCGCGCCGGCCAATAGAGCGGGTTGAGCGTCACCCCGCCATAGATCCAGCAGGTGGTGTCGCGCGTATAGAGCGTGTTGGGGAGCGGGGGCAGCAGATATTCGTTCACCCCCGCGGCGTCGCGCACGAGGTTCATGCGTTCCCCGCCGATGGAGTCGGGAAATTCAAAGGTCGACAGCCCCCCGATCAGGGTTTCCGCCAGTTGCCGGTTGGAGAGCCCATCGAGATAGGAGCGGACATCGTCGACGAGATCGGGACCCACCTTGTTAGGGGTAATCTGATTGTCGAGAATGAAGGCCCGGGCCTCGGGCAGTGCCACCGTCGCTTCGAGCAGATTGTGCATCTCGACCACATCGACGCCGCGCTCGCGCAATTTGTTCATGAAATCGAAGTGGTCGCGCTTGGCCACATCGACCCAGAGCACATCGTCGAACAGCAGATCATCGCAATTGGACGGGGTCAGCCGTTGATGCGCCTTGCCCGGCGCGCAGACCATGACTTTTCGCAATTGGCCGACTTCGGAATGGACGCCAAAACTGGATTCCATGCTTAACGCTCCTCGATCAGGGGGTAATGGTGCCGGTCAAAAGACCGATCGCTCCGGCCGCGCCTGCGAGCACAGTGACGCCGAAGACGATCAGTTCGACCGGGGTAAAGAATTTGGCGTTCCGTTCCCGGCGGGCCCAGAAGTAGAGAATGAGCGTGCCGGGAACGAAGAGTACGGCCACCAGCAGGACGTATTTCAGTCCCGCAGCGACGAACATGAAGAGCGTATAGATGACCGCGATCCATGCGATGATCTGGTCCATCGCGCGATCGCCATCATCGCGCCCATAGCCGATACCGCGACGCGCCACGATGACGCCATAGCCGGCCACCAGCAGATAGGGCAGCAGTGCGGTGACGCTGGTCATGTCGAGCATGAAGTTGAAGGCGTCGGCCGACCAATAGGTCGAGATGACAAAGAGCGAGACCACGATATTGGTCAGCCAGAGCGCATTGGCCGGCACGCCATTGCTGTTCTGGGCCGCGAACATTTTGGGCATGTCCTCGGATTTGGCCGCGGCGAACATCACCTCGGCGCAGATCAGCGACCAGGCAAGATAGGCCCCGAGCACCGAAATCAGTACGCCGATGGAAATGAACACCGCGCCCCAATGCCCGACCACCAGTTCGAGCGCCCCGGAGAGCGAGGGGTTCGCCACCCCGGCAATGTCGGCGCGTGGCGCGGTGGCAAAAGGTAAAAGCGTGACCGCGACCATGAGGCCGGTCACGGCGACAAAGCCGAGCACGGTGGCGGAGCCGACATCCTCGCGCTTCTTGGCAAAGCGCGAATAGACGCTCGCCCCTTCGATGCCGAGAAAGACGAAGACGGTGATGAGCATGGTGTCGCGCACCTGCGCCACCAGGCTCTTTTCGGGCATATTGAGCCCGCCGAAGAAGTTTTCGGAAAACTGGGTGTAGTTGAAAAAGAAGACGAAGAGCAGGATCGCCACGACGATCGGCACGATCTTGGCAATGGTGACGACGGTATTGATGAAGGCGGCCTGTTCGACGCCGCGCAGGATCATGAAGTGGAAAGCCCAGATGCCGAGGAGCGACACGATGATCGCCACCGGGCTGCTGCCATCGCCAAAAAGCTCGGGAAAGAAACGCCCGAGCGTCGAGCCTATAAGAACCCAGTAAAAGACGTTGCCGAGGCAAGAGCCGAGCCAATAGCCGAAGGCGGAAAGAAAGCCCATATAGTCGCCGAAACCGGCCTTGGCATAGGCAAAGACGCCGGAATCGATATCGGGCCGTCGTGTCGCCAGCGATTGGAAAACGCGGGCCAGCATATACATGCCAGTGCCGGCAATGACCCAGGCGATGATGGCGCCAAAGGGTCCCGTTGCGGTCGCAAAGCGCCCCGGCAGGTTGAAGATACCGGCTCCCACCATGGAGCCTATGACCATCGCCGTCAGCGCAAATAGCGATAGTTTACCCCTGTCCGGCGCCGCCATGTTGCCACTCCCCCTAACAGGCTCCAACAAAACACAAATCCACTTTGGAGCCCGTCAAGGCTATCCTTCACCGGGGCGTGAGGAGAATGGCGCGGCGTCCCCGCACTTGGCCCGGCGTCCCGCTTCGTGACTTTCGGTTTTGGGCTTTTGGCATTTGAGGCGACGGCTTGCTTGCGGGGTCGAAGCCTCTCCCTCCACCTCTCCCTTTGGGGGAGAGGTCGGCCCGCAGGGCCGGGTGAGGGGGCCTTTCTTCTTGCTCCTAACTCGCCCACCCCGACCGAATTCGCCATCGCGAATTCGGTGACGCTTCGCATCGACTCCCATGCACCGGCGAAAAAGCAAATAACTCTATCAATAAATGAAAAATTGAACGCCTTGTTCGCCCGTCCAAAGTCTTAGCATTCCGTCCATTTTTTCAGATTCGAGGTTGATGTGGCGTTGTTCGAAATTTTGTCTGTGCTACCGTCAGTAAAATCACAAATTTCTATTTTGAATTTTGGCGATGCGATCAGTTTTGCTCACCGCAGCGCTGGCTTGGCGCACAAAAGCAGCCACTCGGCGTCCGATTGGGAGGTCTCATGATGATAAAGACACTTGTCCGGCTCGCCTTAGCGCTCGTTGCCGTCCTGGTGCTGTCGCTGCCCGCCTTTGCCCAGATGTTCGGCCCGGCGGTCACGGTTGCCAATGTCAATCTGCGCAATGGGCCGGGCACCAACCATGCCATGATCCGCGTGGTGCGCTCGGGCGAGGAGGTGACGATCGTCCGCTGCGAGCGCAACTGGTGTCTCGTCAATGCCGGACGCGATACCGGCTGGCTCTCCCAGTCCTATGTCATGCGCCTCATCGCCGCGCCGCCGCCCCCGCCCCCGCTCTGGCCCGACTTCGATACCGGCCCGACGCGCGTCTGCTTTTACGACCGGCCCAATTTCCGCGGCGACAGTTTTTGTCTGCGGCCCGGCAATGGCAATGACGATCTGGGCAATTGGCGCAACCGGATCGCCTCGGTGGCCCTGCGCGGCAGCCAAAGTCATTCGCTCAGCGTCGATCTGTGCACGGCCCGCCATTTCCGCAATTGCAGTTCGATCCGCGACGACATGTCCAATGTCAGCCGTCACCTGCAGGGCGCCATTGCCTCGGTAAAAGTCTGGTAGGCGCGCTACCGGCGCCTATGACACTCCGTCCGGCCCGCCTCCGCAGTTGGGACGGCCGGCCGGTTATTGGGACGGTGTGCGATTGTTGGGCCCTCTGATCCGAATAAGCTCTGTCTCCTGGAAGTGTAAGGAGCTCTGCGGGTCATGAGTGTCTCTAAGGCCAAATCCCTGGTATCGCTGTTTTTTGTCGGCCCAGCCGTTGCGGCCGCTGCCCTGCTGGTCGCAGCGCCAGCGGTCTTTGCCCAGGCAGCCAGACCGCCAGTCATCTTTGAAAATGTCAGAATTTTCGACGGGCAGTCGGACGAATTGACCGCCCCATCCAATGTTCTGGTCAAGGACGGCAAGATTGCCGGCATTTCGACCGGTGAGATCAGCGAAGACGGCGCGACCGTGATCGATGGCGAGAGCAGGGTGCTGATGCCGGGCCTGATCGACGCGCATTGGCACACCATGCTGATCGGGGTTACGCCCGATACCGGGCTCGCCGATATGGGCTATACCCATCTCATTGCCGGGGTCGAGGCGACGGCGACGCTGATGCGCGGCTTCACCACGGTGCGCGATCTGGGCGGACCGGCCTTCGGGCTCAAGAAAATCATCGATCAGGGTCTTATTCCGGGGCCGCGGATCTACCCATCCGGCGCCATGCTCACCGTGACCTCAGGCCACGGCGATTTCCGCGGCTTTGAAGATTTGCCGCGCCGGATCGGCGAGCTTGAGCCGATGGAAACCGCCGGCATGGCCATGGTGGTGGATTCGCCCGACGAGGTGCGCCTCAGGACCCGCGAGCAATTGATGCAGGGCGCATCCCAGATCAAAATGACGGCCGGCGGCGGGGTAGCTTCGCCCTATAGCCCGCTCGACGTCTCGACCTTTACCGACGAAGAGATCAGGGCGGCGACAGAGGCGGCGGCCAATTGGGGTACCTATGTCGGGGTCCATGCCTACACGCCCCAGGCGGTGCAGACGGCGATCAATTCGGGCGTCAAAGTCATCGAGCATGCGCACCTGATCGATGACGAGACGGCCCAGCTCATGCTCGAAAAGGACATCTGGCTCAGCACCCAGCCCTTTGACGAAGCCATGAGCGCGGGCCTGCCGCCCTCGTCCATGGAAAAATTCCATGAGGTGCTGGAAGGCACCAGCAATGTCTACGAATTTGCCAAGAAGTACGATCTCAAGACGGCCTGGGGAACGGACATCCTGTTCTCGCCCATTCTGGCCCGCGGCCAGAACAATATGCTGCTTAACCTGCTCAAATGGTACACGCCGGTCGAGGCCCTGCAGATGGCCACGGGCACCAATGGCGAATTGCTGCTGCTTTCGGGCAAGCGCAATCCCTATCCGGGGCGCATCGGCCTTATCGAGGAAGGCGCTTATGCCGATCTGCTGCTGGTGGAAGGCAATCCGCTCGAGGACCTGAGCGTGGTCGGTAATCCCGAGCAGAACTTCCTCGTCATCATGAAGGATGGGGTGATCTACAAGGATATCACCGGCGAGGCGCCCTAGCTCCGCGCAAGATTACCCAATTGCCGCTATCGCGCCTCTCGATGTTCACAGTCTGTTAACCGGAAGGCGTGAAAGCGTGACGATTGCCCGGCCAGATAGGAACAGAAAGACAAGGTCTGGGACGGACTGCACATGCGTTCGGGATAGTATATGATATTGTTAATCACCAATTTGCCTGTCTTGGGCCACTAAGGGTAAGCAAATTGCGCGCGGCGGCAAATTTCGGATAAAATTTTAGCACAGTCATACTGCCCTCTGGGCCTTCTCAATTTCTTGCTGCCGTACGCCCTTGTGGTCTGCCGCAAAGCAAGGATGGGCTGCCTCGCAGCCCCTCCGTTATGCGTTGCCCTTTGCGT
Organism: Devosia sp. Root685; assembly: GCF_001427875.1. Classification (GTDB taxonomy): domain Bacteria; phylum Pseudomonadota; class Alphaproteobacteria; order Rhizobiales; family Devosiaceae; genus Devosia. The sequence continues at coordinate 908,859 of NZ_LMHK01000002.1, read as the reverse complement.
TCACTGACGCCAGGGGTCGGAGGAGGGGTCAGAAATGTATCATGCGTCCGGTATTCGTCCGCGCTACCCGCAGCCAATGCCACCGGTCGATCATCCGGAGGACGACCTTATCGGTCTGAGGCCTATCGATTTTTCGACGAACGAAGTGTCCGTCGAGGACCGGTTCGATGCCTGGCGGACTGTCCATTCGGCGGCTTTCGATCTGACACCGAGCCAGGACAACAGGAATTTTCGGGGTCGGCACCGAACCTGGGACCTGGGCGGCATGGCGTTCCAGACCTTCGAATCCGATGGCCTGCGCTTTGCCGGTCTCGCCGAGCAGACCAAGCGCGATCCTCTCGATCACTGGGTGATTTCGCTCTTCGTCAACGGCCGTTGCACGATCGGAGATTCGAAGGTTCTTCTCGAAAATGTCTCGGGAATTCCGCATCTTACCGCGCTTGGCGACCCGTTCCATGGTGAAATTACCGCGGGCAAGGCGCACCTTCTCTATATCCCGCGCGACACCTGCCGCGAGACCGCTCACCTGCTCGACGCCGCCTCGCTCACCCTTTTGCAAGACGGCATGGGCGGCATTTTCGCGGACTATATGCTGAGCCTTGAAAGCCGCATGCCGCAGCTGCAACAGGACGACCTCGCCGAACTGGTCGCCGCCACGCGCGCGCTGCTGTTGGCGGCGATCGCACCGTCGCCGGATCGTCTCGAAGAAGCCGGCGCCCTGATCAACCACGCGCTCCTCGAACGGGCCCGGCAATGCGTGCAGGACAACCTGCAAAACCCCGCGCTCGATGTGAATTTCATCCTGCGCGGGCTCGGCGTGTCCCGCTCCCGGCTCTATCGCCTCTTTGAAGCATCGGGCGGCATCATGCACTATATCCAAAAGCGGCGGCTGCTGGCGGCGCACAAAGTCCTTGCCGATCCCGCGGGCGGGCGGCGCATCTTCGAGGTGGCGGAGGATTTCTGCTTCAACGATGCTGCCGAATTCAGCCGCGCCTTCCGGCGGGAATTTGCCTATAGTCCCTCCGATGTCAGGGCCAACCGGCCGCGGCCGATCGCCGACCGCGTGCATTCCGATCCCCATGCCAAAGACCTGACCGATCTTCTCAAGCGCATGCAGAGCTGAGCCCCATTTGCTTTTCTGATAGCAGCGGAGCCGTTATCCGAAATAGGTGCTGAAGCGCGCATAGGAACGCTTCACATGGTTGCGCATGGCCCGTTCCGCCGCAGCGGGATCGTGTGCCTCGAGGGCCGTGAGCAGATCGGCATGTTCCGAATTGGCCTTGGTCGTGGCGCCGGAATGGGGAAACAGCCTGAAGAGGTGGATGTGGGTATGTAGGTTCGCCAGCGTCTCCCGCATCAGTTCATTGCCGCAGGCCCTCGCAATCGTGTCGTGGAATTCGCCGTCCAACTGGGCGAATTCGGAATAGCTCGCCACCTCCCGGCCGCCTTCACCGCGCATTTCGGCCGCGAGGCGCTGCAGCAAAGCCAGTTGCGATGCCTCGATCGCGGTAGCGGCCTTGCGTGCCACAAAGGGTTCGAGCAGTAGCCGCATTTCATAGATCTGATCGAAGCGGGCGCGGTCCACCTGCGGGGCGGCGCTGAAGCCGATCAGGTGTGTTTTGACGATCAGCCCCTGCGCTTCGAGCCGAGACAGGGCCTCGCGGATCGGGGTCTGCGAGACGCCCAGTTCGCGGGCGAGATTGTCGATGGAAATCCTGCTGCCCGGTAGGATTTTCTGGCTCATCAACTGGGCATAGACGGCGTTGTAGACCTCGTCTCCAAGCCGTGGCGGGCGCTTGATCGTGGTCGCCGATATCCCTTGTTGTCTGTCCAATTCAGCATACTCCAGTGCCGCTTTGCGGCTTCGGTGCTTCGTTTATCCTATAGCATTTCAGAAGGAAATATCTCCCCTCGCAACAAAAAGGTTTGACTCGCTCGTGACTCAAATCCTATATCCTATCGTCAAAATAATATAGGATATATGGGAGAGAGATCGATGGCTGAGGCCGTTGTGCGGGACGTTCCGGAATCGAAGGCGACAGCCGTCAAGCGGGTCGATCTGAGCCTGTTCGCCTATCCGATGATCGGGGTCGGGGCTGGTGGTTCAGACGTTCCGGGCGCCAAGGGCAGCCGTACCCGCATTGCCGTGCGCATCGAAACCGTCGATGGCGCCGTGGGCGCCTATGTGGGCGGCCAGGCCAATTCGCTGGCACAGGCCGCGACCTGCGCGAAAGCCATTATCGGCATCGACTGCTTTGCCCGCGAACATGCCTATGAGGTCATCCGCCGCCATCTGCGCAAGGAAGACCGCATGGGTGCCGGGGTGATCGACAACGCCCTGTGGGATCTTGCCGGCCAGCGCACTGGCGCTTCGGTGAGTCAATTGCTGGGCGGCGCCCGCAAGAGCGTCAAGGCCTATGCCTCGACCTGGTTCGGTGGTGATGGCGGTGGTCTTGCAACCCCTGAGGCTTTTTCCGATTTTGCCGAGGAATGCTATGATCTCGGCTATCGCGCCTTCAAGATGCATGGCTGGACCGATGGCGGCATCCAGCGCGATATCGATGCGGTTCTCGGGCTTGGCAAGCGTGTCGGCGGGCGCATGGCGCTGATGCATGACAGTGCTTGCAGCTTCAAGACCTTTGCCGATGCACTGGCGGTCGGCCGCGCCTGCGACGAGGCTGGCTTCTTCTGGTATGAAGATCCCTATAGCGATGGGGGCCTCGCTGCTCATGCACATCGCCGGCTGCGCGAACTGATCAAGACCCCGCTCCTCTTGGGCGAACATGTGCGCGGCCTTGAATCCATGGCCACGCTGGTACTGGCCGACGGTACAGATTTCGTGCGCGCCGATCCCGATTTCGACATGGGCATCACCGGGACGATGAAGATCGCCCATTTTGCCGAGGCGCTTGGCCTCGATGTGGAACTGCACGCGCCCGGTCCGGCTCATCGCCACTGCATGGCCGCGATCCGAAACACCAATTTCTATGAACTCTCCATGGTCGGGCCATCGCGCGGCAATTTCAACGCGCCGGTCTATACCTGCGGCTATTCCGACGCACTCGACGATGTCAGCCCGGACGGCACTTTCCCCGTGCCGGAAGGGCCGGGCCTTGGCGTCACCTACGACTGGGAGGCCATCGAAAAGATGACCACTCAGAAACTGACGATCCAGTAGGGGCGGGGCCGATGGACACCTCAACCAGCCGTGGCTCGCAGATCAGCCGTGTCGAACTTTTTCTCTTCAAGCAGGACATCGAAAACGTCGCCTTCGACGTTAATCCCGGCGGCATCGACATGCCGGGCATCCGTAATACCCGCACCCGCCTCGGCGTGGCGGTGGAAACACGCGATGGCGCTCGCGGCGAATATATCGGCGGCCGCTCGGATACCTACTTGCATGCCAAGTTCCTCGCCAAATGGATCCTGGGCATGGATGCCTTCGGGCGCGAGCAGATCTACGAGATTGCCCGCCGCTATCTGCGCAAGGAAGACCGGATCGGGGCCTGCCAGATCGACAATGCGCTCTGGGACCTGGCCGGAAAAAGCATCGGCGCGTCGGTGACGCAGATGCTTGGCGGTCAGCCGAAGCGGCTGCCGGCCTATGCTTCGACCTGGTTCGCCGGGCCGGGCGGCGGGCTTGCCACGCCCGAGGCTTTCGCCGACTTCGCCGAGGAATGCTATGGCCTCGGCTATCGGGCCTTCAAGATGCATGGCTGGACCGACGGCGGCACCGAGAACGACATCAACGCCATTCTGGCGCTCGGCAAGCAGGTCGGCGGGCGCATGGCGCTGATGCATGACAGCGCCTGCCATCTCAAGACTTTTGGGGATGCCGTGCTGGTCGGCAAAGCCTGCGATGAGGCCGGGTTCTTCTGGTACGAAGACCCCTATAGCGATGGCGGTCTTGCAGGCCACGCCCATCGCCGGCTGCGCGAGATCATCAAGACGCCGATCCTCCTGGGCGAGCATGTCCGCGGCGTCGAGGCCATGGCCAATGTGGTTCTGCTCGACGGCACCGACTTCGTGCGCGCCGATCCCGATCTCGATATCGGCATCACCGGCACGATGAAGATCGCGCACTTCGCCGAAGCCATGGGTCTCGATGTCGAGCTGCACGGCAATGGCCCCGCCCATCGCCACTGCATGGCGGCCATCCGCAACACCAATTTCTACGAACTTGCCATGGTCGGCCCCTCGCGGGGCCAGATGGTCAATTCCATCTACGCCTCGGACTATTCCGACACGCTCGATGCCGTGGGCGCAGATGGTTGTTTCGCCGTGCCGGAGGGACCGGGGCTCGGCGTCCAGTACGACTGGGATTTCGTCAAGAAAAACCTCGTCGATCACATCGTCATCGAATGAACCAACTGGGAGGAGAAACTAAAATGAAGCATTGGGGAAAACGGCTGATCCTGGCTGCGGTAGCGGCAGCAGCCCTGTCTGGTACGGCGCTGGCGCAGGAGGTGATGAACATTCGCCTCGGCGCGCGTGATATCGGCTCGATCGATCCGGCACTGACCAAGACCGGCGATGACGAAACCGTCGTGTTGCAGGTGTTCAACTCGCTGGTGGCGCCGCCGCGCGGCACGCTGGACATGGACATCGGCGATTTGCAGCCGCAATTGGCCGAGAGCTGGGAAATCTCGGACGACAACACGATCTGGACCTTTCACCTGCGCCCCGGCGTGAAGTGGCAGAAGGGCTATGGCGAAGTGTCCGCCGAGGATGTCAAATTCTCCTATGAGCGGCAGATGGACCCGGCGCTGGGCGGGGTTCACGGCGCCAGCTTCAAGGACATCGCCAGCATCGAGGTGGTCGATCCGCTGACCGTGCGGTTCACCCTCAAGAATCCCAATGCCTTTTTCCATGCTTCGGCCCTGACGCCGGGCTTCGGCCGTTTCATCGTTCCCCAGAAGGCTGTCGAGGAACTGGGCGAACAGTTCGGCTTCGCCCCCGTGGGCAGCGGCCCGTTCGAATTCGCAGAATACCGTCCGCAGGACCGCGTGATCCTCAAGGCCAATGAGGACTATTTCCTCGGCCGTCCGCCGATGGACGAACTGCACCTGCGCTACATTCCCGACAACAATGCCGCCACCATCGCCTTCATCGCCGGCGAACTCGATAGCTCGGGCGGTGAACGCACGCCGGAATGGGTGGCTCAGATCCAGCAACAAGCGCCCGGCGCCCAGATCATCACCATGCTGCCGGGCTCGCTGCAATTCCTCCATTTCAACATGAAGGTTCCCCCGCTCGACAATGTGAAGGTGCGCCAGGCCATCGCCTATGCCGTCGATCGCAATGTGTGGGAAGGCGCCTTTGGCATCCTGCATGGCGATCTCACCGCCATCGTGCCGGAGAGCTTCTATGGAGCGCTGCAGACCGCAGATATCCCCGAAGATCTTCGCTACGACTACAATCCCGAACGGGCCAAGGAATTGCTGGCGGAAGCCGGCTTCCCGGACGGCTTTGCCATCGACGCCATCATCTCCGAGCGCGATGACTACCTGACCAACATGCTGATGGTGCAGGACATGCTGCGTCAGGTCGGTATCGAGGTGAAGCTGCAGGTGCAGGATCACGCCAGTTACCACGCCAATATCCGCGAAGATAAGGGCACCATTGTCGAGCTTTCCACCGCCATCGCCCCCACGGCGCCGGCTGTGATCAACGAGTTCCTCAGCGAAGCGGCCGCGGTAGGCAAGCCTTCGGCTCTGCGCAACTTCTCCCACTATGGCGAGCTGGGCGGCAATGTCGATGCCCTGGTCTCCCAAGCCGTGGGCGAGCCGGACACCGCCAAGCAGATGGAACTCCTCACCGAAGCGCAGTTGCAGATCCTGCGCGATGTACCGGTGCTTCCGTTGCAGACCGCACCTCTCCTGTCGGTGCTGCAGGGCAATATCGACCTCGGCTACGAACCCATCAGCGGGTTCGGCCAGCACGAGTTCGCCACCGCCCGGCGCGTAACGGAATAGCATCCGCCTCGGTCCGGGCTGCTGCCTCCCTGGCGGCCCGGACCGCCCTTTCATCCCTGGAGATCGCCAATGCTACGCTTTGTCTTCAAGCGCACGCTTGACGCGATCCTGACGGCCTTTTTGGTCTTCAGTTTCGTCTTCTTCGCCATGCGGCTGCTGCCCGGCGACCCCGTCATTGCCATGCTGGGCGACCGCGCCAGCGCCGAGACGATCGCCAATGTGCGCGCCTCGCTAGGCCTCGATAAGCCGATCCTGGTCCAATATGGCGAGTTTCTCTGGGGGCTCGTCAATTTCGACCTCGGGCAGAGCCTGATCAACCGCGCTTCGGTCACCGAGACCATGATGCGGAACCTGCCCTATACGATTGCCTTGACCATAGCCTCCACCATTGTCGGCATTGTGATCGGCATCCCGCTGGGCGTGCTGTCGGCCATGCGCGCCGGCAAAGCCACCGACCATGTCACGCGCATGGGTTCGCTGATCGGCTCGGCTCTGCCCGATTTCTATCTGGGCGTGCTGTTTCTGATGCTGTTCGGCCTGACCCTGCGCTGGTTTCCGCTTTTAGGCGGCGGCGATACCGCGCTCGATCTGCGCTATCTCGTCATGCCGGCGATGACGCTGGGTCTGCTCAAGGGGTTCGGCATGATCCGGCTGACCCGTACGGCCGTGCTCGATGTTGCCGGCCGCGACTATGTGCGCACCGCCGAAGCGCTCGGTATGAGCCGGCAGAACGTCGTCTGGCGCCACATCTTCCGCAATGCCCTGATCCCGGTGACGACGCATCTGTCTCTCTCCATCATCGCGACTCTGGGCGGCACCATCGCCATCGAGCTGGTCTTCAACCGTCCCGGTGTCGGCCAACTACTGGTCGGCGCGGTCACCTCGCGCGACTACACCCTGATCCAGGGCGGTATCGTCATCCTCTCGGTGCTGGTCGTGACCATCAATTTCCTGACCGATCTGCTTTATGCGGTCATTGATCCCCGTGTGAGGACAGCCTGATGCTGGACCGGATTTTCCTATACCTCGCGGTCGGTTTCCTGACCCTGCTGGCCATCGTCGTTGTCTTCGGCGATTTCATCCAGCCCCATGACCCGCTGCTGCAAAACTTCCTCGCCCGCGACAAAGGACCAAGCGCCGAATACTGGCTGGGCACCGACGATTTCGGGCGCGACGTGTTCTCGCGCATCCTCGAGGGCTCGCGCCTCTCCATGACTATTGGCCTCGCTTCGCCCCTGATCGCCGCTGTGATCGGCATCGCGATGGGCACCAGCGCCGCCTATTTCGGGGGCTGGGCCGAACGCATCATCACTAGGGCCACCGACATGATGATGTCCTTCGATCCGCTGCTACTCGGCGTGCTCGTCGTGGCCCTTCTGGGGCCGGGCATCCTCAATCTTTCCATTGCTATTTCCTTTGCCCTGATCCCAAGCTTCATTCGCCTCTCCCGCGCCTCCGCCCTCGCGGTGCGCCAGGAGGCCTATGTCGATGCGGCAATCGCCATGGGCCGGCCCTCCTACTCGACCATCCTGCGCCATGTGCTCCCCAATATTTCGGGCCCCTTGGTGGTGGTGACGACGCTCTGGGTCGGCACGGCTATTCGCCTCGAAGCAACGTTGAGCTTTATCGGGTTGGGCGCGCAGCCGCCGGCGCCGTCCTGGGGCAATATCGTGCGCTATGGCGTGCAGAACATTTTCGGTTCGCCCCTACCGGCCTTGTTCGCCGGGCTGGCCATCACTCTCACCGTGCTGTCGTTCAACATCCTTGGGGATGCCTTGCGCGACCGCCTCGATCCGGACAAGGCTGTGCGATGACCGAAAATCTTCTGACGATCCGCGATCTGCAGGTCGCCTTTGGGAGCGGTGAGGGCACGATCCAGGCCCTGCGCGGCGTTGATATCACCTTGCGTCGCGGCGAATGCCTGGGCCTCGTTGGGGAATCGGGCTCGGGCAAGAGCCTGACGGCGCTTGCTGCCATGCGCCTGCTGCCGGGTGCGGCCCGGGTCAATGCCGGCTCGATTGAGTTCGAGGGCCGGGAAATGACCACCGCAACGCGCGCCGAGCTTGAGCAAGTGCGCGGCAACGACATTTCCATGATTTTTCAGGAACCGATGACCGCGCTCAACCCGGTCATGCGGGTTGGCGATCAGATCGCCGCGCCGCTGCGCAAGCATCTGGGCCTTTCGGCCAAGGCAGCGCGGGCGCGGGCCATCGAGCAGTTGGAATCGGTGGGCATTCCCGATCCGCAACGCCGCATCGACAATTTCCCGCACGAGATGAGCGGCGGCATGCGCCAGCGGGTGATGATCGCCATGGCGCTCGCCTGCGAGCCCAAATTGCTGATCGCCGATGAGCCCACGACCGCGCTCGACGTCACCATCCAGGCGCAAATCCTCGACCTGCTGCGCGCCAAGCAGAAGGAGCTTGGCCTCGCCATCATCATCATCACCCACGATTTCGGCGTCGTGGCCGAAATCGCGGACCGGGTGAACGTCATGTATGGCGGCCGGGTGGTGGAGAAGGCTGAGGTCGGAACCCTGTTCGACAATCCTCAGCACCCCTATTCGATCGGCCTGCATAATGCCACGCCGACGCTGGAAATGCCCGAGCAGCGCCGCCTGCCGGCCATTGGGGGGGCGGTGCCCCACATTTCCGAAATGCCCTCGGGCTGCGCTTTCCATCCGCGCTGCCCCGAACGGCGCCCGGAATGCGACACGAGCGTTCCCCAATTGCTACCCATCTCTGCCGATCAGTCGGTCGCGTGCTGGGCACGGAGGCAGGCCAATGACCAAGCTGCTTGAAGTCACCGATCTCAGCAAAATCTTCGGCGGCAGCGTCCGGGCGGTCGATGGCGTCAGCTTCTCGCTGGGCGAGCGCGAGACCCTGGCGCTGGTCGGGGAATCGGGCTGCGGCAAGTCCACCGTGTCGCGGCTGATCCTGCGCCTTACCGACCCGACGGCCGGCGTGATCCGCTTCGAGGGACAGGATATGGCCCGCATGTCGCAGCGTGCCTTGAAGGCAATCCGCCGCGACATCCAGTTCGTGTTCCAGGATCCGTTTTCCTCGCTCGACCCGCGCATGACCGCCGGCGATATCGTCACCGAACCGCTGTCGATTCACGGTATGGTCAAGGGCGCGCGCCAGCGCCGCGAGACGGCGGAAACCCTGCTCAGGGCGGTAGGGTTGAGCGCCAAGCATGTCGACAACTGGCCGCGCCAGTTTTCCGGCGGGCAGCGCCAGCGCCTCGGCATTATCCGCGCCTTCGCCCTGGGGCCTCGCCTCATCGTCGCCGACGAGCCGGTTTCAGCGCTCGATGTGTCGGTGCGCTCGCAGGTGATCAATATCCTCCAGGACATGCAGGAGGAAAAAGGCACGGCCTATCTGTTCATCTCGCATGACATGGCGACGGTGAAGCACATCGCTGACCGCGTCGCCGTGATGTATCTCGGCAAGATCGTCGAACTGGCGCCCAAGGCCTCTTTCTTCTCGGCGCCACGGCATCCCTATTCGGAGGCGCTGCTCTCGGCTGTGCCCGCTTCCCATCCGCAAAAGCGCCGCAAACGTATCCTGTTGCAAGGGGATCCGCCGAGTCCGATCCGCATTCCTCCGGGCTGTCGCTTCCACACGCGCTGCCCGATTGCGCAGGACGTCTGCAGGCGCGAAGAACCGGCACTGGCACAGGTGGCAGACAATCATCTGGCCGCGTGTCACTTTGCGCAGGCTTGGCCGATCGCATCCCGTCTCGGAGAGGCAATGGCGCCCGAACCTCTGGCGGAACTATCGAACTGAAAGCCTTCTATGCCCAGTATTGATTATTCAAAGGCCGTGATCGTCGTCGACCGCATTCTCGCTCAGGCGGGCGTGCCGGACGCGCATGCTGTGCTGCAGCGCGATCTGCTGCTCGACGCGGAAATGCGGGGCATCGCCTCGCATGGCTTGCTGCGCCTCCCGAGGATTGTCGAGCGCATCGCCAATGGTGTCGCCGATCCCACGACGCGCGGCCATCACGATTGGCGCGCGCCCGGTTTCCTCCATGTCGACGGGCAGCGAGGGCTCGGGCCCGTCGTGGCGCAGGCGGCCATCGATGCCCTGCTCGAACGAGCCAGCACTCAGGGCGTCGCGCTCGCCTCCATCGCCAATTCCAATCATATCGGCATGCTCGGTTTTTATGCCGACCGCGTGGCCGAAGCGGGCCGTTGTCTCATCGCCTTTTCCACCAGCGAGGCCCTGGTCCACCCCTGGGGCGGACGCCGGGCCATGATCGGTACCAATCCAATCGCTATCGGCCTGCCGACGGGCAACGGACCCTTCATGATGGATACGGCCACCAGTATCGTCTCGATGGGCGAAGTGCATGACCATGCCAATCGTGGTGCGCCCATTCCGCTCGGCTGGGCGCTCGACGGAGAGGGTAATCCGACCACTGATGCGGCCGCAGCGCGCGACGGGGCGATTGCCCCCTTTGGCAATGCCAAGGGTTACGCCCTGGGGTTGGCTTTCGAATTGCTGGTGACGAGCTTGGCTGGTGCCGCCATCGGGCGCGAGGTCAAGGGCACGCTCGATTCTACCGAGGTTGCCAGCAAGGCGGACCTCTTTATCGTCATCGACCAAAACCTCGCCCCGGTTGCCGGTTTTCTCGACCTCTTGCGGGCCGAGGCGCCCGCCGAAGGCTTCAGCGAGGTCCGTATTCCGGGAGAACGTGGCCGCGATCTGCGCCAGCGGGCCATAAAGGAAGGCATAAAGGTCGCTGACGTGACCTGGAGCCGCCTCTGCGAACTTGCCGGAGAGCCGGCTTTGACCAATTGAAGGAACGACCCATGTTTGGGGCTTTGCGCTCACCTCGAAATATCCTGTTTGGCCGCGGACAGCGCCTGGCGCTGGGCGGCTATGTGGCCAAGCTCGGCGCCCGGGCCCTGGTCGTTACCGATGCCCGCATGGCCGCCGATGCCCAGTTTGCCGCTGTGATCGACACCATCCGCGCGGCCGGCGTCGCGGTCACCCTTTATGACGGCGTGGAAGCCGAATTGCCGGCCGAATGTATCGAAGCCGGTGTCGTGGCCGGTCGTGCCGCTTCGGCCGATGTTATCGTTGGCATTGGCGGCGGCAGCTGCATTGATGCCGCGAAAGTTATCGCGCTGCTGCTGACCCATGGCGGCGCGATGAGCGACTATTATGGCGAGTTCAAGATACCCGGTCCCCTGCTGCCAGTCGTTGCCGTGCCGACCACCGCCGGCACCGGTTCGGAAGTTACTCCTGTCGCCGTGGTCGCCGATCCCGACCGGGCGGTCAAAGTGGGAATCGCCAGCCCCTATCTCATTCCCGACACGGCGATCTGCGACCCCGAATTGACGCTGACCTGCCCGCCGGGCCTGACCGCCGCTTCGGGCGCCGATGCGCTGGTGCATGCCATCGAGGCTTTTACCAATGCCCCCCGCGATGGCGATGCGGCGATCACCCTCGAACATGTCTTCGTGGGCAAGAATGCATTGACCGACCAGCATGCGAGGACGGCCATTGCCAGCATCGGCCAGTCGCTGGTGCGCGCCGTCGATCAAGGCGATGACCTCGTTGCCCGGACCGATGTCATGTTGGGCTCCATGCTGGCGGGCCTTGCGTTCGGCAGCGCCGGGACTTCGATTTGCCACGCCGTGCAATATCCGGTGGGGGCATTGACCCACACCGCCCATGGCCTGGGCGTCGCGCTGATGTTGCCCTATGCTCTCCAGTTCAACCGCCACCACGTCACCGCCGAGATTGCGACGGTTGGGCGCCTGATGAGCCTCGTTACGGGCAATAGCGACGACGAGGCCGCGGCCGATGCGACCATCGAGGGCATCACGAAACTGCTCGGCGCCGTTGGGATACCTGCAACCCTGGCCGAGATCGGCATCGCGGCCAAGGATCTGCCCTGGATCGCCGAACAGGCGCTGGGCGCCAACCGCCTGATCAAGAACAATCCGAGGCCGGTTGACCGCGCCGGCATGGACCAGTTGGTCGCCGCCGCCTTCTCGGGCGATCGCCAGTCCCTTTCCTCACCCAATCAACCTGACGCCAGAGCAAGCTGATGACCAGTTCTCCTTTTTCCTTCGATCCCGCCACGCTGCCAGCCGACCTCTGGATCGGCGGCCAGTGGCGCCCCGGCAGCACCGGCAAGCGCATCGATGTCATCGATCCCTCTACCGGCAAGCCAATCACCAGCGTTGCCGATGCCAGTGTCGAGGACGCCCTAAGTGCCGTCGACGCGGCCCATGCCGCAGCCCCGGCCTGGGCTGCCACGGCGCCCCGCAAGCGCTCGGACATCCTGCGCCGCTGCTACGAGCTGATGATTGAGCGCAAGGCCATGCTGGCCCAGCTGATCAGCCTCGAAAACGGCAAGGCCCTGCCCGATGCCGAGGGTGAAGTCGTTTATGCCGCCGAATTCTTCCGCTGGTTCTCCGAAGAGGCCGTGCGCCTCAATGGCGACCTGTCGGTGGCGCCTAGCGGGGCCAACCGCATCCTGGTGCAGTATCAGCCCATCGGCGTCGCTGTGCTGGTGACACCATGGAATTTCCCCGCCGCCATGGCGACCCGCAAGATCGCCCCGGCTTTGGCGGCCGGCTGCACCTGCGTGCTCAAGCCGGCAACCGAGACGCCGCTTACCGCCTATGCCCTGGCCGAAATCTATCGCGAGGCCGGCGTGCCCGATGGCGTGGTCAATGTGCTCACCACCTCCAAGGCCGGCGCCACCGTCAGCGCCATGCTGCATGACTCGCGCGTGCGCAAGTTGAGCTTTACCGGCTCGACCGAAGTGGGACGCCGCCTGTTGCGCGAGGCCGCCGACACGGTCATTTCATGCTCCATGGAACTGGGCGGAAATGCCCCCTTCGTGGTCTTCGACGATGCCGATCTCGATCTGGCGATCGAGGGGGCGATGGTGGCCAAGATGCGCAATGGCGGGGAGGCCTGCACCGCCGCCAACCGCTTCTATGTGCAGGAAGGCATCATGGATGCCTTCGCCAAGAAGCTCGCCGAACGCATGGGCGCGCTCAAGCTGGGCAAGGGTTATGACAACGGCGTGCAATGCGGTCCGCTGATCAATCAGGAGGCGCTCGATCGGATCAGCGGCCTGGTGGACGCGGCCGTCGGGCAGGGCGCCGCAGCGCTGGCTGGCGGCAAGGCGGCGGGCGGCGAGGGCTACTATTATCCGCCCACCGTGCTCAAGAACGTGCCTGCGGACTCCATGCTGGTGCGAGACGAAATCTTCGGGCCCGTGGCGCCGCTCGCCAGCTTCAAGACTGAAGAGGAAGTCATCGCCAAGGCTAATGATACCGAATATGGCCTCATTGCCTATGTCTTCACAGGAGACATGGCCCGTGGTCTGCGTGTCTCCGAAAAGATTGAGGCTGGCATGGTCGGACTCAATCGGGGCCTCGCCTCGGACCCGGCCGCACCTTTTGGTGGTGTCAAACAGAGTGGCCTCGGCCGCGAGGGCGCTCATCACGGCATTCTGGAGTTCTGCGAAGCCAAATATATCGCGGTGTCCTGGTGAGGATGGACCAGGGCACGGCAAGCGCCGGCAAACGATTCAGGGCGCTGCTTTGGTCGTCTGTGGATGGGTCCGGGGCACCGCTTCCGGTGGCGTTGCGGCGACGCTCGAGTGGCGAACGAACAGTTCGCCACTTAGCTGAATAGTGGTGACGGGATGATCGGGATTTGCCAGTTGCCGGGTAATCAGATCGATCGTCGTTGCGACCATCTGGTCCACGGGCTGGCTGTAAGAGGTCAGCGAAAAGCGTGGCCAGTGCCCGAGCGTGATATCATCGAAGCCGGCCACGGCAATGTCCTCGGGGATGCGCAGGCCTGCAACGTCGCGCAGCGCCTCCATGCCGCCCATGGCCAGGATATCATTGGCAAAGAAGATCGCGTCAGGCCGGCTGTTGGCAATCAGCTCGAGCGCTGCATGATAGCCCGCTTCGAAGCTGTATTCTCCGGCGGACATGCTGTGAGTGAGCACCATACCCAGTTCGGCGACGCGCTGGATGAAGGCGCCCTGGCGCTCCATATTGGTGGAGGTGTGGGGCAGGCCGCCGATATAAGCTACCTTGTGCCGCCCGATCTCGTGGAAGTGGTTGGCGATGGTCCGCGCGCCGTCGACATTGTTGCAGGTGACCGTCGCGATGCCGCCCTCCGGAATGGCCCGGTTGACCAGGACCGCGGCCCGGCCTTCGGTGGCCCAGCGCAGCGAGGGGCCGGACACCACCGTTGCCGAGATGACCACAACCGCATCGACATTGTATTTGCGCAACGCGACCAGCTGCTCTTCGACATTGGAGCCGCGCGTGATGTTGAACATCAGGCTTTGCAGCCCCGCCTGCTGCAGGCTGCGCGACAGTTTCTCGATCAGCGTCGGGTAAAAAGGGTTCTGCATCTCCGACACGACGATGCCGACGATATTGCTGCGGCGCGTCGACAGCATCGAGGCGATGGCATTGGGTTGATAGTCCAGTTCCTCGGAGGCGCGCAGGATGCGCTGGCGCAGTTCAGGGGAAATGGAGGTGCCGGGTGTAAAGGCCCGCGAAACTGCCGACTGGCTAACACCCAAAAGACGGGCCAGCTCCCGCGCGGTGATCGGCTTGGTCCGTTTGGTACCTGCAATATCAGCCCCGCTCATGCACCCACCCGATCAACTCGCTGGCGATCTATCGCACGAAGTGACAAGCGGATGCAAACTCGTCGTTGCATACGGATGCAATGACGGCTACAGTTTCAAGGTAAGGCAACCGGAACCGACCCCATGACAACGCGGGCGGACGGGCATGCCGGCGCGGGCCTTTCGGTGCGCGGAGGAGCTTTTTTCTGACACGTGTTGTAGTCGAGGAGCGGCCATGACTGGCGCCTTGGGTCACCTGAATGTGGTCGATCTTTCCAATAGCCTTGCCGGGCAGTATTGCGCGCGGCTGTTCGCCGATTTCGGGGCCAAGGTCGCGCTGGTCGAGACGTCCGATGGCTCGCCTGTCCGGCGGATGCCGCCCTTTGCCCGGGATGGCGAGTCACTCCAGTTCGCGCATCTTAATCTCGGCAAGCGGTCTTATGTGATTGAGGGGATGGATGATCCGTTGCTGGCCGGTTTGCTGGGTGCGGCGGATGTGGTGGTTTTGCCGGGCGATGGGGATGGGGCGGCGGTGTCTCGCCGGTATCCGGCGGCTGTTGTTGTGGTGGCTTCGAGTTTTGGTAGCGACGGGCCGCGGGCGGGGTGGTTGGGGCCGGAGATTGTGCTGCAGGCGCTCTCGGGCATGATGCACAACAATGGCGCGGCGGGACGCGAGCCGCTTTTTGGTACGGGAAATCGCGCGGAGATGGCGGCTGGGGTCGGCGCCTATATCGGCGCGCTGACGGCGCTTTATGCGCGGGAGGCTACGGGCCGGGGGCAGGTGGTGCGGATCGATGCAGCCGAGACGGCGGCGGCCATGTGTTTTCCCTATGTGATGCAGCACATTTATAACGGTACGGATCGCCTGCGGACCGACCAGGCGGTGCAGGCCGGGCAGGTGCTGTGCCGCGATGGCTGGGTGTGCATCTGGATCTATAATTTCCGCTGGCATGCGCTGCTCGAGGCCTTGGGCCTCCTGGACTATGAGATGGACCCGCGCTTTGCCGATCCGGCCGAGCGGCGGGCACATTGGGACGCGCTTTTCGCCATTATCCAGGACAAGGTTGCCGATATGGCGGCGGAGGATCTGGTCGAGGTTTTACAGACGGCGCAGGTGATTGCGGCCAAGGCCTATCGCCCTTCCGAGTTGATCAAAAGCCGGCATCTTCTGGCCCGTAACTATTGGGAAAAAGTGGACGGCAGGACCATTCTTGGGCCTCCATTCCGCATGACCGAAACGCCCCGGCAAGTGCAGGGTCCGGCGCCTGTTCTGGGCTCTGCTGGTGACAGCGCTGGTCCCGATCGCGCCCAGAAGATCAAGAGTGGTGTTGCGCCTGCACGCCCGCTTGGCGATGTGCGTGTCATCGAGTTGACGACGGCCTGGGCGGGGCCGATGTCGGGGCGTGTGCTGGCCTATTTCGGGGCCGAGAGCATTCATGTCGAGGCGCCCAATCGGGTCAATTCCTGGCGGCTTAACAAGGATAAGCCCAACCCGGTGAACTTTCCCGACGGCGAGCCGGGTAGTCGCTGGTACGACCGCTCGTTCCTGTTCAATTCCCAGAACGTCAACAAGCTCAGTTGCATCCTTAATCTCAAGACCGAGCAGGGACGGGCGACGCTGCGGCAGCTGGTCGGCGTGGCCGATGTGCTGATCTGTAATTTCCGGCCGGGCACGCTGAAAAAGCTCGGGCTGGACTATGCGGCGCTTGCTGCCATCAAGCCCGATATCATCGTTGCCGAGCTGCCGGCCTTTGGCGTAACCGGCCCGATGGCGAGCTATGCCGCGCTGGGGCCGACGATGGAAATGGCGGCCGGTATGTCGGCGATGATCGGCTATCCCGATGGCCAGCCGGAGGTGACCGGGCCGTCCTATCTCGATCCGATTGGCGGGTTCAATGCCGCGGCGGCCGTGCTGACGGCTTTGATTTATCGGCAGCAAACGGGCAGGGGCCAGTATGTGGAAGTGCCGCAGGTTGAGGCGGCCATGCAGTTGATCGGCGCTGAAATTCTGGCGGCTGCTGAAACGGGGATTGATCCCTTGCCCAGTGGCAACCAGGTGAATTTCGCCGCGCCCCATGACGCTTTTCCGGCAGCGGGGGCGGATCAATGGGTGGCGATCGCGGCCCTTGATGAGGGGCAATGGGTGGCGCTGTGCCACGCCATGGAACGTCCAGAATTGGCTATAGATCCACGGTTTTGTTCGCTGCAACAAAGGCTTGAGCACCATGCGGCGCTCGGCGAGATTATTTCAGGCTGGACCCGAACGCGCGACAAGCACGCCATCGCCGAGGGGCTACAAGCGCTAGGGGTGGCGGCGGCTCCGGTGCAGACGCCCAAGGATCTTGCGGCGGACCCCTACCTCGATTATCGCGGTTTCTTCACCGAACTCGAGCATCCCGATGCTGGCCGGCATCGTCATCCGGGTCTGCCGATTCACTTGAGTGAAACGCCCGGTGGGCAGGTGCGGCCGGCGCCGCAATTCGGCGGGCACAACAGGCATGTGCTCGAGACCATATTGGGGCTGACGCCTGAGGAAATAGCTGTCATCGAAGCCAGCGATGCGATGGGCAATGTCCCGCTGGCGGGGGCGTAGATGAGCGCCTTGGCAACATCGTTTCCGGCTGAGCTGAAGGTCCATGTTCTGCTCGGGGATGCCCCGCATTATCGGGGTTCGATCCATGACGATGCCGTGGCGCGGGCGCGTGGCTATAAGGCTGCGCTGGTGCCGGGGGCCTTTGTTTATGGGCATATGAGCCGGTTGGCTATCGAGGCCTGGGGACAGGACTGGGCAGAGCGCGGAGCCATGTCGGCCCGCTTTCGCCGGCCGGTCTATAATCATGAGAATATTACGGTCAGTGCCGGTCCATTGCTCGATGAAGATGGTGCGCAGAAGGCCATGGTCGTGGTTCGGAATGGCGATGCCGAGGAGGTGGCCGAGGGCTGGATTGCCCTGCCGCACCGGGCGCCGGAGCCGCCAGAAGATGGTGCCGTTAAATTATTGCCAATGCTCGATAATCCGCCTGTGATTGCGGCGGGCGGCCTGCAAGCCGGGCTGCCGCTGCGCAGCCGGGAGCGGGTGCTGACGGAGGAGGCGTTCGAGACCTCTCTGGCCGATTTTGGTGAGACGCATGGGCTCTATCGAGATCCCGGTTTCGTGCATTCGGGCATGCTGATGCGGCTTGCGATGGGCGATACCAATTCGACCTGGAAACTGCCGGGGCCCTTTGTGCTGGTGTCGACGGAGACGCAGCATTTCGGATTGGTGTGTCCGGGCCAGCAAATCCGGGTCGGTGGCGAGGTGGTCGAGACGTTTGAGCGCAAGGGGCGGCACTATCTGGTGAGCGAAGAATACATGTTTGCCGATGGCAAAATCGCAGCGCGTTTTCGGAGGACGCAGATCTATGGATGAGCCATTTGGCGTTACCCTTGAGGGGCTAAATGTTAGCAGACTGTTCCCCGTGACAGCAGAAAACGTGAGTGATTTCGTTCGCCTCAGCGGCGACGACTATGAGGCTCATACCGATCCCGATTTCATGGCCAGATCGAGTTTTGGCCGGCTCATCGCTCATGGTGCATTGCTGGTCGGCTATATGTCGGCCGTCGGTACGATGGCGATCCGCGCGGCTCAGGCGCGGGGCAATCGCGATGTTCCGGTGTCGCTCGGCTATGACAGGTTGCGCTTTGTCGCGCCGGTTTTCTTCGGCGACACAGTGACCGCCAGCTACACCATCAAGAGTGTGGACGAGGCCAGGCGCCGCTCTCTCGCCGATGTTGCGGTGGTCAATCAGCACGGCGTGACGGTGGCTGTTGCCGAGCATGTGATGAAATGGATGAATACGGATGCAAAAGAGGGCTAAAGGCTCTTGCATACGGTTTCAATACGGGTAAGCTGAGCGAAGAAATTGCACCAAAAGCCGACTTCAGATCGGCAGGTGCGGAGGAGAAGGCTATGGCGAGGCATCGGCAGGTGCGGATGACGCGCGCCGGTCGTGGTGCGTGATG
This sequence comes from Devosia sp. Root685, assembly GCF_001427875.1. GTDB lineage: Bacteria > Pseudomonadota > Alphaproteobacteria > Rhizobiales > Devosiaceae > Devosia. The sequence goes on along the minus strand of NZ_LMHK01000002.1, from coordinate 890,254 downwards.
GGACGGTTGCCGGCAGCAAGCAGGCAGGACTATCGCTGGTTTTGCGACATCACCTTGCGCTGGAACGACATTGACGTGTTCGGCCACGTCAACAATGCGCAATATTATGAGTTCTTCGACACCGCGGTCGTGCGCTTCCTTCACACGCAGAGGGATGCCCGCATCGCGCCGGGCGGGATGTCGATGGTGGTGGCGGAAAATGGCTGCCGGTTTCTGCGCGAAATCGTCTTCACCGACCGGCTCGAAATGGGCCTGAGGGTGGAGCGGCTCGGCACATCCTCGGTTCGCTACGGGCTTGCCGCCTTCATCAATGGTGGAGCTGAGGCCGTGGCCGACGGCCACTTTGTCCATGTCTTTCTCGACCCCGCTACCAAGCGGCCGGCGCCGCTCGATCGAGCAGTGCGCCAACATCTCGAAACCATCGCTATTGCCCAGGAGATATCCGCGTGAGCCGTGCGTCAGTGATCAAAGCCGTCGATGCCTTCCAGGTAGAATGGAATCCGGGCGACCCGCCGGGCCGGCGCAGTGCGCTGGTCAAGGTGACGACCGAAGAGGGACTGGTCGGCTATGGCGAGGCTTCGCCCATGCATGGCGGCGAGCATTCCCTCTGGGTGCTGCGTGATGCTGCGGCCTCGCTGGTCGGCGCCGATGTGCTGGACCATGCGGTGATCTATGACCGGCTGCTGCATCGCTATGTGAAGCTGGGGCCGGAAGGCGCAGTGACCGGCGCGCTGGCCGCGCTCGACATCGCGCTCTGGGATATCAAGGGCAAGCTGTTCAACCTGCCGATCTACAAACTGCTGGGCGGCGGCTGGCGCACGGAAGTGCCCTTTTATGCCTCGATTGGCGGCAATGCCGGCCGCACCGTGGACGAGACGGTGCGCGTGGTGGAAGCGCGCTGGAAGAGCGAGACGCCAGCCGCCATCAAAATCCGCTGGGACGGCGACCGCACGCGGCAGGACTATGACATTCCCGGCGATATCGCCAAGGCCAAGGCGGTGCGCAAGCTTGTCGGCGACGACTTCCCGCTCGCCTTCGATGCCAATAATCAATATTCGGTCGGCGGTGCCATTCGCGTTGGCCGGGCTCTGGAAGAGCTGGGTTTCATCTGGTTCGAAGAGCCGGTGCAGCACTATGACGTGCGCGCCATGGGCGAGGTGGCGCAGCGGCTCGACATCACCGTTTCGGCGGCCGAGCAGACCTATACGACCCAGGCGCTGGTCGACGTCATCAATGCCGGCGTACGCATGGTGCAGCCCGATATCGTCAAGATGGGCGGCATTACCGGGCTGATGCAATGTGCCGCCATCTGCTTCGCCCATGGCGTCGAACTGGTGCCGCACCAGACCCAGCCAACCATCGGCCACGTGGCGAACCTGCATGTGCTCGCGACCATCATGCATCTGACCAAGCCTGCCGAATTCGCCGACCCCGATACCCGCATGCATCCAGCCTTCCGCAATCTGCCCAAGCCGGAAGGCGGAAAATTCCGCATTCCGGATGGTCCGGGGCTGGGGCTCGACCTGATCGAAGACGAACTGGAAAAGCGCCGCCGCTAAGCGCGCCGCCGGAGGAGACTTTTTATGACTTTGAACCGCCGCAACTTCCTCGAACTGGCTGCTGCTTCGACGGCGCTGTCGGGCCTTGGCCTTTCGGCCGCGCAGGCGCAGGGCGATGATACGATCCGCATCGCGCTGGCCGCGAACGGCCCGCGCCATTCCGATCCGAACCAGACGACGCAGGGACCCGACAACTGGGCCACCGAGCAGATGTATGAGCAGCTCGCGCGTCCCGATGACGGGCGTTTTGCTCTCAAGCCCGAGGAATATCTGCCGGTTCTCGCGACGGAATGGACCGTATCGGAAGATGCCAGGACCTGGACCTTCAAGCTGCGCGAAGGCGTGCAGTTCCATCGTGGTTATGGCGAGATGACCGCCGAGGACGTGGCCTTCACCTATTTGAAGGCCAAGGATTTTGGGACCGGGCGGGTCATCATGGCCAATGTCGCCGATGTCGTCGCCAATGGTCCTTATGAAGTGATCATCACGCTGACTGCGCCCGATGTGAACTTCCTCGGCACAACGGTCTTTGCGCTCAATACCAATATCGTCTCCAAGAAGGCCTATGAAGAGATCGGGGTGGAAGCCTTCACCACCGATGCCGTGGGGACGGGTCCCTATGAACTGGTGCGCTACGATGCGGAGAAGGGCGTCTATCTCAAGCGCTTCGAGGACTATTGGGGCGACAAGGCCAAGGTCGGCAATATCGAGTGCCTCTATATTGCCGATACGACGGCGCGGACGTTGGCTTTGGTCTCGGGCCAGGTCGATATGATCGAAGCGGTGCGGGCGCCGGGCTGGATCGATACGATCAAGCAGCGCGACCCGAACCTTCTGGTCGATATGACGGTGCCGGGCTCGTTCAATACCCTTCACATCAACCTCAACCGTAAGCCGTTCGATAATCTGCTGGTGCGCCAGGCGCTGATGCACGCCATCGACCGGCCGACGGTGGCCCAGGCACTCGCGCCGATGGGTGGGCTGCTCGTTGGGTTGCAGCCGGACTTCTTTCCGCCGGGGCTCAAGACCGCGGACCTGCCGGCCGAGCTGCAATATCCCTATGATCCTGAAAAATCCAAGGCGCTCCTCGCCGAGGCGGGCTTTCCCGATGGGGTGAGCTTTGACGCGCTTTGCAGCCAGCGCGAGGACTATTCCTCCACCATGCTGATCGTGCAGGAGCTGATCCGCCCGGCCGGGTTCAACATGAACCTGATCATCGGGGATCACACCGCCTATCACGCCGACAATCGCTCGGACAAAAATACGCTGGCGATGCACGCCTCGAGCTATCCGCCGATCCCGACGCAGATCTACATCCAGCAGCTTTATTCCAAAGCGGAAGTGAAGGCGGACGGAACGGGCGGCGGCAATTACAGCCATTATGGCGTCGCTATTCCGGGGGTCGATGACCTCCTCGAACAGGCGCTCGCGGCGACCGACTACGACACCTATGTCCAATTGTGCCGCGAGATCGAGCTGAAGGTTCTTACAGACCTGCCGCTGATCGGTCTTTCGACCCTGTCCTACACCATGGTGCGCAATCCCCGTCTCGACCTCGGCTACGCGGTGGAGAGTGGTTACGCACGTTGGAGACTGCATCGCGCCACCAAGGCGTGATCTCTATCGCGCCGCTACGGCGTGATTTCAAAGCCGGCAAAACGGCGTGATCGATGTTCTCTGGGAGGAGGCAAGATGAGCCTGAACAGACGGAATTTTCTCGAACTTGCCGCGGCCAGCACGGCGCTGAGCGTGGTGGGTGTCACCGCGGCCAATGCGCAGGATGCGGACATCATCCGGATCGGCATTGCCGCCAATGGCCCGCGCCATTCCGACCCCAATGAAACGACGCAAGGGTCGGACAATTGGGCGACAGAGCAGATGTATGAACAGCTCGTTCGGCCTGACGATGGCCGCTTCGCGCTCAAGCCCGAGGAATATCTGCCGACGCTGGCGACGGAATGGAGCACGTCGGACGATGCCAGGGTCTGGACCTTCAAGCTGCGCGAAGGGGTGCAGTTTCATAAGGGTTTTGGCGAGATGACCTCGGAGGACGTGGTGTTCTCCTATGAGCGCGCCATCGACCACGGCACCAACAAGACCATCTTCTCCAATATCGAGAGCGTGGTGGCCAATGGGCCCTATGAGGTGACGATCACGCTCAAGACGCCCGACGTGAACCTTCTGGGCACGACGATCTTTTCCAATAACAGCTCCATCGTTTCGAAAAAGGCTGTCGAGGAAATCGGGGCGGAAGCCTTCATCACCGATGCGGTGGGAACGGGGCCTTATGAACTGGTCACGTTCGATCCGGAATCGGGCACCAAGCTCAAGCGGCATGAAGGCTATTGGGGGGATAAGGCCAAGATCGCCAATGTCGAATGCACCTATATTGCCGATACCACCGCGCGGACGCTGGCGCTCCTGAGCGGGAATGTCGATATCATCGAGGCGGTGCGCGCGCCGGGCTGGATCGACTCCATCCTCCAGCGCGACGCAACGCTGCAGGTTGATATGACCGTGCCCGGCTCGTTCAACACGCTCCATATCAATCTCAACCGCAAGCCGTTCGACAATCTCTTGGTGCGGCAGGCGCTGATGCATGCCATCGACCGGCCGGCAGTGGCGCAGGCGCTGGCCCCTATGGGCGGCACCATGGCGGGATTGCAGCCGAGTTTCTTTCCGGCGGGATACAAGATCGAGGACCTGCCGGCGGAGCTGCAATATCCTTATGATCCCCAGAAATCCAAGGCGCTGCTGGCCGAGGCCGGGTTCCCCGACGGCATCAGCTTTGACAGCAATTGCAGCCAGCGCGAGGATTATTCCTCGACCATGCTGATCGTGCAGGAGCAGTTGCGACTGGCCGGGTTCAACATGAACCTGATCATTGGCGATCACACCGCCTATCATGCCGACAATCGCTCGGACAAAAATACGCTCGCCATGCATTCGTCGAGCTATCCGCCGATCCCGACGCAGATCTATTTCCAGCAGCTGTCGTCGCGTTCGGAGGTGAAGTCGGACGGCTCGGGCGGCGGCAATTACAGCCATTACGGTGTTGCCATGCCGGGCATCGACGATCTGCTCGCCACCGCGCTTTCGGCGACGGATTACGAGACGTATCTCGAAACCTGCAAGCAGATCGAATTGCAGGTGCTGCGTGACCTGCCGCTGATCGGGCTGTCGACGCTGTCGTTTACGGCGGTGCGCAATGCAAGGATCGACCTCGGCTATCCCGTCGAGAGCGGCTATGCGCGCTGGCGCTTCCACCGCGCCACCAAGACGGCCTGATCCAAACCTCCGGGCGCCCGCTGCGGCGGGCGCCTCAACCTGAAAGGCGGCGCAGCAATGGCACGATACCTTCTTCTGAGGCTGGCGGATGCCATCCCCACCATTCTCCTCGTGCTCACGCTCGTGTTCATCGCCATGCGTATCCTGCCGGGCGATCCCGCATTGGCAGCGCTGGGCGACAATGCGCTGCCCGAGCAGATCGCCGAATTCCGCGAGAAAATGGGCCTCAACGTGCCGTTGTGGCAGCAATATTTCAATTTTCTGGGCGGGGTGCTGACGCTCGATTTCGGGCGCTCGCTGCTGTCCAATACGCCGGTGTTGCAACTGATCGCGCAGAACCTGCCCTATACGATCGAGCTGACCGTGATGGCCATGCTCATGGGCATTGTCGCCGGTATTCCGCTGGGCGTGATCGCCGCGACCAATCGCAACAAGATGCCCGATAGCGGGGTGCGGATTTTTTCGCTGATCGGCTATGCCATTCCCGATTTTTATCTCGGCGCGCTTTTGCTGATCACCTTCTCGCTCAATCTGGGCTGGTTCCCGATCAATGGGGCCGGCGACGGGTTCGTGGACCGAATTTATCATGTCTTCCTGCCGGCGCTGACGCTGGCCTTCGTCAAGGCGGCGTTTCTTGGGCGGCTGACGCGGACGAGCCTGCTTGAAGTCTTCGGCAAGGATTACATCCGCACCGCCCGCGCCAAGGGCGCCAAGGAAAGCCGGGTGATCTACCGGCACGGGCTGCGCAACGCCATGCTGCCGATCACCACGGGCCTGGGTCTGAGCCTTCTTTCTACGCTCTCCGGATCGGTTGCCATCGAGCTGGTGTTCAACCGGCCGGGCATCGGGCGCCTGCTGATCAGCGCCATCGCCGAGCGCGACTATGCGGTGATCCAGGGCGGGGTGCTGGTCTTTGCCATGTTCGTGGTTCTGATCAACCTCCTGATGGACCTGGTCTATGTCGTCGTCGATCCTCGCGTGAAGGTGCAGTAAATGGCCGCTATGTCCGAAGGCAGCATGCCCTCCATTCCCGCCTTGCCGGGGCCGTTGACGATGGTCCGCAAGATTCTCTTCGGTCGCGCTACGACGATCTTTGCCAGCGCTATTATCGCCGTTTTCGTGGTGGTCGCGGTGCTGGCGCCGTGGATTTCGCCCTATGATCCGCTGGCGCAATCCATGCTCAAGATCAACAAGCTGCCGAGCTGGGACAATTGGCTGGGGACCGATCAGTTCGGCCGCGATGTGCTGAGCCGGATGATTTACGGCTCGCGCAATTCGCTGCTGTTCGGCTTCATCTCGCCGGTGCTGGCGGCGATTTTCGGCACGCTGCTGGGCGTCGTTGCCGGTTATTTCGGCGGCACGGTGGACCGGATCATCTCGCGGCTGGTCGACCTGCTGCTGGCCTTTCCCGAACTGCTGCTGGCGATCCTGATCGCGGCGGTGCTGGGTGGCGGCTTCTGGAACATCATCGCCGTGATCACCATCGCCTTCGTTCCCGGATTTGCCCGGGTGGCGCGGGCGCAGACCCTCTCGGTCAAGCAGGAACCCTATGTCGAGGCGGCCATCGCGGTAGGTGTGCGGACGCCGGTGATCATCCTGCGGCACATCATTCCCAATATCATGGCGCCGATCGTGGCGCTGATGACCCTGTGGGTCGCCTCGGCCATCCGGATCGAAGCCTCATTGAGCTTTCTCGGTATCGGCACGCAGGCGCCCAATCCGAGCTGGGGCAATATCATCCGCGATGGGCTCAACAGCCTTTTCGGTTCGCCCTGGCCGATCATCGGGGCGGGCGCGGCCATTACGCTCGTGGTTCTGGCCTTCAATCTTGTCGGTGACGCGGTGCGCGATGCACTCGACCCATCCACGGCCCGCTAGGAGACCATGCCATGACCGCAATGGGTAGTTTTGCCAAGGAAGCCATCGCGCCCGAGGCCGGGTCGGACAATGTGGTGTCGGTCCGCGATTTGAAGACCTCGTTTCGCACGCCGAGCGGATGGGTGGATATCGTCAAGGGCATTTCCTTTGACATCGCGGCCAAGGAAACCCTGGCGCTCGTAGGGGAGTCCGGGTCTGGCAAGTCCGTGACGGCGCTCTCGATCATGCGCCTCTTCGATCCCGAGATGAGCCGGGTGGAAGGTTCGGTGAAACTCGGCGGCCGGGAATTGCTGACGCTGAACAAGGCCGAGATGCGCGCCGTGCGCGGCCGGCAGATCGGCATGATCTTTCAGGAGGCGATGACCAGCCTCAATCCGCTACAAACCATCGGCAGCCAGATTGCCGAAGTGCTGACCATCCATGGCATCATGTCGGGCGGGGAAGCGATGGTGGAGGCGGAGCGGCTGCTCGACCGGGTGCGCATGCCGGCGGCCAAATCACGGCTCAACGACTATCCGCATTCGCTCTCGGGCGGTATGCGGCAGCGGGTGATGATTGCGCTGGCGCTTGCCTGCAAGCCAAAACTGCTGATTGCGGACGAGCCGACCACGGCGCTCGATGTGACCATCCAGGCGCAAATCCTGCAGCTGATCAAGCAATTGCAGCATGAAGAGGGGATGGGCGTGCTGTTCATCACCCATGACATGGGCGTGGTCGCCGAAATTGCCGACCGGACCGTGGTGATGCTGCAAGGCGAGGCGGTCGAGGCCGACGGTACCGATGCCATTTTTGCGCGGGCGCGCCACCCCTATACCAAGGCCCTGATTGCGGCAGTGCCAAGACTGGGCACGGCGAGCGGCAATGGCCAGCCACAGCATTTTCCGACCCTTGACCGCGAGAGCGGGCAGATTATTTCGGGCAAATTGCGCCCCGACACGATCCGGCACAGTGCCGAGCCGGTATTGCGGGTAAAAAACCTCGTCAAACGCTTCGATCTTCCGGGCGGCTTTTTCTCCGGGCCGCGCGGCCGGGTGCATGCGGTGGAGAATGTGAGCTTTGACCTGCGCCCTGGCGAGACGCTTTCGCTGGTGGGGGAATCGGGGTGTGGCAAATCCACGACCGGCCGGACGCTGATGCGCCTCGTCGAGCCGCAAAGCGGGGAAATCGCCATTGATGGCACCGATATCCTGGCGCTGGACAAGGAGCGCATGCGCGACATGCGCCGGCATATCCAGATGATTTTCCAGGACCCCTATGCGAGCCTCAACCCCCGCATCACGGTGGGCGAAGCCATTGTCGAGCCCTATCTGACGCATAAGCTCGGGAGCAAGGCACAGGCACGGCAGAAGGCGATGGAGCTTTTGGGACAGGTGGGCCTCGCGCCCGAAATGGCCAATCGCTATCCCCAGCAGTTTTCCGGCGGACAGCGGCAGCGTATCTGCATTGCCCGCGCGCTCTCGCTCGAGCCCAAGATCATCGTGGCCGACGAGTCGGTTTCGGCGCTCGACGTATCAATCAAGGCCCAGGTGGTGAACCTGATGCTCGACCTGCAGGAAAAGTTCGGCCTCGCCTATCTCTTCATCTCCCATGACATGGCCGTGGTCGAGCGCATCAGCCATCAGGTGGCGGTGATGTATCTGGGCGAAATCGTCGAGATGGGACCGGTCAAGGCGGTGTTCGGCGATCCGCAGCACCCCTATACCAAGCGGCTGATGGCGGCGGTGCCCATTCCCGATCCGGCGCGCCGGTTGGAAGTACGCCCGATCAACAATGACGAGATCAGGAGCCCGATCCGCCCCGCCGACTACGACCCGCCCAAGCGCGAATATCGCAGGGTATCGGACGGGCATGTGGTGCAGGTCTGGGGTAGCGACTGGACGGTATAGACGGCGTGCCGCGACACGGTCACCATGGTGTGCCGGATCGTGCCGATGTCCACTGGAATTGAAGAAGAGGCAAGACAATGAGTTTTCGTGCGCTGGTGACCGATAGGGATGCCGAGGGCAAGGTTTCCTCCGCGGTAAAGCGGCTGGAGGATGACCGGCTGCCGGAAGGGGAGGTGAGCGTCGATGTGGATTGGGCCGGGCTCAACTACAAGGACGGCCTCTGCCTGACTGGGGCCGGCGGCCTTGTGCGCAATTATCCCCATGTGGCGGGCATAGATTTTGCCGGCAGGGTGCGCGAGAGCGCCGATGAGCGCTATCGGCCAGGCGACCAGGTGGTGCTTACCGGCTGGCGGGTCGGCGAAGCCCATTGGGGCGGCTATGCGGAAAGAGCACGGGTCAAGGCCGACTGGCTGGTGCCGTTGCCTAGGGGACTCTCCACGCGCGACGCCATGATCGTGGGTACGGCCGGGCTGACGGCCATGCTCTGCGTCATGCGGCTCGAAGCGGCTGGCGTGACGCCGGCTGGCGGAGAAGTGCTGGTGACGGGCGCCGCGGGCGGGGTTGGATCGATTGCGGTGTCGCTGTTGGCGCGGCTTGGTTTTGATGTGGCGGCCCTGTCGGGGCGGCCGGAACATGCCGATGCGCTGAAGGCGCTCGGCGCGCGCAGCATCATCGCGCGCGATGCCTTTCTGGCCGAACCGGACAAGGTTCTGGAAACGGCGCGCTGGGCCGGGGCGGTGGATAGCGTCGGCGGCAAGGTTTTGGGCAAGCTGCTCAAGCAGATGAAATATGGCGGGGCCGTTGCTGCCATCGGCAATGCCGGCGGGATCGGCCTTGAGACCAATGTGCTGCCCTTCATCCTGCGCGGCGTGTCGCTGCTCGGCGTCGATAGCGTCATGCAGCCCTATGCCCAGCGCGTGGCCGCCTGGTCGCGCCTCGTGGAGGAATTCGACCGCGCGGCCTATTCGGACATGGTGAGCGAAGTGGGCCTCGACCAGCTCCCGGCGGCGGCGGCGCAAATCCTGGCCGGGCAGGTCAAGGGCCGTATCCTCGTCAATCCGCGGGACACGGCATGAGCCTTGTCGTCTGTCATCAATATGACGACGGGCGCGCCGGTTCGGTCGGCGAGGGGGTTTTGGGCGACGTTCGTTTCGTGGCGCTGGGTACGACGCCCGAGACCGCCTGGGCTATACCCCATAATGCCGAAGTGCTGCTGATCAACCAGAACAGTGCGGCGATCGGCCTGCACAAGGCCATGGCTGCGCCTGCCGGCTGGCCGTTCAACCTCAAATGGGTCCATCTCCGCTCGACCGGCATCGACAAGTATCCCGACTGGATATTCGACGTGCCCACGGTCACGGTCAACCGGGGTGGCTATGCCGTGCCGATCAGCGAATATGTGCTGGCGGCGATGTTGAGCTTTGCCAAGCACATGCCCGCCATCTGGGCCGTCGATAGCAGCGGCTGGCGCAACCACCAGCTGGCCGACCTGTCCGGTCAGACCCTTGGCATTGTCGGCTTTGGCGAGATCGGCAAGGCTATCGCGCAGCGGGCGCTGGCCTTTGACATGACTGTCGTCGGAACACGGCGCTCTCCGGGGCCCTTGGGCGTCGAGGGCGTCGCGTCGCTGCCATTGGACGCGCTGCTGCGGAATTCTGACCATGTGGTGCTCAGTGCGCCACTGACCGCGGAAACCCGCGGGATGATCGATGCGGCGGCGCTGAACCTGATGAAGCCGGGTGCCCATCTCATCAATGTCGGCCGTGGCGCTTTGCTCGATACCGAGGCGCTCAGGACGGCGCTGGACGGCCATCTCGGGGGCGCCACCCTCGATGTTACCGATCCGGAACCTCTGCCGGACGGGCATTGGCTCTTCACTCATCCCAAGGTCCGCATTTCCCCCCATATTTCCGGCAGCTCGCAGCAGACCCGCCAGCGGGCCAATGCTTATTTCAGGGATAATCTGGAGCGGTATCGCAACCGGGTGAAACTGCAAGGCGAGGTGAACAGGGACCTGGGATACTGAAAGCACACGCGGTTTGCCAATGCCATGGCGATTGCCGCGGCACTACCGATGGGCGTGAGCGAACCGGCAACCAAGGCGCCCTGCTGCCTTTACCGCCTCATCCGTCGCCCGGTTGCTGAAAAAACCTCGATGCGTCCGGGGTCGCACGAGACGGTGATAGACCCGTCCCCAAGGATTTCGGTGTTTTCGCGATGTTCGATGACCAGGCTCTGGCCGTCGGCAAGGGTGGCGTAGAGGTACTGGGTGCCGCCGAGGTACTCGCTAAAATCGACCTCGACGGAGAAGGTGGCTGCGCCGGAAGGGCCCACCTCGATATGCTCGGGCCGGATGCCGACGGTCACCGGCGTTCCCGGTTCCGCCAGGCTATATCCCAAGGGGAAGGTCTTTCCAGCCAGATCAAAACCATCGTTTGCCGCGACGCCCGCAAGAAAATTCATCTTGGGGGAGCCGATGAAGCCGGCAACGAAGATGTTGTCGGGGTGTTCGTAGACCTCTCGCGGCGTGCCGACCTGTTCGATCCGGCCATCGCGCAGCACGACGATTTTATCGGCGAGGGTCATGGCTTCGGTCTGGTCGTGGGTCACGTAGATCATCGTGTTGCCGAGCTCTTTGTGGAGGCGGGCAATCTCGATGCGCATCGAGACGCGCAGTTCGGCATCGAGATTGCTGAGCGGCTCGTCGAACAGGAACACGTCCGGCTTGCGCACGATGGCGCGGCCGATGGCGACGCGCTGGCGTTGGCCGCCCGATAATTGACCCGGGCGGCGTTCGAGCAAGGGCTCGATCTTGAGGATTTTGGCGGCTGCCGTGACGCGGGTCTCGATCTCCGCCTTTGGCGTATTGGCCATTTTGAGGCCGAAACCGAGATTGTCGCGCACGCTCATATGGGGGTAGAGCGCATAGGACTGGAAGACCATGGCGATGCCGCGCTGGGAGGGATCGAGATCGGTCACATCGCGGCCACCGATGCTGATTTCGCCGTCGGTGACTTCTTCGAGCCCGGCAATCATGCGCAGGAGCGTCGACTTGCCACAGCCTGAGGGGCCGACGAAGACGACGAATTCGCCGGCCGCTACGTCGAGGTCGATGCCGTGGACGACATTGGTTGCACCATAGCTTTTGCGGACCTGCCGCAGCGCCATGCCCGTTGCGTTTGTCATGCTCGCTCCTCTCAACTCTGACGTAGCCAGACCAGCATTTCGCCGGGCTCGCGGTTGTCCCAAAGGTGGTAGGGCACGAGGCGGGCCTTTTCAGGCTCGGTTGCTGGAGCCTTGTCGGAATAGAGGTCGTCGCCCCAGTTTTCGGCGGTTTCGCGCAGCACCGGAATGTCGATGGCGATGGCGCCGCGCAGGTTCGGAATGGTCGCGGTCTGCGACTGTCCGAGGCCGCGCTGGAGGAGGATGGAGTTGAGGCCCGCACCATTGTCGATGCCTTCGAGGCAATAGACCAGCGGGCCACGCATGACGGCGACACGGCCGGCATCGTGCCGGACGGAGGGATGGGCGCGGAGGGTCCGCGGCTCGAGCGGCAGGTCGAGGGAGATGGTGTCGCCCTTTTTCCATTCGCGTTCGATGCGCACATAGCCGTCAGTGGTTGCGGTGGCGATGTCCTGTGCTTCCCCGTTTACGGCAAGTTTGGCGCCATGGGCCCAGGCCGGAATGCGGAGGGAGACGGCGAACCGGGCCGCTGTTTCCGGTTCGACGCGGATGTCGATATTGCCCGACCAAGGATAGTTGGTGTGCTGGGTCAGCGTGAATTTGGCGCCATTGGCGAGATCGATGCGCGCTTCGCTTTCGGCATAGAGATGCACGGCCACTTCGTCGTCGGCGACGGCGTAGATATAGGAGCCGAGCGAGGTGACGAGACGCGCGATATTGGGCGGGCAGCAGGGGCAGGGGTGCCAGGTCCAGCGGTGGTGCTTGCCGGTTGATTCCAGCGGGTTGTCGTAAAAGAAGGTCTTGCCGTCAGTGGAGAGGCCAGTGATGGCGCCGTTGTAGAGCGCTTGTTCCATGGTGTCGGCATAGCGGCGGTTGGGGCCGCGACCGAGCATGCGGGAGGCCCAGAAGACGAGGCCGACCGAGGCGCAGGTTTCGGCGTAGGCGGTGTCGTTGGGCAGGTCGTAATAGTCGGTAAAGCCCTCATTGGCTTCGGCGGGGCCAATGCCGCCGGTAATGTACATCTGCTTTTGCGTGAGATCGGCCCAGAGCGTTTCGAGCGCCGATGTCAGGCTGTCGTCGTTATACTCGGTGGCAAGGTCCGCCATGGCTGAATAGAGATACATGGCGCGCACGGCATGGCCGACGACCTTGGTCTGCTCGCGTACCGGCAGATGCGACTGGTTGTATTCGAGCGTGTTCTTCTGCACCCCTTTGGGGTCGCGGTTCTGCGCAAGGGCTTCTTCTATGAAGAAGTGCGGCTCCTGTCCGCGCTCGTCCACGAAGAATTTTGCGAGGTCCATATAGTCTTGCTTGCCGGTAACGCGGGCGAGCCTGACCAGCGCCAGTTCGATCTCTTCATGGCCGCAATAACCGCGGACCTGGCCGGGACCGCGTCCGAATTTCTTGACGCAGTAGTCGGCCATGCGGCTCATCACATCGAGGAATTTGCGCTTGCCGGTGGCCTGATAATAGGCGACGGCGCCTTCGATCATGTGGCCGGCGCAATAGAGCTCGTGGAAGTCGCGCAGGTTGGTCCACTTCCATTCGGGCTTGATGCGCTGGAAGAAGGAGCTGAGGTAGCCGTCGGGGTCCTGCAGCTTTTCGTACATGTCGATGATGGCATCGGCCCGTGCTTCGAGCTCGGGATTTGGCTTGCGATAGAGCGAATAGGCGATGGTCTCGATGGATTTGCCGAGGTCGCTATCCCAGAACATCTGCGGCGTGCCGAGCCAATGAAGGATCGGGATGACGATGCCGGGGCTTGGTACGTCCGGGTTGATCTGATCGAGCATGCCGGCGGCGACGCAGCGATCGAGGAGGATTGCCGCGGTGTGGTCGCAGACGGCTTCCTGCCAATCGCCCCAATAGCCGCCAACGGTAACGGACGGAACGGGCAGCGGGCGGAACTGACGGTTGGGAGCGATGGTCATGGGGATACCTGTGGGTGAGATTATTTGACCGCGCCAGCCATCAGGCCGCGCATGTAATAGCGTTGGAGGAGAAGGAAGATGACGAGGCAGGGGATGGTCATGACCATCACGCCGGCCTGCACCGCGCCCCAGTTGATGGCCCCCAGCCGGCCGGCGCGAACGGCGGTCATCAAGACGGGCAGGGTGTATTTGTCATTGTCCGAAAGGAGGATCAGCGCCGCGAGGAACTCGTTCCAGGCGTTGAGGAAGGCAAAGATGGCAACCGTTGCCACGCCGGGCATGACCAGCGGCAGGAGCACGCGCACTAAAAGCTTGATGTCGCGGGCGCCATCGATGCGGGCGGCTTCTTCGATTTCTCGCGGTACCGCATCGAAGGCATTGCGCATCATGAAGACAGAGAAGGGCAGTTGCAGCGTCACATAGACGAGGATCAGCCCGACGAGCGAATTGTTGAGGCCGAGTTTGGCGAGGATAATGAAGAGCGGCGTCAAGATCGACTGGAACGGGATCATCAGCGTGGCGATGATCAGGATGAAGAACACATTCTTGAACGGGAACCGGTAGCGCGAGAAGCCATAGCCGGCGAGCAGCGAGACGATAACCGTGAGAACGACTGTGCTGAGCGAGACGAGCAGGGAATTGAAGGTGTGTTGCCAGATGCCCGAGCCGAACGTGTCGAGGGTGGCGTAGCTGTCAAAGCTGATGCCGGTGGTTGGCCAAGGCGGCAGGGGCGGGGTCTGGGATTCGCTGCCGCTGCGCAGCGATGACAGCCCGGCCCAGAAGAATGGGGCGAGGAAGAAGAACGAGGCGATGACGCCAAAGCCGTGAAAGCCCAGGCTGCCGATAAACTTGCGGCGGACGCGCGCCTCTTTTGTCGCCGCGCTCATTTGTCGTCTCCCACGCGAAGCAGCCAGAGCTGGACGACGCTGAGCGCCACCAGAATGCCGAGAAGGACGATGGAGAGCGCCGAGCCATAGCCGAGCTGGAACGACACGAAGGACTGGTTGAAGATATAGTAGACCACCGAGATCATGCGGTTTTGCGGGCCTCCGCTGGTCATGATGTAAAACTGGTCGAAGGCCAGAACCGAGCCGGTGACCGACAGAATGAGTGCCAGCGCCAGGGTGCGGCGCATGAGGGGCAGGGTGAGAAAGCGGAAGCGCTGCCAGCGGCCGGCGCCATCGATGCGCGCCGCTTCGATCAGGTCGCTGGGGATGGACTGCAGCCCCGTGAGCAGAATGATCATGGTGAAGCCCACGATCTTCCACACCACCATGACGATGATGGTTGGGAAGGCATTGTTGAAGGTGGCGAGAAGATTGGCGCTGCGGCCGGTAACGCCGAACATGCGCAGGATCGGGCTGAAGAGCCCGCTATCGACATTCGCGAGCCAGACCCAGAGCAGCGACGCCGTTGCAAGGCCCACGACCACCGGCATGAAGAAAATGGTGCGATAGGCGCTGACCCCGCGCCGCTCGTTTTGCACGAAAAGGGCCAGTGGGAAGGCCAGGGCGAAAATCGCAATGGTGGCGATGACGGTATAATAGGCGGTGAAGCTCAGCGCCGCCGCAAAGCGCGTGTCGCTGAACATGCGGGTATAATTGCCGAGCCCGATCCAGCTTGGCTGGCCCAGTAGTGGCCAATTGTGAAAGCTCATCCAGACGGTGAACAGCACCGGAATGACGAAAAAGATCGTCACGAGAATAACGGCCGGCGCGATGTAGAGCAGCCCCTGCAATTGGCGGTTTTTGCGTGCGCGGCGTCGCGGTTTCTCTGCAGCCGCAACTGGTGTGGCGATAGTCATGGACATGAAAAAATCCGGTTGAAGATGCGGGAGGCTCTGGCGAACCAAAACCTCCCGCTTTTCCCCATCAGGGCGCGTTGTCGATGATCGACTGCATTTCGGATTGGGCATTGGCGAAGGCGCCATCCACGTCGTCGCCATAGATGGCGGCGTTGGTGAAGGTTGCCCAAGGGCCATTGGCGCTGTTGATCAGGTCGTTGAACAAGAGCGTATAGGGGGTCTTGGCCACGGCGATGGCATCGACGGCAACCTGCAGGCGCGGATCAAGGCCAGCTAGGGTTTCGGCGGCGATATCGGAACGGGTCGGCAGCGAACCGTTCTGCGCCAGGATTTTCTGACCTTCAGGGGAGTAGGCGAACTCGATGAACTCCTCAACGGCGGCAAGGCGCGGGGTGTCCTTGGTCACGACGATATTGTCGCCACCGGCAAAGGACGAGGTGCCTCCTTCGATGCCGGGGATCATGGTCACGCCGAAGTCGATATCGGGGTAGTCGTTGACCAGCGTGCCGATGGCAAAGGCGCCCAGGCTCTGATGGCCGATCTTGCCATTGGTGAAGCTGAGGAAGTTGACGCCATTGTCGGTCGCAGACCCCTCGGGCACGAGGTCCTTTTCCACCATGGAGCGATACTTGGCGACGGCGGCGCGCATCTGCGGGGTGTCGAGCGTCGCTGTCTGCCCATCTTCGGACAGAATGTCGGCGCCCGAGCCCCAAACGAGCGGGGTAAAGGTGAAGATCATGCAGCCGCCGCAGGAGCCGCCGGAAAAGTAGAAGCCGTAATTGTCGCCGCCGAGGGCGCGAATGGCTTCGGCGTTTGCTTCGACCTCATCCCAATTGGCGGGCGCTTTATCCGGGTCGAGGCCGGCTTGCTCGTAAAGGCCCTTGTTCCAGGCGAGCACTGAGGTTTCCACCAGCAGCGGCAGGCCATAGACCTTGTCTTGGTAAGTCCCCAACGTCACATGCGAGGGGGAGAGGCTGTCGAAATAGTCGAGGCTCTTGGCCCACTCGGTCAGGTCCTGCAACTGTCCCGCTGCGGCGAAGGACGGGGTGTAGATCAGGTCGAGCGAGAGCGCGTCAGGCGCCTGGCCGCCGGCAATGGCGGTCGCATATTTCTGCACCAGTTCGGCAAACGGCACTTCGGTCAGCGCGATCTGGTTTTCGTGGCTGGCATTATAGGCGTCGGCCAGCGAGGTGAACGCGGTACCGATGCCGGTACGCACCCACATATTGATGGTTTCCTGCGCCATGGCATTGGAGACAAGGCACAGCGATGCAAGACTGGTGGCGACCAGTAGTTTGCGGATCATGATTTTACTCCTCCCAATTTGGACCTGTGCGCCGGTCCCTGCGTTTAGCTGCGGGGTGCGCCCCCGCAGGATTGTCTGACCACAAGCTGGCATGGCAGCTTGCGGATCCCCGGCTCGACAGTCTCTCCCGCTGCCAAAGCCAGAACCAGGCGGCCAGCTTCCCGGCCGAGTTCCTTGAGATTCATGTCGATCGTCGTAAGCGGCGGGCGCGTGGCGGCGGCCACGATTTCCCAATTGTCGAAGCCGATGACCGAAACATCTGTGGGCACGGAGACGCCGCGCTCGCGCAGGGCATCGACGACGCCGCGGGCGATCTGGTCATTGCCGCAAAAAATGGCATCGGGCTTTTCGCCCGTGGCGTCCCAGATCTGGGCGACCGCTTCGTGGCCCCATTGCTCGGACCAGGCGCCGAAGAAGACCGGAGCGTTTTCGCCGACCGACGCGCGATAGGCACCGGCACGCTCTTCCACCGAGGCAAAGCTCCTGGGACCGGTCACGTGAACCATGCGTTGGCGGCCGAGGCTTTTGAGCCATTCGACAGCCTCGCGCGACCCTTCCGCGTCGTCCGACACGAGGCTCACCGCATCGGCCGGAGCCTTGGTGAACGCGTAGACCACCGGGATGTTGAGGTTGGCGAGATCGACCGGCAGTTGCCGATCGATGCGCTTACCTGAGGCGATGATGCCATCGACCTGTTTGTCGAGCATGGCATCGACATGAATTTTGGCGAGCGCCGGATCGTCCTCAATGGTGCAGAGAAAAACCGATATGCCCTGATCAACGAGCTCTTCGGAAACCCCCGCCATCAGGGGCAGGGTAAAGCGGCCATAGGTGTCATTGGTCAGCAGCCCGACTGTAAAGCTGCGACGCTGTATGAGGCCACGCGCCATCGCATTGGGTCGAAAACCGAGGCTGCTCGCAGCCTCTTTGACGCGGGCCCGGGTTTCCTCGGTCATGCGCCCGGTGTCGTTCAGCGCCTTCGAGGCGGTAGCCACACTGACGCCGGCCGCTTGGGCAACGTCATAAATCCGTACGCGCTTCGTGGGCTGAAATGACAAGGGTGTTTTCCGTGAGAAAGCCTTTTCGCAGATTTGAAAAAGCCTTTTCTCTAACGAAAGTCAAGACCATTTTCATTGAGGCGGGGCCGGGCTGGGCGGTTCTTCTGCTAAAGATCCACGACCGGCTCGAAGCCGCCGGGCGGGAGGTCCCACCCGGCGTCCTTTGGTGTGCGGGCCTGCGACCGCGATCAGCTCTTGAGGAGTTCGGCGAACTGGACGAGATCGCCGACAAAGAATGCCGGGTCTTCCCAGGCGGCGAAATGGCCCGCTTTCTCCATGTCGTGGAACTGGACCACGTTGCCCGAGGTCTGGCGATCCGCCCATTCTCGCGGCAGGCGCACGCCCCCGGGGATGGGCAGTTCGCTGGCCACGGCGACCGGGATGCCGGTATTGCTGCCCATGATGGTGGGGGGATGCATCATGTTCTGGTTATAGATCCGGAAGGATGAGGCGGCCGTCTCGGTCAGCCAATAGATCATGATATTGGTGAGCAGTTCATCACGGCCAAAGCGCGCATCGGCTTCGTCGCCATGACCCATTCCGGCCATGAAGCTTATAATCCAGGCCGCCAGCCCGACCGGGGAGTCATTCATCGCAAAGGCGATGCTTTGCGGCTTTGTCGCGTGCACCAGATTGAAGGCGCCGTGTGCGAAGAACCATTGCTGGATGGCGCCGGCATAGGCCTGTTCCGGCGGGGTTAGAACGGCAAAGTCGGTGGTGTGATCGGGATATCCCACATCGGTCACGTGAAGGCCGAGGAGGACCTCGGGATGGCGCTGAGCCAGCGACATCGAGATGATGGAACCGCCGTCGCCACCCGCAGCGATGAATTTTTCATAGCCGAGCGTCTCTTTCATCAGGCGGGCGAACAGATCGGCGACCTGGTCCATTGGCAGGGCGGTCTTGCCGGAAAAGCCGGTGCCGGGGATCGAGGGGACAACGACATGGAAGGTTTCGGGCAGCTGCGCGATCACACGGTGATAGCGATAAAACGAGTCCGGCCAGCCATGCAGCAGCAGGAGCGGAACCGCGTCGGGGTTCTTGGAGGGCTGATGGATGAAATGCAGATCGATCCCGTCAATGCCGACCTTGAAGTTGGCAAATGCGTTCAAACTCGCCTCGGCCCGGCGCCAATCGTAGCCGTTGAGCCAGTAATCGGTCAGCCGCTTCATGTAGTCGAGATTGGTTCCCATGGCCCAGCCTGCGTCGGCCGGCTCGTCCGGCCAGCGGGTGTGCTCGAGGCGATATTTGAGGTCGGCGAGCTGGGCCTCGGGGATGGCGATTTGGAAAGCTGTCGGTGTGGTCACGGCAGAGGTCTCCTGTGCGAAGGCGGTTTTGGTGAAGCCGCTGAGCAAAGCTGAGGCGGCAAGGGCCTTGTTGAATTGACGGCGGGTCAGAGGCATGTCGGTCCTTTCACTTGCGGGGATTTGCGAGGGCACGGTGCGAGGGCGCGACGACTGTCGCGACGTTCTGGAGTTTGGTCAGTTGGTTGATTGGCTCAGATGAACAGCCTGCCGCGCATCACGATGATGCCGGCACCCGAAACTTCGGGCTCGGAAGCAAGGCTGACGCGCAAAATGCTCCGGCGTCCCATTTTGGTGCCTTGCTCGATCTCGATCGCGCCCGAGATCAGGCCCTCGCTTGCCAGATATGCGGCAAGCGGTCCGGCGGCAGTGCCGGTGGCGGCGTCTTCCCACAACCCCACGGTGGGGTTGAAGAACCTTGCATAGGCGCGGTTTGGCGTAGCGCCATCGAGGGCATAGACGTAGCACCCCTCCGCCGAAGCCCCGGCCAGAACTTTCAGCAGCCCCTTGGCGGATGGGTCGGCCCGATCGACCGCCGCCATATCCGCAAGACGGACCAGCAGGTGCGCCACCCCCGTGGCGGCGACTCGCGCCGCAGGCTTGGAGAGAACATCCTCGCACGATAGGCCAAGCGCGGCCGCCAGCGGGGCCAGATCGGTGAGTGCCGGTCCCAGCGTGAGCGTTGATTGCCGCATGCGTCCAACAATCCGCCCATCGACCCGGCGAAGCTCGATCGGAAGCAGTTCGCCGCCGATTTCCTGGTGGAAGGTTCGGGAGGCCTCGATCGGCCCGAGCTTGCCGTCCTCGGCCAACCACAGCCACGCACCGAGCGCATTGTGGCCGGCGCCGCCCACTTCAGCCCCGGCGGCCGTGAAGGACCGGAGTTTGAGGTCGGCCCGATCGCTGTGCATGACGAAGGTCGTTTCGGCCTGGTTGAATTCGCCGGCGATGCGGCGCAGCTGCGCGTCGGACAGACCATCAGCACCTTCAACAACGGCCAGCGGGTTGCCGCTCAAGGCGGTATCGGCAAACACGTCGATAAGGCCGACCACTAAGGCTGAACTGCTTGATTGCTGTTGCAAGGCATCGCTCCTATCGCTTTGATAGGCAGACTGTGCACCAGTGCGGCGGCGTCCCAAAACGCGCATTGCTTGCCCATATGACAAGGGAAACTTATCATTCGTCCCGCGCTTGAATCGCTCCGTATCCTAGAGATGTGCGTCAGCGCGGGCAGCTTCGCCGGTGCGGCGGATCGCCTGGCGCTTACCCCCGCCGCGGTGAGCCTGCGCATCCGTACGCTTGAACTCGAGCTCGGCCAGGCTTTGTTCATGCGCGTCGGCCGGCGTGTCGTCCCGACGCCGGAAGCGGTTGCGCTGGCGAACCAGGTGCGGCAGGCGCTCGATGGCATCAGCACGGCTCTCGATAAATTCCAGGCCGGTGCCGGGCCCTTACGGGTCACGGTGCCGCCAACCTTTGCCTCGCGCTGGCTGGCGCCGCGGCTATCAGGCTATCGGGCCGCCGGCGGCGGGAGCATCGAATTGGACATATCCTCGGACCTGCGTGACCCAACGGCCTTCGACGTCGCGATACGGACCGGACGGGGTGGGTGGGACGGGCTTGACGAATATGCCCTCACGCCGGTCGATGTCACGCCAATGATCGCGCCCAGGCTGCTGGGTGCCGGGACGCTGGGGGTGCCGGAAGACCTGTCGAATTTCGACCTGCTGCCGCACCCCGATTGGGGCAAGTGGTTTGCCCGGGCCGAGCGACCCGTGCCGGGCAATCTGCGCTTTGCCGGCGTCAACTATTCGATCTTCGAACTCATCGCCAATGCGGCGGTAAGCGGCCTGGGCGTGGGATTATTGTCGCCGACGCTGTTCCGGCCTTTACTGGACAGCGGGCAGTTGGTGGCGCCGCTGGATACCGTGTTGAAGGGTCCCGACTGGTACTTCGCGCTCATCCGCGAAGGCGACCACCGCGCCGCGCCGCGCCATTTTTGTGACTGGCTCCACGACCAGGTGCGCCAGCGGTAATGCTGAGTGCCGTGCAGTTCGGCATCGAGATTAGTGAGCGGCTCGTTGAACGGAACAGGCATCAGCCCGAGAGGCGAATATTGCCGTTCAGGAAATAGCGGTCAAAGAGGGGACTGGCGGCTGCGCCAATGGCCCGGGCATTAAACCCGACGGTCGCGACCTCGATGCGCGGGGCGATCAGGCCGCGCATATCCTGATTGACGAGATAGCGCCGCGTACGATCGACGAGTTCCTGCTTGACCGGATCGGGGAAGGCACCGTCGATCAGAATGGCCTCGAAATCGATGACGGCGCAGACAGAAAGGCTGGCCCGCGCCAGCTCTTGGGCGGTGCGGCCGATCCAGGGTTCGACGAAGCGAGAGAAGCGGCTCCAGTCTTGCGGCAACGTCCACAGGTCGGCGGCGTCGAGGCCGTTTTCGATCAGGCGCGTTTCAAGGAGATGTATCGAAGCGGCGTCGATCAATTGCTGGCTTTCGCCTTGCGGCCCAAAACTGCGCAGAGAGCCAAGCGCGCCCGCATTGCCGCGATGGCCCTGGTAGACGGTGTTGTTGAGGACGATGCCACCACCGATAAAGGCGCCGACGAAGAAATAGGCGTAATCGCGAAATTCCTTGCCCCGGCCGTAGACATGTTCGGCCTGGCAGCCTGCCGTGGCGTCATTGACGAGGCTAACGGGCAGGTCGGTGAAATCGGCCAGTTCTTTGGCGAAATCGACATTTTTCCAGAGCGCGAATTCGTCAGCCGGCGCGCCCACCAGCTCGTTCCACTTCCAGAGTTCGAACGGCACGCCAATGCCAATGCCGCAGATGCGGGTGCGTTCATTTGGCGAACAGGAAGCCAGGATTTGCGCCAGGCCTTCCCGGAGAAAGGAAAAGATGTGTTCGGGGAGAGGGTAGGAATAGGTGATCTGCAATTGCTGGCGCACGGCACCGCGGAAATCGGCGAGCAGCAATACCGCGCTGCGCCGCCCGATTTTGCACCCAATGGAGAGCACGCCCCCTTCGGCGAGACTCATCGGCACGGAAGGTTTGCCGACCTTGCCCTTGACCGGCGCTCCACGCGCGAGAAGGCCCTCGGCCTCCATCTCGCGCAAAATAATTGAAACCGTTTGCGGAGAGAGGTTTGCGAGGCGCGCCAGGTCGCTGCCGGCCAGGGCTCCATGGCGCTGCAACAGGGTCAGCAGCAGCCGTTCGTTATGATCCCGAACCCCACTCTGATTGACCCCGCTGCTGACGCTTCTGATGTTTGCCGTAGTCATGACGGGCACCATAGTGGGAGGTATTCCGAAGCGGAAGATAGCGCGCTTCGAATAAATAAATAAATGAGATTTATATATTGACGGGTGATCCGGGACGCGCAACGATAAGAGCGTGAAAACACATGAGACCAGCCTCCAGCCTGTGGAGGAGCCGCTTTGGCTGGGGCCGGTTCAAGGGAGAGATATCCGTGAAGAAGCTGCTTATTGGCACGGCATTGAGCCTTGCCGTCATGTCGTCGGCTGTTTTGGCGCAGGACACCGTCAGCGCCTGCCTGATCACCAAAACCGATACCAACCCCTTCTTCGTCAAGATGAAGGAAGGCGCCGAAGCCAAGGCGCAGGAGCTGGGCGTGGCGCTCAAGGCTTTTGCCGGCAAGATCGACGGCGACCACGAAACCCAGGTTGCGGCCATCGAGACCTGCATTGCAGATGGCGCCAAGGGCATTCTCATCGCTGCGTCCGACACCTCGGCCATCGTGCAGTCGGTGCAGAAGGCGCGCGATGCGGGCCTGCTTGTCATCGCGCTCGATACGCCGCTCAACCCGGTCGATGCGGCGGACGCGACCTTTGCCACCGACAATTTCCTTGCCGGTGAACTCATCGGCAAATGGGCCGCGGGCAAGCTCGGTGCGGAAGCTGCCAATGCCAAGATCGCCATGCTCGATCTTGCTGTCAGCCAGCCCAGCGTCGACGTGTTGCGCGACCAGGGTTTCCTCTCCGGCTTCGGCATCGAGTTGGGAGATCCCAACAAGTGGGGCGACGAAAGCGATCCGCGCATCGTTGGTCACGATGTGACCGCGGGCAACGAGGAGGGCGGCCGCAAGGCCATGGAAAACCTTCTCGCCAAGGATCCGATGATCAACGTCGTTTACACCATCAACGAACCCTCGGCTGCCGGTGCCTACGAAGCGCTGAAATCCATCGGCCGGGAAAAGGATGTCACGATCGTTTCCGTCGATGGCGGCTGCCCGGGCGTTGCCAATGTGAAGGACGGCGTCATCGGGGCGACCTCGCAGCAATATCCGCTGCAGATGGCGGCGCTCGGCGTCGAGGCGATCAAGGCCTGGGCCGATAGCGGCGCCAAGCCGACCCCGACCGAAGGCAAGGACTTCTTCGATACCGGCGTCAAACTCGTAACCGACCAGCCGGTCGATGGGGTCGACTCGATCGATACTACCGAGGGCACCGAACTCTGCTGGGGCTGAAGGCCCAGGCCAGTTATAATCGGTTCGGGGCGGTCGAGGCCGCCCTGAACCATCAGGGAATTCGGGCGAGGAGGACCCCAATGACGAACCCAACCGAGGCCGAGGCAGGCCTCGCCCGCCGCGGCGAGACGATTGCAAGTTTTGAGCAGCAGATAACGCTACTCTCGCGCCTGCAGCACGCCTTGCACAGCAATCCCGCGCTGGTGCCGCTGATCGTGCTGGTGCTTTCCATCGTGGTCTTCGGCGCCCTTTTGGGCGGCAAGTTCTTCTCGTCCTTCGCGCTGACGCTGATCCTGCAGCAGGTCGCCATCGTCGGCATTGTTGGCGCGGCGCAATCGCTGGTGATCCTGACGGCCGGCATCGATCTTTCGGTCGGGGCCATCATGGTCTTGAGTTCGGTGGTGATGGGTCAGTTCACCTTCCGCCTCGGCATGCCGCCGGCGGTGGCCATTGCCTGTGGCCTCGTGCTCGGCACGTTTGTCGGCTTCATCAATGGCTGGCTGATCGCGCGCGTGAAACTGCCGCCCTTTATCGTGACGCTCGGCGTCTGGCAGATCGCGCTCGCCAGTAATTTTCTTTATTCGGGCAATGAGACGATCCGGGCGCAGGAGATCGAAACCCAGGCGCCGCTATTACAGTTTTTTGGGCAGTCGTTCTCGGTGGGCGGCGCGGTCTTCACCTACGGCGTGTTGGCTTTCATCGCCATTGTGCTGGTGCTCGCCTATGTGTTGCGCCACACCGCCTGGGGCCGGCACGTCTATGCGGTGGGTGACGATGCGGAAGCGGCCAAGCTAGCCGGCGTCAACACACGCTCGGTGCTGATCTCTGTTTATATGCTGTCGGGCCTCATTTGCGCCTTTGCCGGATGGGTTCTCATTGGCCGCATCGGTTCGGTGTCGCCAACCTCGGGCCAGACGGCGAATATTGAAAGCATTACGGCCGTGGTGATCGGCGGCATTTCGCTGTTCGGTGGCCGGGGCTCGATCATGGGCATGCTGTTCGGCGCGCTGATCGTGGGCGTGTTCTCGCTCGGCCTGCGCCTCCTCGGGGCCGATGCGCAATGGACGTACCTTCTCATCGGCGTTCTCATCATGCCGCCGTCGCGGTCGACCAGTGGATCAGAAAGNATGGGCATGCTGTTCGGCGCGCTGATCGTGGGCGTGTTCTCGCTCGGCCTGCGCCTCCTCGGGGCCGATGCGCAATGGACGTACCTTCTCATCGGCGTCCTCATCATCGCCGCCGTCGCGGTCGACCAGTGGATCAGAAAGGTGTCTGCGTGATGGAACCGGTTCTTTATGCCCGTGGCCTCAACAAGCGCTATGGCAAGGTCACCGCGCTCGACAATTGCGATTTCGATCTCATGCCCGGCGAAATTCTCGCCGTGATCGGGGACAATGGCGCGGGAAAATCCTCGCTGATCAAGGTGCTGTCCGGCGCCATCCAGCCCGATAGCGGCGAGGTTTTTCTCGAGGGGCGCCAGGTCAGCTTTCCCTCGCCGATCGCCGCTCGCCAGGCKGGTGTCGAAACCGTCTAYCAGACGCTCGCCATGTCGCCGGCGCTCTCCATCGCCGACAATATGTTCATGGGGCGCGAACTGAGGAAGCCCGGCTTCATGGGCAAGGTGATGCGCCAGCCATGGAGCGGATTGCGCGGGAAAAACTCTCCGACCTCGGCCTGATGACGATCCAGAACATCAATCAGGCCGTCGAGACCCTGTCCGGTGGGCAGCGGCAGGGGGTCGCCGTGGCGCGGGCGGCAGCGTTCGGGTCCAAGGTGATCATTCTCGATGAGCCGACCGCGGCCCTGGGCGTCAAGGAGTCGCGGCGGGTGCTGGAGCTGATCCAGGATGTAAGGGCGCGCGGCATTCCGATCATCCTGATCAGTCACAACATGCCGCATGTTTTTGAAGTCGCCGACCGCATTCATGTTCATCGGCTTGGACGGCGCCTCTGCGTCATTGACCCCAAGGACTATACGATGTCGGATGCCGTCGCCTTTATGACCGGCGCCAAGGCGGCGCCGGCAAAGGTGCCGGAGGTTGCTGAGCACACCGAATAGGCTGGCGGCGGGGCGTCGGCAGGGCCTTGCAGGTAAAGGTCACCCGAGACATAAACTACGCGACGGCCACGCATTTTTGGTGACGCTTCTGTGAAGCGCTGCCTGTCGTGGGTCCCGCGAGGCTCTACCATGACACTATCTAAAGTCGACTTGCTTGACTTTGCTCCCGGCGCGCCGGGTATCACGCCGCGATGGACGTCCAGCGCCAAGAGCGGCGTCGGGACGGCCTTGTCGCTCAAATCTCCTGTTTGGTTCACCCTTAGTCACGGCGTTCTGAACGAGGTTTATTTCCCGCGGGTCGATAGCGCTTGTACGCGTGACTTCGAACTCCTGATTGCGGGGCCGGACGGCTATCTCTCCGAAGAGAAACGCGATTGCCAAAGCACGACCACGCACCTCGAAGAGGGTGTGCCGGCGTTCCATGTCGTCAACACGGCACGCGACGGTCGCTATCGGATCGAAAAACAGATCATCACCGATCCCGATCGTCCCAGTCTCATCCAGCGGATCAGTTTTTTTCCGCTGGTCGGAACGCTGGCTGACTACCGGATCTACGCGCTGCTGGCGCCGCATCTTGTTAATGCGGGCATGGGGAACTCCGCCTGGATCAGTGCGCAACGCGATGTCACCCTGCTTTATGCCAGCGGGCGCTCTCGCTATCTGGCCCTCGGGAGTTCGCTGCCGTGGCGGAGCCATTCCGTCGGCTTCGTCGGGCAATCGGATGGGTTCCAGCAGTTGAGCGAAACCGGTCGGCTCGATCCGCAATATCAGCGCGCTGACGATGGCAATGTTGCCATCACCGCCGAGATCGGCTTTGGCGAGCAGAATGTGGTCGATCTGGTTCTGGGTTTTGGCCAGTCCGAGACCGAAGCCGGCGCCAATGTGCTGGCGAGCCTGCGTAGCGGCTGGGACGGTGCCCTCGCCGATTATTGCCGGAACTGGCGGGATTGGCAGAGCGACCTGCGCAGTCTCGACCGAGCCGAGCCGGGCAAGGTCAATGCCTATCGCGTATCGACGGCGGTGCTTGCCAGCCATCGCGCCGTTGATCGGCCGGGAGCCGTGGTGGCGAGCCTTTCCATTCCCTGGGGCACGAGCAAGGGCGACGATGATATGGGCGGCTACCATCTTGTCTGGCCGCGCGATCTCGTCGAAACAGCGGGCGGTTTTCTGGCGGCGGGCGACCATCGGGAGGCATCAAACATCCTCGAATACTTACGCGAAGTGCAATTGGCCTCCGGCCATTGGGCGCAGAATATGTGGCTCGATGGCAGGCCCTATTGGCGCGGCGTGCAGATGGATGAATGCGCCTTCCCAATCCTGCTTACGGACCTTTTGCGGCGCAAGGGAGTTCTCAAGGGCCAGGCTTTGCAGCGTTATCTGCCCATGGTCCGGGCCGCCGCTGGCTATATCATCGCCAATGGTCCGGCGAGCCGTCAGGATCGGTGGGAAGAAGACGGGGGCTATAGCCCCTTTACGCTCTCGGTCGAGATTGCAGCTCTTCTGGCTGCGGCGGATCTTCTGGGCGATGAAGAGGCCGGGCAGCATCTGCGCGAAACCGCGGACTGCTGGAACGAGCAGATCGAAAACTGGACTTATGTGGGCGATCCCGACCCAAGTCTGGGCGTTGCCGGTTACTATGTCCGCATGGGCAATGACCTCTCGACCGATATCGCCGATGCCGGGTCCGGGGTAACCGTTATCCGCAACCAGGTGATCGGCAAGTCCGAACTGCCGACCCGGCAGGTGCTGAGCCCCGATGCCCTGGCACTCGTGCGGTTCGGACTGCGGGCGGCTGACGATCCGCGCATTCTCGATACCGTCAGGATGATCGACGCGACGCTCAAGGTGGACCTGCCGCAAGGGCCACTCTGGTATCGTTATACCGGCGATGGCTATGGCGAACACGGCGATGGCTCCGCGTTTAATGGGACGGGGCAGGGGCGTGCCTGGCCTTTGCTTGCAGGTGAACGCGCCCATTACGAGCTGTGCGCGGGCCGGCCCGAGGAAGCAGAACGGCTGCTCGGGACGCTCGAAGCATCGGCAAGTGTCGAGGGCCTGCTTCCAGAGCAAAGCTGGGACGCGGCTGATATTGCGGATCGCGAACTGTTCCTTGGTCGCGCCTCGGGCAGTGCCATGCCTCTCGTTTGGGCTCATGCCGAGCATATCAAGCTTTTGCGCTCGCTCGCCGACGGCGCCGTTTTCGACAAACCGCCCCAGACGCATGCACGCTACATTGCGAATAAGTCACCGTCGCATCTGCGCATCTGGCGGCTCAACAATGCCATTACCCGCATGCCGTCCGGCAAAAGCCTGCGGCTTGAACTGACGGAACCAGCTCTCGTCCATTGGGGGCTGGATGACTGGCAGGCGGCAACGGACACGAAGACACGAAAAAGTGGTCTTGGAACCCATGTGGCCGATCTCGACATATCCACGTTGGAGCCGGGCAGGGTGGTGGTCTTCACCTTCCTCTGGCTCGACGGCGAGCGCTGGGATGCGTCCCAGTATAGGGTTCAGGTCGTCGGCGACTAAGCGTCAAACAGGAGCAAGCCTATGCAGTTGGGAATGATCGGTCTGGGTCGCATGGGGGCCAATATGGTCCGGCGCCTGATGCAGGCGGGCCATCAATGCGTGGTGCACGATCTCAACCCGCAGAGCGTTGCGGCGCTGGTTGCAGAGGGCGCCATTGGCGCGGCCGATATCGCCGAACTGCTGGGCAAGCTGGAAAAGCCCCGCGCCGTCTGGCTGATGCTTCCTGCGGCAATCACCGGGCGCGTTGCCCGTGAGATCGCCAAGCAGATGGCGCCGGGTGACATTCTCATCGACGGCGGCAATTCCAACTATCGCGACGCGGTGGACCTTGCCGCCGAACTCGCCCCCGGTGGCATATCCTATGTCGATGTCGGCACGAGCGGTGGTGTCTGGGGCCTGCAGCGCGGCTATAGCCTGATGGTCGGCGGTACGCCCGAGGCAGTTAGAACGCTCGACCCAATCCTTGCTTCGCTCGCGCCCGGCCATGACGGATCCGGCGGCACGCCCGGCACTGCGGATACAGCGGGCCAAGGCTACCTCCATTGCGGTCCGGCCGGCGCCGGGCACTTCGTCAAAATGGTTCACAACGGGATCGAATACGGCATCATGGCCGCCTATGCCGAGGGCCTGAACATTCTCAAGGCCGCCGATGCCGGCAACGAGAAGCGCGCGGCCGACGCCGAGACCGCGCCGCTGCACAATCCCGAATATTACCGCTTCGATATCGATCTCGCCGCCGTCACGGAAGTCTGGCGCCATGGCAGCGTCATCGGCTCCTGGCTGCTCGACCTGACGGCGCAGACCCTCAAGGACGACGCGACACTGTCGCGCTTTGGCGGGAAGGTCTCGGACTCGGGGGAAGGGCGCTGGACGCTGCAGGCGGCCATCGAAACCGGCGTGCCGGCGCCGGTCCTCTCGTCGGCGCTCTTTAACCGTTTCGCCTCGCGCGACAACGACGAATTTGCCAACAAGCTGCTTTCGGCCATGCGCTATTCGTTTGGCGGGCACGAAGAAAAATGAACAGAGCCAAAGTTTCAGGGGATCGCTCAGACGCTCTCGTGGTTTTCGGCGCCACGGGCGATCTGGCGCACAAGATGATCCTGCCCTCGCTTTACCAGATGGTGCGGCGCGGCCACCTCAGTGAACCCATTGTCGGCGTCGCCTTCGACGATTGGGACGTGGACAAACTGGCCGAGCGCGCCCGGGACGGCATCGTCAAGCAGTTCGGCAGTGTCGATGAGGCCGTGTTTGCCCGCTTCAAGGCGCAGTTGCGCTATGTCAGTGGCGACTACAAACAGGCGGCAACCTTTGACAAGCTGCGCATTGCACTTGGTGGCGCCACCCACCCGCTTTATTATCTCGCCATCCCGCCATCGCTTTTTGGCACCGTCATCGATGCGCTGAAGGCCGCGGGCATCGCCAAAAAATCCCGGCTGATGGTCGAAAAACCCTTTGGGCATGACCTGGCCTCGGCACAGGCGCTTAACGCGGTGCTGCACCGTGCCTTTCCCGAAGAAGCTGTTTTCCGCATCGACCATTTTCTCGGCAAGGAGGCGGTGCAGAACCTCCTGTATTTCCGCTTTGCCAACGCCTTCCTCGAGCCGGTGTGGAACCGCACCTATGTGGAAAGCGTGCAGATCACCATGGCCGAGGATTTCGGCATTGCCGGTCGCGGCAAGTTCTATGATGAGGTCGGCTGCATTCGCGACGTGATCCAGAACCATCTGGTCAATGTGCTGCTGCTGCTCGCCATGGAGCCGCCCGTCACCAGTGCCTCGGATGATCTCAGCGACGAAAAAGTGCAGATTCTCAAGGCTATGCGGCCACTGAGCGAGGCCGATGTGGTTCGGGGCCAGTTTGACGGCTATCGCGACGAGCCGGGCGTCGCGCCGGATTCCAAGGCCGAAACCTTCGCCGCCGTGCGCCTCTTCGTTGATACCTGGCGCTGGAAGGGCGTGCCCTTCTATATTCGCGCCGGCAAGCAGTTGCCGGTTCGCGCCACCGAAGTCGTCGTGCGTTTCCGCAAGCCGCCCGTCGCGCTCTTTGACGATGTTGAAGACGCCGCCGCCAACTATCTGCGCTTCCGGGTCGGCCCGCAGGTGATGATCGGCATTGGCGCACGGCGCAAGGCGCCCGGCAGCGATATGGTCGGGGAGCCCGTCGAACTCGATGCGGTCGATGACACCACCGACGACATGATGCCCTATGAGCGCCTGATCGGTGATGCGATGGACGGCAAGCGGCAATTGTTCACCCGGCAGGATGCCTCAGAACTTGCCTGGCGCGTTGTCGATCCCGTCCTTGCCCGCAAGGCCGAGCCGGCGCCCTATGCTCCCGGCAGCTGGGGACCGCTCGCCGCGATGCAGGGGTTTGAGCCGCCCGGTGGCTGGGTGGACCCCGGCAAGGATGGAGTGATCGTGCATGGAAAATAAGGAGCCCGTCGTCCTTACCATCGATATCGGGGGCTCGCACGTCAAAATTCAGTCGAGTGGCGGAGGCGAAGAGCGTAAAGCCGTTTCCGGCCCCACGATGAACGCGGCGACCATGGCCGACAGTGTTGAAAAGCTGGCCGATGGCATCGCCTTCGACGTCATTGCCATGGGCTATCCCGGCCCGGTCGTTCACAACAAAATCCTGATCGACCCGCATAATCTCGCGCCCGGCTGGGTAGGCTTTGACTTCGAAAAACGCTTCGGCAAGCCGGTTCGCATCGTCAACGATGCGCTGATGCAGGCCATCGGCAGCTATCAGGGCGGGCGTATGCTGTTCCTGGGCCTCGGGACGGGGCTCGGCGCCGCCATGATCGTCGAGAATGTCGCCCAGCCCATGGAACTGGCGCATCTGCCCTACCGCAAGGGCCACACCTTCGAGGACTACCTTGGCGAAGCGAGCCTTGAAAAACGCGGCCATGACAAATGGCAAAGGCACGTCTTCGATGCGGTAGAGCAGCTCAGCGCGGCCGTGGAGCCGGACTATGTGGTTATCGGCGGCGGCAATGTCGCCAAGCTCGACAAAATGCCGCCCAATGCCCGCCGTGGCGATAATGCCAACGCCTTCAAGGGCGGCTTCGCTCTTTGGTTGGACAAGACCCTCGTTGTCTAGGGGCGCATAGCCGTGAGCGCTGCGAACTTGTCATGGAACCTCATCGGAGCTGGGCCATTGGGCGCCTGACGTCAGCGTGCTTGCTGAGACCATCTTCAGGTGCATCTCAATTGATCCAGCCCATTCCTTCGGCGACCTACCGTGTTCAGATGCGTGGGGGCGTTAGCTTTGGCTATGTCGAGGAGCGGCTCGATTATCTCAAAAGCCTTGGTATCTCGCACCTTTACCTTTCGCCGATATTTGCTGCCGGCGAAGGATCGACCCATGGATATGACATACTCGATCCAACCGAGATCGAACCCTCGCTCGGTGGGCGCGAAAGCTTTGAGAAATTGGCTCGCGCCGCTCATTCGGCGGGCATGGGGATCATTCTCGATATTGTTCCAAACCATACCGCCTTCACCCTTGAGAACGCGTGGCTGCGAGACGTGTTGAGGCACGGGGCGAAAAGCCCGTTTGCTTCCTATTTTGACATCGACTGGGCCGCCGGCCCGCTGGTGCTTCCCCTGTTGCCCGAACCATTCGAGGCGATGCTGGCGCGGGGAGACTTCACGGTCGTAAACGGCAATTGGAGATTTGGCGACAATGAGGTCCCGTTGGCCGTCTATCACGACGGCAATTTGGATTCCGCCGACGACCTTTCGATGCTGCACAAGCAACAGCATTGGCGCTTGCGTCACTGGGAACTTGAGCGGGACTGCATCACGCACCGGCGGTTTTTCAACGTGACCTCGCTTATTGGCATGCGGGTCGAAGACCCCGCAGTGTTCGAAGCCACCCATTGGTTGATCATTGATCTGGTCCGGGCCGGGTTAGTTGATGGTCTGCGCGTCGATCACATTGACGGATTGGCAGACCCCAAAGGTTATCTCGATCAGCTCGCCGCGGTCCTGCCGGACACGCCGGTCTGGGTGGAAAAAATCCTGGTGGGTAACGAAGCGCTCGACCGCCACTGGAAGACAGTTGGAACGACGGGTTATGAGGCCGCTCGTCTCATCGTACGGCTATTGACCAAGGCTGGCGGGATCGAGGCGCTTGATGCTCAATGGCGTGATTATACCGGCGTTGGCGGGGATTTCTCCGCGGCCCTCAGGGCCGCCAAGCTGGAAATCCTCCACAACGAGCTTTCGACGGAGCTCCATCAGCTGGCGGCCCTGGCGGGCGCGTCTCTTGCCGATGATCCAGATGTCGAGCCCGGCCCGGAGGGTCTGCGCGAGGCAGTCACCGAGCTACTGCTGGGGATGCCGCGCTACCGCACCTATATCGATGGTTCCGGTGCCTCGGCGGAGGAAAGAGACCTGTTGCGCCATATCGTCGATGGCGCCAAAAATCAGGTACGCTCTTCGCGCATCGTTAGGCATCTTGCCCGGCATCTCGCGAACCCGGGCAATAGCGCTGACCGCAGTTTTACGGTGCGCTTTCAGCAGGTTTCGGGGGCGCTTCTGGCCAAGTCGCAGGAAGACACTGCCGGCTTTCGATGGACGCGGTACCTCGCCGCCAACGAGGTTGGCGCTGAACCGGAACAGACGAGCGTGACCGATGCGGAAGCGAACGCCTTCCTTGCCGAGCGCCCCGCGAGCGAGATGACCCTGACATCCTCGCACGATACCAAGCGCTCGGAAGACAGCCGGATGCGTCTTGTTGCCATAAGCCACCATCCCGAGGCGTTTGTCTCCCTGGTCCAACACGCCGACCGCCTTGCGAGCGATGCGCTCTCGCGGCGCTGGCGCTGGTACATCGTGCAATCGTCGCTGGCCCTCTGGGGGGAGGAGATTGGCACAATCAAGGAGCGTCTTCGTCAGCACAACCAAAAGGCTTTGCGCGAGGCCAAGCTGGAGAGCTTTTGGACCAAGCCCAACGAGGTAGTGGAGGCAGCGGCTGACAGGTTTTCAGATGCGCTATGCGATCATTGGCGGGAAGCTCAGCCGCGTGAACTCCAGCAGTTAATTGCGACAGGGGAGGCATTGGCTTTGGCACAAGTCGCGCTGAAATGCCTCCTTCCGGGCTTTCCAGATATCTACCGAGGCGCTGAGGGTCCGTTTTTTGCCCTAACCGATCCCGACAATCGACGGCCGGTTGACTGGCAGACCCTCGCAAAGCTCCCCGAGACCGAAGGCTTTGGAGGCGACAAGGCAAGATTAACCCGGCTGCTGCTGGCGCTGCGCCGGGAGGAGGCGTCGTTCTTTTCAACCGCCGCCGCCAAGGTCGAACAAGGCAGTGGAACGATCCTGGCTCGGATCGGTGGTGGCCGCACGCTCGCTATAACCCTTGGTAAACCCATTGCCGGAACGCCGATATGGCAGAGCGGTTCGGGCGACTATGCTCTTGGTATCGCCTGGCGTTGATAGAGTGATCTTCCAATCGCCGCTTCGGACCGCAGGAACGCAGATACAGCTCATGGGCCAGCGTTCCCGGCCTTGTTGCTTTTGTGCAGTACCGTTTTTTGCAGCCCGCCATTGTCCTTGATGGCGTGTTCTTCCGGAGAGACCGGAACCTTGGATTCCGGAACGAAAGGGTCGCGCTCACGCTCGTTTTTGAGCTGTCGGGCGCTCAGCTCCGCGATTTCCGCTTCGTCATTGGAGACAACCTCGGCCGCCTTTACGGCGGGGATATCGAAGTTGTCGACGAGGAAAGAAACTTCTTTTGCTTTGTCATGCATGGCCTACCTCTGTTGAGTTGGGGGGCGTCAAGCTTAGGGCTTGACGCTCGCGCTGTGGCATTGTCACCGGTGCACTGGCACCGCAGTCCCGCTGGAGATTTCAGTGGCCGGAGAGGCCGTGTATGTGCTCCTGATGGGACTGGAGTGTGGGCAAGGTGGCTGCGGCGAATGCCTTGAGCGGGCCTTCTTCGCCATTCGTGGAATAGCCTTCGAACAGGGCGACCGCCTCATCGTGAGCTTGTACCTGGGCCTGAACATAGGCAGCATCGAATTCTTCTCCCGTCAGGTCCGAAAGCGCATCAAGCATGTCGCCATGACGTTTATCGAGTTCCTTAGCGGGGGCGACACCTTCCTCCGCCGCTGCTGGCGCCATGTCCTGTGCGGCCTTGGTATGGTCTGTGATCATTTGCTGAGCAAAAGCTTTAACGTCGGCACTGCTCGCCTTCTCCAAGGCCAAAGTGCTCGATTCCAGTTCGAACAGATTGCTGATCGAAGCCATTGCGCCAAACTCTGCTGGTTCGGTCACATTCATCGGCGCCATGGAGGCGGTGGGTGCAGCAGCGTCTTGCGCGAAGGCGGGAAAAGCCAGCAAGAGCGCAGACGTTATCATTAAAGTGCGGATCATCGCGATTTCCTCCTATTTGGAAGAACCCCAACAGTCTGCGGGGGAAAGGGATGCATCACCATCTGGGTAATGGAATTGCGCGCAGCGACGGCTGTCCGGCGTAAGGGGGCGGCATTGTGTGATGGAACGAGGACTGCTGGGACCCGTTGGCCTGCCGGCTAACCAGAGGAGTGCCAAGCATGTTCATGCGCGTAGACAGGCTGATCACCGAGCTGCCTCCACCCGCAAAGCAGGATCCGAACGCTGCCGCGGCGCTTCAGGAGCTGCTCGGCGGCAAATATGGAGAAATGTCCACGCTCGGGAACTATATGTTCCAGAGCTTCAATTTTCGCAGCAAGGACAAGCTTCGTCCTTTCTATAGCCTCGTGGCATCCATCACCGCAGAAGAGCTTGCCCATGTCGAGCTCGTCAGCAATGGCGTAGCTATGCTGAACAATGGGCCTGAAAAGCCCAGGGGGGACGAGAAACCCGGCGGCGACATTTCCAAGACCCCATTCGAAGCCATGTCCGACATTCGCCTGGCATCGGCCTTTCTCAGCAATGGCGGCGGGGCAACGCCCGTCAACAGCAATGGCGTGTCGTGGAACAATGACTTCATCACCACTACGGGCAATGTCATCTTCGACCTGCTGCACAATTTCCATCTCGAGTGTGGCGCCCGCTTGCACAAGCTGCGCGTCTACGAAACCCTAAGCGATCCGACCGGGCGTGAAGTTTGCGGGTATCTACTCGTCCGCGGCTCGGTGCACGCGCATTCCTATGCTCTCGCACTGAAAAAGCTGACTGGGGTGGAAATCGAAAAGATGCTCCCGACCCCAAACATTCCGTTGAGCAAGATTCCGGAGTGCCAGAAGTATCTGGATGAGGGTTCGCACCGGCGCCTCTACACCTGGAGCCCCGACGACTATAAGGAAATCTCGGGCATTTGGTCCAATGATGAGGTGGCTCTGCCTAACGACTCTCCGGGCCCGCTTGAGGTCGTTGAAGGCATGCCTGAAGGCGGCAAGATGCAACAGCTGCAAGGCATTCCATCCGCGTTTACGCCCGATTATGCTCCTGAGGAATTCTACGAAATCGCTCAGAAGCTTTATCAGGCCTCCCGCTAAGCTTGGGCTCTTGGAGACGCAGGCACCGGGCCGCGCCGCGGATTTCTCGCGCAATCGAAGGGCCCCACTAAACCATGTTAATGCGAGGGTCCCGATTGGCGCTTCTCATCGGAGTGGGCGTTCCCAACCTTTCGGACGATGTCGTTCGAGCCACGGGTGTGGGAGACGCTGCTCCAAGGAGAACGATATGCTCGACTATTTATTCTGCGTCCTACGCATTCGGGCCAGCGGAGGGGAGCGGGGTGAACGATGAAGACGTATCGGGTTGTTGCGCTCGCTGAAGACGCTGAGGCCGAGGTCAGCCACATTACCCTTGCGGCAACGCCGGAAGGTGCGGCGGCCGTTGTGCTCGGGTTGGACCTGGTTCGTGGCGCGTCCAAGGGCGCGAAGCCCGTCGCCAAGATCTACTGGGAGGGCGGTCCACAGCAACTCAATATGGTGCGCCTTTATACGCGGTTAGGCGCGCGCTGAGCGGGCCTGTCTGCCGCTGGCCGCGACACGGGGAACGATTATCAAGCTGAACACCTTTCGACAGGAGGGAAATCCCTACCAGGCGTGAGATCGTTTCTTAGCGGACAAGCCGCGGAGAGCGCCACGGAGATCGGAGGCACGCATGGATAAGACGATCGATTTCCTGTTGCGCCGCTTGGGCGCGATCGGAAAACTTAACGCGGAAGATCGGGATCTATTGGTCTCATTGCCGTTCAGGCGGCGGCGCGTTTCAAAGGGCGAGGAGATCGTTGCCGAGGGTAGCACCTCCAGCTCTTGCTGCCTCGTCGTCACAGGGTATGTGCATCGCTCCAAAGTGTTGGTCACGGGCAATCGGCAGATATTCTCGCTGCATATGGCAGGAGACATCCCTGATCTCCATAGCCTCCATCTGCCCAAAATGGATCATAGTTTGGTCGCGACGGCCCCGGCGGAGGTCGCCCTTATCTCCCACGCGGCGATCCAAAACGTTCTCGATCAATCCGCGACACTAACAGCGCTTCTTTGGCGCGATACGTTGATCGATGCAGCCGCTTTTCGGGCCTGGATGTTGATGCTTGGTCAGGCGGAGGCCCCGGCTCGCATGGCTCATCTCTTTTGTGAGCTTTACGTCCGGTCTCGGCTTGTCGGCCTTAATAGAGAAAACAGCTTTGCGCTTCCGATCAGCCAGATCGCCATTGCCGATATGCTTGGCACATCCACCGTTCACGCCAATCGAACTCTTCAGGACCTCCGGTTGCAGAAGTTGGTGGACTTCGAGCGGGGTCGCGTAACCGTCCTTCGATGGCGGGAGCTAGCCGAATTGGGGATGTTCGATTCGAGCTATCTGCACATCATGGCGGGTGTAGTGGCCGATCAAGCAAGTCGTGAAGGAACTCGATAGCATGTCTTTGACGTTGGGAGAAAAACGGAGGCGTCAGTGCGAAGGTTTTATTTCGATATCGCTCTCAACAACGAGATAAAGGAGGACACCGAAGGCGTGGACTTGCTTGACGACGGGGCGGCACGGCGGGAAGCGGTGCTGACGATCGCGAGTATCGCCGCCGAAGCTATTCCGCAAGATGGTCCACTCAATATTGCCATAAGCGTGCTGGATGAACGGGAGGTCCAGGTCTTCCGGGCCCGCGTCACCTTTGATTTCGACGATAGCAAGAAAACCAGGCAGGCAGCGCGGCTGCAGCGACATAAGGTTGAGTAACAGGCAAACCGCCTCCGTCCCGCGAATGCCGCCGGTGACGCTGCACTGACAATGTTGGGATCGCTTGGGTCTTGCGGCTGCTATCGCGGTCTCACATATTGAGGGCATGGTAAAAAAGGACGTCGACGCACCAAACATGTCCGGATTGCCCGATAAGGGCAGGGTCAGCGGCGACATCGCTGCTTTCGTCAAAAAGGTTGGCGCGCTGGGGCGTCCCAATGCTGGCCAGGATGGGCGGCTATTGTTTGCCCTTGATGCGACGATGAGCCGCCAGCCAACGTGGGATATTGCCTGCTCGCTGCAGGCGGAAATGTTTCGTGCCATTCCCAAGCCGAGCGCCTTGCAGGTGCAACTGCTCTATTTTCGCGGTTTTGGCGAATGCCGGGCCAGCAAATGGGTCGTCGATGGCGATGCTTTGGCCAAGCTCATGAGCGGTATCGACTGCCGCGGCGGGAATACGCAGATTGCCAAGGTTTTCTCCCACGCGCGGGACGAGCACGCCAAGAAGCGGATCAATGCGGTGATTTATGTTGGCGATGCGATCGAGGAAAATGTCGATCTGTTGTCCGAACAGGCGGGGCAACTCGGATTGCTCGGCCTCCCCATCTTCGTCTTTCAGGAGGGCCGGGATGCCCAGGTCGAAGCGGCTTTTCGTGGCTTTGCAAGATTGAGCAAAGGCGCCTATGCCCGGTTCGATGCCACAGCGCCGGAAGAATTGGCTGCCCTCCTCAAGGCGGTGGCGGCCTATGCCAGCGGCGGCAGGACCATGCTGAAGCTGCAGGCCAGCGGCCAGGCTCAGGCACTGTTGGCCCAGTTGCCGCCGTGACCTATATTTTTCTTGGCGCCCTGGTTCTCCTGGCCTCTCTTGCCCTCGTCAATTACCTGCTCAAGCTCGACCGGCGAATATTGATGCGTGGCCTGCGCTGGGTTGTCGGTGGGCTTGGCGCCTTGGTTGCCCTGGGCTTGCTGCTGGCGCGCCGGTTCGATCTTGCCCTTTTTGTCGGGGCAGCTGCATTCGCGGTGTTGCGGACCGGCAGGCTGGGGCCGATTTCCTTTGATGGGCCGGCCATGGACGCGGGCAATATTTCAAAGGTGCAGAGTTTTAGCTTCGCCATGGAATTGGATCACGACACGGGCGCTGTCTCCGGCCGTGTGCTGAATGGCCAATTTGCCGGCATGGACCTGATGGATCTGGGCGAGATGGACACGCGGATTCTTTTGGCTGAAGTGGAAGACGATGCCGATAGCCTGAGCTTGCTTGAGAGCTGGCTGGATGCCAATCGCGGCGGTTGGCGGGAATATTTCGCCGGTCAGGATGCGGGCGAACAGCCCGGCGCGGCAACGGCAGGCGACCCGGTGGCCGAGGCTTATGAGGTTCTCGGTTTGCAGCCCGGCGCCAGCGACGATGAAATCAGGGCAGCGCATCGTGATCTGATGAAAGCGCTTCATCCCGATCGCGGTGGCTCAAGCTATCTCGCGGCCAAGATCAATCAGGCGCGTGATCTCCTGCTTAAGCAGTTGTGACGGCTGTCCGGCCCCACTGGGACGAGCCAAGGAACCGGAATCCGGCGCCGCCCGTTCGACCATGGGAGGACGCGCTATGGATGAAACTCATGAAACCGCCTATTTCGGATTTACCGGTCCGATCGAGCCGGCCGGCGTCGGCAGGCTGGCGGGAGCGCTGAATTCCGCAATCAATAGCGGTGTTTCGCTCGTTCACCTGGCCTTCAGTTCAAGTGGCGGCTATGTCGCTGATGGGGTCTATCTTTACAATCACATCAGGGCCCTGCCGCTAGAGCTGGTGATCTATAATACGGGATCGGTGAGTTCGATCGCGGTGTCGGTCTTCCTTGGAGCACAGCAGCGGTTTTGCTCGGCCCACGGCATGTTCATGATCCATCCGACGACCATGGGCCAATCCGAAGGGCTGACGGCACGGCGCCTGCAATCAACGTTGGATGCGGCGCTGGCGGATGATGATCGCACCGACAATATCCTGCGTGAGCGCAGTCGGATCCCCGAAGACGTATTGGCGGCGAGACGTCACAGCGAAATCTACATCTCGCCCGTGCAGGCTGTGAACTACGGATTGGTCGAGGCGGTGCGCGAATTTTCTCTGCCAAAAGGGGAGCAGATCATTCAGATCTGAATCGTGCTTGTCCAATTCCTGATCCCTCTTCGAACTGGGGCGGAGGCGGCTTGACCGCCGCCGCCAGTCGCAATCTATCGCTGGTCAGGCTTGCCCTGATCGGGGCGGTTCTGTTGACCTGAGCCGCCCTGTTCCTTGCGGAACTGGTCGTTTCCTTGGCGGCCCTGCTGGTTTTCGCCAGACTGTTGGCCGCCGGCTCCGCCCTGGCGGTTGCGGTCCTGATCCATGTCCGCGTCATCGGGCAGGTTATTCTGCTGGCCCTGCTGACCACCTTGCTGACCCTGTTGTTTTTGGCCCGATTGCTGGCCGCCCTGGGATCCCTGGCGATTGCGGTCGAAGTTCTGTTCGTCGTTATTATTTGGCATGGGAGTTCCTCCTCCGGTTCTCCAGACCTGAAGGTCCGGCGTTTGGGGAACGGTCGGCCGCGGGGCATGTTCCGATGAAGTGATCGAGGCAAACAAACGTGATCGCGGTGTCATCAAGGACAGGATCAGGCGATACCCTTCCCACCGGTCACCCCGAAGACCTCTCCAGTGATGAAGCTTGCCTCCTGCGAGGCCAGCAGGACATAGACCGGGGCGAGTTCAACCGGCTGTCCGGGGCGGCCGAAGGCGCTATCCCCGCCGAACGTTTCGACCTTTTCAGGGAATTGCCCACCGCTCGGCTGCAACACAGTCCAGAAGGGGCCGGGCGCGACCGCGTTTACGCGGATGCCCTTTTCGATAAGCTGAGTGGACAGCGCCTTGGTATAGGCAACTATGCCGGCCTTGGTGGTCGCATAGTCGAGAAGGTGCGCCGATGGTTCATAGGCCTGGATCGAGGCCGTTGTGATGATCGATGCGCCGGGAGGCAGATGGGGAACGGCGGCCTGGGCGAGCCAGTGGAGCGCGTAGAGATTGGTCTTGAGCGTGCGATCAAAATCCTCGCTCGAAACCTCGGCGACCGATTTTCGCGCCTGTTGTCTCGCCGCATTGATGACGAGGATGTCGAGACCGCCCAACGCCTTGACGGCGTCTTCGATCAGAGCCTTGCAGACCTTCTCGTCGGACACATCGCCGGGTAGGGCAACGCCTTTTGTGCCGGCCTTTTCGATATAGCCCAACACTTCTTCAGCATCACTTTTCTCCGAAGGCAGGAAGTTGATCGCCACATCGGCGCCTTCCCTTGCATAGGCGATTGCCGCGGCCCGGCCGATGCCGGAGTCGCCGCCGGTAATCAGCGCCTTGCGACCGAGCAGGCGGCCGAAGCCGGAATAGCTTTCCTCGCCATGATCCGGCACCGGCCGCATCTTGCTGACCAGACCCGGAGGGGACTGAGGCTGCTGCGGAAAGGGCGGCGCGGGAAACTGATGTCGCGGGTCTTGCATGGTGAAACGGTCGGCCATCTGAAACTCCTCTTTCGATCGGCCAACGTGGCAAGGAGGCAGGGCGTTCCCTCAACTTACGTCAAGCCGGCCCGGTCATTCCGCTGCGCCTTTCCGGGAACTGCGACCAGCGCGAGGCGTTGGCCTTGAGCAGCAAAGGCGGAGGGTTAGGATATGAGCGGGCAAGGCAGAGCGGAACAGAGGGGCTTGGGGTTCTGGTGGACCATGTTTGTGGGCGTCGTGCTGCTGGTTTTCGGACTGCCGATTGCAGCGGGCGGCCTCTGGCTCATAACCCTCGGTGGCTCCTGGTATTATCTGCCCGCGGGCATCGGCCTTCTTCTGACCGCCTGGTTCCTGTTTCAGCGCAGCCTCAATGCTCTTTGGATTTATATAATCACTTATATCGCGACCTTGATCTGGGCGCTTTGGGAGGTTGGCCTTGATGGTTGGGGGCAGGTCCCACGACTGATTGCGCCGACCATCGTGCTTATTCTGGTGCTGACGACAGTGCCCATGCTGCGCGGTTCGGTCCGGCGTTTTGGTCAGGCCGCAGCGGCCGGACTGGTATTGGCGGGCGCACTCGGCGTTGTCGGCATCGCCAATCAGGGGATTGGGACACCGTTGGCGCAGGAGATGGAAGAACCCGCCGCCGTCACCCCAGAACCCTACGGGGGGCCGGCGGACGCGGCTCCGGAACTCGTCGCCGTGCCTGCCCAGCCCACCTATGTGGCGCTCGAGACAGGGGCGGACTGGCCCGCTTATGGTGGCACGCACCGTGCCCTGCGCTATTCGCCACTCGAACAGATCACCAAGGAAAACGTCGCGGGCCTTGAGAAGATCTGGGAATTCCGCACCGGCGACCTGCCCCAAAACGACGAGCCCTTCGGCAATCAGAATACACCGGTCAAGGTCGGGGATCGCCTCTATCTCTGTTCGGCGATGAA
The DNA here is from genome assembly GCF_001427875.1 of Devosia sp. Root685. Classification (GTDB taxonomy): domain Bacteria; phylum Pseudomonadota; class Alphaproteobacteria; order Rhizobiales; family Devosiaceae; genus Devosia. The sequence continues at coordinate 848,336 of NZ_LMHK01000002.1, read as the reverse complement.
CAAGATATTCGCCCTTGATGCGGCGACAGGCACCCAGTTCTGGACCTTCGATCCGGAAGTTTCCACCGATGCCCTGGGTTACAATGCCTCGTGCCGGGGTCTTGTCTATTTCGAGGACCCGACCGCCGAACGGGGCGAACTTTGTGCCAGCCGCGTCGTGAACCTTACCCATGATGCCCGCATGATCGCTCTCGACACCGAGACGGGCCAGCTGTGCCCGGATTTCGGCAATAGCGGCATGGTCAACCTCATGGAAGGCATTGGCGATTTCGCACCTGGTTTTTATGCGCCCACCTCGCCGCCAACTTTGGTTCGCGACGTATTGGTGGTCGGCAGCCAGGTCAGCGATGGCCAGCAGCGCACGGCACCTTCTGGCGTGATCCGCGGCTTCAATGCGGTAACCGGCGAACTTGAATGGGCCTGGGACATGGACCGGCCCGGCGAGACCGGTCTGCCGCCCGAGGGCGAGGTTTACACCGAGGGCACGCCGAACAGCTGGACCATCGCTTCGGGCGACGACGAGCTTGGCCTTGTCTATATCCCCATGGGTAATTCGGCGGTCGATTATTGGGGCGGCGACCGCTCCGAGGCCGAAAACACCTATTCGACGGCGATTGTTGCTCTTGATGTGGAGACGGGCGCGGTCGCCTGGCACTACCAGACGGTGCATTACGATATCTGGGATTATGACTTGGGCGGGCAGGGGAGTCTCGTCGATTTTCCGACGCCGGAGGGTCCCGTCCCGGCCATCATCATGCCGTCCAAGCAGGCGCAGTTCTATATTCTTGATCGCGCGACCGGCGAACCGTTGGTCAATATAGAAGAACGCCCTGCGCCGCAGGGTGGGGTCGAGCCGGAACGGTTATCGCCCACGCAGCCCTATGTGACCGATTTCCCCAATCTCCTGAAACCCGATCTCACCGAAGCGCAGATGTGGGGCACGACGCCGCTCGACCAGCTTTGGTGCCGTATCCAGTTCCGTCAGGCAGCTTATGACGGTGTTTATACGCCGCCGACGGTCGATCAGCCCTGGATTCAGTTTCCCGGTTACAATGGTGGCTCGGATTGGGGCGGCATTGCTGTCGATCCGGTCAATGGCGTCTTGATCGCCAACTACAACAATATGCCGAACTATAATCAGCTGGTGCCCCGCGAGGAGGTCGATGCCATGGGCGTCGTTTCGATCAACGACCCCAGCTATGATCCGGACGCCGGTTCGGGCTCGCATGGTTCGATCAGCCCCCAGGCGGAATCGCCCTATGGCATTCGCGTCAATGCAGGCTGGCGCGTGCCGTTCACCGGACTTCTGTGCAAGCAGCCCCCCTATGGCGGCATTGCCGCCATCGATCTCAACACGCGCGAAATGCTCTGGGATCGCCCCTTCGGGTCCGCCCGCAAGAACGGGCCCTTCGGTATCCCCTCGATGCTGCCCGTCGATATCGGCACGCCCAATAATGGCGGTGGTGTCGTCACCGCATCGGGACTGTTCTTTATCAGTGCAACGACGGATGATCTGTTCCGGGCCATCGACACCGAAACCGGCGACGAACTCTGGCAGGTCGAATTGCCTGCCGGTGGCCAGGCAACGCCGATGACCTATGAAGCGGGCGGCAAGCAGATCGTCGTCCTCAATGCGGGCGGCCATGACTTCATGGGGACCCCGATCGGCGACTATTTTATCGCTTATGCCTTGCCCGACTGATGGGGGGCAGGCGCTTTTGCGCTCGTTATCCGCCTGACAACACGATTGCCCAGCACCAGCTCCTCCACGACGGCGCCGCCGACATGGAGGAGTATGGCCGGGATAAGAATGAGACGCCCGAGCTCGTGCAGCACGCCGGCAGTTTCGATGCCCCCAAACCAGGCGATGGCGCCGCTGATCGGCATGAAGAATAGAAAGCCATAGAGCAGCAGATGCGTCAGATGGCTGAGTAGGTTCAATAGGGGATGATTGCCCTTTGGCGGCTCGGGCACACCCCGCACCTGGCGGAGGCCGAGACGCAGCACGGCGAGCACCAGTATCGAAATGCCGATAGCGGCGTGGAATATGGCGCCGAAATTATCCGGAATTGTGCCGGCCAGGCGTTGGGCGAAGGCCTGCTGCATGTCGGCATTGATCGTCAATTGCACGACGATCAGCGCGGCTATGGTCCAGTGGAGGACGATCTGCAGGCGGGAATATCCGCGTGGTGACGACATGCTTTTCTCCCTGATGCCATTTCCATGGAACTCTGCCAGGGCACTGACGTTCCACCCCGAGTTGATTTGCGGGGGTGTATGCAACAGGGGCAGCGTCGTTCCTTTCTCGTCAGTCGCTTCGGGCCTTTGGCCTGCGCGCCTTTTCTTGCCGGCTGCGTTTCCGAGCAGAGCATGCTCCACCCCGCCGGCGAGGACGCCGCCGCCGTAGCCAATCTCTTCTGGGTCATGGCTGCCGGAACGGTCGTGATCTGGCTCATCGTCATGGGCATCACCGTCTATGCAGTTCTCGGCAAGAAGCGCCCCAAGACGGAACGCTTCGCTGATCGCTTCATTCTCGTTGGCGGCGTTGCCTTTCCCACCGTCACGCTTGCGGCTTTGCTGATCTTTGGTCTGGCACTTTTGCCCGATTGGGTGCGGACGGACCGGCCTGATCTGCGGGTCCATGTCACCGCCGAGCAATATTGGTGGCGGGTGGCCTATGAAATGCCCGATGGGTCGCTGGTCAACTCCGCCAATGAGCTGCACCTGCCGGCCGGTCAGACCGCGGAATTCGTGCTCAATTCCACCGACGTCATCCATTCGTTCTGGATACCCAATCTCGGCGGCAAGATGGACGTCATTCCCGGCCGTACCAATCTCTGGCGTCTGCGCCCCACAGATACCGGCGTCTTTCGCGGCGTCTGTGCCGAGTTCTGTGGTCCATCCCATGCGCTGATGGCGTTTCCGGTGGTGGTGCATGAGCCTTCCGGTTTTACAACCTGGCTAGCGGGGGAAGCGACTGCGGCCGAGGAACGTGCAGGGCATGCCCTGTTCATTTCGGCCGGGTGCGGGGCCTGCCACGCGGTGCGTGGCACCAGTGCGGGCGGCGCGGTGGGGCCGGATCTCACCCATTTCGCCAGTCGCCGCACGATGGCGGCGGGCACCCTGCCCATCAGCGCGGAAAATCTTCAAAGCTGGCTCATCGATCCGAGCCATCACAAGCCCGATGTGCGCATGCCTGGCTATGCCAGCCTTGACGCTGCCGAGCGCGATGCGCTGGTTTCTTACCTTCTGGATCTCAAATGACCGACAAGCGCGCCGAAACCGAGCAATTGGCCAAAGTTTGGGACAATCCCAGAGGCTGGCGCGCGCTGTCCGACGTCAACAATTCCATTATCGGCCTCTGGTATTTTGCCGCTGCCTTCGCCTTCATGCTCTTCGCTGGCGCCCTGGCGCTCATCATCCGCGTGCAGCTTTTCGTGCCGGACAACACCCTGGTCACCTCCGAGTTCTACAGCCAGGTCTTCACCCTCCATGGCACGGTGATGATGTTTCTCTTCGCCGTGCCCATCTTCGAGGCGGTGGCGATCCTCATTCTGCCGGGCATGCTGGGCGCGCGCGATCTGCCGTTTCCGCGTCTCTCGGCCTTCGGCTTCTGGTGCTATCTGATCGGCGGCGTTTTCGTCTGCGGCTCGATTTTCTTCAATTCCGCGCCCGACGCCGGCTGGTTCATGTATCCGCCGCTGTCGACCGAACAAAGCGGCATAGGCGCCGATATCTGGCTATTGGGCCTATCGTTCATCGAAGTCGCCTCCATCGCTGCGGCGGTAGAACTGATCGTGGGCGTACTGAAATGCCGGGCGCCCGGCATGCATATCAACCTTACCCCGCTCTATGGCTGGTATGTGCTGGTCGTGGGCGGCATGATCCTTTTTGCCTTCCCGCCCCTCATTGCCGGCGACATTCTTTTCGAGCTCGAACGCTTGCTCGATTGGCCCTTTTTCGACGTCACCCGCGGCGGCGACCCGCTCCTCTGGCAGCACCTGTTCTGGATTTTCGGGCACCCGGAAGTCTACATCATCTTCCTGCCCGCCATCGCGCTTCTCGCCATGATCGTCCCCACCTTCGCGCAGCGGGAAATCACCGGCTATTCCTGGATCGTGCTCTCCGCGCTGGGCACGGGCTTCCTGAGCTTTGGGCTCTGGGTGCACCATATGTTCACCACCGGCCTGCCATCGGTGTCGCTCGGTTTCTTCTCCGCCGCCTCGGAGGCCGTGGCTGTTCCGACCGGCATCCAGATCTTTGCGTTCATCGCCACCGTCATGCTCGGCTCGGTGGTGCGCAGCGTGCCCATGCTCTTTTGCCTCGGCGCGCTGGCGGTCTTTATCATCGGCGGTCTGACCGGCGTGATGGTTGCGGTGGCGCCGTTCGATTTCCAGGTGCACGACACTTATTTCATCGTCGCCCATCTGCACTATACCCTGATTGGCGGCATGCTTTTCCCGGTCATGGCGGGCATTTGCTACTATTACCCGCTGATCATGGGCAAAGAGCTGTCCCGTGCTTATGGCATCTGGTCGTTCTGGCTGATGCTTATCGGGTTCAACATGGCCTTCCTGCCGATGCACCTGACCGGCATGTTGGGCATGCCGCGCCGCGTCTTCACCTATGGCGCCGATCGCGGCTGGACCGAACTCAACATGATTTCCTCGGTGGGCGCCTTCATTTTCGCCGCGGGATTTTTGTTGCTCATCTGGGACTGCGTTCGGCCGAAGCGACACCAGAAGCAGGTGCGCCGCAATGTCTGGAATGCCGGTACGCTCGAATGGGCTGCGCGCTTCGGCAATAGCTGGGGCATGCGGTCCATTCCCGAGGTCAATAGCCGCTATCCGCTCTGGGACGACAAGGATTTCCTGCGCAAGATCGATGAGGGCGAGGGGCTCTTAGCGGATGCCAAGGAAGGGCGGCGCGAGACACTGGTAACGAGTGTGCTCGATGCCCAGCCTATTCAGGTGTTGCGCGTCGGCACTCCGAGTTGGCTGCCGATGATTGCCGCGGCCGGTCTCGGCTGTGTTTTCATCTTCATGACCTTCAAGTGGTGGCTGCCCATGGGCCTCGGCGCCGTCATCTTTCTCAGTGCCGTGCTGCGCTGGCTCTGGACCGGCTCTGCTGAAATCCCGGAGAAAGAGACCAAGGACATCGGCGGCGGCAAACACATCCCGCTTTACGTTTCCGGCTACAAGTCGACCGGCTGGTGGGCCATGTTCATCACCATGACTGGCGACCTCACCGCCTTTCTGGCGCTGCTGTTTGGCTATTTCTTTTTCTGGACTATCCACCCTGATTTCCCCCCGCCCGGCATCGATGGGCCCGGCTGGTTCTGGCCGGCCATCGCGGGCGTTTTCATCCTTTGTGCCTGGGGACTGACGCTCGGCGCGCGGCTGGTCAATGCGGCTGGCCGTCCGGGCCTCGCGCGGTTGTTTCTGGCGCTCGGGTGGCTCGCCGCTCTTGCCGGCGGCCTTGGCCTGATGGCCGGGCCATGGACCACCGGGCTCGACCCAACTGCGCATGCTTATCCGGCCATCGTCTGGGCTCTCGTCATCTGGATTCTGGCGCATCTGGCGACCGGAATGTTGATGCAGGGATATGGTTTTGCCCGCCTTCTTTACGGCAAGGCGACGCCTACCCATGACGCTGATCTGTGGAACATCGCGCTCTACTGGCACTTTGCCGCTTTCAGCGGCGTGCTGGCCGCCGTTGTTATCGGAGGCTTTCCGTATCTGACATGAGCAAGCAAGATCCCGTCACAGAGGAAGTCAAACGCGAAACCGGCTCGGGCACCGATCTGTGGAGCGTCATCATCGCGCCCAGCATCTGGGCGTTGCATTTCCTCGTCTGCTACGTCTCGGCCGCCATCTATTGCGAAAAGCTCGGGCGCGACGCCCCTTTGGCCGACATCCGGCTTCTGGTTATCGCCGTCACGATCATTGCTTTGGCTGGTATCTTCTGGTCGAGCATCCGGCTGTGGCGCGCGCATGATCGCAGCCTGACCGATGATGACTTCGAATATGAGCATAATACGCCGGAGGAACGGCACCGTTTCCTCAGCCACGTGGCGCTGATGCTTTGCGTGCTTTCGGCGGTGGCCGTCATCTATGTCACCATTCCCATGCTCTATCTCGAGAGCTGCCGATGACACCGCGCGTCATTTTGCTTTTGGGTCTTGCGCTGCTGCTCTTTGCCTGGGCGGGCCCACTGCCGCGCCTTGTCCCTGAAAGTTTCACGGCCCATATGGCCCTCCATATGGGCGTCGTCGGCATTGCCGTTCCCATCATCGCGGCGGGGCTGGCGCCCATGGTCGCCGGTCATTCGTGGCTGCGCTCACAACTGGCTCTGCCCATCGCTGTCAGCCTTTTCGACCTCGTCGTGGTCTGGGGCTGGCATACGCCGGCCTTGCATCACGCATCACGTAGCTCGGTTTGGGCCCTCGCCCTCGAGCAAGCCTCCTTCGCTATCGTCTCACTCTTTGTCTGGGTGCTGGCGCTTGCCGCGCCAAGCGGAAGGCGGGCCCAGGCCGCGCTTGCCGGGGCGCTGACGCTTTTCTTCACGTCCATGCATATGACACTTCTCGGGGCTCTGATCGGGCTCGCGCCGCGGCCGGTCTATTCCGGCCATGGCCATCACAATGGGTTTGGGCTGAGCGAAATGGCCGACCAGCAGGTGGGCGGCGTGATCATGCTGGCCATCGGCGGCGTCATCTATCTCTTCGGGGGGCTGACGCTCGTTGCCCGTGCCCTCAAGCGGCCGGTGCCCTCATGAAGCGGCTTGGTCCTTTTCTCGCCAGCGCGGCCGCGGGGGCGCTTTTCGTCCTGGCCATTCCCCTCACGGGCCTTCTCGACCATGCCGTGCACTCGGGAGCCGGCGGCTTCATGGACGGCTATAATCGATTGGCCGCCCGCCAATCGATCGCGCTGCGGTCCGCCATGACAGCCGTGCCCGATCTCGATGATCCAAAAATGGTGTTGCGGGGGGCAGGACACTTCCAGCTCGTCTGTGCCGCCTGCCATGGCAGTCCCGAGGCGCCGCCGGCGCAATTGGCTGACAATCTCTCCCCGGCGCCGCCCCAGCTTACCTTTTGGCGCCCCGACGCGCGGCTATTCCAGACCGTCAAATATGGCATAAGCCACAGCGCCATGCCGGCCTGGCCCACCGACATGCGCGACGACGAAATTTGGGACATGGTCGCCTTCTTGCGTCTGTTGCCGACTATGGATGCTGAAACCTATGCACTGCTCGCTCACGGTGGAGCCGAACCCGGCTCCTGCGCTGCGTGCCATGGGCCGGATGGGCAGGGGCGGGGTGGGGCCTTTCCGCGTCTCGATATTCAAAGCCCGCACTATATTGCCGATGCGCTTGCCGCCTTTCGGGACGGCAGCCGGCCGAGCGGCACCATGATGTCGGCCACGCGACGGCTTTCCGATGGGGAGATCGCCGCATTTGCGACGCTCTATGGCCGCGCCGTTTCACTGCCGCCCCGAGAGGACAGCGACCCCGGCAAAGCCATCGCCCTCGAAGGAATCGTGTCACGCGACATTCCTGCCTGCGAAAGGTGCCACGGCCCCATGGCCCGAGCGGACTTTCCGCGTCTTGCCGGCCAATCCGCCGACTACCTCCAGAGGCAGCTGGAACTGTTCCAGAAATACGGTGCCGAGCGCGGCGGAAAGCACGCTGAAATCATGGCCAAAACCATTGAGGACGCGCTTGAGGAAGGCCCGCACCGGCTTGAGCCGGAGGCAATCGAGGCGCTGGCTGAATACTACGGCGATTGAAGGAACGCTTTGACGGGACAGCCATTGGAACAGCGCCCGCTAACGTCATTCTTTCGGAGGCCGCATGTCGAAAGCTGTACAGTTTTTCCGCGACAACGGGCTCACCCTCGTCCTTATGACGGTCTTCTTTTTCTGCCTTTTCGGCATGGTCTGGGCCGGCTGGCTCGATAAAAACGCGACCCTTGCCGATCATGGGGCCAATCCGGTGGGGCTCGTCGACTATTTCTTCAGCCCCTCGTTCCAGTCAGCGCTCTTTGAAAACTGGGAGAGCGAATTTCTGCAAATGTCGGCCTATGTGATCATGACGGCCTTTCTTTTCCAGCGAGGGTCGGCGGAATCCAAGGACCCGGACAAGGATAATCCCGAAGACGCAGACCCCGCCCGGAAGCGCCGCAACAAACATGCACCCTGGCCGGTTCAGGCCGGCGGCTTGTGGTCCTTCTTCTATTCCTACTCGCTTGGCATTGCCCTTTTGGTGCTGTTTGCCGCCTCGTTCATCCTCCATTGGCTGGGGAGCGCTGCCGCGGCCAATCAAGAAGCGGCGCTCCATGGCCAGCCGCCCCAAACGGCCCTCGCCTATCTGGCAGACCCAAGGCTGTGGTTCGAATCCTTTCAAAATTGGCAATCCGAGTTCCTGTCCACAGCGGTGCTCATCGTCCTCTCGATTGTCCTTCGCCATCGAGGCTCACCGGAATCCAAGCCGGTAGCAGATCCCCATTCCAAGACCGGCCATTAAAAGAGTTCGCAGATGCAGCGGCTTAGTTCCGACGCTATTTTTCGCAGCCACAAAATGCGCTTCGGCGCTGAACTTCAGCCCCACGGCACGCGCTTCAAGATTTGGGCGCCCAAGTGCAAGGCCATGCAGCTCAAATTGAAAGGCCGTCGGTCGCTGATCGACATGGACGCGATGGATGAGGGCTGGTTTCGCGTGGATGCCGAAGGCGTGGGCGCAGGTGCACTCTACAAATACGTTCTTCCCGATGGCTCGGCCATCCCGGACCCCACCTCCCGATACCAGCCCGAGGGCATTCACGGCTTCAGCGAGGTCATTGATCCTCATGCATTCACCTGGACCGATCGCGATTGGACCGGGCGCCCATGGGAAGAAGCGATTATCTACGAGCTTCACATCGGTACGTTTACCCAAGAGGGAACATTCGCGGCCGCTGCCGCGAAGCTGGATTATCTGGCGGCGCTCGGCGTAACGGCGATCCAGATCATGCCGATTGCCGCTTTTTATGGAAAATTCAATTGGGGTTACGATGGCGCCATGTGGTTTGCGCCGACCTCAAATTATGGCCGGCCGGAGGATTTGAAAGCGCTGATCGATGGGGCGCATCGGCGCTCGATGATGGTCTTCCTCGATGTCGTCTACAATCACTTCGGACCACACGGCAATTACCTGCCTGCCATTGCACCGATCTTCACCAAGAAGCACGAAAGCCCGTGGGGCGACGCCATCAACTTCGATGGTCCGGGTGCCCAAGGGGTGAGAGAGATGGTGGTCGAAAGTGCGCTTTACTGGATGAGCGAGTTCAATTTCGATGGCCTGCGCTTTGATTCAGTGCACACAATGGCCGATGATAGTTCCACCCATCTTCTTGAGGTGCTGTCAGCGCGCATCCGGGCGGCGCGACCCTATCGCCACACCCACCTGATCATCGAGAATTCTGAAAATCAGGAAGTCTGGCTGCGCCGCGACAGCGGATCGCAACCAGTGCATTTCACCGCCCAGTGGAATGACGACGTCCACCATTTGCTGCACGCAGCCGCGACGGGCGAAAACACCGGTTACTATGCCGACTTCGACAACTTCGAACAGCGCTCCGATAAGCTGGGGCGCGCACTGGCCGAAGGGTTCGCCTATCAAGGCGAGATGAAGCCGCACGAAGGCGCCAAGCGGGGAGAGCCCAGCGGCGGGCTGCCGGCAACATCGTTCGTGGTCTATATGCAGGACCACGACCAGATCGGCAATCGCATCAAAGGCGATCGGATCACGCGCATCGCTCATGACGATGCGGTGAAAGCGCTGACCGCCATTTACCTGCTCTCGCCGCAAATCCCCATGCTCTTCCAGGGGGAGGAATGGGCAAGCGAACAGCCGTTTCCGTTCTTTTCTGACGTGCCTGCGGAAGTGCGGGAGACGGTACGCAAGGGTCGCCAGGAGGAGCTCAAAGGCACCCCCGAACACGAGGATCCCGAAAAACTCAGCGTCGAAGAAGCCGTCGATCCGACGAGCGCGAAGACATTCGCGTCCGCAAAACTCGATTGGTCCAATCTCAAGAAACGGCCGCACTCAACCTGGCTGCAGCATTACCGCTCTCTCATCGATCTGCGCAAAATGGAGATCGCGCCACGTCTTCTGGGCCAGGAAGGGTTTTCCGGGCAGTACGAATTGCTGGGCGTCAAATCGGTGCTGGTGAGCTGGAAGATGGGCGATGGCTCCACCCTGCGTCTTTACGCGAACCTCTCCGATGAAACGCAGGAAGGCGTTGCCCCGATCATCGGCCGGAGAATGTTTTTGCAAGGCTTTGCCGAGAACGGGCGGCTTGGGCCGTGGTCCGTCCTCTGGACTGTGGAGGTCTAGGCCTTGTCGCCATCTAGTCGATCGTGATGAGGTGACGGGCCGCCATGTCGATAAAGGCCCTCTGGTTGCGGCCTACGCAATGGAGGTGGATGGCGGCGGGCTTGAGTTCAGTCAAGCTATGGATATCGGCGCGATGGCGCCCTGGATCGGACGAGATCGCGACGCATTTTCGAAGTTCATCTTCGGTGACCAACTGGCCCACAATGTCGAAGTCGCGCGGTTGGCGCAGGTCCCACGCCGCCTCGCCACCCACGGAAGGCGCGCTCCATTGATCGAGTGCTTCGGCCAAAGCCGTTTCTTCGTCCGGGGCCCAGGAGAGGGCATGCTGAATATGGATGGGCTTTCCTTCTCCGCCGTTCCCGCGAAAGGCATCGACCACCTGCCGGACGCGGTCGATATTGCCGCCGGTCGTCAGCAGGCCGTCCGCCCATGAACCGCAAAAGGCGGCCGTGGCTTGCGTAACGGCTGCACCGAAGAGGGGGACGGGCCGGACCGGGCGCGAATAAAGCTTTGCCTCGATCACTGTCACTCTTCCGCGGTGGGTCACTGTTTCTCCCGCAAACAGGGCTCTGAAAATGTCGACGCATTCGAGCAGGCGGGCATTGCGTTCGGCCTTTTCCGGCCAGGTCTGGCCGGTGATCGCCTCGTTGATTGCCTCGCCGCTGCCGAGGGAGAGCCAAAGCCGATCGGGGAACATTTCGCCGATGGTCGCCGCTGCCTGCGCCAGCACCGCCGGATGATAGCGATATCCAGGTGCAGAGATCATACCGATGCCAAAGCTGGTCGCCTGCATTGCAGCGCCGAGCCAGGACCAGGCAAAGCCCGACTGCCCCTGGCGTTCGCTCCATGGGTGAAAATGGTCGGAGGATTTGGCGCAGCCAAAGCCGGCCCGTTCGGCTGCCGTGACAAGCGCGAGCAGTTCGCTCGGGGCGAATTGCTCATGGGAGGCATGGTAGCCGATCAGGGTCACGCCAGATCCTTCCAATTGTCGAGCAATTCCTGCGTGGAACAAGCGGTCAGCTGCTGTCCGAAGCGGCTATTGATGACAGTGAGTGCCGCGTCGTGGGTTTGATCCGCCGATCCGAAGACGGCGTCCGTGGCAAGGATAGTCCGATAGCCGAGGTCCACGGCGCCAAGCACAGTCGCCATGACGCAGACATCGGTCTCTCCGCCCGAGATTAGGACAGTGTCCACGCCCCGGCCCCTGAGTGTGCGGTCGAGATTTCCGAACAGCCACGGGGAATATCTGTTTTTGTCAAAATGGTCCGCTGGCGGCATATGCCGCGCGAGGCTCGGTACGACCCGCAGCATTTCGGGGGGCAATCGCGACGCCACCATGGACGGCCAGCGGGCATAATAGTCGTGCCAGGTCCCGCTTTCCTCTTCCGCTTTGGCCGGAGGAATGAAGCGGGTGAAGATCGTGGCCGCGGGATCCCGTGCGACCAAAGCCTCGATGGCCGGCAACACTCTGGCAAGCCAGGGGGTGTGCCAGGCGGTATCTTGCGCGAACATGTTCTGCACATCGACACAGAGATGCACCAGCTGCCCGGGCCTATCCATTGTTGCGGTGTCCCAGGGTGCGGGCCATCGTGTCGTGGCAATGCTTGGCGGGATGCGATCGACTTCTCAACGGTGCTTCCAACAATCTCGGTTTGGGCACCAACGCGGGGAACTGTCCCTGGTTGCGATTTCTGCGAGAGCCGCGATTAAAGTTACCGAGGGAGGACGCAGGAACCGACGGCGGCATCAAGGGGTTGGGGGTAAGGGATCTCGGAGGCCAATATGCGAAAAATCCTCGTTGTCGCTTTCGTTTTCTGTTTTTGGAACGGCGTCGTTTCTGCGCAGGAATATGACGCGCCAGCAATCATATTGACCGATGCCAATGCGTCGATTGCTGTCCTGGGGCTAACCGTCGAGCAGACCGTGGGCAAGGAGGTCTTCGACGCCGACGGCGTCGTATTGGGCACGGTTATGCGGGTCATCGGCGACGATCAGGACACGCCCACGGGTCTGGTTCTATCCACCGGCCGTGGCACGACCATAGTCGAGCTCGCCGATACCGAGCTGATCAATAACCGTATCGTCTTGTCTACCCCGGCAGATTGAATGCCGTCAGCGATCTTGTCCGGAGCGGTGGGTGCTTGAAGACAATTTACCGCCAAGCGTTCACAAGGCCCGATAGAGCCTGACCATGTTTGTCTGCACGTCCTCGCTCCAATAGACCCGGCAGATAAGCCGGTTGCGGTTCTGGCCGCCCCGAACCCCTTTCTCACCCAATGCTTGTAGCGCCGCTTCTTCAGGGGAGCGGGCGACCACGATGCGTTCCGGCTCGACGGCATCCGAGCGCAGATCGATGACGCGGAATTGGGGCAAGGCGTGTCCTTCGGGTTGGGTATAAAGGACGCCCCAGCGTTATGCCGGGACCTCCTTGAGGCGCCTCTGCGCCCTCAGCGTCATTGAGCCCAACTGATGCGCTGCTTGTGCCGCCGCTTCAGCTGAAGCAATTGTCCGGTTACGAGCGCTTTCACCGTCTTGGACGCCGGCACGGCGCCAAGCGGGCTGACGATCAGTTTTCCTTCGACCTGGGCGTGGATCACGCCGTTCTCGACAAAGTATGCAGCTTTGTGCGTCTGTCCGTCGAATTCGACCTCTACATCGAAGACCTGAGATTGCATTTCCATCTGTAATCCTCCCGCAAGCACCTTAAGCGCATGGGAGGCAGCGGCGCATTTAACTTTGACGCGACCTGTCCTCTATCTTCAGGGACCGGAAGATATCTAGACGAGCCATTTAGTTCTGCACTTTCTGGCTCCTTGGCGGGCTGGCCTCAAGGCGTTCGAGCGCCCATCCGACACGATCGGCGACCTCGAGATCGAAGTCCTGGTCGGGGCTGGTCAATTCGTAGGCCCGCAATTGCTCCGGGGTAATCCCGGCTGCCGCGGCGAAAGCCTCGGGCTCCATGCCCAATGACAGACGCCGGTTATGGTCGCCCTTTGGCTCTCTCATGGTCGGTGGCACATGTTGGGTCATTTTCTAACTCCCCGCATTGCCCAGAACGACCAGCGTGAGCAGGACAGCCGCTCCGCCGATCCAAAGCGCAATCGCCAGCAGCGAAAAGCCCTCCATAAATTCCAAACCCGTCTTGTCGTGCTCGTACATTGGGTCCTCCTCTTGGCCTTATTGGAGAACGCAGCAATTTCGAGCTGGTTGCTACGGGGTAGTTCGGGACGCCGGCAGAGTTATCAACATTAAAGATGACTAAGAGAGTCTTGTTTTGGAGCGTGATTGGAGATAGATGCCAGCGGGGTTCACAACCTTTCCGGCCTTTTCTTATTCTTGGATGTCTCAATGTTTTCGGTGAAGTCGATCAGCGCCCTGTGCAGCCTTGTGCTCCCTCTGGCCCTTTCGCTGGCGCCCGCGCATGCCGCTTCGACGGTCTATCCGCTGACGCTCGATAATTGTGGGGTCGAGATCACCTTCGAAAAGGCGCCGGAACGCGCCATCGCGCTCGGCCAGAACAGCGCCGAGATCATGCTCCTGCTCGGCCTCGAAGACAGCATGGCCGGCACAGCCTTCTGGCCGTCCGAAGTGCTGCCCGAGCTTGCCGAGGCCAATGAGAAAGTGAAGCGGCTCTCGCTCGAAATACCGACCCTTGAAAGCATTCTCGCAGAGCGCCCGGATTTCGTCGCGGCCCAACTGGCGCACCTGCTCGGCCCGGACAGCAAGGTGGCCAAGCGCGAGGATTTCGATAATCTTGGTATTCCGAGCTACCTGTCTCCGGGTCTTTGCGCCACCAATCACGAGAGCGGCGACGTTCACGGCGCGCGCGACCAGCTCTGGAGCATGGATCTGCTCTATCAGGAGATCGACGAGCTATCGCAGATTTTCGACGTGGCGGATCGCGGCCAGCAAGTGATCGCCGATTTCAAGGCTCGCGAAGCGGCCCTCCGCGCCCGCGTCACCGCTGAAACCCAGGACCTGTCCTACGCCTTCTGGTTCTCCAGCCCCAGCCCGGAAGCCGACGCCTATCTCGGCGGCAAGAACGGGGCCTCCGGCTTCATTGCCGATCTCCTGGGTGGCCACAACGTCATGCAGACCGAGGTCGAATGGCCCACGGTGAGCTGGGAAGGCATCATGGCTGCCAATCCAGATGTGATTGTCGTGGGTGAAGTCGCTCTCACCCGCGGCTGGGAGCTCGACAAGGCCGAGAACAAGATCGCTTTCCTCAAGGCCGACCCGGCTATCAGCCAACTCGAAGCCGTCAAGCAAGGCCGCATGGTGGTCATGCAGGCCCAGGCCATGAACCCGACCATCCGCACCCTTTATGGTGCCGAGCAGGTCGCCGACCAGCTGGAAGCGCTCGGCCTGTTCAAGTGATCCTGCTGAACCGGCAAATTGGGGAACGGGCCGGTCTCGGCCTGTTCCTTCTGCTTTCCATGATCCTGCTGTTGCTGGCCATCGCGGCCGGCACCGGCATTGGCGAAATGTCGATTCCGCTCGATACGACCTATTTTGCCGTGACCAACCGGCTGGGATGGACAAGTGTCGCGCTCGACCCCATCCATCAAAGCGTCATCTGGGACTACCGCCTGAGCCGGGCGCTCGTCGCGGCTTGTTGCGGCGCCGGACTGGCCCTCTGTGGCGCGGTTCTGCAGTCGTTGCTCCGCAATAATCTGGCTGAACCCTATGTGCTCGGCGTCTCGGCAGGTGCCTCGACCGGCGCGGTCTCGATCATGATCCTGGGCCTTGGCGCGGGCGCCGTGACCCTCTCGATAGGGGCCTTTGTCGGCGCTCTGGCCTCTTTCGTCTTCGTGGCCCTGCTTTCGAACGGCGCGCGTGCCGGTGCCGGCAAGACCATCCTTGCCGGCGTTGCCGCCAGCCAGCTGTTCAATGCGCTGACCTCTTATATCGTCAGCACTTCGGGCAATGCCCAGCAGGCGCGTGACGTGATGTTCTGGCTGCTCGGCAGCTTTGGTGGGGTGCGCTGGCCCGAATTTCAGCTTGCGCTGGCTGTTGTGATTATCGGGTTTCTGGTCTGCATGTATTTCGCCAGGGCGCTCGACGCCTTTGCTTTCGGCGACGATGCGGCAGCCTCGCTCGGCATTCCGGTGGATGCCGTCCGGGTTATCCTCTTTGCCGTCACGGCCCTGTTGACGGCAACCATCGTTTCCATGGTCGGGTCGATCGGCTTTGTCGGTCTCGTCGTGCCGCATGCTGCCCGCTTCATTGTCGGACCATCGCATTTCCGGCTGCTGCCGACCTGTGCCGTGGCCGGCGCCATCTTCATGGTGCTCGCCGACATCGTTTCGCGCACCGTTCTGCCCCAGCAGGTGCTGCCGATCGGCGTCGTTACGGCGCTCGTCGGCGTGCCCTTCTTCTCCGTCATCCTCTATCGCTCGCAGCGTGTATCATGACCATCGCCGCCGAGAACCTGACCTGGAAGATCGGGCAGACCACGATCGTCGATAGCGTGTCGCTCCGGGCCGAACCGGGCAAGATGCTGGGCTTGCTGGGCCCCAATGGCTCGGGCAAGTCATCGTTGCTGCGTTTGCTGGCGGGCCTCCGCAAAGCACATGCCGGGCAAGTGACGCTCGATGGCAAGGAATTGCGGCAGTTCGGCCGCGGCGCCATTGCACGGCGCGTCGCCCTTGTTGAACAGCACGCCAATACCGAGGCTGCCGTAAAAGTGCGCGACGTGGTCCGGCTTGGCCGCATTCCGCACCATTCTCCGCTTGGCGGATGGACCAGGGCGGACGATGCGGCGGTTGATTCCGCACTTGAGCGCGTCGGCATGGGCGAGCGGCGCGAACAGTATTGGCAGAGCCTCTCAGGCGGCGAGCGTCAGCGCGTGCACATCGCCCGGGCGCTGGCACAAACGCCAACCGAACTGCTGCTGGACGAGCCCACCAACCATCTCGACATTCAGCACCAGATGGACCTGTTGCGGCTGATCTCGGACATTTCGCTGACCTCTATCATCGCCATGCACGATCTCAACCATGCCGCCATGTTCTGCGATTGTCTGGTGGTCCTACAAAAAGGGCGGGTCGTGGCGCATGGCGCTCCCGAAGAGGTGTTGACCGAACAACTGCTGCGGGATGTTTTCCGCGTCGAGGCGAGGGTAGAACGCTCGCCCCATCACGGTAGGCCGCATATCCACTTTTTGCGTTAGTGCCCCGGCTTCGCCGAAAGTTCGGATGCGAGGCGCCGGCAGGCGCGCACCGTGAGCGCCATGATGGTCAGCGTCGTTCCGGCAATGCCGCTCGTCGGGAAGGCGCTTGCGTCGGTGACCAGGAGGTTGGGGATGTCCCAGCTGCGGTTCCATTGGTCCAGCACCGAATTGTCCGGGGCCGATCCCATGCGCGCGCCGCCCGCTTCATGAATGGCCGCGCCCATGATCATGGTCTTGGTGAACATTTTTCGGAACAGAAAGCGGCTGAGCGGGTTGGCCTCGGGATAGGCGCCGGGGCCCTTTTCGATGAGCCCGAGCGGGGAGCCGACATATTCGAGTTCGCCACCTGTGCCCTCGACCATTTCGGTCAGTATCTCGACTTCGCGACCGAGCGTTGCGCGATCGGTTTCGCCCATTTTGCAGCGAATATGCGGCGCGGGAATGCCCCAGGCATCCCTGACCTTGGGGTCAAGCGAGACCCGATTGTCGAAATCGGGCTGCATGACGCCAAAGCCGAAGAACGACAGGCGTGCGTCGCCGGCGCGATTGGTGGGATAGCGGCCAATGCTGCCCTGATAGTTGAAATCACTTGCCGCCTGCCCATTTTCACCGACGAAACGCGGCACGAAAATGCCGCCGGAGGGGCCATAGAATGGGTCGGCGGGGGCCGTGTCGGCGGGCGCAGCGCCCTTGGCTTTGGGGAAGCTGCCCGTCGCGACGCAGGGCAATTGGTCCATGAAATATCGCCCCAGGAGGCCCGAGCTATTGCCGAGACCCGCGGGGTGTTTTGCCGAGGCCGAGTTCAGCATGAGCCTTATGCTTTCGACCGGCGAGGCGCATAGAACCACGGCCGACGCATTGATCGTCGAGGTTGCGCCGGTACGGGTATCGATCACTTCCGCCCCGGTCGCGCGGCCCGTTGCTGGGTCGGTAAGAACGCGGCGGGCGATGGTATTGTAGAAAATGTCGAGATTACCGCTGGCAATGGCATCGCGCAGCGGCCGCAAGACCCGCGTCGGTTCGGGGCCGATATAGCGCCAGGAGATGACCTTTCGCTCCGGCCATTTGCTTTCGAGGTCCATCTTGAACAGCTCTTCGGCCGGCGTCAGCTTGGCCTCATGGCTATAGATGCTGTCGGGCTGGGTCGGGACGTTGTCCTGCCGACCATAGATGCCAAGATTTTTCTCGACCTCTTCGTAATATGGCACGATCTCGTTGTAATCGACCGGCCAGTCCTCGCCCTTACCGGTGCGGCTGTGCGACCGAAAATCGTCATCGGTCCAGCGCAGCAGGCACCGCCCGAACACATGGCTGCGCCCGCCCGCCTGCCGGCTGCGGATCCAGGCGAAAGGCGCGTCCCTTGGCGTGGTGTAGGGGTTTTCGCGGTCATTCACGAAGAGATGGCGCATGCGCATATCGAAATAGACGGCGCGCGATTGCACGCTTTGGCCGGTCAGCGTCGCCTTGGCGCGCTGGCGCAGATTGATGTCAGACTGCCGTATTTTCTTGTTTGCGTTGAAATCCTTGGGACCGATTTCAGGTCCTGCCTCGATCAGCACGACTTTGAGACCATGGGCCGTCAGCTCCTTCGCCGCAAAAGAGCCGGAGGGCCCAGAGCCGATGATCATGGCGTCGTAGTGAACTGCAGACATAGAGAGTGGCTTTCGAAGGAGGAAGAATAGGTTCAGGCCGGCGCCTGGCCGGCGACGACACGGCCATCGACCCAGACGGTTTCGATATTGGCCCGGGTCGCGCCGTAGAGGATTTTCTCGAAAATGGCGGCAGGGTCGGACAGGCCGAAGAGACGAATGCCGCCCTCGTTCGTTGTCGTATCGATCGCCATAGCGTCGAAACGCTGACCGATCGCAAAACTGCCGATCGGCAGATCAAGGGCAATGCCGCCGCCGGCGGTCGCGAGGTGAAAGGCGGTGACGAGGCTGACCGCAGATCCCTTGCGCCCACGCTGCTCGGCAGGCAGGGCGGGATCAACACCTTCTTCGAGCATGCGCGAGGATTGCACGGTGGTGAGGCAGGCATTGAACATCGAGGATGATGGGCCACCGGAGACGTCGGTTCCCAGCCCGACATGCACCCCGCGCTCAAGCGCAGCGCGCAGCGGAAAGACGCTATTGGCGAAATAGATATTGGACAGCGCGCAATGGGCGACGCCGCTGGCGCGCTGGGCCAGCCGATCCATGTCATCGGCCGTCAGAAAATTGCTATGCGCCAACACGGTGTGGCGCGTCAGCAGCCCAAAGCTGTCGAGTGCCGCCGCGTCGGTCATGCCAAAACGCTCAAGCACATGGCCATGGGCCCAGTCGCTTTCCGAGCAATGCGTCTGCACATGACACCCGCATTCAGCTGCCAGAGCGCCAAGGCCCTGCAAAGCTTCATCGGTGCAGGAGGGAATGAACCTCGGGGTGATCACGGGCAGAACGCGGGCGCCGGCATTGTCCTTGTGCGAACGGATATGATCGATGACGGCGCGGGTGTCCGCGATGGCTTCCACGGGGCTTTCGTCGCGATAATTTTCCGGACACGCAGCCGGATCATCCATCACCACCTTGCCGACAAGCGCCCGCTGGCCCTTCGCGATGCAGATATCGGCCAGGAGCTTGGTCGCTTCGCGATCCTGCGTCGCAAAATAGAGTGCGGTGGTGGTGCCACTGGCAAGGAGGTCATCCACCAGCGTCGTGTAACGCTCGTTGGCAAAGGCCAGGTCGGCATACTGCGCCTCGAGGGGGAAGGTGTATTTGGTCAGCCAGACTTCGAGCGGTTCATCGAGCGCGAGGCCAAGCTGGGGATATTGCGGCGCGTGGACGTGGAGATCGACCATGCCGGGCAGAACATAGGTACCCGGAGGCATGCGCGCTATGTCAGGCTTTGTCTCCATGGCGAGGCGGTCGGGATGATCCGGCCCAATGATGGCGGTGATTTCGCCCACGGGGCTGATGACGATCATCACATCCGCCAGCACTTCGAGCTTTTGCGGCGTCGGCGCATGAAAGAATGTGCCGATCACGGCGCGCTCGAACGCGGATTGATCTTGCAGTGCAGATGGGTTCGTCACGGTGTCTGGTCTCCCGAGCGAGGCGGCAGGGCGCGCACGCTTTGGCGCAGTATGAGTTGGCAGGGGATTTCGGTCCGCAGCGGCGGCGAGGGCAGGTCGCCGAGCGCCATATCCGTCACCAGATCGACGGCTTGGCGGCCCATCTCCGCAGTGGATTGCTGGACGGTCGAGAGGCTCGGCGTCATGAACGCTCCAACGGCGGCGCCGTCGAACCCGACCACGGATACATCGCCCGGCACGCTGAGGCCGCTGTCGATCACCGTCTTGATAAAGCCGATGGCCGTATCGTCATTGGCGCAAAGCACCGCGGTCGGGCGATTTTCAGGCAAAAGCGAGAGGAAGTGCACGCCCGAATCGATGCCGCCGGTGAAGCTGAAATCGCCCTGCATGGTCTCCAGCGTCGCGGGGGAAATGCCAGCCCGGACCAAAGCCTCCGTGACGCCACGCAAGCGCTCGATGTCGTGGTAATTGTCTTTCCGGCCGTGAATATAGGCAAAGCGGCGGTGGCCAATTTCCGCGAGGGCGGTCACCGCTTCGCCAATGGCCTCCCGGTCGTTACTGATGACGCTGGGAATGTTCTGCCCGCTCATGTCGAAATGCAGCGACACCACCGGCAGGCCCGATTGCAGCAAGTCACGCTCACCGATGCTGGGAATCGGCGTTGCCATCAGCAACACGCCCGAAATCGTCCCACCAAAGGCCAGCGACAGGATGTGTTCGTCGGTCTGGGCCTCGCGCGATACGTTGGCGATCACCAGCGAATAGCCTTTTGCCGTCAGGGCTTCGGCCGCGGATCGCAGCACTTCGAGAACGGTTTGCGAGGCGCCGATATAAAGTTCGTCCGGCAGCACGACCATGATCGTGCGGGTCTGCCTGATCCTCAGGTTCCGGGCGGCCTGATTGGCGGCGTAACCCAGTTTGCGGGCGGCAGCCTCGACCTTGAGGCGCGTCGGTTCGGCAATGCGGCCGGGCTTTGTCAGGGCGCGGCTGACGGTGGACGCCGCCACGCCGGCCTCGCGCGCGACATCGGCAATCGATGGGGCGTAGGGGCGCTCTGGCGCTGTTTTTTTGGTCATTGCTTCACCTCCTTCCGCCTTCTTGCCGACAAAAAGCCAGCACGGTCAAACCCATAGTGCTGCTTAATTGAATGGCATTTTTTGCGCTTGCGCAGGAAAACGCCATATGCAATCAATACTTCATTGGCAATCGATTGCCAACCGCAATTTGACCCATAGGTCAATTAAAACGGGTATCGATACTCGCCTTTTTGCGAGACGGAGTTCTATTTTCTGATGTCTGGTAAAATAAATCTTGCCGTTGACCTTGTTACATTCTTTCATCCGCAATTCTGGAATGTGAATAGTCATCAAGAAATATTTGAACTGGCCGATAAGAATCCGGAGTTATTCTGGCATAAAATGCTGGACACCGTTGCCGCCGCAGGCTTGTCCGGAATTGAGCCGACTTTCTCGCCGTTCAATTGGCAACACGCGCTCAAGACCTTTGGGTCGACCGAAGGGTTTTCCAATGCGATGGGCGAGCGCGGCCTGACACTGGCCAGCGGCTTCTTTGCCGATCTCGAACATGGCAGCGATATCTCTGATCCCGCCGTGCGGGCGAAGGTGTTCGACCTCGCCAAACGCTATGCCGAAGTGATCAAGGCCTGTGGCGGCGATGCCATGGTTGTCGGTCTGCCGATGCGCCGCACTCGCGACGCCGATAATCCGCTCTTTGTCGACCTTGCCTATGCGCAACGCCTCGGCGAAGTCCTCAACGAATTGGGCGCCATGACGCTGCGCGAAGGTGTCCGGCTGGCGCTCCACACCGAAGCGCACTCGGTGTTCTGCACCGGTCGCGACGTCGATCTCTTCATGCTCGCGACCGACCCGCTTTATGTCGGGTTCTGTCCTGATGCCGCTCATCTGCTCGGCTCTGGGGCCGATCCGGTTGCGGTCACCACGCGCCATATCGAGCGGCTCGTCGTCGCGCATTGGAAAGACGCCACCGGCGTCATGCCATTCGACATTCCGATCGATGCGGGCATTCACGAGAGCCACCAGGAGTTCTTCTGCCGGCTCGGGGCAGGGCGCGTCGATTGGCCTGCCTGGGCGCGCATGTATCGCGACCACAATATTTCCGGCTGGGCCGTCCTCGAACTGGATGCTGCCGCCGATCCCCTGTCCGAAATGATCGCTTCACGGCAGTTCGTCGAGACCGCTTTGCTCCCCATCATCGGCTGAACCAGGCGGCCCCGCTCGGTTCGCGCTTCTCAAGGAAGGACTACTCTATGCGTCTACTCCTCCCAGGCCTCACGGCCCTGCTGCTGGTCTCGACCGCCCAGGCACAGGACCTCACGGCCGAAGTTGCCCACTCCTGGACCTCGGGCGGCGAAGCCGCGGCCGTCAAGGTGATCGTCGATGCTTTCACCGCCCGGGGCGGCAAGTGGGTCGACTGGTCTGTCGCCGGCTTTGAAAGCGCCAATGCTGCCTATATCAGCCGGCTCCTCGCCGGCGATCCTCCGACCGCCAAGACCGCCGTCGCCGGCCCCGAGGTGACCGAGTTGATCGCCCAGGGCTTGATGAACGACGTCGATGCGGCCTTCCATGCCGCCGTGCCCGCCGGCGTCGTGCCGCAGGTGGTGCTCAACGCGATCACGGTCGATGGCAAGGTCTACATGGCCCCCACCGGCATGCATGCCGGCAACTGGATGTTCTATTCAAAGCCCGTGTTCGAAAAGGCCGGCATTGCCGAAGCCCCCAAGACCTGGGACGAATTCTTTGCGGCCATGGACAAGATCAAGGCCGCCGGCCTCACCCCGATCGCCTGGGGCGGACAGTCCTGGCAGGAAGGCATCGTCTTCCACGGCGTCGTGCTCTCGACCATTGGTGATGCCGCCTTCACCAAGCTCTACACCGACAAGGACCTGTCGGTCATCGACACGCCTGAATTCACCAAGGCCGTCGAAACCTTCGGCAAGCTGCGCGACTATGTCGATCCTGGTGCCCCCGGACGCAATTGGAACGACGCGACCGCCATGGTGATCAAGGATGAAGCCGGCGTGCAGCTGCTCTCCGACTTCATCAAAGGCGAGTTCTCGACCGCCGGGGAAGTCGCCGGCACCGACTATGGCTGCGCCCTCGTTCCGGGCAGCGACTCCCTGATCACGCTGGCTGACGCTTTCAGCTTCCCCAAGACCGGCAATGCCGATGAGGACGCCGCGCAAGCACTCCTCGCCGAGGTCGTCCTCGATCCCAAGGTCCAGGCCGAATTCTCGGTGATCAAGGGTTCGGTGCCGATCCGCACCGATATCGACACCAGCGGTTTCGACGTCTGCGCCCAGGAGGCCATCGGCCTCGTCAAAGCCGACAAGATCGTCCTCGACGCGGCCATGACCCTGTCGCCGGCCATCAATGGCGGCTTCAAGGATGCCGTGGGCGCCTATTTCGCCGATCCCTCGATGAGCGTTGAAAGCTTCATCGAGCAGTACAAGGCGGCCTTCGCCAATGGTTGATCAACCGGCTGCGCGCATTCCCGCGTCCAGCCCGGCTCGTACCCGGGCTACCGGCAGGCTCCGCCTGCCGGTAGCTGCTCTTGCGGCGCTGACACCCGCCTGGCTGATCATCCTGCTGGTTTATCTCGGTACCACCATTTGGACGGTGCAGCTGTCGCTGACCAATTCGCGCATGCTGCCATCGAGCGAGTTCGTCGGCCTGGCGCAATACGAGCGCTTGTTCGGCACGGCAAGGTGGACCATCTCGATCCAGAACCTCCTTACCTTCGGCGTCGTCTATGTGGTCGGCGCGCTGGTCGTCGGATTTCTGCTCGCCGTGGCCGTCGATCGCCACGTTCGCTTCGAAAGCATGTGGCGCACGGTTTTCCTCTATCCCTATGCGCTGTCCTTCATCGTCACCGGCCTCATGTGGCAATGGCTGATGAACCCCGAAATCGGCATCCAGGCGACCATGCGCGCCGCCGGCTGGACCTGGTTCACCTTCGATTGGACCACGAAATCGAGCATGGCCATTTATGCCGTCGCGCTGGCGGGGATCTGGCAGAGCGCGGGCCTCGTCATGGTGCTCATGCTCGCAGGGTTGCGCGGCATCGACGCTGATCTTTGGCGCGCCACCCGGATTGAGGGCATTCCGCTTTGGCGGACCTATATCTCGATCGTCCTGCCCCAACTGGGCCCATCGATTGCCACGGCCTTCATGCTTCTTACGATGGGCGCCGTCCGCACCTTCGATCTCGTCGTAGCGCTGACCAATGGCGGCCCGGGCCAATCGACCGAAGTGCCGGCCAAATTCATCATGGACAGCCTCTTTGCCCGTCAGGACCTCGGCCTTGCGACGGCCGGCGCTACTGTGATGCTGGCCACCGTCATGGCCGTCACCATTCCCATTCTCTATGCCCGTGACATCTGGGCGCGCCGCCGTGCGGGGACCATTTGATGCGTGATCCTTTTCCCCAAAGCGCCAATGGTCCGCGGCCCGACAAGGTGACCCCGGCCCGTCTGGGGCTCTACGCCTTCCTCGTCATCGCCGCGCTATTCTTCCTCTTGCCGGCCTATGTCATGCTGGTGACCTCGTTCAAAAGCATGGAGGAAATCCGCTCGGCGCAGATTTTCTCTCTGCCGCACCTGTTCGATTGGTCGGCCTGGATCAAGGCGTGGTCGAGCGCCTGCGCGGGCGTCAATTGCACCGGCGTCAGCGCCGGCTTCTGGAACTCGGTCAAGATCACCATTCCCGCAACCGTGCTCTCCGTCCTCCTCGGCGCGGTCACCGGCTATGCCCTCTCCTTCTGGCGGCCTCCGGGTGGAAAGATTCTCTTTGCCGCGATCACCATCGGCGGCTTCATTCCGCTGCAGATCTTCCTCTTTCCCATGGTGCGGGCGACCGCCATGCTGGGCCTTTACAATTCGCTTGCCGGCATCGTGCTCGTCCATGTCGTCTTCGGCCTGCCGCTGACGACGCTGCTGTTCCGCAATTATTATGCCTCGATCCCGGTGGAGCTGTTCAAGGCGGCGCGGGTCGATGGGGCAGGGTTCTGGCGCATCTTCGTCTCGCTGATGCTGCCTTTGTCGCTGCCCATGCTGATCGTCGCCGGCCTCATGCAAATGACCGGCATCTGGAACGATTTCCTGCTCGGCCTAGTCTTTGCCGGTCGCGACAATCTCCCCATGACCGTGCAGCTCAACAACATCGTCACCACCACTACCGGCCAGCGCGAATACAACGTGCACATGGCCGCGACGGTGCTGACTGCCCTCGTGCCGCTAGTTGCGTATTTCGTTTCGGGCCGCTGGTTCGTCCGCGGCATCACTGCCGGCTCCGTCAAAGGTTGATATCCATGCCCGTTCCAGTTTCCTTGCGCTCGGTCGATATCGGTTATGGGGCGACCGCCGTCGTCAAAAACCTCAATCTCGAAATCGCTGCGGGCGAGTTTCTGGTGCTGCTGGGGCCCTCGGGCTGCGGGAAATCCACCCTGCTCAATGCCATTGCCGGGCTCACCGACCTGGCAAAAGGCGAAGTCTGGATCGGCGAGCGCAATGTGACCTGGGCCGATCCCAAGGACCGCGGCATCGGCATGGTGTTCCAGTCCTATGCGCTCTACCCCAATATGAACGTGGAGAAAAATCTGAGCTTTGGCCTCACGGTGGCCGGCGTTCCCAAGGACGAGATCGTTCGAAGGGTGGCCCGTGCCTCCGCCATCCTGCAACTCGACCCCTATCTCAAGCGCCGTCCATCCGAACTCTCAGGCGGACAGCGCCAGCGTGTCGCCATCGGCCGCGCGCTGGTGCGTGATGTCGATATCTTTCTCTTCGATGAGCCCCTCTCAAATCTCGATGCAAAACTGCGCACCGAATTGCGGGTCGAAATCAAGAAGCTCCACCACGAACTGGCGTCCACGATGATCTATGTGACCCATGACCAGGTGGAGGCGATGACGCTCGCCAATCGCATCGCGATCATGCGCGATGGCGTGATTCAGCAACTCGCTACCCCGCGGGAAATTTATCAACGGCCGGCCAATCTGTTCGTCGCCGGCTTCATCGGCTCGCCGGCCATGAACCTGCTGAAGGGGACCTTGCTTGGTAGCGATGGCGGCAGCCTGTTCCGCTCGAGCTTGGGAGAGTTCGATCTCCCCGGCAAAGCCTTCCCCGCCGAGCCGCGCGAAGTGGTCGCCGGCTTGCGTCCCGAACAGATCATTGTCGGTGCCGGGTCTGGCCTCGCCGAGATCGAGGCGACCATCAGCGTCATTGACGCGATGGGCCCCGAAACAGTCATCTGGTGCCGCGCGCGCGAAAATCTTCTCAGCGCCCGCGTGGCCGGTGATTTCCCGGGTCAAGTTGACGAGGGGATCACTCTGGGTCTGGACCTCGCCAACGCATCCTTCTTCGATCAAGATACCGGACAGCGGCTGCCATAGCGGCGCGCCGCTTTAGGCCATGGTCGGCATCTGGAATTCGGCGCCGTCCTTGATGCCGCTGGGCCAGCGCGCCGTGACGGTTTTGGTCCGCGTCCAGAACCGCATCGCGTCCGTGCCGTGCTGGTTGAGATCGCCAAAGGCGCTGGCCTTCCAGCCGCCAAAACTGTGATAGGCAAGGGGCACCGGCACTGGCACATTGACGCCGACCATGCCGATATTGATGCGCGCCGCAAAATCCCGCGCCGCGTCGCCATCGCGGGTAAAGATGGCGGTGCCATTGCCATAGGGATTGTCCATGACGAGTTGCAGCGCATCCTCATAGTTGTTCCGGCGCACCACACTCAGCACCGGGCCAAAAATCTCTTCCTTGTAGATATCCATGTCGGGCGTCACGCGGTCGAACAGCGTTGGGCCGACGAAATAGCCGTTTTCATAGCCTTGGAGCGACAGGTCCCGACCATCCAGCACCAGCTCGGCGCCCTGGCTTACCCCGCTTGAAATCAGCGCCTTGATCCGCTCGAGGCTCGCCTTGGTGATGACCGGCCCCATGTCCGAAGCCTTGTCGGTAGCCGGGCCGACCTTGAGCCTTTCGACGCGCGGCTTGAGCGCGGCAATGATGCGGTCCGCCGTTTCGGCGCCCACCGGCACGGCCACCGAGATCGCCATGCAACGCTCGCCGGCCGAGCCATAGCCAGCCCCGATCAGCGCATCGGCCGCCTTTTCCATATCGGCATCGGGCATGATGACCATATGGTTCTTGGCCCCGCCGAAAGCCTGCACGCGCTTACCCTGCGCCGCCGCCGCGCCATAGACATAGCGGGCGATCGGTGTCGATCCGACAAAGCTGATCGCCTCGATCTTCTGATGGGCGAGAATGGCATCGACCGTGTCCTTGCCACCATGCACCACGTTGAGAATGCCCTTCGGCAGGCCTGCCTCGATAGCCAATTGAGCCAGGCGCACAGGAACCGAAGGATCACGCTCCGAGGGTTTCAGGATAAAGGCATTGCCCGCGGCAATCGCTGGCGACAGCATCCAGAGCGGGATCATCGCCGGAAAGTTGAACGGGGTAATGCCCGCGCCAATGCCGACCGGCTGGCGCATCGAATACATGTCGATACCCGGCCCCGCGCCATCGGTGAACTCGCCCTTGAGCAAGTGCGGCGCGCCCGCAGCAAATTCCGCCACTTCCAGCCCGCGCAAAATGTCGCCCTTGGCGTCCTCCACCGTCTTGCCATGCTCGCTCGATAGCAGCGCGGCAAGTTCGTCCATGTGCCGGTTGATCAGGCCAACGAAATTGAAAAAGACGCGCGCCCGGCGCTGCGGATTGGTCGCCGCCCATTTCGGTTGCGCTGCCGCGGCTGAGGCGACGGCTGCCTCAAGATCCCTCGCGCTCGCCAGCGCCACCTGGGCCTGCACTTCGCCGGTCGCGGGGTTGAAAACGCCCTGAAAACCCGCGGCCTCGCCCTCTGTTTCGACGCCGTCGATGAAGTGGCCAATCTTGCGCATGGATATCTCCTTGGTGTCAGGGAGCATTCGCAATATGATTGATGCACATCAACGCTCAAAAATTCGCATCCGTTGTGCGGAAAGTGTAGTCAATTGAACTGGGACGACGTTCGCATCTTTCTCTCGGTCGTGCGCCACGGCCAGATTCTTGGGGCCTCCAGGGCCCTGGGCCTCAATCACGCGACAGTCGCCCGGCGCCTCACGGCCCTCGAAGAAGACCTTGGCAGCGTGCTCCTGCGCCGCCACACCCAGGGCGCCGAACTGACGGAATATGGCGAAAAATTTCTCGTTCATGCTGAGGCGATGGAGAGCGCGGGTCTTGCAGCGCGCGGCCTTGCGGGCGCTGACAGCGATGCCGAAGGCACGGTGCGTATTGGCGCGCCCGATGGCTTTGGTGTCGCCTTTCTCGCGCCGCGTCTCCATGAACTGGCCGAGCGCCATCCCCGTTTGCGCGTGGAACTTGTCCCGGTGCCTCGCACCTTTTCGCTTTCTCGCCGCGAGGCCGACATAGCGGTGACCATGGAACGGCCCCGGGAAGGTCGGTTGATCGCCCGAAAACTCACCGACTATGCGCTGGGGCTTTACGCCGCCTCGTCCTATCTGCAGCTGCACGGTCATCCTCAAAACCTTGATGAGCTGAAGCAGCACCGGCTCGTGGGCTATGTGGAGGACCTGCTTTTTTCGGCCTCGCTCGACTATACGGCCGAGTTCCACAAGGAATGGCGCTCGACCATCGCTGTCTCGTCGGCCATGGGCCAGACCGAGGCGGTGCGGTCTGGCGCCGGTATCGGCATCCTGCACACTTTTATGGCCCGTCGCGCCCCGGACCTTGTGGCTGTTCTTCCCCAACATACGCTCGCCCGCTCCTACTGGACCGTCTGGCACGAAGACCTGCGCGGCTCCCGCCGCGTCGCCATTGTCTCGGAGTTTCTTAGCGAACTCGTCGCCCGAGACCGAGCGATCTTTGCGCCCTGAGCCAGCGGTGTTTGGCTTTTTTGCCGTGTCATCCCGCGTAAGCGGCGATCTCCTCTGAAAACAGAGATTCCCGCTTTCGCGGGAATGACACCCCGGAATGGGCCAAGGTCAGGCCCCTCGACTCCTCCCGGCCAACGGCACCGACCTCGCTCGCCACCACTTCCGCGCTCCCTTGAATGAAATAAATTTCAGCAAAAGAAAAATAA
This sequence comes from Devosia sp. Root685, assembly GCF_001427875.1. GTDB lineage: Bacteria > Pseudomonadota > Alphaproteobacteria > Rhizobiales > Devosiaceae > Devosia. The sequence goes on along the minus strand of NZ_LMHK01000002.1, from coordinate 819,604 downwards.
TGCAAAACGCTTGACGGCGCCCAAAACCCTCCGCTATCGATAGGGCGTTGGAACAAATATCAACGCATGGGAAAAATTGCTGGCGGGAGGCTGGCAGTGATCCTGAGGAGGAGAACGAATGCGCATGATGAAGAGCGCGCTGGGCGCGGCCTTGCTGGTCGGCGTCAGCCTTGGCGGGGCAGGGGTGGGGTATGCTCAGGCTGGTTTTCAGTGTGAGCCGGGCGAAACCTACGTCATGAACGTGATGGTTTCGGCGCACCCCTATTGGGTGCCGGTTTATCAGGGGTTCAAGCAGGCCGCCGAGGCCATGGGCTGTGAAACGGTGTTTTCCGGCACGCCCGACTATGACATTGCCAAGCAGATCGCTTCCTTCGAACAGGATCTGATCAAGAAGCCGGCGGGCATTCTGCTCCATCCCATGCAGGCGGACCCGTTCATCGAGCCGATCAACCGCGCCATCGAGGGTGGCGTCGAGATCGTGACTTTCGCGGCGGATTCGCCGAACTCAAACCGCACCGCCTATGTCACCTCGGACAATGTTGCCGAGGCCAAGTTTGCGGCCGAGGAGATCGTCAAGCAGGTCGGCGATGCCGGCCAATATGCCGTGCTCGAAAACCCAGGCCAGAGCAATCACGACCTTCGCGTGACCGCCTTCATTTCCTATATGGAAGAGCACTATCCCAATATGGAATTGGTCGGCCGCCAGGCCACCAATCAGGATAGCAACGCGGCCTATCGCGCCACCGCTTCCATTCTCCAGGCCAATCCCGAGCTCGACGCCATGTGGATCCCCGAAGCGGGCTCTGCCGAAGGCGCCGTTGCCGCGGTGCTCGAAGCCAAGGCCGACGTGCTGATCATGCATGCCGACGTCACCCCGACGACGCTCGAACACATCAAGGCTGGCAATATCCACATGGCGCTCAATCCCAACCAGGGCATTCAAGGCTTTATGGGGTTCGTTGCCACCTTCATGGCGGCCCATTCGGACATGTTCGACCCGTTCAACGACTACAAGGTGTCGGGCTACAACCCCATGCAGATCCCCTTCGTGGACAATGGCTTTGCCGTGATCACCAAGGAAAACGCCGACTCCTTCGATCTCGGCGTCTACATGGAAGGCCGCGATCCCAACTGATCCTCGTTTCCCGACGAGCCGCCTGCGCCGAACCAATGGGTTTGGCGCAGGCCACAGGAACAACGCGAGTTGCAGCCATGTCCGATGTCATTCTCAAGGTGAGCCGTCTCAGCAAGGCCTTTGGTTCCATCCAGGCCCTGCGCGATGTGCAGTTCGAGCTGCGGCGTGGTGAAATCCATGCGCTGGCCGGGGAAAACGGCGCCGGCAAATCGACGCTGATGAACATCATCGACGGCATTCTGCAGCCCGATAGCGGCGAGATCATTCTTGACGGACGACCGGTGCGCATCGCCTCGCCCGCCGCCGCCCAGCGCCTCGGTATCGGCCTCGTGCATCAGGAAATTGCCCTTTGCCCTGATATCACCGTTGCCGAAAACATCTTTATGGCCGCGACCAATGCGAGCCGTTCACTTCTGGTCGACTATGCGGGGCTGCATCGCCGCGCCGCCGACATCCTGTCCGGGCTTGGCGACATCGATCCCTTGGCCCTCGTGCGGAGCCTCTCGATTTCACAGCAGCAGCTGGTAGAGATCGCCAAAGCCCTAACGCTCGATTGCCGCGTGCTCATCCTCGACGAGCCCACGGCCGCCCTGACCGAAAAGGAAGCCACGGTCCTCTTCGCCATCATGCATCGGCTGGCCGCTGAGGGTATCGCGATCATCTATATTTCGCACCGCATGGCCGAAATTTTTGGTCATTGCGACCGGGTTTCGGTGTTTCGCGATGGACAATATGTCGTCACCCATCAGGTGGCGGAGACGACGCCCACCGACATCGTCAATGCCATGGTCGGCCGCGTGGTGGACAATCGTTACCCAGCCAAATTCCAGGGCGACAGCCTTGCGGCACCAGCCATTCTCGAAGTCGAAGGTCTTTCGAGCCCCGGCCTCTTTTCCGATGTGAACTTTTCGCTCCATCGCGGCGAGATTCTTGGTCTTGGCGGACTGATCGGTGCCGGACGCAGCGAAATCGTTAGAGGTATCTGCCGCATCGACGAAACCGCCAGCGGCACGGTGCGTCTCGAAGGCAAGCCGCTTGATACCCGCCGCTACCAGCAGACCATCAAGGAAGGGCTGGTCTATCTCTCCGAAGACCGCAAAGGCGATGGCTTGTTCCTCGATATGTCCATTGCCGCCAATGTTTCGGCGCTGCGCCTCGGCCTCGTCAGCAAGGGCGGCATCATTGATCAGCGGCGCGAGAACCAGCAGGCCAGCGATCTCGGCCGGCGCCTCAATCTCAAATGCGGCCATGTCGGCCAGCCGGTATCCGCGCTTTCCGGCGGCAATCAGCAGAAGGTGGCCATCGCCAAGATGCTCTCGGTCAATCCGAAAGTGATCTTTCTCGATGAGCCGACGCGCGGCGTCGATGTCGGCGCCAAGCTCGAGATTCACCGCATCCTGCGCGACCTCGCCAATGCCGGGGTCGGCATCGTGGTCATTTCGTCCGAATTGCCCGAATTGATCGGCGTCTGCGATCGCGTCCTCGTGGTGCGCGAAGGCCGCATCAATGGCGTGGTCTCGGGCGACGCCATGACCGAACAGAATATCATGTATCTGGCCTCAATAGACGCCGAACGGGCGCGGGCCGGGGGAGCAAGACTATGATCACGCAGACCATTGAAGCGGAAGCAGGCAAGACGGCCGGCTCCGGCTGGAAGCGCCTCGCCGGCATGCGCGAAATCGGGCTGATCCTGATCATCCTGGCGCTTTTCGCCGCGATGTCCTTTGCCTCGCCCTATTTCCTCACCTGGGAAAACATGCGGGCCATGGCCATGGCCTTCGCGGTGGAAGGCATCGTGGTGGTCGGCATGACCATCCTCCTTATTTCCGGCGGCATCGACCTCTCGGTCGGCTCGGTCACGGCACTTGCCATGGTCATTGCGGGCCTATTGTTCCTCAATGGTGTCGATCCCTGGACAGCCTCGCTGATCGCCATTCTGGCCTGCACCGCCATCGGCGCGCTGATGGGCTTCTTCGTCACCAAGGTCGGCCTCCATCATTTCATCGTGTCGCTGGCCGCCATGGTGATTGCCCGTGGCGCTTGTCTCCTCGGCACCGGTGGTCGCCCGCTCGGCCTCTTCACGCTGCCACCCGAGTTCAAATTCATCGGCCAGGGTTCGATCGGCGTCATTCCGGTCGTCATCGTGATCTTCGTGGTCGTGGTCGTCGCCTTCGATTTCATGCTGCGCCGCACCACCATGTTCCGGAAGGTTTTCTACACCGGCAGCAACGAGAAGGCGGCCGCCTATTCCGGCATCCGCACCAAGAAGGTCATCTTCCTCACCACGACGCTGTGCTCGGCCCTCTGCGGCTTTGCCGGGGTGATCTACATGGCGCGCTTCGGTTCGGCCCAGCCCACCTTCGGCGTCGGCATGGAACTCAACGTGATCGCCGCGGCGGTGATCGGCGGAGCAAGCCTTTCGGGCGGTTCGGGCACCATTTTCGGCGCCATCCTCGGAACGATCCTCCTTTCGGTGGTTTCCAGTTCGCTCGCCTTGCTCGACGTATCGGTCTACTGGCAGGACATTATCCGAGGATCGATCCTGCTCGCTGCCGTGACCATCGACCACTATCTCAGCAAGCGGCGCAGGTGATCCATGTTCAGGCGACTGGGTGACGAGATGACCGAAAACAGCGACTTCGAAGCAACGCGCCAGATTTACACCGTGCTCGTGATGCACTTCCTCGAGGGCCATAAGCAGTCCGATATCGCCGAGGCTCTGAACCTGTCGACCTCCAAGGTCAACCGGTTGATCGCCCAGGGGCGCAAGCAGGGCATGGTGCGGATCGAAATCGAGTCCCCGTTCCAGCGGCTCGTCGAAATCGAACGCCTGCTTGTCCAGGCTGCCGGCCTCGGCAGTGCCGTGGTCACGCCCACCGTTTCGGGCAATCTCGATACGACCCTGAAACAGGTCGGCCGTGCCGCCGCCAATCAATTGCTGGAATCGCTGCGCGATGGTGACGTCATCGCCATCACCGGCGGCAAGGCGGTCAGCGCCGTGGTCGACAATCTCGACCCCGAACGGACCTTTGATGTCACCGTCGTGCCGCTCACCGGCGGCGTGCAGGGCAAATACTATACCGACGTCAATCACCTGGCCTCGCGCCTCGCCGAACGGCTGGGCGGTAGCACTCATCTCGTCCACGCCCCGCTTTTTGCTGAAAGCATCGAGCAGCGCGACATGCTGATGGAACTGGGCTCGGTCAAGGAAGCCTTCCAGCTTGCCCGCAAGGCGGCCATTGCCCTCGTCGGCATCGGCTCTATCCAGACGCCGGGTTCGAGCTACTACGACCTTCATCCCGACTCGACGGCTGACCGTGAGCGCCTGACCAAGAGTGGCGTCGTCGCTGAATTCCTCGCCCATCTCATCGGCGAAAATGGCGAAGTCGCCGACTACGCCCTCAATTCACGCCTCGTGGCCCTGTCGCCCGGCGATCTCGCCGGCTGCCCAAAGGTCATCGGCGTTGCGGCCGGCGCCGAAAAAGTCCTGCCGATCCGGGCAGCGCTGCGCGGTCACTACCTCAATTCGCTCGTGCTCGACGAAGAAACCGCGGCCGGCGTACTCGACAAGATGGAAAGCAAACAGAATGTCGCCTGATGCGAACAAGCGAGAGATCGGGACCTCCGGCATTAAAGCGTCGGCCATCGGCCTTGGCACCTGGGCCATCGGCGGCTGGATGTGGGGCGGCACCGAAGAATCCGAGTCCATCGCGGCCATAGAGGCATCCATCGATGCCGGCATAACCCTGATCGACACGGCCCCAGCCTATGGCCAGGGCCTTGCCGAAGAACTTGTCGGCCGCGCCATCAAGGGCCGCCGCGATAAGGTGGTGCTCGCAACCAAATGCGGTCTCGTCTGGCACACCACCAAGGGCCATCATTTCTTCGACTATGACGGCAAGCCCGTGCACCGCTATCTCGGTCGCGACGCAATTTTCTACGAGGTGGAACAGAGCCTCCGCCGCCTCGGCACCGATCACATCGATCACTACATCACCCATTGGCAGGACCCGACGACGCCGATTGCCGAAACCATGGACGCCCTTGTCGAGCTCAAGCGGCAGGGCAAGATTGGCTCCATCGGCGCCAGCAATGTCTCGGAGGCCGACCTCAAGGCCTATGTCGCCACCGGTTCGCTCGACGCGATCCAGGAGGAATATTCCATGGCCCGCCGCGGTATCGAGAGCACGCTGCTGCCGCTTTGTCGTGAGCACGGCGTTTCCGTTCTCAGCTATTCCTCGCTGTCGCGGGGCCTCCTCACCGGCAAGGTCGGTCCCGACCGCGCGTTCTCCGGCGACGACCAGCGCCGCACCGACCCGCATTTCTCGCTGGGCAATCGCGAAAAGGTCGCGCGGCTGATGGCCGACATCGCCGGTATCGCGGAGGCCCATGCCGCGACACCGTCGCAGATCGTCATCGCCTGGACCATCAGGCAGCCGGGTATCACCTTTGCCCTCTGCGGCGCGCGCAATGTCAGCCAGGCGCGCGAAAATGCTGGGGCCGCGGAAATTGAACTGAGTCCGGACGAGATCACCATCATCAGCGAGGCCGTCACAAGGCAACTCGTCCAGCTCGCCGCCTGATCGAACCCGAAGAACCGAACTTTTCAACGCTGTCGCGAGACAGCGAGGGGTACTCTATTGTCTCAACAACGCCGCGACAGTTTCGAACAGATTGGTGCCGATGGTGCCTTCGACGTCATCGTCGTTGGTGGCGGCATCAACGGCATCGGCGTCTTCCGCGAGCTGGCCCTGCAGGGGCTGCGCGTGCTCCTCGTCGAGCGCAACGATTTTGCCTCCGGCTGCAGCGCCGCCCCCTCGCGCATGATCCACGGCGGCTTGCGCTATCTCGAAAACGGCGAGTTTTCTCTCGTCCGCGAATCCCTCCGCGAACGCGATGCCTTGCTCGCCAACGCGCCCCACATGGTGCGGCCGTTGCCCACCACTGTGCCGATCACCTCGGTCTTTTCCGGCCTCCTCAATGGTGCGGCGAGTTTCCTCGGCTTTTCCGGCCGGCCTTCCCCGCGCGGTGCCGTACCCATCAAGATCGGCCTCTCGCTCTACGATTGGACTACGCGCAACCGGCGCGTCCTGCCGCCCCATCGTTTCCGCAGTGCCGCCGAAACGTTTGCCGCCTGGCCTAAGCTCACGCCGCGCCTCACCTATTCAGCCACCTATTACGACGCCTGGATCAGCTATCCCGAGCGCCTGGCCCTCGAGCTCGTGCTCGACACCAAGCGCCTCGCGCCGGAAAGCCTCGCCCTCAACTACGCCGAACTGGTGCCCCAAAACGGCGGCTTTGTCCTTCTCGACAAGCTGACTGACCGCCGCTTGCCTGTTTCGGCTCGCGCCATGGTCAACGCCACCGGCGCTTGGCTCGACGAATCCCTCGTCGCCCTCGGCGCTGCCGAAAAAGACCACGAAAACTTCGTCTCCGGCACCAAGGGCTCGCATATCGTGCTCGACAACCCCGCGCTTTTCGAAGCGCTGGGCGGGCACATGATCTTCTTCGAGAACGACGACGGCCGCGTCTGCATCGTCTTTCCCTATCTCGGCCACGTGCTTGCCGGTGCCACCGATATCCGCGTCGAGGGCGCCGAGCGCGTCGCCTGTACGGACGAAGAACGCGACTACATCATCGGCGCCCTGCGCGGCGTTTTCCCCGCGCTGACAATCACATCCGAACAGGTCGTTTTCAGCTTCAGCGGCATCCGCCCGCTGCCGCGCAGTGACCAGCAGTTCACGGGGCGGATCTCCCGCGGCCACTTCGTACACCGCATTGACGGCGACGTGCCGCAATTCTGCATGGTCGGCGGCAAGTGGACCACGTTCCGCGCCTTTGCCGAACAGACCGCCGACGCGGTTCTCGAAGCCCTCGGCCAGGAGCGCCTCGCCGACACTCTCGCCCTTCCCATCGGCGGCGGAGAAAATTTCCCCAAGAACCCGGCCGATCTCGTCCAGCACCTGACCTCGTACCACGGCATCACGACAGATCGCGCCACCCGCCTCGTCGACCTCTACGGCTCCCGCGCCGAAGACGTTCTCGCCTTTTGCCGCGCCCGTACTGACGACGAACCGCTCGACCCCGGCACCACGCTGACCCTTGCCGAGATCGTCTTCCTCACCCGACATGAGCACGTCGCCGACCTCTCCGATCTCGTGCTCCGCCGCCTGCCTCTCGCCATCACCGGCGCGATCTCCGCCGGCCGCATCGCTGCCATCGCGGATGTCGCCGCCACCGAACTCGGCTGGAGTGCCACCGAAACCGCCGCGCAGATCGCCCGGCTCACCAACGAACTCGAAACCTACCACGGCGTCACCGCAGACATGCTGGCGCTGAGGACCAAGGAAAGGAAACAGCCATGCGCGTGAGCAGCAGGGCCCGAATGAGCCGTCTGTTTACCAATGGCGGCTGCCTCGATGTCGCCATCGACCACGGCGTCTGCAACGAACCAAGTTTTCTCCCCGGTCTCGAAGACATGGCCGGGGTCGTTGATGCCCTGGTCGATGCACGGCCCGATGCCATCCAGATGGCTTATGGCCAGGCCGACCTACTGCAAGCGCGACCCGGCAAGGACAAGCCCGCCTTGGTCATGCGCATCGATATGGGTAATCCCTATAATGCCCAGCGCCACAAGGTGATGTGGTCCATGCTGCAGAACCACGACGAGCCCATCATCGGCGCGCTGGAAATGGACGCGGCCTGCGTCGTGGTCAATCTCTTCATGCTGCCAGACGAGCCCGAGCTGTTCCGTCAATGCGTCGCCAATATCAGCCGCGTGCGCGCCGATTGCCATAAATACGGCATGCCCCTGATGATCGAACCGCTGGTCATGCTCCCCAATGACATCCGAGGCGGCTATCAGGTCGATGGCGATGCCGAGAAGATCGTCACCCTCGTGCGCCTCGCCGCCGAGATGGGCGCCGACATCATCAAGGCCGACCCTACCGACAATCCCGATGATTTCCACAAGGTGGTGGAGGCGGCCCGTGTGCCCGTTCTGGTGCGCGGCGGGGGCAAGGAAGACCTCAAATCCGTGCTCGCAAAGTCGGCCCGCTTGATGGGGCAGGGCGCCAAGGGCATGGTCTATGGGCGCAATATCTATCAGCATGCCAATCCGCGCGCGGTCGTGTCCGCCCTGATGGCGATCATTCATCAGGGCGCCAGCGGCGAGCAAGCCTGGGACGTGTACAATGGCTAATCCGCAACGCTACCTTCTCGGCCTCGACGCCGGAAATACCGTCATCAAGGCCGTGCTCTTCGATCTCGCCGGCCGCCAGATCGCCGCCCATGGGCTCGATGGCGCGACCCACAAGCCTGCCGCCGGCATGGTGGAGCGCTCCGTCAGCGAACTCTGGAACAATGCCCAGGTCGCCATCGCCCGTTGCATCGAAACCGCGGGGATCGACCCCACAGAGATCGCCGCCATCGGCACGGCCGGCCATGGCAACGGCCTCTATCTCCTCGATCGGGCCAATCAGCCGCTGCTGGGCATCCAGTCTCTCGACAGCCGCGCCGCCGCGCTTGCTGCTGCCACAGATGACGCAGTCGGCGAAGCGCTCCATGCCATCTGTCTCCAACGCCCCTGGCCCTCGCAGACGCCGATGCTTCTCGCCTGGCTCAAGCAGAACCGCCCCAAAATCTACGCCCGGGCCGGCACCTTGCTCTATGCCAAGGACGTTCTGACATGGCACCTGACCGGGACGCTCGCCACCGACATTTCGGACATGTCCGGGGCCGGTCTCCTGCGTTTGCCCGAGGCCGAATATGACGACGAGCTTTTGCGCCTCTACGGCCTCGAAGACGCCCGCCACTTGCTGCCCGCCCTGCACCAGCCGAGCGCTATTGTCGGCGCCGTGACGCCTGAGGCGGCCGCAACAACCGGCCTTGCCGCCGGGACTCCTGTCGTCGCCGGTCTCTTCGACGTCGTCGCCTCCGCCATGGGGTCAGGCGCGGCACTGCCGGGCTCGGCCTCGGTCGTCGCGGGCAGTTGGTCGATCAATCAGGTCTTTTCCGATATCCCGGTGCAGGATGATCGCGTGTTCATGGTCGCCGCTTATGGCCCATCGCGCTACGCCAATATGGAAAACAGTGCCACGTCCGCGGCGAATCTCGAATGGTATGTTCGCACCCTCATCGAGCGCGGCCATCATCACGACGATCCCTTCGGCGTCGTCAATGCGCTCGTGGGCGAAACTACGCCATCGTCCGATGATCCACTGTTCCAGCCCTTTATCTATGGCGGCCGGCTCGGCGCACATTATCGCGGCGGCTTCTTCGGCCTTGCCGGTTGGCATGGCGAAGGCCACATGCTGCGCGCGCTCTTCGAAGGCGTCATGTTCGAGCATCGCCGCCATATCGGTGTCCTCGCCGATGCCGGGGTCGGCCTGTCGCAGGCCGTGCTATCGGGTGGTGGCGCCCGTTCGCCCCATTGGCCGCAAATGTTCGCCGATGGCCTTGGCGTGCCCGTCACCGTCGCCGAAGCGCGAGAAACCGGCGCGCTCGGTGCCGCCATGATGGCCGCCATCGGCGTCGGCATCTATCCCGACGAGATAGTGGCCGCCGCCGAAATGACCCGGCCGGTAAGAACCTACCGGCCACAAGCCGGTATGGGCCGGCACTATGACAGGCGCTACCGTGCCTGGACCGAACTCAACGCGGCGAGCCAAATTGCCTGGCGTGCGCTGGCGGAGCCCCCGCATGCAGATTGACGGCCAATATGACTATATCATCGTCGGCGCGGGCACGGCGGGCTGCGTGCTCGCCAACCGCCTGAGCGAAGATCCGCGCAACCGCGTGCTCCTGCTCGAAGCCGGCGGCAGCGACAATTACCACTGGGTCAACATCCCCGTGGGTTACCTCTATTGCATCGGCAATCCGCGCACCGACTGGATGATGAAGACTGCCTCCGAGCCCGGCCTCAATGGCCGCTCGCTGGTCTATCCGCGCGGCAAGGTTTTAGGCGGCTGCACCTCGGTCAACGGCATGATCTATATGCGTGGCCAGGCGGCGGACTATGATCGCTGGCGCCAGGCTGGCAATGTCGGCTGGGGCTGGGACGATGTCTTGCCCTATTTCCGCAAGTCGGAAGATCACCACGGCGGTGAAACGGGCATGCACGGTTCTGGCGGCGAGTGGAAAGTGTCGCGCCAGCGCCTCCGCTGGGACATTCTCGAAGCCGTGCAAAAAGGCGCCAAAGAATTCGGTATCCTGCCGCGCGCAGATTTTAACGACGGCAACAACGAAGGCTCCGGGCTTTTCGAGGTCAACCAGGCCGGCGGCCGCCGCTGGAACACCGCACGTGGCTTCCTGCGTCCCGCCCTGAAACGTCCAAATCTGCGCCTCATCACCAAGGCCGAAACCCAGTCGCTGATCCTTGAAGGCCGCCGCATCGTCGGCGTCCGGTTCCGCCAAGGTGGCCAACTCCGCGAGGCGAGGGCAGGGCGCGAAGTCCTCCTCGCGGCCGGCGCCATCAATTCCCCAAAACTTCTCGAACTTTCAGGTATCGGCCGTCCGGACGTGTTGCAGGCCCACGGCATTCCTGTGCAGCATGCCATGAGTGGCGTCGGCGAAAACCTGCAAGACCATTTGCAGATCCGCACCGTCTATCGCGTCACTGGCGCCCGCACGCTCAATACGCTGTTCCATAGTCCCCTGGGCAAGGCGCAGATCGGGCTCCAATACGCCCTGATGCGCAGCGGCCCCATGTCCATGGCGCCGAGCCAGTTCGGCATGTTCACCAAATCTGACGCCTCGCTCGAAACGCCTGATCTCGAATATCACGTGCAACCGCTCTCGACGAACCGTCTGGGCGAACCGCTGCATGATTTTCCGGCCATTACCGTTTCGGTCTGCAACCTCCGGCCGCACAGTACGGGCAGCGTGCACATCACCAGCACCGATCCCACGGTGCAGCCGGATATTCGCCCGAACTATCTCTCGGCCGATCATGATCGTCAGGTTGCCGTCCGCTCGGTGCAGCAGGCCCGCCGCATCATGACTGCCAAGGCCCTTGCGCGCTATCGCCCCGAAGAAATCCTGCCCGGCCCGCGGATCGCGAGCGACGCCGATCTGCTCCACAGCATTGGCGATATCGCCACCACCATCTTCCACCCCGTCGGTACCTGCCGCATGGGCGTCGATGCCGAGGCCGTGGTCACCCCCGATCTGCGCCTCAAGGACTGCGAGGGTCTGCGCATTATCGACGCCTCGATCATGCCGCATATCGTTTCCGGCAATACCGCCAGCCCCGTCATCATGATCGCCGAAAAAGCGGCCGACCTGTTGAGGGCCGGCCGGTAGAGACGATCTCGGCAGATGTATCGGGGCGGTGGCGGCCTCGGCCGCCACGCTGCTTTCAACGCGTGAGACTTGCAAAGAAGCTCGAAACCTCCGCGGCCCAGACCTCAGGCACTTCCATGGCGGCGAAGTGGCCGCCGCTGTCGATTTCGGTCCAGCGCGCGATGGTATTGCCATCTTCGGCAAAGCGTCGGATGGCGACTTCATCCCGCGCAAAGACCGCGACGCCGGTCGGGACACCCGAATTGGGCTTTGGCGTCCAGGCTTCCGGATCATGCGCGTTTTCATAATAAAGCCGGATCGAGGACGCCGCCGTACCGGTGAACCAATAGACAAGAACATTGGTCAGGAACTTGTCTTTGGAGATGGCATCAGGGCTGTCGCCGAACCCCGCGAACATATCGCCCAGCCAGGCGATGAGGCCCGCAGGAGAGTCGGAAATCCCGTAGGCCACGGTCTGCGGGCGGCTTGACTGCAAGGCGTTGAAGCCGAAGCGTTCGGCCATGAACTGTTGCAGGCGCTGCAGGCGCGTGGTTTCGGCCTCGGTGAAGGTGGCGAATTCGGCGGGCTCGATCGGCCCCATGGGGATGAAGCCCATGGTCGCGGCATTGACATGCACGCCGATGACGCGATCGGGCGCCGCACGGGCAATGGTGGGGGCGATGACGGCGCCGGCGTCGCCGCCCTGCACGCCGAAGCGCTGATAGCCGAGGCGTGACATCAGTTCGAGCAGGGCCGCAGCGATGCGGTTGTCGTTCCAGCCCGCCTCGCGGGTCGGGCCGGAAAAGCCGAAGCCGGGAAGCGAGGGAATGACGAGGTCGAAATCGGCCCCTTTGAGCGGGGCAATAGCGTCGAGGAATTCGACGAAGGAGCCCGGCCAGCCATGCAGCAGGAGGAGCGGCATCGCATCGGGGGTTCCGGCTTTGACGTGCAGGAAGTGGATGGTCTGGCCGTCGATTTCGGTGATGAACTGGGAATGCTGATTGATCGCGGCTTCCTGGGCCTGCCAGTCAAAGCCATTGCGGAGGCGGTCGAGTGCGCCGGTGACGAAGCCCGCGGTGGGGCCGGCAGCCCAGCCCGCGCCGGGGGCTTCGCTGGCGAGGATGGTGTTGGCCAGCCGCTGGTTGAGGTCGGCCAGTTGAGCCTCGGATATGGCGATCTTGAAGGGGCGGATGTCGGTCATTTGCTGCGTCCTCGCTGGGGTGAAAGTGCATCCTTTCTAGCCAGCGGGCGGTTTGCGGGATTGAAGATTTCCGACAACCTGCAGTCTGCTCCCAAAAATTGCCCCCTGTTTTGGGTGCGCGAGAAAAAAGCGCTCTAACGCGCTGCAATCTGCCCCGGCGTTTGCCCCATGATGGCCCTTAGCGAGCGGATCATGTGCGGCTGATCGGCATAGCCGAGGGCGAAGGCGACATCGGCGGCGGGGCGCCCCTGTTGCAGCAGGCTCAGTGCCTTTTGGGCCCGCTCGATCTGGGTAAACGTCTTGTAGGTGAGCCCGGTGGTCTTGAGGAAATGCCGCTGCATGGTCCGCTCCGACATGGCCATCGGGTGGCCGGAAACGACGGAAGCGACGAGGCTATTGTCCTCGACAATGCCATTGTTGAGAAGCTTTCCGACAAACCGGTCCACGGTGTCAAAGGTCGGGATTTCGAGAACGTCGCTGCCGAGCCAGAAGCGGTCGCGGCCGATGTTGGAGAGGACGACGCCTTCGTCGCGCATTCGCTCGCCCGGCATGAGCGACATGAAACTGCTGGGTTTGAAAGCGATCGAAAGGATTTCGTCGCCTGCCGAAAAATTATGGGTAACCGCCGATGTCGTCAGCCCGGTGCGCAGGACCGTTGTACCACTTGCGGATTTTAGGACGGCGATATCCCAGCAGCCGTCCGGCTGCATCATCGTGCTGCCATCAGCGTTGAAGGTGGTGTGGGTTACCGCCTCTACCACCGGCGACGACCAGCCATCGAGTTTTACGACAGTGTGCATGCCCGTATCCGCCCGAGTTGCGCCCGCTCAGTCTGACCGGGTTTGGCAATTTGCGCAATCATCGGACGGAATACGGCTGGCAAAGCTAGGCGGTCATGGCGCCGTCGATGGTGAGGCCGGTGCCGTTGATAAAACCGGCATCGGGTCCGGCGAGATAGGCAACGAGCGCCGCGGGCTCCGAGGCCTCGGCTAAGCGGCCGGCGGGCACCATGCCGATGATATAGTCCTCCATTCCCGAGGTCATGTCGGTGCGCGTCGGGCCGGGCTGAATGGCGTTGACCGTGATGCCCTTGGGCGCAAATTCATGGGCCAGCGAACGGGTCATGGCCGTGACGGCGGATTTGGAGAGGCCATAAACCGCCGAACCGGGCACTGCCGCACTGACCGCTGTATTGCTCGACACGTTGATGATGCGCCCGCCCGCCTGCATATGCCGTGCGGCTTCCTGTATGGCAAAGAACGGCGCGCGCACATTGATGGCCATGGTCTTGTCGAAATCGACCTCGACGACGTCGTCGATCAGCGCATGCACCAGAACCCCGGCATTGTTGACCAAAATGTCGAGCCCGCCGAGCCTTTCTGCGGCCGCGCGGATGGCCGTCTGGAGGCTCGCCACATTGGCGCTGTCTGCTTGCAGCGCGAATGCCTTGCCGCCCTTGGCGAGAATTTCATCGACGAGCCCCTGCGCCGCATCGGGACTGGACGCAAAGGTAAAGCCGACATGCGCGCCTTGCTCGGCGAGTTTTCGCACGATGGCGGCGCCGATGCCGCGCGAGCCGCCGGTAACAATGGCGCGTTTATCGAGGAGGGGAAGAAATGCCGACATGTCAAAATTCCTTTCGTCAGGCATGGGAGTTCGTTTTCTGGACTGTCGGGTCCAGAATTAACCAGAGTGATCGATGTGAAGAGTAGCGTCGCTTAGCGCATGGCTTTGAGCGCCTCTATGGTGAAATCGGCGACCTTGGCGAGTTCATCGCGGCTGGCGCCGGCCTGGGCGCGCACGGTCAGGCCCTGCAGGGTGGCGTAAATGAAGCTGGCGGTTGCCGTGACATCGACGGTTGCGGCGATCTCGCCTGCGTCCTTGGCCGCGCTCACCAATTGAGCCAGCATGTCCTCGACACTGGTGGCGGTGTTACGCGCCAGTTGCGTCACGTCCGGATTGGCGCGTCCAAAGGCGGTGGTGGCATTGATGCCCATGCAGCCGCGGGCATTCTCCTCGTCGCTGCGGCGCGTGAAGATGGCGAGAAAGCCGTGCAGCACTTTGAGCGGCGAAGGATTGTCGCCCAAGTGATCGAAGAAGTTCTTGTTGTCGAGCTTGTGGTACGAGCGCAGACTTTCGAGAAACAGCGCCTGTTTGTCCCCAAAGGTGTCGTACATCGACTGCCTGCCGATTTTCATGCCTTTCAGTAGATCGTCGGTCGAGGCGCCTTCATAGCCCTTGGTCCAGAACACCTGAAGTGCTCCGGCAAGGGCGGCATCGCGATCGAATTCCTTGGGTCTGGCCATAAAAGGCAAATAGTCATTCTGGATTGAAGAGTCAAGAACTGCATTCTCTTACGTCGCGATCCCGTTGACTGCGGGCAGGGGCCTTGGAACCTCGCTCTCGCCCAGCGCGGTCCGCAGTTCGATTTCGAGATCACGGCAGATTTGGGAAATCGGCACGTCATTGGCATTGCCCTCAAAAGGGTTGGACGTGCTCTCCCCGACCTGATCGAGCGCCATATACATCCAGCCGATCAGCGTGCTGAACGGCACGGCCAGCCAGATGCCGATGCCCATTTGAGAAAACAGCGCCACGACGCCGAAGGGCAGAAACGTGCAAAAGCACCAGACCAGCATGGCGCTGACAATGGCATATTGGCGGGGATAGGGGCTGTTCTTGATGCGGTCGCAGCGCGCCTGCTGGTCGTGGCAATCGCGCAGCAGCTTTGTCAGTTCGACGTAAATTTGCGGCGGCAGATCGCCGGTCTTGAACAGGGTGTTGAACGCTTCGGCCTGGCGGGACAACAGGTCGAGATCGGGCCTTAAGCCCGCCGAGAGCACCGTCGCTTCGGGCGCCAGCCGCTCGAATTCGGCGCCAATCGTCGTCGTGTCTTCAAGGATGTGATAGCGACGGCGAAATTCCACATTGGCGCGCCGGCCCATCGATTCCCACGGCATCGGCCGGCGGAGGCTGAACCGCAAGGCGGTGAGCCAGGCGATGTGGCGGTGAACGAGGATCCTCGCCACCTGGGGCTCGCAGAAATCGCGGCAAAATCCGGCCAGCATGCGGCTCGTGGCGGCGATCTGGGCGAAGGCCTGCAAGCCTTCAGCGCTACGGCCAAGCACCTGCGAATTCTTGAAGCCCGCAACAAGCGACACCGTCGTGCCCAGCATCACCACGACCTGCCAGGGCAAGGCAAAACCCTCTAGAGGCGGCAGCATGAACAGGCCTATGGCCAATAGGCTGAGCAACACCATGTAGACCACGCTGCGGCGCGACCACATGGCGAATTCGACGACGCGATACGACCGGCCCACATGCATCCCGGCTCTCCGTGTTGGTGGTGACACAGTGAAGACGAGACGGCCCCTGCTTCTGTGACATTGCGGGCGGGTGAGAGACGGAAAAATTCGCGGCCATGTCACACCCTCCCAGGGCCATCTCGTCTTTGCAGCGGAACCGTCGGTCGCCTCCCCGGCCGGCGCTGCTCACTCGCAAGGATAAAACATGAAAATCGTCGTTATCGGCGGCACGGGCCTCATCGGCTCGAAGACCGTCCGGCTGCTCACCGAGCGCGGCCACGAAGTCGTCGCCGCCTCGCCGAAATCGGGGGTCAATACCGTGACCGGCGAAGGGCTGGACGCGGCCTTGCTCGGCGCCGAGGTCGTATTGGACCTCGCCAATTCGCCATCCTTCGAAGACAAGGCGGTGCTCGACTTCTTCATGACCGCGGGCACCAATCTCCTAGCGGCAGAAGCCCGGGCCGGCGTTCGCCACCATGTGGCACTGTCCGTCGTCGGCACCGAAGACCTGCAGGACAGCGGCTATTTCCGCGGCAAGCTGGTTCAGGAACGGCT
This sequence comes from Devosia sp. Root685, assembly GCF_001427875.1. Classification (GTDB taxonomy): domain Bacteria; phylum Pseudomonadota; class Alphaproteobacteria; order Rhizobiales; family Devosiaceae; genus Devosia. The sequence continues at coordinate 803,127 of NZ_LMHK01000002.1, read as the reverse complement.
GATCAAAGCTTCGCCCACGCCTTACACCATCATCCACGCGACCCAGTTTCTCGAATTCCTGGGCGGCATCGCCAATTCCGCCGGTGCCGATGCGGCAATCCCGCTCAGCACCGCGCTGATCCAGCCGATTGCCTCCGATGATGTCGCGGCCTTTGTCGCCGAGATAGCACTGGCGCAACCGGTCAACGGCACGATCGAAATCGCGGGACCGGAGAAATTCCACCTCGCTGATCTCGTCGCGCGCTACCTCGTCGACATCGGAGACGCCCGCCAGGTCCAACCCGACGCGGAGGCCAGATATTTCGGCGCCCGGCTCGATGAAGCCTCGCTGCTGCCGCGCGGCTCCGCCCGTCTCGGCACCGTCACTTATGCCGACTGGTTCAAGACCAGCCGCCCCAATCACTAATCCAGGAAACCACCATGCATCCTCGTATCGATAATCATTTCTCGCTTGCGCCTGCCGCCATCAAGGCCATGATGACGCTCGAAACGGCCATTGCCGCCAGCGGGCTCGACAATACCCTGATCGGGCTGATCAAGCTGCGTGCCTCGCAGATCAATGGCTGCGCCTATTGCATCCATATGCATGCCGAACATCTGCGTCAGGCAGGGGAAACCGAAATGCGTCTCTATCTGCTCAGTGCCTGGCGCGAAGCCCCGATCTACACCGATCGCGAGCGTGCCGTGCTCGGCTGGACCGAGGCCCTGACGCTGCTGCCGCAGAATGGCGCCGCCGACGAAGACTATGCCGAGATCGCAGCCCATTTCTCGCCCGAAGAACAGGTCAACCTGACCCTTGCCATCGGCGCCATAAATGCGTGGAACCGGCTACAGGTCGGCTTTCGGATACAGCCGGTGGTCAAAGAGGCGCAACATGCCGCTTGAAGCGGCGGATGATTTTGAGGCGCACCGGTCCCGGCTGGTGCGCCTTGCCTATCGCATGCTGGGCAGCCGGGCCGCGGCGGAAGACGTGGTGCAGGACGCCTGGCTGCGCTGGTCGCAGGTCGACAAGGCAATGGTGCGCGAAACCGGGGCTTTCTTGTCGCGCATCGTTACGCGCCTGTGCCTTGATGAAATGAAATCGGCCCGCGCCCGGCGCGAGCATTATGTCGGCTCGTGGTTGCCCGAGCCCATGCTTGAGCCCGAAGAGCCTGAAGTCGATGCCGACGAGCTGACGATGACGCTGATGCTGGCGCTCGAACGCCTGTCCCCGCTCGAACGGGCCGCCTTTCTGCTCCACGAAGTGTTTGGCCAACCGCTCAACGAGATCGCGACAACCCTCGGCCGGGATCCGACATCGGTTCGCCAATTGGCCTCGCGCGCCCGCAAGCATGTGCAGGAAGCGCGCCCGCGTTATCCCGTCGATCGCGCCGAAGGCAACCGCCTTGCCCAGGCCTTTTTCGTCGCCGCGCATAATGGCGATATGACCACGCTCGAAACCCTGCTCGCTGAGAGCGTCGTCATTCAGTCCGATGGCGGCGGCAAGGTCTTTGCCTTCATCAACCCTATCGAGGGCCGCGAGCGCGTCCTCCGTCTCTACGAGGGAATGTTTCGCAAATATGGAGCCGGCTGGACCGAAATGGTCGAGCCGGTCTGGATCGATGGCCTGCCCGGCTTTATCAGTCGGGAACACGGGTCCTTGTTGCAGACAACCGCGCTCCATATCGAGAATGGCGAAATTCTGGGCATCTACATTATGCGCAATCCCGACAAACTGACATCGGTCCGCACCCGCGTCAGCGAAAACTGATCGGCACGCGCCCAAAGTCGCAAACCTGACTTTCTCCGATCCATCTGCACAAAAACTGCTGACGGCGCCGTCAGGTTTGCACGCATGCGCAATCCCGATCGCCCACTGCTCCGTCCTGCCATCCAGCTCCCCAGCCGCATCGTCAATGACGGCTGGTGGCTCCTGGCCGACCTCCCCATCCCATGCACTGGTGGGCAGGGGCGGTCGGGTTGCGCCTTTCACGTCATAAAAGGAGGCAAGCACGATGCAAGAGACCGACCAGTTCCACCCCGCGCCGAAAACCTTGGGCCTAGCCGCAGTCGCGACTTTGACGACACTCCTCTTGGTGGTGGTCAGTGACCTCCTGCTGTTTGATGCCGAGCCCGGCATCAACCTGTTCCTTTTGACGCTCGGTATCGCCCTCGCCATTGCCGCCTTTGCCTGGCGTCGCGGACGCGTTCGAGAGGGTCTGCTAGGTCTGGCGACTGCCCTCGTCCTCGCTCTGCCCTTGATCGAAGCGCCATCGCCGCTCGGCCTCATGCTGGCCGCCCTTGGCCTTGCCCTGTCGGCGTTGATCGCCATCAGGGTGCTGCCCGGCCGGCTGGAGCACATGCCCACCACAGTGCTGCGCTTTCTTCTGCCTGCCCCCATCACCCTGGCGCGCGACGCCGTCGCCCTCAGGATCGCGGCACAACCCCAGCTTTGGCAGCGCGCCTTGCTCGGGCTTCTCGCCTGGATCGTGCCTCTGGGGCTCGGGCTGGTTTTCGTGTTCCTTTTCGCCGCCGCCAATCCATTGGTCGAAGCCTTGTTCGCAGGCCTGCGTGCCGAGCGGGCGTTCGACCTGCTCAATCCGGTCCGCGTGATCTTCTGGCTGGTCATGGCCGCCGGTATATGGGCTCTCCTCAGGCCCAAACTGCTGCGGCGGAAAAAGTCGCGCTTGGGAACGCCGCTCTTTGCGCCCCGCGAAACGACATGGCTCGGCCATGCGGCGATCCTCCGGTCCCTCGTGATTTTTAACGCGCTCTTTGCCCTCGAAACCGCGCTCGACCTCACCTTCCTCTGGGGCGGCATGGCGCTGCCCAATGGCATGAGCCATGCCGAATATGCCCATCGCGGCGCCTATCCGCTCATCGTTACGGCCTTACTCGCCGCAGCCTTCGTGCTTGTCGCCATGCGTAGGGATGGGCCGGGCCAGCGCAGCGTACTCATCCGGGTGCTCGTCTATGGCTTTATCGCCCAAAACGTTCTGCTCTGCCTTTCGGCCATGCTGCGGCTCGAACTCTATGTCGAAGTCTATTCACTGACCGGATTGCGGCTTGCTGCCGGCATCTGGATGGCTCTCGTCGCCGTCGGTCTTGTGCTCATTCTGCTGCGCATCTGGTGGAAGCGGTCCAATGCCTGGCTCGTCGCCTGCAATCTCGTCGCGCTGCTGGTCGTCCTATACGGCAGCGCGCTGATGGATTTTTCCGCACTGATCGCGCGCTTCAATGTCGCGCATAGTCTGGAAGTCAGTGGCGAAGGCATGCCGCTTGATCTGCGCTATATCTCCCTACAGGGAACCTCCGTCATTCCTGCGCTCGACAGTTTCATCGCCTCGCTAAAGCCGAACCAGCCCGCGTGGCAGGCCGCCAGCGTCCTCCGCGCAAACCTTGGCTATCAGTTCACCCGCCGGGAGACCGGCTGGCGAAGCTGGTCCTGGCGCCAACAGCGGCTGGCCGATTATCTCAGGCTTGGCCCAGTTGCCTCTGGGCCCCAGACGCTGCAAAACACTCCTTCGGGTTCAAGGTAGCGGTTTGATGAGCAACAGAATTCTCGTCGTCGACGACGAGCCGCACATTCGCGACGTCATCACCTTCGCGCTGGAACGGGCCGGCATGACCGTCTCCACCGCGCGCGACGGCTCCGAGGCGCTCATTGCCTGGCGGCGGACCACGCCCGATCTGATCGTACTCGATATCGGCATGCCCGAGCTCGATGGGCTCGACGTCTGCCGGCAAATCCGCAAGACCTCCGAAGTGCCGATCCTCTTTCTCTCGGCGCGCGACGAAGAGGTCGATCGGATCATCGGGCTCGAAATCGGCGGCGACGACTATGTCAGCAAGCCCTTCAGCCCAAGGGAGCTTGTTGCGCGGGTCAAGGCGATCCTCAAGCGTACCTCCGGCCAAACGACGCCCGCGACGAACCAAATGATCCGCGGTCCGCTGCAACTCAATCGTTCCGCGCATAGCGTCACCTGGAATGAGGCGCCGATTGCCCTGACAGCCCTCGAATTCGCTGTGCTCTCAGCCCTGCTTGGCCGCCCCGAAATGGTTTTTTCGCGCGAGCAGTTGATGACCGCCGCCTATGGCGGAGATATCCACGTGTCCGAACGCACCATCGATAGTCATATCCGCAATCTCCGCGCCAAATTCGCCGCCGCGGGATGCGAAGCGGTGGTCACCACCGTCCACGGTGTGGGGTTCAAATTGGGAACCCTGGAGCTCAAGCAGTGACCGAGGCGCCTAGAATTCCCGGCAAATGGCGACCCTCGATGGCCTTGGTCGTCTATTCCGTCCTGCTGGTCGTTCTCGGCCTGCCATCCGGGCTCATCATTCTTGTTCGTGCACTTGGCGGGCGGGGTCTCTCGACGCTCGAAACCGGCGTGCTCGTCGCCTCGCTGCTTGTTACCCTCTTCATTGCCTATGTCCTTACCCGCGCCGTGACCAGGCCGATTGCCGCGCTCGTCGGCCGCACGCGCGAAATCGCCCAGGGCGGCCGCGATGCCATCCGCCCGCTCGATGCCTATGGTACCGCCGAGCTGGCGACGCTCTCGCAAGGCTTTCTCGATCTCGCATCGCGCCTGATGGACCGGACGGAATATATGCGGTCTTTCGCGGCCCATGTATCGCACGAGCTGAAATCGCCGCTGACCGCCATCAAGGGTTCGGCCGAACTCATGCGCGACGAGGGCGCCGGCATGACCGAGGCGGAGCGGCAGCGCTTCCTCGACCACATCGTTGCCGATGCGGACCGGTTGACGCGCCTCGTGGCCCGTCTTCGCGAACTGGCACAGGCTGAAATGCCCCTGGCCCGTGGCGAAACCACCCTTGGTGCCGTCCTGCCCGATCTGCGATCGCAATTTTCGACCTTGCAGATCACCGGCTCCGGCGAGGAGGTGGCGCTAGGCGTGCCCAGGGAAGCTCTTGATATCGTTCTCGCGCATCTGGCCGAAAATTCGCTGGAGCACGGCGCCAGTCATTTGACGATTGCGGTTCGCGAGGAGGAAGGCCGCGCCGTCGTGATCGTCGCCGACGATGGCGGCGGCATATCGGAGGGCAACCGGGACCGGATTTTCCAGCCCTTCTTCACCACCCGCCGCGAAAGCGGTGGCACGGGCATGGGCCTGGATATCGTCCGCGCCATGCTCCAGGCGCATGATGCCGAAATCGAACTCGTGCAAGCGCCAAAGGGCGCCACGTTCAAGCTCACCCTCTCCAATCGATAGCCGTCAGACCGCCCGGACCTCGGCCAGCCGCTCGACCGCATAGTCGTCCTTCCAGCAAACCGCGGCCTCCCAGGCGGCCGATGCCTGGGCGGCAATGTCGTGCTCGGCGCCTTCGAGCCCCGCGCCATTGTGGGGCAGGACCAGATCGAGGACGGGAACATCGACATGCGCCTCATCCCAATCGATCAGCGCCACCCGGCCTGCCGTCATGCGGACATTGCCGGGATTGTTGGGGTTGCCGTGCACCACACAGGTTTCACGCCCCTCAAGCCGTTTCCACGCCGCGCGACACCGAAGGACAGCCTCCGCCGGCATTGCGGCAAGGTCTATCCGCGTTCCTTTCTCGAGGCTGAGGAGATCGGTGGAGGATTTCCACCCCGGCCGCTGCGCCCACCCCTTGGTCAACCGGTGAAGCTCGCGCAGCGTGTCTGCCACACGGCGCCAGTCGCTCGCTGTCTCCGGTGGCCCGCCCTCCATATAGTCCATCACCACAAGGCCGTTCACGAACAGCCTTCCATCCAGTGCCGGGATCGGCACCGGCACGGCTAGCCCGTTCCGGTCGAGATATTGGAGCAGTTCGGCCTCCCAGGCGAGATCGGCATCGCTCCTTTTGCCAAGACGCGCAACGGCGAGGCGCCCATCGACGCGCACGCTCCAGACGTCATTGGAACTTCCACCGGCGAGCGGCTCAATGCGCGTTACCTCGTGCCCCCAAAGTGCAAGCGCGTCCCAACTCATCCCCATACCCCTCCAAAGGAACTTCCCGCCACACAGGCACGTTCCCTGCCCATGGAACCAAGCGTCAGTTCTCTCTCCGATAGCCAGTCTAACCGCCTGTGGTCAATCGAACGGGCCCGATCTCCCCTTATCGGCACCGCCATTCACGATGGACATCTGGTCCAGCCGCACCTCTTGGCCAGCATGGCGCTCGATGAAACAGGCCGCCTTCGTGAGGAAGATCCCTTCACCGCCCGGTTCATGGCCGATATTCCCAACCGCATCACCGTCTATCGCTCGCGGTTCGAACTCGACCTTAATCGCGCTCCCGAAGGCGCGATCTATCTCACCCCGGAGCAATCCTGGGGCCTCGAAGTCTGGCGCGAGCCGCCAGGCGAGCAAGACATCGCCATCTTGATGCGCCAGCACGCTAGCTACTATTCCGCCCTGTGCCACGTCCTGACCGGCATCGAAGCCGAGCACGGCGGTTTCGTGCTGCTCGACATGCACAGCTATAATCATCGCCGCGCCGGTCCCGAAGCCCTGGCGACGCAACAGGAAGACGCCCCCGACATCAATATCGGCACGTCTTCGATGGACCGCGCCCGCTGGACCCATGTGCTCGATCCCTTCATCGATACCCTTCGTCAGCATAGCGTCGGCGGAAGGCCGCTCGATGTGCGAGAGAATGTCGCCTTTCAAGGCAAGGGCGAACAGACGCGGTTCGTGCATGAGCATTTCCCAAAAACCGGCTGCGCCATCGCCGTCGAGTTCAAGAAAATCTTCATGGACGAATGGACCGGCCAGCCGGATGAGGCAGCAATAGCCGAACTGCGTGCCGCCGTACGCGCTGCGCTGCCGGGTCTTGAACAGACCCTTGGTGCACGGCCATGAGCGGCACGGCCGCAAAAATCGATCTCGACGCATTGAAGACCTGCCTCGAAGCGGATGGCCCCATACGCTTCGATCTCGCCGGGCGCGGGCGCCTCTATATCGATCGGCCCATGCACTTCCTCGTCGTTCATATCGGCCGAGGCGGACAGGCTGCCGCCCGCGCTGCCGTCATGGCCAATGCATCCTACCTTCTGGCGCAGAACCGCAAGGATGCGGCGCAGGTCATCGGCCTTGTCAGCAAGGCCATGGAGGCCCGCTTCGGCGCCTTCCTGCTGATCGATGTGGCCGAACTGGCCGAAGACAAGCTCGCCGCCGACGCACCCTATCTGGCGCCCTTTGCGGTCAGCGTCTCGGCCGGAGCAGAAAAGGGCGCGCAGGCGGCCCTCTCCGCCTTTGTCAGCGCCTTTGAAAAGGTGGACGCACGCTATCGCGCCCCCCGCATCGAGCGGTTCGAGCTTACCGAAGACCCGCATGCCGGCCTTGCCCGCTCGACCCCCGGCATTCCGGCGCTGACCATACGCTTTGCCCCGATCTACAAAGTGCCGCAGTCCAAGGCAGTCTATCCCGAGCTGCGCGAGCGGCTGGTGGAAAACGTCTTCGACGCCGCCCTGCGTGGTGCGGCCGAATTCGGCCGGGCCGAAACCGGGCTCTCGCCCGCGACCCATCGGGCTCTGGGGCGACGCGTTTTCGTCGATGCCGTTTCCCGCGCCGACCGGGCCGTCGATGACATCGCCAGCCAGTTCGACTTTCTCCTCGCCGTCACGCCCATCAATGCCGACGCGGCCTGGGCCGACTTTGCCAAATCACAGTTCGAGCGTCCTCCGACGCTGCTCTATCGGCCCCTCGCCATCGACGTGGCCCAGGCCAAGAAAGCCCTTTTCAGCATCAATCTCGATCATTTCGAGGACCCGGTGCTGACCTCGCTCTATCGGGAAAAACAGGCCGAGCTCGACCTGCAACTCTCGATGCTCTCCCAGCGTAATACCAGGTCGTTCAAGGAACTCAGCCGGGCACTCTACCGCTCGGTGGAGCCCCGGCTGGAAGATGCCGCAAAGACCATCCTCGCCGCGACGAAACCAAAGCCCGATGCCGGCGAAGCTGACGCGGTCGACTATCGCTTCGTCGAGCGCCGGGCCCGCGCCATGATCGAGCGCTATTCCAAACAGTCCGACGGATTTGGCGTCGAGATCGACGTGCGCGATGACTTGCCTGCCGGCCTGATGGTGTCAAACGGGCGGCTGCTGATTGCGCGCAGCACCACCATGCCGCGCGGCCGGGTCGAGGCGCTTTTAAGCCACGAAGTCGGTGTGCACATGCTGACCTACTATAACGGCTCCGGTCACGGCCTCCGGCTCTTCAGGTCCGGCCTTGCCGGCTATGAAGGCGCGCAGGAAGGGCTGGCAGTGCTCGCAGAATATCTCGCCGGCGGCATGACCGCGACGCGCCTGCGGCTTCTTGCCGGGCGTGTGCTGGCTGTTGCCGGCATGCTCGACGGCGCCGGCTTTGTCGACACTTTTCGGCTCCTGACCAAGGAGCATGGCTTTGCCGAAGCCAGTGCCTTCAACGCCACCCTGCGTGTCCATCGGGGCGGGGGGCTGGCCAAGGACGCGATCTATCTCCGCGGCCTCCTCGAAATTCTCGCACACCTGCGCGGCGGTGGCGCCCTAGATCCGTTCTGGCTGGGCAAGATCGCGGCGCGCCATATGAGCACCATGCAGGAATTGAGCACTCGTGGCCTCCTTCGGGCGCCCCGGCTCGAACCACAATTTCTCTCCGCAAATGGCGCCACCGCGCGCCTCGACCGGCTGCGTGCCGGTCTTTCCCCCATCGACCTTATCGCTGCTTAGGAGGCCGGCTTGCGCATTGCATTCTTCGTCAATTCCATCGAGGACGAGACCCCCAATTTTTCCACCACCACGCTGGCCCTGGCCGCGCTCAATATGGGCCACGACATCTGCTATGTGACCCCCGAGGATTTCGTTCTCCGCGACGATGACAGCCTCTCTGTCTGGGGCAGGGTACTGCCCTCGTCGAGTTACAAGAAGCCCGAAACGCTGCATCGTGATCTTCAGAGCGACAAGAGCGAAGCCAAGCGCTTCGATATCGGCGAGATCGATGTGCTGTTCCTGCGCAACGATCCTTCGCTCGACGCCACCAACAGGCCATGGGCCGCCAATATCGGGGTTATCTTCGGCCGTATGGCGGCGCAACGCGGCACGCTTGTCGTCAACGACCCCGACGGCTTGGCGCAGGCGCAGAACAAGCTCTACTTCCAGGACTTTCCGTCCGTCGTCCGTCCGACAACGCTGATTTCCAAGAACATCGTCGAAATCCGCGCGTTTATCGATGGCCAGAAGGGCGGCGCCATCGTCAAGCCACTGCAGGGCTCGGGCGGCAAGAACGTCTTCAAGATCGCCTCGCCCAAGGATCAGAACCTCAACCAGATTTTCGAGGCGGTGAGCGGGGAAGGCTATCTGATCGCCCAGGCCTATATGCCCGAGGCGACCGAGGGCGACGTGCGCTTTTTCATGATGAACGGCCGCCCGCTGATGCGCGAAGGCAAATATGCCGCCTTCCGCCGGGTCCCCGCCAAGGGCGAAATCCGCTCCAACGTCCATGTCGGTGGCGGGCCAGCGCCCGTCGAGGTCACCGACACCATGCTCAAGATTGCCGAAACGGTGCGTCCCAAGCTCATTCAGGACGGCATGTTCCTCGTCGGCCTCGATATCGTCGGCGACAAGGTGCTGGAGATCAACGTCTTCACGCCCGGTGGTCTCAATAATCTTTCGACCATGTACGACACCAATTTCTCCGAGAGCGTCATCACCGCCCTCGAGGAAAAGATGACCATCCGCGACGGCTACAACAAGCGGATCAGCAATCGCGAACTGGCAACGCTTTAAGCGCCATCGCGGATGGCCGCCTTCAGCATTTTGGCGGTCAGCGACTGCTTTTCATCAAAATACCCCGCCCAGGCGTCCCCATCGCGGGCGCGCTGGGCGGCTGTTTCGAGCGAAAAGAGATTGGCGCCCTTGAGTTTTGGCACTTCATCCCAGGTTACGGGCACCGCGACCGGGGCGCCTTCACGCGAGCGAACGGACCACGGACAGATAGCGGTCGAGCCGCGCTCATTGCGCAAATAGTCGAGAAAAAGCCGACCCTTCCGCTTTGCCTTGGAGAGATTGGCGGTAAAGCGATCCGGCTCCTCCTCCGCCATTGCCCCCACAAAGGAGCGGCAGAATTCCTTGACCTCGGTCCAGTCCTTGCCCGGCTTCAGCGGCACGACGACATGGATACCCTTGCCCCCCGAAACCAGCGGATAACTCTTAAGACCAAGCGCTTCCAGCCGATCCCGAATATCGGTCGCGGCGCTGGTGATGGCGGAAAAATCGAGACCTTCATCGGGATCGATGTCAAACACCAGCCTGTCGGGCTTTTCCACCTTCGGAAAGCGTGAGCCCCAGATATGCCATTCGAGCACGTTCATCTGCGTGCCCGCGATCAGCCCCGCTACATCCTTGATATAAAAATAGCTTTCCTTGCTGCCGTCCTTCTCGATGATCGGTTTCGAGAGCAGTTGCGGGGGAAAGCCGCCCGTGTCGTGCTTCTGAAAAAAGCAGTGCTTGGTGCGCCCCTGCGGGCAACGAACAAGGCTCAATGGCCGGTTCTCGATATGCGGCATCATCGCCGCGGCGACATCGTCATAATAGGCGACCAGTTGCGCCTTGGTGATCCCCTGGCCCGGATAGACGACGCGATCGGGTGAAGTCAGGCGCACCCCGAGGCGTTCGGCGACCTCCTCACCATCATCGAGCGTTTCGGCTTTTTCCATGCCAACCTCCTCAGCGGGCTTGTCACCCCTCAGACCAATAAAGCTCGGGTGACGCAGAATGTCGTCTCCGGTCAATTCGGTATAGGCGATCTCGGCCACGAGTTCGGGCGTCACCCAATGCACGCCCCGCGCCCGTTCCTTGGGCACCGCGACAAAGGGGCTGGTCTTGCGCTCCAGTTGTTTCAGCCGCCCGCCGAGTTCAGCCAGACTATCCTCGGTAAACCCAGTGCCGACGCGGCCGCGATAGAGAAGTTTTCCCTTCTCGATCGTGCCCAGCAGCAGCGAGGCGAAGCCGTGCCGCTTGGTCGATGGCGACCAGCCGCCAATGACGAATTCCTGCCGTTTGAGGCACTTGATCTTGAGCCAGTTGCGGCTGCGCTCGCCACGATAGGGCGCGTCCGCCAGCTTGGCGATAACGCCCTCGTACCCGTCCCGGCAAAGCGCATCGAGCACTTTCTGGCCGTGCCCCGCCACATGCGATGAATACTGGATGGGTCCCGTTTTCGCCGATTTGGCGAGCAGTTTTTCGAGCGCCGCCTTGCGCTCGATCAGCGGGCGCCTGGTCAAATCCTTGCCATCGGCTTCGAGCAGGTCGAAAGCAAAGTATTCGAGCCGCCCCCCGTCGGACAGCACATTCTTGAGCGTCGTAAAATCCGTCTTGCCCTTGCCATCGAAAGCGCAGACTTCGCCATCGATCACAGCCGATCCGATTTTCAGCTTTTGGAGGGGTTCGACCAGCGCGCCAAATTGTTCGGTCCAGTCGAGCCCACTGCGCGTATAGAGCCGCACGCTGTCCCCGGCCACAGCGGCCAGACAGCGATAGCCGTCATATTTCATCTCGAAGAGCCAATCCTCGCCCTCAGGCACGCTGTCTACGAGTATTGCCAATTGTACGGGCCGAAAGGCAGGCGTCTTACCGGTTTTGGCCTTGCCGATGCTCCGGGTTTTCTGGTCGGCCTTTTCCGCCTCTTCGGGGTCGGAGTGCCAGACAGCATCGGCCTCGACATTCGTCGCCTTCTTGGGCTCGGCGCCGCCGATGATTTCCTTGAAATCGCGCCCCGTCGCGACCGAGCGCGTAAAGCGCGTCGTCAGCGTGTCCTTGTCGCGCGCATAGGAATCCCGGTGCTTTATCAGCAGCCAGTTCTCCCGCACCGCGCCGGAGCGCAGCTTGTTGTCGCGCCCCTTCATGTGCACCAGCACATATTCGCCCTTCATGCGCTCCCCGAAGAGACGAATTTTCAGGTCGCCACTCTCAAGGCCCTCATGCGGATCCCCGATCGGCTCCCACGTCCCCCGGTCCCAAAGCATGACCGTGCCGCCGCCATATTCCTCCGCCGGAATGGTGCCTTCAAAACCGCCATATTCGAGCGGATGGTCCTCCACGCGCACCGCGAGGCGCTTGTCGCCGGGATTGTTCGAGGGCCCTTTCGTGACGGCCCAGCTTTTCAGCACGCCGTCGAGTTCGATGCGGAAATCATAGTGCAGCCGGGTCGCATCGTGCTTTTGCACGACGAACGAGCCGCGCTCGACCTTGCCCTTGCCCGGCTCAGCGCCCGCTGGTTCCTGCGTCCTCGCGAAGTTGCGCTTGGCCTTGTAGTCCTTCAGCAGATCCTGCGCCTTGCTGGCCATGGTCAGCTTGCCTTCTTGCGCGGCGCGGCTTTGCCGGTCGATGCCGGTTTTTTCCGCCCGCCGCCTTCGAGGCTTTCCTTGAGCGCCGACATCAGATCGACGACATTCTTGCCGCTCGGCCGTTCGGGCGTTGCTTCTTCCGTCGCCGTAATCTTGCGGCCCTTGGCCTTCATCTTGCGCTTGATCAGGTCGTGCAGGGCTGCCTGATAGTGGTCCTTGAAGGCCCCGGCATCGAATGGCGCGGTCTTTTTCTCGATCAGCGCCGTCGCGACTTCCAACAGGTCCGGTTCGGCTTTCTTGGCCGAAATCTGCGAAAAGAACGGATCGGCCTTTCGCAGCTCTTCCTCGTAATGCAGGGTTTCGAGCATCAGTCCGGTGCCGCTCGGTTTGATCGCTGCCAGATATTCCTTGCCGCGCATGGAAAGCTGCCCCAGCCCGACCTTCTCGGTTTTGCGCAGGGCATCGCGGATGACCCGGAAGGCGTCTTCGGCCAGTTCATCGGTGGGCACGACGAAATAGGATTTGTCGTAAAAGATCGGGTCGATCTCGCAAGCGCCGACAAACTGGGTCAGTTCCAGCGTCTTGCGCGTTTCGAGCCTCACCGCATCGATTTCGTCATCCGTCATCAGGACATAGTCGCCCTTTTCGTATTCGAACCCCTTGATGATCTCGTCCTTGTCCACCGGACCCACGCCGGTCACCACCTTTTCGTAGTGAATGGGCTTGCCCGTCGGTTCGTGGATTTGCCGAAAACTCGGCTTGGCGCTGGGGCGGGCGGCGCTGAACAATTCGACGGGAATGGCAACCAGCGAGAGACGGAGCTGGCCTTTCCAGATCGGGCGCGAAGCAGGCATGGCGGAACCCTGATGTTCGGTGTTGCGCCGACTCAACGCCCGATGTGCCGAGCTGTTCCGATTCCCGCCGGTGTCAGATCAATAGGTGCAGCGTCCGCCCGAAAGGTCGAACACCGAGGCAGTGGTAAAACTGTTCTCCTTGGAGACGAGCCAAGCCACCATTGCCGCCGCTTCATCGACCTCCAGAAATCTTCCCCGCGGAATCCGGGTCAGCATGTATTGGATGAATTCGTCGGTCAGCGTGTCGAGAATGCGCGTCTTGGCCGTGGCCGGGGTGATGGCATTGACCGCGATATCAAAGCCCGCCAGCTCCTTGCCAAGCGATTTGGTCAGGCCGATCACGCCCGCCTTGGCCGCCGAATAGGCCGAAAGGTTGGGGTTTCCCTCCTTGCCGGCCACCGAGGAAATATTGACGATGCGTCCGTAATTGCGCGCCTTCATCGCCGGCACGACGACTTTGTTGACGTAGAACGTGCCGTTGAGATTGATTTCCACAACGCGCCGCCACTCGTCCGGATCATACTGGTCAAGGCTCGCATTGCTGCCCGCAACGCCGGCTGAATTGACAAGGATCGATACCCCGCCAACCTTCGCCTCGACCCGCGCATGCGCCTCAACGAGCCCATCGAGGTCGGTGATATCCACCACCTGGCTCGAAGCACCTGCGCCCAGCGCGCCGACCGCCTTGGCCAGCGTCTCCTCGTCGCGGTCCCAAAGGCTGACCTTGGCACCGGAATCGAGCATGCGTTTGGCCATCGCAAATCCCAGGCCCTGCGCGCCGCCGGTGATGACGGCAACCTGGCCGTTGAGGTCGATCTGATTCATTCCATTCTCTCCTCGGCCGCCGGACCTTGTTCAAGGCTTTCCGGGCGGTCTCGCCAAAGTCGTTGCTTCGGCCCCGCGAAGGTAGCGGGAAGACCGGGAGAAAAGCCAGACCCAACAGCGCGATGCGTCGTGGTTTTGGGCGCTCTCTGCCAGCGAGAGCCGTAGGCTTTGCGGGAATTTTTGTGGGACCATGGAAGAAATCCCAACTTCCCTCCGTATACATGACGTGCGAAACCGCACGTCATGTATTGATCAGTAATTCTGCAAATTGATCGCCGTACTGATTTGATAAAATCCGTTCGGTTCGGTGTTTGTAACAGCTTTGTGGTGGGGTTGTGACTATTGCGCTCCGGTTTGTTCAATTGCACTCCAGATAAAATTGGGCTTTCGTGTGGCCCAAGCCTTCCGCTCATCTATTTCGAGAAGGCGCTTATTCAGGAACGGAGAGAACGCTAATGCACACTTCACTGACTCGCATTGCCGCAGCGCTTGCCGCTACGACCATGCTCGCCGGTGTGGCCAATGCCGAGACCATCCGCTGGGCCCGCTCATCGGACGCACTCACCTTGGACCCGCATTCGCAAAACCAGGGCAATACGCACACCCTGGCCCATCACATCTATGAGACGCTGGTTGGCCGCGACAACGATGGCACGCTGACGCCGCGCCTCGCTACCGAATGGGCACTGAAGGAAGGCGACGACACCGTCTGGGTGTTCAAGCTGCGCGAAGGCGTCAAATTCCATAATGGCGCCGACTTCACCGCCGAGGACGTGGTCTATTCGATCACCCGCGCCAAGAGCGAATTCTCGAACATGAAGCAGCTCCATTCCGTCGTGGAAGGTGTGACTGCGGTCGACGATTATACCGTCGAATTCCAGATGGCCGGCCCTTCGCTCATCTACCCCAACAACCTCACCAACACCTTCATCATGGACAAGACCTGGGCCGACGAGAACGATCTCGCCACGGTTCAGGATTTTGCCAGCGGCGCCTCCAACCACTCCGTTCTCAACACCAATGGCACCGGCCCCTATACGCTGGTGTCGCGTGAAGTCGATGTGAAAACTGTCCTCGCGTCGAACCCGGAATGGTGGGGCGAGGCTCCGGCGGTGACCGGCGTCGAATACCTGGTCATTGCCGACGCGCAGACCCGCATCTCGGCGCTGCTTTCGGGCGAAGTCGACATCGTCCAGGACGTGCCGCCGCAGGATATCGAGCGTCTATCCTCGACCGAAGGCTTCAAGGTCGAAACGGGTCCGGAAAATCGCTTCATCTATTTCGGCTACAAGTTCGGCGAAGAACCGCTGAAGTCGTCCAACATCACCGATAGCAACCCCTTCAACAATCCGCTGGTGCGCGAAGCCATGGAACTGGCGCTCGATCGCGACGCCATCCAGAAGGTGGTGATGCGCGGCCAGTCCATCCCGACCGGCATCCCCAACCCGCCCTTCGTTGCTGGCTGGACCGAAGAACTTGACGCCTATCCGGCGCCGAACGTGGAACGTGCCAAGGAACTGATGGCTGAAGCCGGCTATGCCGATGGCTTCTCCGTCACCCTCGACACGCCGAACAACCGCTATGTCAACGACGAGGCGATCTCGACCGCCTATGTCGGCATGCTCGGCCAGATCGGCATCCAGGTGACCCTGGCCTCGCGCCCGGTCGCCGAACATTCCCCGATCATCCTTGCCAACGAGTCCGATTTCTATCTCCTCGGCTGGGGTGTCCCGACCTTCGATAGCGCCTATGTGTTCAACGATCTGGTGCACACCAAGACCGACACGCACGGCACCTATAATGTCGGCCTCTACGTCAATCCCGAACTCGACGCGAAGATCATCTCGCTCGGCACCGAGAGCGACCAGGCCAAGCGCGACGCGACCGTCGCCGACATCTGGGCCACCGTGAAGGCTGACCGCGTGCTGCTGCCGGTGCACAATCAGGTGCTGGCCTATGCCATGCGTTCGGGTGTGACGCTGCCGGTTCAGCCGGAAAACCAGCCGAACATGACCACGGTCACTTTCGAGTAAAGCGCTGAAATCCCGGGCCGCCGCGTAGAGTTTTCCTCTCGCGGCGGTCCGCCGCCTAAAGCGCGTTCCGATCCCAAGGGATCGGCCGGTTGCGCTTTAGCCTTTTTCTGGCGCGTGTCTTTGTCCTGAAACCGGAACCACTTTCAGGAGACACGCTGTAAGGGGCGCCCATGCTCGCCTTCATCGCCCGGCGGCTGCTGCAGTCCGTCATCGTCATGCTTGTCGTGGCGTTTATCGCCTTCCTCGTCTTCCGATATGTCGGTGATCCCTTGGCAAACCTGCTTAGCCAGGATGCGACCATGGCCGACTATGAGGAGGCGCGCGAACGCCTCGGGCTCAACCAGCCCTTCTACATCCAGTTCTTCCACTTCGTGGTCAACGCGCTCCAGGGCCAGTTCGGCGTGTCCTATCGGCTGCAACAGCCGGTTAGCCAGTTGATCTTCGAGCGCCTGCCGGCCACCATCGAGTTGGCCGTCGCCTCCTCGATCATTGCGCTGGTCTTCGGCGTCTTTCTCGGGGTCTACACCGCTCTCAAGCAGCGCGCTTTTTCGACCGGTGTTATCATGACACTGTCGCTGGTCGGCGTTTCCCTGCCGACCTTTCTTATCGGCATTGGGCTCATCTACATCTTCGCCGTCGAATTGAAGTGGCTGCCGTCCTTCGGGCGCGGCGAAGTCATCCAGATCGGCTGGTGGCGCACAGGTCTGCTTACCCAATCGGGCCTGCGCTCACTCATCCTCCCCGCCATCACCCTGTCGCTGTTCCAGTTGACCCTCATCATGCGCCTCGTGCGTGCGGAAATGATGGAAGTGCTGCGCACCGACTATATCCGCTTCGCAAGAGCGCGCGGTCTCTCCCAGCGGGCGATCAATTTCGGCCATGCGCTCAAAAACACCATGGTGCCGGTGATCACCATTACCGGCCTGCAATTGGGCTCGGTCATCGCCTTCGCCATCATCACCGAAACGGTGTTCCAGTGGCCCGGCGTCGGCTCCCTGTTCGTCAATTCGGTGGCCGCGGTCGATGTGCCCGTGATGGCCGCCTACCTCGTCTTCGTCGCGCTGATTTTTGTGATCATCAACCTCATCGTCGACATCCTCTATTTCATCGTCGATCCGCGTCTGCGCGACGGCGCCAAATCCGGGAGGTAGCATCTTGACCGATCTGCCCCATTCCCCCGAGCAGCCGGTTCCTGCTGCCAAAACCTCGCGCTGGAAAACCTTTTGGCGCTCGGACATCGTCTGGTCCTATCGCCGTTCCCCGGTGACGGTGGTCGCCTCCATCGTGGCGTTCCTCCTGGTTTCCATGGCGGTGTTCGCGCCCCTCTTGGCCCCCTACAACCCGTTCAATCCCGCGACCCTCAATCTCATGGACGGTTTTACCCCGCCCAATTCCAATTCGATGGGCGGCCGCTACTTCGCTCTCGGTACCGATAGTCAGGGTCGCGACGTGCTCTCGACCATCATGTACGGCTCGCGCGTCTCGCTTTTCGTCGGCGCCATGGCGACGCTCTTTGCCATGGTCATGGGCGTCGGCCTCGGCCTCGTCGCCGGCTATGTCGGCGGCATCTGGGATGCCGTGATCATGCGCGTCGCCGACGTGCAGCTCTCCTTCCCCGCCATTCTCATCGCCCTTCTCATTTTCGGCGTGGCGCGCGGCATCATTCCGCCCAACCAGCAGGAAGGCGCCGCCATCTGGGTGCTTATTCTTGCCATTGGTCTCGCCAATTGGGCGCAGTTCGCCCGCGCCGTGCGCGGCGCCACCATGGTCGAGCGGCAGAAGGATTATGTGGCGGCCGCCCGCATTCTCGGCGTCAATCCGTTCATCATCCTTCTCCGCCATGTGCTGCCCAATGTCGTCGGCCCCGTCCTCGTCATCGGCACCATTGGCCTCGCGCTCGCCATCATCGAGGAAGCGACTCTCTCCTATCTCGGCGTCGGCGTGCCCCCGACCCAGCCTTCATTGGGAACGCTGATCCGTATCGGCCAGCAGTTCCTGTTCTCCGGAGAGTGGTGGATCCTGCTCTTCCCCGCCATCACGCTGGTGCTCTTGGCGCTCTCGGTCAACCTTCTGGGTGACTGGCTGCGCGACGCCCTCAATCCGAAGTTGCGCTGATGACCACACCTGTTCTTTCCATAAAAAATCTCGTCGTCGACTTCCCTTTCCATGACGAGGTTTTCCGCGCGGTGGACGGTGTCTCCTTCGACATCATGCCCGGCGAAGTCGTCGGCGTTGTCGGTGAATCCGGCGCCGGCAAGTCGATGACCGGCTCCGCCGTTATCGGCCTTATCGAGCGCCCCGGTCGCATTTCGAGCGGCGAAATCCGCCTCAAGGGCGAGCGCATCGACAATCTCGGCGAGCCCGAAAAAGCCAAGCTGCGCGGCAAGCGCATCGGCATGGTATTTCAGGACCCGCTGACGAGCCTCAACCCGCTCTATACGGTAGGCCGGCAGTTGACCGAAACCATCCGCGCCCACCTGCCGCTCAACGAAAGTGAAGCCCGGCAAAAGGCCATCGATCTTCTGACCGAAGCCGGCATTCCCAAGGCCGCCGAACGTATCGATAGCTATCCGCACCAGTTCTCGGGCGGCATGCGCCAGCGCGTCGTCATCGCCCTTGCCATCGCCGCAGAGCCCGAACTGATCATTGCCGACGAACCGACCTCTGCCCTCGATGTTTCGGTGCAGGCCCAGATCATCAAGGTGCTGAAAAAGCTCTGCACCAATCACGGCGCCGCGGTGATGCTCATCACCCACGATATGGGCGTCATCGCCCAGACCGCCGACCGGCTAGTGGTCATGCACCATGGCAAGGTGGTCGAAACCGGCACAGTGGGCGACATCATCCGCCGCCCGCGCGAGCCCTATACGGTCAAGCTGATCGACTCGATCCCGACGATCGAGCGTAGGGAAGGCCATATCGCTTCGGCAGCACCCGCCAATGACGACAGCGCCTATGTACAGGTCAAAAACCTCGTCCGCGATTTCGAACTCGGCCGCGGCAGCTTTACCAAACTCCTCCCCGGCAAGGTCGAAATGTTCCGGGCGGTCGATGATGTGAGCTTCTCGATCCCCAAGGGCAGAACTTTTGGTCTCGTGGGCGAAAGCGGCTCGGGCAAATCCACCTGCGCCAAGATGATCGTCGGCCTCGTGCGTCCGTCCGCGGGTCACATCACCGTCGATGGCCACGATATCTGGGCCGGTGGCGCCGGACATCAGGAACGCCGCAAGCGCGTGCAGATGATTTTCCAGGACCCCTATGCCAGCCTCAATCCGCGCTGGCGGGTTAGGGATATCATCGCCGAACCCATGCGGACCCTGGGCCTTGCCCGCAACAAAACCGAAGTCGAGCACCGCGTTGCCGCGCTCCTCGACAAGGTGCGCCTCGATCCCTCCGTCATGCGAAAGTTCCCGCATGAATTTTCCGGCGGCCAGCGCCAGCGCATCGCCATTGCAAGGGCCCTGTCGAGCCAACCCGAGTTCATCGTCTGCGACGAGCCGACCTCGGCCCTCGACGTTTCGGTGCAGGCGCAGGTGCTGGACCTGATGAGCGAGTTGCAGTCCGAATTCGGGCTCACCTATCTCCTCATCAGCCACAATCTCGCCGTCGTGCGGCAGATGTCGACCTCCGTCGGCGTGCTTCACAATGGCGTGCTGGTCGAACGCGGACCGACCGACGCGATCTTCGATAGTCCGCAGGCCGACTATACGAGAATGCTTCTGGACGCCGTTCCCGACATCTCCAAAGTCGCCTGAGCGGGGCGTGCATGAGATGAAGTCCCTCGAAGCAAAGCGACGCAGGCACATCATCGATTGCACGATCGCCGTCCTCGTGCGCGATGGCGTCGCCGGAACTTCGCTCTCCCGCGTGGCGTCCGAAGCGAAAGTCGCCAAGGGCATCATCTGCTACTATTTCGGCAGCAAGGACGGTCTTTTCGATGCCGTCCTTGCCGGCGTCCACGAGCGGATGGCAGAAGCTGTCGTCGAGGACGCCGAAGCGCTCGACGATGAATGGCAACGCGTCTCCGCCTTCGTCACCGGCCATCTGAGCTACGTCAAAAAGCACCGCGCCGAAGTTTTGGCCCTCCGCCACCTCGCATCCACAAGGGCAGGGGGCTCGGAAGTTTCCGACCACCTCGCCGTCTGGCGCGAGCAGAAAGATTGGCTCGTCGGCACGCTGACTGCCGGACAAGATCGTGGCGCCTTCAAATCCTTCGATGCCGGCGTCGTTGCCACCGCCATATCAGGCGCGCTCGAAAGCGGGCTCCTCCAATGGGCGCATGACGCGACCATCGATCTCGATCTCTATGCCGGCCAACTCCTCGATCTCTTCGAACCCGGCGTCTGCGAACCCGCACCCGAAGCCCAACTGGCCTCGGCCTAAGTTTTTCTTCCCCGCTATGGAAGAGCCGCACCCTTTTGTCCGTATATAGGCAATGGTCCCGCGCAAGCCCCACAAATCCGAGGTCATGAGCGAGCTTCCGGCTCTGCGCCGCTATGCGCTGAGCCTGACGCGACGTCCGAGCGATGCCGAAGATCTCGTGCACGATGCTCTGGTGCGCGCCATGGAGCGCAGCGTCACCTACAATCCCGCGGGGAACCTCCGCGGTTGGTTGATGTCGATTGTGCATAACCTGCACATCGACCGCGTCCGTTCCGGCAAAAGCGCGGCGGCCCGCGATCGGGATTTTGCCGCGCAAACCGCCGATACGCTGGCGCCCAACCAGCTCGATAGCGTCCGCCTCAATCAGGTGCGCCGCGCCTTCGATACGCTGCCCGACGAGCAGCGCGAGGCCATGCATCTGGTGACCATCGAAGGCCTCAGCTACGAGGAGGCGGCCACCGTGCTGGGTGTCCCTGCAGGCACCGTCATGTCGCGCATCTCGCGCGGGCGTGAAGCCCTGCGGCGCTGGGAAAGCGGCCCGGCCCTGAGACTGATCAAAGGAGGCGAATGATGCGGAACATTGAAACAGTCGACCCCCTGGAACTGGCGGCCTATGTCGACGATCAGCTCGACGTCTCGCGCCGTATCGAGATCGAGCATTGGCTCTCCCAGCACCCCGATATTGCGGCCCAGGTCATGACCGACCTTCGCATGCGCGACGAATTGCGCCTGGCCCTTGCCGGCGACGAAGTGCCCCCCATGCCGGCAACGAGCGACATGGCGCGGCGCCTCGAAGGGCGCCTCCATCGCGGTCAGTTCTTCCGCCGCCTGCGTCCGCTTGCGGCCGCGTCCTTCCTTCTCAGCGCCGGCTGGATTGCCCATAGCCAGCTCGGTACACTTCCCGCCCAGGCCTCCAGCAGCGTCCCCGAATATGTTACCGCCGCCGTCGAGGCCCACCACATCACGGCCCTCCGCGCCGGCATGGATTCACAGCCGCGCGTCACCGATTACGATCCGGCCGAACTGCTCACCGAGACCGCCATTCGCATGCCGAAACTGCCGCAAGGCTGGGCGGTGACCGACGTGCAGGTCTATCCCTCCCATTTCGGCCCCAGCGTCGAGCTTGCCGTCAATGCCGGCGCTCTCGGGGCCGTCTCGCTCTTTGCCGCGCGCCCCGGCCAGTTCATCGTCGAGCGTCCCTCGACGCGCCATGTCGATGATACGACGACGGCCTATTGGCAGTTCGGCGACATCGCCTATGCGCTCGTTGCGAGCGCTCCGCCCGGCGAGGTGTCCCGCGCCGCCGGCTCCCTTTTCGATTCCCTCTACTGACGGAGACTACCATGGCCTTGCAGCCACAATCGCGCTGGAGCAATCCGGCATCCACCATGGCCGGTGCCGCCTTTGACGAGGGCCTCCGGCAACACATGCTGCGGGTCTATAATTATATGGGCCTTGGACTGGTCATCACCGGCCTCGTGGCCTTCTTCGTCGGCTCGACCCCGGCGCTTTATGTGCCGATCTTCTCGTCACCGCTCAAATGGGTGGTGATGTTCGCCCCGCTCGCCTTCGTGATGTTCTTCTCGTTCAAGGTCAATTCGATCTCGGCCGGCGCCGCACAGACCATGTTCTGGGCCTTCTGCGCCGTCATGGGTCTTTCCATGGCCTCGATCTTCCTGGTCTTTACCGGTGCCAGCATTGCCCGCACCTTCTTCATCTCGGCCGCCATGTTCGGCGCCATGAGCCTTTATGGCTATACGACCAAGACCGACCTGACCAAATTCGGCTCGTTCCTGATCATGGGTCTCGTCGGCGTCGTCATCGCCTCGATCGTCAACATCTTCCTCGGTTCGAGCATGCTGCAATTCGCCGTTTCGGTGATCGGCATCCTCGTCTTCCTCGGCCTCACCGCCTGGGACACCCAGACCATCAAAGAGCAGTTTGCCGAAAACAATGGCGCCGAAGCCAACCAGAAGCTCGCCGTCATGGGCGCCCTGTCGCTCTATCTGAGTTTTGTCAACATCTTCCAGCTCCTCCTCAGCCTCACCGGCCAAACGGAAGAATAGGCATTTCCAGGCGCCAAAGGGCCGGCGCGACAGAAATGTCCCGCCGGCCTTTTCTTTGGATAGCCAAGCGCCACGACCCCATAGTCCTCATGGTGAGGTGCGGAACGCAGTGGAGCCTCGAACCACGAGGGCGAGAGAGTGGAGGCCCTGTGCCACGTCCTTGGTGAAGCGCCCTAATCCAGCGATCGGACCGATCCCCGTTCCACCAGGTTCGGTACCAGCATCAACCGCTGCGGCGGCAGGGGATGGCGGTTGCTGTTCATCCGCTCCAGCAGCAGCCGAAAAGCGGCAATGCCCATATCGGCGCCGGGCAGGCGTACCGTCGTCAGCGGCGGCGAGATTTGCGTTGCGGCGGCAAAATCGCCATAGCCGACCACCGAAATGTCGTCGGGCACGCGCAGTCCCATGCGGTGCAATTCAGAAACGACATGCACGCCAAGGCTGTCATGCGCGCAAAATAGCGCCGTCGGCAGCTCCCCCTCGGTCTTGAGCGAGAGGAACGCATTGGCAAACCCCTCCTCGCCAAATTGCACCTCGACGACGCTGGCCTGATCCGAGGTCAGCAGCGCTTCGCGCAGGCCAAACAGACGCTCCATGCGCCCGCGTAACACCCGGCTGCCATGCACGAAGCCGATCCGCCTGTGCCCGCGCGCGATCAGGTACTGCCCGATGGCATTGCCCGCCTCGTGGTCGGCACCGGTCACCTGATCCACTTGTTCGAGCGGCAGCACCCAGCCGAGCCGCACCACCGGCCGGCCCACGGCCTTCAATATCCCAAGCGTCTTCACATCATGCTGGCCCACCAACACCACGCCCGCACTCGCCCGCGCGATGGTCTCGACCCGCTCCGGCTCGGCCGTCCAGTGGATTTGCACCTGGTATCCAGAACTATCCGCCTCGCGCTGAATGCCGTTTTGCATCTGCATCCACAGTTCGCTGTTCACGGGGTCATGATCGTTGAAGATGATGTGAATTGCCGGCCTGATCGCCGCCCCATCGGCCGCGCGCAGATAGCCCAGTTCGAGTGCCTTGGCCGTCACCCGCTCGCGCGTCTCTTCGCTGACGCCATCCTTACCGGCGAGTGCGCGCGATACGGCGAACTTGGAAACCCCCAACTGGTCGGCAATCTCTTGCAGCGTGACTTTCTTCAATCGCTCACCTTTGCGTTTTGTTAGGTTCTATCACGTCTGTTTTTATGCGCAAGTTTTGTCTGTTATGGTCGATTTAGTGCATAAAAACCAAAGGCATGCGCCAATTTTAATTTTCTCTGTAACGATTTCACTATGTCTATTGACCTAACAATTAGGTATTGATTGGCTTGTGTTAGCTCGAAGAGGGACATTTTAGGTTCCCCGGGCTGAGGAGGAATCGATGACCAATATTTCTCGGAGAACATTCCTGGCTGCGACCGGCGCCGCTCTCGTGCTGCCGGCCATCCCGGCATTCGCGCAGGCCCCGCTCAAGGAAGCGCCGGCGCTCGCCGAAGCCGTTGCCGCCGGTACCATTCCGCCGCTGGCCGAGCGCCTGCCGCTCAACCCCATGGTGGTGCAGCCCTTCGAAAGCGTCGGCAAATATGGCGGCGATCTCCGCGCCGCGCTTGTCGGTGGCGGCTCGCTCAACATGATGCATCGCTATCAGGGCTATGAGCCGCTTGTGCGCTACACCCCCGATTTTGGCGGCGTCATCCCCAATGTCGCCGAAAGCTTTGAAGCCAACGAAGACACCACGGCCTATACGTTCAAGCTGCGCGAAGGCCACAAGTGGTCCGACGGCACGCCCTTCACCAGCGACGACGTAATGTTCTTCTACGAAGACATTCTCCTCAACGAAGAACTGGCCCAGTCCCCGCCGACCCCGCTGCGCTCGACCGATGGCAGCACCGCCAAGTTCGAGAAGATCGACGCGCTGACCTTCCGCATCGTTTTTGCCCAGCCCAATGGCCTCCTGCCGCTGCGCCTCGCCTGGGCCAATGACGACCGCACGACCCGCACCCCGCGTCACTATCTCGAGCAGTTCCACATCAAGTACAATCCCGATGCGGACAAGCTCGCGACCGATCAGGGCCTGACCGGCTGGGTGCAGCTCTTCCAGATCAAGAGCGGCATCGCCGTCGATGGCGAAATCTTCAAGAACAAGGACATGCCGACGCTGTTCGGCTGGACCGTCACCCAGCCCATCGGCGAATCCGCCGAGTTCTCGATCTCCCAGCGCAATCCCTACTATTTCAAGGTCGATACCGAGGGCAACCAACTGCCCTATATCGATCGCATCACCTATGCCGTTGCCGCCGACAATGAAGTGCTGCTTTTGAAGGCCCTCCAAGGCGAGATCGATCTCCTCGACCAGTGGATCTGCACCCCGGCCAATCGCGCCGTGCTCTATGATGGACAGGAAACCGGCCAGTACGGGTTCTACACCACCACCTCGACCGAGCCGAACGAGATGGTGTTCCAGCTCAATCTGACCCATCCCGACCCGGCCAAGCGCGCCCTTTACCAGAACAAGGACTTCCGCGCCGCGCTCAGCCACTCGATCGACCGCCAGGCCGTCATCGACACCATCTTCATCGGCCAGGGCGCCCCGGCGCAGCCCTCGGTCCGTCCCGAAGACCCGCTCTACAATGAGCAGCTCGCCACCCAGTTCACCGCCTACGACACCGCCAAGGCCAATGAACTGCTCGACACCATCGTCCCCAACAAGGACGGCGAAGGCATGCGGCTCGACGAAAACGGCAATCGTGTCACCATCATTTTTGAGATCGATCAGGTCCGCCAAACCTTCGTGGATTCGTTCCAGCTCGTCCTCCCCATGCTCCGCGCCGTCGGCATCGACGCCCAGATGCGCACCATGGACCGCTCACTCTGGGAAGTTCGCGTGCGCCAGGGCGGCGAATATGACGCCACGGTGCACAAATTCGGCGGCAATGGCGGCATCGTCGCCATTCTCGATCCGCGCTACTTCTTCCCCAACACCACCGAGGCCATGTACGCCAAGGGTTGGCAGATCTGGTACAACGACAAGAATTCCGTCGATGCGGTCGAGCCGCCGGAAGCCACCAAGCGCCAGTTCGAGGCCTATAACGAGCTGCGCCAGTCGAGCGACCCGGCCAAGCAGAACGAGCTGATGGCGGAAATCCTCCAGATCGCCGCCGACGAGTTCTACGTCTTCGGCATCACCCTGCCGCTCGATGGCTATGGCATCATCGCCAATCGCCTCAAGAACGTGCAGCCGAGCATGCCCAATTCCTGGGGCTATCCGACCCCTGCGCCGACCAATCCCGAGCAATATTACATCAGCTGACACCTCCCAACGTCAGCTTGGCGCCGGCGGTTGTCCCGCCGCCGGTGCACTCCTCCTAAAGCCCAAAAGACCGGATCGTCCGATGCTTAAAATCGAAGACAGCCCAGCTGCGTCCACCCTCCGCACGCCCGACTGGTACAAAACCGCTACGCGCTGGACCCAGCTCACTTTCGTCGAGGACGACCCGCAGCGCTATGACCCCGCCTTCTGGGTGGACGTGTTCAAGCGCACCAAATCCAACGCCATCTGCCTCTCGGCCGGCGGCTACATAGCCTACTATCCGAGCGAAATCCCGCTTCACTATGTCTCGAAATTCATCGGCGACACCGACCCCTTCGGCACGCTCGTCGCTGAAGCGCGCAAACTCGACATGCATGTCATGGCCCGCGTCGATCCCCACGCCATCCACGCCGATGCCGCCGAAGCGCACCCCGAATGGGTCTCGCTCACCGTCGATCGCCAGCCGCGCGAACACTGGGCCATGCCCGGCATTTTCGTCACCTGCGCCTATTCAAGCTACAATTTCGACTTCATGACCAAGGTCATCGTCGAGATCGCCGAAAAATACGACATCGACGCGCTCTTCGGTAATCGCTGGCAGGGCCATGGCGTCTGCTACTGCAAAGCCTGCGAAGACAATTTCCGCACCGCTAGCGGCTTCGAACTCCCCGAAACCAGCAGCGCCTCCGATCCCGTCTGGCAGGCCTGGGCCGCCTGGCGCCGCACCACCCTGACCAAACTCGTCGCCCATTGGGACACCGAGGTCAAAAAGGTCAAACCGCACGCCTCTTTCATTCCCAATATGAGCGGCTCCTCGCTCATGGAATTCGACCTCTCGGTCATCAAGAAGCACTGCCCCATTCTCTTCGTCGACCATCAGGGCCGCCGCAATGTCGAGCCCGCCTGGTCCGCCGGCCGCAATGGCAAGCGCATCCGCGCCACGTTCCGCGATCGCCCGGTTGGGCTCATCACCTCCATCGGCCCCGAGGAAATCCCGCGCTGGAAGGACTCCGTGCAGACCGGCCCCGAGATCGAACAGTGGATCCACGCCGGCATCACCCAGGGACTCTTCCCCTGGTTCACCAAGTTCAACGCCTGCATCCCCGATGACCGCTGGGTCCAGCCCACGGCCAATGCGTTCAATCTCCACGCCAAGGTCGAGCCCATCATCGGCTCCATGCTGCCCAAGGCCGAAATCGCCATCATCGATCCGGCGACGACTCTTCGCCATTGGGACCCCGACAAGCGCCACCTCGCCGAACTCAACGATATGGGTTTCTACCATGCCCTTGTCGAAGCCCGGCTCCCCTTCGAATTCCTCTCCGACCAGATCATGACGGTCGAAGAACTGTGCCGCTACAAGCTCGTCATCCTCGCCAACGCCACCTATCTCTCCGACGCCCAGTGCCAGGCGCTGCGCGATTTCGTCGCCGAAGGCGGTTCTGTCGTCGCCGCGCACCAGACCTCGCTCTACGACGAAAAGGGCGCTGCCCGCACCGACTTCGGTCTCGCCGATGTGTTTGGGGTGAAGATGACATCGCCGCCGCGGACCGGCGTCCGCAATTCCTACGTCTCGATCAATGGCAGCCACCCCATAAGCACCGGTTTCGGCAGCGCCGAGCGCATCATCGGCGGCACCGAAGACGTGGGCGTCGAGTCAACGACGACGCTCGAAACCCCCTTCCTGAAGGTCCCGGATTTCCCCGACCTGCCGATGGAAGAAGTCTATCCCCGCCTGCCGCCCCAGGGCGTCGGCGTCTCGGCCCGCACCACGTCGGCAGGCGGTCGCGTCGTCTACATCCCGTGGAATATCGGCGAGGTTTTCTGGACCTATATGGCCGAAGACCAGGGGCGCCTCATCGCCAACGCCGTCAAATGGGCGCTCGGCAAGGAGCCCGAAATTGAAGTTACCGGCCGCGGCGTCTTCGACGTGGGCCTTCATGAAGACGAAAAGGGCAGGGCGCTCTGCCTCCTCAATCTCACCAATCCGATGATGATGAAGGGCCCCCTGCGCGACACCTGGCCGGTCGGCCCGCTCACCGTCTCGCTGGAAATCCCCAGGGACAAAAAGGTGAAATCGGCCAGTCTCTTGGTGGCGGGTAAAGACGTGCCATTCCGAATCTCGGATGGCCGTGCAACGGTTGACATCCAGGAGATCGAGACCATGGAGGTGGTCCATCTGAGCTGGGCGTGAGGGAGGAGACACCCCCTCCCATCCTCCCCCATCAAGGGGGAGGTGCCGATCGAGTTTGTTGCTCGATCTAGCCAAAACCACCGTCCCTTCACCTCCCCCTTGATGGGGGAGGACGGGAGGGGGGTGACGGGAGCCCCAAAGCTCCCCCCAAACCACCGGCCCGACGCTCACCCGCCGGACCACCCCGCAAAGCCGAAAGAGGAGCGGCAATGCTGAACTATATCTTGAAGCGACTGGTCTACATGATCCCGACCCTGATCGGCATGTCGATCATTTCGTTCGCCATCATCCAGCTGCCGCCGGGCGATTATCTGACCTCGCTGCTCTCGACGCTCGCCGACGGCGGGTCGCCGATCGATCCGGCGACGGTCGAGCGCCTGCGCTCCCAATATGGGCTCGATCAGCCCGTCTGGATTCAATATGGCAAGTGGATGCTGGGCATCCTTACGCGCGGCGATTTCGGTTTTTCCTTCGAGTGGAACCAGCCGGTTTCCGAAGTCATCTGGTCGCGCATGGGGTCCACGCTGGCGATCTCGTTTGCCGCCCTGCTCCTCGTCTGGGCCGTGTCGCTCCCCATCGGCATCTATTCCGCCGTGCGCCGCAATTCCATCGGCGACCACGTCTTCACCTTCTTCGGCTTCATCGGCCTCGCCGTGCCAAACTTCATCCTGGCCTTGACGCTGATGTACGTTTCCTTCCGCGTCTTCGGCCAGTCGGTCGGCGGCCTCTTCTCGCCCGAATATGTCGACGCGCCTTGGAGCCCCGCAAAGCTCTGGGACCTCATTCTCCACCTCTGGATTCCCATCCTCGTCATCGGCATGTCGGGCACCGCCTCGATGATCCGCATTCTGCGCGCCAATCTCACCGACGAGCTGTCAAAGCCCTATGTGACGACCGCGCGTGCAAAAGGCCTGCCGGAATATAAGGTCATCGTGAAATACCCGGTGCGGATTGCGCTCAATCCCTTCGTCTCGGCCATTGGCTGGGTGCTGCCCGAACTGGTCTCCGGCGTCACCATCACCGCCATCGTCCTCAACCTGCCCACGGCCGGCCCGCTGCTTCTGCGGGCCCTTGTCGCGCAGGACATGTATCTCGCCGGCAGTTTCATCCTGCTTTTGAGCGTGCTGACCCTTATCGGGATGCTCGTTTCCGACATCCTGCTCGCGCTGCTCGATCCGCGCATCCGCTATAATTGAGGTGATGCGATGACCCTTACGCCCGCTCTCGATGCCAAGCTCGCCGAAGACGGCCCCGCCATTTCCGGCCTTAAACCCGGCATGGACCCGATTTCCGATGCCGCCGCCGGCCAATGGACCCTCATCTGGCGCAAGTTCCTCAACCAGAAAGTCGCCCTCTTCTGCGGCGGCGTGATTTTGGTTCTTTATCTCATCGGCGCCTTTGCAGAATTCCTCGCCCCGGGCCTGCCGGATACGAGCCGCGCGCAATACACTTACGCGCCGCCGCAAAGCATTGGCCTCTTCACGCCCGATGGCCAGTTTCAGCTGCACGTCAAAGGCTACACCGTTGCCATCGACAAGGCTGCGCTCCGCCGCACCTTCGTCGTCGATGAAAACATCATCGTCCCAGTCGGCCTTTTCGTCGAAGGCCCCACCTACAAATTCTGGGGCATGTTCGAAGCCAATCGCCACCTGATCGGGCCGCTCGATCCCACACAAACCATGTACCTCCTCGGCGCCGATCGTCTCGGCCGTGATCTCCTCAGCCGGCTGATCTATGGCACCCGTATTTCCATGTCGATCGGCCTCATCGGCGTCTGCATGTCGCTGTTCCTTGGTGTCGTCCTCGGCTCCATCTCCGGCTATTTCGGTGGTTGGATCGATACCGTCATCCAGCGTGTCATCGAAGTCGTCAGCGCCATGCCGACCATTCCGCTCTGGCTCGGCCTTGCCGCCGCCATTCCGCTGACCTGGTCACCCATCCACGTTTATTTCGTTATCACCATCATCGTCTCGCTGCTCGGCTGGACCGGCCTCGCCCGCGAAGTACGCGGCCGCTTCTTCTCCCTCCGCAACGAGGATTTTGTGACCGCCGCCAAGCTCGACGGCTCTTCAGAACGTCGTGTCATCTTCCGCCACATCCTGCCCTCGCTCACGAGCCATATCCTCGCGGTGACCACCCTCGCCGTACCTTCGATGATCATCGCCGAAACCTCGCTCTCCTTCCTCGGCGTCGGCCTCAAGGCGCCCGTCGTCTCCTGGGGCGTGCTGCTGCAGGACGCGCAGAACATTCGTTCGATCTCGACCGCGCCCTGGCTCCTCATCTGGCCCAGCCTCGCGGTGGTGATCGCCGTCCTCTCCTTCAACTTCTTCGGCGATGGCCTCCGCGATGCCGCCGACCCCTACGAAACCTGAGGAGCCGATAACAATGGAAAAACCCGTCCTCAGCGTCGAAAATCTCAATCTCGATTTTCACCTCCGCACCCACATTCTCCACGCCGTCCGCGATGTCAGTTTCGATCTTCATCGCGGCCGCACCCTCGCACTCGTCGGCGAAAGCGGCTCCGGTAAATCCGTCACCGCCCGCTCGCTCATGCGCATCGTCGACAAGCCCGGGGTCATGGTCGGTGGTCGGATCATCCTCCGCACCCAAGGTCGCGAGGTCGATCTCGCTCAACTCGCCTCCAACAGCCCCGAAGTCCGCGCCGTCCGTGGCGCCCGCATCGGCCTGATCTTCCAGGAGCCGATGTCCTCGCTCTCGCCTGTCCACACCATCGGCAGCCAGATCGACGAAGTCGTGCGCCTCCACTCAAAGATTGACAAACGCGCCGCCCGCGCCCGCACGGTCGAGCTGCTCGGTCAGGTCGAAATTCCCGACCCCGCCGAAATGGCCGACCGCTACACCTTCGAATTCTCCGGCGGCATGCGCCAGCGCGCCATGATTGCCATGGCGCTCGCGGTCAATCCTGACATCCTGATTGCCGACGAACCGACTACGGCGCTCGACGTAACGACACAGGCCGAAATCCTCGACCTCATCAAGCGCCTGCAAACTGAACGCGGCATGGCCATGCTGCTCATCACCCACGACATGGGCGTCGTCGCCGAAGTCGCCGACGATGTCGCAGTGATGCGCTTTGGCCGCATCGTCGAAACCGGTACGGTCGACGAAATCTTCCATGCCCCCAAGCACGCCTACACCCAGCGCCTCCTGGCATCGACGCTCAAACTCGAACAACCCGCCGACGCCCGCGCCGAAGCCGTCATCACGCCCCAACCCCTCCTCACGGTAAAAGGCCTCACCAAAGTCTATGGCGGCGCCAAGGGCTTTCTGGGCACCAAGAAGTTCGCCTTGAAAGCCGTCGACGATGTTAGCCTCGTCCTCCATGCCGGCGAAAATCTCGGCGTCGTGGGCGAGAGCGGCTCTGGCAAGACCACCCTTGGCCGCCTCATCCTCCGCATCGTCGAGCCAACCGAGGGGCAGGTGCTCTACCGGCAAAAAGACGGCAAGGAGATCGACGTCACCGCGCTCTCAAAATCCGAACTGCGCAAATTCCACGCCGATGTCCGCCTGATTTTCCAGGACCCCTTCGCCTCGCTCAATCCGCGCATGACCATCCGTCAGATCATCGGCGACCCGCTGGTGGTCGAAGGCAAACTCTCGGCAAGGCAGATCGAAGAAAAGACCGCCGAACTCCTCCGGCTCGTCGGTCTCTCGCCCGATGTGATGGAGCGCTATCCCCACGCCTTTTCCGGCGGTCAGCGCCAGCGCATCGGCATCGCCCGCGCCCTGGCGCTGGATCCGCGCATCATCATCGCCGATGAAGCGACCTCAGCGCTCGACGTTTCCATCCGCAGCCAGATCCTCGACCTGCTTTTGGAGATTCAGAGCCACCTCGATCTCTCCTTCATCTTCATCTCCCACGACATCTCCGTCGTCCGCTATTTCTGCGATCGCGTCGCCGTCATGCATCGCGGCAAACTGGTCGAAATCGGCCCCGCCGAAAAGATCTGCACCACCCCGGACGAGGACTATACCCGCGCCCTGATTTCGGCCGTTCCCAATCCCGATCCCCGAAATAAACGCATGTTGCACCGAACCCGCCTTGCGTCCCTCTCAACGTCAACAGTCTGCTAACCAATGACCACCAATCAGCGTGCCGTGTTAACCGGCGCCGGCGCAATGAGCCGCAAATGGCTCGAAGCCGTAAAAACCGTCGGCGGCGTCGAAATTGTCGGCATTGTCGACATCAATCCCGCCAATGCCGAAGCCCGCGCCGCCGAGCAAGGTATCAATCCCGAGATCGGCACCGATCTCAAATCCATGCTCGACAAACTGACGCCGGAGATCGTCTTCGACGTCGCCATCCCCGCCGTCCGCCACGGCATCGTCTCGACCGCTTTGGCCGCCGGCGCCCATGTGCTGTCCGAAAAGCCCATGGCCGAAACCCTTGATCAAGCTAGGGATTTGATCGCCCGCGCCGAGGCGGCCGGCCGTCTGCATGTGGTCATCCAGAACCGCCGTTACCTCGCCCAACTCCGCCGCATCCGCCGCCTCGTCGCCTCCGGCGCCATCGGCGAAATCACCGGCGTTCACTGCGATTTCTTCCTCGATCCGCACTTCGGCGGTTTTCGCGAACAGATGCCGCACGTCCTCCTTTTGGACATGGCCGTCCACACTTTCGACGCCGCCCGCTTCGTCATCGATGACGCGGCCACCTCGGTCTATGCCGAAGAGTGGAACCCCGCCGGCTCCTGGTACGAACGCGACGCCTCGGCCTTTGCCAGCTTTCGATTTTCGCAAGGCGCCGTAATGACTTACCGCGGCTCCTGGGCTGCGCCCGGCTTCCGCACCTCCTGGGAAAGCACCTGGCGCATCACCGGCACAAAAGGCTCCATTCTCTGGGATGGCGCCGACGATATCCGCGCCGAACGCACGCTCCCCCATGTCACCGGGAAACTCCTTCCCGATACCCAAGTCATTGAAATTCCAGCACTCGATCCCACCGACCGCATTGGCGGCCATCTCGGCGTCATCAGCGATTTCATCGCCGCCACCCGCGGTGGGCCGATGCCTGAAACAGTCGGGCGCGAAAACATCAAAAGCCTCGCCATGGTCCTCGGAGCGATCGACAGCTCCAAAGCCGGCCGTCGCGTCGAAATTGTAATTTAGGAGATATTTCATGGCATTAGACCCAAAAGCCATTCGCATCGGCACCATGATCCGCGGCCACGAGCCCGATCCGGTCGGTTATCTCGAAAAAATCCTGCCCCACGGCTTTGAGAGCATCGAGCCCTATTTCTGGCAGACGGTGAACAAGGACCTCCCCGAACTCGCCAAGCGCCTCAAGGACGTTATCGGCGACCGCGATGTCACCATGTCCACGCTCGGCATGTTCGGTAACCCATTGGAAGAACAACCAAAAGACATCGAGACCCTGCGCGGCTGGGAAGCGCTGATCGACAATGCCCACCATTTTGGCGCCACCTGCGTTGCCGGTTTCACCGGCCGCATCCGCAATCGCCCGCTGCCCGAAAGCCTGCCGCAGTTCAAGAAGGTCTGGAGCGAGCTTTCAAAGCGCGCCGCCGACAAGGGCGTAAAGATCGCCTTCGAAAACTGCTCTATGCGCGGCAATTGGGAAACCGGCGACTGGAACATCGCGCACAATCCCGACGCCTGGGAAATGATGTTCAACGAGGTGCCGGAAGACAATCTCGGGCTCGAATGGGAACCCTGCCACCAGATGGTCTATCTCATTGATCCCATTCCCCAAATTCGCAAATGGGCGCACAAGTTCTTCCACGTCCACGGCAAGGACGCGACCATCCGCTGGGATGTCATCAAGTCCCAGGGTTATGGCGGCAAGGAGAAAGCCGTCTGGATGCGCACCCCCGGTTTCGGCGATACCAACTGGAACGACGTCATCTCCGAACTCCGCCTCGCCGGCTGGTCCGGTTCTATCGATATCGAAGGCTGGCACGATCCAGTCTATCGCGAAGAGCTGGAAATGGTTGGCCAGGTCCACGCCCTCAATTACCTCAAAGCGGCCCGCGGCGGCGATCACATCGTCTATCCCGGCCCGCTCAAGGGAGCATAAAATGCCGCGCTTTTCCGCAAACATTTCAATGCTCTACCCCGAACTGGCCTTCATGGAGCGGTTCGGGGCTGCTGCCGCTGATGGTTTCAAAGCCGTCGAATATGTCGGCGCTTATGATCAGGACCCCGCCGCGCTCAAAGCGCTGCTCGACCAACATGGCCTCGTCCAGGCTTTGTTCAACCTCCCCGCCGGCAATTGGGCGGCGGGCGAGCGCGGCATCACCTGCCATCCGGACCGTATCGCGGAATTCCGGCAAGGCGTTGGAAAAGCGATAGAATATGCAAAGGCGACCGGCTGCAATCAGGTCAATTGCCTCGCGGGCATTGCGCCCGAAGGCTATGACCGTTCGGCCCTCGAATTGGTGCTGATCGACAATCTGCGCTACGCCGCGCCGCGCTTTGCCGAGGCTGGTATCAAGCTATTGCTCGAGCCGATCAATGTCAGAGACATTCCCGGCTTCCTGATCAATTCCACCGATCACTACGAGCGCATCGCGTCGGCCGTGAAGCACGACAACCTCTATCTGCAATACGATTTCTACCACATGCAGGTGGTGCAGGGTGACCTGATCCCGACCTTCCTGCGCCTGCAGTCCCGCATTGCCCATGTGCAGATCGCCGACAATCCCGGCCGCAATGAACCGGGCAGTGGCGAGGTCAACTATCCCAATATTTTCAAGGCTCTGGACGAAGCGGGCTACACCGGCTGGGTCGGCGCCGAGTATAAGCCGAAGGCCGGTACCACCGCCGGGCTCGGCTGGTTTGAACCCTGGAGGGCCAAGGCATGAAGATCGGTTTTATCGGATTGGGCGTCATGGGTCGCCCCATGGCGGGCCATCTCATTGCCGCCGGTCACGAGGTCTTTCTGCACCGGGTCAAGGAGGCGTCGCAGCATCTGGTCGAAGCCGGCGGTAAGGCGCTGGATAGCGCCAAGGCCGTGGCCGAAGCGGCCGACATCACCATTCTGATGGTGCCGGACACGCCTGACGTCGAAAAGGTGCTCTTTGGCGCGGATGGCGTGGCAGACGGCATCTCCGCCGGCAAACTCATCATCGACATGAGTTCGATCTCCCCCGTCGCAACGCGGGACTTCGCCAGGCGCATCGCCGAAAAAAGCGCCTGTTATCTCGACGCTCCTGTCTCTGGCGGCGAGGTCGGGGCCAAGGCTGCAACTCTCACCATCATGGTCGGCGGTTCGGAAGCCGACTTCGCCCGCGCCAAGCCGCTCTTTGAACTGATGGGCAAGAATATCAACCGCATCGGCGAAGTGGGTGATGGGCAGACCGCCAAGGTCGCCAATCAGATCATCGTCGGCCTGACCATCGAAGCCGTTGCCGAAGGCCTCGCCTTTGCTCAGGCGGCCGGTGCCGATCCCGCCAAGGTCCGCAGTGCCCTGATGGGCGGCTTTGCCTCCTCGCGCATCCTCGAAGTCCACGGCGAACGCATGATCAAGGGCACCTTCGACCCCGGCTTCCGCATTCGCCTTCATCTCAAGGACATAGGTCTGGCGACGGACGCGGCCAAAACGCTCGACCTCGCCCTGCCGCATGCTTCGAGCCTGCACGGAATAATGCAGAATGCGCTTGCCGAGGGCCTCGGCGACAAAGACCATTCGGCCTTGTTCGAACTGCTGGTGCCGCAGGCGACAGGCTGAAGGCCTAAAACGTCGGTTCGCCTTGCCTAAAGAAGACCTGTCGTCGCGCGGCTTTGTAATCGGCCTCGACCATCTCTCGGCACATGTCGCGGGCGCTGATCTCCGGGACCCAACCAAGTTTCTCTCTTGCTTTGGTTGGGTCGCCGAGAAGGGCGTCCGCCTCGGTGGGGCGGAAGTATTTTGGATCGATGCGGAGAATGACATCGCCCACTGCCAGATGGGGGGCGCCGTCGCCTTCGAGGCGGACGACGGTCCCGATTTCGTTTATTCCCGATCCGGAAAATTCCAGCGTGATGCCCAGATCAGCGGCCGCCCAGCGGATGAAATCACGCACCGAATACTGGGTGCCTGTGGCAATCACAAAATCCTCGGGTATCTCCTGTTGCAGCATCAGCCACTGCATGCGGACATAGTCCCTGGCGTGGCCCCAGTCTCGCAGGGCGTCGATGTTTCCCATGTAAAGGCAGTGCTCTAGCCCCAGCGCGATATTGCACAGGCCTTGGGTGATCTTGCGCGTCGCGAAGGTCTCGCCGCGGCGCGGGCTCTCATGATTGAAGAGAATGCCGTTGCACGCGTAGATGCCATAAGCCTCGCGATAGTTGATCGTCGTGCAATGGGCGAAGAGCTTTGCGACCGCATAGGGCGAGCGGGGATAAAAGGGTGTCGTCTCCCGCTGCGGTGTCTCCTGTGCGAGACCATAGAGTTCCGACGTCGAAGCCTGGTAGAAGCGGGTCTTATTTTCGAGCCCAAGCAGGCGAATGGCTTCGAGAAGCCGCAAAGTGCCGAGGCCGTCCACCTCCGCGGTATATTCGGGTGCGTCAAACGATACTCTGACGTCGGACTGGGCTCCGAGATTGTAGATTTCATCAGGTGCGATGTTTTGCACCAGTCGCGTCAATCCCGAGCCGTCGGAGAGGTCGCCGTAGTGGAGCGTAACTCCGGATGCAGAGGCGTCACCACCGCCGGTCAGATGGTCAATACGTTGGCCGTTGGCGAGCGAAGATCGGCGCCTCACGCCGTGTACCTGATATCCCTTCTCGAGCAAAAATTCTGCGAGATAGGATCCGTCCTGTCCGGTAATGCCGGTGATCAGAGCAACCTTGCCCGAATTCATACTGCCCCCACAGTTTATGAAATGCGGTAATTTGTAGCCTACTCTCCCGCCTGCGCTGCCGTGTCTGCGGCGCCTTCTGGGCGGCCGATGCTGACATAGGTGAGGCCGGCTGTCTCGACTTCCTTGCGACGGTAGACGTTGCGGAGGTCGATGAACACCTTGCCGGTCATGGCCTGCTCGATGCGCACGAGGTCGAGCGAGCGGAAGGAGTTCCATTCGGTGATCAGGACCAGCGCATCGGCATTCGAGGCAGCGTCGTAGGTGTCCGCAGCGTATTCGACGCCGTTTAGGAACGCCTTGGCAGCATCCATGCCTTCGGGGTCATAGGCGCGAATGTGTGCACCGGCGTCCTGCAGCGCCTCGATAATAGCGATCGATGGCGCGTCGCGCATATCGTCTGTATTGGGCTTGAAGGTCAGGCCCAATATGCCGATCGTCTTTCCCCTGACATTGCCACCCATGGCCGCGATCACCTTGCTACCCATGGCGCGCTTCCGGCGATCGTTGACCTCGATCGTGGTTTCGACGAGGCGCAAAGGCGTTTCATAGTCCTGGCCCGTCTTGACCAGCGCCAGCGTGTCCTTGGGGAAGCAGGAGCCCCCGTAACCCGGCCCTGCATTGAGGAATTTGCCGCCGATGCGGTTGTCCATGCCGATGCCGCGGGCAACGTCCTGCACATTGGCGCCCGTGCGTTCGCAGAGATCGGCGATCTCGTTGATGAAGGTGATCTTCATGGCGAGAAAGGCATTGCCGGCATATTTGATCAGTTCGGCAGTGCGGCGCCCGGTGAACATCAGCGGCGCTTGATTGAGATAGAGCGGGCGATAGACGTCCGTCATCACCTCGCGGGCACGTTCGTCCTCAAGGCCGATGACGATGCGGTCCGGCCGCTTGAAATCCTCGATGGCCGATCCTTCGCGCAAGAATTCGGGATTGGTCACGACGACAACATCGGCCGCGGGATTGGTTTGCCGGATGATGCGCTCGACCTCGTCGCCAGTCCCCACCGGCGCCGTGGATTTGGTCACGACGACGGTGAAGCCCGTGACGGCCCGGGCAATGTCGGCGGCGGCGGCATAGACGTAGGAGAGATCGGCATGTCCATCGCCGCGACGCGATGGGGTGCCAACGGCAATGAACACCACGTCCGAATTGGCAACAGCCGGAGCGAGGTCGGTGGTGAAGGTCAGTCGCCCCGCCCCAGCATTGTCAGCGACCAGCACTTCGAGGCCAGGTTCGAAGATCGGGATTTTTCCCGTCTTGAGCGCCGCGATTTTCTGCTCGTTGAGGTCAACACAAATGACATCGTGGCCGAAATCGGCAAAGCAGGCGCCGCTGACGAGGCCAACATAGCCGCTGCCTATCATGGTGATGCGCATAGGAATGCTCCCCGACCCCTGCCTGCGTTTTATACGCCATACACATGCGAAGGAAACCCAAGCTCAGCGCTCCGGTGTTCCAGACGAAAGTGCTTATGCGCTGCGCGTGACCTCTGCGTGAAGCCTGCAGCGGGTTAGGCGAGTTTCTGGCTTAAATCCCGGGAGAGAGCGTCGCGCAGGTCCTCGGGCGCAAGTGGGCGGGCGAAGAGATAGCCCTGAAGATAGGTGCAGCCCATATCCGTCAATTTGCGGCGCTGGTCCTCGTTCTCGACGCCTTCGGCGGTCACGCGCATACCCAGAGCGCGGGCCGTTTCGATCATCAGGCGCACGATGTGGCCGACCGCAGGATCGGCGCCGACCAGTTGGGAATAGGACTTGTCGATCTTGAGCTTGTCGACGGCGTAACTGCGCAGATAGCTGATCGATGCGTAACCTGTGCCAAAGTCATCGAGCGCTATGCTGACGCCCGCCTGCCGGAGGGTGCGGAGCGTTTCCTGCATCTGCGGCGAGTTCTGGAGCAGTACGCCTTCGGTAATTTCCACTTCGAGCCGATCCGGCGCCAGCCCCGTTTCGGTGAGGATCGTCAGGATACGCTCGGCGAGGCGGGCATTTTGAAACTGGACCGGCGAAACGTTCACCGCGATCCGAGGCAGGTTTGACGAGACGGCGAACTGGCATGCCTCGCGCAAAACCCATTCGCCGAGGGGATCGATGATGTCGCATTCTTCGGCTAGGGCGATGAAATAGTCGGGGGAGAGCAGACCGCGGGCGGGGTGCATCCAGCGGATGAGCGCTTCGGCTCCAGCAATCTTGCCGCTCAGGCTGCCATAGATGGGCTGGTAAACGAGGTGCAGGCCTTCCCCGGTCAGGAGGGCATTGCGGAGTTCGATTTCGAGCGTCCGCCGCTCGCGCTTTTCGCGGTCCATTTCCGGATCATAGAGCGCAAATCCATCGCGCCCGGCCAGCTTGGCGCAATAGAGAGCAACGTCGGCGCGCCGCAGGATTTCCTCGGGCGTCACCTCGTTTCCCTTTACGAGTGCGGCGCCGAGGCTCAGCGTCACATCGATCCGCTCGCTGCCGATGGTCAGGGGCGGTCTGACATATTGAATGAGCCGCTGGCAGATCCAGCGCGCCTGGCCCTCGCTCAGAATGCCGGGATGAATAATGGCGAATTCATCGCCGCCGAGGCGGGCGACGGTGGCTTCTTCCGGCATTTCGATCATCAGCCGCTTGGCGATTTCGCGCAGTAACTGGTCGCCTGCGGCGTGCCCCCAGGAGTCGTTGATTTCCTTGAAGCGGTCGATATCTACCGAAATCAGTAGCACCTTGGTTTCGGCTAGGAATTCGTAGTCCTTTGCCTGCTTGAGGCGCGTCTCAAAAAGCGCCCGGTTGGCCAATCCGGTCAGGGGATCGTGGAGGGCAAAGTAAGTCGCGTGGGCGCGGCTGGCTTCCATGGTCAGCGACGTTCGGCGCAACCACAGCAGCAGCGCGGCCATGGCGAGGCCCACCATCAAGAGCATGACTGCGAGCGCCGGAGCGACCTCGCCCAGCAATGCCTGTGCCGGTTTGGATGGAGTCCAAACCAGATAGGTCAGTATATCGCCGTCATGGTTCGTGACCGGGACCCAGCCGGCGGAGGTGGGATGGGAGACGCGGCGTAAGTTGGCTATGCCGAATTGCTTGCCGATGTCGTGCAGCATTGTCTGGTCGATCAATTTGATCGAGATGAGCAGGTGCTCATCGGATAGCTTGCTGGCGGTGCCGCCGATTGGGCGTATGCTGACAAAGCCCTGGCCGCTATCGGCGAAGCCTACTGTTCTGAGTGCCAGAAGACCTGCGGCATCGTTGAACCGCAGGCTCGGGTCATCGAAGGCCGCACGGGCAATCCGCAGGCGCAAGCGGTCGATGATCGGCTGCAAGACGAAAGAATCCGCCAGGGTGAAGACCTTACCGGCAAAACGGCCCTCGACCGAGGCACGCAGCACCTTGCCTTCGGGCGTCAGAATATAGGCGCGATCATGACCAAGCGCCGTCGTCAGCCGGCGGTCGAGTTCGTCCGTTTCTGAGGTTATTTCGCCGATGGAAACCATGGTGGCGGCCTGGTCGGCGGCCATGCGGGCTCTTGCCTCAAAGAGCGAGGCCGTGATGGTTTGTCTTTGCTCGGCAAGGGCGCGATCATCAATGCGCTCCATGGCCCAGGAGACGGAAACCACGACGACGACAGCGAGGCAGACCGCCAGAACCGCAGCGGCCCAGACGATTTGTGCAGAAACGGAATGGCCCCCGGTAGAAGGCGAAAGCGTCATGGTGCTGCCTCTGATTGATTGAGATATGCGCCAGCGAAGTGACGAATTGGTTTATCCGATCGAGTCATTCCCGGCTGATGCAAGTGCCAGTTTAACGGGTACTTCGGTCGGTTATTGGTTAGCAGACTGTTAGCACTGAGCGTCGCTTTGGGGCGCAATTGGTGAAAGCGGCGCAGACGCGCGGATTTGGGAAGGCCGTTTTAGTTTTGTGGACGCATTTGGTTGAGCATGCCTTGGCGGGGGCGGGCTCTCGTCCTAGGAAGCGGAGCCATGAAAATTCCAGCCTTCCTCTCCCGCCTCGTGCCCCATCTTGTTGCCGTCAGTCCGGTCGAGCGCCTGCGGGCGGCGGCGGGGGCATGTCTCGGCATTTTAGTGGTTGGGATCATCGGGCGGCTGGCTTTGCCGGCTTCGGCCGCGCCGCTACTGATTGCGCCATTGGGCGCTTCGGCGGTGCTGCTGTTTGCGGTGCCGGCCAGTCCCCTGGCGCAACCGTGGTCGATCATCGGGGGCAATGGGATTGCGGCGGTGGTGGGCGTGGCGTTCGCCATGCTGGTGCCGGACCAAAGCGTCGCGGCGGCGCTGGCGCTGGGGGTGAGCATCGGGTTGCTGCTGACGTTCAAGTGCCTGCATCCGCCGAGCGGGGCGGTGGCGCTGACGGCGGTTCTCGGTGGTCCGGCCATTCACGATCTGGGATTTTTCTATGTGCTCTGGCCGGTGCTGGCAGGATCATTGGCGCTGCTGGTGGCGGCGATTGGCTATAATCGGCTGACCGGCAAGGTCTATCCGCATCGGGTGCAGATGCATGCGCCGGTCGTTTCAGCGGGGAAGACGGGTGGGCTCGGGGTGACGGTCGACGATCTGACGACGGCCATTCGCGAGCGTGATGAAGTGGTGCCGGTCGATCCCGAGGACCTCGAGGAAGTTTTGCAGCGGGCCGAGGTGCTGGCGTTCAATCGCCGTTCGGGCGGGGTGATCGCCTCGGCGGTGATGTCGCAGAACGTGGCGAGCGTGATGCCGGGGACGTCGCTGCGCATTGCGCTCAAATTGCTGCGCGCCAATGGCGTCAAGGCGCTGCCGGTGGTGGATGCAGAGCGGCGCGTGGTGGGCATCGTCACGCAGACCGATTTACTCGACAAGGCTGACTGGGGGCCATCGGCCACGGGATCGGGGCTGGGCTGGCGATTGCGCGCCATCGGCAATTCGGACCGGCCGCTGCGGGGCAAGGTGCGGGACGTGATGACGAGCGATGTGCGCTCGGTGCCGGTGACGACGCCGATTGCGCGGGTGGTGCAGGTGATGGCCGAGACCGGGCACCATCATGTGCCGGTGGTCGATATGGCCGGGGTACTTGCCGGCATGGTGACGCAGTCGGACGTGGTGGCGGCGCTGTTCCATGTCAATCAGGCTGAGCTGGCCCGCACGGCCTAGCTTTTCTCCGCTGCGACACTGCGCGCCTTGCTTCTCGCCTGCGCAAGGGGTAGCTGACATCCCATATCGAGGAGACGTCATGCCCAAAAGCATGCGCCATATCGGACGGGAAATGGGCGCCGCCATTGCGGTTCTGGCGCTCTATATGCTCGTGCTGCTGGCGCCGCTGCATCAGGGGGCGGGGCTGCAGCGCGAATTGGCGCGGCTCGGTTTTGAATCCGATGTTTCCTGGTCGGTCTGTACGTCCGTGGTTGATCCCGGGCGGGGCGACAATCAGACGCCGACGGCGGCAAAGTGCCCGCTGACGGGCGTTGCAAAATCCCAATTTGTGGCGGTGCTGCCGCCTGTGCCTCAGCCGCCGCTAGTGCGGAACGCCGACACGATCCATTTTGAAGCGCATGCTTATTCCGGTCCCGTGAGGCCGATGGAGCATCCGGGACAGCCGCGCGGGCCGCCTCGCGCCGCCTGACCCACGGCTTTCGCTGCTTTTTTTGCCGCCTTGCGGCGCCCATTTCCATTTGCTTTTCGAGGACACGAAATGACGCTTCGTCTTTCCGCCATCGCTCTTGCCTTTACGGCGCTTTTTGCCCCCGTCCTGCCGAGTTTCGCGCAGGATGCCCATGCCAGCCATCAGGCCGAAATGGTCGTCTTGGGCTCGATCGAAATCACCGGCGCCTTCAGCCGCGCGACATTGCCCAATGCGCCGGTGGGCGGCGGTTTCATGACCATCACCAATAAGGGCGCCGAGGCTGACCGGCTGGTGTCGGTTAAAACCGATATTGCCAAGGAAGCGCAGATTCATGAAATGGCCATGGAAGGCGATGTCATGAAGATGCGGCAGCTCAAGGATGGGATAGACCTGCCGGCCGGGGAAACCATCAAACTCGAGCCCGGTGGCCTCCATCTGATGTTCATGGGCCTTAACGGCGCGATCAAGGAAGGCGACGCGGTTCCGGTGACGCTGACCTTTGAAAAGGCGGGGACGGTGACCGTCGATCTCGTCGCCGGCGCGACGGCGGCCGATGCACCGGCGCACGGCGGCAAGAGCCATGAGTAATCTTGGACGTTTGCGTGCCGTTCTCTGGGTTTTGGTGGCGGTGGCGGGGCTCGGCGCTGCCGGGCTCTACACCTATTCGGCCACGCGCCCGAGCGTGGCGCAGAACCTTGGCGATGGCGACTATCAGTTGACGACGGCGAGCGGGGAGGCGTTCAACCGGCAGAGCTTTGATGGCGCGCCCTCGATGCTGTTCTTCGGCTTTACCCATTGCCCGGAAGTGTGCCCGACATCGCTGGCGGAAATGACCTCGTGGTACGAGGCGCTGGGGGATGAGGCCAAGGACCTGAAGGCCTATTTCGTGACGGTCGATCCGGAGCGCGATACGGCCGAGATCATCGGCGACTATGTTTCCTGGACCGGGCATGTCACCGGGATCACCGGGACGCCTGAGGAGATTGAAAAGGCGGCTAAAGCCTGGGCGATCTACTACCAGAAGGTACCGCTCGAGGACGGGGATTATACGATGGACCACACGGCCTCGGTTTTCCTTCTCAACAAGGAGGGGAATTTTGAGGGGACCATCGCCTATCGCGAGGATAGCGCCACGGCGATCGCCAAACTGCGGAAGTTGCTGGCGGCGGGGTAGGTTGTGTCCTTCATTCGCCGCGGGTGGTGCGGTGGGGAGGCGAGATGGATTGCCGGGACAGGCCCGGCAATGACGTTGGGTGGGGAGTGTTTACTTCGGGCTTTCGTGGCTCACTCACCCCCTCCCAACCTCCTCGCCTCAAATCGCTCCACTGGAGCGATTTGCCCTTTGGGACGGATCGGAGCCCATCAAGGGGGAGGTGTCGCATCGAGTGTTCTGGTGGCGTTGACGCTTTCCGAAACGCAGGGCTTCCCTCGGGCTTGACCGCAGGCGGTCGCGGCGGCGAGGCTTATTCCGAGGTCGTGTCCTTGCCGTAGTATTTTTCGCCCAGGACGATGCGTTCGCGGCCCATTTCGACGCGGTGGTCGTTGGTGTCGCGCAGGGAATAGACGCAGCCGCAATATTCCTGCTGATAAAATTCTTCGCGCTTGGAAATTTCGATCATGCGGGCCGAGCCGCCGCCCTTGCGCCAATTGTAATCCCAGTAGGAGAGGCCATCATAGGGCGCGACGGCGCGTTTGCCGCTCTCGTTGATCTGGGCCATGTTTTTCCAGCGCGAAATGCCGAGCGAACTCGTCATCACCGGAAAGCCATGCTCGTGGGCATAAAGCGCGGTGCGCTCGAAACGCATGTCGAAGCACATGGTGCAGCGGATGCCGCGTTCGGGCTCGTGCTCCATGCCTTTGGCGCGGGCGAACCAGTTGTCGCGGTCATAGTCCGCGTCGATGAACGGCACGTTGTGCTTCTCGGCAAAACGGACATTCTCGTCCTTGCGCAGCAGGTATTCGCGCTTGGGGTGAATGTTCGGATTGTAAAAGAAGATCGTATATTCGACGCCCGAGGCGAGCATGGCCTCCATCACTTCGCCCGAACAGGGGGCGCAGCACGAATGGAGCAGCACTTTCTTCTCGCCAGTGGGGGGCGTCAGGACGGGACGTTGGAATTCTTCGCTCATGAGCGGGTGCATAGCAAAAGCTGGGTGGGATTTCCAGTTTTTCGAGAGCGTGCCCTTATGCCTGGGTGCCACGCCCTCGTGGTTCGAGGCTTTGCTTGCGCAAAGCACCTCACCATGAGGGCTACTGGGGCTGAGGGCTACTGGGCCTGGAGGCTATTGGACCTGAAGGCTACTGGGGCGGTGCGTCGCTCAGACCGGCTCGGGAACGATCGTGGCGACGATGGAGGCATCCAGCGCTTCGTAGTCGGCGAGGCCGATGGTGGCGTAGAGTTCGGCGCGGGTTTGCATTTCGGGGACCATGGCTTTGGTCGAGCCGTCGGCGGCGATGGTGGCGTAGAGCTTTTCCTGGGCCTTGTTGGCGACGCGCAGCGAAGAAACCGGCCAGATGACCATGCGGTAGCCC
The DNA here is from genome assembly GCF_001427875.1 of Devosia sp. Root685. Classification (GTDB taxonomy): domain Bacteria; phylum Pseudomonadota; class Alphaproteobacteria; order Rhizobiales; family Devosiaceae; genus Devosia. The sequence goes on along the minus strand of NZ_LMHK01000002.1, from coordinate 758,251 downwards.
ATGGCTTCGAATTCGGCGGCGGTGAAGAAGGGGGTTTTGCCGAATTCGGTCATATTGGCGAGGAGGGGCACGCCGGGCATGCGGGAAGCGAATTCGCGGAACATTTCGGCGGTGTTCAGCGCCTCGGGGAAAATCGCATCGGCGCCGGCTTCCATATACATTTTGGCGCGGGCGACGGCACCGTCCATGCCTTCGCTGGCGGCGGCATCGGTGCGGGCGACGATATAGAGGTTTCTGCGGGCTTTGGCGGCGGCGTTGACCTTGGCCGCCATGTCGTGGGCGCTGGCGAGTTTTTTGTCGTTAAGGTGACCGCACTTCTTGGGGAGGAGCTGGTCTTCGAGGTGCACGGCACCGGCGCCGGCTTCCTCAAAGGCGCGGACCATGTGCATGACATTGAGCGCTTCGCCATAGCCGGTATCGCCATCGACGAGGACAGGCAAGCCCGAGGCGCGGGCAACCTGCTTGATGAAGAAGGAGACTTCATCGACGGTGATGATGCCAAGATCGGGCAGGCCCATCGAGGCAGTCATGGCGGCGCCCGAGAGATAGAGCGCTTCAAAGCCGGCGGCCTTGGCCTGGAGCGCGGCCATGCCATTGTGGCTGCCGGGCAGGCGCAAAATGCCGCCGCGTTCGATCAGCGCGCGGAAGCGCAGGCCAGCGGGTTCGGTCGGGAGGTCCGAGGAGAGAAGATAGGGCATGGCGGGTTCCTTGATTTAGCGCTGGTCGATCGGCACGAAGGCCAGATCGTCGGGGCCGGTGTAATTGGCCGAAGGGCGGATGATCTTGTTGTCCTGGCGCTGTTCGATGACATGGGCTGACCACCCCGAGGTGCGCGCAATGACGAAGAGGGGGGTGAACATCGCGGTCGGTATGCCCATGATGTGGTAGGAGACGGCGCTGAACCAATCGAGATTGGGGAACATCTTTTTCGCGTCCATCATCGTCTTTTCGATGCGCGCGGCGATGTCGTACATTTTGGTCGAGCCGGCTTCCCTGGACAGCTCTTCGGAGACGGTTCTTATCACCTCGTTGCGCGGGTCGGAAACCGTATAGACTGGGTGGCCGAAGCCGATGATGACTTCCTTGTTTTCGACGCGCTGGCGGATATCGGCCTCGGCTTCGTCTGCCGTCGCATAGCGCTTCTGGATATCGAAGGCGACTTCATTGGCGCCGCCATGTTTTGGACCGCGCAGCGCGCCGATGGCGCCGGCAAGGCACGAGAACATGTCAGAGCCGGTGCCGGCAATGGTGCGGGCGGTGAAGGTCGAGGCGTTGAATTCGTGCTCGGCGTAAAGGATCAGCGAGACGTGCATGGCTTTGACATGGCTCGGGCTCGGGGCCTTGCCATGGAGCAGGTGGAGGAAGTGGCCGCCGACGGAATCGTCAGAAGTTTCGACCTCGATGCGGCGGCCATTCTGGGTGAAATGATACCAGTAGAGCAGCATGGAACCCTGGCTGGCGATCAGCCGGTCGGCAATGTCGCGGGCGCCGGAATGGCTGTGGTCGTGGCTTTCGGGAAGGACGCAGCCGAGGGCGGAAACGCCAGTGCGCAGCACGTCCATGGGATGGGTTGCGGCGGGGAGGAGTTCGAGCGACTGGCGCACGATGGACGGCAGGCCGCGGAGGGATTTGAGCTTGGTCTTGTAAGCGGTGAGTTCGGGGCGGGTGGGCAGCGTGCCGTGAACGAGGAGATGGGCGACTTCTTCGAATTCGCAGTTCCGGGCCAGGTCCAGGATATCGTAGCCGCGATAGTGGAGGTCATTGCCGCTGCGTCCGACGGTGCAAAGCGCCGTATTGCCTGCGACGACGCCCGACAGGGCTACGGATTTCTTGGGCTTGAATTCGGCCATGCACAGCTCTCCCGGCGCTTTTTTGTCAACAGATTGCTTGTCTTGTCGTCGTTATGCGGCCGACATTGCCTTAAGTGGTGCCAATGTGTCGACAGAAAAGTGGAGATGGCGGCTTGCTGGATTGTTTGGGTTACTTCGCGAAACCCTCACCATGAGGCCTACGGGGTGATCTAAAGCAAAAGAGGCGGCCGGGGGCCGCCTCTTCGTTTGGGATCGTTCGACGCTTAGGCGCGGAGGGCCTTGGCGGCGTTGACGAGGTTGGTGAGGGAGGCTTTCACCTCGGGCCAGTTGCGGGTTTTGAGGCCGCAGTCGGGGTTGACCCAGAGCTGGTCGGCCGGAATGCCTTCGGCGGCCTTGTGCATCAGGGCGAGCATGTCGGCCTGATCAGGCACGCGCGGCGAGTGGATGTCCCAGACGCCAGGCCCGATCTCGTTGGGGTATTTGAAATCGCGAAAAGCTTCGAGCAGTTCCATGGCCGAGCGCGAGGTTTCGATGGAGATCACGTCGGCATCCATTTCGGCGATGGCGGGCATGATGTCGTTGAATTCGGCGTAGCACATGTGGGTGTGGATCTGCGTGTCGTCCTCGACGCCCGAGGCGGAGAGGCGGAAGCAATCGACGGCCCAGCGCAGATAGGCATCCCAATCGCGCTGGCGCAGCGGCAGGCCTTCGCGCAGCGCCGGCTCGTCGATCTGGATGATGCCGATGCCTGATTTTTCGAGATCGACCACTTCATCGCGAATGGCGAGACCGATCTGGCGGCACGTTTCCGAGCGCGGCTGGTCAACGCGCACAAAGCTCCATTGGAGGATGGTCACCGGACCGGTGAGCATGCCCTTCATCGGCTTGTCGGTGAGCGAGGCAGCATAGGCGGTCCAGCGCACGGTCATGGCGGAGGGACGCGAGACGTCGCCAAAGATCACCGGCGGCTTTACGCAGCGCGAGCCATAGGACTGGACCCAGCCGTTTTTGGTGAAGGCAAAACCGTCGAGCTGTTCGCCAAAGTATTCGACCATATCATTGCGCTCGAACTCGCCGTGGACGAGCACGTCGAGACCGATCTCTTCCTGGATACGGATGGTATTTTCCGTTTCCTTTTCGAGGAAGGCGTCATAGCCGGCGGCGTCGAGGAGACCCTTTTTATAGGCGGCGCGGGCTTCGCGCACTTCCCTGGTCTGGGGGAAGGAGCCGATGGTGGTGGTGGGGTAGGCGGGCAGTTTGTACTTGGCGCGCTGTTTGTCGCGGCGGGCGGGGAAGCCCGAGGCGCGGTCGAGATTGATGGTTTCGGCCGAGCGGGCCTTGACGACGTCCTTATGGATGCGTGGGGAGGCGCGGTGGGCGGCTGCGGCCGCGGCGGAGGCGTCGAATGCCGTCTTGGCGGCGGCGCGACCATGCTTCTGTGCCTGGGTCAGGGCGGCGACTTCGGCGAGCTTTTGCTTGGCAAAGGCCATCCAGGATTTCAGCTCGGCGTCGAGATTGGTTTCGCCATCGAGATCGACCGGGCTATGGAGAAGCGAGCAGGACGGCGCGATTTCGAGACGATCCGGGCCGATCTTGTCCCAGGCGCGGGCAACAAAGCTCAGCGCGCGGTCGAGATTGGTGCGCCAGATATTGCGGCCATCGACGACGCCGACGGAGAGCAGCTTGTCCTCCGGCAGCACCGCAAGGACATCATCGAGCTGTTCGGGGGCGCGGACGAGATCGATATGAAGGCCGGCGACCGGCAGGGTGGCAGCGAGTTCGGTATTGTCGAGCAGGGCGCCGAAATAGGTGGTGAGCAGAACCTTTGGACCGGCTTTGCCGAGGACCTCATAGGCTGTCTTGAGCGCGGCTTTCTGCTTGTCATTGAGGTCAAGCACCAGAACGGGCTCGTCGATCTGCACCCATTCTGCACCAGCAGCTTTGAGCTGGGTGAGGAGATCGGCATAGACCGGGATCAGCTTGTCGATGAGATCGAGCGTGTCGAGGCCTTCGTCCTTGGCCTTGGCAAGGCTGAGGAAGGTGACGGGCCCGACGATCACCGGGCGTGTTTCGACGCCGAGGGCCTTGGCTTCATGGTAATGGGCGAGGGGTTTTGCCGCGTTGAGGGCAAAGGTCTGGCCGGTGTGCAGTTCGGGCACGATGAAGTGGTAATTGGTGTCGAACCACTTGGTCATCTCCATGGCCGGCGCTGCGGCGGTACCGCGCGCCATGGCGAAATAGAGCTGGTCGGGGTCGGTGATTTCGACAAAGCGCGGCGGGATGGCGCCGACCAGCACCGAGGTGTCGAGCACATGGTCGTAATAGGCGAAATCGTTCGAGGGGATGACGTCGATGCCGGCGTCCTGCTGCAGCTTCCAGTGACGGGCGCGCAGGTCTTTGGCGGTGGCGTGGAGCGCCGAGGCGTCGATATCGCCCTTCCAGTAGCTTTCCTGGGCCTTCTTCAATTCACGGTGGAGGCCGACGCGGGGGAAACCGAGATTGGCTGAACGGGTCATGGTCTTTGTCCAATGCGACAGGGGCGCGGGCCGGCGCGTGCGAAAGCACGGCGCGGTTTGGGCGCTGAGAAAAGGAAATGCGCCCGGCAGACTTGGCGCGGGCGGATGTGTTTTGGGGGAGCTGACCTTAGGTCAGCGTCGCATTCGGAACGGGTTCGAAAAGCTCATAAACGTGTCCTCTGACCGATCCGCCCGATCGGTTGTGAGCGGGATGTTCACGTCCATGGTAGGTCTCCTGGCTTGCGGATCGAACCGGGCGTTCTCCTTCCCAACCCCTTGAGGTCAGTGGACTTTTGAACACCCGTCTCCGCCGACAGTTGCGGGGGCAGCTCCGGACTAAGCCAGGGCCGCACCGGATTCCCTGTTACCCCCTTGCGGGGACCTTGGACGAGTGCAGGATGGCGGAGAGCAAGACATAAGTCAATAAGGATATAAAGATGTCTTTATATGAATTTTGCTTTGTGTAGGGGCGTGGGAGGAAAATTTGCTGGGGGTGGGCGGTGGTGCCACATGAGGGGCTACTGGGGGCAATTGGCCGGAAGGGGATTGTGCCACACCCTCGTGGTTCGAGGCTTTGCTCTGCAAAGCACCTCACCATGAGGGTTACTGGGGGTGGGGGGAGTTGGCTGAAAGGGGATTGTGCCACGCCCTCGTGGTTCGAGGCTGCGCTTCGCTCCGCACCTCACCATGAGGACTACTGGGGGATCGGGTTACTGGGGGTGGGGTTACTGGGGCTGCTGGGCCGCGGGCGTTTACTGGGACGTGGTGCAAACAAAAAGGGCGCCTTGTGGCGCCCTTTGCAGTTCAGCGAAAAAAATCAAAAATTCCAGTCTTCGTCTTCGGTGGCAATTGCCTTGCCGATGACATAGCTCGAGCCTGAGCCGGAGAAGAAGTCGTGGTTTTCGTCGGCGTTGGGGGACAAGGCGGAAAGAATGGCCGCGTTGACCTTGCAGGCTTCGGGGGGGAAGAGGGCTTCGTAGCCGAGGTTCATCAGCGCCTTGTTGGCGTTGTAGTGGAGGAATTTCTTGACGTCTTCGGCGAGGCCGACGCCGTCATAGAGGTCCTCGGTGTAACGCGACTCGTTGTCGTAGAGTTCGAGGAGGAAATCGAAGGCAAAGTCCTTGATTTCCTGCTTGCGGGCTTCGGGCAGGCGCTCGATTTCGCGCTGGAATTTGTAGCCGATATAGTAGCCGTGCACGGCCTCGTCGCGGATGATGAGGCGGATGAGGTCGGCCGTATTGGTGAGCTTTGCTCTACTCGACCAGTACATGGGCAGATAGAAGCCGGAATAGAACAGGAAGCTTTCAAGGAAGACCGAAGCGATCTTCTTCTTGAGCGAGTCTCCGCTGTCATACTGCTGCATGATCAGCGTCGCCTTCTGCTGGAGGAAGGTGTTTTCCTCGCTCCAGCGATAGGCGTCGTCGACGTCGGGCGTCGAGCACAGGGTCGAAAAGATCGAGGAATAGGAGCGGGCATGCACCGCTTCCATGAAGGAGATGTTCGAGAGAACCGCTTCTTCGTGGGGCGTTGCGACATCGGCCATCAGGCGGATGGAACCGACGCCATTCTGGATGGTGTCGAGGAGCGTCAGGCCGGTGAAGACGCGGATGGTCAGCTTCTGCTCGACCGGGGTCAGGGTCGCCCAGGACGGGATGTCATTGCTGAGTGGCACCTTTTCGGGCAGCCAGAAATTGCTGGTCAGGCGGTTCCAGACCTCAAGGTCCTTGTCGTCCTGAATGCGGTTCCAGTTGATGGCGCGCACGCGGTTGAGCGGCCGGAATTGCATATTCATCGGTTTGGCAGCTTTCTTGTCAGAGTGCGCAGGAGACACAGCCTTGTACCTCCGTACCTTCGAGCGCCATCTGGCGAAGACGAATGTAATAGATGGTCTTGATGCCCTTCTTCCAGGCGTAGATCTGCGCCTTGTTGATATCGCGCGTGGTTGCGGTATCGCGGAAGAACAGGGTCAGCGACAGGCCCTGATCGACGTGCTGGGTGGCCGCCGCATAGGTGTCGATGATCTTTTCAGGACCGATCTCATAGGCATCCTGGTAATATTCCAGGTTGTCATTGGTCATGAAGGCGGCCGGATAATAGACGCGGCCGATCTTGCCTTCCTTGCGGATCTCGATTTTCGAGACGATCGGATGGATCGAGGAGGTCGAGTGATTGATATAGGAGATCGAGCCGGTGGGCGGCACGGCCTGGAGGTTCTGGTTATACATGCCGTGAGCCATGACCAGATCTTTCAGTTCCAGCCAGTCTTCGCGGGTCGGGATGTGGATGCCGGCCGTTTCGAAGAGGCCAAGAACCTTCTCGGTCGCCGGCTTCCATTCGGCCTGGATGTATTTGTCGAAATATTCGCCGCTGGCGTATTTCGACTTTTCAAAGCCCTTGAAGCTTTCGCCGCGCTCGGTGGCGATCAGGTTCGAGGCGCGGATGGCGTGATAGGTCACCGTGTAGAAATACATGTTGGTGAAATCGACGCCTTCTTCCGAGCCGTAGAAGATGCGTTCGCGGGCGAGATAGCCATGAAGGTTCATCGCGCCGAGGCCGATGGCGTGGCTGTCGTCATTGCCCTTGGCGATCGAGGGCACGGACGAGATATTGCTCATGTCCGACACGGCGGTCAGGGCGCGAATGGACGTTTCGATGGTCTTGCCGAAATCGCTGGAGTCCATCGCATTGGCGATGTTGAGCGAACCGAGATTGCAGGAAATATCCTTGCCCATCTTGGTATAGGAGAGGTCCTCGGAGAATTCGCTGGCTTCGCTGACCTGCAGGATTTCCGAGCAGAGGTTGGACATGGTGATGCGGCCGTCGATCGGGTTGGCCTTGTTCACCGTGTCTTCGAACATGATGTAGGGATAGCCGGATTCAAACTGGATTTCCGCGATCACCTGGAAGAACTCGCGCGCCTTGATCTTGCGCTTGCGAATGCGGCCGTCTTCGACCATTTCGCGGTACTTTTCGGTGACCGAGATTTCGCTGAACGGCACGCCATAGACGTTCTGCACGTCATAGGGCGAGAACAGGTACATGTCCTCGTTGTTTTTGGCCAATTCGAAGGTGATATCGGGGATCACGACGCCGAGCGAGAGGGTCTTGATGCGCACCTTTTCGTCGGCATTTTCGCGCTTGGTATCAAGGAAGCGCATGATGTCGGGATGGTGGGCGTTGAGATAGACCGCACCCGCGCCCTGACGCGCGCCGAGCTGGTTGGCATAGGAGAAAGAGTCTTCGAGAAGCTTCATCACCGGGATGACGCCCGAGGACTGGTTCTCGATATGCTTGATGGGCGCGCCCATTTCGCGAAGATTGGTGAGGCTGAGGGCCACGCCGCCGCCGCGCTTGGAGAGCTGTAGCGCCGAGTTAATGGAGCGGCCGATCGATTCCATATTGTCTTCGATGCGCAGCAGGAAGCACGAGACGAGCTCGCCGCGCTGGGCCTTGCCGGCATTGAGGAAGGTCGGGGTCGCGGGCTGGAAACGGCCGGCCATGATCTCGTCGACGAGATCGCGGGCGAGGGTCTCATTGCCGCGGGCCAGGGCCAGAGCCACCATGCAGACGCGGTCTTCGTAGCGCTCGAGATAGCGCTTACCGTCGAAGGTTTTCAGCGTGTAGCTGGTGTAATATTTGAACGCGCCGAGGAAGGTCGGGAAGCGGAACTTCTTGTCATAGGCGTGATCGTAGAGATCGCGGATGAAATTGAACGAATACTGATCGAGCACGCTGCGTTCGTAATAGCCCTCGACGGAGAGATATTCGAGCTTCTCGCGCAGGTTATGGAAGAAGACCGTGTTCTGGTTGACGTGCTGCAGGAAGTACTGGTGTGCAGCCTGCTTGTCCTTGTCGAACTGGATGTTGCCGGCCTCGTCATAGAGGTTCAGCATCGCGTTGAGCGCGTGATAATCCAGGCTCTGGTCCTGGACCTGCCCTTTGGAGGCCGGGCGATCTTCCGTGCGGTCTAGTGTGAGCGTGTCCAAAACCGTTCGAGTCCTTGTTTGACGTTTTCTACGTCCTCTTTCGTGCCGAGAAGCTCGAACCGATAGAGGAGGGGCACGGCGCATTTCTGGCTGACGATATCGCCCGCTTCGCCATAGGCTGCGCCAAAATTTGTGTTCCCGGCCGCGATCACGCCGCGGATGAGGCTGCGATTGGCCGGGTTATTGAGAAATTTTATTACCGGCTTGGGCACTGAGCCCTTGCCGCCACCGCCGCCATAGGTGGGAAGCACCAGAACAAAGGGTTCATCCACCTGCGGCGGCTCGCTGCCGGCATCGACCGGCAGCCTTACGCTTTGCACCCCGAGCTTCTCGACGAAGCGATGGGTGTTTTCCGAAGTGCTGGAATAATAGACGATACTGCCCATGGTCCTGCAATCCGGCTCCGTTCGGCGCGGGCGATACCCGCGCGCATCCTAAAATCAGGCAAGGCCGCCGATCATGTCGGGACGGAAGCCGGCCCAGTGCTGATCGCCGGCTACTACCACTGGTACCTGGCGGTAGCCCATTTCCTCAACGCGCGCATAAGCGGCCGCGTCTTCGGAGATGTCCACGACCGTGTAATCAATACCCTTTCGGTCGAGCGCGCGCGTGGTCGCGGTGCACTGGACGCAGGCAGGCTTGGAGTAGACGGTGATAGTCATCGGATCCTCACGGAAGTGGTCTAGAGATGAGAGAGTTCAACGCTGCAAAATCACTACAAACGCGTACCAATCGTCGGCTGAAAAACACCAGCTTCTGAGGGGCTTCAGGCCTTGCCGGTTCTCACGAATCGTAAGAGGCCCTGAACGCTATATGTAGTATGCTCCTGCAATCCTTACTGCAACGTATATGGTTTGTGTCAGCTCTGTCATCAATGCTTGACAGGCGATTTGTGATGCGTGCGCGGTCGAATTTTGTTCGAAAAATGTCCCGATTTCCGGCCCTTTGCGATCCCATCAGATTCGGCCTGTGTCGTGCGTCGTCGGTGTTGGGAAAGGCGATCACTTTTTGCCGTTCCTGGAATCATGGGGATCGGCACATCAAGGGCATCGGGAATCCCCCTTGAACTATATGGGGATAGAGGGATGGGGCGCCTTTTCCCCGTCAAACACAGAGAACTCCACCGCGTTTTTTCGGCCGCGCAGCAGAAGCGGCGCACTTCGGGCTGCCTACTAGATGTAGTGTCTGGGCTGCCAGGCCTGTTTCCGATCTTTTTGCAAACCATTCCCACTTGCAACTTTTCGGCGTCCCGCTACATTGAGTGAAAATGCAAATCATTCGCAACAAGGATCACTCAATGCTTTTCGGTACACGACGCCAGGCCCTCGGAACGCTGCTTGCTCTGGGTCTCTCGGTCGCGCTGCCTGCTGTTCCGGCTTTCGCCCAGGACAAGTTCAAGGCCGTCACCAGTTTTACCGTCATCGCCGATATCGCGCAGAACGTGGCGGGCGATGCTGCGGTGGTGGAATCCATCACCAAGGCCGGCGCCGAGATTCACAATTACCAGCCGACCCCTGGCGATATTCAGCGCGCCCAGGGCGCCGATCTCGTGCTTTATAATGGGCTCAATCTCGAACTCTGGTTCGAGCGCTTCTTTGCCAATCTGCACGATGTGCCGAGTGTGGTGGTTTCCGACGGCATCGACCCGATGGGCATTGCCGAGGGGCCGTATCAGGGCAAACCCAATCCCCATGCCTGGATGTCGCCCAGCATCGCCATGATCTATGTCGACAATATCCGCGACGCCTTTGTCGAGCACGATCCGGCCAATGCCGAGACCTACAAAGCCAATGCCGAGGCGTATAAGGCCAAGATTTCGGCCATGATTGCGCCGATCCAGGCCGAACTCGCTGCCGTGCCGGAAGACAAGCGCTGGCTCGTGACCTCGGAAGGCGCCTTTTCCTATCTTGCCCGCGATTTCGGGCTGAAGGAGCTCTATCTCTGGCCGATCAATGCGGATCAGCAGGGCACCCCGCAGCAGGTGCGCAAGGTGATCGACGCCATGCGCGAGCATCAGATCGGCGTCATCTTTTCGGAAAGCACCATTTCTCCGGCGCCGGCCGAACAGGTCGCCCGCGAGACCGGCGCCAAATATGGCGGGGTACTTTATGTCGACTCCCTCACCGAGGCCGATGGCCCCGTCCCCACCTATATCGATCTTCTCCGCGTTACCTCTGAAACCATCGCCAAAGGCCTTACGGAATGAATGCCCCACTGCGCCATGCCGAGGTTGAAACCGGCTCTGGCATTGCCGTAAACGGCGCTACCGTCACCTATCGCAATGGCCTAACGGCCATTCGCGACGCCAGTTTTGCTATCCCCACCGGCACCATTGCGGCGCTGGTGGGGGTCAATGGCTCGGGCAAATCGACGCTGTTCAAGGCCATTATGGGCTTTGTGCGCCTCGCCCGCGGTGAAATCACCGTGCTTGGCATGCCGGTGGCACAGGCGCTAAAGAAAAACCTCGTCGCCTATGTGCCGCAATCCGAGGAGGTCGACTGGAATTTTCCGGTGCTGGTCGAAGACGTCGTGATGATGGGGCGCTATGGCCATATGGGCATGCTGCGCATTCCCAAAAAAGCCGACCACGATGCGGTGGAAGCCGCCCTTCGTCGCGTCAACATGACCGAGTTCCGCAAGCGCCAGATCGGCGAACTGTCGGGCGGGCAGAAGAAACGCGTGTTTCTGGCGCGGGCCCTGGCGCAGGACGGGCGGGTCATTCTGCTCGATGAGCCGTTTACCGGTGTCGACGTCAAGACCGAGGACCAGATCATCGCCTTGCTGCGCGAACTGCGCGATGAGGGCCGGGTGATGCTGGTTTCGACGCATAATCTCGGCTCAGTTCCCGAATTTTGCGATCGCACTATTCTGATCAAGGGTACGGTGCTGGCCTATGGCCCGACCGAGGAGACGTTTACGCAGGACAATCTCGAAAAGGCCTTTGGCGGGGTGCTCAGGCACTTCGTGATCAACCACGCGCCCAATGGCGGGGAGAATTCCGGCGTGCGGGTTTTCACCGATGACGAGCGGCCGCTGCTGTTCGAAGGCGGCAAGGCGCGGCGGCATTCGCCGGATGAAAATCCGGAGGAGCAGAAGTAAATGGAGCTACTGCTCGAGCCATTTTCCTATGGCTATATGACCAATGCCATGTGGGTTTCGGCCCTTGTCGGCGGGGTCTGCGCCTTTCTCTCCTGCTACCTGATGCTCAAGGGCTGGTCGCTGATCGGCGACGCGCTCAGCCATTCCATCGTGCCCGGCGTTGCCGGCGCCTATATGCTGGGCCTGCCTTTTGCGCTCGGCGCGTTCTTCTCGGGTGGCCTTGCCGCGGCGGCCATGCTGTTTCTCAATCAGCGCACCAAACTCAAGGAAGACGCCATTATCGGGCTGATCTTCTCGGCCTTTTTTGGTCTCGGGCTGTTCATGGTGTCGGTCTCGCCGGTCTCGGTGAATATCCAGACCATCGTCCTGGGCAATATTCTCGCCATTACGCCCGAGGACACGCTGCAACTCGCCATCATCGGTTTTGTCTCGCTGGCCATTCTGCTGGCCAAGTGGAAGGACCTGATGGTCACTTTCTTTGACGAGAACCATGCGCGTTCGATCGGTTTGAAGCCGACAGTGCTGCGCGCTGTGTTCTTCGTGCTACTTTCGGCTTCGACGGTTGCGGCCATGCAGACGGTTGGGGCATTCCTCGTGATCTGCCTCGTCGTCACGCCCGGCGCGACGGCCTATCTGCTTACGGACCGCTTTCCGCGGCTGCTGATTATTGCTGTCGCCATCGGCACGATCACCAGTTTCGTCGGCGCTTATGTCAGCTATTTCCTCGATGGGGCCACGGGCGGCATCATTGTCGTGATGCAGACGACGATCTTCCTTCTCGCCTTCTTCTTTGCGCCCAAGCATGGGCTGCTCGCGGCTCGCCGCCGCGCGGCAGAAGCGCTGGAGGCCGGTCAATGAACCTCTGGGATTTTCTGGTTCTCCCCTTCCAGTTCGAATTCATGAACAATGCGCTCGTCATCGCGGGCCTCGTTGCCGTGCCGATGGCGCTGCTGTCGTGCTTTCTGGTGCTCAAGGGCTGGTCGCTGATGGGCGACGCTATTTCCCATGCCGTGTTTCCGGGCGTGGTCATTGCCTACATGATCGGCATTCCGCTGGCCGTCGGTGCGTTCGTTGCCGGCATGTTCTCGGCCATCGCCACGGGGTTCTTGAAGGACAATAGCCGCATCAAGCAGGATACGGTGATGGGCGTCGTTTTCTCCGGCATGTTCGGGCTGGGGCTGGTGCTTTATGTGAAAATCCAGTCCGACGTGCATCTCGACCATATTCTGTTTGGCGACATGCTCGGCGTCGGTATGGGCGATATCCTTCAGGCGCTGGTGATTGCCGTGGTGATCGCTGCGATCATCGGGGTCAAGTGGAAGGACTTTTTGCTCCATGCCTTCGACCCCGGGCAGGCGCGGGCGGTGGGCCTGCGGGTCAATCTGCTGCATTATGGGCTTTTGGCGATGATCTCGCTGACCATTGTCGGCGCCTTGCAGGCGGTGGGGATTATTTTGTCCATTGCCATGCTGATCGCGCCCGGGGCCATCGCTTTTCTGCTGACACGGCGGTTTTCGACCATGCTGATGCTGGCGACGGGGATCGCGCTCGTCGGGTCGCTGCTTGGGGTTTATCTGTCGTTCTTCATGGATAGTGCGCCGGCCCCGACGATCGTGTTGCTGCTGACGATTGTTTTCATCTGCGCGTTTATCTATTCGACCGGGAAGGCCGCGCGGGTGGAAAGCCAGGAGATGGCTGGGTAGCCACCGATCTTCCCTCGCCCCTTGAGGGAGAGGGACAGACCAACTTTGCGTTCAGCAAATTGGTCAGGGTGAGGGGTATCTATCCTCCGCAGAGGAGGTGGTTAGGCGCATAGAAAGAATACCCTCATCCGCCCCGTTGGGGCACCTTCTCCCTCAAGGGGGGAAGGGAGGTCGGTGCTTAATCTATAGCCTCCACTCCGGCCTGCCGCATTCGCTCCACGCTATCTTTCATCGCCTGCAGTTGTTCTGCCGGGTGGCCCTGCCAGCCGGTCACCTCGCCGACAATCCGGAGCGGTTGCTGGCTGCGATAGGATTTTGTGGGATTGCCCGGAAATTTCTTGTCGGTGAGATTGGGGTCATCGACGAACTCCCCGGTCGGCTCGACGATGTAGATGCGCTGCCGGCCTGTGCCCTCAGCCAGCTCGGCGCCCCAGATGGCGGCGTCGAGGGTAGCGGCAAAGTAAATCCAGGAGGCGGGCTGGCGCCGTCCGAAATTGGAATTGTAACCGGGCGACAGCAGGTCGCCGGTTTTGAGATCGGCGCGGGTGCCGTGGCAATAGATCATCTAAAACTCCCTTGGCTGAGTGGGAGTGCGGTTATAGTGCAGGGCACGGGGCTTGAAGCAAGTCCCTTGTGCGCCATATCTAAGGAGTGCGGGGGCGCATAATGGCGGCTATTCGCCGTGGAACCGGCACTTCCCATGATCAGCCAGAATGTCGATGACCTTGCAGGTTTCGACATGCCCATGCGAGCAGCCTTCCACCATCCGTTCCAGTTCCTGTTGCAGAGCCGTCAGGCTCGCGATCTTGAGTTTTACGTCGGCAAGATGCTTGCTGGCGATGGCGTCGGCGTCTTCGCAGGACACCGTGGGCTGATCCTGCAGCGAGAGCAGGGTTCTGATCTCGTTGATTTCAAAGCCCAGCTCGCGCGAGTGGCGGATGAAGGTCAGCCGCTCCAGGTCTTCGTGGTCATAGCTGCGCCGATTGCCTTCGGTCCGCGGTGGGGAGGGGAGGAGGCCGATCTGTTCGTAATAGCGAATGGTGGGCACTTTCACCCCGCTTGCCTGCGACACATTGCCGATGGTGATGCCCTGCTGCATTTTTCCGCTTGCTCCTCTAGTCACTAGAGGATGTACGCCGGTTCGAGATAAAATCAAGGAGCCGAAAGATGAGCGCAGAGGAGACGAGCACACGCTTCCGTGTCGAAGGCATGGACTGCGCCAGCTGTGCCAGCAAGATCGACACTGCCGTGCGGCGGCTGCCCGGTGTCGAGGACGTTTCGGTTTCTGTCGTCGCTGGCACGATGACTGTTGGACACAAGGGCGCCGATCTCACTCAGGTGCAGAAGAAGGTGACCGAGCTTGGCTATCGTGTGGCGCCGCTGACAGGTGCTGCGCCGAAGGCGGCGGAGACGGCGCATGATCACGGCGACCATGGCGATCATGACCATGATCACGCCGACAAGAAGCCCGACGCGCTCGACGGCATGCATGGGCACGATCATGCGGCCGAGGACGGGCCGTGGTGGAAGACGGCCAAGGCGCAGCTGACGATCTTTTGTGGCATTGCCGTTGCGGCTGCCTTTGGGCTCGAGCGGTTCCTGCCGCAGTGGCACAATGAGCTGTTCATTCTGGCCATGCTGGTCGGTCTTCTTCCCATTTTCCGCCGGGCGCGGATGGGGATGATGAATGGCAGCCCGTTTTCCATCGAAACATTGATGACCGTCGCCGCCGTCGGCGCGGTGTTCATCGATGCGGCGGAGGAAGCCGCCATTGTCGTGCTGCTGTTCCTTGTCGGCGAATTGTTGGAGGGCATCGCGACTGGCCGCGCCCGCGCCAGCATCAAGGCTTTGGCCAATCTCGTGCCGCGCCGGGCGCAGCGTGAGGTTGCGGGGCGGGTTAGCGAGATCGACGCGGCAGCGCTCGTTGTGGGCGATATTGTGCTGGTTCGCCCCGGCGATCGCATGCCCGCCGATGGCGTGGTGCTGTCGGGCGAGGGGGCGGTGGACGAGGCGCCGGTGACGGGTGAATCCGTGCCGCGGCATAAGGGGCCGGACGATCAGGTCTTTGCCGGTACGGTCAATCAGGATGGCGCCTTGCGTGTCCGCGTCACCGCCGCTGCGGCTGACAACACCATTGCGCGTATCGTTTCGCTGGTCGAAACGGCCCAGGAATCCAAGGCGCCGACCGAGCGTTTTATCGACCGGTTCTCGAAATATTATACGCCCGGTGTGCTACTGGTCGGCGCCCTTGTCGCCATTCTACCGCCGCTGGTTACGGGGGCCTCGTGGGACGAGTGGGTCTATAAGGGCCTCGCCATTCTCCTCATTGGCTGCCCTTGCGCGCTGGTTATTTCGACGCCGGCCGCTATCGCCGCGGCGCTTTCGGCGGGGGCTCGCCAGGGGCTGCTGATGAAGGGCGGCGTGGTGCTCGAACAATTGGGCAAGATCAATATGGTCGCGCTCGACAAGACCGGCACGCTCACCGAGGGGCGGCCGCAGGTGACCGATGTGGTTGCTGTGGGGCGTTCGGAGGTTGAAATGCTGCGGCTTGCTGCCAGCCTCGAGGTGGGATCGAGCCATCCGCTGGCCACGGCTATTCTGGGCAGGGCCAAGGCGGCGGGCGTCGAACCCGTCGCGGCCAGCAATGCCGGAGCGGTCGGCGGCAAGGGCGTCGTTGGTACGCTTGAAGGCGTCGAACTGTTCCTCGGCTCGCCCAAGGCCGCGGCCGCGCGTGTCGCGCTTGCCGACGATTTTTCGAGCCGCATCGGGACGCTCAACGACGAGGGCAAGACGGTTTCGGTGCTGCTTGCGGGCAATGAAGTGGCCGGTCTCATCGCCATGCGCGACGAGCCGCGCGAGGATGCCCGCGCCGGGCTTGCCGCGCTCAAGGCACTTGGCGCCGACGTGGTCATGCTCACCGGCGACAATGCCCGCACGGCCAAGGCGATTGGGTCCGATCTCGGGATTGCGGTGAATGCCGAACTGCTGCCCGAGGACAAGCAGCGGATCGTCACTGGTTTGAAGGCTGAAGGTAAGGTGGTGGCCAAGGTTGGCGATGGGATCAACGATGCGCCGGCGCTCGCCGCCGCCGATATCGGCATCGCCATGGGCGGTGGCACCGATGTGGCGCTCGAAACCGCTGATGCGGCGGTGCTGCATGGGCGAGTGATGGATGTTGCCAACCTGATCCGCATTTCGCGGGCGGCGATGTCGAACATCTGGCAGAACATCACCATCGCGCTCGGGCTGAAGGCGGTGTTTTTGGTGACGACGATTATTGGGGTTACCGGATTGTGGCCGGCGATTTTGGCCGATACCGGGGCAACGCTGCTGGTGACTGCCAATGCGCTGCGGCTTTTGGGGTGGAAGGGACAGAAGGGCTGAGGGGATACCCCACCTAACCTCCCCCTCTAAGGGGGAGGGACCGATCGAGTTTGCTGCGGCGGTGGTGACCCACTGGAAGATTCCTCCCCCTCTTAGGGGGAGGTTAGGTGGGGGTTAGCCCGCCTTATAGCGCACTTTGCCTTCGCCTGCGGGGGGCTTCGACGATCGCAAAACCGTTGGGGCCGAGGGTCAGGGCTTTGCCGTCGAGATGGGCGTTGTGGCTGACGGGTTCGAGTTTTTGTTCGGTCTTGCTCAGGGTTACGACGCGCTCTTCGGCCGAGAGGTTGAAGACGCAGATCAGGTCCTTGTTGCCTGCCGAGCGGCGGAAGGCGAGGACGGGTTCGTCGGTCTTGAAAAAGTCGATCGAGCCGGTCAGGAGCGCCGGGTGCGATTTGCGCCAGGCGATGAATTTCCGGAAGAAATTCAATGTCGATTCCGGATCGGCATTTTGTGCATCGACGCTGAGGGCGAGATGCGCAGGTTTTACGGGCAGCCAGGGCGTGACGGTCGAAAACCCCGCATGGGGGAGATCATGCTGCCAGGGCATCGGCGTGCGGCAACCGTCGCGCCCCTTGTCTTCGGGCCAGAAGCGCATGCCGCGCGGATCGGTCAGTTCCTCGAAGAGAATGTCGGCTTCGGGCAGGCCCAGTTCTTCGCCCTGATAGAGCCCGACCGAGCCTTTGATGGTCATGACCAAGGCCGCCGCCTGGCGGGAGAGATCGGCCGGCGAGGCGCTGAATTTGGCCCAGCGGGTCATGGGGCGGATGACGTCGTGGTTGGAAAAGCTCCAGCACGGCCAGCCGGTTTCGTCGTTCGAAAAGAAGCGCGCGACCTTGGTGCGGAAATGCTCGGCGCTAAATTTGGGCCCAAGGAAATCAAAGGAATAGCACATGTGCAGCAGGTCTGTGCCTGATGTGTACTGCTTCATCAGTTCAAGGCCGCGCTCGTCGTCGCCCACCTCGCCGACCGTGGTGGCGCCGGGATAGGCGTCCATCATTTCGCGCACGCGTTTCAGCCAGCCGACGTTCTCTGGCTGGCTCTTGGAATATTTGTGGCTCTGCATGTCATAGGGGTTCACCGAAGGCTTGCCCTTGAGGGACTTCAGCGGCGGGTTGGAGCGCAGCTTTTCGTCGTGGAAATAGTAATTGACCGTATCGAGGCGGAAGCCATCGAGGCCGCGGTCGAGCCAGAAGCGCATGACTTCGAGCACCGCTTCCTGCACCGCCGGATTGTGAAAATTGAGGTCGGGCTGCGAGGTTAGGAAATTGTGCAGAAAATACTGTTTTCGCGCGGTGTGCCATTCCCAGGCCGAGCCGCCGAAGACGGAGAGCCAATTGTTGGGCGGCGAACCATCGGGTTTTGCATCGGCCCAGACATACCAGTCGGCCTTGGCATTATCGCGGGAAAAGCAGGATTCGCGAAACCAGGGGTGTTGGTCGGAGGTGTGGCTGACGACCTGATCCATGATGACTTTGAGGCCCAGCGCATGGGCCCTTTCCATCAACTGGTCGAAATCCTGCAAGGAGCCGAAAAGCGGATCGACCTGCATATATTCGGAAACGTCATAGCCCATATCGGCCTGGGGCGACTGGGTGATGGGCGAAAGCCAGATGCAATCGACGCCAAGGCTGGCAATATGATCGAGCCGGTCGAGAATGCCGGGCAGATCGCCGACGCCGTCGCCATTGCTGTCCTGAAACGAACGCGGATAGACCTGATAGATCACTCCGCCACGCCACCACTCGGTCATCGTCTTGCTCCTTGCGGGCCCGAAGGCCAAATCAGTCCGAGGCTATCGGGTTCTGGTGGAACTGTTAATCGGGGTCTCATGCAGTTTGGTGCAAGGCGGGCATGAGTTTTTGCCGGGTGGGGCGGGTTCGGCGGTCCCATGCGGAGGTGAGGTGGATTGCCGGGATAAACCCGGCAATGACGGCGAGGGAGAGGAGCGCTTTAGTGGTGTCGAAACGCTGTTCCCTCGTTCGTCGTTCTGACGACACGAGGAGACAGATTATGACCTATGTTTTGCGCGCGGCGGATCGGCCGGTTTCAACGAGCCGCACCATTCGCTTTGAGGGTGGCGGCTTTGGCACGCCGATCTCGTTCTTTTCGGTCGATAACGAGCCGGGGCAGGGGCCGGGATTGCATATCCATCCCTATCCCGAAACCTGGATCGTCAAGCGTGGCCGGGCAAAGGTCGTGGCCGGCGAGGAAACCTTTGAGCTCGGAGCCGGCGATATCGCCATCGCGCCGGCCAATGTGCCGCACAAGTTCACCAATATGGGGCCAGACCGCCTGGAGATCGTCTGCATCCATGCGGCGGGGGCGATGGTGCAGGAGGATCTCGAATAGGCCTTGTATATATCCATGTAGTTATGTAACGTTGCGGATATGTATGGAGGTGGAAATGTTGAAACAGGTGATAGCGGGCCTTGCCATTGTTGCGGCCCTGGCTGTGGTTGCCCCAAGCTTTGCCCAAGGAGAGGTGTCGATGAGCGTTCCGAGCAAGACGGATCGCGTCGCGGTCAATGGCGTCGAGATTTACTACGAAATTCATGGCGAGGGGTCGCCGCTGGTCATGCTGCATGGTGGCGTCAACCCATCGGATATGTTCGGCGCCCCGCTGGCCGCGATGGCTGAACATCGTCAGGTCATCGCCATCCATATGCGTGGCCACGGGCTGAGCTCGGATGCGGCGACGCCCTGGAGCAGCCAGCAGATGGCCGATGACGTCGATGCGCTGCTGGGCAAGCTGGGCTTCGATCGTGTCGATGTAATGGGGTACTCACTGGGTGGCGGTGTGGCGCTGCAAACCGCGATCCGGCATCCCGATCGGGTCGGCAGGTTGGTCGTGATTGGCACGAGCGTGAAGAGCAGCGGCAACTATCCGGAGGTGGAGGCGGCATTCAAGCAGATGCCGGCCATGGCCGCGACCATCGGCGCGCAACTGGCGCAGTCCCCGCTCGCGGCGCTTTACCCCGACGTCGACTGGGAAGCGATGATGCGCAAGACCGGCGAGATGAACCAGGGCGCATATGACTGGAGCGCTGATATCGCTGAGATCAAGGCACCGACGCTGCTGATCTTTGCTGATGCCGACATGATGTATCCCGAGCATATCGCCGAGATGTATCGCCTGTTCGGTGGCGGTACGCGGGATGCCGGGTTCGATGGCGCCTCGCGGCCGACGGTCAACCAGTTGGCCATCATTCCCGGCGCCACGCACTATGATGTCATTCACAAGGCGTCGGTCGCAGAATACGCCAAGGCTTTCCTGGCGCAGTAACTGGTTCAAGCGCTTTTGCCCCACTCGCCGGACGGGAGTGGGGCGGGTCTCACACCACCGCCGAAATCAGCGGCTCGCCGGCAAAGTGTTTTTCGAGATTGGCCACCAATAGCGCGCCCATGGCGTCGCGGGTTTGGTTGGTGGCGCTGCCCTGATGGGGCGAGAGGACGACATTGTCGAGGCCGAGCAGGGCGTCGGGCACCTGCGGCTCCTTTTCGAAGACGTCGAGCGCCGCACCGCCGAGGCCGCCGTTCTGCAAAAGTTCGACCATGGCGGGCTCGTCGACCAGCGTGCCGCGGGCGACGTTGACCAGCATGCCCTTGGGGCCGAGGGCTTCAAGGACTTTTTTGGAAACGATGCCTTCGGTGCCCTTGCCGCCGGGGGCGATGATGACGAGCCAATCGCTGTCGCGGGCCATGTCTTCGAGATTGTTGTAGTAGATATAGGGCACGGACGGCTGCTGATGGCGGCCGTAGTAAACGACGCGCATTTTCATCGCCTGGGCGCGGGTGGCGATTTCCTTGCCGATGCGGCCGAGGCCAAGAATGCCGACGGTCTTGCCTGTCAATTCGGAAAAGAGGCCGAAATTATTGCCCGGCCATTTGCCGGTGCGCACGAACTGGTCGCCCTGAGGAATGCGGCGGGCGAGGGCGATCATCAGGCCGATGGAGATTTCGGCGACGGCATCATTGAGCACGTCGGGCGTATTGGTGACGCGGATATTTCGCGTTTTGGCGGCTGATGTGTCGATATTATCGTAGCCGACGCCGAAGCTGGCGATGATTTCGAGATTAGGCAGCTTTTCCATCAGCGGCTTCTGAACGCCGGAGCCGGCATGGGCACGGATGCGGGCGCCGTTTTGGGCAAGCCAGGCGTCCTTGTCGGCAATCTCATGCAGCTTGTGGACGGTGTAGCGCTCGGCAAGAGCTTTTTCGCAGGAGGCCAGCAGTGGGCCGGTCTGCAGAATCTCGATGGTCATGGGATTTCCTCTCTCGGGCACAAGACTAGCGGCTGAGGCTGGAGAGGCAAGGCGGAGAGAGTACAAATCGTCCGCGCGGCGAATGAGAGCATTTTGTGCGGGCTTCGCGCAAGGCTGACCTGCACTAAAAAGCGGCATGTCGCGGCTTTGATCGTCTGGACGGCAGCAACCAATTGTGTAGCAATGGTTTGGCGATGGGAAAGCCGTATCAAACCAGCGATGAGTAATGGGCGAAAACACGCCGTTTGACGAAATGTATAATGCGGACGGATCGGTCCGCGAACCTTACCGCGCTCTCAGCGAGTGGCTGGCGGAGCAGCCCGAAAAGGGGCTGGCGCTGATGCAGGCCGATGCGGAGGCGATTTTCCGCAAGCTCGGCATCACCTTTGCCGTCTATGGTTCGGAAGAGGGCACCGAAAAGGTCATCCCCTTCGATGTCATTCCGCGCATTATTGCCGCCAATGAGTGGCGCAAGCTATCGCGGGGGATCGAGCAGCGGGTCAAGGCGCTCAACGCTTTTCTCTATGACGTCTATCACCGTCAGGAAATTTTGAAGGCCGGGCGGATTCCGGAAAAACTCATTCTCAACAATGCCGCCTTCTGTCCGCAGATGATGGGGCTGGAGCCGGCGCGGGGCGTTTACGCCCACATTATCGGCGTCGATATCGTGCGGGTGGGGCCGGACGAATTCTACGTGCTGGAGGATAATCTGCGCACGCCGTCGGGGGTCTCCTATATGCTGGAGGACCGCGAGGCGATGATGATGCTGGCGCCGGACCTGTTCCAGCGCAGCAAGGTGGCGCCGGTCGAGACTTATCCCGAAAACCTGCGGCGGACGCTTGAAAGCGTGGCGCCGGCCGGGGCGGGGCGCAATCCGGTGATCGCGGTGTTGACGCCGGGAATTTATAACTCGGCCTATTTCGAGCACTCGTTTCTTGCCGATCAGATGGGTGCGCAACTGTGCGAGGGGCAGGACCTCTTCGTCGATGGCGGCAAGGTCTATATGCGGACGACGACGGGGCCGGAGCGCGTCGATGTCATCTATCGCCGCATCGACGACGACTATCTCGATCCGCTGACCTTCAAACCCGATTCCATGCTGGGTGTGCCGGGTATTTTCGATGCTTATCGGGCGGGAAACGTCACCCTCGTCAATGCGCCGGGGACCGGGATTGCCGATGACAAGGCGGTTTATACCTATGTGCCCGAAATCATCGAATTTTACCTCGGCGAGAAGGCGCTGCTCAATAACGTGCCGACCTATAACTGCACCGATGTGGAGCAGCGGGCCTGGGTGCTTGAGAATATCGCGGAGCTTGTGGTCAAGGAAGTCCATGGTTCGGGCGGCTATGGCATGATGGTGGGGCCGACTTCGACCAAGGCGCAGCACGAGGAATTCAAAAAGAAGATCATCGCGCGGCCCGACAATTACATCGTGCAGCCAACCTTGGCGCTCTCGACCTGTCCCACGCATATCAACAACGATGTGGCGCCGAGGCACGTCGATTTGCGGCCCTATGTGCTGGTGGGCGACGAGGTGCGGATCACGCCCGGCGGGCTGACGCGCGTGGCGCTCGAGAAGGGGTCATTGGTGGTGAACTCGTCGCAGGGCGGCGGGACGAAGGATACCTGGGTGCTGGAAGACTGATGATGATTTTTATTCCTTCAGTTTTTCTCTGCGGTTCTGTCGATGAGGTTCTGGCATGAGAATGCTCGGACGGACGGCCCAGAACCTTTTCTGGCTTTCGCGCTATGTGGAGCGCGCCGAGAATATGGCGCGCCTCCTGGAGGTCGGTTATCGCATGTCGCTCACGAGCCGCCGCGAGGGCGGGGCGAGCGAGCATCTGATTTCCATGCTGCGGGCGGCGGAAATGGACGAGGCCTTTGCCGAGAGGCACGAGGTCGCCGACGTGGACACGGTCGCCTATTTCATGATGTTCGACCCGACCAATCCATCTTCGGTCTATTCGTGCCTGCAGGCGGCGCGGACCAATGCGCGGTCGGTGCGTACGGCGATCACCACGGATATGTGGGAGAGCATGAACGGGGCCTGGCTCGAATTCTCGCAAATCAAGCCGCGCGATGTGCGCGGGGCAAAGCTGCTGGGGCTATTGCAATGGGTGCGGCAGCGCAGCCATGAATTCCGCGGGGCGCTGCTGGGCACGATTTTGCGCGACGATGGCTTTGCCTTTTTGCAGGCGGGCAATTTCGTCGAGCGGGCCGATAATACGGCGCGCATTCTCGATATGAAATATTATGTGCTGCTGCCGCGTTCGAGCCTGGTTGGCGGGGAGATCGACATCCAGCAATGGACGCTGATCCTGCGCGCAGCGTCGGCGCATCGGTCTTATGGGCACGTCTATCATGACCGCTACAAGGCCTATAACATTGCCGATTTTCTGATCCTGCGGACGGAAATGCCGCGCTCGCTGATCTATTGCGCGCATTTCGTGCGCGATAATCTCAACTTGCTGGCAAAGCTTTATGGGCGGCGCGAGGCCTGTAACGACGCGATGGATGATCTCCTGAAGCTGGTCGAGGGGACCAATATGGATCAGATTTTCGCCCATGGTCTCCACGAATTTCTCAACGACTTCATCGACGGCAACAATCGGGTGACCGACACGCTGTCGGCCAGCTACAATTTTTACTGAGCCTGACGCCCATGCGGATTGCCATCGACCATAAACTGAGTGTGAGCGTGCCGCAGGGCACGGCGCAGGCCGTGTTTCACCTGCTGCTGACCCCGCCGAGCGGGCCGACGCAGACGGTTGAAAGCTGGAGCGTCGAAGGGCCGGGCATTGGCAATGCCGGGCGGTTCACCGATGGCTTTGGCAATGCGGCGCATCTGGTCAATCAGATGCGGCCGGAGGGCGAGATCACAATCCACGTGCGCGGCGAAGTGACGACGCGCGATAGTCATGGCGTCTTGGGGCGGCCGGCCGGCGAACCGGTGCCGGCGCTTTATCGGCGGCGTACGGAGCTGACCAAAGTGCCGGCCGAGTTCTACGCGCCGTTTCGCGACAGCAAGGAGAGCCGGCTGAGTATCTGTCACGCGCTGATGGAGCGGGTCGGCGAGACGCTCGGCATGCCGCCCGAAGAGCCGGAGGCCCAGCAAATGCAGGCGGATGGCGGACAGGAACAGGCGCAGGACGTGACCGAAGAGCCGCGGCCGGCGGCGGCAGACTATGCGCATCTCTTTATCGGGGCGGCGCGGGCGCTCGATATTCCGGCGCGCTATGTCGTGGGCTATCGCCTCGTGGACGGCGAAGATGGCCTCCATGCCTGGGCCGAAGCCTTTGATGAGGGTCTTGGCTGGATCGGGTTTGATCCATTCATGCAAATCTGCCCGACCGACCGCTATGTGCGCCTCGCCATCGCGCTCGATGCCGAAACGGCGCCAACGCTGCGTACGGTGCCGATTGCCGAAGTGGTGCAAGTGGTCAAGGCTAGTGCGGCTTCCACGAATTAAGATGCGTGGCTTTGCGCGGTGCGGTAAGCCGGGACCTGTTGGTGTCAATCGGCCGATCGTCGGCGCGCGTCGAAGTTCACAATGGCCAAATTGCAGAAATTGCCGCCGCTCAATGCGCTCGTGGTCTTCGAGGCGGCCTCGCGTCTCGGCAGCTTCTCCCGCGCCGGGGTGGAACTGGGGCTGACCCAGAGCGCGGTCAGCCGGCAGATCGGCAAGCTTGAAGCTTTTATCGGCTCAAAACTCTTTGCCCGCGCCGTGCACGGGGTGCATCTGACGCCTATGGGCGAGGCCTATGCGGCCGATGTCTCGCGTCTATTGGGCGAGGTTGCTGCCGTCACCGAGGGCGTGCGCAACTGGTCGGGCCCACGTCAGATTACCGTCGCCTGCTCGCGCGGCATTGCCGATCAGTGGTTCATGCCGCGCCTGACGCGCATGCAGCAGGAAATTCCCGGGCTCGAACTGCGCCTCAAGGTGACCGACGATATCGTGCACCTGCGCCTCGATGAATTCGATCTGGCGGTCTTTTATCGCAGCGAGCGGCCTGCCGGGGTCAATCTGATCGTTTTGGGCCGAGAGGAGATCGTGCCTGTCGCAGCGCCGGGCCTCCTGCCTTTGCTCGAGGTGCCCGATCCGGTGATCATCAGCATCGAGGATACGATGCGCGAATGGCAGGACTGGCCGCATTGGTGGCGCAGCGCCGGCCTGACACCGCCCGAGGGGCAACGGCGCTGGCTATTGGGCGACTATGGGCTTTGCGTTGCCGCAGCCATGCAGGGCGGGGGCTACGTGCTGGGCTGGACCTGGCTGATCCGCGAACAGCTCGACGCGGGAACTTTGGTGCCTGTGCATAACCACACCATGCAATCGGAGGGGCGCTTTTATCTGATGAGGCCGGCCGACCGGCATCAGCGCCGGATCGTGCGCGAGGTCAGCGACTGGCTGATCGCGCACAATGTCAACAATGACAGTTGATTAGGCCACGGCCGCGGGCGGTTCGGGATCGTTGGCGGCAGCCTGAATGACGGAGGGCTTGGCGGCGTTCTTACGGCGCTGATGGCGGCTATGGGCATAGCCGACGACCGTGAAAACCAGCCAGGCAGCCTGGGTCAAAAAGGACCCAAGGTTGAAATTCCACATCAGGGAGTATATCAGAGCCACGCCCCCGAGGACGTTGAGTGCTGCATAGCGGCCGTCATCGATTGTGAGCACGCGCATCTGAATCAAGGCATAGCCTGCCAGGTAGGCTACTGCGCCGATGAGACCTACGGCAGTCGCAAGCTCCATCTCAAAATGCTCCAAAACGCGCCAGGGGCGGCGCTGCATTACCTTTAACCAAGCCGGGAAGGTGCGCGTCTTTGCGTTGCGCTGCCTCCCCCAACAGAACGCCATCTAGCCTCGTTACCGATCAAACCATGCACGCCGGATTCTGATAGGGGTATGATTTTAAATCATACCTGATGCCATCATTTGCCCACTAGTATTCCGGCCATGGGGACCGCCTCCGCTGCCCTTGCGGACGCGCGGTAAGCAAAAATAAGCAAGGTAGGAATATGTCGCAGAACACGTCGTCATTCGACCTGAGCCGCCGCCAGTTCATCGCTGGTGCAGCAGGGCTCGGTCTCACCACTCTCGCCAGCGGCCTCGTTGTGCCGTCCGCATTCGCGCAGGAAGCCGCGCCCAAGCGCGGCGGTGTGCTCAAGCTCGGGATCGGCGGCGGTTCTACCACCGACAATTTCGACATTCGCGTGCTCAATGACTGGGTGCCGGTCAACCAGGCCTATATGGTCTTCAACGGGCTTGTCGAAATCGACAAGGACAATATGGTCCAGCCCGAGCTGTTCGAAAGCTGGGAACCTTCGGCCGACGCCAAGGAATGGACCTTTAAAATCCGTCAGGGCGTCACCTTCCACAATGGCAAGACGCTGGGCGCCGAAGATATTCTCTATTCGCTGAACCTGCATCGTGGCGCGGGTTCGACCTCGGCGGCGCGCTCGACGGCCGGCCAGTTCTCCGATGTGGTCAAGGTGTCGGACAGCGAAATCAAGATCGTGCTCGACAGCGGCAATGCCGATCTGCCCTATATTCTTTCCGACTATCACTTCCTCATCGTGCCCGAAGGCTTCGAGGACTGGACCAAGCCGATCGGTACCGGTCCCTTCGTCATGGAAAGCTACGAGCCGGGCGTGCGGGCGCGCTTTACCCGCAACGAAAGTTACTGGAAGCCCGATACCGCCTGGGTCGATGCGGTCGAAGTCATCGTTATCAACGATATCGCGGCCCGCACCAATGCGATGATGAGTGGGCAGGTGCACGCCATCAATCAGCTCGATTTCAAGACTGTCGATCTCCTCAAGCGCAATCCGAACCTTTCAGTGGTGCAGTCGGCCGGTGGCCAGCACTTCACCTTCCTGATGGATTGCACCCAGGGCGTTTACACCGACAACAATGTGCGCATGGCGATCAAGTATGCGATCGACCGCGAGCAGCTTCTGACCACGGCGCTGCGTGGCTATGGCCAGCTCGGCAACGATCATCCGATCCCGGTGACGGACCCGTTCTACGCCGCGGACCTGCCGCAGCGCGCCTATGATCCCGAAAAGTCCAAGTTCTATTTGAAGGAAGCCGGTCTCGACAGCCTCAACATCGAACTCTCGGCTTCGGACGCGGCCTTTTCGGGGGCGGTTGACGCGGCGGCGATCTTCCAGGGCAATGCTGCCGCCTCAGGCATCAATCTCTCGATCAAGCGCGAGCCGGCAGACGGCTACTGGTCCAATGTCTGGATGAAGGCGCCGTTCTCGATGGGCTATTGGGGCGGTCGTCCGACGGCCGATCAGATGCTGACCATCGCCTATTCCTCGACCTCGGCGCAGAACGATACGCATTGGAAGAACGAGACGTTCGACGCCAAGTTGATCGAAGCGCGGGCACTGCTCGACAATGCCAAGCGCAAGGAAATCTACGCCGAACTCCAGCGGTTGGTTTCCGACGATGGCGGCGCGATGATCCCGATGTTCGGCGATTATCTCGATGCCGTTTCCTCCAAGCTTGGCGGGGTGACCACCCATCCGATGTTCAACTTCATGGGCGCGCGCCTCGCTGAAAAGGTCTGGCTCGAAGCATAATGATCCAACTCATCCTTAAGCGTGTCGCGCTTGGGGTCCTGACGCTCCTGCTGGTGTCCGCGTTGATTTTCGCGGGCACCCAGCTCCTGCCGGGCGACGTCGCCTCGGCAATTCTCGGACAGAATGCAACGCCGCAATCGCTGGCTGCTCTCCGACAGGATCTCGGCCTCGATCTTCCCGCCTGGCAGCGTTATCTCGGCTGGCTCCATGGTTTCGTGACCGGGGATCTCGGTATGTCGCTGGCCAATCGTCAGCCGGTGGCCGATCTCCTCTGGCCGCGTTTTGGTAATACCATGGCGCTCGCCGCCTATGCTGCCATTGTCTCGGTGCCGATTGCCGTGTTGCTGGGCCTCGCGGCGGCGGTGCGCCGGGGCGGGGTGTTCGACCGCGGCATCAATATCGTGGCGCTGGCCTTCGTGTCCCTGCCTGAATACTTTTTGGGCCTGCTGCTGATCCTGTTCCTCTCGGTGCAGTTCAACCTCTTGCCGAGCCTTGCCGATACCTATGCGGGCATGAGCTTTCCTGACTGGCTGCGGGCGACGACCTTGCCGGCTTTGACGCTGGTGCTCGTCACCGTGGCGCAGATGATGCGCATGACCCGCACGGCTGTGCTTTCGGTCATGGATCAAGCCTATGTGGAAACGGCGTTTTTGAAGGGTCTGCGGACCAAGCGCGTGGTGCTGCGCCATGCGCTGCCCAACGCGGCGGCGCCCATCGTCAATGTGGTGGCGTTCAACATCGCCTATCTCATAACCGGCGTCGTGCTGGTGGAAGCGATCTTCAACTATAACGGGCTCGGGCGCTTCATGGTCGATGCGGTCGCCAAGCGCGATCTGCCGCTGGTGCAGGCGGCCGCCATGGTTTTTGGGGCGGCCTATGTCATCCTCAATTCCATTGCCGATATCGCCGCCATCGCCCTCAATCCACGCCTGAGGCATCCACGATGACCAGCAAACTCAAGGCAATTCCCGTTTCCGCCTGGCTCGGGCTCACCATCGTGACGCTCAACCTCCTGGTGTTTCTCCTCGGGCCGATGCTGGCGCCCTATGGCATGAACGAGATCGTCGGCGCGCCCTTCGATCCGCCGTCGAGCCAGTTCTGGTTCGGTCTCGATCAGAACGGCCGCGACATGTTTTCGCGGCTGCTTGCTGGGGCGCAGATGTCGATCGGTGTGTCGCTGGCGGCATCGCTGATTTCGTTCTCGATCGGCATTCCGCTCGGATTCGTTGCGGCGCTGTTTGGCGGTTGGGTCGATACCGTGCTCTCGCGCATTGTCGATACCGTCATGTGCATTCCGGTGCTGATTTCGGCGCTGGTGGTGCTGCAGGCGCTTGGCTCTTCGGTGCCGGTGCTGATTTTTACCATTGCGCTTCTCGATAGTACGCGCGTGTTTCGTTTGGCGCGTGTCGTGGCGCAGGGCATTTCGGTGCTCGAATATGCCGAAACTGCGCGTTTGCGCGGCGAAAGCATGGGCTGGCTGATCACGCGCGAAATCCTGCCCAATGCGTTGCCGCCGCTGATCGCCGAATTCGGCATGCGCTTTTGCTTCACCTTCCTGTTCGTTGCCGGCCTTTCGTTCCTCGGCCTTGGCATTCAGCCGCCTTTCGCGGATTGGGGTGGCATGGTGAAGGATAATCAGCAGGCCATTTTGTACGGGCTTTACGCGCCGCTGTTTCCGGCGGCCGCGATTGCGCTTCTTACAATCGGGGTCAATCTGGTGGTCGACTGGCTGCTGAACGCGGCCGGCACAACCCAGGGAGCCGATCGATGAGTAATGTGCTCACTATTCGTGGCCTCAAGGTTGCGGCGCCCAATGGCAATCTGCTTGTCGATGGGATCGATCTCGATCTCGCGCCGGGCGAAGTGCTGGGGCTGATCGGTGAATCCGGCGCGGGCAAATCCACCATCGGCCTTGCGGCCATGGGCTATGGCCGTGGCGGTTGCCGGATCGTGGGTGGTACGATCGACATCGGCGGTACATCGCTGATGGAAGGAACCCGCGCCAATCGCGAAAACATGCGCGGGGCGCGGATTGCCTATGTGGCGCAATCGGCGGCAGCGGCGTTCAATCCGGCCATTCGCATTGGTGAACAGATCGTCGAAGGTGCTTTGTATCACGGCAAGATGACCCGGCCGCAAGCGGAAGCCTGGAAGCTTGAACTGCTGAAAACTCTGCAACTGCCCAATCCCGAAACCTTTGGGGAGCGCTATCCGCATCAGGTTTCCGGCGGCCAATTGCAGCGCGCCATGGTGGCCATGGCCATGTCCTGCAGGCCCGATATTATCGTCCTCGATGAGCCGACGACGGCGCTCGATGTGACGACGCAGATCGAGGTGCTGGCGCTGCTGCGAAGCCTGATCCAGCGCTACAATACCTCGGCCCTCTACATCACCCATGACCTTGCCGTTGTGGCCCAGATCGCCAATCGCATCATGGTGCTGCGCCACGGCAAAATGGTGGAAGAGGGGACGGCCGAGCAGGTGCTCGAAGCGCCGCGTGAGGATTATACGCGGATGCTCGTTGCCGAGCGGCAGGGTAATCTCTCGGGCGCCATTGCCTCGCATAGTGTTGGCGACGTGCTGCTCGATGTCAGTTCGGTCCATGCCTATTATGGCAAGACGCCGGTGCTGGACGATATTTCGTGCAATCTGCGCCGGGGCGAGACGCTGGCCGTGGTGGGTGAATCCGGCTCGGGCAAATCGACCTTGGCCCGTGCCATTGCCGGCCTGCTGCCGACGTCTGCGGGCATGGTGAGCTTTGACGGGCGCCGGCTCGATCGCTCCTACAAGCATCGCAGCAAAGAGGAATTGCGGCGTATTCAACTCGTCTATCAGCTGCCCGACGTGGCGCTCAATCCGCGCCAAACGGTTGGAGAAATCATCGGACGGCCGATGAAATTCTACTTCGGCATGCATGATGTGCCCAAGGCGAAAGAGGTTTCGCGCCTCCTCGATCTCATTGGCCTGCCGCAGGATTTTGCAACGCGTCTGCCGGGTGCCCTGTCAGGCGGGCAGAAGCAGCGCGTCTGCATTGCCCGGGCGCTCGCGGCCAAGCCCGATCTGATCATCTGCGATGAAGTCACCTCTGCGCTTGATCCGCTGGTGGCCGAGGACATTCTCAAGCTGCTGAAAAGCCTGCAGCAGGAATTGGGGCTTTCCTATCTCTTTATCACCCATGATCTGGGCGTCGTGCGGCGCCTGGCCGACCGCACGCTTGTCATGCGGCGCGGCAGAATAGTCGAGCAGGGGCCGACGGCGGAAATCTTCCAGCCGCCTTTCCACCCCTATACCGAAGAGCTGGTGACCTCGGTGCCCGAATTGCGCCGTGACTGGCTCGATGATGTCTTGGCCAAGCGGCAGGTGACGGCCTAGCGCGCTGTCGCTTTTGCAAACTCGGATGTCACCCCGGCTTTAGGCCGGGGCCCATCCTGAGATCTCAAGATGGATCCCGGCTCAAGGCCGGGATGACAGAAGGTGGGTGTGAAAGCATCCGCGAATTTTAAGAAATTTCCGGACTTTCTCATGACCATTCGCATCACCGAACATATCTGGATCCCCCTCAGCGACGGTACGCGGCTCGGCGCGCGGCTGTTCCTGCCTGAGGACGACGCCAAGGTCCCGGCGATCCTTGAATATATTCCCTATCGCAAGCGCGACGGGACGCGCGGGCGGGACGAGCCCATGCACGGCTTTTTTGCCCAGAACGGCTATGCCGCCATTCGCGTCGATATGCGCGGCTCAGGCGAGAGCGATGGCCATATGGCCGACGAATATCTGAAGCAGGAACAGGATGATGCGCTCGAGGTCATCGCCTGGATTGCCGCCCAGCCCTGGTGCGACGGCAACGTCGGTATGATGGGCAAGAGCTGGGGCGGTTTCAACGGCTTGCAGGTGGCGGCGCGGCGTCCGCCGGCGCTCAAGGCCATCATCACCGCCTATTCGACCGACAATCGTTACACCGACGACATCCACTATATGGGCGGGTTGCTGCTCAACGATAATTTGTGGTGGGGCACGATCATGCTGGCCTATCAGGCCCGGCCGCTCGATCCCGAAATTGTCGGGGAAGGCTGGCGCGAGGCGTGGCTGAAGCGCGTCGAAAACCTGCCCTTCTTTCCCGCGCTCTGGCTCGAACACCAGCGCTATGACGATTATTGGAAGCACGGTTCGGTCTGCGAGGATTTTTCGGATATCGAGGTTCCGGTGCTCGCCATTGGCGGCTGGGCCGACAGCTATACCAATGCCGTGCCGCGTCTCCTCGAAGGGCTGAAGACACCGCGCAAGGCCATCATCGGCCCCTGGGGTCATATCTATCCGCAGGACGGTGTTCCCGGCCCGGCCATCGGCTTCCTGCAAGAGGCCGTGCGCTGGTGGGACCATTGGCTCAAGGGGCGGGATACCGGCGTCATGAACGAGCCCGATCTTCGCGCCTATATCAATGACAGCGTCGCCCCCACCGGCACCCGCACCGATGCACCGGGTCGCTGGGTCGGGGAGGCGAACTGGCCGTCCGCGTCCATTGCTCCCAAGCTTTTCCAGCTCGGCAGCGATCATGGCCTTCATACCGGCAGCGCGCCTGAGGGAACGCTCGCCATCTGCTCGCCGCAGAGCCACGGCAAGGCCGGGGGCGAATGGATGGGCACCGGCTGCGTCGGCGAACACCCGACCGACCAGCGTCTCGATGACGGCGGCGCTCTTGTCTTTGACACGCCTGTGCTGACTTCGAGCTTCGACGTCCTCGGCGCGCCGGTGCTGAAATTGCGCCTGGCTTCCGACAAGCCGGTGGCGCAGGTCTCTGTGCGTCTTTCGGACGTGCGGCCCGATGGCACGGTGACGCGTGTCAGCTATCAGGTGCTCAACCTGACGCATCGTGACAGCCATGAAGCGCCGGCAGCGCTGGTGCCCGGCCAGTTCTATGACGTGGTGGTAAAACTCAACGACTGCGGCCATCGCTTTGCGGCGGGGCATGCGATCCGCATTTCCATAGGCACCTCCTATTGGCCCATGGTCTGGCCATCGCCGGAACTGGCGACGCTGACCGTGGACACAGCGGGCAGTTCGCTGTCGCTGCCGGTGCGCAAGGCCGACAGTGCCGACGTCAGCTTCCCGCCGCCGGCCCATGGCCCCGCGACGCCGATCTCCCAGCTCGATCCGGGCACGGTGCGCCGCTGGTCGAGCCAGGATCACGTCGCGGGGACGACCACCTATGTCACCGAAGGCATTGGCGGTCTTTTTGGCGAGGGTATCCTGCGCTTTGACGACATCGGCACCGAACTCAGCCACAGCCTCAAGCGCGAGCTGGCCATTGTCGACAGTGATCCGACATCGGCGGAATATGTGCTTACGCAGAGTTACGAGATGGGGCGCGACGGCTGGCGCATCCGTATCGACAGTGTCACGAAGATGCGTTCGGACCGCGATACCTTCTACCTGACGGGAGAGCTGTCGGTGGAAGAGAACGGGCTCTTGCGAGCCGAGCGGAACTGGGACCAGTCCTTCCCGCGCGACCTGATGTAAACGAAAGGCCCGGCAGTGATGCCGGGCCTTTTGCTATTCGGTCTGTTCGGCCATCGGCAGGCCATTGGCCTGCCAGGCTTCTACGCCGCCGCGATACCAATAGGCGTTCCAGCCGCCCATGCCGGCGCGAAGCGCGGCATTGTAGGCGGAGCGGTCTTGCATGCCCGAGCCGAAGAAGATCACCGGGACGGTCTTGTCGCCGCCGGTTTCGTCGGTCAGCCAGTCGTTGACGAGACCCTGGAAGCGGTCGGTCAGGCTGCCGTCGCGCCCGGCATCGGTCACGGCAAAGGCGCCGGGCAGGGTTTCGGCGCCGCCGCTGGTGTCGATTAGCAGCCAGTTGTCGCCGCTGGTCACGAGATCAACCATGGATTGGGTGGTCAGCATTTGAGCGCGGGTGTGTCCGGCGGGCGTCGGGCCGCGATAGGGGGCGGGGAAGAGGACATTGGTCGCCGGCACGCCATAATCGGCAAGCTCATTGAGCGCGCCGGCCGTAGCCATCATCTCGGACTTCACCGGCAGGCTTTCGGCCTGCGGGGTGGCGGCGGCCGAACCGCCCAGTTCCACATTGGCGATCATCTCGATCAGATATTCGATCAGATCGTAGCACATGGTGATACTGCCCTCATTGGGGCTGTACCAGGCATTGAGCTCGCCGCAATTGCGATAGGTCACGGTGAGATTGCGGGGCAGGGCATAGGTCTTGGCGAGATCGTCGGCAAAGCCGCGCAGCCCGTCGCCAAACGTATCGACGAGGAAGCGGCTCATCGGCGTCGTGGGGTCTTCGAAGGTTACGGTGATCGTCGCGCCCGGTGCGTCGGCGGTCAGGTGGCCATCGGGGTGCCAGGCGCTGAGGCGGGTGTGTGGCGCCAGGATGGTGCGCCAGGCGCGGTTCTGGCGGTTGAACTCTTCCTCGCAGCGCGACAGCGTCCGCTCTTCGAGACCAACCTGCGCGGCGACATCGCCATAAAGGCCGGGATTGCCGCCATAGATGACGCAAAACGTGTTGCGGAAGCGGCGGAGGTCGCCGGTATGCTCATCCTGCCAGGGCAGTTCCTGGCCGCTATCGGCATTGAGCATGCCGCCATAATACCAGGGCAGGACCGAATAGACCGCCACTTCGCGCCCGATCAGATCGACGGTTTCGTCGCCCGAGGGATACATGGTGGGCTCGACGACGCGGAGGGCCGAGAAGATGTCCACGGCATCTTCCTCGGGGCCGGTGGAGGGCACCTGCAATTCCCCGATCAGCGCATGGCCGAATTCGTGCATGAAGATGCCGTTGGTGACGCCGAGATAGGCCCCGATCAGTCGCGATTCATGGCTGTTGATGAAGGGGATTTCTTCGACATCCGAATTGCCGGTCGTCGCTGGCGCGGAGCCCTTGGCCTTGCCGCCGGTTGGGGCGGCACCTGTGTCCGAAACTACGAAATCGCGGAAGTAAAAATCGCCGCGCTCATAGGCGAGCACGCCGACCTCGCCGCCGAGCACGGGGTGATCGTTGACCTGCGCAATGATCGTGCCATTGAGGAAGAAGCCGCCGACGCCGGGCTGCTCGACCCATTCGATCAGGTCGCTGCCATCGCCCTTGGCAGCGCCCGGCAGGCGGCCGATTTCTTCGCCCTTGCCATCATCGCCAAAGCAGATGACGACGCCGTCGCCGCCGAGCGTGATTTCGCCGAGGCACGAATCCTTGCTGCTGGTGCCTTCAACGATGATGCCTGCGGCCGAGAGCTTGAAGTCTTCCGCGGTGCTGCCCTTGGGCGGCAGGATGCCGACGCTGACGCTCACCACGCGCTCACCGGAGCTGACGGGGCCGCCGGTTGGGACAGTGAAGTAGTTTTCGCTGCTGGCCTTGGTGGCATTGACCAGCACCATCCAGCCATCCTCGAGGAACACGTCCCAGCCCTCGCGCGCGTCGGTGCCGAGAATGGGCTCTGCCAGCGGACCCATGATCGCGGCCATGCGCGAGGCTGTGTCGCCGCCCCCGTCGGTTGCCGGCTCCTCGGCCGGTGTACCGGCGCCGCCACGCGGCGGCAGGCCGGAGCCTTGGGTCTGTGCGCTCGTGCTGTTGCCGCCCGGCACATCGGCGATCGTGAAATCGGCAAGACCGAACGTGCCGCGCTCATAGGCCATGACGCCGATTTCATCGCTCAGCGCGGCGCCATCGGTGACATCGCCCAGGGTCTTGCCATTGACGATGAAGCGGGCGGTGCCTGGTGTTTCGACCAGTTCGACGATGTCGCTGCCGTCGAGCTTGGCGGCATTGGCGAGGGAGGCGATCGACTCGAACTTTCCATCGATGACGCAGAACAGGTTCGCGTCGGCTTCTGCGGTCAGTTCGGCGACGCAAGTGCCCTTGTTGGCGCTATTGCGCACGACAATGCCGATCGCGGCTTTCGGCTGGGTCGAATTGAGCGTCACATTGACCGAGGTATGCCGGCCATTGGCGCCGGGCGGGCCGGCCTTGATGGTTAGGGTCTGTTCGGAATCTTCCTGCGCATCATTGCGCAGCACGAACCAGCCATCCTGTTCTCCACCGAACCAGCCACGCTGCAACTGGCTGTCGACGACGCCGTCAAGCGCGCCAAGCACCTGTTGCCCCAAGGCGGGAGCGGACAAGGTCAATCCAAATGCGGCAACACAAAAAGCTAACCTGGAAAAATTCATCGACACCCTGAATATCAAACCGCGACGAGGCACTGGTGCGCTCGTTCGACAACCTCACACGTCAGGAAACGGTCATAAAATCCCGCCGCTTCCGCCCCAAGAATCACGCTGCTGCATCACTTCTTTTTAGAAGACGCTTCAGGTGACTAAATCCTTGGGGCCGGTCATGCAATTTTTCCGGGTTTTGATGCGGTAAATTTTTTCCAAAGGGGCCGGCCGCTGGAAGGCCGGCCCCTTTGGCCGGTTTTATGGGGCGATGGACGGCTTGGGCTGAAGCAGGGCGAGGACGAGCGTGAGGGTCGCCAGCACAGCGGTGACGACAAGATTGGTCACCGCCGAATAGGAATCGACGATGTAGCCACCGACGAGAGCCCCGATCATGATTGCGAGCTGGAACGAGACCACCATCAGGCTGCCCGAGGATTCAAGGGCATCGGTTGCCGAGCGCGAGAGATTGGCCTGCAGGGCGACGGGGGCCATGCCGAAGGCAAAACCCCAGAGGGCCACGAAAGTGAAGGCCGCGGCGATCTGGCTGCCCCAGAGAACCAGAGCGAAGGCAGCCAGGGCCATGATGGCGCCGGTTGTTCCGAGGGCGCGGCCGGCATCGATATCGGCCAGCTTACCGCCGGCAACGGTGCCCAGCACCGCGGCGGCGCCGAAGCCGGCGAGCACCAAGGCAATCATGCCGGTCTCAAGCCCCGTCACCTGTTCAAGGAAGGGGCGGACATAGACCGACCCGGTCATGTGGCCGGCCATGAGCAGGATAACGGCCAGCATGCCGAGCTGCACGCCGCGGCGCTTAAGCAGGCGCAGCATGTCGCCCATGCTATTGCTGGCCGATGCCGGCATGCTGGGAAGGCCGACGAGTTGCAGGACGAGGGCGAGGCCGGACAAAGCCGCCGTCAGACCCATGGCGCTGCGCCAGCCGAGCCAGTCGCCGATCACCGCGCCCATGGACGGGGCCGCGATGGTGGCGAGGGAAACGCCGAGGCTGACCATGGCCATGCCCCGGCCGATGGCGCCGGTGCCGACAAGCCGGGCAACAACGGCGACGGAGAGGGCCCAAAAGGCGCTGAGCGCGATGCCGAGGCCGGCCCGGCCGATCAGCAGCACCCAGAAATCGGTGGCGAAGGTGGCAAGGAGATTGGAGGCGATGGCGAGGGCGCTGAGCCCGACCAGAACCGCCTTGCGGTTGAGCCGGCCGATGAGGACATTGCTGAAGAGCGCGGTGAGGGCCCCGACCATGGCCGTCGCGGTG
This sequence comes from Devosia sp. Root685, assembly GCF_001427875.1. Lineage (GTDB taxonomy): Bacteria > Pseudomonadota > Alphaproteobacteria > Rhizobiales > Devosiaceae > Devosia. Next base: position 721,454 of record NZ_LMHK01000002.1, on the reverse strand, counting down.
ACGACCTGACCCGCCGTGCCTTCGCTGATGCCGAGATCGCGGGCCATGGGGGTAAGAAGGCCAGCGGGCAGGAATTCGGCCGATACCAGCGCAAAGCTCGTGGCCAGCATGCCGAGCATGGCAAGCCACGTTCTGGCGCTCCAGCCGCTCGAAACGGCCGCTTGGGTTGAAAGGCCCGCGTCCGCAGAAATCGTTGTGTCAGTCATGAGAGGTCTCTCCAAATCGGGAGACGTTCATAGACAGTCTCGAAAAGACGATATGTGTCTCAAAATCCGAATTCCATATCAATTCGTCCGGAAGTGCTGCGCCGAACGGCGCCGGGCGAGGCGCTGGTGACGCGTTTGAAGGCCCGGGCGAAACTGGCCTCGGATTCATAGCCCAGCTTGGAAGCGACTTCGGCGACAGGCATGCCGCTCTGCCCCAGCCATTCCTGCGCCAATTGCATGCGCAGCCGGGTGAGGTAGCGGGCGGCGCCTTCGCCGAGAATGGCACTAAAACGCTCGGCAAAAATCGAGCGCGATTGTCCGGCTGTTCCTGCCAGGCTCTCCAGCGTCCAATTGGCGCCGGGCTCGCGATGCATGGCGACGAGGGCCCGGCCGATATGGGGATCACGGATGGCGGCGAGCCAGCCGGTGGCAGACGTGTCGTGGCTTTTCACCCAGCAGCGGATCAGCCGGGCGGTGAGGAGGTCGGCCATGCGCGACAATATGGTAGCGCTGCCCATGCGCGGTTGGCTCGCTTCAATGGCCATGGCCTCGAGCAGCGGATTAACCATCGGATCATGGGTCGCGACATCGCAGCCCCTAATGATGGAGGGCATGAGGCTGATCAGCGGATGCAGGGCATAAGCGCCGAGCGCCATCGAGCCGCAAAAGATCATGCTGGCATCGCCGTCGCCCTGCTGCACCACTTCGCAGACATTGCCGCCATGCCCGGTCACCTGGCAGCTCGATATGGAATTTTCGGTGACGTTTGGCGAGCTGGCGAGCCGATGCTCGACGCCTTGAGGCAGCAGGATCAGGTCGCCCGCGCCCAATTCCTGCCAGCCCTCGGCCTCCGTATGCACCCAGCACGGCCCCGTGCTGACGAAATGAAACCGCAGCAGTGGCTGTTTGGGGAAGCTGATGCTCCAGGGGTGGCGCAATTCGCAGCGGCCATAATTGACGCCACTGAGGCGAAAGTCCTGCAGGACTTCGCTCAGCGCATCGGTGGTGACGGACGAATTGTGACTCATGGCGGAAATTTAGAGGCAATTCGTCCGGCTGGCAAGCGGCTAGGCTAGTGAGACGGGTGCATGGCGTCGTTGAGATACATGCAGGTGAGGAGGGTGAAAACATAGGCCTGGATCACCGACATCAAGAGTTCCAGCGCCGTGATCGCCACGGTCATGATCATGGGAGCTACAGCCAGGACGATCCCAAACGGACCAAGCGCCGAGAGATCGACAACGAAGCCGGCGAACACTTTTAGCGTGATGTGACCGGCCAGCATGACCGCGAACAATCGCACCGAATGGCTGATGGGGCGGGAGATATAGGAGATGATCTCGATGGGGACGATGACCGGCGCCAGATAGAGCGGCAGGCCGCTGGGCATGAAGAGGCCGAAGAATTTTGGGCCATGCCGCCATAGGCCATAGATGGTCACGACGGCAAAGACGAAGAGCGCCAGCGCCGCCGTAACCACGATTTGCGCAGTGACGGTGAAGGCATAGGGCACCATGCCGATCATGTTGGCGACGAGGATGAAGCTGAAGAGGGAAAAGACGAGCGGGAAAAACCGCATTCCCTCCCGGCCGATGATCGAGATGACAAGCGTTTCGATGGCCGTGTAGAGCATCTCGCCGGCCACTTGGAAGCGGCCGGGTTGTACTGCGTTTTTCTGTCCCGCGAGCACCATGAAGCCGCCGGCGATGGCCACGGTCAGCATCATATAGGCCGACGCATTGGTGAAGCTGAAATCCTGTCCTGCAATGGGGTTGAGGGGGAAGATCGGCTCGACGACGAATTGGTGGATGGGGTCATTGGCCATGGGGTGTCCTCCAGGAGTGGTTATTTGGTCAGCCGCAATGCCACGAGGCCCACGGCAAGGCCGAAGGCGGAGGGCAGGAGGCTGGTGATGATCGAGCCGCCGGTGCCCTGGACGGCACCGGCGCCGGTGAGAATATCGGCGGCGAGATAGCCAATGAGACAGCCGATAAGCACGACCACATTGAGCGGATTTGACATGGGACACCTCGAAAAAGGGTCGTCCCCGTTTCGCCCCATGCCATCAGGTCGTCCCGATGGCGGGCTTTGGCTCTAGGTTGAGAACAGCAGCACGCCGAATACGGCAAAGAGCGTCAGGTGCAGCGTGCCCTGCAGGGCCGAGGCGCGCTGGCCGAGAAAGGTGAGGGTGGTCAGGCCGATGGTGAGCAACAGCAGAACGGTTTCGGTCGGCGTCACGCCCATGATCACTGTCTTGCCGGTTATGAGGCCGACAAAGAGCACAGCGGGCACGGTGAGCCCAACCGTCGAGACGAAGGCGCCGAGGCAGAGATTGATGGAGCGCTGCAACTGATTGTCGAGGGCGGCCTTGATGGCGGTGATCGATTCCGGCGTGAAGACGATAATGGCGATCAGGACGCCGCCAAGCGCAATTGGCGCGCCGGCTGCCTTTATGCCGAAATCGATGATCAGAGCCAGGTCATGGGCGAGCAGAACGATGGGCAGCATCAGCGCGACCAGCAGGACCGAGCGAATGGTGATGGCGCGCTTGTCGAGGGCGGGCGCAGGCTCAATGGGCATGCCCGACACGGAGGGGGGAACCGGAACGACGAGGTGCCCAATATCGGGCTGGATGAAGAAGCGCTTGTAGCCGCGGGTCTGCATCAGCAGGAAAACGCCATAGAGCACGGTTGTCAGGATGGCGACGGCGGCCGCCTGCATTGGCCAGAAAGTGCCATTGCCGGTGCTCAGCGTATTGGGAAGGATCAGGCCGATGCCGGCCAGAAGCAGCGTCATCGACACATAGGCCGTGGCGCCCTGCGAATTATATTCCTGCTCGCCGAAGCGGCGCCCGCCGAGGATCAGGCAGATGCCCATGACAAGATTGAGAATGATCATCATCACCGCGAAAATGGAATCGCGGCCGATGGTCGGGTTTTCGCCCGGCCCGAGGAGCACGGCGGCGATAAGAACGACCTCGATCATGACGATGGATAGCGTCAGGATCAATGTGCCGTAGGGTTCGCCCAGTCGATGGGCGAGGTAGTCGGCTTCATGCACGACCCCGAAGGCGGCAAGCAGGATGGTCGCGAAGATCACGAGGAAGGACACGACCGCGACCCACGGGGCGATCGGCTCGTGCAGCCATGTCGGGCCACCGATGAGGAAGATGATGACGACACCCCACGCCACGAGCAGTTTGGCGATGGTGCCGTTGGGGATGTGTTGGCGGATTGTGGACACGGTTGCTATCTCCACGGGGGCGTCCCCGATCAATAGAACCGAATGTCAGGGCCGTCCCTGCCGGTGACGGTCAAGTGACCGTTCACGCAGCATTTAGACCATCTGGTTTTCGTTGTCCATGTCTGGAAGAGCATCCCCGCAGGGGCCACGGCAGAGGCGCCAAGTGGGCTATAAGATTGCCTTATGACGCTTCAAGGCACATGGCGACGCCCATACCGCCGCCGATGCAGAGGGTTGCCAGACCCTTGCGGGCACCGCGCGCCTGCATAGCGTGGAGGAGGGTGGTGAGGATGCGGGCGCCGGAGGCGCCGATGGGATGGCCGATGGCGATGGCGCCGCCGTTGACATTGACCCTGGCCGGGTCCCAGCCCATGCCGATATTGACAGCGCAGGCCTGGGCGGCAAAGGCCTCGTTGGCTTCGATGAGGTCGAGCTCGTTCGCACTCCACCCGGCCTTGGCAAGGGCTTTTTGCGAGGCGGGGATGGGGCCGGTGCCCATGAGGCTGGGATCGACGCCGGCGGTGGCCCAGCTGGCGATGCGGGCGAGGGGGCTGAGACCACGGCGGCTGGCTTCGGTGGCGCTCATCAAGACGAGCGCGGCGGCGCCGTCGTTGAGGCCGGAGGCATTGCCCGCGGTGACGCTGCCTGCGGAATCGAAGGCCGGACGCAATTTTGCGAGGGCTTCGGCACTGGCTTCGGCCCGAATGTGTTCGTCGCGGGTGACGACCACATCGCCCTTGCGGGTTTTGACCGTGACCGGGACGATTTCTATATCGAAGCGTCCATCGGCCTGGGCCGCGGCCGCCTTTTGCTGGCTGGCGAGGGCCAAGCGATCCTGATCGGCGCGTGAAATGCCGAATTTTTTGGCGACGTTTTCGGCGGTGATTCCCATGTGGTAACCGCCAAAGGCGTCGGTGAGGCCTTCGCTGAGCATGGTATCGACGAGGGTGATCGGCCCCATTTTGGTGCCGCTGCGCAGGTTCTGGCAGTGCGGCGAGAGGGACATGGATTCCTGGCCGCCGGCGACGATGATCTTTGCATCGCCCGAAGCGATCTGCTGCACGCCGAGGGCGACGGCGCGGAGGCCCGAGCCGCAGACCTGATTGATGAGAAAGGCGGTCGCCGATGGGGAAATGCCAGCTTTTATCGCGGCCTGACGGGCCGGGTTTTGACCGGCCCCGGCAGTAAGGACCTGGCCGAGGATGACTTCTTCCACCTCATTGGGGGAGACGCCAGCCCGCGTGAGGGCCGCCGATATGGCTGTGGCGCCGAGTTCATGGGCGGGGGTGGTGGCAAAACTGCCCAAGAAACTGCCGACGGGGGTGCGGGCGGCGCTGACGATGACGATGTCGCTCATGCGGCCTGATCTCCGAGGGCAATGGTAAAACGAGCCTCGGTCTTGGCGGTGATTTCGTCGACGGAGACGCCATCGGCCAGTTCCACGAGCCGCATGTCTGGCTCGCCGCGGCGGGCGAGGGCAAAAACGCCGAGATCGGTGATGACAAGATCGGCGACGCGCTGGCCGGTGAGGGGCAGGGTGCATTGCTTGAGCAATTTGGCCTGGCCCTTGGCTTCGTGCTCCATGACCACGACCACGCGTTTGACGCCCGCGACGAGATCCATGGCGCCGCCCATGCCCTTCACCATTTTGCCCGGGATCATCCAATTGGCGAGATCGCCGTTTTCGGCCACCTGCATGGCGCCGAGAATGGAAAGATCGATATGGCCGCCGCGGATCATGCCAAAGCTGTCGGCGCTGGAAAAGAAGCTGGTTTCGGGCAGGGTGGTGATGGTCTGCTTGCCCGCATTGATCAGGTCGGCGTCCTCCTCGCCGGCATAGGGGAAGGGGCCCATGCCGAGCATGCCGTTTTCGCTTTGAAGGCGCACATCCATGCCGGCGGGAATGAAATTGGCGACAAGCGTTGGAATGCCGATGCCGAGATTGACGTAAAAGCCGTCGCGTAGCTCCTTGGCGGCGCGGGCGGCCATCTGTTCGCGGGTCCAGGCCATCAGGCGGTCTCCCCCTCGCGCTGGCGCAGGGTGCGCTGCTCGATGTGTTTGGTAGGGCTCGGCACATGGACGAGGCGGTCGACGAAAATGCCGGGTGTATGGATGTGGTCGGGGTCGATGGTGCCGGTGGGGACGAGGTGTTCGACCTCGGCAATGGTGATCTTGCCGGCAGTGGCCATCATGGGGTTAAAATTGCGGGCGGTCATGCGATAGACGAGATTGCCTTCGTGATCGCCCTTGAAGGCATGGATGACGGACACGTCGGCGACAAGGCCGGTTTCCATGACAAAATCGTCCTCGCCGAAGCGGCGGATTTCCTTGCCTTCAGCGATCAGCGTGCCGACGCCGGTCTTGGTGAAAAAGGCGGGGATGCCGGCCCCGCCGGCACGGATGCGCTCGGCGAGCGTGCCCTGCGGGTTGAATTCCAGTTCAAGTTCGCCGGAGAGATATTGCTCGGCAAAAAGCTTGTTCTCGCCCACATAGGACGAGATCATTTTCCTGATCTGGCGGGTGGCGAGGAGGCGCCCGAGGCCCACGCCATCGACGCCAGCATTGTTGGAAATGACGGTCAGGCCCTTGGCGCCGGAGCGCTCGATGCCTTCAATCAGCGCTTCGGGAATGCCGCAAAGGCCGAAGCCGCCTGACATGATGGTCATGCCATCGCGCAGGGTATTTTCGAGCGCCTCGGCGACGGTGGATCGGACTTTTTGCATCCGGTTCCCCTCCTCATTTTTGGTCTTGGCCAAACGCTAGGTCTTGCGCGGGAAAAACGGTTAGTCGTATTTGTACTGCATGACTGCAGCCCCGACTTTTGCGCTGGCCGACATTCCGGTGCCCATGGTTTTTGCCACCCATCGCATCATTCGCGACTGCAACGAGGAGTTCGCGGCGTTGTTCGGCTATGGACGGGCGGAGCTGCTGGATGCGAGTTTTTCGCGGCTTTACCCCGCGGTTGCCGACTTCGTGCGGACGGGCGACATGTGGCGCCACCATCTGCCGGGCGGGGCGGTTTATTATGACGAGCGGATCATGGCCGGGGCGGACGGCAAGCGCTTCTGGTGCCGGGTCAATGGACGCTCGCGCGACCGGAGCGATCCGTTTGCGGCGGCGCTTTATTGCTTCGAGCCGATGAACCGCCCGGTGACGCACTCGACGCTCAAGCTGACGGGGCGGCAGCGGCAGATTCTGACGCTGGTGGCGCAGGGCAAGACCAATGCGGCGATTGCCGAAGAGGTGGGCCTGTCACGGCGGACGGTCGAGGCGCACCGGCTGCGGCTGGCGCGGTCGGTGGGCGTCGCCAATTCGGCCGAACTGGTTGCCTGGTTCCTGTCGCTGCCGTCTTAGAGCGCGCCCTGAATATAAGTCGCCTTAAGGTAAAAATCCTTGGGGCGCTGGATGTGTGAGCGGATGATGTCGGCCAGAGCCGCGCCGTCGCCGCGGCCGATGACCTCGATCATGGCAAAATGTTCGGTGATGGCGATTTCGCGGAGTTCTTCGCTCGGGAAGGCGCGCGTGCGGATGGGGTGCGTCGCGAACGTGTAGTGGAGGATAGCGTCGGCGAGTTGTTGATTGCCGGCGGCGCGGTAGAGCACTTCGTGAAAGCTGTTGTTGAGCGAAAAGACCTCGGCAAAGCGCTGCTCGCGCGAGGCTTCGCGGTGGCGCGTGGCGATGTCGGTCAGTTGGGCGGTGAGTTCGGCACTGGCCGGGCGATTGAAGCGGGCGGCGGCGCGGGTTTCGAGGCATTCGCGGATTTCGTAGAGCTCTTCGACCTCGACGATCGAATAATCGCGCACCTGCACGCCCTTGTTGGGCTGGCGAATGACGAGGCCCATGCGCTCCAATTCGTCGAAGGCGCGGCGCACGGCGTGGCGGGTGGCGCCGGTGCGCGCAATGATCTCGTCCTCGACCAGACGTTCCCGCGGCCGCAGCTGGCCGGCGACGATCTGGCGCTGCATGTCACGATAAACGGCGTCCCAGCTTTTCGACTGATCTGACAGGGGCTTGGCAACGCGCATGAAGAGGGCACTCCGGCTACTCGATGGCGCTCAATCTAGCGACATTTGCGCAGGCCGACAATCATCGTTGACATTATCGATAATGACATCAATGATAATGGCGATCAGGGAGGATCCTCTTGTATCGTATCGGCGGTGGCGCAGGTTTTTCGGGCGATCGTATCGACGCCCCGCAATCGGTGGTGGCGGCAATCGCTGCGGCCGGCGCGGGCGGCGCTGTGATTTTTGAAACGCTCGGGGAGCGCACTCTGGCCTTGGGGCAGATTGCCAAGCGGCAGGATGCGAGCCGGGGTTATGAGCCGCTGCTGGAAGATCTGCTGGAGCCGGTGCTGAGCCAGTGTGTCGAGAGCGGCATCACGATCGTCGGAAATTTTGGGCAGGCCAATCCGCCTGCGGCCGCGGCGGCGATCCAGGCATTGGCTCATCGGCTGGGGTTGGGCGCGCTGCGCATTGCCGTGGTCGGCGGGGATGATCTCGTCGGGCGCGTGGACCTGTCCAAAACCGAGCGGTGGGATGGCGACGGGCGCCTGCCCGATCTTGATGGCGATGTGATTGCCATCAACGCCTATATGGGCGCAGAGGCGATTGCCGAGGCGATCTCGGCGGGCGCCCAGGTCGTCGTGACGGGGCGCGTAGCCGATCCGGCGCTGGTGCTGGGGCCGCTGGTGGCGCATTTCGGCTGGCGCTGGGACGATCTCGACCGGATTGCCGCGGGAACGCTGGTTGGACATCTGCTCGAATGCGGGTCGCAGGTCAGCGGCGGGTTCTTTGCCGATCCGGGCGTAAAAGATGTGCCTGATACGGCCAATATCGGCTTTCCCATTGCCGAGGTTGAAAGCGATGGCAGCTTTGTCATCACCAAGGCGTCGGGAACCGGCGGACTTGTCGACCTGCGGACGGTCAAGGAGCAATTGCTCTACGAAATTCATGATCCCGCGGCCTATTTGACCCCGGATGTGACGCTCGATATTTCCGAGGTCGAACTGGCGCAGGTGGGGCCGGATCGGGTGCGGGTTGCGGGTGCCAAGGGGCATCCGGCGCCGGAAAAACTCAAGGCGACGGTCAGCTATTTTGGCGACTGGCTGGGCGAGGCCGAGATTTCCTATGCCGGGCCCAATGCGCTGGCCCGGGCAAAGCTGGCGGTGACGACGATCGACGAGCGCATTCGGCGCCGCGATCTGCCGGTGCGGCACCGGGCCGATATTTTTGGGACTGTCAGCGCCTTCGATTCGGACAGCGGCGACCTTCTGGCCGAGTTCGGTGGCACGACGGCCGGAGACTATCGCGTGCGCTTTGCCTTTGGTGGTTCCTCGCAACGCGATGTCGAGCGGGCGGTGCAGGAGGTGAATGCGCTTTACTGCTGCGGTCCGGCCGGCGGGGGTGGCGTCCGGCAGAGCGTCAAGCCGCGGGTGCGGACGCTCTCGCATCTGGTGCCGCGCCAACTGGTGCAGCCGGTGTTCCATTTTGCGGGGGAGGCATCGTGACCATTCTCGGCACAGTTCAGCTCCACGCCATTGCCCATGGCCGGTCCGGCGACAAGGGCAATCGGCTCAACGTCAATATCATCGCCTATGACCAAAAGCATTGGCCGGTCCTGCTCGAAGAGGTGACGGCCGAGCGCGTTGCGGCGCTCTTTGCCCATCGCGGGGTTACCGAAGTGCGGCGCTATGAGTTGCCGCGTCTCGGAGCGCTGAATTTCGTCATCGAGGATGCGCTGGAAGGCGGCGTCAATTCGAGCCTTGCCGTCGATACGCACGGCAAGTGCCTCAGCTATCTCGTGCTCGGAATGGAGATCCGGGTGTCGGTCGAGCCGGGCGAGGACGCCATGTCCCGCCGGGTTCTGCAATCTGCCAAATGAAGCAATCAGGGAGGAAATCATGAACTTCAAACCAACACTGCGCGGGGCCTTGCTGGCCGGCGTATCCATCGCCGTCATGGCCGGCCCAGCGACGGCCCAGGACCTTGTCCAGGGCGGCAATTTGCGCGTCGGTATTTCGCAGATGGCGCCATCGCCCGACCCGGTGGTCACCACGTTCGGGGTCAACTGGATGACGGCTTCGGTGGTTTGCGAGGCGCTTTTCGGCACCGATGAAGCCTGGACGCCGCAGCCGGTTCTCGCCGACGCCTTTGCCTATAGCGAAGACGGCAAGACGCTGACGGTCACGTTGCGCGAAGGGCTCAAATTCCACTCGGGCGCGGCGCTGACCTCGGCTGACGTTGTTGCCTCGCTCGAACGCTTCAAGGAATCGGCAGGTATCGGCGCGGCCTTCAAGAACGCGGTTGTCAGCATTGCAGCGGCCGACGACAAGACGGTGGTTTTCGAACTCAACAATCCCTCGCCGATCCTGCCGGGGCTCTTGTCCGGCGCGCAGGCCGTGATCATGTCGGCGGCGTCCCTCGAAGGCGCTTCGCCGACCGAAGCCACCAAAGGCCTTGATTGCACCGGGCCCTATACGCTGACCTCGTATCAGCCCGATCAAGGCGCGACCCTGACGCGTTGGGCTGACTATCAGAGCCGCAGCGAACCCTCCTCGGCCTTTTCCGGCGCCAAGCACGCCTATGCCGATGTGATCAATCTGCGCCTGATGCCGGAAGCCTCGGTGCGCCGCGACTCGCTGATCACCGGCGAAATCGACATTGCCATGGAGATGCCGTCCGACTTCTACGATGCGCTGCAGAACGATGCGAATACCGAAGCGGTGGTGGTGCCCAACAACCAGTCGCTGGCCGTGGTCTTCAACACCAAGGACGGCGTTGCTGCCGATGTGAACCTTCGCCGCGCCATCTATTATGCGCTCGAAATGGACTCGGTGATGCTCGCTTCGGTTGGCAATCCCGAATTCTACACGCTTGATCCGAGCTGGATCCCCGATCCCAACTCGTTCTGGTACACGACGGCAGGCGTTCCCGAGGGTTTTGGCACGCCCAATCCCGACAAGGTGAAGGAATATCTGGCCGCTTCGAACTATAAGGGCGAGCCGATCCGCTGGCTGGTGGCTTCCGAGCAGTATCAGAAGCATTTTTTGACCGCGATCACTGCATCCCAGCAGCTCGAGGAATATGGCATCAACGTCGAAATCGTCGAGTCGCCGATGGCCAACTATATCCAGGCCCGCGCCGATGCCGCCCAGATGGACGCTTTCTCAAGCTTCCTGCCGACCTATGTCGACCCCACCTCGATCGCCTTCCTCAATCCGAGCTATCCCGGGTTCTGGACCGATCCGGAAAAGATGGAGCTGATGGACAAGCTGGCGACCACGATCGATCCCGCCGAGCGTAAGGCGCTGTTCGAGCAGGTGCATACCCTCGCCTATGACCAGTTCCCCTGGATCAAATACGGCACGGAAGCCAATATGTATGGCATCCGCAAGGGCGTGGGGAACCCGGCCCGCGTACCCTCGCGCGGCTACGATCTCTATAACGTCGCGCCCCCGGCGGCGAACTGAGCATGAGCGTCACTCAGGCGACATCTCCCGACCGCCTGACCGGTGGTGACGAAGAAGTCTTCGTCACCACCAACAAGTCGGTCTGGCAGCGGCTAATGGCTAACCCGACAGCGGTGGTTTCCATCGCGGCGCTGGTGGTCCTGAGCCTCAGTGCGATCCTGGCGCCCCTTCTGGCGCCGGGTAATCCGCTCAAGGTCACCCCTGCCGACCGTTTCATTCCGCCCGGGCTGGAGCATTTCTTCGGCACGGACAATCTTGGGCGCGACATGTTCAAGATGGTGCTGCATGGCGGCCGCACGTCGTTGCTGGTGGGTCTCATCGTCACCGTCATTTCCATGGGTATTGCTGTGGTGCTTGGCGCCATTTCCGGCTTTTATCGCCAGGTCGATGTGGTGCTGATGCGCCTCGTCGATGGGCTGATGGCTTTTCCCGGCATCGTGCTGGCGACGGCCGCGGCCGGGATCATGGGGCCGTCGATGACGACGGTGATCACCTCGCTCTCCATCGTCCTGATCGCGCCATCGCTGCGCATCGTGCGCGGGCAGGTGCTGGTGGTGCGCGAATTGCAGATGATCGAGGCGGCCCGCTCGGTGGGCGTGCCGACGCTGCGGCTCTTCACCCGCTATATTCTGCCGGCCGTGTCCTCGCCCATCCTGGTGCAGGCGTCGTTCATTTTTTCGGCGGCCGTTCTGGGCGAAGCGGGGTTGAGTTTCATCGGCGTCGGTATCGGCCCCAAGGAACTGAGCTGGGGCAATGCGCTGACCGAGGCGCGCAACTATATTTCGCAGGCGCCGTGGATCGTGCTCTTTCCTGGTCTCGCGCTGATGCTCACCATTCTTGCGCTCAATCTTTTGGGCGACAGCTTGCGCGACGTTCTCGATCCGCGCCTGGCTCGGAGGCGCTGATATGCTGCGCTATCTCTTCAAACGTTTCCTCTTGATCCTGCCCACGATCTTCGTGCCGCTGATCCTGGTCTTCCTGCTGCTGCGCCTCTCGCCGGGCGATCCGGCCGGTATGATGCTGGGCGATCAGGCGACGCCCGAACAGATTGCGGCGCTGCGCACGCAATTGGGGCTGGATCAGCCGATCTGGATGCAGTTCGTGCTCTGGCTCAAGGGCATCGTGACGCTGGACCTCGGCAATTCGATCTTCTTCCGCGAGCCGGTGATGCAGATCATCCCGCGCTATGCCACCGTCACCATTCTGCTGACTTCAGTCGCGCTGGTGCTGGCCGTGGTGATCGGGGTGACGCTGGGGCTGGTTTCGGCGATGAACCGGAACAAGCCGATCGATCGGGGCGTGGTGACGACGGCGGTGCTCGGCATTTCGCTGCCCGAATTCTGGTTCGCACTGCTGCTGATCTTCGTCTTCGCCGTGACGCTGCGGTGGTTTCCGGTGGCCGGGTACAACTCGCCTGATGCCGGGATCATCGCCTTTGGCGCCACGATCTTCCTGCCGGCGCTGGCGCTGGGCGTTCGCCAATCGGCCCTGATGACGCGCATGATGCGCTCGTCCATGCTCGATGTGCTCAATGAACCCTATATCACGACGGCCCGCGCCCAGGGCTTGCCGGAGACGACGGTGCTTGGCCGCTATGCCATGCGCACCGCCGCCATGCCGGTGGTCACCGTGGCGGGGCTGTCGGCCGGCTATATGCTCGGCGGGGCCGTCGCCATCGAGATCATCTTTGCTCTGCCCGGTCTCGGTCGCATGCTGGTCGAGGCGGTCGGCCGGCGCGACTACCCGCTGGTGGAAGGCGGCGTGCTTACGATCTCGCTGGTGCTGGCGGTGCTCAACCTCCTCATCGACCTCGTCTATGCCCTTCTCGATCCCCGGATACGTTATCAATGACCGCGCATAGTGCCCCAATGCCGGCTGAAATCGTGGTGCCGCTGGCCGCGCGCCGAACGGTTCTCGAGGTCGAAAACCTCAGCCTCTCTTTCCGCAATGCCGACGGGCTTTTGCCTATCGTCACCGATGTCTCCTTTTCCATCCGAGAGGGTGAGGCGGTGGCGCTGGTGGGCGAGAGCGGCTGCGGCAAATCCATCACCGCCAGCGCCATCATGGGTATTGCGCCAGAAAATGCCGTTATCGGCGGGCGCATCGTGCTCAATGGGCAGGAGATTTCGGCGCTTGGTCCCAAGGACCGAAGGAAGCTTTGTGGCCGGCATATGGGCTTTATCTTCCAGGAGCCGATGACGGCGCTGCACCCGACGCTCAGCATCGGGCGGCAGATGACCGATACGCTCAAGCACAATCTTGGCCTCAGCCAATCGGCGGCAACGCAGCGGGCAGCCGAACTGCTCGATCGAGTCGGCATTCCCCGCGCCCGGGATATTCTGAGAGGCTATGTGCACGAGCTTTCTGGCGGCATGCGGCAACGCGTGATGATCGCGCTGGCGATTTCGTGCGGACCATCGTTGATCATTGCCGATGAGCCGACGACGGCGCTCGATGTGACCATTCAGGCGCAGGTGCTCGATCTGCTCGAAGACATGCGCCGGGAGATGGATCTCGCCATGCTGTTCATCACCCACGATCTCGAAGTGGTTGGCGATTTCTGTGATCGCGCCGTGGTCATGTATGCCGGCGACGTGGTCGAGCGCGGGCAGAGTGCCGATATTACGCGCCACCCATCGCACCCCTATGCGCGTGGCCTGATCGACGCCGTGCCGGCACATGACGATGGCCGCACGCGATTGACGCCGATCCTTGGGACGGTGCCCCCCGTCGGGCAATGGCCCGAAGGGTGCCGCTTCGCGCCGCGCTGTGGGCGGGCCGACGAGAAATGCCGGACGCGCCCGCGTCTTGAAACCCTGAGCCAAACCGATGTCCGGTGCTGGCACCCGCTGGAGGCAGGCGCATGACCACTGAAACCATGCTGTCCGTTTCGGGCCTGTCGAAGAGTTTCAAGTCGGTCAAAGCCGTGCGCGATGTGAGCTTTGCCATCCCGCGCGGCAAGACTTTTGGCCTTGTCGGCGAGTCAGGGTCAGGCAAATCGACGACCGCGAGGCTGGTCTTGCGGCTCGTCGAGCCGAGCGCGGGCAAGATCGCGTTTCGCGGGCGTGATCTTTCCACATTGTCCTCCTCGGAGCTGCGCCGCGAGCGGCGGCATATGCAGATGATCTTTCAGGACCCGTTCGGTTCGCTCAATCCGCGCATGAGCGTCAGGGATACGCTGGTCGAGCCGCAGTTCGTGCATGGGATCGGTACGGCGGCGGAGCAGCTCAAGACGGCGGAGCGGCTGCTGGCGGAAGTGAGCCTGCCGCGCGCGGCGCTCGATCGTTACCCGCATGAATTTTCAGGGGGGCAGCGGCAGCGCATCGCCATTGCGCGGGCGCTCTCGACCAACCCGGACCTGATCGTCGCCGACGAGCCGGTCAGTGCGCTCGATGTGTCGGTGCAGGCGCAGGTGCTCAACCTGATGCGCGACCTGCAGGACCGGCATGGCACGACCATGCTGTTCATCTCGCACGACCTGCGCGTCGTGCAGTTCATGTGCGACGAAATCGGGGTGATGTATCTGGGCGAAATCGTCGAGCAGGGCCCGCGCGACCGTATCTATAACGCGCCTTCCCATCCCTATACGAAAGCGCTCCTCGCCTCCGTTCCGGGCAAGGGAAGCGGGCAAAGAGCCCGGCTTTCCGGCGAAATCCCGAGCGCCCATGCCGTGCCCAGCGGTTGCGCTTTTCGAACCAGGTGTCCGCATGCTTTTGAGCGCTGTTCCAGCGAAAAGCCGGCGATGCGTGAGATCGGCAATGGCCAGCGGGCGGCGTGTCACTTGCTCGACAAGGCCATGGCGGCATGAGCGCTATAGAGACTATCGAGGTCGCAAGTCGCGAGGCGATCTATCGCGGTGTTCGCAATGTGCGGGGCGATCGGTTTGTCGGTATCCGCTATGCCGAGCCGCCGGTCGGGCCATTGCGGTTCAAGGCGCCGGTGCCCCATGAAGGCCGGGGCATGGTCGATGCCAGCCGCTATGGCTTTGCGCCGCCCCAGCATGTGCGGCCCATGCCCGCCTGGGCGCCGCGGGGCGATGGGTTTGAAACCGGCGAAGATTGTCTCAATCTCAACGTCTTTACGCCCGCGGCCGATGGCAAGCGGCGCCCGGTGATCGTCCACGCCTTTGGTGGTGGCTTTCAGGGCGGCGCGGCGCACGGGACGTTTCATGACGAGGCGGGCCTTGCCAAGCGTGGCGATGTCGTGCTCGTGCGACCCAATATGCGCGTCGGTGCGTTGGGGTTTCTTCATCTCGGCGAGGCCTTCGGCCCGGACTATGCCGCCACCAATCGCGGCATGCTCGATTTCGTCGCGGCGCTGCGCTGGGTGCAGGGCAATATCGGCGCGTTTGGCGGCGATCCCCAAAATGTCACGCTGGTGGGCATGTCATCGGGCTCTTTCACCATTGCGGCGCTGTTTGGCGTTGATGGCGTTGCCGAGCTTTATCGGCGCGTCTGGCTGATGAGCGGGCCGGCGAGCCGGATCATTGCCCACGATACGGCGGCGGCACTGGCCGCGGATTTTCTCGCGCGGGTCGGTGTGGCGGCAGGCGACCGGGCGGCGTTGGAACAGTTGCCGGTGGAAACCATTCTTGCGGCCCAGGACAAAGTGCTGGCCGTGCATCTCGGGGAGCGTAACGCTCCCGGCGGCCGCACTTTCGGTATCGTGCTCGATGAGGTGAGCCTGCAGCGCCATCCGCTCGATGGGCTGGCTTCGGGGCGCTTCGCGGATCATCAGATCGTCGTCGGCTGGGCCCGGGATGAGGCGCGAATGTGGTATGCCTTTGGCATGATGCCCGAGGTTGGCTCGCGCCAAACGCTCCTGGCGTCCATCGCGCGGTTTTACCCCAGCGACGCCGAGGCTCGATTGCAGGCACTCGAAGCCGAGTTTCCCGGGCTGAATTTTACGCGCTACGAGGAGATTTTTCTGTCGCGCGCCATTTACCGCGATCCGGCATTCCGGACCGTTGCCACCCATACGCAACACGGCGGCAAGGGATATTCCTACGAATTTTCGTGGGTCCCCAAATTCGAAAACGGCCGCCTGGGCGCCGCCCATGGCTTTGACGAGCCATTCGTCTTCAACAGCCTCGACAGAGTGCCGCTGACCGAGGGTGATCCGAAAGCCCGCCAACTCGCCGAAGACATGTCGAACGCTCTCGTTCGCTTTGCGAAGGATGGTTCTGCGCTACCCTGGCCGACGGGCATTTCGACATGGCGGGACTTCGCCTGAAGCGCGTCGCGAGGAAGCACGGAAAAACTTAGCCATTGCGCTAAGTTTTTCCCCATGATACTTAGCCTTATGGATCAGTATTCGCTCGATATGGTTTTTCAGGCACTGGCCGACCCAACCCGGCGGGCCGTTATTGGCCGGTTGGGGCGCGGCGCGGCCAGCGTGGGGGATTTGGCGGCGCCATTTGACATGGCGCTGCCCTCGTTCATGAAGCATGTGCATATGCTCGAAGCAGCCGGGTTGATCCACACGCGCAAAGAAGGGCGCGTGCGCTATTGCGAGATCGACGAGGTGCGGCTGGCGGTGGTTGGATCGTGGCTCGAAGAACAGCGCGCCATCTGGGAAAGCCGGACCGACCGGCTCGAACGGTTTGTGGTCCAAAAACAGAAGGAACTGGAATGATGACCTTTCGTCCCGAGACCGATCTCGAAATTACGCGCCTTATCAAGGCGCCGCGCAGCGCCGTCTGGCAGGCCTGGACCAATCCGGACCAGTTTGCGCAATGGTGGATTCCGGCGCCGGCCCTTTGCCGCGTCGTCAAAATGGATGTGCGGCCGGGCGGCGCGCTGCTGACGGAAATGAGCGAAGACGGCGGCGCTTTCGGGCCGCATATGGATGCCTGCTATCTTGCGGCCGAAGAGGGGCGCAAGATCGTTTTCACCAATGCGCTGAGCGGCGGCTGGCGGCCGGCGGCGAGCCCGTTCATGACCGCCGTTATCACGCTCGAGGATCACGACCAGGGCACGTCCTACCGGGCCCATGTGCTGCACAAGGATGCCGAGACGCGCGCCCGGCACGAGGAAATGGGCTTCTTTGACGGTTGGGGCACGGTCGCCGCGCAGCTGGCGGCGCTGGTCGAGCGCTAAAGCGCGCCGCGCCTTAGTAGACCGGGCGGTAAGTGCCGGGCTCGAAGAACTGCATTTCTTCACCGCCGCCTGGCTTGCGCACGAAGGCGCGGATGCAGCCGTTCCAGCGTTCGACACGGGTGGCATCGACGCCCTGCTGGCGCAGATGCATCATGTCAAAATTATCCCGGTCTTCCGCCGACATCTTCCCGCCGACCGAAAAGCCGAACGAAAAGCGCCCGCTATCGAACGCGCCATCGCAAAAGGGCGCGGCCATGGCGCCTCCGGTCAGCAGAACGACAAAGCCGAGTGCGGGAACAAGGTGGCGGATCATTTCAAATCTCCAAAATCACGAACTGTCTGAACGTCAATTGTGGCGTTGCTGCGCCGCGCGGCGCTCCTGCCAGCGAATAATAACGACCACGGTGGGAATGGCAAAGCTGAGCATGAGCAGACGGATGACGTGGTGAGCGGCGATAAAGGCGGTGTCATAGCCAAGGGCAATGCCGAGCGCGCCCATGCCTTCGAGCGCGCCGGGCGATAGCCCGAGCCAGATCTGGCCGAAAGGCATATCGACCAGTTGCGCCACGCCGAGCGTCATCAGGGTGACGATGCCGACGGTCATGGCCGTGGCGATGAGGCCGCCCTTGGCCGCGGCCATGAATTCGCGGCGGGTGATGCCGACGAAGCGGGCGCCGATCATGGCGCCGGTCAGGATGAAGGTGATGATCACCAGCGGGGTCGGCATGGCCTCGGAATAGAGCCCGCCGAGCTTGGCGGCGGTCGCCGCGGCCATGGCGCCGAGCACCATGCCGGCGGGTACCCGTAGCCGGTCGAAAAGCCAGCCCGCAATGACGCAGGCAAGCGCGAGCAGCACCAGTTGCAGCGGCGAGAGAAAGGCGCTGGCCGTCGCCACTTCAAAATGATCGATCGGCAGGAACGTCGCGCCGATCGGCACGGCTATGGTGAGCATCAGGATGCGGATGACCTGAATGATGACGATCTGCCGGGCATTGCCGACCCCGGTGGCGGCTATGCCCATGACGAAGGAGAGATGGCCGGGAAATGAACTGAGATAGGCTGTGCCGGGATCGAGGCCGAAGAGGCGGTTCAGCATCCAGCCGGTGGTTGCGACGATAATGACCAGTTCGATGGCGAGGGCGGCAAGGCTGATCGGCCAGCTTGCGAGCAGCGCCAGACTATCCGGGGCAACGCTGGCGCCCATGGACATGCCGATCAAGACGAAAACCACTGTGCGCAGCCAATCGGGCAGCATGACCGGCACACCCGCCATCGCTGCCACGGTGACCGCGAGCGCGCCGCCCATCAGCCAGCCGGCCGGCAGCCCGAGCAGCGTGGCGAGGCCACCGCCAAGAGCGGAAATAGCCAGCGTCAACAATAGGACGAGGAAATTCTTCGGCTGGGAGAGGGGCATAGCGGAAGGTTGGCGGGCGGGAATGACCTTATCCGCCTACAGGGTCCGCCGGGCTTTGTCACCCGTCTCGGCGCCCAGCGCGATCACTTCGGTCCGTCGCGGACCGCCAGACTTCCCCAAAGGTCTTCCAGATGATTTTCGCGTCGAGCCAGAGCGAGAAATTCTGCACATAAGCAAAGTCGTGGCCGATACGCCGCAGCGCCTTGATCTGGTCGCTGGTGGGGCCGCGGAGGCCCTGGCACTGGGCCCAGCCGGTCAGTCCCGGCCGCATGGACCGGCGAAAGGCGTAGTGTGGCATCAGCTCTTCGTAATCCATGCCGGCCGCAAGCATGCCCGGCACATGCGGCCGCGGACCGACAAGGGACATCTCGCCGGCAAGCACATTGAGCAATTGGGGCAGTTCATCAAGGCTGGCCCGGCGAAGGAAGGCGCCGATGCGGGTGATACGATTGTCGTTGGCGGTCGCCTGGGCGATGCCGGCCGAGTCGCAGCGATCGGCATACATCGAGCGGAATTTGAGAAGCGCGAAGACCTTTCCATCGCGGCCGAGGCGCTCTTGCCGGAAGAGGACCGGACCCTTGTCGGTCCACCTGATGCAAAGAGCGATCACCAAAAAGAGCGGCGAGAGGAAGACGAGACCGGCCAGGGAGAAGGCGATATCCACGGATCGCTTGAGGACCAATGAGACGGCGCGGATCAGGGTGGCCTCGGGGGCGACGGCGCGGCCTTCGTGCCAATGTACTGCAAGGCCGCTCTGACTGCGGGTCAACGTCCGCGGGACATGGACTGGTCGAGGAAAGTTCTGAAAGGCCGGCGAGCGGGAAAAATTCTCCGCTGCCGCACGGTTGATCTTGGGTCCACTTCCATGGGCCGTGCGCTTCATTGACGCTACCCAGTGTTCTTGATGAGATTAACGATTTGTTAACCATGATCAACATCGGGCGCGCATTCTGTCCAGTGCGGAACACTGTATTTGTTTTTGCAGGCCAGCCGAATGGCGATTGCCAAGGTTTGATAAATGTAATTCAATTTTGAAAGGGCAGGGGAGGTTGGTCTGATCATTCCGCGCGCCGAGGCTGAGGCCTATCTTGGTGTATTGACGCGCCATGGCCGGCTGATCGTTTTCGTCACTCTGCTCGCAATATTGGGCGCGCTGTCGGTCACGAGCGTGTTGCGGCCTATTTATACGGCAACCGCGCTGATCGTTGTCGAACCGGCCTCAAGCAATCTACTCGCGCCTGGCGGTGTGGGGCAGATGGATGCGCTCAATAACGGTATCGTAGACGGCATTGTCGAAATCATGCGCTCCGACCCGGTGCTGGCCCGCGCCACGGAGCTGGCCGATCCGTTCGAACTGGCCGATTTTTCCTCGGGTTTCGATCTGCAACCGCTATTTCTGGGTTTTTTCCGCATAGACGCGGAGCCCCTGGCGTCAGGAGAGGCGGGGCGGGCGCAGGTGCTCAAGCTCATGCACAATTCGGTCGCGATCAATCGCCGGGGCCTGAGCCCGGTGATCGCCATTCGTGCCAGTGCCACCTCGCCCGATTTTGCGGCGCGGCTCGCCAATGCCGTGGGCGAAGCGCATATCGCGCTCGAGGTTGCGGCCAAGTCCGCGAACCTGCGCAAGGCACGCGATCTGGTGCAAGTGCAGGTCGAGGGCTTGCGCGGGCACGTCCTGGCGCTGGGCGAGGCGCTGGAGAACCTGAGGGCGGTGGGCGCCGTCGAGCTCGACGGGTCAACCACGAACCTGCAGCCGCAGATCGCCGCCACCTTGCGCAGCCTCAATCTGGCGCGGGACCAGTATCAGCGTCTGTTGCAGCGATCGAGCGAGCTTGAGGAGCAGGCGGGGCTGCAATTGCCCGATGCGCGCCTCGTGGCGCCGGCCTCTCCACCGCCGGATGCCGGCTTTCCCGATACGAAAACCACGCTGGCGGTGTCGGCCCTAGTTGGGCTCGCAGTCGCCCTGGCGCTGGCCTTTACCTTCGATGGGCTGGCGAGCGGGGTGCGCAGCACCGATGAACTGGCCGAGGCCATTGGTGTGGCGACGGCCGTCGCCATGCCGCGGCTCGGTGCAAGCCGTTTCGATGGCACCAGCCATGCCGATCAGGTCATCACCGCGCCGCTCTCGGCGTTTTCCGAAGGCATGCGGACCTTGCAGGTCAATCTGCAGCGCAGCCTCATGTCTAGGGCGGGCGGCCAGGTCGTCTTCGTGCTCTCGCCCGGCGACGGAGAGGGCAAGACGACGACAGCGCTGGGGCTGGCCCGCGCCTTCGATGCGGCCGGACGCAGCGTGCTGCTGATCGATGCCGATGTGCGGTCGGCCGCGCTTCACCGGCATGTCGATGTGCCGCTGGCGGGGGGCTTCGAACAGGTTCTGGCCGGCGATGTGGATATTCGCCAACTCGCGAGCATGGTACGCAAGGATCCGCTCTCAAAGCTCTCGGTGCTGGTCAATTCGGACCGCAGCGCGGTTCCGGCCGAAGTGCTGTTCGGCGGCGCTACATTTGCCAATGTTTTGAGGGGCGTGAGGGCCAGCTACGATATCACCGTGGTCGATATGCCCTCGCTCCACTGGTCGGCGGAAGCCGCCTACATCCTGCCCCATGCCGATGCGGTGGTTCTCGTGGCGAGTTGGGGAAAGACCGAGCGGACCAAGTTGCGCGAAGCGCTGGTGGCGATAAGACAGGCCCATCCCCTGCCGGTGCCGCTGGTGCCGGTGCTGGCGCTGCAGCCAAGTATCATCAGATGGCCGGCGCCGCGCTACGAGCCGGGCTATTCGTCGCGCTAGGATTGTCCGTAGTAGCCGGCATACCAATCGACAAAGGCCGAGACGCCGGTCTCGACGCTCGTTTTTGGCGCAAAGCCGGTAAGGGCTTGCAATAAGGCCGGCGCCGCATGGGTCTGCTGCACATCGCCCTGCTGCATGGGCAGCAGGTTTCGCCGGGCCTTCTTGCCGAGGGCCGCCTCCACCACATCGATGAAGGGCAAGAGGCCGACGGGTTGCCCGCCGCCGATATTGACGCTGCGCCAGGGTGCGACCGGGGAAAGGGAGTCCGTACTTCCCGGTACCTCCACGGGCTGGCCTTTCACCGGCGGCAATGGGATCAGCCGGCTCAGTGCTTCGACGAGATCGTCGATATAGGTGAAATCGCGCTGCATCCGACCTTCGCCATAGACCTCGATCGGCTCGTTCCGGCCGATGGCGGCAACGAATTTGAAGAGCGCCATGTCGGGCCGGCCCCAAGGGCCGTAAACGGTAAAAAAGCGGAAGCAGGTGGTCGGCAGGCCGTAGAGATGGGCATAGGCATGGCTCATCGCTTCGCCCGCCTTCTTGGTCGCTGCATAGAGCGAGACCGGGAAATCGGTGCGGTCGGTTTCGCCAAAAGGCACAGAGGCGTTGCCACCATAGACCGAAGAGGTCGAGGCAAAGAGCAGGTGTTGCGTGCCGGCATGGCGGAGGACTTCGAGCAGGTTGAAAGTGCCGGTGAGATTGGAGTCGTGATAGGTCTGTGGCGCTTCGATACTGTATCGGACCCCAGCCTGGGCCGCGAGGTGAATGACCACATCGGGGGCAAAATCACTGACCGCCGTTTCGAGAGCGGCGCGATCTTCGAGCATGGCCTCAGTAAAGGAAAAGCTGTTCGAGGGGGTGAGCAGAGCGAGGCGCGCGCGCTTCAGCGAGACGTCGTAATAGGCGGTCATTCCATCATAGCCATGCACGCGGTGGCCGTCCGCGAGCAGGCGCCGCGCCAGGTGATAGCCGATGAATCCGGCCGAGCCGGTTATGAAGATCTTCATTCTATCCCCGCGCGTTCTTGTCATCCGATAGCGCAAAACTCCTGAAAATGCGGTTATTTATCCGGAGCGACCGCTCGCGCCTGCCGATCTCTCCCCGCTATTTGTCCCGCGCCTAGACTTGGGGCTCCTCTCTCAATGGAGCCGATCATGGCCGACATATTCTCTTCGCATAATATCGACGTGGCGGCACCAGCCGCGGGCGCCTTTGCCATCACACCCAGCGATGGCGTGGTTTTCGACCAGCCGACGCGCGCCCTTTATGTCGGTGCCGCCGGCACCGTTCAGGCCGAAATGCTCTGGGGCGGCACGATCACGTTCGAGGGCGTGGCTGGTGGCTCCATGCTGCCGGTCCGCGTGCGCCGCGTGCTCAGCGGCACCACGGCCGGCTCTATCGTCGGGCTCTACTAATGAGCGGCCATGCGGGGCCCGCGCTCGGGCTTGGTTTTTCTACCAGCACTCTTCCCGCCGAAGCGGGCGGCGCATGGCTTGATGCGGATTTTGGCCGTGGCCGTTTTCGCTTCGCCGGAAGGGCGCTGGCCAATGAAAGCCAGTTCCGGCTGGCGGTCGGCGGAACGGTGCCGGCCAGCGGTCATCTGGTCATTGGTCCCCATGTTGCCGAAACAGCGCCGGAGCTTTTGTCCGATGGCAATTTTGCCAGTGGCAGCGCCAGCGATTGGGCGAGCACCGGCAGCGCCGTTGCCGTCGCCTCCGGAGCACTGCGGGTAACAGGCAGCGGCGGCAATGGATCGGGCGCTTACCGCACCATTGCCGGATTGATCCAAAGTGCGGGGCGGGCCTATCGCCTCAGCGGCGAGATCTGGCGCGAAACCTCGTCCAATGTGACTCTGGGCTTTGGCGCCGGGGGCGGCGGCACGGCAAACTATGCGCAGACGGCCAATCTGACCGGCACGACGCCGAGCCATGCCATGCTCTATTGCGGCGGGTTCAATCCTGCGACAGCCTCGATCGCCCTGCGCAATCTGACCAATCCATCGACCGGCATTTATTGGGCGGACAATCTCTCGCTGCGCGAGGCCATGCCCTGCGCCGGATTTCGGGCGGGCGCCTTATGCGGCGTGCTTGAGGCGACGACGCCCGCCAGTGGCGGAGCCGGTGGCGTGGTCTTTCAGGCCGATGACAATGCCGAATTCAACGGCAATTGGTTCGAGCGCAATTTCATCCGCCTTATCTGGGACGCGAGCCAGCGCCTGCGCTTCGTCGTCTCCTTCGGCGGCAGCGGTTCGCAGGTGGAGCAGGTCAATCTCGATCTCGGCGTGGTCGCGGCCGGCAGTGCTTTTGCGGTGGCGTTTTCGGCGAGGGACGGCGAATATCGCGCGGCGCTGATGGGCCAGCCGGCGCAGCAGGCATTGTCGGGCACATTTCCGGGGCTGGCGGCGCTGCGGCTTGGCCGTGGCCGTTCGAGCGTTTCGGGCCTTTGGACCGGCAGCATCGGGCGGTTGCGGCTTTTCGCCGAACCCATGGGCGAAGAGCAGTTTGCAGCGCTCGTCGCCGGCTCCGGCATTGTCGCCTGGGGCGATAGCCTGACGGCCAGCGCCGGGGCGACCGGCGGCAGCACCGGAAGTGCGACCTATCCTGCGGTAGCCCAGACGCTGTTTTCGCCTCGCCGCGCCGTCCTGCGGCAGGGCATGGGTGGCCAGACCTCGACACAAATCGCGGCGCGGATGAATGCACTGCCCATTCTCGTCACCGTATCGGGCGGCGCAATTCCGGCCTCGGGCGCAGTGGCCCTGACAGACAAATCGATAAATATCCTCGTCAATTCCGGCGGCTATGCAGGGACCATGCGGGGCTGGCTGGCAGGCGTCGAAGGCACGATGTCGACGGACGGTTCGGGCAATTGGAGTTTTGCCCGCAGCGTTGCCGGCACAAGTGTGCCGGTCGAGGCCAATACGCGCTTCATCTGCGCTTGGGGGCAATATCTGCGCGCTTATACGGCGTGGCTATGGCTCGGGCGCAATGGGGCGCAGGCGGGACGAACCGTGTTGGGCGATATCGCTGCGGCCGTCGCTTCGCTGGGCCATAGCCGTTATCTCATTGGCGGCATCCTCCCGAGCACGGCCGATAGCGGAGCCGGACTAACGCAATTGGCGACGCTCAACGCTCAACTGGCCAGCGCCTATGGCGACCGCTTCGTGAACCTGCATTCCGTTCTCTCGGCGGCCGCGAATGGATCGCCGGAGGATGCGAGCGATGTGGCGGCCGGTTTCGTGCCCCGTTCGCTGCGCTCTGATCACCTGCACCTCAACGATGCCGGCTATGCCCTTGTGGCGCAGGCGTTTCATGCGGCGCATATGGCGAAGGGTTTTTAGTGGGGAACTGACGCATGCGAAGCAAGCGGGCGGGGTTGCCGATGTGCACGGTCCAGTCGGGAATGTCCGAAAAAGCCACCCCGCCCGCGCCCAGAACCGCACCCGTTCCCAGTGCAACGCCCGGGCCGACAATGGCCCGGGCAGCGACCCAGGCGTCCGGGCCGATTTCTATCGGCCGTGCCACAAGGGCAAAATCCGCATCCACATCGTGCGTCGCAGCGATCAGATGGGCATATTGGGAGACGATGGCGTTTCGCCCCAGATGGATCGGCGCCTGACAGTAGATCACCGTCTGCCAGCCGATGACCGCGCCGTCCTCAATCGCGAGATTGGGCGGATACCAGATTTTCGCGCTGCCATAGACGCGCACGCCGCTGCCCACCCTGGCACCAAAGAGGCGCAGGATCATGCAACGCCAGCCATGCAGAGGTGGCGGCGTCCAGGCGGCGAACAGGGCCCAGCAGACAGTCCACAGGGCCCGAAAGAGGCGGTGGCGCCGGGAAAAGTGCCGGTCGGCAAGGCGGGTCATGGACGGGCCTCATCGAGAATGCGGGCATAGTGATCGAGCATCGAACGGGCGATGTCGGGCCAGAAAAATGGCCGGGCCGCCTGCCGGGCACGGTCGGAGCGCGCGGATTTTTCTACCTCACCCATGCCTTCCATTTGAGCGAGGAGGGCAGGGAAATCGGAAAAATCCGGCTCCATGCCCAAGGCTGCATCCGCGGCGAAAAGCTGGGGCAGGTGGCAGGCTTCAGTGAGAATGGGAATGCAGCCGTGACTAATTGCTTCCAGCGCTGCCATGGGCAAGCCTTCGCTGAGCGAGGGCAGAATGAAGAAACTGGCGCCCGAAAAGGCGCGCGCCTTACCTTCGCCGCCGAGTGCGCCGACGAAGCGCACGCGCTTCTGTCCTTTGCAGCGCGCGGCGACCGCCCCTTCGTATTCTGGCTCTCCCCAGCCGGCGATGGTCAGCACCATTTTCCTTGAGTGCCGTTCCCAGGCCTCGATCAGGGGAAGCACCTGCTTTTTCTCGTGCAACCGGCCGAGATAGAGCGCGCCGCCGCGATTTTTGGGCTCGCTCGTTGGAGCCGGTTCGACGCCATTAGCCAGGGTAAAAATGCGGCTGGCGAGCGCCGGCATATAGTCGCGCGCTGCGGCAGCCTCATGTTCGGAAAGGGCGTGGAGGTGAGCGTGGTGGAGCATGGGACGCTCGAACAGCGCCGCGTGCGGGCGTTTCAACCACGGTTTTCGCGCCAATATCCAGGGGTCGAGCATGCCGCGCGGCGATACGACGACCTTGGTTTGCCGCGGCGCGAGGCGGCCATGGAAAGAGCCGGCCGACCAGATGCCGTGGATATGGAGAATATCCGGCCTTAGCCGCGCAATCTCGGCCTGCATGGCAAGAGAAAAGCCATAGCGGCTGCGGCCGAGCCTATGCGTCAAAAGCGGCAGTTTGCCCCAGACATGCTTTTCATCCGCAAAGCCATTTTCGTGGCCACCCGCCACGATCACTTCGGCGCCGAGATCCGCCATGGCGCGCGCGAGACCCGAGACCGAGTGATAAAGCCCGCCCGCCGAGCGCCCGAGACGCGTCGAATAATGGACTATTCTCATGGGCGGACTTTCTCCGCCTGTCCTTTGGTGCTCCAGAGCCAAAGCGACAGCACCGCGCCATAACCGAGTGTTTCGAAAGCGACGAAGAAGAGTGGCGATGTTTGCATCAGAGCGAGCGCTAAACCCGTGAGGCCAAGGACGCAGACGCATGTGAGGCCAACAAGGGACAGGCGATGTCTGTTTTGCAACTGGAAGGCGTAAATGGCGGTGGCGGAGAGTTTTTCGAGGCTCTGCCAGGCAATGAGCGCCAGAACCAAACCATGGGATACTCCTAAGGGTGGGGCGGCCAGCGTCACCAGAATTCCGGCTACGAGCGCCAGGTTAGCTTGGCCCGTAAGGCTGAGACCCATGCTCGTCCGGTGCCGCGTCAGCTCGATCCGCCGCAGATAGGCGACAAGCAGGCCCGCCGCGTTGAACGCCTGCTTGGCATAGACGATCAGTGCGGGCAGGGGGCCGGTAAAACTTGCGCCGAGGACGAAGAGGGTGGCGCGGCCATAGAGTTGGCCGACGCCCTGCGTTCCCATGATGGTGGTGATTTCGACGAGCGCTGGGGTGAAGCCGGCCCTCATTGTGGGACGATCGCGGCGAACGAAAAGCACATGTATCGCGGCGAGCACTGCGCTGCTCCAGAGCGCTGCATGACCGGCCATTTCGGCGGTAATTTCGCCGCCGAGAACCGCGGCGAGGCATAGCGGCAGCATCCAGCCGTTTTGCAGCAGCATGGCCCAATGCTGAAACCCGCGCCGGTCCAGATCGGCGTCGAGAAGGGGAAACCGCAACAACAGGGCAATAGCAAGGAAGGGCAAAAGGGTAGCGGTATCGGCGGGGGCGACATGCCAGAGGATTGGAAGCACGGTCACGAGCAATGCCGCGATCCCGGCGCGATAGACGAGGTAAGCGGACCGCATCGCGGCGTGGTCGTGCCGCAGCCGGAGCATGGCGGGAATGAGCCCGGAACTGCCATCGAAGGCGAAGAACACGAGCCCCAAAAGCCCAACATATTTAGCGAGCGAGAGCACCGCATCAGCCTGCCCGGTGGCCACGAGCCAGGTCTGGGCCAGAAACAGGCTGCCCGGTGGCGCAGCGGCAAGGGCGAGGCCCGCAATGTGCCGTGCGGCTTTCATGGCAGCATCCTGTGGACGCGGGCAGGGGTGCCGAAGGCGAGAGCCTTCGCGGGGATGTCGCGATTGACGAGGCTATGGGCGCCGATCACCGCGCCATCGCCGATAGTCACGCCCGGCAGGATGGTGACATGGCGGCCGATCCAGACAGTGTTGCCGATGCTCACGGGCCGGACGAGGTAACCACTCTCGAGAATAGGCAGGTCCAGATCGATGCGGTGGTCGCTGTCGCGAATGCTGCAACCGTCTCCAATGCGTGTGCCATCGCCAATCGAAACGGTCTGCCGCGCCGAGAGGATCGTGCCCTGATTGACCGACACATCGCGGCCAAGTCGCAACTGGCCGCCTTCGGCTACGGCGAGGGTGATATTTGGCCCAAGAAAGGTCCGGTCGCCTATCTCCATCGTGCCGGTGACGCCGGCGCAGCGGATTGGTCCGGCAAAGGTGACGTTTCGGCCAAAACTGATCCACGAGAGATAGACATGACGATACCAGAAGCTGCGCGCCGCGCCTGCCGCGACGTCGATTGCCCTGGTGACATAGCGTGAGGCGGTATGGGTCATGACAGCACCCGAGAGGCGGGGCGCGGGTAGGTGCGCCACAAACTGCCAATGGCGGCGGCGAGAAGGAGAATGGCCAGCCGGAAAATCGCCGTGTCGAAGCCGCCGCGTAGCGCAAAAATGGCGAGAAGCGGGATCAGACTGACGACGAGCGCCTGCGTGAGGGGGCGCAACCCGGCAAGGGCGCGATAGGCATTGTCGAGCAGCGCCAGCACACCGCCGAAAGCGATGCCCATTGCCGCGACGCAGATGAACCCACCTGTGGCAAAAGCTTCGCCGGCCAGCCCCGGTGTCAGGCCGCCGAGACCGTCCCGCGCCTCCATCAGACGCAGTGCCCGGCTCAGCTGCAGAGGCTTTTCGGGGAAGAGCGCGCGCGGAAACAGCTGCTGCAATACCTGCCAATACTGTGCGCCCTGATAGCCGGCTTCCTCG
This sequence comes from Devosia sp. Root685, assembly GCF_001427875.1. Taxonomy (GTDB): domain Bacteria; phylum Pseudomonadota; class Alphaproteobacteria; order Rhizobiales; family Devosiaceae; genus Devosia. The sequence goes on along the minus strand of NZ_LMHK01000002.1, from coordinate 693,170 downwards.
ACGAAGCGAGATGCCAAAGCATAGCTTTCAAGCAGCGAGAGTTGAGAAAGGGTCAGCCGGATGGCTTCAACGAGGTCGGTCGCTTCGCCTTGTAGGGTGAGGCGGAAGCTGAGTGTCAGGAGGACCAGAATGGCTGCAATCCCGGCTGGCAAAACGAGGCCCCGTAGCCGGACACGACGATGGGCAAGGAAGACGAGGCCAAAGGCGATGCCCGTGATGGCAAACTGGATCCGGCCTCCCAAAAGCCAGAAAACCAACAGGATCATGCCCATTGAAACCCACGGCGGTGCCGACCTGCCAGCGGCCGCATGGGCGCAAAGGATCGCGGTGGTGAAAGCGGCGACACAGGCAAGGGCGTAGGTCACCGAAAAGAGGGTGCTCCCGACAGGCAAGCGAAGGAAGCCGGTCTGGGCGAAACCAACCGGTCCGCCCGGCGCGGCGGCGATCAAGCCGAGCAAGGCGAGCATCAGCAGGGCGTGAAACCGCTTCGGCCCGGCCGAACCGACCGCCTCTCTGGCCGGAGCGCTTGCGGCCGGCGCCCGCGCAAGGAGCCAATAGCCGAGATACCAGCCCAGGCTGGCGAGCCCGGCAATGGCGGTCGCGGTGTTGATCTCGGCTCGCAGCGTTGCCGACATGAAGTCAGGGTCGAGAAAGGCCAGCGGCAAGGCGTGGAAGAGCAGGATTGCCACGCTCAGAAAGATCAGACCGGGCCGGCCATGCCTGAGCGCAAGGAGCAGGCCGAGGATACCGGCGGCCATGAGCGCGAGCGTCACGGGCGAAGGCTTTCGGCGGCCAATGCCGGATCGCGGCTTTGACCCGCAGCCTCGATGGCGCGGACGAAGTGGGCCAAAATGGTTTCGCGGTGCCAGCGCCGCTCGGCCCGTTGCCGCGCGGCTTGGCCCAGCTTTTGCGCCAGCGCCGGGTCATCGGAAAGCCGCTCGATCGCTGCGGCGAGCGCCATGGCGTCGCCAGGTTCGACCGCGAGGCCACATCCTTCGATCTCGTCGAAAATCCCCGTTCCTCTCGCGGCCGTCGCGACGACAGGACGGCCGGATGCCAGCATGTTGGCGAGCTTGCTCGGCAGGACGAGATCGGCTGCACCGGCAATCTGGGGCAGCAGATGGACCGTCGCGAGCCCCAAAAGCTCGCCCAAATGCTCGCGCGGCTGCAGATCGAAGAAGCGAATATTGCCGAGGTCGCTCGCTGTGGCCTCAAGCTCGGCGCGGTATGGGCCATTGCCTGAGATCACGAAGGTGATGTCGCCCCGGTGGGCAAGGGCGCGCGCGGCGTCCAGAACCAGATCGAGCCCCTGCTTGCGCCCCAGCGCGCCGGAATAGAGCGCGACATGGGGCGTCGCGATGTTCCATTTTTGCCGCAAGGCAGACGGACGAACGAGGGGCGTTACGTGGGCGAGGTCGCCCCAGTTCCGGTGCTCGGCAATGCGTTCGCGCGCAACGCCTTTTTCGGCGAGCCGGCGGCACATGGCCGGAGAAATCGTGCTCACCCGGTCAAAGCTACGGAGTATTTTCTCCTCCGCCCCACCGAGCAGGTTTGCGATCAGGCGGTTGTTCGAAACAAGCCCGGTCGCCAGCGCTGCTTCGAATTCAAAATCCTGAAGATGCAGCCATGAGTTGGCGCCAGAAAGGCGCGCCGCAAGCAGCGCCAGAGGCGCGGCCATGAGGCTCGGGGCGATGGCAATCACCCGGTCCGGCCGCCAGAATAGCGCCTCGCCCAGCAGGATCGGCGCAGCAGCAAGCGCAAAGCTCAATTGATGAATGAGCCGCATCGCGCCGCTGGGGCGATGGGGGATAAAATGCGGCACGCGGCAGATGCGGACGCCGCCAGCATCCTCCCTTCTCCAGCCGCGATGGCCGGGCCGTGGGCGCCATTGCGGATAATAGGGCTGGCCGACGACGGCCTGAACCTCGTGGCCCCGCTCGGCCAGCGCCTCCGCGAGCCCAGTTGTATAAGGCCCGGTGCCGATGATTTCGGGCGCATAATTGAGGCCGAGCAGCAGGATTTTCATGTCGCTACTCCCCGCGCCAATTGCGCCCGATACCAGGCATAGGTCTCTGCCAGACCCTCTTCGAGCCTGATCTTGGGCCGCCATCCCATCCGTCGCAGGCGGCTGGTATCGAGCAGCTTTCGGGGCGTGCCATCGGGCTTGCCGGGGTCGAGCGCAATGGCGCCGTCAAAGCCCACTGTCCGGCAGATCAGCCGCGCCAGGTCGATCAACGCGATGTCCTCGCCATAGCCGATATTGACCGGTTCGGCCCCGGCATAAGTCCGAAGCAGCAAGACCAACGCGTCGGCGCAGTCATCGACATGCAGAAATTCCCGCCGCGCCGTGCCGGTGCCCCAGAGTTCGAACTGGCCGGCGCCGCGCGCCCCCGCTTCGTGGGCCTTGCGCAAGAGGGCAGGGAGAACGTGACCTCCTTCGAGATCAAAATTGTCGTGGGGGCCATAAAGATTGGTCGGCATGGCGGCGATAAAGTTGCGGCCGAATTGTTGGCGATAGGCTTCCGCCAGTTTCAGCGCGGCGATCTTGGCGAGCGCATACCATTGATTGGTCGGCTCAAGCGGGCCGGTCAGCAGCGCCTCCTCGCTGATCGGCTGGGCTGCGAATTTGGGATAGATGCAGCTTGAGCCGAGAAACAACACGCGGTCGATGTCTGCCTGATGCGCTGCCCGGGCGATATTGAGATTGATGGCGAGGTTGTCGGACAGAAACCCCACGGGGTCCCGGCTATTGGCCAGAATGCCACCAACCCTGGCGGCAGCAACGATGATGGCATCGGGCTGCGCTTCCCCGACAAAGGCCTCCACCTCGGCCTGACGGGTGAGGTCGAGCGCCTTCCGATCCACGGTCAGCAGAGTGCAGGCTTCGCCTTTCAGGCGCCGCATCAAAGCGTCTCCCACCATGCCATTGTGGCCGGCGATCCAGATGGTTTTGCCGCCGAGCGAGAAGCTCGGCTCTGCCATTCCTGCCGTGTGATGGTCCGGGTTCGCCTCTGCCAAAGGCAAGGCTTCGCCCTTATGCTCTTCCGACATTTTCGTGCCCCCGCAGCCTGAAGAGGGCTTTAGTCTTGGCGCGAACCGGCTTGGGGTCAATGCGGATTAATTGACCTGTCATATGTGTATTTACGGATTTTTTACGATAGGCCCGCGGCGTTTGCGGGGGTAGTCTTGCAGGGCAGTAGTCTGGCTTCACCACGCCTCCAAACGCCCGTCGAAACAAGAAAACGGCGCCGCTCAAATGAGGGCGCCGCCTTGTCTTGCAGGTTTGTATTGCGAACGATCAGAACTCGTCCCAGTCGTTTGCGACGGCCGCATTGCCCTGGCTCAGATATTGGGTCTGAGCCGGCTTGGTCCTCGCAGAGGGGACAGGCGCGGTGCGGCGCGGCTGCGGCTTTTCCTGTGGTTGCGCGCGCTGGGCGATGTGGAAGACATCGACAATGGTGTCGAGTTCGTTGGCGCGGGCTTCGGTCTGTTCGATGGCCGCGTTGGTTTCTTCGACCAGCGCCGCATTGTGCTGGGTCATTTCGTCCATTTGGCGCACGGCGACATTGATCTCCTCGATCGCCTGCGCCTGCTGACCGCTTTCGCGGGCGATTTCGGCCATCATGGCGCTGTTGCCGCGCATGGCTTCCAGCATGGAGCCAAGCTTGCCGGCGGCGTCGGACACGAGCTTGGCGCCGCCATCCACTTCCTGGGCGCTTTGCTCGATCAGTACCTTCACTTCCGACGAGGCCTGCGCCGCCGATTGGGCGAGGCGGCGCACTTCGACGGCAACCACCGCAAAGCCCTTGCCCGCATCGCCCGCGCGTGCCGCTTCGACGGAGGCGTTGAGGGCGAGGAGGTTGGTCTGGAACGCGATGTCGTCGATCATGCCGATGATGTTGGAGATCTTTTCCGAGGCCGTGGTGATCCGGCCCATGGCGGCGGTCGCCTGGTCCATCACCTGGCCGCTCTGCACCGCCGATTGCGTCACCGCCTCGGCTGCCGTGCTGCCGCGCTGGGCGCGCTTGGCGTTTTCGGCGACGGCGGCGGCAAGCTGTTCCATCGTGGCGGAGGTTTCCTCGATGGTCGCAGCCTGACGCGTCGTACGTTCGCTGAGGTCATTGGCGCCGGCAAGGATTTCACCGGTCGCGACCTTGACGCCGCGCGAGGTGGTGCGAAGGCGCGTCACCACGTCGGTCAGCGTATCGGCCACGCGGTTCATGTCGGTCTGGAGTTCGAGGAAAGCCCCCTGATGCGAACCGGTCATGCGCTGGGTCAGGTCGGTATCGGCGAGGGCGGCAAGCACCGAGCCGGCATCGGCAAGGCCCATGCGAACGCTCGACACCATGGAATTGAAGTTCCGCGCAATGCGGGTGATGTCGTCGTCGTCGAACTGGGTGGTGATGGCACGGCTGAAATCGCCGGCAAGGGCCGCTTCCACCACGTCGTCGAACTGGCCCTGGAAGGTTTCCATGGTTCTGGTTCGTGCAGCGGCGCGCAGGGCCGCAGCCTGTTCCCCGGCCGTCATGGACGCCATCTTGATGCCGTTGTCCTTGAACACCTGCACCGCCTCGGCCATTTCCCCGATTTCGTCGGAGCGGTTGAGGCCCGGCACTTCGGTTTCGAACTTGCCTTCGGAGAGATCGCGCATGGCAAGGGTCAGGTTGCCGATCGGACGGCCGAGCTGGGCGGTGCCGAGATAAAGCGCGGCGGCGGTGCCGGCGAGAATGCCGAGGCCGGCGGTCACCAGCAGCAGGGTCCGCATCGTGCCCTGGAAGCCGACGATCTCAGCCTGAATGACTTTATAGGCTTCAAGATCAGCCGCGACGATGGTGTCGATTTCGGCCTGGAATGCCTTGCGATTGGCGCGGTTGGTGTCGTTATTGCCCTGCACATTGGCTTCGGCGGGGTCGACATCGCGGCCGAGGCGGGCGATCTCGGTGCGGAAGTCTTTGAACTCGGCCGAACGGGCGACCATGTTTTCGAAGGTGGCCATGTCGCTCGCTTCAACCAGCGGGCGCCAGGTGGCGATAACCTCGTCGATCCGGCCGAGCTGGGTGATGATGCCTTCGGCGAAGGGGGCAGCCTTTTCGGTATTGGCGGCGGCATAGATGCCGCGCGATTCCATGACCACGGCGGTGACCAGCCGGTTCATGGTTTCACCGTAAAGGGCGCGCTTCGACGAGTTGTCGAGCCGTTGAATCTGATGGTCATATTCAGCCACGACATAGAGGCCGATGCCGGTGATCAGCGCGGCGACAACGCCCATGATGCCGACGATAGACAATACCTTGCCGCGAATGCGCATGCGACAATACCTTTTCAGTCTTCGCCGTGGGGGCACGGCCTGGGTTTTTCCCGCCGCTTCATTTCATTTTCGTGACAATGCACGTTCTGATCGCGAAGCCGGCGGTTTACCCAAGCAATGTAATTGTTTTCCTCTTAATGTATGGTGAAGCACTTATGAATTGCCCAAATCATAGGCAGATCAAACACTTGCAGAACCGGCTTTTGCTTGGCCGATTGCAGTTTTAAGCGCCGCAACACGCGCGCCGTCGGTTTGGCGGCGGCCGGGGCTGACAAAGCCGAGCCGCGTGGCTGGTGCGCTATCGCCCGGAATTGGGCTTGAACAAGAGCCGTGAATGGCCCCGAGCGGCGCTGCGGCAAGGATGGTGCCGACATTGCTGGCATCAATCCCAGCACCCGCCATGATGGTAATGCGCCCGGCCGCAATGCGCTGGGCAAGGACCAGATCATCCAGCCCCGCGGGAGCAGAAGCGGCGCGGCCCGAGGTGAGGATCGTATCAAAGCCCAGCACAACGGCCTGTTCGATCGCTTCGCCAATATCGGGCACGAGATCGAAGGCGCGATGCAGCGTTTTCTTCAGCCCCCCGCTTGCCTCCACCAGAGCTGCGAGCATGTCCATATCGAGGCTGCCATCCGCGCGATTGGCGCCGAGCACCACGCCCTCAAGACCAAGGGCACGAACCGCGGCAATATCGGCGCGCATCATGTCGAGGTCGTCCGATGTAAAGACGAAATCGCCGGCGCGCGGGCGGATCATGACACGGGCGGTGACACCCATGTCTGCCGCCAGCGCCATCAAGCCCGCAGTGGGCGTCAGTCCACCCAGTTCGAGGGCTGAACAGAGTTCGATGCGATCGGCACCACCCGCATGGGCGGCGCGGAGGCCGGCGGCGGTATCGACACAGATTTCGAGTAGCGTCATGCAGCGCCTCCGGCAAGCCCGAGCGCTGCGGCCCCAATCAGCCCGGCATCGGCAGTCAGTTGCGCCGGCACGACCAGCGGCCGGTCGAGTTTTCTGAGGATGCGCGGCCGCACCGCCGCGTCGAGCCGGGCAATCAGTTCGGGGCTATTCCCGAGCCCGCCGCCTACGGCGATGATGTCGGGACCCAGGATGTTGACCACCAGCGCCAGGGGCTGCGCCACCAATTCGATGAAGAGATCCACCGTGCCTGCCGCCCTGGCATCGCCCGCAAGCCATTTTGAGACAACCTCAATGCTAGCAAGGTCGGTGCCATGCAAAAGCCTGTGCAGTCTTTCAATACCGCGCGCCGCGCCAACGGTATCGAGACACCCCGACAGCCCACAGCCACAAGGAAAGTGCGGCACGTCATAAGGCGGCACGCTGACTTTGGTCGCGACGATGGTGCCATGGCCCCATTCGCCGCCCAGCCCCGCCGCACCGGGATGGAGGCGCTTGTCCACGACGATTCCGCCGCCGACGCCGGTCCCCAAGATCGCGCCGAAAACCACGCGATGCTCACGCCCCGCGCCGGCCGTCGCCTCGGCCAGCACGAAACAGTCGGCGTCATTGGCAACGAAAACCCTGCGTCCCCAAAGCCCTTCCAACTCTTGGGCAAGCTTCCGCCCATCGATACAGGGGATATTGGCGCAGGTGACATGCCCACTCGCCGGGTCGACTACCCCGGTCACCGAAATAGCCACCGGCGCGCCATCAGGAGCGCCGCCCGGTTCGATCAGCCCTGCAATGGCCGTGACAAAGGCCGGAAAATCATCGCGCGGCGTCGGCACGCGGCCGAGCGGGGCCAGATTGTCCGGCGCGGTGGCGGTGGCGCCCTTGATCGTCGTGCCGCCAATATCAAAGCAGGTGATCATGGAATTTTTTGTTCTCTGAATTGGGCCGACACTAGCCCCTCGTTCTCGCCGGTTCCAGCGGTGGGTGGCGGCTTTCCCACATGCGCTCACCTTGCGCCATCGGACGGAAACTGGCTAAGGATCGCCCTTCATTATCGGAAGGACAAAGCGTGAGCCAGGTGGCGATCATTGGCGGTGGACCCGCCGGGCTGATGGCAGCGGAAGTGCTGGCCGATGCCGGCCTTGCCGTAACGCTCTTCGAAGCCATGCCGACCGTCGGTCGCAAACTTCTTATGGCCGGAAAGTCCGGGCTCAACCTCACTCACTCCGAAGAGCACGCTTCGCTGCGCGCCCGCTATGGCGCCGCCCTCCCGAGCCTGCAAAAGGCCCTCGATGCCTTCACCGCCGAAGACTTCAGAAACTGGTGTTCGTCCCTCGGTATCGAAACCTTCGTCGGCTCCTCCGGCCGCGTCTTCCCCAAGGCCATGAAAGCCTCGCCGCTGCTCCGGGCCTGGCTTGTTCGGCTCGCTGAAAAGGGCGTCACTATCCACACGCGCCATCGCTGGACCGGCTTTGACGGCGCAAAACTGCGCCTGGAAACACCCGAGGGCGAAAAGGTCTTCACTTTCGATGCCGTGCTTCTCGCCCTCGGCGGCGCGAGCTGGCCCAAGCTGGGCTCTGACGCCGCCTGGGTGCCGTGGCTGGCCGAGAAGGGCGTTGCGATGGAGCCCTTCCAACCCGCCAATTGCGGTTTTGACGTCGATTGGAGCGAGAGTTTCATCGAGCGCTTTGCCGGCTCGCCGCTGAAATCCGTGACCGCCACCAGCGCCGCAGGCACCGTGCCGGGCGAATTCGTCGTCACCCGCTGGGGCATCGAAGGCAGTCTCGTCTATGCCCATTCCGCCGCCCTGCGCGACACCCTAGCCGCCGGAAATCCCGTTACCCTCGACATCGACCTGATGCCCGGCCGCTCGCGCGAGCGCCTCGCCAAGGACCTCGCCCGCCAACCCGCAAAACTCAGCTTTTCCAATCGCCTGCGCAAGGGCGCGGGGCTCGATCCGGTCAAGGTTGCCCTCTTGCGCGAATGCCGGCCCGATGCCAACACCCTCGATCCGGACGCGCTGGCGGCCGCGATAAAATCCGTGCCAATCCGCCCTCTACGCCCCCGGCCCATCGCCGAAGTCATTTCCTCGGCGGGCGGCGTCGTCTTCCCGGCTCTTGACGAGCATTACATGCTCAAAGCCCTCCCAGGCGTTTTCGTCGCCGGAGAAATGCTCGATTGGGAAGCGCCGACCGGCGGCTATCTGCTTACCGCCTCATTTGCCACAGGCCGCGCCGCTGCCGAGGGCGTGGTGGCGTATTTGCGAGGCTGACGAGGCGCCCCTGTGGCCCCGGTAGCCCTCATGGTGAGGTGCGAAGCGCAGCGTAGCCTCGAACCACGAGGGCGTGCCCCGATGCCTCAGTGCCACGCCCGCGTGGCGAGGCTTTGCAAGAGCAAAGCACCTCACCATGAGGGCTACTTTCAGCGATAGCCTGCCGCCTGCAGTTCAAACAGTTCGGAATAGCGGCCACGCTTGGCCAGCAATTCCTCATGCGTGCCCGCTTCGAGAATGGCGCCGTGTTCGAGCACCAGAATGCGGTCGGCCATGCGCACGGTCGAAAAGCGGTGCGAGATGATGACGGCCGTCTTGCCCTGCGCAAGGCCCTTGAAGCGCGCGAAAACCTCGGCTTCCGCCTTGGCATCGAGCGCCGCCGTCGGCTCGTCGAGAATGATCAGCTCGGCATCGCGCATATAGGAGCGCGCGATGGCCACCTTCTGCCATTCGCCGCCCGACAGGTCGCGCCCCTGCTTGAAGAGCCGGCCCAGCTGCTGGTCATACCCCTGAGGCAATTTGGCAATGACCGCATCCGCAAGGCTCTGTTCGGCGGCCTGGTCAATCCGGAGTTGATTGGTTTTCTCCTCGACCCGCCCCACCCCGATATTGTCGCGCGCCGTAAAACTGTAGCGGATGAAATCCTGGAAAATGACGCCCAGATGCGCGTGGATTTCGGCCGGCGCCATGTCCTTCAAATCGACGCCATCTACGCTGATACGGCCCTCGCTCGGATCATAGAGCCGCGCCAGCAGTTTGACGATCGTCGTCTTGCCCGCGCCATTCTCGCCCACCAGCGCCAGCGTCTCGCCCGCCCTGAGCGTAAAACTGAGGTTCCGGATCACCCAATTGTCGCTTTCGGGATAGCGAAAGCCGACATTGTCGAAGCGAATGCCCTCGCGGATCGGCACCGGAAAAGCCTTTGGATGCTTCGGCGGCAGCACCGTCGGCTCGATCTCGAAGAATGAAAAGAGATCGTCGAGGAACATGGATTGCCCGGCAATCTGGGTAAAGCCGAGCAGAATTTTCTGGAACAAGCCATTGAGCCGCAGGAACGAGCCCGAGAGAAAAGCGAGATCGCCGATGGAAAAATCCCCGATGATCGTGCGCCAGACGATGAAGGCATAGGCCGCGTAATAGGCGAGGCTGGAAATGGTCGCAAAAACCGCGCCCCAGCCGGCCCGCAGGATGGCGATGCGGCGGTTTTCGACGAAAATATCGTAGGCGAGCTTCTTGAACCGCTCGATCAGAAAACCGCCGAGACCGAAGAGTTTTATTTCCTTGGCGGTTTCGGCGCTGGCCCCGATATAGCGCAGATATTCCAGCTCCCGCCGCTCCGGCGTCCGCCAGCGGCTGACCATATAGGCCATGGTGTTGAAGCGGGTTTCGCCCCAGATCGAGGGAATAAAACTCAGCGGCAGCAGCAGGATCAGCCAGGGGGCAAAGACAAAAAGACCCGCCGCCAGCGTCAGAACGGTGATCATGTCCTGCGCCTGGCCAAAAAGCTGGCTCAGAAGCGCATTGCGGCCCGCGGCCTGGCGCCGGGCGCGCTCCAGCCGGTCCTGATATTCGGCCGATTCGAAATGCATCAGGTCGAGCCGGGCGGCATGCGCCATCAATTCGGTGCTGACCTGATTGGAATGAAGCTCGGAGAGGATGGAATCGACGAGCCCCGTCGCCCGCCCGATGGCGTCATTGACCAGCACCAGCCCCATTTCGATCAGCAGATAGAACAGAACCGGCGTCAATAGGCCCGCATTCCACCAGTCGATGAGATTGGGGCCGGGGGCGGTGACCGCGGTCAGGCGCACCACTTCATCAACGATCAGCTTTGCCGCATAAAGCACGGCAATAGGCTGCAGCGCCGCGATAAGCCGCAGCCCGATGCTGGCCGCGGTCATGGGCCGGCTAGTGCGCCAGATTTGTGCGATCAACCGTCCGAGGTGACGGAGATTGTCGAGGCGCTGTTTTAGGGTCGGGGTCTGTTCGGCGATAGGCGGGGGTCGCCGCCCTGGAAGGTCGGTCATGCCCCAATCATAGCGCCGCCCGCTGGCGGCGCAAATATAAGACTTGGTAATGTTTTGCGGCTGCGTGGGTCAGTCTTCGACGGCCAGCGCACCCAAAACGTCCGGCGGCGTCCAGCCCTCGGGTTTCAGCACCTTGCCATCGCTGCGCTTGACCACCTTGCCGGTCACAGGATCGACCTTGGCCATGTTCGAGCGATGCACCTCGGCCCAAACGCGCTCAAGCGGAATGCCGAATTCGAGCGCCGTGCCGATAGCGACATAGATCACGTCGGCAAGGCCATCGGCGATCTTTTCCATATCGCCGCGTGCGAGAGCGTCCACGGTTTCCTGGCACTCTTCGGCCAGCAGCGCTGAGCGCAAGGCGGCGCGTTCGGGCACGAATTGCGGCTTGGCCAGCACGGGTAGATCACAGACCTGATGGAAGCCGGCCACGTCGGCGAGGAGGGATTTCATGTTGGGTTTTCCAAAAGTCTGGCGAGATAGAATATCACGCTCGATTGTCACCCCGGCGAAGGCCGGGGTGTGGATTCTCGTTTGAAGTGCAACATCTGATTGGAGAATGCCTCGGCGGGGGTTTTCCAGTCGAGGCATTTTCTGGGTGTGTTGTTGTATTGGAGGATGAGACTGGCAAAGCTGGTCTCATCCAGAGCGGCCAGGTCTGTCTTTTGTGGCAGGACGCGGCGCATTCGGCCGATGGCGTTTTCGATGCCGCCTTTCTGCCAAGGGGCATGAGGGTCGCAGAAATAGGTCGCGATCCCCAAGGCATGCAGGTCATAGTGCCTGGCAAACTCGGTGCCATTGTCGAAGGTGACGGTGCGGCGCAACGGTTCTGGCAGGCCAGCCAGAGCTGCGGCGATGGCCCTGGCGACTGGTTCGGCCTGCTTGGTGCCGACGGGACTGCCCACCAGCACACGGCTCATGCGTTCATGCAGCATCAGAATGTTCTGTCCGTGGCGAGCAAAGGCCATCAGGTCAGCTTCCCAGTGGCCGGCCACGGTGCGACCGAGAGCCTCGGCGGGCCGCTCCGCCAAGCTGACGCGATGCTTCATATGCAGGGCGGGGCTGCCGCCCCGTACCGGTCGCCAGCCGCGCTTGGACTTGGCACGGGGTAGATAGTTGCGCCAGGTGAAGTCGTTGTGGCGCCGGATCTGGGCATAGATGAAGCGATAGATGGTCTCGACACCCACCGACCGGCCCGCTTGCCTGAGGCGCCCGGTGATCTGCTCGGGTGACCAGCCACCTCGAAGCTGGTCGAGCACGTTCTGGCGCAAATCCGGATCGCGGTCGAGCTTGCTGCCGCTCCAGCGCCGGGCCTCGGCCTGCAACTGAGCCTGCGCCGCCCGATAGCCGATCTGGGTGCCAGTGTTGCGCTTCAACTCCCGAGCAATTGAAGACGGCGCGCGATCCAAAGCTGCAGCGATTTGGCGGATCGAGGCCCCTTCGGCCGATAAGCGGGAAATCTGCGCCCGCTCTTCAAGGTCAAGCTGTCGATATCTCTGTCCCATCGCAACACCTTAAGCTGGTGTTGCACTTCGTTTGAGAACTCAAGGGACCCATCTCGAGGTTTTGGAGATGGGCCCCGGATCAAGTCCGGGGTGACAGCCTGTGGGTGCTTTTACATCAGTACCAATCACTTCAAATTACGCAAAAACCCCGCCAGATCGCCCGTCACATGGTGCACATGCGGTCCAGTAGACTGCCCCAGTTCCCAGGCTTCCACCTGGTCATGCGCAAAGCCTGCCCCCGCCACCACCTGCACGGTCGACATGCCGATTTCGTGCGGCACGACGAGGTTCTTTTCGAGGTCGTCGAACATCGCCGCCTTGGCCGGGTCGATGTCATGACGGGCCAAAAATCCGTCATAGGCCTCGCGATGCGGCTTTGGCACATAGGTCATGGCGCGGATGTCGTAGACATCTTCGAACAGGTCGGGATCGCCAAGCCGCCCGAGCACCGATCGGGCATGGCCGACATCGCCATTGGTCAGAATGAATTTGCGGCCGGGCAGGGCGCGAATGGTGTCGATCAGCGCCGGGTGCGGATCGACCGGCGTATAGTCGATGGCGTGGACGGTATGGAGGAAATGATCGGGATCGATCGCGTGCCGGTTCATCAGTCCGTTCAGCGTCGTGCCGAAATCACGATAATAGCTCTTCTGCAGCGTGCGGGCCGCGTCGAAATCGAGCTTTGTGACGTCCATCACATAGTGGGTGATGCGCACGTCGATCTGGGCGAAGAGATTGCACTCGCGCGGATAGAGGGTGTTGTCGAGATCGAACACCCAGTCAGTGATGTGGTCGAGATTTTTGGGGGCAGTAGATGTCATTGCCCCATACTGCCACAGCGAGATTGAAACTGCATCCGGGATGCGAGCCCCCCGTAGGAGGCTCGCAAAAGCGTGTTATTCGGCAGCGGGCTGATTTGCCGTGATCGCCAGACCAAGCGCCGAGATCAGGCCGGCCGGGTTGGCGGCAGCGGCGCTAAGGACGAGGAGCGTCGTCGGGGTTGCCGGACGCACAGCGACTTCGATGCTCTTGGGATCGTCGAGGAAGGCATTGGCGGCCGGGACGACGAGATCGGTCAGGGCCGGAATGCCGGCTTGGCCGACAAGCTGGGGCACCATGGCCTTGAGACCTTCGACAAACTGGGCGCGGTCGGCGCCGGACTGGGCGGCGAACATGTCGAGCAGTTTTGGTGAAAGGCCGGCATCGTCATAGCGCAGGCTCGAACCCGTCAGGGTCAGGGCCTGGAGCAGTTCCATGCCCACCATCATCTGCTGGGCCTGGACTTCTTCCGGCGTCGAACCCTTCGAGGCGGCTTCCACGGCATAGACCTTTTCGAGCACGGCCGGGGTAAAGCCGGAAATGTCGGCCTTGAAGTTGATGGCGCCGATATCGGCGAAGTCGAAGAGGAAGTTATCGATGTCCAGGTGGCCATCGGTCATGTTCCAGGTCATCGACTGGCTGATATTGCCGTTGATCTCGGTCAGACCCAGAGCCTCAATCACCGCGCCGGCTTCCGCATCTTCTTCGGAAACGGTCGAGAGATCGGCCCAGATGCCGTTGACGGCAAAGGTCGAGGCAATGTCGGTCAGCGCATCGGCGTCGTCATAGGTGAATTCGTTGACCGCTTCGATGGAGTCATAGGTGATCACTTCGGTGCCGTCGCGGGTCACGGACAGCGGGCCGGTGGTCAGGCTGCCGACGGATTGAAGGAGCGCGGTGACATTCACCTTGTCTTCGGGCGGCAGGTAGATGTCAGTGGCCGAAATATCGACCAGCGACAGATGGCCGACCGGATCCTTGGCGAATTCAGTGTCGATATCGGGAATGGTCAGCGTGTCGGCGGTGAAGCTGCCGTCCTCGCCTTCGGCAACGCCGGCGAAGGTCAGTTCGGTATCGACGGTCCAGGGTTCGTCCACACCGGGGATGGCGACAGTGGCGCCATCGACGGTGATGGTCGTGCCATCGAGCGTGGCGGTGCCGAACTTGATGTCATAGCCGCCAATCTTGTAGACCGCAGCGATACGATCGACGAATGTCTGTGCGTCGAGCGCCATGGCCGGCTGCATCAGCGCGAGCGTGGCCATGCCAGATGCCAGCATCAGGCCCTGGATCTTGTTGATTTTCATCATGGTCTGCGTCTTCCTCGATGTTGTGAAGGGCGCGGTCGTCGGTATCGAACCCCCGCGCTGCCCCCCGGTTTGATTGCCCCTAGGGCAGTGAATTGCAGTCGATGTACGGCAGAATTGCGTCAACGCTTATAGTGACGCTTTATTTCGCCTGCATGTCGAACTCGTCTTACGGAAATCGGTTCAATTTGTTTCAAGAAATTGCCGGTAGGCCGGATTTTCCGTTTCGTTCCAATAGGGAAAGCCGATCGCGTCGATATGGGCGTAAAAGTCCGCGCGCGTTGCTTCCGGCACTTCGACGCCCACCAGCACCCGCCCATAATCGGCACCATGATTGCGGTAGTGGAATAGGGAAATATTCCAGGCGTCGTTCAACCCTTCGAGGAAGGTGAGGAGCGCGCCGGGCCGTTCGGGAAACTGGAAGCGGAACAGCATTTCGTCCGTCAACCCCGCCACCCTTCCGCCCACCATGTAGCGCACATGGAGTTTTGCGACCTCGTTGTCGGTCATGTCGGTGACGCCGAGCCCGTTGGCGGTGAGGAGATCGATGATCTCGCGCTTTTCCCTGTCGCCCTGCGCGAGTTTGACGCCGACAAAAATGTGGGCAGCGCTGGCATGGGCATAGCGATAGTTGAATTCGGTGATGGCGCGGCGACCAAGGAGCCGAATGAAAGCGCGATAGCTGCCGGGCGCTTCGGGAATGGTCACGGCCAGCAGAGCCTCGGCCCGCTCGCCGATTTCGGCGCGTTCGGCGACATAGCGCAGCCGGTCGAAATTGACATTGGCGCCCGAATTGATGGCGATCAGCGCACCCTTGGGCGCATCGCCCATTTCGATATGGCGGCGGAGCCCCGCGAGCGCCAGTGCGCCTGCCGGTTCGGCAATGGCGCGCGTGTCGTCAAAGATATCCTTGATAGCCGCGCAAATCTCGTCATTGCTGACGGTGATGATATCGTCGAGCAGGTCCCGGCAGAGCTTGAACGTCTCGTCGCCCACCTGTCGCACCGCGACGCCATCGGCAAAGAGCCCGACCTGATCGAGCGCCACCGGCCCACCGGCGGCAATGGCGGCCTTCATGCTGGCGGCTTCTTCGGGCTCGACGCCGATCACCTTGATTTCGGGCCGCAGGAATTTGACGAAGGCTGCGATCCCCGCCGCCAATCCGCCGCCGCCGATGGGCACATAGATGGCGCCGATCTCGCCCGGATGCTGGCGCAGCAGTTCCATGCCGATCGTGCCTTGGCCGGCAATCACATCGGGATCGTCAAATGGGTGCACGAACACATAGCCATGCCGCTCCGCCAGCCCCGCAGCATGGGCGCGCGCTGCGTCAAATCCGTCGCCAAAGAGCACGACCTCGCCACCGAGCCGGCGCACCGCATCGACCTTGATATCAGGCGTCGTCGTCGGCATGACGATGACCGCGCGCACGCCGAGCCGCGTCGCTGAAAGCGCCACGCCCTGCGCATGATTGCCGGCGGACGCACAGATGACGCCGCGCGCACGTTCCTCGCCGGTCAACTGGCTCATGCGATTATGCGCGCCGCGGATTTTGAACGAAAAGACCGGCTGCAGGTCCTCGCGCTTGAGCAGAATTTCCTGGCCCAACCTGGTCGAGAGCAGCCGCATCGGGTCGAGCGCGGTCTCCTCGGCAACCTCGTAAACCGCTGAAGTCAGGATTTTTCGCACATAGTCGGTCATGGCACGGCTTCCCAGAATATGGGGGTGAAGGACGCCTGCTGACAGCAAATGTCAACGCCCCGCCTTAGCAAAGCCGCATGCGTTTCCGGCATGGCACATTTTCTCAATCAAATGATTGATTGAGGAGTGCGCCGGGTGTATTGGAGCGCACCCAAACGAGACTCCCACACCTCCATGTGCCCTGAACAGACCCAGTTCCATAAGCGCGAAAGCGGCGACGAGCGGCGCATTGCCATTGCCCGTGCCGCGCGCGCCCTCATCATCGAGAAGGGCCTCGAAGGGCTGCGCACGCGCGATATTGCCGAGCGCGTCGGCATCAATATCGCAACGCTCCACTATCACGTGCCCACCAAGGAGGCGCTGGTGGCGCTGGTGGCGGCGACGCTGCGGACCGATTTCAAGAGCCAGGCGCTGCGCCATCCCCGCCGGGACCTGCCGGGCCTCGCGCAATTGCGCATCGAGTTCGACGAATTCCGCGAAACTGTCGCGGAAATGCCCGAAGTCATCGGCGTTCTCAGCGAACTGGTCGATCGCGCCCGCCGCGATGCTTCGATCGCCGACATTATCCTGCCCATGCAGTCCTTCTGGACCGGCCAGTTTGCGGAAATCTTCCGCATCGGCATCGCCGATGGCTCCTTTCGCCCCGATATCGACCCCGATGCCGCGGCTATCATGGTCACCGCCTCCCTCTCCGATTGCTGGCGTCCCCATCGCCGCGCTTCGCTCGAACTCGTCATCGCCGAGCTCGAGCGCGCCTTTTCCCTCCCCGTTTCCAATCAAGGCTGAACCTCATGTCCTCTCCTCACGCCCATGCGGCCGATGCACCGCCCGATCCACGCCGCTGGGTCGGCCTTTTCGTGCTGCTGATCGCCAATTTCATGAATCTGATCGACGTCACCATCGTCAATGTGGCGCTCCCCTCGATGCGCGACCACCTCGGCGCCACCGACAACCAGATCGAATGGGTCGTCGCCGCCTATATTCTCGCCTTCGCGCTCGGGCTTTTGCCCTTCGGTCGCCTCGGCGACATTTTGGGCCGTACGACGCTGTTCCTCTGGGGCGTCGCCGGCTTCACCGTGGCATCGGCCCTTTGCGGCCTCGCGCCAAACATCGAGTTCCTGATCGTCGCTCGCATCATCCAGGGTCTTGCCGGCGCCATGATGACCCCGCAGGTGCTGGCCATCGCCACCGTCACCTTCCCGCCGCACGAACGCGGCCAGGCCTTTTCGCTGTTCGGCCTCTCGGCCGGCCTTGCCTCGGTCTGCGGTCCCATCCTTGGCGGTGTGCTGATCTCGGCCAATCTTTTCGGCCTTTCCTGGCAGCCGATTTTCCTCGTCAATATCCCGATCGGCATTGCCGCGGTGGTTGCCGGCTGGTTCCTCATTCCGCGTCTTCCCGGCCACCCGACGCTGCGCAACGACTATGTCGGCATTAGCCTCTTCGGCCTCGGCATCATGGCGGTGGTGTTTCCAATCGTTGAAGGCCGCGCCTATGGCTGGCCCGTCTGGGCTTTCGGCATGATCATTGCCGGTCTCGCGCTCCTCGTCTCGTTCGTCTTCTGGACCCGCCGCCGCGCTGCGCTCGGCCAGTCGCAATTGCTGAACTTCGATCTGATCACCAACCGCCAGTTCATGTTCGGTGCTCTCGTCGTCACCATTTTCGCCTCGGGCATTCCGGGCATGTTCATGGTGATTTCGCTGCTCTTGCAGGGTGGCTTTGATTTCACCCCGCTTGAATCGGGCCTCGCCAATACCCCGTTCTCGGTGGGTGTGCTTATTGCCTCGCTCATCGCCGGCCGCTTCGGCGCCCGTTATCTGCGCGGCCGTCTGGCCCTTGCCGGCGCTCTGCTCACCTTCGGCATCGGCTGGCTGCATTTCTACATTGCCGGGGTCACCGACAGCGTCGATCACTGGGCCTTCCTCCTGCCGCTCCTCATTGCCGGCATCGGCCTTGGCCTCGGCTTCTCCTCGCTGTTCCAGCTCGTCCTTGCCAATGTGCCGGGCCGCGATGCGGGTGCGGGCTCAGGCGCGCTGCAGGCATTCCAGCAGGTTGGTGGCGCGCTTGGTGTCGCCATTATCGGGGAACTGTTCTTCGGCAGGCTCGGCACGTCGCTCGGCGGCGGCGTCGCGCCTCACGCAGCCTTTGCCGAGGCAGGCTCGCTGGCCCTCTGGTATCAGGTGATCAGCTTTGGCCTCGTTTTCTTCCTCGCCTTCCTCTTCAAGGCGCCGAGCCCGAAGAAACAGGGTGGCGCACCACAGCACGTCGCCATCGAAGTCTGAATGAGGGGGCCGCGTTCGCGCGGCCCTTTTTACGCGGCCTTGAACAGCAATTCCCAGGTCTGATAGCAGGCCAGCAATACGACGAGCGTCCCGACCAGCAGCATCAGCCGATTGGCCGGCAGCACCCGCACCACAAAGCCGGCAAGGGGCGCCGCGGCAATGCCGCCCACCACCAGCCCCGCCACCGACCAGAAATATTGGTCGATCCCTTCGGCATCGGCCCAGTGGCCGGTCAGGAGTGCGGTGATGAACGCCACCGAAACCGCGGTGGTCACGAAGAATTCGACCGTATTGACCGTACCGATGATATAGCGCGGCGCGCCGCCCGAACCGATCAGGCTCGTCGTCACGATCGGCCCCCAGCCGCCCCCGCCCGCCGCATCGACAAAGCCCCCCGCAACCCCGAGCGGCAGGACGATCTGCGTGCGCGGCTCCTTGTACGCCCGGCGGGCGCGAAAGGCGCGATAGAGAATATAGACCCCCAGCAGCCCCAGATAGACCGTCACAAACGGGCGCAGCACCGCCCCATCGATGGCGGTAAGAAGATAGGTGCCGAGCACGCCGCCGAGGATCCCGGCCGGCGCCAGCCGCCAAAACAGCTTCCAGTTCACATTGTGATTGCGCACATGGCTCGTGGCCGAGGCGGCCGTCGTGAACATTTCCGCCGCATGAACGCTGGCCGATGCGGCGGCAGGGGGCACGCCGAAGGAAAGCAGCATGGTGGAACTGACAACGCCATAGGCCATGCCCAGCGCGCCATCGACGATCTGGGCTAAAAATCCCACAGCGAGGAAAATGAAAAACTCAGAGCCCAAAATGCCTCACAGGTCGGAACACAGAAGGCCGAAACACCATTCGCGGAGAACGAGTTCCGAGCATTTGCAGGTGGATTGTTCAGCGTGTGCCGCGCCAACCCCCACCTGACCTCCCCCTTGTGGGGGAGGGATGCATCAGGCCCTGCTACGATATCTGTGCACCAACGGCCGGTCCCTCCCCCTATAAGGGGGAGGCTAGGTGGGGGTGTGCCGGCGCCAGAAATTGCGCCGCTCTCTTACCGAACGATCAGCGTGCCGGCGCCAAACTCGGTGAATAGCTCGACCAGCACGACATGCGGCATCTTGCCGTTGAGGATCACGACGCCTTCGACGCCGTTGTCGAGCGCTTCAAGGCAGGTTTCGACTTTTGGGATCATGCCGCCCGAAATCGTGCCGTCCGCAATCAGCGCCTTGGCGTCGGAAACACTCAGCTCGGGAATGAGCTTGCCATTACGGTCGAGAACGCCGGGCACGTCGGTGAGGAACAACAGGCGCTTGGCCCCGAGCGAACCGGCAATGGCGCCGGCAAAAGTGTCGGCGTTGATATTATAGGTATTGCCGTCGCGGCCCGGGGCAACCGGGGCGATGACCGGGATCATTTCCGAGCGGGCGAGAAGATCGAGCAGGGTGCGGTCAACCTCGACCGGCTCACCGACGAACCCGAGATCGAGCACGCGCTCGATATTGGAGCCGGGGTCTTTCACCTTCTTCTCTGCCTTGCGGGCAAAGACCATATTGCCGTCCTTGCCGCAAAGCCCGATGGCCCATTCGCCTTCGGCATTGATCAGCGCGACGATTTCCTTGTTGATCGAGCCGGCAAGCACCATCTCGACCACTTCCATGGTCCGCGCATCGGTGACGCGAAGGCCGCCTTCGAACTTGGATTCGATGCCGAGATTTTTCAGCATCGAAGCAATCTGCGGTCCGCCGCCATGCACGACGATGGGATTGACCTTGGATTGCTTCAAAAGCGCGATGTCGCGGGCAAAGGCCTGGCCGAGCTTGAGATCGCCCATGGCATGGCCGCCATATTTCACCACGACCGTCTTGCCCTCATAGCGCTGCATATAGGGCAGGGCCTGGGCGAGAATGCCGGCATCGTGGCTGAAGCGGTCGGTCGTCGTGTTTTGGTCAGACATGGGCGTGGTGGTTTCCTCAAGAAGACCTGCGGACGGGCCAAGGGTCTAGTCCATTTTGCCGTGGGTTTAAATCATTCTGAACGACAAAATCATGGCCATTGATCCATTTCTCCCCGATTTGCGTTGCAAGAGCGACGGGCACGTTGAACAATATAGCCCTGAGGGGGCCGGGAGGCATATCCAAACACATGTCAACGCAAGCTGATGCGAGCGCCATTGCGGACCTCATAGCCCGTTGCGCCCTGCGCGACAGGGCCGCTTTCCGGGTGCTTTACGAGCGCACCAGCGCGAAACTTTTCGGGGTGGCCCTGCGTATCTTGAGGGACAGAGCTGAAACCGAGGAAGCGATCCAGGAAATCTACGTCAAGATCTGGCAAAAGGCCGACCGCTATGTGGCCGGTCAATATAGCCCGATCAGCTGGCTTGTTGCTGTTGCCCGCAATCATGCACTCGACAAGGTGCGGGTCAAAAGACCAGTCAGCGAAGACATCGATGTCGCCCTCGATATCGCCGATCTGGGCCCCAGTCCCGAGCGTCAGGTAGAGCAGGCCGAAGACAGTGCGCGCATTGCCCATTGCCTCGGTACGCTTGAGCCCGATCGCGCCGAGGCGGTGCGGGGCGCCTATCTCGATGGTTTCAGCTACGAAGAACTGGCTCAACGCCATGCCGTGCCGCTCAACACCATGCGGACCTGGCTGCGCCGGAGCCTTGCCAAGTTGAAAGAGTGCCTGACCTCATGAGCGAGCAAGAAAGACACGAAGGGGATGATGGCCGCGCCACAATCGCGGAATATGTCCTCGGCCTGCTCGGTGCGTCGGCACACGAGGCCATGGGCAGGCGGATTGCCGGCGATCCGCTGCTGCAGCGCGAACATGATTTCTGGGTCAGCCACTTTTCCGGGCTCGACGAACAGTTCGAGCCGGTAACGCCGCCCGCTTACATCTTTCCGCGAATCGAAACCCGGCTGTTTGGGCAGGAAAAGCGCGCGTCCTGGTGGGATAGTCTCGCCCTGTGGCGCTCGGTTGCGACTGGGGCACTTGCGGTCGCTGCGGTCGCGGTGGGCTTTTCCGTCATGCAACCACGACCGGATTCGTCCGCGCTCGCCAATCAACTGGTGGCGGCGCTTCGTGCCGAAGGCAGCGATGTGCAATTCCTCGCGCTTTACGATGGCACCGGCGCGGTTCGGCTGACTGCCCTTTCGGGCGATGCGCTCCCTAACAATGACTACGAGCTCTGGGCCATCCAGGGTGGCGGCTCGCCCATCTCCATGGGCGTCGTGCCGATCAATGCACGCAGCACGGTCGAACTCTCGGACGCAGTGCGCGCCGGCTGGGGCGAAGGCTCCGTCCTCGCGATCACCCTCGAACCCAAGGGCGGTGCCCCCGCCGGCGTGCCCACCGGCCCGGTCGTGGCACAGGGCGCAGTCACCAAGATCTAGGGTTTACCGAAACAGAAACACCCCCTCCCATCCTCCCCCATCAAGGGGGAGATAAAGAGCAAGTGGCTGTGACGAGAAGCAACCCCAAACGCGATGCAACACCTCCCCCTTGATGGGGGAGGCTGGGAGGGGGTGACGGCTCGCACCGTTTCATCAGCCAACCCGCCCTCCGCGCATACGAAACCAACCCCCAAACAGTTTCAGCATTTGCAAAAAATATACCGCCCAAAATCCTGAAACTCGTCCCGCTACCCCTCCGTACCTCCCTGTGACCCGCAATGACCGGGCAAGAAATAAACAGGAAGGAACTCCCAAATGAACATTTCCCTGCGCGCTGTTTCCGTCGCCGCCATTCTGTCCTTCGGTGCCCTCAGCGGCTCCGTCTTTGCCCAGGACAATCCGATGGTCGGCGGCGCAGCCATGTTTGCCGACAAGAACATCATCGAGAACGCCGTCAATTCCGCCGATCACACGACGCTGGTCGCAGCGGTCAAGGCCGCCGGCCTTGTCGATACCCTTTCGGGCCCAGGCCCCTTCACCGTTCTTGCTCCGACCAACGAAGCGTTCGACGCCCTGCCGGCCGGCACCGTCGAAACCCTGCTGAAGCCGGAAAACAAGGACATGCTGACCAAGATCCTGACCTGTCACGTGATTGCCGCCAAGGCACTCTCGACCGATATCGTCGGTATGGTGGAAGCTGATGGCGGCGAACATGTCGTCGATACCGTTGGTGGCTGCAAGCTGACCCTCAAGGCGGCTGACGGCAAGGTCACCGTGACCGACGAAAATGGCACTGTCGCCAATGTCACCATTGCCGACGTCCTCCAGTCCAATGGCGTCATCCACGTCATCGACAAGGTTCTCACCCCCAAGATGTAACCTTCTTCGGTCCTTTACCGAATGAGGTACGAGGCCCCGCTTCCCTCCGGGCGGGGCCTCTCTATTTGTTGACGCCGGGCCAGGTCGGTCTGATCTATAATGGACGGAGGGGCAGGAGAGGTCAGATGCAGTTGACGCGACGCGCAGTTCTTTTGGGTGGCACGGCCATGGCCGCTCTCTCTGCCTTTACGCTCTGGCGCGGTGACAATGCGCCGGTGGCGGGCGAAGGCGATTTCCCGTTCAAGCTCACCGACGAAGAATGGAAGGCCAGGCTTGATCCCGCGGCCTACAATGTCCTTCGCCACGAAGACACCGAGCGCCCCTTTACCTCGCCGCTCAATGACGAGCATCGGGCCGGGGCCTTTCATTGCGCCGGTTGCGATCAGCTGCTGTTTGAATCCGCCAAAAAATTCGATAGCGGCACGGGCTGGCCGAGCTTCTGGGATTTCGTCCCCGGCGCCATCGGCTCGACCGAGGACAATACGTTCGGCATGGTTCGCACCGAGGTCCATTGCAGTAATTGCGGCGGCCACCAGGGGCATGTCTTCAACGATGGACCGGCGCCGACGGGGCTCCGCTATTGCATCAACGGCGTGTCGCTCAAATTCGTCGCCGCCTGAGGGGGGCATGGCTGTGTTGAGGCGATGCGCTCTTGATCTCTAGCGCCGAACCTCGCTAGGTGGGGCCACCCTTCCGAACGCCAAAAATCCAGATGCGCCTCACCATCATCCAGACCGGGGATGTCCCCGAACCGCTTCGCGACAATTTCGGTCCCTACCATGCAATGTTCGAACGCATGTTCGACAACACCGAAAATGGCTTTAGCTACGAGGTGGTTGCTGTCGAAGGGAACAGTCTGTTACCCGATCCCACACGTATTGAGGGCATTGTCATCACCGGTTCCCCGGCTGGGGTCTACGAAGATCACGACTGGCTGCCGCCGCTGCGCGAGTTCATTCGCCGCGCCTATGCCGCCAAAACGCCCATGCTCGGCGTCTGTTTCGGCCACCAGATCATGGCCGATGCGCTCGGCGGAGACGTCCAAAAGTCCCAGAAAGGCTGGGGTCTCGGCCGCCACGCCTATCGCGTCACCAACCGCCCCGATTTCATGACTGGTGCGCCGGAAACTCTCTCTATCGCCTGCTCGCACCAGGACCAGGTGATCGTGCCACCTGCCGAGGCCGAGGTGATCCTGGCGTCAGACTTTACCCCTAATGCCGGGCTTTTCTATAAGTCCGGCAAGGCTTTAAGTTTTCAGCCGCATCCAGAATTCCACGATGACTACGCCCGCGCCCTCGTCGAACTCCGCCGCGGTCGGGCGCCGGACGAGGTTGTAGAGCAAGGCATCGCTTCTTTTGCCCAAGGCTCCGACAGCGCTCAAACCGCCGACTACATCGGCAAGTTCTTTCGCAGCGCGTAGTCGAAAAAAATCAAGGCGCATCCGAGGGATGCGCCTTTGTTTTATGAGCCGCTGCTGGCGAGCAGCATGGCGATTTCGGTCCGCAAATCCTTGATGCCCGTACCCTTTTCGCTCGATGTCAGGAGCACATGGGGGTGGGCCGCGGGGCGCTTGGCAATCTGCCAGCGGGTGGCTTCCAAGGCCTTTTCGACATCTTCGGAATTGGGCTTGTCGGCCTTGGTCAGGACGACCTGATAGCTCACCGCCGCGTGGTCCAATTCATTCATGACGCTGATGTCATTGTCCTTGGGGCCGTGGCGGCTATCGATGAGGACGTAGACACGGCGCAGAGTGGCGCGGCCGACCAGATACTGATGCACCAGCTTGGTCCAGGCCTTGACCTTGGGCTCTGGCGCCTTGGCATAACCATAGCCGGGCATATCGACGATGCGCAGGTTTTCGCTCTGGCTCTCGAAGATGTTGAGTTCCTGCGTGCGGCCCGGCGTGTTGGACGTACGCGCTAGGCCCGACGTGCCGCATAGCGCGTTGATCAGGCTCGACTTTCCGACGTTGGAGCGGCCGGCAAAGGCGATCTCAACCCGATCCATAGGCGGCAGGTCGGCAAGGCTGACGCAGCCCTTGGTAAAGAGAATCGGGCGCGCAAACAGCAGGCGGCCGCGTTCGATGAGGTCGGTGGGATAATTGATTTCTGTCATGTGGTCCTCGGCCTCAAAGACAAAGCCCGCTGGGTTTTCCAGCGGGCCCCGTATGGTGCGGGAATGTTGTTAGCTCTTTGAATCTTCTGCCGGCTTTGGCTTCTTGCGGAAGCTGTCGAGGATGTTGCCGAACAGGTTCACCTCGGCGCCGTGGCGCTTCATGATGAACCATTGCTGGGTCACCGACAGCGTATTGTTCCAGGCCCAGTAGATCACGAGACCGGCCGGGAAAGCCCCGAGCATGAAGGTGAAGATGATCGGCATCCAGTTGAAGATCATCGCCTGGGTCGGATCCGGCGGCGGCGGATTGAGCTTCATCTGCACCCACATGGTGATGCCCATGATCACCGGCCAGATGCCGAGATGGAGGAACGAACCAATCAAGGGCAGGGCCATCGGATTCCATGGAATCAGGCCGAACAGGGTGAAGATGTTCGTCGGATCGGGCGCAGCAAGATCCTGGATCCAGCCGAAGAACGGGGCGTGGCGCATCTCGATGGAGATGAAGATAACCGTATAGAGCGCGAAGAAGACCGGGATCTGGATAAGGATCGGCCAGCAACCCGAGAGCGGATTGATCTTTTCCTTCTTGTAGAGCTCCATCATGGCCTGCTGCTGGGCCGGACGGTCGTCCTTGAGGCGCTCCTGAATGGACTTCATTTCCGGCTGCACACGGCGCATGGCGGCCATGGAGGCATAGGAGCGGTTGGCGAGCGGGAAGAAGATCGCCTTGACGATGACGGTCACCGCGAGAACCGCGAGGCCGAAATTGCCGAGCAGGCCATAGAGCGTCACCAGCAGCCAGTGCATCGGCTTGGTGAGGAAGTGGAACCAGCCCCAGTCGATCAGCAGTTCGAGGCGGTCAAAGCCGTGCTCGGCCTGGTAGGCGGTGATGACATTGTCTTCCTTGGCGCCGGCAAAGACATAGCTTTCGCTCGTCGCCGTGCCGCCGGCCGGAACGACGACCGGCTGAGTTTCGACATAGTTGGACTGGTAGATCGGCGTCGTGCCCTGGCTCGAATAGGCAAAGCGCGCATTGATGCCGGCGTCGGGCTTGGGCAGCACGGCGGTTGCCCAATACTTGTCGGCAATGCCAAGCCAGCCGGTCGTCGAGGGGAAATCCACCTGACGGTCGTTCTGGAGGTCATGGTACTTGCGCGCGACATAATTGTTGGAGCCGAGAACGCCGATCGGACCTTCATGCTGGATGAAGAAGTTCTGCACCGGCGGGGTGCCCTGGCGAACGACGCGGGCATAGGGGAAGAGGGCCACATCGCCAGAACCGGTGTTTTCGACGGTCTGGGTGATGGTGAAGAGATAGTGCTCGTCGACCGCAATGGTGCGGCGGAAGATCAGTCCCTGGCCATTGTCGTAGCGCAGCGTCACCGGAGTGGCGGCGGTCAGCGTTGTGGCGGTGCCTTCGACGGCCCAGACCGTGTTGGCATCGGGCAGGGTGACCGTGGCTCCGGCGGCCGGAGCCCAGCCGTGTTCCACATAATAGCCGCCCGGAGCGCCCGAGGGGCTAAGGAGCGTAATGATCGGGGAATCGGGGTCGACGGTTTCGCGATATTTTTCAAGCCGCAGATCGTCGATGCGCGCGCCGGTCAGGTTGATCGAGCCGGCGAGGTCTTCGGTGTCGATGGCAACGCGGTTCGAGGCGGCGATGGCAGTCTGGCGATCGGCAAAGGTCTGCGAAGACAGCGGCTGCTCGGTCGTTGCCACGGGCGTGCCATCGGCACTGGTCGCGGGCACAGCGAGAGCGGCCTGTTCGGCCTGCTGCTGAGCGACAATTTCGTTTTGCCGCTGCTGGCGTTCCATCTGCGGTCCGGCAACGAAGAACTGCCAGCCGAACAGCACGAGCATGCTCAGCACGACGGCGAGAATCACATTGCGATTGTCAGAATTCATGGTGTCGAGTTCCGTTGGCCGCGCCCGGGCCCTATCCGATTGTCCACCGCGTCAGCGTCGTGCACGCGGGAGATGAGACCGCTGAGGTCATTGATCATTTTGGCAAAGGGCCGGCTCAGAGCCTCGCGCCTTGCCAACAGCACATAGTCGTGGCCGGGCCGAAAGTCATCAGCACACGCTGCCGCAGCCGCGCGCAGGCGGCGTTTCATGCGGTTGCGCTCCGGCGAATTGCCCACCTTCTTGGTGACGGTGAAGCCCACGCCGGGCAATTCGTCTTCGGCTGCAATCACCTGTAGCCCAAACGCAGAGCGCCCGGCGCGATTGCCCCGGGCTGCCCTCAAAAACTGCGAGCGCCGCCGGAGACGGCGCAATGTCGCGACCTTTTGCGCGTCGGCCGTCATCCGGCCAACAGCCTTAGGCCGAGAGCTTCTTGCGGCCGTCGCGACGACGACGGTTCAGAATCGCACGGCCGTCCTTGGTGGCCATACGGGCGCGGAAACCGTGACGACGAGCACGCACGAGCTTGCTGGGCTGATAAGTACGCTTCATGACTTTCAACCGCGCAGATGCACGGTTCCTCTATTGCTGGCGCATTGCGCACATAAACTTGTCCGGCCGACGGGCAGAGCGCGCCAGCTTTGTTCGTGGCGTCTATAGGGAAAAGCATAGGGCAAGTCAACGCGCGATGGGCCTCAAGCTTGTGCTTTCCAGCCTGTTGTCAGGCTCTCTATATGCCCGCATAAGTGGGCCATTGTTAGCCCGCCGCGGAATCTGGCTCGTGTCCACTTCTCCTGACCTTTGCATAATCGGTGCCGGGACGCTCGGTATCGATCTGGCCCTTTATGCGCGACGCCTTGGCGCCAGCGTTGTCCTCGCTGATCGAGACCGGCCCGAGCCGGGCGATGCTGCCCATCAAGCGCTACGCATGGCCTCGCTGGTGCAGAGTGCCAAGCGGGCTCAGGATATGCGGCGCGCGCCAGAGCTTGGCGTTGGCGCTTCCGATTTCAAGCTTTCAGCCAAGCAGGTGGCCGAGCGCGCAACGCGATTGGTCGAGAATCGCCTTCGCGCGACCTCGCCGGAAATTTTGACCGCGCAGGGCGTTACGGTGATGCGTGGTGCCGTCAGCTTTGTCGATGGACGGTCGGTG
The DNA here is from genome assembly GCF_001427875.1 of Devosia sp. Root685. GTDB lineage: Bacteria > Pseudomonadota > Alphaproteobacteria > Rhizobiales > Devosiaceae > Devosia. The sequence continues at coordinate 665,599 of NZ_LMHK01000002.1, read as the reverse complement.
CTCGTTGGCGACATTACCATCAAGCCGGGCAGGGTCATTATCGCCATTGGCGGCGCGCCCGCTGTTCCGGATATTCCCGGTCTTGGTGACATCGATGTCCTCACCGTGGATTCGATCCTCGAAAATCAGCGCAAGCTGACTCATCTCGTCATTATCGGCTCGGACAACGCCGCGCTCGAGCAAGCGCAATTGCAGCGCCGCCTTGGCGCGGCCGTGACGCTGGTGCCACATGGCCCGCTCTTGCCCGAGTTCGATCCCGAGGCGGTTTCGCTTCTGCTCACGGCATTTGCGGATGAAGGTATATCGGTGCGGTCCGGCGCGCGCATTGTTGCCATCAAACGGCGCTCGCAGGGGATAGGCATCGAGATCGAAATCGAGGGCGGCGAGCGCGAAGTGCTCGATGCCTCACATGTGTTGATATCGGCCGGGCGAAAGGTCGATCTCGGTGAACTCGATATTGCCAAGGCGCGATTGAAACCGGGCGCCACCTCGTCTCGAACCATTCGTCCCGTCGGCATAGCCGCAGGGCACGACGACTGGAGCGCGGCGCGAGCGCATGGCCGCACTGTGGTCGACGCTTTGCTCGGGCGGGGACGGACGAATGCGGCGTTTCCCGTTCCGCGCCTCGTTGAAACCGAACCTGCCATTGCCCAGATCGGGCCGCTTTTGCCCAATACCAGCAAAGCTCGTGCGGGCGACACGATCCTGCGGGAGAACATGGCCGAGAACGACCGGGCGGCTGCCATGGGCAGCGATCGTGGCCTCGTCAAAGTGACGCTCGATGGCAAAGGTCAAATCCAGCGTGCAACGATAGTCGATCCCTTCGCGGCGGAACTGGCTGGAACCCTTGCGCTGGCCATGAATCGCAAGGTGGGGCTTGCCGATCTCGCCGACTTGCCCCTGCCGCGCCCAAGTCTTTTTGAGGTTTTTTCTCGCCTTGGAGAGAACTATCTGGCCGCCAGAAACGTATCGACTAAGGGGCAGGGTGGCCGGACGCTGCGGCGCCGGCTGGGGTTTTAGGCCGAGGGGCTGACGTCCCGGCCTGTCATCTCCTATGATCGAGTCGCGATGACAGACGAATCCAACGCCACACCGAGCCGGTTTTCCGGCCTTTCGAACAAGCTGATCGCCGCCATCATCGCGGTGATTCTGCTCGTCGAAATCATAGTCTATCTGCCCTCGCTCGCCACCTTTCGCGCCTCCTGGCTCGATGACCGGTTGCGCGTCGGCATCGTGGCGGCGCGCGTGCTCGACGCCGTGCCCGACGTCATGGCGCTGCCGCGCAATCTGACGGACCGCCTGCTGACCTCGGCCGGGGCCAATGCCATCGTCTATCGCCGGGCCGGACAGAGCCAGCTCATCGAGCTTGCCGATCCGGTAACGCCGGAACGGGTCGTCACCGCCGACATGCGCCAGCGCGACCTGCCGAGCCTCATTGTCGGCGCGCTCGATACGCTCTTTGCCGGCCCGGGGCGCACGCTCCGCATTGTGGGCGAAGGCGATCTCGACGAGAGCCTCATTGAAATTCTCATGCCCGAGCGCCCGCTACGCAGCGACATGATCGACTATTCGCGCAATATCGTGCTGGTCTCGCTCGGCATTGCCGCGGTTACCGCCTTTGCTCTCTATATGCTCGTGAGCCGGCTTTTCATCCTGCCGGTGCAAAGGCTGACCACCAATATTCTCAGTTTCCGCAAGGCGCCGGAAAACGCCACGCTGATTCTGGCACCAACGCAGCGCGCCGACGAAATCGGTACGCTGGAGCGTGAACTTTCGGCCATGGAGAGCGAACTCTTCGCTATGCTGCGCCAACAGCGGCACCTGGCCGATCTCGGGCTTGCCGTCGCCAAGATCAATCATGATCTGAGGAATACACTCACCTCGGCACAATTGCTCTCTGACCAGGTGGCGACGCTTGATGATCCGAAAGTGCAGCGGCTCGCGCCGCGTCTCGTGACGACGCTGGACCGCGCCATTGGCTTTGCTCAGTCGGTGCTTGATTATGGCCGCGAGGCCGCGAGCGTGCCGCAGCCGACATCGGTCAACCTCAAGGCGCTGGTCGAGGATGCCGCCTTCGAGGCCCATCTCGTGGGTCATCCAACCATCGCCTTTTCGAGCACCGTGCCCGATGACCTGCTGGTCTTTGTCGATGGGGGGCAGATGACGCGCGTCCTCGTCAATCTCCTCAAGAATGCCCGCGAGGCACTGGAGGCCGGCCAGAGGCCCGGCGAGCATCGTATCGACGTCACTGTCGGCGTAGAGGGCGCTACTGCGGTCCTCAGCGTCACGGATAATGGTCCCGGCCTGCCGCCCCGCGCGCGCGACAATCTCTTTGTCGCTTTTGAAGGATCAGCCCGTGCCGGCGGTACGGGGCTGGGCCTTGCCATTGCCCGCGAGTTGACCGAGGCCAATGGCGGAACCCTGCGCCATGTCGATATGGAAGAACCGGGTACGCGGTTCACGCTGACCCTGCCAAAAGATATTCACAGCCTTTGAGCGCAAACGCAAAAAGCTTTTGTCACACGCTTGCAATGCGCGGAACACCGCTATATGGGTTGCCTCGCTTCGGAAGAGCGACCCGCTCTTAACCGAATGCCCACCGCGTTTCAGCGGTATGCGCGCCCGTAGCTCAGCTGGATAGAGCACCAGACTACGAATCTGGGGGTCAGGAGTTCGAATCTCTTCGGGCGCGCCATTTCTCTCAACAGTATAAATCTTCAGCTTGTCGAAGTGGTTTTGTGACCCTTTGCGCGTGGCCGCATTGCGCCGCTTTGAGGATGGCCTCAAAGCGGGCAAAACGTTGATCTGGCAATAGATTTCAGAGTTTTTTGTCGGGTCAGATCGAGCGGATCATGCCGCCGTCTACGCGGATGAGGCTGCCGGTGATGTAGGAGGCGCGTTCGCTGGCGATGAAGGCGACGACGTCGGCTAGCTCTTCTGGGCGCCCGTAGCGGCCTGCCGGGATCGTGGCGATCGACTGGGCCTTTATGTCTTCAATGCTCTTGCCCAGGCGTTTGGCGGCGGCGGCGTCGAGTTCGTCAACGCGGGTCGTGTGGATGCGGCCTTGGACGATGATATTGGCGGTGACGTTGTCGGCAGCAACCTCGCCGGCGAGGGTTTTGCTCCAGCCCACAAGGGCCTGGCGGATGGAGTTGGAGAGGGCGAGGCGGGGCAACGGGGCTTCGACGCCGGATGAGGTCAAGGTGATGATGCGCCCCCATTTTTTGGCGCGCATGCCTGGGAGCAGGGCCTGGGTGATGGCGATGAGCGGGGCGGCCATGGTGTTGAAGGCTTTGGTGTAGTCCTCGGCGGGCAGGGCGGATGCTTCGCCGGGGGCGGGACCGCCGGAATTGTTGATGAGGATATCGGCGCCACCGAAGGCGAGCACGCTGTCGATGAAGGCTTGGACTGAGGCTGGGTCCGTGAGGTCCAGTGACAGGCCCGATATGTTATTGCCAAGCTTTTCAATTGCTTCCACAGTACGTGCGGCGCCGATGACGGTGGCGCCTTCTGCCGCCAGCGTTTGCGCGATGGCGGCGCCAAGACCCTTGCTGGCGCCGAGGACGACGGCGCGTTTGCCTTCGAGACCGAGTTTCATGCGCCGATCTCCGCGAGGCGTTTGGTTTGGCGGGCGAGGAGGCGTTCGACATCGGCTATGTCCTTGGGGGACAAGGCTCCGCCGGGTTTTCGCAAGGCGGCGGAGGAGATGACGCCGCGCTTGGCTAGAACGTATTTTCTTGCAGATAAACCAATGCCTTGCTGCTGTTCGTAGCGGGCAAGGGGGAGGTAGGCGTCAAAGATGTCATGGGCGCGTTCGATCTCGCCCTTGGCGTAGTTGGCGACAACGCCGACCATCATTTCGGGGTAGCAAAAACCAGTCATGGCGCCATCGGCACCGCGCCCCATTTCCTCGGGAAGGAAGAGACCGCCATTACCGCAAAGGATTGAAATCCTTCGTGTTTCGCCTTTGTCGCTACTGGCGCGGAGGGCGGTGATTTTGCTCAAGCCCGGCCAATCTTCGTGCTTGAGCATGACGCAGTTGGGGACATCTCTAACGATACGGTCGATGACTTTTGGGGCGATGGTGACGTTGGTCGTGAGCGGGTAGTCCTGGAGGACGAAGGGGGTTTTGCCGAGGGTTTCGCCGACTGAAGCGTAGAAAGCGTAGGCTTGGTCGTCGGTTTTGGTGGTCCAGGGCGGGGCGACCATGACGCCGGCGGCGCCGAATTCCATAACGGAATCAGCGAGTTCGCGCATTGGGGCGAGGCCGGGGGCGGTGACGCCGACGATGACGGGGACTTTGGCGCGGGAGATGACGCGCTTGGCGATGGCTTTGGATTCTTCGGAGGTCATTTTTGGGGCTTCGCCGAGGAGCCCGAGGATGGTCAGGCCGGTGACGCCCTTCTCCTCGTAGAAGTCGACCATGCGGTCGACACTGGTCCAATCCACGTCGCCATTGTCGGAAAATGGTGTAACGGCAATGACATAGACGCCTTTGGCGGCTTCGGTCAGCAAGGGCATCGGGCGGCTCCGGGGTAGGGGTCAGTGCTGGAAATAGAGGTTTTGGGCGTTGTCGGCGAAGATTGCAGCCTGCGCTTCGGCGGGCAAAGCGTCGAGGCTGAGGGCGATCAGGTCGTCGTCTTCAGGCATGGTCTCGAACAGCTCGGTATGGGGCCAATCACTGGCCCATAGGAGGCGAGTTGGGTAGCAGACTGTTAGCATCGAGAGTGCCCGTTTGAAGTTTGCGTCATACTTCGCGCTACCGAGGCGATAAGGCGCTGAAATTTTCGCATAGACCCGTCCGGTTTCAAGGGCGCGGGCGAGATCTTCGAGGGCCGTGCCGGGGCTGTCGAGCGGAATGAAAGCGAGGTGATCGATGACGCCGGTGATGTCGTGGCGCGCGGTCAGCTCGGTGACGGTGCCGATGGCTTCGGGGCTGATCTGGAACTGGGCGTGCCAGCCGAGGGCGCGAATGCGGGGGGCGAGTTCGGCAAAAGCGTCGAAGCCGATGCCAGATTTATTGCACAGGTTAAAACGGACCGCGCGGACGCCTGATGAGTCGAGGCGGCGGAGTTCGGCGTCAGTTGTTTCGGGTGGAATGACGACGACGCCGCGAAGGCGATCCCTGCGTCCGGCGAGGGCGGCGAGGAGGACGCGATTGTCGAGGCCGTAAACGCTGGGCTGGACGAGGACGCCGCGGGCGATGCCAAATGTGTCGGCCAGAGTGAGCCAGTTCTCGATGGTCAGCATCTCCGGCGTGTAGCTGCGGGGCGAGGCCAGCGGCGCTTCGCGGGCGAAGACGTGGAAGTGCGCATCGCAGGTGTTTGGCGGCAGGCGCAGATTGGCCGGATTGCGCAAAGGGCGTGGCGGCAAGCAAAGCGGGGCGTCGAGCAGGTCAGCCATTTTCTTGGGCGGCCATCAGGAAATCGAAGTCGAGACCATCATCGGCCTGGGTGACGTGGCGATCATAAAGCTGCGCGTAGCCGCGTGGGGGCGATGGCGGCGGCGGGGGCAGGGTGGCCATGCGTGTGTCGAGTTCCGCGGCGGTGATCAGCAATTCTAACCGGCGGTTGGGGACGTCGAGGCGGATGCGGTCGCCGGTGCGAACGGCGGCGAGGGGGCCGCCATCGGCGGCTTCGGGGGTGATGTGGAGGACGACGGTGCCAAAGGCGGTGCCACTCATGCGGGCGTCGGATAGGCGCACCATGTCTTTCACGCCTTGGCGGGCGAGATGGCGCGGAATGGGGATGTAGCCGGCCTCGGGCATGCCGGGAGCGCCCTTGGGGCCGGCATTGCGGAGGACCAGGACGTCGCCGGCAGTGATGGTGGGGTCTTCGAGGCGCTCGGTCATGTCTTGGACCGAGTCAAAGACCACGGCGCGGCCTTCGTGGACTTGCAGTTTTGGATCGGCGGCAGAGTGTTTTATCACGGCGCCGCGCGGGGCGAGGTTGCCGGAGAGAACGGCGATGGCGCCGGAGGCTGAGATTGGATTCTTCCGCGGGCGGATGATCTGCTCTTCGTGGCGCGAGGGCAGGTTGCCCACTGCATCGCCAAGCGTGCCGCCAAAGGCGCGGGGGGCGGTGAGGTCGAGGAGGTCGGTCAACTCGGACAGGAGGCGCGGGACGCCACCGGCGGCATGGAACTCGCCCATATAGCCGCTGCCCGATGGTTTGAGGTCGACCAGGACCGGCACCTCTTTACCGATAGCGTCGAACTCAGCCATGTCGAGTTTTTTGCCCAAGCGACCATAGACGGCGGCGAGATGCACGACGGCATTTGTCGAACCCCCGAGCGCTTGCAGGGTAACAAGGCCATTGCGGAGAGCCTGCGGGGTCAGCACTTCGGCGGTGGTGAGGCCGGTTTCGGTCATGGCGACGGCGGCGCGGCCGGTTTCTTCGGCGAGACGGAAACGCTCGGACGAGGTGGCGGGGGCGGAGCCGGACATCGGCAAGGCGAGGCCCATGGCTTCGACCAGCGCCGCCATGGTGGAGGCAGTGCCCATGACGGTGCAGGTGCCGACGGAACTGGCGAGGCGGCCGTTGATCTCGTTGATCTCGGCTTCGTCGATCTGGTCGGCGCGGAACTGGGCCCAGAGGCGACGGCAATCGGTGCAGGCGCCGAGGCGCTCGCCGCGATGATTGCCGGTATCCATGGGGCCGGTGGGGAGAATAATGGCGGGGACTTCGCTCGACGCGGCGGCCATGACCTGGGCCGGAATGGTTTTATCGCAACCGCCGATCAGAATGACCGAATCCATCGGCTGGGCGCGGACCATTTCCTCGGTTTCCATGGCCATGAGATTGCGCAGGAACATCGAGGTGGGGGAGGCAAAGCTCTCGTGGATCGACATGGTCGGGAAAACCATGGGCATGCCGCCGGCGAGCATCACGCCGCGCTTGGCGGCTTCGATCAACTGCGGGACGTTGCCGTGGCAGGGATTGTAGTCAGAATAGGTATTGGCAATGCCGACGATGGGGCGATCGAGCGCGTCGTCGGAATAGCCCATTGCCTTGATGAAAGCTTTGCGCAGGAACAGGGAAAAATCCTGGTCGCCATAGCTTGTCAAACGTCTGCGAAGCCCGCGCGTCACCATAATCCTCCCGGCCGCTTTATGATGCGGCATCCTTCGGGCATTCCTACAGCCATTTGGATTATTGTCAATAATGCGGATCGTTGAATTGCGATATATGGGTGTACGAAACTCTGAAACTCGCATAAAGTCAGGGAAATCGTCATAATCACTGACGATCCCCTGTGGATCGGGTCTGGTGATATTATTGATAAGAGGGTTGTGGTGCGTATTGGTTTGGTGGGTGCGGGGTGGGTAACGCAATATCATCTGCCGGCCTGGGCGAAGGTGGAGCGTGCCGAGGTGGTGGCCATATGCGATCCTGATCCGGTGGCGCTGGCGGCGCGGGCGGATGGCTTTGGGATTGGGGGGCGCTATTCCGGTCTTGAGGCGATGATCGCGGGCGAAAACCTCGATGCGCTCGATATTGCAACGCCGCGGCGGTTTCATGCTGATAATGTGAGGACGGGCGCGGCGGCGGGGTTGCCGATGCTGTGCCAGAAGCCATTGGGCGTCGATCTCTCGGAGGCGGAAGCGCTGGTGGCAGACCTGGGAAACCGCGTGCCGCTGATGGTGCATGAGAACTGGCGGTTTCGACCCTATTATCGGGAATTGCGGGCCTGGCTTGAGGCGGGGGTGGTGGGGGACATTGTTTCGATCAGGCTCGATTTTCATTCGAGCGGCATGATTGCCGGGGCGGACGGGCAGAGGCCGGCTTTGGTGCGGCAGCCGTTTTTCCGGGGCGAAGAAAGGCTGCTGGTGATGGAGGTGCTTATTCATCACCTCGATACGCTGCGCGCGCTGTTTGGGGAGTTCGATCTTCACTCGGCGCGGTTGGGGCGGAGCAATGACGAGATTATTGGTGAGGACAGCGCCATTTTGGGGCTGAGCCGGCGCGGCGATGGGGTTCCGCTGAATGTGTCGGGGAATCTCGCGGTGCATGGGGCGCCGCCGGCGCCGGGCGATCAGCTGTGGATTTTTGGCTCGGCGGGGACGGTGCATCTCGATGGAGCCGTGTTGCGGCTCTTTGGGCCGCGGCCGCGGGAAATGGTGTTTGATCCGGGAGCGAGCTATCAGGCCGCTTATGATGGGGCGATTGCGCATTTCGTGTCGGCGTTGACGCGGGGCGGCGCGTTCGAGACGAGTGCGGTGGATAATCTGGAAACACTGCGGTTGGTTGAGGCGGCCTATCGGGTGAGTGGATTTAAACCGGCTGCGGCCAGAGCCGTTCATCGTTTCTCCGAACCGGCGAACAATCCCTAGAGTGTTTCACGGTTTGGCTGATCTAACAGTAGCCTTCATGGTGAGGTGCTTTGCAGAGCAAAGCCTCGAACCACGAGGGGCGTGGTGCTGAAACATCGGGGCACACCCTCGTGGTTCGAGGCTACGCTGCGCTTCGCACCTCACCATGAGGGCTACTGGAATTACCGGCGTTTCATCGCGCTTTCGTGCCGGAAAGTGGCAGCCACTTTTCCTGAAAACGCTCTATCTGATAGAAGACGAGGCAGACTGCCTGCGGGGCTCTTTCATGGCTGACGATATCGACGTAACCGACCTCGACCACGAGGGTATTGCTCGGGCGCTCGAAGAAGACATTATTTTTGGTCGTCTGGCGCCGGGGGCGCGGTTGACCGAGGACTCATTGCTCTCGCGCTTTCCGGTGACAAGGCATTTTGTGCGGCAGGCGCTGGTGCAGCTCGAGCAGATGGGCATTGTTGTGCGCGAGCGGAACAAGGGCGCGATGGTGCGCACGCTGACGCCGGACGAGGTGCGGCAGATTTATGCCGTGCGCGAACTGGTGCAGCGGCAGGCGGCACTGCTTATTCCGCTGCCGGCGCCGCAGGCTCTTATTGATGAATTGCTCGAAATCCATGCCGAGCATGGCGAGCACATCGAGAGCGGGTATCTCCGCGGTGTGCACGAGACCAATGACCGGTTTCACCTGACCCTGTTCGGTGCTTGCGGGAACAAGTATCTGGTGCAGACCATCGAGCTTTATATGCGCTACAGCCTGCCGGTGCGGGCGAACTCGATGGCGGATCGATCGGCGCTCGATATTTCGCATAGTCAGCATCGGTTGATGATCGAGATGCTGGGTGGACGGGATAACTGGCTGCTTGCCCAGTTGTGCGTGGATCATCTGCAGCCGTCGAAGCGGCGGTATATTGGGCTGGTGGAGTAGGGTTTCTGCCGGGGAGGCGGGGAAATCGCCCCGGTGCGGCGACTTAAGGGCCGAACGTCCGGAGCGCTATGCGCGCAGGGCTGGGGAAGAACCCCCACCTAGCCTCCCCCTGGTAGGGGGAGGGATTGGGCCGGTGGCTCTCAGGACATACCGCAAGCCCGATGCATCCCTCCCCTACCAGGGGGACGTTAGGTGGGGGTGTTGGCAAACGCTGTGTTTGCCGGAAGGCCCCCCTCACCCGTCTCGCGCGATCCACCCTCTCCCCGATGGGGCGGAAAAAAGTCGTGGGATGTGATCGAGCTGCTGCGTCTATCGCATTGGGTAGCGAATTGCGGGAACAAATGGATCGGAGAGCCTGAAAAATAGTCCCGAAAAATAGGCGACCAGACAGCAGACGCCTAAGAGGGCAGTTACGAACAAAACGGCGCGGCGCTGAAGAAGAATGTCCTGTAGCAATACTCTGCAGTGAAAAAACAGACGCGACACGATCGTCATGAATTATATCCGGTCGGCGGCAAGACGGCATGGCTCATTGTCTTGATATTGGTTTGATCTACCCCTCATTGCAAATGGAAATTTCACAGCGCTCGCCGCTTGATTCCACTTGCGGTCATTTAGCGGCCTTGGAGCGGAGGTGGTTACGCCGTCGTCGAAATCTAGCAATTGGAAAAAACTGCACCCCGCCGCAGGGAGGGTCGGCGGGGTGCGGGCGCATCGATCAGGGAGGCGCTGAATTGATGTTGAGATCAATAGTCGATGCGGATCAGGGAGACGCCTTGCCTTGGCAGTTGCGTTGAGAGGGTGACGGCGCCATTGGTGGCGTCGGCGGTTGAGGTTTCGAGGACGGCGAGTTGGCCGGAGGCTTCGAGTTTCTTGTAGTTTTCGCCGGTGACCGACTGGGGGGAGCCCATGGCTTTCCACACGGCGAAGGAGTTGGAGTGGTCCTTGTCCATGCGGTAGTGGGTCAGCTTGTGGCGGCCGGGCTTGAGGTTGTTGAGGGTTAGCGTGACGTTGGCGGCGCCGTCTTCGACGTCGTCGTCGTGGTAGTTCCAGACAAGGACGCTGACGCCGGTGTCGTCGCGGGTGGCGACGGCGTTGACGTCGGGTTGGTCACGGATGCCGTGTTCCATGATGGTCTGGATGTCGATGGCGTGGTCGGACTTGGCCTCGACCCATTCACCCTTCAATTTGCCGAGCATGCGGAAGCCATTGAGCACCGCCTTGTCGACGCCATTGGTGGCCATATCGCGGAAACCATCGAACCAGGGCTGCTCTTCGAAGAGGAAGGCCCAGGTGACGGCGCCTTCGATCTCGATGCCAGCGCGCTGGCTGAGTTCGTAGGTGCGGATCATGCTTTCAACGATATAGGCGCCGTATAGCGGGCCATTGCGGTAACCGTTTTGCGGGTGAACGCGGGCCGAGCAGGCGGCGCAGCCTTCGGGGTCGGATTCGCCGATGACCGTCGGCAAATGGCGCAGGGTGGGGAATTCGTTGACGATGGCGAGGTTGGCCTCGATGTCGCGGAGTTGTTTATGGAGGCCCATGCGGACATGGTCCTTCCAGATCACCGGATTACCCTTGGCGTGGAAGGCGATGAAATCGATCGGGGCGTTTTCAGCGACGACATAACCGAGGAATTCGCGCAGGAATGCCTGGGCCTTCGGGTTGTTGAAGGCGCCGCAGGTGTGCGGGCCGCCGATTCGCGAGCCGGGAATGGCTGATTTCACCGCATTGGCGGAGACGACATACATGTCGAAGAATTCGCGGACAGTACCCGTCCAATAGGCGCCATCGGGCTCGTTCCAGACTTCCCAGGGCCAGGTGCGGACTTTTTCCTCGCCATAGCGATCGGCGAGGTGGCGGGCCCAGGCGTAGATCAGATCGCCCCATTTCTTGAGATCTTTCGGCGGGGCGGCCCAGCCGGTGGTGATCTTGGCATAGGCCTCGGCGAGGCCCCAGGAATGGCGATAGGGGCCGGTATCGGCCGACAGGGCCTCGGGGGTGAAGCCGATCTGGATCAGGGGAATATTGCCCGCTTCGACATAGGCGTCGAAAATGCCGTCCATGATGGTCCAGTCATAGATCGGATTGCCGTCGGCATCCTCGGTATAGGCATTGGTCGAGCCCCATTTGAGGGCATATTTGCCATCGCCCGAGGTCAGCAGATTGTGGGTGCGGATGCGGGGCGGCTCGGGGCTGAGCTCGGTGAATTCCTTGAGCAGCTTCTTGCCGTTGGCGGTGTCCGTATAATTGGGCTCGTCATAGCCCCACCAGTTCCATAACGGCCGGTATGCGCCGCGGCTGGCGCCCGCGTCCACCTCGATGCGGACGTCGTAAGTCGCTGTCATTGTCTTCTCTCCACCCTGATTGCCTGGGAAATGCATCGCGATCCACTGTCGCGATCGTCGATATCACCCTACCAATCCGAGCCTTGTTGTCAATAATATCAGTGAATTTGGCAGCACAAATTGCGCAAAACCGCGGAAAAGGATGGGCGTTTCATATATTTTGTCGATAATCCTGTTGCTCTTGCCTCAAAAATTGTCGATAAAGCGGACAGCAGGGCCGCGGGAGGAATATGCGCGGCGCTGTCACGAGACGAGGGAGGCGACGAGTTCGGACCCTGGGGTTCGGCGGGGTCGCTGTCCGCTTTTGCGGGCATCAGGAGGAACGACCATGCATTTCAGGAAGCTGGCCGCAGCCGCTTTTGCCATCGCCGCTATGGCGATGCCGGTTGCTGCCCAGGATTTCATCGCGGGTATCCCCCGCAACGAGGCATTGATCATCCAGGGGCCAGCGGCGCAGAACGCCGAATGGTTCAATCTCTGGGCGCCGGGCGGTGGTGCATCGACCAATGGCAATCAGCAGCTGACCGCCGATACGCTCTGGTGGATCAACCCCGAGGGGACGGGCGACGCGGCCTGGACCAATGCGCTGGCATCAGACAAGCCGGTTTACAATGACGATTTCACGCAGATGACGGTCAAGCTCCGGGAGGGCATCTTCTGGAGCGATGGCGTCGAGTTCACGGCCGATGACGTCAAATATACGGTCGATACGCAGATCGCGCATCCCGGCATGGGCTGGAGCGCGCCGTTTACGGTGAACGTGGAAAGCGTCGAGGTGCCGGATCGCAATACGGTGGTCTTTAATCTGAAGGCGCCGAATTCGCGGTTCCATACGCTCTTTACGGTGCGCTGGAATGCGGCCTGGATCATGCCCAAGCATGTGTTCGAAACGGTCGACGATCCGCTGACCTATGCGGCCAATCCGCCGGTCTCGCTCTCGGCCTATGTGCTCCATAGCTATGACACCGCCGGCAATTGGGTGATCTGGAAGCTGCGCGACGATTGGCAGCGCACGTCCATCGGCATGGGGCTCGATAAGGCGCCGGATGTGAAATATGTGGTTTATCGCAATGCGGGAAATCCGGATGCGCGCGTCATCGAGCAGATGAACCACAATCTCGACGTGATCAACGACATCGCGCCCGAGGGCATGTTCACCATTGCCCGTGATGCGCCTGATACGACGGCCTATTGGTTCCCGGGCTTCCCCTTTGCGCATCCCGATCCGACGCTGCCATCGGTGCTGTTCAACCATCAGGTTGCTCCGTTCGACAACAAGGATGTGCGCTGGGCGCTGGCGCTGCTGATCGACATTCGTTCGGTTGCCATGGGCTCGTATCGCGGTGCGGCTAACCTGGCTGCGCTCTCGACCCCGCCAACGGGTTCGGCGATCACCGACTATTATCAGCCGATGCAGGAATGGCTCGCCAATTACGAGGTCAATACCGGCACCCGCACGATCAAGCCCTATGATCCGACGACGGCCGAGCAGATTGCGGCGCTGGTCAAACCCCAGTGGGGCGATCAGATCCCGTCCGATCCGACGCAGCTGAAAGCCATGTTCGGCGAAGGCTGGTGGAAGACCGACGCGGCGGCGGCAGGCGAACTGCTGCAAAAGGCCGGCTTCACCAAGAATGGTAACCAGTGGATGAAGCCCGATGGTACCCCGTTCACCATCAAGCTGATGGTTGAAGGCGACGCCATTCCGACGCTGGCGCGTGCCGGCACGATCATCGCCCAGCAGTGGTCGATGGAGGGCATCCAGACGACGGTCGATGTGGCCGGCCCGACCAACGGCCAGCGTCTCGGCGGTGGCGACTATCAGGCGGCGATCTACTGGACGGTCGAGACCTGGGGCGGTCACCCCGATCTCTCCTTCTTCCTCGAGAGCTACCATTCGGACTTCATCAAGCCGGCCGGCGAAATCCAGCCGCCGCGCAATCTGACGCGCTGGCAGGATGAACGCCTCGACCAGATCATCGAAGCCAACCGCACGGTCGGGTTCGACGATCCGAAAGTGGTCGAACTCGGGATGGATTATCTCAAGCTCGCCGTCGAGGAGATGCCGTTCATTCCGCTGATGGCCTACAACAAGTTCGCGCCTTTCGACACGACCTATTGGACGGGTTATCCGAGCGCTGCGAACCCCTATGCGGCTTCCGGTCCGAACTGGAGCAACCTGCGCTACATGATCGTGGCGCTGGAAGCCAACGCGACCACACCATAAGCCTCACGCGGGCGGGGCGCCAAAACCCCCCGCCCGCTCCTTCCGATACTTATTGTTCGAGAACGGGCACGCAGATGGACGGCTTCGCCAAATATCTCGTCCGGCGCTTCTTCCAGTTTTTCCTCGTGATCTTCCTGGGTGTTTCGCTGGCTTTCCTCATCACCAACCTCTCCCCGGTCGATCCGGTGGAGCAGTCGGTTGCGTTGATGACCAGTTTCGGCGCTACCGATCCGCGCTCGGTCGAATTGATGCGGCAGGCGCTGCAGGAGCTTTATGGGCTCCAGGGCACGATCCTGGATCAATATGTCTCCTTCTGGGGACGGGTGCTGCGTGGCGATTTCGGGCCCTCGCTCTCGGCATTTCCGACGCCGGTCATGTCGCTGATCATGAGCGCGCTGCCCTGGACCATCGGGCTCCTTACCCTGGCCCTGGTCCTCACCTGGACGCTGGGCAATCTGCTCGGGGCGCTGGCGGGCTATTATCGCTCGAACCTGCTGCTAAAACTCTCCGGCGCGGCGATCATGGCGCTGCATCCGGTGCCGGCCTATATCATCGGCCTCGTGCTGCTCCTGGCCCTCGGGTTCATCTGGCCGGTGCTGCCGATTTCGGGCGGGGCGCAGATGAACCTGCAACCCGGCTTTACCTTCGACTATATCCGCTCGCTGATTCTCCATGGCACGCTGCCGGCCCTGACGCTGGTGCTGGTGGGCATAGGCGGGTGGTTCATTTCCATGCGCTCGCTGGTGTCCAATATCGTCACCGACGATCACGTGGTCTATGCCGAATTGGGCGGGGTCAATTCGGGCAAAATCTTCTCCCAATATGTGGCGCGCAATGCGCTCTTGCCGCAGCTGACCGGCCTGGCACTGAGCCTTGGCAATGTGTTCGGCGGTGCCGTGATCACCGAGTTCCTGTTCAACTATCCCGGTGTGGGACGGCTGCTTATTCAGGGCATTTATCGCGGCGACTATTCGCTGGTGCTTGGGGTGACGACCATGTCGATCATCTCGGTGGCGGTGGCCGTGTTCATCATCGATCTTCTCTATCCGCTCATCGATCCGCGCGTGAGGCTGGGCTGACCATGTTCAAGATTCTGCGCGATCTCCTGCGCTACAATATCGAATTCGCCATCGGCTTCATCCTCACCCTGGGTGTGTTTCTCTTTGCCCTGGCGCATTTCTGGGCGCCGCTGCCGGACACGGCGATCTATCTATTGCCGCCCGACATGCCGCCTTCGGCCGAATACTGGTTCGGCACCACATCGCGCGGGCAGGACGTGCTCTGGCAAATGAGTGCGGCCATCTGGAACACCATGCTGTTCGGCCTGACCGTGACCATTGTCAGCCGGTTGCTCGCGGTCGCTGTGGGGATGATCTCGGGTTATCTGGGGGGCAAGTGGGATCAGGTGCTGATGACGATCAACGATACGATGATCGCACTGCCCAATCTGCCGATCCTGCTGCTGGTCTATTTCGTGATGCGTGACTCGATGAGCTGGCCGGTGCTGGCGATGACGGCGGCGCTGCTCGGCTGGAATTATGATGCGCGGCTGATCCGCTCGGTGACACTGAGCCTGCGGAGCCGTGAATTCACCCGCCACGCCGTGTTTGCCGGCATGAGCGTGCCGCAAATTCTGGTGCGCCAGCATCTGCCCTATGTGATGCCCGTCATCTTCTTTACGGCGATGAACAATCTGATCTGGGCCATCGGGCTTGAGGTGACGCTGTCGGTGCTGGGCTTTTCCGACATCAACCGGCCGACCATTGGCGGGATGATCTATTGGGCCAACCAGCACCAGGCCATCATTGCCGGCATCTGGTGGTGGATGGCCTTCCCGATCATTGCCGTGGTGCTGCTGTTCCTCGGGCTCTTCCTCCTCGCCATTTCGGTCAACGAATATATCGACCCCCGCAGCCGCCTTAGCCGGATGGGAGCGTAAGCATGCTTACTGTAGTTGAAAAAACGCCTGTGAGCGTCGAAGCCAAGCCGGTGCTTCGGGTGGAAGGCCTCAAGGCCTATTATCAGATGAACTATTTCGGCGTGCGCCGCGAAGTGCGGGCCGTCGATGATGTGAGCCTGACCATCAAGCGCAATGAGATCTATGGGATCGCCGGGGAGTCATCTTCGGGAAAGTCCTCGCTGATCAAGACCATTGCCGGAGCCATCACGCCGCCTTTGCGGGTGGTGGAAGGATCGGTGAAATTCGACTTCGGGGGCAAGGAGCTGGACGTTTATGCCCAGCGCCCGGCGATGAAGGCGGCACGCTGGAAGCATCTGTCCTATGTGATGCAGGGGTCGATGAATGTGCTGAACCCGGTGCGCAAGGTGAAGCATGCTTTTCATGACTTTGCCTTCAAGCATATGGGGCTTTCGGAAGGCGAATTCCGGGCGAAGGTGGAGAGCCACCTGCAGCGGATCGGGCTTGATCCGCGGGTGCTCGAATCCTATCCGCATCAGCTTTCGGGCGGCATGCGGCAGCGTCTCACCATTGGGCTCGCGACAGTGTGTGAGCCCGAATTCATCATCGCCGACGAGCCGACGACGGCGCTCGATGTGCTGGTGCAGCAGGACGTGCTGGCACTGATCAAGGGCGTGCAGCAGCGCATGGGCTCCTCGATCATTTTCGTGACCCACGACATGACGGTGCATGCAGCGATCGCGGACCGGATCGGGATTGTCTATGCGGGGAGGCTCGTCGAGGAGGGGCTGACGCTCGACGTGTTCCAGCGGCCCCAGCATCCCTATACGGCGCATCTGATCGCGAGCCTGCCGCGCATCGGCGATACGCGCAAGCGCGTGGCGCTGGGTGGCAAGCCGCCCAATCTGGCCGATCCGCCGAGCGGGTGTCGTTTTCATCCGCGCTGTCCGCTCGCCATCGACAAGTGCAAAACGGACAATCCGCCGCTCGAAGCGCGCAATAATGGCCGGGTCGCCTGCTGGCGCGCCGGGGAGATGGAAGCCGCATGACCGCGCTGCTCGAACTATCTGATGTCAACAAGGACTATCGCATCGGCGGCTTTCTCGATCGCTCGACGCTGCATGCGGTCAAGCATGTGAGTTTCACGCTCGAGGAAGAGAAGCCGGAGATTTTTACGGTTGTCGGGGAATCGGGCAGCGGCAAGACGACGACGGCGCGCATGATCCTCGGCAACGAGACGCCGACCAGTGGCTCCTTGCGCTTCATGGGCAAGGATATTGCCGCGATCCGGAGCCGCAAGGAGCGGCTCGCCTTCATGGCCAAGGTGCAGCCGATTTTCCAGAACCCGTTCGAAGCGTTCAATCCGCTGACGACGCTGGATTATTATCTGTTCTCGACGGCGCGGCGCTTTTTGGGGCTCAAGGACAAGGCGGCGGTGGAGGCGGCGACGGATAAATCGCTGCAGCATGTCGGCCTGTCGCTGGCCGAGGTGCGCGGGCGCTATTCGCATGAGCTATCGGGCGGGCAGTTGCAGCGCATTGCGGTGGCGCGGGCGCTGATACCGGGGCCGAAGCTGATTGTGGCCGATGAGCCGGTGTCGATGGTCGATTCCTCGTTGCGCATGTCGATCGTCAACCTGTTTCGGGAATTGCGAGACAATCTCGGCGTCTCGATCATCTACATCACGCACGATCTGTCGACGGCCTATTACATTTCGGACCGGGTCATCATCATGCACAAGGGGGACGTGGTGGAAGCGGGGCGGGCCGCGGATGTGCTGGGCAATCCCAGCCACGAATATTCGCGGGCGCTGCGCAATGCGGTGTTGCCGCCCGATCCGGTTATTGCCAGCGCGATCATTCGGGAGAAGCTACGGGCGTTTTAGCGGCGGGTGGTTTCGCTGTCGCGGTGAAACCCTCCGCCAATCTGTCGTCATATCGACATCCAGTCTTTGTCAAAGCGCCATGGCTTTGAGACGGACCTGTCACCGAGCACGCCTAGGAGTCCGCCCGCCAAACGGCTCATTCTCGGAGACAGGTTCAAATGACTCGCACAAGGCTGCTCAGTGCAGCGTCCACCATCGCCGTGCTCGCACTGGCAACCGCACCTGCCATGGCACAGACCAAGTTCGAATTCTGGTATGGCCTTTCCGGCGATCTCAGCGAGCGCGTGCAGGACATGTGCCGCGGCTTCAACGAATCTCAGGCCGATTATGAGATCGTCTGCGTCAGCCAGGAAAACTACGACAACACCCTGCAGAACACGATTGCGGCCTATCGCGCCAACAAGCAGCCGACCGTTACCCAGATCTTCGATGCCGGTACGCTCGACCTGATGCTTTCGGGCGCCTATATGCCGATCCGCGAACTGATGGAATCCAACGGCTACGAGATCGACTGGGACAACTACCTCTCCGGTATCGCCTCCTACTTCTCGACCTCGACCGGCGAAATGCTGTCGCTGCCGTTCAACAACTCGACCGCCGTCATCTATTACAACACCGACGCGCTGGCCAAGGTTGGCTTTGAAGGCACGCCCAAGACCTGGGAAGAAGTCGAAACCGTCGCCCGGGCCATGAAGGACGCCGGTTATGAATGCCCGATCGCTTTCGATCCGTCGGGCGCATGGCAGTGGTTCGAACAGTTTTCCGCTATCCACAACCAGCCGATCGCCACCAAGGGCAACGGTTTTGGCGGTCTCGATGCCGAAATGGTCGTGAGCCAGGGCAAGTTCGTCGACCAGCTCACCTGGATCAAGAAAATGTACGATGAAGGCATCATCGTTCATAAGTCCAAGGACGCCGGCGAAACCGCCAATGACGCCTTCGTCAACGGCAAGTGCCAGATCACTTCGTCCTCGGTTGCCGATCACGGCACCTTTGGCAAGCAGGCCGCCGAGGGCGTGCATTGGGCTAATGCCATGCTGCCGATCTGGGAAGGCACCGAACGCACCAATTCGCTCGTCGGTGGCGCTTCGCTCTGGACCCTCAAGGGCAAGTCGGAAGAGGAATACAAGGGCGCGGCCGCGTTCTTCAACTACCTCGCCCAGCCCGAACAGGCCCAGACCTGGTCGACCATCACCGGCTACGTTCCGGTGACCATGGCCGGCTTTGAAGCCATGAAGGCCAACGGCTTTTATGACGAAGCCCCCTATAAGGGCCGCGAACTGGCCGTTGAAAGCCTGACCTTCACCCCGCCGACCGAGAATAGCCGCGGTATCCGCCTCGGCAACTATGCCTCGATCCGCCAGGAAATGGTCAAGACCATGCAGGACGTGCTGTTCAACAATGCGCCGGTGCTCGAGAGCCTCCAGGCGTTCGACGCCAAGGGCAACGAAATCCTCCGTCGCTTCGAGCAGACCTATAAGGGCGCCCAGCTCCCCTGATCGCTTGATCTGATCGCACGGACGGTTTTTCGCCGTCCGTGCTTTCTCTATTTTCTTCTGGAGACGGCGATGGAACGACGCGCCTTTTACCGTAACCCGGTGCTGCCTTGGCTGCTTATTGGCCCGCAGCTACTGCTGGTTCTGGTGTTTTTCTACTGGCCCACTTCGCAGGCCCTCTATTGGGCGTTCACGCTCGAACAGCCCTGGGGCGGTGGCAATAGCTGGGTCTGGCTCGATAATTTCATCGCCATCTTCCGGGATCGCGAATATTGGGCGACTGTCGTCCGCAGCGCGTTTTACGCCATGTGCACGACGGGCCTGTCGATGGCCGTGGCGCTGTTTCTGGCGTGTTTCGTTGATCGCTCGCTCAAGGGCACCAAGCTTTTCCAGTCGGTCTATGTCTGGCCCTATGCCATTGCGGCGCCGGCGGCGGGCGTGGCGTTCCGGTTCATCTTTGCCCCGCAATCGGGCATTATCGGCTCGATCAACCAGATCTGGCCCGGCATATGGGACCCATCCACCAATGGCGTCCATGCGCTCGCCATGATCATCATCTGCCATGCCTGGCTCGGCATCGGCTACAATTTCATCTTCTTCCTTGCCGCCCTGCAGATGATCCCGCGCTCGATCACCGAGGCCGGGGCGATGGATGGCGCGCGTCCGCTGCGGCGCATGTTCGACCTGCAATTGCCGCTGATCGCGCCGACCGTGTTCTTCCTTCTGATCATGAACCTGATCTCGAGCTTTACCGACAGCTTTGGCCTCATCGACACGATGACCGAGGGCGGCCCGGTCGGGTCGACCGAAGTGATGGTCTACAGGCTCTTTATCGACGGGTTCAGAGGCCTCGACTATTCGGGCGCCGCTGCCCAGTCGATCGTCCTGATGCTGCTCGTCATCGCGCTCACTTTCGTCCAGTTCAAATGGGTCGAAAAGCGCGTCCACTACAATTGAGGATGCTCAGATGATCGAACGTTCGCCCATCTTCAATATCGTCACCTATGCCGCCATGACCCTCGGGCTGCTGGTCGTCTTGGTGCCCTTCTGGATCGTCGTCGTCGCCGGAAGCCAGTCGCTGCAGGAAGTCAGCCGGGTACCGATCGTGCTCTGGCCATCTTCGCACCTCTGGGAAAATATCCAGGCGGCGTGGCTGCGCGCCGACCTTGGCCCAAAAATGATCAACAGCTTCATCGTTGCCATCGGGGTGACGGCGGGCAAGATCATTCTCGCCTCGATCTCGGCCTTTGCCATCGTGTTCTTCGATTTCAAGGCGCGCATGGTCTGCTTCTGGCTGATCTTTATCACCCTGATGCTGCCGCTCGAAGTGCGCATCGTGCCGACCTATGCGATTGCCGCCAATGCGCTGCTGCCGTTTCAGTTCGTGCTCGATACGCTGGGGATTACGGGCCTGGTGCAGGCGGTTACCAGTGTCCGTATCGGGCTCGAATGGAACCTCCTCAATTCCTATACCGGCCTGATCCTGCCGCTGGTCGCGACGGCGACGGGGACGTTCCTCTATCGCCAGTTCTTCATGACCATTCCCGATGAACTGATCGAGGCTTCGAAGATGGATGGGGCGAGCCCCGTGCGTTTCTTCTTCGACGTGCTCCTGCCGCTCAGCCGCACCAATATGCTGGCGCTGGCGACCATCATGTTCGTGTCGAGCTGGAACCAGTACCTCTGGCCGCTGCTGATCACCACGGATCGCGCCAATTATGGCACCGTGGTCATGCAATTGAAGGCGCTGATCCCGACGCAGAACGGCACGCCCGACTGGAACGTCACCATGGCCGGCGCCCTCATCATCATGCTTCCGCCACTGCTCGTCGTTGCGCTCATGCAGCGCTGGTTCGTGCGCGGCCTCATCACCCGAGACAAGTGAGACTTTTATGGCTGCGATCAGCTTTTCCGGCGTCAAGAAGCGCTATCAGAAGAACGACGTCATTCACGGTGTCGATGTCGAGATCGAGGCAGGCGAATTCGTCGTGATCCTCGGGCCGTCGGGCTGCGGCAAGTCTACGCTGCTGCGCATGATTGCCGGGCTCGAAGAGATTTCCGAGGGCACGATTGCCATCGATGGGACGGTGGTCAATGCGCTTGAGCCGCGCGAACGTGGCTGCGCCATGGTGTTTCAGAACTATGCGCTTTATCCGCATATGAGCGTGCGCCAGAATATCGGCTATGCCCTCAAGGTCGCAGGCATGCCCAAGGGTGAGCGCGAGGCGAAGGTGCTCAAGGTGGCCAAGTCTGTCAGTCTTGATCCCTATCTCGACCGCAAGCCGGGCGAACTGTCAGGTGGCCAGCGCCAGCGCGTTGCCATGGCCCGCGCCATGGTGCGTGAGCCCAAGGTCTTTTTATTCGATGAGCCGTTTTCCAACCTCGACGCCAAGCTGCGTGTCGCCATGCGCGCCGAGGTTCGCAATCTCCATCGCAGCCTTGGGGTCACCTCGGTTTTCGTGACGCATGACCAGACCGAAGCGATGACGCTGGCGGACCGGTTGATCGTGATGAATTCGGGGTTTGTCGAACAGGTCGGAAAACCGTCCGAGGTTTATCACCACCCGGCTAGCCTCTTCGTTGCCGACTTTATCGGCTCTCCGGCGATGAATCTGGTTCGGGGGTTCTTCGGGGAGGATGGCTATTTCCGCCATGGCAAGGGCGGCATGATCGGCCTGCCGGGGCTGGCCAAGGCGCATTTGAGCCGGGAAGTTTCCATCGGTTTTCGCCCCGAACTGGTGCGCCGTGTCGATGCCGGCCACAAGGGCGCCATAGCGGCGGTGGTCGACTATACCGAAGAGCTCGGCGCCTCGCGCCTCGTCTATGCGCGGGCCGATGGCAGCCCGATCATCGCCGTCGATGGCGGCAATGATCCGCTTGCTACCGGCATGCCGGTGCATTTCGCGCTGAGCGAAAGCGACATTCACGTCTTCGATCACAGCAACGGCCGCCGGGTTGACCATGACGGTCGCCCGGTTCGCGCCACGACCAGCGTTTCTGCCTGATTTTTTTGAGGAGGCCCCAATGGGCAATATCATCGGCACCGGCTTTAATGTCGGCTCTACCGACGGCGAATTCGAAAGCTTTCATGACGACCTGCGCGCGCTCGCCGAAATGGGTGTCGACACGGTCGAACTGGGGTTGACGAGCCTTGACCTGATCTCGGGCGGCCGCATCATTCCCGAGCGCGCCGAGCGCCTGGTTGCCATCACCAGCCAGTTCGATTTCCGCTACACGGTGCATGGCCTGGTTTCGTCCAACTTCATGGACCCGGTGACCCAGCGCTATCAGATGGATGCTGCCAAGGCGCTGGTGGAGGTGTGCGATCGCGTCGATGCGCGCGTGCTGGTGCAGCATGGCGGTTGCCTGCGCGCCGACCAGATTGCCGAACGTGCCGGCGCCGATGAGCGTGAGCGCGAGGCGTTGACGGAGCTTGCTGACTTCGCCCGGCCCTACGGCGTGCGCATTGCGCTTGAGAACATCTTTACGACTGAGCTGGGCCAGTATCGTCAGACGCCGCGCCAGGTGGCTGAGACGGTGAAGGCGGTCAACCATTCGCAGGTGGTGGCGCTGATCGATTTCAGTCATGCCTATATCGAGGCGACCTATCGCGGGCTCGACTTCTTCAGCGAAATCGCTGCCATGGCGCCGGTTGCAGGGCACCTCCATGTCCATGACAGCTTTGGCCGTCCGCAGGGGTTTTATAAGCCGTACCACCCGCAGGAAAACACGGCGATGGGGATTGGCGATCTGCATATGCCGCTTGGCTGGGGCGATATCGATTGGGACCGGATTTTCTCGGAACTGACATTCCTGCCCGATACGGTGCTGATGATGGAAGTGGGCCGCCGCTATCGCGCCGAGCAGCCGGAGAGCCTGCGTCGGGCGAGGGTGCTGGCGGGGCTTGGGGCGCAGGAACTGGAAGCGGCGCAGTAAGGCTTAGGTTGGTTCAATGAGAGTGGGCGTCGGCGATGTGCCGGCGCCCGATCTTTTTATGACTGGGGACGCCTACCCACCTTCTGTCATCCCGGCGAGGGCCGGGATCCATCTTGAGATCTCAGGATGGGCCCCGGCCTTCGCCGGGGTGACAATCGAGGGTTGGTAGGCGCTGGGGAAGGAGGCGAGCCCCCCCCTTAGCTTGCCGGTTGCGGCGCGGCGGCGCGGCGGGAGTTGAGGACGCAGGCGGCGATGATCAGGCTGCCGCCGAGCCAGAGTTGGGGGCCGGGGATTTCGGAGAAGAAGAAAAAGCCCAAAAGACCGGCCCAGATGAGCGCGGTGTAATCGAGGACGGCGAAGACGCTGACGGGGACGCGGCGGAGGCCGTTGATCAGGAGGAGAAAGCCGACGGCGCCGAGGAGGCCGATCAGCGTACCGAGGCCGGCGATTTCAAGCGTGATGGCGGGCCAGGCGCCGAGGGCGAGGGGGGATACGAAAATGGCGGCGAGGAGGGACTGGCCCATGGTCATGGCGGCCGGGTCTTCGCGGCTGGAGTGGTGTTTTAGAAGGGCAACCACGATTGCATAGGTGAGTGGGGCGAGGAGGGCGGCGGCCCAGGCCAGGGCGTTGCCTTCGATGGCGCCGAAGCTGCTGGTCTGGCCGGCAAAGATGATGGTGGCGGAGCCGGCAGCGCCGAGGCCAAGGGCGAGCCAGGCGGTGGGGCCGATCTTTTCGTGGAAGAAAATGGCGCCGAGGAGAGTGACATAGACCGGGGCCGTCATGCCGAGGGCAGCGACGACGGCGAGGGGCAGGTGGGTGACGGCGTAGAAGAACATCGTGGCGGTAACGACGAGGAGGGCGGCGCGCTGGGCCTGACGGCCGAGGTCGGTGCGCTTGGGCCAGGAGGCGCCGGTGAGGACGATCCAGAGGGTGAGCCAGATGGCCGAGCCGAGATAGCGCAGAAAGACGACCTGAAAGGTGGTGAGATCGGCGCCGAGGGCCTTGGCGGTGGCATCCATGCAGCACATCAGGACGATGCCGGAGGCGCAAAAGAGCATGCCGCTGAGAGATTTCACTAGAGATCCCTATAGAGAAAGCTGCGGGTGCGGCCTTTGGGAAAGTCGGGCAGGGCGCCGAAGACCGTGTAGCCGGCCTTCTGGTAGACGTGAAGGGCGTGCGGATTGAAGGTGTCGATATAGGCGGCGTGGCAGCCTCGGGCACGCGCTTCCTGTTCGGCGGCGGCGAGCATTTGCCCGGCAAGGCGCTGGCCGCGCTGGGATTCGGCGACCCAGAGCCATTGCACGTAAAGCCAGCCCCAGGCGGTGTAGCCGGACAGGCCGGCAACGAGGTTTTCATCTCCGTCCTGCACCAGCACCGCAAGGGGGCGGCGATCGGCGGGGCCGGCATCGGCTTCGTTGAAGCTCGTGAGGCCCTTGCCGATGCGGTCGAGCGCCTCGGCACTGGGATTTTCGGTGACCTCGATGGAAACAACCATGATCAGGCGGCGAGTACGCCACCGGTCAGCGGATGGGGTGCGCCGGTGGTGGTGGGAAAGCTGATCGGTAGGCCGCGGAGGACGCGGACGGCGAGGAAGGCGAAGCATTCGGCTTCGATGGCATCGCCGCGCCAGCCGACGGTTTCGGCGGGGACAGCTTCTACGCCGGCGCGGGTTTTCAGCATGGCCATGATGGCAGGGTTGTGCCGGCCGCCGCCGCAGACGACGAGCTTTTCGGGGCGCTGGGGCAGGAGGTCGAGGGCTTTGCCGACGGCGCCCGTCGTGAAGGCGGTGAGGGTGGCGGCGCCATTTTCGGCAGAGAGGCCATCGGCCATGGTCGAGAGGAAATCGAAGCGGTCGAGGGATTTTGGATAGGGGGCGCTGAGGTAGCGGTGGGTCAGGAGTTTTGCGAGGCGCTCTTCGTCGACCGTGCCGCGGAGGGCCATTTCGCCATTGTGGTCCATGTCGCCGAGGCCGAGGCTTTTGACGAAGTCGTTGATCGGCGCGTTGGCGGGGCCGGTGTCGAAGGCGATGAGCTGGTCTCGCCCATTCCAGAAGGTGACATTGGCGACGCCGCCGAGATTGAGCACGGCGGTTTTGCCGTCGGTGGCACCGATCTTTTTGAGAAGGGCCTGATGGTAGAGGGCGGCGAGGGGGGCGCCCTGACCACCGGCGCGGACGTCGGCGGCCCGGAAATCATAGGCGACGGGAATGCCGAGAATGTCGTGCATCAGCTTGCCATTGCCGAGCTGGCGGGTGGCGCCGATGCGGTCGGGTTGAGGGGCGCGGTGGAGGACCGACTGGCCGTGAAAGCCGACCACGCCGATGTCTGCGTTTTTGAGGCCGGCGTCTTTGACGAGGGCGGCGACGGCGGCGGATTGGGCGCGGGTGAGGGCGTCTTCGGCTTCGGCGAAGATTGCGGGCTCGGGACCGTCAAAAGCCCAGGTTCGGGCCTGGGCGAGGGTTTCTTCGAGCTGGTCGCGGATCGATTGGGGATAGGGCGCGAGGGTATAGGCGCCGAAACTTTCGACGGTTTCGCCGTTCGTGCGGAGGAGGGCGACGTCGATATTGCCGTCGAGCACCGTGCCGGTCATGAGGCCTACGGCCCAGATTGGTTCAAAGGTCATGTGTTTTACTCGGCGTTGATGCGGTCACCGACCGCCCGGCGCAGCGCAAAAATGCCGCTGTCGAAATGGCGGGTGGGGTGGACGCGATTGGTGAGGAGGGTCCAGGCGTGGCCGCGGGCGAAATCGATCCAGATGCCGGTGCCGGTGAAGCCGGTGTGGCCGATGGTTTCGGTTGTGCAATTGTCGCCGCCGGACCAGCCATCATAGGGGCGCTCCCAGCCATGGGTGCGGCGGGCGCTGAGGGGCGTGCGGATCAGGGCGTCGGGGCCGGCGTTGGTCAGTTTGTCGAAGGCGAAATCGAGCATGGAATGGACGGTGCCGAAGAGGCCGGCATTGCCGGCGCCCTGCATGGCCGAACAATTGTCGTCGTGGACTTCGCCGGCGAGGACGCGGTGGCGCCAGTAGCAGAGTTCGGTTGCGGCGGCGTTTTGCGGATCGGCGGACCAGGCGAAGCCGGGGCCGGGGTCCTGCTCGCGGAGCCATTTGCCGTGGATGCGTTCGAGGGCTAACCCCAAGAGAATAAAATTGATGTCGGAATAGACGGCGGGGCCGGCGGGGAATTCGTGCTGCAGCAGGAAAGTGCGCAGCAGGTCCGGGTCGCGGCCATAGGTATAGAGCGGGAAGACGGCCGGGAAGGGCGTCTGGTGGCCGAGGCATTGGCGGAAGGTGATCTTCCGCTCCCAATTGTCGAGATTGTAGTGGCGGTAGTCGGGCAGGACGGTGGTCAGCGGCGCGTCGAGATCGATGGTGCCGGCTTCGGCGAGGGCGAGGATGCGCTCGGTGGTGAAGGCGACTTTGCTGATCGAGGCGAGGTCGAACCAGGAGTCCTCGGTCATCGGGCGACTGGTGGGGACAGTCTGCGCGGAGCCAATCGCGCGGGTGGCGCGGTTGCCGTCGCGGTCGATCACACCGAGGACGCCGCCGGGAATGCGGCCGGAAGCGATGGCTTGTTCGAGGGCGGGGAACGCCCGGTCCAGTTGGGCTTGCGGCTTGCTCATTTGGCTTCTTCGATGCGGACGCGATGGTCCTGGCCGGCCTCGCGCCAGTTGGCCGGGGGCGGTTCGTAGCCGGCGGGGCGGACGAGGGAGGGAACCTGGGTGGCGTCGAGCGCAAAGTGCTGGCGGCGGCGTTCGACGGCGGGAACGGCGGAGATCAGGCGCTTGGTGTAGCTGTGCTGCGGGTCGGATAGGACCGAGCGGGCTTCTCCGATTTCGACGATCTGGCCGGCATACATGACGGCGATGCGGTGGGCGATGCGTTCGACCACGGCCATGTCGTGGGAGATGAAGAGATAGGCGAGGCTGAACTCGTGCTGGAGATCGACGAGGAGATCGAGGACGCGGGCCTGCACCGAAACGTCGAGGGCGGAGACGGCTTCATCGAGCACGACGACATCGGGGTTGAGCATCAGGACGCGGGCGATGCAGAGGCGCTGGCGCTGGCCGCCGGAGAATTGGTGGGGATAGCGGGTGAGCACATCGGCGGGGAGGCCGACGCGATCGAGGAGGAACCGCATGCGGGTGCGCAAGGCGTCGTCTAGCTTCTGGCCATTGGCGATGGCCGGTTCGGCGAGGAGCGCTTCGACATTGAGGCGCGGATTGAGCGAGGCGAAGGGGTCCTGGAAGACCATCTGGATGGGACGGCGCGAGCGGCCAGGCTTGGTGGCAATGGCGCCGCGGTGCTTTTCATTGAGGCCGAGGATGGCGCGGGCGGTGGTGGATTTGCCGGAGCCGCTCTCGCCGACGATGGCGAGGGTTTCGCCGGGCATGAGATCGAAGCTGACGCCGTCGACCGCATGAATGGCGCCCCTGGGTTTGAAGAGGCCTTTTTTCACCGGGAAGCGGACGACGAGGTCGTCCACCTTGACGATGGGTTCGCTCGTTTCGGTGCGCTCGTTGTCGGCGCGGACAGCCTTGCCGGAGGTGAAGTGGGGGACGGCGTTGAGGAGGTGTCTGGTGTAGTCGTGCTGGGGATTGTCGAGCACGGCGTCGGTTGTGTTCTGCTCGACGGCGAGGCCGTGCTGCATGACCATGATATGATCGGCAATGCCGGCGACGAGGCCGATATCGTGGGTGATGAAGATCATCGACATGCCGGTTTCGGCTTTGAGCTCGGCGAGGAGCGCCATGATCTGGGCCTGCACGGTGACGTCGAGGGCCGTTGTCGGCTCGTCGGCGATGAGAAGGCGTGGGCTGCTGGCGAGGGCCATGGCGATCATGACGCGCTGGCGCATGCCGCCGGAAAGCTGGTGCGGGTAATAGCCGAGGCGGGATTTGGCGTCGGGGATGCGGACACGGTCGAGCACTTCGAGGGCAGCGCGCTCGGCTTCGGCGCCGTGGAGGCCGCGATTGAGGCGGAAGGCTTCCTCGATCTGGGCGCCGACGGTGTGCACCGGATTGAGCGAGGTCATCGGCTCCTGAAAGATCATGCCGACATCGCGGCCGCGGATGGTGCGGAGGATTTTTTCGTCTGACTTGGCGACATCGAGAACAGAGCCGTCGCTGCGCTGCAGGAGGATGGAGCCATGGGTGATGTGGCCGCCGCCGAAATCGACGAGGCGATTGACCGAGAGGGCGGTGACGGATTTGCCCGAGCCGCTTTCCCCGACAATGGCGAGGGTTTCGCCTGATGCGAGGTCGAAGCTGACGCCTTTGACGACTTCATTGGCGGCCGGAGTCTGGCCGAAGCCGACGCGGAGGTCGCGGACGGAAAGAAGGGGGGTCATGCTTCTCTCCTTTCCATGCGGGGATCGAGAATATCGCGCAGGGCATCGCCGGTGAGGTTAAAGCCCAAAATGCCGAGCATGATGGTCAAAGCCGGGAAGATCATCAGCCAGGGGGCTTGGGTCATCAGGTTCTTGCTTTCGGCCAGCATAAGGCCGAGCGAAGGGGTGGGCGGCTGGGTGCCGAGGCCGAGGAAGGAAAGGCCGGCTTCGGTAAGGAGGGCCCAGGCGAGAGCGAGCGTGACCTGCACGGCGAGCGGGGCGACGAGATTGAGCAGTAGGTGGCGGCTCAAAATATAGGGCTGGGAGCTGCCAAAAGTGCGGGCGGCGTCGACGAAGTCGCGTTGCTTCAGCGATAGGGCCGGGCCGCGGACGACGCGGGCGAAGATGGGCGTATAGACCACGGCGATGGCGGCGACGCTGGTCGAGGTGCCGGGGCCGACAATGGCGATGATGAGGAGGGCGAGGAGGATGGCCGGGAAGGCCAGCAGCACGTCCATGATGCGCATCAGAATGCCATCCCACAGGGTGCCCCACCAGGCGGCGAGGAGGCCGATGACGGTGCCGAAGAGGGTGGCGAGCGCGACCGAGGAAAAGGCGATGATCATCGACTGCTTGATGCCGACCATGAGGCGGCTGAACGTGTCGCGACCGAGAAGGTCGGTGCCGAACCAATAGGTGGCGCTGGGCGGTTTTAGGCGATCGATGGCGAAGAGTTTGAGCGGGTTATGCGGGGTGAGGCCCAGCGTGCCGAGGATGGCGGCAAGCAGATAGAGCGAAATGATGGCGAGGCCGATGCGTCCGGAGGGGTGACGCAGGAAGGCGCGGAACAGTTTTGACATCAGCGCCCCCCGATCCGGATGCGCGGATCGAGCGCGACATAGGCGAGATCGACGAGCAAGTTCACCACGAGGAAGTTGAAAGCGATGAAGAGGACGGTGCCTTGCACAAGCGCGTAATCGCGCTGGGTGATGGCATCGAGAACGAGGCGGCCGAGGCCGGGCAGGGCAAAAATCTGTTCGACAATAACGGCGCCGCCGAGGAGATAGCCGAACTCGACGCCGGAGAGGGTAACGACCGGGATGAGCGCATTGGGCAAAGCGTGGCGCCACACCACGCTGCGCTGCGAGGCACCCTTGGAGCGGGCGGTACGGATATAATCGTCGCTCAAAACGTCGAGCATGGCGGAGCGGGAAATGCGGGTGACCGAGGCGGCGAAGGCGAAGCCGAGGGTGATGGCGGGGAAAATCAACTGGCTGATGCTGGCGAGGGGATCGACGAAGAGCGGCGTGAAGGTGCCCATGGCGGGGACCACGCCGAAAAAGACCGACAGCACATAGATGATGAGGACGCCGATGACGAAGCTTGGCGTCGATTGGCCGAGCATGGCGAGGATGCGGACGACGAGGTCGCTGGGCTTTTCATTGCGGGTGGCGGCGAAGACGCCGAGGGGCACGCCGACGCCGAGGGCGATCACCATGGACATGAGGGCCAGTTGCAGGGTCAGCGGAAAGCGCTCGAGAATGACGCTGAAGACCGGGCGGCCATAAATGGACGAAATGCCGAGATCGCCCTGGAAGAGGCCGGAGAGCCAGCGCAGATATTGCGACCAGATGGGCTGATCGATGCCGAAATAGGCGGCGAGGGCGGCGCGTTGAGCGGGGGTGAGAAGCCCGGCTTCGGTGCCGAGCATGGCGGTGATCGCATCGCCCGGCACGAGGCGGATCGAGACGAAGACGAGAACCGAGACCCCGAGCAGGATCAGTGGGAACGTCAGGAGGCGTTGCGCCACATAATTCATTGAACGCGGTCTCCCGGAATGTCGGGACCGGCTTGGGAGCCGGCCCCGAGAGTCATTACTGGATCGAAACTTCGGTCAGGCCGAACAGCGTGCCGGTCGGCGAGGGCACGAAGCCCGAAACCGTCTTAAGCTGGGCGGTGTAGCCATAGCCCGTGGAGAGCCACAGCCACGGGGACTGTTCGACGAGGTGGTTTTCGAACTTGTGGAAGATTTCGACGCGCTTGGCCGGATCGGTTTCGGCCTGGCCTTCACGCATCAGGGTATCGAGCGTGTCATCGACGAAGTTGGATACTTTCAGGAGGTTGCCGTCCTTGGTGAAGTAGCGGTTGTACATCGGGAACGGGTCCGGACGGCCGCCATTCTGGGCGACGGCCATGTCGAAATTGCCGGCGAGCCAGGTGTCGACATAGACGTTGAGTTCCATCATCTCGATTTCGAGATTGATGCCGATTTCGGCAAGCTGCGCCTGAAGCACCTGGGCTTCGGAGGCGGCAACCGGGGGTTCGCCGGTGGCGCCGATGACCTTGGCGGTGAAGCCGGTGACGCCCGATTCAGCCATGAGCTGCTTGGCTTTTTCGAGGTCCTGTTCATAGCAGAAGAGGGTGCTCGGGTCCTGTGCGAAGGCGGGCATGGTCAGGGGACCGGTCACCTTGCCTTCACCGGCAAGGGCCGCGTCGACGATTTCCTGGCGGTTGATGGCGCAGGACATGGCCTGGCGGACTTTCAGATTGTCCATGGGCGGGCGCGAGGGATTGAGCTGCAGCACATTATAGGCAAGGCCGGCGACCCGGTTGAGCTGCAGGTTGGGCTCGTTGGGCACCATGGTGGCGACGAGCGGGTCGTTGAGGAGAGCGAAATCGGTCTGGCCGGCGCGGAGCGAGGCGAGGATCGCGGTTTCGTCGGGGAGGACGGAAATGGTGATGCCGTCGACCTTGACGTCGCCGCCAGCCCAATCGGCATTGGCGCTCAGGACTTCGCGGGAATTGGGTTCCCAGCTGTCGAGCTTGAAGGGGCCGGAGCCGATGGCTTCCGTGCCGATTGTGCCGGCAGTGATTTCGCTGGCCGGGACAATGGCGGCATTGATGGTGGCCATGGCGACGAGGATCGGCACGTCGGCGGTCTTGAGGTTGAAGACGACGGTTGCATCATCGGGGGTGTCGATGGTGTCGATGGAGAGGAAATTGGAGCGCGCGGCGGCGGCGGTTTCTTCGTTGAGAATGCGTTCGAACGAGGCTTTTACGTCGGCCGGGGTGACCTGGGCGCCGTTGGTGAATTTTGCATTCGGATCGAGCTTGAAGGTCAGCGTCTTGGCGTCGGGGGCGAATTCCCAGCTCGTGGCGATGGCGGGAATGACGTTGAGATCGGGGTCAAGGCGCACGAGCGGCTCATAGACCAGTTCGAGCAGGCGAATGGACGGGAAGGCGGTCTGCTTGTGCGGGTCGAGGCCCGTCGCGTCCTGGCTCCAGGCCATGCGGAGCGTCGCGGCCTCTACCGGCAGTGCGACGGCGGCCGTGGACAGCGCCGTGGCGATGGCGAGCCCGGTCATGAGCTTGCGAGGATTAGTCCAGTTCATCTTATTCCCTCCTTGCTGTCGGCCTATCGCGGAAAGGCCAATCTCGTGAAGTGCATTGCCGCTCCAACCCCTTGGGCTGCCCTGTCGGCGGCAGTGGTTCATGACAAGCCTATGAAGTCGCGCCAGCGTGTGTCAATGAGTTTCAGAAAATTGCGTTTTAGTGAAACATTGTTTCAGTTTTGGGCTGGTTCGGGCTAGGGTGATTGCGCGCCAGTGGGCCAGGGGAGGATGGGTTTGGGAATTCAATCGACCATTGAAGCGTCGTCCGCGAAATTCACGCCGGCGATGCAGCGGGTGGCCAGCGTCATCAGCGATACGCCGAGCCTGGTGCTCGACAAGACGATCTATGAACTGGCCGAAACCTGTCAGACATCGGTCGCTTCGGTGGTGCGGTTCTGCCAGGTGCTGGGGCTTTCGGGCTATGCGCAATTGCGCATGTCGCTGGCGACGGAACTGGGCAAGGAGACGGCGCAATATGGCTCGAACCTGATCCTTGGAGCCGAGATCGCCAAATCCGATACGCTGCGCGAGATGGCGTCAAAAGTTGCTTCGCTCGAAATGCTGGCGATCGACGAGACGGTTGCGGGGCTCGACTATGAGGCGCTGGAGCGGGTGGTGGCGGCGCTCGACAAGGCGCAGCGAATTTTGCTGTTCGGCATCGGGGCCAGCCAGTTCGTGGCGCAGGACCTCCATCACAAGCTGTTTCGCATCGGGCGCAATGCGTTTTTGCTGGCCGATCCGCATGAGGCGTGGACGGCCGCATTGCTCTCGCCGCCGGGAACGGTGGCGTTTGGGTTTTCCCATTCGGGGGAGACGGCGGATACGGTGCGTTATATCGAGATTGCGCGGCAAGCGGGGGCGCTGACGATTGCGCTGACGGGATCGCCGGATTCGCCATTAGCGCGGGCAGCGGAGGAGTGTCTCGTCAGCCGGGCGCGGGAGAGCCGGCTGCGGGCGGGGGCGATGGTCAGCCGGATTGCGCAATTGGCGATTGTGGATTGTCTATTTCTGGGGGTCGCCAACCAGCGGTATGAGCAGACGGTGGATGCGTTGCAGCGCACGCGGGATGTGACGCATCCGCGTTAGGACCAATCGCTATTCGGCTGATGCTGGCCTGCAAATGGCAGTTTTCTGCGCTTCCGGTGCTCACGTACTGATGTACGCTCCGCTCCGGTTCTCGAAAACCGCCATTTTCGCCTCAGCCTGAGCCGAATTTCGATCGGTCCTAGGCGTAGCGGCCCCAGAGGCGGTTGACTGTGGGATCGATGGCGCCGTCGGTGTAGGCGAGGCCGTTGGGGCGGTCGGCGACGAGGAGCAGGGGGCCGTCGAGGTCGACCCAGCGGGCGAAGGGGGCGAGGAGGCTTGCCGGGGCCATGGAGAGCGAGGTGCTTACCATGCAGCCGACCATGATGGAGAGATCAAGTTCTTTTGCGCGCTTTGCCACGGCGAGGGCTTCGGTGAGGCCGCCGGTCTTGTCGAGTTTGACGTTGACCGCGTCGTAGCGGCCAACAAGCGCTTCGAGGCCGGCAAGGGCGTGGGCGCTTTCATCGGCACAGATGGGAACGGTGTGCTCGATTTCGGCGAGAGGGGCGTCGTTGCCGGCGGGCAGGGGCTGTTCGACGAGTTCGATGCCGGCGTCGAAAGAGGCGCGGAGGAGGGTTTGCAGCTCGTCTGGATGCCAGCCCTCGTTGGCGTCGACGACGAGGCGCGTGTTGGGCACTGCGGCGCGGATGGCGGCGAGGCGGTCGGCATCGCCAGGGGCGCCGAGTTTTAGTTTGAGGAGCGGCATATGGGCGTGGCGGAGGGCGGCTTCGGCCATGGCCTCGGGCGTATCGAGGCTGATGGTGTAGGCGGTTTCGATGCGTGCGGGCGGCCGGACATTGGCGAGTTTGGCGACATCGGTACCGGCGCGTTTGGCTTCGAGGTCCCAGAAGGCGCAGTCCACGGCGTTGCGGGCGGCGCCGGGGGGCAGGGCGGTCTGGAGGCCGGCGCGGTCGAGGCCGGATGCGAGTTGGGGCGCGAGGTTCTGGATGGTTTCGAGGGTTTTTTCCAGCGTTTCGCCATAGCGCGCATAGGGGACGCATTCGCCCTGGCCGACCAAGCCGTGCTGTTCCAGTTCCACCCGGATGACGCGGGCTTCGGTCTTGCTGCCGCGCGAAATGGTGAAGCGGCCCGCGATCGGGAAGCTTTCGATCTCGGCGTGGAGGCGGGTGGTGGTCATAGGCCTATCCCTAGCGAAGTAGGGCACT
Source organism: Devosia sp. Root685 (assembly GCF_001427875.1). GTDB lineage: Bacteria > Pseudomonadota > Alphaproteobacteria > Rhizobiales > Devosiaceae > Devosia. Next base: position 631,571 of record NZ_LMHK01000002.1, on the reverse strand, counting down.
CCTAGCAGCGGATGGCGGGTGGGATCAACGGCGGGGCGTCGGACACAAAGTGGTGAAGTCGCCCGAGGTTTCGGCGTTCTAAATTCGTTAGAAATCAGCGGTTTGGCCATCTGTATCGATTTCGGATTGAGCTTTTTCCGGTGGATGAGACTAAGGTCTGATCGGGTAGGCGACTAACGTCATTTCGGCGCGGCGCCTTTGTCTGAATATTGGCCCGACCATCGTGAATAGAAGGCTTCGACGGGCTCGGCTCTACTTGCACTTGCGGGGGCAAGGAGAGTGAAATGACGAATCAGTTTATCCAGAGAAGCGATTTTCCTTCGTCATTGAAAAGACTGGCAGATCGGTCGATTGCCTCCGGCAGGCTGCGCGAATTCTCTCAAGGAGAGACGATTTACGAGTCGGGCATGAAAGATATCGTCGGCTATGTCGTCTCGGGGGCAGTCAAGCTCGTAACGTTTCTGCCCGATGGTCGATCCAATATTATCGGGATCATCGAGGCGCCCGGTTTTTTCGGGCGGATTTTTGGCGTCGCGACCGAGTTTACTATCGAGGCGGCGAGCAAGGTGATTGTTGCTTGCTTCGAGCGTTCGGCTTTCGAAGCGCAACTGGGGGCCGATCCCGAACTCGAACATTTCATTCATATGGAAAATCTGCACCAGCTCGATGAGGCGCATGAGCGCATTCTCGTCCTTGCCTGCACAAGCGTCATCGAACGCGTATCGACCTTCATGGTGCTCAAGCTTCTGACGGGTTCGGACGAAGACCGCAGGGCGGGCGTCGTTCATGTGCCGATCAACCGGCGCGACTTTGCCGCCTATCTCGCGACCACCGAGGAGAGTGTCAGCCGCTCCATTCAGGCTCTGGTGCGCCGGGGAACCATTGCCGTCATCAACAGCGCCAATTTCCGCGTGTTGAAGCGCGCCGACCTGATCGCGATCTCGCGTCAGGACGAGGACTATCTCATTGAAATGGTTCGCAGCCGGGGACCCAAGAAAGTTGCGGGATCGCCGGTTTCGAGGGAACCGACAGGCCAGCATGCGCCGCGTCGGACCGGCATGTCTGACGGCTTGGCGGGCATTCACGTCGCGGCCGAATAGGCAGTTAACGCCGATCAGGAGCGGGCGTCGGCCTGTTCCTGACTGAGGCGCGAGGCGATGACGACTTCAACCCGATTGCGCGCCTTGAGTTTGAGCATGAGGCCAGTCATGTAGTGCTTGACCGTTTTTTCGCTGATCTGGAGCGCTGTGGCGATTTCGCGATTGGTGCGGGCCTGCATGAGATGGCCCACGATCTGCTTTTCGCGCACATTGAGCCGGACGGCTTCGTCCAGCGCCTGCCGGCGGGCCCGGTCGCGCAGGCCATTCATGACCTGGCTGGCATATTGGCGGGTGACGAACATCTGGTTTGCCATGACCGTATCGATCGCTTCGAGAAGCTCGGAAGAGGGGCTGCCCTTGAGGGCAAAGCCGGTGGCACCGGCATCGAGCGCCTTGAGCGCGGATTCGATCGAACAATAGGCGGTGAAGACGACGATCCTGGTATCCGGGGCCGTGGCCCCGATCTGTGCAATGGTGCGAAACACGTCGCCCGGCATGCTCAGATCCATGATGATGACGTCGGGGGCGAGCGTCTTCACCAGCTCCATGCTGGCATCGGCGCTGTCGGCCTGACCGACAATTTCGTGCCGGTCGCTTCCGGCAAAGAGGGAGACCATGCCGGCCAGCAAAACCGGATGGTCATCGGCGATTGCGACTCTGATTGTTTTCCTCATTGCACCACAGCAGTACTTGCCTGCAACCCCAGTTTTCCTTGCATTTCAGAGCCTACGACTTAATTAATGGCCGGTAAATTCCCTTTATTTGCTGGTTTGCAAATGTGATGAACCCGAATGTCAGTACTACTTACTCTTCGCGGAAGGCGCGGGCGATCTGGTCGGTGAATGGCTTGACGAAATAGGCGATGGCGACCTGTTCCTGGGTCTGGACGAAGACTTCCACGGGCATGCCGGGAATGAGGCCGCGATTGCCCAGAACCGAAAGATCGCCAGTCACGCTGGCCTCGGCGACATAGTAGCTTTGGCCGCTCTGGGGGTCGCTGGTCGCGGCGGCGGAAATGCGCGAGACGACGGCCGGGATTTCCGGCGTGGTGCGTTGATCAAAGGCGCTGAAGCGCAGTTTTACTTCCTGGCCGGGCAGTATCTGGTCGATATCCTTGACGGCGACCCGGAATTCGATCGAGAGATCGGCGTCGTCAGGCACGATGGTGAGCAGGCGCTCGGCCGAGCCGATGACGCCGCCGAGGGTCGTGACGGCCAGTTCGTTCACCGAGCCGCTTACCGGGGCGCGGATGAGGGTTCGATCAAGGCGGGCCTCGACGGCTACGAGGCGATCGTTCAATTCGGCAATATTGGCCGTAACGGTGCGCAGTTCGCGCTGGGCTTCGGTATAGGCGACATCGTCGATGGCGAGGATTTGCAGGTTGATTTCGCTGATGCGCGCATTGGAGCGGGCGATGCTGGCGGTCAGTTCGCCCTTCGAGCCGAGCATGCGGGCCAGTTCGCGGTCGGCGCCGTTAAGCCTTGTGGTTTCGATCAGGCCTTTTTCGGACAGCGTGCCCATGCGGTCGCGTTCCTCGCGCGCCAGGGCCAGCTCATCGTCGAGGGCTGTCGCCTGGAACTGCAGGCCGCCGATTTCCTCCTGTAGCTGCGAGACCTGCAACTGGAGCTGCTCGCGCTGGGACTCCCTGTTGCGGGTCGTGCTTTCGAACAATTGCTGCTCGCCATGGAGGATCAGGATGGCATCGGGATAGGTGGAGAGGAAATCGAGCGGAAAGGAAATCTCCTTGGCGGCGTCGCGCTCGGCGATCAGTCTTGCCTGTCGCGCTACCAGTTCGGCCAGTTGCCCCTTGATGATCGAGCGCTCGGTGCGGATCTGCACGTCGTCCAGTTTAAGCAGCACGTCCCCGGCGGCGACATGCTGGCCCTTGTGGACGTCGATTTCCTGGATCACGCCGCCATCGGGGTGCTGGATGACCTTGACGTTTTCGGCAACGAGCACGGTGCCGCTGGAGATGACGGCGCCCGACAATTTGGCGGTGGCCGCCCAGCCGCCAATGCCGGCCAGCAGCAAAACGGCGGCGACGCTGCCGGTGACTACGCGCCCGCGCAGCGAAAAATCCGAGCTCTTGACCTTGCTGCGCGAGAGGTTGGCACGAGGATAGGGTGCCGCCATGTCGATGGTCGTCATCTGTTTACTCCCGTCGCTGATCAGGCGACCTGATTGCCGATCGCCAGAGGCAAGTGAACGCCATCGAGGGTGATGGAGATTTCATAGAAGTCGTTTCGGTCGACATCGGCCTCGATGATGGTGTGGTCGATATCGTCATAATGGGCATAGGTGATGCGGATCGGCAGGCCGGCTTCGAAGCCGTCGTCGATCGCGTCGTAAACATCGCCGAAGCGTTCTTCTTCGAGCCGTTCGGCGCGGCGGGATATTTCGTAATCGGCAACGTGAATGCGGTCGCCGACGACGAAGTCGAGAATGCCGTAGACGATCTGGTAGCTGAGGGTGGGGGCTTCGTCGGCGAGGGTGAAAATGAACAGGTCGTCCCCGCGGCCGCCCGCGACGACGACGCCGGTCGCGCCGAAGACGAATGTATCATCGCCCTCGCCGCCGATGACCTGCTCGATGCTTTGGAAGTGGTCTTCACCGATTTCGTCGCTCGTGGCGGTGCCGGCCGCGAAGTCGAGGTGAATGTCGGCGGTGAAGGCGGCGTAGTCGAGCGTGTCGTGGCCTTCGCCGCCGTCGATGTGGTCATTGCCGGGGTCGCCCGTGATCCTGTCGTCACCGGGGCCGGCGTCGATTTCGTCATCGCCTTCGCCGCTGTCGATCAGGTCATTGCCTTCGCCACCGGCGATGTGATCGGCGCCGCGGCCGGCAAGGATGGTGTCGTTGCCTTCATTGCCTTCGAGCGTATCGTCTCCGTCATTGCCGTAGATGACGTCGTTGCCCTCGTCGCCTTGGATGGTGTCATTACCGGTGCCGCCGTCGATGATGTCGTCGCCTTCACCGCCTGAGATGGTGTCGTCGCCGTCGTCGCCGTTGATGATGTCATGGCCGGCTTCGCCGAAGAGGCGGTCATTGCCGGTGCCGCCGGAGATGAGGTCGTTGCCGTTCCCGCCGAAGATGACGTCGTTGCCTTCGTTGCCGAAGAGTTGGTCGTCGCCGTCGCCGCCCATGATGTGGTCGTCGCCAAGGCCGCCGGTGACGCTGTCATTGCCGGCGCGGGCGTCGATGATGTCGTGGCCGGCAAGGGCGTCGATGTCGTCGTCCCAGGGGGTGCCGGCATAGGTGTCGTTATTGGGGGTGAGAAGCACCTGATGACGGGTGATGTCCAAACTGGCGGTCTGGACGATGTGCAAGAGGCCATCGCTGATCTCGTAGGTGAAGGTGACAAGGCCAAGCGTGCCGGGCAGGGTGGCGAGGGACCAGCCATGGGCTGTCTGGACCAGGGTGCCGCCGGTGGCGGTGAGGTTGTTGATGGTCAGAGTGTCGTTGTCGGGATCGCTGGCGCCGAAGAGCAGATTGGAGAGGCCGATGAGGACGACCTGGCCGGCAAAGACATCGTGGAGCCTGACGGGGCCGAGAACGGTCGGGGCGCGGTTGGTGTTTGGTGATTTGTCGTCGTCTTCGTCGTCGTCATTCGCGGTATCGTCATCGCTGCCGTCCGCTGGTGGGGCGGCGGGGTCATGATGGGTGGAATGGCGCGGGGCGGCGGGGGCGCTGAAGGACGGTTCGTTGCGTCCGACGAGGGCGGCATTGTCGTTCTGCGGCCGGTAGTGGACGGCGGCGGGGAAGAAGGGGGCGACATTGGGGCCGAGGAAGTTGAAGGAGGCTGCGGTATAGTGGAAGGCGAGCGGGTCAGGCATGGTAAAAGCCTCGTCCCAGCCGAGGGCGGCATGGCGCGTCGCGCTTCTGGGGTGATCTTCATCGACGCTGCCGGTGGTCATGAGATCGACGCCGGGTCCGCCCGGCTCGTGGCGCGCGCCGCGGGGCGCGCCGCTATTGGCGGCGGGATTGGCGTGGCTGCCCTCGGGCGCATGGCTTTGCGCCTCGGCGGGGAAGACGCTTTTTATGTAGGCGGCGATGCCGGTGAAGAACAGCGCCAGATAGACCGGCAGGCGCGAGGTCTTTTCGGGGAGGTTAAGGTCGAGCTTTTTTCTGAGGTCAGCGGGATCGGGCTTTTGCTGCTGGCTGGATTTGGCCTCGATGATCATGCCATGCCTCCCGTTTCCGTGCGCGGCTCGACCACTTTGAGCGCGTTGGCATTGGCCTGGCGCTGGCCGGCGACGATCTCTTCCTTGGGGCCGAAGGCGGTGAGGCGGCCGTTCTGGATGACGGCGACCATATCGACTTCGGCGAGGATCGAGGGGCGATGGGCGACGACGACGGCAATGCCGCCGCGGGCGCGGATCTGGCGGATGGCCATGTTCAGCGCCTGTTCGCCCTCGGCATCGAGGAAGGCATTGGGCTCGTCCATGATGACAACGAAGGGATCGCCGTAAAGGGCGCGGGCCAGACCGAGGCGCTGGCGCTGGCCAGCGGAAAGGGCGGTGCCCATGGGACCGAGCTGGGTGTCATAGCCATCGGGGAGCCGCACGATCATCTCGTGGACGCCGGCGGCTCTTGTGGCCGCGACAATGGCGCGGGCGTCGCGCTGGGGCGAGAGGCGGGTGATATTTTCGATGATGGTGCCATCGAGCAAAGCCACGTCCTGGGGGAGATAGCCGATATATTGGCCGAGCTTTTCCTCGTCCCACTGGGTGAGGTCGGCCTCGTCGAGGCGAATGGCGCCGCGGAGTGCTGGCCAGATGCCGGTGAGGGCGCGGACAAGGGTGGTCTTGCCGCCGCCGCTGGGGCCAATGACGCCAAGGCCCTGGCCGGCATTGAGTTCGAAGGCGACTTCGGTGAGAAGGACGCGGCCAGAGGCCGGGGCGGCCACCGAGATCTTGTCGATTTTGAGCGATTTTGTGGGGGCCGGCAAATCGAGCGGCTTGGTCATGCCTGCAAGGGCCACCATGGTATCGCGGAGGCGCTTGAACGCCTGGCGGGCGGCGACGACGCCCTTCCAATTGCCGATGGCCATGTCGATGGGGGCCAGGGCGCGTGAGGATGCGACCGAGACCGCGATGATGGCGCCGGCAGACATCTGACCCTGAATGGTGAGGTAGGCGCCGGTACCCAGAAGCGCCGATTGCAGCACCATTCTCAAAATGCGCGAGAAGGCGCCGAAGGTGCCGATGACATCGCTAGCGCGCGTTTGCAGGGTCAGGTGGTCCTGGTTGACCTCGTTGAAGCGGCTGACGGCACGGCCGGCAAAGCCCATGGCCTTCAGGATATCGGCATTGCGGGCATTGGAATCGGCCACGGCATTGCGGGTAAGGAAGGCCTGTTGGGCGGCGGCGGCGAGTTTTCTCGATTTGAGCTCGGTCCAGATGGTGAGGAGCGTCAAGACGAAAGCGCCGCCAAGCGTCAGGGCGCCGAGCACGGGATGGAGGAAGTAGACGAACAAGATATAGAGCGGCACCCAGGGCAGATCGAACAGGGCCACCGGGCCCTGGCTGCCCATGAAGGAGCGGATGGTGTCGACGTCCCTGCCACGCTCCAATGCCTCGCCGGTCGAAAAGCCGAAGCGGGGCATGTCGACGCTGACGCGATGGGCGATGGGAGCCAGCATGCGATCAAAGCGGGCGCCGATACGGACGAGCAACTGGCTGCGCACGATGTCGAAAACGCCCTGGAAGAGATAGAGCCCGATAACGAGGATCGAGAGCGCCAGAAGCGTCGGGATAGAGCCGCTGGTCAGGGCCCGATCGTAGATCTGCAGCATGTAGAACGAGCCGGTCAGCGCCAGCACATTGATGATGCCCGAGATCCAGAACAGGAAGACCGCGACGCCCTTGAACTCCTTGCGCAGCATCTCGTCGCCGCGATGTTCGGCCAGAACTTTTGTCGATGCCATGATCGGCCCCCGAGGGATGGATGGATTGTCTTCTGGAAGGAAAAAACCCGGCCGGTTGAACCCGGCCGGGCAGTTGGAGGCTAAAGGTTGAAGTCGGTGCCGGTCAGGGCGTGATTGCCTGATATGCTGATGCGGAACTCGGGGGCATTGTCCCCGGCCGTATTGCCCGAGATGACGGTATATTCCCCATCTTCCCGCGTCTCGTGGGTGACGACGATCTGGCCCGGGGCGGTCGCGGCCTGGCCGCTTTGGAGGGTGAAGCTATTGTTCCCCGCGATCCCGGCATTGGCATCGATCCCCGAAAGGTCGATCTTGTCGCCGGCCTCAAAGCCACGGATCGTATCGCCATGGGCGGCTGCGGCCGAACCGAAGACGAAGATGTCCTCGCCCGCCCCGCCATCCACCACATTGACGGCATTGCTCATGGTGATCGTGTCATCGCCCGAGCCCGTGGTGACGTTTTCGACGCCGTAGAGCGTATCGGTGCCGCTTTGGCTTGAGACGGCGCTGCCGCGGCCACCGACCCCGGTACCCAGATCCACCACGGCATTGGCGGTGAGGAAGGCCATGTCGAGCGTGTCATTGCCCGCGTCGCCCGAGAGCTCGCCACCATAATAGGTGTCGTTGCCATCATTGAGCGAGCCGACGAACAGGTCGTTGCCGGCGCCGCCAAAGACGGTGTCATTGCCGTCTCCGCCATCCACGAGGTCATTGCCCGAGCCGCCGAAGAGACGATCATGGCCACCTTCGCCATAGATCAGATCGTCGTCATCGCCGCCAAAGACATCGTCATCGCCATCATCGGCAAAGATGATATCGCGACCCGCCCCTCCGTCGACAAAATCGTCACCGGCACCGGCCCGGATTNGAAGACGGTGTCATTGCCGTCTCCGCCATCCACGAGGTCATTGCCCGAGCCGCCGAAGAGACGATCATGGCCACCTTCGCCATAGATCAGATCGTCGTCATCGCCGCCAAAGACATCGTCATCGCCATCATCGGCAAAGATGATATCGCGACCCGCCCCTCCGTCGACAAAATCGTCACCGGCACCGGCCCGGATCACGTCCACCCCGGCATTGGCGATGATGTAGTCGGTCCCGGCAAACCCGAACACCAAATCGCCGCCAGAGGTGCCGAGCAACACGTCATCCTGTGGTGTGCCAAGAACCGGACCACCCACAACAGGCGCATCATCATCGTCGCCATCATCATCTTCATCGTCGTCGTCATCGCCGGGGACGTGATCGTCATCATCCTCGTCTTCGTCGTCCTCATCGTCGTCCCCGTCATCAATGATCGGCGGGCCGCCATGGGAGACGTAGCGGATGGAATGTTCACCATCGCTCAGGGTCGTGACGCCGTTTTCGTCGGTGGTTTCGACGAAGTCGGCCATGGTGCTGCCCGGGGGCAGTTCGATGACGTCCTGGGGACGCAGGGTGCCCAGGATGGTGTCGTGGCCGCCATTGGACTTGAAGACGATGCGGTGCGCAGAGCTCAGGGCCGAGATGTCGATCGTGTCGTCGCCCACATTGCCATCGATGGTGATGGTGTTGAGACGAAGGCTCGTGGTCGAGAAATCGCCCACGATATTGAACGTGTCGCCGCCCGGGGTGCCTGTTCCATTGGGGTCGAACCCATTGATGCGGATTTCCTCGATCTCGCGCAGTTCGGCGATCACCGAGGCATTGTTGGTGCCATTGCGGGTGACGATGATTTCGGTTCCCGCATTGAACCCGGTCAGGCTATTGCCAGCGATCGCGGCGAAGGCGGCGCGGGTGTAGATCGTGTAGGTTTCCGCGCCGGCCCTGCCATTGATAGCGAAGGTATCGCCGGCAAGGCCTTCGGCGCCGCCATTAACCACCTGCCGGCTATCGGTCGGGTTTGCCGCATTGGCGTTCCAGACGATGGTGTCGTCTCCATTGTCGCCGTTGATGGTATCGACGCCGAGATTGCCGGTGGCATTGACCACGAAGCTATCGACAAAGAAGTCGTCGCCGCCATCCCAATTGCCGTTCGCCGTGAAGCGGATGGCGGATTGGGGGCCGATCTGGGCGGCGGTCAGGGCGATGCTGAACGTGCTGCTCGCCGTGCTGAAGACGCCGCCGGCAAGGGCCTGCCAGCTGTTCGTCGTATGGTTCCAGGCCTCGACACTCACCGACTCGCCGGCAGTCAGGCCGGCGTCGCCGACATAGGCGAACTGCACAGAAGCGGAGGTCGCCCCAGTCAGATCGAAGGCGCGCTGGATGGTTTCGCCGCCGTCGATGCCGTCGTTGAAGTGCAGGCGGCCGGTATTGGCGGTATTGATCTGGATATCGCCCGAATTGTCGTCGGTGTTTTCACCGCCGCCTTCGGTCCAGCCGCCATTGAAGAGCAGCGTGCCATTGTTGTCGGTGTAGGAAACCCCACCACCGAAGTCGTCGGCGAAGGTGCCTGTGCTGGCGCCGAGGCCACCGGTGAGCGTGTCGTTGCCCTCGCCGCCGTTGAGAATGTCGGCGCCTTCGCCGCCATTGACGATATCGTTGCCGCCGCTGGCATTGACCGTGTCATTGCCGCCAAGCGCATTGATGGTTTCGGCGGCATTGGTGCCGAGATGCGTCTGGCCGGTATTGGTGCCGGTAATGGTGTTCGTGGTCGCCGTGGCGAGCACGAAATCGGTCTGGGTAAGAGACGCCGCCGTCACCCCGTTGAGGCGAATGGTGCCGCCGGTGCCGCCATCGACGGTGATGAGCGCAGCGTTCGGTCCGGTTACGTCTGCGATGGTGACGCGGGTGGCGAAATTGGCGGCGGTGATGCCCATGCCGCTGAGGTCGACGAGATCCTGACCACCAGTGGCGTCGGCGTCGAAGCCCGTTACGGTGTCGGCACCAAAACCGTTGGCGGTATAGCGCAGGGTGTCGTTGCCATCACTGACAATGATCGTATCGTCGCCTTCGCCGCCCGTAACGGAGTCGTTGCCGAGGCCGCCGTTGAGCGTGTCGTTGCCCGTGCCGCCATCGAGAAGGTCGGCATCGGCGCCGCCATTGATGGTGTCGTTGCCTCCACCGCCAAACAGCTGGTTTTCGCCGTCATTGCCGTTGATGGTGTTGTCGAGCGCGTTGCCCGTGCCGTTGACGCCATCGGTCGTGCCGGTCAGTGTCAGGTTTTCGACATTGGCACCCAAAGTGAAGCTGACCGAGGAATTGACCTGATCGGTGCCTGCATTGGCCGCTTCATCGACGATATCGCCGGTATTGTCGACAATATAAGTGTCGTTGCCGGCGCCGCCGCCCATGATGTCGGCACCAGTGCCGCCATCGTGGATGTCGTTGCCAGCGCCGCCGAGCAATATGTCATTGCCCGCGCCGCCATTGAGCGTGTCGTTGCCGTCAAGGCCAAGCACAAGCTGGCTATTGTTGGCGCCAGTCGCACCATTCAGCGCCGCGTCGTCGGTGTTGCTGCCCAGGATGATGTCATAGTTCACGTTATTGAGTGACAGGTTTTCGACGCCGGTCAACGTGTCGGTGCCATCGGCGCCGCCGTTGCGGTGGGTGACCACGAGCTGGCCTGTGGCGTTCACAGCGTAGTCATAGGCACTGGCTGCACCGGCAAAGACGGTGGTGTCTTCAGTTCCCAGCCCGCCGATAATGGTGTCGTTGCCGGCGCCACCGGTGAGCGTGTCATTGCCGGCGCCGCCATCGATGATGTCATTGCCGCCAAGGCCGTTGAGATTGTTGTTGCCGGCATTGCCCGTGATCTGATTGGCACCGGCATTGCCGTTGCCGTTGAGGTTGGCTGTGCCGGTGAACATCAGGTTTTCAAGGTTGGCGTCGGTGAGGTTGAAGTTGACCGAGGCCAGGACCGTGTCGATGCCTTCATTGGCATTTTCGGTGATGTCGTCGCCGCCCGAGTCGACCTCATAGGTGTCGTCGCCGTCATTGCCGATCATGTCGTCATTGCCGGCGCCGCCGATCAGCAGGTCATTGCCGCCGTCGCCGGTCAGGGTGTCGTTGCCGGCACCGCCGAAGAGGACGTCGTTTTCGCCGCTGCCGAGGAGGTTGTCTGCAGCGGCCGTGCCAACCACCAGGGAGCTGGTGTTGGGATCGACCGGTCCGAGTTCGCCCACACCGTCGCCGTCGTCATCGTCATTGGTGTCGAAGCTGACGGCATAGTCGCCGGCAAGCGTCACGCCGCCATAGACATTATTGCTGAAATTCACCAGTTCGACGCGGGCATTGGCATTGTTGCCGAACTCATTGGCAACCGTGACGGTCTGGCCGTTGAAGCCCAGGGTCAGGTCGTTATTGGCCTGGCGGACGGCGGTCAATGCAGCAAGGGGAACTGCGGCTGTGCCGCGGGCGATGGTGACGCGGTCGGTGCCGCCGGTTTCGGTGATGACGTCGTTGCCGTCGGCAAGGCCGAAGCCGTAGGTATCGTTGCCGAGGCCGCCATTGAGCTGATCGCCGTGTAGCGCCGTCACCACCAGATTGTCGATGGCGACCGTGTCATTGGCGCTGTTGTTGTTGGTGCCGCTGACGACAAAGCGTATCGCTGCTGCCGGGAGGAAGGGCCCCGAGAGCTGCACGTTGAACGATCCACTGCCGGAGTCGCCATCTATGGTCTGGATGGTTGTGAAGGTGGTGCCGTTAGCCGAGAACTGGACCTGGACGGTCTCGCCATTGTCGAAGCTGTTTTCGGCGTAGGAATAGGCGATGCTGACGGCATTGGCGCCGGCCAGGTTCAGCGTGCGCTGAATTTGTGCGCCGCCATTGCCGGGGTCATTGTCGTTGTCGCCGAAGACGAGCGCGCCGCCCGTGATGCGGATCTGGCCGCTGGTGAGCACGGTGCCAGTGGTCACATCGCCACTTTCTGTCCAGGCGGCGGAGGCTGTGCCGAAGGCGTCGTTGACGACGGCTGTCGATGCGCCGTCAGTGCCGCCGATCAGAACGTCATTGCCGCCATTGCCGTTGAGGATATCGCTGCCGGCGAGGCCGACGATGATCTCGTTCGCATCGGTGCCGTTGAGCACCGGCCGGTCGGTGGCCGGATTGGCCCCGCCATTGTCGTTGAAGGGGGTGCCCATGACGATGGCATAGGTGCCGTCGGTAAAGCGCAGGCGTTCGATGCCCGACAGGGTATCGGTTCCTTCGATACCGTCTTCAATGGCGTGCGAGACAACAAGCCTGCCATCGGCGTCGAGCGAGAAAGAGAAGTTGGTGCTGACGTCGCGGAAGACGGCGGTGTCGATGTCGCCGGGCGTGGTGTCGGTCCTGATGGTGCGGACGATGGCGAGCTGGCCGGGATTGACGAGGCCGGAGAAGACGTCGCTGGTCAGGTCCTTCATGCTGTTGACGAGACGAAGAGGCGTGCCGAGGTGGTTCGGATCGGTTGCCGCAAAGACGCCGATCTGCACGTCGAGCCACTTGTCGCCATCGATGATGTCGTCGCCGGCATTGCCCTGGATCTCGTCGCTGCCGTCGCCGCCAAGGATGATGTCACCGGCAAGGAACGAGGTGACGCCGGTGCCGAGGACTGCCTGCAGGCCGTTGATCAATGCGATGCCCTGAGCGTCGAGTGCGCTGCCGAGGTAGCCGGTCGAGCCACCCTGGCTGGCGGGCACGCGGGTCGTGGCGTCTTCTTCGGAACCCTTCAATATGTCGTTAAAGCGGGTACCGGAGAGGCCTTCCATCGACTCGAATTCATCGAGCGCGGCATTTTCTGGGAGTACGGGGGCCTCGTCGAAGACGATGGGAATGGACAGGTCGGCATTCACGCCGGCGACATTGTCCTTATAGGTCGCCCAATCGAAACCGGACATGCCGGCCATTTTGCCGCGGCCGGGGCTGCCCACCATGATGTCGTCGCCGCCTTCGCCGATGAACTCGTCAAAGCCGCCGTCGCCGAGGAACACGTCATTGCCGCGGATGCCGTCGTGGGCGAAGATTTCATCGAAATTATCGCCGGGGGCGCCGTCGAAGGTGCCGGTTTCGAGCCAGTCGTCGCCCTCATTGCCGAGAATGCGTTCGGCGTTCTTGTTGCCGAGGATGAAGTCATTGCCTTCACCGCCGAAGACCTCCGAGCCCATATCGGTGCCGAGGACGACGAAGTCCTGACCGCGGCCGCCCAGAACGAGATCGAGGCCCGGGCCGGCATGGATGGCGTCATGGCCGTCGCCGCCCTTGATATTGTCGTCGCCACCCATGTCGCGGATGATGTCGTCGCCATCGCCACCATTGATGATGTCGTTGCCATGGCCGCCTTCGAGGTTGTCATTGCCGCCATCGCCAAAGAGCGTGTCGTCGCCGATACCGGCAATCATCATGTCGGCATTGTTAGTGCCGCCGAGGATGACGTGATCGCCCCCGGTATAGCGCAGGTAATTGGTGTCGAGGCCCGTGGTAGCGGGGTTGTTGCGAATGACCAGCTGCGTCAGGAGGCCCGTGCCGACAGGATCGATGCTTTCGAGCGTGCCATTGCCGTCGAGGTCATTGAACTGCCGCGTCTGATCGACCTCGAGGATGAGGCCGGGCGTCGAGAACACGTCCGAGGGCAGGTGGGTTGCGTCGGTGTTGCGCATGATCATGGCGGCGAAGGAATTTGCCTCCATTTCGCCGAAGAGGTGCAGGCCATCGAGGCGCTGGAGGTAGTAGAAGCGGTCGCCGTTCTGCAGCTTCTCCATCTGGGTTTCGAAGACGAAGTTGAAGGTCGAGCCGAGCATGCCGCCGAAGGGCGTGGTCGCCTCGGCAAGGCCACCGATCCAGAGGTCGATATTTTCGAGGCCGCCTAGGGCGCCGGCCGCACCATAGGAACCGGTGCCATTGAGGAAGTCGTCACGATCCGCAGGCATGACGAAGGGTGGCTCCATGGCGGCGAATTTGCCGAATGCCTCGCCCAGAATGAGCGTGATGGCGGCGTCGCGTTTGCCTTCGATGGTTGTTTCACCCGTGATCAGGGCATGCGTGCCATAGGCGGCGATGAAGTTGATGATCGAGGCTTCATGCTTGAGATGGCTCGCGAATTCGACCCAGCTTGTATAGGGTTTGAGGATCGCATCATTGCCGGTGGCCTCGTAGAACTGGCGGCGGGCCTCGTTGAGCGAGGGCACGCCGGTGTCGCGGCCGCGGGCCAGATTGATCGTTGCCAGATCGAGCGGCAGGCCGAGCAGATTGTTGCGCAGGGCGCTGGTGACGAATTCGTCTATATGGTTGCCAACCTGACGCGTCATGCCGCGAATGACGGCGCCCGCCATCTCGTCGGAAGGTAACGAGGCGAATTCGAGTGGATTGAGGAAGCCTTCGATGAGCCCGATCTGGTCGGGCGTGAAGGAGGGATCGTAACGGTCGATCGTTTCCGTCAGCATGGAATGGCCGAAGCGATAAACGACATGGGCGAACTCGGCGAGAATTGTCGGGTCGATGGTGACGTCGTAGCCGTCCGGAACGAGGAAGACGTTGATATTGGGCTGGATCTTGCGGGCGAACTCTTCGAAAACGAGGTGCTGATACTGCATCTCGGTGCCGAACTTGGCGGCCTGGAAGAGACGCTCGCCATCCCAGCGGCCAACATCGTTCTTGAGGGCGGTGCGTTCCGCTTCGGTATCGATCTGGTCGAGCGATGTCAGGCCCACATCGAGCCATTCATTGATGAAGGCCAGATCATTGGTGGCAAGGACGACGTCCTTGGTATGCGCCATCAGGCGATTGTGCTCTGAATGGAACACATGGTGCACCGTGGTGAGGCCAATATTCTCATTGCCGCGGCCGTCCCCAGTGACGAAATGCGCGTCGAGCAGTTCGTTGTCGTAGGACGTGCTGATCGGCGATCCATCGCTGTTCGCCAGGCCGATTTCGATATCGCCATCGGCGATCTTGCCGACCGGCACAGCGGTATGGGCGATATCGTCGAGGAAGGCGTGGCCAGTGCGGACGGCCAGATGGGTGACCTGGGGAAGCGTGTCGGCGTCGCTGGCGTCGTCAGGGGTGACCGTAACGAGGCTGAGCGGAGAGGCCGGCGTGCCCGATGCCAGGGTCGGCGGATTTCCCACCATCACCACCTGGGCAAAGCCGGTGACGGGATGGGGAATGAAATTGCCGTATTCATCGGTGGCGAGCAGAGGCAGGTTGCCGACGTGATAGTCGGTCAGGTCGATGCCGAGCATGGCCTTGGCCTGTGCCTTGACCTCGGCCCAGGTGGGCAGGCCGCCATTGGTGCCGTCGAGCAGGTTGCCCGTCGCCTGGGGCTTGCCGCCGACCAGGATATATTCGCGCAGGAAGACCTGGTGCGAGGCATGCGAGGTATAGGTCTGGTTCTGGTCGACAAACGGGGTCGTGGTGTTGATCGGGCGGACATCGTCCGTGCTTTCGACCGCCAGCGTATCGGGATCGTCCAGAATGCCGTCTGGCCCGGCGCCCACCGTGGCGCGGGTCAGCACCATGAAATTGGTGGGGCTCGTCGGGTCGTAGAGCGGATCATCGGGCGAAAGCGGGATGAATACGGTGCCGCTGCCGCCCTTACCCACGAGATCAAGGCCATGGTCGAAGAACTGGCCGAAGAGCGTGAACCAGGAATTGAACGAGGCGGAGAGGCCTTCGTCGGGCGCGATATTGGGCAGCGAGATATTGTCGCCATCCATCCTGATGCCGTTTTCGGTGAGCAGCAGATCGAGCGGGCCACGGGCCGTGGCAAGATCGGCGTCGGCCGTGGCCGAGGCTGCGGCCGTTGCTGCGGCGGCGGTCTGTGCTGCCGCGACGGCGACCGGGTCCTGGGGCGTGGCCGCAAGCGCTGCGGCAAGCGTGCGCTGCGCATTCACGTCTGCCACATGGGCGGCTTCGGCCGCTTCAACGAAGGGTTTGACCGGTTGGTACTCGTCCCGAATGCTGATGGCGATATCGAGCAGCGTCATGCCCGGAGGGGGCGTGATGCCGGCGCGCTGTAGCGCCACCATGATAGCGGCGGGATTATCGAGCGTCTGATCGACGATCAGGTTGGAAATCGTGCGAACGCTACCGTCGATGACGACATTGTTCGGATTGGTCGATGGGTTGTAGTTGGGCGCCGTTGGGAATTCGGGCGCAGGTCCCGGGCCATCGGGATCGAGCATGCCGCCCTGAGCATCGCGATAATCGTTGCCGAGCGGCTCGGGGAAGGGATTGTCGGCGGAACCCCATTCGGGATGCAACAGGTTGTTGTATTCGCCGTTTACGGTGCGCAGGCCCCAGGCCAGATTGTAGGTCGGGATCAGGCCGCCAGGTCCATAAAGAGGCTGGCCGGCGGCATGCGCTTCCGCGATCTTGATCTGCGCGAGAATGAATTCCAGGTCGCTCTTGATATAGGTAACCATCACTTCCCCTCCGGCACAAATGCGGCCCGTTACAGGCGGCTTGTCACCATCCATGCCGCGGCGGTTGCCACGGCCCCTAACTTGATTGGGATAGTGCCCAACATCGGCGCGGAGCGTCAGGTCGGAACGTCTAGCCGATCGGCGGCATAAAGGTCCGACCCCGGGCTAGACTTTGGGTCCGTCAAAAACTGTACCTAAGAGCAGGTGTTCTCCGGGGCATCGATGGGTTTGATTGCCTGAACTGTTTCGTATCGCGCTCGATTGCCGCGATTTTATTCGGCATGGATCAAATCGCGCGACCGGCAAGCCGTTTTGGGTGAGGGCTGGCCGGGGCAATACTGTAGGTATATTGTCGATTGGGTTAAAAGCGGCGTTGCGTGCGGAGCGAGATTTGACCGGCCGGCGAGGCGTGTTCAAACGGTTGCGAAGGCGTTGGAGCAAGCTTCCGCTCGCCAACCGCTTTGTCCTCTATGGCAGCGCCGTCACTATAGCTGCGATGCTGCTCTGTGGCGTGTTGATCACCAGCGCCATGACCGAAATTACGCTGGCGCGGCGGGGCACGGTGGTGCCCCCGCTCGTCGAGGGAATGCTCGCGCCGCATATCCAGCAAATTGGCCCGGACGGGCGCTTGGCGGAGAGTGACCGCCTGGCGCTGGACGCGATGATGAATGAGAGCACGCTGCTGGCCGAGTTTCCTTATCTGGATCTGTGGCGTGCGGATGGGACGATCCTTTACTCGAACAGTCCGCAACTCGAGGTGCGCCAGCTGGAAGTGCCCTTGAAGGTGCAACGCGCCTTTGAAGGGGAGGTCGGCGTTGATTTCACCGATGTCAGATCGCAGGACTATGCCGAGCATGGGCTCAAGACCGATTTTATCGAGATTTATTTCCCATTGTTCAGCCGCGAAACCGGGGAAATCATCGCTGTTGCCCAGCTAAGGGAGGTCACGGCATCGCTCGAAAAGGATCTCTGGGCGCTGACCCTGTCGAGTTGGGCGACGGCCGCCACCATCGGCCTGATCGTCATGGTGGCGCTGTTTGGCATCGTGCTTGAAGGCAGCCGCAAGATCGAGCGGCAGGGGCGCATTCTCAGCCGGCGATTGGCGCAATCGCACCAACGCGCGGCGCGGCATCGCGAACTCAAGGCGGTGGCGCAGCGCGCCTCGCTCAACGTGACCGAGTTTACCGACAAGCATTTGCGCACCATCGGCACCGACCTTCATGACGGGCCGGCGCAGACGATCGGCTTTGCGGTGCTGCGGCTCGACCAGATCCGCCGGCTGCCGACCAAGGGCGCGCGGGAGAAGATTGTCGCCGAGATAGAGACGACGCTGGGGGGCGCGCTTTCGGAAATCCGGGGCATAGCCCTGGCGCTGGTTTTGCCCGATATCGAGGACCTCGACCTGGCGCAGGTTATCGTGCGCGCGGTAGAGCAGCACACGCGGCGCACCGGCCTCGCCATAGACGTGGACAGCCGCATAGAACCGGTTCATGCTGCCCCGGAATTGAGCGTGTGCGTGTATCGATTTATCCAAGAGGGCCTGAATAACGCGTTCCACCATGGTCTGCCGGAGGGGCAGACGCTGACTGCAACAATGCAGGGAGGGGTGCTGAAATTGTCGATCACCAACAAGAACCTGACGGACTATGTGGCCCAGGCCGACCATCGGGGTATTGGCCTTTATGGTCTGCGCGCACGCGTCCAGAGCATCGGCGGCCATCTGGCCTTCGTGCAGAAGGATGGGCGGACGCGCCTCGAGATGTGGGTGCGGCATGTCTAGGGTCGGGCAGGGATCAGCCCCCAAATGATCAGGATCGTGGTGGTTGATGATCACCCGATGTTCAGGACTGGGTTGATCCAGGCCGTGACGGTCGATGGCGATATTTCGGCCGTTGGCGAGGGCGGGAGCGCCGCGGAAGCGGTGGAATTGGTTGCAGCGCTGAGGCCCGACGTGCTGCTGCTCGATGCGCAAATGTCAGACGATGGCCTCGAGCGCATACCCGACATTGTTCTGGCGCATCCAGAAACCCGGATCGTCGTGGTCACCGCTTCAGAAGACGAGAACGATATTGCCCGCGCCGTCGAGGCGGGGGTCTATGGCTATGTGCTCAAGGGCACGACCGGTTCGGATATGCGCAGCATCGTGCGGCAGGTGAACAAGGGCGAGAGCGTCATTCCCAAGGACATGTTCGGCCGGCTGATGGGCATGCTGAAAGCCAAGTCTGCCGCCCTTGGCGGGGGTAGCGAGGCGAAACTTTCAAAGCAGGAAACGCAGGTCCTGCAATTGCTGGCGCGGGGGCTGAGTAACCGCGAGATCGGCGGACGCCTCGATATTACCGAGCGGACGGTGAAGTTTCACCTGTCCAATATTTTCTCCAAACTGCATGTGCGCAACAGGGTGGAAGCGAGTATCGTGGCTCGGCGGATGTGGCCCGGCCTCGAAGGCTGAGATGCTTTTCGCGTTGTCTGAATTGTGACCGCGGCTGGCGCTCCAGGCTGTTTCACCCTTCGATAGAAGGAATTGATCTGGTTTTCTGGCGGGGCGGGGTCTTGCCCCGGATTTTGCCCGTATCAGCCAGGGACGAGGGGCTTTCCGGGCCCGGCAGATCGGCGCGACCGGCGAGGCTCCGTTCGAGCTTGTGCGTGCGCTGGGCGAGGACCTGATATTGCGCCGCGATCAGGCCCTCGGCCCTGACGGCTTTGCGCAATTGTTCGCCCTGTTCCTCGAGCATCCTGCTGCGCCGGGAGGTGACGATGCCCACCATGAGTGCGGCGAGGACCCAGGAGAGCGGGTCGGCCCAGGTCAGGCGAAAGTATTCGGCGTGGGACATGTCGAAGGGGCGCGCCGGTAAGCCGTTGAAATAGGAGATGGCGGTGGCGCCCATGGCGGCGAGGACGCCGCCAAGAACGCCATATTGCGCGCTGAGCAGAATGGCGATGAAGAGGAAGGGGTGCACCGGCCAGGAGGCGAATGACATCAGGCCGGAATGCTCGATCAGCGCTACGCTGCCCAGCAGCAGGATACCTTCGGCAAAGGCGAGCACGTTCGAGCGGGACGACGACAATGCGACTATGGCGGGATCTCTGAAATTGCCGGAAATGACCGGATTCTCGCTGCTCATGGGGAACCTCACAAAAAGTCCGGGTTCTAAAAAGGTCAGCCGGAAATGGCTGGGTTGTTGATGACGAAAGTCAGGCGATTGAGGGTGCCCAAAGAGCGGCGCATGGCGGCATAGGCGAGGGTTCCGCTGGCAATCGAGGCCAGGACATAGCCGAGCCCGAGATAGTCGGGATTTTGCAGCATGATAGCGGTGCCGGCGGCATTGAGGGCGAGGAATAGCACCTGCAGCCAAAGATAAGCCTTGCCGTATTGGACGAAGAGGATGACCCCGCAGCTGGCCTGGAACAGGAAGTGGAAGGCGGCTCCGACCAGCGCCAGACGCAGCACGGAAATGGCGTCGTAGGGCAGGCCGAGAAGGTCGGCGAGCAGCGGCGCCATGACCGCGAGAGAGACGCTGATCGTCAATTGGATGAGGAAGGCGGAGAAGACCGTATCGACGGCATTTTGCGCCAGGCTTGCCCGCTGTTCGTCGATCTGGCGCAGCGTTCCGCCCGAATGCACGATGTCGCGGTAGTGGCGGTAATTGTTGAAGAAGGTGGTTTCGAGCCAGACCACCAGGACCGACATTACCGGGACGATCGAGAGATAGGCCATGAACATGGGGCTGTCATAGCGGGCCGAGTAGATGAGCCCATCGGCGACGGCGGTTCCCTCATTGGACTGCCAGACGATGATCTTGTCGATCCATACGGCCAGAGCACTGCAGACGCCGGCGGCGATGAATGTCGCCGATACCGGCCGTATTTCGCGCAGCTTTGCCGGGAGATCGCGCAGCGCGGTCAGGGGGCCGGGGAAGGTCTTGAGAATGAGGAAGTTGAGGATGCAGAAGGAAATGCAGAGCCCGATGCTGAAGCCGATGAGCATGCCGCCCGGTCCATTGCCGAGCGCGGCCGCCGATGTGCCGAAGATGATGGAACAGCTCAGGCCAAGCGCAAAGGCCGAGGTCACCGTTCCATATTGCTTGATGGCGGCGACGAAGGACATGGCGAGCCAGAGATGGGACACCTGAACCACGCAGATGATGGCGGCAAGGCCCAGGCCAAGCGGCAGGCGGATGAGCACGAAGAAGACGACGGCGCCGCCGATCAGTGAGAGCACTGTGGTGATGAAGACGGCGGCAAGGTAAATGCCATGCACTTCCTCAAAGCGGCGCTGAAACAGAATGCGCGAGACGCGCAGTGTCGCGTCGAGCGAGATCGGAGAGGTGATGACGAGGGAGAGGGCAAAGCTGTAGATCACGAGGATGCTGAAGACTTTGAGGTCCATGGGATCGAGCAATGGCCGCCCCAGGATATGCAGCATGGCGAGGCCGATCATGATGACGATCCAGGGGCCCGAGGCGATCATGATCGCATGGCCGCCGGCCAGGGATCGCGAGGCCAGATTGTCCTGGCTGCTGAGCTTTTTCAGTGCAAACCCGATCCCGGCCATCATGACACCATTTGGGGTTGGGGCGCGAAATTACGCCCATAGAGGGCGCCATAGGCGTCGGCAACGGCCTCGGCGCGATAATGCTTGCGCACGCGGCGTTGCAGATTGTCGCCATAGGCGTGGAGGCGCTGTGGCTCGGCCAGCAAGAGGCCGATGGCCATGGCGATTTCCTCATTGGCACCCACCGGAGCGACCATGCCGCCCGGACCGATGGGTTCCCCGTCATGGGCTGGGCCTTCGAGGATTTCGCGGCATGCTCCGACATCGGTGGCAATGCAGGGAACGCCGGCGGCACCGGCTTCGAGGATGACGAGGGGCAGGGCTTCGCTGATGCTGGTGAGAACCAGAACGTCGATGCGCCCGAGATAATCGACCACGTTGACCGGGCCGGTGAAGGAAACCGTGTCCGCCAATTGGCGCCGATTGACCTCGTTGATGCAGCTTTGGGCATATTCGGGGTCTTCATCCATCGGGCCGATAATCAGGGCCTGAAGGTCGGGGAAACCGCGGCGTAGCCGTTCGGCGACGTCGATGAAGGTTTGTACGTCCTTGATGGGCGTGACCCGGCCGATAAAGGCGATGGTGGGACGATCGTGCGAGATCGGCTTGATCTTGCCGAAGCGTTCTGAATCAACGCCATTGGGGATGACGCTGAGCTTTTCGGGGCCAGCGCCAAGCGCCAGCTGGAAGGTCTGGTTAGCCTCATAGAGGGCGACGATTTCGGTGGCCGAATTGTAGGCGACGCGGGCAAAGCTTTCAAAACTGCGGGCCCAGAGCTCGCGAATATCCTTGCGGTCGTCGGACAGGTCGAGGCCGTTGTCGATGCTGTTGGAGATCCAGTCCGCCATCAGGATTTCGATGCGGCGTTCGTTGGAATAGATGCCGTGCTCGGTGATCAGGGTCTTGCGGCCGGTTTCTATGGCGGCGCGCGCGCCGATGAGGCCGGCATAGCCGGTGGAAACCGCGTGATAGATGCGAGCCTGGGGCAGGGGGCATGTCAGCACCCGGAACAATCCGCCGACCAGTGTCCGCCAGGCCCAGAAATAGCCAAGGAACGAGGCGTGGGCCATGGAGCCATAGTGGTAGCACATGGTCTGCCAGGCTTCCGGGGAATTGAGGAGGGTATCGAGGGACACGCGTTTTCCCGGCGGTCCCAGGAGCTTCATCAATTCGCCGAGCTGGCTTGTGTCGCCGTCGGTCAGCAAGTGGCCGATAAGCTCGCCGGTATATTCCGGGGTTGCCGCGGGCCAATCATGGGTCGTGCCCATATTGTTGTCGTCGAGCCGGACGTGCTCGATCGAGAGCAGGTTGTCCGGCCGGGCATAGCGCGGCTCGCTGGTCGGGGCGCTCGGCAGGATCGCCAGCACCGTGAAGGTCAGTTCGGGATGCGAGCGGATCAGCCAGTCGATCCAGGTGGAGACGCCACCGGCGACGTAGGGATAGCAACCCTCGGCAATCAAGCAGATATCGGCGATGGGCTCCGGCGCATTGGCCGGCATCATGTTTACGTCGCGCCACATAGTGGAAACTCCCCAAAACTCGCAGGACGGTGTGCAGTAGTCAGATCGCCGCGGGGCGACCGAGGGCGGACTGGATGACGTTCGGAGCCACGTTCGCGAGTTGACGGCGGCGACTGCGGCCCCGGGTATGGGCGGCAACGGCGGCGGCCTGAACGCGGACGCGCTGATCGGTGCTGCGCAGGGCCAGAGCCAGGGCAACCTCGACGAATTTTTCGTCGTCCTCGATGGCGAGATAGGCCAGAAGGCCCTGCTTTTCCTGCATGGTGCCGGTGCTGAGAAGCGCATCATAGGGGCGCGGCAGGCGCGTCTGCGGGCTGATGAGGCGGCCGTCGATGATCATATCGACGAGGGTGACGGCCGGTTCTTCGATGGGGGCAATGGTATTGTACCATTTGTCCAGCGCATCGGCCTTGGGGTTCCAGAAGTGCTGGTCGCCAAGGAGGCCTGCCGCGGCGCCGATCGGCCCGCCGGCAAAAGTAAGGAGGGTAAAGGTCTGCAAGGAGCCGGTATCGATGCGGGCCCGTTCGAGGCCAACGATCACGAAGATGAGGGCGGCGACGATGCCCAGATGGCCCAGCGCCACCGTGCCCCAGCCATTGCCGGCCAGCGCATAGGCGCTGAGCAAAATCTCGCCGATGATCGCGGCGATCTGCAGGGTTCTGATTGCCGCCGTGCTGCCACTGCCATGGACGGCGGGGTCGGGAACCAACTTCTGCGCACTGATATGCTCGTTCATGACAGCACTCCCTAAATGGCGGCCTGTTTGCGGCAGGTCGTTCGAGATCAGGCTATGAGGGGTGCCGCTGAGCCGCATTGATGACCGTCAATGCCGCGGTTGGGACGCTGGCCTATCTGTGGGACCGGCACAGGAGCGACCTGTGCAAGGTTCGGCGGGCACGATGAGCATCAGCGAAATTCTCAGTTCCAGATCGGGAAGACTGCATTCCGTGCCACTGCTTGGCGCTTCGGTCATGATGCATCTGGCGCTGGCCGTTGCAGCGAGCCCCGTCGGCGCCACGCCGGCGCGGCCCAATCTCTCCGAGGCTCGCAGCTGGGGCTATCAGCTGCAAATGGTGGACCCGGACCTGGTGGCGGATTCTCCCTATGATCTCATGGTTATCGACTATGCGCGCGACGGGTCGGCCGAGCAGGCGTTCAGCCGAGCCGACGTGATGGCGATGAAGCGCAAGCCCGATGGCGGCTCACGCATTGTCCTCGCCTATCTCAGCATTGGGGAAGCCGAGGACTATCGGTTTTATTGGAAGAGGAGCTGGCAGGCTTCGCCGCCGGGCTGGCTCGGCAAAGAGAACCCGGATTGGCCGGGAAATTACGCGGTGCATTATTGGGATCCGGATTGGCAGAGCGTGATCCTCGGGCGGCCGGAAGCCTATCTCGACAGCATTGTCGCGGCGGGGTTTGACGGGGTCTATCTCGATCGCATCGACGCGTTCGATGTGTCAGACCCGGCAGTTTCGCGCGCCCGGCGGATGCAGCTGATGGTCGAGTTCGTCTCTGCCATTGCCGCCTATGCGCGAAGCGCCCATCCCGGCTTCATCGTCGTCGGGCAGAATGCCGAAGAGCTGCTGAACTATCCGGATTATGCCGCGGCGATCGATGGCGTGGGCAAGGAAGACCTGTTCTTCGGGCTCGATGGCGACGGGACGCCCAATTCCAAGGGCGAGCTGCGCGCCAGCCTGACGCCGCTGCAGCGGTTTCTTGCCTCGGGCAAGCCTGTGTTTCTCATCGAATATCTCGACACCGCGGAAGCGCGGGCGCTCGCGCACAAGAATGCCGAGGCGCTCGGCGTTCCGCTCTTTATTGGCAGCAGGGAGCTCGATGATGTCCGGTCCCGTTAAATTCCACGATCCCAAGCAACTCTATGGCGGGGCGCTGGTCACGCCGACACGGCCGGACAGGACGCTGCTGGCGATCATGCTCCTTGCCGTCGTGAGCCTTGCCGGTACGCTGGCGCTGCTGCCCGGCACCGAAGAAAAGGCAGAGGGACTCCTCGCCGAAGGCCGCTATGCCGATGCGATCAATACGCTTGTCGCCGTCGAGGATGAGCGGCCGCTCAATGGCTATGAGGGCTATATGCTCTTTAAGCTCTATATGCTGGCCCGCGAGCCTGACAATGCGGCGATGCTGATTGCTCAGCAACCGGCATTGCAGGTGGAAAATACCGAGGCGCTGCGCCAACTCGCCGACCTTTACCGGCAATTGGGCAATATGCCGGGCGAGGCGGTGACCCTTCGGCAGATTTATGACGGCAATCCCAATGATGCGGATTTTTCGCGCTTGCGCGTTCTCTACCGGCTGACCGGGGACGCTGCGGGCGAAGCATCTCTCCTGACCAGGGCGATTGCCGCCGGTCGGACCGACGAGGCTTCGCTCCAGCGGCTGGCCTATCTGCAGGACCTGTCGCCTACCGACGTGCGCGCGGCCCTCTGGGTCGCCCCGACAGGCAATTTCTGGCGGTTTGAAGCGGCGCTGCCCGCACAGATTTTCGCTCTGACGAACCTTTCTCCCGCAACCCTCACAAAAACGTCGATCGAATAGGAGCCACCATGACCATTGTTCTCGACGGAGCACTTCTCGACTGGAGCGCTGACGACCGATTGGAAACCGCCGCCACCACCATTGCGGGCTATGCGCTTTATGGCCGGCTGGAAGGGGACGTTTTCTACTTCGCGCTCAGTTCGGCCCAGCCGATCAATGCAACCTCGACGCTGTGGCTCAATACCGATGCCAATATCAATACCGGCTACAAGGTCTGGGGCTTTGCAGCGGGGGCCGAGTTCAATGTCAACTTTGGCGCCAATGGCGTACCGCGGCTTTATACCGGCGCCGACGGGCAGACGCTGGTTGGCGATCTCACCTATTCGATGAGTGCTGATCGCAAGGTGCTCGAAATCGCCCTGCCCAAGAGCCTTCTGGGTGCCAGCGTATCGAGCGTCGGCATCATGGCCGATATCAACAACACGATCTTCCTGCCCGCGGACTATACCCAGGCGGCCTATACGATCACGACGCCTGTTCCGAGCGTTTATGATGGTCTCCTGACCGAATGGACCGTTGAGCAGCGGCTCGACAACACGCCGGACAAGGTGGTTGCGGGGTACGAGCTTTACGGCAAGGTCGCCGATGACAGCTTTGTCTTCGGGCTCAAGAGCGCCGTGGCCATCGGGCCGAACACCACGTTCTGGCTCAATACCGACAATAATACCGCGACGGGCTACCAGATATGGGGCTTTGCTGGCGGCGCGGAGTTCAATGTCAATATCGGGGCGGATGGCGTTGCCCGGCTCTATAGCGGGGCCGATGGGCAGACGCTGGTCGGGACGCTTGAATACAAGATCGCGGCGGGTGGGCTCAGCATGGAATTCGCCGTGCCCAAGGCGCTGCTGGGGCCGACGGTGACGAGCGTCGTGGTCCTCGCCGATATCAACAATTCGGTTTTCCTGCCGCCCAGCTATTCGAGCGGTGGCTATGTGCTGACGACGCCGCTCGTGGTGCCGCCGGGGCCCTATGATGGACTCCTGACCGAATGGACGGCGGCGCAACGGCTCGATAGCGGCGCGGGCGTCGTTGCCGGTTATGAGCTTTACGGAACGGTGAGCGAGGACAAGTTTGTCTTTGCGCTCAAGAGTGCGGTTTCCATCGGGCAGAACACGACGTTCTGGCTCAATACCGATGCCAATGTCGCCACCGGCCATCAGATTTTCGGCTTTGCCGGCGGCGCTGAATTCAACGTCAATATCGGAGCTGACGGGGTTGCCCGGCTCTATAGCGGCGCCGATGGGCAGACGCTGGTGGGTGAGATCGACCACAAGATTGCCCCGGATGGGATGAGCATGGAATTTGCCGTCCCGCGCAGCCTGATCGGCGCCTCCGTCACGGCGATCACCCTGTTGGCCGACGTCAATGATACAGTCTTCCTGCCGACCACCTATGCCAATGGGGGGTATGCGCTGGTTGATCCGGCCTCGATCCCGCCCAGCCAGTTCGATGGCGTGCTGACCGAATGGACCGCCAACCAGCGGCTCGAAACGCCGATGACGAGCGTCGATGGCTATGAGTTTTATGGTCAATATAGCGATGGCCAATTCACTTTCGGCTTCAAGAGTGCCGTCGTCATCGGGCCGAATACGACGTTTTGGCTCAATACCGATGGCAATGTCGCGACGGGTACACAGGTTTTCGGCTATGCCGGGGGCGCCGAGTTCAACGTCAATATCGGTTCGGACGGGGTGGCACGGCTTTATAGTGGCGCGGCGGGACAGACCCTCGTCGGCGCCATCGACTACAAGCTCGGCCCGGATGGCAAGACGATCGAATTCGCCGTGCCCAAGGCCATGATCGGGGCTTCCGTTACCTCGGTCAGCATTCTTGCCGATGTGAATGACAGCGTATTCCTGCCGGCCAATTATCTGTCACCGGCCTATACGGTCTATGATCCGGCGTCGCTGCCAGCGGTAACGGATACGGGCAACAAGATTGCCATCGTTTTCTCACAGACCACGGCCAACAACTATTTCAGCCAGATGGCCTATTCCCAACTGGTCATGGCAGCGCAAAGCCAGGCCATGGCGGCCGGTATTCCGTTCGATCTCGTCTCCGAGGCCGATCTCGCCGACCTTTCCAAGATGGTCAATTACGACGCGATCGTCTTTCCCTCGTTCCGCAACGTGCCGGCCAATTATACCGCCATCTATGATGTGCTGACCAAGCTCGTCTATCAGTATGACGTCTCGCTGATCGCGGCGGGCGACTTCATGACCAATGACGCCAATAATGCGAGCCTGCCCAACAATGCCTATGAACGGATGCAGACCCTGTTCGGGCTCAACCGGACGGGTGGGGAGGATGGCGTAACGGTCAATATCGAGGCAACCCCTGCGGGGCACGCCATCACCGAGGGCTATGGGGCGAACGGGGCAATCCACACCTATACCGGGGCTGCAACCTCGTATTTTTCCGCCGCCAATCCCAATGCCGGTTCGGTTACGGTGATTGCCGAGCAAGTGGTCAATGGCACGACGCATAGCGCAGTGCTGGGCACGGTGACCGGTGGTCGCAATGTGCATTTTTCGACCGATGCGCTTTTGGGCGATCTCAATCTCCTGGGGCAGGCCATCGACTGGGTCAACGAAGAGACAGGAGGACCGACGGTTTCGCTCAATATGACACGGAACACGTCGCTCTTTGCCTCGCGCAACGACATGGACCAGAGCCAGGAGACCTATGACGTCGATGGCGGCATTTATGATGCCATGCTGCCCTTTTTGCAGCAGTGGAAGACCGACTACAATTTCGTCGGTTCCTACTATGTCAATGTCGGCTTCAATCCGCCGGACCAGGAGACGAACTGGCTAATTTCATCGCAATATTACGACGCCATGCGCGCCATGGGCAATGAGATCGGGTCGCACTCCTATACGCATCCCGAAGATACCAATTTCCTGCTGCCCAATGTCCTGACGCAGGCGCTGCTCGACCAGCGTATCGCGCAATATGCTACCCGGCCGGGCGGCCCCGGCATCATAGGGCAGTCGCTCGCGTCGATGTCGCTGGCTGATATCAATGCCAAGATCGCACAGGTGCTCGCGGCGCCCAACCCGAGCGCGCTCGATGCCACCTCGAAGGCTTTCCTCGAAGCGACCTACACATTCCAGTTCGCCACTGCACGCGCGGTACTGGAGGCCAATCTTGGCTATTCTATTGGCGGCGCGGCGGTGCCGGGCATGCCTGAACAGCTGCTGCCGGCCCAGCAGATCATCCAATATTACGATTATCTCTCTGGTGGGGCGTCCATGCTGGGCGCTGGCTATCCCGGGGCCATCGGCTATCTGACGCCGGGGGCCGATGGCCAGGTCTATATTGCCCCTAACATGTCCTTCGATTTTACCCTGATGGGGTGGCTGGGGCTGACGGTTGCGCAGGCCGAGGCAAAGTGGGCGGCCGAATGGAGCCAGCTTACCGCCAATTCGGACATGCCTATCGTTGTGTGGCCATGGCACGACTATGGCGTCACCAGCTGGTCACTCGATGCGGGGCAGCCTTCGCCCTATACGGCGGCGATGTTCACCAATTTCATTGCCGCAGCCTATGCCGCCGGCACGGAATTCGTGACGCTGGCGGATTTGGCGGCGCGCATCAAGGCGTTCGAACGCGCCGATTTTGGCTTCAGCGTCGCTGGCGACGTGATCACCATGCATGCCACGCCGCAGCAGGGGCAACTCGGCACGTTTGCGCTCAACCTCGATGATCTCGGCGGCAAGACGATCAAGTCGGTCGCCAACTGGTATGCCTATGATGCCGACAGCGTCTTCCTCGACGCGGATGGCGGCACATTTACGGTGCAGTTGGGTACCACCGTCGACGATGTCACCCACATCACGTCCATCGGTTCGCGCGCCCAACTCGTGAGCCTGACTGGCGACGGCACCAATCTCGATTTCACCATTGCCGGGGAAGGCAAGGTCACAATCGACGTCAAGCAGACCGCGGGCTTTGTATATCAGGCGACCGGCGCGACCATTGTCAGCCAGACGGGCGATATCCTGACGCTCGATCTTGGCGCCATCGGCAGCCATACCGTTGCATTGCGGCAGGTGGCGATCAACAAGGCGCCGACCGATATCGTGGTGTCCAATCAGGTGGCGCTGCCGGAAAATACCGCGGCGCGAACCAAGATCGCTGACCTCGCGGTTATCGATCCCGATACCGATCCGTTGCTGCGCATGAATGTGGTGACGTTGTCGGATGCCCGTTTCGAGGTCGATGCATCGACTGGGGCGCTTTATCTCAAGGCCGGGCAGGTGGTCAATTTCGAGGCGGGCGCAACCATCGCCATGACCTTGACGGCTACCGACGGGCCGCTGAGCTTCTCGAAGGCGCTCGTGCTCACCGTGGTCAATGTCAACGAAGCGCCGACCGGCGCGCCGACGGTTGCGGGGGCGGCGGTCGAGAATGTGCTCTTGAGTTCGGGCACGGCACTGATCGCGGATCCCGATGGGCTCGGCGCTTTCACCTATCAGTGGCAGCGTGGCAATGGCACTGTTTTCACCAATATTGCCGGAGCGACGGCGGCGACCTATCGCCTGGTGCAGGCGGACGCCGACCAATTGGTGCGGGTTGCGGTTTCCTATCGGGATGGTGGCGCCACGACCGAGACGGTCTTTTCGGCAGCGACGACCCAGGTTGTCGATGTGCTGGCCAATACGACACTCACCCCGCTCGCGGCCAATACGTCGCGCACGATCACCACGGCCGAACTCGTTGGGACCGGGATCAGCGGGACGGTGACGATCAATTCGCTCACCGCCTCCATCGGTACGCTTGTGGCGCTTGGCGGTGGACAGTGGACCTATACGCCGCCACTCAACAACGATACCGCCGTCACCTTCAGCTATACCGCCAGCAATGGGACCAAGCTGGCGCAAGGCACCTCGGCCATGGATCTGCTGCCGTCCAATTCGATCATGGGTACGGCGGGCGTGGATATTCTGGCCGGCAGAGCGTCAGCCGATACCTATCATGGCCTTGCCGGTGGCGACACGATCTCGGGCGGGGCGGGCGACGACATCATCTATGGCGACGAGGGCAATGACACTGCCAATGGCGGCGACGGCAACGACGTGTTCTTCGCCACGCTCAACGATGGCAATGACCGCTATACCGGCAATGCCGGCAGCGATCGCTACGATCTGTCGGGCACTACGGCCGCGGCGACGGTCAATCTGACCAATGGCACGGCGACCAGCAGCCAGACCGGCAGCGATACGCTGGCGACTATCGAGAACGTCACCGGCGGCTCAGGCGCCGATACCATAACCGGTTCGTCGGCCGCCAATGTCCTCAACGGCGGGGCCGGCAATGACATCCTTCTGGGCATGGGCGGGGCGGATACGCTGATCGGCGGGGATGGGGCCGACCGGCTTACCGGCGGGGCCGGGCGCGATGTGATGACCGGTGGCGCTGATAACGACACTTTCATCTTCACCAGCACGGCGGAAATGGGCACCACGGCCACCACGCGCGATGTCATTACCGACTTTACGCCCGGCCAGGACAAGTTCGACTTTTCGGCCATCGACGCCAATACCATGCTTTCGGGCAATCAGGCCTTTACGTTCCTTGCCACCCAGGGAGCGGCGTTTACCGGTGTTCGGGGGCAGCTGAACTGGAGCGTTCAAGACGCGGCCGGGACAGCGAACGACAAGACCATTGTCATGGGCGACCTGAATGGCGACCGGATCGCGGATTTTCATGTCGAACTGACCGGCCTTATCCAATTGGGGGTTGGCGACTTTATCCTGTGACCCCCAATCGGTGACGCCCCCATGTCATCGCGCAGATGCCCGGCAACCCCCGTGCCGGGCATTTGTGATTCCGGCGTTGACTGCCGTCAATGCCGAGGGGTTTTGCCCCGCCTAGCGTCCGTATAGCAGCCTCATATTCGGGAGCGAAAAATGTGCGGAATCGTTGGAATTGTCGGCCATGAACCAGTGGCGAACCGTCTGGTCAGCGCCCTGGCGCAGCTTGAATATCGGGGCTATGACAGCGCCGGGATTGCGACCCTCGACCATGGCGAAATCCAGCGGCGACGCGCTCCGGGAAAGCTCGTGAACCTTGCCACTAAACTGGACCTCGATCCGCTGGCCGGCACGATCGGCATCGGTCATACGCGCTGGGCGACGCATGGCGCGCCCACCGAAATCAACGCCCATCCGCATGCGACGCCGCGCGTTGCGGTGGTGCATAACGGGATCATTGAGAACTATCGCTCGCTGTTGGTCGATTTGGCCGCCGATGGCTATCTGCCGCTGACCCAGACCGATAGCGAAGTGGTCGCCATGATGGCGACGCGCTGGATGGATCTGGGCCTGTCGCCGGTTGCCGCGGTGCAGGCAACGGTTTCGAAGCTGCAGGGGGCGTTCGCGCTGGTGTTTCTGTTCCATGGCGAAGAGCAACTGCTGGTGGCGGCGCGGCAGGGTTCGCCGCTAGCGGTGGGCCATGGCGAGGGGGAAATGTTCCTGGGGTCGGACGCGCTGGCCCTGTCGCTTTTTACCGACAAGGTGACCTATCTCGAGGAAGGAGACTGGGCCGTGGTGACGCCGGGCAAGGCGTCGATCCGCAGCCGCGAGGGGTCGAGCGTCAACCGCGTCGTGCATCGGACCAATGCTTCCTCGAACATCGTCGAGAAGGGGCAATATCGTCACTTCATGCTCAAGGAAATCCACGAGCAGCCGGACGCCGTTTCGCGGGTCATCGGCCGGTTCGTGGATCGGGGTGCGCGGACGCTGGCCGTAGAGGACCCGTTCTCCTTCGATTTTGCGGCGCTGTCGCGGATGACTGTTTCGGCTTGTGGCACGGCTTATCTCGCCGGGGTTGTCGGGAAGTATTGGTTCGAGCGCTATGCTCGGCTGCCGGTCGATATCGATGTGGGTTCGGAGTTCCGTTATCGGCAGCCGCCGCTGGCGCCCGAGGGATTGGCGCTGTTTATCTCTCAGTCGGGCGAGACGGCGGATACGCTGGCGGCCCTGCGCTATTGCGCCGCCAATGGCCAGCATATCGCCAGCGTCGTCAATGTCGAAGAGTCGACCATTGCCCGCGAGTCCAAGTCGGTGTTTCCGCTGCGCTGCGGCCCCGAAATCGGGGTTGCTTCCACCAAGGCGTTTACGACGCAGTTGGCGACGCTGGCCTGCCTGTCGGTTGTGGCCGGACAAGCGCGCGGGGTGCTGGACGCTGGCGCGGTGGCGGAACTGGTGACGGCGCTCGAAGCTTTGCCCGGCTCCATTGCCGGTGCGCTTCTTGTCGAAGAGGAAATTGCCGAGATCGCCCGGGGCATCAGCAAGGCCAGCGATGCGCTGTTCCTTGGGCGCGGAGCGCTCTATCCGATCGCGCTCGAAGGGGCGCTAAAGCTCAAGGAGATTTCCTATATTCACGCCGAGGGCTATGCGGCGGGGGAACTCAAGCATGGGCCGATCGCGCTGGTCGATGAAACCATTCCGGTCATCGTTATCGCGCCATCCGACGAATTATCGGAGAAGACGGTTTCCAATATGCAGGAAGTAGCCGCGCGGGGCGGGCGCATTGTGCTGATCACCGACGCCGAGGGTGCGGAAACGCATGGGGGCATGGCCAACCAATGTATCGTCTTGCCGCAGGTTCATCCGTTCATAGCGCCAATCGTCGCGGCAATCGCGGTGCAATTGCTCGCCTATCACACCGCGGCGCATCTCGGCGCCGATGTGGACCAGCCGCGCAATCTCGCCAAGTCGGTGACGGTGGAATAGGGCGAAGTATTTGCGGCAAAAGGGACAAGTGCACTTGTCCCTTTTCGCCCCCGATCCCATTCTCTCCTCCAAAGGAGAGTTCTAGGTATGACCAATCCGTTTTTCGAAGAGTGGGCGACGCCGTTTGGCGTGCCGCCTTTTGCCCAGATCAAGACCGAGCATTTCAAGCCGGCTTACGAGGCGGC
This sequence comes from Devosia sp. Root685, assembly GCF_001427875.1. GTDB lineage: Bacteria > Pseudomonadota > Alphaproteobacteria > Rhizobiales > Devosiaceae > Devosia. The sequence goes on along the minus strand of NZ_LMHK01000002.1, from coordinate 598,674 downwards.
GCTGAAGGCGCATGAGGCCGAGATATCAGCTATCGTGGGCGACGCTGAGGCTCCGAATTTTGAGAACACCATTGCGGCGCTGGAGCGTAGCGGGGCGGAGCTCGATCGGGTTGATCTCGTCTTCTCGCAGCTCGCTTCGGCCAATACCGATGAGACAGTGCAGGGCATTGAGCGCGATGTCTCACCGCTTCTCGCCCGGCATTGGAATGCGATTTTCCTCAGTCCCGCGCTCTTTGCACGGATCGATGCGCTTTATCAAAAGCGGGGAGAGCTTGGGCTGGATGCCGAGGCCCTGCGGGTGCTGGAGCGCTATCATCTCGATTTCGTCCGCTCCGGGGCAAAACTGTCGCTGGCTGATCGGGAACGCTTTGCCGGCATCGTCGAGCGGCTTGCCGTGCTCGGTACGGAATTCGGGCAGAACGTTTTGGCCGACGAACAGAATACGGTCTTTGCTCTGAGCGAAGCCGAGGTCGACGGATTGCCCGATTTTGCACGCGCGGCGGCAGCGGAGATGGCGCGGGACAGGAAGCTCAATGCACCTTACGCGGTGACGACGTCGCGTTCGAGTGTCGAGCCGGTGCTGCATTTCGCTCGGGACCGTGCGGTGCGCGAAAAAGTGTGGCGCGGATTCGTGAAGCGCGGTGCCAATGGCAATGAGAGCGACAATCACGCGATTATCGGCGAAATCCTGCGGTTGCGGGGCGAGCAGGCGAAATTGCTCGGCTACGAAAGCTATGCGCATTACAAGCTCGCCGACAGCATGGCCGGAACACCGAAGGCGGCGCGGGGCCTTCTAGAACAGGTGTGGAAGCCGGGGCGGCAGCGGGCGCTCGACGACCGGATGGCGCTACAGGGGCTGATCGACGAAGAGGCTGGTGGTTTTGCGCTGGCGGCCTGGGATTGGCGCTACTATGCCGAGAAGCTTCGGTTGGCGCGCTACGATTTCGATGAGAACGAGATCAAGCCTTATCTCGAACTCTGGAAGGTGGTGGAGGCCGCTTTCTATGTGGCCGAGCAATTGTTCGGTGTGCGCTTTGTCGCGCGCGAAGATATCGAGGGATACCATCCCGATGTGCGCGTCTGGGAAGTGCAGCGCGAAGGGCGGACGATCGGCATTTTCTATGGCGATTATTTCGCTCGCGCCGGCAAGCGCAGCGGCGCCTGGATGACCTCGTTCCGCAAGCAGGCCAAGCTCGATGGCGCGGTCATTCCGCTGGTGGTCAATACCTGCAATTATCTGAAACCGCCTGAGGGGCAGCCGGCTTTGCTGTCCCTCGACGAAGCGCGGACGGTCTTTCATGAGTTTGGCCATGGGCTACACGGGCTACTGTCGAATGTGACCTATCCGCGGATTGCCGGCACCAGCGTGGTGCGGGATTTTGTGGAATTGCCGTCGCAGCTATATGAGCATTGGCTGGAGTCAAAGCCGGTGCTGGCGCGTCTCGTGCATTATCGTACCGGCGAGCCCGTTTCGCAGGCACTGCTCGACAAGATGACGGCAGCGGGCAAGGCCAATAAGGGCTTTGAGACGGTCGAGTTCGTGTCTTCGGCACTGCTGGATATGGACTATCACGCGGCGCAGATCGCCGAGAACGAGGATATTCCGACGCTGGAGCGCAAGACGCTCGACGATATCGGCATGCCGGAGGAAATCGCGCTGCGCCATGCCAGCACGCATTTCCTGCATCTCTTCTCGGGCGATGGCTATGCGGCGGGCTATTATAGCTATCTGTGGTCGGAAGTGCTCGACGCCGATGGCTATGGGGCGTTCGAGGACGCTGGCGATCCATTCGACAAGGCGACGGCGGATCGGCTTTACAAGTATGTCTATTCGGCTGGCGGCTCGCGTGATTATGCGGAGGCCTATCGCCTGTTCCGCGGACGCGATCCCGATGTGCGGGGGCTTCTGGAAGACCGTGGGCTGGCTGATCTGATCCCGATTGAGGATGGGGTGGCGGGGTAAGGGGATAGCCCTCATGGTGAGGTGCTTTGCGCCAGCAAAGCCTCGAACCACGAGGGCGTTCTCCCAATGCCTAAGTGCCACGTCCTCGTGGTTCGAGGCTGCGCTTCGCTGCGCACCTCACCATGAGGACTACTGGGGGCAATGAGGATTGCTGGAACGTCGATGATTACTGGAGCGTCAGCACGAACCGGAATTTTGCGTCGCCTTCCCACCACATGGGGAAATTGGTGCCCCATTTGTTGTTGTAGAGATTGACGCGCAGGCCGCCGGAGAAATCCGGGCGTTCGGGCTGGAAGGGGATGAAGGGCGCGGCGGCGGGGGCGACGAGTGCAGCATCGAGGAGGGTCAGGTTGAGGGCCTGCCCGCCAGAAGTGGTCTCGACCGCTTCGACGGCCTGCAATTGGCCGCCGCCCCGAGGGGTTATGGCCTTGCTGTCATGCCAGAGGCCTAGTTTTTTCAGGCGCCAAGCTTCTCCGCCTTGCGGGGTGAAGCGGAAGAAGCCGGCTTCGGGCATTCGGTTGGCGGGCTTTTCGCGCAGGGTGAGGGTAATTTCGACCTGGCGGTCGTTTAGACCGCGCAGGGTGATATCGCAGCGGGCGGGAGCGCCGATTTCGGCGTGGGCGGTGGGCGGCAAGGTGGCGGTGCTGGTCGCGCCCGTAGTGCCTTGCGAGATCGGCGATACGGCTTCTGTTCGGGCCGTGCGGGCCTTGCCGAGGCCGGGTTTGTCGTGGTCGAGAATGGCCCATTCCTGCCGATGCTGCAGGTAGGAGTCGAGGTGCTTTTGCAGCTCGTTCCAGTCGTAGCTTTCGTGCGTGTAGCCGAAGAGTAAGCGGTCCTTGCCCTCGATGCACGCGCCATCGGGGGCGGTGAGAGCGGCGATGCTGCCTGTCGCCGGGTCCAGTTCGGCGGTCCAGCCGCCATTGCTTAGGGTGGCGCTTGAGCCAGTGGGTTCGGCGGCCGGCGTAACCGTCGTCTCGCTGAGAACGCGGTCCGCCGCCTGCCGGTCGGCGGGGGCAAGTTCGGCCAGCGCTACGTCGATATAGGCGCGTTGTTCGGCCCAGGACTGCTCGGAATAGGCGAAGCGGTAGTCGGCCTGACGCGCCGTGTCGAAGTCCTCGCGGTCCCAGGCTTTATCGTCGCGGAGATAGGTTTTGATATCGATGCCCCAGGTGTGCTCGGCAACCTGGGTCAGGCCGCGACCGAAGGCGCGGCGGGTTTCGGTGGGTTCCCAGCCGTCATAGAGGCGCTGCAGGGCACGAAAACGGGCGAGCTTTTGTGGATCGGTGGCTGTGCCGTGGATCCAGCTATCGCCGATCTCGTCGGTGACGACCGGGAAGGTTTCGCGGCGCTTCCACATTTCGGCGCCGAAGGCGTCGAGGGTCGATGCCGTGACCATCACATCCGGGCTTTCGTGGCGGATGTGGCGGACGGTTTCGACTGTCTGGGCAACGCTTTGCGGGCCGATATTGTCGCTGGTATGGGCGAAACTGAGGCCGATTTCCGGGCCGGCGGGAAAGTCCGTCGCGCCATAGGAGGCCTGATACATGACGACGATCTCTTCGCCGCCGGGGGCGCGCCAGCGGAAGATGGGCGGCACGTCGGGAACGGGACTGGCGGTGTTGACGCCCAGATGCAGGAAATTGACGCCGGCTTCGGCAAGGATCGGCACCATGCCCAAGGTGTGTCCTGGCACGTCGGTCATTTTTGCTGCTGTGGTCTTGCGGCCGAAGCGCTGGTCGAGCTCCTGCGAGAAGGAGAGCCCGGCGCGGAAGAGGGCGGGCGACATCAGTTCGGTATGGGTGGTGAAGGGCAGAGCGTGCCAGGTGATCAAGCCGCGCTCGATGGCGCGTTCGAGTCGCTTTACCCGTTTGGCGTCTTGGGAATGGAGATGATCCCAGATCAGCCAGGCGCCTGTGGTCCAGATGAATTCGGGCTGCTCGGGGTTCTCGGCGTAAAAATGTTCGCCGGTGGCGATGGCCTGCGGAATGAACTGGTTGTGGTACTGCGCCCGGACGCGCGTGGCGTGGTCGGTGAAGCCGATATCGAGATGGGTCTTGAAAACGAGGTGGATCTGTTTGGTCATGGCAAAGGGTTTCAGCCGACCGTGCCGCGCACGACGAGCCTGGTGTTGAGGGTTTCCTGAAAACCCGGAGCATCGGGGTTGTTGAGGCGGCGGAGGATGAGGCGGACAAGGGCGCGCACGCGCTCATCGAGATCGAATTTCACGGTGGTGAGATTGTAGCTTTTCCAGTGCGACTGGGCGATGTCGTCGAAGCCGACGACTTTTACGTCCTCGGGGACGCGCAGTTTCAACTCATGGCGCAGTGCATCGATGACGCCGAAAGCGCCGACGTCATTGGCGGCGAAAATGGCATCGGCGCCATCGCCGACGCGGAAGAGGTCTATGGTCGCCTGATAGGCTGCATCATAGCCGAAGTCGCCCCGCGCCACGACAGGGGGGGCAAGGCCGCGATCGGCCATGACTTGACGCAGAGTGCGTTCGCGCGAACCGTTGGCGCGGGATTTTTCTGCGCCGGAGAGGTAAGCGATGCGCCTGGCGCCAAAGCCTTGAAGCAGGGCGATGGCCTGATCGATACCATCGCGTTGCAGCACATTCAGCCGATCATGCAGCGGTTCGCCTTCGGGCTCCACGCTGGCGCCGGGCAGGGGGTAGTGCACATAGATGGGTACGGCGCGATCAAGGAAACGCGCCAGGGTATGCGGCTTGACGTTTTCGACGAAGGCGATGACCGAGTCAGGATTGAAGCCGCGCATATAGGCGAGCAATTGCTCGTCCATGGAATAGTCGGTGCGCGTCTTGAACAGCAGGGTGGCAAAGCCCTCGGCCTGGAGGGCCGTGGTCAATGCGTCGATTTCCTGGCTTTCCCAATGGCTGCACACATCGGGCACGATGACCCCGACCAGATGCGACCGGCCACTGACCAAGGCCCGCGCGGCGCGGTCGGGCGTATAGTTCAACTCCTGCGCGATTTTCAGGATCAGCTCACGCTTTTCGGGCTTGAGCGAGGTGTGTGGATTGAAGGCGCGTGACACGGCGACGCGCGAAACCTGGGCCCGCGCGGCAACCATTTCGGCAGTCGCCCGCCCACGCGGAAGCTGGTCGCTGTCGGTCACAAAAAACCTCCCGTTCACCCATTCGGGATGAAAACGTGTTCAATTCAATGGCTGTAAGGGAGCCTCTCGTCAAGTTAGCTGTGAAGCGGGTGACTCGCAATCGATGCGCGGATTGTCACCGCAATGTCTTGGAAACCTGCCATGCAGCAGATGCGCCTGTCGCGTCCGTTTTCAGTTCTGCGAATTCTCCGCATTGACGAGAAATGAAAACGTGTTCATCCTTTAACGGCCGGACGCGGGGAGCGGCCTGGCCAATATCGGCTACCGGAGAATTCGGAGCCACCATTTCGGGAGGATTTCTACGATGAACAATCGTATGCGCGCGCTTGCGCTCGGCCTTATCGGCGCCACCTCGGTCGCCATTCCTGCCTTTGCCGTGGATCTCAATGTCACGTGTCGCTGTGTGATCGGCGGCGTGAACAGCGGCACGGCCCAGTGGATCGAAGAAAGCGTCATTCCGGCGTTCGAAGCGGCCCACCCGGACGTCAATGTGACGCTCAACCAATTTGGCGGCGAAGACGCGCAGCTCACCCAGCAACTGGCGCTCGATTTTTCGACCGGCGCCGGCCCCGACGTTTCCGCCTTTGATGGCTTCCTCATCCCATCCTTTGTGGAAGGCGGTCTACTCAAGTCTCTCGATGAGGTGGCTGGCCCGGAAGTCAACGATTGGTCCGGCTGGGCGGCGCTGTCCGACGGTTCGCGTGCCTTGATGGAATATCAGGGCAAGTTCTACGGTATCCCGCTGGGGACCGACGTGCGCATGATCCATACGCGCAAGGACATTCTCACCGAAGCCGGTATCGACGGTGACACCTGGCAGCCGACATCGTGGGAAGAGGTGCTCGACGCCGCCCGCGCCATCAAGAAGATCAAGCCCGACAGCTTCCCCATCCAGCTCAACGCGGGCGTCGCCATGGGCGAAGCCACGACCATGCAGGGCTATTGGCTGGCGCTGCTCGGTACGGGCGAAAAGGTGACGGACGAGAATGGCAAATTCGTCGTTTCGAGCCAGGGCATTCTCGACACGCTCAATCTCTACAAGACCATCTATGTCGATGAGCAGCTTGGCGACCAGCGCGCCCAGCTTCTGGCCGATGGCCGCAACCGCTCCTTTGCCAATTTCCGCGATGGCGTGACGGCGCTGCTGTTCGAAGGCGACTATTTCTACCGTTCGGTCACCCCGGAAGGTTCGGAATTCGCCGTGCCGAACCGCGACGAGGTTATGGGTTGGGCCAAGGTTCCGGCCAAGGAGCCGGGTGCCGGTATCAATGGCCAGGATTTCGTGACCATTTCGGGCGGCACGGGTTTTGTGATCAACCCCGCGACCGACGCGCCCAAGGAAGCCTGGGCTTTCCTCTCGTTCATGAACGAGCCGGACATGCAGAACGCCTTCCAGGCGATCCAGCCGCGCATCACGGCCCGCACGGACATTGAAATCCCGAACAGCCCGTTCCTGACGGAAGCCAGCCAGACGCTGCTGCCGCTGACCACGGCGCGTCCGAACGATCCGAACTACAATGCCGTGTCCTCAGAAATCCAGCGCATGACCGAAGCGGTGGTTTCGGGCGAACTCTCGCCGGAAGAGGCCATGGCTCAGTATAAGGCCGCGGTAACAGCCATAGTCGGCGAAGATAACACTGTCAGCCTGCTCTAGTCCTCCCACCTCGGCCCGGTGCCCTTCGGGGTGCCGGGTTTGCGGGAGACTGAAGCTCGCAAAATTGGTCGCCGGGCCTAAGCAATCACAAGATGTCATCCCGGCGAAGGCCGGGACCCATCCTGAGATCTCGAGATGGGCCCCGGCCTTCGCCGGGGTGACAATCGGGGTGATGGATAGTGTTTTCCATTGCCTAGAAGCGCCTCCTCGCCGCCCAGCGGAGAGAAAACCAAGAGTGATCATCCCATGACCACCGAACCCATCGAGGCCAAGCCGAAGAAAGTGCGCAATTTTGCGCTGCTCTCCAACCGCGCCGGCGCCGCGTTCCTGACGCCTGCCGGCCTGTTGGTCTCGGTCTTCGTCATCGTACCCTTCTTCTGGGTGATTTTTGTCTCTTTCACCAATCGGACGCTGCTCGGGCGCACGGCGCTCAATCCCGAATTTGTCGGGTTGGCCAACTATCTCTCGCTGTTTGATCCGGCGACGTTCTTCCAGCGTGGCCAGTTCGGCTTTTCGCTGATCCTGACGACGCAATTCGTGCTGGCTTCGGCGCTGCTCGGTCAGGCGCTGCTGGGTCTGCTGCTCGCCTGGCTGATCCAGACCGTGCCGCCCTGGGTCAAACGCATCACCGAAACCTTCGTCATCGCCGCCTGGATATTGCCCGAAGTGGTTATTGGCTTTGCCTGGTTTGCCTTCCTCGATCGCGATTCTGGTACTCTCAACATGCTGCTCGAAGGGTTCGGCCTGCCGCCCGGCGATTTCCTGTTGGATCAACCCTTCTGGGTCATCGTCGTGTTCAATACCTGGCGCGGCGCGGCCTTCTCGATGATGCTGTTCAACTCGGCCTTTTCGTCAATTCCGCCGAGCTATTTTCAGGCGGCGGACGTGGCCGGCGCATCATCGTGGCAAAAGTTCCGGGATATCGGCCTGCCGCTTATTCGCGGGCATATCGTCACCGATCTCATCCTCATCACCATGTGGACTTTTAATACCTTCACGCCGTTCCTGCTGACGAATGGCGGGCCGAGCTACCGGACGGAACTGGTGTCCATCTACAATTATCGCGTCGCCTTTCAGGACTTCCAGTTCGGCAAGGGCGCGGCAGTGGGCGTGATCATGATGCTGATCAATCTCGCTTTCGCGCTGATCTATCTCAGCATCGGCCGCAAGAAGAAGGTGCGCTGAGACATGAAGCTGACCATTCCCGCCTTTGTCGGCCGCATCGCCTTTTCCGCGCTCGCCGCGCTGATCGGCGCCATCTTCGCCCTGCCGCTGCTGTGGTTCCTGTTCGCGCCGTTCAACGCGCGGGCTGAACTGGGCCTCGCGCTACCGGATCCATGGACGCTGAATAATTTTGTGACGGTCTTCGGCAATTCCTATGCCGTGCAGGCGCTCTGGAACAGCTTTATCCAGGCTGTCGGCGGTGTCATTCTGGTGGGCGCGGCGGCGACGCTGGCTGCTTATGCGCTTTCCCGCTCGTCTATCCCCGGCAAGGGCGCCGTCACCTATATTCTGCTGCTGTTTTCCTCGGTCGTGTCGGGTTCGGCGGCCATGGTGCCGATCTTTCTGATCGTCTCGGCGGCCGGGCTGATGGACACACATCTGGCCGTGATTCTGACCTTCGCCGGTGGGCTCTTGCCGACCGCCATGTTCATCCTGCGCGATTTCATCGACTCGATCCCAAAGTCCTACGAGGAAAGCGCCATGGTGGCGGGGGCCTCGCCGGTGCAGGCCTTTTTCGATGTGGCGCTGCCGGTCATCCGGCCGGGCATCGTGGTCATCGTCGTATGGAGCTTTGTGAATATCTGGGGCTCGTTCCTGATCCCCTTCATCCTCCTTCGCAGCGATAGCAACATGCCGGCTTCGGTCGCCATCTACTCGTTCTATTCGGAAGCGGGCACCCCCATCGTCACGCTCCTGGCAGCCTATTCGCTGATCTATTCGCTGCCGGTCATCGCTCTCTATCTCTTCGTCAGCTGGAAGTTCGGCTTCCGGTTCTTCGGCGGCATCAAGGCTTAAACATCCATGGCATCTGTTGAATTCAAAAACGTCACCAAGAGCTTTGGCGAGTTTAGGGCAGTCTCGGACGTCAGCTTCGATATCGGCGACGGGGAGTTCGTCTGCCTCCTCGGCCCCTCGGGCTGCGGCAAAACTACGTCGCTGCGCATGATGGCGGGGCTCGAAACGCCGACTGCCGGGCAGATCTTCATCGGCGGGGATGAGGTGACCCACCTCCACCCCAAGGACCGCAACATCGCCATGGTGTTCCAGGATTATGCGCTCTATCCGCATATGAACCTCGCCGATAACATTGCCTATCCGCTCAAGGTGCGCGGCGAGCCCGTGGCGCAGCGCCATGGGCGGGCCAAAGAGGTCGCCGATGTGCTCAAGATCGGGCACCTGATGGATCGGCTGCCAAGCCAGATTTCCGGCGGCCAGCAGCAGCGCACTTCGCTGGCCCGCGCGCTGGTTTATCCGGCAAAAGTCTATCTCTTTGATGAGCCGCTTTCCAATCTCGACGCCAAACTGCGGCTTGAGGCACGGGGCTTCCTCAATCACCTGCAGCGCGACATGGGCATGACGGCTGTTTACGTGACCCACGATCAGGCCGAGGCCATGGCACTGGCGACGCGTATCGCCGTGATGGATCAGGGGCATATCGTGCAATTTGCCTCGCCCATCGAGATCTATCGCCGGCCATCGACGACGTTTGTAGCCAATTTCGTCGGCAATCCGCCGATGAATCTGGTCGAGGTGGAGGGCGCCCAGATCGACGGCAAGTTGGCGCTGAAGGCCGAGGGCCTGACCATTGATGGTCTCGCCATGACCGATGCCATCGGCAAGGCTCTGGCGACGAGCGGCAAGCTAACGCTGGGCGTGCGGCCGGAGCATCTGGGCATTGCGGAAGTGGGGGCCATCAACACCATCACGGCGCCACTCTTTGCCAATGAGAATATGGGGCCGGAAAGCCTGGTGACCGTGGACCGTGGCGACAGCGCCCGCGTTACGGCACGCATCTTTACCGACGATCATCTTGATCTCTCGAAAGTGGTCACCCTCAGTTTCTCGCATGAGCATGTGCATCTCTTTGACAGCGCTGGCATGCGTATCCCGGCCTTGGGAGAATAGGTCTTGTCCAAGACTATCACCGCCCATGTCACCCGCGCCGATCAGGCGCGGAATCCCTATTTCTATGTTCCGTTCGAGGTGCCTGACGGCACGACGCGGATCGAGGTGGTGCTGGCCTATCCCAAGGCTGAAGATTGCATCGTGGATCTCGGCGCCTTTGACCCGCGCGATACTGGCTATCCTACAATGGAAGGTTTTCGCGGCTGGAGCGGTGGGGCGCGCGATCGCTTTTTTCTTGCCACCGACGACGCCACACCGGGCTATATCCATGGCGAAATCCAGCCGGGGACGTGGAACGTCATTCTGGGGCTCTACAAGGTTCCTGAAGCCGGCACCGATATTACGGTGACCATCAGCCTTGATGCATCGCCGCGAAAGCTTGAACCGCAGCCGGCTCGGATCTTTCCGGTGCGCAAAGGGGCTGGTTGGTATAGGGGCGACCTCCATTGCCACACATTTCACTCGGATGCGCGCGGCGCGCCGGAATTGTTGCATGCGGCAGCCAAGCAGGCCGGGCTCGATTTTCTGGCCATTGCCGACCACAACACCACTACGCAGCGGCGCTATTTTCATCCCAACTCGTCGCCCGACCTGGTTTTTGTGCGTGGCATGGAGGTCACGACGGCCGAAGGACATGCCAATGTCTACGGTGTCGATGAGTGGATCGACTTCCGCATGACCAAACCTTCCGATGCGCATGTGCTGGCGGAGCTGGTGCACGAGAAGGGTGGGCTGCTGTCGATCAATCATGACAAGCCACCCATTGCCTGGGACTACGAAATGCCCGAGGCTGACTGCCAGGAAGTGTGGCAATCGACCTGGCTTGCGTGGAACTGGATTGCGCTTGATCGGTACCAGCAGCGGCTGGCTTCGGGCCTGAAGCTTTCTGCCATTGGTGGCTCGGATTTTCATCAGCCGGATCGGCTCATGCCCGAGGGCCCGCTGGTTCTGGCGCGACCGGCGACGGTATTCTGGCTGCCCGAGCTCAGCGAGGATGCCGTGCTGGCAGCGATGAAGTCCGGCTATGGCTATGTCACTGAAAATCCGGGTGGACCGCATCTTGAGATCCGTGCCGGCGACGCGGTAATGGGCGGTACGGTCGAGAGTTTGACGCGGCTGGACGTCGTGGTGCGCGGGGCTGCAGGTGATCGGCTTGTGCTCATTGATGCGACGGGCGAGATCGCTGCGGTGGATATAGTTGGTGACGACCATTCGGCGACCATCGCCGTTGAACAGGCACAAAAATTCGTTCGGGCAGAGATCATTGCGGTGGCCAGCCGCGAACGGCTGCTGGGCGAATATGCGAGCCTGATTGAAGGCCGCGAATTGCCCTGGCAGCTCAAGAATGTCGATGTCGCCGGCCAGCCTATCCGCCGAGCACTGAGCAATCCCATCTATATCGGCCCCTGACGGCACAGGCGGCTCTGGCACGCGCCCTCGCCCAGAAACTCGGATGTTCGGTAACTTGCTAATATTAGCTGATCGTGTATTAGCTTTTTAGCGTCCAGCTTCCGAGTGTCATGCCTCCTCCAAGCCGCACATTGACGAAACCGAGCCGCTCCGGGAGAGAAACCGGGTCAAATTCGCGCCGGGTTACGATGACCGACATCGCGCGGGAGGCCGGCTGCTCTCAGGCGACGGTGTCGTTTGTCATAAATGATGCGCCGGGGATCAGGTTGTCGAGCGAGACGCGGCTGCGGGTGCTCGAGGTGGCGCGGCGGCTGGGGTATGGGTTGCCGCAGGTCAGGGTGGAGGCGAAGCGGGGGCGAAGGGTTGGGCGGATCGGGTTTGTGGTCGATCAGTTGGCGACGAGCCCGGAGGCGGTGCAGGCCATTGAAGGGTTGAGCCAGGCAGCGCAGGATCTGGTGTTTGTGGCGCAGAGCCGGAACGATCCCGAGGTCGAGGCGGAGCTGATCGAGACCTTTGTCGAGCAGGGGGTTTCGGCGCTGGTCTATATGACGATTTTTACCCGCGAGGTGGAGCTGCCGCTGGCGCTCAGAAATCTCGATGTGCCGGTGCTTTTGCTCAATTGCTATACGACGGGCCAGTCCTATCCTGCGGTGGTGCCGAGCGAAATTGCCGGCGGGCAGCGGGCGACGCATCATCTGATCACGCGCGGACATCGGCGGATCGCAACGGTTACGGGCGAAATCTGGATGGAGGCGGCGCAGGATCGCTTAAAAGGCTATCGGCGGGCGCTGGCGACGGCGGATATTCCGTTCGATGCGGAGCTGGTGTTTTCGGGCGACTGGTCGGCCAGCGCTGGGTATGAGGCGACGCGAAAAATCCTCGATCTGCCGGAGGTTCCGACGGCGATCTTTTGCCAGAACGATCGTATGGCGATCGGCTGCTACGAGGCGCTGAAGGAGGCGGGGTATGAGATCCCGCGGGATATGTCGGTGGTGGGGTATGACGACGAGGAAATTGCGCGGCATCTGCATCCGCAATTGACGACGTCGGTGCTGCCTCATCGGGCGATGGGGCAATGGATCGCGGAGCAGTTGGCTGACGGGGAAGTGGATAGCAGGTATCCGTTGACGAAGCTGGAGTGCCCGCTGGTGGAGCGGGCTTCGGTGGATAAGCCGCGGGGGTAGGGGCAAGAAGAGAAGGCCCCCTCACCCGGCCCTGCGGGCCGACCTCTCCCCCAGAGGGAGAGGTGAAGAGGTGGCTCCTTGTCGCGGAGCGACACCTCGCCCTTGGGGGAGAGGTCGCTGCGAAGCGGCGGGTGAGGGGGCCTTTTTGCTCTCTCAACCTCTTGGCGGTGCTATCGAATTTCGCTCCACGAACTCGCATTCGATCTTGAGTTTTTGCATGCCTTCATCGGCGTCTACGTCGCCGAAACCGTCGAGCAATTGGCCGACGGCCCAGCGGGCCATTTCGTCGTGGGGGAGGATCATGGTCGAGAGGGGCGGGTCCATGCTGGCGGAAATGTCTTCGTTGTCGAAGCCGACGATGGAGAGGTCTTCGGGGATTTTGAGGCCGAGGATGCGGGCGGCTTCATAGCAGCCGATGGCCATGCGATCGTTGAAGCAGAAGATGGCGGTGGGGCGATCGGGGCGCGAGAGCAGGGCCAGAGCGCGTTCGCGGCCGGCGCGGATGGACCAGCCGCCGAGGGTGACGAGGCTTTCATCGACCGGAATGCCTGATTTTTCCATGGCTTGCCTAAAGCCTTTTTCGCGGTCCACGGCGGCTTCGGCGGTGTGGTGCTCGCCGGCGAGATGGGCGATGCGGGTGTGGCCGGCCTTGATGAGCGCGTCGGCTGCCGCATAGCCACCGACGATGTCGCCGGGGACGGCGGAGGGGTGGCGCAGGCGCTTTTCGTAGCAGTTGAGCAGCACCAGAGGCAGGGTGGAAAAGGCATTGGGAACAATGACTTCGCGCGTCATCAGCGTCGTGTAAATAGCGCCGATGGCGTTTTGGGCGACCAGCATATCGAGACCGGCCTGTTCCAATGCCGGGTTGTTGCCGGTGCAAAAAGTGGCGACGGTGACGTCCTGCAAGGCGGCTTCGTCGCGGGCGCCTTCGAGGAACTGGGCGGCGAAGGGCGTGGTGGACACCTCGTCGATGAAAAGGCCAATGACGCGCTGGCGGCCGGCGGGGACGGCGTGGGCCTTGCCGCGGCGATAGCCCAATTGGTCGGCGGCTTCCTGCACGCGGCGGCGGGTGGCTTTGGAGACGCGGGCATTGGGAACGCCGTTGAGAACCAGCGAGACCGTGGCCTGGGAAACCCCGGCCAGTTCGGCCACGTCATGCATGGTTGAGCGCTTGTCCACCTGAGCTCCCGGGTGCGGGGATAGATTCCCCTCTGTGTAAGCCAATTGCTAGCAGACTGTTAGCATCGAGATCAGCGTTTCAGCGAATTGGTTACAGCCCGCGCGAGGCTCTTTTTACATCAGTGATGCTGTCGTTTTCACCCTCTTGCCAAGCGTGTCGTTTCGACCCTATGGTGATAATAATATAACTAATACGCTTGAGGAAGAGATTATGAATCTGGGTCGTGCTGTCGCTACGGAGGCCATCGACGCGCCGCGCAAGAGCTTGTCGCTGGATGGTGTCTGGCAGTTCAAGCACGAGGATGGTGCCTGGCGCGAAGCGCATGTGCCCCAGCCCTGGCAGGCCGAGTTTTCCGATCTCGTCGATACTTTTGGGCACGCCGTCTACAAGCGCAGTTTTGCCGTGCCGGCCGGATGGGACCGGCAGGAACTGGTGTTGCACTTTGGCGCGGTGAGCTACTTTTGCGAGGTGTTTCTCAACGGGCAGAAACTCGGCAGCCATGAGGGTGCCTTCCTGCCGTTTGAATTTGTGCTCGATAGCAAACTGCTGCGCGGGACGAACGAGGTCGAGGTGCGAGTGACCATGCCCTCGGCCGATCATCGCGCCTTCCCGGACTTCCCGTTTGGCGAAGTGCCGCATGGCAAGATTTCCTGGTATGGGCGGATTGGTGGCCTCTGGCAGTCGGTGTCGCTGGAAGCGCGCGATACACGGCGGCTTGAGGCGGTGGTCATTACCGCTGGTACCGATGGCATTGTGAAGGCCGAGCTTGATTTCTCGGGCGCGGCTGCGGGCCTACCGGTCAAGCTGGCTGTGCGTGATGCCGGTGGCAATGTGGTGGCTGAAAGCCAGGTGACTGCTGCGGCTTCGCTGTCGGTCGAACTAGCGGTGACGGCACCAAAGCTGTGGGGTATCGACCAACCCAATCTTTATACGCTGACCGTGTCGCTCGGCGATGATGTCGATGTGGTCGAAGAGCGTTTTGGCTTCCGCAGCGTCGAAACGCGCGACGGCAAAATCCTGCTCAATGGCGAGCCGATCTATATGCGCGGCGCGCTCGATCAGGACTATTATCCCGACGGCATCTATACGCCGCCTTCGCTGGAATTTCTGGAAGACCAGGCGAAGAAGGCCAAGGAGCTTGGCCTCAACACTCTCCGCTGCCACATCAAGGTGCCGGACCCGCGCTATTATGACGTGGCCGACCGCTTTGGCCTGCTCGTCTGGACCGAAATTCCGAACGTCGCGAATTTCACCTCGAAATCGGCGCAGCGCATGCGCGACACGATGACTGGCATTTTGAAGCGCGATCGCAACCACCCCTCGATCATCGCCTGGACCATCATCAATGAGGACTGGGGCACCCGCATGCTCGAAAATGCGGAGCATCGGCAGTGGGTGAAGGATACATATGACTGGCTGAAGGCCGAGGATACGACGCGGCTGGTGGTCGACAACTCCGCTTGTTTCCCGAACTTCCACGTCAAGACTGATCTCAACGACTACCACTATTATCGTTCGGTGCCGGAGCGGCGGCAGGAGTGGGACGACATCACCGCGCAGTTTGCGGCGGGCGCCGACTGGACTTTTTCGAGCCTCGGCGATGCCGAACGCAGGGGTGATGAGCCGCTGATCGTTTCCGAATTTGGTGTCTGGGGTCTGCCGGACCCGAAGAAGCTGCGGCGCGAGGATGGGTCGGAGCCGGATTGGTTCGAAACCGGGTCGCTCTGGGGCGATGGGGTGGCGCTGCCGCATGGCATCGAGGACCGGTTTGGGGCGCTCGATCTCTCCAAAACCTTCGGCTCCTTCGATGCCTTTATCGAAAACGTGCAGTGGTATCAGTTCATGAACCTGCGCTACGAAATCGAGGAAATGCGCCGCTATTCCTCGATCATGGGCTATGTGATCACCGAACTGACGGACGTGCATTGGGAGGCCAATGGCCTTCTCGATATCGAGCGCAATCCGCGCGTGTTCCACGATGTGTTTGGGACGATCAATGCCGACGTGGTGATCGTGCCGCGTCCGGGGCGCTATTCGGCTTATCTCGGGGAAACGCTTGATATCGAGCTGAAAATCGGTACGGGCGGCGAGACCATTCCGGCTGGCGCGGTGTTGCGCTGGAGCGGGGAAGTTTCGGGTTCGGTTGCCGTGCCGGCGACGGGCAAGGTTTCGACGGCTGATCTCGGCAAGATTGGTTTTGCCCTGCCGCAGGGCGGCGACAATCGTGTGCTGTCCATAGAATTTGCGCTGGAGGCCGGTGGATCGGTTCTCTCGCGCAACACTTGCGAGATCGCGCTTTACCAAAAGCGCGAGACGGCCGGGCGCCCCTCCATCGCCGCTGCCGATTCCTCCCTCGCAAGCTATGCCAGCGGCCTCGGCTACCGTGTGGTACCGGCTGCCGAGGCCGATGTGGTGCTGGTGCATGCGGTGGATGGCGACGATGTGGAAGCCATCAAGGCCGGGGCGCGGTATCTGATCCTGGCGGATGGGACGGTTGAGACCAATCGCAATTTGCGGACCGATATGCCGGATGGGGAATTGCCGCATCGATCGATCGTGGCCGATGGGAAGAAATTCCGGCCGAGCCTTGATCAGCATTTGCCGGGGATCAGTCTGGTTGAGCGTGACGGGACGATTTGGCGGGGTGATTGGATCGCGGGCTTTTCATGGGTGCGGCGCGAGGGGGCTTTTGCAAGCATTCCGGGCGGGCCGATCTTTGATCTGAGTTTTTCCGACGTGGTGCCGCATCACCTGCTTACCGGGTTCAGGCCCTGGGAATTTGGCAACAATGTTATCGCCGGGATGGTTTGCGGCTGGGTGCACAAGCCGGCGGCGATCATTGGCGAGAAGCGGGTTGGGCGGGGTGGCGTTGTGGCGACGACGTTCAGGCTGCTGCGGGAGGCGCCGGGGGCCGATCCGGTGGCGGCGGCGATTTTTGATGGGCTGGTGACGACGGCGGGGGAATTGAAGGTGGATGGGGGAAGTATGTGAGCCACGATGCCCCCTTCTCCCCTTGAGGGAGAAGGGGGCATCGTAGGGGCGGATGAGGGGTATTCGGTGTCATGACTGGCTCCTCTGCGGAGGAGAGATCGCAGACCCCTCACCCTGGAATTTCTTCTGAACGAAGAAATTCCTGTCCCTCTCCCTCAAGGGGCGAGGGGGGCTCCGTGGGTGGGGCGAGATTCAAGACCAGAAGACAGCAAAGCTGCGCTGGTCCCATGAGGAGGAAAGAGATGGCCGATATCGTCCTTCGGGATGTCAGCAAGTCCTATGGCGCCGTGCAGGTGCTGGACAGCGTCAGCATGCATATTCGCTCGGGCGAGTTCATCGTTTTCCTTGGGCCTTCGGGCTGCGGGAAATCGACACTGCTACGGATGATTGCCGGGCTTGAGGCGGTCAATGGCGGGGAAATCCATATCGGGGAGCGCCGGGTGGACCAGTTGCCGCCCAATCAGCGTGGCGTCGCCATGGTGTTTCAGAACTATGCGCTCTATCCGCATATGACGGTGCGCCAGAACATGAGCTTTGGCCTCGAAAACGTCGGCACCGACAAGGCGGAAATAAGCAGGCGTGTCGACGAGGCGGCACGGGTGCTGGAGATCGGGCAATTGCTGGATCGGCGGCCGGCGCAGCTTTCTGGCGGGCAGCGGCAGCGCGTTGCCATTGGCCGCGCCATTGTGCGCGAGCCGGATGCGTTTTTGCTCGATGAGCCGCTGAGCAATCTCGATGCGGGGCTGCGCGTGCGGACGCGGGTGGAGCTGGCGCAACTGCACCAGCGCATCGGCACGACCATGGTTTTCGTGACCCATGACCAGACCGAGGCGATGACGCTGGCGAGCCGGATCGTCGTCATGAACAATCGCAAGGTGGAGCAGATCGGCACGCCCATGGAGGTTTATTCGAAGCCCGCGAGCCGGTTTGTGGCGGCTTTTGTCGGGTCGCCCTCGATGAACTTTTTGCCGGTGACGGCGCTGGCCGATGCCGGCGGGCGGGTTGTCGTCAGTGTCGCCGGCGCAACAATTGCGACGACGATCCCGACGGCGGGCGCTCCGGTTGTGGGGCAGGGGCTGACGTTTGGGGTGCGGCCGGACGCGCTGCGGGTCGCCGAGCACGGCGAAATCCAGGGCACGATTGCGCTGGTCGAGCGGCTGGGGGACCGGACGCTGATCCATACGCGGCTCGGCGACGGCACGGTGGTGGTCGGCGACGATATCGGCAAATCAACGCTCGAAGCGGGGGCGCCGGTTTCGCTGAAAGTCGATGGCACAGCGGTGCATCTCTTTGACGCTGAGGGAACAGCCTATCACGCGGAATAGACCGCAAGAATTTCTGCTGGGCGGAAGACGATAACTGCGCCGCCTTGGCCGGATGAACGCATGCATTGGGCATGTTTTGGGAGGAAGATGTTATGAGACTGTCTTTGAAGCGATTGGCTCTGGTGTCGACGGCGCTGATGGCGCTGACGAGTGCCGCTGCGGCGCAGCAGAATGTGGTCTGGTGGGATTTTCTCGCCGGCGGCGACGGCGTGCGCATGAAGGCGCTGATCAGCGAATTCAACACCGAGCATCAAGGCGAGATCTCGATCGAGAACACGACGCTCGAATGGGGCACGCCGTTTTATACCAAGCTGCAGACTTCGGCTGCCATCGGGGAAGGTCCCGATATCGCGACCTATCACCTCAGCCGCATTCCGCTGGCGGTCGATAGCGGCACGCTGAGCGAAATCACCGATGAAGATATGGCGGGCGCCGGTATTTCCGATGCCGATTTCACCCAGGCGGCGTCGGACGCGGGCAAGGTCGATGGGACGCGCTATGCCGTGCCGTTCGATCAGCATGGGCTCATTCTTTATTACAACAAGGACATGCTCGCAGAAGCCGGTCTGATCGGCGACGATGGGCTGCCTAAGGGCCTCGATGGGCTCGAAAACTTCAACAAGATCCTCGCCGATTTCACCAAGGACGGTAAATACGGCATATCGACCCCGACGGGCGATCGCTACCGCACCATCTATAGCCTTTTTGGCCAGCAGGGCGGTACCATGTTCGACGAAGCCGCGGGCGGCTTCTTCCCGACGGACGAGGATGTCACCAAGCTGACCAATGCCATCGAGGTGGTGAAGGGCTGGGTCGATAGCGGCTATACGCCGGTGCAGGTTGAAAGCCCGGCGGCGCTGGCGCTCTTTACCTCGGGCCAGTCGCCGTTCTTCATCATGGGCAATTGGGAAGTGCCGACCATGGTCGACCTTCATGCCAAGGGCGAACTGTTCGAATGGGGTGCGGTGGAGCTGCCGACGCTGTTCGAGAACAAGGCCGCGTGGTCTGACTCGCATGCCTTCGTCGTTCCGGCCAATGCCGGCAAGGACGTGGATGCCGACAAGCGCGCGGCGGTGATGAAGGTCATCGCCTGGATGGACCAGCACTCGCTCGACTGGGCTGGCGCGGGCCATATCCCGGCCTTCAATGCCGTGCGTGAAAGCGCCGAATTCCAGGCGCTGAAGCCGCAGTCTGACTATGCAGGGTTTGCCGACACGGCCGTGTTCGATCCGCGCACTATTCTGGCGGGACCTGCGGCGCCGCTTGGCGATGCGTGGAGCAACTTCATCAATCCTGCGACGACTGGTGAGATCGAGCCGGCTGATGCCGCCGCGCAGATGCGGGATGATTTGAACGGGCAGCTGTAACCGGCGCCGCAGTCGACACCCTCCCCCTTGTGGGGAGGGATCAAGGGTGGGGGTGAGAGCCACAACATCGTGGCTCCCGTCACCCCCTCCCAACCTCCCCCATCAAGGGGGAGGTGCCCGCCGGTGATTGTGGTTGGATGGGAGGCCAAGATGCTGAGGGACAAACGGCAGGAATATCTCGTGGCGTTGCTGCTGGTGGGCCCGTTTGTGCTCATCTATGGGGCGCTGTTTGACTGGCCGACGATCCAGATGGCCATGCTCAGCTTCACTAAGGCGCCGCTGATCGGGGCGGGGGACTGGGTCGGCTGGGACAATTATGCAAAAATCCTGAGCCACAAGCTGTTTCATCAAGCCTTTTGGAACACCGCCTATTTCGTGCTGCTGACGGTCATTCCCAATACGCTGATTTCGCTGGTCATTGCCTTGGCGGTGAACCGGTTGAAGGGGCCGGTGCAGGGCTTTGTGCTCGCCTGTTTCTTCCTGCCCTATATTCTGCCGGTCTCGGTGGTGTTCCTCACCTGGAACTGGATCATCGACGTGCAATATGGGCTCGTGCAGGGTCTGGTGGCGCTGTTCAATGGCGGCCAGCCGATCTCGCTGACGCGCACCATTCCGCTCTTTATGCCCACGGTGGCCTTCGTCACCATCTGGTGGACGATGGGTTTTAATATTTTGCTGTTCATCGCGGGGCTGCGGAATATCTCGCCTGAGATCTACGAGGCCGCTTCGCTTGATAGCGCCGGGCGCTGGCGGCAGTTCCAGCGGATTACCTGGCCGCTGATCTGGCCGGTCACGGCGCTGGTGCTGACGATCCAGTTGATCGCGCAGCTCAAAATCTTCGATCAGGTTTATCTCTTCTCGATCGGCGGGCGGCAGGACGCGACGATTACGCTGGTTCAATATGTCTACAAGCTGGCTTTCCAGCAGAACAAGGGCGGCGAGGCCGCGACGGCAGCCATGCTGCTGTTCGGGATGATCATCATTCTGTCGGTGCTGCAATATCAGCTGCTGCGTGCACGAGGTGAGAAATGAGCGCCGAAGCAATTCCCAATCGCGAGGTTTTAGCGACCACGCGCAGCCGGGGCGATGGTCCCATCGACATGATCGGGCTGGTGCTGACGGTTATCACTATCCTCGTGGCGCTTGCGTCGTTCTTTCCGATCTATTGGGCTGTCATTACTTCGATCAAACCCGATGGCGAGGTGATTTCGGGGAGCAATTCGCTCTGGCCCAATCGCATGGTGTTCGACAGCTATATCCATATCTGGAACAACACCAATATCGGCATCTGGTACATCAACTCGATGGTGACCTCGCTGATCATTACGGCGCTGGTGATTGTCTCCTCGGCCGGCTGCGCCTATGCGCTGAGCCAGCTCGACTTTCCCGGGCGGCGGGTGATCTATGTTCTTATTCTTGCGTGTTTCATGGTGCCGATGCAGGCGCTGATCGTGAACCATTTTGTGCTGATGGCGCAGTTCAAGCTGCTCAATACCTGGGCCGGTATCATTCTGCCGCAGTTGATCGTTCCGGTTGTCATCATCGTCTACAAGCAGTTCTTTGACTCGGTGCCGAAGGAGTTTCGCGAGGCGGCGCAGATGGATTCTGCGGGGCATCTCAAAATCCTGTTCCGGATCTATCTGCCGATGAACTGGGGGGTGACGGCGTCGCTCGCCATCATCACCTTTATCGGGGCCTGGAATGCCTTCCTTTGGCCGTTCCTCGCCGCGACGGGAGAGGCGACGATGACCGTGCCGGTGGGCATTACCCAGGTGAAGGACGCTTATGGCATTGTCTATGGCAAGCTGATGGCCTCGGCCGTGGTGGCGGGTCTGCCGGTGGCGGTGGTTTATCTGATCTTCCAGCGGCGCGTGACGCAGGCGATCATGCTTTCGGCGGGGGTGAAGGGGTAGGGGCCGAAGCGTAGTGTAGCTTTGAACCAGGAGGGCGGTGAGGCATTGGGGCACGCCCTCGTGGTTCGAGGCTTTGCTCTGCAAAGCACCTCACCATGAGGGCTACTGAAGGGCTGCTGTCAGAAGAGCTACTGTTAGAACTTGACGTTCAGTCCCACGGTTCCGGACAGGTGGTAGCTGTTGCCGAAATTGGCGAGGGTGGTGCCGGCGGTGGCTTCGCCGTGGAGGGCATATTTGCCCTCGTTCCAGCTATAGGTTCCGCCAAGGCCGAGGCCACCCCAGAGAGCCTCTTCTTCGCGGGCAAGCCGGGTGCCGGCGAGGTTGGCCGCTGTCTCCGGCAGAAGGTCGTAATAAAGATTGGCGATGCCATAGGCGTGGAGGCGGTTGGTTTGGCCGGTCTGGTCGGTCCAGGAGGTCTGATAGTCGGCTGAAAGACCGAGCCGGGCCTTGAGGTCACTCCCATCGGTCAGGGATACGGCGGCGCCGAAGGTGTCGGTGAAATCGTCATATTTGAGGGCCGAATAGATCAGCTGCGCTTGCGGGGTCACCGACCAGTTGGGGCCGAGCGCGATCTGCTGCCCCAGTTCGAGCCCCAGCGCATAGCCGAAACCATTATTGCCGGCGACGAGGCTCCTGTTGGCCGTGGTGGAGGAAAGATTGCTGTCGTACCAGGTGAGGTTGGCCTGGGCGTCGAGATAAAAGCCCGATTGGCCGTACCAGGTCAGCGATCCGCCAAGGCCATAGCCCGTGCTGCCGATCGTGCCCTGGCCGAAGATCGAGGATATATCGGCAGAGACCGTGCCATAGCGGGCGGAAAGACCGCCGATCAGCCTGCCGTTTTCGTCGGCATGCAGTTCGCCATCGGCACCGGCCTGCAATTGCCAGATGCTGCTGTCATAGCTGGAGCCGGTGGTGCTGGATTTGGGGTTTTCCCGGTTGTGGGCGGCAATGATCCGGCCCCAGATGCCGCTATTGGCCTGGGCCGCTTCGGGCAGGGCGCCTATGTCCACCACGCCACTGGTCCAATGCCGATTGCCGACGCGTTGCTGAAGGGTTTCGAGCGTGTTGAAGCTCTGCAAGACGGATGCGTAGGCCTCGTAGACCGGCGCGCCCGCCTGATAGAGCGGCGTGCCGGGATCGATGAGGGAAGAGCGCAGATACCAGTCTCCGTCTGCCGGCGTCGTCACGCCGCCCCGATAGAGGCGATAGGCATAGGCGCCCCCGACCACGGCTGGATCGCCCTCGAATGTGTAACTACCCAGAAGCTTGAAAGTGCCGCCGGACAGCCCGGCGATATCGATGATCTTGATGCCCTGGATGGTCTGCGCGCCGGCGCCGCCGAGATTGATCACCTGCACATTGGTGGTGCCGGAGGTGTCGCCCGTTACCGCCAGGAGGTCGGTTGGCGAACTGTCATCGCCCAATACGGTTTCGATTTCGAGGGTGCCGCCATTGCCCACGTAATTGCCGGCGATGATCAGCGTGCCGATCGAATTGCCGGGCGCGATAGTGCCGCCGGCAAAATTGGTGGTGCCGCCCACCTGGCCCACGCCCTGCAGCCGGCCGCCATGGACCCCCATCGTGCCGCCCAGAATGCCATTGACCGACAGAATGCCGTTACGCACTTCCGAAGCGCCGGAGAGACCGGAGCTGTCGGCGGTCAGCGTGGTCATGCCGGTGCCGATCTGGCTTATGCCGCCGGTTCCCGTGTTCGTGCCGCTAAACGTCACCGCATCGGACCGGTTGAAGGCCAGGACGCCATCATTGGCCACATTGCCCAAAATTCGTCCCGACGTGCCGCCATTGCCGAGCTGCAAGATGCCGGCCGTGATCGTGGTGCCGCCGAGATAGGTGTTCTCGCCAGTCAGGGTCAGGGTGCCGGCGCCGGCCTTGATCAGGCTGCCTGCCCCGTTCAGTACGGGAGAGATGGCGATATTGTAGCCGGCCGTATCGAAGGTGCCGCCCGCAGCGCCGAGCGTTACCTGCTGGCTGCCAAAATTGGAGAAGAAAGAGGCATTGTGCCGGAGGGCCCGCACGGTGCCGCCGTCCACGGTGATGTCGGCCGTGCCGAGGCCACCGCGGAAGGAGCTGGTTTCCAGAACGCCGATGCGGCCGGGGGTGCCATTGATGATCAATGTGCCATTGGCGCTGACGTCCGACATGCCCAGCAATACGCCGTCCTTGGCGAAAACCCGTCCTCCATCTTCGATGGTCAGGGTGCCGAGGCCATAGTTGCCCAGGGTGAGGGAGAAGTCGGTCATCTGCCAGCTCGAGCCGAGCCCGGTTACGACGGCGGTGCCGCTGACGCCGGTGGCAGCGCCGACATAACCCTGGGTGCTGAGAACGGTGGCGCCGCCGTCAACGAGGAGGGTTCCGGTAGCGTAATTACCGACGACCAATTGATCGGAATTGGTCCATAGGGAGTTCGGCCCGGACACGATCACTTCGCTGCTGGCGGACTCGCCGATTATGCCCAGTGTGTTCGACACGCTGCCGGCGTTTAAGATGCGCAAACGGCCATCGTCGATTGTCAGCCTTCCGGTGTTTTCCCAGGAAGAGCCTGACCCCGAGACCAGGGCTTCGCCGTGGTAATCGTAGCCAAGAAAGGCATCGGCATTGACGATAACCTTGCCGCCGTCGAGAATCTGCAGCGTGCCGGCGGCCCCGTCTCCAACGGCAAAATGGCCGTTGTTGATCCAGGTCGATGCGGTGCCGCCCGCATCGGTGCCGGTGACGGTAATCAGGCCGCCGAGACGGCCGTCGGTGGTGGTGACGAGGCCCCCATCTTCGATATTGAACGTTCCAGCGAAAATGCCCAGTTCCGTTGCAGTGAGGGACGCGCCCGTCCCGGTCACCGTCGCCGTGCCCGCGGACTGGATGCCGACCCGGTCGGCCTCGGCGTTGCCGCCGGAGATGACCACGACATCGCCGGCTCCCAAGCTGGCCTCGATGGAGGCGTCCGGTGTCAGGCCGGCGTCCCAGTTGGCGGGGTCGAACCAGTTATTGTTCCCGGCGCCGCCGGTCCAGACATAGGCCTGTGCCAGGGCCGGGCCGGCAGCGCTGGCCATGGCGCAACCGAGCAATGCCGCGCGCATCGCCGGCAGAAGGGCCGATCTCCGCGAGGTCTTCCAAATGCGATGGCAGTTGGTCAGATCGACCGTTTCGCACCTTGTCATTTTTCTGCACTCGGGGTTGCCGGGTATAAGTTCAAATTCCTGTTTCGAGCTGCGCGGTGTCGCTGGGCTGTTCCGGCAAGATCCTAGCAGTATAGAAACGGAGAAATTGGAGAAATACTCGTCATATCATTTGTTTGACTCTGCATTTTCTTGGTTAAGAAGGGATTAAGCCCGATGGCCTGTCGCTTCTGCAAGGCGCCGGGGAGGGGCCCGCCGCGATGGCAGGACGGGGCGATTTTCGAGGATCTATCGCCGCGGATGAGGATCGCTGGGGATGTTTTGTGCGGATGTGCATGGGGCCGCTAAACTGCTTTGAAAATGTCATAATTTGCCTGCCTCTTGCATTCTGACTGGGGTTGGCTTCCTTATGCGGGGCCGTGTTTGGGAGGGTGGGATGCTGGGTGGACGCCGTGTGATCCGTGCTGTGTTTGGCGTGTTGGTTCTGGCTTTGGCTGGGCTTATGCCGGTCGCGGCCGAGACGAAGATAACGCTCTTTGAAAACACGGACCTGCCCGGGTTCGACTATTCCATCGTCAAAGACACAGACCTCGAGAGCTGCCAGGCGGCGTGTAGCGCGGACAATATCTGTCGCGCTTTCACCTTCAATTCGCGCAGCCAATGGTGCTTCCTCAAGGGCGATATCGGCGAGCGCGCCGAGTTTTCGGGCGCGACGTCGGGCCGCGTCAGCCGGTCGCCCACGCCGGCGGTGACCGAGGCGGTGCGGCAGGCTGAATTGCCGTTCCCGGCGCAATCGCTGGTCGATTCCGCGAAGAGCTTTGCGCGCGATCTGCCCCAGACCGATGCGCCGGCGCCGAGGTCGGTTTATGCCGATCTTGTGGCTTCGGGCGACGAGGAAGTGGGCAACGAGAATTATCCGGCCGCGATGGTTGCCTACCGGCAGGCCCTGGCGATCAATGCCAATGATCGGGCCGTGTGGCAGGCGCTGGCCGAGGCCGCTTTGCGGCGCGCCGATGTGGTGGCGGGGCAAAGCGAGGGGGACAATAGCTATGACCTCTCCTATGTCGGCTCCAATGCGGCAATGAATGCCTTTTTGCGCTCGACGAGCGAAGACGAGCGGGCGGCGAGCCTTCGGGCGCTGGCCAATGCCATGGAATATCGCGAGATGTGGCGCGAGGTGATCGCGACCTATCGTGCGGCTTTGGCGCTGGTGCCGGATGCCGATGTCGAGGCGCATCTCGATAGCGTCGTGGCCCAGCATGGGTTCCGGGTGACGGACCATGTGGTGGATGCGGAAGCGGCCTCGCCGCGCATCTGCGTGGTGTTTTCCGAGCCGCTCGCGAGCACCGATGTGTCCGCCTATGTGTCTGTTGCCAATGCGCCGCAGGTTTCGGTCGAGACCGAAAGCGAGCAGGTTTGCGTCGAAGGCGTGCAGCATGGCAGCCGCTATACGATCAAGCTGCGCGCCGGGCTTGAAGCCGCCAGCGGCGAGGAACTGGCCAAGGACGTCGATCTTAGCGTCTATGTGCCCGATCGCGCGCCTTTCGTCGGTTTTGCCAATACGGCCTATGTGATGCCGGCAGGGCTCGGCGGCGGGCTGCCGATTACCTCGGTCAATGCCGAGACGGCCGAGGTGATGATCTATCGCATTGGCGATCGCGGGATTGCGACGGCGGTGCGCGATGGCGTGTTCCAGGGGAGTCTCACGCAATATAATGCCGAGGATATTGCCGATCGCGTGGGTCAACAGGTGTGGACCGGCGAGGTCGATCTGGCGCAGGGTGCGAATAATGCGCTGACGACGACGGCCATTCCGGTGGCTGAGGCGCTGGGGACGTTGGAAGCTGGGGCCTATGTGATCACGGCGCGGATCAAGGGCGAGCCGGAGGCCGATTATTGGTCTGACCTGGCGACGCAGTGGTTCATCGTCACCGATCTTGGGGTGACGACGATTGCGGGCGACGATGGCGTCCATGCCTTTGTGCGTAGCCTTGCGACGGCGCAGCCGGTGGCCGGGGCCGATGTGCGGCTCGTGGCGGTCAATAATGAAATTCTGGGCGAGGCCAAGACCGATGCGGATGGCCGCGCGGTGTTTGCGCCGGGGCTGGCGCGCGGCACGGGCGGCAGGGCGCCGCAATTGTTGGTGGCCGAGACGGAGGGGGATTATGCCTTCCTCGATCTGTCCAAACCTGCATTCGATCTGACGGATCGCGGGGTTGAGGGGCGTCCGTCGCCGGGGCCGCTTGATCTCTTCATGACCACGGAGCGCGGCGTTTATCGGCCGGGCGAGGTGGTGCATCTGACCGCTCTCCTGCGCGATGCGCGGGCCGATGCGGTGGAGAACATCAAGCTCACGCTCGAAGTGGAGCGGCCCGATGGCGTCGTGGCATCCAGCCAGGTGATGGATGACGCGGGGGCGGGCGGCTATTATGCGGCGCTGCCGATGGCAAGCGAAGCCATGCGTGGCTCGTGGACGCTGCGGCTTTATTCCGATCCCAATGCGGCATCGCTCTCGAGCACGACCTTCCTCGTCGAAGATTTCGAGCCGGAGCGTCTGGCCTTTGAAATCAAGCCGCAGGGCGATGGGGCGTTTATCGCCGATGGCGTCAACCTGATCGATATTGCGGCGAAATATCTCTATGGCGCGACGGCGCCGGGGCTGTCGGTTGAAGCCGATGCCATCGTGCGGCCGCGGACGAGCCTGCCGGAATTTCCGGGGTTCACCTTCGGCCGGCTGGACGACACTATCGAAACCTCGCGCGAGCCGCTGGGCGTTGTCGGGGTGACCGATGACGAGGGTAATGCGGTGGCCGAGGTGACCTTGCCCGAGGGCCAGGCGACGACGCGGCCGCTCGAAGCGCAGGTGTTGTTGCGGCTGGTCGATACCAGCGGGCGCACGGTTGAGCGCAGCATTACGCGGCCGGTGCTGGCGGATGGCGACCGGATCGGCATCAAGCCGGTTTTTGCCGATGCGACGGGGCTCGAAGAGGGCAGCGAAGCGCAGTTCGAGCTGATCACCGTGTCGCCCGAGGGCGAGAAGGTCGCGGCGACGGGACTTGGCTGGACGCTGTCGCGGGTCGAGACCAATTATCAGTGGTATCGCGACGGCAGCACCTGGAAGTGGGAGGGGATCACCACCACGCGCGAGATTGCCAATGGTTCGGCCGATACGCCGGATGGCGGTTCGGTGACGGTGGGTGCCAATGTCGATTGGGGGCTCTATCGCCTCGAAGTCGAGGGGCAGGGTACCTCGTCGAGCTATGAGTTCTATGCCGGCTATTATTATGCCGATGCGGGTTCTGACACGCCGGACACGCTACAGGTGGCGCTCGACAAGGTGGCCTATAAGGTCGGCGAGACGGCCAACCTGAAGCTCGACCCGCAATTTGCCGGCACGGCTTTGGTCATGGTGATCGACAATCGCGTCATCGCCATGGAAGCGGTTGAGGTGCCGGAAGGCGGCACGACCGTGCCGCTCGACGTGACCGAGGAATGGGGGCCGGGTGCATATGTGACGGCGGTGCTTTATCGTCCGTCCGATACGGCGGAAAAGCGCATGCCGTCGCGGGCGCTGGGTCTGGCCTTTGCCGATGTGGAGCCGGGTGATCGCAAGCTCGACGTGAAGCTTGGTGCGCCTGATGTGACGCTGCCGCGGCAGAGCTTTGAGGTCAGCGTTGATCTCGCCAACGTTGCAGCGGGCGAAAAGGCCTATGTGGCTGTGGCGGCGGTGGACCTAGGCATTCTCAATGTCACCAATTTCAAGGTGCCGGCGCCGGATGACTATTACTTTGGGCAGCGCCAGCTCGGCATGGAAATCCGCGACCTCTATGGCTCGCTGATCGATCCGACGCAGGGTCTTGCCGGGGCGATGCGCTCGGGCGGCGATGGCGGGGGCTCGCGTTTGGGCACGCCGCCGCCGATCTCGGTGCTGGTGGCGCTGCATACGGGCATTGTGGAAGTCGATGCGGATGGCAAAGCCACTGTAACTTTCGACATGCCTGATTTCACCGGCACGGTGCGCGTCATGGCCATGGCCTGGACCGCCTCGGCGGTGGGGCATGCTTCGGTCGATGTGATCGTTCGGGATCCAGTGGTTG
Organism: Devosia sp. Root685; assembly: GCF_001427875.1. Taxonomy (GTDB): domain Bacteria; phylum Pseudomonadota; class Alphaproteobacteria; order Rhizobiales; family Devosiaceae; genus Devosia. The sequence goes on along the minus strand of NZ_LMHK01000002.1, from coordinate 570,192 downwards.
TTACCCTCAGCCCGCCGCGCTTCCTGCGTGTCGGCGACGAGGCGCGGCTGCTGGTCGAGGTCAACAATGTCGGCGGGGCTGCTGGCTCCTATCAAGTCGCGCTTTCGACCGGGGAAGGCATTTCCACCTCGGCGGAGACAACCGATGTGGAACTCGGCGAGGGCGAGCGGACGGCGCTCGATCTCAAACTCAATGGCATGCAAATCGGCGATTGGCCGGTGCAGCTGACGGTGACCGGGCCGGATGGAACGACGCAGACCAAGGAGCTGTTGCTTGGGGTGCGTCCGACCAGTGCGCCGGTGACCACCAGCCGTTTGGTGGCAATCAAGGCGGGTGGCAGCGCCAGTATTGATGCGAGTTATTTCGACGGGCTGCTTGCCGATACGGGGTCGATGACCCTCGCCATTGGGCCGATTGCACGGCTCGATGTGCCGGGTCTGTTGCTCTCGCTCGACCGCTATCCCTATGGCTGTGCCGAACAGACGTCCAGCCGCGCCCTGCCGCTGCTCTATCTCAACGAGGTGGCGCAGATGATCGGGGTGGCCAAGGACGATAAGCTCAACCAGACGGTGATCGACGCCATTGCCAGCACGCTGGCGAAGCAGACTTCGGCTGGTGGGTTCGGGCTCTGGGGGCCGTTCGATGGCGGGGATTTCTGGCTCGACGGGTTTGTCACCGACTTCCTGCTGCGCGCCAAGGCGGCCGGCTATGCCGTGCCCGAACAGGCGATGAGCATGGCGCTCGACAACCTCTCCAACCAACTCTCCTATGCCAGCGACTTCGACAATGGCGGCGAAGACATTGCCTATGCGCTTTACGACCTGGCGCGCGCCGGTCGGGTAGCGATGGGCGACCTCCGCTACTATTTCGAGGCGCGTCTTGCCGCCTTCGGTTCGCCGCTGGCACAGGCGCAGCTTGGCGCGGCTTTGGCTCTTTATGGCGATACGACGCGCGCCAATGAGGCGTTCGTTGCTGCGGTCGAAAGCGTCGGTACGGCACGGAACACCAATCGCTATCGCAGCGACTATGGTAGCCGGTTGCGTGATCTTGCCGGGGTTTTGGCGCTGTCGGCCGAATTCAAGCCGGCAGGGGTCGACCTGACTTCGCTCGCCAATCAGTTGGCGAAGATGCGGGATCGGGCGCGCTATACCTCGACGCAGGAGGATACCTGGACGCTGCTGGCCGCTTCGGCGCTCGGCGCGGGCAGCACGGATGGGTCGATCACCCTCAATGGCGAGGCGCTGACGGGGCAAGTCTATCGCCGCGTCGAAGAGGCGGGCTTTGAGACGGTCGAAATCGGCAATGGCGGTTCGGCCGATACCGAGGCCAAGGTGACGGTGACGGGTTATCCGGCAGTGCCGCCGGATGCTTCCGATGATGGCTTTGCCATCTCGCGGGCCTACTACTTGCCCGATGGCACGGAGGTCGATCCGACCGAAGGCACGCTGGCGCAGAATGACCGCCTGATCGTGGTGCTGCGCGTGCGGCCGCATGATCTGGGCTCGGGACAATATGTCGTTGCCGATCCGTTGCCGGCAGGCTTTGAAATCGAGAACCCGAACCTGTCGGATGGCGAGGGCGTGTCTGATTTCAACTGGCTGTCGCTCAATATCCCGGTGCATATGGAATCGCGGACCGACCAATATGTCGCCGCCTTCCGCTATGGCTCGGATCCCGGCACCTTCACGACGGCCTATATGGTTCGTGCGGTGACCCCGGGCACATTCGTGCTGCCGGGCGCGACGGTGGAAGACATGTATCGTCCTGAATCCCGTGGCAATACGGCGGCATACTCGATCGAGATCACCGCTCAGGGCCAATGACGGACGAGGGTAGAGAGTCACAACAAAAACAGCCGCGCCCTTGGGTGGCGCGGCTGACGCTTTTTGGCTTTTCGGTTTTTGTGCTGGTGCTGGCTGGGGTTATCCAGCTGGTGTCGTGGACGACAACCATTTCGGCTTCGCTGCCACCGGTGCCCGATCTCGAAACAATGCCGGTTTCGGCGGAGGTGACGGATCGCGATGGGCTGTTGTTGCGGCCGTTTACGACATCGGGGGGGCACTGGCGCCTGCCGGTGACGCGGGCGGATGTCGACAAGCGTTTTATCGACATGCTGATTGCCTATGAGGATCGCGGGTTTGCGAGCCACGAGGGCATTGCCTGGAACTCGATGTTGCGGGCGGCGGGGCAGTTCGTCTTGGCCGGGGGGAGGGTCGTTTCGGGCGGCTCGACGCTGACCATGCAGGTGGCGCGGCTGGTCGAAGGGCAACCGACGCGCAACGCTTTTGGCAAGCTCCGGCAGATGATCCATGCCCAGCAACTGGAAGCCCGGCTCAGCAAGGATGAAATTCTCGACCTCTATCTGACGCTGGCGCCTTATGGCGGGAACATTGAAGGCATTCGCGCCGCGAGCCTCGCCTATTTCGGCAAGGAGCCGGCGCGGTTGACGACGGCGGAGGCGGCGCTGCTGGTGGCGTTGCCACAATCGCCCGAGGCGCGGCGGCCTGATCGCGATGCTGCGGCGGCTTTGGCGAGCCGGAACATGGTGCTCGACAGGCTGGTGTCGCTTGGGACCATTGCCGCGGAAGAGGCGCGGGCGGCAAAGCTCGAACCGGTTCCGACGGCGCGAAAACCGTTTCCGATGCTGGCGGCGCATATGGCGCAGGCGGCGGTGAAGGCGCAGCCGGGGGCGCGAACGGTGGAACTGACGCTCGATAAAAGGTTGCAGGATGCGCTGGAGCGGCTGGCCTCGGCGCGGGCCCGGTTGATCGATCCGCGCGTGTCGGTAGCGATCCTGGCGGCGGATATCGATACGGGGGAAATTCTGGCCTCGGTGGGGTCGGCGGGGCTTTTGGCAACCGAGAGCGCGGGCTTTGTCGATATGACCAAGGCGGTGCGCTCGCCCGGATCGACGCTGAAGCCGCTGATTTATGGGCTGGCGTTCGAGCTGGGGCTGGCGCATCCGCAGAGCTTGATCGAGGACCGGCCAACGGCTTTTGGCGGCTATGTGCCGGTCAATTTCGACGGGTTCAATCGCGGCACGGTCACTATCCATGATGCGCTGACGGAATCGCTGAATATTCCGGCGGTGGTGGTGCTCGATGCGGTGGGGCCGGCGCGGCTGGTGTCGCGGCTGAAGCGCGCCTATGCCAATCCGCGCCTGCCGGTCGATACGGCGCCGAGCCTTGCCGTGGGGCTGGGTGGTGTCGGGATTACGCTGCGCGATCTCGTGTCCGTCTATGCGGCGCTGGGGCATGGGGGCAAGCCGGTGGCGCTTTATGATGGGCTTGGCGAGAGGCCGGTGCCGCAGATTTCGGCGCCGGTGCTCGATCCGGTTTCGGCCTGGTATGTCGCCGATATTCTGGCCGATGTGCCGCCGCCGCTGAATGGGTCGCCGGGGCGCGTCGCCTATAAGACCGGCACGTCCTATGGCTATCGCGATGCCTGGGCCATCGGATTTGATGGCAAGACGGTGGTGGGGGTCTGGGTGGGGCGGCCGGATGGCGCGCCGGTGCCGGGATTATCGGGGATTTTGGGGGCGGCGCCGATTCTCTTTGAGGCGTTTGACCGGCTGGGGAGCCGCAAGGCGGCTTTGCCCAAGGCGCCGCCGGGGGTGCTGTTTGCGTCCAATACGCAATTGCCGGTGCCGTTGCGGCGGTTTAGGCACCCTGATGAGGATCTCGTCGCGCGTATCTCGGCGCCCGAGATCGCGTTTCCTGCCGATGGGGTGGACGTCGATCTCGGGCTCGGTGCGGGGGCGCTATCGCCGCTTGTCGTAAAAGTGCGAAATGGGGTGCCGCCCTTCACCTTCTTTGCCAATGGGGCGCCGTTCGGGCGGTCGCAGTTCGCGCGGCAGGATAGCTGGACGCCGGATGGGCCGGGTTATGTGACGCTCTCGGTGGTCGATGCCGAAGGGCGGGGCGATACGGTTACGGTGTTTCTGGATTAGCTGGCGTCGGACCGGATCGCAGGGCGCCGGCCGGCTTTGAGGGGTTTTGGGCGGGCTTCATCGAGCGCCGGGGGGATGAAGAGCTCGGCGATCGAGACGGAGAGGGCCGTGGCCACCTTGTCGAGAATGCCGATTGAGGGGTTTTCCATGCCGCGCTCGAGCCGGCTGACATAGGTGCGATCGACCCCTGCGCGTTCGGCGAGCTTTTCCTGGGACAGTTTTCGTTCGACGCGCAGACGCCGCATGTTCCAGGCTACAAGTTCTCGGCTATCCATGACAGTTTCAGCGCTCCCCAGGGGAACGCTACACAAAGCATGGCCGCGCCGCAATCAGCCGTAGCGTTGTTGCTGGACTTGATTTTCGGCTGTGGTTACTTCGTCAAAGAGCTCATGGGGGGCGACACCGAGCGCGGCGGAAAGCTCGTCCAATTGGTCGAGCGCGATTTCGAGCGAGGACGCGACGAGATCGGCAACCGCTTCGTTCGGCCAGCCGAGTTTTTGAGCAAGCGCGTCAAGGCTCGTGCCCTGCATTTCGCAGAGCCGCTGGACGTTTTGTCCGAGGAGAGTGGCGGCCGGCAGGCGAGTCATGGCATTCCGATTCGTGTGCTTGAGCCGTTGCAATGTATCGGCGATGGGCGCGTGGGCCGGGGGTATTAAGACCGGTGCGCCTACCTCTTTGGGGGTAGGATGATGCCCTTGCGGTTTTGTTCGTCGACCATTTCGGCGCCCAAGAGGCCTGCCGCCTGCGTGACGATGCGGAGGCCAAGACCGCCGCGGCTCGACTGGTGCGGGACCGAAGGCTCGAAGCCGTCGATAACGAAGATGCCGACGCCGGCCGGTCCGGGCTCGATCCGCACTTCGACCGTGCCGCCTTCGGGGGTGAGGCGAATGGCATTGTCGAGATGGTTGGAGAGGATCTGGAACAGCAGGTCGCGATCGGAGATCACGGTGAGGTCGGTGTCGGGCCAGATGAGGCGCTGCGCGCGGTGCTGGGCCCTGGGGGTATAGGTGGCGCGCAAGCGGTCCATCAGTTGCGCCAAGTGCAGCGGCGCGAGTTCGGCGCTGATGTCGCCGGTGTCGAGCCTTGCATAGGCCAGAATGCGGGTGAGGAGGTCCGAGGTCACCGTGCCGAGCTGGCGCACGCGGGCGAGGGCCGTGTTGCGGACCTTTATGTCGCTGGACGCGTCAACGGCGGCGACCGTCAGGTTGATGGCTTCCACCGGCTGGCGCAGGTCGTGGCCGAGCGAACGCACCAGATGGCGCTGCAGTTCATAGGCCTTTTCCAGTTCCTCGGTGCGCTGGGCGACGAGGGCTTCGAGCCGTTCGGCGGTCTGCTGACGTTCGGTGGTGGCGGCGCCGACGAGCAGAGCGGCGATGGCGGTGGTGAGAAGGAGGGCAGGCAAATCGGCAACCGCCACGGCACCAGTGAAAATCATGGCGACGGGCGGGGTGAGGACGCAGGTCAGGAAGGCTGCGGCGGCGGCGTGCTCGAAGCCGCCGCGGAGGGCAAAGACCAGCACCGACGGGAGCACGAGATACCAGAGGTTGATATCGAGCGTGGGCCCCAGAGCGCCAATCAGCGCGGCGAGCGAGAGGGTGGCTGCCTGCATGGCAAAAGCGCGGGCGCTGGGCCATCGCCAGGCGCCGAGGGGGCGGCCCAGCGCCAGCAGAATAGCCGGTATGAGCATGGGCGGAACCATTATGGCGCCCAAGGCGTCGCCAAGGAACCAGGGCTCTGCCAAAGGCAGGGCGTGCGCGGGATCGAGTTCGCCGAGCAACACGCTTTGTGCGATGCCGGCGGCGGAGGCGACGGATGCCGCGCCGATGGCGGTGCCGATAAACCACTGCACTTCGTGCCAGGTGCGGAAGGGCAGGGTTATGCGCATGACTTTGGTGAGGAAAAATCCGGCGCCGCCATAGATCAGATAGATTCTGATGCTGTGGAGAACCAGATCAAAATCGCTGGTGATGTGGATATCGAAAATCTGCCGCATGGGCGGCGATGCGATCGACAGATGGGCCAGCAGCGGCACCAGTTTCAGCCATCCGGGAGCTGCCATGACAATGGCCATGGTGACGCCGGAGGGCAGGAACCACACACTTGAATAAGTCGGGAAAACGGTAAATAGATCGGCGATGCGGAATGAAACGAGCCAAATCGCGGCAAGAAGAATGGCCGCTGACATGGTCCGTAAAATTTGCATAAAATCTCTCAAAGCTCTGAGTTGGTTGGAATTTGTCTAGAAAGTTGCTGATTGTCGACGATCATTTGCTTTTTGCAGATGCCGTTAAATTCTTGCTGGACTCTAGCGGCGCCGACATGGAAGCGCAGGTTTTTTCCTCGCTCGCAAGCGTGCTGGACTTTTTGTCCACCGATGCGCCGGTAGACCTGTTGCTGCTGGACTATTCCATGCCCGGCACCAGCGGCATTGAAGCGGTGGAAATGGCGGCAACAAGGCGGCCGGGTCTGCGCATCGCCTTTCTTTCCGGACTCGACGATCCGCAGGTGGCCGGAGAGGCGCTGCAGCGTGGCGCCGTCGGCTGGCTGTCCAAATCCATGCCAGGCGAAGCACTGATCAATGCCCTCAACCTGGTGCTGGCCGGCGAGCGCTTCGTGCCGGCCGATCTCCTGCTGCGGCAGCAGGCCAGTCCCCTGACGCCACGCGAGCAGGACGTGGCCGCGCTTTTGGCACGCGGTCTTTCGGACAAGGAGATCGCCGAGCAACTGTCGCTGCAGGTTGGCACCGTCAAGGTGCATGTCAAAAGCCTCCTGCGCAAATTCGACGCTGCCAACCGCACGCAATTCGCCCTGCGTTATCGCGGCGCCTGAAGCGGTTTTGGTCTGACCCCGGCGAATCCCTACACCTGCGCCGGGGCCCATCCAACGATCTCAGGATGACAGCCGGTGGGCGGTCCAATTTTCCATTTTGGGCGGCGCCATCGTCCTCTGGTCCCCTCTTTCCCGGCATTCCCTGGAGTTTCCGTTGCCGCGGGTGTGGCCTTGCGGCCCCAGATCAGCGCCGACGGTTTATGAGTGCAAAATTTCCTTGATTAATTGTAGGTCTATTTGCATCATTAACGCGCTTTTAATGTGATGCGTACAATCCTCTGATTTGTGAAGGGCTGCATGAAGCGGCTCAATTTTCCAGAAGGAAAGCACCACACATGGGTTCCGATATCTCTCTCTCGAAGGCCGTTCGCACGAACCTTCTGAGCCTGCAGAACACCGCCGAAATGATGAACAAGACGCAGAACCGTCTTGCCACCGGCAACAAGGTGAACTCTGCTCTGGACAACCCGTCCAACTTCTTCACCGCCTCGGCACTCAACAGCCGCGCTGCCGATATGAGCAACCTGCTCGACTCGATGGCTTCGGGCATCAAGGTCATCGAAGCCGCCGACAAGGGCATCAGCGCGATCACCAAGAATATCGAGTCCATGCAGTCGACCCTGCGCCAGGCTCGTCAGGACAAGTCGTTCCAGACCGACACCTATGAAGTGACGGCTGACAGCACCCTGAAGCTCTCGGGTGGTCAGTTCGGCGAAGGTTTCGACGTCAAGCTTCAGGCTGCTTCCGGCGGCCAGTCTGCCAATGTCACGACCGCTGCTGTCTGGGCTGATCCGGCCGGCGTTGCCGGTCAGACCGCTGGTCCGCAGGTTCTCGTCAAGTTCGACGATACGCTCAACGGCACTGCGATCAAGGTTGACGGTCTCACCGTAACCTCGACCACGGCTGCTGGTGCTACCCAGGCGGCCTTCATGACCGACCTGCAGGCTCAGCTTGACACCGCTACCGGCACCACCGGCGCCACCAGCAAATATATCGTTGCTGCTGACACCGTTGACGCCACCAAGGTGTCGATCCAGCTGCGCGAACCGACCGGCGTTTCGCCGAAGGTCGAATTCGCCGGTTCGGTTGCCAAGGCAACCCAGGGCGTCACCGAGATCGACTACGCTGCGATCACCTCCATGGGCGGCGTGACCGCTGGTGGCCAGGGTATCAATATCGGCGGTTCGTTCGACGAGCTCGTCAAGGGTCTTCAGGACAAGGCCACTGCCGGTAGCTACACCGTCGAAGTCGATGCCGCTGCCAAGAAGATCAAGCTCGTCAGCACCGCTTACAGCGGCGCAGGCCCGGTTATTGCCGGTATCACCGGTGGCACCACCAGCACCGCCGGTTCCACCGGCGTTTATACCCAGGACGTCGCAGCTCGTTCGTTCAAGATCGATGTGACCTATGGCGACAAGACCGCCAAGCTCGACATCGTCAGCCGCGACGCTTCGCCCTACGCCAAGGAAAATCAGCTCAAGGATATCAACGATCAGCTCAAGGCTGCCGGCATCAACGATGTCACTGCCTCGCTCGATAGTTCCGACAAGCTGGTTTTCACCTCGACCAGCGCCGAAGCCAAGACCTTGGCAATCTCGGGTGCTGACGCCAACGCTCTGTTCGGTGGCGCCACGGTTTCGACCGGTTCGCCGGCCGTTTCTGCCTACAAGTCGTCCAACACGGTCGATCAGTTCGTGGAAGAGATCAACCGCAACGCTGGCACGGTCGGCAAGGTTCGCGCCTCGAACGACAACGGCAAGCTGCGTATCGAGAATCTCTCGACCCAGGAGCTCGACGTCGAGTTCGACAAGGACGGCGCCGGCGTTGGTGCACCGACCCAGCACAAGATCGCTGGCAACGTCATCCGTGACAACCTGGCCAAGCAGTTCAACGAACTGCGCGACCAGCTGGACAAGTTTGCCGACGACTCTTCGTTCAACGGCATCAACCTGCTCCGCGGCGACAAGCTGACGATCACCTTCAATGAATCCGGTTCCTCCTCGATCCAGATTCAGGCCAAGGACAAGAACGGCAATGAGCGGGCAATCACCGCTGCCAACTTGAACCTGGAAAGCCTCGTCGGTCAGGACCTCGACAAGGACACCGATATCGATGCCCTGCTCGGCAAGCTTTCGACCGCTCTGTCGGAACTTCGCTCGCAGGCTTCGACCTTCGGTTCGAACCTGTCGTCGGTCGAAAACCGCCAGACCTTCACCAAGAACATGATCAACACGCTCGAAACCGGCGCGGCGAACCTGACCTTGGCTGACACCAACGAAGAAGCTGCGAACCTCCTGGCTCTCCAGACCCGCCAGCAGCTCTCCTCGTCGGCTCTGTCGATGGCTTCCCAGCAGGACCAGGCTGTTCTGCAGCTCCTGCGTTAATCGCCAAATTTCGGGGGCGGCGGCAACGCCGCCCCCGGTCTTGCCCAGAAGGAAAGACGATGGCTCTCAAACTGACTGTCAAACCCGGCGAAAGCTTTTTCGTGGGTACTGCGGAAATCACCGTTCAATGCGACAGCATCGTCAATGTTCTCGTGGGGGGTAAGGCCCCCGTTTTGCGTTCCGAGGACTATCTTGCTGAAGCCGATCTGACTTCGCCCGCCTTTCGCCTGCGCCATGCGGTGCAGCAGATGTATCTGACCGGCGATGTTTCGGGGCACCACATTGCCTATTTCGAAGCGGTGCAGGCCCTGCTCGCCGAGGCGCCGCAGCATTCCGGGCTCGTCGCCGAGGTCAATGGCATGCTGATGAATGGCGCGACTTATAAGGCCATCAAGCTGCTGAAGTGTCTCTCCAATCCCGAGCTGACCGAGACCCGGGCCAAGCTCAAGCTGGTGGGTTGAACGCCATGGCCGTTACCGCTTTTGCCACTCCTCCCGAAATGACCGGCGCCATGCTGATCGCCGGCAATGTCGTGCGCCTGCGCCGCATCCGTAATCTCAGTCTCGAAACGTTCGCGACGCGGCTCGGCTGGAGCCTTGCCGAAGTGCGGGCGCTCGAAACCTCGGACAAGTTCAACCTGGCGCTCGATGATATCGACAATCTCGCCCAGGCGCTGGACGTGGAGCCGGCGGCACTGTTCGTTTAGGGTTTTCCACACTCTCAGCATGTCATCCCCGCGAAAGCGGGGATCTGTGTTTGGAACAGGGATTCCCGCTTTCGCGGGAATGACGTTGTGGTGGAGGAGGGCTCAGCTATGGGCCCAGCCGCCATCGACGATGAACTGCTGCGCCGAGATCATGGCGCTGTCGTCGGCGGCGAGGAAGAGGGCCATGCGCGCGATGTCGTCGGGCTGGACGCGGCCGGCGAGGGCCTGAGTGGCGTCGATCTGGGCTTCGGCCGCTTCGTCGATCCAGTGGGTCAGCTGCCGCTCGGTCATCACCCAGCCGGGCACCAGCGTATTGACGCGAATGCCTGACTTGCCGAGTTCGCGGGCCATGGCGCGCGTCAGGCCATGGGTTGCCGCCTTGGCGGTTTCATAGATCGGAATTTTTGGCGACATGATCATCCAGCTGATCGAGCCGGTATTGATGATCGAACCGCGACCGGCTTTCACCATGCCCGGCGCGACGGCCTGAATGGCGAAAAAGGCGTGCTTCAAATTGACCGCCATGCGCTCGTCCCAATAGGTGGAGGTGACCTCCTGCCATTCGTGGCGCTGGTCGTGGGCGGCGTTGTTGACGAGAGCGCGGGCATCACCATGGGCGGCGGCGAAGCCGGCGATGGCGGCTTGATACGCTGATGTGTCGGTGATGTCGCAGCGGGTGAACAGTGCGGTTTGGCCGGCAGAGGTCAGCTCAGTCGCGAGGGTTTTTCCGCGCTCGTCCTGGATATCGACAAAGCCCACCTTGGCGCCCTGGGCGGCAAAATTGCGCACCAATGCTTCGCCAATACCGGAGGCGCCGCCGGAAATGACCACGGGCATGCCGGCAAGGCTCGGATAGCGGGCGGATTGCGTCATTGGTGAACTCCGGGCGGGCTAGATAAAGAGATTGGCGTGACGGGTTTCTAGCTCGGGAAGCTCGTCGAGAATACTGCCCAAATGCGTGGCCATGGCCGCTTTTGCGGCTTCGGCATCGTTGTTATCGATGGCGTCCATGATGGCGGTGTGTTCGCGGACGCGGCGGGCCATGTCGGCCTCGCTTTGCAGCGTCATGTTGCAGACCCGGTCCATGTGGGTCTTCATATCGGCAATGGCGATCCAGGCGATACCGACCCCGGCGCCGGTGGCGATGGCGATGTGGAAGGCTTCGTCATGCTCGCGGAAGGCGGCGTGGTCGAGTTTTTCGGCCGCCTCGGCCTGTTTCACCAAGAGGCTGGCGATGCGCTTGCGCTGCCAGGCGTCGAAATTTTGGGCCGCCTTGGCGACGACGGCGATCTCGACCGATTGGCGCACGAAGAGCGCTTCGATCATTTCCTTGGCCGAGATGCGCGCGACGACGGTGCCGCGATGGGGGCGGATTTCGATCAACCGCGAATTGGCGAGGCGGATCAGCGCTTCGCGCACCGGCTGGCGGGAAACCCCGAGTTTGGTCGCGATATCCTGCTCGGACAGGCGCGTGCCGGGGAGCAGGTCGAGCTCGATGATCGAGCGGCGCAGGTCCTTTTCGATTGATGCTGCCGCGCTTTCGCCGCTCTCGGTCGAAGTCTGCATTTCCAGAGTCATACTACATCTCGCCCATGCCATTGACAGCTTGGGTCAATGCGCCATACGGTACCATACAATTCCATACAGGACGCGTTAAAACGGGTCCAGCATCTTCGGGGAGGTGGTCAGTCCGCCATGGCCATAACACGTCAATCCAGCTTTCAGGGCAATTTTGCCGTTCCGAATCTTAGTGATCCGCGGGTTCAGAGTAAACGCTCGCATCGCATGGTTATTGACGGGAAATCGGTAGATGCGGCTTCGGGCAAGGTCGTGGAGCGCGAAAGCCCGGGCCATCGCGGCAAGGTTATCGCGACTTGGCCAGCCGGCTCGACGGAAGATGCGTCCCGCGCTATTGGCGCGGCGCGCGTTGCCTTTGATGATGGCCCTTGGGGGCGGATGAGCGGGGCAGAACGCTCGACCATTTTGCATGCCATCGCCCGGGGCATTCTGGCCCATCAGGACGAGCTGGCGCTGATCGAGTGCCTTGAGACGGGCAAGCCGATTAATCAGGCCAAGGGCGAAATCGGCTATTGCGCCGATCTCTGGACCTATGCCGCCGGCCAGTGCCGCGGGCTTGAGGGCGACACCCACAATGCCATCGGCACCAATCGGCTGGGCCTTGTATTGCGCGAACCGGCAGGGGTGGTCGGCATCATCACGCCGTGGAATTTTCCGTTTATCATCGTGTCCGAGCGGGTTCCGTGGGCGCTGGGGGCGGGTTGCACGGTTGTCGTCAAGCCGAGCGAATTTACTTCGGGCACGACGATCCGGCTGGCCGAAATCGCGCTGGAGGCAGGGCTACCGGCTGGCGTGTTCAATGTCATCACCGGCTATGGCCCGGATGTCGGGCAGATCCTTGCTGAAGATCCGCGCGTCGATATGATTGCCTTTACCGGCTCGGTGCGCGTTGGCACCCAGTTGGCCGGGATTGCCGCGCGCAATGTGAAGCGCGTCGGGCTTGAACTGGGTGGCAAGGGGCCGCAGATCGTTTTTGGCGATGCCGATCTTGAGGCCGCTGCCGATGGCATCGCCTATGGCGTTTTTCACAATGCCGGCCAGTGCTGCATTTCGGGCAGCCGGTTGATCGTCGCCAATTCCATCCGTCCGGCGCTGTTGGAGCGGTTGCTCGATCTTTCCCGTCGCCTGCCGTTTGGCGATCCGCTGGCCGCCACGACCCGCTATGGCGCAATGGTGTCCGTGCCGCATCTCCACAAGGTGGCGGGCTACGTGGCGGCTGGTCTGGAAGATGGCGCCGAACTGCTGCTGGGCGGCGAGACGATCGACGAGGGCTCGGGTAATTTCTTTGCCCCCACGGTTTTCAACGGGGTGCGGCCCGATATGCGGATCGCGCAGGAGGAAATCTTCGGACCGGTGCTGGCGACCATTGGTTTCGACACGCCGGAGGAGGCTGTCGCGCTCGCCAATGGGACCCCGTTCGGGCTTTCGGCCGGCGTCTGGTCACGTGATCTCGAAACCGCAATCCAGACGACGCGAAAACTGCGGGCGGGGCGGTGCTGGATCAATTCGGTGATCGACGGCACGCCGGAAATGCCCATCGGTGGCTACAAGATGAGCGGCGTCGGCCGGGAACTCGGCCGCTACGGCTTTGATGAATATTCGCAGTTCAAGGGTCTGCACATGACCCTTGGGCGCGGTGAACCCTGGTTCAGTCACTGATCCAGGCCAAGACAGTGGGACCTGAGGAGGCCCGCTTTATTCGAAAGGGAGGAGAACCCAAATGAAACTGACAAAGAAGAAGGCAGCTCTACTGGCTGGTTGCGCGCTGTTTGCAACCGCCGGCGGCGTCATGGCGCAGGATCAGGTGCCGGTCAAAACGACCATGATCATCTATCTCGACCCCAGCGTGCAGTTCTTCAATCCGGTGGTCAAAGGCGCGCAAGACGCCGCTGCCGCCTTCAACGTCGATCTCGACGTGCAATATGCCAACAATGACCCGGTGCGCCAGAACGACCTGATCGATACGGCCGTCGCCACGGGCGTCGATGGCATTGCCGTCGCCATCTCGTCGTCTGACGCGTTCGACGCCAGCATTTGTGCAGCGGTCGATGCCGGGCTCATCGTTATCGGCTTCAACAATGACGACCTCGAAGGCTCCGCCGGCAATTGCCGTCAGGCCTATGTCGGCATGAACGAAGAAGCCTCGGGCTATGAACTGGGCATTCGCATGATCGAAGCCTTCGATCTCAAGGAGGGCGACACCGTCTTCAACCCCCGCGAAATCCCCGAGGCCAGCTTTGCCGTGGCCCGTGGCGGCGGCATCGAGCGTGCCATGACCGAGCATGGCATCAAGGTTGAAACCGTCCGTGCCGGTCTCGATCCGGCAGAAGCGCAGAACATCATGGCCCAGGCCCTGATCGCCAACCCCAATATCAAGGCCGTGTTCGGCACCGGTTCGGTGACCTCCACCGTTGGCGCGGGTGCCATTAGGGATGCGGGCGTCGATGTGCCCTTCGGCGGGTTCGACCTCGCCGTCGAGATCGTCAATGCGGTGGAATCGGGCGCCATGTTCGCCACCATGGACCAGCAGCCCTACTTGCAGGGTTACTATCCGATCGCCCAGATCGCCATGGCCGCGCGCTATGGTCTGACGCCGACCGATGTCGACACCGGCCAGGGCGCTTTCCTCGACCAGGCCCGCATCGGCGTCGTAAAGCCTTTCATCGGCACCTATCGCTGATCGTTCGGGGTGGGGCGACGGGACTTGGTCTCGCCGCCCCACCCCCTCCCACAGCCGAGCCTTCAATTTTCCACGGCGTCATTCCCGCGAAAGCGGGAATCTCAGTGATCCCAAGGGGAGATTCCCGCTTTCGCGGGAATGACGCCGTAGGTGGAAGGTGAGGACGTTGACCGCTTAAACACTGGACAAAAACGTGACCGATATGACCCATGACCGGGCCGTTGCGCCCCGGCGCTCGGCGGGAGAGTGGCTCCACAGCCTTCTCAGCATGCCGGCAGGCGCCATTCTGCTGGTTTTCATCGTCGTGCAGCTTGCCTGCATTATCGCGGGGCTGCTGTTCCCCGACGATTTCCGTTATCTCTCAGCGGCCAATATGGGCATCATGATGCGCTCGGTGCCGGTGCTCGGTTGCCTCGCGCTTGGGGCCGGCGTGTTGATGATCGCGGGGGAGTTCGATCTCTCCATCGGCTCGGTCTATACGCTCACCGCCATCATCATGGCGATCCTCGTGAGCAATGGCGTCGATGCCTTTATCGCTGCGCCCGTCGGGCTACTGGTCGGAGCGGTCATTGGCCTCGGCAACGGGTTTCTGACGCTGAGATTCAACCTGCCGAGTTTTATCGTTACGCTCGGTGGCCTGCTGTTCTGGCGCGGCGCGGTGCTTCTTATTAATGGCGCGGTGCAGGTGCGGTTCGATCCCAATCCGGTGTTCAATGGGCTGTTTTCCGGCACCGTTTTGGGCATCAACGCCGCCTTCATCTGGTTCATTGTGCTGTGCCTTGTTTTCTGGGCCGTGCTGCATCGCCATCGTCTCGGCAACCACATCTTTGCAACGGGCGGCAATCGTGCGGCGGCGACCGCCATTGGCGTCAACACCGGGCGGATCAAGATGATCGCCTTTGCGATTGCCGGGTTCATGGCGGCCTTTGCCGGTATTCTGGCCACCACCCGCGTCGGTTCGGTGCAGCCGGGGCAGGGTGCCGGGCTGGAACTGCAAGCTATCGCTGCCTGCGTCATCGGTGGGCTGTCGCTGCGGGGTGGCCGCGGCTCGATCCTCGGCGTGTTCCTCGGGGTGATGCTGATTTTCACCATCACCGACGTGTTGCTGCTGATGCGGGCGCCGGGCTTCTATCTCGACATGTTCATCGCCACGCTGATCGTTGCCGCCTCGATCTTCAATCACGGTCTTGATCGCCGGGGAGCCGAGTCATGAGCCTCTTGGAACTGCATAATATCACCAAGACCTTTGGGCCGCTGAAGGCGCTGACCGACCTGTCGTTCGCGGTCGGGCACAGCGAGGTTGTCGGTCTCCTCGGGGACAATGGCGCGGGGAAGTCGACTACGGTCAACATGCTCTCGGGCATTCACCAGCCGAGTTCGGGCTATATTTCGGTCGATGGGCAGCGCCAGACCTTTGCCAATCGCCGTGCCAGCGCCGAGGCGGGGATCGAGACGATCTACCAGAACACGGCGCTGGTCGATTGCCTGTCCATTTCGCGGAACATCTTTCTTGGCCGCGAACTGACGGATCGTTTCGGGTTTTTGGACCTGAAGAAAATGCGCGACATTGCCATGGAAGTGCTGGAAAGCGCCGTGCATATTTCGGGCATCGATAGCCCCGACAAAATGGTGGGCGACCTTTCGGGCGGCCAAAAACAGGCCGTGGCGATTGCCCGTGCGGTGTTTTTCAAGCGGCGGGTGTTGCTGCTCGACGAGCCGACCTCGGCGCTATCGGTGCGGGAGACGGAGGCGCTACTCAATCAGGTGCTGAAGCTAAAAGCCGAGGGCGTATCGAGTGTGCTGGTGACGCACAATCTCTATCACGCCTACCAGGTCTGCGACCGCTTCGTGATCATGAGCCATGGCACGAAAGTGTTCGATGTGGCGAAAGCGGATACGACGATCGAGGAACTGACGCAGCATGTGGTGCTGACTTAGGTTTGCGCCATCCTCCAGTAGACCTCATCCTGAGGTGCGAAGCGTAGCGGAGCCTCGAAGGACGGGGTCGTGGCATTGTAGCGTGGTGCCACGCCCTCGTGGTTCGAGGCCCTCGGGCAAGCCCGAGGGCACCTCACGATGAGGGCTACTGGGGGATGACGTAGCTAACCCGCGGCATCTCCGCTGGCCGGATTGCCCGCTTTTGTGCGGCGATGCGGAATGGCGCGTTGACGGCGCCATAGCCGGCATAATTGCCGCGGCGTTCGACGATCTCGAAAAAGAAGCCTTCGCCAAAACTCTGGGCGTAAATCTGGAAATATTCGCCGCCAGCGTCGCGATCATAAAGCAGGTTGTTGGCGGCGAGGCGGGCGATCGTTTCGGCATCCAGCCCAAGCCGGGCTTCGAGATCGGAATAGTAGTTCTTCGAAATTTCGAGCACCGGCAGTCCACTCGCCTTGAGCGCTGCGGCGGTCGCAAAGATGTCACTCGAGGCAAAGGCGATGTGCTGGACGCTGGAGCCAAAAGTTTCGGCGATGAAGTGGCCGGCGAGCGTCCGATGGCTTTCCGCGCCGTTGAGCGTCAGCCGCAATTCGCCCTCGGGGCTTTCGATGACCTGGCTGCGGACGAGGCCCGAGGGATCGACGACGTCGACCATGGGGCCTTTGTCGACGACGAAAATGGAGCGGTAGAAGAGGATCCAGGTGAGCATCTCTTCGTAGTTCATCGTCTGGGCGATGTGATCGAAATGAGTGAGGCTGGCGCCTGCGGTGGTCGTGGCGTCGGGCTTGAATTCCACGTCCCAGACTTTGGCGAGATCGGGCTGATCGTCGAGGAAATAGAGGACGCCCCCGCCGATGCCACGAATGGCGGGGATGGTCAGTTCGCCGGGATTGACGCGCTGGGCGAAGGGCTGCGCGTCGAGCGCCTTGGCGCGGGCGAGCGTCGCGGCGGCGTTGTCCACTTTGAGGCCCATGGCATAGGCTGACATGCCGTGGGTGAGATAGGCGGCGTGGGCGAGGCCTTCGCGCTCGGTGTTGACGATGATGTTGATGTCGCCCTGGCTGAAGCGCTCGACGCTTTTGCTGCGATGTTTTCCGGTGCGGGCAAAGCCCAATCGGCCGAGCATGGTGCGCAGGGTTTCGGCTTCGGTTTCGTCGGCGGTGAATTCGACGAAGCTGACCCCTTTCACCTTTACGCGCGGCGGCAGTACATCGGCTGCGGGCACCACGGCTGGCTCGGCCTCGCGCACCTGATCCATCAGGAACACGAGCGAGCGATGGCCATCGAGGGCAATGGTCCGCGGCGAGCCTGATCGGAACTGGTCGTTAAAAATCTCGAGCGAAAGCGGGCCATTGTAGCCGGTCGCGGCGACGGCGCGGGCGAAATCGACAACGGGCAGGTCGCCTTCGCCCGGCATATTGCGGAAGTGTCGGCTCCAATAAAGGAGGTCCATATCGAGCGCCGGGGCATCGGCGAGCTGGACGATGAAAATCTTGTCGCCGGGAATGGAGCGGATGGTATCGGGGTCGATTTTTCGCGAGAGGGAATGAAAGCTGTCGAGGATCAGGCCGACATTGGGGTGGTCGGCACGACGCACGATCTCCCAGGCGTCGCGATGGTCGCAAACGTGGCGGCCCCAGGCGAGGGCCTCGTAGCCGACCTTTAAGCCGCGCTTGGCGGCCCGTTCGCCCAGCTCGCGAAAATCGGCGGCGGCGCGGTCGATGCCGCCGAGGGCAGCGGGGGCGATGCTGGAACAGACGAGCATGAGTGGGGCGCCGAGCTCTTCCATCAGGTCGAATTTGCGTTCGGCGCGTTCGAATGCCTGTTGGCGCTGCGGTTCGGGCAGGCCCTCAAAATCGCGGAATGGCTGGAAGAGGGTGATGTCGAGGCCCAGGTCGGCGACCATCTTCCGCACTTCGGCGGGGCTGCGGTCATAGGCCAAAAAGTCGTTCTCAAAGATTTCGACGCCGTCGAAGCCCGCGGCGGCAATGGCCTCCAGTTTTTCCCGCAGATCGCCGCTGATCGAGACAGTCGCAATCGAGGTCTTCATGGGCAAATTCCTGAACGAACTAGTTCGTACAAAATAAAGGCGCGAGGGGCATCGGTCAATTGGGCGTTAGGGGAGATGGGAAGAGGTCGGGAGGCTGGGAGGCTGGGAGGCTGGGAGGCTGGGAAGCTGGGAAGCTGGGAAGGCAGGGAAGGAAGGCAGGGAAGGAAGGCAGGGAAGAAGAAGGAAGAGGGCCAGCGAGTAGCCCTCATGGTGAGGTGCTTTGCAGAGCAAAGCCTCGAACCACGGGGGCGTGCCCCGGTGCCTCAATGCCACGTCCTCGTGGTTCGAGGCTACGCTGCGCTTCGCACCTCGCCATGAGGACTACTTGGGCGGTCGCGAAAGGGGCGCCTAAGCCACCGCCTCAGGCTTCGCCACAAAGCGCAGGACCATTTCAACCGTGTTGGCTTTCAACCGCACCTGCGCGTCGTCGGCGCCGAAATCGCGGCCGAAGAGCTGCGAAAAGGTCGCGCGGTTGGAGACGTTGAAAAAGCAGAGGGCGGAAATTTGCCAGTGGATTTCGAGGGGGTCTAGGCCTTCGCGGAATTGGCCTTCCCTAAGGCCGCGTTCGTAGAGGTCGCCAATATGGGCGATGGCGGTCACATTGAGGTCGCGCACGAGACTCGAGCGCGCCAGGAAGGTGCCGTGATGGATGTTTTCGATCATCACCATGCGGATGAAATCCTCATGCTGGTGATGGTGCTCGAAGGTGAATTCGACGAGGCGTTTGAGGCCTTCCACGGGCGAGAGACCGGCAATGTCGAGCTTGGCTTCGCCTTCGCGCACTTCGGCATAGGCGTTTTCTAGGGCGGAGAGGTAGAGCCCTTCTTTGTCGCCAAAGTAGTAGTAGATCATGCGCTTACTCGAGCGCGTCTTCGCGGCGATTTCGTCGATGCGAGCGCCGGAGAGGCCGTTGAGCGCAAATTCCTGGCTCGCCACTTCGATGATGTTCTGGCGCGTCCCTTCGGGGTCCTGCTGGCGCGTGGGTACCTTGCGTCCGGCCTTGGCGATCGGGGCCTCGGAATCTGACATGGACGCACGCCTTTCTGCTCGCTCCCCAGAATTGACTAAACTAACCAGTTCGTACATTGTGGGGCAAATCGCCTGAGATCGTTTGTAGCGGCGAGGCGAGCACGAAAACAAGAGCGGAAGGGTTTTGAAAACCCGCGCTTGAGGGAGCAGGACCTTTGCCCAGTCACAATGATCGCGTGCGCGAAGCCCTGGCGCGTGTCGAGGGCGAACGTGCCGCTACAGCCAATGCCGGGGCGGGCGTGCGAATCGGGCTGCTGGGGCGCGGTATCGGCGCCTCGCTAACCCCGATCATGCACGAGGCCGAAGGCCGGCGGCTGGGTCTCGATTATCGCTATGATCCCATTGATTTCGATAAGCTGGGCCTTGAGGACGCAGATCTCGGCGCCATGCTCGAAGCGGTGCGCGAGCGCGGGTTTCGCGGGGTCAATGTCACCTATCCCTTCAAGCAGGCGATCATTCCGCTGCTCGACACTCTCTCGGGCGAGGCCTCGGCCATCGGGGCGGTGAATACCGTTGTCTTTTCCGAGCGCGGGACCGAGGGGCACAATACCGATTGCTATGGCTTTGCCCAAAGCCTGCGGCAGGGGCTCGGCGTCGTGCCCGTTTCGCGCGTGGTGCAGATTGGTGCCGGCGGGGCCGGGGCGGCGGTGGCTCAGGCGCTGGCGGAGCTGGGGGCGATGGAGATCGATATCGTCGATGTCGATACTTCGCGGGCACAAGCGCTGGCGGCGCAGGTGGCATCGGCCAATGGCACGCTTACGCGGGCGATGACGCCGGAGCGGCTGGCCGAGGTGATCGAAGAGGCGTCAGGGGTCGTCAATGCCACCCCGGTCGGTATGGAAAAGCTGCCGGGCCTGCCGTTCGATCCCGGCCTGCTGCAACCCCATCAATGGGTGGCCGATATCATCTATTTTCCGCGCGAGACCGCGCTTGTTCGCCAGGCGCGGGACATTGGCTGCCGGGTGCTGCCGGGCGGCGGTATGGCGGTTTATCAGGCGGTGCGGGCGTTTCAGCTGTTTTCCGGGCGCGAGCCGGACCCTTTGGAAATGGCCAAGACCTTCGCCGCTTACGCCTGAGCGCTGAGGCGGCCGGTTCCCAGCACATGTTCGACGCCGCGATTGACGTGGCTGGCCAGCATGGCGAGCGCGCCATCGATATCGCGCGATAACGCCAGCTCGAACATGGCCCTGTGATCGTTCACTACGCCGGCCCCGCGAAAGCTGACGGCCAGCATGTGGTAGCGGAGGAACCGGTCAAAGATCGCGGCGTGGAGATCGAGCAGGGCCTTTGAGCCGCAGGCCGAGATCAGCGCATTGTGGAAGGCGAAATCGTAGCGCACCCAATCGCTGGTGCTCCGGGATTCGCCGGCCAGCAGCTGCTTTTCGATGGTGGCGAGCTTGTAATGCGCGGCAACGACGCGCCCTTCCCATTCGAGATCGCCCCGGCCAAACGAGAGTTGCAGCGCATGGCTTTCGAGCAGCAGGCGAAGGTCGGCGATTTCCCGCAGGTCGGCTGCGGTGGCTGGGGCGACCACGAACCCCTTCTGCCCCTCGGCAATCACCAGGTCTTCGCTTGCCAGCCGGTTGAGGATTTCGCGCAGCGTGCTGACGCCCACGCCATACGTCTCGCGCAGCGGCTCGAGTTTGAGTTTTTGCCCCGGCGCCAGGCGGCAGGCGATGATATCGGCGCGGAGGCGCAGATAGGTGGCTTCGCCGATTGTCTGCTCGTTTTCGACTTCTGGTCCGGCCATCATCACGCGTCTGGTAAAATTAGGAATATCTGATATATACAAAATCCAATGACGAAATGAAAGAGACCTGAACAAAGAGTCTCAGTCGTGGTTGACATGAACGTACTAGTTCGTACAAAGTGACGGCAAGCCGATGGAGAGGACCATTGGCCGTCCCGGACAATCCGGAACGGGGGTGTTCCCCAAGGGAGGAATAAGACATGAACCTTTCGCTTTCGCGCCGCGCCCTTATGGTCGGCGGGCTTCTGCTGGCTGCCGCCATGCCGGCCATGGCCCAGGACAAGCCCGTGCTGCGCTTTTCCGCCGTGTTTTCCGAGCAGGATATCCGCGCTGAGATGACCCAGCTATTGGCCTCGCAGATCGCCGATATCGCCACGCTCGAACCCTATTATGGCGGCAACCTGTTCAAGCAAGGCACCGAGCTCGTCGCGCTGCAGCGCGGCAATCTCGAAATGGGCAATATCGCCCCGCAGGATATTTCCAACCAGATCCCGGCCTGGTCGGTGCTGACCTCGGCCTATCTCTTCCGTGACGCGGATCACCTGCGCACGTTCTTCGACAGCGATGTCGGCGCCGAGTTCAAGGCCATGGCCGAAGAGCAGCTTGGCATCCACATTCTCGGGCCGACCTACTTTGGCGCGCGCCAGGTGGGCCTGACCACCGACAAGGAAATCAAGACGCCGGCCGATATGGCGGGCATCAAGCTGCGCATGCCCGGGGGCGATGCCTGGCAGTTCCTCGGTTCTTCGCTCGGCGCCAATCCGACGCCCATGGCCTATGCCGAGGTTTATACCGGCCTCCAGACCGGCGCCATCGACGGCCAGGACAATCCGCTGCCCAACGTTGAAAACATGAAGTTTTATGAAGTGATGGACCAGATCGTCCTCACCTCGCACCTCGTGGGTTTTGATCTTCTGGTGATTTCCAAGACGGCCTGGGATGCGATGACGCCGGAACAGCAGACGGCTTTCGCCGCCGCCGCTACCCAGGCCATCGACTTCAGCCAGAAGGCACACCTCGATCGTGAAGCCGCGCTGGTGGAACAGTTCAAGGGCGCTGGCCTTGCCATCAACACGCCCGATGTCGATGCTTTCCGTGCCCATGCGCAAAAAGTCTATCTCGATAGCGATCTGGCCAAGGATTGGCCGGAAGGTGTCGTCGATCGCATCAACGCGCTCTAAAACTGTCCTCCGCAGGGGCGGCGCTTTACGGCGCCGCCTCACCTGACATGCGCTGGTCGCCAAGATCGGCTGCGGGAGCCCACCATGCCCTCCTCATTAAAACCAATTGGCCGGTGGCTTTACGCCCGCGCCGAGAACCTGCTTGCGGCCATGCTGGCGACCATGTTCGTGGTCTTCATCATCCAGATCGTCTTCCGCTATCTGCTGAACCTGCCGATTGGCTGGACGCATGAAATCAGCGTCATGATGTGGCTCTGGATGGTGCTGTTCGGCACTGCCTTTGTCGTGCGCGACAGCGAGGAAATCCGCTTCGATATTCTCTACAGCGCCGCCGGGCCGCGCCTGCGCCGCGCCATGGTGCTGGCGAGTTCCCTGTCTTTGGTCGTGCTGTTCACGATCTCGCTGCCGGCGGTCATCGACTACATCGCCTTCATGAAGGTCGAGAAGACGGCGTATCTGAAAATCCGCTTCGACTACCTCTATTCCATCTACGGCATCTTCGCGGTCGCCATGATCGTGCGCCAGCTTTACCTCGCCTGGCAGGCGGTCTGGGGCCGGAACGCGGATGAGTTCGACCACACCAAGGCGAGTTCCGGCATATGACGATTTCCCTCGCCTTCGGGCTGTCGCTGGGGCTGCTCACAGTTCTGGCCTTTCTCGGCCTGCCCATGGGCCTCGCCATGATCTGCGGGTCCGTGCTCTATCTTTTCATGCGCGGACAGGATCCCGGCATCATCGCCGAGCAGTTCCTCAATGGCATGTATTCCAACTACATCATGCTGGCCGTGCCGCTGTTCATTCTCGCGGCCGAGATCATGAATTCGGGCACGCTGTCCGACCGGTTGCTGAAGTGGTGCGACGCTCTCGTCGGCCGCTTCCGTGGCGGGCTGGCGCAGGTCAATGTGCTGCAATCGATCGTCTTTGCCGGCATGTCCGGCTCGGCCGTGGCTGACGCTGCCGGCTCGGGCAAAATGATGCAGCATATGATGACCAAGGACGGGAAATATACCCCCTCCTATGCGGCCGCGCTCACCGCCGTGACGGCCGTGATCGGGCCGATCATTCCGCCCTCAATTCCCATGGTGCTCTATGCGCTCGTCGCCGATACGTCCATCGGTTACCTGTTCCTCGCTGGCGTCGTGCCGGGCCTTCTTATGGCCGGGGTGATGATGGTGCAGATCGCCATCACCGCGCGGGTGAAGGATTTTCCGGTCGAGGAGCCGGTGCCGTTCCGCAAACTCCCCCGCATGACCTGGGAAGCGCTGCCGGTGCTCTTCATGCCGGTGGTGCTGATGTATGGCATCTATGGCGGCATCACCACGCCGACCGAAGCCGCCGCCGTCGCCGCCGCCTATGCGCTGCTGGTTTCGGCCTTCATCTACCGCGCAGTCAAGGCGCCGGAACTCTATCAATCGGTGCTCACCAGCGCCAAGACCACGGCTTCGATCGGCATGCTGATCGCGGGGGCGCTGGTGTTCAACTATGTCGTCACCGTCGAGAACATTCCGCGCACCATCAGCGCCATCCTGCTCTCGTGGGACCTCAACCCGGTCACCTTCCTCATCATCGTCAACATCATCCTCCTTATCCTCGGCTGCGTGCTGGAGGGGACGACGATTCTGCTGGTCATCGTGCCGGTTCTGATCCCGACGGCGCAGGCGCTGGGTATCGATCTCGTGCACTTTGGCGTCGTGGCGGTGGTCAATATCATGCTGGGGCTGATTACCCCGCCCTATGGATTGCTGCTGTTCATCATGACGCGAATATCGGGCTCGCCCATGCGCGCCATCATCGGCGATGTCATGCCCTTCCTCTGGACGCTGATCGGCGCGCTCATCGTCTTCACCTTCGTGCCCGAAACGGTGCTGTGGCTGCCGCGTATGTTCGGCTATGTGGGCGTGGCGCCATGAAGCCGATTTATGTTCTGAACGGGCCCAACCTCAATCGCTTGGGCAAGCGTGAGCCGCATATTTACGGGACCACCACGCTCGCCGAGATCGAGGAGAATTGCCGGAAGATCGTTGGCGACCGCCCGCTGATCTTCCGGCAGACGAACAGCGAGGAAGCGCTGATCAACCTCGTGCACGAGGCGATCGACGAGGGCGCCGGGATTGTCATCAACCCCGCTGCCTTCACCTTCACCTCGCTGGCGCTGCTCGATGCGCTCAAAATGTTCGAGGGGCCGGTGATCGAGCTGCATATTTCCAACATCCACAAGCGCGAGCAGATCTATCACAAGTCCTATGTGTCGATGCGCGCCGATGCGGTCATCGCGGGGCTTGGAGCGTATGGGTATGAGGCGGCGCTGGTGGCGTTGTTGCGGTTGGTGGGGGACTGACAAGAACTCAGCGCTTGTGACTCCACCCCCTCCCTCCTCCCCCATCTAGGGGGAGGTGTCCCATCGAGTGTGGGGCTAGATCCGTGTCAAAATCACCGGCCCGGCACCTCCCCCTTGATGGGGGAGGATGGGAGGGGGTGATCGGCAATAGGTGGAGACTCGGTCGGTCTCCCTCAGTGCAACCCATTCTCCGCAATAAACGCCTCGAGCTTATCCTGCTGCGCCTTGGTCAGCGGCCAGGCGGATGGCGCTCTTGTTGGCCCGCAATCCCGACCCAGCGCCTGCAATGCCGCTTTCACCCCGGTCACATTGGTGCCGTTCATCTCCTCGGCGCGGATGTCCTCAAACGCCTTCATGCCGGCGATGAGCTTATTCGCGCTGACATAATCGCCGTTATCAAGGGCGGCGTGAATGGCGAGGGAGCGCTCGGGCCAGACGTTGATGAGGCCGGAGGTAAAGCCCCGCGCGCCGACGGCGTAGAGCGCAGGGGCCCAGACTTCGGCGAGGCCGCCGACCCAGACGATTTCGGGATTACATGCAGCTTTCGCCTCGGCCAATTTCAGCGGATTGGGCGTCGCCCATTTCACGCCTTTTACGCCCGGCACGGCGCAGAGGTCGGCAATGGCTTTGGTGCCGATGGCGTCGTTGCGCAGGTATAGCATCATCGGCAATCCGCCCGAGGCGTCAGCGATGGCCTTCAGATAGTCGACCACGCCGCGCGGGGCGACGAAGGGGTCGGGCGGCTGGTGCACCATGAGCGCGGTGGCACCGGCATTGGCCGAGGTTTTTGCGAGGGCCTGAGCATCGCGGATGCCGCGGCCGACACCGGCCAGCACCGGGGCGCGACCGGCAACGAGATGGACCACCTCCCGCACCATGGTGGAAGCTTCCTCGGTCGTCAGCGCATAGAACTCGCCGGTATTGCCATTGACCACCGGCATGTGGAGGCCGGCGCCGAGCGCGCGGTCCAGCACGGGCACCAGCTTTTGCGGAGCCACATCGCCGTTCTCGTCATAGGGCGTGACGAGAATGCCGGAAATGCCGGTCAGGGCCCTGTCGAGCGTGCGGGTCATTTTTTGGTCCTTTTCGGTTTCCCTAAACTCAATTGTCACCCCGGCGAAGGCCGGGGCCCATCCTGAGATCTCGAGATGGGTCCCGGCCTTCGCCGGGATGACAGCTGGTGTTTGGCGAGGTGTGTTGCCTGCCTAATAAATATCCGGCTCACCCGCCGCCGCCCCAAACCCGCGTTCCAAAAAGTCGAAGTCGCAGCCCTTGTCGGCCTGAGTGACGTGTTTGGAATACATCCAGCCCCAGCCGCGCTCGAAGCGCGGCGCAGGGGGCGTCCAGGTGGCGCGGCGGCGTTCGAGTTCATCCTCGGCGACCAGCATGTCGAGACGGCGATTGTCGAGGTCGAGTTTTATGATGTCGCCCGTACGCAGCAGCGCCAGCGGGCCGCCGATATAGGATTCCGGCGCAACATGGAGCACACAGGCGCCATAAGAGGTGCCGGACATGCGGGCATCCGAGATGCGCAACATGTCGCGGAAGCCCCTCTTAATGAGCGCTTTCGGGATGGGCAGCATGCCCCATTCCGGCATGCCGGGGCCGCCGAGGGGGCCGGCATTGCGGAGGACCAGCACGTGGTCGGGCGTCACATCAAGATCTTCGTCGTCGATGGCGGCTTTCATCTCGGCATAGGAATCGTAGACCAGCGCCGGGCCCTGGTGCGAATAATATTTCGGGTCGCAGGCTGCCGGTTTGATCACCGCGCCATCGGGGCAGAGATTGCCACGCAGCACCGCTAATGAACCCTCGTGATAGACCGGGTTCGAGAGCGGGCGGATCACGTCGTCATTATAGACCACGGCGCCTTCGAGGTTTTCGCCCAGCGTCTTGCCGTTCACCGTAACGGCGCCCAAATGCAGCCGATCCGTAATCTGGGTCATCAGCGCGCGGAGGCCACCGGCAAAATAAAAGTCCTCCATCAGATAGCTTTGGCCATTGGGCCGGACATTGGCGAGGAGCGGGGTGCTGCGGCCGAGCGCATCGAGATCGTCGAGCGAGAGTTCGACGCCCGCGCGGCGGGCCATGGCGATCAGGTGCACCACGGCATTGGTCGAGCAGCCCGTGGCCATGGCGACGATAGCGCCATTGCGCACCGCAGCTTCGGTGACGATGTGGGCGGGGGTACAATCTTCCCAGGCCATGTCGACGATGCGCCGGCCGCAATCGGCGGACATGCGCTGATGGGCGGAATCGACGGCGGGGATCGAGGAGGCGCCGGGCAGGGTGAGCCCCATGGCATCGACGATGGCGGTCATCGTGGACGCCGTGCCCATGGTCATGCAGACGCCGGCCGAGCGCGCGATGCCGCCTTGCAGGCCTTGCCATTGCTCATCGGTGACATTGCCGGCGCGGCGTTCGTCCCAATATTTCCAGGCGTCGGAGCCTGAGCCCAGCGATTTTCCCGCATAATTGCCGCGCAGCATCGGGCCGGCGGGCAGGTAGATCATCGGCACATTGGCTGATATGCCGCCCATGACGAGGCCGGGGGTGGTCTTGTCGCAGCCGCCCATCAGCACCACGCCATCGAGCGGGTGCGAGCGGATGTTTTCCTCCGCTTCCATCGCCAAGAGGTTGCGGTAGAGCATGGAGGTGGGTTTGGTGAAACTCTCGTCCACCGAGAGCGTCGGCAGTTCGACGGGGAAACCGCCGGCTGCCAACACGCCGCGCTTCACCGCCTCGACGCGTTCGGGAAAATGGCTGTGGCAGGCGTTGAGTTCGGACCAGGTGTTGAGAATGCCAATGATCGGCTTGCCCATGAAATCGGCTTCCGAATAGCCCAGCTGCATCAGCCGCGAGCGGTGCCCAAAGCTCCTGAGATCATCCGGCGCGAACCAGCGCGCCGAACGCAGCTCACCAGCAGTCTTGCGCATGGCCTTCTCCTCCTCGGGGCCTGACCGCCAGCATTTTCACCCATTCTCCCTATGGGCACACTCAATGCTGGCAGTCTGCTAACCAAATCGTCCCTTTGAGGTCAGAGTTTGACCAGCGTCCGCACGTCGACCGGCAGGCCAGTCGCAAAAGACTGGTTCGCGGCGATGCCGGTCAGGATCGAGAGCGCACCATCGCGATGGTTGGCGCCATAGCCCGGGCGTGGCGTGGCATTGCCGAAGATTTCCTCAAGCATGATCTTGTCGCCGCCGCCATGGCCGCCTTCGCCAGCTGGAACGTGAACCACGCGAGATTCGCCGTGCAGCGGGAAGTGGTAGAGATCGACGCCCTTGGCCGCGCCCTCTGCGGTCGAGGTCGAGCCGGCATTGATATAGGAGGTTTCGCGCACCATCAGTTCCAGGCGCCCGCCGGTGCCGTTGATGGCGACGTTAAAACCTTCCCAGGGGGCATAGGCATAGAGCGAATAGGTCATCACCGCCTTGTTGCGGTAGCGGACCATGACATTCATCGTGTCTTCGATGGAGATGCCGTCACCAAAGACGTTCTGGTCGCGCTGATAGCCGTCTTCCTTCTCGGCGTCCCAATAGAGCGCCTTCTGCGTCGGGGTGGACGTGAGGTCGATGGCAAAGGGGTCGTTCTTCGCCGCTTCGACGCCGGTTGTGCGGGTATAGGGCGTGAAGACGCCGCGTTCCTCGGCATTGGCGCGACCGTAGAATTTGAGGTCGCCCATGGCAAAAACCGTATCGGGCTGGCTGCCGAGCCAGAAATTGACGAGGTCGAAATGGTGGGTGGACTTGTGGACCATCAGGCCGCCGGAATTGCGCTTGTCGCGGTGCCAGCGGCGGAAATAGTCGGCGCCGTGGCGGGTGTCGAGCAGCCATTCGAAGTGGATCGAGGTCGGGGTGCCGATGGCGCCTTCGGCGATCAGTTCGCGCAGGGCCGAATTGTGCGGGGCATAGCGATAGTTGAAGGTGACGCGGACATTCCGGCCGGTGCGCTCGACGGCGTCGAGGATTTCCTGGCACTTTTCCTTGTCCACCGTCATCGGCTTTTCGGTGATCACGTCGCAGCCCAGTTCCATGGCGCGAATGATGTAGCGATGATGGGTGCGGTCAACCGAGGTGACGATGACGAAATCGGGCTTTTCGGCCGCGATCATCTTTTCGAAGTCGTTGGCCTTATAGGTCGGCACGGCCTGGCCGCCCAGCTCTTCGACGAAGAGGCGATTGGTATAGTCCATGCGGGTCTGGTTGGTGTCGCAAAGGGCGACGACGCGCGAATTGTCCTTGTGGGGTCCGAGGATGGCCTCGTAGAACATCCTGGCCCGTCCGCCCGTGCCCACGATTGCATAAGTCTTGGCCATTTCCGCTCCTCGCATGCCAGCAAAACCACGGCGTGATGACTCATCTTTTCGCCGCGCGGTTACATGTACCATACAAGATTGACGGCGTGCACTGGTTCTTTTGTCGAGGTGCAAAAAAGACGAAGCGCGCGACCATGGGGGTGGTCGCGCGCCTGATTAGCTCTGCACGAACAATTAGTTGGTGCGGGCGAGGTGGCGGTTGAAATAGAGCGCCACCAGCGTGCAGACGGCGCCCGAGAGCAGATAGGCGCCCGAGGAAATGAGGCCAAAATTGCTCGACAGCAGCAGCGCCACGAGCGGCGCGAAGCCGGCGCCGAAGAGCCAGGCGAGGTCGGAGGTGAGCGCCGAGCCGGTATAGCGATAAAGGCGGGTAAAGTTGGCGGCGACGACACCTGACGACTGACCAAAGGAGACGCCGAGGAGCGCAAAGCCGATGATCATGTAGATGGTTTCGCCGGTCTGGCCCGCGCCAAGCAGGAGCGGAGCGAAGATGCTGAAGACGCCGATGGCGGCGGCGGAATAGCCGAGCAACCGGCGACGGCCGATGCTGTCGGCGAGATAGCCCGAGAGCACTACGGCGACGAGGCCGACGCAGGCGGCCGCAATCTCGATGACGAGGAAATTGGCCGGCACTTCCTGAGTGTAAAGGAACACATAGGAGAGCGGGAACACGGTCACCATGTGGAAGAGGGCGAAGCTCGCCAAGGGCGCGAAAGCACCGATGACGATATTGCGCCAGTCATTGCTGATGGTTTCGCGCAGCGACGAGGGCTCGAGTTCGCCGCTTTCGAAGAGATGGGTGTATTCGGGCGTGACCACGATGCGGAGGCGCGCGAAGAGCGCCACGATGTTGATGGCGAAGGCGACGAAGAAGGGATAGCGCCAGCCCCAGCCGAGGAAATCTTCAGCCGAAAGAGCCCAGGAGAGATAGGCAAAGAGCGCTGATGCAACGATAAGGCCGATGGGGGCGCCGAGTTGGGGCACCATGGCGAACCAGCCGCGCTTTTGTTGCGGCGCATTGAGCGCAAGGAGCGAAGCCAGACCATCCCAGGTGCCGGCGAGGGCGAGGCCCTGGCCGATGCGGAAGATCACGAGAATAGCCACGGCGAGCCAGCCGACCTGATCGTAACTGGGCAGGAACGCGGTGGCGACGGTCGAGACGCCGAGCAGCATCAGCGCGATAGTCAACTTGACGCCGCGGCCATAGCGGCGATCGACGGCGAGGAAGATCGCCGTGCCGATGGGGCGGGCGACGAAGGCCAGAGCAAAGACCGCAAAGGAGAGGAGCGTGCCGGTCAGCGGATCGGCGAAAGAGAAGATGAGACTCGGGAAAACCAGCACCGAAGCGATGGCATAGACGAAGAAATCGAAGAACTCGGAGGTGCGACCAATAATCACACCGATGGCGATCTCGCCGGCATCGACCGGCCGGTGCCCGGAATGCAGCTGGCGCGCATCGTGTTCGGCTGAGGTCTCAGGGACGTGGGGAGTGGAGGCGGCCATGTCGCTAAGCTCCTGGCATTATTGACGTTCTGTGCCGCGCCTGGGGAAGTGAGTGAAGGCGGCCAGTGGTCCGCAGCGGACCGGTTTGAACCTGTCTTGCATCAAAGAGAGTGCGCTTACGAGTGGACAAAATGTCCGATGGCGCAGAGGGTGCCAGAAGAGTAGTCCGCAAACCAGCGCAGTCTTCCTCCCAAGGGCCGCAATGTCTCGTTTTGCCAAACTTCTTTTCGTGCCTCTCGTGGCGCCACTTCTGGCCGGTTGCAATGCCGTGGTGCTGGCGCCGGCGGGCGATATCGCCGTGCAGCAGCGTGATCTCATCATCATCGCAACGGTGCTCATGCTGCTCATCATCATTCCGGTAATGGTGCTGGTCGTGCTGTTTGCGCGCAAATACCGGAAGGGCAACAATGCCCAATATGAGCCGAACTGGGATCATTCGACCCAGCTCGAACTGGTCATCTGGTCGGCGCCCCTCGCGATCATCATCTGCCTTGGCGCGGTGACCTGGGTTTCGACGCACCTGCTCGATCCCTATCGCCAGCTCGGGCGCCTCGGTCCGGACCGGCCGGTGGTCGCCGAAGTCGAGCCGCTCGAAGTGGAGGTCGTGGCGCTCGACTGGAAGTGGATGTTCATCTACCCCCAATATGACATTGCGACGGTCAACGAGTTGGTGGCGCCGGTCGATCGGCCGATCGAGTTCAAGCTGACCGCCTCGAGCGTGATGAACTCGTTCTATATCCCCGCGCTTGCCGGCCAGATCTATGCCATGCCGGGCATGCAGACGCGGCTTCATGCCGTGGTCAACGAGCCGGGCACCTATAAGGGCATTGCGGCCCATTATAGCGGCCATGGTTTCTCGGGCATGCATTTCGCCTTCAAGGGCGTCAGCAATGCCGAATTCGATACCTGGCTTGCCGATGTTCGCACTTCGCCCGATATGCTCAACCGCCAGCGCTATCTCGAAGTCGAAAAGCCGACCGAGAATGTGCCGGTGATGCATTTTGCCGGCGTCGAAAGCGGTCTCTATACCGCCATCCTCAACATGTGCGTCGAGCGCGACAAGATGTGCGTGAGCGAGATGATGTCGATCGACCAGCAGGGCGGGCTCGGCCATGCCGGTGTCAACAATCTGGCGCCCGAGCTTTACGGCGGCGGTGAACGTAATCGCTCGCCCTTTGGTCCGCAAAAGACCTATGTCGCGGCCATCTGCTCGACGGACGAAGCCATTGCCATGACCGCGAAGCTTCCGGCCCTCAAGGCGCCGAACGCTGCGCCGCTGGTCGGCAAGGGTCTGACCCGTCCCGAAATGGTCGCGCAGAGCAATGCGCCCGCGCTTGACTGGCTCGCCGGCAAGCTCGCCTTCAACCAAAACACCCCGGCTGACGCGCTATGACAAACGAATTCTGGTCCTTCATCTTCGGGCGCCTCACCTGGGACGTCCTGCCGCTGCATGAGCCGATCGTGGTCATCACCTTCGTCGTCGTGGCTATCGGCGGCCTCGCTGTCCTCGGCGCGCTGACCTATTTCAAGCTCTGGGGTTATCTCTGGAAAGAGTGGTTCACCAGCGTCGATCACAAGAAGGTCGGCATCATGTATATGGTGCTCGGCATTGTCATGCTGCTGCGCGGCTTTGCCGATGCGTTGATGATGCGCCTCCAACAGGCCATCGCCTTCAACGGCTCGGAGGGTTATCTCAACGCCCACCACTATGATCAGCTGTTTTCCGTACACGGCGTGATCATGATCTTCTTCGTGGCCATGCCGCTGATTACCGGCTTCATGAACTATGTGGTGCCGCTACAGATCGGGGCGCGCGATGTCAGCTTCCCGTTCCTCAACAATTTCTCGTTCTGGATGACGGCCGGCGGCGCTGTGCTCGTCATGATGAGCCTTTTCGTCGGCGAATTTGCACAGACCGGCTGGCTCGCCTTCCCGCCACTGTCGGGGATCGAGCATTCACCGGCCTCGGGCGTCGATTATTATATATGGGCGCTACAGGTGGCGGGCGTGGGGACGACCTTATCAGGCGTCAACCTGATCGCGACCATCATCAAGATGCGCGCGCCGGGCATGAGCCTGATGAAGATGCCGGTCTTCACCTGGACCTCGCTCTGCACCAACGTGCTGATCGTTGCGTCCTTCCCGATCCTGACCGCCGTTCTGACGCTCCTGGCGCTCGACCGCTATGTCGGCACCAACTTCTTTACGTCCGACTTCGGCGGCAGCCCGATGATGTATATCAACCTCATCTGGATCTGGGGCCATCCGGAGGTCTACATCCTGATCCTGCCGTGCTTCGGCATCTTCTCGGAAGTCGCCTCGACGTTTTCGAGCAAGCGGCTCTTTGGCTACACGTCCATGGTCTATGCGACCGTCGTGATCACGGTGCTGTCCTATCTCGTCTGGCTGCACCACTTCTTCACCATGGGGTCGGGCGCGAGCGTCAATTCGTTCTTCGGCATCACCACGATGATCATCTCGATCCCGACGGGGGCGAAAATCTTCAACTGGCTCTTCACGATGTATAAGGGTCAGATACGCTTCGAGCTGCCGATGATGTGGCTCATTGCCTTCATGCTCACCTTCACCATCGGTGGCATGACCGGCGTGCTGCTCGCCGTGCCGCCGGCCGATTTCGTGCTGCACAATTCGCTGTTCCTCGTCGCGCACTTCCACAACGTCATCATCGGCGGCGTGCTGTTCGGCATTTTTGCCGGCATCAACTACTGGTGGCCCAAGGCGTTCGGCTACAAGCTCAACGAATTCTGGGGCAAGATTTCGTTCTGGCTCTGGAATGTCGGCTTCTGGCTGGCTTTCGGCCCGCTCTATGTGCTTGGCCTCATGGGCGTCACACGGCGTCTGCGCACGTTCGACGATCCATCGCTGCAAATCTGGTTCATCATCGCGGGCATCGGCGCACTGGTGATCGCGGGCGGCATCGGCGCCATGCTGATCCAGTTCGCCGTGTCGATCCTTGGCAAGAACAAGGAATGGGACACGACGGGCGATCCGTGGAATGGGCGTACGCTCGAATGGGCGACCTCCTCGCCGCCGCCGCAGTACAACTTCGCCTTCACCCCGGTCATTCATGACAATGACGCCTGGGCGGACATGAAGAACAGGCACGCGCAGCGGCCGACCAAGGGTTTTATGGAAATCCATATGCCGCGCAATACCGCTACGGGGATCGTCCTTGCCGGTCTCAGCGTCGTGCTCGGCTTTGCCCTGATCTGGTACATGTGGTGGCTCGCCATCCTGAGCTTCGTGGCGCTGATCGGCGCGGCCATCATCCACACATTCAACTATGACCGCGACTACTACATCCCGGTCGAGGCCGTTGCCGAGGTCGAAGACACCCGTACGCGCCTTTTGAGCGGAGCCCGCTAAGATGAGTTCGAACGCAACGACCGCTGAGGGCGACGCCCCGCAGTTCTACGAGCTGGTGCCGCATCACCACGCGCCGCATGGCTCGACCCAGATCGGCTTCTGGATCTACCTGATGAGCGATTGTCTCATCTTCGCCTCGCTCTTTGCCATCTATGGCGTGCTCGGCGGCAATTTTGCCGCCGGCCCGTCGCCGGTGCACCTGTTCAACCTGCAACTGGTGGCGGTCAGCACCGGCGCGCTGCTGCTCAGCTCGATCACCTATGGCTTTGCCATGCTCGACATGGACGAAGGAAAGAAGACCGGCACGCTGGTCTGGCTGGTGATCACCGGCCTTCTGGGTGCGGTGTTTCTGGGGCTGACGCTCTATGAATTCTACCACATGATCCACGAAGGCGCGGTGCCGCAGCGTTCGGCCTTCCTCTCCGCCTTTTTCGTGCTGGTGGGCACCCATGCTCTCCACGTCACCTTCGGCATTCTCTGGCTCGTGACCCTTCTGGTGCAGATCGGGGCCAAGGGCCTGATCCCGGCCAACAAGATCCGCGTGCAGTGCCTGTCGATGTTCTGGCACTTCCTCGACGTCATCTGGATCGGCGTCTTCACTGTGGTCTATCTCATGGGGATGCTGCGATGAGCGCTTCGACCTCCAACGACACGTTGACACCCTCGCAGATGGCTCATGCCCATCCCAATCCCGAGGTGCATGGCGACGGACACGATCACGGCACGCGCCGCACCTATCTGATCGGCTTTGCGCTCTCAGTCATCCTGACCGCCATTCCGTTCTGGCTGGTGATGAACAATGTCATTGCCGACACCACGATCGCGACGCTGGTGATCATGGCTTTCGGCGTGGTGCAGATCTTTGTGCACATGGTCTACTTCCTCCATATGAATACCAAGTCCGAGGGCGGCTGGACGATGATGGCGGCGATTTTCACCATCATCGTCATCGTCATTGCCCTGTCGGGCTCGCTCTGGGTGATGTTCCACCTCAATACCAATATGATGCCGGGCCATATCATGAACCCGGCAGACCTGATCTGACGCCGTGACGAAGCGGGAAGGGCAGGGGCGTTCCTTCGGGCTTATTGCCTTTGCCGCTTTCGCTGCGGTCTGTGCCCTCGGTTTTGGCGGGCTCGGCGTGTGGCAGGTCGAGCGGCTCGCCTGGAAGAACGGGCTTGTCGCGGCGGTAGAAGCCCGCAGCACCGCCACCCCGCTCGATCTCAACGAGGCCGATTGGGACGGGATCGATCCCGAAGCGAGCGAATATCAACGGGTTTCGGCCAGCGGCCGGTTCGCGGGCGGCGATACACTGAGCCAGGCTGTCACGGTCTATGGCGGCGGTTTCTGGGTGATGACGCCGCTAGCGCTTGCCGATGGCCGGGCGGTGCTTATCAACCGCGGGTTTGTCACGGCAGCGCAGCGCGACGCGGGGATCGAGCGGCCCGGCGCGGTGGTGAGGGTCAGCGGGCTCCTGCGGGCGAGCGAGCCGGATGGTGGGTTCTTGCGCAGCAACGATCCGGAGGCGGGCCGCTGGTATTCGCGCGATGTCGCCGAAATCGGCGCAGCCAGTGGCCTCGACAATCTCGCGCCGTTCTTTGTCGATGCCGACGCCGGTGATGCCGCCTATCCGATCGGCGGGCTCACCGTGCTCACCTTCTCGAACAATCACCTCGTTTATGCGCTGACCTGGTTCGGCCTGACGCTGCTCTCGCTCTTTGCGCTCTATTGGCTGCTTAGGGATCGTCTCCGGCGCTAGGCCTTTATGACCGGCAGGCTGATCTCGAAAAGCGCGCCCCCTTGCGGCGCCGTCGCGACGCTCACCTTGCCGCCGTGGCGCTTGATGATGTCGTAGACGAGACTCAGGCCGAGGCCGGCGCCGTTGGGCGATTGCGACAGGCGGTGGAAGGGCCAGAAGATTTCTTCGCGGTGCTCGGGGTCCACGCCCGGCCCATTGTCCGAAACGCAGACGCGGCCATCGGTATTGACCTCGACGCGGATATTCACCGCCGGGCCGCCATGCGACATGGCGTTGAGGACGAGATTGGCGAGGGCGCGGGAAAGCGCGGAGGCATCGCCCTTCACCTCGACCGGTTTTTTGGGGGCGACGAATTCGATATCGCAGCCGGCATCGATGGCGAGCGGGGCGAGATCGGCAGTGACCTGGGCCGAGATATCGACGAGGTCGACGGTCTCAAAACTGTCGGGCGAGAGCGCCAGGCGATGGAGATCGAGCAATTCGTTGGCCATGCCGCCGAGCCGCGCGGAGTCGCGCTGCAGCTGGCGCTTGTCGGGGCCGTCGGGCAGCGATTCAAGCCGGGTCTGGAGGATGGCGATGGGTGTGCGCAGTTCGTGTGCCGCGTCGGCAAGAAAGCGCCGCTGGCGGGCGATGCCGCTATCGAGGCGATCGAGCGCTTCATTGAAGGCGCGCACCAGGGGGATAAGCTCGACTGGCACATTCTCGTAGGACAGGCGCACATCGCTCTGGCCGATATCGATCTGTTCGGCGTCCCGCGCCACCTGCTCGACGCCGAGCAGGGAGCGGCGGATAAGCGGCGGAATGGTCAGCAGCGTTGTCGCGGACAGGAGGATGATCAGGCCGATGAACATCGGATTGCCAAAAGCCTTGCCGACCACGCTGAAATTGACGGCCGGGCCACCACCCGTCATCACCCATAAGCGACCCATGTTGGAATTGCGGGTCCGGACGATGGCATAGGGGCTTTTGGAATCGCCGAAATCGGTGAAGTTGGCCGAGGAGACATGGACGAGGTTTTGCGGGAAGAGATTGACCGGGGCCGGCACATTGCCGCGTCTGAGGATATTGCTTTGCGCATCGACCATGATGAACCAGAAGTCGGGATAGGCCTCGATGATCTCCTCTAGATCGGAACTGGGTTTGAGGGAAAAACTGCCGTCGTCCATGCGCTCGGCCGAGGCGATGATGTCATCGACGACGCCTTCATCGAGCCCCTGCTGGGCACTGATGACGAGAACAAAAGGCACGACGGCGAGCAGCGTGAAGCCGACAAGCACCATGATCTGGATGGTAATGAGGCCGCGCGAGAGAACCCGGCGCAGCGAGAGCGGCCGATGCTTCATGATGTGGCCCGCAGGAGATAGCCGATCCCCCTGATGCTGTGAATCTCGACATTGGCAGGCGCCAGTTTGCGCCGCAGGCGCGAAATATGGGCGTCGAGCGTGTTGGAGGCGATTTCGTCGTCAAAACCATAGACGGCTTCTTCGAGCGCGGAGCGGGCGACGGTGCGGCCGGCGCGGCGCACCAGAACTTCGAGGGCCAGCACTTCGCGGCGGGTCAGCGTCATCGGCTCGCCCGCGGCGGTCGCGGTGCCATCGCCGAGATTGAAGGTGAGCTTGCCAACGGTAATGCCCATGTCCGCGATCATGGCCGGGCGGCGCATCAGGGCGCGGATACGGGCGACGAGTTCATCGACGACGAAGGGTTTGGCGAGGTAATCGTCGGCGCCGGTTTCAAGGCCCTCGATGCGATGTTCGGGCGAGCCGAGGGCGGATAGCACGATGATCGGAAGCCCGGCCTGGGCCCGGCGCAATTGCGGAATGATCGTCAGGCTGTCGCCGTCGGGCAATTTGCGATCGAGAACCGCGATCGAATGAACGGCGTTTTCGACCGCTTCGAGCGCCATTTCCAGGGTCGAAACATGATCGACCAGAATGTCGTGGCGCTCGAGAGCACTGATCAACGCCCGAGCCAGATCGAGCTCGTCCTCCACTAAAAGTATACGCATGGTTACCTCATCATGGATGGGGTTATGTCTGACAATGATTGCCATTGCATTGCGCGGACTTTGCAGTTTCGCAATGTTGCGGCAATATGGACAATGGAAAAGGAGCCCAATGCGAGCATTTTGACCCCGCGGTGGCCGGCTTTCCGGACCTTGCGCCAATCCTGGACTGGATACAGCCTTGGCCGATAGTGTGCGACACCAGCGCAGGACGATGCCGCCCTCGCTTTTCCACCGTTTCTATGTCTCCCGATAGGCCAGTGCCCCCAGGCCGATAGACTATCAATCGACCCCCTCTTCATCAGGACACTCTCCATGACCACAGCCCATGAAAAGCCCGAATGGGCACAAAGCAAGCGGGAAAAAGAAAACGCCCGCCGGGTCGCGGAGGGTCTCAAGCCCAAACGCCGGATCGGACCCTGGATCGTGCTCGGGCTGATCGTCGTTGGCGGCGTTGCCTTCTTTGCGTTGCGGCCGGCGGAGCCGGTGCCTGAGGTCGTGGCCGATGCCGCTCCGGTCGCCCGGCAATTGCT
Source organism: Devosia sp. Root685 (assembly GCF_001427875.1). Taxonomy (GTDB): domain Bacteria; phylum Pseudomonadota; class Alphaproteobacteria; order Rhizobiales; family Devosiaceae; genus Devosia. The sequence continues at coordinate 532,275 of NZ_LMHK01000002.1, read as the reverse complement.
GAGTTCGGAAGTCACCGAGATCGCGCCGGCGACCTTGCGTCAGCGCGTCAAGGTGACGGGCACGCTGGTGCCGGCCAAGCAAGCCGTGGTGGCCGCGCAGGCGGCCGGCCGGGTGTTGAGCGTTGCCGTTCGTCCCGGCGACAGCGTTAAGGAGGGTCAGGTTCTGGTTGAAATCGACCAGGCCAATCTTGCCCTGCAGCTGGCCCAGCAGCGCGCCACGGCCGATGCCACGCGCGCACAGTTGTTCTCTTCGCGCCAGCAATTGGAGCGCACCGAAGAACTGGCGCGGCAGGGGCTGACCAGCCCCTCGGCGCTCGAACAGGCACGCTCGGCCGCAGCGGCGCTCGAAGCCAATATGACGGCGCTCGAAAGCGCCGTGTCGGTAGCCGAACTGGCGCTCAGCAATGCCACTGTCCGCGCGCCGATCGACGGCATCGTTTCGGACCGTTCGGTGGAAGCGGGCCAGACCATTGGCACCGGTACGGCGCTGTTCACGCTTGTCAATCTCACCGAAATGGATTTTCAGGCTTCCGCCTCGGTCAATTCGAGCGCGTTGGTCTCCCCCGGCCAGGCCGTGGAGGTGACCGCAACCGGGCTCGACAACCAGACATTTGAAGGCCGGGTGACGCGCGTCAATCCGGTGGCGCCGACCGGCACCCGTGCCGTGCCGATCTATATCTCGCTCGACAATGATTCAGGGCGTCTGCGCGGCGGCATGTTCGCAACCGGCCAGATTACCGTCCTCGAACACGCCGATGCCATCGCCGTGCCTGCCGTGGCCCTGCGCGAGGATGCCGAGGGACAATTCGTGCTCAAGCTCGATAATGGAACCCTCGTGCGTCAGGCGGTCGAGCCCGGCACGACCTGGGATCGCGGCGCCGTCGTCGAGGTCTCGGGCCTCAATACGGGCGATATGGTCATTACTGCACCGTTGACCGAGCTTTCGGCCGGCGATGCCTATGAGCTGATCGAGGACTGATCCCATGTTCCTGACCCGTATCAGCGTCAATCATCCGGTCTTTGCCACCATGATCATGGTGGCGATCGTGGTCTTCGGCTTTTACTCCTATCAACGCCTGCCCATCGAGCAGATGCCGGACGTCGACTTTCCGGTCGTCGCCGTGGTCGTCAGCTATCCCGGCGCCTCGCCCGAGGCGGTGGAAGCCGATATCGTCAAACCCATCGAAGAAGCGGTCAATACGATCGCCGGGCTCGACACGATCCAGTCCACTGCCCAATCCGGGCAGGCCATGGTGCTGATGATCTTCGACCTCGAAGAAAACTCCCAGCAAAAGGCGCAGGACGTTCGCGACAAGATCGATCCGGTCAAAGCCTCGCTGCCCGATGGGGCAGGGGATCCGCGCGTCCTGCGCTTCGATCCGTCCGCCCTGCCGATCCTGTCGCTGGCGGTGAGTTCGGATACGCTGTCGGACCGCGATCTGACCGCGCTGACCGAAGACATCATCGTCAAGCGCCTCTCCAATATCAGCGGCGTCGGCAGTGCCAGCGTCGTCGGCGGCGTGCCGCGCCAGCTCAATATCAATATCGACCCTGATCGCCTGACCGCCTTCAACGTGACCCCGAGTGCGGTCACGCAGGCGCTGCAGGCGGCGAACAAGGATCTTGCTGCCGGCTCGATCACCCAGGGCAGCATCGTGCAGTCCATTCAGGTGCTCGGGCGCCTCGAAGACGAGCAGGATTTTTACGACATCGTCGTCGGCAATCTCGGCGGCCAGCCGGTCACCCTGCGTGACGTGGCGACCATCGAGGACGGTACGGGCGAGGCGACGAGCCTTGCCATTCTCAATGGTCAGCGGGCGCTCGCGGTCGATATTTTGAAGACCCAGGGCGCCAATACGGTGGGCGTCGCCCACAGCATTCGCCGGACGATCGATGATCTCCTCACCAAAGAACTGCCCAATGGTGCGGTGAAGATCGAGGTGGTGGTCGATAATGCCAAGCCGGTGGAAGACTCCTTCCACGCGGTGCAGAACATGTTGGTCGAAGGCGCCTTGCTCGCCGTCGTCATCGTCTTCCTGTTCCTCAACTCCTGGCGTTCGACCGTCATTACCGGCCTCACCTTGCCGATCTCGATCATCGGCACCATGGTGGCGCTCAATTTCCTCGGCTTCACGCTCAACATGATGACGCTGCTGGCCCTGTCGCTGGCGGTGGGTATTCTCATCGACGACGCTATCGTCGTGCGTGAAAACATCACGCGACACCTGCATATGGGCAAGAGCCACAGGCAGGCGGCGTTCGATGGTACCAATGAAATCGGCCTCGCCGTGATGGCGACGACGCTCTCCATCGTCGCGGTGTTCCTGCCCGTCGCCTTCATGGACGGGATCATGGGCCGGTTCTTCCTGCAGTTCGGCGTGACCGTTTCGGTGGCGGTGCTGATCTCGCTCTTTATCGCCTTCACGCTCGATCCCATGATGTCGAGCGTCTGGTACGATCCGGCGGCCAATCCCAATGCCAAGCGCGGGCCGATCGGCAGGGCGGTGCAGCAGTTCGACCGCTTGTTCGAATGGATCACCGGGGGCTATGAGCACCTGATCCGCTGGGGGCTGAAATTCCGCAAGACGGTTCTGGGCATCGCCCTCCTGTCCTTTGTCGGCACCTTCTTCCTCTTTCCGCTGGTGGGCGTCGAATTCATGCCCGCGACCGACAATGGCAATTTCAGCATCACGGTGGAAACGCCGGCCGGCTCGAGCAAGGAATATACCGCCTCCAAGGTTCGGCAGGCCGAAAAGGTCATCCGTGCCTTCCCGGTGGTCGAAACGACCTATTCGACCATTGCCGGCGGCTTGCAGTCATCGGGCGCCAATTCGGGCACCATGACGGTAACGCTGGTTCCAAAATCGCAGCGCGATATTACGCCCATCGAGTTCATGCCCGAAGTGCGCCGGGCGCTTGAAGCCGTGCCGGGAGCGACCTTCCAGGTGGCGGCAGCCTCCGGGCTCGGCGGCTCCTCGGCACCGGTATCGGTCACGCTTTATGGCGACAGCTTCGAGGTGCTCGGCCGGCTGGCCCATGGGCTGATGGCGGATATGGCCAAGATCGATGGGCTCATCGACATCAAGTCGAGTCTCGACGAGGCGCAGCCGGTTGTCGGCATCACCATCAATCGCGACCTTGCCGATAGTCTCGGGGTGTCGATCTCGCAGATCGCTTCGACCATGGCGCCATTGATCAGCGGGGACGACGTGTCCGACTGGACCGCGGCCAATGGGCAGGTGTTTTCGGTGGTGGTGCGCCTCCCCGATTATCTCCGCAACGATATCGACGCCATCGGCAACCTGCCGATCGCCACCGGTTCGAGCGGGATGATCACGCTCTCGCAGGTTGCCGACGTGGTCGAAAGCCGGGGCCCGGCGACGATCAACCGCAAGGACCTGCAACGCGGCGTGACCATCGAGGCCAATATCGAAGGCGTCGAACTGGGCACGATCACACCGCAATTGCAGCAGGCGGTCGACCGGATCGATTTTCCCACGGGCTACCGCAGTTCGTTCGGCGGCGATGTCGAGCAGATCGGCGATACGATGGGAGCGGTCGGTTCGGCGCTGCTGCTGGCCGTGGTGTTCATCTACCTCGTTCTCGCCAGCCAGTTCGGCAGCTTCCTGCAACCGATCGCCATCATGGGCTCGCTGCCTCTGGCGCTGATCGGCGTCATGGTGGGTCTGCTGATCGGCGGATCGACGCTCAACATGTTCTCCGCCATCGGCTTCATCATGCTGATGGGCCTTGTGGTGAAGAACGCCATTCTGCTCGTCGACAATGCCAACCAGCACGTGAAGGCCGGGGCGAACCTTTATGAGGCGCTGGTCGAGGCCGGGGTGACGCGTTTCCGCCCGATCATCATGACGACGCTCGCCATGATCTTCGGCATGCTGCCGCTGGCCTTGAGCCTACACGAAGGCTCGGGACAAAACGCGCCGATGGCCCATGCCGTGATCGGGGGTCTTGTCAGTTCGACGGCACTGACGCTCCTCGTCGTGCCGGTCCTCCTGACCTATATCGACAGTTTCAGCGCCTTCACCCGCCGCTTCCTGCCCAAGGCGCCGGATGACCACGAGCACGAACTGGCCGAGACGGTGCCAGCCAAGCCCGCGGAATAAAAAAACCGCGCCGTCCGAAAGGGCGGCGCGGTTTTGGTTTTGAGTTGGGCATCTAAACTTGCCCCAAACTCGGTTGTCACCCCGGCGAAGGCCGGGGCCCATCCTGAGATCTCGAGATGGATCCCGGCTCAAGGCCGGGATGACAGCCGGTGGATGGGCGAAAGCTGCCTGAGGACCTTCTTACACCCCGCCCCAGATCGTCTCGGCGGTCTTGACCACCAGATCGAGTTTGCGGCGCTGATCGTCGTCGGTCAGGGAATTGCCCTCTTCGGTGGAGGCAAAACCGCACTGTGGCGCGATCCCGAGCTGGTCGATATCGGCATATTTGCTCGCTGCCTCGAACTTGCGCTTGAGATCGTCGAGGTCTTCAAGCTCGGCGGTCTTGGTGGTGATGAAGCCGGGCAGCACGCGCTTCTTGCCCTTGGGCAGAAGCCGCAACGGCTCGAGCCCGCCGGAGCGCTCGTCGTCATATTCCATGAAATAGATATCGACGTCGGTCTGGTTGAAAATCGCATCGGCAGCCGGGTCATAGGCGCCGTCGGCCACCCAGGTCGATTTGAAATTGCCGCGGCACATATGCATGCCGATCAGCATGTCGGCCGGGCGATCGACGATGGCGTCATGCATCATCTTGGCATAGCGGCCAATCAGCCAATCGGCATCTTCGCCGCGCGCCTTGCGCTCGGCCCGGATTTTCGGATCGCAGAGATAAGCGAAGAAGATATCGTCCATCTGCAGATAGCGGCAGCCGGCAGCGTAAAAGGCGTTCACCGCGTCCTTATAGGTGGCGGTGATCGCCTCGAAATAGGCTTCGGCATCGTGCTTGTATTCGGCAACGGCAATATCGTCGTCGGCGATGCGGAAGTGGATGGCGCTGGGGCCGGGAATGGAAATCTTTGGCGTCACCTTGGTATTGGCGGCGACGAATTTGTAGTGCTCGAGCATCGGATGATCGGCCGGAAAGCTGAGCTTGTCTGTGATCACCGGCACGTCCTGCTTTGTATGGACGCCGTGGAACTGGATGCCGCCGCCTTCGCGCTGGATGATGTCGAGGCCATTAAGCATGCCCATGAAGTCGAAGTGCCACCAGGCGCGGCGGAATTCGCCATCGGTCACCGCTTTGAGGCCCGCATCTTCCTGCATCTTGATGACGTCGATGATCGCCTGATCCTCGATGGCATGCAGGTCCCCTGCGGACATTGTCTTGTCCTGGAAGTGCGCCTTGCGCGCCGCCTTGACCTTTTCGGGCCGCAGGAAGCTGCCGACGACATCGGCGTGATAGGGGGGCTTGGCTAGATCAGTCATTGTTCCTCCAACATGCTTGTTCCGCCCTTGAGCAGCGTTTGGCTTTCACTAGCACGAGTGTCTGTGGCTTGCACATAATTTAGATATGTTACATAACTATATTCCCTGAGAGAGGAGCTCGGGGAGGCGCTTTTCGCCAGTTCGGCTGCGCTCCATAACCATGGACGCTGGACGGATGATGGTCGTGGAGGACGGCCTCATTGCCTATGTCACCGCATAATCATTTCGGTCAAAACGGACGGTCGATCTGCCGATTTTCAGGCCGATCGATAATTCGGAAGTTATCACCGGCGCGCGATTTGTCATTTTACAGCCGTCGGTGAAGGTCATTTACTGCCATTCGGGGGAGAACGGCATGAATTTGAAGAGACACTATCGGGCCCTGGTGCCCCGTTTTTCTTGAGGCATGGGCACCGTGTTTCAGGATAGCGCGCCTCTTGGTCGCTTTGTGCATACGCTGGCCAAATGGACGGCGGTTGCCGGCGGCATCGTCATGATTGCCACCGTGATCATGGTCGTCGTCAGCATCGGCGGCCGGGCCCTGCTTTGGGCCGGGCTACGGCCCATCATCGGGGATTATGAACTGGTCTCCGCCGGCATGGGGTTTGCCGTCTTCGCCTTCATGCCATGGGCACATCTGATGCGCGGACATGCGCTGGTGGCCTTGGTCACCGACAATTTCGGGGCCCGGGCCAATGGCTGGATCCTCGTGATCACCGACCTGATGATGCTTGTTGCCTCCGGGTTCATCGCCTGGCGGCTTTATTTCGGCACCATGGACAAGTTCGTCTATGGCGAAACGACGCTCCTGCTGCGCATGCCGCTCGGCTGGGCCTATGCGGCCGGGCTTGTGGGCGCGGTCATCTGGGTGATCGTCTCGGTCTATGTCTTGGGCCGGTCGATCAGCAATCTTATCAGCGGACGGACGGAAGCGCCGAGCGCAGGGGCACATACATGACGCCGCTTATTCTTGGCCTCTTTGGCATTCCTGTCGTTCTGGTCCTGATTTTCCTGCGCGTTCCGATCGGCCTTGCCATGCTCGGCGTCGGCATTTTCGGCAGCTGGCTGATAACCGGCAGCTTCAACCCAATGATGGGGCAGTTCAAGAACATCTCCTACTCGACCTTTGCATCCTATTCGCTTTCGGTCGTGCCGCTCTTCCTGCTGATGGGTCAGTTCGCCACGCTTGGCGGTCTGTCGGCAAAGCTTTTTAACGCCGCGGCGGCCTGGCTCGGCCACAAGCGCGGCGGCGTCGCCATGGCGGCAATCGGGGCCAGCGCCGGTTTCGGCGCCATTTGCGGTTCGTCGCTCGCGACCGCCGCAACCATGGGGCAGGTGGCGCTGCCCGAACTCAAGAAATACGGCTATTCCGGCGCCCTGGCCACCGGCACGGTGGCGGCCGGCGGCACGCTCGGCATTCTCATTCCGCCCTCGGTCATCCTCGTTATCTTCGCGGTCCTGACCGAGCAGAATATCGCCAAGCTGTTCATGGGCGCCTTCATTCCCGGCTTCCTGGCCGCCATCGGCTATATCATCGTCATCGCCATCTATGTGCGGGTTCGTCCCGATGCGGGCGGGCTGCGCGAGCGGATGTCCTATGGCGAGCGGTTTCGCGAGCTGGCAAAAACCTGGCCGGTGCTGGCGGTGTTCCTGTTGGTGATCGGCGGCATATATGCCGGCATTTTCACCCCGACCGAGGCGGCGGCCGTCGGCGCGGCCGGCACCGGGCTTATCGCCTTTGCCTCTCGCAGCCTCAATCGTGCCGGCCTTATCGAAGCGTGCCTTTCGACTGCCCTCTCGACTGCCATGATCTTCCTCATCGTTCTCGGCGCGGCCTCGCTCAATGGCTTTCTCGCCATGTCGCAGCTGCCGCAGGTCTCGGCGGCCTGGGTGGCCGAGCAGGGGTTCAATCCATGGGTCGTCATGGTCATCGTGCTGATCTTTTATCTGATCATGGGCTGCGTCATGGATTCGCTGTCGATGATCCTGCTGACCGTTCCCATCGTCTATCCGATGATGTCGGTGCTCGATTTCGGCCTGACGCCGGACGAGTTCGGCATCTGGTTCGGTATCATCGTCCTGATCGTCGTCGAGGTGGGGCTGATTACGCCACCGGTGGGGATGAACCTTTTCATCATCAATTCGATGTCGCCCGAAACGCGGCTTTCCGAGACCTATCGTGGCGTCCTGCCGTTTGTCGCAAGCGACATCGTCCGGACCGCCATTCTGGTAGCCTTCCCGCCGATCACCTTGTGGCTGGTGTGGATGCTGTACTGACTATTCGAAATCGCCCTGCCGGATCATTTGGAGGATGAGCCGGCAGGGTCAAGCAAAGTGGCTTCGGCCACACCATGGGAGGATATCTATGAAGACCAAACAATTCTTGCTCGGCGCCTTGGCGGCTCTCGCCTTGTCGACCACAGCTCTCGCACAGGAAGTGACCCTGCGCATTCACCAGATGTTGCCCGCGCAGGCGACCATCCCGGCCAAGGCCATCGAGCCATGGGCGGCCAAGGTGCAGGAAGAATCCGGCGGCCGCATCAAGGTGGAGCTTTATCCCGCCATGCAGCTCGGCGGCGCTCCGCCGGAGCTTTACGACCAGGCCAAGGATGGCGTCGTCGATCTGATCTGGACCGTCCTGGGCTATACCCCCGGCCGCTTCCCCAAATCGGAAGTTTTCGAGCTGCCCTTCCTCATCACCAATGGCGAAGACTCTTCGGCCGCCTTCTATAATTATGTCATGGCCAATTCGGCCGACGAGTTTGCCGGCGTCAAGGTCATTGCCCTCCACACCCACGGCCCGGGGCTCTTTCACTCCAAGAACCCGATCACCTCGCTCGAAGACCTCAAGGGCATGAAGGTGCGCGGTGGCTCGCGCATCATTTCCGACATGCTGGCCAATCTCGGTGCCGAGCCCGTCGGCATGCCTGTGCCGCAGGTGACCGAGGCTCTGTCCAAGGGCGTGATCGACGGCACGACCATTCCATGGGAAGTGACCCCATCCCTGCGCGTGGCCGAACTCGTCAGGAACCACACCGGCTTTTCGGGCGATCACGGTCTTTATTCGCAGACCTTCGGCTTTGTCATGAACATGGACAGCTACAACAATCTGCCTGACGATCTGAAGGCGGTCATCGATGCCAATTCCGGGCTCGAGACCTCGCGCCAGTTCGGCAAGGTGATGGACGAGGGCGACGCTATCGGTCTCAAAATCGCGCAGGATGCGGGCAATAATATCGTGACCCTCGACGAAGCCGAGACGGCCCGCTGGAAAGAAGCCGCCCAGCCGACGATCGACAAGTGGTTTGCCGATATGCAGGCCGCCGGCATCGACGGCAAGGCTCTCTACGCAGCGGCACAGGCCGCCATTGTCGCCGAAAGCAAATGATCTATCCGGCCCTGCTGCTTGCGGCAGGGCCGGCTCTTTCCGTCAGCGGCCGGGAACCTCGAACCTCGCCCGGTCCGCTGCGGCCTTTTGCCGGCTGATACAGCCCGCGGCATGGTCATTGACGAGGCCCATGGCCTGCATGAAGGCAAAGACCGTCGTGGGGCCAACGAATTTCCAGCCACGCTTCTTGAGGTCTTTTGACAAGGCAATTGCCGCAGGCGTCGTGGTGACCGTTTGCGGCGGCGTTTCGTCATCGGGCGTTTCATAGCGCCAGACAAAGGCCGCCAGCGACCCCGCCTCCCGGATCAGCTCCTGCGCCCGTTTTGCATTGTTGATCGCCGCCTCGATCTTGCCGCGATGCCGCACAATCCCTTTGTCGGCGAGGAGCCGCTCGACATCCGCCTCGGTGAAGGCCGCGACCCTGTCGATATCGAAGCCGGCAAACCCGGCCCGGAACGCTTCGCGCTTGTTCAGGATCGTCCGCCAGCTCAGTCCCGATTGAAATCCTTCGAGGCAAAGTTTTTCAAAGAGCCTTCTGTCGTCGCTGACCGGAAAGCCCCATTCATGATCGTGATAGGGCAAAAATTCCGGCGCCGACATGCACCATCGGCAGCGTTCCTGGCCATCCGGACCCGGCAGTGTTCCACTCATTGACGCATCTTTCCCAAACAGGCACCAATTGTGCCCAATGACGTTCTCAACGCCAACAGTCTGCTAACAATACACAGCCTCAAATGCCCCGTTGCACACGACGCGCCCATCGACTAGTTTGCGCCCATTCTTCGGGTCCAGAACCCGAATCCGGCCTGCACCCGTAGCTCAGCTGGATAGAGCGCTGCCCTCCGAAGGCAGAGGTCGTGAGTTCGAATCTCGCCGGGTGCGCCAAAATCCTATCATTTTCAAAATGCTTATCCGACGCCCGTTTGTGGCAAGGCTCCGTTGGTGCCAAATGGTGCAAGCCGAGCGGCAGCTTGGGCGCTGCGACGGTAATTTCTCTGATCCCAAATCGTTTGATGGTCTAGAGTTTCATGCCACCTTCGGAGGCATAAGGTTGACCGCAACGCTTTATGCCATTCTGCGCGTACAGCACTTGAAGACTGTGGCTGATCTCAAGAGGGCGGCTCGCTATCGCCGCCTTATGGACACCCGGATCACACGCGGCATACCCGGCATTGGGTGGCCACGGCGGAATGCCGTGACAGGAAACGCTCAACCATCCCGCTCGAACATGGCGCGCGCAAAGACGCTTCCACGCGGTTGCGGACGCCGAGTTTAACGAAGAGGCGGGCGAGATGGTATTTTACTGTCGCCGTGCTGATGCCGAGTTGCTCGGCGGTCTCGCCATTGCTGCTGCCCTTGGCTATCGAGCGCAAAACGGCGCGCTCCTGCTCTGAGAGCGCGGCGACCGAAGAGCGGTCGGCTTCTGCCTTGGACGTGTTGCTGAGCGCTGCCAGCCAACCGGGCATCGATCTCGTCGAGAGGTAGGTCTCGCCCTTATGGCCACAGCATCTCCTACACCGCTGCCGGCGAAGGCCCGCAGATTGGTGGCGGCGATGACTACGACGATGACGACGATGAAGATGAAGATGATGAAGGCGACGATGATGATGCGCCTGTTGTGGGTGGTCCGGTTCTTGGCACACCACAGGATGACGTGTTGCTCGGCACCTCTGGCGGCGACCTGGTGTTCGGGTTTGCCGGGACCGACTACATCATCGCCAATGCCGGGGTGGACGTAATCCGGGCCGGTGCCGGTGACGATTTTGTCGACGGAGGGGCGGGTCGCGATATCATCTTTGCCGATGATGGCGATGACGATGTCTTTGGCGGCGATGACGACGACGATCTGATCTATGGCGAAGGTGGCCATGATCGTCTCTTCGGCGGCTCGGGCAATGACCTCGTGGATGGCGGAGACGGCAATGACACCGTCTTCGGCGGTGCCGGCAACGACCTGTTCGTCGGCTCGCTCAATGATGACAACGACACCTATTATGGTGGCGAGCTCTCGGGCGACGCGGGCAATGACACGCTCGACATGGCCTTCCTCACCACGAATGCCGTGGTGGATCTGGGTACCGGGGTCGAAAGACTCCATGCTGCTCCACCTGGACATTCAGATCGGCACCTAGCAATCGATCCTTGTCGGTCAGCTCGCCGAACTGGTCGCGCGGCAGGGTCGCCTGCAGGCCCAGGCGGGACAGGCGAGCGAGATCGCATTCCCCGAACGGTATCTGTCCCAATATCTCGGCTTCGACTCGATCCTCTCCGGCGAGCAGCAATTATTCGACAGCACCAAGCTCAACCAGCAGTCGCTTCGCTCGCAGCTGGAGCTACAGGTCGCCCAGTTGCGCGAAGAAATTGCTGGCCTCGACTACCAGAACGCGGCCCTCAAGGACGAACTGGTCCTCGTGCGCGAAGAGCGCGCCCGCATGGGCGAACTCGCTGGCAAGGGCCTGATCGAGACCACGAAGCTCAATTCCGCTGACCGCGAACTCGCGCGCATGATGGGTTCGGAAGGCGAGATCGCTGCCAGCATTGCCCGCGCCCAGGCGCGCATCAGCGAAATCGAGCTGCAGGTCCTCGCCATCGATCAGACCGGTGGCAAGGAGGCACTGCGCGAGCTGCGGACCGTCGACGCCCGCCTCGCCGAACTGCGTGATCGCCTCACCGAGGTCGATGCCAGGCAGGCCCGCACAGTCATCCGCTCCCCGGTGAGCGGCACGGTCAACGAGGTTGCCTCCGGCCTCGTCCCTCACGCGATCGCTATGATCGTTTCCAAACATTGGCGATCTTCCCAAAGCTGCACTCTCCCGAAAGCAGAACGACAACCTCAGCTTCGCTAGGGTCGTCTCTCGCCGGTTGTTACTTTCGGCAACGCCAAGCGCAGTGATCCAAGCCAGTCATCACCGGAAGAATGGCGCTGACTGCTTGGGATTGATCGTGGGACGAGCAGATCGGGAGTGAAGACGCGCATCGCCGTAAGGCGATCAAAAAACTGTCCGTGACTGCCCTGAAATTGGATCAAGCCTAATCGATCTTTGGAACTATGGCACTTGCGTCCGGATTCTGGGAGGTTGCCGGGCCTTTTCGATGGGGAGGTTTGGCTAGGCTTGCAACAGAGCCGATATTATCGTTCATCCCCAATAAAGCCGGGCCTCACAGCGCCCCAAACTGGCTCAAAAAAGAACCCGGACCCGGCCCCCGGAGACAGGGCTCCAAGCCCTGAAAAGTCCCTAAAATTCAATGCAAATTATCCGGCGCCCAGGAAACCGTTAATGAAGAATAAGCAAGTCGGCCCGACGCCCCTTGCCTTTTTAAAACGGATCCTGATTTTGAAAGCGTCGGCGCCTAAAAGGCCCGATCTCGGGAAAGGCTGCTTGCTCGCAACGGGCGGCCGACGAGGGGTCTCGCAAACCACCCCGTCAGCCTGAGCCACATCACTTCTGCAGACACAGAGGCAACATGACCTATACGTCTTCTAACGGCGCCAGCGCGTCGAACAAGTCCCTTTTCATCGAAGCCCAGATCAGTGCCCTCGCTCTTGAAGCCGGGCTCGTCCGGCATCCACTGGTTTCGGCGACCGACCAGGTTCTGATCCTGCGCGAAATCGACCTCAGCGGCAGTGTAACGATCGGTGAGGTCATGGACGCGCTCGATGGGCACGCCGATCCCGTCGGGGCCATTCTGAGCCTTATCAAAGCCGGAATCATCGCCGCCCAACTCCAGGCCGGCATTCTCGACGAAAATGCGCTGCTGACGCGGGCCGGCAATCCCTCTCCCGACGATCCCGATCCTGCAGCGCCGAGCGGCGCGCTCGTGCCGCACAAGCCCCAAGGCCCGCTCGATGCCGGCCAAGGCGCCATCGAATGGCCGGAACAGCATGACGGCCAGACCCCGGGCACAATCGAACATCACGCCGTGGTGCTGGTCCCCTCAGACCATGGTGACGACCCGCTGCCCGAAGGCCTTGCGCTTTTGCCAGTCAGTCCCCTGCGCCCCCGTATCCATGTGGGAAGCGGGGAGGCTCGTCGATCCTTTGCAAGTCTCAACGACCTGCAAAGGGCAGGGGTCTATATCCTCCTCTCCGACACCAGCGCTTATGTGGGCGTGGGGTCGATCGTTGGGCGGCGCGTCGCGAGCGGCGCCCAACCCATCGAAAACGTCGACACCATCATCACCATTACCGACGAAAATGACGGGCTCGACGATGCGGATGCCGCCGCACTCGAACGGCTCCTCCACATGCGCGTCTCGTCCGCCAAGGAAGTCCGGCTCGTCAATGGCACACCGGGTGGCGCGGTGGTCACGCCCGAGCGCTATGACCAGCTCAATGTCATGGCGGGGCTTGCCTGCGACGCTCTGGCGCGGGACGGGCATCTCTTTGTCAATATGAGCCGGCGTCTGGCGCTGGCCGGGCCCCGGGCCGAGCGCGGCCAGCTTGGCTCCCTCCGGCCCTTCGACAACCCGCCCGAGGGCGAAGTGTTCGAACTCTCCTTCGGACACAATCTCATCGCTCTTGCGGCGCGTAAGGCCGATGACGACTGGCTGCTGCTGGCCGGCTCCGACATCCGGCTCGACACGGTGGCCAGCGCCAATGCCTCGGCGAGCTACCTGCGGGCGGCCTGGCTGTCCTCGGGCGTTCTCGAACTCTCCGAAACCTGTGAGCACTATGTGCTGACGCGCGACATTGCCTTCCGCTCGGGCAGCGGGGCCATGCATTTCGTGCTCGGTTCCAAAGGCCAGGGGCGCGGCGGCTGGCAGCCGATCGACAGCGAGTTCGATGCCGGCGACCACGGGCCCCTCGCGGCCTGAGGCCCACCAACTCTTTCCACCTTTTTCTCATTTCACGCGGATCGTGCTTCGTGCCGATCCGCCAGCGGAGCCATGCCATGTTTGGTATCGACGACAGCAATGACAGCAATGACACCAATGAGCGGGAAGACGACATTCCCGACAACTTCAAACCCCGTTCGGACAAGGACGCCGGCATCGTCCTTGCCAAGACCGTCCTCGAGGCGGCTTTCACCAAGAAGATGCAGGCCCTCGTCAAGCGCCATCCCTCGGTCATCGTGCTTGCCGTGCCCAATGCCGAATGGATCCCGCTCATGAGCCGAGCCATCAAGACCATGGCCGATGCCCCGGCCGTACGCGGTGTTGCCGAGCGCTACAGATCGAGCAAGGGGTCGCAGCGGGTCGGCAAGGACGAGCTGCAATGGCTGCAAACGGGCCGGAGCGTGCTCTATATCACCCAGAATCCCGGCGATCTCCTCGATGAAGATGTGCTCGCAGGCGTCGATGTCACTATCGTCATTCCGGCGCTGACAACGGCCTTGCTGCGCCGAGCCATCCGAAAGATGACAGGGTCCATCGCCCGCGGTGTCACCTCTCCAATGGCCGATCTCGACATCGACCTCATTGCAACGCTGCTGCGCCCCGGCATGAGCGCAAAGCAATGCGTACGCAATCTCCGCCGCGCGGTCCGGATCGATCGGAATGCCCCACCATCGCAAACCTATGCCGCCCCAATCCTCAGCGACCTGCCGCTGACGGCCAATGTGCGCACCTGGGCAGATCAGGTTCTGGCCGATCTTAGGGCCGTCAGCGCCGGCGATCTCGGCGCGGATCGTCTGATCCCCGCCGTGCTCGAAGGTCCTCCCGGTACCGGCAAGACCCTGATCGCCGAGAGCCTTGCGCAGTCGAGCGGCTGGGCCTTCGTGCCGACCAGTGTGGGCTCGTGGTTTGCAACGGGCGATGGGGCATTGGGCGGGGTATCGCGCAATGCGCGCAAATTCTTCGAAACGCTCGTGTCGCGCGCTCCGGCGGTTGGGCTGCTCGATGAATTGGATGCCATCCCGAACCGGGCCAGTATCGACAATCGCGGCCGGGACTGGTGGACGCCGGTCGTGACCCTGATCCTGACCGAGATCGACACGATGCGAAAATCGGGCCGACCCATCCTCCTCCTCGGCGCCACCAATTACTACAACCGCCTCGATGATGCGCTTGTCCGGCCCGGCCGTCTGCAGGAACGTATTTCCGTGCTGCCGCCGGAGAACGAGGACGAGGTCATCGCCGTGCTGCGCCATTACCTTGGCGATGATCTCGCCGAGGCCGATCTCGGTCGCATTGGCCGGTTGGGACGGGGAGCAACGCCGGCGCGCATCGAAGGCTGGGTCAAGGAGGCTCGGGGACTGGCACGCGCCGAAAAGCGTTCGCTTCTACTCGGCGACATTCTTGCCCAGGTGGTGCCGCGGGAAAATCGCACCGCCGCCGACATTCGGACCGTCGCCATTCACGAAATCGGGCATGCCCTCGTCGCCCATCGATTGGGCCTTGTGGTGGAATCGGTATCGATCATTCCCTCGGGTGCATCCTCAGGCCATACCGTGGCTCGCAAGACAACCATGATGGCGACCTGGGACCAGGTGATGGACTATGTCACCCTGGCACTCGGGGGCCGCGCCGCCGACATGGTCGTGGGACAGGGGGCCAATTCGGGGGCCGAAAGCGATCTCGCCGAAGCCACCCAGCTCCTCCTCTCTGCCTATGAGACCCAGGGGCTTTACGAGGGGCTCGCTTCGCGGCATGTGCTTGGCACCATTGCCGGGCATGCGGATCTGCGCCGCGATATCGGCAAGAAGCTATGGCAGGCGCTCGACCGGGCCCGCGCCATCGTGCGGCAGGATCGCGATCTGGTCCTCATCCTTGCTGAACGTCTGATCAGCGAGAAGGTGTTCTCGGCCCAGCAATGGCTGGAAGCTTTGGCGGACGCCGCCCTCGACATCGCCCGCAGCGGTTCCGCACCCATGGGACGGGTTCAAGAAGAGCCTCCACAGCTACCAAGGGCGAAGAGGGTAGGCGGCGAGGCCGACAGGTTCCACCTCGAAGCGGCAAGCCATGTCCTGCTGCAAAGGCCATTAGAGCAAGACGTCGAGGCGGAGGATACCGATGGTTCCCTGGCGTAAGACCCTGCGCCGCCTCGATGGCGCTTATTCCGAACACACGCTGCGGTCCTACCGCAGCGATTTCGGAGCATTTCTCCGCTGGTGCCGTAAGAAGCGCCTCAAAGCGCTACCAGCGGCATCGACCACCATCGTTGCCTATATCGACGCCGAAGGCATGCGTCTCAAGCCGAGTACGGTGAAACGCCGGCTCTGCGCCTTGCGTCGCATCCACCATCTCAGCGACCTCGGCGATCCGACGCAAAGCGAGGAAGTCCAACTTGCCATGCGGCGCGTGCGCCGGGCGCAACCATCCCGCCCCAAACAGGCCCATGGCGTAACGGCAAGTCTGCGCGATCAATTGCTCGCCGTCTGTGGCGATGATCTCATTGGCATCAGGGACAAGGTCCTAGTCAGCGTCGGTTTCGACACGCTTTGCCGGCGCGGCGAACTCGTCGCCCTTTCCATCGAGGACTTCAGCCCAACATCCGACGGCCGTCACACGGTGCTGGTCCGCCGAGCCAAGAATGATCCTGAGGGCGCCGGACGCACTGCAAAACTGTCCAAAGCTTCCAGCGACGTTTTTCGCCAATGGCTAAAGGAAGCGGGAATTTATCGGGGGCCTCTACTCCGTCCGGTCTATGGCAATCGCGTTCGAGCGCTCTATCTCGAACCGCTGACAGTAGGACGGGTTCTCAAAAAGCTCTGCGACCGCGCCGGTCTCGAAGCCCTCACGACCGAAAGGGTGTCTGGCCACTCTCTGAGGGTCGGTGCGGCTCAACAACTGACGATCAACGGTTTTGGTTTGCCCCAGATCATGCGCGCTGGAGGGTGGAAATCGGTGAATGTTGTGGCTCGCTATATCGAGAATGTAGATCTCGACGTTTGGAAGTAGGTCACTCACAAGACTACTTCTCACTGTTGATGATTGTCGTCCTTGATGTCTGATATCAGCCACTGATCGGCAGGTGAAAATGGAACAGTGCCATAGCTGGGCGCTATAGTCCTTGAATGCTTACTCGGTTAACCGCCGAGATCTCAATGATTGCGCGACGAAATTCGAAATGCGAGGTCTGTCAGCAGTTTTTCAAGCTGCTCAATTAGCGTGTTCCGGTCAAAATCTCTTTGAAGGCAGGCGAGGCCACGTCGTCCCATGGCCTGCTTCTCATCGTCGTTCATGGCCATCATGCTACGTATGGCTGCGACCAATCCCGCACTGTCACCGGCGGG
This sequence comes from Devosia sp. Root685, assembly GCF_001427875.1. Taxonomy (GTDB): domain Bacteria; phylum Pseudomonadota; class Alphaproteobacteria; order Rhizobiales; family Devosiaceae; genus Devosia. The sequence goes on along the minus strand of NZ_LMHK01000002.1, from coordinate 515,284 downwards.
CACCGACAGCCCGGCACCGGCATCAGCAACAACCCGGGCGCCCTCGCCATTGAGCATTGCGAGTATCGGAATGCCGGCGGCGAGATAGGTTTGTACCTTTCCCGGAATGGTCAGGGCGAAGATGGGTTCGTCACGCAGTGTGACCAATAAGGCATCTGCATGCCGGAAGAATGAGGGCATGCGATCGAGGCCGAAACGCCCGGGCATGATCACTTGATCGCTAAGTCTTCGACGTTCAACCTCTTCGGTGAGCCATGCTGATTTTCGGCCGTCGCCGACGATGATCCATCGGACCGGTTCGCTGCGGAGCTCATGGGCTGCGTCAAGCACCGAACCGAAATCCTGTGCCTCGCCGACGTTGCCGGTAAATACGATATTGAAAAGATCTGGGCGCTCAGGGACCTCGGGTGCGAGGGGGGCAGAACCGACAGGAGCCTCCTCGGCCCAGCTCGGAAAATAGACGATTCGGGACGCGTCATCGATCTGCCGGCCGATGACCTCCATGAAGCTCTTCGACTGCGCCAGGATCGCGTCGCATTGCCAATAAACGAAGCGCACTAGACGATCGACAAGCGAAAGCACGAATTTTGAGCGAACCGCGCCAACCGCCTCTAATGATTGGGGCCAGAGATCGAGAACCCAGAATGCAATCGGTGCCCGTTTCGTCCACTTTAGGACGATGGCAGGAATGCCGACGGTGATCGGTGACGGTTCGAACACAAAAATCGCGTCAAAAGGCCGACCCCGCAATCTCCATGGGCCGCAAATGCTGGCTGAAAGGACGAAGGAGAAGTAGTTGAACACGAGGCGCAATCCGCCCTGTCCACGTGGCAGAAGACCAACGCGAACGATGTCAGCGCCTTCGTAGCGACTGTAGGCGTTGGGGTCAGCCTTGAACTCGGGGAAAATCACCCCGCCGGGATAGTTCGGCTCGCCGGTCAGGACAGTGACCTTGTGGCCACGGTGAACCAGCTCCGCGACGAGGTCGTTAACGCGGAAATTTTCGGGCCAGAAATACTGACTGACGACGAGGATGCGCATATTCAGATGGTTTGCTTCCACACCGTGCGCATGACGTAATCTCGATATGAGTGGATGATGCGCACGACCTTGTCAGAGACATTGGGCATCGAGTAATCGGCGACCTGTCGCAATGTCCGATCAACGCCGCGTCCCTGCGTGCTCAAAATTGCCATGGCCTGTAATACGCGATCGAGGTCGAGACCGGTCATCATAACCGAAGCTTCTTCCATGCCTTCGGGCCGCTCGTGGGCCTCGCGCAGGTTCACGGCCGGGAAATTGAGGATGGAGGATTCCTCAGTGATGGTGCCGCTATCGGACATCACCACGCGCGCACCCATTTGCAGGTTGACGTAGTCATGGAAACCCAAGGGTTTCAGCAATTGCACATTGCGGTGGAAGGTGGCGCCCATCGCGTCGATACGTTTTTTTGTCCGTGGATGGGTCGAAACAATCACGGGTTCGTCAAACTGCTCCGCGACACCATTGAGAAGGTTGACGAGCTTGCCAAAGTTAATGTCCGAATCGACGTTTTCTTCGCGATGAGCGCTCACCACAACATATTTGTTCTCTGTGAGGCCCAGGCGCTGGCGCGCATCGGAGGCATCGATCTGGCTGCGGTAGTGCGTCAATACCTCAAACATTGGGGAGCCGGTCTTAATCGTGCGATCGGGGGGGAGACCCTCGCGCAGGAGGTATTCGCGGGCAATATCGGAATAGGTCAAGTTGACGTCTGCAGTATGATCGACGATGCGACGATTAATTTCTTCTGGGACGCGCATGTCGAAGCAGCGATTGCCAGCTTCCATGTGGAAGATTGGCACCTTACGGCGTTTGGCGGGAATGACCGCGAGGCAGGAATTGGTGTCACCCAATACTAGCAAAGCTTCGGGCTTTTGCTCGGCAAGCACGGCATCGATCTTGGCGATAATGTTGCCGATAGTCTGCGCCGCCGTGTCGCCAGCCGCCTCCAAAAATATGTCCGGGCGGCGCACACCGAGGTCGCTGAAGAAAATCTCGTTCAGCTCATAGTCATAGTTCTGGCCGGTATGGATCAGCAGGTGGTCGCAGTGTTCGTCAAGCCTGGCGAGCACGCGGGACAGGCGGATGATCTCCGGCCGAGTGCCGACAACGGTCGCAACTTTGAGACGTTTCATTGCGGCAGCACCCTCGAGGCTATCGTGTCAGGTTTGTTTCGGTCGAACACTTCATTGGCCCAGAGCATGACGACCATGGTGTCGTCGCCGATATTGGTGATGTCATGGGACCAACCCGGCACAGTTTCGACTACCTGGGGCTGGTTCGCATTGGTCTCCAGCACGAAGGTCTCGTCCGTCAGGACGTGGCGGAAGCCGAAGCGGGCCTTGCCCTGGACGACCAGGAACTTCTCGGTCTTGCTGTGGTGATAGTGTCCGCCCCGGGTAATGCCCGGATGTGCGGTGAAGAAGGAAAATTGGCCCGCATCCGGCGTTCGCAGCATTTCGGCGAACATGCCGCGCGGATCGGTATGCGCGACGAGCGGATAGACGAAATCCTTGGGCTCGAGATAGCTGAGATAGGTGGCGTGCAGGGCTCGCCTGAAGCCGGTGCCGACGGCGCCGGTGACCAGGGTTTTCCGGCTGTCGCGCAGGGCCTCGATCTCGGTCACGAGGGCTCCCAGCGTCGTCTGGTAGACTGGCTCGACCGCAACCGGTGTGCCGCCCCCATTGGCGATGAGAGCGAGCAACGCCTCGATCACGTCGTCTACATAGACGAGGCGAAGCAATGCATCGGGGTCGTTGATCTTGATCGGCAGGCCCTTGGCGATATTGTTGCAAAAGGTTGCGACAACGGAATTGTAGTTGGGCCGGCACCACTTGCCGAAAACATTGGGCAGCCGCCAGATATGCACCGCCGCGCCGCTGGCTTTGCCATAGGCGGTGAGAACATCCTCCGCGGCGCGCTTGGAGCGCCCGTAGGGATTGTCGTACTCGGCCTGAATGGACGAGGAATAAACGAGCGGCAGCGGCTTTTCGAGTTGTCCCAGCGCGGTGGCGAGCTTTTCGCTCATGCCGAGGTTGCCCGCTTCGAATTCGGCCTCGGTTTCGGGTCGGTTGACGCCGGCCAGGTGCACGACGAAGTCCACGCCGCCGAGCTTTTCGGCGATGGCTTCGACGTCCAGGTCATGCCCTATCTCGACGACCTGGTGTTCGACCTCGTTCAGCCGCACGACGAGATTCTTGCCGATGAAACCGTTGGCTCCGGTAACTGCGATCGTTGCCATCAATCCTCCAGCGTCGGCGTGCGTCCGGCCACGAGGTCGCGGAAGAAATCGAGCTTCATCAGCAGTTCGCTCATGCTGTCGACGTCAAGGCGTGTGGTGTTGTGTGAATTGTAGTCCTCGGCGCCAGTGATCGTCGTTTCGCCCTGTTCGACATATTTGGCGTAGTTGAGGTCGCGGAGGTCGGGCGGAATGCGATAGTAGTCGCCCATGTCGACCGCACCGGCCATTTCTTCCCGGCTGAGCAGAGTCTCATAGAGCTTTTCTCCGTGACGGGTGCCGATGACGTCGATGGGGTGCTCCGCAACGCCGAGGCGCTGGCGCATCGCGTCGGCCAGAACGCCGATCGTGGCGGCAGGCGCCTTCTGCACAAAGATGTCGCCGTTGTTGCCATGCGTGAACGCGTAGAGCACGAGGTCCACTGCATCGGACAGCGTCATCATGAAGCGCGTCATGTGGGGATCGGTGATGGTGATGGCTCGACCATCGGCGATCTGCTGGGCAAAGAGCGGGATCACCGAACCGCGCGAGGCCATGACATTGCCGTAGCGGGTGCCGCAGATCACCGTCTGCGAATTGACCAGTTCGCGCGACTTGGCGACCATGACCTTTTCCATCAGGGCCTTTGAGATACCCATGGCGTTGATGGGGTAGACGGCCTTGTCGGTCGAAAGGCACACGACGCGGCTGACGCCATTGTGGATGGCCGCCTCGAGCACGTTTTCCGTGCCCAGCACGTTGGTCTTGACCGCTTCCATCGGGTGGAATTCGCAAGAGGGAACCTGCTTAAGTGCGGCGGCGTGGAAGATGAAGTCCACGCCTCGCGTGGCCGAAAGGACACTGCCCGGGTCCCGCACGTCGCCGATATAGAACTTGAGCTTGTCGCTCTGAAACCGCTTGCGCTGGTCGTCCTGCTTCTTCTCGTCGCGGCTGAACACGCGGATTTCACGAATGCCGGTGTCCAGAAACCGCTTGAGCACGGTATTGCCGAAGGAGCCGGTCCCGCCGGTAATCAAGAGCGTCTTGCCGTCGAACATTCCTGTCTGTCCATTCTCGTCGAGCACTGGCGATACGCGCCCGTGCTGGTGCATTTGCTGGCGACGCGCCTCAGCGCGGCAGGTTCTTCAGGACGATCTCGTCCTTTTGCGCCGGGTTGGGATAATTGATCAGGACCGCCCGGTAGTTGCCCTTGAACACGAAGAGGCTACCGGCGGCCGCGCCGATAATGCCGCATCGGCCAATCAGCGCACCGATATCGTCAAGCGAACCGGCGCCACCTAGAACCGTGACCGGCAGCTTGGTGGTCGAGCGGATGCGCTCGGCCAGATCGAGGTCATAGCCCTTCATCATGCCGTCACGGTCGATGGAGTTGATGACCAGCTCCCCGGCACCGCGGCTTTCGAACTCGGCGACGAGCGCGGCCAGGCCCTCACGGACCTTCTTGCTGCCATTGTGGGTATAGACGTCAAAGTCCTTGCCAAACATGGGTTTCTTGACGTCGAGCACGACGACCACGCTCTGGCTGCCGACTTCATCGGCGATCTGCGAGACCAGCGCCGGATTGTTGATGGCCGCAGCGCTAATGGCGACCTTTTCGACGCCGAGTCCGATGATACGCTTGGCCTGTTCGCGCGTCGTGACGCCGCCACCGTAGCAGAGCGGCATGCGGCACTCGACCGCCAGATGGCCGATCATGGTGAAGTCGGGCTCGCGACGCTGTGCGGTGGCGTCGATATCGAGGACGACGAGTTCGTCGGCCTCTTTCTCGTTGAAGATCTTCACAGCATTGATCGGATCGCCGACATACTTGGGATCCTTGAAGCGCTGCGTCTTGACGAGGCCACCATCGCTGACCAGCAGGCACGGAATGATTCTGGGTCGCAGCACGGTCAGAACTCGGCGAAGTTCTTGAGGAGCCGCGCACCCCAGTGGTGACTTTTCTCGGGGTGGAACTGCACGCCGGTGACATTGCCTGCATGCACGACACAGGGGAAATCCTGGCCGTAATTCGCAATGGCGGCGACATCGTTCTGGTTGGCGGCGGCAAAATAGAACGAATGAAGGAAATAGAAGCGGGCGTCGGTTTCGAGCCCCGAGAAAAGACCGAAGGACTGGGTCGCCAACACGTCATTCCAGCCCATATGGGGTAGGGGCATGTCATTGCCGATCGGCAGCTTGCGCAGCGACTGGACGTGACCAGGAATCCAGCCCAGGCCGGTCCGTGTGCCTTCGTCGCTGCTGTTGGCGAGGATCTGCATCCCTACGCAGATGCCTACGACTGGGACCTGCTGGCGCAGCACGAGATCGTCGAGCGTGCCACGCATGCCAGAGGCATCGAGCAGGTCCATGGCGTGGTCGAAATGGCCTACGCCAGGCAGGATGAGCTTGGTGGCGCCGAGCAATTCGTCGGACGAACGGGCCAAGCGGCTCGCGATGTTGAGCCGCTTGTACATGTTGGAGAACGCACTGATGTTCCCCAGCCCGTAGTCGACGATGGTGATCATCGCATCACAGCCTTCTGAATGCCTAGTGCTCGTAGGACCCTGGTGCCCAAGTCGATAAAGGTCATCGCGTTCTTGTAGTCCTTGTAGGTCTTGTTCGGACCGGCATGGAGCGCGCGCAATTCTTCGACGGTGAGACCAAGCTTAGTGGCGATGTATTCGAAATCCTGGTTCACGTCTTCAGGATTATAGGCGGGCTTGGCGATTTTCTCGAGGGCCTCTTCCCGGCTCATCTGGCCGGTCAGGATGAGACTCGAGAAGTGCGCGCGGCGCTTGTCATAGCCGAATTTCGTCGGCAGCCAGTAGCCCTCGTAGAAGCGCGTGAAGCGCGACTCGTAATGCTTGTGCGCATAGCGCTGCCATCCGAACTTGTCGGACAGTTCCTGCATCGCCGCTTCCTTGAAGAAGGGGATATGGTTGAGCGGCTTGACCACGCGCACGTTCTTCACGAAACGATAATAGAGCTTGAAGGTGAAGATGTCCGCCAGCGGGAAGGTTTTGAGTGGGCGCGTGCCGAAGCGCTTGTGGATGTCCTTGAGCTGGCGCAGGTCGGAAGCGTGATAGTGCCATTCGAGGGGCTCGCGCACGCATTCGGTGGAATAGTTAGCGCCGGTCAGGATGTACTTCACGCCGTTCTTGGCCGCGTAGTTGTAGAGGCCGGCGAAGAAGGCGTGGTCCTGCGGCGTGTCGAGATGGGGCACCTGCGCCTTGAAGAAGGCGAGCTGCAGATCCTTCATTTCCTGCCAGTTGATCACTTCGGTATGGAGATCGAGGCCCAGCCCGTCGACGAGCTTTTCGATATTGTTGACGGCCTGTTGCGAATTCCATCCGGCATCCACGTGAAAGAGTAGGGGGCGCAGGCCGAACTTTTCCTTGGCCAGATAGACGACATAGGACGAATCCACGCCGCCGCTGATGCCGATGATGCAGTCGTGATCCTTACCGTTGCCGTCGCGGCGGATCTGCTCGAGCATGGGCTCGAGTTCGCGCATGCCCTGCTCGTTGGGGTGCCAGTGCGGCACGATGTTCTTGTGGTAGTTGTTGCAATACTCACACCAGCCGCGGTCGTCGAAGACGATCTTGGAGTCGGAAGTGTCCATGATGCAGTTCGTGCAGATCTGATATGGGCGTTTGCCTGCCGTCTCGTTAGCCATCTGCATCCCTGAACTGCTGCTGGCCGCCATGCGGGGCGACTAGGTGTTTTGACAATCTGGGGGCTGATACCATCAGCGCCGGTGCTTTGGAAGGGTTGTTCAGTTCCTCCCTCATAACCGCCGCGGGCGTCTTGCCGGGCTTGCCAAGCGTGATGCCGGTCATGCTAATGAAGCCGAAACCCTCTATCGGTGCAAGAGAGCCTCATGCCAGCGACGATTCACGAAAGTGCCTATGTGGACGAGGGAGCCATCATTGGCGAGGGAAGCCGTGTTTGGCATTTCAGCCATATCATGGGCGGCGCAAGCATTGGGCGCAACTGCGTGCTTGGCCAGAACGTCATGGTCGGACCGGGCGTGTCGGTCGGCGACAATTGCAAGATCCAGAACAATGTCTCGCTCTACAAGGGTGTCGAGCTCGAAGACGGCGTGTTCTGCGGTCCCTCCTGCGTCTTCACCAATGTCGTCAATCCGCGCGCTTTCCTCGAGAAGAAGGAAGAGTTCAGGACCACGCTGGTCAGGAGCGGCGCCAGCATCGGCGCCAATGCCACAATCGTCTGCGGCGTCACCATCGGGCGTTATGCCCTGATTGGCGCTGGCGCTGTGGTGACGCGCGACGTTCCTGACTACGCCCTGATGCTTGGCGTGCCGGCACGCCAAGTCGGATGGGTAAACAAGACCGGAGACACGGTAGCCGAAAGACCGTCGGACGAGTAAGTCAGGCGGCGCTAGGAGTTGCGCTTTCGGTTGCGGCTTCGCTCTCCACCCGGGGCAGCGCATTGATGGTCAGCATGGCTATGAACATGAGCAGGAAGCCATTGCTAAACATCGTCCCGAAAAGGCCACCCGTGAATATGAACCAGCAGAAGACCACCCACATGCACTGAAACGCCAGGTCGTCGGATCGCGCGAAGAGGCGGAGGGCCTGTCCGACGATTAGCGAGAAAATGATGACGCCGACCCAGCCGAAATTGATGAATGCCTCTATGAAGAAGACGGCATTGGCCCGGCCGGTGGCGGCGGATCCAAACTGATCTCCGAAGACGACGGCGTCGAAATTGACGCGCTGCTGTCCGGTGACCCGGGCTACCAACGAACTGGTGGCGCCAAGTAGATGCCGGCCTTCAAACTGCTCTTCAAAGACGCGGAGCCCGTCTGCGGCGGTGATGACAGGCACGGCGATCGAACGCCAGAGAATCAGCTTGACCGCCGAATCCGGTCTGTGCCGGATGTCGAAGTAGGACGCGGCACCCGTGTGGCGAGCGGTCTCGCCCTCTTCATCGCCCAGCTCACCCAACTCGGTGGCCTCATGATCTTCCTGGACGAAATAATCCGTCCCTGATGCGAGGACCGTATTGAGATAGAGTACCCCGGCTGACAGGACGGCGATGGCGGCAAGTGCCGCGAAGATACGTCGGGCGTCCCTGTAGTACTGGGTCACGAAGACGGTCAGTGGCGCTACTGCTAGGATGAAGAGGATCTTTTCGAGCGAGAGAAGCGTGTAGGCGATGAAGACGGCAAGTGCGAGGAACCGAAAAGCACTTCTTTCGGCGAACAGGCGTGTAGTCGAATAGGGCAGCAGGACGCCCACGAAAACGGTGCTGAAATAGGGGAGGGCGGCTTCCCATCCAGTCCGTAGCTTCAGGAAACCGGCACGCTCCTGACTGAGTTGATCCGCGGTAGAGGACCCAAGGGCGGACAGCACAGGAACACTGTCCGCAGTCAGCAGCGTTACAGCCACGAAAATGGTGAACGCCATCCAGATGGTGACATGCACGATCCTGGCGTTGATAGGACGTCGGTAGCGCTGCCGATAGATCAGCCGGTCGATGAGGGGAAGATGGTATCCGGCAATGATAGCCGCCAACCCGACGCCACTGACCCCTGCGAGCAGCAGCATATATTGATTATGATCAATATAAAAATAGATGAAGGCGGGGAGTGCAACGTAGAGGCTAAATATAGCCAGACTAACAAGCAACCAGGAATTTGCAGGTGCCAATAGTGTTTTCATGGCCAATACCGCCGATTTGATTGGTTCGGAGATGGCAGGTTTTGTGGTGGAAGGCAAGCGTCGACGCCCCATTTGGCTTGATATTCGACCAATCATCCGTAAAAGCGGTGTGTCACTCGGGTTGGAGACTTTTGTGCGCAAGAAGGTCATCGTCGTCGTCGGTGCTCGTCCGCAATTCATCAAGGCTGCGGTCGTCAGTAGGGCTTTGGCGGATCAGGCCGCCCTCGAGGAGGTCATCGTCCACACAGGACAACACTTCGATGACAATATGTCGAAGGTTTTCTTCGAGCAGATGGGCATCCCCCATCCCAGGCATCATCTCGCGATCGGCGGCGGGAGTCACGGCCAGAATACCGGTCGGATGATCGAATCGCTGGAGGGCGTTATCCTTGCCGAGCGGCCGGCTGCGGTACTCGTCTATGGCGATACCGATTCCACGCTGGCCGGGGCCATTGCGACGTCCAAGCTGAACATTCCGCTGGCGCATGTCGAAGCCGGCTTGCGGTCGTTCAATCGCCGCATGCCCGAAGAGATAAATCGCATCCTGACCGATCATGCGTCAGACGTGCTGTTTGCTCCGTCCCAAACGGCGATAGCCAACCTGCACAATGAAGGCGTCGCGCCAGAAAAGATAAAGCTGGTTGGAGACGTGATGTTCGATGCCGTGAAGACCTTCACGGAGGTGGCAAGGCGGGAATCCTCAATTCTCGCCGATTTGGCGCTGGTGCCCAAGAGCTATGCCCTGGTCACCATCCATCGCAAGGAAAACACCGATGACCCCGCGCGACTGTCCGCCTTCATCGAAGCTCTCTCACAGACCTCTCTCCCCATCGTGCTGCCGCTGCACCCGCGCACGCGCAAGCGCATCGCCGATCATGGATTGACGCTTCCGGCGCATTTCACGCTCATTGATCCGGTCGGCTACCTGGACATGATGGCCTTGGAGTCATCCGCCGCGGTCATCGCGACCGACAGCGGTGGCGTCCAGAAGGAAGCCTATTTCCATGGCGTGCCCTGCATCACCCTGCGCGATGAGACCGAGTGGGTGGAGCTGCTCGATATCGGGGCCAATGTGCTCGTGGGTTCCGACAAGACGGCAATCGCCGAGGCTTTCACCAACGCGAGCAATGCGCAGCCCGTCGCCAAGCTCGACCTTTACGGCGACGGGGCCTCCTCCAAGCAGATCGTGGCCGGTCTCCTGGACTATCTCTCATGACCGCCCGGAATATCGTCTTGATCGTCCACTATTTTCCGCCGGTGAACAGTTCCGGCGCAAAGAGAATGGAGGCCATGTCCAAGTACTTCTCCCGGTCCGGCCGAAACGTGACGGTCTTGACTACGGTCAAGGGCGAGGCAGATGGCGAGTTTACGGAAATGATGCCGCCCGGCGTGACGGTGCTCGAATTGGACTGGCGGGGAGGCGTTCGACCATTTGAAGCGAACCGGCATCAGGTCCCCAAGCCTGCAGAGCAGCCCGTCCAGTCCGGCCGGTCATTGACGAGGATCGCCAAGGACGCGGTGATGCATATGTTCGGCCAACTGCCGGATCCGCGTCTGCCTTTCGCGATGAGCTTCCTCAAGCCGAGGCTTGCCCCCGAGGTTGAGCGTGCCGTCCGAGAGGCGGACGTGATCGTTGCGACGACGCCTCCTTGGCCGCCGCTCCTGGCGGCAATCGCCTTGAAGCGGCGTTTCCACAAGCCGGTCGTGCTCGACTACCGTGACCAGTTCAGCCTCTGCCACGAGATGCCCGGAGGGCGGTTCGCTAAGGCGCTGGAACTGCCGATCGACCGTTCGCTTGCGGCACAGGCCGACGCGCTCGTGACGATCTCCGAACCGATGTCAGCTTACTATCAGAACTTTCATCCTGACACCCACACCATCCTCAATGGCTACGATCCGGAGCCGCTGGAGGCGGTCCTGTCCCGCATCGAACCGGTCGACTCTCGCGATCGCCCCCTGATCATCCGATATATGGGGCTGGTCAGCGAGGGCCGGATACCGAGGGCGCTACTCGGAGCACTGTCCCGTCTGAAGGCGACAGCTCGCGTCGACCCTTCCATGATGCAGTTCGAGTATTATGGCGAAGGGCGCGTGATGCTCAACTATCTTCAGGAGCATCATCCCGACCTTAGCGAATTCTTCAAGTTCCTGCCGCGTGTATCCTATTCGAAGTCGCTGGAACTGGTGGTGACGTCGGATCATCTGCTTTTCTGCGAGAACTCGATTCCGCCAAAGACCGGAGAAATTGCTAGTGCGAGCGGCATATTAACGACCAAGCTCTTCGAATATTTGGCGTCCGGCCGGCCGATCCTGGCCGATATCGGCCCCCAAACTCTGGCTGGTTCCTTTGCCGTGAGAGCGAGCGACCAGCATTTCGTGTCTGACGATACCAATGCCTTCGAGGACTACCTGCTGTCCGACAGCTTCAGGAAGCCGCAAGCAGTGGCGCGATCCGACTTTGTGGATTCCTTGTCACGCGCCGCTCAGGCACAGACCTATTTGGCCCTGCTGGATGGCGTGGTCGCCAAGTCCAAAGCGTAGGCCCTGGAGGGGCGCGGTACCCTCCAGGGCGCCAGCGCTATCTTCAGTCGAATATTGTGTCAGCACGTCCGGAGCCGTTTTGCCTAGCCCAGTCCACGTACAGCTTAGCTGATTGCGCGCTCGCCTTCGGAATAGTGACCAGTGTCGGCGCGGACGAAGAAGCATGCTTCGTCGGAGCAGAAAGGCTCGTTCTGGTCGTAGAAGATCGCACTAGGATTTGACATATGGACGGCGTCGGCGAGCGGCCAGAAGGTGTCCTGTTGGCCCAGAGGGCATGGGCCACGAGGGCAAGACCGTGTAGAGTTGCTCCTTGATGCCCGGGATCCCAGGGATCAGAGATGCAGCAATGGCTTGGTGATTGCGGAGTGTCGAAATGACCGCTTTCGGTCCACAGAATGAGGTTGGATGCAAAACCCGCCCCACGCGCGGTATGAAGGCCGAGCATCATGTATTCGTCGACCAGCAGGCGAACCAGCCGACGACGAGGGAGGCGGCGAGCACGGTCGCCAACGTGAGAAAGATGCGACGGATGCGCTTGTCGTAGAAGCGGAGGAGCGAAACCGCCCCTGTTCGAGCGAGTTGAAAATGTGCCGGCAATCAGGTAGCCGGAGAGGACGAAAAACACGTCTACACCAACAAAGCCGCCGAGCAGCCGCATGGGAACGGCGTGAAAGGCGATCACCGAGAGGACGGCAAAGGCACGCAGGCCGTCGATATCGGGTCTATAGCTCGAAGTCGCCTTCACCAGATGTTTGCCCAGACCGCCGTGCACGCCCATGCCCCCTGCAATTCTGTCGGTGGTTAGTATGGCTTGCCAGCGAAACAAATGCAGTTTTGTGCCGGTCTTCCTATCGCGGAGGCATCTCAGAACGTGATGCGGGCTAGGACAAAACTGGCCGCCACGCCCAGCACGAGCCAGCTGGCTATGAAGGGCAGGCTGCGCAGGGCGACGAGCCCGGTGGTCTTCCAATCGGTCTCGACGATATTGAGGATGAGGATCAGGTAGACGAGATAGAAGACCGCGCCGGACAAGGCATAGAACTCCGAGAGGGGAGCGCCGGGCAGGGCGGCCGCCAGGACCACGGCGCCGGCTCGGAGACCGAGGCCGAAAACCTGCAGCGCGAATGCCTCGACCAGACGGTTCTGGATATGAAGGGCGAGCGAGATCGGGGATGCTAGGAACTGCATGATGAACCAGGGGGCCATCCATGTCACGAGTACGCCGGCCCGGGTCCATTCACTGCCGAAGACGATGCGGAACAATTCAGGCGCCACGACGCCGATGCAGATTATCGGACCGACGCCGGTCTTGAGCAGGCCCGAGAGTACCTCGGTGGTGAAGCGGCCGATCGTGCCGGCGCGTGCTTCTTCGGGGCCGCGCGACATATAAACCTGAGACACTGCATTGCCGATCAGGCTCATCGGCACCTGCATCGCATACATGCCCAGGCTCAGATAGCCCGCCTCCGGGCCCACCGCCCAGGCACTGAGCAGGATGATCGGCAGATAGACTGCCGCGCTGTTACACATGGCCTCCAGCGTCGAGAACTTGGGGAAGCGGTCGTATTGCCGCGCCATGCGGGCGATGTCGTGCCGTCCGACCCGTCCGATCGTTGCCTGTTCGTCGCGCCACAAGCGCCAACCGAGGCGAATGGAGCCCACGCCGCTGTTTGCGAGTTGGCCGAGCAGCAGCCCGAGTGGTGCGATGCCGGCCACGCCCAGCGTGATCTGCGTCGCTGAACTGCCAGCAGCCTGCATGACCCGATTGCGGGCGAGCTGACCGAACTGCTTGCGCCGGACGAACCAGAATTGCAGTGTGCTGTAGGCGCCGGCCAGAAATGTCGCCACCGGCGCCAGCCAGAGGTAAGGCGCCAGCTCCGGGTGACCCAGCCATCCGGCAAGGGTCGTGGAGAATAGCGCGACCGCGACGAACAGCACCAGATTGAGCGCCGCGGCTATGCCCAGGGAGAGCAGCACGACCGCCACGCCGTCCTCATCCTTCAAGGGAAGCGGCACAGCGATGTCGAAGCGCAGGCAGGTGCCGACGGAGAGAATGGCGATGATACCGGTGAAGACCGCGAGGGTGCTGAAATCAGCGGGCGTGTAGAGCCTTGTGGCCACCGGCAGCGTGGCGGCCAGAATGGCCTGGGCCACGACTGTGCCGCCGACGAGAATGCCTACGGCCCGCATGAATGGGCCACCCAGCGCTTGCTTCACTCTGTCAGTGAGGCTCATGGGCGGACCCACAGCGGCTGGCCGCGATCATAGCGGCAGGGCCGCGATGATCCTGTCCTGCGTCTCTTCCGACAGATAGGGGTGCATGGGAAGGCTCAGCACGCGCTCCGAGACTGCCTCGGCATTGCTCAAGGTGCCGGAAATGCGCGAGATCGGACCATAGGCCGGCTGCAAGTGCAGCGGAATGGGGTAGTGGATGGCAGTGGGGATACCCTGTTCCTTGAGGGCTGCGACAACGGCATCTCGATCGGCCACCTGGATAGTGAACTGCGCCCAGACGCAGCTCCGGTCCGGCCGGACGACTGGCAACTGGATGGAATTAATACCGGCAAGGCGATCCAGGTAGCGCTGGCCGATCGCGAGACGACGCTCGACCTCCCACTCGAACTGTTCGAGCTTGGCCAGGATCACAGCCGCCTGGATCGTGTCCATGCGGCCGCCGACGCCGACGCGGACATGGTGATAGCGCTTGCCTTGGCCGTGCACGCGGATCTGGCGCATGACGGTTGCCAGTTCGGGATCGGAGGTGAAGATGGCTCCCCCATCGCCATAGCATCCGAGTGGCTTGCTTGGGAAAAAGCTGGTGCAGCCGATACGACTGACATTGCAGCTCTTGGCATCACGATAGGTTGCGCCGAAACTCTGCGCGGCGTCCTCGATGACTGCAAGACCGTGCCGGTCGGTAATGTCGTTGAGCTCCTGCATGTCTGCGGTCTGGCCATAGAGAGAAACAGGCATGATGGCCCGTGTCCGGCTCGTGATCGCGGCTTCGACCAGGCTGACATTGATATTGCAGGTATCGGGCTCAATATCGACGAAGACTGGAGTTGCTCCCACCAGCGCGATGACCTCGGCGGTCGCGGCGAAGGTGAAGGGAGAGGTAATCACCTCGTCACCGGGGCCGATGCCCAGCGCCATCAGCGCGATCAGCAGCGCCTCGGTGCCCGAGGATACGCTGATGCATTCCGCACCGCCGACATAGGCGGACAGCTTGGCCTCCATCTCCCCGACTTCGGGACCCATGATATACTGGCCATGGTCCAGCACGGCCTGGATGCGGGCGTCCACGGCGGGCTTGAGAGCCGCATACTGGGACTTGAGATCGATGAAGTCGACGGCGCTGGCCATTGGCAATCCTATAGGGGGTCGAGCGGCAGGTGGACGCGTTGCCCGTCACGCGCCGCGCGGTAGATGGCGGTGAGTACTTCGAGCGATTTCAGACCCTCGCGGCCATCGGTCTCGGGAGCAGCCTGGCCGCGCAGGACGTTGATGACATTGTCGTAGTAGAGCGGGTGACCGAACCCGTAGACCGAGCTGGTCTCGTAGCTCGCGCTCTCCAGCTCGGCATCGTCGGGATGCGGCTCGGCGAATTCCCAGTGCTGGATCTGGTTGACGGCCAGGCCGCCGACGCGGACGGTCCCCTTCTCGCCGAGGATGGTAATGCTCCCCTCGAGATTCTTGGGGTAGGTCAACATGGTGACATTCATCGAGCCCATGGCGCCCGAGCGCCAGCGCAGACTGACGACACCACTGTCTTCCGCCTCGATATTGCGGGCCAGCGTGCCGGTATATGCTTGGAGGCTTTCGATCGGGCCGATCAGCCAATCGAGCAGGTCGACATAGTGGCTGGCCTGATTCATGAAGGCACCGCCGTCGAATTCCCAGGTGCCGCGCCAATCTGCGGCGTCATAATATTCCTGCGGCCGTGTCCAGAACACGTTGATGTTGACCATGTAGATACGGCCGAAGCGCCCCTGCGTGATGGCGCGCTTGAGCAATTGCAGGGTGGCGTTGCGACGGTTCTGCTTGACCACGAAAAGCCGGACGCCCGCCGTATCGCACGCCTTGACCATGCGCTGCGCGTCGGCCCAGCGCGTGGCCATCGGCTTTTCCGTCATGACATGGCGGCCAGAGCGCGCGATCTCGATCGCCTGCTCCGGATGTAGGCCGCTCGGCGTGGTCAGGACGACGATGTCCGCGTCGGTCTTTTCGAGCATGGCGCCGAGGCTCGCATGTGGTCGGGCTCGGGCCTGTTCTGCGGCAGCTTCAACCGCGCTGGGAACGATGTCGCAGACATCGACGAGCTGGGCGCGGTTGTGGTGCTTGGCGATTGCGGCAATGTGGTTCTGCGCGATGCGGCCACAGCCAACAAGGGCAAAGCGGATCGGGCGGTCGGTCACCGGGGGAGCGAAAGTGTGCATGAGTTCTCAGGACCTAACGATGTGGTCGGCCGGATCGAGATAACGGCCCCGGCTGTCGACGATCAGTTGCGCGTGCTGCTTGATGAGATCGTAGTTGAACCGGTCATGGTCGGTGGCGATCAGCACGCAATCGAAGCCGGCAATGTTTTCGGGCGTCAGCTCAACGCTTGTGAGGTCGAAATGGCGATGGTCGCGTAGCTGCGGAAAAACCGGGATATGCGGATCGCTGTAGGCGATCGTCGCGCCAAGGTTTTCCATGCGCTCCATCAACACAACCGAGGGGGACTCGCGCATGTCGTCGACATTCTTCTTGTAGGCAAGACCCAGGACCAGGATGCGGCTGCCGTTAAGAGACTTGCGGCGGTTGTTGAGCGCACCCACGACCTTGCCGATCACGAAGTCGGGCATGGCGGAATTGACCTCGCCGGCCAGTTCGATGAAGCGCGTGTTGACGCCATATTCCCTCGCCTTCCAGGTCAGGTAGAAGGGGTCGATGGGGATGCAATGGCCACCGAGGCCCGGGCCCGGGTAATAGGGCACGAAGCCGAACGGCTTGGTCGCGGCGGCGCGGATAACCTCGTAGATGTCGATATCCATCTTATCGGCGACGATCTTCATCTCGTTCACGAGACCGATATTGACGGCGCGGTGGATGTTCTCGAGCAGCTTGGTCAGTTCCGCGGCGCGCGTCGAACTCACCGGCACCACGCGGTCGATGACGCCGGAATAAAGAGCGACGCCGACCTTGAGGCAGCTGGGGGTCACTCCGCCGCAGACTTTTGGAATGGTCTGGGTGGTGAATTTGGTATTGCCCGGGTCTTCGCGCTCGGGCGAATAGACCAGGAAAAAGTCCTTGCCGACCTCGAGCCCGCGCGACTGGACGCGGGGCAGCAGCGCTTCGTCGGTGGTGCCAGGATAGGTGGTGCTTTCCAAGGACAGCAATTGCCCCGGCCGTAGGTAGGGCACCAGTGCGTCGGTGGTGTTGAGCACATAGCTCAGGTCGGGTTCTCGGTGTTTGTCGAGGGGCGTCGGGACGCACAGGATAAGCGCGTCGGCGTCGGTGGCGCGGGCATAATCTGTCGTGGCCTCGAAGCCGCTTGCCAGCAACCGCTCGATGCTCGGGGGGGAGATATGCTCGATATAGCTCTGGCCCGCCATCAACTGTCCGACCTTGTCGGGGTCGATGTCGAAACCGATGATCTTGTAGCCGACTTCGGCGAAGCGCAGCGCCAAGGGCAGGCCGACATAGCCAAGTCCGACAATACCGATCGTTGCGGTGCGATCGTCGATTTTTTGCAGGAGGTCGGTCAGCATGGGGGGCTACTCTGAATTTCGATAACAAGGGTAGGCAGCGAAAGCGAGGCGTCTTGGCTAGGCTTGGTCGAGGCGGACCTTGTCGCCCCGGCCTCGACCCAGGCCGGTTTGAATGATCAGCTTTATGTCGAACAGCAGCGAACGCAACTTGAGGTAGCGCTCGTCCCAGTTGGCCAATCGCACCGGGTCGCTCATGTCAATGTCGTTTACCTGCGCAAGCCCGGTGATGCCAGGCTTTATGCTCAGCACGTTGCGCGCCTGACGCTCGGCAATCAGTTCCGTTTGTGAGGGGAGGCAGGGGCGCGGTCCAACAAGGCTCATCTGGTTGGCTAGAATGTTGAAGACCTGCGGCAATTCGTCGATCTTGGATTTGCGTAGGAAACCGCCCAAGGGCGTCACCGCAGAGATCGGGACTTGGTGCGTCGCGACATTGGGGGCGGACGTATACATGGTGCGGAACTTGTAACAGGTGAACGGCTTGCCGTGGCGGCCAATACGCGTCTGGCAGAAAATGCCCGGTCCCGGCGACTGCGCCTTGATCACCACCCAAACGGCAATCATCAGCCACCAGAGCAGCAGCAGGATCGCCAGCGCGCTGACAAAATCCATCAGCCACTTGAGGCCCACGAAGAAGGGGTTGCGCTCCTGGTCCGTCGAGACGACCAGCGCGTCCTCCCGCGTGTCATCGAGGGTGAGGAGCGCCGCCACGATGTCCGGGATGGTCACGGTGGGCTTGAGCGCCTTGAGCACTGAGAGCAACGGGCGCGACACGAATCCAGGCAATCTGTTCAGCGCCGCCAACCGTCCGGACAGGGCATCGCCGGTGACGGCAGGCAGGTAGAGGATGCGGGTGTCGATCGGCGCATTCTGCCCCAGAAGTTCGACGGCAGCCCTTTTCGAGCGCGCATAGGCGGACTGGTTGGCCTCGTCCAGGGCGTGCGTGGACGAAAAATAAACGAGGCGGTCCATCCCGGAGGCGGCCGCCTGGTCGCGAGTGGCTAGCGCCAGGTCGACATTAACGGCCCTGAACGTCTCGTAGTCCGCGTCCTGGTCATTGTTGATGGTCGCGAGGTAAAGGAGCGTGCGGCCGGCGCCACCGGTCTTGCCGATATCCCCGTAGCCGCCGATATCGGCGCCGGGATAAATCCCCTTCAGCTTCTCGGTGTCGCGCCCGATCAGAACGACGCGACAGCCGGCATCAACCAGCGCCGGAACCAGCTGCCGGCCCACAATGCCGCTCGCCCCGACGATTACAAAGCTCCGGACGCTCATCGCTCTCTCTTTCGGTGTGGTGTGGGTCGTGCTGCTGAAAGTCCCACCCCCTTCGCATGTCGCGGCAATCATGTTGAAGTTGAGATCCAACCTAGCCGCTTTTTTCGACGGCTTCGAACAGCAGTTGACGGGCCGCATGTTCGTCGTGACGCTCGATGATCGACTGGAGATCGACCAGCAGGTCCGCAATGGAGACGGACCGCGCGCGCGAGGGAGCACGCATAATCTTGGCATGCTTGGTGATCTCGGCGTCCGAAGAATTGTAGAACAGCTCTTCGTAAAGCTTCTCGCCGGGACGCTTGCCGGTGACGACGATTTCAATGTCGCCATGGGGATTGGCTTCATTTCTCACCGACAGGCCCGCCAGCCGGATCATGTTCTCGGCTAGCTCAGAGATCAGCATGGGCTCGCCCATGTCGAGCAGGAATACATCGCCACCCTTGGAAAGCGCGCCGGCCTGCACGATCAGCTCGGCGGCCTCCTGGATCGACATGAAGTAGCGGGTCATGGCGGCGTCGGTGAGGGTCAATGGGCCGCCGGCGGCGATCTGCTGTTTAAAGAGCGGAACTACGGACCCGTTAGAGCCCAAGACGTTGCCGAAGCGTACGGCGCAAAAGCGCTGTCCAGTCTCCTCGCTCTTGGCTCGCATGGCTATGTTGCCTACGATGAGCTCGGCCCACCGCTTGGTCGCGCCCATCACATTTGTTGGTCGGACTGCCTTATCCGTTGAGATCAGGACAAAATTCTCAACACCCTGAGCGTAGGCCGCCTCGGCCACGGCTGCCGTACCAAAAACGTTATTCTTGATGCCCTCCAAGGCATTGGCTTCAACAAGAGGGACATGTTTGTGAGCTGCAGCGTGAAACACAACCTTGATGTCATGCTGCGCCAGCACCATGTTCACGCGTTCCCGATCAATGACCGAGCCGAGGACGGGTATGACGACCAGATCCTGCAACTCGGAAAGCTCTTGCTCGATCTGGTACAACGCGAACTCATTGGCTTCGAACAGCACCAGGCAGCGAGGGCTCCAACTAGCTATCTTGCGACAGAGCTCCGAGCCGATGGAGCCGCCGGCCCCCGTCACCATGATTGAGCGACCGACGACCATGTGCTTGATCAGTTCGGCATCTGGCGGCACCGATGAACGGCCAAGTAGTTCGACGATGTCGATTTCCTTGATCTGGCTGACAAGGTATTTGCCGGTAACGAGATCGACGATGGATGGAAGCGCGCGGATCTTGACGCCATGCTTGCTGACGGAGGCAACAATTTCCTTGCGGCGTTGGGAAGTGAGTGAGGGGATCGACAGGATGACGTCCTTGACCCCGTGCTCTGCTATAAGTTCCTCTAGGGCACCAGGACTATGCACCCTGACGCCTGCCAGTTCACGGCGGTGCAAGGCGGGATTATCGTCTACGAAGGCCACCACCATATGCGTGCTGCGCAGCGACTGAGCAAGCTGTATGCCCGCGTCGCCCGCGCCATAGATGATCGCGGCTGTTTGCGATGCTAGTGTTCGGTCAAATTGCGGCAGGAATGTCCATTTTGCCGCAAAGCGACTGCCGGCAATGATGAAGGTTCCAAGGCCAAGATAAATCAGTGGTACGGACCGGGGCACAACGAGGCGCCCTGCCAGTTGAGACAGAAAGACGAGTACAACCCATGCCACAGTGGCGACAACCATTGCCCGCAGGATAGTCCACATCGCCCGCTCGGGCAGATATCTGACGATTGCCCGATAAAGCCCCATCCGAATGAAAACAGGGATCGTCACCACCGGTGCGAGGACAATGACGATCCATTGATCCAAAGAGTTGGGCAGGTACCACGCGTCATAGCGAAGGCAAAAACTGGCCCATAGCGCACATGAAAGGGCAACAAAGTCGAAGGTAAGCAGTATCGCTTGCTTTACGCGTCGCGGCAGACCCAGGACCCAGGTCCGAAAACGATCGATCATCAAAGTCTCATGGGTGAATACGAAATACAGATGGTCCGAACGGCGAAGCAAACTCTAGGCAAAGCCGGTGGCGGTTTATCATAGCGGACCCTACTATGTCATCAGGCCGGGCGCGTCTTTCACCGCTCGTTCGGTGCTCATACCAATGTCGGGCGGAAATGGCGAAGCTGCTCCCGGGTCGGCGTTGTCCGGATGCGTCTTTGGTCGAAATAACGCGGTATCTTGTAATGACGCTCTATACCGACTAGCACGGGTACAATGGTTGGAGTGGGGTATCGAGACGGTTCTGAGGAATACTCAGCGATCTGCGACTATAAGCCTCTAGTGAACGGTTAGGCGGGCAGCAGAAGCGAAATGTCTCAAAGTCGCTCGAGATAGTCAGTGGTTGACGTCGATGATGTCGAGGAAAAGTTCGAAACACATGGTTCGCAGAATATCTTTCGTCGTCGCGGTATACCAGAACGAGCTCGCGCTGACCGAAACATACAAGAAGATAAAGTCTCTATTTGCAGAGAATGGTGCTCTGCACGATTTTGCCTATGAGATAGTTTTTGTTGACGATGGGTCTCGCGATCGGTCTCTAGAAGAGATAAGAGGCATCAAGGCGAATGACAGTTCGGTCGTCG
Organism: Devosia sp. Root685; assembly: GCF_001427875.1. Lineage (GTDB taxonomy): Bacteria > Pseudomonadota > Alphaproteobacteria > Rhizobiales > Devosiaceae > Devosia. The sequence continues at coordinate 494,189 of NZ_LMHK01000002.1, read as the reverse complement.
GTATCACCTTCACGCGTAACTTCGGGCAGATGGCAGCTATGCTCGCTGGCTTTGCTGAGGCCAGTGGAGACGCCGTCATCAACATTTCTGCCGACTTGCAGGATCCCGTCGATCTGATTCCCCAAATGGTGACGAAGTGGAGCGAGGGCGCAGAAATCGTCGCTTGCTACCGAACGGATCGAGCCGATGGCTTTGCGGCAAAGATGACGTCTAGGATCGCTTACGAAATCATCCGGCTGTCGCTTCCGCAAATGCCGGCCGGTGGCTTCGATTTCGTGTTGATGGACCGGAAGGTCATGGACGCGTTCAATGCTGTGGACGTCCGCCACCGGTTTTTTCAGGGCGACCTGCTCTGGACGGGGTATCGCATGCAGCTAATCCCCTATGTTCGCCAGAAGCGGACGATTGGCCGGTCACAGTATAATTTCGCCAAGCGCCTCAAGAATTTTATGGACGCCATTCTCGACGCGTCCTACCTGCCGATCCGCTTCATCTCCCTTTGCGGCTTGGCAGTGTCGGTTGCAGGGATCATCTATGCAGTGACCATCGTGGCCAGTTGGGCCATGGGACACACGCCCTTTGACGGCTGGGCGCCCCTGATGATCGTCAATCTCTGTCTGTCTGGCCTCATCATGGTCATGCTGGGCGTCATCGGTGAATATGTTTGGCGCATCAACGAGGAAGTTCGCAAAAAGCCGAACTACATCGTTCGCGAGAAATTCTAGGATCTTCCGCAGTGTCGCTGCCTATTGGACGCACGAACCTGGTGGAGTTGGTGAAATTCCTCTTCGTAGGGGGCGGAAATTTCATGCTCACGCTGGTGCTCTTTTATGTCTTTGTGTCGATCTGGCATCTGGACCCCGTCTTCTCGATCGCCGCGGTGTCACTGATCGGATTGTTGTTCACCTACTACCTGAACCACACATGGGTTTTCCTGCCCGGCGATAAACTCGATTTTCGCAAGAACCTGATACGCTATGCGACCGCAAACGGATTTTCTATTGTGGCCAATATGATACTCCTGCGGGTATTGCTCGTAACCACCGAGCTTTCTGCATTTTTTGCTCAACTCATCCTTGTGCCGTTCTTGGTTGCCCTTAATTTCGTAACGGCAAAATTCTGGTCCTTGCGCCGTCGAGAGGGGGAATCTGAGTGAGCTTGAATATGAAGGCCATTCTTCTGGCTGGCGGATCCGGATCCCGCCTTTTTCCTTTGACCCAGGTGGCCAGCAAGCAATTGCAGCCGGTCTACGACAAGCCGATGATCTATTATCCGATCACGGTCCTGATCGCGGCGGGCATCCGGGAAATCCTCATCATCAGTACGCCGCACGACCTACCGCGCTTTCAGCAACTCCTTAGGGACGGCTCTCAATGGGGCGTATCGTTCTCGTTTCTTGAGCAGGCCAGACCCAATGGTATTGCCGAGGCTCTTCTGATTGGCCGGGAATTCATCGGCGATAGCAATTTCGTCCTGATGCTAGGCGATAATATATTTTCGGGGGGCGATGACTTCTCCCGTGCGGTGGGAGCCTTCGAGAAGGGCGCGTCCATCTTCGCCTATCACGTCAAGGACCCGAGCCGCTACGGCGTAGTCGAATTCGACAAGTCCGGAAATGCACTCTCCATCGAGGAAAAGCCGGCACGTCCGAAGAGTCCATATGCGGTTCCTGGCGTTTATATCTACGATAGCGGGGCGGTTGACATCGCCGGCTCAATCCGGCCCTCGGCCCGGGGGGAGCTCGAAATAACCGAAGTCAACCTCGAATACATGAGGCGCGGTGAACTCCAGGTACGACGACTGAGCCGTGGCTTTGCATGGCTCGACGCGGGGACGAGTTCGGCCCTACACGAGGCGTCCGTCTATGTCGAAAACATAGAGACAAGGCAGGGGATCAAGATTGGTTGTCCGGAAGAAGCGGCTTTTATCCGCGGCTTTCTCAGCGCCGAGCGTTTCCAGGCACTGCTGGAAACCATGCCAGCCTGCGAGTACCGGGACTATCTGGCGGGCGTCGCCAGGGAATTGTCCGGTACGGACCAACCAGGCTAACCGCTGCCGATGGAAAAAAATCCAAATAGCTTGAAGACTATCTTCGTGACTGGCGGTGCCGGTTTCATCGGCTCTACGCTAGTGCGCCAGCTGATCGATGAGACCAAGCACACGGTGGTGACCATCGACAAGCTCACCTATGCCGGCAACCTCGACTCCCTCGCATCCGTAGCGGGATCGGAGCGGCATCGCTTCGAAAAGGTGGATATCTGTGACGCCGCCGGGATCGCCGAGTTGTTTGCACGCTACCAGCCGGATGGCATCATCCATCTTGCCGCAGAAAGCCATGTTGACCGCTCGATCGATGGTCCGGCCGCGTTCCTCAATACAAACATCATCGGGACCTTTACCCTGCTGGAGTCGGCACGCAGCTACTGGGTTGCCTTGCCCAGCGAGCGCCGTGCGGAATTTCGCTTCCATCACGTGTCAACCGACGAGGTATACGGGTCGCTCGGAAGCCAGGGGTTGTTCACAGAAGAATCGCCTTATAGACCCAATTCCCCCTATTCCGCCTCGAAGGCCGCCTCGGATCACCTCGCACGGGCGTGGCACCACACCTACGGCCTGCCCGTTCTGATGACCAATTGCTCGAACAATTACGGGCCTTTCCACTTTCCTGAAAAGCTGATTCCGTTGATGATTCTTAACGCGCTTGAGGCAAAGTCGCTGCCGGTCTATGGCGATGGCCTCCAGGTCCGAGACTGGCTTTATGTCGAGGATCACGCCAGGGCCATCACCCTAGTGTTCGAGACTGGGTCCGTCGGCGAAGTGTATAATATCGGTGGCGGAGCCGAATTCCGGAACATCGACATCGTCCGGATGATCTGCGATCTGCTCGAAGAACTGCGCCCGCTGCCGCAGGGCCGCTACCATGATCTGATCACCTACGTCACCGATCGCCCCGGGCATGACCGGCGCTATGCGATCGATGCATCAAAGCTGCGCAGCGAGCTTGGCTGGGCGCCAAGGGAGAGCCTGGCGACGGGCCTGCGCAAGACCGTGCAGTGGTACCTGGACAATGAGGCCTGGTGGACCCGGGTTCGCGATGGCCGCTACAAAGGCGAACGCCTCGGCTTGCATGTCGGCACGAGTGAGTAACGGAATGCGTCAAACGCAGTCGTGGGGTCTCGGCTTTGCGTCGGTCGTCCTGTGCGCCCTGTCCCTTATAGTCATGACCTATGCCCTGATCTTTATGGGGTATGGCTTCGACTTCACCGATGAAGCCTATTACATCATCTGGATCAAGGATCCGTTCTACTACGACTATTCGAATACCCAGTTCGGTTTCGTGTACTTTCCGCTTTTTCATTTTCTGGGCCAAGACCCGCATCTTATGCGTGTCGCCAACATCGTCCTGACCTATGGAACGGGATTGATCCTGTCCTACGTGACGCTGCGAGAACTCGACGGCCGGCAGCACTTCACCTTTCTGGGCCTCGCGCAGGCGACGGCGATTTCGACCCTCAGCGTCGCCTTTCTGTTCTGGCTTCCACTTTCACCCAGCTACAATACTCTTTCGTTGCAGGCGTTGATGCTGACAGGCATTGGGTTGGTTCGCGCTGGCAAAGATATGAGCCGGGCGAGCGTGGTAGGCTGGATCCTGATCGGGGTTGGCGGATGGTTGACCTTCATGGCAAAGGTTTCCACCGCGGCAGCCCTAGGGCCGCTCGTTGTCCTGGTCGTGTTGCTGTCGGGACGATGGAGCCTGCGAGGGCTGGCCATATCCACCATCACCTCGGCGCTGCTGCTGGTGATTAGTGCCTACGCCATCGACGGCTCGTTGACCTCGTTCCTGGATCGCATTCGCCTGGCGGTGGAAATCTCAGGAATGGTCGGCGCCGGATACTCTTTGGCAGAGATCCTGCGGCTGGACGGCATAGATATGACCGCCCCCGACTGGATCATTGCCATCGCTACGGGAGCTGTGCTGTTGCTGGCTGGTGCCTTGTTCCGCCGCCCTTCGGCGCCGGTTGCCGGTCTGGGTCTGGCAATGGCATTGTTCTGCTGTTTGATAGCAGCTCTGATCCTGCTACGGGTCGTACCATCGAGCTGGGATATCGGACTGAGCGCCCGCGCCATCCTGCTTGCATTCCCTGCGACCTCGATTCTTCTCGCATTTCCGACCCTGTTCCGCCTCGCGCGGGCGCCTGAAGTTGGTGAGACCGGAACCATCGTTCTACGCAACTACGCGCTCGGTCTCGGGTTCATGGCCTTGCCGCTGATCTATGCATTCGGCTCGAACAACAATTATTGGAAGCTCGCGGGCGACGCATGCATATTCTGGGTTCTCGCCGCAATGCTGTTTGCGACGCGGTCTGGGGCCGTTCTTCGCGACCGAGACTTGATTCCTTATACGCTTCTCGCGCCGGTGCTTGCCCTGTTCTTCCTGCAGCATGGTCTGGCGAAACCCTACCGGCAACCTGAGCCACTGTGGACGAACAACCGACAAGTGGCCCTAGGCAATCCGAGTCATTCGCTGACTCTGTCGTCCGATTTTGCGGCCTATATAGAAGAGGCCCAAAGCGGTGCGAAGGCGGCCGGCTTTCGGCCCGGAATGCCTATGATCGATCTGTCGGGCCAGTCGCCCGGCCTTCTCTATGCCTTGGGCGCTCGCAATGTTGGCTATCCTTGGCTCTCTGGCGGGTATCCGGGGAGTACGGAGATCGTCAAAGCGGCATTGGAACGCGTGGACTGTAGGGATCTAGCTCACTCATGGGTCCTTTTGGAGAGAACTGGACCGCGCATGGTGGACAGCAGCGTGCTTTCCGTGTTCGGTGCGGATGTGGACGAGGATTTCAACATCGTTGCGCAGTGGACTACCGCGGTGGGTGCTGGCGGATATAGTGAAGCCCGGGTCCAGGAACTGCTGCGTCCCACGAAACCCCCGGACGCGGCGGTTGCGGAGTGTTCCGCGAGCCGGTCGACGTCTCCTGCGAGAAATTGAATTTGAGCGATAAGTTGTCGGACATCTATGTAACCAAGCCGGCCCTGCCGCCGCTTGAAGAGCTCATTCCATACCTTGAAGGCATTTGGGACCGCGGCATCCTGACCAATCAGGGACCGCTTCACCGCGAATTCGAGGCCCGTCTGGCGGCCTATCTCGGGGTAGAGCATATCTGCCTGTTCTCGAGCGGCATGGCGGCGCTGGTGACGGCGGTGCAATCGCTTGAGCTCAGCGGTGAAGTGATCACCACACCCTATTCCTTCGTAGCTACTTCCAACGCCATCGTCTGGAACGGGCTGACGCCGGTCTTTGTCGACGTGGAACCAGGAACACTCAACATCGATCCGGCCCAGATCGAAGCCGCCATCACTCCGCGGACTACCGCTGTGCTTCCTGTCCATTGCTATGGAAATCCCTGCGCGGTCGACAGGATCGAGGCCATTGCTGCCAAGCATGGGCTCAAGGTTCTCTACGACGCAGCACACGCCTTTGGCGTACGGGATGCCGGCGGTAGCGTGTTGCGACACGGTGACCTTTCCGTCCTCAGCTTCCACGCCACCAAGGTGTTCAACACCTTCGAGGGTGGCGCCATTATATGTGGGAGCGCGGAGGCCAAGGCGCGCATTGAGCAGTTGCGGAACTTCGGTCTCGTTTCCGAAGTCGAAGTGCGGTCGCCGGGCCTCAACGGCAAGATGAACGAGTTCAGTGCCGCGATGGGTCTGTTGCAGCTCAGTCATGTCGACCATGCCATCGTCGCGCGCCAGGCGGTGGATCAACGTTACCGGTCCGAGTTCGCGCAGATAGAGGGTATCGAGTGCATTGCATGGGCGGCGGCGCGCATGAACTACAGCTACTTCCCGATACTGGTACATGAGGCCTTTCCCCTCAGCCGGGACCAGTTGCAGGCGCGTTTGGCCGACGTCGGCATCTATACGCGGCGCTATTTCCATCCTCTGCTGAGCGATTTCGCGCCCTATGCCAGCCTACCCTCTTCGGCAGGGGAGATGCCGATCGCACGAAACGCTTCTGAACGCGTGCTGTGCCTCCCGATCTACCCAGATCTTGCGAGCGAGGATGTCGAGAGGATCATCGCGGCCGTCAAAGGCGCAGCATCGCCATGATTCTGGCGATAAATCAGCCGTACTTTCTGCCCTATATCGGATACTTCCAGCTCATTGCGGCGGTCGACGAATTCATCGTCTACGACAACTTAAAGTATACTAAGAAGGGCTGGATTAACCGCAACCGCTTGCTGCGCAACGGCGAAGCTGTGACCTTCTCCTTGCCGCTGAAGTCGGCGCCCGACCATCTCGATATCGGGGTACGGGAGCTGGCCGCAGATTTCTCCGCCTCGGCGCTGCTCAACCAGATTAAGGGCGCCTACGCTAAGGCGCCCCACTATGATGCAGTGATGCCGTTGATCGTGGACATCATAAACCATGCGGACCGAAATCTCTTCGGCTTCGTTCACCACTCGCTCGTCAAGGTCTGCGCCTATCTCGAAGTCAAGACGCCCATCGTCATCTCGTCGAACGTTCCGATCGACCATTCCCTGAAGTCCGAAAGCAAGGTTCTGGCAGTGTGCGAGGCGCGCGGAGCCGACACCTATCTCAATGCGATCGGCGGAACCGAACTCTACAACCGGGATAATTTCGCCAACCGCGGTATCGAACTCAAGTTCCTGAAGTCGCAGTCCATGCCCTATCAGCAGTTCGGCGCAAACTTCGTGCCGTGGTTGTCGATTTTGGACGTGATGATGTTCTGCCCGTTGGAGACCATTCAAAAACAGCTCGCAACAGGTTACGAATTTGTCTAGGTGCGATGCATATGTACGCGGGATGGTGCGATGATTGCTGCTAGCAACAAGGAGGAGGCTGGTCCAGACAGCTTCTATGCCGGCGACAACATTTACGACTTCGACAGTCAGGTCATCTTGTCGTGGTACCCCAAGCGCGTGATGGAGCAGGTCGAAGGGACCAGGGCGCTCCTTGAACTTGGGCTGGGACACGGCTTTACGACGACGATATTCTTACCCACTTCGAGCGTCACGTGGTGCTCGACGGCTCGCTGCCGTCATTGCCGCCTTTCGGGCCAATCACCCGGATTGCGGGGCCGAGATCGTCGAGACCTATTTCGAGCAGTTCGAGACTGACGAACGTTTGGCGCCGCGCGGCACGATGTTCATGTGTTCAATTCGGCCGAAATACTGGAACGATATCATTCCCACAATTGAGCTGATCTAGTGTTTACTTGGAATAAACTCGGCCGCATATTTGATCCGGCGATGCATTCGTCTGGACGGCCATGGCTGGCTGGCTTTGCCCAGGCACCCTCGTCGCTCCTATTCGATGATTTCATTCGTATATACTTTTCCTGCAGGCCTCCGGCGGAGCCAAACGGCAACTATGTCAGCTATTCGGCCTTCGTCGACCTCGACCGGTCCGACCCGACGAAAGTCCTGAGGGTTAGCGACCAGCCCATCCTGCCGCTGGGCGCGCTCGGAACCTTCGATGAATTCGGCACTTATCCGGTTTCGGTCATCCGGCACGGAAGCCGCTACCGCGCCTACTATGCAGGATGGACCCGTTGCGAGTCCGTGCCGTTCAATGTCGGCATCGGCATCGCCGAGAGTGACGACGCGGTAACCTTTCAGCGGCTCGGCAACGGACCGGTTCTGCCCTATTCACTCAACGAGCCCTTCGTGCTAAGCGGCCCCAAGATCCGCTGGTTCGAGGATGGCTGGCATCTGTTCTACATTGCCGGGCGGCGCTGGAAACTGGTAAACGGTCGGCCCGAGCCGGTCTACAAGATTCGTCATGCCCGCTCGAATGACGGCCTAGTGTGGGAAAAATCGGACGTCGACCTGATAGAGAGCCGCATCGAGCCGGACGAAGCTCAGGCCAGCCCGGACGTGTTTTTCGCCAACGGTCGCTATCACATGTTTTTTTGCTATCGGTACAGCGCCGACTTCCGGGGCAAGGCGAATGGTTACCGCATCGGCTATGCCTCGAGCCCGGATCTGCGCACCTGGTTTCGCGACGACCGCAAGGCCGGCATCGACGTGTCGCCGCAAGGCTGGGATGAAGAAATGATCAGTTACCCGCATGTCTTCGCCGCCGACGGCAGAACATATATGGCCTACCTCGGCAATGGCGTCGGTAGGCACGGTTTTGGGCTAGCGGTTCTGGATGGCGAGCTGGCATGACCATGAGGTGGAAGAAGCTCGGCCAGATATTCGATACCCGCAAACACGGCTTGCCCGAGGGCCGTGTTGGCTTCGCGCAGTCCCCGCAGACATTGGTGTTCAAGGATTTCTTGCGCATCTACTTTTCCACTCGGTCGCTGGATGTGGAAAGCGGCAAGTATCTTAGCCATATCGCTTTCGTGGACGTGGAAAAGGACCTGTGCACCGTCAGAGGCCTGTCCTCTGGTACTGTCATGCCGCTGGGGGAACTTGGCGCTTTCGACGAGCATGGCATATTCCCAATGAATGTGCTGCGTCACGGCGACGCGGTCTATGGCTACACCTGCGGCTGGAATCGCCGTGTTTCAGTCTCGGTGGATACCGCCATCGGGCTGGCCGTGAGCAGGGACGACGGGCTCACCTTCCAGCGCCTCGGTGCTGGCCCTATCATGGGGCCGTCGCTGCATGAACCGTGCCTCGTGGGTGACGGGTTCGTCAGGGTGGTCGGCGATGTCTTCCATATGTGGTATATTTTCGGCACGGGCTGGCGGCGCTATAGCGATGCCGCCCCCGACCGAACCTACAAGATCGGCCACGCCACGTCGCCGGATGGGATCAACTGGGTCAAGCAGGAAGCGCAGGCCATTATTGCAGATCGCCTTGGAGCCGAGGAAAGTCAGGCGCTGCCCACGGTCATCGAGATCGACGGCGTGCACCACATGTTCTTCTGCTACCGCCAGTCCTCGGACTTTCGCAGCAATGCGGCCCGCGGCTACCGGATTGGCCACGCCTTTTCGACCGACCTGCGCCATTGGACGCGCGACGACGACAACCCCGGACTGGAAGGCACAGCGGGCGAGTGGGATTCCGACATGCAATGCTATCCCCACGCCTTCAGCCACGAAGGCCGGCACTATCTGCTCTACAACGGCAACGAGTTCGGCAGGTTCGGCTTCGGGCTCGCGGTGCTCGAACGGTGAGCGCCGCCATAGCCTACGCGACGGACACGGCGTCGCTTGAAGATGTAGTCAGCCATCTTCGCGAGGCCGATGCCGACTTCGTCCCGACGCTGAGCAGTCGGACTAGCATCCTGGACTATGCGACAAAGCTCAAGCGCCATGCCCTGTTGTGCGAGGCGTGGAGCGATGGAGCGCTGGTCGGTCTCGTGGCCGGCTATTGCAACGACAGGGAGGGCAGGACCGGGTTTATCACCAGCGCAAGTGTGCTAAAGCGTTGCCTGAGGCAGGGCATTGGTGAACAATTGGTCGGCCGGTTCCTGGCCCTAGCTCAGGAGGCGGGAATGCTGCGCGTCTGCCTTGAGGTTTCATGGAGCCAGACGCCGGCACGCCGACTCTATAGCAAGCTCGGCTTTCAGGGGCAGGATAGCGGCGGCTCCATCGAACGGATGGTAATTTATTTGAGCAGGAAGACGAATGACAAGTCAGCGTGACTACAACCTGGAGCTGAGCGACGCCGATGGGCACAAATACGCCTACAATTTCGACCTCGACGTCATGCATCCCTTCATGCTTCGATCGTTCGAGCCGCTGTTCAACCAGGGTTCCACGCTCGAACTGGGCAGTTTCCGGGGTGAATTCACCAAGCGCCTGCTCAATCATTTAGAAGACATAACCTGCGTGGAAGCATCGGACATGGCGATAGCCGATGCACGCAAGGTCCTAGGCGATCGAGTCCGGTATGTTCACGGTCTGTTTGAAACGGTGCAACTTCCTGGGCGCTATGACAATATCATCCTAACCCATGTGCTCGAGCACCTGGATGATCCGGTCGGCGTGCTGCGTCGGATCAACGATGAGTGGCTCTCGGACAATGGGCGACTGTTCCTTGTATGCCCCAATGCAAATGCTCCGTCGCGTCAGATAGCGGTGAAGATGGGTTTGATCAGTCATAATTCGGCAATCACGCCTGCCGAGGCGGCGCACGGTCATCGCAACACCTACACGCTTGATACGCTTGAGCGCGAAGTTGCAGGCGGTGGCCTGCGCGTCGTTCACCGCTCTGGTATCTTCTTCAAGGCGCTTGCGAACTTCCAGTGGGATCGTCTGCTCCAGACCGACATCATTTCCAAGGAGTATTTGGAAGGATGTTTTGCGCTTGGCCAGATCTATCCCGACCTTTGCTCGAGCATCTATCTAGTGTGTGAGAAGGGCTAGGTATGTCGCAAGACATCCCTGGGTCAGGTTCGCACGCCGGCAGGACGAGTGCCCTGCTTCTTGGCACCATGGCAATTGCCATGCTCATTCTCCTCGCCGTCGAGGCGGGGAGAGCCTTGGGCTTTGGCGACGAGGGCATCTATCTCATGGGGCCACGCTATCCCGATGAGGTGACGCAGAACGTCTCCACCATTTTTCGCTTTAGCGGATACGTTTTTGGTCTGGTCGGCCACAATCCTATCTACTTCCGGCTTGCCTGCGTTGGGCTCGTGGTTGTCTCCGCGCTGGTCCTAGCTGCGGGTGTTGCCGCCATTCGTCCGTGGTTTGCAGGGCAACAGGAGCTGACACATTGGCAGCGTCTGCAGGTGCCGCTGTTCCTCATCGTGGGCAGCCTGCTGCACTATCAGTGGTCCTACCTGACGCCGAGCTACTACACGCTTACAGCGATGGCGGTGAACACACTGACCGGGTTGACGCTTCTCAGCGTCGTCAGCCTTGGCGGCAATAATCGACGCTATATGGGATGGGGCCTGCTCTACGGCTTCTTCTTCGGCATCGTCCTGTTTGCAAAGTTTCCAACCGCTTTGCCTATGCTAGCAATGACATCGGTGACCGTCGCGATATGCGCTCGGCCCCAGCGTTCCCTTGCCTTTGCGGCCTGTGTTCTTGCCGGCTTCTCAGCCTGGCTACTGCTGACGTTCACCACAGAGCGGTCGCCAGCACAGGCGCTGCGCGATTTCATGGATGGCTGGAGTATCTACCAGTCGCTGGGCTATCACAATCCGGCCGACAAGTTGATTGCCTATCCAACTGAGGTCGGGGTCCTGCTGCTGACCAGCGCGGTCTGGTTCCTGCCCAGCTTTCTCCTGCTCGGTGCTGCCGGGGCCGATCTGCTATCGCGAGGGCCGTTGAAGGAGCTTGGCAGGTGGCCTGCGCTCGCCGCTCTGGCGATCGGGCTGGCTGCGATCATGAGCCTACCCAGCGGTATTTTGGTCGATGTGGCAGACCGGCTAGTAACAACGCCGTATCTCGGCATGACTCGCTTCTACATCGCCGCGCAGTTGGCTTGGGTGCTACTGCTGGCTGGCTTGGTGTTCGTCGCCTACCGCAGCGATATCCTGCGACTGGGTTGGAGCAGATGGATCGTCCTGCTGTTTCTTCTGGGTGCGCCGCTCGCCGGATCTCTTGGCACGTCCAATCCGATCTACAACGTCATCCAGTTTTATGCGGGGCCTTGGTTTGCGCTGATTTTGGCTTTGCTGTGGCTGCTATGGCGGGACCGGTTTGTGTCTTATCGGCTGGTGCAGTTCACGTGTCTTTTGGTCTGTGCTTATACGACAAGCCAGGTGATTCAGGGCAGTTGGACTCAACCTGCTCAGATCAAGCCTCGTAGCATGGCCTCTCAGGACCAGCCGACTATGGTCGGCTACCCTCCAGTCTCGGTGTTGCTGGATGTCGATACGAGCCGGCTAGTTGAGGACCTTCGCGCCGCGGCGACAGAAAGCGGCTTTCAGCCAGGCGACGATATCATCGGCTTCAACCAAATAGCGGGTCTCGTTTACGCCCTGGGTGGTAAGTCGCCCGGGCATCCGGTTTTCCCATGCTGTAGACCAGCCGAGAATGCATACGGCGCCGCTGTGCTCAGGTTCGCAGACAGGGAGCGATTGAAGCACGCCTACATTTTGCTGGATGTTCCTCCCGAGCCGGATGTGGAGAATTTGCTTCGAGGGGCGGGGCTCCAGTTCCCTGAGGAATATGAGCTGGTGACTACGAGTGTAGGCTTGAGCAGGCAATTTCGCCTGTATAGGCCCTCTATTATGTCCACTGCGCGCACCGGAGAGGCAGCAAAGCCCACAATCGCGTCGCCAAGCTCAACAAGCATCCAGTAGCGCCAGTTCTGCAATTTGCTGCCAGCGCTACCCGCTGTTTGGTTGTCGAAAACGGATGCGCTCCTCTTGAAATGAATGCTAGGGCAAACCCGAGGCGGATTTCTCTGACTCAACCCATCAGGCATTGAATATGATCGATAGCGTCTCATATCGATCGCACAACGGCCCCTATGCCGGGGAATGTGCGATATGGCTCATCTCGATCGCACAACGGCTACTTCGCCGGGGGGATGTGCGACAAAGCCTCGAAACGCGTTCGGAGCGGTGTTCAAAGGGCTTGCTCCACGTGTTTATCGATGCTGCTGTGGCTGAACGAAAACCGCCCGGGAACGTGCCTCCATCCCGGTCAATTTAAGGCCTCGCTCTATCCTCGATATTGGTATTGTCGAAAAGCCGATCTTGAACGCGCCATCCAATGCCAGCGGTTATTAGACCCAGCACTGACATGACACGTGTGCAAAGTCACCGAAGAGTCCCGGCTGGATCTGACGACCGTTATCTTTCGGTTGCCTTGCTGTTCCCGCCGAAGATGCGGCCATCCTGCCCGAAGATCTCAGCTTCACGCAGGGCTTGGGTTTTGGCCGGGGACGACATGAATGAAATGAGCTCATTGAGGTTAGTTGGGACGGACCCGAAAAAAGTTCTGCCACAGAGCAATAACACTTTTCTCGAAACTGATAACGCATCGGGCTCAACGGACAACGCTGTAAGATAATTTAGTGACAATTCACCACGACCTGCCGATGACCTGCCGATGACCTGCTGGTGGATTTCGCAACGCATCCCAAGAGGGAGATTGCAGGGCGAGGTCAACGGTTGACAGGTGTTCCCGTCAGCTCCACGGAAGGACTGCATTATCGTTTGCGGGGTAAGCCGGATCGACTTTCCTTGTTCCTATGTCTCTGATTTCGTACCAAGCGATCCACGTTGGCTTCAATCTCGTCTGCTCGAGCCTCAAATATAGCCCGCGCATCAATGCCGCTTGGTACGACGGCCGGCTTTGCTCCAGGCGTTGGGAAATCTTCATAGACAAAGTCAATTTGCGCAACGCCGACTCCCGATTGAGCGGCAGGCTCGGTCGCGTCAGCCAGGGTCCTGCTGACGTCCTCCCCGGCGGAGGGTGAAGCAAGATCCGACCTCGTCTGACGAATGGACGGAAATAGGGGGGCTGCACGCTCTTCGGATGGCGAGGGCATGAGAGGACTGACAAGCGCTGTCTCATCTCGCCATCCATGGCGACCTGAGGCGTAATGGCCGGCGCCCCTTAGATCCAGGTGCCCTGCCATGAGGGCGATGTCGGCGGCAGAGAAGCCGTTGGCCTTCCAGGTCGCCAGCGATACATGTCGAAAGGAGTAGAGGCTCAATCGCCGGCTGGCAGCGGCTTTGCTCGCCCGAGCGAGCGCCTCGGCTACGGCATTGCGCCAGGATTCGAAGCGCTCTTCGGGGGCGGCGCTAGGCGCGGCAGTGGTTTCGTCCTGGGCGAGGACGCAGAGCCATTTCAGTGCCTCTATGAATGTCGGGGAGAAGCGGGTTAGCCGCAAACTCCTGTAAAACTTTCCATTGCGACGCTTTGCGGTTTTTATATGCACCATTTCTTCGGTCACGACGGCATCGAGTAGTTCGACGGGTCGCATACCGATCCTGGGTGCAACAAGCACATATAGACCTGCCGCCATGGCGCTTCTTCCCTTGCGCTTGAGAACGAGGCGTTTGAGATACTGGAAGGTTGCCGCAGCCTCGTCACGCGTGGCATCGGTCACTTTGTTGCTTGATGTCTGAGGCTCCAGGGGCTGGCCGCCCCGCTCAGTTAGTCCGCGACACAAGCGCGCGAAATCGGCTTCAGGACTGAACGAGCCCGCAGCAATTAGTGCCCTGTGATAGCTTGGCTTATAGCGCCGCAGCGTCGACCACTTGATGGTTGGAGACGAGCTCGCTTCAACAATCAGAGCTTCGACAGGGGGCAGGTCAGGGAAGAGCTTCTTGGCCCGGTTGAGGAGGCGTATCGCTTCGCGCTGATACTGACCTTCGCTCTTACCGGCTCTGCCAGGATTTGATGGTTTTGCTGGCATGGCGTTTTTGACGTCAGTCCGTAGTGGCGTTTGATACGACTATGATCTTTGCCGCGACGCAAAGGAAAAACAATTAGCAGCAGAAGTTGCTTCGTGGCTGACGCCAACCTCGCCAGCGTGAAAGCTCATAAAGGGCTAAGGCTAACTTTTTGCTCCGTTGACGCGGAGGGGGACGACAGGTCGTTCTGAGGGGGCTGGAGCTTGCGTCGCAACTCTAACGCTTCACGCCGACAGGCGCACATTGCCGTTCATGAAGTAGCGGTCGAAGAGGGGGCTGGCGGCTGCGCCGATGGCGCGAGCGTTGAAACCGACTGTGGCGGCCTCGACGCGCGGGGCGATGAGGCCGCGCATGTCCTGGTTGACGAGGTAGCGACGGGTTCTTTCTACGAGTTCGTGTTTGACCGAGGCCGGGAAGGCCCCATCGATCAGGATGGCCTCGAAGTCGATAACGGCGCAGACCGAGAGGGTGGCGCGCGCAAGCTCCTGGGCGGTACGGCCGATCCAGGGGTCGACGAAGCGGGGGAAGCGGCTCCAGTCCTGCGGAAGCGACCAGAGTTCGGCGGGGTCATGGCCGTTCTCGATCAGACGGGTTTCCAGCAGGTGGATCGAGGCGACGTCGATCAATTGCTGGCTTTCGCCCTGCGGACCAAAACTGCGGAGGGAGCCCAGGGCTCCTGCATTGCCGCGACGGCCGGGATAGACCGAGTTGTTGAGGACAATGCCGCCGCCAATGAAGGCGCCGACGAAGAAATAGGCGTAATCGCGAAACTCCTTGCCGCGCCCATAGATGTGCTCGGCCTGGCAGCCGGCCGTGGCGTCGTTGACGAGGCTTACCGCCCTTCATCGTGACGCTCGGCGTCTGGCAGATCGCGCTGGCGAGCAATTTTTTGTATTCGGGCAATGAGACGATCCGGGCGCAGGAGATCGAAACGCAGGCGCCGTTATTACAGTTTTTTGGGCAGTCGTTCTCGGTGGGTGGCGCGGTCTTCACCTATGGCGTGCTGGCTTTCATCGCCATTGTGCTGGTGCTCGCCTATGTGCTGCGCCACACCGCCTGGGGCCGGCACGTCTATGCGGTGGGTGACGATGCGGAAGCGGCCAAGCTTGCCGGCGTCAACACGCGTTCGGTGCTGATCTCGGTCTATATGCTGTCGGGCCTCATTTGCGCCTTTGCCGGATGGGTTCTCATTGGCCGCATCGGTTCGGTGTCGCCAACCTCGGGCCAGACGGCGAATATTGAAAGCATTACGGCCGTGGTGATCGGTGGCATTTCGCTGTTCGGTGGCCGGGGCTCGATCATGGGCATGCTGTTCGGCGCGCTGATCGTGGGCGTGTTCTCGCTCGGCCTGCGCCTCCTCGGGGCCGATGCGCAATGGACGTACCTTCTCATCGGCGTTCTCATCATTGCCGCCGTCGCGGTCGACCAGTGGATCAGAAAGGTGTCGGCATGACCCAACCGGTTCTTTATGCCCGTGGCCTCAACAAGCGCTATGGCAAGGTCACCGCGCTCGACAATTGCGATTTCGATCTCATGCCCGGCGAAATCCTTGCCGTGATCGGGGACAATGGCGCGGGAAAATCCTCGCTGATCAAGGTGCTCTCCGGCGCTATCCAACCCGATAGCGGTGAGGTCTTCCTCGAGGGGCGCCAGGTCAGCTTTCTTTCGCCGATCGCCGCCCGTCTCGCCGGCGCTCTCCATCGCCGACAATATGTTCATGGGGCGCGAACTGAGGAAGCCCGGCTTCATGGGCAAGGTGATGCGCCAGCTCGACCGGCCCGCGATGGAGCGAATTGCGCGGGAAAAACTCTCCGACCTCGGCCTGATGACGATCCAGAACATCAATCAGGCCGTCGAGACCCTGTCCGGTGGGCAGCGGCAGGGTGTCGCCGTGGCGCGGGCGGCGGCGTTCGGCTCCAAGGTGATCATTCTCGACGAGCCGACGGCAGCTTTGGGCGTCAAGGAATCCCGCCGCGTGCTGGAACTGATCCAGGACGTGCGGGCGCGCGGCATTCCGATCATCCTGATCAGTCACAACATGCCGCATGTTTTTGAAGTGGCGGATCGCATCCATGTGCACCGGCTTGGGCGCCGGCTCTGCGTCATCGACCCCAAGGACTATACGATGTCGGATGCCGTCGCCTTTATGACGGGAGCCAAGGCAGCCCCCCTTCAGGTTGACGCATAACGCGAACGGAGTGCCGCCGGATTGATCGTCCGAGATACCGCGGCTTAAAGTCCGACTTTGGTTACCTTTGTTGTTAGTCCACGAATATTGCCCACTTACCCACGGGAATCACAAGGTAACCATGGGAACTTGGTGCAACTCAACCAAGCGGGATTTGAGTGGAAAGACGATAGCGAACGCGGGGGGACACGTGGAAATAGCAGCGCGTTGCGATTGAGAAGCGGGATCGCTTGCACCGCCGAACGTCGGCTTGTGTTGTTAGTCCACGGAAAGAAGCAGCGCTGCGTCTAGGTTTTTGAGAGGGAAATTGGGGTGCAAGGCTGCAAATTTTTCTGCCTTTCAGCAGTTTTTGCCTCTTGGGCACTGAGACCAAATCGCGGGCAAAGGCGGGAATCAAAGGGCCCCCATCCCAATAGGGGCATTTTCATCGTCGCCGATAAATATGGTCCCCACCTATCTGGAACCGAATTTCCACAGCCAATAACGCTAATATCGAAAAGAAAAACACCGTTCGCGTTTCCGACAACGCCAGAGCGGCATTTGATAACGCTAAAATAGAACTTTGTGACAAAATCTCATGACCTGCCAATGATCTATTCATGACCCTATCGCGATCCTCGCGCAGGTCATCTGCAGGTTTTTTTGAGAAAATAGGGGCAAGATTGAACCGGAACGCTAAGAAACTGCCGAAGCGAGTGGCTGCTTGTCGTGGCACCAGAGGGACGGGGTCCGGAAGCGTCCTGACGCAGGCCGACGGCGTCGCCAAACACCAGGCCATCTTCAAATCCATTCGCAGTGGCGATGATGTCTAGCAGAGCGGCGGGCGGACTGCTCCGAGCAGCCCGGTGAGAAAACGGACGCGGCCGCCTGCGGGGTTCAAAAGTAGCGCCGGGGCCCTCGCATACGGCGTCGCTCAGTGCTGGCGAACGTGTTGTCCTCGTATCGCAACTTCATTGAATTAAGGAAGACAGCGATATCCTCGGCCTCGCTAAGAAGAAAATCGCTTCCGGGATAGTTCAGCAAGTACCCCGCTTTCATCAACATGTCGCTCAACGACCTTACCGGCAGTGCTAGCAGATCACGTCGACGACGCGCCTCGAGGCTTTGCCAGCGGTCGAGTTCGGCCGCCGCGTCGGGAGAGTACCGGTGGTCAAGGGGATCTCCCAGGGGGACCAGGCGATCATAACTGAGAAAAGCCTGTCGATGGCGACGGATGCGCTGACGGAGGGCCGCGGAAGGCCTTTGCGACCTTTGGCGAGAGATATGAAGTTCAGTCAAGATCAGGCTCCGCTCATGCAATCTGGAATCTGGGTCTTGGACGTTGGAATGGCCAAGACACTGAGGATGCGCTGGGGAGGTGGGGGGAGGATGTTGCGCCCTCGATTGGCGTCGGCCGGCCCATTTTCGCGGGCGTTGGTACGATTTCGGTCATATCAAGCTCTTGTTGGCAGAGGAATGAGGAGGGCGGCGGTCGTTGCGTGGACCACTTCTGACCGCCCGGGGCACGGCACTGTCGAAAATGAGGATCCGTTCTGGCCTTACAAGGCTAGTCTGTGGCTGTGTTCTCCTTTGTCGATCGCGTGGTTAATTCGAACTTCGCCTCGCAGAAGGCCACGGAAGCGACGGGCTGCTGGCCATCCATCCCGGGCAGAAGTGGCAAAATGTTTGGCTTTCTCGGTGTGAGCGGGAGGTAATCGAGCCTTTGTATCCAGCTGTATTTTTTCACGGTGACTTGTCCCCGTCTTCTCGACCTCGTGCGCTCATTTGACATCCCCGTCGTGTCTGCGCGATGTCCGCCCAGGTCGGCCGATGTCCCTTCACGTGCCGTCCCATCGTTAGTCCTGCCACTAAACCCTGCCTCCAATGGTGCCGTGACAGCACCGTGGTCCCGTTTCCCATTCGCGCTCAAAGGGCGAGTTTTGGAGCTTTGGCTCTCGCTTCGGCAAGAGCGGCGTCAAGTGCAGGACGAAGCCCGGCGGCGTCTGCCTCGTCAGCTGTCCATTTGATGCGTAGGTCTGTGGAGGAAAGCTTGAATATCGCAACCCTATCGCTGCCCGTTTGGCGACCGATCGCAGCATAGACGATCACATCGTAGGCCTCCGCTTGCTGGGGGAGGTATTGAAAGGCAACTTCCGGTTCAAGGCACTGCGGAGTTCCGGACGGATCGCAAGGGGCAGGCTGACCATCCTTGTAGCTCCAGATTAGATAAGTGACTGATCTACCGTCCTTGCGAAAACTAGGCGTGCCATATTTCTCCAAGAGTGATGCCAGAAACGGCTCGTACAATGGTGCCTGCCGATCGGTATTTCTGTAGTCGGCTTCACGCTGAACGAACACGGTCTGATTGCCGCTTGATAGGCCTGACAGACTTGTGGATAGGCGTTCGCCATCATGGTCCACCCACAGCGCGCGCGTATAGGGGACACTGCGGACCATGATGCCGTTGCTCGAAATCGTTGCGCTGGTCGTAGTTTCTTTCGCAGCTGTGCCAGAAATGCTCGCTAGGGCGGCTCTTGCTTCATCGGCCGACATGCCTGGAACGAGGCCGCGAATGTCAATTTGCCTTCCGGGGACGCTGGATTGAGCGGCACCCATCAGAATTTCAGGGACGACGTCCTGAGCAAAGGTCGTGGATGCAAAAAGCACAAACAGGCAAGTGGCGAAAATGGGGTTGCGTTTCATCGAAGTCTCCAGGTGAGTGAGCTGGAGTGCATCTTAAAGGCGACAAACTAATGTAACTTAAATCAGGTCGCCTTAAATGCGACAATAGCAATGATGTGCGACGTGAAACGCACCCATCCAGACCAACTTCGCGAGACCCTTGCCCGCAATGTCCGATTGCTGAGGGCGAGCAGAAGCATGAGCCAGGAAATGCTGGCTTTCGAGTCCGGCATCAATCGTAGTTATGTCAGTGATGTCGAGCGCGGCATCCGAAATATATCGCTCGATAATGTCTCAAGGCTTGCTAAGGCACTTGCCGTGCCAGCCTGGTCGCTCCTTAAGGAGTCCGAGGTCTTGGACCCATCCGCGGCTGGGGCGCACCCCGGCGGGGCGCCGAATGATCCCAAGGGGTGACCTCGTCTCTAGATAAATCTTATCCTCTAGTGCGCTCGCCGACGGTGGCCTCGGAAGACGGTAGTATTGGGGAGTATCGAGAGACTCCAAATATTGGTGAGAATCTCCGCACTCAAATTGGCACCGGAAGGTGACCAGCAAATTTTCGGCCCATCCTCAGGGCGGGGTTTCCCGATCCATTTCCCGGTATCCAGTTCCGATAGCCGTTTTCGTGCGCGAGGCGTCAATCTGAAACACGGTGACTCGGCCAAGCGCGCGAATGGCCGCGCCGCCGTCATCGCCACGGGCACGTTTGGCCCGTCGCCCGACAAGGAGATCGCTTCGATCAAGCAGATTGCAGATATGGGCACCGACGCCGCGTACATCCTCGCCAATCATCTCGGATCGCCCAGCGATGCCGAGGCGCAGTGGAGCGGCAATCTCAAGCGCATCGTCGAAGGAACCGGCGATATCCCGCTTGGATTTTACGAGTGTCCGACGCCGTGGAAACGCCTCGTTCCAACCACAGTCTAGGAATGGGCGGCCAAGACCGGGCGCTTCGTGTTCCATAACGACGTGAAGTGATCGCGGTGGTGAAACGATACATGGCCTCATCGTGTATCCCGGCCGTGCTGGCCGTCCAGGTGGAATTGGTCCTCGAAATGCTGGAGCTTGCCGGAAGTCAACGCCACCTCATCCAATCGATGACTTGACTTGGACCATCTGGTGGACCATCTATCTCTGCGATAGGTCAATGCAAGATGAGATGGCACAGATGCGGATATCTGTAAGCGATGCGAAAGCTCAGCTCACCGATCTGGTGAAGCGCGCTGAAGCCGGTGACGAGGTCGTCCTGACAAGGCGTGGTCATGAAGTGGTCCGCCTCGTGCCAGTGATCGCGGTATCGGGGGGCAAGGAGCGGCGCGCACTGATGGAAGAGATCAGGCTCTCGGCCGCCGAAAAAGCCGTACGGGGACCGGCTGCTGCACGCAGTCAGGATTTTCTTTATGATGATAACGGCTTGCCCTTATGATCGCCGTCGACACGTCGGCCCTTGTGGCGATCGTCTTGAACGAGCCAGAATCTGAAGCATGTATGAGCGCGATAGAGACGGCGGATCGAATTATCATCTCGGCGGGAACCGTGGCCGAAGCTCTGATCGTTGCTGGACGGCGCAATATCAGTGCGGAAATGGACCAGATGATTTGGGGGCTGCCGCTCGAGATTGTCGCAGTCAGTGCGGCTTCTGCGCGAAGGATTGCCGAGGCCTATGGGCGATGGGGCAAGGGTGTTCATCCGGCTTCTCTCAACTACGGCGACTGTTTCGCCTATGACGTCGCCATCGACCACGGCTGCGCGCTTCTCTATGTCGGTGAAGACTTTGCGCAGACTGATGTGAAAGCCGCGATATAGGGCGCAAAACAGTGCGGTTGACGCCGGCATGCTCGAATGCACAGCCATCGGCCGCAGTGCCGGCCTCCATCTCGGCTCCACTGATGCCCGTGCGGGAGACCAAGCCTTCTGCCGGAAAGGCGGTTGGCCAGGGTTGATATTTCGGCCATGGCCGGCTTGCCATGCAAGCGTATCGGAGGGCCCTGGCAGCCACGATTGGGGCCGAAATTGCGGCTGGAACGGGCGAGGCAGGGGACATAATCGATAATCCCGTAGACCCCGGCCCCCTTGGTCGGTCGCATAATGGCTTTTATGCCGGGGGATGCGCGACAACGTCTGTATTGGACGCAGAACGGCCACTCTGCCGGGCCGCAACGATGCTGGGCCGCATGGATATGCACTGATCCAATACGAGCTGCATGCAGGCAGTTGCAGGGCGCGCTCGATCGAGCCAGCATAACGATGGGCGAATGGAGCCGCGTCTACATTTAAAAACAAGTTCGGTCTGCATTTGGGTGCCGTAAGCAGAATTGGCTGCAACTGCTCCCCAGACGAGCCGATGTGTTAACTTCCTTTCAGCTCTCTCGACTTGGTCTCCGCCACATTGGCATTGGCGCGTAGGTCGGGCGCCGGATTGGAGCCTTGCGCATCTGCTGGTGCACCTTGTTGACGATCCAGATGCTTTCTCTGCGTTGCGCAGGGGTCGAGCGGACGCTGGTGGAAAGGCATGGCAGGTGCATTTGATCTTGAAGCGTATCCCGGATACGCCTATTTTGGTCGCGAAGGAGAAGTCCATGAGTATTCAGGACAGGATCAAGCGATATCGATCGGCTGGCGGCGCGGCGGACCTCGTTCGTGTTGAAGTGCTCGTACCCGCCAGCGGACGAGAAGAGATTTTGTCTTATGCGGCTGCCATGCGCAGCAGCCACCGGCATCGTCGTGACCTTATTCAGCAAAACATCGACGAGGCAGTGATCCGCTATGGCGTCAGGGTGCTCGACAATATCGACCTGTCACGTCTTGGGAATGTCGAGGAAAAGGCGCGCGTCCTGGCCAAGGCACTGATGGCTCGCGGCGATGCCAAGGCCTTCATTGCCGGTCGCAAGCTCCTTGAACAATGCGCGGCCTAGATCATGGCGCTCACTTCGCTGCAGAAAGACGTGATGGCGGTCATCGCCGCGAACCGCTCGGACACCAGCTATATGGCGGGCGGTGCAGTCCTGAATGAGGACTGGTTTCGCCTGTCGGATGACCTGGATATATTCCACGATACTGATGAGGAAATTGTCGCGACTGCCCAAAAGGACATGGCATCCCTGACTGATGCCGGGTTCAAGGTGAACACTGACGTACTGATCTATGGCGTGGTGGAATGTACGGTTTCGAGAGGCGGCGACGCCACCATTCTGCAATGGATGAGCGAGACCCGATATCGCTATTTTCCGCTGGTTCGGGACGCAGAATGGGGCGTTCGCCTCAATACTGCGGACTTGGCGGTCAATAAGGTCGGTGCAGCCTCAACGCGTACCAAAGCCCGCGACTACGTTGACCTCGTCACCATCGAGGAGCGATTTTCTCCCCTCGGACCGCTCGTGCTGGCAGCGTCGGGAAAACCTCCCAACTTTTCGCCTCAGAAGATCATCGAAGAGATTCGTCGCCGTTCGCATTCGGTGCCGGACGAAGACTATCTTTCGGTCCGTGGGCTGCCCGCGGGCGTGACCGCGGCGAACCTGCGTGACCGATTGACTTCAGCACTTGACCGTGCCGAGGCCTATATCCAAACCGCAGATCTGAGCTTGGTGGGCGCGCTGAGCGTCGACGAGGCGGGGAAGCCTGTGGCGGCGCTCGGCGATCACAGCAGCAAGTTTACTATTCGTCGGGCGACCGATGAAGTCCAAGCGGTTCCGACCCTACGGGACGAACCGTCCGGTTTCGAACGCGGCTAGAGGCCTGATGCGACCCCCGCACGATTTGCGTGCAAGCAACGCAGTCTTTGTTCCATGGCCATGACGACGGAGGCTATTCAACCCCTGTTGGAGGCATGAATCTCGCGCGGCTCTCAGCCATCGTCGGTCCCACCAAAACGGAAATGGGATCATCAAGCCAGGCAAGGCGCGCAATGACGTGTCACGAGCCGTGGACGGCGGGGTGATCGATAATGGTCAGCAGCGCGTTTTTGATCACGTCGGTATGCACCTCGAAGAAGCGAGGAACTTGCTGTCCAAAGATGCTGGAAACTCGTCGATCTGCAGCTAAGTCTGCGAAATCGTCATAGTTCTCGGAGAATGCGTCGAAGATGTCTTTGGACGAAAAACCTTCATGCTTCGTCGTTACCGCCTTGGGCCGGGGAGGGCTGCACGCTTGTCGGTTGTCCTTGCCGCTAGAATAGACTCGCCACGGTGTTCGACGTATTGAACACCGGCAGTATGGCTCGTGCGAGACCCAAGAAGGGCTATATTTGATTTCCTGGACTAATCGGTCGTGGGGTCCGTCTCCCCACATCTTAGTCTCGCTTACCAATCGACAGGACCTAGGCGGTCTGTCTTGGGGCGGTTGAACGAACTTGATGTGGTCACGGGATCGGAAGCCACTGGCGATGTCGTGGTCGACCTTTGTCGGCGTGGAGCTGGACCGCTCGCTGATGGCACAGTGGATGGGCCGGCTCGGCTTCGAGCTCGAGCCGCTGGCCCAGTATGTGCTGCACACCATCAAACAGGGCGAGCGCGTCTTTGCCGACGAGACCCGGTTACCGACCCTGGCGCCGGGGTCAGGAAAGGTGAAAACGGCCTGGCTATGGACCTATGCCCGGGATGATCGACCGTTCGGTGGATCAGGACCACCATGGTGGCCTATCGGTTCGAGGACTCTCGGTCCGGCGATTGCGTCGCTCGGCATCTGGATGGTTATCGCGGCATCCTGCAGGTCGACGGCTATGCCGCCTATAAAATCGGCTGGGCAAGGATCGCGGCGCCAATGATGCCATGACCCTGGCCGGGTGTTGGGCCCATGCACGGCGCAAGTTCTTCGACCTGCAGGCCAGCGATGGCTCGCCTTTTGCCAGTGCCGTGGTCAAGGCCATGGCGCCGCTCTGGGCCATCGAGGAGGACATCCGCGGGCATGGTGCCGAACTGCGCGCCAGCATCCGTGCAGAACGTTCCCGCCCCATTGTGGCTGAGCTGTTCGCCATGCTGGAGCGGGAGCTGCCGCGCCTGTCGGGCAAATCCAAACTGGCTGAGATCATCCGCTACACCCTGAGCCGCAGGGCGGCCTTCGAGCGCTTCCCTGCCGATGGTCGTATCGAGATCGACTCCAACATCGTCGAACGCGCGATCCGCCCGCAGACAGTTACGCGGAAGAATGCACTGTTCGCCGGCTCCGATGGTGGTGGCAGGGCCTGGGCGACGATCGCCACCCCATGCCTGGCTGGCACAGACCCTGAAGCGTATCGCCCGCGGTTGGCCAAACAGCCAGATCGAAGACCTCATGCCATGGAATTTTAGCCCGTAACGGCCTCGGCTAACCGCTTACGTTCCAAACGACGACGGAGCGTTTCTCGGCGCTTGCCGTCCGGCATCGTGGCGATGCCGAAACGAAGTTCGGTCACGGTGACGGCTGATAAGTAGAGCGTGTCGATGGACTGATCGTCGATCCACGCCAATACGCGCGAGTCCGGCGTCGGTTTCCACGGTTCGGAAATGACACTGGCGTGGATGAGGATCACTCAAACCTCATAGGCTCGGCCGGGGCTTTATCGCGGATTTGGTCGAAGTGCTTTACTTCCGCGGCGCTCAATCCGCCAGCCCGCCATCATTTTTGACGCTCTTCCTCCTGACAAGCATTTTGCTATTTTGAACGCCATATCCCTTTGGGAAAGTCAGCCGTTCCGCCGCGCCGTGTCAGGAGAGATGATCCCAGGGATTAAAGATGGTGACCCCGGTTTGCTTGAAATCGGCCAGATTACGCGTGACCACCGTCATACCATGGACCAACGCAGTGGCGGCAATCAGGCCGTCCCGTTCGGCGCAGGGGTTAGGTACATGGAGTTGGGCACAGCGGAGGGCGACCGCCTTATTGACCGGCAATGTCCGATCGGCAAATTCAGGAACGACATGGCGATCCATCCATAAGCGCAACCTGACGCCTTGCTCCGGGTCACGGCGCTCCACCAGAAGGATCCCAAGTTCCAATTCCATCAGCGTTACCACTGATACGTAGAACTTTGTGGCGTCAACGCTGTTGATCCACGAGACGACGTTGATGTCCGCCTTACCATCGCCTGCTTTGCGCAGCTCAGAAATCACATTGGTATCGAGCAAGAACATTAGGAGAAATCTGCTGGACGCGGAAAGTCACGCGACCGAGGGGTTTCAAGCTCAATCTCTGATAGTCCCGGCATTGAAAGCGCTGCAACGATGCTCCGGCGCTGGCTTGTGATCCGCTGATACTCCTCGATGCTCAATAGAACTTGGGTGGGCTTGCCACGGTTGGTAATGAAGACGGGGCCGCTGCGCGTGGCCCTTTGCGCCTGGTTGGCATTCTGTTGAAATTCTCGACTCGACAATGTGGTGATCGTCACTTGGCTGCTCCATTCGCAGAATGTTGATACATTAGAACATTTGTGATCGAATGACAATCGTCGCACCCAGCTACGCCGCTGGCCGCCGCGTGCCGACGCAGCTATTTAAGTGACTGAGCGTTGCCATTGGCGAAGAATCCGCGACCTAATGGCAACAGACAGAAATCACCAGTATCGATCGCCCAATCACAGGCGTGCCGGGCGATGCGCACTAGGGTCCCGGCTCACGGCGCTTGTGCGCCGCCAATCTGGGCCTTCTGCCCGCAGTCCTCCACCACGGTGCTGTTTTCTGCGAACGAGTCAGGGGATGCTGTCGCGTTCGGATGAGGGCAACAGCATCTGTCGCAAGGGTGCAGGTGCCCTTGCCAAAACCCCGGTCAATCTTGCGGGCCGGTCGGCCGCGTCCCGAAATTCTTCGCTGTCCGTTGCGAGCTGGTAGCGGCCCGTCGGCGTCAGAAGTACCAGCAGTTGGCCCTTCGCATGATAGGCTGCGAAAGCCTCGCCATTGCGGGAAGACGTGCACCATCGCGTTCCGCGTCCCCACCAAATGGCAGCTTCGGCTGTGTCCAGTCTGACGAGGCGCCACTTTGCTTCGCAAAAAAGAGTGGCGCTGCCAGCAAGAGCCCTTGCGCGCTCGGAAGCCTGCGCCTCGCGCACATGCTGCGACCTCTGGCCCGTCTTTACCGCCAACAATTCTTCAATGTTGGCGTAAAGATTGATATCGCGGTGGGTCGGCAGGAGTTGGGAGCGGATGGAGTCGAACCGTTTCAAGGCGGAGGTGAGCGTTTCGAGCTCCTCGATCGAGCTCATGCCCCTTAGACCCATTATCGGCCACATGCGCCTTCGCCAGCGCGCCAACCAGCAAGCATAACGGCCGGTTGGGGTCGGGTCACATGTTAGAATCAAGTCCAGCATGTTCTGCTCGATCCTGACAGAACTCTGTTGATCGAGCTTTTCCACCTCCGCGCGGTTCCATGCCGCACGGAGATGGATGTTGATGACGGAATCGGCGCGTTTGAGATGGGATGAGGAGGGCATGCAGAGAGCCTGGCGCGACCGATCAACGGAGCCAAGGGCCCAAGTCTGGGGATCCCCGGGTTTCTCCAAGGGGCACCGTCCGATGCCGACCGGATCGGTGATCGTGTCGCCTACCCGCGCACTCGGTCATCAGTGGGGCAGCCGTAGGGTGTGGGCCAAGGCCAGCCAGGTCGAGACGGAAGCGCCCAGTTCCTCCCTGCCTAGAAAATCCAAATACCGCCTCGGCGCGCGGGCGCCTGATGGTGACACTTATCCCGTCGTGACCCCAGGGATGTCGGGCGCGCGAGGGGATGATCGATAATGCCCGTTAACGCACCATCCGTCCGATGGCACTCAATCGGAATACCGCGCTCTTTGCCGGTCATGATGCTGGAGCCAAAAACTAGGCCATCATCGCCTCGCTGATCGAAACCTGCAAAATCAACCACGTCGATCCCTACGCCTGGCTGGCGCAACCCGAGGTTACATTGCCGCGGGCCACAGCTATCTGAACCGCACCGCGTTTGCCGGAGGCTCCAACTCTTGAGGAAGGAGGAGCATGACAAGCAAGACGACGAACAAGTTTTCAGTTGAGGTGCGCGCCCGTGCGGTGCAGATGGTGCAGGAGCATGGCGGGGAGTATCCATCCCGCTGGGCAGCCGTGGTTTCGGTTGCCGGCAAGATTGGCTGCTCGGCCCACCCTCAATAAGTGGCTCAGGAAGGCTGCGGTCGACAGCGGCCAGCGCGCCGGCGTGACCACGGATACGGCCGAGCGCTTGAAGGCTTTGGAACGGGAGAACCAGGAGCTGCGGCAGGCCAACGAGATCCTGCACAAAGCTTTCGCATATTTCGCCCCGGCAGAGATCGACCGCCCGTTCAAGCGATGATCGTCTTTATTGATGAGTACCAGGATGGCCGAGCCGATCTGCAACCGGCAAAGCATCTGGCAAGCCGGCCGCCCATGACGAGGCGGGTATCGCTAGAGGCTGAGCTCGACTGAGCGGTTGGCGGCGCGGGCGAAGCCGGCCAAGGACATCTTGAGATCGATCGGCTCGCCTGCTCCGGCGCCGAGGGCGCCTATGACGAGTTCGGTGCCGGCGCGCAGGGCGCTGATCTGGCTGGCGTCAAAAGTGATGGGTACGAGGCAGCCCGTGGCGATGCAGGTGACGAACGGCCAGTTGGTGCCGAGAACCGTGCCATCCACTTTCAGCGTTGCGCCCTCTGCGAGACGCAGACCAAAGGGCAGGAGCAGCATGCCTTCAGCCCTATCGACGGCCGGCGTCGCGAGTTCGATGGACAATACCGGCTGTCCGCTTTGGCTATCGGCCAGCGTTTGCGACATGACGCAGAGTTTGGCTGTGTCCTGGATGCGGCATGAGACGGTCCAGTCGCCATGTTCCTCGTTGAGCGATTGGGCGCCGCCGGGGAGACCGGGAGCCGGCGCAGCGTCCTGGGCGGTGGCGGGGGCGGACAAAAGGCCGAGTGCAAGGAGGGTGGGAAAGAGGCGGTTACGCATTGATGGTCTTTTCGAGTGGGAGGAGTTTTCTGGGCGCAGCGCGGTCCGGTGGCCCGGGAAGTCGGAAGAGGGCGTTGCCGAGATTTTGGCGATCTTCGGCGAAGCCGGCCTCGTCGGATGGCAGGAGGATCGCTGTATCGTTCACGCCGAGCTGGGCGAGCTGGAAAGGTGTGCCATGGCCATATTCCATGTGGCCGCGGCCGATGATGCCGACGATCTGGCCGGCGATACCGGCTTCGAGCGCCCTGGCGATGTTGCAGGCAAAAGCGCGATCCCAGGTCTGCTGGGCGCGGACGAAGCGGTCAAAGCCGGGATCGGCAGCATCGGCAATGGGGCGATCGGAACGGCTACCGCCGGTGGTGTCGAAGAGATATCGGCGGTGTGCGAGGCTGGCCGGCACTGCGGGCGTTAGTCCATCGCGTTCGTCTTCAGGAATGGCGTCCCAGCCTTCCTTACCGACACGGGTGACGAGGGGACGCTCGCAGTTGAGCGCCAGCATGGGCAGGCGGAACTGGCGGCAGAAGTGGAAGAGCGGCAGGTAAAGCTCGGGGTCGAAGCGCCAAACAGTTTCCCATTCGGCTTGTTCCAGAAAGTCTGAAACGGTCAAATCCCCAGCCACCCAGCGGTCGAGCACAGGCTGGCAACGGCGCGGGAACATTTCAAAACCCAAGGCGATGTCGCTGCGCTGGGCGAGGAGCCCGGCACAGACATGCAATTGCCAGCGATGAATGTCGAAGCGGTCGTGGGTTTCCCCCAGCAGCACGACGCGGCGATGCACCATGCGCGCAAGAACCTCGCCATGGGTGAGGGGCGCCCCGGTGGCGCCGTCGATCCAGGTTCCGGGTCTATGCAGCGTGGTCATGCCGGAACCGCCGCGTTGTGGAGCGTCAGCGACAGTCCGGTCGGGGTGCCATCGGCGTCGAGCGCCGCGCCGTCTTTCCAGGTCGAGACCGAGTTGCCGAGGAGATGCAGGTGAAAGTCTGGGCGCATGACATTGATAAAGCCCATGGCCGGCTTGACGCTCTCGATGACGCCGGTCCAGTTCTGCTCAAAGCCGGTGCGCTTGAAGCCGATGGAGATTTTGGTGCCGGCATCGAGCGCCGCCCGCAACGGAAGGGCGCCCGCATCTTCCAAACTCGCTTCGACGCGCTTGGCGCGGGGCTCCTTGGGCTCTTCCGGCAGGGGCGCGCCTGGGCCGAATTCGGCCAGTGCGGCATCAAACGGCTCGATGCCGGCGAAACCGACCACGCTAAAGAGGACTTCATCGCCGCGACGGAAGTCGATGCGAGGATAGACCTTTTCCTGCATCACCGAGGTGCGGTCGACGATCATGGTGGTGATTGCGGTGGGATCAATGCGGCTGTCATGCGCGGTGCCGCCGCAAACGAGCCAGCCGTCTTCGATGGTGACGGCCTCGATGGTGCCGATGCGTTCATGGGTGGCGCCGTTCTGCTTGGCGGTGATCATCAGATCGCCCATGGCGGGCAGCTTGCGGATCACGGAAGCGGGCGGGACGGGAAGGATTTCACGGCGATTGGTGGTCATGCGGGGACACCGTCAGGCAATTGAGAAGAGGAGGAGGGTGCGGAAAGAGCGCCGGGCGCGAGATCAATAGTGCGCACATCGCCAAGGCCCTGGGGCTGGCGGTGGGCGACAATGATGAAGGTGGTTTGAGGTAGGTCGCGGCGCAGCATGGCGAAGAGCGCGGCTTCCGCGGTCTGGTCCAGCGCCGAGGCGGGCTCATCGAGTAGCGCCCATTGCGGCTGCAGCAGCAGGAGACGGGCAAGCGCCAGCCTTTGCTGTTCGCCGCCGGAAAGGCCGTGGCCGGTGCGCGTATCCGAGCGGCCGAACTCCACGCCGGCAATGTGGCTGAGGCCGACCTTTTCGAGCGCGGCGTCGAGCGCGTCCACCGAAAAATCGCCAACCGCGCGCGGATAGGCAAGCGCATCACGCACCGTGCCGATGGGGAAGTAGGGTCGTTGCGGCAGGAAGGTCATGCTGGCATCGGGCGAGGAAATGGTGCCTACGCCATGCGGCCAGAGCCCAGCCAGCGCCTTCATGACGGTCGTTTTTCCCAGACCCGAGGCGCCCCGGAGCCAGACGGCCTCGCCCTGCCGGATTTCCATTTCCGGTACGTCGAGCAGGCGACGGCCCTCGGGCGTGGTGACGCGGACCCCGCTGAGAGACAGGACCGGGCCGGGGGCGGTGTCGTGCACGATGTCGCGGCCGGTGGCGCCCGCCGCCTTGGCGGCCTCAAGGAAATTGTCGAGACGCGATGAAGCGGCCACGAGATCGGCGAGGTCACGATAGGAGAAGATGAACCACGAGAGGCTGGTGACCACGCTGGAAAAGGCGGTGCTCAACTGCATCAGGCCGCCAAAGGCGACATGGCCGGCGAGATAGCCGGGCAGGGCGACGAAAAGCGGGATGCGCAGCACCGAGTGATTGAAGGGATAGGTGAAGCAGCCCAGGATCAGCTCGCGATTGACGAGCTTTTTCCAGTTGCTGACCACAGCGGCGAAACGGCTGTCGAAAATGCGGCGTTCGGCGCGTTCGCCGGCACTCATGGCGATCTCGTCATAGCTGCCGCGCAGCCGTGCCAGCGCAAAACGGAAATTGGCCTCCCGGCGCTGTTGCTCAACCAGAAGGCCCTTCAGCGGATGGCCAAGGGCATGGGTGAGCAGGCTCGCCAGCGCCACATAGATGAAGGCGGCCCAGATCATGTAATTGGGGATTTCGATATCGATCCCGATCGGGGCGAGCGAGAGCGGGAAATTGGTGAGGCTCCAGAGGAGCGCAAGGTAGGAAAAAAGCCCGACGATACGGCTGATCATGTCGAGAGCTTCGCCCAGCAGCGACGTGATGAAAATCCGGCAGTCGTCGGCAATGCGCTGGTCGGGATTGTCGATGGCATAGCCCCGCGGCCCACCGGTTACGTCGCCCCAATGCGGAAAGGTGGCATTGGCCATATGCCAATAGGCCTTGTTGGAAAGCCAGATGTCGAGCGCACCGGAGGTGAGGCGGCCGCGCCAGAGCATTTCGAGGCGTTTGCGCAGCAATTGGCCCGTGAGGTGCCGTGCGGAATTGGCAGCGACGATCAATCCGAAAATGCCGACCTGCCGAACCGCTTCTGCGCCATCCATGGCTTCGAGGGCGCCATAGAAGGCGCCGGTCCAGCTGACAATGAGAATGGTGGCATAGACCCCGCCGAGATCGAGCGCGACGATGACGGCGAAAAGCGCGATGCTCCATTTTCCGCCAGGCCCGGCAAGGCAAAGCTTCATGAGGCGCCAAAACTGGGCAAGAACCTGTGACATCATCTGCTCCGAGAGGAAGTGGGACGCCCATGGGCGTCCCGTATGCGTGCCTTAGAACCGGACTGTGGTGCCGAGCTTGAAGGTCCGGCCGGGGCCGACCTGGCCTTCGAGCGGGTTCTGGGCAGCGACATTGGCCGCTGCGGTGTTTGCGTAACCAGTCAACGTGTTCGGGAAGTAGCGGGTGTCGAAGATGTTCTGGACGCCAAAGTTGACTTCCACATTCTCGGTCGGCTTCCAGGTGACGTAGCCATCAAGGAGGGCGTAGCCATCGGGCTTGAAGGCATTTGCCGATGCGCGTTCGGTCGGGCCCGCTGCCAGCGTGGTCAGCAGTTCAAATTCGAGCCCATGTTCCGGCATCTCGTATCGGAGGCCGAGAACGGCGGTGAGCGGGACGGCACCATCGAACGGCGTGGTCGCTGTGCCGGAGCTGACCTGCTGCGTGCCCCGCTGCCAGGTCAGGTTGGCCGAAGCGAAGATGTTCTCGTAGAGCTCATACTCGGCGCCGACTTCGATGCCGTAGAGATCGACTGCTTCCACGTTATCGGACCAGTACATCGACCAGTCGCCGGAGGGCAGCAGAACTGCCCCGGGAGCAATTTGCAGGCCACGGATGAAATTCGAATACTTCGAGTAGAAGCCGGACACCGAGAACCAGCCCTGTTCGAACTCACCGCGAAGGCCGACTTCGTAGTTCCTAACCGATTCCGGCTGCAGATTCTGATTGGGAACCAGGTTTACAAAGCCGAAATTGCCGATACCCGAGCTCGACTGGAACAGCTGCTGCGCGTTGGGCATCTTGAAGCCTTCGCCATAAGCTGCGTAGATCGAGAAGGCTTCATTGAGCTGGTATTGCAGCGACAGCTTCTTGATCAGCTCCGAGCTGCTGACCGGCTGTGGCGTGTAACCGGCAAGGCCGGCATAGGTGCCGTCCGGGGTGATGCGATAGTTGGCCCAGCGCAGGCCCGGCGTGATGGTCAGGCGATCATCAAGCAGCTTGATCTCGTCCTGGATATAGAAGTCGGCGCGAACCGTCTGCGTCTTGGGGAACGAAAAACCCTGATTCAGGGCAATGGTGGTGCCGTTGGTCAGCGAGCTCCAGGTCTCGTTGCGGCCTTCATAATTGGTCTGTGTGTAGTCGCCGTCGAACCCATAGGTCAGGGTGTGGAACGTCGGACCAGCGGTAAAGGACGAGACCAGTTGCAGATCGGCTTCAAGGAAGTTCTCGCCATAGTCGCGCAACTGATAGACGGTCTGGGTACGGTTTGAGTAAGTGCGATAGGACGTGCTCTCTGTTATCCGGCGCTGTGGCGAATAGCTCAGGTTCCACTTCACACTGTCGAGCCATGAGGCCCCCACTTGCCAATCGTGCTCGATGGCAAGGCGATATCGTTCCATATCGAGCGTGCGCGGATAGCCGGTACTGTTGTAGGTCGTGGCGGTCGGCGCTCCCTGCGTGGAGCTCGAATCCCAGATCTGCTGAATGAGCGTGTTGCGATCAAAAAATTCGCCGGTCAGCGTGATCTTGTGATCGTCATTTGGCGTTGCCACAACCTTGACGAGGGCGTTGTAAGCGCTGGTATCGGCCGGGAAGAGTTCGTTGCAACGAATGTAGGCCGGGCGGGTGCAACTGTTCCAAATCCCCCCATTGGGATCGCCCTTGGTGAGCTTCGCTTCTTCCGAGGAAATATGCCCGAAGCTACCGAGAACTTGCACGGCACCGAAATCATAGGCGCCGGTAACCTGCTTGCGCCAGGAATTGTCAAAACTGTCAAAGGCGGTACGCACTTCGAGCGCCCAGTTCTTGTCCTGGCCGTCGAGCAGATCAGCCGGATCGCGGGTGCGCATGGCGACCGTGCCGCCGAGGGCGTCGGCGCCCCAGAGCACGGAATTGGGGCCGCGCACGAGTTCGACTGCCTGCAGGTTCCATGTGTCGATGAAATCACGGCTGCCGTCGGTGATGCGTTCCTGAATGCGTGAGCCATCGACCATCATGAGGACGCGATTGCCGCCCATGCCGCGGATCGAGAAGCTGTTGAGCTGGCCCCAAGGGTTGGTGATCGAGGTCGTGCGATCAACGGACACACCCGGCTCGTAGCGCACGAGGTCCTGCATATCACGGACAACGCGTTTTTCGATGTCTTCCTGGGTAACAACGGTGATGGTCTGGGGCACTTCAAGCAAGCGTTTGGCTTGCCGCGTTGCCGAAATAACGAGACGTTCCAGCAAGGTGATCTGCGTGGAAGACAGTCCGGGAGCCGTCGTCTGAGCCGTGGCCTGGCTCAGGGCCGCCGAACTTGTGAAGAGGGACGTTGCCAAGAGAATGGCGCAAGCGGACGGTGTCGGCCGAACGCGAACGCGCCCAGCCGGCCAAAGTGGTCGGTTCATCAAAAGCCCCCAGGAAAAGGAAAGGCGGGGCTGGCTTGGCTGGTGATGACTGGCTGCTGGCTACGCGGTGGCATAGCTAATTAAGATGACAATATGAGTCAACTATAATTAACGAGTCTGAACGCAGGTTAGCCGCGGGCGTGCCGCTACGGCTTGGGAGCGAACAGGCGGTCGCGGGATCCGGCGAGGTGGTCCAGCATCAGTTTTCGCGCAGTCGCGGCATCGCCCGAGCTGATGGCTTCGAAGACGGCTGTGTGCTCGGTCAGCACGTGTCCGAGACCGTCATTGGTCCGCCGCAGGGATAGTCCGTGAAGACGCATGCCGACGGCGATGTGCTCTTCGAGGGCCTGCATGGCGGTGACGAAATAGGGATTGGCCGAAGCCTGGGCGATGCTGAGGTGGAACATGAAATCGGCATCGGCGCGGTGCGCCTGGCGATTGGTGGCGTCGCGCAAGAGGTTGAGGGCCGTCTTGATCTTCTGCAGGGCTTCGGGCGAACGGCGTTGCGCGGCCATGGCAGCGGCTTCGGGCTCGATGGTCAGGCGGAAATCGTAGCAGTGCTGAAGATCGGACAGGTTTTCCATCTGGCCAAAGCCGAGCGGCTCGCGAATGCCCTGCTCGCGCACGAAACTGCCCGCGCCGCGGCGCGAATAGATCATGCCCTGGTCGCGCAGGCGCTGTAGCGCATCGCGAACGACCGGGCGGGAAACCTGAAATTCGGCGGCGAGCGCGTGCTCGGTCGGCAGGCGTTCGTCGACGGCATAAGCGCCGGATTTGATGGAGCGCTGGATGCGGTCGAAAACCGTATCAGCAAGGTTGCGCCGCCCCGTGAGACTATCCGACATGGCTTTGCTCGAGGCTCCCGGCGCTGAGATATGGGGCGAATAGGGTGGACAAGGTATCTGGATCGCCAAAACCGCCCGATTTGGTGACGACAGTCAAGCCTCCGGCGCGCGCGATGGGCAGACCCGGCAGGGCTTCCCCCAGAAGTTCGAGCATGGCCATGCCAAGTTGCTCGAGAATGACCTGCGCCGTGGCGCCGCCCGATAGCACCAGAAGCGAGCCGGGCGGCGGGGAAAGGTTTTCGAGGGTCCTGCCAAGAGCGGTAGCGACGGTTTTGCCGTCGGCGGGGGATGGGCCGGGAATGGCCTGGACGATGGTCAGTTTTGCTGGGCGAGCCGGTATTGCGCCTTGCCCATTGGGCGCGGGGACGTAGCAGATGCCGGCATCGCCCGCGCGCAGCCGGTCGAGCTGGGTCAGCGTGATCGGGTCGGTCGAGCCGATAACGCAATAGGCGCGACCTTCGGGGAAGGAGATGTCGGCTTCAGGCGCATTGGGTGCCATGGCCCTGGCCATCGCCTCGGCAAGGCCGCGCGCCCCGATCGGCAGGTCGAATGCCTGTTGCAGCACAGCTTCGATATCGGCCTGATCGGCGATGTCGGGCACGATGGCGGTTGCGGCATGCCGGCCAAGCCGTCGTGCAATATCGATAGGCTCGGCAACGCCAAAGCCGCCGATCTGGCCATTCTTCATCCAGCGCCCAAAGGCCGGAATGGCCGGAACGACGAGGCTTTTCTGGTGCGGGATGGCCTCCAGCTCGGCTTCGATATTACCCTTGAGCCGGGAGTCTACTTTTTTGAACAGCGCTGTTCCGGCCGGCAGAGCGGCCAATGCTGTGCGGACAGCTTCTGTGGCTGCCTTAGGCGAAATTTCCCGACTGTCCGTCGAAACGCCGATGACGCGGGCGCCGGTTGCGATGGCCTGGGGCAGGGCTGCGGGGTTGAGCGCCACGACAGTCGAAATGCCGCGCATGGCAAAGGGCGCCGCTGCGTCCAATGCGCCGGTCAGGTCGTCGGCTATGATCGCCCGTTCAAGCATGGATGAGCGCTGCCCGCCTTTGCGCTTGTACATCGGGATCGGGGTCGAGATTGGCGGCCAGTAGCCGCTGCGTATAGGGATGCTGCGGCGCGTCAAAGATCTGCGCCGTCGGTCCACGCTCGACGATCTCTCCCGATTTCATCACGATGACGGTATCGGCGAAATCGCGCACCACGCCGAGATCGTGCGCGATGAAGAGGAACGAAATCCCAAGCCGCTGCCGCAGGTCGTCGAGGAGAGCGATCACCTGTGCCTGAATGGACACGTCGAGCGCGGAAACCGCTTCGTCGCAAATGATCAGTTCGGGCTCGAGCGCCAGAGCGCGGGCAATGGCGATGCGCTGGCGCTGGCCGCCCGAAAACTGGTGCGGGTAGCGATCGACATGTTCGGCATCAAGGCCGACCTGTTCAAGCAATTCGATCACCCGTGCCCGGCGCTTGCTGCGATCGGGCATGAGCTTGTGAATGTCCCAGCCCTCGGCAATCAGCTGATAGACCGACATGCGCGGATTGAGCGATTGGGTCGGGTCCTGAAACACCATCTGGATTTGCCGGCGCACGCCAAGCAGTTCGCTGCGCCCCATGCTGATCAGGTCGCGTCCTTTCCAGAGCGCCTCGCCGCTATCGGCCTCTTCGAGGCAGAGCAGGGTGCGCGCCAGGGTCGATTTGCCGGAGCCGCTTTCCCCAACGACGGCGAGGCTTTGCCCGCGCGCCAGCGTCAGCGACACGTCCTGCAGCGCGGCAAAATTGCCGTAGGTCTTGCAGAGCTTTTTGGCTTCGAGCAGCAGTGGCGCAGCCTGATCGAGCAGCCTGATCTCGCCCTTGCCGGGCGCGGCGTCGATCAGCTTGCGGGTATAGGGGTGCTTGGCGTTGTGGTAGACGTCGCGGACCGACCCCTCCTCGACGATCTCGCCTTTGTTCATCACGACGACGCGGTCGGCGATTTCTGCGACGACGCCGAGGTCGTGGGTGATCAGCACCAGCGCCATGCCTGTCTCGGCCTGCAATTCCTTGAGCAGCGCCAGCACTTCGGCCTGAATGGTCACGTCGAGCGCGGTGGTCGGCTCGTCGGCGATTAGAATATCGGGCTTCAGCATCAGCGCCATGGCGATCATCAGGCGCTGCCGCTGGCCGCCGGAAAACTGATGCGGATATTTATGCATCGCCTGTTCAGGCTCGGGGATGCCGACGCGGATGATCAGTTCCATCGCGCGGGCTCGCGCCATGTCGGCGGGGCGGCCATGCGCAGTCATCATCTCGATGATCTGCCAGCCGACGGTATAGACCGGGTTGAGATGGCCCAGCGGGTCCTGGAAGATCATGGCGATCTTCTTGCCGTTCAGCGCCCGGTGCTTTTCGTAGGAGACCTTAAGCAGGTCTTCGCCCTCGTAGAAAATTTCGCCCGAGACGATCTCGGCCGGCGGAATATCGAGCAGGTTCATCACCGCATTGGCCGAGACAGACTTGCCCGAGCCGCTTTCACCGAGAATGGCGAGGGTCTCGCCGCGCCCGACTGACCAGCTGACGTTTTTGACCGCGTTGACCGTGCCGCGGGCAGTGTGAAAATCGACCGAAAGATTGCGAACAGTCAGCAGGGGCTCAGACATTCTTGGTCTTCCTTGCTTCCAGGCGCCAGCGCTGGGCCGGATCGAGCGCAATACGCATCCAGTTGGACAAGAGGTTCAGCGACAGGGCGGTGATGACGATCATCAGACCCGGCCAGAAGGCCAGCCACCAGGCGGTGTTGAGATAGGGCCGGCCCTGCGCCACCATCAGGCCCCAGGTGATATCGGGCGGCTGCACGCCGATGCCGAGGAAGGAGAGCGAGCTTTCCGCCAGCATGACGAAGGCGAAATCGAGCGTCGCAATGGTCACCAGCGTCGGCGCCACCACGGGGAGGATGTGCCTTAGGATGATGCGTGCATGGCTTGCGCCCATGACCGTCGCCGCCTGCACGAACATGCGCTCACGCACTTCGAGCACTTCGGCGCGGGTGGTGCGCAGATAAATCGGAATGCGGGTGATGGCGAGGACGAGAATCATGTTGGGGATGGATGGCCCGAGCACATAAAGCACGACCACGGCGATCAGCAGCGAGGGGAAGGACATGATGACGTCGGCAAGCCGCATGATCACCTGCGAGGTGTTCTTGCCCATATAGCCGGCGACGAGGCCAAGCCCGGCCCCAACCACCAAGGCGGAGAGCACCGTGCCGGCAGCGATCATCATGGTCGAATGCGCCGCGACGACGAGGCGCGCCAGCATGGGGCGGCCGAGCGAGTCGCCGCCGAGGACAAAAGCCCAGCCGCGATCAAAGCTGAAAGGCGGGAAATTGCGGCCGCGCAGGTTTTGATCGCCCGCGAGTTCGCCGAGCAAGGTCGGCCCAAGCAGCGCAAAAAGGACGATGATCAGCAGCACGACCGCCGAGGTAAAGGCCAGTTTGTCCCGCCACAGCATGGAGAGTAGCGAGGGGCCGCGCACATTGGGCGCAGCGGATTTGGCGAGCGACAGGTCTGCCATCATCGCCTCCTAGTTACGAATTCGCGGATCGAGCAGGCCATAGGCCACGTCGATCAGGATGTTCATGATGAAAATGGCCACGGCGGTGACCATGATGGCGGCCAGCACCACGTTGAAATCGCGCTGCAGGATGGAGTCGATCATCAGCTTGCCGACGCCGGGGAAACCAAAAATGGTCTCGACGATGACGGCGCCATTGAGCAAGGCCGCGGCCTGATCGCCGATGACGGTGATCACCGGCAGCATGCCGTTACGCAGCGTGTGCACGAAAATCAGCGGCAGGTTCTTCACCCCTTTGGCGCGCGCGGTCTTCACATAGGGCGCGCCAAGCGCCGAGATCATCGATCCGCGCACCACCTGCACGACAAGGCCGAACGGCCGGATAAAGAGCACGGCGATGGGCAGGACCCAGTGCAGCGGCGTGCCGACGCCCGAGGTGGGCACCCAACCAAGGCCAATCGAGAAGACGACGATCGCGACAATGGCGATCCAGAAATCGGGGGCTGAAGCCCCGATCAAGGAGATGATCGAGACCAATCGATCAAAGAACCCGCCAACCTTGAACGCGGCAAGCGAGCCAAGAATAATGGCCGAGGTAACAACGAGGCCCATGGTGATCAGCGCCAGCGGCAGCGTCCAGGCATAGGCTTCGAGCACGACATCGATAGCCGGCCGCGCCTTGCGCAGGCTCTCGCCGAAATCGAGATGCAACAGGTCCCAGACATAGCGGGCGAACTGCTCGATAAGCGGCAGATCGAGCCCGTGCAGCGTCCGGAACTGCTGCTTCATTGCCTCGGTGGCGTCGATGGGCAGGAAAAGAACTGCCGGGTCGCCGGTCAAGCGCGAGAGAAAGAACACCAGGATCATCAACCCCAGAAGGGAGAGAAGGCTGGCGATCGCTCGCTGTCCGATCATTTTGGTCATGCCGGTCACCCGAAAATGCTTGGAAAGTGACGAAGTGCCGGAGAAACCCCGGCACTTCCAGATGTGAACCCTGGGACGGGTCTTACTTGAAGCCGATTTCGCTCAGCTGCAGTTGCTGATTGGTCGCGATGGTCGGGGTAAAGTCGAGACGTTCGCTGACGCGGCTGAGGCCAACCATGTGGAACAGCAGGACGTCGGCCACGATCTCATCGTGAACATAGGCGAAGAGTTCGGACCAGAGGGCGGCGCGTTCGTCGCCGGTTGCAGCCGAAGCGCGGGCGATTAGGTCATCGACCTTGGGATCGTTGACGCCGGACTGAGTGCCTTCGCTCGCATATTTGAAGAACATCGAGAACACCGGGTCGCCGCGGCTATTGTCATGCTGGGCGAGAACCAGACGCGTGCCAGTGCTCTCCGGGTAGGGCTTGGAATAGTACTGCTCGTGCTCGGCGACTTCCACCATGCGCAGGCTTGCATTGAAGCCAACGTCCTTGAGCATATCGGTCAGCGCTTCGGCCACTTCCGTCACATTGGGGAAGTTTTCGGTACGGGCAATGATTTCGATCGGCAGGCTGGTATCGACGCCATCGGCCTTGGCTTCTTCAAGCCACTTCTTGGCCTGGTCCGGATCGTAAGCCGGAGGGCTCAGGTCCGGGTTCCAGCCGAGTGTCGTCGGCGGCACCATGGCGACGGCAAGTTCGGTGCCTTCGGGCAGAACG
The DNA here is from genome assembly GCF_001427875.1 of Devosia sp. Root685. Lineage (GTDB taxonomy): Bacteria > Pseudomonadota > Alphaproteobacteria > Rhizobiales > Devosiaceae > Devosia. The sequence continues at coordinate 454,397 of NZ_LMHK01000002.1, read as the reverse complement.
GTGCCGATAAAGGCTTCGCGGTCGATTGCGGCGTTAAGAGCCTTGCGAACGCGAATATCGGTGGTCGGAGCGTCCTGATTATCAACGCGGAGATAGACGGTTTCCGAATTGAGATAGCTGAAATCGGTTGCCGGGTTGTTGGCGACTTCCGCAGTGATCTGTGGCGCAATATCGGCTTCGCCGGCTTCGACCATTGCAGCGCGAACGGCCGGCTCGGAGCGGAACACATAGGTCGCCTTGGTCACGGCCGGAGCTTCACCCCAATAGTCGTCGCGGCGCTCAAGCACGATCTGCTGGCCGGCGGTCCATTCGGTCAGCTTGTAAGGGCCAGTGCCAATGGGATCGCGCACGAATTCCATCGGCGTTTCCGAGGGAACGATGGTGACAAGGCTCATCAGCAGCGGCAGCACCGGCTGAGCCGGCTCGGCCTTGATGTCGATGGTCAGATCGTCAACGACGGTAAAGGTGAGCGCGGTATCGGCGAAGTAGCGCTTGCTCTCGCAGGTGATCTGATCGGAGAAAACGCGGTCGAACGAATGCTTGACGTCGGCAGCATCAAAAGCGGTGCCGTCCGAGAATTTTACGTCGGGGCGCAGTTTGAACTGCCACACGCCGTCGCCCTTGTCTTCCCAGCTTTCGGCCAGGCGCGAGGTCAGGCCCTTGTCGCCGCGCACGTCGAGTTCGGTCAGCGTTTCGCTGATATTCTGCAGCACGACGCGGCCGATATTGGAGCGCGTGGCCATGCAGGGTTCGACGAGATCGAGCTCTTCGCTCAGGACCACGGTGATGTCGGTATCGGCCTGCGCCAGGGCAGGGGCAATGGTCGTGGATGCCAGTAGGGCGCCGATCAGAATCGGTTTGAGCAACAATGTAACCTCCCATCGCAGCTTGACGGTGCCATGAGCGGCGCTGCGGGAGCGCTCATGCGAATTCCTCCGGGGACGGACAGGGTCCTTCCTTGGGCTGGGACTATTTTCTATTCGAGTGTTAGTTGTCAAACCAAAAATGAAAGAGATTACATATGAACATATTGAATGGACATAACATATTGAAATATCATAATTAAAAATGACATTTGGTTTTCTGGTGTTGTGAAATTCACGAAACATGAACTTGACAACATGTGTGAAGGTGTGGAGTTTGGCGCAACCAAGCGAAGGGGAGAGCTATGTCGCCGGAGGAAATTGCGGCCCGTATGGACGGTCGTTTAGTGGCGGGTGCCGATGGGCGTTTGGAGGCATATCTGCCCTCGCCCATGGTGCAAAATCATGCCGCCTTCATCGAGCGCCTGGACGACGGCACGCTCGCCTGCCTCTGGTTCGGCGGCACGCTCGAAGGCAAGTCCGACATTTCCATCTATGGTACGACGCTGAAATTGGGCGCCGAGAGCTGGGCCCCGGCGGTGCGTCTCAGCCACGACCCCGATCGCTCCGAACAGAACCCGGTTCTCTGGCGCAATGGCGCCGGCCAGTGGCAGCTCTTCCACACGGCGCAGCCCTCGGGCAATCAGGACGAGTGCCTGCTGCGCGCCCGCAATATTTCCGTCCTCGATGGTGCATTGAGCGGCGCGGAGCCGCGCACGATAGACCTGCCGCTCGGGAGCTTCATTCGTGGCCGCTTCGTCAAGCGCAACGATGGTGCCTGGATGATGCCGGTGTTCCGCTGCATCTCCCGTCCCGGCCAGCGCTGGAACGGCAGCCACGACACCGCCGCTGTGGCGATCAGCACGGACGAAGGCCAGACCTGGGCCATGTCCGAAGTGCCCGGCTCGATCGGCTCGGTCCATATGACCATCGTACCGCTCGATGGCGAGCACATGGTCGCCTTCTATCGCCGCCGCCAGTCCGATTTCGTCCATCGCTCCGAAAGCCTCGATGGCGGCCAGACCTGGTCTGCCCCCGCGCCGACCGATGTGCCCAACAATAATTCGTCCATCAACGTCATTCGCCTCGCCGATGGGCGTCTCGCGATGCTCTGCAACCCCACCTCGGCCGTGACCTCCAGTGATCGCCGCGTCTCGCTTTATGACGAGATCGAAGAAGGCGACGATCGACCCGACGCCTCCGGCGGCTGTGCCCCGATCTGGGGCGTGCCACGCGCGCCGATGACGCTCTGCGTTTCGAGCGATGGCGGCAAAACCTGGCCGCTGCGCCGCATTGTCGACGACAGCCCCGGCACCTGCCTTTCCAACAATTCCGTCGACGGACGGAACAAGGAATTGTCCTATCCCTATCTGCTGGAAGGGGAGGACGGCGCATTGCACCTCGCCTACACCTATTTCCGGCGCGCCATCAAATATGTCCGTCTCCCCGCGGGATGGATCGACGGAGAACATTCGTGAGCGATATCATCGGCATTACCATGGGCGATCCGGCTGGCGTCGGCCCCGAGATTTCGGTCAAAGCCGTCGCGGAAATGTCCGCCGACGAACGCGCCCGCACCCGCATCTATGGCAATCGCGAAACCCTCGAAAAAGCCCGTGACGCGGTGGGTGCCACAGTCGATCTCGATGGCGTCGTCGTTGACCTGCCCATCGAAGGCGGTCCGCTCCCATGGGGCAAACTTGACCCGCGCGGTGGCGACGCGGCCTTCCGCTTCATCGAAAAAGCGGTGCGCGACGCCGAGGCCGGCACTATCGGCTGCATCGTCACCGCGCCGATCAACAAGGAAGCGCTGAACCTTGCCGGCCATCATTACGATGGCCATACCGGTATGCTGGCGCATTTGACGGGCCAGAAGACCGCCTGGATGCTCCTTGGCTCCGATCGCCTGAAAGTCATCCACGTCTCGACCCACGTGTCGCTAAAAACCGCCATCGATCGCGCCACGCCCGAACGCATACTCGCGACCATTCGCACCGGCAACGAGCACCTCAAGCGCATCGGCTACGAAAATCCGCGCATCGCCGTCGCCGGCATCAATCCGCACTGCGGCGAAAGCGGCCTCTTCGGCAATGAGGATGACCTGCAGGTTGTCCCGGCCGTCGCCATGGCCAAGGCAGAAGGCATCAATGTCGTCGGCCCGATCTCGGCCGATACGGTCTATCACCGCGCCTATACCGGCGCCTTCGATCTCGTCGTCGCCCAGTATCACGATCAGGGCCATATCCCGATCAAGCTCGTCGCCTTCGATACCGCCGTCAACGTCTCGCTCGGCCTGCCCATCGACCGCACCTCGGTCGATCACGGCACCGCTTTCGATATCGCCGGCACCGGCAAGGCCAACCACACCAATATGCAGTCTGCCATCGCCTATGCGCGGCGGCTCGTTTCGGGGAAGAAGTGATGAATCCCGCCAAGAACCTCCCCGTTTCCGGCGTCTTTTGCGCCTCCGCCACGCCAGTCCTCGAAGACGGCACACCGGACCACGCCGCCTTTGCCGCCCACTGCAAGGCGCTGATCGAAGAGGGCTGCGATGGCGTCGCGCTCCTCGGCACCACCGGCGAAGCCAACTCCTTCAGCATCGCTCAGCGCCGAGACCTGCTCGAAAAGGTCATCGCGGCAGGCCTTGATCCGCAGCGCCTCTTGCCCGGCACCTCGCAGACCAACGTTCCCGACAGCATTACGCTCGTAAAGCACGCGGTCGAAGCCGGCGTAAAAGCCTGCGTCGTCCTGCCGCCGTTTTATTACAAGGGCGTCAGCGACGAGGGCCTCTTCCGCTTTTACGCCGAATTGATCGAAGGCGTCGGCAGCAATGATCTGCGCGTCATTCTCTACCATATCCCGCCCATCGCCCAGATCGGCATCTCGCTCGAATTGACCGTGCGCCTCCGCGAAGCCTTTCCCGGCGTCATCGTCGGCGTGAAAGATTCCTCGGGCAAGATCGAGAGCATGGAGGCCTTCGCTGGGGCTTTCCAGGATTTCTCCGTCCTCGCCGGCGCCGACCCCTTCATGCTGCCGCTGCTGCGCGCCGGCGGGGCAGGATGTATCACCTCCAGCTCCAATCTGATCGGCAAACACCTGCGCGTGGTCTTCGACAACTGGTTCGACGGCGCCCAGAGTGCCAAGGTCGACGCCGCCCAGGCCCGCATCAATGCCTGGCGCGACCTCTCCAACGCCTATGTGCAGCTCCCCACTATCAAGGCCATGCTCGCCAAGCGCCGCAGCCATGCCGGCTGGACCCGCGTCCGTCCGCCGCTCGTCGAATTGACCCCGGCCGAACTCGATCTCGTCTGGGCAAAAATGGCGGCGCTCGAAGGAGAGGAACATGTCTGAACACGTTCTCTCCATGGCGCGGCCGATCACGCTGGTGCAACCGGCGCGGCTTGAGATCGGCGCCGGCGCCATTTCGCACCTCGCCGAATGGGCCGATGGTTTTAGTCGTATCTTCGTCGTCGCCATGGCGCCCACCGTCGGCTTCGCCTCGCGCATCGGTCTCAAGGGCGCTATCGAAACCTACATCGACATTCCGCCCGAGCCCGATCTGCCGGCCGTCGAAGCGGTGCTCGTTGCCGCCCGCGCCTTCAAGCCCGATCTCGTGATCGGCCTCGGTGGTGGCTCCGTCATGGACGTCGCCAAGCTCGTTGCCGTTCTCTGGGATGGCGAACAGTCCGTGCTTGATGTTGTCGGTGTCGGCAAGGTCCTCGGCCGCCGTACGGCGCTGGCCCAGGTTCCCACCACCTCAGGCACGGGCTCGGAGGCGGGCATTCGCTCCCTCGTCACCAATCCCGAAACCCTCGCAAAACTCGCGATCGAAAGCCGGCATATGCTGGCCGATATCGTGGTGCTTGACCCTGAACTGACCTATTCGGTGCCCTCGGCCGTGACCGCCGCCACCGGCGTCGACGCCTTGGCGCACTGCGTGGAATCCTTCACCAATATCAAGGCGCATCCGCTGATCGATGGCTATGCGACCCTCGGCATTGAGCTTGTCGGCCGCTATCTCGCCCGCGCCGTCGCCAATGGTTCCGATACCGAAGCCCGCGCCGGCATGATGCTCGCCTCCTATTATGGCGGCGTCTGCCTCGGCCCGGTGAATACCGCGGGCGGCCATGCGCTGGCCTATCCGCTGGGCACCCGCCTAAAACTCCCGCATGGTCTCGCCAATGCGATCGTCTTCCCCCATGTCCTGGCCTTCAACGCCAATGCGCGGCCGGAAAAGACGGCGGCCATTCTATCGGCCCTGGGCCTGCCGAGCCATTCCGACGAGCGCATCGTTCTTGCCAGCGCTTTGGCATGGTGCCGGGATCTCGGCATCGAAATGCAGCTGTCGCGCCATGGCGCCAATAAGGACGATTTGCCGCTCTGGGCCGAAGAGGCTTTCGCCATCAAGCGCCTGATCGACAACAATCCGCGCGCCCTGGGACCCTCGGAAATCCTGACGATCTACCAGAACGCTTTTTGAGCCTAGCGCAGCAAGCCTTCTCGCTCGAATTCTGCCCAGCCGGCCAGTTTCTTGCGCTCCTCGCCCTCCGTGTCGGCTGACTGCGGAGGCGGGGAACTCGCCGTGGCCTTCTGGGATCGGGCGAGCTTGGTTTTCCATGCCGCCTTCCGCCGGTTTTCCGCAGCGGTCAGGGCGTCTTCTTCCCGCCAGGTGTCGATCAGGTCTTTGTCGAGAATCTCCTCGACGCGGCGAGGGTCGAAGACGTGGAAGGTTATTTTCCGCGCGCGTCCACGCAGTTTGACCGTACGCGTACCGGCACTCGGCAGCCGCCCGTCCTTCAACCATCTGTGCCGCTCGGAGGTTTTGATGGTCAGGATGTCTTCAATTTCGCGCGGGATTACCGGCAGATCTTCGATGCTCTTCAGGGTTTTTTCGATGACGGCGGAGGCGCTTTTGAACGCAGCCTCCTCTCCCTCGGGCATCCGTAATGTCAGCGCGCTCGCCACGACGCTCAGCGACTTCTTTACCGCCGAAGGCAGTTTGGCCCGTATTTCCAGAAGGATGCCGTGGGCGCGAACCGACGAGCCCAGCGTTGCGGCGGGCGGCAGGGTCCACTCGGCAATGAACTTTGCGGGGACTTCAGGTTTCTTCTTGGGAGCCATGGCGCATAGATAGGCACTTCCGCGCCGGGCATCAATTCAACACGACGGGCCGAGCCCTTACGAAACACCATCCGGACGGATTTCGCCGCGCCTTTGCAGCAGCGTGGCGACGATGAAGCAGAGAAGCGCCCATGCGGCGCCGAGGCACCAGCCGGCGAGGATGTCGCTCGGGTAGTGCACCCCCATAAAGAGCCTGCTCAGCCCGACGAGCAAGGTGAGGACGACCGCCGCGCCAATGGCAAAGACCTGCAATGGCCTTGTGGGCGCCAGACGCGCCAGCAGCGCTCCGAGGGTAAGAAAGGTCACGGCCGAGAGCATGGCATGGCCGCTCGGAAAGCTGGCGGTGAATTGCTGAGACATGGCGGTGAGGTCCGGGCGGGGGCGGTCATAGGTCATCTTGAGCACAGTGCTGAGGATCGTGCCCCCCATGACCGAGATGACGACCAGCAGCGCCTCGCGCCGCATACGCGCCAAAAGGAGATAGCTGCAAACGGCAACGACGATGAGCCCAAGAACGGCAAAGCTGCCGAGGGCGGTGATGTCCCGGACCATTTCATGCAGCCAGTTGGGGCCGATCACCTGATCTACATTGGCCGGGTCGCGAAACAGCATCAGGATGGAATTGTCGAACGCTTCCATCTCGCCTTCGACCATTTCGTCGGCAATGCGCAGAAAAGCGAGGACCAGCCCGCTGATCAGCGCGATGGACGCTAACAGCTTGGATTCGCTGGTGACGAAGCCATAGACCTGGCGATAGTGGGGGGAGTTCTGAAGCTTATCGAACATGGATTTCCGTGTTTCCTCGCAACGCATGTGCCCCGTGCACGTTCCCCAGCGGAATACTCCCTCGGGGCGGTACCTGTGAGCAACCAATCATATTATGTGATCCTCAATGCCAATGCGGGCACAGCCAATGCTACCGGCATATCGGAGGATACGCTGCGCGACCTGTTCGTGGCCAACGATCTGACCGCGACCATAGATGCAAGGACGGACTGCGATCTGTCGACGCGGCTGAGCGACGCCATGGCGAGCGAGGCGTCGATCATTGTGGCGGCGGGAGGTGATGGAACGATCACGGCGGTGGCCGAGGCGCTGGTGGGGACCAACAAGTCCCTCGCCATTCTGCCGCTCGGCACCGTCAATGCTCTGGCCAAAGACCTTCATGTGCCGCTCGATCTCCCCAAGGCCGTGGCTAACCTCGTCACCGGGCATGAGCATCGCATTGATGTAGGCGAAGTAAATGGCCGCATTTTTCTGCACAAGGTGGTCATTGGCGTTATTCCCGGGGTCGCTGCAGGACGTGAACGCATTCGCGGTCGCCGGGATGCATCGGCCAAGATCGGATTGCTGCGTTATTTTTTCCGGCGGCTGGCGCGTGCCAAGCGGCTCGCAGTGGTTATCGAAACGGCCGAAGGCGCCCGTCGCATCGAGCGCGTGCAGGCGCTGGCGGTTGCAAGCAATGCCTATGACGAGGGGCTAGGTCAGTTCTTTTCCCGGCAATGCCTTGATGGCGGCACGCTGACGCTCTACTCGTTGAAGCATCTCAACGTGCGGGATTTTCTCCGGCTCACCGCTGGAATGATCCTGGGCAACTGGCAGAATGATGAAGCCCTCTCGATGGAAAGCATCACCGGCGTCACCATCGATACCCGCCATGCCCTGATCAAGGTGATGCTCGACGGAGAGGTGGAAACATTGAACACACCGCTGGAATTCGCCATTCGTCCGCAGGCCCTTTCCGTTATCGTTCCGGCTGAAATCACCGCTTCGGTGGAGGTCGCGTGAAACTTCTCCATATTTCCGACCTGCATTTCGGCCATCACGACCCCGCTCTGGCCGAGGGTTTTGCCGACGACATCAATGCACAGAACCCCGACCTGATCGTTGCCAGTGGCGATTTTACCCAGATCGGCACCAAGGACGAGTTCGAAGAAGCCCGCGAATTTCTCGACAAGCTCAAGGCGCCGATTTTTGCCGTGCCGGGAAATCACGATGTGCCGGCGGTCAATATCTTCAGGCGCTTCCTCAACCCCTATGGGCTCTATCGGCGCTATATCGCCAAGGACCTCGAGCCGGTGGTCGAGATGGGCGGGGTGGCGCTGGTCGGTATGCGTACCTCGCGTCGCGCGCGGCTCGAATGGAATTGGGGCCACGGCACAATTTCGCGCGGCCAGCTGGGAGATTTGGCGGAGCGCTTTGCCTCAGTATCGCCTGATGCGGTCCGCGTCATCGTTGCCCACCATCCGCTGCTCTTTCCCACCGAGCCGATGATCCAGAAAACCAAGCGGGTGAAGCGTGCCGATGATGCGTTGGAAGTGTTTGCCAATCTCGGCGTCAGACTGGTTCTGTCAGGCCATTTCCACCTCTCCTACGTGCGCAAGCACGAGACGAAATCGGCCGCGCGCCAGGGCGAGCCGATGGGTTTGAGCAAGTCCGTGGTGGCGCCCATCCTCGTGGTTCAGGCCTCCTCCGCAATTTCGACACGCCTCAGGGGCGAGCCGAACGCCTATAACCTGATCGACATTTCCGCCGACATGATCACCGTCACCGTGCGCGAATGGCGCGACGGAAACTGGCACACCCGCGACCGCGCAACGGAGCCGGTCTAGGTCGGCAGGCCGCGATTCTCCTGGCGGTCACTTAAACAAACGCGATACCAGTCTTAAACGGTAGCTGGCTACACATCCCGCGTCGTACCGAGCATGCTCACCAAATAATCAATCGAGCACCGGGTACTATCGATGTCGGCCAGCCAGTCTTCAGCCTTGTACAACTCGAAGATCGGCCTGGCTGCTGGCGCTGATGTGGCGGTGGGCCGCCAGGATCAATCCTGCAGGACGATGCTCGCGCAACTGGCCGAGCAAGGCGAGCTTCTGATCGTCGATGAGGAAATCGATCCGGTCTTTGATCTTTCGGCTCTGCTCTCGCTGACCCATGACACGATGGCCGTGCGCGCCAATCGCATCAAGGGCTCGGACATGCCTGCTTTCGGCAATCTTCTGTCCGACCGCAAGCGCATCGGCATGGCGCTCGGCGTCGAGCCGGCGACCATTCAGGATACGCTGCTTGCTTCGGTGAAAAGGCCCGTGCCGCCGGTCGTGGTTGAAAATGCCCTGGTGCAGCAACTCGATTTCGCCGATGGCGTCCTCGCCCGCTTGCCGGTGCCGACCTTCTTTGCCAAGGAAACCGGCCCCTATATCAGCGCCGGCATGATGGTGGCGGTCGATCCGGAAACGGGTCTGGGCAATGCATCCTATGCGCGCCTCAAGATCCTGAGCCCGACCGAGGCGCTGATCGGCATCGCGCCGAACCATCACCTAGCGATCATGGCGCGCAAGGCCGCGACCATGGGCAAGCCGCTGCCCTTTGCCGTGGTTCTCGGCGCACATCCGGCCATCCAGCTAGCGGCCTGCCTCTACCTTGGGCTCGGTGACGACGAGATGCATTGCGCCGGCGCGCTGCTGGGCGAACCGGTGCGCGTCACCAAGTGCCTCAGCAATGATATTCTGGTGCCGGCCGATGCCGAGATCGTCCTCGAAGGCTTTATTCATGCGGATAAGCCGATCGAGGAGGGCTATGTCTCGGAATATCACGGCATGTACGAGGACTATGGCGTGGGCGTGCTGGCGACGTTCCACCGCATGACCCGGCGTTCCGACGCCATGTTCCAGGTGATCGAGCCGGGCTATCACGCCGAACATATCTATCTCGGTGCGATTCCGATCGCCGCCAGCCTCAAGGCGCAGCTTGCCCGTTCTATCCTCAATGTCGGCGAAGTGGCCGTGACCGCCTCGGGTTCCGGCCGCAACAATGTTGTGGTGCAGATCCACAACCCGCGCCCCGGTCAGGCCCGCCGCGCCATGGCCATTTGCTGGGGTGCCGTGAGCATCATCAAGAACATCACGATCGTCGATAGCGACGTCGATCCCTGGGATACCGAAGCGGTCGAACTGGCCAAGTCCACCCGCATGCGCGCCGAACGCGACGTGCTTGTTGTTACCGATCTGCCGGCCGACCGCTCCGAGCCGCAGGAAGCCGGCGGCATGGTCGCCAAGATCGGCTACGACGCCACCATTCGTCCTGCGGACCGCAAGGAAGGCTTTGATAAGGCGCTGCCCCCCGAAAAGTCCTACGAACGCATGCGCGGCGTCCTCGCGCGCGCCAGGGGGCGCTGAGCATGGGTAAGCGCCGCATGATCGTCGCGATTACCGGAGCCTCCGGTGCCTGCTACGGCGTGCGGGCGCTCGAAATGCTGCGCGACATCGAGGACGTGGAAACCCACCTCATCATGTCGTCAGCCGGCATTCGCACCGCGATTGAGGAAGGCGCTGCCACTTCGGCTGACGATATTCGCGCGCTCGCCGACGTCGTTTATCCGCATAAGGATATCGGGGCGGCGGTGGCTTCGGGCTCATTCAAGTGCGAAGGCATGCTGGTCGCGCCCTGTTCGATAAAGACGCTAAGCGCCGTCGCCCATTGCTATACCGACGACCTGATTTCGCGGGCCGCCGATGTCTGTCTCAAGGAGCGGCGCAAGCTGGTGCTGATGGTGCGGGAAACCCCGCTCCATGCCGGTCACATCGCCTTGATGGACACGGCAACGCGCAGCGGGGCGATTATCGTGCCGCCCGTGCCCAGCTTCTATACACGTCCGAAGACACTCGACGATCTGGTCAGCCAGACGGTTGGTCGCGCTCTGGACCTGTTCGATTTCGACCACCCCAGTGTGCGCCGATGGAAAGAAGGAGGTCTGAGCTAGTCAGGGGACGTGCCTGCTGGTTGCCTCAGCCAGCACAGAAGCAGGGAACAGGCTCTTTGAGGGAACAAAGAGCCAATAAACGGAGAAACAAATGACCTTTACGCAGTTTACCCGCAAGTCGAGCGCCGTCCGTATGGGCCGGGCCGCCGCCATTGCGCTCTTGCTCGGTAGCTCGGTGCTGATCGGCATGACCACCACCGCTTTCGCTCAGGCTGACGAACAGGCCGTCAGCGGTGGCGAGATGACCATCATTGCCGGCTCTGATATCAAGAGCTGGGACCCGGCCATCACCTCGGGCACTTTCCCCGGCGGCCCGATGGACCAGCTCGACGCGGTCTATGGCTTCCTCGTCTACGTCGACCTTGAAGGCAAAGTGCAGGGCGGCATGGCCGAAAGCCTCACCAGCGACGACGCGACCGTCTGGACGCTCAAACTCCGTCCCGACGTGAAGTTCACCGACGGCAATCCGTATGACGCCGAAGCTGTGGTCTATAACTGGAAGCGCGCTGCCAATCCGGACACGCTCGCACCGGCACAACCCTTCGTGTCCTCCTGGATCGACGGCGTGAAGATTATCGACCCGCTGACCATCGAGATCACGCTGCCGACACCGAACCGCAACTTCGGTTCGACGCTGGCCCAGTCCTCGCCCTTCGTTGCCTCGCCCGCGGCTCTGGAAGCTGCCGGTACCGACAAGGCGGCCATCAAGCCGGTTGGCGCTGGTGCCTTCCTCTTCGAAAGCTGGGACCAGGGCATCTCGCTGTCGTTCAAGCGCAACCCGGACTATTGGGATCAGCCGCGCCCCTATCTCGACACGCTGAAGTTCGCGATCATTCCTGAAACCAACAGCCGTATCTCGACTGTGGTACAGGGCGGCGCGCAGATGATGGCCGGCTATCCCTACCAGTTCGGCGCCAATGCCGAAGCACCCAGCGTGACGACGCACGAAATCCCGATCCCGGGTCTTTATCGTGCCTATTTCAACCAGGTTGCCGGCACGTTTACCGATCACCGTGCTCGCGAAGCCTTCTATCATGCCGTCGATCCGGCGCGCCTGATGCAGGCCTATACGCAGCTCGAAGGCTATGTCACGCCGACCAACTATTTTACTCAGGCATCGCCATATTACGATCCGGCCGATGTCCTGCCGACTTACGATCCGGCCAAAGCTCAGGAGCTTTTCGACGCGCTGGCCGCAGACGGCAAGCCGTTCAAGATCAAGCTCGTCAGCTACTCCAACTCCGATCTCAAGCGCCTGACGTCCTATCTGCAGCAGGTGCTCACCGCCTACGAAAACGTCGAGGTCGAGGTTGAGCTGGTCGACCAGGCCATGCTTAAGCCGCAGTGTCAGACACAGGTCAATTTCGACCTGTGTATCGATGGCGGCGTGCTGGTGGCGAACGGCGCTGAGCCGATCATTTCCAACATGCTCAAGACCGGCGGCGTCGATAACTGGGGTCAGTACTCGAGCGAGGCCATGGATGGTTTCCTCAATGCGGCCAACGCCACGATGGACCAGACCGAAGTGAAGGCGGCTTATGCCAATGTGCAGAAGGTCGTGGCGGAAGATCTGCCGCTCTACATCTTCGGCTCGGAAACCCGCTTCCTGCTGCTGCGCGACAATACCGGCGGCATCGTGCCGTCCAACGGCGGCATTCTGCAAAAGCAGTATCTCTATGTCTGTGAAGACGCCTGCGCTGCGGAATAAGACGTAGACCACCAAGCTCCGCCGGTCCCTCGGGCGGAGTGGGCGGTGCCGCATCGCCCTGCGGCACCGCCGATTTCCTGGACACGGCCAATGCCGTGTCCGCCTCATGATACCCAAAGGGTAACCCGATGTTTGACAAACGCCCCAGAAAGACCTTCCGCCAGCTCTTCGGTGAAAAGCAGGTCTTCACTCCCTGCGTATGGGACTGCTACTCCGCCAAGGCCGCTGAAATGGCCGGTTTCGAGGCCATTCTCCTGAGTGGCGCCTCGCTTGGCTTCAGCATGTCGGGCGTACCGGACATGGGGCTGCACAATCAGGAAGAGCTGGTGTGGGCCACCGACCGCATTTCTGACTATTCGCCGCTGCCCCTGATCATTGACGCCGACGATTGTTTTGGCGATGTGGCGCAGGCCTATCGCACCTGCCGCCGCCTCGCCAAGGCGGGTGCTGCCGCGATCCTTCTCGAAGACACGCCCAATGAGCGCGGTTATGCCCGCTTCGGCCGCGCCATGGAAAAAGCGACGCTGGAAGGCAAGCTCGATGGCAATATCGACCATCCGGTCGTCTCGCAGGAACTCTGGCTCGCCAAGATCAAGGCGGCGCTCGATGCCTGCGCCGATACCGATTGCGTCGTGATCGCCCGTACCGAGTCCAAGCTCGAAAAGGGCCTCGACGACGCCATCGAGCGTTGCGTCAAGGCCGAGGAACTCGGTGCCGAAATGACCTATGTTCATGGCCTTCGCACGCTCGAAGAATGCCAGAAGGTCAACAAGGCACTGCCCGGCTGGAAGATGTTCGGCGACATCGCCGTCGTCAACGGCAAGCCGTTTGTCGAACTCGAAGACATCGGCGCGCTCGGCTTCAACCTCGTCACCATGCACTACCTCGAAAAGGGTTCGATGTACGGCATGATGGATTTCGGTAAGCGCGTGTTCGGCGAGATGAGCACCCGTTACTCCGACGATCACGACATGGGTGGCTATTCCAGGGAAGAACAGCGGAACCTACTCGAACGCGACATCGGCTGGATGGACGCGGAAGAGGAGTGGAAGCGCATCTGACCCGCGCTTTCGCCATCACGCAACCGCGGCGGTGGGCGCAAACTCACCGCCAGAACAGGAAAGGGAAATGACGTGCTGACCAACGCAATGCCCTATATTCGGGCCATATCGACGCGATTGATCACCGGCATTCTGGTTTTCCTGCTGGTGACGTTCAGCGCGACTGCCCTTTCGAGCCTGGCACCCGGCTCGGCTGCCCAATTGATCCTCGGCGACTACGCGACGCCCGAACAGATTGCCGCTCTCAATACTCAATATGGTTATGACCTGCCGGTCTGGCAGCGCTATTTGAGCTGGCTCGGCGATTTGTTGCGCGGCGATCTCGGGGTGACCCTTTTCAGCCAGCAACCGATCCTCGGCGTTGTGCTTGAACGTGCGGCCGTCACCTTCGAAATCGCCTTCCTCGCCATGGCCGTGTCGCTGATCGGTATTCCTGTCGCCATGTATACGGCCAGCCACCCCAATAAGCTGACCGACAAGGTCATGCGCTCGATCTCGACCGTGCTGCTCGCCGTGCCGACCTTCGTGATCGTGGTTCTGTTTTCCTATCTCTTTGCCATGGTCCTGCGCTGGTTCCCGGCGACAGGCTGGGCAAAACTCACCGAAAATCCGGTGGCCAATCTCTGGTATGTAGCGCTGCCGGTCCTGTGTCTCAGCCTCCACCAGACCGCCTATCTTTACCGCGTGGCGCGCAACGAGTTCGTCACGACGCTGCAGGAAGACTATATCGCGGTGGCGCGAGCCCGCGGCCTACCGCTCTCCTACATTCTTTTCAATCACGCCCTGCGCCCGGCCATGCCGCAAATCCTGACGGTCATGGGCCTGTCGTTGACCTACATGCTCGCCGGCTCCTTCGTGGTCGAAAGCTATTTTGCCGTGCCCGGCATCGGCTGGACCATTTTGAGCGCCGTCAAAAGCCACGACATTCCGCTCGTCCAGGCCATCCTGTCGCTCACCGTGGTGATCTTCGTCATCGTCTTCATGCTGGTCGATCTCGGCTATGCGCTCATCGATCCGCGGGTGAAAGTATCATGACCGATATCGGCAACTCACCCGCCTTCAAACCCGGCCCGAATGCCAAACTCGGCGATATCGTGCGCCACGCCATGCCCTGGTCGAGCAAAATGAAATTGCCCGGCGCTACGCCTTTCGAATTCCTCGCCGCAATCTTCCTCGTGTTGCTCGTCCTTGTGGCGCTGTTCGTCGATTTCATCCCCGGCCTCGTCAGCCCGAAACTGCCCTATGGCGATTTCTCGCAATTGCCGGAATGGTCGCTCAACGGCCTTTTCGGCACCGATGATATCGGCCGCAGCATCTTTTCGCGCGTGCTCTATGGCGCGCGCACCTCGATGATGATTGTTGCAGTCTCGACGACCATCGCTCTCGTGTCCGGGCTGCTGCTTGGTATGCTTGCCGGATACTATCGCGGCATTTTCGAACGCGCCGTCGATCTCTTTGCCAATGCGCTCGCCGCCATGCCTTCGACCTTGGTGGTGCTGGCCTTCGTCGCCGTCACCGGCCCTTCGGTCGTCACCATCATCGTCGTGCTCGGCATTTTCGATATCGGCACTTATGCCCGCGTCGCCAAGGCGGGCGTCATCTCGCAGTCTAATCGCGACTATGTGCTGGCCGCCCGCGCCATGGGGGCTACCGACAGCCGGGTTCTCCTCAAGGAAATCCTGCCCAATCTCATCCCGGCGCTTACCGCCGTCATGCCGACCCTGATGGCCGGCCTCATCATCACCGAAGGTTCACTGAGCTTTCTCGGTTACGGCATTCCGGCGCCGGCCCCGAGTTGGGGCGGCATGATCGCATCCTCCACCGATCTCCTCAGCCGCTTTCCGGTGCTGATCGTCGGGCCCATCCTCGCCATTGTTCTCACGGTCTATGCCTTCAACACCATCGGTGACTACCTCGCCCAACGCCTCAACAATCGCGAGCGGGAGAGCTGAGATGGACGCTACACCCGCTTCCCACCCGATCCTGTCGTGCAAGGCCATGACCTGCGAGATGGACTCCGTCTCCGGTCCGCTGCAGATCCTGCAAGATATCAATTTCAGCCTCGATACCCGCCGCGCCCTCGGAATTGTCGGTGAATCCGGCGCCGGCAAGTCCATGCTGATCAAGGCGATCATGGGCATTGCGCCGCGCGGCTTGCGGACCAAGGGCCGGATCGAGCTCGACGGCCAGGACCTGTCCGCGCTCAAGCCCAAGCAGCGTGCCAAGCTGATCGGCCGTAAGGTCGGCATCGTCTTCCAAAACCCGATGAGTTCGCTCAATCCCTTCGTGCAGATCGGGCGGCAGATCGAGGAAGCCGGTTGCATTCACCTGGGGATGAGCAAGGCCGAGGCCCGTAGCCGTGCCATCGAACTCCTGTCCTTTGTCGGGCTGCCCGATCCCGAGGATTGCTACAATTACTATCCGCACCAGTTTTCAGGTGGCATGAAGCAGCGCATCATGATCGCCGCGGCCCTGATCTGCCAGCCGGACCTTCTTATCGCCGACGAGGCGACGACGGCGCTCGATGTGACCGTGCAAAAGGAAGTGCTGGACCTGCTCCAGACCATCCAGGCCCAGCGGCAGATGTCGATGATCCTCGTGTCGCACAATCTCGGCGTCGTCGCCGGCCGCACCGATGAGATCCTGGTGCTCTATGGCGGCAATGTCGTCGAATATGGCCCGACCTCGGAAGTGTTTCGCAATCCGCGCCATCGCTATACCGAGGCATTGCTCTCAGCCATGCCGGCCATGGACCAGCCCGCCCATACGCGGTTGCGCACCATCCCCGGCCAGCCGCCGAACCTTGCCAATCGCCCCGCCGGGTGCCCCTTCGCCCCACGCTGCCCCTCGGCGCAGGCCAAATGCCACGAGGTCATGCCGGCAATGTCAGCGGGCGTCCACCCGAGCCATCGCTTCGCCTGCCACTTCCCGCTCGCGGAAATCGCCCATGTCCAGTGATATCGCCCTTAACGACGAGATAATCCTCGAAGTCCGCAATCTCTCGGTGAGCTTTTCGCGCGGCGGTAAAGAGATGAAGGCCGTCGATGACGTTTCCTTTTCTGTCGCTGCGGGCGAAACCCTTGGCCTTGTGGGTGAAAGTGGCAGCGGCAAGACCACGATCGGCCGCGCCATTCTGCGTCTCTTGCCCGATGCCAACACCAAGTCCGAAGGCGCCGTTCGCTACAAGAAGACCTATCTCAATACGCTTTCAAGCACCGACATGCGCCACATGCGCGATCGGCTGCAGATGATTTTTCAAGACCCACTGTCTTCGTTCAATCCGCGCCGCAATGTCGAAGACATCGTTGCCGAAGGTCTCGTTATTCAGGGCAAGCCGGCGAGCGAGCGCAAGTCGCGCGTCGAGGCGGCGCTGTCGGCTGTCGGTTTTGATCTCGCCACTGTAGCCGGGCGAAAGCCGCACCAGTTTTCCGGCGGCCAGTGCCAACGCATCGCCATTGCGCGTTCGCTGGCCGTGGAGCCCGAACTGATCGTCTGCGACGAGCCGGTCGCCTCGCTCGACGTTTCGGTGCAGGCGCAGGTTATCAACCTGCTGCAGGATATTCGTGAGAACCGCAATCTGGCACTGATCTTCATCTCGCACGACCTGGCCGTGGTGAAGAATGTCAGCGATCGCGTTGCGGTTCTCTATATGGGCCGCATCGTCGAAATCGGCACCGGGCCGCAGATCTACGAGCGGCCGGCTCATCCCTATACCCGTACCCTTCTCGAAGCCGTTCCCGTCGTTGATGCAACGCGAAAAATCGAACCCGATGGCAAGCGCACGGTCATGCCCTCGCGCAATCGGCCGCAGGGTGGCTGCGCGTTCCGCAGCCGTTGCCCGCGCGCCACTCAGATTTGTGCCGAAACCGTTCCGGCCGTGACGCCGGCGCCGCGCGGGCAGATGGTGGCGTGCCATCATCCGCACGACGAGCCCGCGCCGGGAATGGCAGTGAGGACGCAGCGATGATCAATCTCGCATTTCTTCCTCGCGTCTGGCCCGACATGTGCGCGGTCTATCGCGACCCGGGCCTTGCCACCGCCTGCCTTGAGGTGCAGGAGCGTTTTGGCGCCGATGTGCCGCTCCTGCTGGTCCTGAGCCTCGCCGACAGGGCAGGGCACGGCATTGCGCGATACGATCTCGAAGCGCTTGTCGTCGATAGCCAAAGCTGGCGCGAAACCGTCATCGAGCCGCTTCGCCGGGCGCGGCAGGGGATGAAGGGACGCTTCAATGCGCCCGCTGAAACCGGCCTCCACGACGATATCAAGCGGCTCGAACTTGAGGCCGAGCGTCTCCATGTGCAGCGCCTTGCCGAGGCTTTTCCGCCCTCTGCCGCGAATGGCGAAAGCACCGCGCTTTTGTATCTAGCCATGCGGGGTCTCGCTGCCCCGGCTGCCACTGAATTTCTGAAGACCTTCACTCTCGCCTACGAAACGCAGGTTCTGCCTGCCCTGGCGCTGGACTGACGGGGAGAACAAACGATGAGTGATTTCGATAGTGTAATCCAGGGCCGTTTCGTCGGCGAAGACGGCATTGTCGAGCGCGGCTTTGCCGCCGTCCGCGATGGCAAGATTGCGCTGCTTGGTTCTGGCCAGGCGCCTGCCGCCAAAGATGTGCATGACTTCGGCAATGCCATCGTGCTGCCGGGCGTCATCGACGGCCAAGTCCATTCGCGCTCGCAAAAGGACCAGGAAGATTTTGTCTGGTCGACCCGTTCGGCGGCAGCTGGCGGCGTCACCACCATCGTCGACATGCCCTATGACGCAGGCCTCCTGATCTCGACCGGCGACATGATCCGCGAAAAGGCCCGCAGCGCAGGTGAACAGGCGCGCGTCGATTTCGCGCTCTACGGCACCATCAATCCGGCGCATGGCCCCATCCATATCGCTGAAATGGCCGAAGCCGGTGCCGCTTCCTTCAAGTTCTCGACCTTCAACACCGACTCTACCCGCTTCCCGCGCATCCCGACGCCGCTGTTGCACGCCGCCTTTACGGAAGTTGCAAAGACCGGCCTGATCGCTGGCGTTCACAACGAGAACGACGAGTGCGTTCAGGTCTGGAGCGAGGCCATCAAGGCCACGGGCCGCACTGACTATCGCACCCACGGTGAAAGCCGCCCGGCCATCGCCGAAACCCTTGCCATCGCTGAAGTCTACGAGATCGCCCAGGCCACAGGCGCCTCGGCCCATATCGTCCATTGCTCGGTCGGCCGCGGCTATGACCTTTCCGAGGCCTATCGCGCTCAGGGCGTCGATGCGACCATCGAAGCCTGCATCCACTATCTCGTTTGCAGCGAGGAAGAAGATGTTTCGCGCCTCCTCGGCCGCGCCAAGTGCAATCCGCCGATCCGTTCGGCCGCCGAGCGCGAAAAGCTCTGGAAGCACCTCGCCGCCGGGCACATCACCATCGTTTCCACCGACCATGTTTCCTGGGGGATCGAGCGCAAGTCGTCCCCGGTCATGCTCGAAAATGCCTCGGGCATGCCGGGCCTCGAAGTGCTGCCGAGCCTGCTGCTCGATGGCCTGACCGATCGCAACCTGTCGCTCACTCATGCGGCAAAGCTGCTCGCATCCAATCCGGCACGCCTCTTCCGCATTGCCGATCAGAAGGGCGGTTTCGGCCTTGGCCTCGACGCGGACTTCGCAGTCTTCACCGAGCGTCCGCGCTACTATGACCCCACCGCCAGCGGCCACAACGTTGTCGGCTGGAGCCCCTATGAAGGCCGCCTGATCCGTCACGCTCCCGTCGCCACCTTCCTCCGCGGCGAAATGGTTTTTGATGGCACCAATGTGCTGGCCCAGCCCGGCAACGGCCGTTTCGTCAAGCCAAACCGTGTCGCCAGTGCCAAAGTGAGTGCTGCGGCATGAACGCCTTGGGTTCAAACGTCCCCCTAAAGGTCGACCGGGCACAGTTGCAGAAGGATTTCGATGCCCTCGCTGCGCTGACCGAACCCGGCAAGCCATGGACCCGCCGATCGTTCACGCCGATGTTTCTGAGAGGGCGCGACTATCTCGCACGGCGCTTCACCGAAGAAGGCCTGACGGCGCATATCGACGCTGCCGGTAATCTTGTCGGGCGCTGGGCCGGTCGCAATCCCGAAGCCCCGGTGCTGATGACCGGCTCGCACAGCGACACCGTGCCGAGCGGCGGTCGCTTCGACGGCATTGCCGGCATTCTCTCCGGCCTTGCTGCCATTCGCGCCATGCGCCTTACCGGCTTTCAGCCCGAGCACAGCATCGACCTCGTCGATTTTCTCGCCGAGGAGCCCAGCGAATGGGGACTCTCCTGCATCGGGAGCCGCGGCATGGTCGGCGCGCTCAGTGCCGATCATTTCGCCATGATCGGACCCGACAGCGAACGTCTCGATACGGCTATCACCCGCATGGGCGGCTCGCCCGAAAATATCGCCAAGTCCATCCGCAGCGATGTCGGTGCCTTTGTCGAAATCCACATCGAACAAGGCCCCGTCCTCGAAGCAGAAGACATTCCTCTTGGCATCGTCAGCGGCATAGCCGGCATTGCTCGCGTTCGCCTGCGCCTTGAAGGCGAAGCCGGTCATGCAGGCACCGTGCCGATGTCCATGCGTGCCGATGCCGGCATGGCCATGGCGCGGCTGATGCTGGCGCTGCGCGATGCAGCGCGCGCGGAAGCCGACAGGGGCAGGGGGCATTTCACCGCGACGATCGGCGTGATGAAGCTTGAACCCAACGGCGCCAATGTCGTGCCGGGCGCGGCCGAAGCCGTGGTCGATATCCGTGCCGAGAATGACGCGGCCATGGAGGACTACCTCGCCACCATCGCCACGCTCGTCAAGGCTGCCGCGACCGCAGAAGGCTGCCGTGTCGCCGCAACGGAACGGTTGAGCCGCACCTTCGCCGTTGCTTGCGACGCCCGGCTACAAGCACTCATCCGCGACGCCGCCGAAATCCACGGCTTCGCTACCCGCCCGCTCGCCTCCGGTGCCGGCCATGACGCGGCCTTTATCGCGCGCATTGCGCCCGCCGCCATGATTTTCGTGCCTTCCAAGAGCGGCATCAGCCATGCCCCCGAAGAATGGACCGATACCGAAGCCATCGCTCGCGCCGCTGACGTTCTGGCGCTGACCCTTTCCACCCTCGATCAACGGCCGCTTGCCCCGGCGGCCTGACCATGGGCGCCCAGCGCCTCTCTCCAAGGAACAAAAGAATGAGCACTATAGTTCTCGACGGCGACAGCCTCACCATTGAACAGGTCGTCCGCATCGCCCGTGAAGGCGTCAAGGTCGAGTTGGCCCCTGAAGCCCGCGCCGAAATCGTTAGAAAACGCGCCTATATCGAAGAGAACTGGCTGACCGAAAACGCCCCCGCCACCTATGGCTTCAATACCGGTGTCGGCAAGCTCAAGGATTACAAGATCAATCAGGCCGACAATGAGCAGTTCCAGCTCAATATCGTCCTGTCGCACTGCTCTGGCCTCGGCGATCCGGCCTCCGAAGAAATCGTGCGCGCCATGATGGCCGTGCGTATCAATGCCTTCTGCGTCGGCGTATCGGGCCTCCGTATCGAAGTCGTCGATCGCCTCGTCGCCATGCTCAACAATGGCGTGCATCCGGTCGTGCCGATCCAGGGCTCGGTCGGCGCCTCGGGCGATCTTGCCCCGCTCGCTCACATGGTCTCGGTGCTGATCGGCTACGAAAAAGCCGAGGCCTATTACAATGGCGAGCGCATGTCCGCCCCGAAGGCGCTCGAACTGGCTGGCATTTCGCCGACCAAGTTCGACCTCAAGGCCAAGGATTGCCTCGCGCTCATCAATGGCAACAGCCTCTGCGCCGGCATGGGCTCGCTGACGATCTGGGATGCGGAGCAACTGATGAAGACGGTCGATGCCATCGGCGCACTCAGCCTCGAAGCCATCCGTGGCGAGCAGGCCGCGTTCGACGCGCGCATCCACGAAGTGCGCAAGCAGCCGGGTCAGATCAACGCGGCCGAAAACGTCCGCCGCATGATCAAGGGCTCGCGCCGCACCTCGGAATCCTCGCGTGCCGTGCGGCTCGAAGACGATATCCTGCACCCCACCTTCCACCCGCGCATTCAGGATCAGTATTCCTTCCGCTGCCTGCCGCAGGTCCATGGCTCCTGCCGCGATCAGCTCGAACATGCCAAAACGCTGATGACCCGCGAGCTGAACGCGGCCACCGACAATCCGCTGGTGTTTTGGAACGAGGCCGGCGCGCTCGAATTTCTCTCGGGCGGCAATTTCCACTGCGAGCCCATCGCCTTCGCCATGGATATCCTCGCCATCGCCCTGATCGAAATCGGCAATATTTCGGAGCGTCGCCTGTTCGCGCTCTGCGATACGACGCTGAACTATGGCCTGCCGCCCAATCTTGCCGGCCGCCCCATCGGCCTCAATTATGGCTATGGCATTCTGTCCACTGCCGCCGCTGCCGTCGCTTCGGAAAACAAGACGCTGGCTTTCCCCGCCGTTGCCGACACCATCCCGACCAAGTCGAGCCAGGAAGATCACGTTTCCATGGCCGCCTGGTCCTGCCGCAAGGCGCAGCAGGTGTTGAGCAATATGCCCAAGATCGTCGCTGTGGAATGCCTCCTCGCTACCAAGGCGATCTTCCTCACCCGCGATGCACTCGGCCAGTTCGCGCTCGGCAAGGGCACCCAGGCGATCTACGACGCCATCGCCGATGTCGTGCCGCTGCAGGAGCAGGATGGCTACATGCAGGATCAGATCGTACCGATGATCAAGCTGCTCAACCGGGGCGGCGTTCTCGCCGCCGCGGAATCCGCCATCGGCGCGCTGAACTAGCGGCGCCTTTCGGACCCGCGGCTTGCCCCGGCCGCGGGTCCGTTCCTCCTATCAAGGCCCGCTTGAGTAGACCTATGGCTGGCCCTATGCTGCCTCTCATGGACAAGGCCGGGCTCGAACTTTCGCTGCTTTCAAAGTTCGTTCTGGCCTGCCAGTCACCTCGCCTTGCCGATGCGGCAAAGGAGCTGGGGCAGACCCCATCCGCACTCAGCATTGCTTTTCATAGCCTTGAAGCACGGCTGGGCCTCAAACTGTTCGAACGGCGCAGCGGCGGGCTCGATCTGCTGCCGTCGGCCTTCTGGCTGTTTCGCACCGGCTCGCATCTGCTCTATCTCGAACAGCACGCGCGCCAGGCCCACAACACGCCGGGCCGGCGCGTTGCAAAACTCTCGGTAGAGCTCGATCTGAATTTCGCCATCGGCCGCGTGTCGAAAGCCCTGCTGCGTACCGCGCAGCAAATGATCGCAAATTTTCCCGAGCTTCTGGTCGACTGGCATTTTGCCGGTCTCGACGATGACGATATCGGCGATCCGACGGGCCTGGCTGGCTCCGAGAAACTGCCCGACAAGGCAGGTCATCTTCGGATTTTTTACGGCGATGTGGCGCAACCCCATCCCGATGCCGTGCACCTTTACGACGATCCCTGGATCGTCGTCGGCAGCAAGGGCAGCCGGGTGGATGTGTTGCAGCCCGATGATCACGTCACGCTGCTGCGGATGCGTCGGGAAATCATGGACGCCATGACTGGTTTTGCGACCGAGCAGGGCTTTGCCGATCGGCTACGCTATCGCGACGAAGAGCCGACCCAGGTTTCGGCGATCCTGCGCGATCACCCCCAGACCCGCCTGCTGATGCCGGCCAATCTGATGCCGCGCCGCCTGGGCCTGACGCGGCACGAGGAAGCCCCCTTCGCGCCGCGGTTCGTATCGTCGCTCTATGGCGAGGCCAGCGGGGCTGCCGGAAAGTACGGCAAGGCATTCCTCGATATGATGCGGCGCAATCTGAGCGAGGAGCAAAGCGCGGTTTTCACCCCGCTCCTGACGACGCGCCAGATTCATTTCTTCAACCTCGTCGCGCAAACCGGCAGCATTTCAGCGGCCGCGCGGGTCGCCAACACGGCCCAGTCTTCCGCCTCCAAGCATATCAGCCAGCTCGAAGAAGCGATCGGCGTGCCGCTGCTGTTGCGCACCGAGGAGGGCGCCACTCTCTCGCCCTTCGGCCAGGAAGTGCGCACGCAAACGGTGGGCATCGAAGAGCGGCAGGATTGGATCGTGCGCAAGGCGCATGACATCGCCGCCCATTCCGAGGCGCGCGTAACCATCGGCACGCTGCCAAGCTCCGGGCACGACAGCGCGCTCACCGAAAAGATCGCCCATGTGATGACGCGCATCTATAGTCGGCATCCCGATTGGCAATTGCAGATCGTGGAAAGCTCCAACACCATGCTGCATGAACGCGTGCGCTCGGGCGATCTCAATCTGGCCCTCGTCGGCATGGTGCATGCCCAGGTGGCGCGCATTGGCCTCGGCCCCACCGAACCGCTCTGCGTCATCGGCAATCCTGCGATCAACTTTGGTGGGCGCAAGGAGCTGGGGCTGGAGGACGTCGTCGCTTTGCCGCTGGTTCTGGGGCGCCACCATCTCAGCATCCATCAGAGCTTTGTCGATGCGGCGCGGGAGCGCTCGCTGCGCGTGAAATCGGTGGTCGAGGTCGGCTCGCTCGCCCTCGCCATTGCCATGGTCCGGCAGGCCCCGCTTTGCACCATCCTGCCGGCTTCGTCGGTTCGCGGAGATATCGAGGCCGGCAATCTCGTCGCCATCCCCATCCGCCAGGAAGAGGTTTCGGGCGCGCTCTCGGTGATCTTTTCGGCGGACCGCGAACTGTCCGAGGCGGAACGCATCATCGTGCAGGAATTCGTCCGCGTGTTCCGCCCCGGTCGTGGTGCGGCGCCGGTCGAAATGCCGGGAGACTGACCCGCGCAAGACGCGGGTCAGCGCGTATTCACGCCGTCGCGAAAACGATCTGGGCCTTCATGGCCGAAGATCGGTCCGATGCGATCTTGAAAGCTGTTTCCGCCTCGGCCAGCGGCACCGAATGGGTGATCAGCGGTTTCACATCGATCAGCTTCTTGCGCATCAGTTCGACGCCGATGGCGAACTCCTCGTGGAAACGGAAGGAGCCACGCAGGTCGAGTTCTTTTGAGGTGATCGCCTGCATGGGAATGGTCATGTCGCCGCCCAGACCCAATTGCAGGATAATGCCGCGTGGACGCAGCGCGCCGATGCCGGAAGCAAGAGCCGGGGCGGCGCCGGAGCATTCGTAGAGAATGTCAAAGTAGCCCTTGTCGGCCCCATAGGCCGCAAGACCATCCGGCTCCTTGCCGGTATTGATGACGCGGTCGGCGCCCGCAGCCCTGGCAATCGTGAGGGTGAAATCCGACAGGTCCGTCGCAACGATCTCGGCGGCACCGGCACGGCGGGCGGCGAGGATCGACAGCACGCCAATGGGGCCGCAACCGGTGACGAGAACGCGCTTGCCGAAAAGCTGGCCAGCCCGGCGCGTCGCGTGGAGGGTCACGGCAAGCGGTTCGGCCATCGCGGCCTCGCCGGCGCTGAGACCATCGGCCGGCACACACTGGCTCGCCATGGCGACAAGCTGCTCCCGAAAGGCGCCCTGAATATGCGGAAATGGCATGGCCGAGCCATAAAAACGCATATTGAGGCACTGGTTTTGCAGCCCCTCCTGGCAATAGCGGCATGTGCCGCAGGGGCGGGACGGCGACACCGCCACCAGTTGTCCGGGCTCAAGACCCGTCACACCCTCACCCAACTCGTCCACATAGGCCGAAACCTCGTGGCCGAGCACCATCGGCTCGCGCAGGCGCACCGTGCCGAAGCCGCCATGGTGGTAGTAGTGCAGGTCCGAACCACAGACCCCGCCAGTGGCGAGGCGCAGCGAGACTTCGCCGGGGCCGGGCTTTTCGATTTGGCGATCTTCGACACGAAGATCCCCGGCGGCATGAATGACAATGGCTTTCATCAGAGTACCGGAGTGAGGAGGTTGCGGCCCGCAAAGTGGGCCGTGAGATTGTCGCGCAGCAGCTGGCCCATGGCCTTGCGGGTCTCGAAAGTACCCGACGCATGGTGGGGCTGCAGCAGCACATTGTCGAGAGCAAGGAAGCGCGGATTAAGCTTGGGCTCGCCCTCGAAAACATCGAGCGCTGCGGAGCCAAGCGTCCTGTTTTCAAGCGCGGTGAGCAGCGCCTCTTCATCGATATTGGACGCGCGCGAGATGTTGATCAGCATGCCCTCAGGGCCAAGCGCGGCAAGGACATCCTTGCCCACGATATGGCGCGTAGCGGCGGACGCTGCGAGCGTGACGAAGAGGAAATCGACGTCTCGCGCCAGTTCAACGGGGTCGGCCACATAGCGCCAATTGGGCGCCGCATCGGGTTTGGGCGCGGGATTGCAATAGGCGATATCGAGATCAAAGCCTTGAAGGCGTTTTGCCACCTCGTAGCCGATACGGCCAAGGCCCAGAACGCCGGCGCGTTTGCCCCAGACGCGGCTTCGAAGGGGATAAAGCCCCTTGGCGGCCCACGAGCCGTCGCGCACCCAGCTGGCGGCGCCGATCATGCCGCGCGACAGGGTCAGCATCATTGCAACGCCGAGATCGGCAACGTCCCCGGTCAACACATCCGGCGTATTGGTGACGCGAATGCTGCGGGCGCGGCAGGCATCGAGGTTCACCGCGTCATAGCCGACGCCGTAAACGCTGATGACTTCGAGGTTCGGGCAGGCGGCGATGGTCTCGGCAGTGGCGCCGAGTTCACCACGGGTGGCGATGCCACGAATATCGCCGCCGACCTTGGCCAGAAACCCCGCTTTGTCCTCTGCCTCGAAATAGCGATGGACGGTAAACTGCGCGTCGAGCGGCACCTGGTCCCATTCCGGATAGGGACCCATTTGAAGAATCTGCGGCTTGGTCATCGGCAATCGGCTTTTGGCTTGACAGAAAATGTTATCGATAACAAAACAGAGGAAACGGCGTTTGTCGAGCCCGTTTCGTTCGAGGAGCATGCAATGCAGATTTTTGATCTCACCGGCCGCCGCGCCCTGATCACCGGGTCCTCGCAGGGCATCGGGCTGGCGCTGGCCAAGGGCCTGGCCGAGGCAGGGGCGACCATTGTTCTCAATGGCCGCGACGAAACCAAGCTCGCCGCCGCAGCCACAGAAATCCCCGGCGCGACCACGCTGGCGTTCGACGTGACCGACCACGCCGCCGCCCGCGCTGCCATCGACGCGTTCGAAGCCAGCACCGGCGCCATCGACATTCTCGTCAACAATGCCGGCATGCAGTTCCGCGCGCCGCTGGAAGATTTTCCGGCCGACGCCTTCATGCTGCTGCTCCAGACCAATGTGGCGAGCGTCTTCAATGTCGGTCAGGCCTGCGCCCGCCACATGATCGGCCGGCGCGCGGGAAAAATCATCAACATTGCCAGCGTCCAGACCGCGCTGGCCCGTCCCTCGATCGCGCCCTATACCGCCACCAAGGGCGCGGTGGGCAATCTCACCAAGGGCATGTGTACCGACTGGGCGAAATATGGCCTGCAGTGCAACGCCATCGCCCCCGGCTATTTCGATACCCCGCTCAACGCCGCGCTCGTGGCCGACAAGGACTTTTCGGCCTGGCTCGAAAAGCGCACCCCGGCAGGCCGCTGGGGCAATGTGGAAGAACTGGTCGGCGCCTGCGTCTTCCTCGCGTCCCAGGCATCGAGTTTCGTCAATGGCCATACGCTCTATGTCGATGGCGGCATCACGGCTTCGCTCTGAGGAATTTGGATGAACAGTCATATCGGCCTAATCGGCGCCGGGGCCATGGGCGGCGCCATTGGTGCCCGGCTCGCCACCACCGGCACTCCGCTCCGCGTCTTTGATCTCGATAGGGAAAAAGTCGCCGCACTCCTCGACAAGGGCGCCACCGCTGCGGCCAGCGCGGCCGAGGCTGCCAGAGGCGCCCGCGCCATTATCCTCAGTCTTAACGCCCCGCGCATCGTTCGCGCCGCAGTTTTCGGACCCGAAGGCGTGGCCGCCGGGGCGGCGCCGGGGCTCCTCATCATCGATATGTCCTCGATCGATCCGGCGGAAACCCGCGCCCTCGCATCCGAAGCGGCCGAACGTGGGCTGCGCTGGGTCGATAGTCCGCTCTCCGGCGGCGCCCCAAAAGCCGAGATCGGTGAATTGACCCTGATGCAGGGCGGTGCCGAAGCCGATGTGCTGGAGGCGCAGGACGTGCTTTCGCAGGTTGCCTCCAATCAGACCCATATGGGCGATGCCGGCACCGGCCAGACCACAAAGATCGTCAACCAGGTTCTTTGTGGTCTCGGCTTCATGGCCGTTGCCGAAGCGACCGCACTCGCCGAGGCGGCGGGCGTCAATGTCGAACGCATTCCAGCGGCGCTCAAAGGCGGCCGCGCCGATAGCGCCCTGCTGCAGGAATATATGCCGCGCTTTGCCGCGCGCGATTACCGCCGCACCGGCCGCATCGACAACATGGTCAAGGACCTCGACGGCGCCCGCGAATTGGCGCGTCAGACCCAAACCACCATGCCCCTCACCGCCCTTGCAGCGGAAATCCACCGCCTGCTCACCGCGGCGGGCCTAGGGGGCGAAGATCAGGCCGCGCTGATGGAATTTTTCAGCGGCCCCAGCAAGGAGAAGTTTCTGTGATTACCCGTTATGCGCTGTTCGAAGGCAAGGTCAACGAGGGCCAGGAGGCTGCGTTCCGCGCCGCCGTGACCGCCGAAATCCTGCCGCTCTGGAAGCAATTTCCCGGCGCTCTTTCGGTCCGCGTCAGCTATGCGGTCAAGCGTGACGATGGGGCGCCGGAATTCCCGATGATCCTTGCCGTTTCCTATCCCGATGTCGCCGCAGTGGACGCTGCGCTTGCCAGCCCCATCCGTACCGAGGCCCGCGCCGCCACCGAATCCGTCCTCGCCCGCTTCTTCACCGGCCGCATCCATCACCATGTGATGTCGGCCGAAGACTATGAACAGCTTTAGGTTTTGGCTTGAACAGCGTCGCCCTTGCTGATCACTTGGCGCCATTCACCCCGCGACGGGACCATTGATGCCACCACGTAAACCGCCGACCATGCAGGATATTGCCCGCAAGGTCGGCGTCTCCCCCATGACCGTCAGCCGCGCCCTGCGCGATGGCACCTCCGTCAATGCGCAGACCCGAGAAGCCATAAGGCTGGCGGTGGACGAACTCGGTTATGTCTTTGACAGCACCGCCGCGAACCTTCGCCAGCAGCGCACCGGCTTTGTCGCCGTGACGATTCCCTCGATCAACAATGCCAATTTTGCCGATACGGTGCGGGGCCTGTCCGACGGCTTGAAGGACTTTGGCCTTCAATTGCTGCTGGGCTACACAGACTATGATGTCGATCAGGAAGAGGCGCTCGTCGAGCAATTGCTGCGCCGCCGTCCAGAGGCCATCGTCGTCACCGGCGGCCAGCATACGGCGCGCTGCAGGCGCCTTCTCGAAGGCGCTAATATTCCGGTTGTCGAGATATGGGACTTGCCCGGCCAGCCCGTGGGGTATGTTGTCGGCTTCTCCAACGCCGTCGCCGCGGGAATGCTGGTCGATCATCTCGTGGCAACAGGGCGCAAACGTATCGCTTTCATCGGTGGCGAAGCCGGACGCGATTCTCGTGGCGCCGACCGCCGCGCCGGCTTTGTTGCCGCCATGCAGCGCCATGGTCTGGACGCCAGCCGGCTGATCGCTGCCGGCGTGCCGCCGGTCTCCATGCTCGAAGGCGCCGCCGCAACGCGGGCCTTGCTCGAACAGGCCCCCGATACCGAGGCGGTGCTGTGCGTCTCCGATCTTCTGGCCTTTGGTGCACTGACCGAATGTCAGCGCATGGGCATTTCTGTGCCCCAGCAGATTGCGATAGCAGGCTTCGGCAATTACGAAATTGCCGAAATCTGTGTGCCGCCGCTGACGACGGTCAATCCTTTCCCCGAACGAATCGGCCGGCAGACTGCAGCGGCCGTGCTGGGGGCGCTGGGGCTCGCGCCGGCGGAGGCATCCCATCGGCTCGAGATATCGCCTGAATTGCTGGTGCGTGCGTCGAGCGAGGCCTGAGCGCGGTCTGGCCCCAAGCCCGATCCATTTGTCGCGCTTCTCACAGAAATTCGCGCTATTCTGCTTTCACGGATCGCAAGATGGCGCTTTTGGCCTTACCAACAGACGCACATGTCGATCGGCTTGGCAGTTTTCTGATGGCACTCAATCACCACGGGCAGGGCGGCAAGGGCCACTATGATATGGCCATCCCCGCCCTGGCATCGTCCATACGCGCCCATCACGTGCTGGTTCTGAGCCTTGCCGCCGTGTTGCTTTTGGCCACCTTCGTCGCCGCCATCTGTTACGGGTCGACGGCGATACCGCTGCAATCGGTCATCGGCGCTTTGACCGGCCAGCCCGCCAATGGCAATCCCAATTTCGATATCGTCACGTCCATCCGCCTGCCGCGCGCCATCACGGCGTGTCTCGCCGGCGCCGCGCTTGGCGTTGCGGGCCTTCAGATGCAGACCCTGATGCGCAATCCCCTGGCCGACCCCTTCGTGCTCGGCATCACTTCGGGCGCGAGCCTGGGTGTCGCGCTGGTGGTTCTCGCCTCGGGTAGCGCCATCGGCGCGTTTCTCTCGAGCGGCCTCGGTCTCGGCGGTGGCTTCGCCATTGTCGGGGCGGCGACGCTGGGCGGTCTGCTGGTGCTGGCGCCGGTTCTGGCGATTTCCGCACGCCTCCAAAATCCATCCACGGTGCTGATCTTTGGCCTGATGACCGGCTATGCGGTTTCCGCCTTCGTTACCCTTCTTGTCGCCGGTGCGCGGCCGGACCAGCTCGAGCGCTGGATTGCCTGGGGGTTTGGTTCGTTCGGCGCGGTGACCTGGACCGAGTTGCAGGTGCTGGCGCCCGTGGCAGGGCTGGGGCTCGCCCTCGCTTGCCTCAGCACCAAACAGCTCAATGCCCTGCTTCTGGGCGAAAACTATGCGCGTTCCATGGGCCTCAACACCAGGGCCATGCGCCTCGTGACCATGGCGGTGGCGTCCATGCTGGCCGGCGTGGTCACGGCGTTTTGCGGCCCCATCGGTTTTCTCGGCGTCGCGGTGCCCCATATGGCCCGTTCCATCCTCAAATCCTCGGACCATCGCGTTCTGGTGCCCGCCACGATCCTTCTCGGCGCGTTGACCGCGCTTTTTGCCCAGCTCGTATCCCTCCTCCCCAGCCAATTCGGCGTCCTGCCGCTCAATGCCGTCACGGCGCTGATCGGCGCGCCGGTGGTCGTCTTCGTCATCCTGCGTTCGCGCAGCGGGGTGTTCACGGGATGAAGCCGTTTCTCCAAACCCGCGACCTCGCCGTCGGCTACCGCAACCGGACTGTCCTCAGTAATATCAATGTGCAGGTCGGCCCCGGTGAGCTCGTTTGCCTTCTCGGCGTCAACGGCATCGGCAAATCCACCCTGATGCGCACGCTGGCACGGATGGAGCCAGCGCTTGCCGGATCGATCGAGATCGGGGGTGCCGACATCACCGGCATGTCGTCCTATGATCTCGCCCGCAACGTCGCCGTCGTGCTCACCGAGCGCGTTGCGGTCCGCGCCATGCCGGCCTTTCGGCTGGTGGAATTGGGCCGCTACCCGCATATCAACTGGTCGGGACTTCTGTCCGAGGCAGACCGCGATATCGTCCGTGACGCCATCGCGGCCGTCGGGGCGGAACATCTGGCGCATCGCGATATCAACGAACTCTCTGATGGCGAACGCCAGCGCATCATGACCGCCCGGGCGCTGGCCCAGCGGCCCGCCGTGCTGCTGCTCGATGAACCCGCGGCTTTCCTCGACGTAGCGGCGCGCGTCGAAATGATCGCCACGCTGCGCACCTTGGCGCGGGAGCAGAACGTTGCGGTGATCCTCTCGAGCCACGATCTCGAACTGTCCCTGCGTATGGCCGACACGATCTGGCTGATCGATGGGGCAGGGCACCTGCATATCGGCGCGCCCGAAGACCTTCTGACCGACGGCAGCATAGCCGCTGCGTTTTCCGGCCCCAACGTCGCCTTTTCGGCCGATGACCGCACCTTCAAGATCACCAGCCATCCGCATGGCAGGGCCTTTGTTGATGGGCCGGGCGCCGCCGCCGGCATGGCCCGGACCGTGCTGGAGCGCGAAGGCTTTCAAATGGTCCATTCGCCCGAAGAGGCCGATGTCAGTGTCATCGTGACCGCCGCCGGCTGGGAAGCCACGACCCACAGCAAGCGAGATCGCGGCACAAGCTTTGCCGAATTAGCGCGCTTCCTCCGCCTCCAGACGGAATTTTAGCCGTGAAAATTCGCCTCTTCCTCGCCGCCGTCGCCCTTCTGGGCCTGACCCTGCCAGCCTCCGCCGCATTCGACGCGAATGGCTGCGTCACTGCGTTCGAACCCGGCACCGACTATTTCCAAACCAGGTCCAGTGTGGACCATGCGGATAATTTCTCGGTCGCCTATTTCGATCACTACAAGGTGGTGACCGTGGAGCGTCCCTCTCCCGGCGCCCCGAGCGAAGCCTATGTGCTGGTGCAATGCGGCACGCCGGAGCCCGAACTTGGCCCCGAGCTTGCCCATGCCCCGCGCATCACCGTGCCCGTGCATTCCCTCTTTTCCGGCAGCACCTCGCAAAGCCCGGCGCTGGTGGATGTCGGCGGCGTCGACGCCGTGACCGGCGTGGCGCGCCGCGACTTTATCGCCACGCCCGCGCTCATTGAGCACATGCAGCAGACCTCGGTCGTCGAATACGAAACCTCCGGCGTCGTCAATGTCGAGGCAGTCGTTGCGGCCGCTCCCGATGTGTTCATGGCCGGCGGTGGCGGTGAGGCGGACGTTGGGCGCATTGCGGCAGCCGGTATTCCCGTGGTCAATTTTGCCGAATGGCAGGAAACCTCGCCGCTGGGCCGCGCCGAATGGGTCAAGTTCATGGGCCTCTTCTTCAACGCCGAGAGCAAGGCGAATGCCGCCTTTGCCGATGTGGTCGCGCAATATGATGCGGCGCTGGCGCTGGTTGCCGATGTGCCGCAGAGCGACCGCCCGCTGGTCCTGAGCGGGCAATCGTTCAACGGCGTCTTCTTTGCCGCTGGCGGAAAATCCTTCATTGCCCGCCTGATCCACGATGCCGGTGGCCGCTATGTCTTTGCAAACGACACCAGCACCGGCAGCTTCCAGATTCGCGATTCTGAGCAGCTGATCGTTGCCGCGCGCGACGCAAAATTCTGGATTCAGGCGTCGATCCACTATCAGACCCTGGCCGATATCGAGGCCGATGATCCCCGGCTTGCCGCGCTTCCCGCCGCTCAATCCGGCCAAGTCTGGATTCCCGATGCCCTAAAGGGCCCCAATGGCGGGGTGCAGTTCTATGAACTGGGGAGCATGCGCCCGGATATGGTGTTGATGGACCTCATTTCCATCGTCCATCCCGATCGGGCCCCCTTCTATCAGCGCGTTTTCAACCGCTCGATCACGCTGGACTGACCGCTCGGCCCAAAACCGCTGTTGAAAGGCATATAAGGAAATCCTTATATCATTGACTCAGCTTAAGGCCTTGTTCATTCTCGCCGCGTCCATGGTCCCCGCGAGGGGATAATAGGGAAGCCGGTGGGGGAGCGATCCTCAGTCCGACGCTGCCCCCGCAACTGTAAGCGGAGACGAAGTTTCTTTAGTCCACTGGCCGGTCAGGCTGGGAAGGCGGGACTTCGGCCTGATCCGTAAGCCAGGAGACCTGCCATGGAAACAGACTCCATTTCAGGCTGATCGGGCGGATCGGCGAGAGGACCAGATCGATGACGACAAATCGTATCCACTTTCTTTCGGGCCGCTGACCGCGGCACCTGCTCCACCAAATTCTCACTCAGCCTCCGCGCCCCGCGCGTCATCTGCTTATGCATAAAATGCATCCGCCGGAGCCGCTGAGCAGTCCTCGCCGAAGAAAGTCCCTACCCATGCGCTTCAAGCCCCATGTTTCGTCCCTCGCCCTCCTCACCGCCATGCTCGCCGCGATCGTCCCCGCCACCGCGCAGCAAACCACCCTCGACACCCTCCGCATCTCCGCCGCCGGCCTGACGCCGTTTGAGGAGAAGGAAATCGGTCGCTCGTATACGGTGATCGATGGCGACAAGATCCAGTTGAGCGGCACGCCTTATGTGGCCGACATTTTGCGGCAGGTGCCGGGCTTTGCGGTGACAAGCGGCGGCTCGCAGAGCGGGCTGACCGACGTGCGCGTTCGTGGCGGCGAAGCGAACCATGTTCTCGTGCTGATCGATGGTGTGCCGATCAGCGAAACCTGGACCGGCGGCGTCGATTTTGGCCGGCTGCAGGTCGCTAATGTCGAGCGCATCGAAGTGCTGCGCGGCCCGCAGAGCGCCTTCTGGGGCGCCAATGCCATGTCGGGCGTGATCAATATTGTCACCAAATCGGCCAAGGATGATGGTTTTCATGGCAGCGTGGCGGGCGAGATGGGCTCCGATGGCACGAAAATGACCAGCGGATCGTTGGCTTACGGCCAGGACAACTTCAAGGCCTCAGGCGGCATCACGCTGCGCCATACCGATGGCTTTAATATTTCCTCGCTCGGCAGCGAACTCGATAGCGCAAGGCACGTCGATGCGAATGCGCGGTTCAGCGCTAATATCACGCCGCAACTGACCCTGGACGGTACGGTCCGCTATGGTCGCATGTCGGGCGATTCCGATGACCAGGATTTTGCGACCGGTACGGTGCTCGACACCAACGACACATTCAGGGCCAATGAACTCTTCGGTTCGCTTGGGCTGGGCTGGGTCAGCGAAGACGGTGTGTGGTTCCAGAACGCGCGCGTCAGCGGCGGCACGATCGAGCGCGGCTCGACCAATGTATGGGGCGAGACGGTTTACGCCGGCGACCTATACAAAGCCTCCTATCAGATCGGCCGGAATTTCGAGACGCCCGGCATCCTTGATTCCACTCATACGGTGACGCTGGGCTACGACCTGGTTTACGAGACTTTCCAGCATCTGGTGCCAAGCGTCATGGACCGTCAGACGCGCACCGCCCATTCCGTGGTCGGTGAGTATCGCGGCACATTTTATGATCAGTTCTATCTGACCGCCGCTCTTCGGCACGATTTCAACGCGAACTTTGCCGACGCGACGACGTACAGCGTGAGCGGCGCATGGCAGATTCCAAACACCGGAACCAAGCTCCATGCTTCGGTCGGAACGGGCTCGACCAATCCCACCATGTGGGAGCAGTTCGGCTATAGCCCCGGCAGCTTCACGCCCAATCCGAACCTGACGCCAGAAACCAGTGTCGGTTGGGATATCGGTATCGAGCAGACCTTGCTCGACGGCATGGTCGTGCTCGACGCGACCTATTTCAACCAGACGCTGGAAAACAAGATCAGGGACGTTTTCTTCCCGATCACGACGGCCATCAACGTACCGGGCACCAGCCCGCGTCAGGGCGTCGAACTCTCGGCAACGGTCAACGTCTTTGACGGCCTGGCCGCTGGCGTGACCTATACCTATCTCGACGCGCGTGACCCCAGTGGGGCGCTGGAGGTTCGGCGCCCTCAGCATTCGGGCAGTCTGAACCTGGCCTATACGCTTCCCGAGATCCCGCTGACTTTGCATGGCGAGGTTCTCCTGCGCGGCGAGACAAAGGATGCGCTTGGCGCAAAGACCTTCACCCTGCCTGCCTACGCCGTTGTTAACGCCGGCCTCAATTATCAGGTCAGCGACCAGGTCGAGGTCTATGGCCGCGTCCATAACCTCTTCGATACCAAGTACCAGGAAGTCTACGGCTACAATACGCAGGGCCGCACCTTCTATGCTGGCGCCCGCGCCAAGTTCTGACGACTAGGCAGCGGGGCTTTTGCATCCGCCGCTTCCCCACCCACGATTGTCACCCCGGGCTTGACCCGGGGCCCATCCTGAGATCTCGAGATGGGTCCCGGCCGGAGTTTATCCTCGGGCGCGAAGCGACCCGGGGGCCGGGATGACAGCCGGTGGGTGGGGTCAAAATCGACGCGCGACCCAGCCCTGCGTCCAAACCATCTTCACGACCACACCTTGCCGCACCATATCTCGCTTGGCTTTCTTTTCGGGGCATCCCCCGTTAAAAGGCGCTCAACACTTGCGAGGTCACCATGTCGGCAGTTGCTTCTCCCAGCCGCAAAACCCTGGAGCGGCTTGCCCGCGAGCGCATCCTTATTCTCGATGGCGCCATGGGTACGCAGATTCAGGGACTGGGTCTTTCCGAGGATGATTTCGTCGGTCACGGCTCTGGCCATGCCTGCCGGCACCATTCCGATCACCCCCAGAAGGGCAATAACGACCTTCTGATCCTCACCCAGCCCGAAGCGATTGAAGAAATCCACTTCAAATACGCCATGGCCGGCGCCGATATCGTCGAGACCAATACCTTTTCCGCGACCACTATCGCGCAAGCCGACTATGGCCTGGAATCGGCTGTGCACGACCTCAATGTCGATGGCGCGCGCATCGTGCGCCGGGCGCTTGACCGCGCCACTGCCATCGATGGCAAGCCGCGCTTTGTCGCGGGCGCCGTGGGCCCGACCAACCGCACCGCCTCGATCAGCCCCGATGTGAACAATCCCGGCTTTCGCGCGGTCAGTTTCGAAGACCTCAGGAAGGCCTATTCACAGCAGGTCAATGGCCTGATCGAAGGCGGTGCCGATGTCATCCTGATCGAAACCATTTTCGATACGCTCAATGCCAAGGCGGCGATCTTTGCCTGCATGGAAGCGTTTGAGGCGACCGGCGTGGCGCTGCCGATGATGATTTCGGGCACCATTACCGATGCTTCGGGCCGCACGCTGACCGGCCAGACCCCGACCGCCTTCTGGCATTCGGTGCGCCATTCGCGGCCCTTCACCATAGGCCTCAATTGCGCGCTCGGCGCCGAAGCCATGCGTCCCCACATGGCCGAGATTTCGGCCGTCGCGGACACCTTTACCTGCGCCTATCCCAATGCGGGCCTGCCCAACGCCTTTGGCGGTTATGATGAAGGCCCGGAAGACACCGCCCGTCAGGTCGGTGAATTTGCGCGCGAAGGGATTGTCAACGTCGTCGGCGGCTGCTGCGGCACCACCCCTGACCATATCCGCGCCATTGCCGATGCCGTCGCCGGCGTCGCTCCGAGGGTCGTGAATTGAATCGTTATCTGCGTCTCTCGGGCCTCGAACCCTTCGTCCTCACGCCCGATATCGTCTTCGTCAATATCGGCGAACGCACCAATGTCACCGGCAGCGCCCGCTTCCGCAAGCTGATCACGGCGCGCGACTATACCGCCGCGCTCGCCGTGGCGCGCGATCAGGTCGAAAATGGCGCGCAGGTCATCGACATCAACATGGATGAGGGTCTGATCGACTCCAAGGCCGCGATGGTCGAGTTCCTCAATCTCATCGCCTCGGAGCCCGAAATCGCCCGCGTGCCGGTGATGATCGACTCCTCGAAGTGGGAAGTCATCGAAGCCGGCTTGAAGTGCGTGCAGGGCAAGCCGATCGTCAATTCGATCAGCCTCAAGGAAGGCGAAGAGCAGTTCCGCCACTATGCCGGCCTCTGCATGGCCTATGGCGCCGCTGTCGTGGTCATGGCCTTTGACGAGCAGGGCCAGGCCGACACCTATAAGCGCAAGACCGAAATCTGCGCCCGCGCCTATAAGATCCTCGTCGACGAAATGGGCTTTCCGCCCGAAGACATCATCTTCGATCCCAACGTCTTCGCGGTGGCGACAGGCATCGAAGAGCATGACAATTACGGCGTCGACTTCATCGAAGCGACGGCCTGGATTCGCAAGAATCTGCCCTATGCCCATATTTCGGGCGGCGTCTCCAATCTGTCCTTCAGCTTCCGAGGCAATGAGCCCGTCCGCGAAGCCATGCATGCCGTGTTCCTCTACCACGCCATCAAGGCGGGCATGGATATGGGCATCGTCAATGCCGGCCAGCTTGCGGTTTACGATCAGATCGATCCCGAACTGCGCGAAGCCTGCGAGGATGTGGTTCTCAATCGCAAGCCCAAGGCCGGCGGTACCGCCACCGAACGCATGCTCGAAATCGCCGAGCGTTTTAAGGGCGGCCCGCGCGAAGAAAAGGTGAGGGATCTCGCCTGGCGCGACTGGACCGTCGAAAAGCGCATCGAACACGCGCTGGTCAATGGCATTACCGAA
Organism: Devosia sp. Root685; assembly: GCF_001427875.1. Taxonomy (GTDB): domain Bacteria; phylum Pseudomonadota; class Alphaproteobacteria; order Rhizobiales; family Devosiaceae; genus Devosia. The sequence goes on along the minus strand of NZ_LMHK01000002.1, from coordinate 416,819 downwards.
TTTATCGAAGCCGATACCGAAGAAGCGCGTCTCTCCGCCGAGCGCCCTCTCCATGTCATCGAAGGCCCGCTGATGGCTGGCATGAACGTCGTCGGCGACCTCTTTGGCGCGGGCAAGATGTTCCTGCCGCAGGTGGTGAAATCAGCCCGCGTCATGAAGCAGGCCGTGGCAATTCTGCTCCCCTATATGGAGGCCGAAAAAGCCGCGGGCGGCGACACCAGCCGCCAGTCTGCCGGCAAGATCCTGATGGCGACGGTCAAGGGCGATGTCCACGATATCGGCAAGAACATCGTCGGCGTCGTGCTCGCCTGCAACAATTACGAGATCGTCGATCTCGGCGTCATGGTGCCGCCGCAGAAGATTCTCGAAGTCGCGCGCGCCGAGAACGTCGATATCATCGGCCTTTCGGGCCTCATCACGCCCTCGCTCGACGAAATGGTGCACATGGCCGCCGAAATGGAGCGCGAGGGTTTTGACTTGCCGCTTCTTATTGGTGGCGCGACAACGTCCCGAGTGCACACCGCTGTAAAGATCGCCCCGCGCTATACGCGCGGCCAGGCTATCTATGTCACCGATGCCAGCCGCGCCGTGGGCGTCGTCGGCCAGCTTCTATCGGCCGAGATGAAGCCGGACTACGTCGCCGGCATTCGCGCCGAATATGTCGAAGTGGCGGAAAAGCATGAGCGCGCCGAGCTGGCCAAGCAGCGCCTGCCGCTGGCGGCAGCGCGCGCCAATGCCTTCAAGGTCGATTGGTCGGCCTATAGCGTCAACGCCCCCAAATTCCTCGGCACGCGGGTCATCGAAGATTGGGATCTCTCCGAGATTGCCCGCTATATCGATTGGACCCCGTTCTTCCAGACCTGGGAATTGAAGGGCGTCTATCCGCGCATTCTCGAAGATGAAAAGCAGGGCGAAGTGGCTCGCCAGCTTTTTGCCGATGCGCAGGAGATGCTGGCAAAGGTCATCGCGGAAAAATGGTTCAAGCCGCGCGCCGTCGTCGGCTTCTGGCCGGCAAATGCTCGTGGAGACGATATCAGCCTCTTCACGTCCGAGGACCGCGCGGAGGAACTGGCGACGCTCTACACTTTGCGCCAGCAGACCTCCAAACGCGAAAATCGCCCCAATGTTGCCCTGGCCGATTTCGTGGCCCCGGCCGGCACGCCCGACTATATCGGCGGCTTCGTCGTCACCGCCGGGCCGGAAGAAAACGAGATCGCCGAGCGTTTTAAGCGCGCCAATGACGATTTCGGCTCGATCATGGTAAAGGCCCTGGCCGATCGCTATGCCGAAGCCATGGCCGAAATGCTGCACCAGCGGGTGCGCAAGGATTATTGGGGCTACGCCACCGACGAGACTTTTGCGCCCAATGAACTGGTCGGCGAACCCTATCGCGGCATTCGCCCCGCGCCGGGCTATCCGGCCCAGCCCGACCACACCGAAAAGGTGACGCTGTTCCGGCTGCTCGATGCCGAGGCCGCAACCGGGGTGACCCTGACCGAAAGCATGGCCATGTGGCCGGGCTCCTCGGTTTCGGGCATCTATATCGGCCATCCCGACGCCTATTATTTCGGCGTCGCCAAGGTCGAGCGCGATCAGGCGATCGACTATGCCCAGCGCAAGGGCATGGACCTGGCCGAGGTCGAACGCTGGCTGGCGCCGATCCTCAACTATACGCCCGCCGGTTAAAGCGTTTTCAGGAAAATCGCCGGGGCTTCCAGCTCCGTTCCTGGCCTTCGGCCGCGAGCCGGGCGCCGACAAACAACAGGTCCGACAGGCGGTTTAAATAGACCCGCCCGTTGGCCGTGCGCGCGTCATCGAGCGAGAGCAGCCGGCGTTCGGCGCGGCGGCAGACCGTCCGCGCCACATGCATGGCCGCCACTGCCGGTGATCCACCGGGCAGGATGAATTCCTTGAGCGGCGGCAGATTGGCGTTCCATTCGGTGACCGTGGCGTCCAGCGCCTCGATATGGGCTTCGGTCAGAACCGCATGGCCGGGCAGGGACAGTGCCCCGCCAAGATCGAACAGATCATGCTGGATCAGCACCAGCGCGGCGCGAACATGGGCAAGAGACTGCTGGCTTTCGGCAAAACCAATGACGCTGTTCAGCTCGTCCACCGTGCCGATAGCCTCGATCAGCGCATCGTCTTTCCGCAGCCGCGACCCGTCCGAAAGCCCGGTCGTGCCATCGTCACCCGTCCGCGTGACGATCTTCGAAAGCCGGTGTCCCATTCAGTTCTCCAGAGCCGTGGCCTTGTTCGCCAATGGTCCTGACCTTCCGGGGCATAAGTGTCAATCGATCCAACGAGGGTATTCACTCGCTCGATTGTCACCCCGGCCGCCCCAGTAGCCCTCGTGGTGAGGTGCTTTGCAGAGCAAAGCCTCGAACCACGAGGGCGTGCCCGGATGCCTCCGCGTCAAGCGGCCACTCACCGCGTCGAAGCGATCCCGTAAATCTTCTCGATATCGTCGAGCGCCAGATGCGCAGCCATCACGCCGCCGGCCGTCGCCCAGACCGTGTCGGACACGGCATAGACATGGCCGGCCTTGACCACATCGAGGTTCTGCCAGAGTGGCGAGGCCATCCAGGCGTCGGCTTCCTTGGTCGCGCCGCCGTCGCCGGTTTCGTAGCTGAAGTGCAGCAGGCGGTCGCCGTCGAGTTCGGGGATACGCTCAAGCGTGATCGGCTCGGCAAGGCCGCTCTTGTCCTGCGCCGCGGGGCGGCCAAAACCGATATCACGGAGGATCGAGCCGGAAAAACTGTCATTGTTATAGGCGTAATTCTGGCCCGCGATAAAGCGCACGAGCCCGACCTTTTCGAGCACGCGATCGCCGAGCGCCGCCTTGATCGCCGCCACGCGGTCCTCATAGCCCCCAAGCACGGCTTCGCCCTCGGCGGTTTTGCCCACGGCTTCGGCGTAAAACGCCAGATTATCGCGCCACTGGCCGGTGATGTTCTCGACAAACACGGTCGGGGCGATGGCGGTCAGCTGCTCGTAAATCTGCTCATGGCGTTTCTTGTTGCCCAGGATCAGGTCGGGTTCGAGCGAGAGGATCACTTCCATATTCGGCGCCAGTTCTTCACCCACCAGCACCGTGTCCTTGAGCGCTTCGGCAACGTGATCGAACCAGGGATTGGCGTTGGCCGAGCGCACTGCGCCGACCGGCACGATACCCAGCGCCAGGAGATCCTCGGTCGCCTCATTGGTCAGCGCGACCACGCGCAGCGGCTGATCGGGAACAGCGGTGACGCCCATGATGTGGGTGATATCGCGGGCAAAGGCGGGCGTTGCGAGGGCAAGCAAAAGCGGCACGCCAAGGAGCGTGAGAAGGCGGCGAGAAATCATGACCGATCCATTTTGTGACTTATATAGTCATGTTTCATCAATCGCAGTCGCCCGGCGGAGTCAAGCCGTCCAGATGATCTAGAGCCGGTATCGCAGCGCCTCGACAAAGGCGGTGAAGGCCGGGGAGGGCTGGCGACGATTGGGATAATAGAGGTGAAACCCCTGCCAGGTGGGCGACCAGTCGGCCAGCACCTCGACCAGTTCGCCGCGCTCGATATAGGGCCGGCTGATGAATTCGGGCACATTGGCAAGGCCATGCCCATCGAGCGCCGCATCGAACACCGGCAGGATGCTGTTGAAGATCAGCTGCCCCTCCACCCGCACATTGAGTTCGCGGCCGTCCTTTTTGAATTCCCAGGCATAGAGCGCGCCGGCCGTGCTCAGCCGCAGATTGATGCATTGATGATTGGTCAGGTCCTGCGGGCTTTGCGGCAGTGGCCGGCGGGCAAAATAGTCCGGCGTCGCCACCACGGAAAAGCGCCAGTCCGGGCCGATCCGCACCGCGATCATATCGCGCGACAGCGCCTCGCCCAGCCGCACGCCGGCATCCATTCGCTGCTCGACGATATCGACAAAGCCATTGTTGATCGCCAGTTCGACGGTGATGTCGGGATATTGCCTGAGGAAACCGCGCAGCATCGGCCGGAAAATCGAGGCGACAACGGAATCCCCGCAGGAGACGCGAATGGTGCCCGCCGGGCGATCGCGAAAATCGCTGAGGGCCGCGATCTCCGCTTCGATCTCGTCGAAATGCGGCGCCACGGCGCGCAGCAGGCGCTCCCCAGCCTCGGTTGGCGAAACGCTGCGCGTCGTGCGCGACAGCAGCCGCACGCCGAGCCGCGCCTCCAGTCCCTTCATCGTATGGCTGAGCGCCGAGGGGGTTACGCCAAGTCTGGCTGCCGCGCGGGTAAAACTGCGCTCGCGCGCCACGGCGAGGAAAGCCTGGAGATCGTCGATCGGGCTACGGGCCATTCGTGAATCTCATTCAACACTGCATCGAGATTGCTACGCTAATCCGGCGCGCCGGGCTTGACCATCCTCGGGCCGGAACGCCTGACGCCACCATTCGCCAGCGCCATATGCGCAAAGCCTTAACGATCCCAACAAAGACAGAGGCCGCGGGAGGCGATGCACGGGTTTAAAGACGCGGTCGTTAAACCTCTGTAGCGGATTGAAAAGTAGCGTTCCTCCCACCGGTCAAGTCAGCACCGGCATCAGCATGTGGGGGACTTCATGACAGGCTGCACCTGCAACACGAGCCATGGGGCCGATTGCACGCATATCGAGCGGGCCGAACTCAGCGATCCGAACCGCCGGATGTTCATGGCCAGCGCCGTCGCCGTGGGCGCCGCTGCCACGTTTGGCTTTTCGCCAGTTTCGGCCGTCGCCGCGCCGTCCGACGACAAGAAGGTGTTCATGGAAGAGGCGACGCGCCTTGCCATTGAATCGGTCGAAAAGGGCTGGGGCGGTCCGTTCGGCGCGGTCATCGTTAAAGATGGCGAGATCATCGGGCGCGGCCAAAACCGTGTGTTGCTCACCGGCATTCCGGTCTACCACGCCGAAATCACCGCCATCATCGATGCCTCGACCCGGCTCAATCCCAAGGCGCTGCTCGGCAGCGACTATGGCGCCGGCACCATCCTCGAAATGATCCCGCGCGAAGAGGGCTCGCCCGACCCGGTGCCCGAGCGCGCCAAGATGCTAAAAGGCTGCGAAATCTACATCAATGGCGCCCCGTGCCCGATGTGCATGAGCGCCATTTATTGGTCTCGCATCGACCATCTCTATTTCGCCGCCAGCCTCAAGGACACCAGCGCCATCGGTTTCGACGACGCCTTCCAATATGAGGATTTCGCCAAACCCTGGACCGAGCGCCGCATCACGGTGACCGAAGGCTTTGAGCGGGAAACCGGGCTAAAGGCTTACGAGGCCTGGATGAACAAGGCGGACCGTCATCCCTATTGAGGGGTTTCGGACCATCAGTTTGCGCCGTCGCGAGACAATCGCGGCGGCGTTTTTTTGCCGAGCAACTTGAGTCCCATCCCCGGTGTCATTCCCGCGAAAGCGGCAATCCCTGTTTTAGAAACGGAGATCCCGCTAAGTAGGCCTCATGGTGAGGTGCTTTGCCTTTGCAAAGCCTCGAACCACGAGGGCGTGCCCCGATGCCATGGCGCCGAGAATCTTTACCCAAACACCCCCACCGGCACCCCCGGCACGTCCACCCGGAACTGCACGACCCCATCGCGTCCGTCTTCGCCTGAACCGAGACTGGTCACAAACACCGTCCTCATGTCCGCTCCGCCAAAGCAGGGCATGGTCGGCAGCTTCAGCGGCACATCCACCCAGTCCAGCAATTCACCCATCGCCGAAAAGCGATTGATCCGGCTCGCCGAAGGTCCAGCCGACCAGTAATTCCCCGCCAGGTCACACGCCCCGCCATCCGGCCGGCCACTGGCCTCGTCATTGTCCCGCAGACGACGGCGATTGCTGACCGCGCCCGTCGTGCTATCAAAATCCCAACAATCGAGCCACATGCTGCCGCGCGAATCCGAATGATAGAGGATTGTGGCCCCGGCATTCCAGGCGAGACCATTGGAAATGGCGATCCCTTCGGCAATCACGCGCACCTCCCCGTCGGGCGCGACACGATAGAGCTTTGCCGCGGGCGCATCGCCCGCTTCGCCATCCATGCTGCCGACCCAGAAGGCCCCATCCGGCCCCACCTTGCCGTCATTGAGCCGCATGCCGGGTTTTTCGTGCTCGATCCGCGCCACGCGTTCCCGCGTTCCGCGCGCGGGATCAAAGAGGATGACATCATTGCGCAGGGCCACGACCAGTTTGCCGTCCCGCGCCAGGCCAAGGCTCGGCACTGGCTCGCCAAACTCCCAGAGGCTCCGCGCGCCAGTGGCGATGTCGAGCGCGTGGATCGCGCCCGCCGGAATATCGCACCACAAGAGGCGTTCATTGGCCCCGTCCCAGACCGGGCTTTCACCCACCCCAAAACGCTCGCGGATCACCCAGGTGACATGAGGCTCCATCATGGTGTCCTCAATGGCCGATATCGTGGGCAAGGCTCCACTCGCGATAGCGGCGCCGGCCGCCTTCAAGATGCTGGCGCATGGCAAGACGCGCCGCGTCGGGCTGGCGATCGGTAATGGCGTCGAAAATCCGGCGGTGCTCGGTCTCGATATTTTCCAAAAACTCCGCCTTGTCCTTTTCGTCGCTGAAACTGGCGCCCAGCGCCCGCCGCGGAATCAGCCTTTCGCCCATTTCATCGACAAACAGACGAAAGCGGGAATTGTTGGTGGCGTCGGCAATGGCGCGGTGAAAAGCGCGATCGGCATCGGTCGCCAGCGAATTGTCGGCCAGGTGCCGGGCAAATTGGGTCAGCGCCTGTTCCATGCGCAAGAGATTGGTTTCGGTTCGCCGCTCCGCCGCCAGCCCCGCCGCCTCGATCTCGACGCTCATGCGGAATTCGATCAGGTCAAGCACTTCGGCAATATCCTGGGGCGCTTTCATGAACATGGAGCCGCCGAGCACTTTGGGCGGTTCGCTGACATAGACGCCGCTCCCGCGCAGCGAACGGAGGCGCCCCTCGGCCTTGAGGCTCGCAATGGCTTCGCGCACCACGGTGCGGCTCACATCGAAGGTTTCGCAGAGCTTGTCGGCGGGCGGTAATTTGTCGCCGGGCTTGAGGCCGCTGTCGGTGATCATCCGGACCAGCCCGTCTTTCACGCGATCGGTCAGTCGCAGCGCTTCGATTTCAGCCATTTTCGGGTTTTCGCATTCTCGATGATAACAGTCTGCTAACACTTAGCCGCCGAATGCGGTGCCTATCGCATGCCATGTTACGCCGGATTTGTCATCCTGCTTGCGTGCTCAATGCCGAAAATCGAATAAAATCCTCGGCAGGTGACTAGCCTCCGGCTTGTACCAGATCAAGATATTTCATACAGCTTGGTAGAAGTCATAATGCTTTAGGAATAGTGGCATGTATGTGGGCACTCAGCTCAGCGGAGAAAAGTTCAACGAGGTCGGGGATCGCCACCTGCGCCAGCTGGCGCAGCTGGGCCTGCGCCATGTCTGCGTCGATCCGGTCGGTAATCCACATGATTGGACGCGCGATGTCCTCGTGCGCCATATCGAGCGCATCGAGGCGGCCGGCCTCGTGCTCGACATGGTGCAATTGCCCATGTCCTCGGCTGGTGTCGACAAGGTTAAATCGCCTTCGATCGTCCTTGGCCAGGATCCGGAGAGGGAGCGTGAAGTCGATAGCATCTGCCGGCTGATCGAGACGCTCGGCGCCTTGGGTATCAAGGCGGCAAAGTACAATTTCAATATTCTGGGCATTCCACGCACCCCGTCCGAGCTTGGTCGCGGCGGCGCCATCATGTCCACCTTCCGGCACGACCAGACGACCGATGACGCGGTGCCCAGCCGCGCCGGCACTGTCAGTGCCGACGAGATGTGGGAGCGGATCACTTGGTTCCTCGAGCGCGTCGTGCCGGTGGCCGAGGCGAGCAAAGTGCGCCTTGCCTGTCATCCGCACGACCCGCTGACGCGCCCCGGTTATCGCGGCATGGAAGAGCGCGTTCTGGGCTCTGCCGAGGGCCTCAAAAAATTCGTATCCATCGCCGAAAGCCCCTATCACGGGCTCAATTTCTGCCAGGGCACGGTTGCTGAAAGCCTCGAAAATCCGCGCGAGGAAATCGGCGACATCATCCGCTGGTTCGGTGAGCGGAAGAAGATCTTCAACGTCCATTTCCGCAACATCAAGGGTGGCCGCTATTCCTTCACCGAGGAATTCCCCGATGCCGGCGACATGGACATGGCGGCGAGCTTAAAAATCTACAAGGAAGTCGGCGTCGATTGCATGATCATGCCCGACCACGTGCCCCATATCGACGGCGAAGCGCCGTTCGAGACCGCCTTTGCCTTCTGCTATGGCTACATCATCGGCGTCTTCCAGGCGAATGGCTGGGACCCGTATGGGGCGTGAGTTTTTGGTTCGGTGGGGCAAGCCAAGCGGTTTGCTCCACTTTACCTCATCCCCCAAAAACCATCACCGCCACCCCAATCCACCCATCCCACCCGCCCACGGCGTCATTCCCGCGAAAGCGGGAATCTCTCTTTCCAATCAATAAGATTGTTTCACCTCCTCGACTGTCACCCCGGCGAAGGCCGGGGCCCATCCTGAAATCTCAAGTTGGGCCCCGGCCTTCGCCGGGGTGACATCTGGTGGGTTGGGCGACTATTTGAGAACCCAAAACAAAAAAGGCCCGGATCTCGCGATCCGGGCCTTTTGGCGCAGGGAGGGGTGCCTTGGTCTCAGCGATTGGCCGCAATGAGCTGTGAAAGCTCTTCGCGCTCTTCGCCGGTCAGTTCCGTCAGCGGGCTGCGGACCTTGCCGGCGCCACGCCCGACCAGTTCCGCACCTGCCTTGACCATTGACACCGCATAGCCGCGCTTGCGGTCGCGGAGCTCGATCAGGGGCAGGTAAAAACTCTTGAGCAGGGCCGCTATCGTCGCCGTGTCGCGACTGCGAACCGCCTTATAAAAGCGCAGTGCCAGTTCCGGCACAAAGTTGAACACTGCCGAAGAATATGTGGTGACGCCCATTTCGAGATAGGGTTGGGCAAAGACCTCGGCGGTCGGCAGGCCGCCGATATGCACCATGCGGTCGCCGATCAGGCTCGAGATTTTCACCATCAGTTGCAGGTCGCCAATGCCGTCCTTGTAGCCGATGAGGTTGGGGCACATCTCTGCCAGTTTCGCGAGGGATTGGGGCGTCAGCCTTGTATTGTCGCGCGCATAGTAGATGACGCCGATGTCAACCGCGTCGCAGATCGCCTTCATATGGGCGATGATGCCCTCCTGCTCGGCAAACATCAGATAGTGCGGCAGGACCAGAATGCCCGCGGCACCAGCCTTTTCGGCGCGCTTGGCCAGCTCCACGGCCATGCGCGTGCCATAGCCGACGCCGGCCAGCACCGGCACATCAGGCGCGGCGTTGCTCACCGCGGTGCCGATGATGTCGTCATATTCGCCATCATAGCCGATCGAGAAGAATTCGCCCGTGCCGCCTGCCGCGAAAAGCCCCGCCGAGTCATAGGATGAGAGCCATTCCAGCCGCTTGGCGTAGGATTTGCGATCGAACTCGCCTGCGGCATCGAAGTCGGTCACCGGAAATGACAAGAGGCCCGAGCCGATCCTGGTCTTGAGTTCGTCGAAGTTCACGTCCGGCCTCCTGCGGGGCAATTAGTCATACTGATTTCTGTATGCCTCTCTGCATGCAACCTGTCAACGGCATCAAAAGGCGGTCTATGAAAAAGCAGTATGATTGATTATTGACATAGCCATTGCAGTCATACAAGACTATGGGCCTCAGCAATCGCCGAAATGGGAAAACCCAGCGGCGAATTCAGTCTGACGGGAGGGAAATTTGAAACATTTGAGGGTAGCCGCACTGGCGGGAATCTCGTTTGTGGCGCTGGCGAGCGTCGCAGCATTTGCGCAGCAATATCAACAGTCTCCGGTGCTTGACGGGCTGGATCTGCCACCCGTGGCCGAGCGCGTCGGGGCCAATCCGCGCGTCGTTACTCCCGTCAGCGAAGTCGGCAAATATGGCGGCACGTTCCGCGGCGGCATGGTGGGCGGCAATGACCGCAACATGCTCTTCACCTATTTCGGTTACGAGCCGCTGCTCACTTGGGATGCAGATTGGTCGGGCGACGTTTATCCAAACATTGCAAGTGCTTACACCGCCAGCGAGGACAGCAAGTCCTTCACCTTCACCCTGCGCGAGGGCATGAAATGGTCCGATGGCAGCCCCTTCACAGCCGACGACATCGCCTTCTTCATCGAAGACGTTCTGCCCGACCAAAAACTCTTTCCAACCAAGCCCGGCTGGTTGACCGTCGAAGGTGAACTGCCAACGATCTCAGTGACTTCGCCAACCGAATTCACCATTTCCTGGACCAAGCCCAACGGGCTTTTCATCATCAACGCCGCCAGCGTCTATGGCGTGCAACTGGCGCTGCTCAACAAAGCCTATTGCAGCCAGTTCATGCCCAAATACAACCCCGATGCAGACGCCAATGCCAAGGCCGCCGGCGTTGCCGATTGGGCCGAGCACATGACCAATATGTGCGGCGTCGGCATCGAGAACATCCAGCGCTGGCGCAATCCCGAGCGCCCGACGCTCGAAGCCTGGCGTATCACCGATCCCTATGTGGCCGGCGCCACGCGCGTCTCGTTCGAGCGCAATCCCTATTATTGGAAGGTCGATACGGCAGGGAACCAGTTGCCCTATATCGATGGGCTCAGCATTTCAGTGAATGCCGAAGCCCAGACCTTACTGCTCAGCGTTCTCGCCGGCGAAATCGACTATGAAGTGCGCCACATCGCCAATGCTGCCAATCTGCCGGTTCTGGCCGAAGGTACGGAAGCAGGCAATTTCTACATTTCCCCGCGCGAATCCCGCGTCGGCAATTCGCTCGCCGTTTCGGTCAATCTCAACTCGCATGATGCGGTAAAGGCCGGGATTTTCGGCAACAAGGATTTCCGCGTCGCCCTCTCGCATGCCCTCGACCGCGTGGCGATCATCGATACGCTGTTCCTGGGGCAGGGGACGCCACAACAGGTCTCGCCACGAGAAGGCACGCCCTTTTACAATGAGCGCCTCGCCACCCAATATCTCGAATACGATGTGGACGAGGCCAATCGCCTGCTCGACTCCATCGGTCTCGATAAGCGCGGCGGCAATGGTTTCCGCCTTGCGCCCGATGGCAGCCCGCTCGTCGTCAATGTCGCCGGGGTGACGGCGCTCGGCGCCCATGCCGATGCGGCCGAACTGCTGGTGCAATATTGGCAGGCAGTCGGGGTCGATGCGCGCTTCTCGGCGCAGGATCGCACGCGCTTCTACGAAGAGAAGACCGCCAGCCAGCACGATATCGTCGTCTGGGGCGCCACGTCGGGCGGCATCGACGTCTTCATCGATCCGCGCGACTATTTCCCATTCTCTACCGAGTCCAATTTCGCCGTCGATTGGGCGAAATATTATATCGGCGATGGTGGCACCGAGCCACCTGATTACGTCAAGGAACAGTGGTCGCTCTACGACCAGATCAAGGCGACATCGAACGCCGACGAACAGGCCGCATTGTTCCAGAAACTGCTCGAGATCGCTGCCGACCAATATTACCAGATCGGCATCAGCACAGCCATTCCGGGTCTGGCGGTCGTCTCCAACAATCTCGGCAACGTCCCTGCAGATACGCCAACGGGCTGGATCCACCCCGATCCGGGCACGCTCAATACCGAGCAGTTCTATTTCAAGAACTAAGCGTCCATTCCCAGCCCGGCCGAGTATTCCGGCCGGGTTCCTCGACCAAGGGATCGCTGCCCATGCTGATCTTCATTCTCAAACGGGTTGCCGGGATGATACCGGCCTTGTTTGCGATCTCGATACTGGCCTTCACCGTCATCCAATTGCCGCCCGGCGATTATGTTTCGACCTATGCGGCCCAGATTGCCCAAACCGGCGAAGCTGTCGACAGCGCCGTTCTGGCTAATCTTCGCGAGCGCTACGGGCTCGGCGAAAATATCGCCGTGCAATACTTCAAATGGATCGGCGGCATTGTCCGCGGCGATTTCGGCCAGAGTTTTGAGTGGAACCAGCCGGTGACCGAATTGGTCTGGGGCCGCATGGGCATGACGGCGCTGATCTCCTTCCTGACGCTGATCACCATGTGGGCCGTGTCGCTACCCATCGGCATCATCTCGGCGGTGCGGCAATATTCGATCGTGGACTATCTAACGACGACCTTTGCCTTTCTCGCCACGGCCGTGCCGGAATTCCTCGTCGCCATCGTGCTCCTCTACATTTCGACCATGTGGTTCGGCGTTTCGGTGGGTGGTCTTTTTTCGCCGGCCTTCGAGAACGCGCCGCTTTCCCTCGCGAAAGTTTGGGACTTCCTCCAGCACGCCTGGATTCCCATTCTCGTCATCGGTCTCGGCAGCACGGCGGCGTTGACCCGCATCATGCGCGCTAATCTCCTCGATGAACTGCACAAGCCCTATGTCGAAGCCGCCCGCGCCAAGGGCATGCCCGAGGGCCGGCTGATACTCACCTATCCGGTGCGCGTGGCGCTCAATCCCTTCATTTCCACCATTGGCTGGGTGCTTCCCGCCCTCATTTCCGGCGAGCTTATCGTGTCCACCGTTCTCAACCTGCCCACGGCTGGGCCCCTGCTATTGCAGGCGCTCAAGAGCCAGGACATGTACCTCGCCGGCGCCTTCATTCTGCTCACCGGCGGGTTGGTGCTGATCGGCACCCTGATCTCCGACATCCTCCTCGCCATTTCCGACCCGCGGATTCGTCTCTCATGAGCGCGCCCATCGATACCGCAGGGGATGCGGATCTTCTCGACCAGCAGGTGCATGCCGGCAGCCTGGTTGCTGCCAGCCAGTGGACGCTGATCTGGCACAAATTCAGCCGCCATCGCCTCGCCATGGTCGCCCTCGTGGTCGTGGTCCTCATTTATCTCGTGGCGGCCTTCGCCGAGTTTCTCGCGCCCTACGATCCCGGCAAATTCGATCCGCGCTATACCTTCGCGCCGCCGCAGCAAATTCACCTCTTCCTCACCGACGATGAGGGGACGCGCTTCGCCCCGCATGTGCTGGGCTTCAAGAGCCAGGTCGATCCGAAGAGTTTCCGACGCCTGTTCCAACCCGATCCGGAAAAGGTCATCCCCATCGGCTTTTTCGTCGAAGGCCAGCCCTACAAATTCTGGGGAATCTGGGAGGCAAACCGGCACTTTCTCGGGCCAGTCGACAAGGCTGATCCTTTCTTCCTGATCGGTGGCGACCGTCTTGGCCGCGATCTTCTCAGCCGCACCATTCATGGCACGCGTATTTCCATGTCGATCGGCCTTGTCGGCGTGACGCTCTCGCTCATCATCGGCCTGATCCTGGGCGGCATTTCCGGCTATCGCGGCGGGCTCATCGACCGGGTGATTCAGCGCGTCATCGAATTCATCCGCTCGGTGCCCACCATTCCGCTCTGGCTCGGCCTTGCCGCCGCCATGCCCAAGGATTGGCCACCGCTGCAAATCTATTTCGCCATCCTGATCATTCTTTCGCTGATCGGCTGGACCGAGATCGCCCGCGTGGTCCGTGGTCGCTTCCTCAGCCTTCGGCGCGAGGATTTCGTCATCGCCGCCCGGCTCGATGGGGTCAGCGAATTCCGTCTCATCATGCGCCACATGATGCCCTCGCTTTATTCGCACATCATCGCCGCCATCACGCTCGCTATTCCCAACATGATCCTCGCGGAAACGGCGCTGAGCTTCCTCGGCCTCGGCCTGCAACCGCCCATCGTCAGCTGGGGTGTGCTGTTGCAGGATGCGCAGAACCTGCGTGCCATCACTCAGGCTCCCTGGCTCTTCGTGCCCGGTATCTGCGTCGTTGTGGCGGTGCTGGCCCTCAATTTCCTCGGCGATGGCGTCCGTGACGCTGCCGACCCCTATGCCAAGTGAGCCGGTCATGAGTGACGAAACCATTCTTAGGGTTCGCGATCTCTCGGTGGATTTTCCGCTGCAGAAATCCGTGGTCCATGCGGTCAAGCAGGTCAGCTTCGACCTCAAACGCGGCGAAACGCTTTGCGTCGTGGGCGAAAGCGGCTCGGGCAAGTCGGTCACCGCCCGCGCCATTTTGCAACTCGTCGCCAAGCCCGGCGCCATCACGGGCGGGCAAATCCTCCTCGATACCGCCGCTGGCGAAGTGGATATCGTCAGGCTCGGCAGCCGCGGCCTCGCCATCCGCGAAGTGCGTGGCCGGCGTATCGCCATGATTTTTCAGGAGCCGATGACCAGCCTCTCGCCGGTCCACACCATTGGCCACCAGATCATCGAAACCATCCTGCTGCACGAGAAGGTCAGCAAGGAAGAGGCCCGTAAGCGCGCGGCCGACCTCTTGGGCCGGGTTCGCATTCCTGAGCCTGAAAAGGCGCTCGACCGCTATTCTTTCGAGTTCTCCGGCGGCATGCGGCAGCGCGCCATGATCGCCATGGCGCTGTCGTGCAATCCCGAAATCCTCATCGCCGACGAGCCGACCACGGCGCTCGATGTCACTACCCAGGCCGAAATCCTGTCCCTGATCCGCGAATTGCAGAGGGATCGCGGTATGGCGGTGCTGTTCATCACTCACGACATGGGCGTCGTCGCCCAGATTGCCGATCGCGTCATGGTCATGTTCCGGGGCGAGAAGGTGGAAGAGGCGGGCGTTTTCGATCTCTTCGAACGCCCGCAGCAGGCCTATACGCGGGCGCTGCTCGGTTCGGTGCTGAAACTGGAAACACCCGCACCCCGTCCGCCGCGCCCTGCAACAGAAAAGCCCATCGCGAAAATCGAAAAACTCGAGCTGCACTTTCCGCTCAATGCCGGCTTCATGGGCCGCCCCACCAATTATCTGAAGGCCATCGATGGGGTGAGCCTGACCATCAATCAGGGCGAGACGGTCGGTGTTGTGGGGGAATCCGGTTCGGGCAAAACCACGCTCGGCCGCACGCTGCTGCGCGTTTATGACCCGACCGGTGGGCAGGTGATGTATTGGCCGAGCAATGGCGAGCCGGTCGACATCGCGACGCTCGGGCGCAAGGGCATGAAGTCGCTCTATGGCGAAGTGCGGATGGTGTTTCAGGACCCCCATTCGTCGCTCAATCCGCGCATGACCATCTATCAGACCATTTCCGAGCCGCTGCGCACCAATACCGACATGACCGAGCGGCAGATGATGGATCGCGTGTCCGAACTCTTGTCGCGCGTCGGCCTGCCGCCCGATATCGGTGATCGCTATCCGCATGCCTTTTCGGGCGGGCAGCGGCAGCGCATTTCCATTGCCCGCGCCGTTGCGGTGCGGCCCCGCCTCATCATCGCCGATGAGCCGACCTCGGCGCTCGATGTGTCGCTGCGCCATCAGGTGCTCGACCTGATGCGCGATCTGCAGAACGAATACCGCCTTTCTTACCTGTTCATTTCGCACGATATTTCGGTCATCCGCTATTTCTGTGATCGCGTGGCGGTGATGAAAAATGGGAAGATAGTCGAGGTCGGAGACGTGGTGCAGATTTGCGAACGGCCCCAGCATGCATATACCCAAAGCCTGATCGGCGCCGTACCGCGCCCCGACCCGCGCCTGCGTGCCGACGCCCCGCAATAAGGAAGCTTCCATGTCCACCATATTGCTGACCGGCGCTTCCGGAAGGCTGGGCACCCATATGCGCCGCTGGTTCGCCCAAAAGGGCCGGGCGGTGCTCGCGACCGATATCAAACCCGCCGAGGATGGTGGGCCGGTTGAGATCGCTGATCTCGCGGATCGCGAGGCCGTCGATCGGTTGATGGCGCGGGACATTTCGGCTGTCGTGCACTTAGGCGGCATGGCCAAGGAAGCCGGATGGCAGACGGTGCTCGATGCCAATATCATCGGCAGCTACAATATCTTTGAATCCGCGCGCAAAGCCGGGGTCAAGCGCGTCGTCTATGCCTCGACCTACCATGTCGTCGGCATGTATCCGACGCCGGCCGATACGCCGATCGATCTCGACGCCGCCTATCGCCCTGACTCGCTTTATGCCGTCTCAAAAGCCTTCGGCGAAACGCTGGGCCGACTCTACTTTGACAAGTTCGGCATTGAATGCCTCGCCATCCGCATTTGCACGGCTGGCGATCCCGGCACCCCGCGCGAAGCGCGGCTCTGGTGCAATCGCGATGATCTGGCGAGCCTGATCGAGACCGGGCTCGATCAGCCCGATCTCGGCCATCGGATCGTCTATGGCATTTCCGACAATCCCCGGGCCATGATGGTCAACCAGCCCGATCCTGGGCTCGATTGGGCGCCACAGCATGGTTCGGCCGAACTCGGCAAGCCTGACCCGCACGCGCCCCTCGACATGACCGATCCGCGCAACCGCCTTCTGGGCGGCGCCTTCTCGGTCTGGGGCCATCAGGACGACAAGTCCGACCTTTAGTGCGCTGCAAAGCTCGAGCTGGTGTCTTGTGGTCTGACCATGCTCACCATGTGCCAGGCAGCGATAAGCGCCAGCGCAGCCGTCGCCACGCCCAGCAGATAGACCGGAACCACGGCAAGCTTGACCGCGCCCGCAGTCGCGGCGGCCGCCATGCCGCCGGAATTGGCTGCGACGCCGGCCAGTGCCGCGCCGATGGCGTTGCCGGCCGATTGCGTGGTCGGGATCAGGCCAGAAGCACGGTCACGTTCTTCGTCGCTCGCCGCTTCCATCACGGTCAGGTTGAGATAGCCATTGTGGAGGCCAAAGCCGGAACCGATGATCAACTGACCGATGATGACCACGCTCACCTGATCGATCTGCAAGCCTGCCAGAACCAGCACCAGGCCTAGGCCGATCATGCCCGGGCCAAGCCGGATCAGCGTCTTGCGTGTTTCCTTGCTGCGCACATTGGCGACGACGATGGCCGAGGCGCTCCAGGCAACGGCCAGCACGGCGGCGAGGGCGCCGGCCGAGGCGGGCTTATAGCCCCACATTTCCTGCACGACGAGCACGAGATAAACTGCCGACCCGGCACCAGCGACGTTGATCAACAGCACGACCCAGAGCCCGGTTCCGACCACGGAAACGAGGCGAAACGCATCGCGCGGCATCAGGCGCTCTTCGGCCCTTCCGTCCATCCAGACGGTTGCCACCAGCATCACGGCTGCAACGATCAACAGGCCGGCAGCCGGCAGGGGCGCCGCAAGGCCCGCAAGGGCAACAAGCATGATCGCTGCGCCAATGGCGAAGAGTCTCAGGCCGGGAAAGCGCGCCACGACGCGATCTTCAGGCGAATGTGCGGGCACTTTGATGATCACCATCGAAGCAAAGAGCAGCACCAGCGGCACATTGACGAGGAAGGCGGCGCGCCAGGACACCATTTCGGTCAGTAGGCCCGCAGCGGCCGGTCCGCCAAAGGCGGCGATGGCCCAGATCATGGCCTGTAGCCCGAAGACTTTTGGCACGAGGCGCGAGGGGAAAAGTTCGGGAATGAGGGCAAAACAGATGGCCGAAACAACGCCCTCGCCGAGCCCCTGAAGCGCGCGGCCGACGAGCACCTGCGGCATGGAGGTGGCCGTCGCTGCGATCACTGTGCCGAGGAGGAACACGCCGGAAGACGCCAGCAAGGCGGTGCGCGCGCCGAGGCGCTGCTTGAGGAGTGCCGCGCCGGAGCCGCCAACGATGGCGAAGACGAGAAAGAGTGTGAGCGCCCAGGAAATCAGCGCCACGCCGCCCAGTTCCTGTACCGCCGTGGGCAGTGAAATCGAGGCCAGGAAGGCATTGAAAGCCAGCAGTGCCACGCCAAGGCAGAGGATCAGCGTCACGGTCGCATAGCGCGGCGTGAAAATTTCGGCCCAACGGCCCTCAACTGCATCCGACATGTTGCCTCCAATTTTCCAAGGACAAGCTTGTTTAATGCTGTCCGTGGCAGAAGGCAATCAAATGTGCATCACGCTCGAAATTTAGGCGACGCTGCGCTGGTTCAGGCCGTCTGGCGCTGTTTTGCTGCCGCTGTGGTTTGGAGGGCCGAACCGATGGCGAGGATGATCGGGCAATCGAGATCGAGGTTTTTGGCCTGGTTCCCCGCGTCTGAAAGGCAGGTGTGGACGATGGTCTGTCCCGCGCGGCTGACATTGGTGGCAAAGACCACGGGCGTTTCGGGCGCTAGTCCCGCGTCGAGCAGGCGCTCTACCAGTTCGCCCGAGGTGCGGCCGGCCATGTAGTAGAGATGCGTCGTCGATTTGTCGGCGAGGGCGGACCAATCGAGATTGGTGGGCAGTTTGCCGTCGCGGCTATGGGCGGTGACGAAGCGGACCGACTGGGCGCAATCGCGGTGGGTCAGCGAGAGTTTGAGTTCGGCCGCAAGCGCCAAGGCGGTAGTAATGCCGGGCACGACGTCTACTGGAATGCCGGCCCGGTTCAGTTCGGCGATCTCCTCGCCGGCCCGGCCGAAAATCATCGGATCGCCGGATTTGAGGCGCACCACGCGACGCCCGCCCTTGGCGAGGGTAATCATGGTGCGGTTGATGTCTTCCTGTTTGCAGCTATCGCGACCGCCGCGCTTGCCGACGAGAATGCGCTTGGCCTCGCGCCGTGCCAGCTCCAGAACGTCGTCGGAAACGAGATCATCGAAGAGAATAACGTCGGCGGCTTGCAGGGCGCGCATGGCTTTCAGCGTCAGATACTCGGCATCGCCCGGACCAGCACCGACCAGGGTGACACGGCCGCCTTCGGTGCCCTTGGCCTCGTCGATCCAGCTTTCGAGTTCGGCCTCTTCTGCGGGGGTGTGAAAAGCCTTGTCGGCCAGGCGCTGCCAAAATTGGCGCCGCTCCGGGCCGGGCTGAAGCATGGTCGTGGCGCGTTCGCGGATGTGGCGCGCAAGACCAGCCCAATCGGTCAGGCTTTTGGGCAGCATGGATTCGATACGCTGGCGAACGGCCTGGCCGAGAATAGGCGCAGCGCCAGTCGTTGAAATACCCACCACCAGCGGCGAGCGGTTGACGATGGAGCCGAACTGGAAATCGCAGAATGCCGGCTTGTCGATGACATTGACCGGCACGCCGAAACGACGCGCAGCGGCTGCAAAGTGCGCGGCTTCCGCTTCGTCCTCGCAATCGCCGACCGCCATGGCATAGCCATCCCAGGCGATGGCCGACCAATGGCAGCCAAGCAGCGTCACCTGGCCGGAAGCGGCAAGGCCCTGCATCTCTTCGGAAAGTTCGTCTTCGGGTGCCGCGACTTCGACCGTGGCACCGGTTGCGGCCAGCAGTTCGGCCTTCCAGGCCGCTGCTTCCGAGCCGCCGGCAAGCAATACGCGCTTGCCGGTAAGGGTGTAAAAGACCGGGAGGGTGGAGAGGGCAGCGAGGCGCGGACGCTGTGCTTCACCCGGCTGGCGCGTGACGATGTGCATCTCCCGGTCTCCTTGCTTTGCTTATTCGGCCGCGACGGGGCTGGCTTTGACTTCGCGAACACTGCCAACCGCAGAGGGTTTCTTGCGCGACGGGGCAGTGCGGCTGTGGGTCGCGTAGAGGGTGAGGCCGACAAAGGTCAGGCCGCCGACGAGATTGCCGATGACGGTCGGGATCTCGTTCCAGACCATATAGTCCCAGAAGGAGAACTGGCCGCCAAGCAGGATGCCCGAGGGGAAGAGGAACATGTTCACGATGGAATGCTCAAAGCCCATATAGAAGAACAGCATGATGGGCATCCACATGCCCAGAACCTTGCCAGTGACGGAGTTGGACATCATCGCCGCGACGACGCCGGTCGATACCATCCAGTTGCAGAGCACGCCGCGGATAAAGAGGGTCAGCATGCCGGCGGCGCCATGGGCGGCATAGCCTAGCGTGCGGCCCTCGCCGATATGCCCGATGCGTTCGCCCACCGCGTCAGGCGCCTGGGTGAAGCCGAAGGTAACGACGACAGCCATCATCAAAGCTACGGTCAGCGCGCCCGCAAAATTACCGGCAAAGACCAGGCCCCAATTGCGCAGCACGCCACCCATGGTGACGCCGGGGCGCTTGTCGATCAGAGCCAGCGGCACGAGGGTGAAAACGCCGGTTAGCAGGTCAAAGCCCATGAGATAGAGGAGGCAAAAGCCGACGGGGAACAGAATGGCCCCGGCAAGCGGCTGACCGGTCTGCACGGTGATGGTGATGGCAAAGGCAGCGGCGAGCGCCAGGATGGCACCGGCCATGAAGGCGCGGATCAGCGTGTCCCGCGTGGACATGAAGACCTTGGCTTCGCCGGCGTCGATCATTTTCTTGATGAAGTCGGTAGGGGCAACGTAGTCCATTTTGCGTTCTCCTGATGGGGGTCAGGCGGCCGTGGCGGCCGCAAAAGTCTGGGCATCGATAAGGATGCGGTCCTGATGGAGGCGGAGCGGATAGGTCCGCACCGCGCCCTCGTCGGCGCCCTGGGCGACGCCCGTTTCGAGCGAGAAAACCCAGTTGTGGAGCGGGCAGGTGACCTGGGCGCCGTGGACGATGCCCTGGCTCAGGGGGCCGCCTTTGTGCGGACACTGATCGTCGATGGCAAAAACCCTGTCATCGGCCGTGCGGAACACCGCGATCTTGCCCAGCGGCGTATTGATGCAGCGGGCGCCGCGGCGAGGAACGTCTTCGAGGCACCCGATATCGACCCAATCGTTCATCGCCATCACTCCGCTGCCTGCAACATCTGGAAATCGGCCATGGCAGCGAATTCATGGGCGTCGCGGCCGTTGACGCGCTCTTCCCAAGGATCGACCTGGGCGAACTTCTGGGAATAAACGAAGCGCTCGAACAGCTGACGGCGCTTGCCGAGATCTTCCACCACATTGGCCTTGATGGAGTCCGAGCCGACGCGCTTGGCCCATTTATAGATGCGTTCGAGATAGCGGCCTTGCTCGCGATAGAGCTGGGTCAGCGCTGCGATGATTTCCATCGCCTCGTCCTCGGTCTTGGCGTGGCAGAGGACTTCCGTGCCCTTGATGTCGAGACCGGCGGCGCCGCCGAAATGGATTTCGTAGCCGGAGTCGACGCAGATCACGCCGATATCCTTGCAGGTCGCCTCAGCGCAATTGCGCGGGCAGCCGGAGACGGCGAGTTTGAGTTTTGCCGGGGTCCAGGAGCCCCACATGAACTTTTCGATGCGGACGCCGAGGCCGGTCGAATCCTGCGTGCCGAAGCGGCACCAGTCCGAGCCGACGCAGGTTTTCACCGTGCGCAGCCCCTTGGCATAGGCGGCGCCCGACATCATGCCGGCCTTGTTGAGGTCGGCCCAGACCGCGGGCAAGTCTTCCTTCTTGATGCCCAAAAGATCGATGCGCTGGCCGCCGGTCACCTTGATGGTCGGCACCTCGAACTTGTCGGCGACGTCGGCGATGGCGCGCAATTCATTGGCGGTGGTGAGGCCGCCGAACATGCGCGGCACGACCGAATAGGTCCCGTCCTTCTGGATATTGGCGTGGACGCGCTCGTTGATGAAACGCGACTGGCCATCGTCCTCATATTCGCCGGGCCAGTTGGCGACGAGATAGTAGTTCAGTGCCGGGCGGCACTTGGCGCAACCGCAGGAGGTTTTCCAGCCCAGTTCCTGCATTACGGCGGGAATGGATTTGAGGCCCTGCGCCACGATCAGGCGGCGCACTTCGTCGTGGCCAAGCTCGGTGCAGGGGCACATGGGCTGGATGGCGGCCGGATTGTAGCTGTCGCCCAAGGTGGACATCAGCAGCTTTTCGACGAGCCCGGTGCACGAGCCGCAAGAGGCCGAAGCCTTGGTGTGGGCGCGCACATCGTCGAGCGAGGTCAGGCCCTTGGAGGTGATGGCACTGGAAATGGTGCCCTTGCAGACGCCGTTGCAGCCGCAGATTTCAGCTTCAGCGGGGAGGGCCGCGACGGCGGCGAGCGGGTCGGCACTGGCGCCTCCACCGTAGCTTTGTCCGTAGATCAGGGTGTCGCGCATCGGCGCGATATCGGTGCTGCGCTTCAAAAGGTCGAAGAACCACGAGCCATCGGCCGTGTCGCCATAGAGCACGGCGCCGAGGATGCGATTGTCCTTGAGCACAACGCGCTTGTAGACGCCGGCCGTCGCGTCGCGCAGCACGATTTCCTCGCGGTCATCGGCCTCGGCGAAGTCGCCGGCCGAATAGAGGCTGACGCCGGTCACCTTGAGCTGGGTGGCGGTCTGCACCGGCTTGAACGCGGCCTCGCTGCCGGTCAGGGTCTTGGCCGCCACTTTGGCCATGTCATAGAGCGGCGCGACGAGACCATAAACGGCGCCCTTGTGCTCGACGCATTCGCCCAGCGCCAGAATGTCAGGGTCCGAGGTCACCATGGCGTCGCTGACGACGATACCGCGATTGATCTCGATCCCCGCGTCGGTCGCAAGCCGCGTTTCCGGACGGATACCGGCGGCCATGACGACGAGATCGGCCGGATAGATCGTGCCGTCGTCGAGCGCCACGGCTTCAACACGGTCGGTGCCGAGAATGGCCTTGGTCTGCGCCTTGCAATGAACCTTGATGCCACGGCCTTCGAGTTCGCGTCGCAGCAGATAGCCGGCTGCCGCATCGAGCTGGCGTTCCATCAGGTGGCCGGCGAGATGCAGAACCACCACCTCCATGCCCCGTCCACGCAGGGCTGCCGCGGCTTCGAGGCCCAGGAGACCGCCTCCAATGACCACGGCTTTCGCGTCCGGCTTGCCGGCCACTGCGACCATGGCTTCGACGTCGTCGAGATCGCGGAAGGCGCGGACGCCGGGTAGGTCCTTGCCCGGAATGGGAAGGATGAAGGGCGCGGAACCCGTCGCGATAACCAGCCGATCATAGGGCGTTTCGACGCCATCGGCGAACACCGACTTTGCCTCGCGGTCGATCTTGGTGACCGTCTGGCCGAAGCGGCAATTGACGTTGTTGGCGGCGTACCAGTCGGCATCGTGGGTGACGATGTCTTCGTAGCGCTTTTCGCCGGCCAGCACTGGGGAGAGCATGATGCGGTTGTAGTTGCCGCGCGGTTCGGCGCCGAAAAGGGTGACGTCGTAGCGGCCGGGTTCGGCCTCGAACAGATGTTCCAGCATGCGCCCCGAGGCCATGCCTGCACCGATGATGACGAGTTTTTCGGCCATGTTCTTCCCATCAAACCGGGGTCCTGCCGGACCCGAAGACCAAAACGAAAACGCCGCCAACCAGCAGGAACTCCGTCCAAGGGACGAAGAAACTGTGGTTGGCGGCGTTGCCAATATGTGGCGCCCATCGTTGGACGCCGTGATTTCACTGCGCCGAAGCGCTCGGGAATATCATTGCAGGAAGCGTGCCAAACTGGACTTTCTGGCCAAACTCCATGTTTTCCAGACGGTTAGGTGGTGCGTAGCGGGAAAGAGGCACTTGTCGATGTGTGATCATTTGCACGGCAGATCGGCAATCTGCTTATTTCGTGTTCACCGTTGCGCCTGAGCGGCGATATAAGCATCGAGCTGATCGGGATCGAAATCGCTCCCATCAAAAAAGCCATCCGGCCCCAGCATCAGGCGTCCGCCTATGGCGCCGACTTCCGTCGGTTCGGTCAGTGCACCTTCGATCTTGCTGCTGGCGCCGGGCACCGGCATGCCCATGCCCGATAGCGCGGCACGGTAGAGGTCCGGCCTATAGCTCATCGCCGCCTTCTTCGCGTTTTCCGGCGTGTGTGCCACCTGGCCCCAGCGCACCATTTGCGAATAGAACCACAGCGCGTGGCTCACCCAGGGGAAGTTGGCGGCGCGGGAATAGGGCACGAAAAAGTCCGGCATAGACTTTTCCACACCCGGCTCAAATTGCAGCCTGCCGGTGAGGGCGCGGAGCAGCAGGTCGGCATCGATATTCAACCGATCCTCGCGCGCCAGCATGGCTGCGAGAGCTGCGTGGTTGGCTGGATCTTCGCACCAGCGCGCGGCCCGCGTTGCGGCGCGAAGCAGGGCGGCCAGTTGCTCGGGAAAACGCTCCGCCCATTGCAGCCGCGTGCCCAGCACCTTGTCGGGGCTCATCTGCCAGATCTGGCCCTTGGTGGTCACGATCCGTCCGACCCCACGCGCCACGGCAACGGAACCGAAGGGCTCGCCAACGCAAAAGCCATCGGTGCGCTTTGCCGCAAGCGCATCGGCCTGCAATGGCGGCGGCACGATGACGATATCGACGTCATGATCGGGATCGATGCCCGAGGCCGCCAGCCAATAGCGCAGGGTGTAGTTGTGTGCGCTTTCGGGATGTACCACCGCAAGACGGAGGCGCGGTTCGCCGGCACGAGTCCGGTCCACGACCACTTTTCGCAGCGCTTGCCCAGCTGGTCCCGGCGCACCATCTTCGGGCGCCCCCGCCTCGGCCATTTGCGCCCAGACAGCATTGGACATGGTGATAGCCGCGCCGCCGAGGCCAAGCGCCATCGGGGCGATCACCGCAGCATCGAGCGGCGTTAACCCCAGATTAGCGCTCAGGGGCATGGGTCCCAGCATATGGGCGACATCGAGATGACCGATGGCCACGCGATCGCGGATATTGGCCCAGGAGGTTTCGCGCACGAGGTTAAGGTGCAGGCCCTCGCTCTCGGCAAAACCGAATTCTTCGGTGGCAAGCAGCACGGCGCTATCGAGCAGCGGCACATATCCGGCTGATATCTGCGTCAGGCCCATGAGCAAAAATCCTTCTTCATGGTCCCAGCAGTTCTGCGGCCGTGACCACCGCCTGAGCGATCTCGACGATCTTGCGGTTTTGGTTCATCGCCGTGGTGCGCAGCAGCGTATAGGCCGCATCTTCAGAGAGGCCGCGCGACGTCATCAGGATGCCCTTCGCCTTGTCGATCACCTTGCGCCCCTGCAGTTCGGAGCGGGCCGCGTCAAGCTCGCCCTGTAGCCGCGAAAAGGCGCGAAAGCGGACGATGGCCATGTCGAGGATCGATTTGATGCGATCCTTGCGCAGCCCATCGACCACGTAAGCAGATACGCCGGCATCGACAGCGGCTTCGATTTCCGCCGGGTCGGATTTGTCGACAAACATGGCAATGGGCCGCTTGATGGTGCGGCTCAGCGCAAAAAAGTGCTCCAGCACGTCGCGATTGGGATTTTCGAGATCGATGATCACCACATCGGGCGCAATCTCGCCGATCCGTCGCGCGACATCCTCGATATCGGTGATGACGCGCACGGACGCATGGCCGGCCTCGCGCAACCCGGCCTCGATGATCGAAGCGCGGATCGCGTTGTCGTCAATCACCAGAATCGAAAGCGACTCTGCCATGGTACTCAACTGCAAGGGCCTATGCGGCTCAGTCACTGCATGACTGGCGCGGTGGTGTCTACTTCCTTTGCAGAATGATGGCTATGCTGAAAATGGAGGCAGGCGCTTTGCGCTGATCAATTCACTGGCCAGTTCGACAAAACCCCTGCCCGCGATATCAGCGGTAATCCAGCGCGGTTTTGTCGGCAAATCGTCCAGTACGGGCAAGATGTTAGCGACGCCAAAGGTCTTGCTCAGAAAGGAGAACATGGGGGCGTCGTTGCGGGAGTCGCCGGCAAAGCTAACCTGCTGGGCGAGTTCAGCATCGCCGAGTCCCCAGCGGCGCAGCAGGCGTTCGCTCATGGTGCGTTTGTTGTAGTCGCCGATCCAGGTGTTGATATGCACCGAGCTGATCGCAACCGTGCCGCCGTGTGCGCGGATTTCGGCAGACAGGGCGTCCACCTCCGCGCGCGGGTAGCCGACGATGTCGATCGCGACGTCGGCGAGGCGAAAGCGCTGGTCGTGGGCGAGGCGAAAGCGGGTGCCGAGCAGTGGCGCAACGGTGGCCAGGTGGCGCGTTTGCCGTTCCACCTGCAAGGCCTCGTCTTCCCAATATTCGACCTCGACCCGGTTGTGCTCGGCCGTCATCACGAAAGCGCCGCTCTCGCCGATGGCTGCGGCCACGGGCCATGCTCGGACAATGTGCTCGCACCAGCCCGCAGAGCCACCCGTTACCGTTACGACTTTGATCCCGGCCGCATGCAGGTCCCAGAGCGCCTGATAGGTTTCAGGCAGCAAGCGACCTTCGGTGGTTAGCGTGTCGTCGATGTCGGTGAGGAGATAGCGGACATCGTGCAGATCCTCGGGCCGGGGGGCGGGGCCGATAAAACTCATTCGGCCTCTCCGCCGCAGATTTCGACGCTGATCCCGGCGCTTTCGAATGCCGCGGCGACGCGTTTGTCATTGGGCAAGGTGTCGGTGAAAAAGCTGGTTATCGCGGTGAACGGCGCGACCCGCACCGAAGCGTCGCGTGACCACTTGCTGACATCGGCGGCGAGGAATTTTACGCGCGCGTTTTCCAGCAGTTTTGCGGTCAACTGGGATTCGCTATAGCTGAAATCCAGAATGCCCTTTTCCGGGTCGAGTGCGCCGGCGCCGACGACGGCGTGCGAGGCATAGAATTTCTCGAAGAAATTGAGGGCGTCAGGGCCCACGACGTCGCGGTCGTTGTGGCGCAGGAGGCCGCCTGTCATATGCACTTCGACCTGCGGCGCCTCCGACAGGGTCAGGGCGACATCGATATTGTTGGTCACGACGCGCAGATCGTGGTGATCGCGCAAGGCTTCGGCCACGAATTGCACGGTGCTGCCGATGCCCATGAACACGGTCGAGCCCGCGGGAATGGCAGCGGCAATTCGCCGGGCGATCCGCTGTTTGGCGAGGCTATTGAGCGCGGCGCGGGCATTGACCGAGATATTGCGCGTGCCGACGGGCATGTCGACGCCGCCATGGAAGCGCCGCGCATAGCCCAGATCACAGAGCGCATTGATGTCGCGCCTGATGGTCTGGGTGGTCACGTCATAGCGGGCCGCCAGGGGCTCGATATATTGAGCGCCCTCGGTTTCGATCAGGCTCAGGATTTCACGTTGCCTATGCGACAGCATTTTGGGCCGAAAGCCTCTGCTATCCCAGAAAGAGCTTGGGATTGTCGGTGATGACCCCGGTCAGGCCTGCGCCCCAGAAGGAGACCAGCTCGACGGGGTTGTTGCAGGTCCAGGCGCGCACCTTGATACCGTTTTTGCCGGTTTCTTCCAGCAGGCCGATGCTCAGCGCCTTGTAGTGCATGTGGATGGTGGTGGCCGGGATGGTTTTGAGCCTCTCGGCCCAGTCTTCCGGCGGACGATCCCAGAGCATGGCCATTTCGAGGTCGGGCTCGAGCGCGTGCATGGCCCTGAGCGCTTCGGGGTCAAAGCTCGAAATCATGATCTGGGTTTTCGGGTCGCGCTTGTTGATGTCTGCCTGAACGGCGCGCACCAATTGGTCGAGCGACTTGTGGTGCTTGTGCTGCTTGATTTCCACATTGGCGCTGAGGCCGAATTCGCCGAGCGCCTTGATGACTTCGGCCAGTGTCGACAGGCGCTCGCCGGCAAATTTGGCGTCGAACCAGGCGCCGGCATCGAGCTTTGCGACGTCCGCATGGGTGAGGGCGCCGAGCGAGCCCTTGCCCGAAGTGGTGCGATCGATGCTGTCGTCGTGGATGACGACCAGCGTGTCGTCCGCAAGGAGCGCCACATCGAGTTCGACCCAGCGCGCGCCCTGTTCGGCGGCAGCCCGGAAGGCGGCGACGGTGTTTTCCGGCGCCACGGCGGACGCGCCGCGATGGGCCTGAACTTCATCCCGTGCGGGACCGATATCGGATGGAAGGGTCATGACGCGTCTTTGTTGAGGGCTTTCAAGCCAGTAAGTGGATTATTGCGGTTTTGCGGCCGGCGTGTCGGTGCGGTGGCCGCTTTCGCGGTTGAACGGGTGCATGTCGCCGGGCCTTACGTGAACGGTGATCGCCGCGGCTTCGACAATGTCCGGGCGGCCCGGAACGCTGAGGATGATGGGGTGGTCGCCATTGTTCAGGCGCACATGGAGGTGGCTTTCCCCGCCGACCGGTTCGAGCAATTCCACCGTTGCAGCGAGCGCCAGGCTGGGCTCGGCCGGCGTTTCGAGTGCAAAATGGTCGGGGCGAATACCCACCATATCGGTGCCAGCGGGCAGGTCGAGAGTCTCAAAGCCTGATGCCGCAGCGAGCGCCGAAACCGGCAGCAGGTTCATTGGCGGGGAGCCGATGAAGCCCGCAACGAAGAGGGTCGCGGGTCGGTCATAGACTTCGGTCGGCGTGCCGATCTGTTCGACGAGCCCGCCATTCATCACCACTAGCCGGTCGGCCAGGGTCATGGCTTCGAGCTGGTCGTGCGTCACATAGAGGCTGGTGGTCTTGAGCCGGCGTTGCAGCTTTTTGATTTCCACCCGCATCTGCACGCGCAGCTTGGCATCGAGGTTGGAGAGCGGTTCGTCAAAGAGGAAAGCGGCCGGTTCACGCACGATGGCGCGTCCCATGGCGACGCGCTGGCGCTGGCCGCCGGACAGCTGGCGCGGTTTTCGGTCCAGCATGGGGCCAATTTCCAAGATATCGCCGGCTTCCCGGACGCGGCGGTCGATCTCCTCGCGCAGCGTGCCGCGGTTCTTGAGGCCATATTCGAGGTTTTGGCGCACCGTCATGTGTGGATAGAGCGCGTAGTTCTGGAACACCATGGCGATGTCGCGCTCGGCCGGTTCGGCTTTGACCACGTCCCGCCCGGCAATCTCGATGCGGCCGGACGTGACGGATTCGAGCCCGGCCACCATGCGCAGCAGGGTCGATTTTCCGCAGCCCGAGGGGCCGACGAGAACGATGAGCTCGCCATCTTTAACCGAGAGATTGATGCCTTTGACGGCCGGAATCGGGCCGTAGCTCTTCATGAGGTCAACCAGGTTGATCGTGGCCATGGCTTATTTCTCCGTTTCCACGAGGCCTTTGACGAACAGGCGCTGCATGAAGATGACGATAAGGACGGGGGGCAGCATGGCGAGGATCACCGCAGCCATGACGAGATGCCAAAGCGGCTCGGAATCGGCGCTTGCGGCGAGGCGCTTGATGCCCATGACGATGGTGTAATAGCGGCTGTCGGAGGTCACGAGCAGCGGCCACATATATTGCACCCAGCCATAGATGAAGAGGATGACGAAGAGCGCGGCGATATTGGTCCGGCTCAGCGGCAGGAGAATATCGCGGAAGAACTTCATCGGCCCCGCGCCATCGACGCGCGCCGCTTCCATCAGTTCGTCGGGAATGGTCAGGAAGAACTGGCGGAAAAGAAAGGTCGCGGTCGCCGAAGCGATCAGGGGCAGGATCAGTCCCTGATAGGAATTGAGCATCCCCAGGTCCGCCACCACCTTGAAGGTGGGAATGATGCGCACCTCGACCGGCAGCATCAGGGTGATGAAGATGATCCAGAAGGCCAGAAGCCGGAACGGGAATTTGAAATAGACGATCGCATAGGCCGAGAGCAGCGAGATCATGATCTTGCCCACGGCGATGGCCACGGCCATGACGAGGGAATTCATCATCATCACCCAGATCGGCGGCGCACCCGAACTCGACAGCCCCTCGTTCCAGATAGTGCTGTAATTCTCGATCATATGCGGGCCGGGCAGCAACGGCACAAGGCCGCTGACGAACTGGCCGGGACCATGGGTCGAAGCGATGAGCGCGAGATAGACGGGGAACACCACGATCACGACGCCAATGATCAGCACCAGATGCGTGAGGAGGGTGAGAAAGGGTCTGTTTTCAACCATTTTGCATCGGCCCCTTAATACTGCACGCGACGTTCGACGAAGCGGAACTGCACGACGGTGAGAGCGATGACGATCAGCATCAGGATGACCGATTGCGCGGCCGAAGAGCCCAGATTCAGGTTCAGCACGCCGTCGGTGTAGACCTTGTAGACGAGGATATTGGTCGCCTGTGCCGGGCCACCGCTCGTGGTCGCATCGACGATGCCGAAGGTGTCGAACATGGCGTAGTTGATGTTGATGATCAGCAGGAAGAAGGTCGTTGGCGAGATCAATGGGAAGGTGATCGTCCAGAACCGTTTGAACGGTCCCGCCCCGTCGATGGCGGCGGCCTCGTTGAGCGATTGCGGTACCGACTGGAGCCCGGCGACGAAGAACAGGAAATTATAGGAGATCTGTTTCCAGGCGGCGGCGATGACGATCAGGATCATCGCCTGATTGCCGTCGATGCGATGGTTCCAGTTCACGCCCAAGCCGCGCAGGACATAGGGCGCAATACCGATCGAGGGGTTGAAGATGAACCACCAGAGAATGCCCACGACGACCGGCGCCACCGCATAGGGCCAGACCAGGAGGGTGGTGTAGACCTTGCCCGAGCGCAGCAGCCGATTGACCGCAACCGCCAGCACCAGCGAGACGGCCATGGCGAGAAACGTCACCGAAAGGGCGAATATGGCGGTGCGGCCGAGCGAGCCGAGATAATTTGGATCGCCGAAAATCCGGCGATAATTGTCGAACCAGATGAACGATGTCTTGAACCCGAATGGATCTTCCCGTTCGAACGAGGATTTCACCGCCTGCAGGGCGGGCCAGATGAAAAAGATCAGGGTCACGGCAAGCTGCGGCGCGAGGAGCGCATAGGGCAGCAGCTTGTTGGGAAAGATGGTGCGTTTGGTCTGCATGGGTCCTCGCACGGGCCACCGTCGAAGGCCGGCCTCACGGCCCCGCCTGGTCACGGATGGAACGGGGCCGGATGTCTCCGGCCCCCTGCCGGTCTATTGGTTGGTGGCTTCGAATTCGCGCAGAATTTCGTTGCCACGGGAGACGGCGGTGTCGAGCGCTTCCTGGGCCGTTTTCTGTCCGGCGAGAAGCGCTTCGAATTCCTCGTCAATAACAGTGCGGACCTGGCTCAAATTGCCGAAGCGAATGCCCTTGGAATTGGCCGTGGGCGTGCCGCGGGTGATCTGCTCGATGGCAACCGAAGAACCCGGATTGGCGTCGTAATAGCCCTGTTCCTTGCCGAGCTCATAGGCCGCATTGGTGATGGGCAGATAGCCGGTGGCCTGGTGCCAATCGGCCTGCACTTCGGGCTTGCTGAGATAGGTGAAGAATTCGGCGACGCCCTTATAGACGTCCGGGTCCTTGCCATTGAGCACCCAAAGGGTCGCCCCGCCGATGATCGAGTTCTTCGGATCGGTGGTCACATCGTCGTAATAGGGCAGGGGCGCGAAGCCGACCTCGAAATCCTTGGAGTTGGCGATAACGCCGGCGCGTGAGCCCGAGGAATTCATATAGATGGCGCATTCGCCCGAGTAGAATTTCGGCGCCGCATCGGGCCCCCCGACCGGACCGCCATATTGATAAAGGCCGGCGTCGGACCACTTCTTGAGGTTTTCCCAGTGCTTGGCCTGCACCGGGCCGTTGAAGGTGAATTCGGTGCCGAGGCCGCCAAAGCCGTTTTCGAGCGTGCCATATTGCTGGTCGTGGATGGCGGAGAGATTTTCGAGCTGTATCCAGGATACCCAGGCCGTGCTCAGCCCGCATTTCGCCGCGCCCGAGTCGACGATCTTGTTCATATAGTCTTCGACCTCGGCCCAGGTCTTGGGCGGCGCATTCGGGTCGAGCCCGGCTTTTTCGAAGGCGGTCTTGTTGTAGTACATGATCGGGGTGGACGAATTGAACGGCAGCGACAGGATGTTGCCATCGGTGTCGGAATAGTAGCCGACAACCGGCGCGAGGAATGCGGTGGGATCCCAGGGCTGGTTGTTCTCGGTCATGAGTTCATAGACCGGCTTCACGGCGCCCTTGGCGGCCATCATCGTGCCGGTGCCGACCTCGAAGACCTGCACGATGGCCGGCTGTTCATTGGCGCGGAATGCGGCAATCGCCGCGGTCAGGGTTTCGGGATAGCTGCCCTTATAGGTGGTGACGATCTTGTAGTCGGACTGGCTGTCATTAAAACCCTGAGCAATGGATTCGAGCTTCTTGCCCAATTCGGCATCCAGCGCGTGCCACCAGGAAATTTCGGTCTGTGCCGCGACCGGCGCTGCCGACAAAACGGCAGCCAGGCCCGCAGACAGGAACAAAACGTTCTTGAACATTCTCACTCCCTTTGTGTTTTGGCCGAGGCCTCCCCGCCCCGTGCTCCGCAAATTGGTAACAGCGCAATGCGCGTTTGCAACAGAAAAATGTTCAAATGAACATTTTGGACGGCGCGAATGATCAAGAGTGCATCGCAAACTGGTCCAAATTGGCTGATAAATGTGGGCTATGACCAATTCACTCCTTGACGGCATTTTGCACCCGATTGCATCGAGCGGTTGCGCCTTAAGCGTTCATGTGAACATGCTGGCGACTCGAAACAATGCGCGGGCAGGGGAGGCCTGATGTACTTCATCATCGTCCATCTGGTGGCGGCCATCGTCCTCCTGCTCTGGGCCGTGCGCATGGTGCGGACGGCGGTGGAGCGGGCCTATTCGGCGCAGCTCAAGCGCACACTGGCCCATGCTGAACGCAGCGCGCTTTCGGCCGCGACCGTGGGCACGGGCATGGCCGTGGCGCTGCAAAGCTCGACGGCCGTAGCGGCGCTGGCTTCAAGTTTCGCGGCGGGCGGTCTCCTTGCTGGCAGCACGGGCCTGGCGCTGATGCTCGGCGCCTATTTCGGCTCGGCACTTGTCGCCAGTGTTCTCTCCTTTGATCTGACGCTCCTCACCGCGCCGCTGATCATTCTTGGCGGTACGCTGTTCCTCCGCGCCAATGACCGGCAGATGAAGCAGCTCGGCCGCATGATCCTCGGCATCGCCTTCGTTCTGCTTTCACTTGAAATGGTCTCCGAAGCGACCGCGCCCTGGCGCGACAGCGATATGCTGGCCATGGCCATCGATTATCTGCGCGGCGATCCCTGGACCGGCTTTATCGTCGCCGCCATCATCACCTGGCTTTCCTATTCCTCCGTCGCCAGCGTCCTTGTCATCATCACTTTCGGCACGGCGGGCGCCATCCCGTTCGAAGTGGCCGCGGCTCTCGTGCTCGGCGCCAATCTCGGCGGCACGCTCATCGCCTTAGGCATGACGCGCGGCGCGGATGTGCGGGCCCGGCGCATTGCCCTCGGGGCCCTGCTGTTCCGCGGCGGCGCGGCGATCATCTGCCTCGTCATCATCGAAGTTTTGCAGGTCCATACGCTCGGCCTGCCGGGCAATGTCGGGCTGCAGGCGAGCCTCTTTCACTCGGGCTTCAACTTCGTCGTCATGATCCTCGGCCTGCCGCTTGTCGGCCCCGCCTCGCGGCTCCTCGATCGGGTGGTCAATGAAAGTCCCGCCGATGAAACCGCAGATCTGGCGCGCCTCCGGCGTCCCGCTCTTGCCGCGGGCGGCGGTGGCAATGTCGATGCGGCTCTTGCCAGCGCCACGCGCGAGCTTTTGCGCATGAGCGAAATGGTGGAGGTCATGCTCCAGCCGGCGATGGAAATCCTCAAGGGCGGCGACAAGACGGCCATCCGCCGGGTCAAGGCGCTGGAGCCCGAAGTCGATCGCGCCAATGCCTCGATCAAGCTTTTCCTCTCCCAGCTCGACTGGGACAATATGGACGAGAGCCAGGTCAGCCGCGCCTCCGATCTTAGCACCTTTGCCATCGGGCTCGAGCAGGCCGGCGACATTATCGCGCGCCAATTGCTCCGCGTCGCCGACCAGCTCGCCGATCGTCACCTGACGTTCTCGCCACAAGGCTGGCAGGAATTACTCGATCTCCACGCAAGAGTGCTGGGCAATCTCCAGCTCGCGCTCAATGTGCTGGTTTCCGAAGACATTGAATCCGCGCGCCAGCTCGTGGCCGAAAAAGATGCCGTTGGCGTGCTCGAGCGCTCCAGCATGAACCAGCACTTCGCCCGTCTGCGCAAAGGCGATCCCAACAGCTTTGAAACGAGCGAACTGCATCTGCAGACCGTCCGCTCGCTCCGTCACATCAATTCGCTGCTGTGTGGGGTCGCCTATTCGATCCTGAGCGAGCAGGGCGAACTGCTCGGCTCCAAACTCGCCAGAAGTCCGGGCCAGTAAACCGCCCGGACAAGGCTGAGGCTGCGCACTCGTCTATTGAACGAGCGCCGGCTGTTCGAGGCGCTTGGCGCGATCGAGATTTTCTGCGGCGGTATCAAAGACCGCCTTGCCGTCGTCAACTTCGAACACCGCGCCACCGATGGTGATGTCGAGTTTGGATATGCCGTCGGCCGTCATGAAAATGGTGTTGTCGACTGAATCGAGGATGCGGTCGCTGGTCATCTGACCAACCTCCTGCGGAGCGCCGCGCAACAGCACCGCGAAACGGTAGCCATCGACATGGGCCAGGAGGTCATCGGCGCGGATGGCCTGCCTGATGGCCTGTGCCAGCCAGGGCAGAATTTCGAGGGCCTTTTCCTCTTCGGTCGCGCCAACGCGGATCGAGCGCTCGCTGAGATCGATCAGCAGCAGAACCCCGGGCTCCTGCGCCTGTTCTGCTTCCAGCATCACCTGAAAGCGGTCCCAATAGAGGGCCCCGGTCAGCGGATCGATATCGTCGGGGCCAACGGTAATGGCCGCCCGTGGCCTTTCGGCCCGACGTTCCACCTCGGTCTTTCCACCAAACCAGCCGAACCAAGACTTCGCCATATGCGTATGCCCCTGAGAGTGACGGCCACTAGCAATAGTCCCGACTCCTCAATCCTCGCTGATAGAAAAGGATGCAATTTTATCGATCAAGTCCAGGCTTTTTTGTTGTCGCGGCCCGATCTATAAATTTTTATCGAATTAGAATACTTCAAATATACTATGCCGATTTGCAGAATTTTATTTTGAGCCGGGTAGCCTTCTGACAATCAATCAGGAGGCGGAATTGCTTCTGAACTTCACGTTTGCTGCTTTTCTTTCAGTAAGTGCTGCCGCTGCGCCCGCTGGTCCACCAGCTGCTGCGCCGGTGCCGGTCTATAGTCAGTCTGTGCGGGCCGATACAGTCCTGTTAGCGGCATTGCAGCCTTCTGCTACGCCACTGCCGTCTTTGCCGGCAAGCACGCCCGCCAAGCTTGGTGTGTTCGCGTCCGTCGCCATTTCGGCGGCGCGTTTGCCGGCGGCCGGCAAATGGCAGGCGGCGCGGCAAACGGATTATTCCCAGCTGTTCGGCGCCAATTGCGCCCAGAGCGGCCTTGCCGGCTGCGATAGCCGATTTGCCACCAAAATCCGCGGAATGGTCGATCAGGTTGCCGGTCTTTCCGATCGCGAAATGCTCGACCGCGTCAACCGCACCGTCAATGGCGCCATGACCTATAAGTCGGACGCGGCCGTCTGGGGCGTCGGCGACTATTGGGCAACGCCCGCCGAAATGGCCCGCAAGGGTGCAGGCGATTGCGAAGACTTTGCCATAGCCAAATACTGGGCCCTCCGCAGCCTCGGCGTACCGGACGAAAAGCTCCAGCTCGTCCTCCTCCAGGACACGCGCCGCCAACTCTTCCACGCCGTCCTGATCGCCCACACCGGCTCGGGCGCCTATGTCCTCGACAATGTCAGCAATCGCCTTGAGGCCGACACCGCCTACGCCCAATACCAGCCGATCATGAGCTTTACCGGCGAACGCAGCTACATCCACGGTTTTGCAGGCAACAGCCGCGCCGTAGCCGACATGCCGAAGGATCTGTCGGCGGTGGCGCCGGGGATGGGGCTATAGAAAAGAAAAGGCGGCCCGGAGGCCGCCTTTCTTGCGATATCGCGTTGGTTAGATCGTCGGGATCGTAATGGTGTGATGTTCGTCGTCGATCTTGAGATCGATGATTGTGCCTTGGGTCGCATGCCCGGCCAAGGTCGCCACATCGACCCAGTTACTACCGCTACCGGAGGTATCGACCTGAAGCAGGGAGTCGGTCCCTGTGTTGTCGATACGGACATAGTTGCCAACGTTGGAGCTATCGATCAGCGCTGCATCGAGCAGGGCGCCGAGGTCGATCGTATCCTCACCAGCCACGAAGTCGGTGATCGTGTCGGCATTGGCAGTGCCCATTTCGGCGAAGCGGAACGTGTCATGACCCATGCCGCCCGTTAGCGTATCGTTTCCGAGCCCGCCGAACAGAAGGTCATCACCATCACCACCGGTGAGGATGTCATTGCCATTGCTGCCAATCAGAATGTCGTTGCCGTCATTGCCATTCAATGTGAACCCGGTCTCAGTGGTCGCCGGGATGGTGGTCACCGTCGGGGCGGCGTGGTTGGTTGGGTTCGTACCGGTCTGGACGTTGTTGATGTCGCCAGATGTGTCGCCTGACGTGGATGTGGCCGACGACACGGTGAAAGCATTCGGTGACTGAATGGTAAAGGTGTTCGTCGTCGTATTGTAGCTCGCGCCGAAGTTCGCTGCGACCAGTTTCGCAACAAGGTCTGCCGCTGCGCTGTCGAAGCGTCCGTCATGTCCACCGCCACCGGAAGTCGCTTTACCCTCATAGGTCGTGCCGCCGATTGTGATCCGGATGTACTCGCTGGAGTTATTGTCGAAGTTCGACGCCGGGTCGGCGAAATCCACCGTCCTGATCCAAGGCGTGGCGAGCGCGTTGACGATGTCGGTTGTCACCACAAACGAGAGCCCGGGATAACCCGACAAAGTAACTGCGTTTGTGCCCAGGTTCGGTGCTGCTGCAACGCCCCTTGCCGCGAGTGCCGCCGCGAGTGTTATGCCACCAACTGCCACCAATTTGAGAGCGTCATAGACGTTCTCACTCGAAGTCTGGGCCGACGCGACGGTGTGAGAGTAGACCACGCCATCAAGCGTAACCGATACCTTATCGCCCACGTCGTAGGATGAAGCGAACGTCAAGGTCGTTTGCTGCGGCGTGCCGACATAGGTGTCAATGGCCGGGGGCGCCTGTGTTGTCGCGGCGATGCCCGTTTGAACGGTACTCGTGCTGCCGCTGCTGGCGTTATTGGACGTTGAGGACCCGGACAGCGACGTCAGTGCTGACGTGCTGGTGATCGTGAACGTATTCGTGCCATCATTATACTCCGCGGTAATGCCATTGAGTGCATTCAATTGCGCGAGCACAGCGTCGGCCGCGTTGTCGAAACGAGTGGCGTTTCCGGATCCTGATGCGTACCCGGTATATTGAGAGCCATTAAACGTTATGCGGATGAATTCGTTGTTATCCGTGAACTGGCTCGGGCTGTCATGGAAGTCCACCCTGTAAATCCACGGCTGGGATGCAACGTTCGTTATCGCGGACGACACCGCAAAGGTCCGCCCCGCGCCGCCGGTGAAAGTCACCGCATCGCTGGTGAGGTCGCCTGGCACGCTGACGCCGAAGGCGGTTAGCGTGCTCTGGAGGCTGACGCCGCCGACGGTTGCCACTCGAAGCGCATCGTAGACCTGTTCCCCAGTACGGCCACCCGCTCCGACCGTATAGCTGAACACCTTGCCGTCCACTGTGATCGAAACCACGTCACCTGCGTCGTAGGACGAAGCAAACGTGACCTTGGTCACCTGGCTCACAGTCTGCGGACCGGCGACGATGATGTCGTTGCCGCTAGTGCCGTCGATGCTGCCGACATTGTCCTGGCTAACGCTGGCCGAACCGGTCGCCGTCGTGGTGCCATTGCTGACAGTGTAGTTGAACGAGCCGCCGGCCGGGTTGCTATCCGTGATCGTCACGCTGCCCGGATTGGTGGTCAGGTTCGTCGTCACACCGCTATTGTTGCTTGTCGCGGTGATGTCGAGCGTCTGGTTGCCGGCATTCGTGTCGTTGGCGAGCAGGGCCCATTCCGGCACCACGAAGGCGGAGCCGATCGCAGCATTGGTGATGATGTTGTCGGCGCCGGCCACGGGAGCGGTATCGGTGACGGTGATTGTGGCCGTTGCCGGGGTGGCATCCACGCCGCCATCGTCATCCTTGGCAGCGAACTGGAAGGTCTGCTGGCCGAAGTAGTTGGCATTCGGCACGAACTGGACGGTCGCCTGGCCAGCCGTAGCGGGCACGGTGTCACCGATACCGAGCTCGGTACCATTGTGGAAGAGCTTGCCATTGGCCGGCAGGCTGGTGATCACAAAGGTGGAAACCGTGCCATCGGTATCCGCGCCCTTGAGCAGCACGGCGATGCTCGTGTTTTCGGCGCCTGACGCCACTGCGTCATTGGTCGTGGGCAATTCGTTGACGTTCTCAACCGTCACCGAAACCGACGAAGAAACGGTGTCCCCGTCATTGTCGGTCAGCGTGTAGTCGAACTTGTCCGTGACGTCGTCCGTGATCGAAGCCGGAGCGGTATAGCTCCAGGCGCCGGTCGAGAAGTTGATCGAGAACGTGCCGCCATTTGCCGTGGCGATGTTGGTCAGAGCCGAACCCGTGAGGTCGTTGGGTGAGCCAACGACGTCGATCGCGCCGGCGCCATTCCAGACATAGGTGACGCCGTTGATGGTGATCGACAGGATGCGGCCGCCATCGGCGCCGAAGCTGTCCGGCGTGCCGCCGGTCAGGATATTGCCCTGAGTAGTCGCGGCCACCGTGCCCTGCAGGTAAGTGCCGAGCTGCGAGACGTTGTTGATTACCACGACGCCGGGATCGGTCGCGGTATAGAGGCCCGCCGTTTCGCCCGGCTTCCAGGCGATTGGTTCGAGGTAAGCGGTATCGCTGGCGCTCAGGCCACCGAAGCCGAAGGCATAAGAGCCGGCAATGCCTTTGCTTGCGAGGAAGTTGATCCAAGTGGTTTCTTCGCTCGTGCTGATGCCGCCGCCGGTGGTGGGCTGGCCGTCGGACATAAACATGGCCACGGTCTGGCCACCGCCCGCAGGCGGATTGGTATAGTTGGTCATCACCGTGTTGAGTGCAGCATCGTAATTGGTGCTGCTTTGCAGGGTGATGTTGTTGACGGCCGTCAGGGCCGACGCCAGGTCGGTGTACCAGCCGCCGTTTGCACCCGAGTTGTGGAAGGTGCCCGAGCCGGCAAAGGATACGATGAACACCGCGTTGACATTGCCGCTGTTGAAGAGGTCCGCGATGGCGGCCTTCATCAGGTCGATACGCTGCTGCGTGCCGTCCGTGGTCGGATCGCCGTCTTCGTCCATGCTCAGCGAACGGTCGAGCACGAGCACCACGTTCGACTTGCTGTTCGTGCCTTCGGCAATCGTCACCGATTCCGGCGAGGCAATTGGCGTGTCGTCGTTGAAGGTGATCTGCAGCGTGCCGGTGGCGAAATCACCGTTGCTGTCTGTGACCTTATAGGTCAGGTCGACAACCGCATCGTTTTCGTCTCCGCCAAGAACGTGCAGCACGGGCTGGAGCAAGGTAACCTTGTAAGCGCCGGCGGCATTTGCATCGGTGCCATTATCCACCTGCACCGTGAAGATGGGGCCGCGACCGACGGAGGAGGCTGTCAGCGTGTTGGTGGCAGCGTTCCAGGAATAGGTGACCGCTTCTGTGCCAACGGTGCCCGAAGTCATCGAAGCGAAACTGATCGGGTCAGTGCTGGCCTGCCCATCGGCCTTGAAGTCGAAAGGCAGGAAGCCCGTTGCGATCGTCTCTGGCGTGGTGACATTGACGTCGCCCGTGCCGCCCGCATTGCCGCCGTTTAGACCATCGTCGTCCACCGTCGCATAGACCGTCCCTGCGGCCGGAACGGTATTGCTGTGCTTGACCGTGTAGGCTTGTGCGGCCTGGGACGTATCGCCGTCGGCATCCGTGATCTTGTAGATGAAGCTCCCCGATTGATTGTTGGTCGACGAATTAACCGTGGGGATCAGCGACCAGCTGCCATCGGTGTTGACCTTGAACGTACCAACGCCGTTGACCGCGATCGAGGTCGCGCTGCCGGATACGACATTGTGCCAGTTGCTGCCATTGTCAAAGCTGACAGCAGTGACCGTGGCGCCGTCCGCACCTTGTGCGTCGTTCAGCAGCAGATTTTCGCCGCTCTTCTCGGTGTCGGTTTCAAAGATGCTGAGCGCGGCGCCCGAATTGGCCGTCGGCACGTCGTCGTTGAAGTTGATGGTCAGCGTGCCATTGGCCTGCGAAGCGTCGGCATCGGTGATCCTGTAGCCAAGATCGATCGACGCGGTGTTTTCGTCATTGCCGTTCGCGTGCAGCACGTTGCGCACGAGGTTGACCGTGTAGGCACCCGTCGCCGGATCCGTCACCGTTACGGTGAACAGCACACCGCGCGGACCATTGGCGGTCAGCACGTTTGCGTCCCACATCAGCGTTGCCGTTTCCTGACCGACGAGGACGGTATGGCCATTCAGCGAAGCGAAGCTGAACACGCCGGGCGTGTCGCCGCCGACGCTGCCGCCGAGCATGCCCGAGAATGTGGCTGCGCCGGATACCGGAGCTGGATTGGCGCCCAAAAGGCCGTCGTCATCCAGATTTGCCGTGGCGGTGCCGGGGGTGGGGACATTGAAGTCCTTGACGTCGAAGGCGAAGTTCGCGGTCGCGCTGTCGCCATCGCTGTCGGTGACGGTAAAGGTGCCGTCGATGTCGATCGAGGCGCCCGAGGTCGGGTTGTCGGCCCTGAACTCATATTCGCCGGTGTCCTTGACGCGGATCGACCCTGCGCCAACATCGATCCAGCTTGACCAGCCGGTCGTGCCGTCGAAGGCACCGACAGCGTTGCCGTTGATGTGGGTCAAGGTTGCGCCGTCTGCGCCCTGGACGAAGTCGAAGAAGCCGCCAACGGTCGCGCCTTCGTTGACGTTCTGCGCGGCCTCGTTGGACGCGATCGGCATATCATCGATGATGGACACGACGATAGTGTCGCTGCCGGAGGTGCCGCCGATGCCATTAACGGTCACGGTGACACTGTCGTCGAACCCGGTCGGCGTCGCCCCGGAATGGTTCACGTTATCGATGGTGGCGTTGAGCGTGTACTTGTAGGCTACGCTGCCGCCGGCAGCGGTGCCGGTGTAGCTGAGCAGGGTCAGCGTGCCTTCGCCGGTGCTGATGGTCTGGGTGCCGTCGAACGCCTGCAATTGCATCAGCGTAAATGAGGTGCCCCCAATCACCACCGAGGCGATGCCGTCGGTAGCCGAGACCGTGAAACTGCCATTCGCCGATTCCGTTTGGGCGGCGGCGTCCGAGCCATTCGGATTGAGGCCGGATTCATAGACCGTGTGGTCCGCACCGCTGGCCTCGGCCGTCACCACCGAAGCGCTATCGTCGGCGCCGTTGATGGTGATGGTCAGGGTGGCAGACGAGGTATCTCCGTCGGCGTCCTTCATCGTATAATTGAGCGTATAGCTCAGGTCGCTGGCCGCGGTCAGCGCCTGGGTGGCCGCACGGCTGTTGTCCAGCGTAAAGCTCCAGCTGCCGTCATTGTTCTGGGTCAGCACGCCATAGGTGTTCAGCGCGGTGATGGCCGCGGTGTCGGTTGCTGCCCAGTTGACGAAGCTCTTCGGCGCATCGGCGCCCGAGACGTCATTGGTGAGCACATTGCCCGAGACTGCGTTAGTAGCGCTATCTTCGGCGACGCCATAGCCGGTATCGGCCTTGGCAATCGGCACATCATCGACAATCTCGATGGTGATGCTGGCGCTGGCGGTTTCCTCGCCATCGTAGACCGAGATCGAGAATATGTCGGTTTCCAGAGCGTTCTGGATGTCGGTCGTGGCCGAAGTCAGGGTATAACTGTAGCTGATGACGCCATTGGCCACGCCGGTAATGGTCAGCGTGCCGTGGTTGCCGAGAATGGTCTTGTTCAAAAGGCCAGCAAGCGATTGCGTCTCGCTGCCCGCACCGCCGCCATTGATGGTCACGCTGACGATGTCAGCAAGACCATCGGCATCTGCAACGGTGATCGTGCCGGTCGCGGTTTCAGCTGTGCTGTTCGGATTGCTACCCGTGGAGAGCGCTGCTTCCTCCACCTTGTCGTTGGCGTTGTCCGTGTTGCCGGTGTTCACCGTGATCGTCGGCGGCGTGTTGGTCTTGAGCGTTACGGTGAAGCGGTCGGTGTCCGAGTCTCCATCGCCGTCCGTGGCGGTGACGGAGAAGTTCAGGCTCTTCGCATCAATGCTGGTGCCGGCCTTTTCGCCGCTGATGCCGTCGATGCGGAAGCTGCCACCCTGACCGCCGGTCTTGTCGCCTTCCAGCACCAGCTTGGTGAAGGAGACGTTGCCGGGCGGGTCGATGGTCCGCGTTGTGTCAGAGTTGAACTGAGTGGTGTAACCCGTGGCAACGACGTTGTTTTGTGCGTCATAGGCGGTCCACTTGATCTGCCAGCTGGCATTACCCTGTTTATCGATGCCGAGGGTCACCGAGGTCATCGGGCCGTCGAATTCGATGCTCAGCTTTTCGCCGTCCTCGATGCCGTTATTGCCGACGCCGATACCGCTGCCCGAGCCGTTGAGTTTGCTGCCATTCACGCCATAGAGCGTGAAGCCGTTGTAGTCGCGAGAGTCGGTGGGACCGAACCCCTGGTTCAGGTTGACGTTGTTCAGCGTGCCGCCACCGACAGTGCCGGAGACATAAGCGGATTGGGTGAAGCTATAGCTGTGGGTGCCGTCGGGATTCTGGACGAGCTTGAGTTCATAGACAACTACATTGCCGACCTTGCCGGTCAGCGTACGGCCGTCGGAGCTCAGTTCCTCGGTCACGCCGGCGATGTCCGTCCAGCCGCTGATCTTCAAGCCGCCGGTGGCGTTCTGGCCATCGGCACCAAAAGCGACGTTCAGGTCGCCGAGTTGGGCAACATTGATCGCGCCGACGGTGACGTCTTCGATGCCACCGCTGATAAAGTCGGGCGTGTCGTCATCGACGTTGAACTTCAACGTTCCGGTGGCCGTGTCGCCATCGTTATCGGTGACGGTGTAACCGAGATTGAAGACGAGATTGTCTTCATATTCGGTCTCCGAGCCGTTGTTCCTGAAGTCCGGGTCCGTGAACGGATGGGCAAGCGGCGCCTGCATGGCGAGAACGAATTCACCTGCGGCGTTAAGCGTGGCGGTGAAGACGTTGTACGAGTGGCCACCGTAGCTCATGGTGCCGGTCAGTGTGCCGCCCTGGCCGGATGCAACCCAGTTCGTGGTCACATTGAGGATATGACCAACGCCGTCGTCATCCACAAAGATGGCCTTGAGGGCGCCAGTATTGCCCCGGTCATCGGTGACGGTGACGGTCTTGTTGAGGGTGATGGACTTGAGGCCATCGGTGCCGGCATCGAAGTTGATCTTGCCCGAGGCGACCTTGCCATTGGCGTCGTCGCCCGGTCCGCCTTCATTGCCCCTGGCCTGGCTGTCATCGTCGAAGCTGCCAAGTTTGGTATTGAGGCTGACATTGTCCAGCAGTGCGCCGAGTTCGTCCGCTGTCCCGGTGCCGGTGAAGGCGAGGATGGCGTTGTTGGTCGGTGCGGTCACCGTGATGGTGATCTGGTGCCATTGGTTGGCGGCATAGTCGCCATTGGCGGCGTCAAAAACCTCGATACCACCGAAGTAGATTTTGAGCCCGGCGGTCTCGCCGCGCGGTGCATATTCGAAGGTCAGCTGGTAGGTCTGGCCCTCGAGCGTGCCCGTGACCTGCTGCTGGATTGTGGCGTTGGTGGCGCCTACCGGGTTCGCAACGCCAGTGCCGTTGTTGGAGCCATTGGTCTCGGTGTCGCCATCGAGTTCGATCACGGCGGTGGAATTGCCCGAAATGCCGCCGGCGCCGCCGGTTTGCACTTCAAAGGGAACGCCATTGCCGGTGGTCCAGCCGGTGATGGCGTTGAAGATATTCCAGTTGTTGCCGGTCAGGCCGTGTCCGTCTTCAAAACCGCCATTGGTGATCAGATCAGAACCGAGCGCATTGTGGGTCACACCGATGATCTTCGGGCCGTCGTCCTGGATTTCGACGATGGAGGTCTTGTCGCCGATGACCTTGACGGATTCCGAGTCCGAAGCGACATCGCCGTCCTTGTCGGTCACGGTAACGGTCAGTTTGATCGACAGGCTTGCGTCTTTGTCGTCGAACTTCAGCGATACGCTTTCGTCATGCGAGCTGCCACCGGTTGGGTGGGTGATCGGCAGGAATTGCTCGACGGTGAACTGCGGATTGCTCGGATCGCCGGTCAGGGTGATCCTGAGCGCGATGAAATCGTCGGTGGTTGCGCCAGTGCCCTTGCCGATACGGCCAATGATCGTGCCGTCGTCCTGGCGGTAGAGCCAGATGGTGCGCGCTGCGGTCGACATGCCGCCGAGGTCGGTCCCGGCCGGTGTAACGACCAGATTGGTCTCGACGCCAGTGGTCGAATTGGTCACCAGCTTGCCGTTGTCGTCGCGCAGTTCGAAGCTGAACGCCTTTTCGGTGCTTTGCAGCCCGTCCGCACCGCCATTGGTGGCGATGTCGAAGAGACCGTTTACGGTGCCGCTCCCGCTTGCGCTGGTCGTTACGATGCCGATGGCGACAGCCAGGTTCGGGTCAGTCTTCAGCGACCATTCGGAGGTGCCGGTATT
The DNA here is from genome assembly GCF_001427875.1 of Devosia sp. Root685. Taxonomy (GTDB): domain Bacteria; phylum Pseudomonadota; class Alphaproteobacteria; order Rhizobiales; family Devosiaceae; genus Devosia. The sequence continues at coordinate 372,669 of NZ_LMHK01000002.1, read as the reverse complement.
GTCATTCGGGACCCCGCCGGGCGTGGTTTCATCCAGAACGACTTTGAGCTTGTCGAGGTCGGCATGGGAATCGCGGCTGACATCCACGCTCGGGCCGTCGTCGCGGAAGCCGATCGCGCCGCCCACATTGGCGGTGGCGCTGTGGGTGTCGCTATCGCCATCCTTGGCGGTCAACGTCACCTGCACATTGTTGGCGGCGAGGTAAATGGCTTCGTTATAGCTGGCGCCGCCGTCCGGGTGCTGCAGCGACACATACTGCACGAGCGTCATATCGCCAGTCGCCGGATCGATATGGATCGCGAAAGCGGCTTTGTCGGATGCGTCGATATTGCTGTCGCCGGTACTGTCGTAGCGGCCGACAATGATGTCGCCCTCAAGGAACAGCCTGATCGACAGACCTTCGGTGGTCTTGAGCGTGGTGTCGGCGGAGCCGATGGACAGCGCGAATTTCAGGCCGTCCGTCGTTGCCTTGCCGTCGGCGCCGTAGTTGACGCCATAAGAGAACATATTGGAACCCGACACGCTGGCATAGCCGATGGGACCAGCGCCAGCAGGAGGCACGTCGTTGTCCTGGCCCTGATTGACCACGGTCGAGAACAGGGAAGCGTGGTTCGTGTTGGTATCGTTGGAGCTGCCATCGCGCCCGGGCGTCTCGTCATGGACGAGGCCGGCGTTCTGACCGAGCCTGAAGTTGGAGATCGCCGGACCATCGTCCTGGAAGCTGACGATGTTGCCGATCTTGACAGTGGTGTCCGCCTTGTCGCCGTCGCCATCGGTGACGGTGATCTTGATCTGGATGTCGTCGGCCTTGAGCGACACGGATTCATCGTGCGAACCGGTATCCAGGTGCTTCAGCGAAACATACTGGACGAGGGTCATCTTGCCCGTCGTCTGGTCGAAGTGGATCGCGAATGCGGCCGGATCCGCCGAGGAAACCGTGCCGTTGTTCGCGTCATAACGGCCGACAATGATGCCGCCCTCGACAAAAAGCTGAATATCCTTGCCTTCGGTGGTCTGCAGGCCCGTCTTGCCGGACTTTACGAAGATTTCGTATTCAATGGACTTGCCGTCCCTGGCGCCATCGCTGCCGTAGTCAATCGTCAGATTGAGAACGGAGCCCGAGGTCTGCGCATAGCCGATGGCCGGCTCGAAAGTGTTGTTGACGTGGGGGTCGTTGCCCTTGTTCAAGACCGAGTTGAACAGCGTGGACAGGTTGGATGACACATCGTTGGCATCGCCGTCGATGCCCGAGGTTTCGTCGTGGGAGAGCTTCAGGCCGGACGCGGTGCCGGAAATGCTCGGGCCGTCGTCTTGGATTTCGACGATCGAGGTCTTGTCGCCGATGACCTTGACGGATTCCGAGTCCGAAGCGACATCGCCGTCCTTGTCGGTCACGGTAACCGTCAGCTTGACCGAGAGGCTTGCGTCGCTGTCGCTGAACTTGAGCGAAACGCCCTCGTCGTGCGAGCTGCCACCATACGGGTGCGAAATCGGCAGGAACTGCTCGACGGTGAACTGCGGATTGCTGGGGTCGCCAGACAGGGTGATGCGGAGCGCGATATAGTCGTCGTTAGGAGTGTTCGTGCCATTGCCGATACGGCCGATAATGGTGCCGTCGTCCTGGCGATAGAGCCAGATCGTGCGGGCGGCGTCCGTCATGTTGCCTAGCGGGCTGGCACCAACATCGGTGACAACCATAGTGGTCTTTACGCCCGTGGTTGAATTGGTCACCAGCTTGCCATTGTCGTCGCGCAGTTCGAAGCTGAACGCCTTGACGACGCTCTGGATGCCGTCTGCACCACCATTAGCGTCGATGTCGAAGAGGCCGGCAACAGTGCCATGGCCATTAGCGCTGGTCTTGACGAGGCCGATGGCCACTGCCTGGCTCGGATCGGTCTTGAGCGACCAGGTCGAATTGCCGGTATTGTCATTCGGGACGCCGCCGGGCGTGGTTTCATCCAGAACGACTTTGAGCTTGTCGAGATCAGCACCGCGGTCGCGGCTGACATCGACGCATGGGCCGTCGTCGCGGAAGCCGATCGTGCCGCCCACATCAACTGTGGCGCTGTGGGTATCGCCGTCGCCGTCCTTGGCGGTCAACGTCACCTGCACATTGTTGGCAGCGAAGTAGATCGCTTCATTATAGCTGTCGCCACCGTCCGGATGCTGCAGCGAGACGTATTGGACCAGCGTCAGGTTGCCGGTTACCGGGTCGATGTGAATGGCGAAGGCCGCCTTGTCCAGGGCGTTGATCGTGTTATTGCCGGTGCTCTCATAGCGGCCGACGATGATGTCGCCTTCGAGGAACAGCTTGATCGACAGACCTTCGGTCGTCTTCAGCGTGGTGGTGGCGGAACCGATAGCGAGAGAGAATTTCAGTCCGTCGGTCGCCGCCTTGCCATCGGCGCCATAATTGACGCCGTAAGAGAACATGTTGGCGCCCGAGACCTGGGCATAGCCGATGGCGCCAGGGCCGGAGGGCGGAACGTCATTGTCTTGGCCTTGATTGACGACGCTCGAGAACAGCGAAGCATAGGTCGTGTGGGTGTCGTTGGAACTGCCGTCCTTGCCCGGGGTCTCGTCATGCACGAGGCCGGCATTCTGGCCAAGTTTGAACTCGGTGACTTTCGGACCATCGTCCTGGAAGCCGACCTTGCTGCCGAAATTGACCGTCTTGGACGAGGTGTCGCCATCGCCATCGGTGACCGTCAGCGTGACGCGGATATTGTTCGCCGCCAACCAGGTCGATTCATCATGATTGCCGGTATTGTTGTGCTGCAGCGACAGATACTGCGCCAGCGTCACATCGCCCGTTGCCGCATCCACATGGAGGGCAAAAGCGGCCTGGCCACTGAACGGCCCGCCAACGACGATACCCACGATGCGGCCATCCGCATCGAGTTCGAGGCGGATCGCGTTGCCCTCGGTGGTCTTGAGGGCAGTGGTGGCCTCGCCGACGGACAGCGCAAACTTATAGCCGCCTGAGCTGTGCATGCCGTCAGAGCCAAACTCGACATCGATGCTGAACAGAGAATTGCCGGAAACCTGCGCGTAGCCGATGGCGCCGGTGCCGGCGACATGGGGATCGTTGCCGCCGGCAATGCCGGTGAAGAGGCTCGATACGTCGGTCGAAGTGTCGTTGGCATCGGTATCGACGCCGGGAGTTTCGTCGTGGGAGATGCTGACCTTCGAGCGGACAGAGAACCACTCCAGCGTCGGGCCATCGTCCTCAAAGCGAACCTGGGTCGAGATATCGGCGCTGGCCGATGCGGAGTCGCCGTCGCCGTCCGTTGCCGTTACCTTCACCAGCACGGCGCCTTGCACGAGGCTCGTCAATTCGTCGTGGCTGTTGATGTTGTGGTGCTGCAGCGAGAGCCACTGGGCGATCGTCACTTTGCCGGTGTCGGCATCGACATAGAGTGCGATGGCCGCAGGACCTTCCGAGCCACCGACGCGGCCGACGATCACGCCATTTTCTTCAAACAGGTAGATCTGCTGGCCTTCAGTCGTCACGAGGCCAGACGATACCGCATTGCCCAGCACCAGGGAGTAGACCAGTGAGTTCGTCGCAGCTGCACCGTCGGCGCCAAAGGCGACGTCCACCGAGATGAGGGCTTTGCTGCTCTCGGCATAGCCGATGGCGCCATGGAAGAAGAATTTGGCGGCGTCCGAGACATCCGCATCGTTACCGGTGTGCTCGACACCAGCGAAATACTGCGAGACCCGCAGGATGGAGGCAACGACACCGACGTCATTGTCGTCCTTGTCGCCGCCAGGTCCGAAGATGCTCCAGAGGGGGTTTTGCGGCCAGGCGCTTTCGTCGTGCGTCACGCTGGATTCAGTTGCGACGATATTCACCACCGGCATGTCGTCGTCGATGACGACGGTGAACTTGCCGCCAGCGAGATCGCCGTCGGCGTCTTTGCTGGTGAAGGTGAGGTTGAGGACGATGTCGTCCTCGAAGCCGCCGGACGAGGACTCCGACTCGCCGTCAGAGTTCTGCGGATGATCGAGCTGGCCGAGAAGCTGGAACTTGTACTGGCCAGCACCATCATCGGACAGGGAAATGCGGAAAATCGGCGTGCCTGCGGCACCTTCATTGCCGGCGATCTGGGCTGTGATGATGGTGCCGTTGTTGGACAGCGTGAACTGCAGCGACTGGCCGCCAGATTTCAAGCCGCCATTGGCGGTGACAAAGGCGTCGAAGTCGGCCTGGGAGAAGAATACCGCGCGGCCGACCGTATCCTGAGCAAAACTGCCGTCCTCATTGGTGCCGTCAGCCGCATCGCCGTTATCAGCGCCCCAGCGGATATTGAGAGAACCCGTTGCGCTCGTGCGGTTGGCATCATTGTTGTCGCCGGGCGATGTGGTGTTGTTGACGCCGCCGGACAGCCCGTCTTCGTCCACCGAAACGGAGGTCGAAGCGCCGATGATCTGGCTATCGTCCTCGATGCCGATGTTAATGGTCGTCGTCGCGGTGCCGCCACGACCGTCATTGGCGGTAACCGTCAGGCCGAACGTCAGGACGTCTTCGCCCTGCGCGGGGTGATCGACCGGCTGCATCAGGCGGATGAAGACGATACCGGTCGGACCACCGACGGTGATGTCGATGACGGTCAGGCCACCGGCACGGCCAATGATGTGGTCAGTGCCGACGCCTTCCCAGACGACTTCCTGGCCGTTCGAGAACAGCGTCACGTTCGGCTGACCGAACGTGAATGTCAGCGGGTCGCCATCAGGATCCGAGGCGCCAAGATTGACGAGGAAGTAGGGGTTGTCGGTGGTATCGGATCCAAACGGGTTCGCGTCGGGAATACCAAAGGTCAGGCCTTCTTCCGAAAGGGCCAGACCGAACATGTCCGAACCGAAGCGCGGGCGCGAGTTTGCTGGAAACAGCTCGTCGAAGTCGGGGGTTCCGAAAGCGAGTTCGGTAGGGTCGAGCAGGTTGCCCAGGGCGAACGCGTCACCGATGCCGCCGACCGGAACTTCGAAATTGCCGCCCGAACTCGCAGCGCCCGCGCCGCCGGGACCCGCTGCGGTCTGGATATTGCTGGCTTCAAACAGGGCTGCGACGGTCAGGGGCGGGATTTCAACCGCGCCGAGCATGATGGTGAGACCTTCGATGGCTCCATTTGGCACAACGATCACGGAGCCATCGGGCTGAACGAATTCGAGATCCGCGCCATTTGTCCGAGGCTGATCGATGCTGGCGCCATCGGGCAAGCGGAGGATCGACCCGTCGCTGACCTCGATCACCGTCTCGATTGGCGTGGGCGCCGGCTGGGCCGCTGTGCCGGTGTCTGCCTGGGCTACAAGGATGGTTTCGGCTGCCTCGTTGTTGGCGCCAAACTCGATGCCTTCTTCGTTCCCGATACGCTCGACCATAATGAACCCCTCGCGGCAAAAGTGCTGCTATTTTGGGGCGACATTACAGGCTTGCTTTTTTGACCTCAATTGGTACCAATAGTCGAACACATATCCCGATATGCTAGAATACAAGTTATTTACTTAACCTTAACTTCACAGGCATACCCAGATATGCCATTTTGCTTGAAGCGGTTCAGTGGCTGATGAAGCCCACCAGAATGGGGTGGGAAAGAGCCGGCGGAATGACGATGCGGGCCTGCGTGCGATGCTCGTGATTGTCGAGCCGGATCGAAATTCCGCATTCGACCGCGGTGCCCGGGGCAATCTCGGCAAAAAGGGTTTCCGCCGCCTGATCGAGCTTTAATTGCGCCTTTTCGACCGGCCCGGTCTTGGAGAGGGCGTTGCGCAGATAGCGCACGAATTCCTCGTTGACCCGCACCAGGGTTTTCGCGCGGTTGAGCGCGAAGGAGGGCAGGGGCGCCAATTGCATCAACTTGACCAGCGCCAGCGGCGCGGTCAGCGGCGCCAGCGCCGCGTCGCGGTCGAGCAGGCGCTTGACCACCGCACTGCGAATGGTGCTCGACAGGTTCGCGCCCACGCCACGGTCGAGCACGACAAGCTCGCGGACGAGATCGGTCGTCTTGCGGCCTTCGTGTTGCGCGAGGCGCGCGAGGCCATCCCAGAACGCTGCTTCCAGCCTCAAGGCGTGCCGGCCGGATGGCGTGTTGATGGTGCGGAACACGGGGACTGCCCAGTCCGCCGCGCCTTCGGCGCCAGCTTCCGGTTGGCCCTCCTGTCCCTCGAGGCTATCGCTCAATCAATGCCTCCTGCCGCACCTTGTTGATGGGCTTCAGCAAATATTGGAGGATCGAATGGTGGCCGGTGATAATATCGATCGTGCTCACCATGCCGGGCAGAACCTGAAGTTCCTGCCCCCTATAGTCGAGCGAGGTTTTGTCGGCGCGCACCGTGACGAGATAATAGGTTTCGCGCGTGTTCTGATCGACGATGCTGTCGGCGCCGACATTGTCGACTATGCCCTCGATGCCGCCATAAATGGAGAAATCATAGGCGCTGAACTTGATGCGGGCCAATTGGCCCGGAATGACGAAGGCGACATCCGCCGGCTTCAGCCTTGCTTCGACGAGCAGGAAATCGGACTTGGGCACGATGTCCATCAGTCTTGCGCCGGCCTGCACCACGGCGCCGATCGTCGACACGTCGATGCTGTTGACGATGCCATCGACGGGCGAGCGAATTTCGGTGCGGCTTACCCGATCGGTCGCGCCGCGCAATTGCTGTTCGGCGCTTGCCAGTTCGGCGCGGCGTTGCGTCAGTTCGGACAGGGCCTCCTGGCGGAACTGACGGTCGGCCTGTTGCACCTGCAATTGCGCTTCGCGGAGGGCGGCGTTGAGGCGCCCGGCGCTTTCGGCCGATGCCGCGATCTGGCCGGTGATATCAGCAACTTCAGCCTGCAAGGTCAGGAGATCGGTCTGGGCCGCGAGGCCTCTCTGCGCCATCGGAGCAATCAGGTCGAGGCGCTGCTGAGAGATATCGAGGCTGTTCTGCAGCCGGGTCTTGTTGGCGGCAAGCTCGTTGATTTCGCGCTGGCGCTGTTCGACGCGCTGGGCCAGCACATCGGTGGTGCTGGTCAGGTTTTCGAGGCGGGATTTCAGGAGCTCGATCTCGGCATCACAAACCTCCGGCGCCTGCAAAGCCACCAGGTTCGGGCAGCGATAGGCTTCGATGGGCAAGCTTTGGCTCTCGACGCGCAGCCGTTCGGTCTGCGCCTGCAGTGCCAGCACACGCGCCTCGACTTCCCCGGCGCTCGAAGCGGTGTTGGTATCATCGAGCCGGATCAGCAATTGCCCGGCAGAAACCTGCTCGCCCGAGCGTACGAGAATATCGCTGACCACACCGGGCTCGGCGCTCTGGATGATCTGGGTCTTGCCCGAGGGAATGACTTTGCCTTCCGCCCGGCTGATCTGGTCGACTTCGGCCCAGTTGGCCCAGACGAGGAAGGCCGAGAGCGTGGCGACGACGATGACGATGACATAGGTCCAGGAGCGCGGCGGCTTTTCGGTCGGCAGGTAATAGTCCCGCGTCTTCTGGTTTCCAGGGCCCGGCATATTCACGCCCCTTCTCCCCGGCTGCGCAGCTGGGTCAGGACCTCATCCTTGGGACCATCGGCGATCAGGCGGCCATTGTCGATGACGAGAAGCCGCGACACCAGCGAGAGGAGGCTATAGCGGTGCGTCGCGATCAGCACCGTCTGGTCGGGCGTCATGCTGGTTTCGAGATGCTTGATCAACTGCCGCTCGGTGGCAAGATCCATGGAACTGGATGGCTCATCGAGGAAGAGGATTTTGGGCTCGACGAGCATGGCGCGCGCCAGGGCGATCGCCTGCCGCTGGCCGCCCGAGAGCAACATGCCGCGCTCGCCCACCGGCATGTCATAGCCCTGGGGGTGACGGGAGACGAAGTCTTCGACCCCGGCACGCCGCGCGGCGGTGAGGAGGCGCTCCTCGGTGGCGCCGGGATCGCTCATCAGAATATTGTCGCGCACCGTGCCGTTGAACAGTTCGGGGTCCTGGACCACGAAGCCCACGGCGCGGCGCAGATCGTCGGGATGATATTGGTCGATATCGATGCCGTCGATCGATACCTCGCCTTCGCTGGCGCGATGGAAATTGACCAGCAGCCGGCCGATCGTGGTTTTACCCGAGCCGATACGGCCGATAATGCCCACCTTCTCGCCGGGCTTGACTGAAAAAGAGATGCCATCGAGCACGAAAACCTTGGTGCCCGGATAGGCGAAGCGAATTTTGTTGAACGACATCCGCCCGGTCTGCACGACGCGCTGGGTCTGGTTCTGCCGGTTCGGCCGCTCGTCGGGCAGCTTCATGATAGAGTCGACGGTCTGGTAGGCCTCCATGGCCGTGCGGGCGCGCAGCAGCGTCGCCGCGATCAGCCCGATCGGCGCGATCAGCCGGTTCGACAGCATCATGGCGGCGATAATGGCGCCGGTGGTCACGTCGCCAGTCGTGAAGGCATAGGAGCCGCCGACAATGATGCCGACAAGGGAAAGCTGGGATAGCGCGGCGGTCGAATTGGTGGCGACCGATTGCAGCATGCGCAACTGATCCTGCGTGTGCGACGAAGCGAGCACCGCCGCTTCCCAGCGGCGCAGCAATTGCCCTTCGGCGCGCGAGGCTTTTACGGTTTGGGCGCTGGTGAGCGCCTCCACGAGAACGGCATTGCGCGCAGAGGATTCGGCGAGGGCCGACTTGACGGCCCGGCCTGACAACATGCCGACAACCAGCGTCATGCCCAGGGCAATGACCCCGGCAATGAGCGGAAAGACCACCAGCCAGCCGACCAGCAGCGCAATGATATAGGCAAAAATGCCCAGGAACAGGGCATCGACGAACATGACCAGCGTGCTGGCGGCGACGAATTCGCGCAGCACTTCATATTGGCCGATACGGCTGACAAAGGCGCCGGTCGAGGCCGGCCGGTTCGCCATCGGGGTGTTGAGCACCCGGTCGAACAGGGCCGAGGACAGGCGGAAGTCGATGGAGCGTCCGACAAACTCGATCACGCCGGCACGCGCCAGTTTCAGCAACAGATCGAAAATCGAGACCAGCGCCACCCCGATGGCCAGCACCCACATGGTGGTCTGGGCCGAATTCGGCAGCACCCGGTCGTAGACATTCATGGTGAAAAGCGGGAAGGCCAGCGCGAAGACATTGATGAAGGCCGCGGCCAATAGAACATACCAGATGCTCAGCGTGTGGCCGCGGATCACCGACCAGAACCAGTGGCCGCTGCGCGCAAAGCGATGGCCGGAATAGTCCTGCACATTCTCGAAATTGGGAAAAGCGCAGAGAAAGCTCGCAACGCGCCGGGCGCCGAGCGTTCTTGCATCGATATTTTGCTCAACGCCAACCAGCGGGTCATAGACCCGATACATGCGCCAGCCGACCTTGCGCAGGATCACCAGCGGTGGCCGGTCGCCCGGGAGCATAATGGCAGGAAAATCATAGTCCTTTAAACGGGACAGCGCCTCGTTGACCGGCCGGACCGTCACGCCGATGCGGGCAAATGCCGCCTCGATCAGGCTGACATCCATCAGCCCATCCCTGAGCGGCAGGCCCGCGGTCAATGTCGACGGCGAGTCCGCTTTGCGCCAGGCGCGGGCGAGAAAGCGAACGCAATCGAGAACGGGATCCTGGCTCCCATTCCCTGGTGTGTCGGTAGGGGAAACGGCGGACATGACTAGTCTGCCATTCTCAAGTTAAGCATGGTGCACTTCCGGACAGGCCCACGACAGTCCAGCATTTTAGCATGGACCTGTCCAAAAGGCGTAAATATGGCGCCGAACTAGTTTCCGAGTGTCGGAATAGTTAACGGCGACAGTGTGCGTGGCTCTGAATCTTCCCACGACTTGGCATTAATTGCGGCACGCGAGTCGGCCACGGCAGTGCTGTGGGCCTGAACACCCATGAAACCGAGCAGGGTACCGCTCGCCGCCAGCACGCGATATTCGGCGAACATGACGCTGAAGCGGGCCGTTTCGCGCAGGATCTGCACGTTGACGCGGGTATTCTGCGCATCGAGCACGTCGAGCAGCGAGCGCTCACCGATCTTGAACTGGTCCCGATAGGAGGTCACGAGTTCAGCCGAGGAGTTAAGCTGCTGGTCGTAGACCGAAGCGAGTTCGCCCTGGCTTTGGAGGCGCAGCCAGGATTCACGGATCGCCTGCTCGACTTCGCGGACCGTCTGGTCATAGGCGAGCTTGGCTTCGCTTTCGCGGCGCGTTTCTTCCTGAACCGCGGCGGCCTTGATGCCACCGTCATAGATATTCCAGCGCATGGAAAGTTTCAGGCTCGCGTCGGAGGTGAAATCACTGGTCCCCGAAATATCGTAGCCGGTATTGGCCCGGCCCTCGAGCAGCAGCTTGGGGCGGAGGCCTGCTTCGGCCTGATCGACGAGCGCTGAGGCGGCGTCGATGTCCGCGGCAGCGGTCAAGGTGCGCGGATTGTTCAGGATCGCCTTGGCGATCAGCACTTCAAGCGAAGATGGAATGGAGCCGGAAGCGCGCGGCGGTGTGCTCACGGCGCCGGGCATCAGGCCAACATAGCTTCTGAATTCGATCTGGGCCGCGGCAAGCTCAACGCCGGCCTCGGTTAGGCGCGCCCGTGCGGCGGCCATACGCTCGATCGACTGGAAACGGTCGGCCTCGGTCAATTGGCCGCTGTCGATGGCCGCCGCCACGTCGCTCACGATACCCTCGTGGAACGTTACGTTCTGGCGGCTGAGGTCGACAATCTGCTGCTGCAGGATAAGCTGATAATAGACGCGGACGATCTGCAGGGCGATAAATTCGCTGCGCTCGAGTACGCGATAGGATGCGCTATCGACCCGGGCCGACTGGCGCAGCACTTCGGCGTCGCGGAAGCCGCCGTCGTAAAGGTCAAACGAGGCGACGACGCCGATCTGGGTGGGGAACAACGCATCGTCGTTGATGCCTGCCGCGCGGCGCGACGGCGTGTTCAACATCTGGACGCCGGTCGAAGCTTCGAGATCGACGCGCGGCGCGTAGAGACCGAGGGCCTGCTTCAGTTCAAAACCGGTCGCATCGTGGTTTTGAATGGCCTGGCCGATTTGCGGGTTGCTCTCAAGACCGACCTGCACGGCATCGCGCAGGCTCATGGCACTGGCGGCGATAGGGGCAAAGAGCGCAACGCCCGAAAGTAGCAGCGCCTTAAGCAGAGAATTCTTCATCGAATGTTACTTTCTGCAAGCCGCGGGTTTACTTGAGCGAAACATAACGCTGATGGAAACAATCGCATTTCTGGATCGATTCCTCGTCGATATTGCCGCCCTTGAGGTAACCTATGGCTGCTGTGCACGCCCAGCGCGTTTCCATGGCCCAGGTGAAAGCCTGCTGGCGGGACCCCTGCACACGCGGATCGTTCATACCGGCCTCGGCGTCCTGGAAATTATCCCAGAGCGTCTGCTTGATGATCTCTTGCGGCTGCGAAGGCAGTGTCGATTGCATGTAGCTGGTGCAACTCGCGCTGCGATAGATGTTCAAATCCGCGGCTCCGGCGCTCCCCGCCAGAACAAGACCGCCGACGATCAACACGGACCGCAACAACGATTTTACCATCATGTTCGTTATGTCCCCCAACTCAGTAAGTTTTACTTGGGAGCAGGGACATGCGCAAGTTCTCCCGCGCGGTCATCACTTTATTAACCAAGGCGAGATGCGCAACCGACACACTTTGTGGGCGGGGCATATGTCCCTGTCAGGCATAAAGAAATGCGCTGACGCGGGCTATCTATCAGTAATTTCATGGCTTTTTGTCATTCGCGGCGAGTACTTCGGTGGTTTGGCGCCTTGCGGGCCAAAATGGGCCTTTGCACGCAATGAGAAGTATTGTGCGTACTTTGCGCCAAGGATTGCTTGGCCCTTGCCGGGCTAATCAATAAGAATCGACATGGAAGATCGGATCGCCAGAACGGCGTTAAAGCGCGAAGGCTTGCGCGTGACTGGCATGCGGCAGCGTCACGCGGCCTGAAGCCAGATGGGCGAGAAAACGCGCCAGGTCCGGTTCGTGGGCCGCCTCCGCCGCTTCGCGCGGCGACATCCAGCGGCGCTGGCGCTGCCCCTTTTCTTTCCAGCCTTTTTTCTCGCGCGTGACCGTCAGGGGAAAGATGATGGCCTGGCCCGGCGTGCTCGAACCATCGCTGAAGAACTTGGAATAGCGGTACGAGCCCACGGCCTGGGTGTCGACAATGCCCTCAACGCCCGCCTCTTCGAGGGCCTCCTGACGAGCCGATTCCGCCTCGCTCAGGCCCTTTATCGGCCAGCCCTTGGGCAGCATCCATTTGCCATTGCTGCGCGAGGTGATGAGCAGGACGGAAATCGCACCATCGGCCTCGCGCCGCCAGGGCAGGGCGGCGACCTGCTGGCAAAACGCTGGGATTGCGGGTGCGGTATTCGCCATGAGGGCTCCCGAAAAGGCATCGACTCATGCCTCCAATCAGAGTGCGCCGCATTGCAGGGAAAGGCAATGCACACGCGTTCATTCAGGTTTTTGCTTAAGAGTGACGGCGATCCCCCGCACTTGCCCTTTCCCGCCAATCGCGCTTAATCGCGCGACGGACAAGGTGACCACCAATGGCTGCGCGACAAGAGAACACTGCGACCCGGCTTGACGACGCCGCCCGCGCCGGCTGGCTCTATTATGTCGCGGGCAATACGCAGGAAGAGATCGCCGCCAAGATGGGCATTTCGCGCCAGTCGGCGCAGCGCCTCGTCTCACTCTCGGTCAGCGAGGGCCTGATAAAAGTCCGCCTCGACCACCCCATCGGCCGCTGCATGGATTTTGCCGCGCGCCTCAAATCCCGCTTCGCGCTCGATCTCGTCGAGGTCGTGCCGTCAGACCCCGCCAGCGACTCCACCACCATTGGCGTTGCCGAAGCTGGCGCCGCCGAAATCGAGCGCTGGCTGGTCCGCCCCGAGCCGATCACCATGGCCATCGGCACGGGCCGCACGCTGAAAGCCGCCATCGAGCAGATCCAGCCCATGGAATGCCCGCAACACAAGGTCGTGTCGCTCACCGGCAATATCGCCCCCGATGGCTCAGCCGCCTTTTACAACGTCATTTTCAATGTCGCCGACACCGTAAAAGCCCGCAGCTTTCCCATGCCCCTGCCTGTTATCGCCTCCTCGGCCGCCGAGCGCGAAATGCTGCATCGCCAACCGATGATCAAGGCGACCCTGTCTCTCGCCGCCGAGGCTAATGTCACCTTTGTCGGCATTGGTGACCTCGGCCCCAAGGCCCCGCTATTGCTCGACAATTTCATCTCCGAACCCGACCACAAAATGCTGCAGAAAGCTGGCGCCGTGGGCGAAATCTGCGGCTGGTGCTTTGATGCCGAAGGCCGTCTCATCGAAGGCCTGATCAACGACCGCGTCGCCTCGGCACCCATTCCCTCGCGCGAATCAAGCCTCGTCGTCGGCCTCGCCATGGGCCGCAACAAAGCCCCCGCCATCCGCGCCGCGCTCAATCGCCGGCTGGTCAACGGCGTCATCACCGACGAGCGCACGGCTGAACTGCTGCTAGCTTAGGTTTTCAGAATACCCCCCCTCGCCTCTCCCCAAAAAAGGGGGAGGAACGCATCGCGTTTGCTCCAATTCCCGTGAGCCACCAGCAGATCCCTCCCCCTACCAGGGGGAGGCTAGGTGGGGGTGCGATTTCACAGCAATCGCTCAGCCGCCCTGCCTTTTGCCCGACCCTTCTCCTGACCTCCATCCCAAAATTCCCACAGCCTGACGCCCGCACTTCCCCCGCCGGTGCTTCACTCCTCTTGACATATTTGCCCAGCCGGTGAACATTTGCTCACGACAGGAGCAAAAACTCGCTTCGTCTTGGGAGGACTTCAATGAAACTGACACCCCTTTTCGTGGGCGCGATGACGCTTGCCCTCGTCGGCTCGGCTTCGGCCCAGACGCTGACCATTGCCACCGTGAACAATGGCGACATGATCCGCATGCAGGGCCTGTCTTCGGCCTTTACCGAAGAGACCGGCATCGCGCTCAATTGGGTCGTGCTGGAAGAAAACACCCTGCGCCAGAACGTCACCACCGACATCGCCACCAATGGCGGCCAATATGACATCATGACCATAGGCACCTATGAAGCGCCGATCTGGGCCAAGCAGAATTGGCTCAAACCCCTCGACGCCCTCTCCGCCGACGCCGAATACGACGTCGATGATCTGCTCCCCGCCATTCGCGGCGGCCTCTCGATGGACGGAAAACTCTATGCCGCCCCGTTCTATGGCGAGAGCTCCTTCATCATGTATCGCACCGATCTGATGGAAAAAGCCGGCCTCACCATGCCGGAAGCCCCAACTTGGGAATTCATCGGCGAAGCCGCCCGCGCCATGACCGATCGCGCCAATGACATCAACGGCATCTGCCTCCGCGGCAAGGCCGGCTGGGGCGAGAACATGGCTTTCCTCACGGCCATGTCCAACTCCTTCGGCGCCCGCTGGTTCGACGAAAACTGGAAGCCCCAGTTCGATACCGAGCAGTGGAAGAACACGCTCGATACCTATCTCTCGCTGATGGCCGATGCCGGCCCGGCCGGCGCCTCGTCCAATGGCTTCAACGAGAACCTGACCCTCTTCCAGCAGGGCAAGTGCGGCATGTGGATCGACGCCACCGTCGCGGCGTCCTTCGTGACCAACCCCACCGACTCGACCGTCGCCGACAAGGTCGGCTTTGCCCTGGCGCCAGACAATGGCCTTGGCAAGCGCGGCAACTGGCTCTGGGCCTGGTCCCTCGCCATCCCGGCGAGCTCGCAGAATGCCGAGGCCGCCGAAAAGTTCATCAACTGGGCGACCGACAAGGACTATCTCGCGCTGGTCGCCGAAAAGGACGGCTGGGCCAATGTGCCTCCGGGCACCCGCACCTCGCTCTATGAGAATGCGGACTACCAGGCCGCCGCGCCCTTCGCCAAGATGACGCTCGACTCCATCAATGCGGCCGACCCGACCCATCCCACGGTCGATCCGGTCCCCTATACCGGCGTGCAGTTCGTGGCCATTCCTGAATTTGCCGGTATCGCCACCAATGTCGGCCAGCTCTTCTCGGCAGCGCTCGCCGGCCAGATGTCCGCGGCCGACGCCCTGGTCCAGGCCCAGGACGCCACCACCCGCGACATGACCCGCGCCGGCTATATCAAGTAGACCTCCTGAGGACTGCCGCCCGACCGATTGGACCCCTCGATTGGCCGGGCGGATTTTCTCTCCACCCACCGCGTCATTCCCGCGAAAGCGGGAATCTCCGGACCGGGCATTGCCACTGAGGGATTCCCGCCTTCGCGGGAATGACGCCGCGACGCTTGCAACAGCTTGGTCGCACTGGGAGGAAGTCACAAAAGAATGGCCACCAAACAAACCCGCGCCCTGGCGCGCACCATGATGGCACCGGCCGTTATCGTGCTCTTCATCTGGATGATCGTGCCACTGGTCATGACCCTGTGGTTCTCCTTCCAGAATTACAGCCTCATCAATCCGATGATGACGGGCTTCGCCGGCTGGGCCAATTATGTCTATGTCATCGGCGATCCGAGCTTCACCCAGGCCCTGGTCAATACGCTGATCCTCGTGGGCGGTGTCCTCGTCATCACCATTGTCGGCGGCACCTTCCTCGCGCTCTTGCTCGATCAGCCGATCTGGGGGCAGGGGATTTTGCGCATCCTCGTCATTTCGCCCTTCTTCGTCATGCCGCCCGTCGCGGCGCTGATCTGGAAAAACGGCTTCATGCATCCCGGCTATGGCATGCTCGGGCATTTGTGGAAATTCTTCGGTCTGCAGCCGGTCGACTGGTTCAATCAATATCCGCTGTTTTCGGTCATCGTCATCGTCGCCTGGCAGTGGCTGCCCTTCGCGACGCTGATCCTCCTCACCGCCCTGCAATCGCTCTCGGAAGAACAGCGCGAAGCCGCCGAAATGGACGGCGCCAACGCCGCCAATCGCTTCCGCTACATCATCCTGCCGCACATGGCGCGGGCGATCACCATCGTCATCCTGATCCAGACGATCTTCCTTCTGGGCATTTTCGCCGAAATCCGCGTCACCACCGGCGGCGGCCCAGGCTATGCCTCGACCAATATCGCCTTCCTCGTCTTCCGCACTGGCATCCTCAGCAATGACATCGGCGCTGGCTCCGCGGGTGGTGTGGTGGCCGTCATCATCGCCAATATCGTCGCCATCTTCCTGATGCGCGCTGTGGGGAAGAATTTAGATGCGTAACCGCGGCAATCACCGAACCCTCTTCACCTCTCCCTCTGGGGGAGAGGTCGGCGCAACGCGCCGGGTGAGGGGGCCTTCGGCAAACTCAGTGGCTCTCCAAGGCCCCCTCACCCGACCCTGCCGGGTCGACCTCTCCCCCGAAGGGAGAGGTGAGGCTGCGCCTCTTACCGGTGAAAGGACCTGACCATGGCCCGCCGCGTCTCCGTTCAAACCAAAGTCGGCTTCACCGTCCTCGCCTGGGCGGTGGCCCTGCTGCTCTTCTCCCCGATCCTCTGGACGCTGCTCACAGCCTTCAAGACCGAGGCGGAAGCCATCGCTTCCCAACCGACCTTCTTCCCCCAAAACTTCACGCTCGAAAATTTCAGCGCCGTGCAGGATCGTTCCGACTATTTCAAGCACGCGATCAATTCGATCATCGTGTCCGTCGGCTCGACCCTCTTGGGCCTTATCATCGCCATCCCCGCCGCCTGGTCCATGGCCTTCGCTCCATCGAAGCGCACCAAGGACATCCTGATGTGGATGCTCTCCACCAAGATGATGCCCGCCGTCGGTGTCCTGATCCCGATCTACCTCATTTTCCGCGACCTAAGACTGCTCGACACGGTCCATGGTCTCACCCTGATCATGACCCTGATCAATCTGCCGATCATCGTCTGGATGCTCTACACCTATTTCAAGGAAATCCCGGTCGATATCCTCGAAGCCGCCCGCATGGATGGCGCCGAACTCTGGAACGAGATCACCCACGTCCTCGTGCCCATGGCCGTGCCCGGCATCGCCTCGACGCTGCTGCTCAACGTCATCCTCGCCTGGAACGAAGCCTTCTGGACCATCACCCTGACCTCGGGCCGCGCCGGCACGCTGACCGCCTTCATCTCCTCCTTCTCCTCGCCACAAGGCCTCTTCCTCGCAAAACTCTCCGCCGCCTCCCTCCTCGCCATCGCCCCGATCCTGCTCCTCGGCTGGTTCAGCCAGAAACAACTCGTGCGCGGCCTGACTTTTGGTGCGGTGAAATGATGCGGCTTTCTTTTTTCACCTCTTCCTCTGGGGGAGAGGTCGGCGCGCAGCTCACCGAATTCGCAAGTGCGAATTCGGTTGGGGTGAGGGGGCCTTCCGGCAACCTCGGCGCCCAACGTCAACCCCCACCCAACCTCCCCCTGATAGGGGGAGGGGCTCGCCGGTGGTTCTCCGCCGCCTCACCAAACTCGATAGATCCCTCCCCCTCCCAGGGGGAGGCTAGGTGGGGGTCCGCTTCGCGCCAAACCCCCTCAGCCGCCACACACTGAAAGGACCAAAACCATGGGTTCCATCACCCTCGAACACGTCAACAAGTCCTTCGGTGAAGTCGAAATCATCCCGGACATTTCGCTCGATATCCAGAACGGCGAATTTGTCGTCTTCGTCGGCCCCTCGGGCTGCGGCAAGTCCACCCTGTTGCGCTTGATCGCCGGCCTCGAAGACACCACTTCCGGCACGATAAAACTCGACGGCCAGGACGTCACCGACGCAGCCCCCGCCAAGCGCGGCCTCGCCATGGTCTTCCAGTCCTACGCGCTCTATCCTCACATGAGCGTCAGGGACAACATCGCCTTCCCGTTGAAGATGGCAAAGCTCCCGCAGGCCGAAATCGACAAAAAGGTCGACTACGCCGCGCGCACATTAAACCTCGGCTCCTATCTCGACCGTCGCCCGCGCGCCCTTTCCGGCGGCCAGCGTCAGCGCGTCGCCATTGGCCGTGCCATCGTCCGAGAGCCCAAGGCCTTTCTCTTCGACGAACCACTGTCCAATCTTGACGCAGCGCTGCGCGTCAACATGCGCCTCGAAATCACCGAACTGCACCAGCAGCTCAAAACCACGATGATCTACGTCACCCACGACCAGGTCGAAGCCATGACCATGGCCGACCGCATCGTGGTGCTGAACGCGGGCAATGTCGAACAGTTCGGCTCGCCGCTCGACCTCTACAAAAAGCCCGCCAACCGCTTCGTCGCCGGCTTCATCGGTTCCCCGAAAATGAATTTCGTGGATGGCCCGGAAGCGACCAAGCACAATGCTCATTCCATCGGCGTGCGCCCCGAACATTTCAAACTCTCGACCACCGAAGGGGCCTGGCGCGGTACCGTGAAGGTTGCCGAACAGCTCGGCTCCGACACGTTCCTCCATGTCGAAACCGATGGCCTGGGCCTCTTCACCGTCCGCACCGACGGCGACCAAACCTTTAAGCACGGCGATGTGGTCTGGCTGACCCCCGACCCCTCGCGCATCTACAAGTTCGACGCTGCTGGACTGGCGATCTAAATGACCGCCGTGCAAAGAGCCCTCATGGTGAGGTGCCCTGCGCAGCGGGGCCTCGAACCACGAGGGCGGCAGGCACCGAAACCTCCACTCAGCGACCTCGTAGTTCGAGGCTCGCTTCGCTCGCACCTCACTATGAGGTCTTTCGAGATATGGCCATGACCACCAAGCTCTCCGCCGCCACGTTGCCTACCATCGCATCAGCCGCGGTGCCAAAATACACCCGTGCCGATCTCACCCCCGGCATCGTCCATTTCGGCGTAGGCAATTTCCATCGCGCCCACCAGGCCGTCTATCTCGACGCGCTTTTCAATCTCGGCGAAGGCCGCGATTGGGCCCTGATCGGCGCCGGTGTCCGCGAAACCGACGAAGCCATGCGCCAAAAGCTCATGGGCCAGGATTGGCTCACCACTGTCGTCGAACAGGAAGCTGACTCAAGCTCCGCCCACGTCACCGGCGCCATGGTGGATTACCTCAAACCCGGCGACAGCGCTGCCGTCATCGCCCAACTGACAGACCCCGCCATCCGTATCGTCTCGCTGACCATCACCGAGGGTGGCTATTATATCGACCCCGCCAGCCAAAAGTTCGATCCGACTCATCCCGACATCGCCTATGACGCCGCCCATTTCGACGCGCCCAAAACCGCCTTCGGCCTGATCCTCGCCGGCCTCGTCAAACGCCGCGACGCCGGCTTAAAACCTTTCACCGTCATGAGCTGCGACAATATCCCGGGCAATGGCCATGTCACGGAAAACGCCGTCGCCGGCCTCGCCGCCCTGATCGATCCCGCACTCGCTGCCTGGGTCAAATCCTCCGTCGCCTTCCCCAATGGCATGGTCGATCGCATCACCCCTGCCACCTCCGAGCGCGAGAAAAACCTCCTCGCCGAAAATTTTGGCATCGACGACGCCTGGCCGGTCTTCTGCGAAAATTTCAAGCAATGGGTGCTCGAAGACAATTTCCCCGCCGGCCGCCCGGCGCTCGAAAAGGTCGGGGTGCAGTTCGTCCCCGATGTCGCGCCCTATGAGCACATGAAGATCCGCATCCTCAATGGCGGCCACGCCACCATCGCCTATCCGGCCGGGCTCATGGACATCCACTTTGTCCACGAAGCCATGGAGCATCCGCTCGTCGCCGCCTTCCTCAAAAAGGTCGAGACCGAAGAGATCATTCCGGTCGTGCCGCCGGTGCCCGATACCGATCTCAACGACTATCTCGCGCTCTGCGAAAAACGCTTCGCCAATCCCAAAATCGGCGACACAATTCGCCGTCTCGCGCTCGATGGCTCCAATCGACAACCGAAGTTTATCATTCCGACCGCTTTGGATAGGGTCAACGGTAACAGTCTGCTAACCGGATTGGCACTCGTGAGTGCCCTGTGGTGCCGCTATTGCTACGGCACGACCGATAGCGGCGCGGTGATCGAACCCAACGATCCCAACTGGGACCGCCTCACCGCCCAGGCCAAAAAAGCCAAGGGCAATCCGTCCGCCTGGCTCGAATTATCAGACATCTACGGCGACCTCGCCAAGGCCCCATCCTTCATCACTGCTTTCAGCAAGTCCTTGAATTCACTATGGTCTATCGGAACGAAGGCCACGCTCGAAGCCTATCTTGCGGACCGCCTCTAGCCCAGCTTGCTCCCTTCCGCTAAGGTCCCGCCGGGGACCCAAGAAGAGAGAGCGGCGTGTCGCAAAACCTCCTGGTGGGAGTGGACGTAGGAACCGGCAGCGCCCGGGCCGGTGTATTCACTCGTGACGGTAAACTATTGGGGCGACACGAAAATCCGATCCTCATGCGGCGCAGCGACGCCAACTTTGCCGAGCACGACAGCGAAGACATCTGGTCCGCCGTCTGCCGCGCCGTCCGCACCGCCATGGTCGAAGCGAAAGCTGACCCCGCCGACGTCGTCGGCATCGGTTTCGACGCCACCTGTTCCCTCGTCGTCCGCGACGCCGCGGGCGATCCGGTCACCGTCTCTAAAGACGGAGAAGATCGTTGGGATACAATAGTTTGGCTCGATCACCGTGCCCTCGACGAGGCCGATGAATGCACCCGCACCGGCCACGAAGTGCTCCATTATGCCGGCGGCGTCATGTCCCCGGAAATGGAAGTGCCAAAACTCATGTGGCTTAAGCGCAACCTGCCCAAAAGCTGGTCCCGCGCCGGCCATATGTTTGATCTTGCTGACTTTTTGTCCTGGAAAGCCACCGGCTCGCTCGCCCGTTCGCAATCGACCCTCACCTGCAAATGGACTTATCTCGGCCACCGTACCCCCGGCTGGCAACAAGACTTTCTGGAGCTGGCCGGTCTCGGCGATCTCATTGAAAAGGCTGCACTTCCTGACGTCGCAAGCCCAGTAGGCGCCGATCTCGGGCCCCTGACCGAAGCCGCGGCCACCGCGCTGGGCCTGACCCAAAATTGCCACGTCGGCGCCGGCCTCATCGACGCCCATGCCGGTGCGCTAGGCGTCCTCGGCGCCTTCGCGCCCGACGTGGAGACCATCGACCGCCATCTCGCGCTGATCGCCGGAACTTCCAGCTGTGTCATGGCTTTATCGGCCGAAGATCGTCCAACCACGGGCGTCTGGGGGCCATATTTCGGCGCGGTCCTGCCCGGCGTCTGGCTCAACGAGGGCGGGCAGTCGGCGACTGGGGCACTGCTCGATCACATCATCCGTTGGCACGGGGCAGGGGGCGAGCCGACGCGCGAGAGGCATCTGGCGATCTGTCGTAGGGTTATGGAATTGCGCGTGGTTGAGGGGCTTGAGCTTGCTAACCGCTTGCATATATTGCCGGATTTCCATGGCAACCGGTCGCCGCTGGGCGATCCGTTTGCGCTCGGTGTCATTTCCGGCCTGACGCTCGACAGTGATTTTGACTCGCTTTGCCGTCTCTATTGGCGGACTTGCGTTTCGATTGCGCTTGGTGTTCGGCATATTTTGGAGACGCTGAATACGCGCGGCTATGCCATCGATACGCTGCATATCACCGGCGGCCACACAAAAAATCCTTTGTTGATGGAGCTTTACGCCGATGCTACCGGCTGCACGGTGGTGGAGCCGTCGACGCCGGACGCGACCTTGCTAGGGATGGCGATGGTGGCGGCGAATGCGGCGGGGATTTATCCGAGCCTCGATCAGGCTTGTCTGGCCATGCAGCAGGGCGGGATGTCGCGGGCGCCTAATGCGGTAGCGCGGGGGCAATTTGATCGGGATTATCGGATTTTCCTGGAAATGCTGAAGCAGCGGCAGGCCATCGATGCGATGAACTAGAGCCGGCGGCAGGAGTTTCCAGGGACGAATTTCGGTGCAAGAACAAAGTCTTGCGGTGGTTCGCTGTTGGCGTTCGGGTCGGTGATGCGATGCAGCAGGCGGCGGGCGATGATGTTGCCGAGTTGCAGCGTGTCCTGCACCACCATGGTGATGCGGGGGGTGATGACGCTGCTCCATTGCACGTTGTCGATCATGGCCAGCGAGATGTCATCGGGGCACGAAAAGCCTAACTCTTGCATGGCTTGGAGTGCCGCTAATGCTACCGCATTGTTAGCACCGAGAATAGCCGTTGGGCGATCTGGTTGAATTAAGAGACGCATGGCGGCTTCGTAGCCGGCCGAGCGGGTGAACTGGCCGTCGACGACGTAGTTGGGGTTCACTTCGACCCCGGCGCTGGCCATGGTTTCGACGAAACCGCGATAGCGCTCGGAGGCGGTGTTCATGTGCTGCGGACCGGCGATGAAGGCGATGCGGCGATGGCCGAGCTGCAACAGGTGTTCGGTCAACATGGCGCCGGCGAGGAAATTGTCGGAGCCGACGAAGTCGCGCTCGATACCGGCGACCTTTTGGTCAAAGCAAACCATTGGCACTTTGATCGATTCCACGAACTTGACGTAGTCGGGGCCAAAGCTTGAGGGGGCGAGGGCGAGGCCGGCGATCTTGAGACCGATCAGGTGCTCGATGAGATCGCGTTCCCTGTCGGTCTTCCCGGAGGAGTCGGTGATCAGGACGAAGTGCTCGTGCTCGAGCGCGTAGTTTTCGAGCTCGCGGCGGATGTCACCAAAGAAGGGATTGCCGACATTGCCGACGACGAAGCCGATCATGCGGCTGCGGCCGCGGGCCAGGCTTTGGGCGAGTGGGTCAGCGACATAGCCGACCGCGGAGGCTGCTGCGCGGATTTTTTCAAGCGTGCGGGGGCTGACCCGGCCCGGGCTGCTGAAGGCCAAAGAGACTGTCGAAACAGACACTTCGGCGATTTTGGCGACATCTCTGATCGTTGCCATCGGCTTCTTTTCGAACCGTTTCTATGCCTCGCACACAGGGCTGAGGCACGCTCCTCATTAACATTTCTCTTGCGATACCTAGCATTTGCTGCGTTTCGCGCAACGAGAATATTACTTTTGCGCGGCGCTGGCGGCGGGGGTTGACATCAAGGCGACATAATTCAAGGATGATGATCGAACCGGTTCGATAAAGTCGGTAAGGAGGATGAATTGGATAGCGCTCTTATCACCAGCGGTACTGTGGACGCGACGGACGGCAAGGCCTGGTTTCCGCAGGACCGGTTTGGCATGTTCATTCACTTCGGGCTCTATGCGCTCGCTGCCCGCCATGAATGGGTGCAGCACCGCGAGGAAATTTCGCCCGAGAACTACCGGAAGTATTTCGAGAATTTCGATCCCGATCTCTACGATCCCAAGGAATGGGCGCGCCGGGCGCGCGAAGCGGGAATGAAATATGTGGTGCTGACGGCCAAGCACCATGAAGGCTTCTGTCTCTGGGACAGCAAGTTCACCGACTACAAGGCGACCAATACGCCCTATGGCAAGGACCTGTTGAAGGCCTATGCCGATGCGTTCCGCGCGGAAGGTCTCAAGGTTGGTTTCTACTATTCGCTGATCGACTGGCACCATCCGCAGTTCCCGATCGACGGTATCCATCCGTTGCGCAACCATCCTGATGCGCTGGAGATGAACAAGACGCGCGATGTCACGCAGTATGCCGAATATATGCGCAACCAGGTGACGGAACTGCTGACCCAGTTCGGCGAGATTTCGGTGATCTGGTTCGACTTCTCCTACCCCAATCGCGAACACCGCGGCATGCCGGGCAAGGGGCGCAATGACTGGGAAAGCGAAGAGCTGATCGGTCTCGTGCGCAAGCTACAACCCAACATTATCGTTGGGGACCGGCTCGACCTGCCGACCGATGGGAACTTCCCCAAGGACCTGGCGACGCCGGAGCAATATACGCCGCGCGTGGCGCCGACCATCAACGGCCAGCCGGTGCGCTGGGAAGTGTGCCACACGCTGTCTGGTTCCTGGGGCTATCACCGCGACGAGGGCACCTGGAAGGATGACGGCCAGCTCATCAATATCCTCGTCGACACCGTGGCGCTGGGTGGCAACCTGCTGATGAATGTCGGGCCAACGGCGCGCGGCACTTTCGATGCGCGTGCCAATAGCGCGCTCGCAACTTATGGCGAGTGGATGGACGTCAATTCCCGCTCGATCTACGGCGCTGGGCCCTCTCAGTTCAAGGCGCCGAACGGCACGAAGTTTACCCAGAAGGGCAACCGTCTCTATCTGCACCTGCAGAATTGGCCGTTCCGCCATGTCCATATCGAAGGTCTGGGGCGCAAGGTGAAGTATGCGCAGTTCCTGCATGATGCGAGCGAGGTGCACTGGCTCGATCCGGATGCCGAGGTCGACTCCAATATCGGTGTCGCCGTTGGCGATGGCATTCTTACCCTGGAACTGCCGGTGCTGAAGCCAGACGTGGTTTCGCCCGTGGTCGAACTGTTCCTCAAGGATTGAGCGGGGTTCGGACCAGAAGACCGGTTAGTACCATGAACCAGGAAGCCGAGCTTATTGCCGCGATGGCGCCTGTCATCGCGGACCTGGCCGAGAACGGCAGGGGCGCTGTTGCCCTTGCCGGATCGCGTGGCAAGGGGCGGGCGGATGCGCAGTCGGACTATGACTTTCGCGTCTATGCCCATGCCTATCGCGGGCCGGATATCGAAAGCACGCCGCAATGGCGCCGGTTTGAGGAAACCATGCGCCATTGGGAGCAAAAGGGCTTTCGCATGGATGGGGTCTGGATGCGCTCTTACGCGGGGGTGCATCGGGATCTCGCTGCCTGGATCGACGGCGCGCCGGTCGACAAGAGCTTTGAATGGACCATCTGGGGCTACCACCTGCCGACCGATCTCGCGAGCCAGCAGATCGTTTCCGACCCGGATGGGGTGCTGGCGGGATGGAAGGCGCAGTTGGTCTCTTATCCCGAAGCGCTGCGGGCAGCCGTGCTGCGGCAATATCGTGAAATCCTCGCCTATTGGGCAGAGGACTATCACTACGAAAGCAAGGTGGAGCGGCGGGATCTCGTGTTTCTCGTCGGGCTCAGCGGCAAGCTGGCCAATGCGATCCTGCAGGTCGTCTTTGCCTTCAACCGCGTCTATTACCCCGGCGACGGCTGGAACCTGCCGATGGCGGCCGAGCTGAAACACCTGCCGCCGGACTTCATTTCGCGCATGACACAAATGCTGGAGCCGGGCGGCGATGCCGATGCCTGGCGGCGGCAGCGCGCCGAATTCATCGCCATGGTCCATGACCTGGAGGTGTTACTCGCGGCCTGAGAAGGCCGTCCGACCAGCCCTAGCAAATAGCCGATCAACCTGTAGTTACTGAGGAGAGACTACCGTGAAATTTTCGACCGTTCTGGCTGCAGCCTTGCTGGCGAGCAGCGCCTTTATCGCCACAGCCCAAGCCCAGGAACAGGTGAACCTGACCTGGCAAATGTGGGGCGATGAAAAGGATGCCGCGCTCTGGAAGAGCCTGGCCGACCTCGTGACCGAGGAATATCCCAACATTACCGTCACCGCGCAGATTTCGGGCTGGACCGACTATTGGACCCGCCTGCCGGTGCTGGCTTCGTCCGGCCAGATCGGTGATCTCGTCGCCATGCAGTCCATGCGCATGCCGAGTTTCTATTCCATTCTCGAACCGCTCGATGCGCATTTTGCGTCGGATGGGTTCGACGTGTCGGCGTTCGAAACCTCGATCATTGCCGGGCTTGGCCATGACGGCACGCAATATGCGCTGCCCTATGACGTCGGCCCGTGGATGGTCTACTACAACCGTGACCGGTTCGCTGAAGCCGGCGTTGCGGAGCCGGCGCTCGACTGGACCTTTGATGACTTCAAGGCCGCCGCGCAAAAGCTGACCGAAGGCGAGAACTACGGTTACGCCGTGCAGGCCTTCGATTTCGTGGCCGGGCCGGTGGCGCTTGGGGCGGAATATTTCAACGACGCCAACCAGTTCGACGTGACCAATCCCGGCTATGTCGATGCTGTGGGCAAGTTCGTGGACCTTGTGGCAGTCGATAAAACCTCGCCGGTCTTTGCCTCGGGCGCCGGCGCCATCACCGGCAGCGGCCGGTTCGCTGCGGGTACCGCGGCCATGTATATCGACGGGCCATGGGTGTTGCAGCAGACCAAGGACAGCGTTGATTTCAATATCGGCGTCGCGCCGTTGCCGCGCGGCGAGGGGGAATCGCGCTTCATTACCGCGGGCTCCGGCTGGGGTATTTCGGCCACCAGCGCACACAAGGAGGAGGCCTATAAGGCGCTACAGGTGCTTACCGGGCCCAAGGCGGCGGAAATCCTTGCTTCGGCCGGCCGCGCGCTGCCGGGTCGCCTCGCCGAGCAGAAGTTCTGGTATGATGTGGCGGCCAAGGACGTCGCCGGCACGCATGAAGTGCTCGACTACATGTTTGCCCATTCGACCCCGTTCCGCCTCAACGAATACTGGAACGAGTTCGAAAACCTGATCACCCAGTACATGCCGCTCGCCCTTAACGGCGACTCCACGACTGAAGCGGTGCTTGGCGATATCCAGAACCAGCTTCCCTTCTAGGCGCCCAAGCCCGGCTGGCCGACAAAACCGGCCGGGTCCATTCTTACGCTAGATAGGGAGGTGCCCATGACGGCGATCAATGATGTGACCGAAGTGACCGGCAGCCAGAAGCGTTCGCGCTGGGGCAGCCGGCTGGACCGGCGGGAGGGGCGCACGGCCTTCTTCTTCCTGCTGCCGGGCCTTATCGGCATGGTGCTGTTTCTGGTGGTGCCGATCATCGCTTCGGTGGTGCTGAGTTTTACCAACTGGAAGCTGCTCGGCACGCCGCAATTCGTGGGCATTTCCAACTATGTCCGACTTTTTACCGCCGACCCGCAATTCTGGCCGGTGCTA
Source organism: Devosia sp. Root685 (assembly GCF_001427875.1). Classification (GTDB taxonomy): domain Bacteria; phylum Pseudomonadota; class Alphaproteobacteria; order Rhizobiales; family Devosiaceae; genus Devosia. The sequence continues at coordinate 345,927 of NZ_LMHK01000002.1, read as the reverse complement.
CGCAATACGCTGTTCTTCACCGCCGAATATCTGGTGCTGAACATCGTCATTTCATTGGGGCTGGCAGTTTGGATCTCCAGCCTCAAGGTGGGACAGCGATGGTTCCGGGTGGTCTTTTTCCTCCCGACCTTCACCCCCGGCATCGCTGTCGCCATCGTCTGGATGCTGATTTTCGCGCCGGGCGGATTCTTCGATTTCGTCATGCGCTCGATGTCGATTGCCATGCCCAACATGCTGACCGACCAGACGCTTGCCATGCAGGCTGTCATCATCGTCTCGCTCTGGGCTGGGGTCGGCTACAATACGGTGCTGTTCAACGCAGCGCTCGATATGGTGCCGCAGAGCTATCTCGAGGCGGCGCGGATCGATGGGGCCAATGCCTGGCAGCGGTTCTGGAAGATCAGGCTGCCGCTGATTTCGCCGACGCTGTTTTTCGGCACGGTGATGACGGCGATCACCTCGCTGCAGGTTTTCGACCAGATTTACGTGATGACGCGTGGCGGGCCGGGCAATGCCACGGCGACGCTGGGCTATGCCATCTATCAGCGCGGCTTTCAGAATTTCCAGATGGGTTATGCCTCGACCATCGCCTGGGTGATGTTTGCCATGATCATGGCGCTCACCGCCGTGCAGTTCTGGCTCCAGCGCAAATGGGTGCACTATGACAACTAAGTCCCGTACGCGGCTTTCTCTGGCGCTCGACATTCTCAATCATGGCGGCCTGCTCATCGTCGCGCTGGTGTTTCTGTTCCCGTTCTTCTGGATGGTGACCAATGCCGTGCGCAGCAATGCCGAGGTCATGGCCTATCCGGTGCGCATACTGCCGCAGGTGTTCGAATGGGACAATTTCGCCAAGGCGTGGACGCAGTTGCCGTTTGGGCGGTTCTTCTTCAATAGCATGTTTGTCGCTTCGAGCGTGACTGTCATTACCGTCATCGTCTCGTGCCTGTCGGGCTATGCCTTTGCGCGGCTCAAATTTCCGGGGCGGGATGCGCTGTTGATGGCGTATCTGGGCACCCTGATGGTGCCGGCGATCATGCTGATCATTCCGTTGTTCCTGATCGTGAATAGTCTTGGCATGGTCAACACCTTCCAGGGCGTCATCCTGCCGGTGGCCTTTGGCACTTTTGGGGCCTTTTTGATGCGGCAGTTCTTCCTTTCCATTCCGATGGAACTGGAAGAGGCGGCGCGGATCGATGGGGCGTCGCGGCTGCGTATCCTCGTCAGCATCATCGTGCCGCTTTCGATGCCGGCCATCGGGCTATTGTCGCTCTTCACCTTCATTGCGCAGTGGAACAATTTCCTCTGGCCGCTGATCGTGATGACCGGATCGGACAATGCGACGCTGCCGGTGGGGCTGACATATTTCCAGACGCAGCAGGGCACGCAGTGGAATTTCATCATGGCGGGCGCGGCGCTTTCCATGCTGCCGGGCGTGTTCCTCGCCATTCTGCTGCAAAAGCTCATCTACAATTCCATCGCCCTCAATGCGGGCATGGGCGGAAGATAAGGGAGCCTGAAATGGCCAGTGTTACCATTCGCAATGCGGTGAAGGCTTACGGTCCGCTGCAGGTGCTGCACGGGGTTTCCGTGGCGGCGCGGGACGGGGAGTTTGTGGTGCTCGTCGGGCCTTCGGGCTGCGGGAAGTCTACGCTCTTGCGCATGATTGCGGGGCTCGAGAGCATTACCGATGGCGAGATCGATATCGGTGGGCGCGTGGTCAATGAGCTTGAGCCGAAGGAGCGCGATATCGCCATGGTGTTCCAGAGCTACGCGCTCTATCCGCATATGACGGTGCGGGACAATATGGCGTTTTCGCTGAAATTGTCGCGCAAGAGCAAGCAGGAGATCGAGAACGAGGTGCGGCGCGCGGCGGAGATTTTGGCGCTGGAGCCGCTGCTTGATCGCTATCCCAGGCAGCTTTCGGGCGGGCAGCGGCAGCGTGTGGCCATGGGGCGCGCTATCGTGCGGCATCCGGCGGTGTTTCTGTTCGATGAGCCATTGTCGAACCTCGATGCCAAGCTGCGCGTGCAGATGCGCGGGGAGATCAAGGCGCTGCATTCCCGGCTCAGGGCGACGATGATCTATGTGACGCACGATCAGATGGAGGCCATGACCATGGCTGACCGGATCGTCGTCATGCGGGCAGGAAAGATCGAGCAGATCGGGTCGCCGCTGGAGATTTATGACAATCCGTCCAACAGTTTTGTGGGGGGATTTATCGGCTCGCCGTCCATGAATTTTGTCGATGGAACGGTGGTCGAGGAGGGCGGGCGTTTGGTTTTGCGCGATGTCGGCGGAACGCTCTGGCCGCTGGGTAGCAAGGCGCGGGCCTATGTCGGGCGTCAGGTGCAGGTCGGTATCAGGCCCGAACATATTCGCCTGGTCGAGGGCGGGATTGCCGCTTCGGTGCTGAACATCGAGCCGACGGGAGCCGAGACACATCTACAAGTTGAGGTGGGCGGTCAGCCGATCGTGGTGGTGGTGCACGATCGGCTGGCTGCCGAGGTCGGGGCTGCCGTGGGGATCGAGGCTGACCCCGATCGCGTTACGCTTTTCGATCAGCAGACGGGTGTGCGGCTGAGCTGATGTCAGTGTCCTGCTATCGGGACTATGCGAATGTCGGGGGCCGCGGAGGCATGGCCTTCGCGGTCTTTTTCCGATGACGAGGCCCAGTGGAGGACTTGCTCTGCGGCGTCGGGGCGAGAGAGGGTGAGTTGGGTGCCGTCGCTGTCCATTGTCAGATGGCAGGTGTCGATATGGCGGGTGAAGGCGTCGAAATCGTCTGTCTCGCCGACGATGACGGCCCAGCCCTGGATGCGGCCGTGGTTGCGATATTCGATGCCGTTGCCGGGGCCCTTGGTGATGGGCTCCAGCTCGCCTGTGGCGATGTAGGCGGCGACGGCTTTGCCGGCTCTGAGGACGAGGCGATCGCCGCGGAGATGGTGTTCAACGCCATTCCGGGCGGCGAAAATGTGTGTGAAATCAATGCGAGCGCTGGCTTCGAGGCGATAGAGCAGCAGGGCGCTGGGGCCGTCTTGCGTGACGCGGGGCAGGTTGCCGTTGCCGGCCCAATAGGAGGGGCGCTGTTGGCCCCAAGGGTCGTCTTCGCCCGGATGATTGATCCAGCTGCGGGCCATGGGGTGGCTGGCAAAGCGCAGGTCCAGGACGTGTTGTTGGTGGCCATAGCCGCCGGCGCGGGCGCCGCCATTGGTGGAAAGTTGGACGGTCCGGGTTTTGTAGAGCGAGAGCAGGGCGGCGGGGCCGTAGCCTTGCCGGTAATTGGCGAGAATGGCTTGGCCGGGATCGGGTTCGGCGTAGCGCTGGAGGTCCTGCGGGGGCTCGTAAGTGCCGGCGGCGAAGAGGGGGAGGGAGGCTACGCCGTTGTTAAACCAGCCTTTTCCGAAGGCGGTAGCGGCGAAGGGGGCGAGTTCGGTCAGGGGGCCGGCGCGCAGTTCTTTGTCATAGGCGCGGCCCATGGAGCCGGCCGGGACGCCTTCGAGCGTGTGGAGGGCAGTCATAGTGAAGACGCGGTCGCAGAGGGTTTTGGCGCGGGCGGAAATGGGCTCCGGCGCCAGCTCGGCCAGGGCAAGAAGGCCAATGAAATCGACGGGATAGTAGGCGGCGGAGTTCCATTCGGCGAGGCCGTCTTCCTCGACGGCATCGAACCATTGCTGGAGCCGGGCGGTGGCGATGGCGGCCTGTTCGTGGCCTTTTCGGCCGGACGCGGAGAAGGTGGCGTCGGGCCAGGTTAGGCCGGCGAGGAGTTGGGAGACGTGGAAGCAGAGAGCGTGGTTTTCGCTCCAGAACCACATGACGTCATTGCCCGGTTCATCGACCCAATAGCGGAATTCGAGCAGGGACTTTTCGGCGCGGGCGCGTAAATCCTGAGGAAAATCAGCGGCATGGCGGATGTAGGACCAGAGGAGAGGCACCGAGACGAAGTCGGCGCAGTCGCGGCGTTCTTCTATGGCGAGGAGGGTTTCTTCGAGGATCGGGCGAATGCGGGGGTCGTCCGCCCGGCCGGTTTCGAAGAGAGCGACGGCGGTGCCCATGCGCAATTCGCCATTGTTTACAATATGTTGGAGGGCGAGGCGCTTTCGGGCGGCGAGGTCGCCGGGCAGGGTGGTGGGGGTGATGGAATGGAGGACTGCGCAGCCGATATGGCGCTCGACACGGCTGTCTCCGGCGATGAAGGTCAGAAGAAGGGTGTGGTAGCCGTCGGGTAAATCGTTGGAATTACAGAGGGTTAGCTGCGTGGCGCCGGCTGGCAGGGTGAGGGTTTTGTCGAGGAGGAGGGCGCGGGTGTGGGAGGTGGCGGTGACCTGCGCCGCGATGTCCACGTCTATCGTCGCAGGGGTATCAAAGGCTAATGAAATCAATCCGTTAGCGTGGGTGACTTCTTCGGCGGTGCGGACCTGGGCGGCGAGGGATTTGAGGGCGGCGATATTGGGGCCGAGGGCGGCGCCGGGGAGGAAGATGTCGAGTTCTACGGCGTCGATAAGGACCAGTTCGAAGAACCAGTTGACGTCGCGCTCGGCCATATCTTCAGTAAAAACAATGACTTCGCTGCCACTGGCCTTGATGGGGAGATGGACGATTGTCGATTGGGTGCTGTTGCGGGTGAAGGGTTCGAAGCGGGCGGTGAGGGTGCCGTCGACCCAGATGTGGATGCCGCCTCGGGTTTCCAAGCGGAAGGAGCAGTACCGGTCGGTCGGGGCGGAAATATGTGTGCGACACCAACGGCTTAGGCGGGTGGGGCGGTGGCGGAACTGGGAGAATTCGACGCGGCGATTTGAGCCGGGGAGGTAGAGACTGTCCACATCCCAGTCGGCTTTGAGGGTGACGGTGCGGTTGACGACTTCCGCCCAGGTCGCGGTGCGGCAAGGGAGATCGCCGACGTCTACGAAGCCGTTGATATATTTGTAGTTTTGTGGATCGCTGGCCGGCGCAGGGGGGCCGGGGAAGTATTCGGCATGGGTGGCGGAGAGTTCCCAGGCATTGAGGCTATCACCGCGCGAAATGGTTAGCAGAGGGGCGGACATGGTGGGCCTAATGTTAGCAGACTGTTGCCGTCGAGAGTGACGGCACGCGGAATTGGATAAGAGCTTCGAGCCGGTCGAGGAGCGCGGGCAATTCCGCGGGAGAATTGATGCGATAATCGGCCACTTCGGATGGGTTGGCGGGCTCGTGCGTGCGCAGGGTGGACCAGGCCATGAAGATGGAGGTAATCCCCAATGCATTGGCGCCGCAGATATCGCGCGAGAGATTATTGCCGACCATGACGGTGCGCGAGGCGTCGGCGCGGGTGAGGCCGGCGGCTTTGAGCGCAGCGTCGAACATGGCGGGGTCGGGTTTATGGACGCCGACATCTTCGGAAATGATGTGGGCGTCAAAATGCTCCCAGAGGCCGTGATGGGTCAGCATGTTGACGAAGGTTTGGCGGGGGCCGTCGGCGACGAGGATCAGTTTGTGACCGGCGGCTTTTAGGGCGTCCATCATCTCTTTGGCGCCGGGGATGAGGTCGGCCTTTACGACGACTTCGGATCCCGGGAGTTTTTGCTCGGTGCGCTCATCGATGAGTGTATCGCCGCAATCGAGGAAGATGGCGGCGAAATGGGGCTGGGTGTTTTTGAGCGCGGCCATTGCGGCGGTGATGCGAAAGGGGATCAGGGCTTCGAGTTCGGGCCAGGGGAGAAGGAGCGGCGTCGTGTCGAGGGGGTGATAGACATGGCTCGGGGTGAAGGCGTCGGACTGCATTTTTAGGCGGGCGAGGCGGTGGTCTTCGGGGGTCGGTTTATAGTCGCCGCGCTTGGCGAAGGGATTGCCGAGGTGAACGCCTTCGATGCCCGCCAGCGTGCTGCAGAGAAAAGCCAGCTTTTGCCGATCGGCTTCGGTCATATGGTCGGGGCTGGCCCAATGGGCGTGCTTGCCGGCTTCGGCGTAGATGACGGGGTGGGTCGGGTGGTTACCCGCTATACCTCCACCCTCGGTCCCTCCCCACAAGGGGGAGGGAGGCGCAGGAGCCGTCAGCTCATGCGCACTCGCGACAAGGGCGGGGAGGCCCTCGTCTGTTTGCATCGGCTTGCGGCCTCCATGGGAAGAGGCTTCCACCTTGATGATCTGGCCGTCTGTGTCGATGTGGACCCAGACGTGTTCGAGGTCATAGAGGTGGCCGATGTCCCAGTCATAGTAGATGGCATATTCAACGGTCAGGGCGCCGGCGGGTTCGATGGCGAACTTGCTTGAGGGCGATTGGCCGGCGGTGCGGAAGATCGTGTAGCCGAAGGCGTGCGGCTTATAGGGCTCGTGGGCGTCGAGCATGAGTTGCGGCGCGTAGCGGGCGGCAAGGTCTGCGTCGGGCAGGAGGGAAAATTCGGTCACGCGACGGCTCCGACCAGCGACAGCTCCTCGGCAAAATGGCAGCGCACCTGGCGTCCGTCGGCGACGGTGCGGAGGGCCGGTACTTCGGTGGCGCATTTGGCCTGGGCATAGGGACAGCGCGGATGGAAGGAACAGCCGGGGGGCGGATTGGCGGCGTTGCCGATTTCGCCCTTGAGGGGCACGCGCTTGCGGGTGCGGTTGCCGCGCGGATCGGGCTGGGGCACGGCGGCCATCAGCGCTTCGGTATAGGGGTGGAGGGGTTTGGAGAACAGGAGTTCGGTGGGCGCGACCTCCATCAGGCGGCCGAGATACATGACCCCGATGCGGTCGGCGATATGTTCGACCATGCCGAGATCGTGGGTGATGAAGAGATAGGTGAGGCCGAACTGCTCCTGCAGGTCTTGCAGGAGATTGATGTTTTGGGCGGCGACCGACACGTCGAGGGCGGAGACCGCTTCGTCGGCGGCGATGAAGCTCGGGTTAAGGGCCAGAGCGCGGGCGATGCCGATGCGCTGGCGCTGGCCGCCGGAAAAGGCGTGCGGATAGCGGTTGATGAATTCGGGACGGAGGCCGACAACCCTGAGGAGTTCGGCCACGCGGTCCTTGATTTCACCCTGATTGCCATTGCCGTGGATGACCATGGGCTCGCCCACCAATTCCAGGAGGGTCATGCGCGGGTTGAGCGAGGAATAGGGGTCCTGAAAAATCATCTGCATCTCGGCGCGCAGCGGCCGCATGTCGCGGTCGGAGAGGCGGGAGAGATCGACGATGTCGCCATTGGTACGGCGGAAGAAGATTTCGCCGTCGGTGATCGAATAGGCGCGCAGCATGAGGCGGGCGACGGTGGATTTGCCCGAGCCTGACTCGCCGACAAGGCCGAAGGTTTCGCCCTTCTTGATATCGAGCGAGACGTCGTCGATGGCCTTGACGTTGCCGACATGCTTTTTGAGCCAGCCGGCATGGATGGGGAAGTATTTCTTGAGGCCCCGGACGGAGAAGAGCACGTCGTCGGGCAGGGTGAGGCTGGTGATCGGCTGATCAGACATGAGCGTGCTCCTCGGCGAGCTTTTCGGCAAAGTGGCAGCGGGATATTTGATTGCCGAAGTGCTTTGCGGGCGGCGTCGTCACATCGCAAATGCCGGGCCGGGCGTATGTGCAGCGCGGATTGAAGGCGCAACCGGGCGGCACGCTGAAGGGATCGGGCACCATGCCGGGAATGGTCGGGAGGCGCCGACCCTGATCGACGCCGAGGCGCGGAATGGAGCGGAGCAGCGCCTTGGTATAGGGGTGTTTGGGCGCATAGAAGATGTCATCGACCGTGGCGGTTTCGACGATGCGGCCGAGATACATGACCGAAACGCGGTCGGCGATATCGGCGATCACCCCGAAATTGTGGGTGATGAAGATGATCGCCATGCCCATTTCGGACTGGAGCTGTTTCAAGAGTTCGAGGATTTGGGCTTCGGTGGTCACGTCGAGCGCGGTGGTGGGCTCGTCGGCGATGAGGAGGCTCGGGTCGCAGGAAATAGCGAGGGCGATCATGGCGCGCTGGCGCATGCCGCCCGAGAGCTGATGGGGATAGGCGTCGACCATTTCGGACGGACGCGGCATCTGCACCTTGGCGAGAAGATCGATAGCGCGGGCGCGGGCATCGGCGCGGTTGAGGCCCTTGTGAAGCTGCACCGTGCGCATGATCTGGGTGCCGATGGTATGGACCGGGGAGAGGGCGGTCATCGGCTCCTGAAACACCATGCCGATATGCTGGCCGCGCACCTGACGGATGGCGCGGCTATTGCGATCGAGGGCGGAGAGTTCGAATTCCTCGCCGGTGCGCGGGCGGAGGCGAATGGAGCCGCCGGCGGCGACGGCGCGCTTGGGGAGAAGACGCATAATGGCGCGGGCGGTGATGGATTTGCCGGAGCCGGATTCGCCGACGATGCCCAGCACCTCGCCTTTATTGACATGGTAGGAGACGCCGTTGACGGCCTTTACCAGGCCTTCGCGGAGCGGGAAATGGACCTGGACATCGTCGAGTTCGAGCAGGCGTTCGGGCGGCATTGGATTACTGGTCATAGTCTTACTGCCCATAGGGGTCTGCCGCATCGCGGAGACCATCGCCGAGGAAGTTGAAGGCGAGAACGGTCATGACGACGGCAACACCGGGGGAAAGCAGCCACGGCGCCATCGAAATGGACCGCAGGTTTTGCGCATCCTGAAGCAGTACGCCCCAGGAGACGATGGGCGGGCGGAGGCCGAGGCCGAGGAAACTCAGGGCGGTTTCGCCGAGGATCATTTCGGGCACGGCGAGGGTAAGCGCCGCGATGATGTAAGAGGTCATCGAGGGGAGCATATGCTTGGTGATGATGCGGTATTCAGAGGCGCCGGCGAGGCGGGCGGCGAGCACATAGTCTTCGTTTCGAATGGCGAAGAACTGGCCGCGGACGACGCGGGCCAAGTGGGTCCAGCCGATCAGCGCGAGAATGAGCGTGATCAGCACATAGACAAAGAGCGGGTCCCAGGCGATGGGCAGAGCGGCGGCAAGACCCATCCAGAGCGGAATGGTGGGGATGGAGCGGATAAACTCCATGAGGCGCTGGATGGAGCTATCGATCCACCCGCCGAAATAGCCCGAGATGGAGCCGAGGGTGAGGCCAAGCACGAAGGCGAAGATGACGCCGATGAGGCCGGCCGACAGGGTGACGCGGGCGCCATGGGTGAGGCGGGAGAAGACGTCGCGGCCGAGATCGTCGGTGCCCAGAAGGTTGATCTGCTCGCGGCGATCATCGACGCCGAAAAGGTGGATGTCGGCGCTGAAGAGGCCGAAGAAGCTGTATTTGTCGCCCGAATAGAAGAACTGAATCGGCAGGACGGTTTCGGTATCGACCTCGTAGAGGACGCGGGCGGTGTCGGCGTCGCGCTCGCGCGACAGGCCATAAACGAAGGGGCCGACGAACTGGCCTTCGTGGAAGAAGTGGATGGCGGTCGGCGGCGCGAGGGTGCGGAGGCGCGACACCTTGAACGGATCATAGGGGGCGACCTGTTCGGCGAAAATGGCGCAGAGCGCGAGGAGGATCAGGAACCAGAGCGAAACCAGCGCCAGCGTGTGCTGGGAAAAACGGCGCCAGATCAGTTGCCAGGGCTTGGCGGTATAAAGGTCTTCCTTGTGGTCGACGGTCTTGATGGGGGGCAGGGCTTGATCGGTCATGGGGCAGACCTCACGCGTAACGGATGCGCGGATCGAACCACGCAAGGAGAATATCGGAGATCAGCGTGCCGATGACGGTGAAGACGCTGAGGATGAGGATGAAGCTGCCGGCGAGATACATGTCCTGCATCTTGAGGGCCTGCAAAAGCAGGGGGCCGGTGGTGGGCAGATTGAGCACCACGGCAACGATGATGTCGCCCGAGAACAGCGCGGGGAGGGCCCAGCCGACCGTGGAAATGAAGGGGTTGAGCGCGACGCGGACGGGATAACCCCAGACGACTTTGCCCTCGGACAGGCCCTGGGCATAGGCGGTTTCGACATAGGGCTTGCCCAATTCGTCGAGCATATTGGCGCGCATGACGCGGATAAGGCCGGCGGCGCCGCCTGTGGCGAGAACGACCAGAGGAATCCAGAGGTGGGTGGCGAGGTCCCAGACCTTGGCAAGGGTCCAGGGGGCATTCTGGAATTCGGGGGAGAAGAGGCCGCCGACATTGAGGTTGAGATAGGAAAAGCTCAGCCACATGAGAACGAGGGCGAGGAGGAAATCGGGCACGCCTTTGCCGAGGAACCCGAAGACGGTGAAGAGATAATCGAGGAACGAATACTGGCGGGTGGCCGAATAAACGCCGACGGGAATGGCGATCAGCCAGGTGATGACGAGGCTGGCCGAGGAAATCATCAGCGTCAGGCCAAGGCGATCCCAGATCAGGTTGGAAACCGGGGCGTTCCAATCGAGCGAATAGCCGAAATCGCCACGCAGCACGATGGCGCTGATCCAGCGCCAATATTGGACGAGCATGGGGTCGTTGAGGCCCAATTGCTCGCGCATGGCGGCTTCTTGCAGGGGGGAGATGTAGTCGCCCATGCGGCGCAATTCGGCGGCATAGGCCGAGACGTAATCACCCGGCGGGAGCTGGATGATGACGAAGGAAATGAACGAAATGAAGATGAGCGTCGGTATCGCCAGAAGCGCGCGCCGCAGAATAAAGGCAACCATGCTGCCGGTTCTCCCCGTTCCGGCCGGACGATGCCGCGTGGGGGCGGGATCGGGGCCAGACAAAGGCTCGGGAACGGAATTCCATCCCCGAGCGCATTTTCCGAATTAGTTCTGATCGAGCCAGAACTGCTGGGTGCGGGCAAGGCCCACGCCGCGGAAGATGTCGTCCTGGACGAGATCTGGCTGAACGTTCTGCATCTTGTTGGAGACGACGTTGACCACCGGGCCTTCGCCATAGACGCCGATGACCCAGCCGGATTCGGCGAAGATCTTGACCATCTGTGCGACATAGCCATCGGCATCTTCGACGGACGAGGACTGCGAGGCCTGATCCCAGAGGTCGAAGATCTGGCGGATCGGGTGATCGGCCGGCGGCTCGATGCCGGATTCCCCTTCGGTCGTGTACCAGACGTAATACTGGTTGGCGAAGCTGTCCGAACCCATGAGGCGGCGCGGATCGGCCGGCACATAGGTCATGCGGTCATAGGGGACCCACTGCATCTGGAAGTCGTTATTGGAGCGGTTATTGTCCCACTGGGTGCGGTCGATAACGCGGGGCAGCATTTCGATGCCGACTTCGGCGAAGTTCTCGGTGAGGAGTTCGAGCGTCTTGGCATAGGAGGCGTCGTTGGCTTCGACGATGAGGCTGAAGCGCTGGCCATCGGGACGGAGGCGGAAGCCCTTGTCGTCACGCTCGGTGAGGCCGGCGCTGTCGAGTAGTTCATTGGCGAGATCGGGGTCATAGTCGACCCAATGTTCGGCCAGTTCGGGCACGTAATATTGCGAGCCGGAAACCGGGGCGGCCTGAACCGGTTTGCCGAGGCCGGACTGGGTCAGTTCGATGATCAGTTCGCGATCGACGGCGACGGAGAGGGCCTGGCGGACATCGGCGTTTTCGAACAGACCGCGCAGCACGTCGTCGGTGGTGTTGATATTGGGCACCAGCGACCAGATGTTGGAGTCCTTCCAGTTGACGATGTGATAGCCGCCGCGGGCTTCGTTTTCCTTGTAGAAGGTGTAGTTGGCCAGGTTCAGGTGGCGATCCTGCATGTCGAGCTGGCCCTGCGCGATCATCAGGTTGAGCGTTTCAGGATCCTGGAACAGGCGGTGTTCGATGCGGTCGATATAGGGGAGCTGGTTGCCCTCCTGATCGACAGCCCAATAATAGGGATTGCGGACCATGGTCACGGTATCAGCGGGGGGCGGGGTCTCGATCTTCCAGGCGGTGAGAACGGGAAGTTCGGGATTGAGCCACCAGGCGGTCGCGGCGCCCTTGGAGCCCCAGAGATCCTTCCAGCCGGCAACGTTGAACTTGGCGGCGGCAGCGGTCAGCGCGGCGTCGTCGGCATATTTATTATTGAACTGGCTGAGATAGTGCTTTGGGAACAGGAAGCTCGGGCGATCAAGGCTCGGCTCGCCGGTCGAATCCTTGGCCAGAATCTGCAGGAAATAGACGTAGGGCTGGCTGAACTTGACGGTGAAGGTGCGATCGTCGGCGATCTCGATTTCCATCGGCTTGCCGCCCGGCGCGAAGGTCGCGTCGATATTGGGGGTGATTTCGGTATTGAGGAAGATGTCCTCGTACCAGAACTTCACGTCTTCAGTGGTGACCGGCTCGCCGTCGGACCATTTGAGGCCATCGAGAAGCGTGAAGGTGAAGGCGGTGGAGTCTTCGTTGACCGAATAGCTCTCGATGAAGCCCGGGGTCAGTTCGGCGCCGCCATTGGCATCGGCAGTCCACTTGAGGACGCGTTCTTCCATCAGCTTGGTGGGGCCCCAGCGATCGCCGGGACCGCTGAAGGCGCGGCGCCAGGTGCCGCCATATTCGCCAACCGAGAGAGCGTTGACGACGGTCGGATTGGTGGGCAGGCGCTCGTCGACGGCGGGTAGGGCCCCTGATGTAACCTGTTCGGCCAGCATGGGCGCTTCCTGAAAAGCCCAGGCGGAACCGGCCATGGCCGTCGCCGACATGGCGGCGATCGCCAGCCGGGCGATCCACTTATTGGCAGTCATCGAATTCTCCCTCGTGCTTGGTCCGCTAATGCACCATCCGGTGACATGCGGGCGTAATGAATTCCTTGTCGAAGCAAGCGCAATACGAACATGAAAAATTTTCATGACTTGCCTCCCGTTCCATCCTGTAATCGCCGCTGCACGTACAATTGGCTTGTATCATTTGCAGCTTTTGTGCTGTTACATTGGCAATCTATGCGTCACTTCAGCGTCAGCGCAATACGAAAAAATTTGCATGACAACGAAACAAGAGTGTGACGATGCTGTCTTTGGGGGTCTTGAATGGAAGATTGGCAAGTGGATCAAGGCTCTAAGGGCGCAGATTGGGAGGCCTTGCGGGCACCGCTTTCGGTCCGTAAAAATTCACAAGCTGGTTACTTACGGCTTCTTGCCGAAGCGATGATGACCGACGAATTGCAGCAGCGACCGGCGCTGGCTCAGAAAATCGGCCTGTCGCGCATGGCTGTTTCGGAACTGCTGGCGGGGCTCGAAACGCGGGGGCTGGTGCAGGTTGCCGGGGCAATCGGGGGCGCGCCGGGGCGCTCGCAGCTCTCCTATACGATCAAGGCCGATGCGGCGATGACGGTGGGCTTTGACGTCGGCGGCACCAAAGTTGCGGGGGCATTGAGCGATCTGCGCGGGCACATCCTGGCGGAATTGACCGAACCAACGGTGCTGACGGGGGCGGAGAATCTGGTTGCGCAGTTGGGGCGCATGACGGCGACGCTATGCGACATGGCCGGGGCACCGCGGTTTCGGTTGCGGGTCGGCGCGGTGGGCGTGCCGGCGGCCGTGCATCCGGAAACGGCGGATCTGAGCCTTGCGGGCAATGTGCCGGGGCTGGAGGGGGCCAATCTGCGCGGCGCGCTGGCGGCGGCAATGGGCGTCGATGTGCTGATCGACAATGACGTCAATCTCGCGCTCCTGGCGGAAGTGGGACAGGGCAGCGCCAGGGGCCGACAGAACGTGGCCTTTGTCGCGCTCGGGACCGGAATCGGCGCGGCGCTGATGATCAATGGACGGTTGCTGCGCGGCGCGCATGGCGGGGCCGGGGAAATCGGCTACATGCCGCTTTGGCGGATCGATGCGCCGGGGGTGCCCTCGCTCGAAGAGCAGGTGGGCGAGGCCGGGATAAGGCGGGCTTATGTGGCGGCGGGCGGGGACGCGGCGCATACGGTGCGCGATATTTTTGCGGCAGCCGAAGCGGGCGATGGTGCCGCGGCGGTGGCGCTCGATGCGGCTGGCGAGACTGTGTCGCGCGCCATTCTGGCCCTCCTGGCGCTGGTCGATCCCGATATGATCGTGCTTGGCGGCAGTATCGGGGCGCGGCCGGAATTCATCGCGCGGGTCGAAAACAAGGTTTCGGGCACCTGGGAGCGCCGGGTCGGGCTGGTGCGCAGCCAGAGCGGCGGGCGCGCCGGACTGCTGGGGGCGCTGGAACTGGCGCGGCGGCATATGCTGGACGAAATGTTCGGGGCGCTGCCCTGAGGGCTAGCCGCCCGAGGCTTTGAGGTAGGACAGGCACATGGTTGCCAGCTGACGGCGAATTGCCAACTGCTGGGCGGATGGCAGGTTGCGCTCAAACACGTTGCGCACCGTGCCGAAAATCACAGAGAGAAGCGTGACATTGACGAGATCGATGCTGGCATAATCGGCATCCGGCGCGCTTTTGAGCATGGCCATGGTTGCCGCGTCCATGCGTTTTGCGAAAGCGTCGATCAAGGCCTCGTTGTCGAGTTCGACTGCCGAGCGGTAGAGGGCGCGCGTCACCTCGCTTCGCTCGGTCTTGGCCTGCCAATAGGCTGTGACCAGCGCTTCGACCATGGCTTCGGTCGAGGCGCCATATTGTGCCCGGCAGGCTGCCTCGACGCGTTCGGCCACCAGATCAAGATAATGCTCATTGAGCGCATAGAGCAGCGCCTGCTTGTGCGGAAAATACTGGTACATGGTGCCCACCGATACGCCCGCCCGTTCGGCGACGCGCGTCGTGGTCAGGCGATGAATGCCCTCGCGCAGCAAAACCTGAATAGTCGCCTCGAAGATCGCCTCTACCGTCGCGACCGACCGGGCCTGGCGCGGTCTTTTCCGGGGGTTCAGGTGCTGGGGTGGTGCCGCTTGCATATGCGAATCCCAAAGATGAATGATCCTTCATATATTGATCGCAGCCTTTTGGCCAATATGTGAAGGACATTCGATGACTGAGACGAAGAGAATTGCGCTGGTGACGGGTGCCAATAAAGGCATTGGTCTCGAGATTGCCCGGCAGTTGGGCGAGGCGGGCGTGATAGTGCTGATGGGTGCGCGCAACCTGCAGCGCGGTCAAGATGCCGCCGGCGATCTGGCGGAGGCCGGCCTGGCTGTGGCCGCGATCGAAATCGACGTCAACGACGAGGCGACCATCGCTGCTGCCGCCGAAAAAATTACCGGGGAATATGGCCGGCTCGACATTCTCGTCAACAATGCCGGCATCGTCGATGGCGAGGACGGCCCACCCTCCATTGCCACCACGGCTGCCGCCCGCAGGCTGATGGAAACCAACTTCCTCGGCGCGCTGGCCGTTACGCAGGCCATGCTGCCCTTGCTGCGCCGCGCCAAGGCCGGTCGCATCGTCAATCTTTCAACCACGCTGGGCTCGCTGGCCATCAATGGCGATCCGACTTCGCCTTACTACGAGGCCCGGTTGATCGGATATAATGCGTCCAAGGCGGCCCTCAACATGCTGACAGTGCAATTGGCGGCGGAATTGAAGGACACGGCCATTGTCGTGAATTCGGTCGCCCCTGGCTATGTCAGGACCGACCTGACGGGCGGCAATGGCTTCATGACACCGGCGGAGGGGGCACGTCTGCCGGTTACCTATGCACTGCTGGGTCCCGACGCCGTTTCCGGCAGCTTTGCCGAGCCGCAGGGCAATGCGCCCTGGTAGGTCCTGACGTCGATGCGGGCGGGAATGGCACCTGCCCGCGAGGCGCGGTGGGGGCGAATTGGGTTTGGAAATCGCTCGGGCAACCGATGACGATCAAGGACGTGACGGGCGAGGGCCGCGTTCAGGTCTGACGAGATTGGAATTGGCTTGGCAGCGTGACACTTTGGGGGCTCGTTAGCGTTGCCGGGGCAGGAGTGGGGGCATGATCATTGTCTTGAACGGTTATCCGGGGGTGGGAAAGCTCAGTATAGGCCGGGAGCTCGCTTCTGTGCTTGGCGGTCGGCTGCTGGATATCCACTCGGTTTACAATATCGCCTTTGCGCTGACCGAGTTTCGATCGCCCGAGTTCCGGGACGCGGTTGAAGAAGTGGAGGCCATCGCCCACAAGCTGGTCCTGCGATTGCCCGATGCCGTTCCTGTCGTGTTGACGACCGTCCTTGCCGGCGACAGCGACTGGGCCAGGGCGGAGTGGGATCGGATCGTTGCTCTGGGAAATGCCAGGCCGCCGTTTCTAGTCGTTCACGTGCATTGCGATCTCGACGAGAACATTCGCCGTATCCAATCGCCTCAGCGCGACGAGAAACGAAAGCCGAGGGACCCGGACATGGCCCGTCGCAATCAGCGCGATGGCGAGGTGCTGGCCGGTTTCGATGCCCCGCATTTCCTCGCAATCGATACGACCGGGAAAACGGCAATGGAGGCGGCGCAGGATATCGCGGCCTGGGCCGGGGCGGTCTGATGCTGGTTTGTGGGGTGGCGCTGGGCTTGGCGCTCAGGCCTTCTCCGAAGCCATTCGCGTTCTGAGCTGTTCCGTCATTTCGCGCTGGACGGCCATTGCTTCTTCGATGACTGCTGCGACGAGGAGCAGTTCTGCCGCGTTTCGTTTGCCGAATACCCGCTCGCCTGCCGCGGCCAGCGGGAGATAGGCCTGCTGGATCAGTTCGTATGTGGCCGGCCCGATTTCCACCCAGACCTTGCGCCGGTCGCTGGGGTCGGCGCGGCGGATGACGAAGTTGCGCGCTTCGAGCCTGTCGACCAGCGAGGTTACCGCGGCGGGCGTCAGGCGGGTGGCTTTGGCTATGGCGCTGGCGGTCTGGGGACCTTCCCTGAGGAAACTAAGGCAGAGCCGCTCTTTTGGGCCGAGCTGGAAAACCTCGCCAACGGCCTCGTCGTAAAGCTGGGTCGCATCCTGCCATGCCGCGATCAGCCCACCGATCTCGGCGATGAGTGCAGGCTTTTCGAGCCTTGATCCATTTGTTTCGATCATCTAATTATCAATTCATCGAATATTAAGATCACCCATTGTGCCGTGATGGGAAGGGCCGAGGCAAGAATGAAAGCACGTATAGGAATTGTCGGGGCCGGCTTTGCGGGTCTGGGGCTGGCGCTGGCGCTCCATAAAAAGGGCTTTGCGCCGACGGTATTTGAAAAGCGCGAGGAGCGTGGGATCGTCGATGAAGGCATTTTCCTGACGCTGGCGCCGAACGGCGTCAATGCCTTGCGGCCACTCGGCATCGCCGAGGCGGCAATTGCAAGCGGTATCAGGACCATGGGTCTGGCGCTGCATAACGAGAATGGGGTCTTTCTCGGCGGCATCGATTATGCCGGCCATGCCGAGCGGTTCGGGGCGCCCTCGGTCACCATTCGCCGGGGCGTGTTGAGCGCGATATTGCTTTCGGCCGCGCGGGCCGCCGGCGTGGAGCTGCATTTTGGGGCGGGCGTGAGCGGGGTCGAGGAGCAGGACGGCGGTGTTGTCTTGCGGCTGGCAAGCGGGGCGGTGCATGAATTCGACTATCTGATCGGTGCCGATGGTCTGCGCTCAAGCGTGCGGCAATTGGTGATGCCCGAACTGGCGCCGCCGGCCTATAACGGCCTTTTGGGCGGCGGCGGGATCGTCGATGTGCCCGGCGTGCCCGCTACCAATGGGCGGATGATCATGACCTTTGGGCGGCAGGCGTCGCTGGGCTATATCAAGGAGGGGGATGGGCCGGTCTATTGGTTCAACAGCTTTCCTGCGCCCGAGGGACGCGGCCAGTTTGCCGAGCGGGCGCAGCTTTCGGACTTTGTGACAGCGCTGCATCACAGTGACCCCGAGATAAACCGGCGCATCATCGAGGCTGCGGCGCCGGGCATCGAGCGCTTCTATCCCGATTTCGATATTCCCGATCTGCCCTTCTGGTCGCGGGGGCGGGTGGTTCTGATCGGCGACGCGGCACATGCGGTGACGCCGCATTCGGGACAAGGGGCCTCGATGGCGCTCGAAGACGCCAATGTCCTGGCGGCATGCATCGAGGCGGAGGGCACATGCCAGTCCGCCTACCAGCGATTTGAGGCGCTGCGCCGGAAGAGGGTTGCCGCGGCGGTCCGGCTGGGGCGACAGGGCGGTACGGCGAAAAAGGCGCTCAGCTGGTTTGCCCGCCGGGTGCGCGACGTCGCGCTGCCGATCTTCATTCCCATTGGGCAAAAGGGACAGGAGAGGCTGTTCGAATTTCGGGTGGATCGAGACCCTTTGGTGTTGCCGGACTAGGTTGCTGGCGCTCTTGCAATTATATGCGTTTTGCATATAAATACTGTATGAGATCAAATCTGGAAGACGCCATCGTTGAATGGCATGGCAAAGTGAACGCCGGCGATCTGCAGGGGGCGGCAGCGGCGGTCGGCGATCCGATCGTCGTCCTCGGCCCCAAAGGTGCCGGCCCGATTTCGCCTGATCAGTTTGCGGACTGGGTGGTGCGGTCGGGGATACGGCTGGTGCCGCGCTCCTGGCATCCGGTGAGCGAGCGGCTGATGGTGGTCGAGGAAGATGCGACGTGGCCGGGGAGCGGGAAGCCGACGCATGTGGCGACGGTTTTCCGTGTCACGGGCGCCAAGGTCACTGCGGCACTGCGGTTGCCGGACCTCAGATCGGCTCTGGAGCTGGCCTATATCTGCAGGGAAATGGCGGCGTCCGAATGAGTACGATGGGGCCGGGGGAGCTGCTGTTCGGTTTCGTGCGGCATTGGTCGCGCCGCGCGGGGTCGGATGCCGCGATGGCCGAGCAGGGGCGGCTGGTGCTGGTGACCGAGGCGGTCAATTCGCTTGTGGCACGCGGCGAGCCGGCGACGGTGAACGCAGTTGCATGGTCGCTCGGCATCGACCAAAGCGGCGCATCGCGTCTGATCAAGGGGGCGGTGGACGCAGGGTATCTGACGATGATGGCGGGCCCGACTGACCGACGCCGGCGGGCGCTTTCCGTTACCGCGGCTGGACACATCGCGTTGGGACAGGCGCATGCGTGGCAGGAAGAGGTTTTTGTCGCGCTGACCGCTGGTTGGAGCGAGCAGAGACGTGATGACTTTGAGAAGGCGATGGCCGATCTCATCGCCCGATCCTATGAGATCGGCGCCCCGGACTGAAGCCTAGATCGGCAATGTCAGGATTGGGCGTTCCCACGTTACCTTGGCCGTGGGTGGCTTTGTGCCGGTGATCGTGGCGCCCATTCTTTGGTAGAAACCGACCGAAGGGGGATGGGAGACGATCTTGACGGCAGACAAGCCGCGGCGCTTTGCTTGGTTCGCCATGTGTTGAAAGAGTGTTTTGCCGAGGCCTGTTCCTTGCGCGCTATCGGCAACGAATAGCAGGTCCAGCTCCGGCTCGCCGGCAAGGGTCAGGCTGTAAAAGCCTGAAATGGCGCCATCAAGGAGCGCGACGTAGAAGAGGTCTTTCGCCAGCTGGGCGGGCGTGATGGCGTAGCCTTCGAGAATGCTGGCATAGGCGCCGGTATAGGCGCTCGAGGCATGCATCAACGCGGTCAGCGGCTCTGCATCGGCGGGCTCGGCAGGTCTGATCGTGAGCAAGGCAACCCTCTTCGCAAATTCGGTGCGCTTCTAGCAGCATCGAGGGCTGGTTGCGACATCGGCTTGGGGCTTTGTTGCCGGTTCCTGAACCGGAAAATTCCGGCCATCCACCGGCTGTCAGCCCGGGCTCTATCCCGAGATATCGAGATGGGCCCCGGCCTAAAGCCGGGGTGACAATCGCGTTTGTGGGTGCATTAGACGAAAAGTGACGAGAGCTAGCCGATCGTCCGTACGCTGCCGCGGATGGTCAGGCGGCAGCCGAGTTCGAGGCGGTGGGCCGGCGGGTTGAGGGCGGTGTTGATGATGCGCCGTTCGAGGAGGTGGAGGGCAGAGGGGCCCATATGTTCGAGGGGGACGGTGACCGTCGTCAGCGAGGGACTGGTGAATTCGCCGAGGGCCACGCCGTCGAAGCCGACAATGGAGACATCCTGCGGCATGCGGATGCCGGCGCGGTTGAGGGCGGGCATGATGCCGAGCGCCAGATTGTCGGCGGCGCAGAAAATGGCGGTGATACCGCCCAGCCCATCATGGGTTTCGAGCCATTGCTGGATGGCGGCGGCGCCGAGTTCGGGCAGGTAGCCTTCGGCGAGATGCACATGGGCGCCGTCGAGCGGCAGGCCATTGACGCGGAAGGCATCGAGAAAGCCGTCGCGGCGGCGGCGGATGGTCGAGCGGCCTTCCCAGGTGAGATGCAGGATATTGCGATGGCCCTGGCCGATCAGCCAATTGGTGGCGTAGCGCGCGCCGAAGCGATTGCCGGGGGTAACGCTGTCGATCTGCATTTCATGATCTTCGCCATTCATCAGCACGGCGGGAATTTGGGCGGCGGCGATATCGTGGAGGAGTTCGGGACCGTCGTCGTTGAGGAGCAGGATGCCATCGACCTCTTCGCTGCGCGCCCGATCGACCACTTCGGCGCCGCTGACGCGGGGATGGTCGATTTCCATGGCGACGACGCGAATGGCGCGGCGCTCGCATTCGCGCGTGAGGGCGCTGAGCAGGGTCCAGGAGAAGAGGTTGTGCTCGTTATGGGGCAGGGTGTCGCTCGGCACGACGAGCAGTACGCTGCGCAAAACGGCAATGGCGGCCTTGTCGCGCCGGCGGGCGAGATAGCCGAGGGTATTGGCGGCATTGAGCACGCGCTCGCGCACTTCGGCGGAAATGGGCGCCGTGCCGTTGAGGACGTGCGAGACGGTCGAGACCGCGACGTCGGCGGCCTCGGCGATGTCCTTGATGCCGACCTTGCGGCTTGGGTCTCTTACCATCTATCGGCACATCATGTTGTTATCCACCGGCTGTCATCCCGGCTTTAGGCCGGGATCCATCCTGATATCTCAAGATGGGCCTCGGCCTTCGCCGGGGTGACATCGAGTTTGGGGGTGAGTCAGGGACGGATCAGAAATCCGGATCGTAGTTGAAGTAGATGGGGTTGGACAGGGCGACCATGTTTTGGCTCTGGGCCATGGAATTGGGGACTTCGGGATAGGGGGCCTGGGGGCCTTCGATTTCGACGCGATAGTAGCTGCGCGCGTCGGGCGAGGGGGCATCGACGAAGCGGACGGAGCGGGTGGCGGGGTCGGTGATGAAAGTGCCGAATTCTTCGCGGTTTTTGATGACGCGGACCTTGTAGGACGCGCCGGGGATGCCGCCGCCGGAGAGGCGGACTTCGAAGGTCACCGGGCCGCCGGAGGGGATGGCGTTGTCGCCCATCATCAACTCGAACTGGCCGTCGCCATTGGTATCGGCATAGAGCTCGACACGGGGATTATAGGGGTTGGAGCTGACCGAGGCGCGGCCCTGTTCGAGCGCCTTGAGGATGGCGGGCTTGGTGCGGGCGGTGGCGAAAATCCAGGTCGTGGGGGTGCCGACATAATTGCCGGTGCCTTCGATGGTCAGGGGGACGATCTTGGCCGGGTCTTCGGGGATGCCATGGTGGGAATCGCTGCCGCCGCGGGCGCCGATCATGCGGCCGGAGAGGAGCTGATCGTCCCAGATGCGAAGGCTCGGGATGTTTTTGGGCCAGACGCTGGTGTTCCAAATCTCGACGCTATCGGCGAGATCGAAGGAGAAGCCATAGTGGTTCTTGTGGTGGGGGTGGTTGGCGGACCAGTGGATGCCGAGGTCGTTTTTGAGCTTGAGGAGGTCCCAATCCCGGGCGTTGCGGGCGTCGAAAATGCGCTGGTGGTCGTAGGGTTCGGCGGAGAGGATGTTGACGTGGCCGCGGGGGGCGGTGAGTTCGGCGCCGTAAAAGAGCAGGACCGAGTCCGAGCGGAATTCGGGATCGGCCCAGGTGTTTTGGGCGACCGCGCCCTCTACATGGACGTCGTGGTCGGTGATGGCGAGATAGTCAAAGCCCATGCGCTCGGCAAAGGCGATGATGCGCGATTGCGGATTGTTGGATGAATCGGTC
Organism: Devosia sp. Root685; assembly: GCF_001427875.1. Taxonomy (GTDB): domain Bacteria; phylum Pseudomonadota; class Alphaproteobacteria; order Rhizobiales; family Devosiaceae; genus Devosia. The sequence continues at coordinate 324,156 of NZ_LMHK01000002.1, read as the reverse complement.
GAGTGGCGGCAATGCATGTGCCAATCGCCCTTGAGCCACATGCCGATCTGAAAGCCGGGGGGCGGGGGCAGGGTTTTGGGGAGAGGCGGGATCATGGTGGCCTTTGGGATTTGTGTTGATGGTCCCGGCTGCAGATCAAGTCCAACTGCTGGGATTCATCTTGAGATCTCGGGATGGGCCCCGGCCTTCGCCGGGGTGACAATCGCGTTTGCGGTGGCGGTGGTGACGGATGATCTAGCCTAGCGCCAGAGTGAGAATTTGGAAGGGCTTGAAGGCCAGTTCGACCGTGTCTGCGCTCTCCGCCAGAGTTTTGACGTCTGTTTCGTAGAGGTCTGTTTCCGCGATGCGCGTTGCTTTGGGCAGGGTGAGGGTGACCGTGCCGGCGCGGTTTTGGGTTTCCCAGAGGCGGAGGATCGTGCGCTTGCCGTCTTCGCTGGGTTTGACGGTTTCGATGGCGATTTGATCGCTGGAGAGGGTGGCGATGGGGGCCGGATGGTGCGGGGTTTCGGCGCCGCCGGCGAGGAGGCGCAGGGGCAGGTTGAAGGCGGCGGCGGCGTTGTGGATGGTTTGCAGATCGCTGGCGTGGAGGAGCAGTGCATAGCGGAAATGGTGTTCGCCCTGGTCGGCTTCGGGCCATGGGAAAACGGGGGATTTGACGAGGGTCAGGCGGAGGGTGCTGCCCTTGGCGTCGTAGCCATATTTGCAATCGTTGAGCGCGGCGACGCCGAAGCCGGCCTCGCTGAGGTCGACCCAGCGATGCATGGAGGTTTCGAAACGCGCCTTGTCCCATGAGGTATTGGCGTGGGTGGGGCGGGTCAAATGGCCGAACTGGGTTTCGGCGCGGCTGACATCGGTACGGATATCGAGGGGGAAGCCGGTTTTGAGCAGCGTCTGGTGCTCATGCCAATCGACAAGGGTGTCAAACTCGAGTTGTGCAGTGTTTTCGGCGAGCGAAATGACCTGGACGATGCGGGAGGCTTCATACGCCCAGGTGAAGCGGATGGCGGCGCGGTAGGGGCCGTGTTCCAAAACTTCGGCGCTGACAAGATTATCGACCGGCCAGCTCTGGTTTTCGAAATTTTCATCGATGTCCCAGGCGTCGAAATCGATCGGGATATCGCGGTGGGCGACGAGGGCGTTGCCGACTTTTCCGGCCTGCAGGGCTTCGCGATTGCGCACTTTGTCGAAGAGGGAGGTGAGCTGGCCCTTTTCGTTGAAGCGGGCGCGGAGGAGGGCGTTTTCGAGGAGGGCTGGCGAGACGGAGAGAGTGCTGGCCGGTAGTGGTGCGGCAGAGGTCGCGAGGCGCAGGGTTTGGGTTGCGAGGCCGGGGACATTGGTCAGCGGAGCGACGCTGGTAAGCGTGCCGTCGGCGCGGGTGATTTCTTGGGATGGGATGGTGACGCCGTCGATCTCGATGCCGGTGGCGTCGGCTGGAAGGGGCAGGAGATCGGTGCGGGCAAAACTGGTTGAATTGAGGACGGCGTGGTGGCCGGTGGCGGCGAGGGCGGCGCCGAGGGTTTGGGCGAGATCTGCTGCTGCGGCGAAGAAGGCGGCGTAGTCGCGGTCGCTGTCCTCATAGACAAAGCCGATGGAGGTGCCGGGCAGAATGTCGTGGAACTGGTTGAGGAGAACGGTCTTCCAGAGGCGCTCGATGGTTTGCCTGGGATAGGGGACGCCCTGCTGGGCGGCAAGCGTGCCGAGCAGTTCGAGATCGTGCAGGGTCTGTTCGGCGAGGCGATTGTTGCGCTTGTTCTTGGCGACCGAGGTCAGGGTGCCGCGGTGATATTCGAGGTAGAGTTCGCCGACCCAGTTGGGGAAGGCTTCGGGCTCGCTTCGCATGCGGCTAACGAGGCGCTCGAAATAGGGCGCCATGGGTTCGTGGCGAATTTTCGGGCAGCCGGGAATGCCGCGCTCCATGCGGCGGACGTTTTCGAGCATGCCGCGGGTCGGGCCGCCGCCGCCATCGCCGTGGCCATAAACGAGGAACAGTTCGTCGTGGAGGCCCTGCTGGCTGAAGCGTTTCCACGTGCCCATGACGTGGCTCGGGACTAGATCGGGGCAATAGGTGGTGTTGATCCCGTCATATTCGTAGCGCTGGGTGGTGAGGAAATAGGCCGGGACCTTTGTGCCGTCCAATCCCTGCCAGAAGAAGATTTCATGCGGCATGCGGTTGGTGTCGTTCCAGCTCATCTTGTGGGTGATGAACACTTCCAAACCCGAGAGGGCCATGAGCTGGGGCAGGGCGGCGGTGTAGCCAAAGGTGTCGGGGAGCCAGACGATTTTCGGCGTCACGCCGAATTTGTCCTGATGATATTTAACGCCCTTGGTGATGTGGCGGACGAGGCTTTCGCCTGAGGCGATGACGACATCGGGTTCGAGCCAGAGGGCGCCCTCGATTTCGAAACGGCCGGTTTTGACCTGGGTCTCGATGCGGGAGAAGAGTTCGGGATAGTCTTCTTCGAGGTAATCGAGCAGCACGCCCTGATTGTACATGAAGCGGTAGTCTTCATATTCGTCCATCAGGGAGAGGGCATTAGCCATGGAACGGGCCATTTTCTGCCGCGTCTCGCGCACGCGCCAGAGCCAGGCCACGTCGATATGGGTGTGGCCGGTGGCGACGATCTCGGGCATGGCATCGGCGTCGGCCTCGGCATAGAGCGCGTCGGCGCGGAGGCGGGCGGCTTCGAGGCTTTGGGCAAAGCGTTCGGGATTGCCGGGGCGGAAATCGACGAGATCGAGGGCGGCTTCGATATGGCGGAGCAGGCGGGCGCGGCGGGCGTCGTCGGCCTTGAGGAGGCGCGCAACGTCGAGGGGAACTTTCAGGTCGTAATAGACGATCTCGGCGAGGCGGTCGTGGGCGACGAGTTCGACGGCAAAGCCGAGCTGGCGGCGATCTTCGATGGTGCCGGCTTCGATGAGGAGGTCGATGGCCTGGCCTGCTACGGCGTTGCGGGCGATGGGGAATTCGCGGTGGTTGCCATCGCCGCCGGAGACGATGCGGCCATCGAGGCGGACCAGAAGCTGCGGATCGCTGCGGCCCATGACGGAGCCGAACTGGGCGTGGACGCGGCCAAAGATGGATTTGCCAGCGAGCGTTGCGGGAATGGTGACCTGGCCGCCGAACCAATAATAGCCATCGGGCTCGCCCCAGACGAGGCTGCGATCCACCCCTGTCCAGGCGCTGCGGTCTTGCTCGACCACGGCATAGCGCTCGCCATTGGCCGCGGGCCGGTAGCGGAGGGGCACATGGACGCCGCTGGGCAGAAAAATGCGCTCGCGCAGGGCGGCGAGGAGGCGGTCGAGCGTGGCTATACGAGGCATGGAGATATGGCGCCGAGTTCTTAGGGACGGTTGGTGGCCTGATGGCGCGGCGATTATAGGGACGGCGCGAGGATATGGAACAAGAAGGATTGCATCGTTGCAAGAATTCTGGCGCCGAGGGTGTGATTACCCATTAAAATATTAGTCTATAGAATTAGTGGATATAAATTTCTCTGCGGCGGGTTGTGACGGGAAACTGTGCTCCCGGGCGGCCTCCCGCCTTTTGGCGAGGGGGGCTAGTCTTTCCCCAGGCTTTGCGTCCTTGCATTGGCGCGGGATAGGAGAACTGACTGTGTCGATTGTCGATTTTGCAAACTATGCGCCGGTTCGGCAGCCCGAAAATACTGTCGATGCATCTGCGTTCAGGCAGGCCATGCGGAACCTTGCCGGGGCGGTGAGCGTGATCACCGTGGGCACCGGCGAAAATCGGACGGGGTTTACCGCGACCTCGGTGTCCTCGTTTTCGGCGGAGCCGCCGACCATTTTGGTGAGCCTTAATCGCGGTTCGTCCTCCTGGCAGGCGCTGCGCGATGCCGGATCGTTTGCGGTCAATATTCTGACCGATGGGCAATCGGCCATTGCGGACCGATTTGCCGGGCGCGGCGGGATCAAGGGAAATGATCGCTATGTTGGCTGGGACTGGAACCGGCTCGATAGCGGCAATCTGGGGCTCAAGAACGCGGTGGCGGTGATCGATTGCGAACTCGATGAAGCGATCGAGCGGCATTCGCATGCGATCGTCTTGGGGCGGGTGCGCTCGGTGGAGCTGTCGACGGACTTGCAGCCGTTGCTCTATTGGCGCGGGCAGTATCAGCAGTTGTTGCCGACGCTCGATCCGTTCCAGAGCTGATTTCGGTTGGGTCGCGAATGAGACCGCTCCCGCAGCGGGGCGCGGTGCGGTAGAGATGTGAAGCTTGGGCGTGTCGTCGCCCTGTCACATTGTCGGGCTATCGCACCGACCTTTCTCATTCGAACCTGCTGAAGCGACCATGCAAGCCCTTGACGCGACTGTTCTTACCAATGCCCGGATTGTGCTGGCCGACCAAGTGCTTGAAGGCGCGGTGGAAATCACCGGTGGCGTCATTACCGACATCGGAACGAGCGCCAGGCGCGGCACGGATCTCAATGGCGACTACCTGATTCCGGGGCTGGTTGAACTCCATACCGACCATCTGGAAACGCACTATGCGCCGCGCCCGAAAGTGCGGTGGCATCCCGTCGCCGCCGTGCAGGCGCATGATGCGCAGATCGCGGCTTCGGGGATTACCACGGTGTTCGACGCCATTCGCGTCGGTATCGATGAACATGCCGATATGGGCATGGACGAATTGCGGATTTTGGCCGATGCGATCACGGCCGGCGTCACTGCCGGGCGGCTGCGGGCGGATCACCTGATCCATCTGCGGTGCGAGGTTTCGGCGCCGGATTGTCTCGCCAGCTTTGAGAAGATCATGGACCACCCGCTGGTGCGGCTGGCTTCGCTGATGGACCATGCGCCGGGGCAGCGGCAGTTTGCGAGCCCGGATGCCTATAAGGTCTATTATCAGGGCAAGCTCAAAATGAGCGATGCGGCGCTGGCCGAGTTCATCGCGAGGCGGTCTTATGAATCAGAGGCTTATTCGGACAAGCATCGCAGGGCGCTGGCGGCGCTGAGTGCCGAGCGCGGGATTGCGCTGGCGAGTCACGATGATGCGACTTCGGCGCATGTGGACGAGGCCGTGGAGCTTGGTATCCGCATTGCCGAATTCCCGACGACGCTGGAGGCGGCAAAGGCGTCGCGCGATGCGGGGATGGCGATCCTGATGGGCGGACCCAATGTGGTGCGCGGCGGGTCGCATTCGGGCAATGTTTCGGCGCGCGATCTGGCGGCGGCGGGGCTGCTCGATATTCTGTCTTCGGACTACATTCCCTTTTCGATGCTGCAATCGGCGTTCTGTCTGGTCGATGAGGTGCCGGGGATAAGTTTGCCGGAGGCGGTCAGTTTTGTGACCAAAAGGCCGGCGGATGCGGCGGGTTTGGATGACCGCGGCGAGATTGCCGTGGGCAAGCGGGCCGATCTTGTGCATCTGCGGATCGAGGAGGGTATTCCGATCGTGCAGACCGTATGGCGCGAGGGGCGCCGGGTGATATGACCGGCACTTTCGTCGCCGTGGTTGGCTCCAGCGGGGCCGGCAAGGACAGTGTCATGGCTTATGCCCGGGAGCGGCTCGGCGATGATGTGGTGATCGTGCGGCGCGTCGTGACGCGGGATGCCGATGGCGGTAGCGAAGACCACGATACGATGACGCTGGACCAGTTTGCGGCGGCGGAAACCGAAGGGCGGTTTGCGCTGAGTTGGCCGGCGCATGGGCTGCGCTATGGGCTGCCGGTGGAGCTGGAGGATGATTTGCATGCAGGGCGGGTGGTGATTGCGAACCTCTCCCGTGCGGTTATTCCGCAATTGGTGGCGCGCTATCCGAGTGCGGTGGTGGTCGAGGTGACGGCGGAGCCGCAGGTGATTGCGGCTCGGCTGGCGGGGCGTGGGCGGGAAGATGCCGCGGAAATCCAGCGGCGGATGGACCGGAGCGTTGGCGTGCGGCTGCCGGCGAGCACGGTGCGGATTGATAATTCCGGGGCGCTTGAGGTGGCGGGGGAGCAGTTCGTGGGGTTGCTGAGGGATCTTTTGCGTTTGCCGGCAGGGGGTTAGTCGGTCCTCTGGGGTCGCAAGAACCCCCACCTAGCCTCCCCCTGTTAGGGGGAGGGATCTGCCGGTGGCTCACCGACACAGATGCAAACTCGATGCGTCCCTCCCCCTATCAGGGGGGGTAGGTGGGGGTTTTACACCACCAATTCCATCCGTTCCGCCGGGAAACGCGTTAGCGCATAGGACAGCGGTAGTCCTTCCGGGTCGATGTCGACGGCTTCCGAAACCAGGACGATGGCGCCGGGGGCGAGGTTTAGGGAGCGGGTTTCTTCGACGTCGGCGTGGCGCGCGGAAATGCGGGTCGAAAAGCGGGAATAGTCTGCGATTTCATAGCTTTGGAAGACCAGCGTGGTCGATTGCATCTGCCTGATCCGTGCGGCGAAATCGGGGAAGCGGCGATAGGGGAGCCAGGTGGTGGAGCGCGAGATCGGCACGCCATCGGCGACCGACATGCCTTCGGTGCGGACGACCTTGGTGCCGGGTTTTAGGCCGAGGGCCTCGGCGACCTGGGCGGTGGCGTTTTCGATTTTGTCTGAGATGCTGACGGAGGTCAGGGAGCCGGCCTGGCCCCTGAGGCCTTCGCGGAAACGCGTGCGTTTGCCGATGGGGTAGCTGAGCCGGCGGATACTTTTTACGAAGGTGCCGCGGCCCTGTTCGGCGGCGACGACGCCTTCTTCGGCAAGGACAGCGAGGGCGCGGCGGACCGTGTGCCGATTGGCGGAAAAGCGTTCTGCCAGAAGGGCTTCGGTGGGTAGACGATCGCCATTGGCGAGCTTGCCGCCGACGATGTCGAGGCGGATGGCATCGGCGATCTGGCGCCAGAGCGCAACACCACCAGCGGCTGATTGCGATTTTGTCATTGCACTTTCACATGGGAAGCGTAGAGCGGAACTAGTGAGTTTAGTTGTCTAGTTTATTAGACAAGTTGAGGCAAGCATGACGACAGGGATTTCTGCCGAGCAAAGCGCAAGAAAGCGGGCGCTGGATGTTCTGGCCGCAGCGCCGGCCAAGGCGCTGGCCGAGCGCTGGGAGGCTTTTGGCGACAAGCCGGGCCATCAGCGCATTCGCGGGCCCGAGACCGGGCTCGTCATGGTGCGGGGCCGGGCCGGGGGCGGCGGGGCGCCGTTTAATCTGGGCGAGGCGACGGTGAGCCGGGCCAGCGTGCGCATTGTAACCGGGGAAGTGGGGCACGGGTATTGTTTGGGGCGCGACCTCGACAAGGCCGAGGCCATTGCGGTGATCGATGCGCTGCGCCAGTGCGATGCGGCCAAAGTGGACGCGGAAATTATTGTGCCACTGGAAGAGCTTATCTCGACGGGTGACGATAAGCGGGCCGAGGAAACGGCGGCCACGCGGGTGGATTTTTTCACCATGGTGAGAGGGGATAACTGATGCTTTCCCATGATTTCGGAGCCGGTTTTGCCGAGCCGGTGCGCGATGCGCAGGGTGTGTTCCGGGCTGTTCTCGACGCGCTGGCGAACCCCGGGACGGCGCAAAAACTGGCTAACATGAGCGGTGGCTGTGCTGCGCTGACGTCAGAATTGGCTAGCACACTGTTAACACTTGGCGACCACGACACGGCGATTTGGTTATCGCCCGCGCTAAATTCGGACGCGGTGCAGGGTTTTGTCGGGTTTCACACCGGCGCCGATGTGGTGAACGATCCGGCCAAGGCGAATTTTGCATTCGTGGCGCTCGGCGATGCGATGCCCGAATTGGGGCGCTGCAATCTAGGAAGCCAAGAATATCCGGATCGCTCGACCACCATCGTTGCGGAAGTGCCGTCGCTGAGTGGCGGCGCAAAACTGGTGCTGCGCGGGCCGGGGATACGCGAGACGCAGGACATTAGCCCGGTGGGATTGCCCCGGGATTTTCTCGCGCAGTGGAGCGAGAACCGGGAGATTTTTCCGCGCGGTGTGGACCTGCTGCTGGTGGCCGATGGCCAGGTGATGGGCCTGCCGCGGTCGAGCCGGGTGGAGGCGTAGGATGTACGTAGCTGTAAAGGGTGGCGAGGCCGCCATTGCCAATGCGCATCGCTTGTTGGCGGATCGCCGTCGCGGGGACCGTGCGGTGCCGGCGCTGCGGCTGGACCAGATTGTCGAGCAGCTGGGGCTGGCGGTCGATCGGTGCATGGGCGAGGGATCGCTTTATGACCGGGAGCTGGCGGCGCTGGCGATTTTGCAGGCGCGGGGCGACCTGATCGAGGCGATCTTTTTGGTGCGGGCCTATCGGACGACGCTGCCGCGGTTTGGCTATTCTGAGCCGATCGATACCGGGGCGATGAAAATCGAGCGGCGGATTTCGGCGACGTTCAAGGATCTTCCCGGTGGGCAGATGCTGGGGCCGACCTTTGACTATACGCACCGGTTGTTGGACCCGAGCATTGTGGGCGAGGATGCCGAAGTGCCGGTTGTGCGCGAGGCCGAAGGGGAACAGGCGCCGCGGGTGACTGATCTCTTGGGCCGGCAGGGATTGATCGAGCCCGATGGCGAATTGGCCGAGGGCGAAGAGGTTGGCGATCTGACGCGCGAGCCGCTGGATTTTCCGCTGGATCGGGATTTGCGGCTGCAGGCTTTGGCGCGGGGCGACGAGGGATTCCTTCTTGCGCTCGGCTATTCGACGCAGCGCGGCTATGGGCGGACGCATCCGTTTGTGGGCGAAATCCGCATTGGCGAGGTGGAGGTCGAGTTCGACATTGCCGAGCTGGGCTTTGCGGTGAGCCTCGGGCGCGTTCGGGTGACCGAATGCCAGATGGTCAATCAGTTCAAGGGTTCGGCGACGATCCCGCCGCAGTTTACGCGCGGCTATGGGCTGGTTTTCGGGCAGGCGGAGCGCAAGGCCATGGCCATGTCTCTGGTGGACCGGGCACTGCGGGCCAAGGAATTTGGCGAGGATATCGTGGCGCCGGCGCAGGACGAGGAATTCGTCATTTCGCACTCGGACAATGTGCAGGCGACGGGGTTCGTCGAGCATCTGAAGCTGCCGCATTATGTGGATTTCCAGGCGGAGCTGGATTTGATCCGGCGGATGCGGGCGGAGTTGGAGGGGGTGGAATGATGGTTACCAAGGCGTTGCCCCACCCCCTCCCACCCTCCCCCATCAAGGGGGAGGTGCTGCTCCACTCTTTTGGCTCGATCCAGTTTCAACCACCGGCCGGTACCTCCCCCTTGATGGGGGAGGCTAGGAGGGGGTGTTGCGGCATGAGCAGATTTCACGAGGCTCTGAAATGAACGCCGTCGCAAACTACAATTTTGCCTATCTCGATGAGCAGACCAAAAGAATGATCCGGCGGGCCATTTTGAAGGCCGTGGCGATCCCCGGTTATCAGGTGCCGTTTTCGTCGCGGGAAATGCCGATGCCTTATGGCTGGGGCACGGGCGGGGTGCAGGTGACGGCGTCCATTATTGGGCCGGACGATGTGCTCAAGGTTATCGATCAGGGGGCGGATGATACGACCAATGCGGTCTCGATCCGGGCGTTTTTTGCCAAGGTGGCGCAGGTGAAGACGACCACGCATACGGCCGAGGCGACGATTATTCAGACGCGGCACCGGATACCGGAGCGCAAGCTCGAGGCGGGGCAGATACTGGTTTATCAGGTGCCAATTCCCGAGCCGCTGCGCTTTCTTGAGCCGCGTGAGACCGAGACGCGAAAGATGCATGCGCTCGAGGAATATGGGCTGATGCATGTGAAGCTTTATGAGGACATTGCGCGGCATGGGCGGATTGCGACGACCTATGCTTATCCCGTGAAGGTTGAGGGGCGCTATGTGATGGACCCCTCGCCGACGCCGAAGTTCGATAATCCGAAGATGCATCGAAGCGAGGCGCTGCAACTGTTTGGGGCGGGGCGCGAGCACCGGATTTATGCGGTGCCGCCGCATACGGAAGTCGTGAGCCTGGATTTCGAGGATCATCCGTTCACGGTGCAGCATTTTGCTGAGCCTTGCGCGCTGTGTGGGGCTGAGCAGGTGTATCTCGATGAGGTGATTTTGGATGACCGGGGCGGGCATATGTATGTGTGCTCGGATACCGATCATTGCGAGGAGCGGCGGGACGCGGGGTATGTTGGGGTGATGGGGGAGGCGGCGGAATGATGCGTCTCGGAAGTCACCCCCTCCCAACCTCCCCCATCAAGGGGGAGGTGCCTCTCCACTCCTTTTGCTCGATCCAGTCCCAATCACCGGCCGGTACCTCCCCCTTTATGGGGGAGGCTAGGAGGGGGTGGGGCCTGCACACGGAGAATTCGAATGTCTGACGAACCGCTGCTGCGTGTCAGCAATTTGACCAAATATTACGGCTCCCGGCTTGGTTGTGCCGATGTCAGTTTCGAGCTTTGGCCCGGCGAAGTGCTGGCGATTGTGGGGGAGAGTGGGTCGGGGAAGACGACGCTGCTCAATACGCTTTCGGCCAATCTTGAGCCGACATCGGGCGAGGCGCTCTATCGGATGCGGATGGGCGAGTGGCGCAATATTTATGAGTTGAGTGAGGCCGAGCGGCGGTTTCTGACGCGGACGGATTGGGGCTTTGTGCACCAGAACCCGGCGGATGGGCTGCGGATGACGGTTTCGGCCGGCGCCAATGTCGGCGAGCGGCTGATGGCGGTGGGCGATCGGCACTATGGGCGGATCCGGGATACGGCGCTTGATTGGCTCGGGCGCGTGGAGATTGCGGCGGATCGGATCGATGATCAGCCGCGGAGTTTTTCGGGCGGGATGCGGCAGCGGTTGCAGATTGCGCGGAACCTCGTCACCGGGCCGCGGCTGATTTTCATGGACGAGCCGACGGGTGGGCTCGATGTGTCGGTGCAGGCGCGGTTGCTGGACCTGTTGCGGCAGCTGGTGGGGGAGCTGGGGCTTTCGGCGATTGTGGTGACGCATGATCTCGCCGTGGCGCGGCTTTTGAGCCACCGGATGATGGTGATGAAGGACGGGCATGTGATCGAGGCGGGGCTGACCGACCGGGTGCTCGACGATCCGCGCGAGCCCTATACGCAGTTGCTCGTCAGTTCGATTTTGCAGGTTTGAGCCTGTTGCAGCATCGCAGACCCCTCACCCTGCAATTTCTTCTGAACGAAGAAATTGCTGTCCCTCTCCCGCAAGGGGCGAGGGGAGGTGCGGTGGCTCACAAATATGGAGGTCGAAATGACCGCTCTATCAGTAAGAAATCTCGCAAAAACTTTTACCATGCACCTGCGCGGGGGGATCAGCCTGCCGGTGGTGGAGAATGTTACATTCGATATCAATCCGGGCGAGTGCGTTGTGCTCGGTGGGCCATCGGGCGCCGGCAAGTCTTCTATTTTGAAGATGGTTTATGGGAATTATGGCGTCGATGGCGGCGCGGTGTTGATTGCCCATGATGGGGCGCAGGTGGATTTGGCCAGTGCCGATCCGCGGACGGTTCTTACCCTGCGGCGCGATGCGATTGGGTATGTGAGCCAGTTTTTGCGGACGGTGCCGCGGGTTTCGGCGCTCGATGTGGCGGCGGAGCCGCTGGTGGTGCGGGGGATCGACAAGGCCGAGGCGCAAGGGAGGGCAGGGGAGATGCTGAGCCGGCTCAATCTGCCGGAGCGGCTTTGGGGCCTGCCGCCGGCGACGTTTTCGGGGGGTGAGCAGCAGCGCGTCAACATTGCGCGGGGGTTTATTACCCATCACCCGGTGTTGTTGCTGGATGAGCCAACGGCGTCGCTCGATGCGGCCAATCGGGCGGTGGTGGTTGATATGATCGCGCAGAAGAAGCGCTGTGGAGTCGCCATGCTCGGGATTTTCCACGATGAGGATGTGCGCAGCGCTGTGGCCGACCGGATTGTCGATGTGACGGGTTTTGCGCCGAGGGTGGCAGCATGAAGAAGCTGAGCGAAACGCCGTCGGTGCATGAGACGGCCGAGGTGAAGCAGTCGGTGCTGGGGCGGTATACCGAGGTGGGGGCGTTTTGCCATGTCGCACACTCGAGCATGGGGGATTATTCCTACTGCGTGAGTGGGACGCAGATTGCCTATTCGACGATTGGGAAATTTTCCAATATCGCCTCCAATGGGCGGATTTATGCCTCGATGCATCCGATGGAGCGGGCATCGCTGCATCATTTTACCTATCGCTCGGCGCAGTATTTTGAGGGCGAGGAGGATGATGTGGCGTTCTTCGAATGGCGCGAGAGCACGCCGATCAGCATTGGGCACGATACCTGGATTGGGCATGGGGCGGTTGTTATGCCGGGGGTGACGATCGGCAATGGGGCGATCATTGGGTCCAATGCGGTGGTGACCAAGGATGTGGCGGATTTTGCCATTGCCGTGGGTGTGCCGGCGAAGACGATCAAGCAGCGGTTTTCCGATCCGATTGCGGGAAGGCTGGATAAGTTGAAGTGGTGGGATTGGAGCCACGAGCAATTGCGGGTGGCACTGCCGGATTTTCGGGCGCTGGGGATTGAGGCGTTTTTGGAGAAGTATGAGTAGGGGGCACGCCCTCGTGGTTCGAGGGTCGCTGCGCTCCCACCTCACCATGAGGGCTACTTGAAGGCCGGCCTATAAGTAGCCCTCATGGTGAGGTGCTTCGCGCCAGCAAAGCCTCGAACCACGAGGGCGTGCCACCGCCACTGTCCCGTGCACAGTCATGGAACCGTCACCCAACCGTTATGCTGACGTTACGTACCCCCCTTAGGTGTCCCCCATCACAAAGGCGGGGCGCCAGGCATGCTCAAGATTTCGCACGTTACACGACGCTTCGGTGACAAGGTCGCCGTCAATGATGTGACGCTCGAAATTCCGCAGGGGCAGATGGTCGGGATTATCGGCCGCTCGGGCGCCGGCAAATCGACGCTGCTGCGCATGATCAACCGTCTTAACGACGTGTCATCGGGCTATATCGAATATGAGGGCGTGAAGACGTCGGAGTTGCGGGGCGCGGCGCTGCGCTCATGGCAGCGCGATTGCGCCATGATTTTTCAGCAGTTCAATCTCGTGCCGCGCCTCGATGTTATCACCAACGTGATGCTCGGGCGGCTCAATGGCCGCAATCCGGTGCTGAACCTCTTGCAGGTTTTTACCCCGGACGAGCAGCTTGAGGCGCTGAAGGCGCTGGAGCGGCTCGACATTGCGCAGACGGCGATGCAGTGGGCCCAGACGCTTTCGGGTGGTCAGCAGCAGCGCGTGGCGATTGCGCGGGCGCTGATGCAGAACCCCAAAATGATCCTGGCGGATGAGCCGATCGCCAGCCTTGATCCGCGCAATGCGCAGATCGTCATGGACTCGCTTCGTGACATCAATGCCGAGGGCATCACCGTCATCACCAATCTCCACACGCTCGATACGGCGCGCGCTTATTGCGAGCGCATCGTGGGCATGGCGCAGGGGCAGGTGGTTTTCGACGGCACGCCCGACGAGCTGACGACCGATGTCGCTCGCACCATCTACGGCGCCGATGGTCTGAAGGAGGCTTTTTCGGAAGCCATGACTTCGACCTCGATCGCGCCGGTGAAATTCCTGCCGCGTACGCCGACCAACGCGCAGCAGGCTCCCTAAGTCCAACGGTTTCAGGCCGTAGACCCATCCCGCGTCACCAAAGGAGACTTCCCGTGTCCGCGTTTTCGAAACTGCTCCTGGCCTCCGTGGCCCTCTCGATGTCGACCGCTGCCTTTGCCCAGGACGTGACTGTTCTGCGCATCGGTCTTGATGGCGGCGAAAACGAAGCCGATCAGCTGCGCCGTTCGGAATGCGTTGCCGAGCCGCTGAAGGCTGCAACCGGCGTTTCGGAAGTCCAGTTCTTCCCCTCGCCCGACTATAACGGCATCATCCAGGGCCTGCTTGGCGGCACTATCGATATCGCCATCATGGGCGCTTCGTCCTATGCCGCGATCTACCTGCAGGATCCGGAAGCCGTTGACCCGGTGCTGACGACCCAGCAGGCCGATGGTTCGACCGGCTACCACACGATCATGGTGGCGCGCGCTGACAGTGGGATCACCGATCTCGCTTCGACCAAGGGCAAGAAGCTTGGCTTTGCCGATCCCGATTCCACCTCGGGCTTCCTGATCCCCAACGTTGCCCTGCCGGCCGATCTCGGCATGCCGATCGCTGAATTCTACAGCGAAACCGGCTTTGGCGGCGGCCACGAAAACCTCGTGCTCGGCGTTCTCGATGGCACCTGGGATGTTGGCACCACCTTTGGTTCGGGCCAGGGCGAATTCTCGGAAGGTTATACTTCGGGGAACCTGCGCATCATGGTCGATAAGGGTCTCCTCGATATGGACGACCTGGTTGAAGTCTGGCAGTCGCCGATCATCCCGAACGGCCCGCTGATGGTTTCCAACAAGCTCGGCGCCGACATGAAGGCCAAGGTCACCGCCTTCTTCAAGGGCCTGCCGGAAGCCGATTTCGACTGCTTCGACGCGTTCACCGCTGGTGGCTATACCAACTTCGTCGATGCTGGTCAGCCGCTTTATCAGACCATCATCGACGCGCGTAAGTCGGTGATCGGCGGTTAATCTTCTGTTCCCTGGTGGCGATGCTTCGGCGTCGTCGCCTCCCCATTCCCTCACTCGGTGTCATCCCGGCCTTGAGCCGGGATCCATCTTGAGATCTCAGGATGGGCCCCGGCCTTCGCCGGGGTGACATCGAGAGTTTGGAAAGCTCCTGCCCATGGCCGATACCACTCATAGTTCGACTGGACTTTCGCCGGCGGGCGCGACGCTGCTGCAGCATTATCGCAGTCAGGTTATGACGCGGCGGGTTTATACGATCCTTGTCGTGGCCGGGGTGCTGGTCGCGCTGTTGGCGGCGATGTCCTATGCCAATTCGGCCAATTCGGGGAAGTTCTTCGAACGGCTTCCCTATATGTTCGACTTCATCAAGAATTTCATGCCGCGCGATCCCCTTGAGATCTTTCGCGCCATGTTTGGGCTGGAGTCGCCCTATTTCGATGGCTCGGCGAAGTACGATTATACGTCGAGCAATATCTATCTGACCGACACGATCTATATCCCGAATTTCATCTACCAGCTGATCGTTACGGTGAATATCGCCGTGGTTTCGACGATCATTGGTGGGACCTTTGCGTTTTGCCTGTGCTTCTTCGCGGCCACCAATTTGGTTGGCGCGGGGGCGGTGCGGTGGGTGGTTCGGCGCATCATGGAAGTGATGCGGGCTTTTCCGGAAATCGTCATCGCGGGGCTGCTTACGGCGGTGCTGTCGATCGGGCCGATTGCGGCTATTGCGGCGGTGTCGCTGCATACGGTCGGGGCGCTCGGAAAACTGTTTTTCGAGGTCGTTGAGAACGCCGACATGAAGCCTGACGAGGGGCTGAAATCGGTGGGGGCGAGTTGGCTGGAGCGCGTGCGCTACGCCATCGTGCCGCAGGTGATGCCCAATTTCGTGTCCTATGGGCTGTTGCGCATGGAGATCAATGTGCGCGCTTCGACCATTATCGGGGCGGTGGGCGGCGGCGGTATTGGCGAGGTGTTTCGGCTCTCGATCGGGCGCGATTATGCGGCGCAGACCTATGCGATCATTATCCTGCTGCTCGTGACCATCATTGCCATCGACCAGTTTTCGGGCTGGCTGCGGGGGCGGCTGGTGGGCAATGCAAGTCTCAATTTCGGAAAGGCGAGCGTCTGAAAATGTCAGCGATCAGTGCTGCCGAGCGCGCTCGGCTCGAACAGAAATTTCCCGAGGTTTTTAAAACCTCGTTTTTCAAGCGCCACGGGCTGATCGTCGGGATTGCGGCGGCGGCGCTCTATCTCGTTTTCTGCTGGTTCTTCTTCAATGTCGGGCCGGCGCTGCAGAACGGCAAATGGGATCGCGCCTCGATCTATGTGCAGGACTGGTATAGCTGGCGCGCCCAGCCGCGGCTGCGGTTTGGCGAAGATGGGGCGGTGACGGCGCAATGGTCGAGCCGTGGGCAATATCCGGCTGGTGCGACGATTGATTGGCTGACGCCGCATGATGATGGCAGCGTGACGGCGACGTTTGGCAGCGAGGCGGATCGGCTCGATATTTCGACCACGCAGGTGGACGTCTATATCAATGGCGAAGTCTGGCCGGTGACCATAACGGGTGATGCCGCGGTGGCGCCGGAAGGTGTGCCGGCGGCGATTGTGCAGGATCGCCAGAAGGTGATTGTCGATTATGGCTTTGAGGGGCAGGCGGAAATCCGCGCCAATCAGGTGGCGGTGCAGCGCCGGTTCCTTGGCTGGGCGAACTTTCTTTACGATACGAAATCGCCGCTGTGGGGGAATGACCTGTTCTCTTCAATCGGGCTGATGTTTTCGGGCGACCGGGTCAATCCCGAGATGAGCAACGCGCAATATGTGCTCAACCAGTGGCTCAACAATCAGGCCTGGCAGCATGCGGATATTCTCGTAAAGCTGTTCCAGACGCTGGTGATGGCCTTTGTCGGTACGCTGATGGCGACGCTGCTGGCCTTTCCGCTGGCCTTCTTTGCGGCGCGGACGATTACGCCGAACCGGACGACCAACTGGATGATGAAGCGGTTTTTCGACTTCATCCGCTCGGTCGATATGTTGATCTGGGCGCTGTTTTTCACCCGCGGTTTTGGGCCCGGCCCGATCCCCGGCATTGCGGCGATTTTCTTTACCGATACCGGCGCGCTGGGGAAGGTCTATGCCGAGGCGTTGGAGAATGTGGACGACAAGCAGCGCGAGGGCATGAAATCGGTGGGCGCGAGCCCGGCCTCGGTCAACCGCTATGGCGTCGTGCCGCAGGTGCTGCCGGTGTTCGTGTCGCAGTCGCTGTATTTCTGGGAGAGCAATACGCGCTCGGCCACGGTGATCGGCGCGGTGGGGGCGGGGGGTATCGGGCTCAAGCTGCTGGAGTCGATGGGCACCAATTCGGACTGGGACAAGGTGGCCTATATGGTGCTGCTGATCCTGCTGGTGGTGTTTTTGTTCGATAATATGAGCACCGCCATTCGGCAGAGGTTGATTGGCGGTACGGGGCATTAGAGCGCTGCGCGCCAGGCGATGAGCGTGGCACGAAGCCTCCACTCGCTCGACCTCGTGGTTCGAGGCTTTGCTCCGCAAAGCACCTCACCATGAGGCCTCTTGGAGAGGGATAAAAGCGATCTGCTGTAATTTCGATAGGACCTGAAAATCCCCGCGCGAGCGGGGATTTTTGCGTGAAAGAGCGGGAAGAACCGAAAAAATGCGGCGATAGAAGGTGGTCTTGGTAAGGCAAACCTCCGTAAAGCTCGCTTGTGCCGCGGTTCAATTGTGGCGGCTTTGGGGCATGCGCTGGGTGCAGCGCTTCGTCCCTCTGGGTCGCGTTGACCGCATGGCTTCCAGCATCTCCACTTGGGCACTTAGCTTGGGATAGGAGATGCGGGTTTGCCGAGAATTCTCTACCTGGTCCACAATCTCTCCGACCCCGCGGTAGCGCGGCGGCTGGCTATGCTGCGCCTCGGTGGCGCCGAGGTGGAAATAGCCGGGTTTCGTCGCGCCGATGCGCCGCTGGCGGATCTGCCGGCCGAGACCGTGGTCGAACTCGATATTACCCATGACGCGCGCATGTTGCAGCGGCTGCTGGCGACGCTGAAGGCGCGCTACGGGGTCAAGCGCTGGGCCAAGGTCCTGGCGCGGCCCGATGTGATCATTGCGCGCAATCTCGAAATGCTGGCGGTGGCCGAGGGGCTGCTGTCGCTTTGGGATGAGCCGCCGGCGCTGGTCTATGAATGCCTCGATATCCATCGGTTGATGCTTCGGCAGGACCGGCTGGGGCGGGGCATGCGGGCCGTGGAGCAACGGCTGATGCGGCGGGCTAATCTTCTCATCACCAGTTCGCCGGCTTTTCTGGAGCGCTATTTTGACGAGCAGGGGGCGCCGCCGGCGCTGCTGCTCGAGAACAAGGTTTTTGCGCCTGATCATGATGTGGTCGGGCGCAATCCGGCGCTGGATGGTGTTGATGGCCCGGTGCGGCTTGGCTGGTTCGGGGCGCTGCGGTGCCGCAAATCCCTCGCGGCGCTAGAAGGCGTTTCGCGGGCACTTGACGGCAAGCTGGAGGTGATCCTCGGCGGACGGCCGGCGCTGACGGAATTTGAGGATTTTCACCGGGACGTGGCGGCGGCGCCGCATATGTCCTTTGGTGGGCCTTATCTTTATCCCGACGATCTGCCCGAGATTTATTCGGACGTGCATCTGGTCTGGGCCGTGGACTTTTTCGAAGAGGGGCAGAATTCGGCCTGGCTGCTGCCAAACCGGATTTATGAGGGGTGCCTGAATGGGGCGATCCCGATTGCGCTCAAGGGCACCGAGACGGCGGCCTTTGTCGAGCGGCATGGGATTGGCGTCGTCATTCCCGATATCGAACCGCAGACGCTGCAAACGCTTTTTGCCGGGATGACGCCGGAGCGGCTGCGCGGGCGGGCTGCAGCTGTTGCGGCGGTGGGCACGCGGGCATTTCGCTGCGAGGCGGAGGAATGCGCGGCGCTGGTGGCGCGGCTGGCGGGTGTCGCCGGAATCAAACGAGAGACGGAGTTGGCGGCATGAGCGGGCGGGTTCTGATCATCGTGCCGACGCTGAACGAAAGCCGGCATATCGGGCCGCTGCTCGATCTGCTGCTGGCCGAGGCGGAGGCGTTGGATGCGCGTATCGTCGTGGCCGATGGCGGCAGCACTGATGGGACGCGGGATATTGTGCTGGTGCGGGCGGTGGAGGCGCCGCGGGTGGTTTTGATGCACAATCCGCGGCGGATACAGTCGGCGGCGATTAACCTCGCTGTGACCCAGTTTGGCGATGGGGTGGATTATCTCATTCGCATCGATGCGCATGGGACCTACCCCGATGATTTCTGCCGGACGCTGGTGGCCGAGGCGGAAGAGCGCGGCGTCGCCAGCGTCGTGGTGCCGATGACGACCAAGGGGCACGCGGCGTTTCAGCGGGCGGTGGCGACGGCGCAGAATTCGCCGATCGGAACGGGTGGTTCGGCGCATCGGATGGGGCTTGGTAGCGGGCCGGTGGACCATGGGCATCATGCGCTGATGCGCGTGGAAGCCTTCCGGCAGGTCGGTGGCTATGACGAAAGTTTTCGGGCCAATGAGGACGCGGAACTCGATTTCCGGCTGCGGGCCAAGGGGCACACGATCTGGCTGACCGAGCGGACGGGGATGATTTATTATCCGCGCTCGACCATGGGCGGGCTGTTCCGGCAGTATTTTGGCTATGGCGGGGGCAGGGCGCGCAATATTTTGAAGCATCGGATGCGGCCACGGTTGCGGCAGATGGCGCCGTTGGCGATTTTGCCGGTGGTGCTCCTGGCCGTGCTGTCGATCTGGCACTGGGCTTTTCTCATTCCGCTGGCGCTTTGGGGTGTGGGGTGCATCGCGCTCGGCATGGCTGCGGCGCGCAAGCATTATCCCGAATATGGCACGCCGATGGTGCTGTCGCCGCTCGTTGGCTGGGCCGCGATGATCATGCATTTCGCCTGGTCGTCGGGGTTTTGGCTGCATCTCATTGAGCGCCCGTTCCGGCGCGAAACCGTGTGAGGCCACATGGCTCGGATCGATATCTGTATCTGCACTTTCCGGCGGCCGTTTCTGGTCGAAACGCTGCGCTCGGTGGCGCGGCTCGACCGTGGCGTGCATGAGTTGCGCGTGATCGTGGCTGACAATGACGAGGTGCCTTCGGCGCGCGAGCGGGTCGAAGCGCTGCGGACGGAAATGGGCATGATGCTCACCTATGTGCATGCGCCTGCGGCTAATATTTGCGTGGCGCGCAATGCCTGCCTTGAGGCGGCGGATGGCGATTTCATTGCCTTTGTCGATGACGACGAGGTGGTGAGCGAAGGCTGGCTCAGGGCTTTGCTCGAAAAGGCGCAGGCGAGTGGCGCGGCGGCGGTGTTGGGGCCGGTGCGGGCGATCTATGCGCCGGATGCGCCGGACTGGATGGTCGAGGGGGATTTTCACTCGACGCTGCCGGTGTTCGTCGGCGGGGAAATCCGCACGGGCTATACCTGCAATGTGCTGATCCGCTGGGTGGCGCCGTTCCGGGCGCTGCGCTTCAATACGGCTCTGGGCCGGTCGGGCGGAGAGGATACGGACTTTTTCTACCGGCTGACGGGGCTGGGCGGGACAATCGACTATGCGCCCGAGGCGGTGGTCGAAGAGCCGGTGCCAGCGGCGCGGGCGTCGATGGATTGGCTGACCAAGCGCCGCCTGCGGTTTGGGCAGACCCATGGCATGCTGCTGGGCGGGGCGCGGCTCAAGCGGCTGCCGGTGGTTGTCGCCAAGATTTCCTATTGCTGTGTGATGGCCGGACTGACGGTTTTTTCGCCGGTATCGCGGCGCCGTAACTGGCTGCGCGCGGTGCTCCATATGGGCGTGGCGGGGGGCATTCTTGGCCTCACGCAAGCTGAACATTACGGCCAGCCGGCCGCTTCCTGAGCGAGTCGTTTTGCCGCGCTTTCGAACCGGAAAACCGGGGGCCACTTTTCCTGAAAGCGCTCTAGCGCCAAGGACAAAAAATGCTTGAAAAGAACATCTATCCCGAAATGGTGGCGCCGCAGCCATCGGACCTCAAGACCATCGATCTCGATCGGATTTTTTCGCTGATTAGGCGGCAGGCGCTGGTGCTGGGGCTTTGTGTGGCTGTGATGGTGGTGCTGGCCGGGTTTTACCTGGCCATGGCGCCGCGGAGCTATCTCTCGGCGGGGCAAATCCTGATCGACAAGAAGCTCGAGCAGGTGACGAGTGGGGACGCGACGTCCACCAGCGCCACCGATCTTGAGGCGCAAGTGCTCAACCAAATCGAGGTTTTGCGCTCGAGCCGTGTGGCCAAAGCCGTGGCTGAGGCTGAGAACCTGATGACGGATCAGGAATTTCTCAATCCGCCGCCATCATTCAGCCAGCGAGTGAAATCGCTGATCGGGCTTGGGCCGCGGACGCAGCCGGTGGCGCTGGAGGCGAGCCTTGATGAGGTGGTGGGCATGTTGCGCGCCAATGTGGTGGTTGATCGCATGGGGCGCAGTTCGCTCATTCGCGTTGGCTTTGAAGCGGCGACGCCGGAACTGGCGCAGCGGATTGCCCAGGCCTATGGCACGGCGCTGCTGCAGGATCAGCTGAATGCCGAACTGGAGGCGACGGGCGCGGCGGCGGACTGGCTGCAGCAGCGCCTGGCCGAAATTGGCGAAAGCCAGCGGCAGGCCATTGTCGCCATCGAGCAGTATCGGCAGGAAACGGGGCTCTCCGTGGGGCAGGACCGCGATCTGACCAAGCAGCGCATCGAAAGCCTGTCTACCAAGCTGGCGGAGGCGCAGGCGGAGAGTGCGCGGCTGCGGGCGCTGTCGGCTGAAGTTGGTGCCGTGGTGGCGGCGGGGCCGGAGACGGCGTCCAGTTCGGTGGCGCTGCTAAGCGGGGCCCAGACTGATCCGGCCGAGATTTCGCTGCTGCGCAATCAGGTGGCGACGCTGACGAGCCGGATTGCCGAGGTGGAGGCCAGCTATGGCGCCGATCATCCGCAACTGGTGCGGCTGAAGGCGGAAAAGGGTGCGCTCGACAATCGCATTTTTGCGCTGCTGCAAAATCTCGACCAGCAATATCGCACGCAATTGGCCATTGCCCAGCAGCAGGAAGCGGGGCTGCGGGCCGATATCAATACCGAGGGGCAGAGCGCCGGCGCCATCGGGCAGGAGCAGGTGCGGCTCAACGAATTGCAGCAGCGCTCGGACGCGTTGCGCACGCTCTATAACAGCTATCTGGCGCGTTATGAGGAGGCGGTGCAGCGGCAGAGTTTCCCCATTCCGTCGGTTCGTATCGTGACCGATGCACTGTTGCCCGAGCAGCCATCGAGCCCGAGGACGATGATCATTCTGGCGGCCGCGGTGATCGCCGGGTGCTTTTTTGGTGCGGTGCTGGGTGTGCTCAACGAGTTGCGCGAGAGCGGTTTCCGCACCGGGGCACAGGTGCGGCGCGAACTGGGGATGCGGTTTTTGGGCTATATGCCGAAGCTGCAGATCGGGCGGGGTGACAGCGCTGAGGCAAGGCAAAGGACTATTCGGGCGCTGGTGCGCGGTGCGCTTGGCACGCGTGTCGGGCGGCGTTGGGGTGCGCCCTATGCCGAGGCGTTGAAATCGACGCGGCTGGTGTTGCAGCCGGTATCGGATCGCGGCACGGCGGTGGTCGGTGTGCTTTCGGTCTTGCCCAACGAGGGGAAATCGACCTTTGCGCTGTCATTTGCGGAAATGCTGACGGCGATGGGGTCGCGGGTGCTGCTGCTCGATGCCGATCTTGGCGACCGGCGGAACGGTATTCCGACGCGGATCATGCCATCGCAGCAGGGCGACTGGCGCAATGCCGCGACGACGGATCTTGAAACCGGGCTCGTCATGCTTTCGGCCAGCGCGCCGGAAGCGGGCGGCGGGGATCTGTCGAGCATTGCCATGCAAAAACTGCTGGCCGAGGCGCGGGGGCAGTTCGACTATGTCATCATGGACCTGCCCGCGCTTGGGCCGGTGATCGATGCGCTATCGGTGTTGCCGTTGACCGATGCGAGCGTGCTGGTGACCGAATGGGGCAAAACCCCAAGGCGCCTGGTGCGCGGCGTGTTCGAGCGCGAGCCGGAGCTGGCGGACCACGTGGTCGGGGTGGTGCTGAACAAGGTCGATCTCGGGACGCTGCCGAAGTTTACCGATATTGGCGGGCTGGAGCGGTTTGCGTATCGCGGTGAGACGCGGGCGGCGAAGGAGGCCGAGGGGGCGCAGGGTTAGTCGGCGCTTTCACGGTCTTTGTGTTTTCGACGAGGGCCGGGCCACTGTGCTCGGTCCATCTATTTGGGCCCGGTACTTGGCGGCAAGTCGTTCCGCCACCTGGTGCACCGGTCGCACCCGCCCTGCATCAGCGTCGGCTAGACCTCTGGCAATAGCAGCATCAAGCGCTGAGAGGCGTATTCTGTGCAGCTTGGACCTTGCTCGACTGGTCATGGGATGCCTCTGCGCTATTGCTAGTTGAGCTATGGCGGATGGCAATTTCTGACAGATATTCAGATGTGCTTCAACAGAATGAGCCGCCCGGTTGGTCCGGGCGGCTCATTCGTTTTACCGAAATGATAGCCTCATGGTTCTCCAAAAGGCCCCCTCACCCCAACCGAATTCGCAAGCGAATTCGGTGTGCCCTGCGGGCCGACCTCACCCCCGAAGGGAAAGGTGTCGCTGCGCGACTTTTCTGTTCTGCCACGCCCTCGTGGTTCGAGGCTTTGCTTTGCAAAGCACCTCACCATGAGGGCTACTTTGGTTTCAGGTCTCAAACGAATGGGCCGCCCGGGTGATCCGGGTGGCCCATTCGTTTGTGGGTTCCGACGTGGGCTGTTCAGTTCTTACCGCCGCGTCATTCCCGCTTTCGCGGGAATGACGCGGTGGGCGTGGAGTGCCCGAAAAGCGATCAGATGAATGCTTTTCGGGCCTGTTTTGGTTATTCCGCTGCGATTTTCATGCCGTCGATGAGGGCGGTGTGGAGGCCGAGTTTGTTGAGGGAGGCGAGGAAGCCTTCGGCGATGTCGTCGCGGTCGAGGGCGTAGGCGACGTTGGCGGTGAGGAAGCCGACCTTGGAGCCGCAGTCGAAGGATTGGCCTTCATATTTGACGCCGGCGAAGGGCTGGGAGCGCATCAGGGTTTGCATGGCGTCGGTGAGCTGGATTTCGCCGCCCGCGCCGCGGGGCTGATCGGCGAGGAGATTGAAGACTTCGGGCTGGAGGATATAGCGGCCCGAAATGATGAGGTTCGAGGGAGCATCCTGGGGTTTGGGCTTTTCGACCATGTCGGTGATGCGGAAGCCGGCATCGGTGCCGTCGCCGCGGCCGACGACGCCGTAGGAGGACACGTCCTGGTGCGGCACTTCCTCGACGGCGATGATATTGCCGCCGATTTCCTCATAGGCTTCCATCATCTGCTTGAGCACGCCGCGGCGGCTCTTGAACAGCATGTCTGGAAGGAGGAGGGCGAAGGGTTCGTCGCCGACGATATCCCTGGCGCACCAGACGGCGTGGCCGAGGCCGAGCGGCTCCTGCTGGCGGGTGAAACTGGTGCGGCCGGCGGAGGGAAGGTCCCTTTGCAGCGCTTCGAGGGCGGCAGTCTTGCCACGGGTTTCGAGCGTCGTCTCAAGTTCGAACTGGCGATCGAAGTGATCTTCGATGACGCCCTTGTTGCGGCCGGTGACGAAAACGAAGTGGGTGATTCCCGCCTCGCGCGCTTCGTCCACTGCATATTGAATGAGGGGACGATCGACGACCGTCAGCATCTCTTTCGGCATGGCCTTGGTGGCCGGCAGGAAACGTGTTCCGAGGCCAGCGACCGGGAAAACGGCAGTTCTTACACGTTTTACCATGGCTTTCTCCTGATTGAGGGTAACAACAGGGTGAATTGGAGCATGTAGACCCAAGTCGATCCAGCCAAAACGGGTTCCGGCATCGCATGGCTCGATTGCAGTTTTGCTCTCGATTCATTTTGCCCAATTTCAGAGCAATTGGTCACATAAGCGCCATTATGACGAATTGGTTTCGTTTTGGCGCGGGCAGTAATGCGATATAGTTCGTAGTTGTTCTTGAGTCTGCGTGAGCAGGTGCAAGTAAAGGCGAGCCCCGGGCGGCCGAGGAAAATCGCTACCAAATGGGGCCGGTACGCAGTCGTGATGACCGGGCGTATTTTAATCTGGGTGGGAGGGGTATATTTACCGGGGACTGGTAGGAAAATGGCTGCGGCTGCAATGAGGGCCGCCGGACAAGAATGCCCGCCGGATGGAGGATGACGTGGACGGTGAGAGGCCCGAGGACGGCGCGGCCCGCAAGGTGCCGCTGGCGGGGTCCGCCAATGCTGGCCAGCGCACGCCCTTTCCATGGCCCTGGGGGCTGGTTGCGGTGGGCATTATGGCCCTCGCCTGGGTCGGCATCTATCTCATGTGGAACGGCGTCGTCTTCCTCTTCAGCCTTTAAGGCAGCGGCCGCTATACGGCCAATTCTATGCATGGTTACTTGTTTGCGCCGCGAAATCGCGGGCGAGCGGCAACGATTTCAGTATATCCCTGTCCTAAAGTTCAGGTTCTTCTTAAGAGCTTGATTTGCCACGTTTTGCGGTCTGCCGGTGAGGCGATTTTGTGGCTGCATGGCTGCATGTCAGCCATGCATTCACGACGTTGATACGCATCTCCCGTCATGTTTGGTTCACCATAGGTCGCGGCAAGCCACATGCCGTCGACAGCAAATGCGGCGTCTCCGGACCAGTGTTCGGGGTGCATCAGAGATGAGTGAGAAACCCGGTTTCGACTGAGCGCATGGCGCTTCAGCGACCCCTTCCGCACGCTAGGAAAAAGGCGGGCTCTGCTGCCTTTCTTCGCAAGTCCATTCTGCGAGAGAGAACATCATGTCGATCATCAATGCCGACATCGGCGAAACTACCTATCCGCGCAAAGCCGGCATGCCCCGCGGGGGCGTCGCCAAACGTGCTTTCGATGTGGTTGCTGCCTCCACGATGCTGATCTTTGCGCTGCCGGCCATGTTCTTCATTGCCGTCATCATGTTTTCGACCGACCGCGGGCCGATCTTTTTCGGCCATGAGCGGCTCGGGCTCAACGGGCGCCGGTTCCGGTGCCTCAAATTCCGCTCCATGGTGGTCAATTCCCAGGAGGCGCTGCAGCGTCACCTCGAACTGTTTCCGCAGGCGCGGGCCGAATGGGAAGAGACGCAAAAGCTGCGCAACGATCCCCGGATTACCCGGCTCGGGCAGTTTTTGCGCGTGACGAGCCTCGATGAACTGCCCCAGCTGATCAACGTCATTCGCGGGGATATGAGCCTTGTCGGGCCGCGGCCGATCGTCGAGGACGAAGTCGTGCGCTATGCCGATGATATCGAACACTATTCGGCCGTGCGTCCGGGGATTACCGGGCTCTGGCAGGTCAGCGGCCGCAGCGATGTGGGCTATGACCAGCGGGTGCAGCTCGACAGCACCTATGTGCGCGAATGGAGCTTTACCGGTGACATGGTCATTCTTCTCAAGACCGTGAGGGTTGTCGCCCTGCGTTCAGGCAGCCGATAGGAGTTTGCCATGGCCATTCTTTCGCTTCGACCGGGTGCGTTTCGCACCCGTAATCCGGGCCGGGACGCCGAGACGGACCAGGCCCGCACCGAAACCGTGCGCAATGCCATTCTGATGGCGCTGGCCGATGCCCGCCGCGAACGCGACGGGCTGAAGCAGCGCATGAGCATGTATTATGCCCAGGCGGCGACCATGCTCGATACATCGGAAGAATATGGGACGCGGGCGGCGGCCGACGAGGCGGTGATCCGCACGGCCGAGCAAAGTGCATCCAATGCGCGCAAGCGCGTGGCGCAGCTCGAAGCGCAGATGGAGAAGTTTTCCGCGCTGATCGGGCAGCTCGACGGGGCGCAAGCTGAAACGGCTGCGGCCGATGCCGATATTGCCTGAAGTTTCCGCCGGGGCCGCGCCACTGATTTCGGTGGTGATGGCCAATTTCGAGGCGGGCGAGAAGATCGTTCATGCCCTCCATTCGGTGCTGCGGCAGAGTGTTGGCGATCTCGAAGTGATCGTCAGCGACGATGGCTCGGGGGACGATAGCCTCGCCCATGTGCGGCGGCTGATGGAAATCGACGGGCGGATAAAGCTTGTCACGGCCGATGCCAATGGCGGGCCGGCGCGGTGTCGCAATCGGGCGCTGGATATGGCGCGCGGGCGCTGGATCGCCGTGGTTGATTCCGATGACATCATTCATCCTGAACGGTTCGAGCGGCTGCTGGCGGCGGCGGCGGCGTATGATGCCGATATCGTCGCCGATGATCTGTTGCTGTTTTTCGAGGATGGCTCGGCGCCGCGGCTGATGCTGGGCGAGGGGGTGGAGCGGAGTTTCCTCGTTTCGGCCGAGCGCTGGGTGTTGGCGGGGACGGATGGCACCCCGGCACTGGGTTATTTGAAGCCGCTGATCTCGGCGGCGCGGCTGAAGGCGGTTCGTTATGACGAAAGCCTGCGGATCGGGGAGGATTTCGATCTGATCCTGCGGCTGTTGCTTGAGGGCGCGCGAATGCTGATCGTGCCGGAGCCGTTTTATCTCTATCGCCGGCATTCGGGGTCGATTTCGCACCGGCTGTCGGTCGCGGATATGGAGGCCATGGTTGGGCGGCAGAAGGCGCTGGTTGGGGCGTTCGGGCCGCTTGATGCAAGACTGAAGGCTGCGTTTGAGCGGCGGATTGCCGGTTTGCAGCATGGGCTGAGTTATGAGCGGCTGGTGGCGAGCGTGAAGCAGCGGCGGCTGGGTTCGGCGCTGGCGCTGGTGGCGCGGCATCCAGGGCATCTGCGCCGGTTGTGGGCTTCGTTTGCCGAAGGGCGGCAGCGGCGTGCGGCCCCGGTACAGGCGGCGTTGCCTTCGCCGGTGCTGGTGCTCGGCGCGGGGGCGGGCGAGATGGTGCCGGCCTATGTGCCGGTATCGCTGACGGACTGGGCGGCGCCTGCGCTGCGCGATGTCTGGCGTGGGTTGGCGGCACGGCGTGGGACGGGGGCGGTGCGCTGCATTCCGCTCGATGCGGCGGGGCGCTATGCCGCCGGGTTCATTCCCGAGGCGATTGTTGCAGCGCCGGAAATGGCGGAGGCGTCCTGATGCAAGTGCCCGGGCGCGTGACCATCAACATGGCGACTTTGCTGACCTTCGGCGCTTTTGCGGCGCTGGTGCTTAATGCCATGCTCGGGTCACTGGCGGCGCTGGCATTCATGGGGTGTGGGGCGCTGCTGATCGTCAGCAATCCGGCGCAAAGTCTTGAGAGTTTGCGGCGGTGGTGGCCGGTGCTGCTGCTGCCGGCCTATTGCATGCTGACTTCGCTGTGGTCGCTCTATCCGTCCAATTCGCTACGCTATGGCTTGCAACTGGCGTTTACCGTCGCGGTGGCCGTGGTGATCACGGGGCGGGTGTCTACGTCGACGCTGATGCGGTTGATGTTCATCGTCTATGGCATCGGCGTGGTGGCTAGTCTCGCCTTTGGCAAGACCGGTCTTGGTGGGGCCTGGGTCGGAGCGTTCGGCAGCAAGAACGCGGTGGCGGCGCATATCGCGGTTTTTGCACTGGTGTCGGTGGCGGTGGCGGCGGATCGGAATTCGCCGGTTATGCTGCGGCTCCTGGCGGTGGGTGGCGCGGTTCTGTCCGGGCCGCTTTTAGCGCTGGCCCAGTCTGCTGGCGCCATTCTGATGCTCGCGCCCTGTATGGCGATCATTGTGCTGACGCTGCTGATTTCGCGGCTGAGCGGCATGCAAAAACTGTTCGTGGTCGTGATGCTTGTCATCGTGGGGGCGGCGCTGGCGCTGCTGATCATGGTGGCGGGCGATACTCTCTTGGCCGAAGTGCTGGAAGGCTCGGGCAAGGATGCGACGCTGACGGGGCGCACCGATCTCTGGGCGACGGGGCTGAGCTTTATTGCCGAACGGCCGTTGCAGGGGCTGGGCTATCGCTCGTTCTGGGTGATCGGCTTTGCGCCGGCCGAGGAGCTTTGGGCCATGTTCGACGTGCCTTCGGGCGCGGGGTTCAATTTTCACAACACCTATATTTCCAATGCCGTCGAGATCGGGCTGGTCGGGCTGATATTGCAGATCGCCATCATTTATGGCGGGGCCTTTCTCATGGGTGCCTATACCTTTGCCCGGCCCAATGCGGCCAATGCGCTGCTGCTGGCTTTGCAGGCGCTGATGATCCTGCGGAGCTTCATCGAGGTGGAGGTGTTCTTCGAATTCTCCATCCGCTCGATCATGGGCATTGCCACCCTCATTTATGCCGCGCAGGGGCTCTCTGCCCTCCGCGCCCAATCCGCTGCGCCCGCAAGGCGCCGTCCTGGAGGTTTATTCAGCCATGTCCGAGTACCAGCCCGGCCTCGTCCACTTCCGCACGCCGACCTATAAGCGTCCCGAGGCGCTGCGCCGCGCGCTCTATTCGATGATCGACCAATCCTGGCCGCATTGGGTCTGCGACGTCTATGACGACGACCCCGAGCAGGCGGCGCGGTCGGTGGTGGCCGCGATCGGGGACGCGCGTATCCGCTATACGGCGAACACGCCGCAGCTCTTTGCCTCCAAAAATATCGATCACTGCTTTTCGGCGGACAATCCGCATGGGGCGGAGTTCTTCTGCGTGGTTGAGGATGACAATTTCATCCTGCCCGAGTTCTGCGCGGCCAATATCGCATTGGCGCGGAGCGAGGGTGTCGAGATCGTGCTGCGCAATCAGTATTTTGAATATGCCAGCGGCACGGAGCGGGCGCATGTCGGGGATATCGGCGTGCTCGACGAGCTTTTTACCGAGGGGCTTTATGAGGCGGGCGATTTCCGCATGGCGCTTCTGGCGGGGATCGGGGTTTCCAATGGCGGGCTCTTCTGGTCGCTGAGGGCGAAATCGCCGCTCGAAATCCAATATGGCTGCACGGCGACGCTGCAGGAATATCTGCGGACCTATTCGGTGGTGGAGCCGGTCTATGTGGCCATGGAGCCACTGGCGGTGTGGGCGGAAAATGCCGAACAGACGACGCGCAATGCGGAGTTGAATGCGGGCTATCTGCGGCGGGAGCTGGACTTGAAGCGGGCCGTGCAGGCGCTGCGGCAGCGGGTTTGGACCGAGGCTAGCGCGGAGCAGCGGGCGCGATTTCTGACCGATACGCGATTTGCGACCCCGATTGGTGTGCGGGCGGTGAATGTGGGCAAGGCGCTGCTGGGGCAGGGGATCATGCCGCATGTTTCCCCGGTGGAGGCTGCGAAACTGCGGCTACGCGGGCTGGTGATCCGTGTGCTCGGGCGGGTGACGCCGGAATTCGAGCGCTTTGTCGCCTCGCGCGATGGATTGCGGCACAGCGCATGACCGTTGTGGCAGAGACGGGAGGCAAACGGCTCGGTCATCTGAAATCGGGCCGGGCTTCGGCTGCGATCAAGGGCACGATGTGGTCGCTTGTCAGCAGTCTGGCGCCGGCTCTGCTCGGGTTTCTGGTGTTTCTGGCGACCTCGCGGGTGCTTACTCCCGCTGAGTTCGGGATTGTTGCCTTTGCGGCGAGCATTGCGACCGTGGGGCTGGCAGTGGCGCCGGCGGGGTTTCGCGAGGCGCTGATCCAGCGGACGGATATCGAGGCAAAGCACCTCGATACGGTGTTCTGGCTGTGTGTCGGGGCGGCGGTTGTTATTTTTGGTGCGCTCTGTGTGGCGGCGCCGTTTGTTGCGTCGTCATCGGGCGATCCGCTGCTGACGGCGCTGGTGCCGTTCATTTCGGCGCGGGTGATTTTCGATATGGCGGCGGCAGTGCCCAATGCGCTGCTTGTGCGCACCATGTCGTTTCGCATGCTGGCGCTGCGGACGACGGCGGCGTCTCTCGTTGCGGCAATGGTTTGCCTTGGGCTGTTGTGGGCCGGGTTCGGGCTTTGGGCGCTGGCGGCTTCGCAATTGGCGGGGTCGGTGACGACCTGTGTCGGGGCGTTGATCGCGGCACGCTGGCGGCCGGGTTTGCGGTTCGACCTCCGGGCGCTGGGAGATTTGAAGGCCTTTGGGCTGTTTTCGACGGGGAACCACTTCATCACGACGATCAGTTTGGATCAGCTGCTTATTGGGGCGCTGCTGGGGCCGGCGGGGCTGGGTATCTATGGCTTTGCGCGGCGGATTTTTCAGATTCTCACCGATCTGCTTTCGGGGGCGCTGAACCTTGTGTCCTATTCGCTGCTGTCCTCGATGCAGGGGGAGAAGGCGAAGTTGCGCGAGGCTTATCTGCTGGGGACCTTTGCGTCCTCAGTTGTGGCGTTTCCGGTTTTTGCGGGGCTGGCGCTGGTGGCGGGCGATCTCATTCCGCTCGCTTTTGGCGCGCACTGGATCGAGGCCGTGCCGGTGGTGCAGGCCTTTTGTGCGCTGGGCGTGCTGACGGCGGTAGGGATATTGCAGGCCTCGCTGATCCGCAGCCAGGGGCAGGCGGACCTGTGGTTCTACTATGTGCTGAGCAAGCAGGTGGTGACGGTGCTTTACGTCTTCCTGTTTGCGGGCTGGGGCCTATTGCCGCTAACGGTGTCGCTGGTGGTGCTCAATGCGCTGATGTGGATGCCGACGCTGCACATGGTGGTGCGGCTGCTGGGCATTTCGATTTTTGGCTATCTGCGATCGTTCGCCCTGCCGGTGCTGGCGACCGCGGTGATGTGGGGCGCGGGGTGGCTGGTGCAGCGGGAAGTGGGGGAGACTGAGCCGGTATTGCGGCTGGTGGCGACAGTGGGTATCGCGGCGGCGAGTTATAGTGCGGTGATTGTGGTGCTAGGGCGGGAGCGGATGTGGCGGATGGTGGGGTTTTTGCGGAAGAAGCGGTAGCTCTTTGCTGCGATGCATTTTTGTAATACGCTGTATTTTGAACCTGGAGTGCCCATGTCAAAACCACAGCTTTCCGACCCCATCACGCTCCGGCTGCCGCTGGACATTCTGAAAGCAATCGAGCGGATCGCGGAAACGTCGGATCGGTCGCGCAGTTGGGTGATGGTACGCGCCATGCGGCTCTATCTGGCCAGCGAAGGTGCTGAAATCCTCAATGTCGCAGATGGAATTACGCAACTCGATAGTGGCGAGTCCGAGGATATGGACGACGTTATCGCGCAGGTGGAGCAGATCGTCCGCGGCAATGCTGCGTGATGAAAGTCCGGCTTTCGAGGAATGCGGCCGACTATGTGCGGCATGAAGCGGCGTATCTGCGCCAGCACAGCCGGCCCGCAGCGGAGCATTTTTTGGACAGGGTAAAGTCGGTCAGGAGAGATCTCGCGAGCTTTGGCGAAGCCGGCTTTTCGGACGAGGGGCTGCCCGTTCCGGGCCTGCGCCGGTTCGTTCGGGACGGCTATTTCTACGATTACCGCATCCGGCGATCAGAGATCGAGATTGTTGTGATCTCAAGTTCGGTCAATAGGCCACTGGCGATGCCGTCCGATGACGGTGACTTCGATTTCGAGGCATGATCCGCGGCTGAAGGACATTTTGGCGGCTCGGGGCGCGCTCTGATGAACCAGTGCCACGCCCTCGTGGTTCGAGGCTTTGCTTGCGCAAAGCGCCTCACCATGAGGGCTACTGGGGCTTGGGTGCTGGTGTTGGTGCTGGTGCTGGGAGGGACGGCGTCTTTTCCGCCCGGCGGCTTAGTGAACCGCCACGCGGCTGCGCACAAAATTGTCTACGGCTTCCTGGGCGCGTTCGGTGACTTCGATGATGCGGGTGTCGCTGCTGAGTTGGGGTTCGAGGCGGGACATTTCGGTGAGGTGTTTCGCCGCGATGCTGGTGAAGATGCGGTTGGGGATGGCGGCGAGCGGGGAGGCGCTGAATTGGCCGACTTTGCCCAGGCGCCCGCCGCGGCCGGTGCGGCCGATGTAGTATTCGAGGACGCTGGTGGGTTTGAGTTCGTTGAGGCGGACGTCGACATTGAGGGCGCCGGCCCAGTCGAGCCACTTCTTGTGGTGGCCGCCATAGATGGGGCGGGCGCCGATCCAGGGGGTGCGCAGGGCATCGGCGACGATGGCGCCGTGCATGGCTTCGGTGATCAGGAGGCGGGCGCCGCGGATCTGGCTGAGGACGGTTTCGACCGGAGCGGTGGCGTCGATCAGGGTCATGCCGGCCATGCGGCAGGCTTCGGCCCAATCGCCGCGCTCGAGGCTTTCATAGTGGGGCATGAAGGCGATGCCGGTGCTGTCGTCGGGCGGGGGCAGGTCCATGGCGCGGAGCAGGACGGCGCTGTCGCAGACCGAGAGGCCGGGGTCGATGCCGAGGGTTTTGGCGGTGTTGGGGCCGCGGACGAAGCGGATGTCCCAGGTGCCGTCATGCACATC
Source organism: Devosia sp. Root685 (assembly GCF_001427875.1). GTDB lineage: Bacteria > Pseudomonadota > Alphaproteobacteria > Rhizobiales > Devosiaceae > Devosia. Next base: position 291,357 of record NZ_LMHK01000002.1, on the reverse strand, counting down.
GGGGAGGCCCATATAGCCGGCATAGCCGGAGCCCATGACGAATTTCCGCGACTTTTCGGGGAGGTGGTCGCCAATGATGGAGCCGATGCCGACGAACAGTTCGCTCTCGTCTTCGTCGAGAAAGCCTTTGGGCAGCAGGGCGGGCCAGACGTGGAGGTTCAACTCATCGCCGAAATTGGGCACGTGGCCGCGGAAGAATACCAGCTTCATCGAGAAGTCCTTTTCAGTCCTGGCAGAGGATGGATTGTTCGAATGCACATTCCTGGCCGAGCGGAGTGAACGCGACCCAATCGACCTCCATGGCGATGGGGGTGGTCACCGGGGTGAACGGACCCATCCAGTCGGTCAGGGTATCTGATCCCCAGAGGCTGAAGAAAATGCGCTGCGGATTGCTCGGAATGGTTTTGGGGTCGTCCATGGTGCGGACGAGCTGGCCATCGATATAGAAGCGCACGCTGTCGGGCGACCAGGTGAAGGCATAGGTGATGAAATCGCTGTCGGACGGGCGGGGCAGGGCGTGGGACTGGCCGCTGCCGACCTTGCCATCGCCGCTCTTGCCGTTGACGAAGGTGGTGGTGTCGACGTGGCTGGTGTCGCGGGTGAGGATTTCGAAATCGATCTCGTCGTGCGGTTTGCCCTGCTGGGCGCCGATATAGGTGAAGAAGGCAGCGTTGAGGCCAGAGCCGGAGGGCGTTTTGAAGCGGGCTTCGTAGGTGCCGTAGCCATAGGCCGTTCGCGTTTGCAACTCGCCGCAGCGGTATTGGCGGTCGCCCTTGGGCTGGGGCGAAAAGCCGACGCGGAGCATGCCGCCAGAGGCGGTGACCTGATCGGTGGACCAGGTGCAGTTCTGATGGGCGCCATTGGCCCAGCCGTCAGCGACGTACCAGCGGGATTGGTCGATTGTGTCGAAGCCGTCGAAGAAGGCTTCCTGGGCGAAGGCCGGGGTGGCGATGCCTGCCGCGAGGACGGTGAGAAGGGTGAGAGTGCGTTTCATCTGGAAAAGGTCCTCACTGTGCGAAGGCCAGGCGGGCGATGACGACATCGCCGGAAATCAGCGGCGTGCCGATCTCGGCGGGGATTTCGGCGCCGTCACGGATGATGGCGTAGCTGTAGGCGGGAGCGGTGTCCGAGGGGGCGGAGATGCCGGTATGGAGCACGGCTTCCTGCACCAGACCCTTTTGCGTCGCGATTTTTAGGGCGAGGGCGCTGATCTGGCCGTCGACCGTCTGGCGCTCGAGCGAAAGGTCGGAAATGCGCTGGTCGGTCAGGCGCGACTGCTCGCGATTGGCTGTTGCGATGGCCTGTTGGGCCTGGAGGGTCGCTGTCTCGGTGTCGAGGAGGCGGGTCTCGAGGTCGGCAACATTGGTCTGGAGCGAGGTGACGCGGGAGGAGAGGGCGAGGCCATCGTCGGAGAGGGCGGTGATCTTGGTGAGTTGGTCGCGGGCGGTTTCGAGCTGGGTTTCGGCGCTCGCCTGCTTTTGGTTGAAGGCGGTGATCTGGGTGGTGAGGAGGCCAACTTCGTCGGTGAGGGAAGTCGTCTGAGCCTCGGCCTGGCGCTTTTGCGCTTCGAGGATGGCGGTTTCGGCGGCCAGCAGCGCTTGCAGATCAGGGTGATTTTCGAGTTCGGGGGGGACGGGGATCTTTTCCTCGTTGGCCAATTCGGCATCGAGGCGGGCGCGGCGAATGAGGAGGCGATTGTATTCGTCTTCGAGGACGTCGAGGGCGCCGGAGGTGGTCAGCATTTCCTTTTCGGGACGGGCCACGGCTTCGGCGCTGCGGCGTTCGCCGCCGGCGAGGGCCAGGGCCTTTACGACCGTCAGGTTGGGCGCAAAGGGATATTCGCCGGGGGAGCCGACATCGCCCGAGACGTAGATGGGGCCATAGGTGGAGACCTCCACGGTGACCGAGGGGGCGGTGGGGAGGCCCAGGGATTGTTGGAGAGCCGCACCGAGATCGGCGGCCAGTTCGGTGCTGGTTTTACCCAGGCTCTCGGTTGGCCCGACCATGGGGAAATTCACATTGCCGTCGGCACCGACGATGTAGTCGCCGCCCAGCGCCGTCCATTCCTCGAAGGTGGAATCGGCGGCTTTCCATTGGACGACCTTGATCGCCAGCTTGTCCGAAACGCCCAGAATATAGGGTTCGGCGGCCTGTGCGGCGCCTGACGCGGCGAGCGCCAGCAGGCACACGGAAACGCGGCGCGCGACAGAGTAAGTCCAATCGGGGGCTGAGATCATGTCCCCATCCTTGCTTCTATTCGTGGGATTAGGATCGTCGCGATTGATCATGCCCGCAATGGGGCAGGACTTCGGGGCGATCGGCGCTTGTGCCGGCGAAAATCAGATCAAGCTGTTGATTTTTCAGCCCGTTTTGGAGCGGGATCGACTATTGCCGGCTCGCTCAAGGCAGACATGCGGGGGGCGGGCACCTCTGGGCGTTCGGCTGTGCGGCTGCGTCTTGTCCGCATTCCGCCCGGAGCGTAACCGAGCGAGGCGAGCCTCCGCCGTTGCTGGGGGGTGAGGGCGGGCCAGATCACGGCGCGCTCAAGTTCATTGAGGCTGCCGAATTCGTCCTGATGGGCGATGCTGCGGGTCTGCACTTCGAAAATGCGCGGGTCGATCGGCTCGTCCAGTTGCGCCATGCCGGCGAACAGCACGGCGGCCGGCTGGGGCGACAATTGCAGATTGCGCTCGAAATAGACGATGATTTCGCCCAGCGGCAGATCGGGCAAGGCGGCCTGCACCTTGCGGATGGCCTCCTGGCAGGTGCGCTGCTTTTGTCTTGCGGTGAGGCCGTGAATATAGGCGCGGACCGAGGGGATATCGAACCGCTCGCCGTCGATGACGCCGCCAACCGGATAGCGGCCGACGCAGCGCTGGCAGATCCAGAGCGTGTCCTCGCTCCGGGCGACTTCATAGGTGAGGCGCTGATGGGTCTGGCCGCAAAAGCCGCAGGTGCTGCCCAAGGTCACGTCATCCGCTATCGCCCAGGTGAATGACCAGGCCTTGGGGTCGCCCACAGCCTCGTTCAGCGTATAGCGAAATCGGGACATCGGCATGCTTCAGCCTCTTAGTTTATTACGCGCGCCCAATCACGGGCGCGTTACCCAAGACACGAAAACCACGGCAACCTCTGGGCCACTGGGCAACGAGATATGTCAAAAGCTGGGAGATTTGGTGGCGAAGCGACCGTGTCCATTGCGCCATTGCCCCATCGCCGCCGCAAGAATGCCTGAACTGACAATAGCATGCGGCGTTTGCCGTTCCATATCGGCGCCGCAGAGGGGGCATGCACGCAGCGGCAGCGTTTAATTTGTGATCAGGGAATTTTGACAGTCATCAATGCCAAAGGCGTTCCGACAGGCATCCTGCTGGTCCACTCTGGCCGGAGACTGCCATGCGCCATCTGTCCATTCTCTTTGCTTTATGCATGATCAGCCCTGTGGCGGCGGCCACGGGGGACGAAACTTGCGCGGTGACGCTGTCTTCGCCTGACTGTGTCCTTGCCGCGCTGGAGACAGCATCGGCCCAGGGGAATCCGTCGGCCAAGGTGGAACTGGCCCAGCAACTGCTTAAGGTGGGGACGCCGGCGAGTGCCGAGCGGGCGGTGCGATTGCTTTCCGGCGTGGCTGAGCGGGGCGATGCATGGGCGACGATCCTCCTTGCCAATCTTTATCGGCAGGGGGAGGCGGTGGATCAGGATGGCGCTAAGGCCGTGGCGCTGCTGGAGCCGCTGGCCAAAGCCAACAATGCGGGTGCGTTGACGGGACTGGGGGAGCTTTATCTTGCCGGTGCGAACAATACGCCCAAGGACGTGCCGCTGGCTGCGGCGTATTTTGAACGGGCTGCGAATACCGGCGACATGTGGGGCAAATTTCAGCTGGCGTCGCTGCTGATCGATGGACAGGGCGTTCCGCGCGATATCGGCCGGGCGGTTGGCTTGCTTGAGGAGGTTGGCAAGGGGGGCGATCCATGGGTGCTGATCACGCTGGGCGATCTCTATGCCAAGGGACTGGTGCAGCCGGCAGAAAGGGCCATTCCCTATTTTGAAGAGGCGGCGGCGACAGGCAATACGGCGGCGCTGACGCGGCTGGCCCAGGCCTATCAAGATGGGCTCGGCGCCGAGGGGGCGGACCGGGGGAAGTCGGTGGGTTTTTGGGAGGCCGCTGCGGCCAAAGGCGACAGCTTTGCCAGCGTCAGTCTCGCGCGGCTGCTGCTGGACGATGGCAGTGAGGCTTCGGTGAAGAGGGCGGTAAATTTGCTCGATGACGGCGCGGCGCGCGGGGAGGCGTGGCCGGCGACGATTTTGGCGGATTTGCTGATCCGTGGCGACAAGGTTCCGCATGATGCACAGAGGGCGCTGGATTTGCTGACGCCGCTGGCCGGTGAGGACAATCCGGCGGCGCTGACACTGCTTGGCGATCTCTACGTGAAGTGGGTGGCGCCGATTGCCTCGGATCCGGCTATGGGACGGGACTATTATGAGCAGGCGGCGGCGCTGGGCGAGCTTGGGGCCAAGAACAAGCTCGGGCTGATGCTGCTGGCCGGCACTGGTGGAGCGATCGACGCGGAGCGAGGGCTCAAACTGCTGCGGGAGGTTGCCGAGGCCGGAGACGGCTGGGCCAAGATTCAGCTTGGTGATGCGTTGACGCAAGGCGGGGCGGTTGGCGTCGATGCCGTGGCGGCGCGCGATTATTACAAGAGGGCACTCGACCAAGGGATTGGCGCGGGTGCGGTGAAATTGGGATTGCTCTACCTCAATGGCGCGGGAACGCTGCGAGCGGACCCGGCCAAGGCGGCCGAATATTTCGAGGCGGCCGCGGCTGGTGGGGATAGCCTGGCGAGAATTCAGCTTGCGTTGATGCATTTCGAGGGGCGTGGCGTGGCCAAGGACGTGGGGCGTTCGCTGGAGCTGCTGGGCGACGCGGCGCCGGATAGCGCCTGGGCCAATGGGATACTCGGTGGGTACTATGCCGATGGCCGCTATGAACAACCTGACTATCAGAAGGCGAAGGGATTTTTCGACAGTGCCGTGCGTCTTGGCGACGCCAGCGCGCGTTTTCGTTTCGGCGGGTTGCTGGCTTCGGGACCGCTGGCCGCCGAGCACCGGGCCGAAGGGCTGGAACTAGTGCGCGGCGCGGTGGCGCAGGGCGTGCCGGGGGCGGCGGTCGAAATGGCGCGTCTTGAAATGATGGGGTTGGCGGGGGCCGAGGGTGGCAAGGCGGCGGAGGGGCGGCTCCTCGGCGAAGTCCGGCGCGACGATCCCGCAGCGTTGCGGCTTTTGCTGCAGCTTTATCGGGCGGGCGGAGGAGGAATGCCGCCGTCCATTGCCAAGGCGAAGGCGTCGCTCGATCAATATGGCAATCTGCTGCCACCTGAGGCGGCGACGTTTGAAAGCATGGCGCTTTATGCGGCTGGGCCGCCGACGCTGACGGCTATGCAGTCGGTGGGGGATAGGTTTGGACAGCTCGCCGCAGGCGATGTCACCCAGGCGGTGCAGATGCTCTTTTGGAGCAACAAGAATGCCTATGTCTATGTGCTGCAACAGCAATTGAAAAAGGCGGAACGGTATGGCGGCACGCTCGATGGCCGGCTGACGCGTAGCACCATCGCCGCGTTCAATGCCGCTTGTCGCGAGGGTGACGCCGAAACGCAGGTCTGTTCGATGGGGCCGCTGACCCCGGACTATGCCGTACTGATGTCAAAACAGATCGCGAGCTTCGATAGGGGCGGGACTGTGAACTAGGTGTTCGGTGCTGTCATGGGGCGCGGCCGGTATTCTGGGCCAGTGCTGCCTTGAGTTCTGCCATCTTTTGGGGGTTCCAGCCTTCCGGTTCGACCAGGGCGTACCAGCTATCGGCATAATCGGCGGCGGAATAGACGTGGCCGAAGCCGATCGGCGAGGTGTTGGAGAGCGCCATATCCATGGCGAGCTGGAAGAAGGTGATGATGGGAAACCATTGAAATTCGGGGGATACGCCTTCGCCCCGCTCGCCTTCCATCCAGGCGGGCGCGCGAAAGATGGTGTCGTAGTCGAAGAAGACGATGGGATCGCTGGGATATTGCAGGAAGGCTATCCGCATGGGGCCCCATGTCTTGCCGGGCTTAAGGAAGTCAATGCCGCGATTGGCGAAGCGCACGCTGGAACTGTCGCCGAAAATGGGCCGCCATTCCGGGGACTGGTCGGCCCGGTTGGCCGTTGCCCAGTGCCAGACGGTGCTGGTGAAGGGTGGGCCTACCCAGAGGGCGCCATCGAACGGGGCGGCGAGGATATCCAGAAACATGGTGGAGGCCTGGGAGCTGTTGGCGCCGAGGCTGAGGCCGTTGAGGAACAGCCGCGGACGCTTATCGGCGGGCAGGGCGCGCCAATAATTGTAGACGATATCGAAGAGGGCCTGGGCGGTCGACTTGCCCTCATCAGGCTCGACCAGCAGCGAAAGCGGGCTCGTGAGGTAGGAATACTGGATCGCCACGCTCGCGACATCGCCATCGAGAAGGTATTCGAGGGCATCGATGCTGGGCGGGTCGATCCAGCCGGTGCCGACAGGCATGATGATGACGAGCGTTGAGCGATCGAAGGCGCCGATGCGCAGCATTTCTGCGAGGGCCAGGTCGGCGCGCTGCGTCAGGGTTTCGGCGGAACGCAGGCCGACATAGGTGCGGAGGGGTGTCTGAGCGGGCCGTCCCGTGACGGCCTCGATATCGGCCTCGGTCGGCTGGGTTTCGATATAGACCCGGCCGTCGCGGCCGATGGAGGTCCAGGGGACGAGGGAAGCCCCGCTCCCCGAGCGGAGTGGATCGGTCGGGGCCGGGGTGCCGGTGAGGGCAACCACGGCGTCGATGCGTAGGAAGGTTTCGTCGGCAAAGTTCAGGAGGCCGCGCACCAAGACGCCATTGACCAGCAGGCCCGTCACGATGCCGACGATGATGATGCCGACCAGGGTGGCGGCGCGTCGGGGCATGCGGGTACGCAGGAGGGCGGCGACGCGCTGCGTTCCGCGCGTCAGGAGCGTGCCGATGGTGACGAAGAGGAGCGCTGGAATAAGCGCCAGCACGATGACGACAAGGACGTGACTATCGTTCGCCGGCTCGAGTTGCATTTCGGCGCGGACGGCGTTTTGCCAGCCGGTATAGCGATAGAGGCAGACAAGGGCGAGTGTCCCGGAAACCGTGAGCAGACCCCAGCGGAGCCAGCGTCGGACTGTGGGATTGGCGGGATGGAGCTGCAGGTAGGTCCAGAACCAGAAGAGAATTGCGCCCACCGCGTAGCCGACGGCGAAAACACAACCCGACAGCAGGCCCTGGACGACGGCGGGCCGGGGGATCAGCGAAGGGGTCAGCGACAGCGCGAAAAACAGGATGCCGACGATCAGGCCCGCTGTGGAAATATAGGACCCTATTCGCTCAATCAGGCGCATGGCCACGCTCATCCAATCGCTGCCGTGAATTAGCTAATCCCACAATGGCGGGAGAGAAAAGGCGCGCTGGAGATTTGTGATGAAATAGGGACGGGCGGCAAAGCTGCGGGATTTTGCGCACATCGAGAATGACCCATGCTTTCAGTAAGCTCGGGACAGGGGAGTGGCGGCAGCATGATGTTTCGACCTATTTTGGCAAATGTGCTGGCGGGGCTCATTTTTTCTCTCGGCGGCCTCGTGGCGACGTTCTTCGGGGGATTGCCGGTCGGGGAGTTCTTCGGCAGCGAGGGTGGCCTGCACTGGGCCGATATTGCCGTCGGTGTTTTCGTGGTTGGAGCCTTGGGCTGGTGGGTATTGGTGGGGCGCCGCGGGCGAGCATCGCTGCTGCGAGGGGCGATTGCCGGGGCATTGACGGGGATATTGTCCTACCCGGTCGTGCTCGCCTTTGCCGAAGTGTTGCGGATTTCGCCGGAAATTGACGGGGCAATGGAGCAGGCGGCGGCGGTCGGCAGGCTCAGCGGCTTTGGGCTTTTCACCACTGGATTTGCGGCGGTCCCCTTCATGGCGATCACGGGCGTGGTCGCGGCGCTTTTGTTGCGGCCTCTCTATCCAGCCTCGATGGGAGGCGATCCGGCGCTGAAATTGCTGCGCTGGGTGGGATTGGTATTGTTGGCTTTGATGGGCGCTCTGGCTGTTGTTTTCGTCTGGCTCACCGTGCTGCCGCTTGAGCGGGGGCGCGTGGCTGGCGAGGGCCTCGCCGCGGAGCTGAACTATGAGCAGGCGATCGCTACCTATGCGGCGGTGCGGCAGCGGGAGGATCGGCTTCCGATCAATCCGCGATGCGCGTCGAAGCTGCTCTTGCAGGAGAGCCAGGAGGCTCCAACCATCATCTTTCTCCATGGCCTGACCAATTGTCCGGCGCAGGCGGAGGCGTTGGCGCCGATGCTTTTTGGGCTCGGATACAATGTGTATGTGCCGCGACTGCCGGGTCATGGAGAGGCTGACCGCATGACCATGGCCCTGGCCGAGATTGGCGCGGAGGACTATGTGGCGGCGGCCGAAGAGGCCATTGCCATCGCGCAGGGCATTGGGGGTGAGGTCGTGGTCAGCGGTCTGTCGGCCGGCGGCGTGCTTTCGGCCTGGAGTGGACAGCAGCGCGCCGATGTTGATCAGGCGATTGCCATGGCGCCGTTTTTCGGCCCGCGCCTGGTTCCGGCCTGGGCCAATCGGGCGGCCACCAATCTCTTGCTGCTGCTGCCCAATATGATGATGAGCTGGGACGCACAAAACCCGGAGGGATCGCCCGAGATGGACTATGCCTATCCGCGGGTGGCCACGAGGGCTCTTGGACAATTCATGCTCATTGGGGAGGTGACGGCTGATCTGGCGGACAAGGAGGCCCCAAGGGCACAGAGGCTGGCGGTGATGATCAACGAGGCGGACACCGAAGTGAACGATCGGCTCATCGACCGTCTGGTGGCGGCATGGCGGGGGCTTGGTGCTGAGGTTGAGGTGAAAGTGGTGCCGCTATCGCTGGGCCTGCCGCATGACCTCATCGATCCGCGGCAGGAGCACGCCAATACCGACGTCGCCTATGGCTTATTCGTCGAGATGCTGGGGCAAGCCGCGCCCTAGCGACCAAAGTCTATCTGGTCATGGCTGGTACCGTCCTGATTGTGGGGCGGGGCGTTGAACAGCCTTTATAAAGACCGGGGAGACAAAATGGCCGATACGACTTCCAGCCTGCACGATGCGGCGCTGCATTTTCATGAGTTCCCGAAGCCCGGCAAGCTCGAGATCGTGGCGACCAAACCCCTCGCCAATACGCGCGACCTGTCGCTGGCCTATTCGCCCGGTGTGGCCATTCCCTGCGAAGAAATCGCGGCCGATCCGCAGGCGGCGTATAAATATACCTCCAAGGGCAATCTGGTGGCCGTCATTTCCAACGGCACCGCGGTATTGGGGCTGGGCAATATCGGCGCGCTGGCCAGTAAGCCGGTGATGGAAGGCAAGGCGGTGCTGTTCAAAAAGTTCGCCGGGATCGATTCCATCGACCTCGAGGTCAACGAGCAGGACCCCAAGCGGTTCATCGAGATCGTGGCGCCGCTGGAGCCGAGCTTTGGCGGCATCAACCTTGAGGATATCAAGGCGCCGGAATGTTTTGAGATCGAGGAAGCGCTGCGCGAGCGGATGAATATCCCGGTCTTTCACGATGACCAGCACGGCACGGCGATCATCGTTGCGGCGGCGGTGATCAACGCCATGCGGCTCGTGCGCAAGGATATCGGCAAGGTCAAGATCGTCACTTCCGGCGCGGGCGCGGCGGCCATTGCCTGCATGAACATGCTGATCGCGGTCGGCGCGAAGCGGGAGAATATCTGGATCGCCGATTCCAAGGGGCTGGTGACCAGGAAGCGCGATAATTCGGTCGATCGCTGGCGCGGGGCGTTTGCGCAGGATAGCGAAGCGACGGAACTGAGCGAGGTGATGGCGGGCGCCGACATTTATGTCGGGCTGTCCAAGGCCGGGGCGCTGAAGCCGGAAATGATGAAGGATATGGCGGAAAATCCGCTGATCCTGGCGCTGAGCAATCCGGTGCCCGAAATCATGCCCGAACTGGCGAAAGAAGCGCGGTCCGATGCGCTGGTTTGCACCGGGCGCTCGGACTATCCCAATCAGGTCAACAATGTCCTCTGTTTTCCATTTCTCTTCCGCGGCGCGCTCGATTGTGGCGCAACAATCATCAATGAGGAAATGAAGGCGGCGGCGGCTTATGCGATTGCGCAGCTGGCGCATGAGCCGGGGCTGGAGGCGACGGCGCATGGGGTGCCGGCGATCTTTGGCGCGGACTATCTGATTCCCAATCCGTTCGATCAGCGGCTCATTTTGCGGATCGCGCCGGCTGTGGCCAAGGCGGCGATGGAGAGCGGGGTGGCGGCGCGGCCGATCGTCGATTTCGATGCCTACCGTGACCAGCTCCGTCGCTTCGTGTTCCGCTCGGGCATGGTGATGAAGCCGATGATCGAGCAGGCGCAGAGCGAGGCCAAGCGCATTGCCTTTGCCGATGGCGAGGATGAGCGCGTGCTGCGGGCGGCGCAGGTGATTTTGGAAGACGGGATCGGCAAGCCGATCCTGATCGGGCGACCCTCGGTGATCGAAGCGCGGCTCGAACGGTTCGGGCTGACCATCCGGCCGGGGCGGGATTTTGAGGTCGTCAACCCCGAGGACGATCCGCGCTATCGCGACTATGTGGCGGAGTTCCATTCGCTGGTGGGGCGCAAGGGGGTGACGCCGGATACGGCGCGGACGATTTTGCGCACCAATAGTACGGTGATCGGCGCCATGGCGGTTCGGCGCGGCGATGCTGATACGCTGATCTGCGGATTGCAGGGGCGCTTCATCAAGCATGCGCGCGATATTCACTCGGTCATCGGGCTGGCGGACGATGCCAGCCAGCTTTCGGCGCTGTCGATGCTGCTGCTCAATCGCGGGGTGTTTTTCCTCGCCGATACTTATGTGAATATCGATCCGAGTGTCGATGAACTGGTGTCGATTACCTTGCAGGCGCGGGACCATCTCAAGCGCTTTAACATCGAGGCCAAGGCGGCGCTCTTGAGCTATTCGAACTTCGGGTCGCGCGAGGGCGAGACGGCCGGGAAGATGCGGGCGGTCTATGAAAAGCTCAAGGCCGTGGCGCCCGATCTTGTGGTCGAGGGGGAAATGCAGGGCGATCTGGCGGTCAATGCGGAATTGCGCGAGCGCTATATTCCGGACTCGGTGTTGAACGGGGAGGCGAACCTCTTGATCTTCCCGAACCTTGAGGCGGCAAATCTCTCGATGACGCTGCTCAAGGAGCTCAATAACGGGCTGCATATCGGGCCGATCCTGATGGGGACGCGGCAGCCGGCGCATATCGTGGCGCCGACAGTGACCAGCAGGGGTCTTGTCAACATGGCGGCTATTGCGGCGGCGGAGGTGGTGGGCAAGGGGGCTTAGGCCCCCGGTGAGGCGGCGCCGGGGCGCATAAGCAAATCATTGCGACGGGTTGGGATGGTGGCTAGCTTTCCCTGCGCGGGCGGGAGTAATCTCCGGCGGCATTTCCGCCGCTTTTTGCGCGCAGCGATGCCTGTGTCCCCGCGTCCCTTCTTCTGGTTTTCAGCCCCTATGATCGAATTTCTCCATTCCGTGTCGGTTTGGCTTGAGACCCTTCTCAATGCCGTATCGGACAATTTCTGGCTTTCGATCGGGTTTATCTTTCTTGTCGCCATTGGCGAGGCGGTGTTCATTCTGGGGCTATTCGTGCCCTCGACGCCGGTTCTGCTGCTGGTTGGCGGGATCATCGCCACGGGCAAGCTGCCGTTCTGGGAGATTTACTTTGCCGCGGTGCTGGGCGCGGTGATCGGGGATGCGATTTCGTATACTGTGGGTCACGCCCTCAAGGACCGGATCAGGACGATCTGGCCGTTTCGCAATTATCTGGAGCTGCTGGATAAGGGCGAGGCATTCTTTGCCAAGCATGGCGGCAAATCGGTATTCATCGGCCGGTTTATTCCCGGGGTAAAGGCAGTGGTGCCGGGGATCGCGGGCATGATGGGCATGCCGTATCGCTGGTTTTCGATCATCAATATTTCGTCGGCCTTTGCCTGGGCCGCCGCGCATATCCTGCCGGGCATGCTGCTGACGGCGTGGCTCAAATCCATCGGGCTGTCGCTCGAACTGGTGATTATCGTCGGCGCCATTGTGCTGACGGCGCTGTTCCTGCTGGTCCATTATTTCCGCACGATCGTGCTCTTCTTTGCGCCCTTCATGGGTGGTTTTGGGCGTTCGCTGCAGGCGCGGTGGGGGCGGTCGAGCGTTTGAGGCGCTTGTCGGGAGCGATTTCGGGCTGTAGGTGAGCCCCATGCTTTACTCAGTCCGCAGCGCTGCCGTTCTCCTCGCCCTTGTCGCCACGCTTGCCATGGCGCCGGTTGCGCCCGAAGCGGGGAATGTCATTTTCCTGGCGCTCGGCGGCCTTTCCATCGCGCTGATGTTCCAGCGTGGCGGCGCACAATTCCGGCGGCCGATTATCTGGATGCCGGTGCTGGGGCTGGGGCTTATCGCGCTTTCCTATGGGATCGGGGCGCAGTCCTTTGAAGGGTTGATCGGGCTGGCCTATTTCTCGCCGCTCTTTGCTATCTGGCCATTGCTGAGCGCCGCCGAGGATATGAAGGCCGACGATAGTTCGGGGCTGATTGCTATTCTGGCGCTGGGTGGTGTCGCCGGGGCGGCTGTGGTGGCGCTGATGGAAGTCGTGGCGACGGGCACCGTGCGGGCAGGCGGCGGGGTGGCCAATCCGATCCATTTTGCCGATGTGGCGCTGCTGGTGGGGTTCATTGCCTGCGCCGGGCTTGTGGGAAAAGTGAGCCTTTGGCGGTTCTTGTTCTTGTTGGGGCCGGTGTTTGCGACGATCGCCGTCGTGCTATCGGGCACGCGCGGCGCTGTGGTTGCCATCGCGGCCATGTTGGCCGTGGCGGCCATCGGGCTTGTCGTGCTCCGCTTGGTTTCTTTCAAGAAGGCGCTCATTGCGCTGGTGGTTCTGGTGGTCGGTGGGGCGGTTGCACTGCTCTTGGGAGCCGGGCAGCTATCGGGCATTCAGCGCGTGCTGCTCGATGTGGCCGATGTGCTGCAAAATGGCGTGCCGACGGACGAATCGACGGCAATTCGTTTGCAGATGATTTCTGGAGGCATAAAGGCGTTTTTGCAGGCGCCGATTTTCGGCCATGGCCCGCTGGCCTTCGTCAATCTTGCCAATGAGCTGTCCGAAATGCCCTTCGGGAGCTGGCCGCACCTCCATAACGATCTCGTCGATTTTGCGGCCAGTGCCGGCATTGTGGGGCTGGTGGCCTATGCGCTGTTTCTGCTGGCGCCGATCGTGGAAGTGGTCCGGGCACCAGGCAGTGCGGCAAAGCCGCGTATCCTCGTGCTCGTTTCGGCGCTGGTCGCAGGCTTTTTCGTCATGGGGCTGACCAATGCCATGTTTGGCATTTTGACGGTTACGGTGACCTATGCGGTCATTTGTGTCGTGGCCGGTATCCTGGTGAGCCAGGCATCGAGTGCGGTTAAGGTCTCGTAAAACCTTTCAAATACGCGCAACGAAATCGAGGTAATGCGCCTCGTTTCGGAACTCCATTGCGACAATCTTGGCAGCGGGGCTCGATTGGAGCATTATTTTCTCCATAGGGGCTTCGGCTCGCAAGCATGAACCTTTCCAATCACGACTGAGTTGATAGGGTTTATGTATTCGCTACCGGGAGGTTCCAATGAAACGGACAGCCAAGATATTCGCCTATGCAGCCCTCGCCGCCTCGCTCGCGGTCGGGTTCTCCGTCACGGCCCATGCGCAGGACCGGACGCTCATCAACGTTTCCTATGATCCGACCCGCGAGCTCTATCGCGATTTCAATGAGGCGTTCGTTGCCTATTGGAAAGAGAGCAAGGGCGAGACCGTTGCGGTGCAGGTCACCCATGGCGGTTCGGGTTCGCAGGCCCGTACCGTGATCGACGGGCTTGAGGCCGACGTTGTCACGCTGGCGCTCGAAAGCGACATCAACGCCATTTCGGATGCCAATCCGAGCCTGATTCCGGCTGATTGGCGCGGCAAGCTCGAAAACAACAACGCGCCCTATACCTCGACCATCGTTTTCCTCGTGCGCAAGGGCAATCCCAAGGGCATCAAGGACTGGGGCGATCTGGTTGGCGACGGCGTCGAAGTGATCACGCCCAACCCCAAGACCTCGGGCGGTGCGCGCTGGAATTTCCTCGCGGCCTGGGCCTGGGCTCGTGAAGCCAATGGCGGCGACGAGGCCAAGGCGCAGGAATATGTGACGGATCTGTTTAAGCACGTTCCGGTGCTCGATACCGGCGCGCGTGGTTCCACCACGACCTTTGTGCAGCGCGGCATTGGTGACGTGCTGCTCGCCTGGGAAAACGAGGCTTATCTCGCCCTAGAAGAGCTTGGTCCCGATGCCTTCGATATCGTGACGCCGTCGCTCTCGATCCTTGCCGAACCGCCGGTGGCGCTGGTTCAGGGCAATGCCGAAAAGAAGGGCAATCTCGATCTCGCTGAAGGCTATCTCGACTATCTCTACTCCGATGCCGGGCAGGCGATTGCTGCCAAGCACTACTATCGCCCGTTCCGTCCGGATGCTGCGGCGCCCGAAGATATCGCCCGCTTTGGTGATGTGCATCTCGTTACCATCGCGGATTTCGGCGGTTGGCGCGAAGCGCAGCCCAAATACTTCGGCGATGGCGGCGTGTTCGACCAGATCTATTCCGGTCCGACCCAGTAAAGCCATTGCGGCCGGCCGCCTGGGCGCCGGCCGCACCTTTCTTCGCCCCGGGGCACGACCCCTTCCTGAGTGACGTCTATACTTCGGAGGACAGAATGGTGCATTTCTTCGGTATTTTTAGTCCCGGCCCATTGGTCAGGAACAGTGCGGAAGAGGCGCCCGCCAAGGCCAATTTCTTTGGTGGACTGCCCGAGCGCACGGACGCGGCCGCCCTGAGCCCGCTCGAAGAGGACGCGATCTATCTTGCCGGCAAGGCGCCGGAGCCCGAGCCGCGCAGTTTTTGGGATGTGCGGCACGAAGGGGTGCCGGAGCAATGAGCCGGACGGTCCTCGTCGTGCCCGGCCTCAACGGATCGGGCGAAGGGCACTGGCAACGGTTTTGGCTCGAGGATTTTGACGAGGCGAAACTGGTCGAGCAGGCCGATTGGTCCAATCCCGATGCCGGGCGCTGGCAGCGGGGGCTCGAAGAGGCCGTGCTGGCTAATCCCGGTGCGATCATCGTGGCGCATAGTCTTGGGACCATGTTGGTGGCCCGGCTCGCCAAGAGTTCAGTGGCGCCGCTGGTCGGCGGGGCGCTGCTGGTCGCGCCGGCCGATATCGAGCGCACCTCGGCGCTGCATGCGCGGAGCTACGAATTCGGGCGCATTCCGACCGCCCCATTGCCGTTTCCGGCTCAGGTCGTTGCCAGCCGGGACGATGTTTATATGACGCTCGAAAAGGCCACCCAACTGGCGAAAAGCTGGCAGGCGCCGCTGGTCGATGCCGGCTATGTGGGCCATATCAATGTGGCGAGCGGATTCGGGCGCTGGGTCGCAGGCTACGAACTGGCCCGGCAGGTTGCCGAACGGGCAGACCGTTCGCAGCAAAGGCTGCAGCGAAGTGCCGCGCCGCAAGCGCAGTTGCGCTCGTTCTAGATGCCCAGAGTGACGCCGGGATAGTGTCCCGGCACCAGATATTGACGGCGCATTGCGCATGACCGGAGGGTTGCGATGACCGCCACAGGCTCGACAGGCAAATCGATAGTCATCATCGGCGGCGGCGCGAGCGGGGTATTGCTGGCCGCGCACCTGCTGCGCAGTTCCGATCCCGATCTGCGCGTTACCCTCATCGAACGGCAGGGGCGGTTCGGCCAGGGCCTCGCCTATTCGGCGCTGGCGCGCAACCATCGCGTCAATGTGCCGGCGCGGGGCATGAGTGCCTTTGCCGATGACCCCGAGCATTTCTGGCGCTGGCTGCAACGGCGAGAACCGGGAAAGCACGGCTCGTCCTGGACCTTTGTGCCGCGGCGGCTTTATGGCGCCTATCTTGAAGATGTGTTGCGCGAAGCCGGCGAGCATCTGCCGGGGCGCTTGCTGGTGCGATCCGAAGAGGCTGTGGCGCTCAATGAAACGCCCCATGGCGTCGAGACGGTGCTCGCCAACGGGACGAGCATTGTTTCGCAATGGGCGGCTTTGGCCGTGGGGCATGAAACGCAGCCGGCGCGGGGCAGGGGCATTGCCATTCGCGCGGGATCGGAGCGGGACACGCCGCTCGATCCCGATGCGGCGGTGATGATCCTTGGTTCGGGGCTGAGCATGGTCGATGCGTGGGTGTCCCTGGCGGAGGCGAAGCATCGCGGGCCCATTACCGTTGTTTCGCGCAATGGGCTGCTGCCCAAGGCGCACAGGGATGTGGCGCCTATCGCGATCGACGCGGCCGATGTGCCGTTTGGGACCAGCCTGACATATCTGGCACACTGGTTCCGCGACGTGGTGCGCGAGGTGGAAGCAAAAGGTGGCGACTGGCGCAGCGTGGTCGATGGGCTGCGGCCGTTCAACCAGCGGCTCTGGGGTAGTTGGCCGCTCAAGGAAAAGCGGCAGTTTTTGCGGCATGTGCGGCCCTGGTGGAATATTCACCGCCATCGCCTGCCGCCCGATCTTTATGCGGGATTGGCGCGGGCCGTGGAGGTCGGTCAGGTCAATCTCGTGGCGGGTGAATTTGTCGGCATCGAGCGGATCGGGGACGTGGTGCGGGCAACTGTTCGCCCGCGGGGCACGGAGCGGCGGGAGGTGATCGATGTGGCGCGCGTCTATGATTGCGGTGGCGTGTCGGTCGATGTGCGGGCCAGCGCCAATCCGCTGATCCGGCAATTGATGCAATCGGGCGCGGCGCGGCCGGATGAAATGCATATCGGTCTCGACGTCGATGCCAATTGCGCAGTGGTCGCTGCGGACGGGCGTGTGTCGCAGCGCGTGCGCGTTGTGGGGCCGCTGACGAGGGGGCGATATTTCGAGATCGAGGCTGTGCCTGACATCCGTTTGCAATGTGCCGGGATCGCCAACTCTTTGCTCGCCGCGCACTGAGTTTGGAGCGAAACGCAATCGGGTTCGCCCGACCCTGCATCTGGTGGAACGAATTTCTATCTTTGGATAGAATGTTGTCCGGGCCTCGCCTTGCGAAACCCTACTCCGTGGCTAGAGTTAGGCGGAAATTTCGGGCCCCCGCATGATCCGACCAAAACTGCACCAACCCGGATGCCGCGTCAGCGCATCCCTGCTGGAGAAAGCCGCATGAGCAGGTTCGGCCGCTTTCGCCAACCCAGTGTTATTCCGGGCTTCGGGCTGACCCTCGGGTTTACCCTTGCCTACTTCTCGCTGATCATCCTCGTGCCGCTGGTGGCCCTGGTGCTGCGCTCGGCCGGGCTTGGCTGGAGCGGGTTCTGGGCGGCGGCGCTCGACCCGCGCGTGCTCGCCTCGCTGCGCACCAGTTTCGTTACGGCGCTGATTGCGGCGGGGATCAATGTCGTCTTCGGCACGCTGATCGCATGGGTGCTGGTGCGCTATCGCTTTCCGGGCCGGCGCATCTTTGACGCCATGGTCGATCTGCCCTTCGCGCTGCCGACCGCTGTCGCCGGCATTGCGCTTACGGCGATCTATGCGCCTAATGGGATTGTTGGGCAGTTTGCGGCGCAGCTGGGCTGGCGCATCGCCTACACCCCGGTCGGAATCACCATCGCCATGATCTTTATCGGTCTGCCCTTCGTGGTGCGGACGATCCAGCCGATCCTCGAAGAGGTCAGCAAGGAAGTGGAGGAGGCCTCGGCAACGCTGGGCGCCAACCGCTTTCAGACGATTTCGCGGGTGCTGCTGCCGAGTCTGGCGCCAGCTATCATGACCGGCTTTGCGCTGGCCTTTGCCCGGGCGGTGGGGGAATACGGATCGGTGATTTTCATTGCCGGCAACATTCCCTTCGTTTCGGAAATCGCGCCGCTGCTGATCGTCATCCGGCTCGAAGAGTTCAACTATGCCGGGGCGGCCGTCATCGCCACGGTGATGCTGGCGATTTCCTTCGTGATGCTCTTTGTCATCAACCTCATTCAGGCCTGGAGCCGCCGGAGATATGGCTATGGCAGCTAATTCGCATATCCGTCGCCTGACTTCGCCGACCAATGAACCGGTCTATGTCCGCTGGATCCTGATCATCACCGGTCTGTTGTTCATGGCGCTGTTTCTGGTCATGCCGGTGGTTGCGGTGTTTTCCGAAGCGTTGCGGCAGGGGATCGGCGTCTATTTTCAGTCCCTGATGCAGCCCGATGCACTGTCGGCCATAAGGCTGACGCTGCTGGTGGCGGCCATTGCCGTGCCGCTCAATGTGGTTTTTGGCGTCGCGGCATCCTGGGCGATCGCCAAGTTCGAATTCAAGGGCAAGGCGTTTCTGACGACGCTGATCGACTTGCCGTTTTCGGTGTCGCCGGTGATTTCGGGGCTGGTCTATGTGCTGTTGTTCGGTTCGGGCAGCGTGCTGGGGCCGTGGCTGCGGTCCTACAATATCGAGATCCTCTTTGCCGTGCCGGGTATCGTGCTCGCGACGATTTTCGTGACCTTTCCTTTTGTGGCGCGCGAACTTATTCCGCTGATGCAGGATCAGGGTTCGGGGGATGAAGAGGCGGCTTTGTCGCTCGGGGCTTCGGGCTGGCAGACGTTTTGGCGCGTGACCCTGCCCAATATCAAATGGGGCCTCCTCTATGGCGTGTTGCTTTGCAATGCGCGCGCCATGGGTGAATTCGGCGCCGTGGCCGTGGTTTCGGGTAAAATCCGCGGCCAGACCACGACCATGCCGCTGCAGGTCGAAATGTTCTACAATGAATATCAGAGCACGGCGGCCTTCGCGCTCGCCTCGCTTCTCGCGCTTCTGGCGCTCGTCACCCTGGTTCTCAAGACAGCGCTGGAATGGCGGTTCGGCGACGAACTTGCCGCCACCGGTCGCGGCCACTAACTGGAATAGAGATGGAAGTACGCGTTCAAAACGTCCGCAAGGAATTCGACCGGTTTCCGGCGCTGCACGATGTGTCGCTCGATATCGCTTCGGGCGAACTCATTGCGCTGCTCGGACCCTCGGGCTCGGGCAAGACCACCTTGCTGCGTCTCATTGCTGGATTGGAACGGCCGACGGCGGGCAGGATTTTCTTCGGCGATGAGGACGCTTCGGAAAAGAGCGTGCAGGAGCGCAATATCGGCTTCGTGTTCCAGCACTATGCGCTGTTCCGGCACATGACCATCCTTGAGAATGTTGCTTTCGGGCTCGAAGTGCGGCCGCGGTCCAGCCGACCGCCCAAGGCGGAAATCCGGCGCCGGGCGCGCGAACTACTCGATCTCGTGCAGCTTTCGGGTCTTGAAAAGCGCTATCCGAGCCAACTCTCCGGCGGCCAGCGGCAGCGCGTGGCGCTTGCCCGTGCGCTTGCTATCGAGCCGCGGGTGCTGCTGCTCGACGAGCCATTTGGAGCGCTCGATGCGCAGGTGCGGCGCGAATTGCGCAAATGGCTGCGCGAAATCCATGATCGCACCGGGCACACGACTGTATTCGTGACGCATGACCAGGAAGAGGCGCTGGAACTGGCCGACCGGCTTTGCGTGATGAGCCAGGGCAAGATCGAACAGGTGGGCACGCCGGATACGGTCTACGACCAGCCGCAATCGCCGTTCGTTTTTGGATTCATCGGCGAATCCAGCACTTTGCCGGTCAATATCGAGCGCGGGGATATCTGGCTGGGTGACCGGCCTGTTGGTATTTCCGCGCCCGAAGCTGCGGGGGCGGCGCGTCTGTTCTTCCGGCCTCATGATATTGAACTGGTCGAGGGCGACGCGGCTTTGTCCGGTGTGGTCGCCAGTAGCCGCCGCGTGGGCGGGACGCGCCGGGTTGAGCTCGATATCGGTGGGGCGGGGCATCGGGTGGAGATCGATCTGCCGTTCGATCATCCGGCGGGCGAGCGGAGCCGGATCAGCTTCCGCCCGAAACGCTGGAAACTATTTCCGCCTGCTTGAGATCGCGAGGAGCGCGCGGTGATTTCCCAGAAGGCCCGCTACGCGCTTCGTGCCCTGCTTGCGCTTGCGCGGGTGGGGGCGGGCAAGACGCTGATGACCAGCGAGATTGCGGCCGAACAGAAGATACCGAAGAAGTTTCTGGAGCAGATCCTGCTCCAGCTTAAGGCCAATGGCCTGGTGCGCAGCCATCGCGGGCGCACGGGCGGATATGAGCTTATCCGCCCAGCGGAGAACGTGATGTTCGGCGAGGTGCTGCGCCTGATCGACGGGCCGATCGCGCTGCTGCCGTGTCTCTCCAAGGTGGCCTATCGGCGCTGCGAGGATTGCCGCTCGGAAGATAGCTGCGAGTTGCGGCATGTGTTTTCGCGCGTTGCGTTGGCCTCGCGCGAGGTGCTCGACAATACGAGCCTTGCCGCGGCTTTGACGGCGCCCGAACTGCTTGCTTGACTCAGGGCGTTCGTGGTGGCGTCAATTCCACATGCGATGTGGCATCGCGCGCCGCTGTTTTCTTGACAAGAAATGTCATCTTTAATAGTTGAACGGCATTGAGCTTCTGCATATGCCTTTGCCCGATGGGCGGCCGACCGGGTTAGATGACCCTCGGGCCGGTTGACAGCAGGCGCTGTGTCAAAGGTAGTGTCCGGATGGCTGATTTTCTCAACCGCAACAGAAGCGCGCTTCGTGCCGTCGCTGGCTTGATCCTGTTTGCCAGCTTGGCGTTTCCGCTCGCGGCGCAGGATGTCGCGCCGGCGCCGGCCATTGAAACCACTGCACCTGCGCCGGGCATTCCGGCTGTGGCCGAACCGGCTGCCGTTGCTGGCTCTGATCTTCCCATGGTGGAGACGGGCCTTGCGGGCCACGATCTTTCGCCCTGGGGCATGTTCATGGCGGCCGATTATGTCGTGAAAAGCGTCATGGTCGGGCTTCTTACAGCCTCGATCGTCACGCTGATCATCTGGGTGGCCAAGAGCTTGCAGCTTTCTGGGGCACGCCGCCGCGCCTACAAGGCGCTGCGCGAGGTGTTGAAGGCAGAGAGTCTCGATAGCGTCGCCGCGGTCATGGCCAATCGCCCTGGGCTTGGGGCCATGCTGGTCAAGGCGGCCGCCGAAGAGGTGGAAATGTCGAGCGATCTGATCGGGCGGGTCGATCCCACCGGCATCAAGGAGCGCGTGTCCTCGCGCCTCAACCGCATCGAAGTGGCGGCGGGGCGCAAGATTTCGCAGAGCCTCGGCATTCTGGCTTCGGTGGGTTCGGTGGGGCCGTTCGTTGGTCTCTTCGGCACCGTCTGGGGTATCATGAATGCCTTTGTGGGCATTGCCGAAACGCAGACAACCAACCTCGCCGTGGTGGCGCCGGGCATTGCCGAGGCGTTGCTGGCGACGGCTTTTGGGCTTGTGGCCGCTATTCCGGCGGTGGTGATCTATAATGCGTTTGCCCGGTCGGTCACCGGCTATCGCCAGGTGCTGGCGGATGTTTCGGCCGGCATCGAGCGGCTCGTCAGCCGCGATCTCGATCGTTCGGCGCTCGCCATTGCGCGGGGCCCGACCGCGCTCGCGGCGGAGTAGGAGCATGGCCGGTCGGATCAAGGAAGGCGGGGGCGACGAGCTCGATGTCAATCACGAGATCAACGTGACGCCCTTCATCGACGTCATGCTGGTTTTGCTGATCATCTTCATGGTGGCGGCGCCGTTGGCGACGGTCGATGTGAATGTCGATTTGCCGGTTTCCAACGCGACGCCGGCACCGCGGCCGGAAGAGCCGCTGTTCGTGACGCTCAAGGAAGACCTGAGCCTTGCCATCGGCAATGATACGGTGGCGCGTGACGCCATTGCCGCTTCGCTCGACCGGGTGACCGAGGGCGATCGCGAGACGCGCGTATTCCTCCGGGCCGATGCGGCGGTGGCTTATGGCGACCTGATGGAGGCGATGAACCTCTTGCGTTCATCGGGCTATGTGCGGATTGCGCTGGTGGGGCTGGAATCGGCCAATGCCGTGGCCGTGCCGAGCGGCCAGGACGCTCAGGCCGCAGAATGACCAGAACAGGCGACAGTTTTGTCGCGGAAGATTTTTTGCGCGCCAGGAAGGGCGACGTTGCGCTTTGGACGACGGCGAGCCTGCTGGTTATTGCGGGGCTCGCTGGTGGCTATTGGGCCTATCAGACCTTTGCGCCGGTGGAGGAGATTGCAGGTCCGCCCGCCGGGGCGATGGTAATCGAATTCGCCGAGTTTGCGGTGTCGCCGGCGACCGAGGAACTCGATGTGCCCGAGGGCGAGCTTTCCGCTGCGTCCGAGGCAACGGCCGCGAGCGAGGCGGAGCCTGACCCGGAAGCTGAGCCGGTTGAAGAGCCGGAGCCGGTCGTTGAACCGCCTCCCGAGGTTGAACCTGAAGAGGCCACGGAACCGCAAGAGGTGGTTGAGCCTGAAGAGGTGGCGGAGGCCGAAGAGGTCGCCGGGCCGGAGCCGGAGGAGGTTGTCGAGACGGCCGAGGCGAAGTTGGAGCCTGTGGCCGAGCCCGAGCCTGCGCCGGAAGTGGTGCCGGAACCTGTCGAGCCAATTATCGACGTGCCGGAGGTAGAGGTGCCGGAACCGGCGGTCGTCGTTCAGTCGCGCGTTGCTGCGGTTTTGCCGCAGGAGTTGGAACCGGAACCTGTGCCGGACGAGCCGGTTGTCGAGCCTCTCGATCCGAACCTGCCGGTGCCGGTGGCCATGCCGCAGCGGATCGCCGATGTGCGAGCCGCGACGCCAGCGACCAAGTTTACCCCGCCGCCGCGCCGTGCACCGCCGCCCCAACAGGCGGCGAGCCAGGCTGCGGCGCCGAAACCAGCCGCCCAGCAGGCCGAACAGGCCGCAGCGCCGCAGCAGACGGCAGCGGCGGAGCCGAGCAATTCGCAGGTCAATCGCTGGGAATCGAGTGTTTTCCGTCACCTGGGGCAGCGGCGCAAATTTCCGCCCGATGCCCGGGCGCGCGGGGAAAAGGGCGAGGTCGTGGTGCAATTCAGCATCGACGCTTCGGGCAGGGTTTTGTCGGTGAACGTGGCGCGATCGAGCGGCTTTGCATCGCTCGATCAGGCGGCGCGCGACCTCGTCATGGCCAGTTCGCCTGTTCCCCCGCCGCCCGAGGGCCTGCCGCGGTCGCGGCTGACCATTTCCATGCCGATCGACTATTCGCGATAGGCAGCGGCTTCGATCTGACTGGAATAGTCGTCGAGAATGGCCCGGTCGCGCCGTTCGCGCGGTTGAGGCAGGGCAATGTCTGCAGAAATGTGGGCCGGCGTGCCGGATAGGATAAGCACCCGGTCGGCTAGCCGCGCGGCGTCTTCGGCCATGTGGGACACGAGCACCATGGTTGGCCGCTCGGCATCGGCTATCGACGCGATCAGGGCGTACATTTCCTCGACAAGCGTACGGTCGAGCGACACGAAGGGTTCATCCAACAGCAGCAGGCCGGCATTGAGGGCCAAAGCGCGGGCGAGGGCGGCGCGGCGCTGCATGCCGCCTGAGAGTTGGTGGGGATAGAGCGCCGCGTGATTGGAGAGGCCGGTCGTGCCTAGGGCAGCCATAGCCTTTTCAGTGCTGACACCTGTGCCGGCGGTTCGGACATTGTCTGATGTTGTCAGCCAAGGCAGCAAGCGCGGGTCCTGAAAGAGGAAGCCGGGGGGCGGGGCATCGGCGGCGGGTCGGCCGTCGATGGTCACGTGGCCGGAGAAATCGCGATCTATGCCGGCGATGATGCGCAGGAGCGTTGATTTGCCGATGCCGGACGGGCCGAGAATGGCGGTGACGCTGCCCGGTGCGATTTCGGCTCTGAAACCGGCAAGGGTCGGGAGCGCGCTGCCAGCATAGCGCTTTTCGTCGATCGAAATGATCAGGCTTGGGCCGGTCGCCATTGCAGCACCCTCCTCTCGATGGGGCGCAGTACGCCGTATTCAATGACGAGGACGATGCTAATGAAGGCGGCGGTGTAGGCGAGAATGGCTGTGATGTCGAAGAACTGGAAGAAGAGGCTGACGCGATAGCCGACGCCGCCATCGCTGCCTAAAACTTCGAAGACGAGGACGATTTTCCAGATCAGCGACAGGCCGGTCCGCGCGGCGGCGAGGACGAAGGGCATGAGTTGGGGCAGGAAGACGAGGCGGAGCCGTTTCGCGGTCGGCCAGCGCATGGCCTGGGCGAGTTCGTCGAATTCGGGGGCGAAGCTGCGCACGCCTTCGCGGATGGTGGTGGCGACCAGCGGCACCTTGTTGATGACGACGGCGAGGATCAGCGCGGTTTCGGTCAGGCCGAGCCAGATATAGAGCAGAATGGCGACGACGATTGCTGGCAGGTTGAGACCGACGAGAAGCCAGCTGGAGAACAGACGGTCGAGCCAGTTTTTGCGGCCGAGGAGAATGCCGAGGGCGGTGCCGATCAGCATGGCGAGAATGAAGGCGAGGCTGGCGCGCCAGAGGGTTTTGCCGAGATCGGCGAGGAGCTTTCCTTCGCTCGCGAGGCGTAGCATTTCCTCTCCCACGGCCACGGGCGAGGGAAAAAGCCTATGGGCCAACACCATGGCGAGGACCTGCCAGACCAGCAGCAGGATCGGGAAAGACAGCAGTTCGAGCAGCGGCAGGGCGTGCTTGCGCCCTGCGCGTGGTGGTTCGCCTATTTGCGGTAGCCCGGCCAAAATGTCCCCGGCGACAGTTCTTGACCCTTGCCGACCACTTCGCTGCCGCCATAGCGGGCGAGGAGGGCGAAGGTCTGTTCGGCGGCGTTGGTGTCATTGGCATCGTAGGAGGAGACGATGCCGGCCCGGTAGTCCTGACGCAGTTGTTCGAAAAGCGCGGGATCGTCCTCGGCGCCCATCAGGCCTTTGAGGTTTTGCCAGGCCGCGTCGTCGGTGAGGAGCACCTCTTTGGCGGCGAAGGAGGTATCGAGGAAGCGGACAACGGCGTCGTGCTTGGCTTCGGCCGTTGCTTCCGTAAAGGTCCAGCCGAGCAGCGGTGGCGGTTCGGCGATGCCGAGATCGGCCAGCATGGTTTTTACTGAGAGCAGTTCGTGCATTCCGGCGGCCTTGGCGCGCGCGTTCCACTGCCAGAAATTGAGGCCGGCATCGACGCCGCCATTGCCGAGCAGTTCGTTGACGAGGGGCGGGGCGCCGAAACGGGCTTCTGCGACCTGGGAGAGGGTTTTGCCGGTCTTGCTGGCGAAATAGGCCTGGAGAATGATCCAGCTTTTGTCGGCGGGGCCGCCGGCAACGCCCACGGTCTTGCCTTCGAGGCCAGCCACATCGGCGATGGCGCTATCGGCGGGGACCATGAGGCCACCGACCGTCAGCGAATGCGGGACCATGGTCACGAGGTTGCCGTCATTGCGCTGGGCGGCAACCCAGACGAAGTCGGAGAGGATCACGTCTACGGCGCCCGCTTGCAGGGCGATCTGCCCGGCGCGGCTATCGGCCAGGGGACGGACCTCGAGATTGAGGCCATGGGCGGTGTCGAGGCCGAGAGATTTGATGGTCTCGATTTCCCACTGCACGGTGCCGCTTTCCTGGACGCCGATGGTCAGCGTCAGGGGTTCCTGGGCATGGGCGATGGAGGCGGCGGCGAGGGCGAGGAGCCCTGCGCCGAGCGTTTTGGTGAGCATGGTCAAGTCCAGTCTCAGGCGCCCGTCACGCGCCAGATCACGTCGCCAACGTCGTCAGCCATCAAGAGGGCCTTGTCGGCGGCGACGGCGACGCCCACGGGGCGGCCAAAGGAGTATTTTTCGTCGGCGGAGAGGAAATCCGTGAGGATGTCGCGCGGCAGGCCGGTGGGTTTGCCGTTTTCGAAGGCAACGAAGGTGAGCTTGTAGCCGCTTAGCTTGCTGCGGTTCCATGAGCCGTGCTGGCCAATGGCCATGCCGGCGGGGAAGCCGGGCAGGGTGCCTTCGGGGACCCAGGAGAGGCCGAGCGAGGCGGTGTGGCCGCCGAGGGCGAAGTCGGGGTGATCCTGGCCGGAGGCCGGATGCGCGGCGCTCTGGGGCACGCGATCATCTACGACGCCCCAATAGGAATAGGGCCAGCCGTAAAAGCCGCCATCGCGAACCGAGGTCAGGTAGTCGGGCGGGGTTTCGTCGCCGAGGCCGTCGCGCTCGTTGACGACGGTCCAGAGCACATCGGTGCTCGGCTCCCAGGCCATGCCCACGGCATTGCGGAGGCCGGCGCCATAGATGCGCGACGTGCCGGTGGCGATGTCATATTCGTGGATGCAGGCGCGGTTTTCTTCGGCCGCCATGCCGGCATCGCCGATATTGGTCAGCGAACCGACGGCGACATAGATTTTCGTGCCGTCCTTGCTGGCGATCAAGTTGCGCGTCCAGTGGCCGCCGGGGACGAGATCCATCAGCTTCTGGCCGGGCGCGGTGATCTTGGTGGCCGCGGGATCATAGGGGTAGGCCAGCAGGGCATCGCTGGCGCCGACATAGAGTGTCGAGCCGATGAGCACCATACCATAAGGCTGGCGGACATTTTCGATATAGGCGTGGCGGATTTCGGCGACGCCATCGCCATCGGCGTCGCGCAGCAGGGTCACGCGGTTGGGGCTGGTGCCCGAGGCGCGGGCGCGCTGCATGGTGACCGACATGGCGTGGTCAAAGAGCGAGTTGGGTTTGCCCGATTCACCCATGGATTCGGCAACGAGAACGTCGCCATTGGGCAGGACATAGACCTGGCGCGGATGGTCGAGGCCGGCGGCGAAGGCATTGACCTTGAGGCCTGCGGCGGCGGTTGGCTTGTGATTGCCTTCCCAGCCCTTGGCCGTCGGCATTTTTAGCGTCGGAATGCTGCCCTGCGCCTTGGGCGCGGGAATATCGGGCTTGGAGCCGTAGACCGGGGACTTGTTTTCGCCGCCATGGCGGAGCGCCACAGCCATGGCGCCGACGGCGGCAACGATCTCAGCGAAAATGGAATTGCTCATCGCGGCATCTCGAATGACATGTATGGAACGGAAGCGGACCCTTCTTATCACGCTGTCAGTTCTGCGAAAGCCGGAATTCCAGTCTTGAAGCGATGATCCCCGCTTTGGCGGGGATCCCAGCAATATCAGCGCGGCATGGGCACGAAATCGCGGCCCGAGATCTGCGAGATGATCATGTAGCTCAAGACGCCGAGGCCATAATAGGACGAGGCCGAGGCTTCTTCGCGCGGGATAATGATGAACTGGTTTTGACGGCAGGCGTGGAGATAGTCGCAGAAGTTGGGCAGCACTTCTTCGAGGAATTTCTTCGCGTCGGCCGGGGTTTCGAGCGTGTCGGTGCGATAGGTGGCAAAGACGAAATCGGCATCGAGTTCGGGGAAGGCTTCGCCGCTCAGGCGTTCGGGGTCGCCGCCACTGATGGCGTTGACGCGATCGGGGAAGGTGAAGCCGGCATCGCGCAGCACTTTGCCGAGCGCGCCATAGGTGTGCCAGACGGCGACCTGGCCGTTGACGCCCTGGATGACGTTGACCGAGATGTTCTGCGTGTCGATCAGGCGCTTGATCTGCTCGACCTGGCCCTGATAGCGCGCCTTGAGGATGTTGAGGCGGTCTTCGGTGCCCGTCAGTTCGGCCAGGATATCGTGCATGGCGAGATCGCCGCGCTGGCTGTCATCAAGAACAACCGTGGGAGCGACGGTGGCGAGTTGCTCGACCGGCGCGGTCTGCCATGGGGTGGTCAGGATCAGGTCCGGTTCGAGAGCGGCTACGGCTTCCACATCGGCGGGAAGATTGCCGACGAACGCGATGTCGGAATTGTCAAAGTCGATGCCGGTCAATACGCCGCTGGACCGGATGAAGGGCTGACCTTCGGCCGTGGTGCGGCCGTGGCTGCCGACGGGCGTCACGCCCAATTCGAGCAAGGGCACGGTGATGGCAAGGTCCTGCAGCGAGACGATGCGCAGCGGCTTGGTGGGAATTTCCACTGTGCGGCCGGAGTCGTCGGTAAAACTGAGGGTCTCTTGGGCGAGGCTGGAGGTGAGGCCGGCGGCAATCAGAATGCCAGCAGCGATGAATTGCTTGAACATGATGCGGTTTCCGGTTTCGGTTATTCCGCCAGCGCGTCTAGATCGCGGCCGGAAATGGCGGCGAGGACGGCGGAAGCCATCATGCCGGCGGCGGTGTAGGAGCGGGCGACTGCGTCTTCGCGCGGCACGAGCACGAAGCGTTCGCCGGCGCAGGCGGTTAGGAACTGGCAGAAGCTGGGGGTGACCGTTTCGATATCGGCGATGGCGTCCTGCGGGCTCTGGCCGCGCGAGGGGTCATAGGTGAGGAACATGAAATCGGCGTCGAAGGCGGGGAGTTCCTCGCCGGAAAAGAAGGTGCGCTCGGTGCCTTCGAGGCCATCGATGATGGCGGGGAAGGTGAAGCCGGCATCGCGCAGGACTTTGCCGATGACGCCATAGGTGTGCCAGGCAGCAATCTGGCCTTCCTGGGTCAGGATGATCGAGGCGGAGATGTTGCGACCGCCGAGGACGGCCTTCAGCTGATCAATTTGGGCTTGGTAGCGCGACTTGAGAATGGCCAGCTTGTCCTGGGTGTTGGTCAGTTCGGCGATGTCCTCGAAGGTCGCCAGTTCGCCGCGCACATTGTCTTCGACGAAGACGGTTGGGGCAATGACTTCGAGCTGTTCTATCGGTGCTTCCTGGAAGCTCGAGGTGATGATGAGGTCCGGTTCAAGGGCGGCGATCGCTTCGATATCGGCGGGGGAGGCGCCGACATTGACGATGTCAGAGTTTTCAAAGGTCACGCCGGTCAGCGTTGCCGCGCCGCGCATGAAGGGGCCGGCCTCGCCGTTGCGGCCGAAGGCCCCTACCGGGATGATGCCGAGTTCGACCAGCGGCACGGTGAGGGAGCTATCGTGGAGGGTGACGATACGCTTTGGCGCGACGGGCACTTCGACGGTGCGGCCGGCATCGTCGGTGTAGGCGCGGGTTTCCTGCGCAAAGACCGGGGCCGCAAGCAGCAGGGCAATGCCGGCGGCTGCGATCAGTGCGGCGTGGCGGGGGAGGATAGTCATTGGTGGTCTCCGGGATCGCTTCGGGTGGGCCCGTATTCGACGGTCAGTGCGCTGCTGTTTTGGGGTGGGCGATGACCTCGTCGACGCACCAGCGCAGGGTCATCTCGCCGCCGCCTTCGGCGACGACGCCGCAATTGCCCTGGACCATGAAATCCTGGGCATGCATGCGAATGGAGAGGCGGGCGCCGTGTAGCTCGGCTTCGAGCGTCAGCAGGTCGCCCTCGTGGGCGTCTTCGGGGATGGCGCCGTCGAGCGAGACAGCTGATGTGCCCAGCCCGTTTTCGACGGCCCATTTAAGGGCGGCGAGTTCGGCCACCTGAGCGGGTTCGGCCTCGTCGGAGCGGCCCTTATAGGCGGGGAGATAGACCTCGTTCTTGCCGATGGCGTCGAGGAAAGCTTCGGCGTGTTCGGCGGTCATGCGGCCATAGCGCTGGCGTTGCGGCATAACGACCAGGGAGGCGGCGAAGCGGCAGCCGCCGATATGGGTGGCCTGGACGATGTTGAACTCTTCCGGGTCCGCGATCTTCACCAGCGCCTTATAGGTCGAAAAGCCATGGCGGGCGCAACAGGCGTCGCGCCGGCTGTCGGTGCAGCAGATGATGGTGGGGCGCGTGTCGGGTGTGCCGGCGAAGAGCTTGCCGTCGACATAGTCGCGAATGGCTGTGATCAGCTCGGCCTCGTCGGAAAAGTCGGCATAGACGTTTTCCGGCAGGGCGTGGAGCGTCGGCAGCCTGCCTTCGGCCTCGACCTTATCGACCAGCGCCACATGGAGTTTTGCGTGGGCGGCCTCGTGCAGAGCCTCTGAAAGTGCGGGCGACATGTCGATCGATTCCCAGCGTGGCGTGCGCCATTTGCCGCGGGGCCAGGCGAGCATGAGGACGCGCTTGGGCGCGTCGCCGGTGCCGGCCAGGGGCTCGCCGCGTTCGAGGCAGAGGTCGGTGCAGAAGACGTGCTTACCCATTACTTGGCTTCTTTAAAGGGGATGAAGGGACGGCCGGCAATGTGGGTTTCGACGAGATCGAGCGCCAGATCGAGGCCGGCCATGGTGCTGCCGAAGGTGGGGCCGGGCAGGAGGACCATCTGGTCCTTCTGACAGGCGGTCAGGGCCTGGCACCAGCCGGGGGCGAACTTTTCATAGGCGGCGCGGATGGCTTCAGGCGTGGCGTCGGGCTGCTGGCGATAGAAGCCGAAGATGAAATCGGCATCGAGCTCCTGGATCAGCTCGGCGCTCCAGGGCGCCTGGGGATCTTCGAGCGCGGCGACGGCGGCGGGCTGGGCGAAACCGAGATCGGAGAGCACCTGCGCGATGGCGCCGAGATTGGAGCGATAGACCCAGAGTTCCTCGCCGGCCGGGAACATGAAGGTCGTGGTCACGGAGATGGCCGAGGTGTCCCCGATATAGGATTTGGTGCGTTCGACATTGCCGAGATAGCGCTGGTAGCGGGCTTCGAAATTGCCGGCCTGTCCGCTGACATCGGCGAGCGTGCGCAGGGTTTCGATGAGCCCGAGCGTGCCATTGTCGATCACCAGGGTCGGCGCGATGGCTTGCAGCTGATCGACGACGGCCGGGTCGGTGTAAGTGCCGCCGATGATGAGATCGGGCTGCAGCGCGGCGATGGCTTCGAGGTCGAGGGCATTGAACTGGCCGACATATTCGATGTCGGTGTTCGAATAGTCGATCCCGAGCGTATCCATGCCGCCGCGGAGGAAGGTCTTGCCATCCGCATCGACGCGGCCCGCGCTGCCGACCAGGGCGGCGCCGAGCTCATAAAGCGGCAGCGCGACGATCTGGTCATTGAGTGCGACGATGCGCTGGGGGGCGACGGGAATGTCGAAGGTGCCATTGGCCGCGGTGACGGAGCGGGTTTCCTGCGCGAGGGCGGGGGCGATGAGGCTCAGGGCCAGGGCTGCGAGGGTGGAGCGGAAGAGAAAACGCGACATGAAATCCTCCAGGGTCAATGCGAAGCGGCGGACCGGCTGCGCACCATGAGCACGATGAAAAGTGGTACGCCGATGAGCGCGGTGAGCAGGCCGGCGGGAATTTGAATGGGGGCAAAGGCGGCGCGGCCGATAAGGTCGGCCAGCGAGACCAGCACGGCGCCCACCATGGCGGTGATGACAAGATGGAGTCCGATGCCGGCGGGGGCGATACGGCGTGCGGCATGCGGCGCGATGAGGCCGACAAAACCCAGCGGGCCGACGACGGAGGTCGCTATGGCGGCGAGGGCGACGGCGATGGCGAGTTGGAGGTTGCGGATCAGACGGGTGCGGACGCCGAGGCTGATGGCCGATGCTTCGCCCATGCGGGTGGCCGAGGCACTGCGGCTGATGGCAAGGAGCGCGGGCAGCAGCACGGCGCTCCAGATGCCCAGCGTCCAGACATCGCTCCAGCTTGCTGCATTGATCGAGCCGGCGAGCCAGGACAGGGCGGCCATGGCGCGGTCGATATCGCCATAGGTCATCAGGGCGGAGGTGATCGACGAAATGAAGGTCGAAAGACCGATGCCCATGAGAATGAAGCGAATGGCGCTGCCGCCCTGGCGGGTGTGGGACAGGCCCTGGATGGCGAGAGCAACGAGAATGGCGCCGGCAAAGGCGGCCCAGGGACGCAGGGCGCCGGAGACGTCGGGGAAGACCACGGTGAGCGAGACGACAGCGAGCGCGGCGCCCTGGCTGACGCCGACGAGCGAGG
Source organism: Devosia sp. Root685 (assembly GCF_001427875.1). Classification (GTDB taxonomy): domain Bacteria; phylum Pseudomonadota; class Alphaproteobacteria; order Rhizobiales; family Devosiaceae; genus Devosia. Next base: position 259,613 of record NZ_LMHK01000002.1, on the reverse strand, counting down.
GATCGGCTAGGCCGTTGCGGGTGGTGTTCTGGAGGGCGGCACCGGAGAGGGCCATCATGGCGCCGACAAGTGCTGCGGCGAGGGTGCGGGGGAAACGGAATTCCCAAACGACATTGTCGATGGCGCGGCTGATGCTGAGGCCGCGCAGGGTGTCGATGACCTCGTTGAGGCCGATGCCATAGGTGCCGGTGGCGAGGCTGACGCAACAGGTGACGAGCAGGACTAGCGTGAGGAGGGCCAGAGCGACGAGTGCGCGGATGGGCAAGCGCAGGGCGATGCGTTCGGACCTGCTGCGAAGCACCCAGTGACTTGCGGGAGCGGACATCAGCGGGTCCTCCGACGGACGAGCTGGACGAAGAGCGGCGCGCCGATCATGGCGGTGATGATGCCGGTGGAAATTTCGCGCGGCGGGATGGCGATGCGGGCGATGGTATCGACGCCGAGGAGATAGATGGCGCCGGCCAGCGCCGCATAGGGCACGATCCAGCGATAATCGGAGCCGACATAGAGCCGGACGATATGGGGAATGACGAGGCCGATGAAGCCGAGCGGGCCGGCAAGGGCCACCGAGCAGGCGGTCAGGACGACGACCACAGCGAGCAGCTGTATCTTCAATGCGCCGGTTTTTACGCCGAGGCCCTGGGCCACTTCATCGCCCATGGCGAGGACGGTGACGCGGGGGGCGAGTAGCACGCCGCCGATGAGGGCCAGCGCGATCGGCGGGCCGACATAGAGCAAGAGGGTAATGTCGCGTCCAGCAAGGCCGCCGGTCAGCCAGACGCGCAAATTCTCAAAAGTGTCCTGATCAAGCAGGTGCACGACGGAAATGACGGCGCTGAGAAAGGCCGAGATGGCAGCGCCGGAGAGGGTGAGGCTGAGCGGGGTTGCGCCGCCGGGCACGAGGCGGGCAATGAGGTAGACGATGAGCGCAGCGCCGAGCGCACCGAGCATGGCGATCCAGGGGATGAAGACCATGCTGGAAAGGCCCAGAACGCTGGTGGCGATCACCACGGCGAAGGCGGCGCCGGACGTGAGGCCCAGAAGGGCTGGATCGGCCAGCGGGTTTCGCGTGACGCCCTGCATGAGCGCGCCGGCGAGCGAGAGGCTGGCGCCCACAAGCACCGCAAGGACGGCGCGGGGCAGGCGCAGGTTGCGGACGATGACATGGTCGAAAACGGTTTGATCGAAGTTGAACAGCGCCTCGATGACGGTGCCGAGGGAGAGTTGCTTGGCGCCCACGGCAATGTGCAGCAGGAAGGCGAGAAGTAGAACGCCGAGCAGCACGGGAACACCGCTCCAGGCGCGGACGGGATGCGTGCCGGCATGGGGGGCGGCAATGGCGCTCATTGGGCGGTCACTGGCGCGGCCCGGCGCATGCGGGTGCCCGAGGGAACGCAGACCATGCGGCCGCTATCGGGATCGCGCAGCACTTTTGCGTCGAGGCCGAAGACTTCTTTCAACCGGCCGGCCGTGAAAATCTCGTCCGGGGTGCCGGTCGCGACGATGTGGCCCTCTTTCATCATCACCAGATAGTCGGCATAGGCGGCGGCGAGGCTGAGTTCGTGGAGGACGATGACCAGGGTGCGGCCGCGCTGATGGGCGAGGCCGGCGAGGAGGTCCATCAGATCGACCTGCACCTTGAGGTCGAGGAAGGTGGTGGGTTCATCAAGGAGGATGAGATCGGTTTCCTGGGCCAAGACCATGGCGACCCAGCAGCGCTGGCGCTGGCCGCCCGAGAGCGTATCGACGCTGCGGTCGGCAAAATCAGTAATGCCGGCAATGTCCATGGCGCCGTTGACCGCGTCTTCGTCGGTGCGGCTCCATTGGCGCAAGAGGGTCTGGTGGGGAAAGCGGCCCTGGGCCACGAGTTCGCGCACGGTCAGCCCTTCGGGGGCAATCGGGCCTTGCGGCAAGAGGCCGAGCCGGGCGGCGACGCTTTTGGTGTCGAGGCGGTGGATATCCTTGCCGTCGAGCAGCACGCTGCCCCTGGTTGGGGTCAAGATGCGCGCCATGGCCTTGAGCAGCGTGGATTTTCCGCAGCCATTGGGGCCGATGAGGATGGTGATCTCGCCGGTGGGAATCGCGAGATCGACATTGTCGAGCACGGTGCTGCCGCCATAGCCGACACTCAACCCGATGCCTTCCAATCGCAGCGTCCGCTGCGTCGTTGCACTGCCTGACACGGGCTTTCCTTATATGACTTAGATTGTCTGGTTTTGCGTGTAGCAAAGCTGGGACGGGCATTCAAGCCGCGGCCATACGAGTTGGTACGGATGCATTCGATGGAACTGCTACACGTGGGGTTTACCTCTATTTGTTAGGGTCTTCGCGTATGGGGCGAGGAGGGTTCCATGATGCAGCCACTTGGTATGCTGGCTATTGTCGGTGCATTGGCGCTTGCAGGATGCAGTTCCGGAGAAGCGCCGCTGATTGCCGGGGGGCCGACGCCCACGCAGGCAATCGACGCCATGCTCGGCAATACCCGTATTCTCGAAAGTCAGAGCGTCGTGATCGTTAGAGACCGCGTGAAGCTCGACGCGACCGATTGTGCCAAGCACCCCAATAGCGTCGTGACCTGCCGGGTGCGGCTTTACTCGATCGGACGCGGCTGGTCGGCGCCCAGCATGGGCCGCTTTACCGAAACCGGCGGCCAATGGAGCTTCGATTTTTAGATACGCAACCGTTTTGCCCCAGCCGCGTTTAGCAAGGCGGCTCGGGTCGGGCCGTCATTGCAATTGTGGGGTTCACAAAATGGGCGAAGCAGGTGTCGGCTGGATTGCAGCCATCATTATCGGCGGTCTGGCAGGTTGGATTGCATCCAACATCATGAAGACCAATACCGGGATTTTTCTCAACGTAGTGCTCGGCATCGTCGGCGCGGCGATAGCAAGTTTCCTCTTCGGGATCCTCGGCATCTCGTTCGGCGGCTGGCTCGGTTATCTGATCGCGGGCCTTCTGGGCGCCTGTATCCTCATTGCCCTGGTCCGCGCCGTCAGGCGATAGCGACGAATTCAAAACGAAAGGCCCGGCAGCGGTGACGTTGCCGGGCCTTTTGCTGTTTTTCAAACAGGATCAGTCGTGGAGGCGCTTTTCGCCCGCTTCGATGCGGATCGGCAGCACGTTTTCGGCCGGCGGCAGCGGGCAGACGGCGTGCTCGGTGAAGGCGCAGGGCGGGTTGAGGGCCTTGTTGAAGTCGAGCACGATGGTTTTGTCGGTGACGTCTTCGCCGAAGACGAAGCGGCAGGCGGCATAGGTCGAATCCTTCGAGGTCAGGTCGCGGATGACGAATTGGGGAGCGTCCGCGGTGCCATGGGTGGCGAGCAGTTCGTAGGTGACGCCATCGCGGGTGAAGACGGCCTTGTGAGTGGCTTCGACCTCAGTCTCGATCGCCTTGGACGTGCTGATGGTCAGGCCCTTGGGTGCTTCGAAGGCGACCCAATCGGCAGTGATCCGCCAGGTGGGGTCGAGCGGGAAATATTCGAGCGGCTGCAACTGGTTGGGTGCATCCGATGTGGTGTCACGGACGCGCAGGGCGTTTTCGCCATTGAGCGAGGTGACCTCAAGCAGCAGGTTGCCGGCGGTGAAGCGCGGGGGGCTGTATTTTGAAAGTTTCAGCACCTGCGACGCGCTACCATCGGCGGGCGTATAGGTGACTTGGCCTTCGGCGTCCTGGGTCAGGCTGCCCACATAGGACGGGCCGGAGGAGAGGATGATGTCATTGTCCGCGGCGCTGCCGACGGTGACGGTGCCTTCGGCGAGCCAGACGCGGGCGATGATGTTGAGCCAGCCATTGGGCGCCTTGAGAGCGGCAAGGCGTTTCTGCTGCCAATCGGCATATTGGGTTGGATAGTCGGTCATGATGAAACCTCGTTGAGCGAGAGCCGCGGCACGCTGGCGAGCAGGCGCTGCGTATAGGGATGTTTGGGATTGGCGAGAACACTGGCCGTATCGCCGGTTTCGACCACGCGGCCTTTTTCGAGAATGACGATGCGGCGGCAGAGCGCGGCGACGACGCCGATATCGTGGGAGACGAACAGCAGGCTCATGCTTTTGCTCAGGCCCGCGAGGAGGTCCACAATGCGGATGCGGGTCGTCAGGTCGAGCGCGCTGACCGCCTCATCGGCGAGCAGCAGGCGCGGGCCGGGCACGATGGCGCGGGCAATGGCGATGCGCTGGCGCTGGCCGCCGGAGAACTGGTGCGGGAAACGGGTGCCGACATCGCGCTCGAGACCGACCGCTTCGAGGGCGTCGCCAACTTGTTTTGCGTGATCGCCGGGGATTTTGAGAGAGCGCAGTGGCTCGGCGATGATCGATCGGATCGTCTGGCGCGGGTCGAGCGAGGAATAGGGATCTTGAAAGACCACCTGCGCCTGTCGGCGGAAGGTGCGCATGAAGGCGCCATTGCCGGGATCGAGCGGTTTTCCATCGAAGGTGATGGAGCCGCTATCGGGACGGGTGAGGCCGAGCAGCAGGCGCAGCAGCGTGGTTTTGCCGGAGCCGCTTTCGCCGACAAGGCCGATGGTGTCGCCGGCGGCGATGTCGAGCGAGACATCGTCGAGAATACGGCGATTGGCGGTGTAGCCGAAACTGACGTGATCGACGCGGACGAGGGTCATGCGCGGCCCTCCATGGCATGGTCGAGGCGACGGGCGGCGGTGAGGAGGCTTTTCGTATAGTCGTGGCGGGGATTGCGGAAGACTTCGGCGACATTGCCGGCTTCGACCGTTTCGCCCTGGCGCAGCACGACGACGCGCTCGACGGTGTTGGCGACGACGGGCAGGTCGTGGCTGATGAAAAGAAGGGCCATATTGCGGTCGCGCACGAGGCGGTCGAGGAGGTTGAGGATTTCGGCCTGCGTCGTCACATCGAGCGCAGTGGTGGGCTCGTCGGCGATGAGGAGATCGGGTTTGCAGGCGAGGGCCATGGCGATGGCGATGCGCTGGCGCTGGCCGCCGGACAGCTCGTGCGGATAGGATTTGGCGATGCGCTGGGGGTCGGGCAGGGCGACTTCATCGAGGAGCGCCAGAACGGCTTTATCGAGTGCTGGGCCGGAGAGCGGAGCGCCGTCGCGCTGGGCACGGCGGGCGAGGGGTTCGGCGACCTGCTTGCCGACGCGCATCAGCGGGTCGAGCGCGGTCAGCGGCTCCTGGAAGACGATGGCGACGGCGGTGCCGCGGAGCTGGTTAAGTTCGCGGTCGGCGGCGCCGATGACCTGTGTGCCGGCGAGAATGGCGGAACCGGACGCCGTGAGCCCGGCTGGCAGGAGGCCGGTGGCGGCGAGGGAGGTCAGGGATTTGCCCGAGCCGGATTCCCCGATCAGGCCAAGCCGCTCGCCGCGGTTGAGCGAGAGGGAGAGGTTGGATACCAGCAGTTTGCTGCCGGCAGAAACCGAGAGGTTTTCGAGCGTGAGGATGGCAGTCATCTTGCGCGCCTTGTCGGGTCGATGGTGTCGCGCAGGCCGTCGGCGAGGAGGTTGACGCCGATGGCGAGGGATACCAGTGCGATGCCGGGGGCGATGGCGCCGAGGGGGGCGGTATAGACCGTGCCCTGCGCTTCCTGCAGCACGCGGCCCCATGAGGCATTGGGCGGCGGGGCGCCGAGGCCGAGATAGGAGAGCGAGGCTTCGGCGATGACGGCGAGGCCGAATTGCAGGGCGAAATTGACCGACAGGGTCGGCCAGATATTGGGCAGGATGTGGATGGCGACGATCTTTGGCCAGCTACTGCCCGAGGTTCGGGCGGCAGTGATGTAATCCATCACCAGCACGCGCTTGGCGAGAATGCGGGTGAGGCGGGCGACGATGGCGGAGAGGGCGATGCCCAGCGCGATGATGGCCGACCAGAGATTGGCCGTGTCACTCGCCGCGACCACCAGCATGGCGATGAGGAGGGTCGGGAAGGCAATGAGAATATCGAGCGTTGCCGCCAGCGCGTCATCGAGCCATTTGCTGGCAAAGGCGGCGAGGAGGCCGAGAGTGACCCCTATTGCCGCGCCGATGGCAACAGCGCCGATGCCGACGATCAGGGCAATGCGGCTGCCGATCATCATCTGGGTGAGGAGATCGCGGCCGAGGCGATCGGTGCCCAGCCAATGGAGGAGGCTCGGGCCTTCGAGGCGGCCACCGGCCATGGCGGTGGGGTCATAGGGCAGCCAGACGAAGGTCAGCAGCGCAATCGCGATATGAAGACCGACAAGCACAAGCCCGGCCCAGAGGATCAGGGAATGCCGTTTCTGTTCGCGCGGGGCGGTCATCGTTGCACTGCTCATGCCAAGGTCCTCGCGCGGCCGCGGAGGCGCGGATCGATGAGGCGTTGGGCGATGTCGGCGGCAAAGCCGATTAGCAAGACCAGCAGCGTCGAGACGAAGAGGACGCCCTGCACATTGGGGTAATCGCGCTGCTGGATGGCGAGGAGCAGCATGGAGCCGAGGCCGGGCAGCGAGAAGACGCGCTCGATGACGACGGCGCCGAGGAAGGTGCTGGCAAGCTCGATGCCGAGGATGGAAATAACAGGCACGGCGCCATTGCGCACGCCATGGCGGATCAGCGCTTCAGGAAAACTAGCGCCGAGGGCGCGGGCGGTGCGGAGGAAATCGCTGCCGAGTACATCGAGCGTGGCGGCGCGAACATAGCGCAGCAGCGAGGCGCCCATGACGAGGCCAATAGTGAGGGACGGCAGGATCATGCCGGTGATGGCTTCGCCGAAATTGGCCCAGCCTTTCAAGGGAAAGCCGCCCGAGGGAAGCCAGCGCAGGTTGATGGAGAAGAGCGTCACCAGGAGGATGCCGAGCCAGAAGACGGGGATGGCGATGCCGAGCTGGGAAATGACCGAGATGGCGGCGCCGTACCATTTGTCGGAGCGGACGGCGGCGATGATGCCGAGGGGAATGGCAAGCGCCAGCGCGACGAGGAAGCCGAAGAAGGTCAGCGGCAGGGTGACGGCCATGCGGTTGCCGATTTCGCCCAGCACCGAAGCGCGGCTGACGAAGGAAGTGCCGAGATCGAGGCGGGCAATATTGCCGAGAAAGCCAATGAACTGGACGGCGAGCGGCTGGTCGGACCCGACCTGCGCGCGGGCGGCGGCGATCTGCTGTTCGGTGGCGCCGACGCCGAGAAGGGCATTGGCGGGATCGCCGGGAAGCAGACGCAGCAGCACGAACAGCACAATCGCTGCGATGAACAGCGAGGCGATCAGGATCAGGGTGCGGCGGATGGTGTAGGCGAGAATGGGGAAGATTCCTTGCGCTGTGCGGGCGCAGAATAGCGGGGGTGCAAAGGCAAATCCACCGGCTGGGGCCGGTGGAGGGAGTGTTCAAGGGGATTTCCTATCCACCGCGTCATCCCCGCGAAAGCGGGGATCTCATTTGCGGGAAGAGATTCCCGCTTTCGCGGGAATGACGTCGTGGGAGGGCGAGCTACTCAGCCTTCTCAATGTCGTAGGCGAAGAACTGGGAGTTCAGGCCGTTGATCGGGTAGCCGGTGACATTGGCGGCCGAGACGACGATCTGGGGATAGAGGTAGAGCCAGTTGCCGGCGGCGTCTTCGGCGATGATCTTGTTGGCTTCGGTGAGCTTTTCGACCTGTTCGGCTTCAGAGCCGGCCGATTCAGCGTCGGCCACGAGTTTTACGACTTCGGGGTTATTGTAGCCCCAGTAGAAATCGGGGTTGCCGTAGAAGACGATATCGCGATGGTTGACGTGCTCCTGCAGCGTCGCCTGGAAATCGTGGGCCTGGTAGATCTTGGTGTACCACTCGTTGGCGGTGATAATGTTGATATTCACCTTGACGCCGATCTTGGCATATTCGGCCTGCAGGAACTGCGCGACGATCGGATGCGGATCGTAATCGGGCGTGTCGAGGGTAAACTCGAAGCCATCGGGATAGCCGGCTTCGGCAAGGAGAGCCTTGGCGCTTTCGACGTCATAGGGATCGACGCCGGTCAGGTCGACATACCACGGGTCGGTCGGCGGCACGAAGGAGCCAATCAGCGTGCCATAATCACCCCAGATGGAGTTGAGGAGGCGTGCCTTGTCGGTGGCGCGGGCCAGGGCCTTGCGCACTTTAACATTGTCGAAGGGAGCGACGCGGTCGTTATAGGCCAGCAGTTCCTTGGTGGTGGAAGCGCCTTCGGTGACGGTGAAGGCCGGGTTGCCGGTGAACTGGGCCAGGGAATCCGGGCTCTGCACCGAGGTGATGACGTCGACTGCGTTCGTCAGAAGCGCGTTGTTGAGCGCGGTGGCGTCGGTGAAATAGGTGTAGATGACTTCGCCATTGGTGGGGGCTTCGCCCCAATAATTGTCGTTACGCTCGAGGGCCAGGGCCGAGCCGCGGCGCCATTCGCCGAGCGAATAGGGGCCGGTGCCGTCTTCGGTCGCTGTGATGTCGGTGGCCGCGTCGTTGACGATCCAGACATAGGAGAGGTTGTAGGGCAGCGAAATCGAGCGGGCCGAAAGCGTGATCACGACCGTCTTGTCGTCAGGCGTTTCGATGCCGGTGATGGTGGAAAGGCTCTTCTTGCGCGAGCTCTTCGAGGTTTCGGCGGTGACGCGTTCGATCGAGTATTTTACGTCGGCCGAGGTCAGCGGGTCGCCGGAGTGGAAGGTGACGCCGTCCTTGAGGGTGAAGGTATAGGTGAGGCCATCTTCGCTGGCTTCATAGCTTTCGACGAGTTTCGGTTCGACCGAACCGGCATCGGTCAGCTGGAACAGGGCTTCGTAGACATTGCCGTTGAAGGCTTCGTTGATGCCCTGGCCAGCGCCGGCGGTGTTGTCGAGGTTTTGGGGCTCATAGAGCGAGCCGATGCGGATCGAAGCGTCCGGGTTGAAATCCTGCGCCAGGACTGAGGCGGGCAGGGCGACGCCGGCCAGGAGGGTGGCGAGGAGGAGGGCTTTGGTGGTCATGAGACGCTCCAGTTATTGGTTGGCTTCAATCTAGTTCTGGCCGGGATAAATCTCTACCGGCCTGATCGACAATCTTGTGCCGCGCGTGGGCGCATTCAGGCATTTCGTTTCCTCGGGCTGCGGGGAAATAGAAATGTGTTCCGGCACTTTATGCCAAGGGCCTGGGTTTTGAAATGTCATTTCGATCGGCGTGACCCTAGGCTGCCTATCCGCAGCGCTTCTTAGGGTTTTCACTATCGTAAAATCTCCGTAAGATTATCGCGGAGATAGGTGACTATGATCGACGAGAACGATCCGGAAGGATTTGGCGAGCGGCCCTTGGCCGGGTTCACCCATTCTCTCGATAATCACCTTGCCTTTTACCGTTTTGCGCTCAGCGCTTATAATTACCGCTGTGCCATCAGTGGTTTACAGTTTTCTCCTGAGGCTGAGATTCTGCATCAGCGGCTTGATGTGGTGCCGATCCACCCTCGTGAACTCGACGGTACGCTGGAAATAGGCAATGCGCTGGTGCTGGAGTCCGGCCTGGCGGCGGCCTTCGCCAAGGGGCTGATTGCAGCAACTGACGACTGGCATGTGCTGGTGCCGCGTCCGGAAGCGCTGACGGAGGAAGAGCGCGCCCTGATCGTGCCGGGGCGCGTCCTGTTCGTTCCGGAACAGCCGATGTTCCGGCCACTGGCAAAAAATCTGCAATTTCATCGACTTACGATCGCCCGCTATCACCGATAGACGTGCCGGGCGCGATTGTTGTGGCAAAGCGCGGCTGTGGCTGGAAATTTTCTCACGGCGGGAGCAGGCTGGGGCAGTTTCTTCCATACCAGGATCGTTCCGTGCCATTCCCCGATCTCGTTCACCCTGCGCTTGGTGCCTATCGCAGCGCGGTGGAAATTCCCGCTGATTTTTCAACGTTCTGGGCTGATACGCTGGCCGAGGCGCGCGGCATTGGCGGGGCGGTCAGCATCGAGCCGGTGGAAACGACGCTGAAGCTCGTTGAAGCGTTCGATGTGACCTTTCCGGGTTTTGGCGGGCATCCGGTCAAGGGGTGGCTGGTGCTCCCCAAGCATCGCGAGGGCAGATTGCCGCTGGTGGTGCAGTTTATCGGCTATGGCGGCGGGCGCAGTTTTCCGCATGAGCTGCTGCATTGGGCGGCCTCGGGCTATGCCTATTTCCGCATGGACACGCGCGGGCAGGGCAGCAGCTGGAGCATGGGCGCAACGGCGGACCCGATCGGCTCGACCTCGTCCATTCCCGGCGTCATGACCAAGGGCGTGCTCGAGAGGAACGACTACTATTATCGGCGGCTGTTTACCGACGGTGTGCGAGCGGTCGACATGCTGCTGGCGCAGGATTTTGCCGATCCCGAGCGCGTGGCCGTTTGCGGCGGCAGCCAGGGTGGTGGCATCGCGCTGGCGGTGGCCGGAATTGATAGCAGGGTTAAAGCGGTGATGCCGGATGTGCCATTCCTCTGCGATTTTCCGCGGGCCGTGCGCACTGCCGGGCGCGATCCTTATGGCGAGATTGTACGCTATCTGGCGCAGCACAGGGATAAGTCGGCCCAAGTGTTTGAAACGCTGCGCTATTTCGATGGTGTCAACTTCGCGCGGCAGAGCAAGGCGGCAGCTTTGTTCTCGGTGGCGCTGATGGATGACATTTGTCCGCCTTCGACCGTCTATGGCGCCTATCAGGCGTTTGCCGGAAGCGATAAAACCATTGTGGAATATGAGTTTAACAACCACGAGGGCGGCGGGCCGTTTCAGGATCGCGAGCAGATGAAATGGCTCGGAGAACGGTTCGGGATGCGTTAACATCTGTGAATCCTTGCTTTACTCAAAAAATGCAAATATTGCATTGAGGGTAAGCAGGAATTTTGGAAATGCCCAGCAAGCGCGCCAGTCAAGCCGATATCGCCGAAAAACTCGGCGTGTCCGTCAGCACTGTGTCGCGCGCGCTGGCCAATGAAATCGGCATCAGCGATGCGGTGCGGCGGGATGTGCAGCGTGTCGCGCGCATGCTGGGTTATAAGAGCAAACATGTGCCGGCGGCGGGCAATCTCGACAAGCGCGCCGTGGCCATGGTGCCGCTGAATGGCGCCATGGGGAGCCTTGCCAGTTTTTATCATGGCATTGTCGAAGGCATGCGCAGCCAGGCGGCGGAGTCGGGCATTGTGCTCGATGTGCGGCTGGTCAACGAAGAGACGGTGACACTCGATTTCGTGCAGCGGCACATGGCGAAATCGGGCGCCAATGGGCTGGTGCTGGCGGGTATCGATCCCGATGATACGCTGGTGCAATGGGCCACGGATGCCGATATCAGTCTGGTGCTGGCCAATGGCGTAGACCCGCGGATGCGGCTGAGTTCAGTGGCGCCGGCCAATTTTTACGGCGCCTATATGGCGACGCAATATCTGCTCGATGCGGGGCATCGCCGGATTTTGCACTATACCTATCGGCATCGGCACACGATCCTGCAGCGGCGGCGGGGCTTTGAGGCGGCGATGGCAGCAATGCCTGATGCGGTGGGCACTGTGGTGATCTCCAACGAGCATTCGAGCACGGATTTGCTCTCCAATCTGCTGGCTGGCAAATATGATGTGACGGCGGTTTTTTGCTGGAATGACGGCGTTGCCGTGTCGATGGTGGATGCCCTCCTGGGGCAGGATTCCCCGATGGTGAAGAACTTTTCGCTGATGGGATTTGACGACCTTCCCATCGCCGGCATGGCCAGCCCGCGGCTGAGTACGGTGCGGGTGGATCGCGAGGCGATCGGGCGCGGCGTGGTGCGGCTGCTTTCACAGCAGATGGATGGCGAGCGGGCCGTGCAGCACCTGGAGATCGGGCTGACGCTGGTTGAGGGTGAGACGGTTCATCCGCTGGGGTGAGGGCGGCGGGTGCGATGCTTGCCGCTGTGGTGCGTGCCGACACCCCCTCCCATCCTCCCCCATCAAGGGGGAGGTGCCCTATCGAGGGCGTGGCACTAAGCTCCACTCGCTCGCCCCCGTGGTTCGAGGCTACGCTGCGCTGCGCGCCTCACCATGAGGGCTAATATTTTTTCGCGATGTGTTGAAAAGCCGCGGTTTTTCTGGTCCCAGCGCCCCCTATCCATCTCCACTTTCAATGCAATTCCCGCAATATTGCGTAATTTGCGTGAAATGCGCAAATTGCTTGAGTTTGTGCGTGATTGTGCATAGCCTTGCGCTCGTTCGGTGGTGAATGCGACGGCGGTTGGTTAGCAGACTGTTGCCATCGAGCGTGACCTTGGAGGGGTTTGCGTGGATCTTCGGCGGTGGAACGTCAGGCAGGTGCGGGAGGTGCTGGAAAGCACTGCTGCTTTCGTGCCTTTCGCCCAGACGGAGTCTGCCGAATGGTCAGCGCTGAAAGAGCGTCTTGGCGCTCGGGTGCTCGCCGATCTTCTCGCTAGGGCTGCAGAGGATGCCTCGGCGCCGGTGCCGGCCTTGCCGGCGCGGCTTTATCATGAATTTCGAGAGACCGGCCGCCGCGAGGGCTATGAGGATGCGCAGCGGCAGCGGCGCAGCATGCTTTATCGGCTGGTGCTGGCCGAATGGCTGGAGGGCCAGGGCCGGTTCGTCGAAGCGATCGAGGATGTTCTCTGGGCGCGGCTTGAGGAAACCAACTGGGCTTGGCCGGCGCATGCGCGGGGGCTCGATCGGTTCGATGATCCGACGCTCGATCTCGCGGCGGCGATGACGGCGCTCGATATGGCCGAGATCGACTTTTTGGTTGGGGATCGGCTTTCGGTCAATCTGCGGAGCCGGCTTCGCGTCGAAGTGGAGCGGCGGGCGATTGGTCCGTTTCTCAACCGCAACGATCATTGGTGGCTGCATACGACGCCGCAGAAGCAGGTGAACAACTGGACGGCGGTGTGTGTCGCCGGGGCGGTTGGGGCGGCGCTTTATCTTGAGACGGATACCGGCCGGTTGGCCGAGATCGTGACGCGCGGGCTGCATAGCCTGGCCGATTATCTTGAGACCTTTGACCGCGAGGGTGGATCGTCGGAGGGGCCGGATTACTGGACCTATGGATTTGGCAATTACGTCGTTCTGGCGCAACTGCTGCATGTGCGGACGGGCGGTGCCATTGATCTGCTGGAAGGCGACTATCTTAGGGATATTGCGCAGTTTCCGCTGCGAACCATGCTCGCCCCGGGTGTCTGGGTGAGCTTTTCGGATTCCGATCACAATCCCAGTTTTCATGCCGGCTTGTTGAGCCACCTGTCGGGTCATCTCGATCTGCCGGGGCTGGCTGGGCTCGGGATGAAGAACGATTTTGCCGTCGAGATTTTCAATCAGTTCGTTTGGCCGCTGCGCCAGTTTGCCTGGCCGCTGGCGGAGGATGCGGAGCCGGCGGCGCTTGGGGCGCATGATTGGTACGACGAGATGGGCTGGATGATCAGCCGGCTTGATCCAAAGAATCCCAAGGCTCTGCGACTGGCCGCCAAGGGCGGGCATAACGACGAGATGCACAATCAGAACGATGTTGGTTCGTTCGTGGTGGTTGCGGGTGGGCGGGTCGTGCTGACCGATCCTGGCCGTGGGCGTTATTCGAAAGCCTATTTCGGCGGGGATCGCTATCAGAACCTTTTTGCCTCTTCGCTTGGCCATTCCGTGCCCGTCATCAATGGGCAGGAGCAGGCGGCGGGTTGTGCACATGGCGCGACGGTGGTCGAGCATGTGCATTCGGATGCGGCTGATCGGTTGGTGATCGATATGGCCTCGGCCTATCCGGCGGCGGCGGATGTCGAAAAACTGCAGCGCAGTGTCTCGCTCAAGCGCGATGTGCCCGGCGGCGTGGTGACGCTCGAAGACAGTTTTCAATTCAGGACCGGGGCAGGGGACTTTCAGTCTGTTGTCGTCACGCCGCTCAGCGCGCGTGTGGATGGCGATTCTGTGCTGGTTGGCGATGCCGAGGGCGGTGTCCGCATCGACTTTGACGCCTCGGCGCTCGATGTTTCCTTCGATTTTCGGGGGGCCCAAGAAAAGCAGTACCAGCCCGCCGTCGACCTTACGCGCATCGTGTTCACACCCCGGCAAAAAGACCGGGAGGGACGCGTTGCGCTTGAAATCTCGCCGCTCAGCTGAGCGCGAGTGCCGCCTTTCGGGGCGGATACGTTCGTGGCCGAACCCCGGGAGGATTGGGGCGGCTGGATGTAATCGCCGGGTCAAAGACCTGGGAAAAGGGAGGACTAATCTATGAGGAAGAACCATCTTTTTGGTTTGACCAGCGCGGTGGTCGTTTCGGCCATGCTCGTCGCTGCCGGGCCCGTTTGGGCGCAGCAGCAATCGCCGGCGCTCGATGCGGCGGTGGTGAGCGGCGACCTGCCGGCGGTCGCCGAGCGCCTGCCGGTCAATCCGTTGGTCGTCGATGGGCCGAGCGTGGGCAAATTCGGCGGCACCTGGCGCATGGGCATGAATGGCGGCGGCGACAACGGCCTGATCGTCAAGACCGTGGCCTATGAAGGGCTCGTTCGCTACGACCACGAATGGAAGAGCGTGCTGCCGAACCTGGCTGAAAGCTGGGAAGCGAGCGCGGATGCCAAGGAATACACTTTTAAGCTGCGCGAAGGGGTGAAGTGGAGCGACGGCACGCCGTTCACCACCGAAGACATCGCCTTTACCGTCGAGATGTATCAGGACCCCGATTACGCGGCCAATAGCTGGATCGACAGCAAGAACAATCCGATGACGCTCACCGTCATCGACGACTACAATTTCAAATTTACCTTCGCCAAGCCCAACGGCATGTTCATGGAAACGCTGGCGAGCACGGATGGCGGGCACATCACCTCGCTGCAGAAGAAATATTGCAGCCAGTTCCACCCGGCCTATAACGAAAACGCCGACGCGGATGCCAAGGCCGCTGGCTTTGACGGGTGGGCGCTTTATCTCCAGGACCGTTGCGCCTGGGGCTGGGAAACCATCCGCTTCTCCAATGCCGATCTGCCGACGATTTATGGTTGGGTGATCGAGCAGCCGCTTTCGGCCAATGCCCAGCGCGTGACCTGGAAGCGCAATCCCTACTATTGGAAGACCGACAGCGAGGGGAACCAGCTGCCCTATATCGACAATCTCGATATGCGCGTGAGCCAAGGCGGTGTGGAAGAACTGACGCTGGCCGCGCTCAACGGCGAGATCGACTTCCAGGAACGGCACATTGCCACCAATACCAACAAGCCGCTGTTCTTCGACGGGCAGGAAAAAGGCGGCTATCACCTCGGCGAGGTGATCCCTTCGGCATCCAACACGCTGGTGCTGCAGCTCAACCTTAACCACCTCGATCCGGTGAAGCGCGCGCTTTACCAGAGCAAGGATTTCCGCGTCGGCATTTCCCAGGCTATCGATCGTGCCGAGATTATCGACGTGGTCTTTACCGGCCAGGGCGAACCCTTCCAGGTCGCGCCGCGTCCGGAAAGCCAGTTCTATGATGAAGAACTGGCTAAGCAATTCACCGAGTTCGATCCGGAACAGGCAGAAGAGCACTTTGCGGCCGCAGGTCTTACCGAAAAGAACGGCGACGGCATCTATCTCGACAGTGCCGGCAATCCGGTGAAAATTTCGGTCGACGTGATTTCGGCGCTGCGTCCGGAATGGATCGACATGCTCGAAATCATGCAGCTGCAGCTTGCTGCCGCGGGCGTCGATATCGAGCTCAACAATATCGACCGCACGCTGTTCTACGAAAAGCGCCCGGCCGGTGAGTTCGACGCGCAGGTCTGGGCTGGCGACGGTGGCATCGAGGCGTTGCAGGAGCCGCGCTACTACTTCCCGTTCTCCGATGAATCGGTCTGGGCCTATCGCTGGGCACAGTGGTTCAACGGCACGCGTCCGGAAATCGCCGAAGAGCCGGCCGATTGGGCCAAGGAGCAGATGGACCTCTACAATCAGGTCCGCGCCGAAGCTGATCCGGAAAAGCGGGCGGACCTGTTCCGCCAGGTGCTCGCGATCACCAAGGAGCAGTTCCCGGTGATCGGGGTGAGCCTGATGCCGAACTCCTATTCGATCGTTCGGAACAACCTCAAGAACGTGCCGGAGAGCATGTTCAACGCCTGGCTGTTCCCGACCCCGGCGCCGATGGATCCGACCACCTGGTATTTTGAATAAGCGGGTCTCCTCCTGCCCGCTCGTCCCCTCGCGGCACTCCCAGGCTGCGGGGGGAACCTGAACCGAGTTGGACTGTGGCTCCCGTCCACCCCCTCCCTTCCTCCCCCATCAAGGGGGAGGTGTCAGGGCGGTGGTTTTGGCGAGGTGCTGCCCAACACGCGATCCGCACCTCCCCCTCGAGGGGGGAGGTTGGGAGGGGGTGATCCCCCGAACCGAACTTTCGTGAGGCCCAACAATGGTTGGCTTTATTATTCGCCGTTTCATCGCCATGCTTCTTACGCTGGTGGCTGTGTCTATCGTGGCCTTTGCCATTATCCAGCTGCCGCCCGGCGATTATCTCACCAGCTATATTGCCCAGCTTGCTTCGACCGGCGATCAGGTCGATCCGCGGGTCATCGAGAACCTGCGGCTGCAATATGGTCTCGGCGAGCCGTTCTACGTCCAATATTGGAAGTGGGTGACCGGCATCGTGCAGGGCAACTTTGGGCACAGCTTTGAATGGAAGCGGCCGGTTTGGGAGCTGATCTGGGGTCGTCTGGGCAATTCGATCATGGTCGAGGGCATGGCTGTGATCGTCATGTGGCTGATCGCGGTGCCGATCGGCATCTATGTGGCGGTGCGAAAGTATTCGCTGGGCGATTATCTGGCGACCGTTGCCGGGTTTATCGGCCTTGCCGTGCCCAATTTCTTCTTTGCGCTCATTCTCATGTATCTGGCCTATGTGTGGTTCGGGACGACCATGGGCGGTCTTTTCTCGCCGGAATTCGAGAATGCCCGCTGGAGCCTGCCGCGCATCTGGGACTTTTTGGCCCATGCCTGGGCGCCGGTTCTGGTGCTGGCGACGGCGGGAACGGCGGAACTGATCCGCATCCTCCGCGCCAACCTGCTTGACGAATTGAAGAAGCCTTACGTCGTTACCGCGCGGGCCAAGGGGCTGCCGGAATGGAAGGTGATTTTAAAGTATCCCGTGCGGCTGGCGATGAATCCGCTGGTGTCCACTATCGGCTGGCTGCTGCCGGCGCTGGTGTCGGGGTCGGTGATCGTTTCGGTGGTGCTCAACCTGCCGACGGCCGGGCCGATGCTGCTGCGCTCGCTGACGACGCAGGACATGTATCTGGCGGGCGCGATCATTTTGCTTTTGAGCGTTCTTACGGTCATCGGCACCGTTATTTCCGACATCCTGCTCGCCCTTATCGACCCCAGAATTCGCTACGGGAGCAAGTGATGGCCGTGGATACGTTGCAAACTTCTCTCCCTGTTGCCGTTTCTGGCCGCGCGACGCGCGAAAGCCAGCTGGGGCTGATGTGGCGCCGGTTCAGGCGGCACAAGCTGGCGCTGATCAGCCTCTGGGTTGTCGTGCTGTTTTATCTCGTGGCGCTGCTGGCCGAGTTTCTGGCGCCGACCGACCCCGGCGCCTATAGCGCCCGCTACACCTATGCGCCGCCGCAGGGGATTCATTTTGTGGCGGTCAATGAAGATGGGTCCTGGGAATTCGGGCCCTATGTGAACGGCTACAAGACCGAGATCGATCCGGTGGCGCTGCGGCGGACTTTTGTGATCGACGAAGAGGTGCGGCTGCCGGTGCGGTTCTTTGCCGAGAGCAAGCCGTATATGCTGGCGGGGGTGATCCCGATGTCCATCAAATTCATGGGCGTCGAGAACCCGCGTGACCCGTTTTATATCCTCGGCGCTGATCGGCTAGGGCGCGATATGCTGAGCCGGCTGATCCATGGCACGCGCATTTCGCTGTCCATTGGTCTTGTCGGCGTGACCATGAGCCTGTTCTTTGGCATCGTGATCGGCGGGTTCGCCGGGTATTATGGCGGCTGGTTCGATAGCGCGGTGATGCGCGTTGTCGAGTTCATCCGCTCTATGCCGACCATTCCGCTGTGGCTCGGGCTCGCGGCGGCGCTGCCCAAGGATTGGAGCGCGCTGCAAACCTATTTTGCCATCACGCTGATCCTGTCGCTGATTGGTTGGACCGAGTTGGCGCGTGTGGTGCGGGGGCGGTTCCTGTCATTGCGCACGGAAGATTTCGTGACGGCGGCGCAGCTTGATGGGGCCAGCGATTGGCGCATCGTGACGCGGCATATGGTGCCGAGCTTTACCAGCCACATCATCGCGGCGGCGACGCTGGCTATCCCGGGGATGATCCTGGCGGAGACGGCGCTGAGCTTTCTCGGGCTTGGGCTGCAGGCGCCGATCGTCAGTTGGGGGACGTTGCTGCAGGACGCGCAGAATATCCGCACGCTGGCGACGGCGCCGTGGTTGCTGGCTCCGGGTGTCTGTGTCGTCATCGTCATTTTGGCGCTCAACTTCTTCGGCGATGGACTGCGTGATGCGGCTGATCCTCATGGGCGGTAGTTCGATGATGCAAGAATACCCCTCATCCGCCCTTCGGGCACCTTCTCCCGCAAGGGGAGAAGGAAGGCACAGTGCCGCCCCAAACACGGAGCCTCCCCTCGCCCCTTGCGGGAGAGGGTGGATCGCGCGCAGCGCGAGACGGGTGAGGGGTATCTCTCTGGTTTCAGGAGCAGTCGCATGACCAAGCCCCTTCTTACAATCAACGACATGTCCATCGTCTTCACCTCGCCCGATGAGCCGGACATTGAAGCCGTGCGGCAGGTGGATCTGACGCTGACGCCGGGTAAGACGCTGGCGCTTGTGGGGGAAAGCGGTTGCGGCAAGTCGGTGACGGCGCGGGCTGTGCTGCGATTGCTCGACAAGAATGCCGATATTCGTACCGGCGAGATCGTCTATGACGGGCGCGACGGGCAGGTGGATATTGCGCGGCTGCATCCCGATAGCACGGCCATGCGCTCGATCCGTGGCGCGCAGGTTTCGATGATCTTTCAGGAGCCGATGAGCTCGCTGTCCCCGGTCCATACGATCGGTAACCAGATCGACGAAATCACCATGTTGCACGAACGCCTGACGCCAAAACAGGCGCGGGAGCGGACGGTGGCGCTGCTCGATCAGGTCGGCGTGCCGGGTGCGCGGGAGCGGGCCAATGCCTATCCGTTCGAGCTTTCTGGCGGGTTGCGGCAGCGCGCCATGATCGCCATGGCGCTGGCCTGTACGCCAAAACTTCTCATTGCCGACGAGCCGACGACGGCGCTCGATGTGACGACGCAGGCGCAGATTCTGGACCTGTTGCGGCAGTTGCAGGACGATTTCGGTATGGCCATGCTGTTCATCACCCATGACCTCGGGGTGGTGGCTGAGATCGCCGATGATCTCGCCGTGATGTATCTGGGCGATGTGGTGGAGCAGGGGGATGTTTTTGAAGTCTTCAAGGCGCCGAAACATCCTTATACGCAGGCGCTGATGAGCTCGGTGCCGCGGCTGCAGCGAAAGTCCGAGCGGACGCGGCTGAGCCCGATCAAGGGCACGGTGCCTTCGCCGAAGGACCGGCCGGTGGGGTGTGCCTTTACCAGCCGTTGCCCGCATGCCTTTGCGCCGTGCCCAACCATTCGGCCCGAGCGCACGCTGGTCAGCGAGGGCCATATGGCGCGCTGCCATCTCCTGACGACCGTTAAAGAGGAGGCGCTCGCATGACGACGCTGCTTTCCGTCGAAAACCTCTCAAAAGTCTTCACGCTGGGCGCGGGACTCTTCAAGCCGGGCCGCGAGCTGGTGGCGCTCCACGATATCAATCTCACCGTCGAGGCGGGGGAAACCCTCGCCATCGTGGGCGAGAGCGGCTGCGGCAAGACCACGCTTGGACGCTGCATCATCAAGGCGCAGCCGGTGACCGAGGGGCATGTCTATTACCACCAGGAGGGCGGGGAAAAAGTCGAACTGACCTCGCTCGACAAGAAAGCCATAAAACCTTACCGGCGCGATATCCGCATGATCTTTCAGGATCCGATGAGCTCGCTCAATCCCAATATGCGGGTCTTCGATATCGTCGCCGAGCCGCTGCGGGTGCACAAGATCTGCAAGGGGCGGGAGCTTGAAGATCGCGTTGTTTCAACGCTCGCCAAGGTCGGTATTCCTGCAGATGCCGTGGGGCGCTACCCGCATGCGTTTTCGGGTGGGCAGCGGCAGCGTATCGGCATCGCAAGGGCGCTGGTGCTCGACCCGAAACTGGTGATTGCCGACGAGGCGGTGTCGGCGCTCGACGTTTCCATTCAGGCGCAGGTCTTGAACCTCCTCGATGATCTCAAGGAAGAGTTTGGGCTGACCTATATTTTCATCAGCCACGATCTGGGGGTGGTCAATTACATCGCTGACCGGGTGGTGGTGATGTATCTCGGGCATGTGGTGGAGAATGCGCCGACGGAACTGCTGTTCGAGCGGCCGCGGCATCCCTATACCGAAATGCTGCTCGAAGCCCTGCCCATTGCCGATCCGACGCGGCGCAAGGGGCGGAAGAAGGAATTGAAGGGCGAAATTCCCTATCTCGGCAACCGGCCGCAGGGCTGCCCGTTCCATACGCGCTGCAAATATGCCGAGGACAGGTGCCGGGCTGAAAAGCCGGCTTTGCGTCCGATCAACGGCACGGCCCAGATGGCCGCTTGCCACTTTGCCGAAACACTCAATCTCAAGGGCGCTTACGACGCTGCGCCGCAAAAGGTCTTTGCGTGAAAATGACTTACGATCCGGCCACAGCCAATCCGCTTTTTGGTAATCCGCTTAGGACGCGTGACGATGTCGAAAAAGGGCTTCGCGACCTGTTTCAGCCGCTGCTTCCCTATTTTTCCGAAGGCGGGGCGCGGGTGCGGCTCGATGGGGCGGGGGCGCATTTCGATCGTGCCGCTGCGGACCTCGAAGGCTTTGCGCGGCCGCTCTGGGGGCTGACGCCGCTGGCGGCGGGCGGCGGGGATTTCGACCACTGGGAGATTTACCGGCAGGGGCTCGCCAATGGTACCGACCCTGAGCATCCGGAATATTGGGGCACGGTGAACGGCATCGACCAGCGGCAGGTGGAACTGGCGGCTATCGGCTTTACCATGAAGATGCTGCCGCATCTGGTGTGGGAGCCGCTGCCGCAAAAGGCCAAAGACAATCTGGCCGCTTACCTCAAGCACGCGCGAAAATTCGACTATGCGGACAATAACTGGAAGTTCTTCCGCATTTTGGTCGATCTGGGGCTCGAACAATGCGGGGTCGAATTCGATCGGTCCTATACCGACAAATATCTCGAAGAGCTGGAAGGCTTCTATCTCGGGGATGGCTGGTATCGCGACGGCAATATCCGGCGGATCGACCACTATATTCCCTTCGCCATGCATTTTTATGGGCTGATCTATTCAAAGCTCGCCAATGGCGATGAAAAGCGGGTGGCCGATTACAAGGAGCGGGCGCGGCTTTTTGCGCAAGATATTCAGCACTGGTTTGACGAGGATGGCGGCACCTTGGCCTTCGGGCGTTCGCTGACCTATCGCTTTGCCTGTGGAGGCTTTTGGGGCGCGCTGGCCTTTGCCGACGTCGAGGCCATGCCATGGGGCGTGATCAAGGGGCACTTTCTGCGGCACCTGCGCTGGTGGAGCAAACTGCCGATTGCCAATGGCGATGGGGTGCTGTCGATCGGCTATGGCTATCCCAACCTTTTCATGTCCGAGAGCTACAATTCGGCCGGCTCGCCCTATTGGGCGCTGAAGGCCTTTTTGCCGCTGGCGCTGCCGGCCGATCATCCGTTCTGGACGGCGGAAGAGGTGGAGGCCGATTTCGGGCCCAAGCCGCATCCGCTGAAACATCCGGGCATGGTGATGCAGCACACCAAGGGTAATGTGGTGGCGCTCTCGAGCGGCCAACAAAACTGGCAGATGCGCGCGGGCACGGAGAAATATGCGAAATTCGTCTATTCGAGCCGCTACGGTTTTTCGGTGGAAGTGGACGAGCGCGCCTATCACAACGGCGCCTTCGACGGGGCGTTGGCCTTTTCGGATGACGGGCGCCACTACCGCGTGCGCGAAAGCAATGAGGTGGCGCAGATTGCCGAACACGTGCTGTTCGCGCGCTGGAAGCCCTGGAGCGATGTCGAGGTCGAGACCTGGCTCATTCCCGCGCATCACTGGCATGTGCGGCTGCATCGCATCAACACGCCGCGCCCGCTCCACGCGACCGAAGGGGGCTTTGCCATTGCGCGGGCCGATTTCAACGCGGACGCCTATATCGAAGAGGCAGGGCGTGCGGTGGCCAAGGGGCAGACCGATATCAGCGCCATTCTCGATCTCGGCGGCAAGCGCGAGGGCAGGGCGTTGCGGGCCTTCCCCAATACCAATCTGATCGTCTCGAAAACCATCGTGCCGCAATTGCGCGGGGATATTTTGGCGGGCACGACCGTGCTGGTGACGGCGGCCATGGCGCTGCCGGTTGGGGCCGAAGCGGAGGCGGCGCTGGCGACCCCGCCGCATGCGCCAGATCTGGCGGCGCTTGAGGCGCTCTTTGCCCGCGAGGGCGTCGATGTCTCGGCCATCCTGGTGCCGGAGCGGTTCTGATGGGTCCAAAACTTCTCTTTGCCATGGCGGGTGACAAGACGCGGCACGTCTTTGACGCGGCAACGCTCGACCGCCTCGAACAAAGCTGTGTCCTGTTGGCGCGCGCGCCGGTCGAGAATTTTACCGATCCCGAGGCGCGCCGCCTGTTGGGGGAGGCCGAAATTCTCGTCACCGGCTGGGGTTGTCCGATGATCACGCCGGAGGTGCTGCGGGCGGCGCCGAACCTGCGGCTGATTGCCCATGCGGCGGGAACGGTGAAATTCACCGTCGATCCGGCGGCTTACGTCGCTGGCATCAGGGTGACGCATTCGGCCGAGGCCAATGCGGTGCCGGTGGCCGAGTTCACGCTGGCCTCCATCCTGTTTTCGGCCAAGCACATCTTTACCCTGCGCGATCTCTATCGTGCGGACCCCAGCCGGCGCTCGAGCTATGCGCTGGGGGATAGCGAAATCGGCAATTTCCGGCGCACCGTCGGCATTGTCGGGGCCTCGCGCATCGGGCGGCGGGTAATCGAGCTGTTACGCAATTTCGATTATTCCGTGCTGCTCTATGATCCCTTCGTGCAGGCGGGCGATCCGGACCTCGCGGGGGTTGAACTGGTGGAACTCGACGCTCTGATGGCGCGCTCGGACGTGGTTTCCATCCATGCGCCGTCGCTGCCCTCGACGCGGGGAATGATCGGGGCGCGGCAACTGAAACTGATGAAGGACGGCGCTGTATTCATCAACACGGCGCGCGGCGCGCTGGTCGAGGAGGCGGCGCTGGTCGCCGAATTGCAGACGGGGCGGATTTTTGGGGTCATCGACGTGACCGATCCGGAAATTCCGCCAGTGGATTCTCCGCTGTTCACGCTGCCCAATGTGTTTCTCACCCCGCATGTGGCAGGGGCAATCGGTACGGAACGGCTGCGGCTCGGCCTGATGGCGGCGGAAGAAATCGAGCGGTTCGTCGAGGGCCGCCCCATGCTCTATGAGGTGCAGCCGGAATTGCTGGAGCGGCTGGCGTGATGAATAGGATTAGTCCTCCGCTGCGCGAAGACGACGACTGGCACCACGCCCGGCTGCAGTTCCTCACCTGGGAACGGACGCCAGAGGATATCGACGGCGCCGAGCACCGGGCGCGGCAGGCGGAGCTGGCGCTGCGGGCCGGGGCGAGTTTTGCCCCGGGCGCTTATGTGGCGGCAGATGCGGCGATCTTTACCACCCGTCTGGTGTTGGGCGAGCAGAGCTGGATTGGCGGGCATGCGCTGGTGCGCGGCGATGTGGAATTCGGTGCGCATTGCACAGTCAATCCCTATGCGATGATTTCGGGCAAGGTTCGATGCGGCTACGGGGTGCGGATCGCCAGCCATGCCTCGCTGGTCGGGTTCAATCATGGCTATGATGATCCCGATATGCCGATCTACCTGCAAAATCATGAGAGCCTCGGCATTACCATCGAGGACGATGTGTGGATCGGGGCCAATGCGGTTATCGTCGATGGCGTCACTGTCGGGCGCGGGGCGGTGATTGCGGCGGGGGCGGTGGTCAGCAAGGACGTGCCACCCATGGCTATCGTCGGCGGCATGCCGGCAAAAGTGCTGCGGTTTCGAGGGCGTGGACGCGCCCACGAGGCCCGAAACTGGCTTGAGGCGCTGGGTGATCGGGCGGCGAAGCAATGGCGGGAAGTGCTGGCTTCGAGTTTTGATGGCGCCGAGTATGTCTCGCGAGAGAACGACAATACGGCGCGCAGGAGCAATCGGCATTTGTGCGATGCGATCGAGATTGCGGCCGCGTTTGATGCGCTGCCACCGGGGCTCGACGTGCCGGCGACGCTGGCGCGATTGCAGGCGGTGCAGGATCCCGTAACGGGATTGTTTCCCGATCCATTTCAGCCACCGAGGCCCGGTGTCGCAATGCGTGACGACGGGCTGGCGCTCTATAATGTGCTCTCGACGGGTTACGCCATCGAGGTGCTGGGCGGGCGGCCGCTGCATCGGGTCGAGGCGGTGGAAATTCCGGCGACTGCCTTGCGGGAGTGGCTTGAGGGTCTCGCCTGGCGTGAGAGCGCCTGGGGCGCCGGAGCCGGGGTCGATGCCATCGGAACCGCGCTCTATTTCAATGCGCGATATTTTACCACGGGTACGTCGCGCGAGACGCTGTTTGGCTGGCTGGCCATGCGGCAGGATCGCGGCTCCGGGCTTTGGGGTTCGCAACGGGCGGTCGATGGTTTGCTGCAGCCGGTCAATGGGTTCTACCGGCTGACCCGCGGCACCTATGCCCAGTTTGGCGTTGCCGTGCCACGGCCGGAGGCGGCGATCGATTCCGTGCTGCTCAACCATCGCAATTATGGCGGTTTTTCCGGGCGGACTTATACGGCCTGCAACCTGCTCGACACCATTCATCCGCTGCTGCTCTGTCTGGCCCAGACTGATCACCGGCGGGCGGAGGCGGAGCAGATCGCGCGGTCGGTGATCGCCCGGGCGGGCGAGCGCTGGATCGAGGGGCGGGGATTTGCCTTTGCCGACGGGCAGGAGCCGGGTCTGCAGGGCACGGAAATGTGGTTGTCGGTGGTGCATCTGTCGGCCAGGCTCTTGGGCATCGAGGACGCGTTTGCGTTCGTGCCCAGGGGCGTGCATCGGACTGAGGCGGTGGGGTTGGGGCTATGACAAAAAAAGCGCTCGTCGTCTGGGGCGGCATGGAATTGCATACGCCCGAGCGTGGCGCGCATGTGGTGCGGCAATTGCTCGAGGAAGAGGGGTTTGCGGTTACCGTGACGCCTGATTATGAGGCATTGGGGGCCGAGGATGTCGGCAGCAATGATCTCGTCGTGCCTGTCATCACCGATGGCACGCTGGCGCCGGAAAAGATGGCCAATCTCATCGCTGCTATCCGGGCGGGGACGGGGCTGGCCGGCTATCACATGGGGCTGGCGACGACGTTTCGCGCCAGCGTGCCGTTTCGCTATGCCGCCAGCGTCTATTGGGTGCAGCATCCGGGTAATATCATCACCTACACGGTCGATGTGACGTGCTCCGACCATCCGATCATGGCCGGGATCGAGAGTTTTCAGCATACGTCGGAGCAGTATTATCTCAACTACGATCCGGCGGTTGAGGTGCTGGCGACGACCACGTTTTCGGGGGAGTTTCATCCCTGGCGTAGGGATGTCGTTATGCCGGTGGTGTTTACGACCATGCATGACCGGGGGCGGGTGTTTTATTCCTCGCTGGGGCATACGGCGGACGAGCTGGAAATTCCGCAGGTGCGGACGATTTTGAAGCGCGGATTGTTGTGGGCGGCGCGGTGACCCCCACCTAGCCTCCCCCTGGTAGGGGGAGGGATCTGCCGGCGGCTCACGATCTCACGGCAAGAACCAATACGCCTCCCTCCCTGGGGCTTAGGTGGGGTTACTGCTGTTGCTGCGCCTGCCGTCGCAGCACTTCCGACTCCGGCAGGGCGTTGGCGTATTTGAGTTCGCGATTGGCGCGGGCCCAGAAGGCGGGATGCACGCGGTCGAGGAGGGCCGGGTCGCTGGCGGTCAGGTCGAGGGCCGATGCCGTCGCGTGGTCGAGGAATAAAATAGCGTTTTGGCGATACCAGGCGGGCACGGCTTCGTCGGTCCAGATTTTGTCGCGCAGCACGTCATAGGGTTTGAGGCCATGGGCTGCGAAGTGCATCGCCCAATAGCTGGGCCATTGCTCATTGAGGTGGCCGACGCCGCCCTGGCCGGGAATGGCGGCTGAAAAGAGCACGGCAGGGGCCATGGCGGCGAGATCGGCGACGAAGCTTTCGGCGCGGGCGGGCGAGAGGTGTTCGGCCACTTCGAGCGAGAGGACGAGATCGACCGCGGGGCCGGCAAAGCGTTGTTCGAGATCGCGGCTTTCAAAGACGATGGTGGGATTGTCGAGCATGCCGGGTTTTACCCAATCACCCTCGATGCCGAACTGGTAGGCGGCGCCCGAGGCGGCGAGGAACGTGCCGGTGCCGCAGCCAATATCGGCGACGCGGTTGCGGTTTAGTCCTTCCGGCAGGGCGGCAAAAATCCGGCTGGCGGCGTGGGCCGTGTGGGCGCGGCGATTGGCGTAGAAATCGGCCGGGTAGAGCGATGTCGGCATGAAGCGGATTCTCCTCGTCCCAACTCTATGCGAGGCGCGCTGCGCGGGCCAGATGGTGATCGGCCGGGCCAGATGGTGATCGGCCGGGGCCAGATGGTGATCGGCCGGGACCAGATCGTGATCGCAGCATGCCGGAACTTTGGGCGGCGAGGCCCGTTGGTGGGGCAGCGTCACCCCAAACAAATTCTGGAGACGATAAATGGCTGAAAAGCAGTTGGACGATCTTTTTCTCGATACTCTCAAAGACATTTATTACGCCGAGCGGCAAATCCTGAAGGCGTTGCCGAAGATGGCCAAGGCGGCCACCTCGCCCGATCTCAGGGCTGGTTTCGAGCAGCACCATATGGAAACCGAAGGCCATGTCGAGCGGCTTGAACGCGTGTTCGAATTGATTGGCAAGCCGGCCCGCGGCAAGACCTGCGACGCCATTCTCGGCATTCTCGACGAGGGCAAGTCGATCATGGACGAGTTCAAGGGCAGCCAGGCGCTCGATGCTGGTCTCGCCGCCGCGGCGCAGGCCGTCGAGCATTATGAGATTGCCCGCTATGGCACGTTGCGCGCCTGGGCCAAGCAGTTGGGCTATTCCGAAGCCGCGGAGCTCTTCAGCCAAACGCTGGCCGAGGAAGAAGCGACCGACAAGAAGCTAACGCAATTGGCGACCAGCGTCGTCAATATGAAGGCTGCCTGAGGCGCCATGAGGGTGAGCGGGCAAGCGCTCACCCTCATTTTTTTGCGGCAAGAACAATGCATAAGAATTCGGCGTTGGCGGAACGCCTGCGGGACACGGCCTATTTTTTCTGGGAACAGGATGGGCGGCCAGAGGGCAGGGCAATGGAATACTGGTTGCGCGCCAAGCAGATGCTTCAGCGCGAGCTCGCTTATGACCGCTGGCTGGCCGACGGCACGCCGCCCGATCGCTCGGAACTCTATTGGTATGAGGCCGGGAAAGAGATCGAGGGAAAATGAAAAACGGGCCCGTTGGGGCCCGTTTTTGTTCTGTTCATTTGGAGACGCTGGGCCCTGCGAGCGTAGCTCTGCGGGCCTGATCGCTTAAAATCTCTCCACCGGAGAGATTTTGCCGCCGATAGGCGGCCAGCGATCAGTCCTTCGCACGTTCCACATACGAATTGTCTTCCGTCAGGATGACGATGCGGGTGCCGGCGCCGATATGGGGGGGCACCATGACGCGGAGGCCATTGTTGAGCACGGCAGGCTTATAGGACGAAGAGGCCGTCTGGCCCTTGACCACTGGCTCGGTCTCGACAACTTCGAACGACATGCGCTGCGGCAATTCCATCGACAGCGGCACGCCTTCGAAGGTCATCAGGTGAACCTTCATGCCGTCGGACAGGTAAGCGGCCTGGTCGCCGATGACGTCTTCCGGCGCTACCAGCTGCTCGTAGCTGTCCGGGTCCATGAAGTGGTGCCCTTCGCCATCGGAGTAGAGGTAGTCATAGACGCGGTCATCGACATCGGCCTTTTCGACCATTTCGACCGTGCGCCAGCGCCCGACCACCTTCACGCCATCGGAGATGCGGCGCATGTTGACGTTGGTGATGGAATTGCCCTTGCCGGGATGGACGTTTTCCGCCGTGAGAACGACGTGAAGGTTGCCATCCTGCTCGACCACATGGCCTTTGCGCAGGGACGAGGCGATGACCTTGACCATATTTCTTCCTTGTTCGATCATTGGGCGCGTACTAGAGGCAGAGCCGTCCGCGCGCCGAAAAACTTGTTATCGA
Source organism: Devosia sp. Root685 (assembly GCF_001427875.1). Classification (GTDB taxonomy): domain Bacteria; phylum Pseudomonadota; class Alphaproteobacteria; order Rhizobiales; family Devosiaceae; genus Devosia. The sequence goes on along the minus strand of NZ_LMHK01000002.1, from coordinate 231,318 downwards.
GCGCCCGATATCCTATTCCGCGCCATTTCGCCAGTCCGCACGGCAAGAAACCCGCATGACTTCGTTCGACATCGCCGATCCCCAGCCCTGGTGGGCCCCAGAGCGGCATGCCGACAGGCGGCCGATCCTTCTGGCGCGCAACCGCTTTGATGCGGCGGTACGGCTTTGGCTGGGGAACCAGGATTTCCTGGTGGTCGATCCGCCGGGGCTGCAACGCTCGCCGGGGAACGAGACGCATCTCCATGCCTTTGGCACGGTGATGATCGGCAATGATGGGGAGGGGCAGGCGATGTATCTCCATACGTCGCCCGAATTCACCATGAAGAAGCTGCTTGCGGCGGGAGAGCGGCGGATCGCCAGCCTGCAGCATGTGTGGCGCAATCGCGAGCGCTCGGCGCTGCATCATCCCGAATTCACCATGCTCGAATGGTATCGGGTGGGTGAAGCTTATGACGCTGTTATTGCCGATACGCTGGCGCTGATCCGGCTGGCGGCCGAGACGACTGGCATTGCCCGGTTTGAGTTTCGTGGGCGGATTTGTGATCCGAGGGCCGAGGCCGAGCGGGTGAGCGTTGCGGATGCTTTTCTCACGCATGCCGGGATCGATCTGTTGGCAACGATGGATGAGGACGGGGTGCCGGACGGGGATGCGCTGGCGGCGCAGATGCTTTCCGTCGGGCTTGATGTGCCGGAGGATCGGAGTTGGAGTTATCTCTTCAGCCGGGTTCTGGTGGAAAAGGTCGAGCCGCAATTGGGCAATGGGCGGGTTACCGTTTTGGATCGCTATCCGGCTTGCGAGGCGGCCTTGGCGCGGCGAGTGCCGGGGGATCGGCGGGTATCGGAGCGGTTCGAGGTCTATGCCTGCGGGGTTGAACTGGCCAATGGCTTTGGCGAACTGACCGATGCGGGCGAGCAGCGGGTGCGGTTTGAAGCCGAAATGGCGGAAAAGGCGCGGATTTATGGCGAGCGCTATCCGGTGGATGAGGATTTCCTGAAGGCGCTGGACTTGATGCCGGAAGCCAGTGGCGTGGCGCTGGGGTTTGACCGGCTGGTGATGCTGGCGACGGGCACGCCGCGGATCGAGGCGGTGCTTTGGGCGCCGGTGGCGGAATGAGTGCAATTGCCAAAATGCCCGTGAAAGCACGGACGGCTTCGCTCAAGACAGTTGCCGATCTTGAAGCGGCGAGGTTGGTGTCACCGAACTCCGGCCTAGATGCAGTGGCAGAAAAATACGCCATCGGTATCACTCCGGCAGTCCTCGACCTGATCGACCGGAACGATCCCGCTGATCCGATTGCCCTGCAATTCGTGCCTTCTACGGCTGAACTGCAGATGACGCCGGAGGAGCGAGCGGACCCGATCGGTGACCTGTCGCATTCGCCGGTGGAAGGCATCGTCCATCGTTACCCCGACCGGGTGCTGCTGAAGGCCGTGCATGTTTGCCCGGTCTATTGCCGCTTTTGTTTTCGCCGCGAAATGGTGGGGCCGCAGGGGTTGGGGACGCTGACTTCGGCCGAACTCGATGTGGCGATGGATTATATCGCTGAACACACGGAAATCTGGGAAGTGATCCTGACCGGCGGCGATCCGCTGGTGCTGTCACCGCGGCGGTTGGCCGGGTTGATGGAGCGGCTCGCCAAGATCGAGCATGTCAAAATCGTGCGGTTTCATACCCGCGTGCCGGTGGTCGAGCCGGAGCGGATCGATGCGGCGATGGTTGCGGCGCTGACGTCGAGCGGCAAGACCACGTATCTTGCCGTCCACGCCAATCACCCGCGCGAGTTTTCGCCAGCGGCCAAGGCGGCGTTCAAGCTGTTGGTCGATGGCGGTGTGGCGCTCGTCAGCCAGTCTGTGCTGTTGCGCGGCATTAATGACGATGTCGAGACGCTGGCGGCGCTGATGCGGGGGTTCGTCGAGAACCGCATAAAACCCTACTATCTGCATCACCCCGATCTTGCGCCGGGCACCAGTCATTTTCGCATGAGCATAGAAGAGGGGCAGAAGCTGGTCGCGGCTTTGCGAGGGCGGATTTCGGGGCTCTGCCAGCCGACCTATGTGCTCGATATTCCGGGCGGCTATGGCAAGGCCGATATCGGGGCAGCCACGGTTTCGGCCGGGGATGGCTGTTTCAGGGTGCGCGACTGGCGGGGCGAAGAGCACGCCTATCCGGTTTGAAGCGTTGTTTTGCTACGTCCAGTAGTCCTCATGGTGAGGTGCGAAGCGTAGCGCAGCCTCGAACCACGAGGGCGTGCCCCGATGTTTCAGTGCCACGCCCTCGTGGTTCGAGGCCCCGGGTCAGGCCCGGGGCACCTCACCATGAGGGCTACTGTTGTGTTCGCCGAGACGCGATACGCCAAAAAGAAAGGGGCGCCAGCGGCGCCCCCTAAAAGTCTTATTCGACCACGCGGGGGTCGACCTCCTTGCTGTAATCGACGCCGCCGACGGCGAAGCCGAAGAGGCGCAGGAATTCTTCGCGGTACTTTGGCAGGTCGGCCAGCGCGGGCAGCGTCTCGGTGGTGAGGTTGGTCCAGCGCTTTTCGAGTTCCTTCTGCATCGGGGCAGAGAGTTCCCAATCGTCGACACGGATGCGGTTTTCGTCATCCAGCGCCACGTCGCCCTGCAGTTTCTCGCGGAAGAGGCGGTCGATCTGGTGGATCGGGCCTTCGCCGAGGCCCATTTCGTCCTCGACCTTGATCAGCAGCGTGCCATAGAGCGGCACGACGGGGATGGCCGAGCTTGCCTGGGTGACGACGGCTTTGAGCGCCACGACATTGGCTGACTTTTCGCCATGGGTCGCGCGGATTGCCTTGGCCGCGCGGTCGAGGTCGCCCTTGGCCTTGCCCAGCGTGCCCTTGTGGTAGATCGGCCAGGTCAGTTCGGAGCCGAGATAGGTGTAGTTGAGGCTTTGGAAGTCATCAGCCAGAACGCCGGCATCGGACAGGGCCTTGATCCAGAGTTCCCAATCTTCGCCGCCCATGACCTTGATGGTCGCCTGAGCTTCTTCCTCGGTCGCCGGTTCGACGGTGATTTCTGAAACTTCGCCGGTGGCGGTGTTGAGGGTTTTGGAGGTCACCTGCTGGCCATAGGGTTTGATGGCCGAACGATAGGTGACGCCGTCCTTGGGGTCGGTGCGGACCGGGGAGGCGAGGGAATAGACGATGAGATCGACCTGGCCGAGATTGGCCTTGATCGCCTCAATGGTCTCGGCCTTGATCGCGTCGGAGAAGGCATCGCCTTCGATGGTGACGGCCTTGCGGCCGGCGGCGCGGGCGCGGTTTTCGAAGGCACGGTTATTGTACCAGCCGGCGGAGGCCGGGCGGTTTTCGGCCGGCTCGCGCTCGAAGGAGACGCCGACGGTATCGGCATTGCTGCCAAAAGTGGTGACGATGCGCGAGGCAAGGCCATAGCCCGTCGAGCAGCCGAGCACGAGCACGCGCTTGCGATCCGAAGGAATGGCACCCTTGATGACCACATGGTCGATCTGGTGCTGCACATTGGCTGCGCAACCCGTGGGGTGGGCGGTGACGCAGATGAAGCCGCGGATTTTGGGCTCGATAATCATGGGAATTTCTCCTCGATCTTAAGAAGCCAATAGCGGGATTGGCGGCCGAGTTCCAGTCGGTGCGACAGGTTTTGCCCGTTCGACAGGGAGATACCGCGGCGGGTAGCCGTCCCGGGGCGGGAGTTTTTCCACAATTGCGGAGCGTTGAAGGCTGGTTCGTGACTGTTCTCTCCTGTCCTATCGCGCATCGAGTCGGGCCCCAAGGCTGACATCTCAAAGAGGCGGTTCATGTCCCAGGTCACCCTACCACTTCCCAATCGATCGCTCGCCATCGGCAAGCGGCCGTTTTCCATGCCGGCGGCGTTCCTGTTTTCGGTGGTTGTCCTCTCGGCCATGGCGATCGGGCTTGGTATCTGGCAGGGGCCGGGACTTTGGCGCGACTGGCAGATCAACCAGAACCCGCTGACGCTCGACGATTGGGATATGAGCGATGGCGAATGCAGCTCGCGCCGCGGCCTGACCGATTGCGAGGCCGACATTACCTATAGTTACGAGGGGCGGGATTACGCCAAGCACATCTCCCTCGCCTTCCTCGATTTTTCGAGCGACGACTATATGGTCGATGTCGTCATTTCGCGGAACGATCCGGAACTGGCGACGCTGAGCCTCGGGCTCGACATGTTGTGGAACCGGCTGGCGGTGTTTGGCGTGTTCATGCTGCTGTTTGGTGGCGGCGCCATCGGCATGATCATCAATGCATTGCGGGCAATGGGCGCCAATCGCGCCGCAGCGGTGCCGGGCCGGCTGACGCTGGTGCCGGTCGAGATCGCCGAGTTGAAGAAGGTCCCGGGCGGCATGGCCGTCTCCTATATCGATCACCTCAAGGGGCGCTCGAAGCGCACGACGCGCACGCATTTTGCCAAGGGGCAGGAGCCGCTGATCGGGCTCGACGAGACAGGCAAGCAGGTGGGTGTCGCGGTCAAGCTCGACCACGTGGCCATTCCCGTTTTGCTCGACCGAAACCTTGAGCGCGTGGAATTGACCGATATCGAGCGTCAGGCGGCGCTGGCGGCCTTTGATGCCGAGCAGGAGCAGCGCGGCGCCAAACTGGCGGCCAATCCGCCGCCGAAGGCGAAGCGGGGCCCCAATATCGTGCGCGGGCTGCTTGCGGGTGGCGCTGTGCTGGTCCTGGCCGTCGTCGCGTTTTTCGGCTTCTGGCTTTACTATGTGACCACGGCGCCGGATGCCTTCGATGCCATCGGCATCGAGATCAACAATATCATGCCCGAACCGCTCAACACCTGGGGCTGCGAGCAGCTTTATGCGCGGTTTGGCGACGGCAACGCGCCCTATGGCTGCACGGCCGACGATTATGTGAGCTGGAAGGTCGCCAAGACCGCGAGCAAGGTGAAATGAAAAAGGGCGCCGCGGAGGCGCCCTTTTTCGTAGTAGTCCTCATGGTGAGGTGCGCAGCGTAGCGTAGCCTCGAACCACGAGGGCGTTGCGCTGAAGCAACGTGGCACGTCCCCGTGGTTCGAGGCACGCCTTTGGCGTGCACCTCACCATGAGGACTACTGGGTGCGTCGTCTCTATTCCTTCGCGCGGCCCGCGGGGAAAATGCCGGACATGACCGTGAAGCCGGGGACGCGGCGGACCCGGTCGGTCCAGCGGCGGAGGGCGGGGTAGTCCTGGCGGGAAATGCCGCCTTCCTCGCTCAGCATCACATAGGGGAAGCAGGCGATATCGGCGGTGGTCGGGTGATCAGGCGAGCAGAGCCAGTCGCGGCCGGATTTCTCGCCGAACCAGAGGTGCTCATCCATCAGCCTAAAAATGCGATGGGCGCCCTTTTGCGATTTTTCGATATCGAAGGCATAGCCATAGCCGAGCGCGAGACGAGCGGCTGAGGAAGTCGAGGTGATATCGTCGGCGACGGAATGCCAGCGGAGGATCTCGGCGGTGACGGCGGGATCATCGGGGAACCATTTTCCTGACGTGTCGTACTTTTTCGCCAGATAGGCGAGGATGGCTCCTGAATCCGAGAGGGTCAGGTCATCGTCCTTGAGAACCGGCAGCTGGCCAAACGGGTTCATGCGCAGGAACCAGTCGGCCTTGTGCTGGCGGCCGGGGAAGAAATCCACCGGCACGATCTCGTAGGGCAGGTTGAGGATGTTCATCAGGAGGCGCAGCTTGTAGCAGTTGCCCGAGAGCTCGAAGTCGTAAAGCGTTATGGTCATTATTAAATATCCAGCACGAGGCGGCCAGACTTGGCGCGGCTGACACAGGTCATCATGCAGGTGTTGGAGGCTTTCTCGGTCTTGTTGAGATAGACATCCTGATGGTCGACCTCCCCTTCCATCACCGTCGTCAGGCAGGTGCCGCAGGCGCCTTGCTCGCAGGAGGAGGGGACCGTCAACCCGGCTTCGCGCATGGTTTCGAGGATGGTGCGGCCGGCGGGCACATGCAGCGTCATGGCCGAGCGGGCGAGTTCGACATCGAAGGCGGACGAAGAATCGATCACCTTGTCGTTCTGGAAATATTCGAAGTGGATCGCCTCGTCGGGCCAGCCGAGCGACGTCGCGGTTTCCTGCACCATTTCGAGCATGGCGCCGGGGCCGCAGATATAGACGTGATTGGCGAACTGGTATTGGCCGAGCGCTTCGGCGACTTTTGCCTTGATGGCTTCGCGAGCCAGGCCGATGTGGCGGTCGATTTTGCCATGGAGCGCGGCGAGTTCGCTCTGGAAGGCGAGGCCGTCGCCCGAGCGGGCGAAATAGTGCAGTTCGTAGTTGAGGCTCGACTGGTCGAGGAAGCGGGCCATGGAGAGGAGCGGCGTGATGCCGATGCCGCCGGCAATGAGCACGGTGCGGGTGGCGTCGCGGCGCAGCGGGAAATTGTTGCGCGGCTCGGAGATGGCGAGCACGTCGCCTTCGCGAACCGTTTCGACGAGAACCTTCGAGCCGCCCTTGCTGGCGCTCTCTTGCTTGACGCCGATGACGTAGCTGGAGAGATCGCCGGGGCCGTTGGTGATCGAATATTGGCGAATGAGGCCATTGGGCAGGTGCACGTCGATATGGGCGCCGGGCTGGAAGGTCGGCAGGTGCTTGCCGCTCCGGTCGGCCAGTTCGAAACCAATGACGCCATCTGCCGAGGTCCATTTGCGCTTGACCACCACCGGCATGGTGTTGCCGCGCGGAATGGCGATATCGGGCATGGAGGCGAGGTCGGCCGAGACCTTTTCGAAGACCGGTTGCAGCGGTTCGGGTGCGGGCTTCTTCGTGGCGGCGCGTTCGAGGCGGTCGCGCAGCTTGGTCAGGGTTTCGTTATAGTGGCGGAGGGTCGCCACTTCGTCGGCGGGCTTTTCGATGAGGCCGCGGATGACGGCGCGGCCGGCATCGACTGGCTGGACGAAATAGATGGTGCTGCCGAGGCGGAGGGCCATGCCGGGGAGGAGATCGGCCGGCTGATCGTCGGGCGCGAGGCCAGCGAGACCCGCGATCACGTCCTCGGGCGCGGCATTGACCGGCATGGGGCGCAGCGGCAACCAGTCGGTGCCTTCAGCGCCGGCGAATGGCGAAAATTTCTGGTCGTCATTGGCGGCCGACCAGATGAGGCCAAAGGCCTCTTTCACCGGATATTTGCGGTTTTCGATGCGGCGGGCCGGGGCGTCGGCGGGATGCGCGGGGATATAGGTGCAGCCAGCCGACTGGTTGGCATAGCGCCAGCCATGGTACTGGCATTTTAGCTCCTGGCCCTCATTGATGCCGATGGAGAGGCGCACGCCGCGATGGAGGCACCGGTTTTCCCAGACGTTCACATTGCCATCGTCGGCACGCCAGACGGCGAGTTCGCGGCCCAGCAACTGGCCTTGATAGACGTGGCGGAACGGCAGGTCCTCGCTGGAAGCGATAGGATACCAAGCGGGGTCTGAGAGGGACAGGGGCATGTCGATCAGATCCAAGTACAGGGATCGCGCCACGATCGAATTTGCAAGTAAATCGCAGTCCTGGCGTACGGGACTCGATCCGTTCCCTCCCCTTGATGGGGAGGGCTAGGGTGGGGTGGGGCCACAAGCACAGTGCTTGCCGATACCCCCACCCTCATTCCCTCCCCACAAGGGGGAGGGAGGCGCAAGAGCCTAACTCTTAGCTCGCCTGGGGAATAACCCCGTAGGTGATCCCCTTCTGGCTCAACCATCTCCGATAGGCGATGGCTGATTTGTCGGCGCGGATCGGGGTTTCCGAGCGCGGGTCGAGCGGCAACTTCTTGGGGTACTGGTTTTCGAGGATCGGCTTGTCCTGCCCGAAAATGGTCTGCTGGAAGCGGCGCAGGTCGGTCACGGTCGAATAGGAATCGATCATCGATTGCAGGAGGTGGGCGCGGCAGGTTTCTTCGGTCATGGGCTGGAGGAAAAGGCCGATGACGTCGCGGCGGTTTTCATCCTCGGGACACGACTTATAGAGCACCGAGCAGAAGGGGTGCGGCACGCGATAGACATATTCGACTTCCATCGCGCCAACGGCCGACTTTGCCGCCATGGGCTGGATGAACTTGCATTTGGTGGCCAGAACTTCGTCGCGCTCTTCGGAGACTTCGACGTCGTATTCCTTGACCTCGGTATGGGGTTCGGCGCCCAGAATGTCGGTGTGGACATAGGGGAAGTGGCCCATGTCAAGGAAGTTTTCGACCGCGCGCGGGGCCGAGACGTGAATGCCGATGGAGCCGCAGCTCATATTGGTGCGGTCGGCTTCGGCATATTCGGGGATCGGGAACAGTTCGGCGGACGGGGTGCCGAGGCAGGTCCAGGTGTAGCCATAGGCGGTTTTGACGGGGAGGCGATCGAGCACGGTTTCGGCGTCGATCTCGTCGCCGTTTTCCTCGTCGCTCGCGAACCACACCACCGGCTCGCCATCGAGCCCGCGCGTCAGGGCGATGCGGCGATCGAGGAGGAGCGTCGTTTCGACGAGGCCGATGGCGAGTTCATCGGTCGCGGCGACGACGTGCCAAAGGTCGCGGGTGATCTGATCGGGGGCTTTGGGCATGGGCGGGTCTCAACTTTGTGCGGAGAATAGCGAGACGGGATGCGCGTGCCAACAAAAAGTGCGCGTGGGTGGTGTGCGGTTAAAGCATGGGCACTTGTCCACACTTTCACCCGACCTCGGTGTCATTCCCGCGAAAGCGGGAATCTCCGTTGCCACTCAGCTGGGATTCCCTGAGTTCTCAAACGAAGTGCAACACCAGGTTAAGGTGTTGTCATGGGACGAAGATATGCGCAGCTCAGTATTTCGGATCGGGTTGAGATTGCCCGCCTATTGTCCATTATTGTCCATTGGAACCTCGCTCCGGCAAATCGCTGCAGCTTTGGATCGCGCGGCATCGTCTATCTCGCGCGAGATAGAGCGCAATGGCGGCAAGGCGGGCTATCTGGCCGAATATGCCGCCGAGCAAGCCTGGGCGCGGCGCTGGCGTGGCAGCCGGCTGGACCGGGATGCGGGCTTGCGTGCGGTGGTCCTGGAGCGATTGAGCCAAGGCTGGTCGCCCGAGCAGGTCGTGGGGCGGCTTCGCCTCGAGGGCACAGCGCCGATCGGGGTCGAGAGCATCTACCGCTTCATTCATGCCCAGATCAGGCGGCACAAGGCTCGCGGCTGGCGCTTCTATCTCCCCCGCGGCAAAGCGCGGCGCGGCATTCGTCCCAAGCCAGGGGGCAGCCCGGTCCGGCTGATCAGCGCCCGCATTCCTATCACCCAGAGGCCCGAGGAGGTCCAGGCGCGNGCGCGGCGCGGCATTCGTCCCAAGCCAGGGGGCAGCCCGGTCCGGCTGATCAGCGCCCGCATTCCTATCACCCAGAGGCCCGAGGAGGTCCAGGCGCGTCAGAACCCGGGTCATTGGGAAGCCGATCTGATGGCCTTCTCGCGCTATGGACAAAACCTGCTTGTCCTGCACGAGCGCTCCAGCAGGATCGTCGTGGCGATCGAGCTGGCTTCAAAGCATGCCGAGCCGGTGGCCCGCACCATAGCAGAAGTCCTCAAGCCCCTGCCGGCTCCCCTGCGTCAGACGATCACCTTCGATAATGGCACCGAGTTCGCACGCCACACCCTGTTGCACCCACACGGCATCGCAACCTTCTTCTGCGATCCTCATGCGCCATGGCAGAAGGGCGGCATTGAGAATGCCATTGGCCGCATGCGTCGTCCGCTGCCGCGCAAGACCGACCTGGCAACCCTACCCAAGGGGCAGATCACCCAAGTCCTCTGCGCGTACAACAACACCNGCCATTGGCCGCATGCGTCGTCCGCTGCCGCGCAAGACCGACCTGGCAACCCTACCCAAGGGGCAGATCACCCAAGTCCTCTGCGCGTACAACAACACCCCGCGAAAATGCCTTGACTGGAAGACACCCGCAGAAGCCTTCTACAGCCAACTGTTGCACTTCAAACGAGAATCCACATTCCCGCTTTCGCGGGAATGACGCCGTGGGTAAAACGGGGTGAGGGAGAGACCTATGAACATCGAAAATACGCCGCGCTTTGCCGAGGTTTTGGTGCGGAGCCAAGTCGAGGCGAGGCTCAAAGAGGCGGGGGCGAGCGAGGCTTCCCGGGCGGCGGCGATCAAGGCGATGATCCATGCCTCGCTGGTGGGCGTCGATAGCCATGGCGTGCGGCTGACGGGGCATTATTGCAAGATGCTGGGTGGCGGGCGGCTCAACAAGGATCCGCAGCTGAAGGTCGAAAGCCGCGGCGCGGGCAGCGCCATGGTCCACGGTGACGATGGGCTGGGGCACTATGCGGCCTATAAGGCCGTCGAGGTCGGGATCGAGCTGGCGCGGCAGGCCGGGGTTGGCGCGGTGGGTATAAAACACTCGTCGCATCTGGGGGCGGCCGGCGCCTATGCGCTGGCGGGGGCCGAGCAGGGGTTTGTGACCTTTGCGACGACCAATACCGATTCCATGGTGGCGCTTTACGATGGGGCGCAGAAATTCCACGGCACCAATCCGCTGGCCTTTGCTGCGCCCGTACCCGAGGGGCGGCCGTGGCTCTTGGATATGGCGACCTCGTCCATTCCGCTCAATCGGGTACTGCTGCATCGCTCGCTCGACAAGGCATTGCCCGAAGGCGTCGCCGCGACGCCCGATGGGCAGCCGACGACCGACCCGCATGAGGCCGATATGCTGCTGCCGCTCGGCGGGGTGGATTATGGCTATAAGGGCGCGGCGCTGGCCGGGTTGGCAACGCTGTTCTCGGCGCTTCTTACCGGCACGACGCTCGACCCCGATTTCATCCCCATGTATGGCGGCGACGATATTTCGACGCCGCGGAATATGGGGCATTTCGTGCTGGTGATCGATCCCGACAAGTTCGCCGGCCGCGCGGCTTTCGCGGCAGCGATCGGGCGATATTTGGAGAGCCTGCGCGGCTCGCGAGTGCGGACCGGAGGGCGCGTGATGGCGCCGGGGGATCGGGAATGGGAAGAGATGGATCGGCGCAGGGCCGAGGGGATTCCGGTTGATCCGGATACGGTGGCGTTTTTGGGATTGTAGTCGCGGCCACGGAGTCTTCCCTCGCCCCTTGCGGGAGAGGGACAGACCAACTTTGCGTTCAGCAAATTGGTCAGGGTGAGGGGTATCTCTCCTCCGCAGAGGGGTAAGCGAGGGCAACTGTAAGAATACCCCTCATCCGCCCTTCGGGCACCTTCTCCCTCAAGGGGAGAAGGGAGGCAGATCGAGTTTAGAACCCGGTATTAGTCCTCGCGATAAATATCGAACGGCCCAATCGCCTGCGTTGTCGCCATCAGTTCGATCTTGTTGATGTTGACGTGGGCCGGCAGGGTCGTGGACCAGAAGATGCTTTCGGCGATGTCGTCGGCGGTCATGGCTTTGGTCTTGGAATAGGGAGCCGAGGCCTTGCCTTCGTCGCCCTTGAAGCGGACCAGCGAGAATTCGGTTTCGGTCAGGCCCGGCTCGATATTGGTGACGCGGACATTCTTGCCCTGCAGGTCCGAGCGCAGGTTGAGCGCGAACTGTTTTACGAAAGCCTTGGTCGCGCCATAGACGGACCCGCCGGGATAGGCATATTCGCCGGCGACCGAGCCGAGGGTGACGACATGGCCCCCGCCGCGGGCAATGAGGCCGGGCAGCAGCAGGCGCACGGTGTAGACGAGGCCCGAAATATTAGTGTCAATCATGGTCTGCCAATCGTCGAGATTGGCTTCGGCGGCGGGGCCGAGGCCAAGCGCCAGCCCGGCATTGGCGAGGACGATATTGATGGCGTTAAAGGGCGCGGGGATTTCGGCGATGGCCTTTTCCATCGCGGCGCGATCCTGCACATCGAGCTCGATGATGTGGCAATTTTCGGCGCCAAGTTCTGATTGCAACTTTTCCAAGCGGGCCTTGCGGCGGCCGGTCGCGATCACCTTGCCGCCGGCGGCGACATAGCGGCGGGCGGCCGCTTCGCCAAAGCCCGAGGTGGCGCCGGTGATGAAGACGACAAAGCGGCTGGGGTCGAGCAGCTGGTACATTGCAGGTCCTGGAGGAAGGTCGGAAAGGGAGGCCTTCAGGGTGGACCCGCAGGGCGGCGGCGTCAACCTTTCCAAAGTTTAAGGCTGCATTGCCAAAGCCTAACGTGAAGTCTACCCGCAAAGTCTCTATTTCTCAGAGATAGAATCCTGAGCGAGGTGTAAGCCGTTGAAGCGCGTGGCTAAAACAATTGCGGTATTGCTGGTGCTGGTCGTGGGTGGCGGCGCGGCTTGGTGGTACTTCATGGGGCAGCCCGAAGCGAGGACCGTTCCGGAAACCATCGCGGTCACCAGGGCCGATATCGAAACCACGGTGCTGGCGACGGGCGTGTTGCAGGCGAGTTCGCTGGTCAGCGTCGGCGCGGAAGTGTCGGGGCGGATTGAAGCCATCCATGTCACGCTGGGCCAGGATGTGAAAAAGGGCGACCTTATCGCCGAGATCGATAGTCTCGATCAGGAAAACGCGGTGAAGTCTGCCCAGGCGGCGCTGGCGGGTATCGAGGCGCAGAAGCGCAATCAGGAAGCGGTGCTGGTCAAGGCCGAGGCGGCCTTGAAGCGCAATCAGCAATTGAGCGCGGGAAGCCTCGTCTCGCAGACCGATCTCGAAACGGCGCAGGCAGCGGTCGAGCAGGCCAAGGCGCAGATCGACCAATTGGCGGCGCAGGGCGATCAGGCGGCGCTGACGGTGGATTCGGCCAAGCTCAATCTTGCCCGCACCCAGATCGTGGCGCCAAGCGATGGCACGGTGGTGGCGCTGGTGGTCGAGGAAGGGCAGACGCTCAACGCCAATTCTTCCACCCCGACCATCGCCAAGATCGCCAATCTCGACACGATGGTGATCAAGGCGGAGATTTCCGAGGCCGATGTGGTCAAGGTCGTGCCGGGGCAAAAAGTCTATTTCACCATTCTCGGTGAGCCCGACAATCGCATCGAAGCAACGCTGCGCGAGATCGAGCCGGCGCCGACCTCGATCAGCAGCGATACGACTTCGGACAGTGCGAGCAGCGCTGTCTATTACAATGGGCTGTTCGATGTGCCCAATGCGGATCACCGGCTGCGCATTTCGATGACGGCGGAGGTCACGATCGTGCTGGCGGATGCCAAGGATGCGCTGACGCTGCCCTCGAGCCTAGTGACCCGCAAGGGGCCGGATGGGGCTGTTATGGTCATGGTCTATGATCCGGCGACGGAGGAAACGAGTCCGCGCCGTATCGAGGTGGGACTGAACAACAATATCAGTGCGCAGGTGCTTTCGGGGCTCGAAGAGGGCGATCAGGTGGTGAGCGGCGGGATGATTGCGGTATCGCGCCCGGCGGGCGGGCAGGGTGGCGGCCGTATGGGTGGCCCCGGCGGCCTGATGATGATGCGGTGAGGACTTTTTTGATGCACTCAACGCTCAAAAACCGCGCCGATACCCCCCTCCCATCCTCCCCCACAAGTGGGGAGGTGGTGCATCCAGCGGATGGCACTATCCAGCCAAAGTCACAGTCCCTTCACCTCCTCCTTGATGGGGGAAGCCGGGAGGGGGTGTCGGAAAGCTCGAAACCGATCATCTCCATCCGCAACCTCAGCCGCCGCTTCGCCGCAGGTGGCGAGAGCGTCGCCGTCTTGCGGGGCGTCGATCTCGATATCCATCGCGGCGAGATGGTGGCCATTATCGGCCAGTCGGGCTCGGGCAAATCGACGCTGATGAATATTCTGGGCTGCCTCGACCGGGCCAGCGAGGGGACCTATCTCTTCGACGGCCGGGATGTGAGTAAATTCGACGCGGACGAATTGGCCGCGCTGCGGCGTGAGCATTTTGGGTTCATCTTCCAGCGCTATCAACTGCTGCCTGATCTCGATGCGGTCGAAAATGTCGAAGTGCCGGCTGTCTACGCCGGTGCCGAGGCGACGGCGCGGCGGCAGCGGTCTACGGCGCTGCTGACCCGGCTTGGGCTGGGCGAGCGGCTGCACCATCGGCCCAATGCGCTTTCGGGTGGCCAGCAGCAGCGCGTCAGCGTGGCGCGGGCGCTGATGAATGGCGGCGAGGTGATCCTGGCCGATGAGCCGACCGGCGCGCTCGATTCGCATTCGGGCAAGGAATTGATGGCGCTGCTCAAGGAGCTGAACGCCGACGGGCACACGATCATCATCGTTACCCACGACGCCAAGATTGCCGATCAGTGCCAGCGGGTAATCGAGATTGCCGACGGAGCAATCATCGACGACCGCACTATCGGCGAGCGCGAAACCGCGCTTGAGCGGGTCGAAATGATCAGGCGCAAGCCCGGCTGGCGCATGGGGCTCGACAGTTTTGGCGAGGCGCTGGCCATGGCCCTCCGCGCCATGGGGGCACACAAGTTGCGCACCTTCCTCACCATGCTCGGCATCATCATCGGCATTGCCTCGGTGGTCGCCGTGGTGGCGCTGGGGCAGGGTAGCCAGCAGAGTGTGCTTGAGAACATCTCGTCCATCGGCACCAATACCATCAATGTCTATCCCGGTTCCGGCTTTGGCGACATGCGCTCGGGGCGCGTGCGGACCCTGAAACCTTCGGATGCCGAGGCGCTGGCGGGACAGCCCTATGCCGACAGCATTTCGCCGCAGGTATCGAGCCAGGCGACGGTGCGCTATCGCAACACCGCGTCGAACGCTTCCATCACCGGGGTGGGCGAGGGCTATTTCCAGGTCAATGGCCGCAGCTTTTCCTCCGGCTCGGGCTTTACCGAAACCAGCGTCACGACACGCTCGCAGGAAGCGGTGCTCGACCAGAATGCGGTCACAGCCATCTTCACCAATGGCGAAGACCCCATCGGGCAGGTGATCATGCTGGGCAAGGTGCCGGTGCGGGTCATCGGCGTCGTCGCCAATCAGTCCGGCTTCGGGCCCGGCGGCAATTCGGCCAATGTCTATATGCCCTATACGGCGGTGATGGATCGCATTCTGGGGCAATCCTATCTGTCGTCGGTGGCGGTGCGGATTTCCGACGATTACGACATGGATACGGCCGAGGCGGAAATCACCGAACTGCTGACGCGGCTCCATGGCGGAACGCAGGATTTTTTCCTCCAAAATACCGACACGATCCGCACGACGATCCAGTCCACCTCGCAAACCCTGACGCTGCTTATCTCGACCATTGCGGTGATTTCGCTGGTGGTCGGCGGCATTGGAGTGATGAACATCATGCTGGTGTCGGTCAGCGAGCGGACCAAGGAGATCGGTATCCGCATGGCCGTCGGCGCGCGGCGCGGCGATATTTTGAGGCAGTTCCTTATCGAGGCGGTGCTGGTGTGCTTTGTCGGCGGCGCGGCCGGGGTGGGGCTGAGTTTTGCGTTGGGGCAGGGCCTGTCGGTGTTGGTCTCGGGCGCGCGGCTGGTTTACTCGGCAGAATCGATCGTGTTGGCGGTTGTTTCGGCGAGCGTGATCGGGATTGTGTTCGGGTTCATGCCGGCACGCTCGGCGTCAAGGCTCGATCCGGTGGAGGCATTGGCGCGGGAATAAGGTGCGGTACCCCACCTAACCTCCCCCTGGGAGGGGGAGGGATCTGCCGGTGGTTCTCCAGCATTGAAGCAAACTCGATGCGTCCCTCCCCTATCAGGGGGAGGTTAGGTGGGGGTTCTCTCGGAGGTCCCCAAAAAACCGTTGCCTATCCGCCACGTATTCTCCTTCAACACCATCCTTCTCCCCCCTTGCGCTTGCCCCTCACCTTGCCCACGCCCTAAACTCGCCATGAAGTCGACGCCCTTTGGGCAGGCGGGGGAGGGTTAACCCAATCTTTCCGGGCGCCAAGCTATTGTCAGCTTTGACCTCTGGGTCGAAGCGTAACGGTCGGGAACTGGTTCACTGCAAAGCGCGCGTTGGGTATCGAGTATTGGCGCCTTGTGTATCGCCGCGGCCAGCCTGGCTGTGGCGGCGCCTGCGCATGGGTTTGAACTGTTCGGCTTCAAGTTTTTCGAGGACGAGACGCAGGATGCGGCGATCATCGATCCGCAGAACTATGTCGTCACCTTCTCCTCAAGCGAGAGCGGCGCGGTCGAAAATGCGGCGCGCAATGCCTCCTCGCTGGTGGCCGACCAGGGCGAGCCGGCCTCCGGCGTTGCCGGTCTCATTGCCAAGGCGCGGGGCGATTATCGGCGCATCATCGCGGCGCTCTATAATGAAGGCCATTATGGTGCGGTGGTCAGCATCCGCATCGGCGGCGTCGAAGCTGCGACGCTGGCGCCGGATGCGCGCCTGCCCAATCCCGTCGATGTGACCGTGGCGGTGGAGCCCGGTCCGCTTTTTACCTTCAACAGCGTTGATATCGCCAATCAGGCGCCGGTCACCAGCGATCCCGGCGATCAGGTCGATCTGCCGGTCTTGCGTGGTTTCGGTGCGGGGCAGGTGGCGCGCTCTTCGGTGATCCTGGCCGCGGAACAACTCGCCGTGCAGGCCTGGCAGCAGCAGGGCTATGCCAAGGCGGCGATTGCCGGCCGCGATGTGGTCGCCAATCATGCCAATAACACGGTCGATGTGACCATCACCGTCGATCCCGGCCGCCTTGCCGCCTTTGGCGACATCACCGTCACCGGCACGCAGGCGATGAATCCCGAATTCGTGCGCCAGCAGACCGGGCTTGCCGTGGGTCAGGAATATGACCCCGACGACCTGACGCGGGCGCAAAAGCGGCTCGACCGGCTCGAAGTCTTCCGCGCGGCCCGCTTCCAGGCGGCGCAGGATATTTCGCCCGATGGGATGCTGCCCTATGAGCTACTGGTCGAGGAATTGCCGGGCCGCCGCTTTGGCGCGGGCGCGACCTATTCGACCGTGGATGGTCTCGGCGTCGAGGGTTTCCACCTCTGGCGCAATCTCTTCGGGCAGGCCGAGCGGCTGCGGCTCGACGCTCGGGTTGCCAGCATTGCCTGGCCAATCGATACGGCGCAGTTCGACTATATGTTCGGCGGCACTTTTACCAAGCCCGGCTTCCTGACGCCCGATACCGATCTCGTCGCCGCCATTGCCGCCGAGCGGACTATTTATCCGACCTATACGGAAACCTCGGCGCAGGCGCGGTTGGGCCTGACGCATTATTTCTCCGACCAGCTGACCGCCGAGGGCGGCGTAGTCTATGAGCGCGCGCGGTTCGACGACGTTTTCGGCACGCGCGATTTCTCGACCCTCGGCATTTATGCCGGCGCGACTTTTGATGGGCGCGACAGCACGGTCGATCCGACCGAAGGCTTTTATCTCGCGGGCAATGCCGAGCCCTATTACGACTTCTCGTACGAAAAGATGGGCCTGCGCCTGACAGTCGAAGGCCGCACCTATTTCGGTTTCTCCGAGAACGATCAGTTCGTGCTCGCCGGCCGGGTCAAGGCCGGTGCCCTTCTCGGGCCTTCGCTCAACGAAATTGCGCCGGACAAGCTGTTCTTTGCCGGTGGCGGCGGTTCGGTGCGCGGCTATGCGGCCAAGTCCATCGGCGTCGATGATGGCAAGGGCGGCGTCACCGGCGGGCGGTATCTGCTCGAAGCCTCGCTCGAAGCGCGGGCCAAGGTGACCCAGGATATCGGTGTCGTTGGATTCGTCGATGGCGGCTATGTCGCAGCCGATACCTTCCCGAGCCTTGATGAACTCCGTCTCGGCGTCGGGGCGGGCGTGCGTTATTATACTGGCCTCGGGCCGCTGCGGCTCGATGTGGCCATTCCGCTCAACAAGCGGCCGGGCGATCCCGATTATGCCCTTTATGTCGGCATTGGGCAGGCTTTCTGATGATGCCGGTTGTGAAAAAATACCGTCGCGTGGCCTTCGCTTCGCTCGTCCTCGTGCCGCTGGTCGGCGTACCGGTGGCGTTGTTCGCGCAGGACAATTCCGACGAGGCGCAGAAGGATTGGCTGACCGGTTTCGTCGAAGGCCAGCTTTCGACGCCCGAGCGGCAAATCCGCCTCTCCAATATCGATGGCGCGCTCGGTTCGGACGTCACTATCCGCGAGATCACCATTGCCGACCAGGAGGGCGTGTGGCTGCGGGTCCACAATGCCAGCCTCAACTGGAGCCAGGCGGCGCTGTTCACCGGCCGGCTGCAGGTGAATTCGCTCAAGGCGGATTCCATCGAATATCTGCGCAATGCCGTGCCGGCTGAGGGCGTCGATCTGCCGCCGCCGGAAGCGGGCAGTTTGTCGGTGCCGGAATTTCCGGTGGCCATCAATATCGGCGAACTGTCGATCCCCAAGGTGACCTTTGGCGACGGCGTTTTCGGCCTCGGTTCGGAGATTTCGCTCGCCGGCAATCTGACGCTTGAAGGCGGCAATCTCAATACCGCGCTCGATATCGTGCGCCTCGATGGGCCGGGCGGCACGCTTAATCTCGATCTGTCCTATGTGCGCGACAGCAATGAGATCGACCTGAAGTTCGACCTCAGCGAGCCGGAAAATGGCGTGCTCGCCAATCTCCTCAATATCGAGGGCCGGCCGGCGATGCAGTTGACCCTGGCGGGGCAGGGGCCGGTCGCGGACCTGCGCGCCGATCTGACGCTGTTGGCCAATGGGCAGACGGCGCTTGCCGGCGTTTCGACCATCAACCAGACGGCCGAGGGCTTTGCCGTCGACGCAGATCTCGGCGGCCCGCTTTCCATGCTCATGGCCGAGCAGTATCGACCGTTCTTCGGCTCGGATACGCGGCTTTCCCTCAATGCCCTCGTGCGCGGCGGCGGTGGCGTGGAACTCAGCGATCTGACGCTGAGCGGTGGCCAACTGGCCCTGCAAGCCAATGCCAGCACCACGGCGGACAATTTCCTGTCGCGCCTCGACCTCAAGGCTTCTATTGCCGACCCGGCCGGCGGGCTGGTTCTGCTACCGGCGCCCGGCGCGCCGCAGGTGAAGGCGGCGCAGTTCGTGATCGATTTCGGCGCCGAAGGCTCGGAAAACTGGAGCGCCGATCTCGGTATCGACAGCCTGATCACCGGCGATTTTTCGGCCAACCGCGTGGGTCTCGCCATCAAGGGCGTGGCCAGCAATCTCTCCGATCCCACGACGCGCATGATCACCTTCAATGGTGACGGCACGCTGTCCGGCATTGCCGGCGACGCGGCGGTTGAAGCGGCGCTTGGCGACAGCGTTGGGCTCGGCCTTGCCGGGCTCTGGAATGCGGGCCAGCCGATCGAGCTGGCGCAGTTGCGGGTGGTTGGTGAAGCGCTGACGGCGGGTCTTTCCGGCGTCATCGATGGCGGCGCTTTCCGCGGCCGCATTGGCGTCGAGACCAAAAACATCGCGCCGTTCTCCGGCCTTGCCGGTCGCGAACTGACGGGTGGCCTGTCGCTGGATGCCGAAGGCTCGGTGGCCTTTGTCGGCGGCGGGTTTGACCTGACCTTTGAAGGTTCGGGACGCAATCTGACCATTGACGATGAAACCGCCGACAAACTGCTGGCCGGCGAAGTCGCCCTTTCCGGCCGTCTTGCCCGCACCGAAGCCGGCATCGTCGCCGACGATTTTTCGGTCACCAATCCACAGGTGCAGTTCACCGCCGATGGTGTCTACGGCACCAGCGAAGCCAATTTCGCCATCGGGCTCGACCTCTCCGATCTCGGCCTCCTGACCGACCAGGCCTCGGGCGCGCTTGTCGTGCGCGGCACGGCCAAGTCGGCATCGGCCGAAGCGCCGGTCGATCTCTTGCTCGACGCCACGGTCGCCAATGGCAATCTCGTCGGCCGCAATCTGCGCGATGCGAAGCTGGGGCTCGATCTTGATCTGCTTGGCGGGAGCCTAACCGGCCGCATCAGCGGCGAAGCCATGCTCGATGGTCACCGCGCCAAGCTCTCTTCGCAGGTCGTCTCCGACACGGCGCGACAGGCGCTCAACAATCTCGACTTTGAAATCGCCGGTACCCGCGTTTTCGGCTCGGTCAGCCGCGCGGCCGATACGCAGCTGCTGAATGGCCGGCTCGATATTGCCGCCTCCGATGTGTCGCTGGCCGCAGCGCTGTTGCTCACTGAAGCCTCGGGCAGCATCAATGCCGCGCTCGCCCTCTCGCCGGTCGATGGTGTGCAGCAGGCGGGCCTCACCGCCAACGCTGCCAATTTGAAGATCAACGACATCGCCGTGGGCCGCGCCGAAATCAGCGCCACGGCTGTCGATCTCTTTGGCGTACCAGCGCTCAATGGCACGGTGACGGCCAGCAATGTCGTGGCCGCCGGCACGACCGTCAACACGCTGACCGCCCGCGCCAGCCAGAGCGGCGATACCACCAGCTTCGATGCTCAGGCAGCTTTGAGCACCGGCACCACGCTCGATGTTGCCGGCGGCCTCGCCCCCGTCGAGGGCGGCTATCGCGTGTCGCTCGATCGCGCCGATCTCGCACAGGGCAGCATTGCGGCGCGCCTCGCCAATCCGACCACTTTGCTGGTGCAAGGCAATAGCGTTGATCTCGATGCCCTGCGCTTCGATGTCGGCTCGGGCAGCATCACGGCTTCGGGCACGGCGGGCGAAACGCTGGCGCTCAACGTCAACATCGCCGCCCTGCCGCTTTCCATCGCCAATACCATTGTGCCGAGCCTCGGCCTCGCTGGCACGCTCGATGGCACGGCTGTCGTCTCGGGTTCTGCGTCCAATCCGCAGGTGCAGTTCGATGCGCGCGGCAGCGGCATCAATGCATCGGCCATCCAGTCCTTCGGCATCGCGCCGATCAGCGCCACCGTCACCGGCTCCTATTCCGGCAATAGCGTTGCCATCGAACGGCTTTCCGCCAATGGTTCGGGTGGGCTCAATGTCACCGGCTCCGGCCGCGTGCCGCTTTCGGGCGGCGGGCTTGCCGTGAGCCTGTCGGGTTCGGCGCCGCTGGCTTTGGCCAATCGCTTCCTCATCGATCGGGGCGGCCAGCTTTCCGGCACGGCGAATTTCAACGCCGATGTCTCGGGCAGTATCACCGCGCCGCAGTTCGGCGGTTCGGTAACGCTCAGCGATGCCGGCTATATCGACCCCGAACTCAACCTGCGCCTGACCGGCATTGCGGGCCGCGCTACGCTCGCCGGCACGACGGCGCGCATCGAAAGCCTCACGGCCAATCTCGCGACCGGCGGCAGCGTCTCGGCCTCGGGCACGGTGGGTCTTTCGGGCCAGTTCCCAGCCGACCTACGCGTGGCGCTCAATTCGGCCCGTTATTCCGATGGCGAGATTTTCCTCGCCACCGTGTCGGGCGGCCTGACGCTCACCGGCAATCTCAGCGGTACGCCGCTCCTTGCCGGCACGCTCAATATCGAAAATGCCAACATCACCGTGCCGGAAGGTTTTGGCGGCGGGGCTCCGCTCATCGATGTCACCCATGTGTCGACGCCACCTGCCGTCGCCCAGACGCTTCAGCGCGCCCGCATCGATGCCGCCGGTGCGCCGGTGCCGCAGACGCGTTCGTCGGGTCTCTTGCTCGACGTCACCGTCAATGCGCCCAACCAGATCTTTATTCGCGGCCGTGGCCTCGATGCCGAAGTGGGTGGTTCGGTGCGGCTCGCGGGTCCGCTCAACAATATCCAGCCCGTTGGCAGCTTCTCGCTCGAGCGCGGTCGCCTCTCCGTGCTCGGACAGCGCCTTGATTTTGAAACCGGCACCGTGACGCTGATGGGCGATCTCGATCCACAGCTCTATTTCGTGGCGCGGACCGAAGGCGACGGAATCACCGTTTTCGTCACCATTGCCGGCCGTGCCTCGGCACCCGAGGTGACCTTCACCTCCAATCCGAGCCTGCCGCAGGATGAAGTCCTCAGCCGCCTGATCTTCAAGCGCTCCATGGGCGAATTGACACCGCTGCAGCTGGCCCAGCTTGCGGGCGCTGCGGCTGAACTGGTGGGGGGCGGCGGCGGTGGTCTCGTCGATGGTCTTCGTGGGGCCGCGGGCCTTGCCGACCTCGATGTCGTCACCGACGACAAGGGCAATGTCGGGGTTCAGGCCGGCACCTATTTGCAGGACAATATCTATCTCGGCGTCACCGCCGGGGCGAATGGCCAGTCGAAAGTGTCGATCAATCTCGATGTGACCGACGATCTCGTGGTGCGCGGCACCGCCGGGCAGAACGGCGATTCGAGCCTCGGCGTGTTCTACGAACAGGACTATTGATGAGCTTTTGGGACGAGCGCTATAGCCGGGACGACTATGTGTTCGGCGAGGCGCCCAACGCTTTCCTTGCCGCACAGGCCCACCTCCTGCCCAAATCGGGCACGGCGCTGGCCGTTGCCGATGGCGAGGGGCGGAACGGTGTGTGGCTCGCGGAGCAGGGGCTCGACGTCCTGTCGCTGGACGCTTCGCCCGTCGGGCTCGACAAGGCGCGAAAGCTGGCTGCCAAGCGCGGCGTGGCGCTTGAGACGCGACTTCTCGATATCGCGGCCTATGAGTGGCCGCCGGTCAGTTTCGATGTTGTTGCCGGCATCTTCTTCCAGTTCGCGGGGCCGGACCTGCGCGACGCGATCTTTGCGGGGATGGAGCGGGCGCTGAAGCCGGGCGGGCTGCTGATCTTGCAGGGCTACGGCCTCCGCCAGCTCGAATACAAAACCGGCGGACCCGGCATTCCCGAAAATCTCTATACCGAAGCGCTGCTGGCCGAGAAATTCGCGGCGCTGGAAATCCTGCATCTCAGCGATCACGACAGCGAAGTTGCCGAAGGTTCGGCCCATGTCGGTCTGTCGCACCTGGTTGATCTGGTGGCGCGGAAGGCCGTGTAGCTCAATCGCGTCGAGCGAGAGTTCACCCCCTCCCATCCTCCCCCATCAAGGGGGAGGTGTGGCATCGAGTGGGTGGCAATATCTCGCAAAACCCACTGGCCCAACCGAATTCGCTATGGCGAATTCGGTGACACCTCCCCCTTGATGGGGGAGGATGGGAGGGGGGGTGTAAGCCACGATCTGCGGGTTGTTACTGACCCGCCCCACCTGTCTTTGCCGCCTTCTCTGCGTCCCACCACCAGATGGTTGGAAAACCATTGGCGAATTCGGGCAATGTTTCGGGGTGGCTGAACCGGTCCCAGCGGGCCGTGCGCGAATAGCGCAGCGAATAGCCGGGCACGACATAATCATGGGCCAGAAGCACGCGGTCGAGCGCCTCGGTGACGGCAAGCTGGGTTTCGCGATCCTTGGTTGCGACGAGCTGGTCGATCAGCGCATCCACGCCCGGATCGGCAATGCCGGCATAATTGCGCGAGCCCTCTTCATTGGCGCTGGACGAACCGAAGAAAGAGCGCTGCTCATTGCCGGGTGAATAGGATTGGACCCAGCTGGCATAGATCATGTCGTAATCAAAACTGCGCAGCCGGTTGATATATTGCGGCGTATCGACCATGCGCACGCTGACGGCGATGCCGATCTGGCCGAGATTGCGCTGCAGGTTGGCGGCGATGGCCTCCAGCGTTGGCTGGTGCATCAGGATTTCAAAGGATAGCTGCTGGCCATTGGCATCGACGAGCTGCGTGCCGTTGAGCGTGTAGCCGGCCTCGGTAAGGAGGCCCAGCGCCTTGCGCAGGTTCTCGCGCAGCTTGGTCGGATCGCCATTGACCGGATTGACATATTCCTCGGTGAAGGCGGCTGCCGGTACCTTATCCCGAACGCTTTCGAGCACGTTCAGCACTTCGCCCTGCGGCAAGCCCTTGGCCGCGAAGGGCAGGCCGAAAAAGTAGGAATTCACCCGGGCATACTGATTGTAGAAAATCGTGTTGTTCAGCTCTTCGAAATCGAAGGCATAGTTCAGCGCCTCGCGCACGCGCTGGTCCCCGAACTTTTCGCGGCGCAGATTGGGGATGAAGCCGACCATTTCCCCGCGGCCATTATAGTCCTGCGGGAATTCTTCCTTGATCACGCGGCCATCGGCGACGGCGGGGAAATCAAAACCGGTGGCCCAGCGGCGGGCGGTATATTCGCTCCAGAAGTCGAACTGATCGCCCTTGAAGGCTTCGAACCAGACCGCTTCATCGAGGAAATACTCGTAGCGGATGGTGTCGAAATTGTTGGTGCCGATTTCGGTCGGGTTGTCCTGGGCCCAATAGTCCTCGACGCGCGTATAGGTGACCGAACGGCCGGCCTCGAAGCTTGCGAGCTTATAGGGGCCCGAGCCCAGCGGCGGCTCCAGCGTCGAGGCGCCGAGATTGCGTTGCTTGCCATTGGCATCGGTGCCTTCCCACCAGTGCTGCGGCATGACCATGAGCTGTCCCAGAATATTGGGCAGCTCGCGGTTACCGGTCATGTCGAAGGTGAAGGTCACTTCGCCGGGCGCGGTCACTTCGGCGCTGGTGATGTTGACGTAATATTGGGTATAGGCCGGGCTCAGTTCCTTGGATTTTTCAAAGGACCAGACGACATCCTCGGCGGTCACCGGCTCGCCATCGTGCCAGCGCGCCTTTGGGTCCATGCGGAAGGTCACCGAGCCATAGTCGTCGGCCACCTTCATGGCCTCGGCCAAATGGCCGTATGAAGTGTTCACCTCGTCAAGCGATGGGGTCAGCAGCGTTTCGTAGACGAGCCCGATGCCGCTGGCGATCTCGCCCTTGGGCAGAATGGGGTTGAAAGTATCAAAGCCCCCGCGCGCTCCCAGCCGCACCGTGCCGCCCTTGGGCGCATCGGGATTGACGTAGTCGAAATGGGCAAAGCCTTCGGGATATTTTGGCGCCTCGGTGAGACTGTCGGCATGCACCCAGACGCCGGTCGGGGTCTGGGCCAGAGCGGGCGTGGCAAGGCCGAGCGCGAGAAGGGCGGAGGCGAGGAGGGTCGAGAGCTTCATTGTCTGGCTCCGTTTTCTTTGGCGCTGAAGTTAGTCGGTTTGTTCCGCCGGGAACAAGCCGTCGGTGGTGGTTTCGATGTCGAAGGCGGCGGCCATCAATTGGCGCGTATAGGGATCGCGCGGCCGGGCGAAAATGCCGGCGGCCGGACCGGCTTCCACGATCCTGCCATTGCGCATCACGACAACCGAATGGGCAAGCGCCTTCACGACGCGGAGATCGTGGCTGATGAAGAGGTAGGTCAGGTCGCGGCGGCGCTGCACATCGCGGAGGAGATCGATGACCTGCGCCTGAATGGAAATATCGAGCGCTGATGTCGGCTCGTCGAGCACGAGGAAATCGGGCTCCAGCACGAGCGCGCGGGCGATGGCGATACGCTGGCGCTGGCCGCCCGAAAACTCGTGCGGATAGCGATTGGCCGCCTTGGGATCGAGCCCCACTTCGTTGAGAACGGCGACGACCTTGGCCTCGCGTTCGGCAGTGGTCAGGCGCGGCATGTGGACTTTTAGGCCTTCTTCGACGATTTCGCCCACCGACATGCGCGGGCTCAGGGAGCCGAACGGGTCCTGAAAGACGATCTGCATATGCTTGCGCATCGGCCGCAGCGCCCGGCCGGAGCGCCCGGCGATATCCTCGCCCATAACGACGATTTTGCCATCCGATGGAATGAGCCGCAGCAGCGCATAGCCCAGAGACGATTTCCCCGAGCCACTCTCGCCGACAACGCCCAGCGTCTCGCCCTTATGGATGGCGATATCGACGCCATCCACCGCCCTGATGTGTCCGACCGTGCGGCGCAAAAGGCCGCGCTTGATTGGAAACCAGACTTTTAGGTCCTTGGTCTCGACCAGAACGGGGGACGCGGATTTCGGCAGTACGGGTGCGCCCCTTGGCGCTGCGGCCAGCAGCTTTTGCGTATAGGCGTGCTGCGGCTTGGCAAAGATTTCGGCGGTCGCCCCGCTCTCGACGATTTCGCCTTGGGTCATCACGCAGACCCGGTCGGCAATTTTGCGGACGATGGTCAAATCATGGGTGATGAACAGCATGGCCATGCCGTGCTGTGCCTGCAGCTTTTTCAGCAGCGCCAGGATTTGTGCCTGCACGGTCACATCGAGCGCCGTGGTCGGCTCGTCGGCTATAAGAAGTTTCGGATTGTTCGCCAGTGCCATGGCGATCATGACGCGCTGCCGCTGCCCGCCCGAAAGCTGGTGCGGATAATCGTCGATGCGGCTTTCAGGATCAGGAATGCCGACCTCGGCCAGAAGCTCAAGCGTACGCTTGCGCGCCGCCGTCTGCCGCAGCCCCTGATGCGTCGCCAGCACTTCGCCGATCTGTTTGCCGACGGTATGGACCGGGTTCAGCGAACTCATCGGCTCCTGAAAGATCATGCCCACATCATTGCCGCGCACGGCGTGCAATTCGTTGGTTGAGGCAGCCGCAAGGTTCTGCGCGCCGAGCATCACCGCGCCCTCAAGCGTCGCCGAAGGGGGCAGCAGTTTCAGCATCGACAACGCCGTCACCGACTTGCCCGACCCGCTCTCACCCACCAGCGCCAGCGTCTCGCCCGGGGCGATATCAAAGCTGACCTTCTTCGCCACCTCGAAGGCGCCAAAGCGAATGGTCAGGTCGCGGACGGAGAGGAGGGGGGTGGTCATGAAAACGTCTTCCGCGGATCGAAGGCGTCGCGGACGGCTTCGCCGATGAAGACCAGGAGGGTCATCATGATGGCGATGGTGAAAAAGCCGGTGAGGCCCAACCACGGGGCCTGCAAGTTGCGCTTGCCCTGCGCCAGGAGTTCACCGAGAGAGGGCGAGCCGAGCGGCAGGCCAAAACCCAAAAAGTCGAGCGAGGTCAGCGTCGTCACCGAGCCGGAGAGAATGAAGGGCATGAATGTCAGCGTCGCCACCATGGCATTGGGCAGCAGGTGCCGCCACATAATGACGCCATTGGAGACGCCCAGCGCCCGCGCTGCGTTGACATACTCAAAATTGCGGGCGCGCAGGAATTCGGCGCGGACGATGCCCACGAGTGACACCCAGGAGAACAGCAGCAGGATGCCGAGCAGCACCCAGAAACTGGGGGCGATGACGCTCGAAATGATCAACAGCAGATAGAGGGCCGGCACCGAGGTCCAGATTTCGATCAGGCGCTGGGCGACGAGATCGAGCCAGCCGCCAAAATAGCCCTGCACGGCACCGGCAAAAACGCCGATGATTGAGGAGAAGACCGTCAGGATCAGCCCGAACAGAATGGAAATGCGGAAGCCGTAGACGAGGCGCGCCAAGACGTCGCGGCCGCGATCGTCGGTGCCGAGCCAGTGGTAGTTGCCGAAATTGCAATTGGGGTCGGCAGTTCCGCCGGGATAGCGCGAGCAGAACTGGTCCCAGCTCTGCATCCAGCTTGGCGGATTGGTGCCGGAAGAGGGGAGGTAACCATCCACCGTGTCGTGGCTGAAGCGCACCGGTGGCCAGATAGCCCAGCCATTGGCCGCGATTTCCTCGGCAATGAAGGGCTGGCGATAGTCGGTGGTGGCGAGGAAGCCGCCGAATTTGGCCTCGGGATAGGTGACGACCGATGGTGCCAGCAATTCGCCCTTGTAGGAGACGATGATCGGCCGGTCATTGGTGACGAATTCGGCCCCGAGCGTCACCACGAAGAGCAGGAGAAAAAGCCAAAGCGACCACCAGCCGCGTTTATTGGCGCGGAAATTTGCCCAGCGGCGCTGGTTGAGCGGCGACATTCTCATGTGTCGCGGCTTTCGAAATCGAGTCGCGGATCGACCCACATATAGGCGAGATCGGAAATCAGCCCGATGACGAGGCCGAGCAGCGAGAAGATGTAGAGCGTCGCAAAAACCACCGGATAGTCGCGCGTGGCGATGGCTTCGAAGCCGAGTAGGCCAAGCCCATCGAGCGAGAAGATGGTTTCGATCAGTAGCGAGCCGCCGAAAAAGGCGCCGATAAAGGCGCCGGGAAAGCTGGCAATGATCAGCATCATGGCGTTGCGGAAAACGTGGCCATAGAGCACGCGGTTTTCCTTAAGCCCCTTGGCCCGCGCCGTCACCACATATTGCTTGGAAATTTCGTCGAGGAAGGAATTCTTGGTCAGCAGCGTCGCCGTGGCGAAGGCGCCGAGCCCCATGGCGGTGATGGGCAGGACCAGATGCCAGAAATAATCCAGCACCTGTTTCCAGAGCGGGAAATTGGCAAAGCCGGGGGAGGTGAGCCCACGCAGCGGAAAGATCGACCAGAAACTGCCGCCTGCCAAAAGCACCACCAGCGCGATGGCGACGAGAAACCCCGGCACGGCATAGCCGATAATGACGACCGTGGATGTCCAGACATCGAAGCGCGAACCGTCCCGGCGCGCCTTGGCGATCCCGAGCGGAATCGACACCCCATAGGCGATCAGCGTCATCCATAGGCCGAGCGAGATCGACACCGGCATTTTTTCTTTCACCAGGTCGATCACCGAAATATCGCGATAGTAGCTCTCGCCGAAATCGAAGCGCAGATAATTCCAGAGCATGGCGCCGAAGCGCTCGAGCGGCGGTTTGTCGAAGCCAAACTGCTTTTCGATGCGCGCGACCAGTTCGGGCGGCAGGCCCTGACGGCCGCGATATTGGCCGGCCTTCTGGTTGCCGGCCGGAGGCTGGGAAAGCGTTTCCTCGCCGCCGCCGGTGACGCGTTCGCTCAGGTCCACATTCTGGCCCGACATATTGGCCAGTGCCTGCTCTACAGGGCCGCCGGGGGCAAATTGGGTGATCAGAAAGGAAACGGCCATGATGCCGAAGATCGTCGGAATCATCAGCAGCAGACGGCGAATGATATAGGCGCCCATCGCGTTCCCTGTTCGGCCCTCTCTGGCGGCAGCAAATCACCTTGCGCCTGCGGGGCTTTAGCGCCACTGCATCATTTGCGCGCCGCTTTGGCAATGTCACATGCGTGTGAGTCGGTCGCTTGCGCGTGGATTGGCATTGCCGCGTGGTGGCCGGGCGGTCACAATTGAGCGAGAACAGGAGCCGATATGGACTTTATTACCATTGGTCAGGTGCGCGACGCGGGCGTGGCGCGGGTCATTCTCGTGGCGTTGCGGGCCCATGGCTTCCATCCGCTCGAACCGGGCGATGGCGGCCTGCCGGGCGTGCCGAACCTTTTCGGGCGCGAAGGCGTGGGTATTGACGTGCCGGAAGATGAAGCCGCCGATGCAACGCTTTTGTTCCAAGAGTTGTTGAAAGACATGACCAGCCCCGGCACCTAGAACTGCCACAATGCCAAGTGACATTTTCTATGCGGGTCGGGCGTTGAACCCAAGGGCAGCTTCGGTTAATAAGCCGCCTAATGAGTTAATTTCCTTTAAGCCTTCGGGCAGGAGTGACCAATGAAGGTTTGGATGCGCGGAGCCGGCTCCGTGATTGGATTGGGTCTGGTTGCGCTGGCGCTGGCCGGTTGTACCTCGACTGCCCGTTCCAACACGGCCGGTCTCAATGTCGTCAGCGCCCCGCAGCAGTTGCAGCCGGTGCAGTCGTCTTCGGTGCAGCAGGGTACGCTGCCGGCAATCGGGGCAACCGGTACGCCGGCCCCAGGTCTGTCGGGCACGCCGGTTCTCGGCGGCGCTCCGGCCGTGACCACGGCTTCGGCGACGCCGGGCCTTGGCGCCAATAGTTCCATCGTCAATGTCGGCGCTCCGGCGACCGGGTTCTCGGCGGGTCCGGAAGGCGTCTGGACGGTTTCGGCCGGCACCGGCACCTGCCAGCTCAATCTGCCGATGACCGCCAAGACCGGCACGAACTATTATCGTGCTTCGTCGCCCGGTTGCGCGGTGCCGCAGATCGCTTCGGTCACCGGCTGGCAACAGGTTGGCAGCCAGCTCCAGCTCTATGATGATAACGGCAATATCGCGGCGTTCCTGGCTCCCTCGGGCGGCCGCTATATCGGCACCGTCAGCGGTGGCCAGGCGATTTCGATGTCGCGCTAAGTCTTTTGGGCCGGTCCTCCGCGACCGGCCTTTTCTATATTTCCCCATCCTCCGCGTTATTCCCGCGAAAGCGGGAATCTCTCTTGTCCGTTTGAGATCCCCGCTTTCGCGGGGATGACGCAGTGGATATTGGCAGGAGCAACACTGCTGAATGGCCCCTGCCTCGTTATGATCCCACCCAAAAAAACCGTCCACCAAGCCTATCTCGATCTCGTTGCGCGCGGGGCGCTGACGAGTGATCCGGCGCAGTTGGAGGCGACGGGGCATTTCGATCGGGTTCTGGGTGAGGTCACTGCCACCAAGCCCAAGAGTTTCCTGGGTTTTAGCGCCAAGCCCAAGTCAGTCCGTGGGCTTTATCTCGTGGGCGAAGTCGGGCGCGGCAAAACCATGCTCATGGACCTGTTCTTCGCGGCGCTGCCGATCAAGCAAAAGCGGCGGGTGCATTTTCACGAGTTCATGGACGAAGTGCATGCCGGCATTTCCGCCTTTCGCAAGGTCGCGCGTGGCAAGAACGAAGATGCCGATCCGGTCGAGGCAGTGACGAAGCCGATCCTCAAATCGGGTCTGCGCGTTCTCTGTCTCGATGAATTTCATGTCCATGACATCACCAATGCCATGCTGCTCGACCGGCTGTTCGAAAAGCTGTTTGCCGGCGGCGTCACCCTGATCGCCACCTCCAATGTGGTGCCCGACCAGCTCTATAAGGATGGCCTCAACCGACAGCTCTTTTTGCCGTTCATCGCGCGGCTCAAGGAAGAGACCGAGGTCGTCGAGCTGCTTTCGAGCCAGGACTACCGGCGCCTGAAATTTGCGGGCCAGCAGGTCTATGCCTTTGGCGACGACACGCGCCCCATCATGGACAGGCTCTGGCTCCGGATCACCGGCGGCGAACCCGGCCATCCGGGCGTCGTGGAAAGCATCGGCCGGCAGATTCCGGTGCCGCTGCAATCCATGGGCGCAGCCCGCTTCAACTTTGCCGACCTCTGCGAAAAGCCGCTCGGCACGCGCGATTTCGTGCGCATCGCCCATCAGTTCGATTCGCTGGTCATCGACGACATCCCGCAGATGGACCGCACCAGGTCCAACGCGGCCAAGCGCTTCATCCTCCTCATCGACAGCCTCTATGATCGCGGGGTGAAGCTGGCCGCCAGTTTTGCCGTACCGCTCGAACAGCTCGGCCTCGACGACAAGACCGCGTTCGAGTTCCAGCGCACCATTTCGCGCCTCAACGAGATGCAGTCGGAAGAATACCTGGCGAAGGGACTAAGAGACGCGGCAAGCCCCGAACCTTCCCTCGCCCCTTGAGGGAGAGGGACAGATTTTCTGCGTTCAGCAGAAAATCAGGGTGAGGGGTATCTCTCCTCCGCAGAGGAGCTGATTGTGAGATCGCATACCCCTCATCCGCCCTTCGGGCACCTTCTCCCTCAAGGGGAGAAGGGAAGTGCTGCCCATTTGGCATACCCCCATCGCCCATCGGCAAGGCGATTTGCGCCATTACGACGAAGGGTTCACTTGCCCCCCTTGCCCGGTAGGGTTAAGACGTGCGCCAAATCAACGCAGTCCGGGATGAAGACTTATGGCGCGTAAGAAGATCGCACTCATTGGCTCGGGTCAGATTGGCGGTACTCTCGCCCTTCTCGCAGCCCAGAAGGAGCTTGGCGACGTCGTTTTGTTCGACGTGGTTGACGGCGTTCCGCAGGGCAAGGCCCTCGATATCGCCCAGTCCGCTCCCAGCCAGAGCTTTGACGCGGTCGTCAAGGGCACGTCCGAATACAAGGACATCGAAGGCGCCGACGTCGTGATCGTTACCGCCGGCGTGCCGCGCAAGCCCGGCATGAGCCGCGACGACCTCCTCGAAATCAACCTCAAGGTGATGGAACAGGTCGGCGCCGGCATTGCCAAATACGCTCCGAACGCCTTCGTCATCTGCATCACCAACCCCCTCGACGCGATGGTCTGGGCCCTGCAGAAGTTCTCGGGCCTGCCGACCAACAAGGTTATCGGCATGGCTGGCGTGCTCGATAGCTCGCGCTTCGTTCACTTCATCGCCGATGAACTCAAAGTCTCGGTCGAAGACGTCAACGCCTTCGTTCTCGGTGGCCACGGCGACACCATGGTGCCGCTCGCGCGCTACTCGACCGTTGGAGGCATTCCGCTGACCGATATCGTCAAGATGGGCTGGCTCACCAAGGAACGCCTCGACGAAATCATCCAGCGCACCCGTGATGGCGGCGCCGAGATCGTCTCGCTCCTCAAGACCGGTTCTGCCTTCTACGCTCCGGCAGCATCAGCCATTGCCATGGCCGAAAGCTACCTCAAGGACAAGAAGCGCATCCTTCCCTCCGCTGCGTTCCTCTCCGGCCAATATGGCGTCAAGGACACCTATGTCGGCGTGCCGGTGGTGATCGGTGCCGGTGGCGCTGAAAAGGTCATCGAGATCGCGCTCAACTCGGCCGAGCAAAAAGCCTTCGACAAGTCCGTGGAGGCCGTTGAGGGCCTGATCGCGGCGTGTAAGAAAATCGCGCCGAAGCTGGCGTAAACAAGAAAGCCGCTGGCAACCCCAGCGGCTTCTCCCTTTTCCGGTCTCTAGAATCGTCCGGTCTACATCTGCCCACCCAAGGGGAATTCAATGAACATCCATGAACACCAGGCCAAGGCGCTGCTGAAGGAATACGGCGCGCCCGTTGCTGCTGGCGTCGCCATTTTCTCGGCGGACGAAGCTGAAGCTGCAGCCAAGTCGCTGCCCGGCCCGCTCTATGTGGTCAAGAGCCAGATTCATGCCGGCGGCCGCGGCAAGGGCAAGTTCAAGGAACTCGGTCCCGATGCCAAGGGCGGCGTGCGCCTTGCCAAGACCATCGACGATGTCGTGGCCTTCTCCAAGGAAATGCTCGGCAACACGCTCGTGACCAAGCAGACCGGCGACAATGGCAAGCAGGTCAACCGCCTCTATATCGAAGACGGCGCCGACATCGCCCGCGAGCTCTATTGCTCGCTGCTGGTCGATCGCGCGACCTCGAAAGTGTCCTTCGTCGTTTCGACCGAAGGCGGCATGGATATCGAAGCCGTTGCCGAACACACGCCTGAAAAGATCATCACCGTCGGTATCGATCCAGTCGCCGGCGTCACCGCCGCCGATATCGCCACGATCAACGGCGCGCTGAAGTTGGACGGTACGGCCGCCGTGGATGGCGAACACCTGTTCCCGATCCTCTACAAGGCCTTCACCGAGAAGGACATGAGCCTTCTCGAAGTGAACCCGCTGATCGTCATGACCAATGGCCGTCTGCGCGTTCTCGATGCCAAGGTGTCGTTCGACAACAACGCCGCCTTCCGTCACGAAGAGCTGAAGCCGCTCCGCGACCTGACCGAAGAAGACGCCAAGGAAATCGAAGCGTCCAAGTATGACCTCGCCTACGTTGCCCTCGACGGCAATATCGGCTGCATGGTCAACGGCGCGGGCCTTGCCATGTCCACCATGGACATCATCAAGCTCTATGGCGCGGAACCCGCGAACTTCCTCGACGTTGGTGGCGGCGCTTCCAAGGAAAAGGTGACCGCGGCCTTCAAGATCATCACTGCCGATCCGGCCGTGAAGGGCATTCTGGTCAACATTTTCGGCGGCATCATGCGCTGCGACGTGATCGCCGAAGGCGTGATCGCTGCAGTCAAGGAAGTGGGCCTCAAGGTGCCGCTGGTGGTTCGCCTCGAAGGCACCAATGTCAAGGAAGGCAAAGCCATCCTCGACAATTCCGGCCTCGACGTGATTTCCGCTGACGACCTCGACGACGCTGCGCAGAAGATCGTCGCTGCCGTCGCCAAAGCCGCCTAAGCCCCCTGCATAAAGAGAAAAACCCATGTCCATTCTAGTCAACAGAGACACCAAGGTTCTCGTGCAGGGCCTTACCGGCAAGACCGGTACCTTCCACACCGAACAGGCTCTGAATTACTACGGCACCAAGATGGTTGGTGGCGTGAACCCCAAGAAGGCCGGCGAAATCT
Organism: Devosia sp. Root685; assembly: GCF_001427875.1. GTDB lineage: Bacteria > Pseudomonadota > Alphaproteobacteria > Rhizobiales > Devosiaceae > Devosia. Next base: position 197,627 of record NZ_LMHK01000002.1, on the reverse strand, counting down.
GGACTTCGGGCCTTGATGGCTCGGCTTCGCTGCCGGTGTTCGCATCGGTTGCCGAAGGCCGCGAAAAGACCGGCGCCAATGCCTCGGTCATCTATGTACCGCCTCCGGGCGCTGCTGCCGCCATCGAAGAAGCGATCGATGCGGAAATCCCGCTGATCGTGTGCATCACCGAAGGCGTGCCGGTCATGGACATGGTCCGCGTCAAGGCAAAGCTCGAAAAGAGCAAGTCGCGCCTCATCGGGCCGAACTGCCCCGGCGTCCTGACCCCGGAAGAATGCAAGATCGGCATCATGCCGGGCTCGATCTTCTCCAAGGGTTCGGTCGGTATCGTCTCGCGCTCGGGCACGCTGACCTATGAAGCGGTGTTCCAGACCACCAATGAAGGCCTCGGCCAGACCACGGCTGTCGGCATCGGCGGCGATCCGGTCAAGGGCACCGAGTTCATCGACATGCTCGAAATGTTCCTCGCCGACGAAGCCACCAAGTCGATCATCATGATCGGCGAAATCGGCGGTTCGGCTGAAGAAGAAGCAGCGCAGTTCCTGATCGACGAAGCCAAGCGCGGCCGCAAGAAGCCGATGGCTGGTTTCATCGCCGGCCGTACGGCTCCCGCCGGCCGCACCATGGGCCATGCTGGCGCCGTAATTTCGGGCGGTAAGGGTGGCGCTGAAGAAAAGATCGCGGCCATGGAAGCTGCCGGCATCAAGGTGTCGAGCTCCCCGGCCCGTATCGGCAAGACGCTGGCAGAAGTGCTCCGCGGCTAAGCTGGAGTAGGGGGTGGACCACCCCCTTCCTAGCTCTGCTACGGCCTGCGGCCTAGCGGCGCTACCCTCCCCACAAGGGGGAGGGTGACATCGAGTGTGTGGTGAGATTTCGCCACGCCCGCCGCGTTCACCCTCCCCCCTTGTGGGGAGGGCAAGCAAAGCTTAGGTCCGCAAGGACCTTAGCGTCGCTCGGAAGGGGGTATTAGGATATCCCCTCTCGCGCCAATTGCGGGGCTGGAAACGCTTTATGCGACCAATGTCGGTCGCGCTTCGGTCACGGTTTGGTGTTAAGCCGGTGACGCTACGGTTTGATACATATGTAATAACTGCGGCGCCTACCACGGGCGCCGTAAGTCTTAACAAGATACAAAGGAAAAGCGGTCAGTATGCCCCTACTTTGGGTGACCGCAGTTAGAACCGGTTCTCCGCCGGTTTGTTGAGAAGGATGGCGGGACGCAAGGTCCTGCACAAAAAAGCGATGACACGACAGGAAAAGAACGACGCGTTCTTACTGACCTCGTTCCTCTATGGGGGGAACGCCGACTACATCGAACAACTCTACTCCCGCTACAAGACGGACCCCAACAGTGTCGATGCGACATGGTCCAGCTTCTTTTCCCGGCTTGATGACAGCGATGGCGTCGCCGAGAAAAATGCTGCGGGTCCGAGCTGGGGTCGCAAGGACTGGCCGCAGGCGGCCAGCGGCGATCTGGTCTCAGCGCTCGATGGCAACTGGGGTGAAGTCGCGATAAAGGCCGAAAAGGCGACGGCGAAGAAAGCCGCTGCCGAAGGCAAGCCCGCTCCGACCTCGGGCGACGTGCTGCAGGCAACGCGCGACTCAATCCGGGCCATCATGATGATCCGCGCCTATCGCATGCGCGGCCACCTTCATGCCGATCTTGATCCGCTAAAACTCAAGGCCGATGAACCGGCGCCGGAACTCGATCCGCGCAGCTACGGCTTCACCGACGCAGATTTCTCCCGCAAGATCTTCATCGACAACTATCTGGGGCTCGAATACGCGACGCTGCCGGAAATGCTGGCGATCCTCGAACGCACCTATTGCGGTACGGTCGGCATCGAGTTCATGCACATCTCAGATCCTGAAGCCAAGCAGTGGATTCAGGAGCGCATCGAAGGTCCGGACAAGGAAATCACCTTCTCGCCAGAGGGCAAGAAGGCCATCCTGACCAAGCTGATCGAAGCCGAAGGTTTTGAGAAGTTCATCGACGTCAAATATACCGGCACCAAGCGCTTCGGCCTTGATGGCAGCGAGGCTGCCATTCCGGCGCTCGAGCAGATCATCAAGCGCGGCGGCGCCCTCGGCATCAAGGACATCGTCCTCGGCATGGCCCACCGTGGCCGCCTCAACGTGCTGACACAGGTGCTGCAAAAGCCGCACCGCGCCCTCTTCCATGAATTCAAGGGCGGCGCCTTCTACCCCGACGATGTCGAGGGTTCGGGCGACGTGAAGTACCATCTCGGTGCTTCCTCTGACCGCGAATTCGACGGCAACAAGGTCCACCTGTCGCTCACCGCGAACCCCAGCCATCTCGAGATCGTCGATCCCGTCGTGCTCGGCAAGTCGCGCGCCAAGCAGGACCAGCACATTTCGCCCGATGGCAAGCTCGTCAATATCGCCACCGACGGCAAGCCGGACCGCTCCATGGTCCTGCCGCTGTTGATCCATGGCGATGCGGCCTTTGCCGGCCAGGGTGTCATTGCCGAATGCTTGGGCCTGTCGGGCCTCAAGGGCCATCGCACCGGCGGCTCGATCCATCTGGTCATCAACAACCAGATCGGCTTTACCACTTCGCCGATGTATTCGCGCTCTTCGCCCTATCCGACCGATGTGGCCAAGATGATCGAAGCCCCGGTTCTGCACGTCAACGGTGACGATCCGGAAGCGGTGGTCTTCGCCGCCAAGGTCGCCGTCGAATATCGCCAGAAGTTCGGCAAGCCTGTCGTCATCGACATGTTCTGCTATCGCCGCTTCGGCCACAACGAAGGCGACGAACCAAGCTTCACCCAGCCGCTCATGTACTCCAAGATCCGGAGCCACAAGACGACGCTGGAGCTTTATTCGGAAAAGCTCGTTGCCGAAGGTGTGCTGTCAGCCCAGGATATCGACAAGCTCAAGGCCGATTGGCGCGCCAAGCTCGAAGCCGAATTCGAAGCCGGCCAGGACTATCGACCGAACAAGGCCGACTGGCTCGATGGCGCCTGGAAGAATTTCAAGCCCGCCCATGACGATGGCGCGCGCCGCGGTGAAACCGGCGTCGCCCTCGACAAGCTGATCGAAATCGGCACCAAGCTGACCCAGACTCCGGCCGATCTCAACGTGCACCGCACGGTCAAGCGCTTCCTCGATAATCGCCTCGGCGCGATCGAGTCGGGCGAAGGCATCGATTGGGCGACCGCCGAAGCGCTCGCTTTCGGCACGCTCGTCACCGAAGGTCACCCCGTTCGTCTTTCCGGCCAGGACTGCGAACGCGGCACGTTCAGCCAGCGTCACTCGGTGCTCAACGACCAGCAGGTCGAGAACAAGAGCTATACCCCGCTCAATAATCTCGATCCGGAAAACCAGGCCCGCTACGAAGTCATCAACTCGATGCTTTCCGAAGAAGCGGTGCTCGGTTTCGAATATGGCTACTCGTTGTCCGAGCCGCGCGCTCTAACGCTGTGGGAAGCTCAGTTCGGCGATTTCGTCAACGGTGCGCAGGTCGTCATCGACCAGTTCATCTCCTCGGGCGAGCGCAAGTGGTTCCGCATGTCGGGCCTCGTGATGCTTCTGCCGCACGGCTATGAAGGGCAGGGGCCGGAGCACTCCTCCGCGCGTCCCGAGCGCTTCCTGCAGCTTTGCGCCGAAGACAACATGCAGGTCGCCAACTGCACGACCCCGGCGAACTACTACCATATTCTCCGCCGCCAGCTTAAGCGCGACTTCCGCAAGCCGCTGATCCTGATGACCCCCAAGAGCCTGTTGCGCCACAAGCGCGCCGTCTCGGGTCTGGTGGAATTTGGTCCCGAAAGCGTCTTCCATCGTCTCCTCTGGGACGATGCCGAGGCTCCGGGCCTGCCCAAGACCACGATCAAGCTCGCTTCGGACGACAAGATCCGTCGCGTCGTTCTGTGCACCGGCAAGGTCTATTATGATCTGCTCGAAGACCGTGAAAAGAAGGGCGTCGATGACGTCTATCTGCTGCGCGTCGAACAGCTCTATCCGTTCCCGGCCAAGGCGCTTCTCGACGAACTCAGCCGCTTCCCGAATGCGGAAGTGGTCTGGTGCCAGGAAGAGCCGAAGAACATGGGTGCATGGGCCTTTATCCAGCCCTATGTTGAATGGGTGTTCGACCAGATGGGCCGCGAATATCAGCGCGTCCGTTATGTCGGCCGTCCGGCCGCTGCCTCGCCGGCGACTGGCCTGATGCGCACGCATCTGGCCCAGCTCCAGGCATTCCTCGACGAAGCCTTCGCCAAGTAAGCACAAGATAAAAGGATCAAACAATGTCGACAGAAATCCGTGTGCCGACGCTGGGCGAAAGCGTTACCGAAGCAACCATCGGCCAGTGGTTCAAAAAGATTGGCGACACCGTCAACGCTGACGAACCCCTGGTTGAGCTTGAAACCGACAAGGTGACCATCGAAGTGCCGGCTCCGGCCTCGGGCGTGCTCGAAGCCATTGCCGCCAATCCCGGCGACACCGTCGATGTGAACGCCCTTCTTGGCGTCATCGCGGCTGCCGGCGCTGGCGCCGCTGCTTCGGCTTCGGCTCCGGCTCCCGCCGCTGCCCCGGCTCCGGCCAAGGCCGAAGTGCCCGCCGCCAATGCTGCCGGCCCAGAACCGATCAAGGCAACCGACCGCGCTCCGGCGCCGTCGGCCCAGAAGATCATTGCCGAAAACGGTCTTGAAGCGAGCAATATCGCCGGTTCCGGCAAATCCGGTCAGGTGCTCAAGGAAGACGTGCTGGCTTCGCTCGTCCGCCCCGCCGCTCCGGCGCCCGCGGCCAAGCCAGCCGAAGCCAAGGCCCCGGCTGCGCCGCGCGCCCCGAGCCCGGCAGGCGATGCCGAGCGCGAAGAACGCGTCAAGATGACCCGTCTCCGCCAGACCATTGCCCGTCGCCTCAAGGACGCGCAGAATACCGCGGCCATGCTCACCACTTTCAACGAAGTGGACATGAAGCCGGTCATGGACCTGCGCAATTCCTACAAGGAACTGTTCGAGAAGAAGCATGGCGTCAAGCTCGGCTTCATGGGCTTCTTTGCCAAGGCCGTGGTTCACGCCCTCAAGGAAATCCCGGCCGTCAACGCCGAGATCGATGGCGATGACCTCGTCTACAAGCAGTATGCTCATCTCGGCGTCGCCGTTGGCACCGACAAGGGCCTCGTCGTCCCGGTCGTGCGCAATGCCGACCAGATGAGCATTGCCGAGATCGAAAAGGAAATCGGCAACCTCGGCAAGAAGGCCCGCGACGGTCAGCTGTCGATGGCCGACATGCAGGGCGGCACCTTCACCATCTCCAATGGTGGTGTCTATGGCTCGCTGATGTCGACCCCGATCCTCAACGCGCCGCAGTCGGGTATCCTCGGCATGCACAAGATCCAAGAGCGCCCGGTTGTCGTCGGCGGCCAGATCGTCATCCGTCCGATGATGTATCTCGCGCTCTCTTACGATCACCGCATCGTCGACGGCAAGGAAGCGGTCACCTTCCTTGTCCGCGTCAAGGAAAGCCTCGAGGCACCCGAGCGTCTGGTTCTCGACCTCTAGGACGTTCGTCTTCACGAAATTCATGAAAAGGCCCGCTTCGGCGGGCCTTTTTACGTGAGCTAACCAAACCGTGTTGGGGGCGGTGCTCGACGTTAACAGTCTGTTAGCGCATACACCCCCTAAACGTAGCGTTGTCGTATCATTGTCATACCCACCGGAGATGTGGTTTTGCGTTCCTGTCTGGTCCTCGCCGTTTCCCTCGCGAGCCTTGTTATTCCCGCTCATGCCCAGGACGTTTCGACCGACAATAGCCAGCTCATCGGCGAGCTCATGGCCTTCCACGGCTCGCAGGCCATCGTCGATGTCATGACCACCCATTGCTACGAAACCACCGGCCTCGACAGCGCCTACAAGAGTGCTGCAAGTAACTGGTATCTCAGGAATATCGGCTTTCTCGACCTCGCCGACCGCGTCATCAACAGCCTCGGCGGCGCGGCCGAAGGCCAGCAGCAAGCGGCCGAAACCTATGGCGGCTCGCAGATCATGACCGCCTACAATCAGGCGAGCGACAAGAACAGCTTTTGCCGGGCATTCCTCGAACAAGTCGAATCCGGCGCCCTCGATATCGACCAGCAACTGCCCGCCCCACTCAAGCGCGCCCAGGAAATCGCCTCCTCCTGACGCTCCCCTAAACTCTGCAAGGGCCCTTGCCGGGCGCTGCATTGCCGCCCGGCGGACAGTGGTGTAACGCTTGCCGCGCTTAACCTCGCGTGGTGCGATCATGTCTTTCCCCTGGCTCGAATTTCTAGGCCTCATGCTGGCCTTCGGCATCAATGCGGTTATCCCCGGCGCCGATTTCGCCATGGTGCTGCGACAGTCGGTGGTGCACAACCGCCGCGCGGCGATCTTCACCTCGGCGGGGATCGCGACTTCGATCCTCGTTCATGGCACCTATACGCTGCTCGGCGTTGGCGTGATCGTCGGCCAGTCCTTGCTTTTGTTCAATATCCTCAAATGGTTGGGTGTTGCCTATCTCGTCTGGTTGGCCATTGCCGCGCTGCGCAGTCCGCCGCCGCAACCGCCGGCCGAGATGGACGCAGCGGGCGCCCGCCGCGGCGACATGGCCGCATTCGCGCTGGGGTTTCTGACTAACCTCCTCAATCCAAAAGCGGTGCTCTTCTTCCTCGCGCTCTTTACCTCGCTCGTCTCCATTCACACGCCGGGCGAAATAAAAGTTATCTACGTGGGCAGCATGAGCCTTATGCTTTTTGCCTGGTTCGCATTGGTGTCGGTTTTCTTTACGACCCCTTCGGTGCGACAGGGCTTTTTCCGAGTCGGCCGGTGGTTTAATCGGGTTACCGGCATTACATTCCTGGCGTTGGCCGTTCGCGTCGCGCTGGCACAGCAGCGCTAAACTTTTCTGAGGCTTTGAAAACCATGGCAGACCAATTCGACCTCGTAGTAATCGGCTCCGGCCCCGGCGGCTATGTGGGCGCCATTCGCGCCGCACAGCTCGGGCTCAAGGTCGCCGTGGTCGAGAAGTGGCCGACGCTGGGCGGCACCTGCCTCAATATCGGCTGCATTCCCTCCAAGGCCCTGTTGCACGCGTCCGAGCTGTTCGAAGAAGCCGGCCACAGTTTCAAGACCTTGGGTATCGACATTCCGGCACCGGTTCTCAACCTGCCGCAGATGATGAACCACAAGGCCGATGTCGTCGCTTCCAATGTCGGCGGCGTCGATTACCTGTTCAAGAAGAACAAGATCACCGTATTCCGCGGCATCGGTTCCATCCCGGCCGCCGGCAAGGTGCTGGTGACGCCGCAGTCGGGTCCGCAGACCGAAATCCTGACCAAGAATATCGTCATCGCCACCGGTTCGGTTTCCACCAATCTGCCGGGCATCGAGATCGACGAGAAGACCGTCGTCACATCCACTGGCGCATTGACCCTCGATAAGGTTCCGGCGCGTCTGCTGGTTATCGGTGCCGGCGTGATCGGGCTTGAGCTCGGCTCGGTCTGGGCGCGTCTTGGTGCGCAGGTCACCGTTGTCGAATATCTCGACCGCATCCTGCCGGGCATGGACAGCGAAGTGGCCCGCCAGTTCCAGCGCATGCTGCAGAAGCAGGGCATGGAATTCAAGCTCTCGAGCAAGGTCGCCGGCGTCGACAAGCAGGAAGACGGCTCGCTCAAGGTGCGTGTCGAGCCCGCCAAGGGTGGTGAAGTCGAACTGCTCGACGCCGATGTCGCGCTGGTTGCCATCGGTCGCAAACCGTTTACCGAAGGCCTCGGCCTTGAGATCGCCGGTGTAGCGCTCGACGAGCGCGGCCGCGTGCATGTCGATGGGCACTACAAGACCTCGGTCGATGGCATCTACGCCATTGGCGACGTGATTGCCGGCCCGATGCTGGCGCACAAGGCCGAGGATGAAGGCATTGCAGTTGCCGAGATTCTGGCTGGCCAGGCCGGTCACGTGAATTACGCCGCCATTCCGTCGGTCGTTTACACCAATCCCGAAGTTGCCTCCGTCGGCAAGACGGAGGACGAACTCAAGGCGGCCGGCATCAACTACAAGATCGGCAAATTCCCCTTCACCGCCAATGGTCGCGCCAAGGCGATGCTGGCGACGCAGGGCTTTGTGAAGATTCTCGCGGACGTCGAAACCGACCGGGTGCTTGGGGCGCATATCGTGGGCAAGAATGCCGGCGAGATGATCCACGAGCTGGTGACGCTGATGGAATTCTCCGGCGCCGCCGAAGATCTGGCGCGGACCACGCATGCACATCCGACGCTGTCGGAAGCCGTGCGCGAAGCCGCGCTCGCGTTGGGCGATGGGGCGATCCACATCTAGGCCCCAGTAGCCCTCGTGGTGAGGTGCTTTGCGCAAGCAAGGCCTCGAACCACGAGGGCGTGGCCCTGAAGCATCGGGGCACGACCTCGCCCTTCGAGGCTACGCTACGCTTCGCGCCTCAGGATGAGGTCTACTGCTGCAAAGGCGCCGCCAACCGCGGCGCCTTCTTTGTTTCCCGAAGGTCATCATATAACATCCGGTGAATTGTATGTTGACTTGTTATTTGTTCTTCCATACCAGTTTCCATCATGGCGCTGGCTCATGCAAGAGGCGGCGTCCACCGGCTGACTGGATCGGCCAAGCATGTGCGGTTCGTGGAGGAGCCGCCATGTTGGATTTTGGGAGGACACCAATGTTTCATTTGCCAAAGATGGCGGCTGTGGCCGTCATCGCGACTTCGCTTATGCTTTCGGCTGCCAGCGCCCAGACGGTGTTGCGCTCGTCGGACACCCATCCCGATGGCTACCCGACCGTCGAAGCGGTCAAGAAGTTCGGCGAATTGCTGAGCGCCAAGACCGATGGCCGCTATTCGGTGGACGTGTTCCACTCGGCCCAGCTTGGCCAGGAAGCCGACACGATCGAGCAGACCCAGTTCGGCGTGATCGATATGAACCGCATTTCGATCGGCGCCTTCGGCACCCAGGTGCCGGAAGCCACGGTCACCCAGCTACCCTATATCTTCCGTTCGGCCGAGCACTTCCACAATGTGCTCGATGGCCCGATCGGCGAGGAAATCCTGGCGGCATTCGACGCGGTCGATGTCGTAGCTCTTGCCTTTTATGACGGCGGCGCCCGCTCGTTCTACAACAGCGAAAAGCCGATCAATTCGCCGGCTGACATGGCGGGCCTTAAATTCCGCGTGATGCAGTCGGACATTTTCGTCGACATGGTCGGTGCCCTCGGCGCCAATGCGACGCCGATGCCCTATGGCGAAGTTTACTCCGCCATCCAGACCGGCGTTATCGAAGGCGCTGAGAACAACTATCCGAGCTATGACACTGCCGGCCACGCCGAGGTCGCGAAGTTCTACTCGCTCGACGAGCACCTGATGGTGCCCGAAGTTCTGGTGATTTCCAAGGTTGTCTGGAATGGCCTGACCCCTGAAGACCAGGCTCTCTTCCGCGAAGCTGCCAAGGAATCCGTCGCTATCCAGCGCGAATTCTGGGCTGCCAAGGAAGTTGAATCCAAGGCCAAGGTGGAAGCGCTCGGCGCCACCATCAATACCCTCGACAAGGCCCCCTTCATCGAAGCGATGAAGCCGGTCTACGAAAAGTACGTCACCGATCCGGCCCTGCAGGATCTGGTCGCGCGCATCCAGGCCACCGAAGGCTGATGTAAACCGGGCCGGCTTTCGAGCCGGCCCGGCTCTTCGTCGAGGAGAATTCTCAATGAGAGACCGGCTTCTTAAAATTGGCGCCGCGTTAAGCGCGCTATCGACTGGCTCCCTCTGGATCGCCGGCTTCGGCCTTGTGGCGATGACGGCTATCGTCGCCTTTCAGATCTATATGCGCTTCATCGTCAATTCCTCGCCGCCCTGGACTGAAGCGGCGTCGATCATGATCATGAGCTGGTTCATTTTCCTCGGCGCCGCCGTTGGCGTGCGGGAGAATTTCCATATGGGCTTTGATGTGTTGCTCTATGTCTTGCCGCCTGGCGCCAAGCCGTGGCTGCGGGCAACCAGCGATCTTGCCATTTTCGCCTTTGCCGCGGGCATGGTGTTTTATGGCGGTGAACTGGCTATGCGCGGCTGGACCGTGCGCATTCCGGTCGTCGGCCTGCCGCAAACCTTCACCTATCTTCCGATCGTGATTTCCGGTGTCCTGATGTGTCTGTTCTCGCTCGAGCGCATTCTGCTGCGTCTGGCGGGTGAGAATGTGGACGACGTCGAGACCGATGCCGCGATGACGGCGGACTGAGGACAATATGGAATACTGGATTCTTTTCGGCGTCTTCACGGCGCTCATGCTGGTGGGGACGCCCATCGCCTTCTGCCTCGGCATCGCCAGCTTTGCGACCGTCGTCTATATCGGCCGTCCGGCTATCGTGGTGTTCCAGCAGCTCAATTCGGGCGTTTCGGCCTTCACGCTGCTGGCCATTCCCTTCTTCATTTTCGCCGGCGATCTGATGATGCGCGGCGGTATCGCTGCGCGTATCATCCAGTTTGCCGGCTCGCTTATCGGCCATGTGCGTGGTGGTCTGGGCCAGGTCAATGTGGCTGCCTCGACGCTATTCGGCGGTATTTCCGGTTCGGCCGTGGCCGAAGCCGCAGCCGTTGGCGGCATCATGATCCCGCAGATGAAGGCGCGCGGCTATGGCGCCGATTATGCTGTCAATGTGACCTCGATGGCGGCGTTGATCGCGCTGCTGCTGCCGCCCAGCCATAACATGATCATCTATTCGCTCTCTGGTGGCGGGCGCATTTCCATCGCCGATCTTTTCACGGCCGGCATCATTCCAGGCCTGTTGTTGGCGCTGGCGCTCAGCATCACGGCCTATATTGTCGCGGTGAAGCGCGGCTATCCCACCGAACCATTTCCGGGCTTTTCCAAGGCCTTCCAGTATTTCCTGATTTCCATTCCCGGCCTGATGCTGATCGTCATCATCTTCGGCGGGGTGCGTTCGGGTATTTTCACGGCGACGGAAAGCTCCTGCATTGCGGTGCTTTATGCGCTGCTGGTTACGCTCCTGATCTACCGCTCGCTGAGTTTCAAGGAGTTCGTGCATTGCGTGACCGGCGCGGTTCGGACCACTTCGATGGTGCTGTTCATCATCGGGGCTGCGGCCGCTTTCGGTTGGCTGATGGCTTATCTTAAGGTCGCGCCGATCCTGACCGAGGCAATTTCGAACCTCACCAGCGATCCCTTGATGGTGCTGTTGCTGATCAACGTCATGTTGCTGCTCCTTGGGACGTTCATGGATATGGGGCCGCTGATCGTCATCACCACACCGATCTTCTTGCCCATGGTGAGTGCCTTCGGCGTCGACCCCGTGCATTTTGGCGTGATCATGATCCTCAACCTCGGTATCGGCCTCAACACGCCGCCCCTGGGCCCCGTGCAATTCGTTGCTGCGGCCGTGGGCAAGATTACGGTGTGGGAAGCGATGAGAAGTGTCTGGCCGTTCTATACCGCCGGTCTCATCGTCTTGGGCCTTGTCACCTATATCCCGGCACTCTCGCTCTGGTTGCCGAGCCTCTTCCGGTAAAACGCCATGTCTCTCGTCGATTTCGCCCCACCGGCCCGAAAGCCCAAACTCGCCGAAATGGTCGTCGATGCGCTGCGCAAGCGCATCGGTGCGGGCGAGTTCGGGCCGGGCGAGAAACTGCCGACCGAAAGCCAGCTGACGGTGCACTTTGGCGTCAGTCGCACAGTGGTGCGCGAGGCTATCGCCGCGCTTGCCGCCGACGGCACCGTGCAGCCGCGGCAGGGGGCGGGGGTGTTCGTGATGGCCAATGCGGCCAGCGCTTTCACCTCGATCGGTGGGGAGACATCCAACAAGATTTCGGTGGCGCTCAACGTGCTCGAAGTCCGCATGGGGATCGAGATCGAATCCGCCGGCCTTGCTGCGCTGCGGCGCAGCAATAGCCAGGAGGCGGCTATCCAGGAGGCCTGGAACGAGTTCGGGCGGTTGTTGAAGTCTGGCAATCCCACGGGCAAGACTGATTTCGCCTTTCATCGCGCCATCGCGGCGGCGACCAATAATCCCTTTTATATGGAAGTGCTCGACGCATTGGGGAGCCGGACCATTCCGTGCGACGTGGCTTCGCCCTGGGGCACGGAGAGCGTGCTGACCTACGACTATCAGGCGGGCCTGCACGAAGAGCACAAGCGCATCATGCTCGCCATATCGGCGCAGAATGCCGATGGCGCGCGCGAAGCGATGCGCGATCACCTTTCGCGCAGCCAGGAGCGCTATCGCGCGCGCCTCGCCGAGCAGGGCAGCGAACACTGATTTCTTTGATTATTCCGGAGTAGAAATGAGCACCGAATTTGATATCCGCTTCGCGATCGACCCTGCCGGCGCTGCCGGAATGGGCACAGCGGAACTCCGCGAAAACTTTCTGATCGACGACCTGTTTGCCGATGGCGCGGTGCGCTGGACCTACACGCACTATGACCGCATGGCGGTTGGCGGCGCGGTGCCATTGTCGGGCGAGCTGGTGCTCGAAGCCATCAAGCCGACAGGCACGGCCAACTTCCTCGATCGCCGCGAGTTGATCGCCGTCAATATCGGCGAGGCTGGCACGGTTTCGGTGGATGGGACTGACCATGCTGTCGGGCCGCGCGACATGCTTTATGTCGGCATGGGTTCGAAGGACGTGCGTTTCTCGGGCGCTGGCGCAAAATTCTATCTGCTGAGCGCTCCGGCTCACGCCTCTCATCCAACCACGCTCCTACAGCAATCGGGGGCGAAGCGACTCGATATGGGCAGCGCCGAAACTGCCAACGAGCGGTCGATCTACCAGTACACGAACAGCCTCAAGAGCTGCCAGCTGGTGGTGGGCCTGACCCAGTTCGCCCCGGGTTCCGTGTGGAACACGATGCCGGCGCATGTGCATGACCGGCGTATGGAGGCCTATCTCTATTTCGACCTCAAGCCCGACGCCTTCGTCGTGCACCTGATGGGCGAGCCGGATGAGACCAGGCACATGATCGTCCGCAACGAGCAAGCCATTCTCTCGCCACCCTGGTCCATCCACGCAGGCGCCGGGACGGGCTCGTATACGTTCATCTGGGCCATGGCCGGCGACAATATCGATTATACGGACGCCGAGAAGGTACCGATGGAGGACCTGCGCTGATGAACCCCAGCGCATTCAGCCTTTCGGGCAAGACCGTGATGGTCACCGGCGCCAATACCGGCATCGGGCAGGGTATTGCCCTGTCCATCGGCCGGGCGGGCGGCAAGGTGATCGGCGTCGGCCGCTCGTCGATGGAAGAGACGGCGTCGTTGATGGCGGGGCAGGGTGCTGACTTTACTGAGGTGCGGGCCGATCTCGGCTCGACCAAGGAAGCACAAGCCATGTTCGACAGAGCCTGGGACCAGCATGGCCCGATTGATGGTCTCGTCAACAATGCGGGGATTATCAAGCGCGTCGACGCGGTTGATTTCACCGAGGCCGATTGGGATCAGGTGATGGACATCAATCTCAAGACGATGTTCTTCCTCGCCCAGTCGCTGGGTCGCAAGGCCATCGCGGCCAATCGGCCGGCGCGGATCGTTAATATCGCTTCGATGCTGAGCTTTCAGGGCGGCATTCGCGTGGCGAGTTATACGGCTTCCAAGAGTGGGGTGCTTGGTATTACGCGGCTCCTTGCCAATGAGTGGGCAACCAAGGGCATCAATGTGAATGCCGTGGCGCCCGGATACATCGAGACCAACAATACCGAGGCGTTGCGCAACGACCCCGATCGTTCGACGTCCATTCTCGGGCGCATTCCGGCGGGGCGCTGGGGTGTGCCGTCCGATATCGGCGATGCAGCGGTGTTCCTTCTCGCCCCCGCTTCCAACTACATGCATGGCGCTGTCATCCCCGTTGATGGCGGCTGGCTCGCGAGGTGATCTCATGACTGAACAGAAGTTTTTCGCCCAACCCAACGAAACCGAATGGACCGAACTGGCGCCGGGCAATACGCGCCGCGTGCTGATCTACACGCCCGAGGTCATGCAGGTCGAGTTCGGCTTCGACAAGGGTGCCGTCGGCGCGCTCCATAGCCATCCGCATATACAGGTGAGTTATGTGGCGGAGGGGAGCTTTGAGGTGACCATCGACGGTAAGGTGCAGGTGGTGGGGCAGGGCGGCAGTTTTATCGTACCGTCGGGCCTTGTGCATGGTGTCGTGGCGCTGGAGAAGGGGCGGCTGGTAGATGTGTTTACGCCGCATCGGGCGGATTTTCTGTAGACCACTGCGCTTGCCGTCACCCCCTCCCAGCCTCCCCCATCAAGGGGGAGGTGTTGGTTCAGAGGAGTTGGCTCGATCAAGCCTCAAACTCCATGCGGCACCTCCCCCTTGATGGGGGAGGTTGGGAGGGGGGGCAGGGAGCCACAGTGCTGAACTCGGCCGATTTCGTCGAGCATCGCCGCATAAGCCTCGTCATGCCGGCCCGCCCAATTGGGCTTCCCCGGCTCGGTGAGGCGGCCGCGGCGGGGTGGAATGAAACTATAAATGCTGCGTTCCGGGTCTTCCTGCCATTGCAGGTTGAACGCCGCGAATTTGGGGAAAAATTCCATATCGGAATAGGGCAAGTGATCGTGCACCCACCAGGCCATGGCTTCCCAGTCGCTGGTCCGCTCATAGTAAGGGATGAAGCGGTTGACGATGACGCAGGCGGTGGCGCCCATGCGGCCCCTATCGTCGCGGCGGTCCCAGATATGGCCGGCAAAATTGCTGTCATTGCTCCCGCAGTTCAGCTTGTTGACGTTGCCAAAGTGATTGACCTCGGGCGAGCGGTAGGACGAGCGGACGGAGATGCGTCCGAATTTTGCCTGCAAGGGTTCGAGCAGATCTTCGCAGAGGCGCTTGCCGGCGGCGATGGCGAGGTCGGGATCGTCCGGCAGGTTTTGGAAGCCATTGATGACGGCGATTTCGGAATAGAGAAAATCGCGCATAAAGAAGCTTTCGGAGAGGCGCACGCGGCCGAAGGCTTCGAGGGCGCGGACGGTTTTCGGCTGGCGCATGGGACAAATCCTTCTCAGGTCTGGACGGCCAGTGGTGCTTCTGTAACGTGGCGGCGACAACCCGGTTTCGACCAGCCGCCAGGATTCTTCCATGCTGACCATCATGTTCTATGTCGCCATCACGGCCGATGCGATGTCGGCGGCCCTCGCCGCCGGTCGGCGCAACATGGACTGGTTCGGCGTCTGCCTGATCGCCTGTATCACGGCGCTGGGCGGCGGCACGGCGCGCGACGTGTTTCTGGACCACTACCCGCTCTATTGGGTGCACAACCCATATATTCTGGTTCTGTGCTGCTGTGCGGCCCTTCTCACCATCGCCGCGGCTCGGGTGGTCCACCGGCTACGATGGCCATTCCTGCTGCTCGATGCACTGGGCCTGGTGGTCTTCACGATCGTCGGCTGCAATATTGCCATGGAAACGATGGAGCATCCGATCATCGTCATCGTGGCGGGCATGGTGACGGGGATCGTGGGTGGCATCATGCGCGACGTGCTGTGCAACGACGTGCCGCTCGTCTTTCGTGGCGAGCTCTATGCGACCGTCTCGATCGTGACGGGCGTGGTCTACTATCTCGGCAACAAGGCGGGGTTGCCCTCGGACCTTATGGTTCTGGTGGCGCTGGGTGTCGGCCTGCCGCTGCGCGTGCTGTCCATCATGTTCAAATGGGAAATGCCCAAGTTCGTCTTCGACCGGGAAATGCGAAAATGAGACCCGCTCGGATCGTCTTGTCGCGGCGAGCCGGCTTCGATTTGCAGGCAATTTCCCATGCGCTCAACGGATTGCCGGCGCAGTCTGTGGCGCGGCCGGGGCCTTGGGGAAATCCCTTCACCATCGATGCCGTCGCCGAAGAAACCGGGCTCGATCGGGCGGCCGCGCAAGTCGAGGCCGTGGTGCGGCATGCGCGCTGGATGCGCGGCGAGATCGAAGCCGACCGGCCCCGGCCACCGCTTGAAAAGATACGCACCGTGCTCAAGGGCAAGAACCTCGCATGCTGGTGCCGCGAGGGTACGCCTTGCCATGTGGAAACCCTCATAAAGCTGGCTAATGACTAGGGTTCTGGCGCGCGAAACGTGCTAGTACCGATCTACCATACAAGAATGGAGTTTCGACTTGCGACAGACCTGGCGATGGTTCGGCCCCAAGGACCTTTGCAGCATCGACGATATCACGCAGGTCGGTGCCGCCGGCGTCGTCAGTGCGCTGCACCATGTGCCCAATGGCGTTGTCTGGACGTCTGAAGAGATCGCCAAGCGCTACAAGGAAATCGCCACCCGCAAGGACGGCACGGCTTCGGGCCTGACCTGGGACGTGGTGGAAAGCCTGCCGGTCAGCGAGGACATCAAGAAGCAGAAGGGCAACTGGCGCGAGCACATTGCCAATTACAAGATTTCCATGCGCAACCTCGCCGAGAGCGGCATGGAAGTGATCTGCTACAATTTCATGCCGGTGCTCGACTGGACGCGCACCGATCTGCGCTGGACCGTGCCCAATGGCGGTTCGTGCATGCGCTTCGATATCAACGATTTCGCCGCCTTCGATATCTATATCCTGAAGCGTCCGGGCGCTGCTGCCGACTACACCAATGCAATTGCCGACGAGGCAGGGCGCCGGGTGGCGGCGATGAGCGAGGACGAGAAGAAGCAGCTTGGCCGTAATGTGACCATGGGCCTGCCGGGGTCGACGGAGTCCATGTCGCTCGAAGATGTGCAGGCGCATCTCGATGAATATGGCGCCATCAGCCGTGATCAGTTGCGGAAGCACTTTGTCGATTTCCTCGAAGAGATCGTGCCGGAAGCGGAAAAGCTTGGCCTGCGCTTTTGCTGCCATCCTGATGACCCGCCGTTTGCCCTCCTCGGCCTGCCGCGGGTCATGTCGACAGAGGCGGATTACAAGTTCATCCTTGATGCGGTCGACAGCCCAAGCAATGGCATGACGCTGTGCTCGGGTTCTCTCGGCGCGCGCCCGGACAATGACCTGCCGGGGATGATGGAGCGCTTCGGGCCCAAGGTGCACTTCCTGCATCTGCGGAATGTGAAGCGGGACAATGACGATGTTGTCGGGTCCTTTTATGAGGCCGAGCATCTGGGTGGGGATACTGACATGGTGGCGTTGATCGCCGCCATCATCCGCGAGGAGCGGCGTCGCAAGGCCGAGGGACGGAAAGACTGGGTCATTCCCATGCGTCCCGACCACGGTCAGGACATTCTCGATGATCTCGGGCGCCGGGCACAACCGGGCTATCCGACTATTGGCCGCATGAAGGGTCTGGCTGAATTGCGCGGCGTGATGACGGCGCTGGAGCATGGAAAGGTCGGATTGTAACGATCGGGTTCACGGCGCGTGAACAAGCAACGCTCATACTCGCCCCGACGATTCGGGAAGGGTATGTTGAATGGGTGTTCGGGCGGCGATGCAGCGGGCTGTGGCCTCACTCAGGTCAGTTGAAACCAGCAGGGTCGAGCCAAACGAAAGAGACGATCCCATGCGCATTCTGGTCGTCGATGACGACCAGAATGGTCTTGATGTGGCGGAAAAATTGCTGATCGGGGATGGCTATGTACCGATCCTGACCGGGGCGTCGCAATCAGCATTGCAGATCGCCCGGTCAATGCGGCCGAGCGCCATTTTTCTCAATGTTTTGATGCCGGGCTTTGATGGCTGGGATCTGCTTGCAGCGCTCAGGGCCGACCCCGAGACGAGCCGCATCCCCGTGCTGATGATCGCTATGCTGGGCGAGCGCCGCAAGGCACTCGGAGCCGGGGCCGATGGGGTGATCGCCAAACCGCTCGATGCCGAAAGGGTACGCGCCGCGATGGCCCTCGTTGGCACAGGTCAATCTTCGAGCAGGTAGCATCTCAGACGAGACGGGCGAGCTTGTCGGCCATGGTCTGAGGTTTGTCGGTGCGGGTCGAGAAATGCATGGTGCAGAAAATGCGCTCGACGCCCAGTTCATGGAGGCGCTCGCAGCAGGCTTCGACGGCGGCGCTGACCGCGCTCATGTCGCCTTCGATATTGGTGCCGTTGGCATGTATTTCATGGGTGAGGCCGGTGCCGGCGAGGATGTCGCGGACTTCCCTGATATAGGCGGAGACGGAAGGCCCCACGCCCATGGGGACGATGCAGAGGTCGGCGATGATCTTCATTTCGATCCTTTCAGCGCATCCATTTTGGCCGGAAGCGCATGCGCGGCGGGGCCGGCAGGTGGCGCATCAGGCGCCGATAGACGAGGCCGAAGAGGAAAAAAACCACCAGCGACACCGCGAGGAAATAGAGCGCCGCCACTGAGAAGTGGAGGAAGGCATTGTAGTCCCGCTCGAACAGGGTTTTTGCCGTGATCATCAGGTCGGCCTGCGCACCGACGACGGGCAAGGCGAAATAGACGATTGCGGTAGCGTGAAAAAGAAAGACCACTTCATTGGTGTAAGCCGGCCAGGCGAGGCGGATGAGATTGGGCCAGGTGACGCGGCGAAACTGCTGGCTGGCTGACATGCCATAGGCGCGGGCGGCTTCCACTTCGCCACGCGGCACGGCGCGGAGGGCGCCGTAGAAGATTTCGCCGGTATAGGCGGCAGTGTTCAGCACCAGCACCAAGGGGCCGATAAACAGCGGGTGAAGCACGAAGCCGGAAATCCCAAGTGGCTTCCACACCGCGATATTGAGCGAGAGGGCCATGGAATAGAACATGAAGAACTGGATGAAGAGCGGCGAGCCGCGGAAGGCGTAGATATAGCCGCGTGAGAGGCGATTGATGATTGGGTTGGGCGAAGCCTTGCCGAGGGCAAGGAAGACGGCCAGCACGAAGCCGATCGGGATCGAGGCCGCGGCAAAGTAGATGTTGAACAGGACTGCCTGCGACATCAGGGCGAGATCATTGAGGAAGGGCTGCATCAGACGCGCGCCTCGTTCAGAATGCCCTTGCCGGCCCGGCGCATGATCGCCTCGAAGGCGCGCTCGGAGAGCCAGGTGACGAGGATGTAGAAGACGAAGAGCACGAGATAATAGCGCCAGCGCCAGTCCTCGTGCACGAGACCCACGGCCGGCAGGAAATTTGGTGCACCGAGGCGATCGGCCCAGAGGACGATGTCGGCGATCTGCAACAGTGAGAGCAGCGAGGTCGCCTTGACGATCAGCATCCAGACATTGGAGAGGCCGGGCAGAGCATAGACCCACATCTGCCGGATCTGAATGCGCCAGAGCACCTGCCCGGGCGACATGCCGAAGGCGCGGGCGGCTTCCAGCTGACCATTGGGCACGGACCGCAGGGCGCCATGAATGACATTGGTGGCGAAGGCGCCGTAGACGAGGCCGAGCGAGACGCTGGCCAGCATCAGATATTCGGGGGTGCCTAAAAACCAGTTGGCTTCCTTGCAGGGCGGCCAGGCGGCCGTCTGGGCGGCGATGGCTTCCGGCGTACAGATCTGGCTGGCGACCAGCCATTCGACGCCTTGCTCGAAGGCCAGCGGGAAAAAGAGAAAGAAGAGGACGTCCGGCACACCGCGCACGATGGAAGAGTAAATCGTGCCGATAAGCCGCAATGGCAGGAAGCGCGAATTCTTCATTGTTGCGCCGAAGAGGCCGAAGACAACGGCCAGCGCGCCACCCATCAGAGCCGCGAAGATGGTGAACTGGAAGCTGGCATACCAGGCCAGATGCTTGCCGTTTGTCAGGTAGCTAAGCCAGAAGGCGATGTCGTCGGTCATGGGCCCTGCATAGCTCCGTGGGTGAACGAGGGGCGCGAGGCCCCTCATTCGCCGCCTTCTTATTCAGCGTAGTAGGGGCCGCGGCCATCGAACCACTTGGCAATGAGACCATCGACAGTGCCATCGGCCTTGAGGGCGGTGATGGCGTCGTTGAGCTTTGCGGTCAATTCGGCGTCGTCCTTACGCAGGCCAATGGCCATGCCCTCGCCGATCATGATTTCGGGGCCGGTATATTCGATCGCGCCGCTGGAGGCGCTGACAATCGGATCGACATAGGCGCCATCGGCGAAGATGGCGTCGAGATTGCCGGCCGAAAGGTCCGCCACGGCCTGATCGGCGGTGGTGAAGGAAACAACCGTATTGTCTTTGGCCAGATTCGCTTCGGCATATCCGGCTTGAATGGTGCCGCCCTGTACGCCGATACGCGCGCCCGAGAGAGGCTCGAAATTGATATTGGCACCGGCCAGCGCCACGTAGCGCGACGGATCGGGCGGGAAGTATTCGTCGCTGAAATTGATCGTCTGCAGACGTTCCTCGGTGATCGACATGCCGGCCATGATGGCGTCGTAGTTGCCGGCGAGTAGGTTCGGGATGATAGAGTCCCAATCATTGACGATGAATTCGCAGGTGAGTTCGGCCTTTGCACAGACGGCCTGCGCAAGATCGATTTCGTACCCGGCGGGCTTGCCGCTATCATCGAGGAAGTTCCAGGGGGCGTAGGCGCCTTCGGTGGCGATGCGCACGGTTTCCTGCGCCATAGCCGAACCGCCGAGGGCGAGGGTGGCAATCGCTGCCAGCATAAGCTTCTTCATATTGTCTCCGTTGCGTTTGACGTCGCATGTCTGCCCGGTTGTCCGGGTCTGGTAGGGCCGCCAGCTGTGGCTGGCGGCATTGAGGAATTGTTTGAGGCGGGCCGATTTGGTGGAACCGAACACCTCGTCCGGGGTGCCTTCCTCCTCGATCTGGCCTTGGTGGAGGAAAATGACCTTGTCCGACACCGAGCGGGCAAACTCCATGTCATGGGTCACCAGCACCATGGAGCGGCCTTCGTCGGCCAGAACCTTGATGACCCGCAGGACTTCGGCTTCGAGTTCGGGATCGAGCGCGGAGGTCGGTTCGTCGAAGAGCATGACGCGCGGATTGATGCAGAGGGCGCGGGCGATGGCGGCGCGCTGCTGCTGGCCTCCGGAAAGCTGGGATGGATAGGCGTCGGTCTTTGAACCAATGCCGACCTTGTCGAGCATGGCCCGGGCTTCGGCTTCTACCTCGGCGCGCTGGCGGCCTTGCACGACGAGCGGGGCCTCCATGACGTTTTCGAGAACCGTCATATGGGCCCAGAGGTTGAACGACTGGAACACCATGCCGAGTTCGGACCGGATGCGGCGGAGCTGGGCTTCGTCGGCCACGTGCCGGTCCTGGCCCTTGCCGCGCAGCTTGATTGGTTCGCCATCGATCAGCACATCGCCGCCGTCAGGCACTTCGAGCATGTTGATGCAGCGCAAAAGCGTCGACTTACCGGAGCCCGAAGAGCCGATCAGCGAAATAACCTCGCCTTCGCGGGCGGAAAAGGAAATGCCCCTGAGGACTTCCAGCGTGCCGAAGGACTTGTGTAAATCGCGCAATTCTACGACCGGCGATGTTCCCGCCCGTGCGGGCCTAGCTTCGTGCATGCTCACCATGTCACCCGCCTGTCGGGTGTTCCTGAACGGCAATTGCCTTTTTTTGAGGCTGGCAATTTTGACCGCCTCCAACAAAAGCAAATGAGGGGCAGATAGCAAGGGGAAAAAGCGATAGTGCCCAGGGCGCTTGGCCGGAAGAGCGAATGGAGGCACAAGCAATCGCGCAAGCTGACGGGAAACACGCATGTTCTTTCTGGTGTCAAAGATTTTCTGGTTGCTGGCGCAACCGCTCAGCATGGTCTTCCTGCTGATGCTGGGTGCCGTTGCGGCGCTATTCTGGGGCAGGAAAAGGCCGGCATTGGCTGCGCTGGCTGCGGGGCTTTTGATCCATGGAGCCGTAAGCTTCACGAATCTGGGCTATCTCGTCATGCAGCCGCTTGAAGATCGCTTTGCGGTGCCGGCCTCGCCGCCGCAGACGGTTGACGCCATCATCATGCTCGGTGGTGCGACGCTGGAGCGGCCCAGTTCCGCCCGGCAGATCGCCGAACTCAATGACGCGGGCGACAGACTGACGACGACGCTTTGGCTGGCGCAGAAATATCCATCCGCAAAAATCTTCCTCAGCGGCGGCGGTGGGGCTTTGACGGACGACGGGGAAGCAGAGGCGAGGACGGCAGAGCGTTTCTTCCTCGCTTTCGGCATCGATCGAGATCGGCTAGTGCTCGAAGCAGAGTCACGCAACACCGACGAGAATGTCGCCAACACCAAGGACCTGTTGGGCGAGAGCGGCGAGGGGACCGTGGTTCTCGTTACATCGGCATTTCACATGCCGAGGTCGGTTGGGATTTTCGAGAAAGCCGGACTTTCAGTCGTTCCGTGGCCGACCGACTACCGGACGCCAGGGCCGCAGAGTTTTGGTTTTGACATCGCCAACCCTGTGCAGAATGTCAATGTGAGCACGGCGGCGATCAAGGAGTGGGTGGGGCTCCTGATTTATTACTGGACCGGCAAAACGAGCGACCTGTTCCCCGGGCCATGAAAAAGGCGGCCAATGGGGCCGCCTTTTCGTTTCCACTTATCGGTGGTTCTAGGTCCGGCGGAAGAGGCCGATGACCAGCGAAACCACGAGGAACGCCAGGAACAGGAAGAACAGGATCTGCGCGATGCCGGCGGAGGCGCCAGCGATGCCGCCGAATCCGAGGACGCCTGCGATCAGCGCAATAACGAGAAAGACGAGGGCATAGTAAAGCATGGGTGCCTCCATGGTGTTGTCTTGCCAAATAAACGTTGGCCGCGTTCGCAAGTTCCTGAAGGCAACAAAAAAGCCGGCATAGCCGGCTTTTGAGTTTGCATGGGAGGATGGAGGTTACGCCGCAGCGCGGGAGCCATCTTCGAAGAACAGCGCCTGGCTGATCAACGCCTTGACCATATCGGGATTGAAAGGCTTCGTCACGAGGAAGGTCGGCTCCGGACGTTCGCCTGTAAGAAGGCGTTCGGGGAAGGCGGTGATGAAGATCACCGGCACCGAATGGGTATTGAGGATGTCGTTGACCGCATCAATGCCAGAGCTGCCATCGGCAAGCTGAATATCAGCCAGAATCATGCGCGGATTGGTCTGGTTGAAAAGCTTGATCGCCTCGGCATGGGTGCGGGCGATGCTGACCACCTTATGGCCAAGGCTTTCCACCATCTGCTCGATATCCATCGCGATCAGCGGTTCGTCTTCGATGATCATGATTTCGGTTGCGACCTGACGCGAGATTTCATGCGAGGCTTCGTCGAGGAACCTGGCGAACTCCGCGTCGCTGACATCGAGCACTTCGGCGGCCTGGGCGTGGGTGAAGCCTTCGACAGCCACCAGCAGAAAGGCCTGACGTGGGCGGGGCGACAGGCTGGCAAGGTTCCGAGCGGCGCGCTGTTCCCAGGCAAAGCTCGACGTGGGCGAGGGAATATCGACCGAAGACGAGGTGAACAGCGCGGAAAAGAGCTTATACAATGCAATGCGATCGCTCGATGCCTCCGGGAAGAGGGAAATGTCGGCAATCAATGCTTCCAGCGTGGCTGCGACATAGGCGTCGCCAGACGTCTGCGACCCGGTAACCGCCCGGGAAAAACGCCGGAGGTATGGCAGGTGCGGCGCGATCCGCGTGGACAATGACATGTAGGAAACTCCAGTGACGCTTGAGATCGTGACTTCACGTGACAGTTAAATCGCGGCGAGAAAGAAAAGTTCCGCCGGCCTGGAACTTTTTTTGATGAACGGAATTTCTCATCGGTAGCGGAAAGCTCCGGGAAGCTAGAGTTCGGGTATGACGAAAGATAATTTTGCGAACCAGCAGCGCATGCGGCCTCAGCCGGATGACGGACTGGGTCCAACATCGGATATTGGTTCGCGGTTGCGGGCTCTTTATGGAGCCGTGCAGGAGGAGGGGGTTCCTGACCAGCTCCTCGACTTGCTGGAAAAGCTTGATAATGCCGAGCGAGACCAGGCTGGGCAGACATCGCAGAGCGGGGATTGATCGCATGGCGACCGAAACTCCCTCGTTCAAACGAGAAATGCTGTCTACGCTTCCAAGCTTGCGAGCTTTTGCCGTTTCGTTGACGGGCAAGCACGACAAGGCGGATGACCTTGTGCAGGACACGGTGATGAAGGCTTGGGCGAAGCAGTCGAGCTTTGAAATGGGCACGAATATCAAGGCCTGGCTCTTCACGATCCTGCGTAATGAATTCTATAGCCAGATGCGCAAGCGCGGAAGGGAAGTGCAGGACAGCGACGGTGCTTTCACCGAGCGCCTTTCCGTGCACCCATCCCAATATGGCGCCATGGATCTCGAGGATTTCAAGAAAGCCCTCGCTGAACTGCCGGACGATCAACGCGAAGCCGTTATTCTTATCGGCGCTTCGGGCTTCTCCTATGAAGAAGCCGCGGAGATTTGCGATTGTGCGGTCGGCACCATGAAGAGTCGCGTCAGTCGCGCCCGTTCGCGTCTCCAGGAAATGCTCAAGGTCAGCGGCGAGTCCGATTATGGCCCCGACGCGTTGTCGACGCAGGTGACGACGACCAATCACTCCTTCTGAGACGCAAAGAGGCTGGCGAGCACGGCCAGTGTGCGCTCGGAAGGTGCGGGCTTGAGCAGGATCGGGGTTCCGGCAAACCAGTTCAAGTGCCGCTGCAGGCCGGAATCGGCGGTCAGTCCGATAACCGGAATGCCCTTGCGCAGCAGTTCGCCGATGAGGGCAATGTGTTCGGGCAGTTCCCGTTCGACTTCGACGATGGCGAGGTCGCAATTGACCCAATCTTTGGCGAGCTCGCGAGCGTGGCCGGGATTAAGGGCGATGACGACCTTGCCGGGCCCCAGTTGGTCCAGGGTGTGCTGCAGGTCAAGGGCGACGAGGTATTGAGCCTCGACAATCAGCACCGTTCGGCCAGAAAGCATGTCACCTATCCGTGGTAAGATAGGCCGCTTGTGGGCGTTCCCAAGGGGGGCGTCATTTAAAAAAGACATGTGGTGGAACGGGTTTGGCGGTGGGGAGTTAAGCTGCCACCTACCTGAAAATCGCCCGGGATTCCCTCATTGAGCCTCGTTTTTCCCAGCACTGGCCGGCGCGTGCCGTGCGAGCAATGTCCGCTGCGAGACCTTTCCGGTTTTCGCGATTTCACCGACCAGGAATTGCGCTTCGTCTCATCCTTCAAGCGGGGTGAACTGGTCGCGGAAGCAGGCTCGGCAATTCTTTCCGAAGGCAACCACAGTCCTCATCTTTATACGGTGCTGTCGGGCTGGGCCTTTCGCTTCAAAACCCTGCCGGATGGACGGCGGCAGATTCTCAATTATCTGCTGCCCGGAGACCTGTTGGGACTGCAGGGGTCGATCATGGGGGAGATGGAGCACTCGGTGGAGGCGCTCACGACCATGGTGCTCTGCGTCTTTCAGCGCGACAAGCTTGACACCCTCTTCGAGGGATATCCGGGCCTCGGCTTCGACGTGACCTGGATCGCGGCGCAGGAAGAGCGGATGCTCGATGAGCACCTTCTGAGTCTGGGGCGGAGAACAGCGGTCGAGCGCGCGGCCTATCTGCTGGCTTTTCTGCATAGCCGGGGCGAGTCTCTGGGAAGAATTTCCGACAAGTCTCTCCATATTCCGGTCACGCAGCAGCACGTGGCGGATACGCTGGGCCTGTCGATCGTCCACACCAACAAGACGCTTCGCAAACTGGCGGAGAAGGGCCTTATCCAGTGGCTCGACCGGAGTTGCGAGATCGTCGATGCGGAGGGCTTGCGCGCGCTTGCCGACTGGGAGAAGCCCAAGGAGCGGATGCGCCCGCTCATATAGGCCGCAGGCCTCATTGCTGCCATTGCGACATGGCAAGCGGAAGACATACGATAAGGGCCGTCGGGCTTTTGGCAAGAGTCGGAAAGAGACGGTGTGGATGAGCGTGGTGGCACAGCGAGTGGCGGGCTCCCAGACGTCAGTTCTAGGACGGCGGACGGCAAGACGCATTGCCATTTGGGTTTCGCTGGTGCTCGTTTGCCTCGCCGCAGTTGTCTCGCTGCTGCTCATGCAGGGCATGGATCGGCAGCTTCGGGATATCACCGATACCTATGCGGTTCGCGATACCGCGCGGGAACTCGTCAATGTCATGAGCCAGGCTGAAGCCAGCCAGCGCGGCTATATGCTGACGCGCGATGCGAAATTGCTTGAGCCCTATCATGCGGCAGCCGCACGCGTTGATGCCTATGTCAAAGCATTGCTGGACATGACGGCGGATGATGCGGCCCAGGCCGAACGTATGCGTTCTATCACCGGAGACATTGCCGGCAGAATGGCCGAAATGGCTCGCACGATAGAACTGGTGGCCACCGCGCGTCAGGAAGAAGCGCAGAGCCTGATCGAGACGGGCATGGGTGCCCGGCTGATGAGCGATGTTCGCGACACGTTCGAAGCCTTCATCGCCGAAGAAAACCAGAAGCTCGTGCTGCGCAATGAGGGGATAGACCGCTCTCGCGTCTGGCTGGTGGGAACGATCATCGTGGCACTCGCGGCGGCCGTGTGTCTTGCCTATGCACTCATGGCCCGTACGCAGAAACAGGTCAGCGCCATGGTCCAGCGTCATCGCGGCCTGATCAATCAGAATGAAGCGCTGGAAGCCGAGATTGTCGAGCGCACGCGGGCTATCGAGGAGGCGCGGGCGCATGCCGAGCGCGAACGGCAGCGGGTCGAAGCGTTGCTCCAGGACACCAGCCACCGGATCGGCAATTCGCTGGCGACGGTGTCGTCGCTGCTGGCGCTGCAACTTATGCGCACCCGGTCTGCGGAGGTGCGCACGGCGCTCGAAGCGGCCCGGTTGCGCGTGCATGCGATCGCTTCGGCGCATCGTCGCCTGCGTCTGGGTGATGACATGGAATCGGCGAGCGCCGAGGAGTTTTTGAGCGCTGTTCTTGAAGACATTGCGCTGACCCAGACCGATTCCGGGCGCATCGCCATCGAGGGCAAGATCGAGAGCATCGAAGTTTCAGCGCGCGACGCGACGACACTCGGCATTCTGGTCGGCGAGTTCGTGACCAATGCGCTCAAGCATGGTTTTCCCGATGGTCGCAGCGGCCGCGTTGAAGTTGTCCTGTTTCGCGATGAGGCGGGCGTGCCGACGCTGAAAGTGTCAGACAATGGCGTCGGGTTGCCGGAAGGACAGGATGAAGGTGGACTTGGTTCCGTTATCATCCGGCAGCTTTCGAGCCAATTCGGCGGCGAGCCTGTCTATGTAAGTGTACCGGGAGAGGGCGTCACCATCTCTGTCTCCTTGCCC
Source organism: Devosia sp. Root685 (assembly GCF_001427875.1). Taxonomy (GTDB): domain Bacteria; phylum Pseudomonadota; class Alphaproteobacteria; order Rhizobiales; family Devosiaceae; genus Devosia. Next base: position 170,509 of record NZ_LMHK01000002.1, on the reverse strand, counting down.
GCGCTCGACCGAACACCGGCTCCAACCAACCAGCCGGCCATGGAGTAAACCACATGCGTGTGGCCGCAATCCTCAATCGCGATAGCGGCACCTTGCGCACCATGGATCTCGAAGCGTTCTGCGCAGAAGCGGTGGCGGTCTTTGCCGAGGCCGGGCACGAATTGCAGTGCCATATTGTGGGCGGCAGCGACGTCCTGGCGACGATCGAGAAATTTTCTGCCGACCCTGATATCGAGGCGATAGTTGCCGCCGGTGGGGATGGCACTATTTCCTCGGCGGCCGCGATCGCCCATCGCACCGGCAAAGTGCTCGGTATATTGCCTGCCGGCACGATGAACCTTTTTGCCCGCGCGCTTGGCGTGCCGCCCGACATCCGCAAGGCGCTTCACGCCGTGGCAAAGGGCACAGTGGGTAAGGTTGATCTGGCGATGGCGAATAATCGGCCCTTCGTCCATCAGTTTGGCGTGGGGATTCACGCGCGGCTGGTGCGGATCCGCAATGGCATGGTCTACCGCAGCCGCGTGGGAAAAATGCTGGCGAGCCTGCGTGCCATCATCGCGGCGGCGCTCAACCCGCCCCGTTTCGAGGTCGAATTCGAAGATGATTCAGGTCGCCAGAAGCGAACTGTCTCGGGCATCGCTGTGTCCAACAATCCGCTCGACGACGGTCCGGTGCCGGTTGCGCAGCGGCTCGATACCGGGCGGCTTGGGGTATATTTTGCGGACACTGTCACGACGGGCGAGCTCATCAGCCTCATGGTCGATGTGCTCGTGGGACGCTGGCGCGCCAATCCGCTGGTCACCGAACTGGAAAGCGAGAACCTCGTCCTGCATTTTCCCAAGCGGAAGCGGGAAGTTCATGCGGTGATCGACGGAGAGCTGATCGAGTTGGAACGCGATGTCGAGCTCACCATCCTGCCGCAGGCGCTGTCGGTCATTTTTCCGGCGAAAGACGTTTAGAACTCGTGGCGGAGGCCGTCACGAGTCATCGTTGTCCTTGTCCCGCAGCAAAGCCAGAGCTGCCAAAGCCGCGGCGGGAATGCCAAGCTTCAACAGCATGGGCGAGCGTGTGAGCAGCGGTAGAGCGGTTAGCGCTGCCGTCGTGAGGAAAGCTCCGGTATCGCTGGAGCGTCGGCGTGCCGCCAGCCGCTTGCGGCGATTGCTTTCGCTGATCGCGAGGCCGATGTAAACGGCCAGCGCAATGGCGAGAAAGCCGGCCGCAAAGATCAGCGTGGCATTCAAAGGTCCTGCGATTGCGCTTAGCGCTATAAAGCCCGCAGCGATGAGGAAGCCGACACCAAGCACCGCGCTGGTGAGGATTAGCGCATAGACGACGGCAAGGCCTTTTATGCGGTGGCTGAGCCCCTCGACCTCAAGGCCGAGGAGTCCCGCGAGTGGCATCAAGAGGCCAAGCATCAGCGCGTCAGCAGGGCCAGTACGAAACCAACGCCAAGAGCGGTGGCGACCGCCGTCAGAGGTTTTTCCCGGATCGTATCCTTGAGCTGCTGTTCGTATTCGCCGGCCTGATCCTGCGCTTCTTCCACCATGTGCTGGCCGCGGCGCTTGAGGTGGCGCAGCTCAGCCCCAGCGATATCGCGCACTTCGTTGGCTTTTTCGCCTGTCAGCTTGCGAAGGGTCTCGGTGATGGATTTCAGATCGGACTGCAGCTGGGAGACCTGCGCCTCAAGTTCCTGCTCACGCGAGCGGGCCGCCGGCCTGCGCGTGCCGGCACTGCTGCTTTTGCGGGGCGTGGTGGGGGCCATATCAGTCGTCGAAGCCATGGGTACACTCCTGTTTGGTAAGCGCAAAACGCGTCAGCTCGCGAGCGGTTCCGCCCGAGCCTGAACGAAAGAGAAGGCCCCGACGCACAGGGTGCATCGGGGCGAGGAGGCGAACCGAAAGGGGGGCGTCTGTCGGTTCGCGAGGGCACGAAACGCTTGGGAGCGCGTGCCTTTTTGAGGCGATGCTAAACGCGTCCCATCAGGACAAGGATCAGCACCACGACGAGAACAACCCCCAGAATGCCGGACGGGAAATAGCCGAAGCCGCGGGAGTAACCCCAGCTTGGCAAGGCGCCGATCAGCAGCAGAATGAGGATGATGATGAGAATTGTACCGAGCGTCATGAATTACCTCGACTCTTTACCTGGCCCTGAAGCCTCGGTTTGAGGCAGGCCGAATGTTGTTTTCTTTTTTGTCGGTCGGCGCGGGAGATTGACTAGAGCAGGGCCACAAGCAGCGCGGCGGCTGTCGCAAGGATCAGCGCAGCGGGGAAGAGCGCGCGGGCAACGTCGCCGAAATGGGGGGAGTTGTCGTAGACCTCGTTCGACCACACTGCAGTGGAGCGACCTGCTTGTTCGAGGGCTCTGATTTCAGCCTGCGTCATCTGTGCCTCCAACTCTCCGCAAGTGGCGGAGTTCTCAGTCAATTTGCCCGTCGCGGGCGGCATGACAAAGAAACGGAGAGACGAAGATTTAGTTCCAGAAGATGAGGCGACGTCGTTATTCGACTTTTATGACGTCAACGGACTGGCGCGTTTCATGCGAGCCGTGCGTGCGCAGCACACCAACGATTGGGGAAATATCGGCATAGTCGCGGCCGTGGCCGATGGAGATGTGGTCGCTACCGGCAATCATGGCGTTGGTGGGATCGAACTCGACCCAACCCGTATGCGCGCCACACCAGACGCGCACCCAGGCATGCATGGCGTCGGCGCCTTCGAGCCGGGTCTGGCCGGCAGGTGGAATGGTGCGGAGAAAGCCCGAGACATAGCCTGCCGGAATGCCCATGCCGCGAAGGCCTGCGACCATTACATGGGCAAAATCCTGGCACACGCCCTTCTTGAGGGTGAAGGCCTCCGCCGGCTTGGTTTCGACGTCGGTGGCCTTGGGATCGTACTCAAAGTCCCTATGAATGGCGAGGCAGAGCGCCATGGCCTTGGCGAGGACGGTTTCGGCATCCGCAGTCTGGCTTTCGGCATATTCGGTGATCGCTGGCACAATCTGTACGCGCGGCGAAGCAGCCAGAAAATGCTGCGGGCTATCGGCCTCGATCGACCAATAGCGTGCGACTTCGAGGCCAAGTTGATCAAGCGAGGTGGAGAGGTCGGCCGAATTGGCGAGTTCGTCCACCTGAACCCGTGCCGTCAGCCGGACTTCGAGTTTGTCGTGTGGCTCTACGAAAGTGACGTCGCTGACCGTGTTGCCGAAGAAGTCGACGAAACTCGTGAGGCGATGCGGCTTTGGCGAGAAAGAGAGCGATGAGGCGATAACCCGCTGCACGCCTGGAACAGTGGTCGGGGCGACACGGATATGGTGGCGTCCGCCGTGAACCGGCGCATCGTAATCATAGCTCAGTGTCAGGCGGACATCGTACAGCATGGTTCAGGTAAAATAGTGTGCGGCGATGAGGCTGGCGAGGAGGCCGATCTCGCTCGAAATATCGTCGAGCTTGTCCGGCGTCATGGTTTCGGGCTCGGCGGTGATAAGGCGGGTCTGCAATTGCAGCGCGGCTTTGGCGACGACCGAGAGTTGGCCATCGCGAATGCCGCCGGGCAAGGTTTCAAGCTGGGTGAGCAGTTCGGTGAGCTGGAACAGCACAGAACGCGGATTGAGGGGGTCGAGCACCAGCAGGTCGATGGCGCTTTGCGTGCCCGCGGTCACCGAATAGCGGCGGCGATGGGACATGACACTATCGCCGATTTCGAGCAGCATTTCGAGCGAACCATCCGGCGCGTCGTCGCCGGTCAACCAGCCGGTGATGCGGGCGATCTGGATGGCGCGTTCTAGACGACGGCCGATTTCGAGGAAGCGCCAGCCGGCAAAGCGATACATGTTTTCATGCACGAGACCGGAAAAGCCGGCCAATTTGCGCAATAGCACCGTCATGGCGCGGGTTGCGTCGTCGCCGGTGCGAATGCGCGTTGCAAAGCGCTGTGCGGTCTTTTGCAGGTCGTTGAGCGCCAGCCAGCCATCTGGCGAGAAGCGGTCGCGAATCTGCCCGGCGCTATGGACGGCGCTGTCGATCGAGATCAGCAGGCCCTGCGGCATGGCCTCGGTGGCGTCGACATCGATGGAATCGAGGAATTCAGCGCAATGGGTGAGGATCGGCAGGTCCGGCTTGGACAGTTCTGCAAGGCGCGCATTGTAGGCGCGGAGGATACGGACCGTTGCTTCACAGCGTTCCGCATAGCGGCCCAGCCAGACGAGGTTGTCGGCGGCGCGGCTCGGCAGGCTGCCGGGTGAGTTGCGGACGAGCCTATCCCCGTCTTGCGGCAGGAGCGACACCTGCTCGACCGGGTTGGATGATACGACCCAAACGTCGGCGGCCTGTCCGCCGTGCTGCATGGTGAGCGCGGTCGTGTCCGGGGTCGAGCCGACGCGGGCAAAACCGCCGGGCATGATGCTCCAGCCGTGTTCGGTGCGCGCCGCAAAGACGCGCAGGGTAATGGGGCGCGGTTCGAGCTTTCCCTCGGTGTAAACGGGCGCTGTCGAGAGGCGTACCGGCTCCTGGCCGACATAGTCGCGGCCGTGGCTGGCGATGCGATCCCTAAGCTGGGCCTTCTGCGCCGGTGTCATGCTGGCGCCCAGCGCGGTGCCGCGCAGGTCGTCGAAGGGCAGGGTGGTAGCGAAGGCCGGCCCGATCATCAGGTCGTCGAAGTTGTCGAGCACATATTCGCGCTCGGCGGCCTGACCGCACCACCAGGTGGCGATCTCGGGCAGTTCGAGGCCGGTGCCAAGCAGGTGTTTGCAGAGCCGGGGCATGAAGGCGGCGAGGGCGCGGGTTTCGAGAATGCCGGTGCCGAGGGCATTGATCATGGAAATCGAGCCCGAGCGGACCGCCTCGACCATGCCTGGCGTGCCGATGCGGCTGTCGTAACGCAGCTCGAGCGGATCGACGAAGCTCGCATCCATGCGACGCCAGAGGACGCTGACGGGTTTTAGGCCGGCGACGGTGCGCACCATGACCTGGCCGTCTTCAGCAACGAGGTCCTCACCTTCGAGCAGCATGAGGCCGAGATAGCGGGCGATATAGGCGTGCTCAAAATAGGTTTCGTTGAGCTGGCCGGGTGTCAAAATGCCGACGCGGCCACCATCGCGCTTGGCTTGCACGAAGAGATGATCGCGGAAGTCGCGGAAGAAGCCGGCGAGGCGATGGATGTTCATCTCGCCATAGACGTCAGAGAGTGCGCGCGTGGTGGCGACGCGGTTTTCAAGTGCGAAGCCGGCGCCGGAGGGGGCCTGCATGCGATCGCCCAAAACCCACCAGGCGCCGTCTGGCCCGCGGCCGAGTTCGAAGGCGCAGAAGTGCAGGAAGTGGCCGCTGGCGGGTTTGACGCCGACGAGGGGGCGCAGGAATTCGTTGTTCTGCGCTACCAGTTCAGGCGGCAAAAGACCTTCCTGAACCAGTCGATTGTCGCCGTAGATATCGGCGACGATGTTTTCCAGCAGTTCGGCGCGCTGCACGAGGCCCTTGGAAATGGTCAGCCATTGGGTTTCGTCGATGAGCAGGGGAATATGGGCGAGCGGCCAGGCGCGCTCCTTGCCTTCGGCCCCGTCATATTTGCGATAGAAGACGCCGGCATCGCGGAGGTATTGATCTGCGCGCTCGAAGCGGGCCGCCAGTTCGGTCGAGCCCAGCGCATCGAAGGCCGACATGAGCCGATCCCAACCGGGGCGCAGGGCGCCGCTGGAGTCGATCATCTCGTCGGGGACGCCCGGCAATAGGTGATAATCCGAGATGATGCTCGGACCTTGAGGCGGGGCGCTGCGGGATTCGGGGTTCCGCGTGGACATGGCGTTCAGGTGAACCGGGGCGGTCGCCGGAGGTCAAGCGTCAGCGGAAATTCGTCCGCCGGCCGCTCCGGGCGGTAAGGATAGGTGCCGGGCGTATAATTGTGCGGGACGAAACGCGCAAGGCGCCGCGCTTCGGCTTCGTTGCCATTGACGGGGAAAGTCTCGTAATTGCGGCCGCCCGGATGCGCGACGTGATAGGTGCAGCCGCCAGTCGAGCGACCCGTCCACTTATCGTAGATGTCAAAGACCAGCGGCGCGTGTACCGGCATTTGCGGGTGTAGGCCCGAGGCGGGTTGCCAAGCCTTGAACCGCACGCCCGCAACCGCGGTGCCGGCCACGCCGGTGGCGGCGAGCGGGGCGGGACGCTGGTTGCAGGTGACGACATAGCGGTCGGGGTTGGGAGAGGTCAGCTTGACCTGCAGGCGTTCCACGGAGCTGTCGACGAAGCGCACTGTGCCGCCGATGGCACCTTCCTCCCCCATGACGTGCCAGGGCTCAAGCGCCTGGCGCAGTTCGAGTTTGACGCCGTCGACCTCGACTTCGCCGCAGAAGGGGAAGCGGAATTCGAGTTGGGCTGCGAACCAGGCGGGGTCGAAGACGAAACCAGCGCGGGCTAGATCGGCGAGAACACCCAGAAAATCCTGCCAGACGAAGTGGGGGAGCATGAAGCGGTCGTGCAGCGTCGTGCCCCAGCGGACGAGATCGCCCTGCGCCGGTTCGCGCCAATAGCGGGCGATGAGGGCGCGGACGAGCAATTGCTGGGCCAGGCTCATGCGAGCATTGGGCGGCATTTCGAAGCCGCGGAATTCGACGAGCCCGAGCCGGCCGGTGGGGCCGTCGGGGGAAAAGAGCTTGTCGATACAGATTTCCGAGCGGTGGGTATTGCCGGTGACGTCGGTGAGAAGATTGCGGAACAGGCGATCGACGAGCCAGGGTAGGGGCGGCGAACCCTGGCCGGGTGTCGCGACCTGATCAAACGCGATTTCGAGTTCGTAGAGGCTGTCGTGGCGGGCCTCGTCGAAGCGGGGCGCCTGGCTCGTGGGGCCGATGAAAAGGCCCGAGAACAGGTAGCTCATCGAGGGATGGCGCTGCCAGTGGAGGATCAGAGACTTGAGGAGGTCGGGGCGGCGGAGGAAGGGGCTATCGTTCGGCGTGGCGCCGCCGACGACGACGTGGTTGCCGCCGCCGGTGCCGGTATGCTTGCCGTCGAGCATGAATTTGTCGGCGCCGAGCCGGCTTTGGCGGGCTTCTTCGTAGATCGCGGCGGTGGTTGCGACGCAATCGTCCCAGTTTGAGGCGGGGTGGATATTGACCTCGATGACGCCCGGATCGGGGGCGACGCGGATGACGTTGAGGCGCGAATCGTGCGGCGGCGCATAGCCTTCGAGGTGAACCGGCTGGCCGATTTCCTTTGCCGCCGCTTCGGTGGCGGCGATCAGTTCGAGATAGTCTTCAAGCCGTTCGACCGGCGGCAGGAAGATGCAGAGGCGGTGGTCGCGAAGCTCGGCGGTGACGGCGGTGCGCACCTCGCCTTCGATTTCGCTGATGACCTGTTCGACGCGGTCCTGCTGTTCGCCTGAGGCGGTGAAGGATGAGGCTGCCTGCGGGCGTGCGTCGGCTTTCTCGCGGACAAGCAGCGCTTCGGGATCCGGCAGCGGCGCGCGTGGCGCAGCGGGATCTTGTGGAACGACATGGGGATAGGCGGTCGGCTTGATATGTTTGAGCGAGGCCAGCGGCAGGCGGTAGCCGGCCGGGCTGTCGCCGGGTGCGAGGAAGAGTTTGCCGCGCCTTGTCTTCCATTTTTCGGTCAGCCAGGGGCTGGAGGCCGCGGCGTTCCAGCGCTGAACGGGCAGGACATAACCGGTGGGACTCGTCAGGCCACGCTCGAAGACGCGGGCGATGCGCGAGCGGGCCTCGGGGTCGGCGAGTTCGGAATTGGCGGGATCGACATTGTCCGGCAGCTTGGCTTCCTTGAGGAGCCACTCGCCGGGATCTTCATAGGCTTCGTCGATGGTCTCGCCGGTCAGACCGAGATTGCGGGCGAAGGATTCAAGGAATTTGCGGGCGTCGTCATGCGTGGCGGTGGTCTTAACCCCTTCGCGCGCAATGAGTTTTTCGTCCCGCCAGACCGGCTTGCCGTCGAGGCGCCAGTATAGGGAGAAAGTCCAGCGGGGGAGGGTCTCGCCGGGGTACCACTTGCCCTGGCCGTAGTGCAGCATGCCGTTGGGAGCGAAGCGGGAGCGGAGGCGGCGGATGAGGTCGTCGGCGAGGGTTCGCTTGGTGGGGCCGACGGCGCCGGCATTCCATTCGTCGGCTTCGAAATCGTCGATGGAGACGAAAGTGGGCTCGCCGCCCATGGTCAGGCGGACATCCTCAGCCTTCAGAATAGAATCGATTTCGTGACCTAAGCTATTGAGGCGGTTCCAACTTTCGTCCGAAAAAGGTTTGGTGATGCGCGGGTGTTCGGCGACGCGGGTCACCGTCATGTCGAAGTTGAAATCGACTTCGGCATAGGAGGCGAGGCCGGAAATCGGGGCGGCGTTGCGATAGTGCGGGGTGGCGGCGAGGGGGACGTGGCTCTCGCCGGTGAGAAGGCCTGAGGTGGGGTCGAGGCCGACCCAGCCGGCGCCGGGGAGGTAGACTTCGCACCAGGCGTGGAGATCGGTGAAATCGTGGTCGGTACCGGCGGGACCGTCGAGCGAGACGAGGTCGGGCTTGAGCTGGATCAGGTAGCCGGAGACGAAGCGCGCCGCAAAGCCAAGGTTTCTCAATATGTTAACGAGGAGCCAGCTCGAGTCTCGGCACGAACCTTGACCATTGGTCAGGGTTTCCTCTGGCGTCCAGACTCCGGGCTCCATGCGGACGATGTAGTTGATTGTCTGCTGAAGTTGCGCGTTCAGCTCGGTGATGAAGGTCACCGTGTTGCGCGGACGCCGGTCGATAGTATCGAGGTATTTTTGGAGGGCGGGAGTAAGTTTTTCGGGGCGGCGGTAAATCGTGAGATCGTCGCGGAGATCTTCGGGATATTCGAAGGGCCAGGTCTCGGCTGACTCTTCGACGAAGAAGTCGAAGGGATTGTAGATCGTCATGTCGGCGATGAGGTCGACTTCGATCTTGAACTCGGTGACGGGTTCCGGAAAAACGAAGCGTGTCAGGAAGTTACCGTATGGGTCCTGCTGGGTGTTGACGAAGTGCACGCCTGGCGCGACCCGCAGCGAATGGCTCAAAACCTTGGTTTTGGAATGGGGCGCGGGCTGCAATCGGATGATCTGCGGACCCAGAACGACAGGGCGATCATAGGTGTAATGGGTGCGGTGATAGATTGCGGCTTTGATCGACATTCAACGCGTCGCTCGCTTCCTGGCCACAGATATTCAGCTTCCCAGAGGCGAGCTTAGCGGTGATTCAAAGGCTTGGATAGGCGGCGAGTTGGCTAGCAGACTGTTAACTTCGAGCGGGTGACTGGGCCATTTTGGTTAGAGCCATGCGAATGTCGCGTTCGGTATCGCGCAGATGTATGCGCATGGCCTCGGCGGCGGCCCTGCCATTGCCCTCGCGGATGCAATCGAGAATGCGCTGATGGGCGGCGATGGTGTCCTGCGGGGTGTGGCCGCGATCGGCGTGGCCACGCTGGCTGATGAAGAAGCCTTCGCGGAGGGGGACCGCCATGGCTTCGAACAGATATCCCAAAACACGGTTACCGCTGGCGAGGGCAACGGCTTCGTGGAAACCGAAGTCGAAAGCATGGAAGCTGGCTTCGGCCGCCTCGTCTGCGAAGTCGGGAGAATCACCGACCGAGTCGCGCATGCCCTGGAGGGCATTTTCGATGGCGATAATGCCGGCGCGATTGGCGCGTTTGGCCGCCATGGTGGCCGATTGCATCTCCAATGACAAACGTACCTCAACGAGGTCGAACAGCCCCTTGGGATCGGTGCGGACGAGGGAGGTCAGGAAGTCGGTGAAGGCGGAGCCATCGGGTTCGCGCACCATGGCGCGGCGGCCCCTCGAAAGCTCCAAAAGGCCCCGGCCGGCAAGGAGTTTGACCGCCTCGCGAATGGTCAGGCGACTGACCGAATAACGGCCGGCAAGATCGGCTTCGCTGGGCAGGCTTTGGCCCGGCGCCAGCTCGCCCAGGATCAGTTGGGCCAGATCATCGGCCACAGCGCTGGCAGCGCTGCCGTGATCGGAGCGCGCGTCTCCACTCAAACTCACCACAAACCCTCCCGAGGTATCTGATACCTTTGATCCTCGCCGACCGTTTTCCGGTTCGCAATGGCAAGGCGGTCGCCTCGTATTCCTTCAGGTTAGCGACTGACACGATGGACAGCAACCGCCTGAAAGCGGGCCTTCTACGCGCAAGTTGATATCTTCGACAATCGAAAAAATAACCTTCTGCAGCGATGCCCTGCTTTACACGCATATCTGATTATCCTAGTTTGCGGGCCGTGGTTCCCGGTGGGGCCAGGGCGGCTCACAAGCCGCCAAGCAGGAGGACAATCATGCAGTTCCAACCAAGGCTGCCGGCGCAAGACCGGCGGGTGCGGAAAACGACGCTTACGCGGTGAGATTGCCTCACGGCGAAAGACGCGGGAGCGAACTGGCCTGATCCCCAAACCACGACGAACGCATCAATCACCTCGAAAAATCTAAGGGAGTCGAGACGTGAAGGTTCTGAAATCAATTGCGACGCTGTTTGCTGCCGGTGCCCTGATGGCAACCGCCGCGACCGTTGCCCATGCCCAGGACAAGGGCCAGATCGGCATTGCCATGCCGACCCAGTCGTCGCTCCGTTGGATCTCGGACGGCAACGAACTGAAGACGGCTCTGGAAGCCAAGGGCTACACCGTCGATCTGCAGTTTGCTGAAGACGACATCCCGAACCAGCTCGCCCAGATCGAAAACATGGTCACCAAGGGCGTCAAGGCTCTCGTGATCGGCTCGATCGACGGCACTACGCTGTCGGCCGTGCTGCAGCAGGCCGCTGATGCGGGCATCAAGGTTGTCGCCTATGACCGCCTGATCCGCGACACCGCCAATGTTGACCTCTACACCACCTTCGACAACTTCCAGGTCGGTGTGCTCCAGGCCAACTCGGTCGTGAAGGGCCTCAAGGAACGCTTCCCGGACACCAAGCCGTGGAACGTCGAACTCTTCGGCGGTTCGCCGGACGACAACAACGCCTTCTTCTTCTATGATGGCGCAATGTCGGTTCTGCAGCCGCTGATCGACGCTGGCGACATCGTCGTCAAGTCCGGCCAGCAGGGCATGGACACCGTTGGTACCCTTCGTTGGGACGGCGCCGTTGCCCAGGCTCGCATGGACAACATCCTTTCGGCCAACTACTCGGACGGCTCGACCGTTCAGGGCGTTCTGGCTCCCTATGATGGCCTCTCGCGCGGCATCATCTCGTCGCTCCGCGGCGTTGGCTACGGCTCGGGCGACCTGCCATGGCCTGTCATCTCCGGCCAGGATGCTGAAGCTCCGTCGGTGAAGGCGATCGTTGCTGGCGAACAGTATTCGACCATCTACAAGGACACCCGCGAACTGGCCAAGACCACTGCCGACCTCGTCGACACGCTGGTTTCGGGCGGCACGCCGGAAGGCCTCGACACCACCACCTATGACAACGGCGTCAAGGTTGTGCCTTCGATCCTGCTGACCCCGTACGAAGTCGATGCCACCAACTATCAGGCACTCGTGATCGACTCGGGCTATCTCAAGGCCGAAGACATCCAGTAAGCCATAGGCTTAACGACTATGGGGGCTCCGCGGCGACGCGGGGCCCTTTCGAGATTTTAAGCGGGGTTCGATGAACGCGGCGAAAGCCGGGGATCATCCCGTGATCTCAAGATGGGCCCCGGCCGGTGCCGGGGTGACAATCGAGGGTGGTTTGGCAGGGTGGACACTCCAAGCCATCACCAAGTACAGGGCCCAGTATGACCAAGACCATTCTTGAGATGCGCAGCATCACCAAGACCTTTCCGGGCGTGAAAGCGCTGTCTGACGTCAATCTTGACGTGCGGGAAGGCGAAATTCACGCCATTTGCGGCGAAAACGGCGCTGGCAAATCCACCCTGATGAAGGTGTTGAGCGGCGTTTATCCCCATGGGTCCTATGAGGGCCAGATCGTCTATAATGGCGAAGAACAGAATTTCCGCTCTATTCGCGACAGCGAACACAAGGGCATCGTGATCATCCACCAGGAACTCGCCCTGGTGCCGCTGCTCTCGATCGCCGAAAACATCTTCCTCGGCAACGAACAGGCCAAGAACGGCGTGATCGACTGGGACGAAACGCGCGACGGCGCGCGAAAACTCCTGGCCATGGTTGGTCTGAATGAAGACCCCGACACGCTGGTGACCAATATCGGCCTTGGCAAGCAGCAGCTTGTCGAGATCGCCAAGGCGCTTTCCAAGCAGGTGCAGTTGCTCATTCTCGACGAGCCGACCGCCTCGCTTTCCGAAAAAGACAGCCAGGCGCTGCTCGAGCTGCTGCTCGAATTCAAGACGCAGGGCATCACCTCGATCATCATCAGCCACAAGCTGAACGAGATTTCGCGCGTTGCCGATCGCGTTACGGTTATCCGCGACGGACGCGCCATCGAGACGATGGACACCCAGGATATTACCGAAGACCGTATCATCACCTCGATGGTCGGCCGTTCGCTCGAAGACCGCTATCCGAGCCGCGAGCCGAACATCGGCGAGACGATCCTCGAGGTGAAGAACTGGTCGGTTTATCACCCTCAGCACCGCGACCGGCAGGTGATCAAGAATATCGACATTTCGCTCAAGAAGGGCGAAGTGGTCGGCATTGCCGGGCTGATGGGTTCGGGCCGCACCGAATTTGCCATGAGCCTGTTCGGCAAATCCTATGGCCAGAAGATTTCCGGCGACGTGTTCATGAACGGCCAGAAGGTCGACGTGTCGAACGTCGGCAAAGCCATCGCCAACGGCATCGCCTATGCGACCGAAGACCGGAAGCATTACGGCCTCAACCTTATCGACCACATCAAGCACAATGTGACGCTGGCCAATCTGCCGGGCGTGGCGCGCTGGGGCATGATCGACGATCTGGCCGAGCTCGACGTGGCCAATGACTATCGCAAGAAGACCAATATCCGCTCTTCGAGCGTCTATCAGGTGACGGGCAACCTTTCTGGGGGCAACCAGCAGAAGGTCGTTCTTTCCAAGTGGCTTTATGCCAATCCCGACGTGCTGATCCTCGACGAGCCGACCCGCGGCATCGACGTGGGCGCCAAGTACGAAATCTACACGATCATCAACCAGCTCGCCGCTCAGGGTAAGGCGATTATCGTGATCTCTTCGGAAATGCCCGAACTGCTCGGCATTACCGACCGTCTCTACGTAATGAATGAAGGCCGCATCGTGGGCGAAATGCCCACCAGCGAGGCGAGCCAGGAAAAGATTATGCGCTCCATCGTGCGCGCTGAAGGAAAGGCATCATGACCGTTCAAACTGCACCGACCGGCACCCCGGCCGATCAGGCCAAAGCCAAGGAACTGAGCTTTCTCGGCGCCTTGCAGGCCAATATGCGCGACTATGGGCTTTTGCTCGCGCTCATCCTCATCATGCTGTTTTTCCAGTATTTCACCAATGGCGTGCTGTTCAAGCCGGTGAACCTGACCAACATCATTCTGCAGAACAGCTACATCATCGTGATGGCGCTGGGCATGTTGCTGGTGATCGTTGCCGGCCATATCGACCTTTCCGTGGGCTCGGTTTCGGGCTTCGTGGGCGCTCTTGCCGCCATGCTGATGGTGGGCTGGAAATTCCCACCGGAGCTGGCTTTCCTCGCGCATCCGCTGGTTGCCGGGGCCATCTGTCTCGTCGTCGGGGCGGCCGTCGGAGCGGCGCAGGGCTATATCATTGCCTATCATCGCGTCCCGGCCTTCATCGTGACGCTGGCGGGCATGCTCATTTTCAAGGGCCTGTCGCTCGCCATTCTCGCCGGCAAGTCGGTTGGTCCGTTCCCGGCCGAATTCCAGCTGCTGTCCGCAGGCTTCATCCCCGACGTGATCGGGCCGACGACGCTGCCTTGGCTCGCTGAAAACGGCCAGAACGTCGTGCTGCACACGACGACGATGGTTATCGCTATCCTCGCGGTTGTCGGTTCGGTGTTCTTTTCGATCCGCACCCGTGCCCGTCGCCGGGCGCGTGGCTATGACGTCGAGCCGTTCAGCCTCTTCGTCGTCAAGAACCTCGTGATCGCGGCGCTGGTGATTTTCTTTGCCTATATGCTCGCCTCCTATCGCGGCCTGCCGAATGTGCTGGTGGTGATGGGCGTGCTGATCGCGGGCTTTGTGTTCCTGACCAAACGCCTGACCTTTGGCCGCCGCATCTATGCGCTGGGCGGCAACCTCAAGGCCGCGGCGCTTTCGGGCGTCAAGACCGAACGCACGACGTTCTATATCTTTGCCATCATGGGTGCGCTGGCCGCTCTCGCCGGCATGATCTATGCGGCGCGTCTCAATTCGGCGACGCCCAAGGCTGGGCAGGGGCTCGAACTCGACGTGATCGCGGCCGTGTTCATCGGCGGCGCTTCGGCTCTCGGTGGTGTCGGCCAGGTGGCGGGCGCGGTGATCGGCGCTTTCATCATGGGTGTGATGAACAATGGCATGTCGATCATGGGCGTCAACATCGATTGGCAGCAGATGATCAAGGGCGTGGTGCTGCTGGCAGCCGTGTTCTTCGATCTTTATAACAAGAACCGTTCGGCCTGATTTTTTTCAGGCTTTGAGGTTTGGGACCGCCGGGGAAACTCGGCGGTCTTTTTGTTTTGGAGCGGGGAAGCTTGATTTTTGCCTTGGTTCTCCGATCATGACCGGATGACAGAGCAAGACATGAATGCAGCGGAGATATCGCTGGTGGGCGGGCGGTCAACCGTGACGCGGCTGGGCGATGTGGTTTATCGCCATTCGGCGCCCTGGTCGGCGACGACAGTGGCCCTGTTGCGCCATCTGGAGCAGGAGGGGTTCGAGCATGCCCCGCGCGTTATCGGCACGGGGTTCGACGCCCGGGGGCGCGAAATGCTGACCTATGTCGAGGGCGAGAGCCCTCACCCCTATCCCTGGGACGATGATGCCTTGCCGCTTCTGGGGGCGATGCTGAAAAAGCTGCATGACGCGGCCGCCTCGTTCAAGGCCCCCGCCGATGCGCTTTGGCGGCCGTGGTTTGGGAGAGGTCTTGGCCAGCCGAGCGTCATCGGGCATTGCGACACGGGCGCGTGGAACATCATCGCGCGCGACAGAATGCCGGTGGCCCTGATCGATTGGGAAGAAGCGGGGCCGGTGGACCCGATGATCGAACTGGCCCAGGCGTGTTGGCTCAACGCGCTGCTGTTCGATGACGATCTGGCCGAGAGCCTTGGGCTTGGATCGGTGGAGGCGAGGGCGCGGCAGGTCAGGATGCTGCTCGATGGCTATGGCGTGGCGGCGGCGCAGCGGGTCGGTTTTGTAGGGCTGATCCGGGACTTTGCGGTGCTGAACGCGGCCAACGAAATCATCGAGGCCAAGATCGGTCCGCAAAGCACCGACACAGCGGCGGTGCTCGATGCGGTCAAGTGGCGATCGCGCAGCGCTGGATGGCTCGTCCGGCACCACGACACGCTCGATCGCATCGTGACGGAGGTTTAGTGGGGTTATTCGGCGGGTGTGGGGCGGGTGCTCAGTAGCCTTCATCCTGAGATGCGCAGCGTAGCCTCGAGGGACAGGGCGTGCTCCGATGCTGCAGTGCCACGCCCCCGTGGTTCGAGGCTACGCTGCGCTGCGCACCTCACCATGAGGGCTACTTCGGGACCGGTGGTACTACTTCGCCGATGGCCCTCGCGCGCAGGCTTCGATGTTGTTGCCGTCGGGGTCGAGGACGAAGGCGCCGTAGTAGTCGCCGGCGCCGTGGCGGGGGCCGGGGGCGCCGTTGTCGGTGCCGCCATTGTCGAGCGCGGCGTCGTAGAAAGCGTGGACCATGGCCTTGTCGCGGGCCTGGAAGGCGACGTGCATCTGGTTGATGCCGGGGCGGGAGCCTTCGATCCAATAGGAGGGGCGGGTGGTGCCGATCCAGAGGTAGGGGATGGGTTCTTGGGCGCTTTTGCCGAAGAGGAAGGATTCAGGGCCATTGGACGCCGTTTGCAGGCCAAGCGCGGCGGCGATGGCACTGTAGAAGCGGCGGGCCTTGGCCAGATCGGTGACGACGATGCCGGTGTGGTCGAACATGGGTCAGCTCCGAATATGCCTCTGTCTGGAACGCGGCGGCGGGGCGGTTGTTCCGGCGCTGCTACTCCGCCGGTTCAGGGCGCTGTTCGAGGCTGTCGAGTTCGCGTTCGAGCTTGGCTTCTTCCTCCGACTTGGGCTTTGAGAAGCGGGCGAGGAGGAGGTAGGCGACGGGGGTGAGGTAGAGGGTGGCGATGGCGGCAAAGCCGAGGCCACCGACCATGACCCAGCCGAGCGCGGCGCGGGCTTCGGCACCGGCGCCGGAAGCGAGGACGAGGGGCACGCCGCCGAGGATGGTGGCGATCATGGTCATGACCACGGGCCTGAGGCGGATGTTGGAGGCTTCTTCGATGGCTTCGGCGACGGAAAGGCCGCGGTCGCGCAGCTGATTGGCGAATTCGACGATGAGAATGCCGTTTTTGGCCATGATGCCGACGACGAGGACGAGGCCGATCTGGGAGAAAATGTTGAGGCTGCCGCCGGTGAGGAGGATGGCCCAGAGGCCAGCGGCGAGGCCGAAGGGGACGGTCGCCATGACGATGATGGCGCTCCAGAAACTTTCGAACTGGGCGGCGAGGACGAGGAGGATGATGACCAGCGCGAAGCCGAAGGTGAGGAAGAGCGCGTTATTGGCTTCGCCGATGGTTTTGGCTTCGGCGAGCGGCAGGATGGCGGTGCCCTGGGGGAGGAGGGGCGCGGCGATCTTTTGGAGTTCGTTATAGGCGTCGCCGAGGGCGAGGCCGTCTTCGAGGCTGGCGGTAACGGTGACGGCGCGGCGCTGCTGTTCGCGGCGGAGCGAGGGCGGGACAGGCGCCTCGGTGATCGTCGCTATGGTCGACATGGGGACGTAGCGGCCGTCGGCGGTGCGCACGAACAGGGTTTCGAGATCGCGCGGGTCGTTGACCGGGTTGGAGGTCGAGAGCATGCGGATCGAATAGCTCTCGTCGTTGATGAAGATATCGCCGACATCGGAGCCGTCGATCATGGCCTGCATGGTGGGGGCGAGGCCGTTGATGTCGATGCCGAGGGCGGTGGCGCGGGCGCGATCGACGGTCAGAGTCAGTTGGGGCTGGCTGGTGTCGAAATTGACCGAGACGCGGCCGAAGCGGCCATCAGCGGTGAGGGCTTTCGAAATGGTATCGGCGGTTGCGGCGAGGACGGTGTAATCGGAACCGGCGACGGCGAATTGGAGGCCGGAGCCGCCGCCGCGAATACCGAGGCTATTGCCCTGGCTGACATTGGCGCGGACGCCGGGGACCTGGGCCATGAGGGCGCCGATTTCGGAGGCGATCTGCTGCTGGCTGCGGGTGCGCTCGCCCCAGGGGGCGAGGGTGAGGGTTATGGAGCCGCCATTGCCCCAGCCGGAGAGGACGAAGACCGAGCGGACCTCGCCACTATCGACATAGGGTTTGAGCATGGATTCGACCTGGCCGAGGCGGGTGCGGACGAAATCGAGGCTGGCTGTGTTGGGCGCGTTGATGCGCAGGTTAATGGCCGAGCGGTCTTCCGAGGGGGTAATTTCCTGGCGGAGCGCGCCATAGACGTAGTAGGCCGAGCCGGCGAAGAGGACGGCAATGAGGATAACGACGACGGGGCTGCGAAGGGCGACCCGCAGGGTGACGCGATAGAAGCCGGCGAAGGCGCGGCCGATGGCGCCGAAGGGGCCGCCGGTGTGTTCCTTGTGATTTTCCCTGAGCAGGCGCGAGGCGACCATGGGGCCCATGGAGAGGGCGACGACGGCCGAGAGCAGCACGGCGATGGCGAGGGTGAAGCCGAATTCGCGGAAGAGGCGGCCGGTCTGGCCTTCGAGGAAACTCAAAGGGACGAAGACGGCGACGAGGGTGAGCGTGGTGGCTACGACGGCGAAGAAGACCTCTTGCGTGCCGAGGACAGCGGCGGCGCGGGGGCCGGCGCCCATATGCTTGCGGCGCATGATGTTTTCGAGGACGACGATGGCGTCGTCGACGACGAGGCCGGTGGCGAGGACGAGGGCAAGAAGAGTGATGATGTTGAGCGAGAAGCCCGCCAGATACATGCCCGCGACGGCGCCGAGGAGCGCGATGGGCATGGAAATGGCGGGAACGATGATGGCGCGCCAATCGAGGAGGAAGAGATAGATGATGCCGATGACGACGACGAGGGCGACGACCAGCGCGATTTCGACTTCGTGCAGCGCGCCTTCGATGAAGACGGCTTCGTCGCTGGAGATTTTGACCGTGACGCCTTCGGGGAGGGTGTCGTTGAGGCTGTCTACAGCGGCGTGAACGGCGTGGGAGATGGAAACGCTGTTGGACTGGGCCTGACGCACGATGCCGAGGCCAATGGCGGGGCGGCCATCGGCACGGATGGAGGAGGTGCTGGCGGCAGCATCGAAAACCACGCTGGCGACATCGCCGAGGCGCGTGCGGCCATTGATGATGATCGCCTCGAAATCCTTGGGCTCGGTGACCTCGGAAATGGCGCGGACGGAAATGTTCTGATTGGGGCCATTGATGGAGCCGGCCGGGGCGTCAAAGGCGACGGTCGAGAGCGCGGTGCGGATATCGGCAACGGTGAGGCCGTGGCTGGCGAGTTTTATGGGATCGATATCGACTTCGAAGGACGAGGTGCGGGTGCCATAGACCTGGACTTCGGCGACGCCTTCGACGGCGGCGAGGCGCTCGGTAACGATGCCATCGACCAGCTCGCTGAGGTCGGCGATGCTGAGGCTATCCGAGGTGACGGACAGCTGCATGATCGGCTGGGCGTCGCTGTCGGCCTTGAAAATGGTGGGGGCATCGACAGCGTCGGGCAATTGGCGGGTGACGCGGCTGAGGGCGTCGCGCACGTCGGAGGTGGCGATATCGAGATTGGTGCTTTCGGAGAATTCGAGGGTGACGCGGCTTTGACCGACCGAGGAGCTGGAGGAAATGGCCGTGACGCCCTGCACGCGGGCGACGGCGCCTTCGACAATGGCGGTGACTTCGCGATCGACGGTTTCGGCGGCGGCGCCGGTAAAGCTGGTCGAGACGGAGAGAACCGGGCTTTCGACGCGGGGGAGTTCGCGCACTTCGATGCCGAGGAGGGCTGCGAAGCCCGCGACCAGGATCAGGGCATTGATGACCACCGCCATGACGGGGCGCCGGACAAAGAGCGTTGCCAATGCGCCGCCGCGTTCGTTTTTGCTGGCAATGGACAAGGCGGCGGCTCCTCTAAGGCGTTTTACTATTCAACTGCGAAGCTTCCGGCAGGATGCTTCACAGCGCACCGGCTGTCATCCCGGCCTTGAGCCGGGACCCATCCTGAAATCTCAAGATGGGCCCCGGCCTGCGCCGGGGTGACAATCGTGGGTGGGGGTGTTCAGAATACAAATGAGTTACCTAGTTTGCTGCGACCGGAGTGCCCGTGCCGTCCGGGCCTTCGAGCAGTGTTACGGAGGCGCCTTCGCTCAATTGCAAAATGCCTTCGGTGATGATGGCGTCTCCGGGTTTGAGATCGGCGCGGACGAGGACGCCATCGCTGTTGCGCTGGATGATTTCGGCCATGACGCGGGTGGCCTTGCCGTCGAGATATTTCCAGACATAGGAGCCCTCTGCCGACCAGAGGATAGCGAGGGGGTTTACCGCCGGATAGGTCTCGCCGGGGAAGGCGAGCGAGACGGTGAAGCTCATGCCGGCGCGAAGGCGGTTTTCGGGATTGGGGATTTCGGCCTGGACTTGCAGGGTGCGGCTGGCCGGGTCGATCCGCGTATCGATGGCGGAAATGTCGCCGGTGAATGTCTGGCCCGGGAGGGCGATGGCATTGACCGATACCGCCATGCCGGGCTCGATCTGGGCGGCGTAGCGCTCGGGCACCCAGAAATCGATGAGAATGGAGGAGGTATCGTCGATGGAGGTGACGGTGGTCTGGGCGGGCACGTAATTGCCGGGGGTGACGCGAATGAGGCCGACCTTGCCGCTGATCGGGCTCTCGATGGTGCGGCGCGACAGGGCCATTTCGGCATTGCGCAAGGCAAGTTCGGCATTGGCGGCGCTGAGCTGGGCAGCGGTGAGGGCAGTGCCGGCGACGACGTTGGTGCTGGCAAGGCCCTGAGTACGGGTGAAGGTGGCGCGGGCGTCTTCGAGGGCAAGCTGGGCGCGGTCATATTCGATCTGCTCGGCGGCAGCGTCGAAGCGGGCGATGGTGGCGCCGGTTTCCACGACCTGGCCGGGGCGAACCAGCACTTCGGTCAGCTCGCCGCCTGAATTGGCAGCAACGGTGACGGAGCGCACGGGAGTGCCTTCGCCGATGGCGGCGAGCGTATCGTTGATGCGGACGAGAGTGACGCCAGTGGTAATGACATTGGTGGTGCGGGGGGCAAAGCCACCGGGGCGGCCTCCGCCTGGGCCGCCTTGTGTCTGGCCGCCGGGGCGCGGTCCTTGCCCGCCGCTTTGGGGGGCGGGGGATGCGTCGGCCTGGGCCTGGGGGCCAAAGGGCAGGACGATGCCGGCATTGGACAAAACCTGCGGAGCGCCGGGCGCAAAAAAGAGCCAGGCAAGGACGGCCGCAGCAAGCACCGCGATGGAGGCAACAAACTGCCGGATCAAAAGAAACCTCTATTGCGTGGGGCGCGCAAAAATCAAAGCAAGCCTAGCAGCTTGCGCGGTTTGGCTACATTAAAATCCGGTAAGATTGCGCGAAAGTGAGGGGGCTTCCGCCTCTTCCGCCAAGGAGGGCGGTCGCCCATGACGTCGTAGCCATGGTGTGTGCCAGCACCCCCTCCCAACCTCCCCCATCAAGGGGGGGTGTAGATCGAGTTTGGGGCACGCGCTTTGTGAAAACACCCTGGTGGGGAGGTTGGGGGGCGGGGTTAGCTCTCGACTTCCGCGTCTGGCCTGGCGCCCCATTCGGACCAAGAGCCGTCATAGACGGCTACGGTTTTGGCACCGACTTGTTCTAGCGCAAGGGCCAGGGTGGAGGCGGTGACGCCGGAGCCGCAGGAGGTGATGATGGGTTTTGAGAGGTCGACGCCGCGATCGGCGAAGATGGCGGCGAGCGCTTCGGGGGACTTCATAGCGCCGTTTTCGGACAGCAGGCTCACCGGGATATTGCGGCTATTGGGGATGTGGCCGGCACGGACGCCGGGCCGCGGCTCAGGGACTTCGGCGTGGAAGCGCTGGGCGGGGCGGGCGTCGAGGATTTGTGCCTCTTCATCCTGGCTGCGGGCGCGGACGGCGTCGAAATCGACGACGCGGTCGGGGTGGAATTTTGCCTCGAAATGGGCGGGCGGTTTGGCGACGAGGCCGGCTTCGAGGGGGCGGCGTTCGGCGCGCCACTTTGGGCCGCCGCCGGAAAGGATGTGCACGTTTTCGGCGCCGAAGGTTTTGAAGGTCCACCAGACGCGGGGGGCGCTGAAGAGGCCGAGTTCGTCATAGATGACCACAGTCATGTCGCTGCCGATGCCGAGGGCGCCGACCATGTGGGCGAAATCCTCGGGCGAGGGGAGCATGTGGGGCAGATTGGTGGATGTGTCGGCGATGCCATCGATGTCGAAGAAGACAGCGCCGGGGATGTGGCCGGCGAGGTATTCGGCCTGGGCATTGCGCGATGCGTTGGGCAGGTGCCAGCTGGCGTCAACGACGATGAGATTGGGGTCGCTGAAATGGGCGGCGAGCCATTCGGTGGTGACGAAGGTGGTGTCCATGGCGCGATTCCCTGTGGCTATGGGGAGAATGGGCCGGGGTGGGGGTGGGGGTCAAAGGGTATTTGGGGTGGGCGTGCGAGTGGCGTAGGAGGACCCCCACCTTTGCCATTCGAGCGCAGCTCTCATGGCCTTCTCAGCTTAAATCGCGCCACTGGCGCGATTTCCCCTTCGGGACGCTATCGAAGTCCCCCTGATAGGGGGAGGGACCGCACGGTGGGTGGGGCGGGTTTGGAATGCCCGTGGAATTAAGCCCCCAGCGTAAGAACATCCTTGGTGGCGAGGTGCAGGGTTATGGTGTCGCCGCGCTGGGGTGGGGTGGTGGAGTGGCTGTTGAAGGTGTCGATGTTGATGGGGGTGCCGGCGACATCGACGCGGAGGCGGACGACGGAGCCGAGGAAGCCGACGTCGGAGATGGTGCCGGTGAGGGTCGTGTCGGTGTCCGGGCGGGGGGCGAGGGAGATCAGCTCGGGGCGGATGGCGCGGTTGGGGCCGAAGGTGGCCTCGGGGAGCGTGTTGAGCTGGCCGACGAAACCGGCGACGAAGCGGGTCGCGGGGCGATTGTAGATTTCGTGGGGGGAGCCCATCTGGTCGATATTGCCTGCGTTCATGACCACGATGCGATCGGAAATGGACATGGCCTCCTCCTGATCGTGGGTGACGAAGACAGTGGTGATGCCGAGGTCGCGCTGGATGGCGCGGATTTCTTCGCGCAGCGAGACGCGGATTTTGGCGTCGAGGGCGGAGAGGGGTTCATCGAGGAGGAGGAGGCGCGGCTTTGGCGCGATGGCGCGGGCGAGGGCGACGCGCTGCTGCTGGCCGCCCGACATTTCATAGGGGTAGCGCTTTTCAAAGCCGGGAAGGCCGATAAGCCTGAGCATCTCCTCGACGCGGGCGCGGCGCTGGTCGGCGGGCATACCGGCGATTTTCAGGCCAAAGGCGATGTTGTCGCCGACGGTGAGATTGGGGAAGAGGGCATAGGCCTGGAAGACCATGCCGAGCTTGCGCTGATTGGGTTTTAAGTGCGTCAGGTCTTCGCCGTCGATGCGGATGGCGCCTGAGGTGGGGCGCTCGAAGCCGGCGATCATGCGCAGGATCGTGGTTTTGCCACAGCCGGAGGGGCCGAGGAGGGAGATGAACTCGCCCTTATCGAAGGCGAAATTGACGCCTTTGACGACGGTGTTGGTGCCGAAGGATTTGACGAGGTTCTGGACTTCGAGGAAGGCGGCCATGGTCAGTCGGTCCTGGCGGAAGTGCGGGGGGCGAAGCGGCCGAGCACGTTGATCATGCCCATGGCGCCCCAAGTGATGATGAAAGAAATGATGGCGAGCGCCGCAGGCTCATAGGCGCGGTTGGTGCCGATGCCGACGAGATAGGGGCCGAAGGCCGGACGATTGAGGAGGCTCGCAATGGTGAATTCGCCGATGACGATGGCGAAGGTGAGGAAGGCGCCGGAGAGGATGGCGACGAGAATGTTGGGCAGGATGATCTGGGCGATGATCTGGAGCTGATTGGCGCCGGCGATCTGGGCGGCTTCGGTGAGGGTGCCGATATCGATGGTGCGCATGCCGTTGTCGACGGCCCGGTACATGTAGGGGAGGGCGAGGGTGACGTAGGCGCAGGTGAGGAGGATGTCGGTGCCGAGGACGGAGCCGGTGAAGGGGATGAAGGAGGATGAGCCGTAGAGGCGGATATAGCCATAGACCAGCACCAGCGCGGGGATGACCAGCGGCAGGAGGGTGATGAACTCCATGATCGGCTTGAGCCAGGGCATGCGCAGGCGGACGAAATAGACCGCCGGGACGACGACGAAAATGCCGACGATGATGGTGAAGAGGCCGACGACGACCGAATAGGTGAAGCTCGAGGCAAAGTAGGGGTCGGAAAAGACCGAGGCATAGGCGTCGAAAGAGTATTCGCCGCGACGCATGCGGAGGGAAAATTCGAAGGTGGCGGCGAGCGGGACGACGAAATAGGCGCTGCCGAGGATGAAGACGAGCCAGGCCCAGAATTTGTCTGACTTCATTTCATCCACCTTTCGGCGCGAGCGGCGACAACGAGATAGATGACGTTGGCGAGCGAGGTGATGACGATCATGCCCAGCGCAAGGGCGGCGCCGAGGCCGGGGTTTTGCAGGGCATCGCCGCGGATCTGATTGTAGAGCAGCACGGTGACGATGTTGAGGTTCGAGCCGGTCAGCGCCCAGGCGGTGGCGATGGCGCCGAAGGCATTGGCGAAGAGCAGCGACAGGGTGCCGAGGACGGAGGGCCAGAGGATGGGGAAGCCGATATAGCGCCAGAACTGCCAGGTTGAGGCGCCGAGGGTTTGCGCGGCTTCGTTCCACTCTTTCTTGAGGCCGTCGATAGCCGGGGCGATGGTCAGGACCATTAGCGGAATCTGGAAATAGAGATAGGTGAGCGTCAGGCCCCAGAAGGAGAAGAGGTTGAAGCCGGAGCGGTAAATGTCGATGCCGAAGACGGTTTTGAGGATGATGGTGGCAAGGCCGAGGCGCCCTAGCGTGGCGATGAAGGCGAAGGCGAGGGGGACGCCGGCGAAATTGGAGGCGACGCCGGAAAAGGTCATGACGGCGGAGCGGAGGCCCTGAGGCAGTTTTCCGCGGATGATGGCGAGCGTGATGGCAAGGCCGATCAGTGCGCCGAGAATGGCGGAGGCGCCGGAAATGCGGATCGAAATCCAGTAGGCGGCCATGATCTGGTCGGTGAAGAGGCCAGCGATATTATCGAGGGTGAAATTGCCGGCGCGATCGGTGAAGGCGCCGCCGATGAGGGAGAAGGTGGGCAGGAAGAGGAACATCACCGCGAAGAGGATGAAGGGGAAGACCGCTAGGGCGTCCCAGGGGATGCGGCGGGGTGTAGATGATGATGCCATACTTTGACGCTGTGCGGGTTGCCCCACCCCCTCCTAGCCTCCCCCATCAAGGGGGAGGTACCGCTCCACTCGTGTGAGGGATGCGGGAAACTGGCACGATGCATGCCGAAAAACTCGATCTGCACCTCCCCCTTGATGGGGGAGGATGGGAGGGGGTGTGGGGCCTGCATATTGTGGCTCACACACCCCCACCCTTGATCCCTCCCCACAAGGGGGAGGGTGTCGACTTGGAGTTCAGATGCTTAGTTTACTGAACCGAAGCGCCGACGGTGGAGTCCCAGCCGCCGGTGATGGTGGCTTTGTTGGCGTTCTGCTCTTCGATGGAGGGGAACACGGCCTTGGCGTAGTTCTCGGCTTCGGGGAGCTTTTCCATCAGGTCGGCCGGGAGTTTGCCGGCTTCGGCGAGGGCGTTGAAGCGGATCGGGTGGCAGTAGCCAGCGAGCCAGCCGAGCTGACCTTCGTCGGAATAGAGGTATTCCATCCAGAGTTTGGCCGAGTTCGGGTGGGGCGCGAAGGCCGAAATGGCCTGGACGTAGACGCCGGCGACAACGCCGTCGGACGGCACGACGACTTCGATCGGCGGGTTGCCGTTGAGGTTGTCGCGCGCGGCGAGGAGGTTGTAGTCCCAATTGATGGCGATCGGGGTCGTGCCCTGAGCGATTGCAGCGGCTTCGGCGTCGACGGGGACGAAATTGCCCTTGTCGTTGAGGGCCTTGAAGTATTCAAGACCGGCCTGGGCGGCGGCGTCCTGAGCGGCGCCGGTCGAGAGACCCGCGGCAAAGACCGACATGATGGCGTTGTTGGCGGTACGCGGATCACCGGCCAGAGCGACGGAGTTGGCGAACTCGTCCTTGTTCAGGTCAGCCCAGGTCGCCGGGTTGTCGCCGGTGATGATGTCCTTGTTGATGCCGAAGGCGAGCACGCCATAATAGTCGCCGTACCAGAAGCCTTCAGCGTCCTTGGCGTCGTCCGGGATCTCGTCCCAGGTCGAGACCTTATAGGCCTGCAGCAGGCCTTCGTCCTTGGCCTGCGGGCCGAAGGCGAGACCGATGTCGAGAACGTCGGGGGCCTGCGGGCCGGTATTGCCCTTGTTGGCGCGGACGGCTTCGAGCTCGTCGGCCGAACCGGCGTCGGGGTTCAGTTCATTGACGGTGATGCCGGGATACTTGGCCTTAAAACCTTCGATCACGCCGCCATAGTTGCACCAGGAATGGGGCAGGGCGATCACGGTCAGCTGGCCTTCGGCCTTGGCGGCGTCGTAAAGCGCTGTGAGATCGGTTTGGGCGAAAGTCGGAGCTGAGAAGCTGAGCACGGTGAGAAGCGAAACCGAAGTGGTCAGCGCAGACTTGAACGTCATTCTTTGTCTCCCTGAATGAGCAGTCGCGGGCTTTCCCGTGGGGGATAGCCGCTGCGAACGGGCGAGGGAGTAGAGGGGCGAGATGACAGTGCAATGACGGTTGAATGACAGCGAGGCGTCGCCCATGAGCGGGCGATACTTGCCGCAATACCAGTACATTGCGCCTATCTACCCATCTGCTCGCGTCCTCCCAGCCGCGAGGTGAGATTGCCCAATTGTGACAGTTTCGTCCAGATGGTCAAAAATTTTGGTTTTTTGGTACTTTTGGTGGGGGCACAGGCTCGGTGTGGCGCCCTCCTCTTGGTGGGGGGAGGGGTGCGTTCACGCTCTGATATCGTGGCTCCCGCACCCCCTCCCATCCTCCCCCATCAAGGGGGAGGTGTTGCATCGAGTATGTGGCTGGATCCTGCCAAAGTCGCCGATTGCACTATGGCGAATTCGGTTGGGGCCGGCGTAGTGGGGTAGACGGAAGACTGCTCTCGACTTCCGTCTTCCAAGAGGAGATGTTTCCGCGGCGACTAACAACTCGAAAGCCTTCTCTTATGGCCTATGGCGTTCATGCCTATGCGGACGATCCGCGCAATGCTTCCATTCTGATTGCCGTCAATGATCAACTGATGCCGCGGGACAAGGCGGTGGTTTCGGTTTTCGACTCAGGGTTCGTGCTGGGGGACGGCGTTTGGGAGGGGTTGCGGCTGCATGAGGGCGGGATACCGTTTTTGTGGGCGCATCTGGAGCGGCTTTACGAGGGGGCGAAGGCGCTCGATTTTTCGGTGGGGCTGACGCCGGACGCGTTGGTGAAGCGGATTTTTGATTGTCTTGCTGCCAACGGCATGACCGATGGCGTGCATATCCGGCTGATGGTGACGCGGGGGATCAAGGCGACGCCTTATCAGGACCCGCGCGTGACGATTGGCGATGCGACCATTGTCATCATTCCCGAATACAAGGCGCCGTCGGCCAAGCCGGACGGGATTTCGCTGTTTACCTCGACGATCCGGCGGACGGCGCCGGATATGCAGGATCAGAAGCTCAATTCGCATTCCAAGCTGAACTGTATTCAGGCGTGTATCCAGGCGGCGAAGGCGGGAGCGGATGAGGCGCTGATGCTCGATCCGCAGGGGTTTGTGGCGACGTGTAATTCGACGCATTTTTTCATCGTGCGGCGGGGTGAGGTTTGGACCTCGACCGGGGATTATTGCCTTGGCGGGATTACGCGGGGGAATATCATCCGGGTGGCTGAGGCCGCGGGGATCACGGTGCGGCAGAAGAATTTCTCGCTGACCGATGTCTATGGGGCGGACGAGGCCTTTGTGACCGGGACGTTTGCCGGGCTGACCTCCGTGCGCGAGGTGGATGGACGGCGGATGGGGCATCCGTTGACGGGGCCGGGGCCGATACCGGGGGAGATGACGGCGCGCCTGGCAGGGCTTTATCGTGAGCTGATCGAGCGGGAGACGTTCCGGCCATGAGCGCGGTGAGACGGATTGCCATGTGGTCGGGGCCGCGGAATCTTTCGACGGCGATGATGCGGAGTTTTTCATCGCGGGCGGATTGTTTCGTCAGCGACGAGCCGTTTTATGCGGCTTATTTGAAGGCGACGGGGCTCGATCATCCTATGCGTGAGGAGGTGATGGCGTCGCAGCCGCAGGATGCCGAGGCGGTGGTGCGGCAGATTTTGGGGCCGGTGCCGGGGGGGAAGACGGTCTGGTATCAGAAGCATATGAGCCATCACATGGTGGATGGCTTTCCGCTCGACTGGATGGATCGGGTCACCAATGTGTTCCTGCTGCGCGCGCCGGAGCGGGTGTTGGCGTCTTATGCGCAGAAGCGGGAGAGCGTGACGCTGGCCGATATTGGGTTCGAGGGGCAGGCGATGTTGTTTGATCGCGTGGCGCAGCGGACGGGCAAGGCGCCGGTGGTAGTGGATAGCGACGATATCAGACGCGATCCCGAGAGGACGCTGTCGGCGCTTTGCAAGGCAGTGGGGTTGGAGTGGGATCCGGCGATGCTGACCTGGCCCAAGGGGGCGCATGCGGAGGATGGGGTTTGGGGGCCGCATTGGTATGGAGCGGTTTATAATAGCACCGGGTTTTCGCCGCCGGATGAAGCGGGGGAATTGCCGGGGTGGCTGGCTAAGATAGCGGATGAAGCGCGGCCGTTTTATGAGCGGATGCGGGGGTTTAGGCTGGGGGCGTGAGGTTTTGATTCAGGGGGGTGGCATTCCAGAAGAACCCCCACCTAACCTCCCCCTGATAGGGGAGGTTAGGTGGGGTAGCCCGGCTTAGAACAGCGGCGCGGGCCCTGAACTCTCGCGCAGGACTAGTTCTACCGGCCATAGCTCGTGAATGTCGCCGGCGGGTTTGCCGCCCAGCAGCTGCAACAGGAGTTCGGCTATCCGCGACCCCGCCTGGCGGATGGAGGAGCGGGTCGTCGACATGGTAGGGTACATGTTGTCGGCGTTGAGATAGGGAAAAACGTCGTCGTGGGCGATCATGGAGACGTCGGTGCCCAGGGTCATGCCGGCCTGGCGGATGGCGCGGAAGACGCCGAGGGCGGTCATCATCGAGCCGGCGAGGAAGGCGGTGGGGCGGGGGCGGAGTTCGAGCATGGACTGCGCCATGCGGAAGGCGACTTCGTCGGTGAAGATGGAATTTCCAATTAGTGCAGGATCGAAGGCAACGCCGCGCCCCGAGAGGGCAGCCATATAACCCAGTTCGCGATGTTCGGCGAAGGTGCGGCCCTTGAGTCCATTGAGCAGAGCAATGCGGCGGTGGCCGAGGTCGAGCAGGTGGCTGGTGGCGCGCTCGATAGCGCCGGTGTTGTCGATATCCATCCACGCCACCGGGCGGCTGATATTGGTGCGGCCATGCAGGATGAAGGGGATTTTGAGGTCGAGTAGCTGTTCTGCCCGTACATCGCTGAGGGTCGGGGACTGGAGCACGATCGCGTCCACCTTCTGGCTTGCCGCCAGCCGCTGATAGGCCGCCATCTCGTCTTGCAAGGTATCGACGGTGATCAGCAGGATATCGATTTCATCCGCGCTCAGGCGCTCGCTGATGCCGCCCATGAATTCACTCATGTGAGGCCCCAGCTCGCCGGCACCGCGCAGGACGAGGCCGACGGCGCCGGCGCGGCCAGTGGCGAGGCGGAGGGCGCTGGCATTGGGGCGATAGCCGAGCTGGTCCGCGGCCTCGGCGACGCGGAGGCGCGTTGCTTCCTTTACCTCTGGATAGCCATTGAGCGCGCGGCTGACCGTCGTTTGCGACAGGCCGAGATGCTCGGCTAGGTCTTTCAATCTCATAGCGGCAACTGGCCCGGATGGTTTCGGCGCCCGGTTTTCCCGGGCTTTGGCCATTGTGGCCGCTTGGTTCGCCTCGCCATTAGGGCAGGCAGGGCTCTTTGACCAGAGCCTTTGCCCAACTCCTCCAAAGTCTATTCAAAGCGATTTCAATTTTTGATGCAAGAGACTCCAAAGTTCAAAAATTCCTGAGGTGCGTACATCAGGGCAATTTTAACGATTAGGCGGCGATGTCGGGAAGTTTATGGATTAACTATATGAAAAGTAATGACATTTTTTGAATGATCGCAAAAATGGTGAAGATTGGTCGTGGTCGGTGCTTGACAGTTTTCTGCGGCTCTGGTTCCCTTTCATCCAAAGCGCTTTGAAAACCTGTTGGCTTGAACGGCGGGAGGGTGCTTTAGGGGAGGGAATTGCGGGCTCACGCGTATTGCGTCGGGCCGCGCCGTTTCGCCTCCCTGTGCAAGGTTTCTTTCGGGAGGATTTCCAATGACACTGAACAAGTTGCTTGTCGCGATGCTGACGAGTGTGACGCTGGTGGCTGGGGCGGCGCAGGCCGCCGAGCTTTCCATCGTTTCCGGCGATACGGGCACCGGCCTTGAATTCCTGCGCGGCCAGCTCGACAAATTCGAGGCCGACACGGGTAACAAGGTGACCATCGTTCCGATGCCATCCTCGACGACCGACCAGTTCGGCCAGTACAAGCTGTGGCTGGCTGCGGGCAATACCGACATCGACGTCTATCAGACCGACGTGATCTGGGCGCCGCAGCTCGCCGACCAGTTCCTCGATCTCACCGAGGCCGCCAAGGATGTCGTGGGC
This sequence comes from Devosia sp. Root685, assembly GCF_001427875.1. Lineage (GTDB taxonomy): Bacteria > Pseudomonadota > Alphaproteobacteria > Rhizobiales > Devosiaceae > Devosia. The sequence continues at coordinate 140,460 of NZ_LMHK01000002.1, read as the reverse complement.
GACCACTTCCCATCGATCATCGAATCCCAGACCGTGAACGGCAAGCTCGTGGCGCTGCCGGCATTCACCGACGCTCCGGCGCTCTACTACCGCAAGGACCTGCTCGAAAAGTACGGCAAGGAAGTGCCCAAGACCTGGGCTGAGTTGACCGCCACCGCGCAGGAAATCATGGATGGCGAGCGCGCCGACGGCAATGCCGAAATGTGGGGCTTCGTGTTCCAGGGCAATGCCTATGAAGGCCTGACCTGCGACGCTCTTGAATGGGTGAAATCCTTCGGCGGCGGCCAGATCGTCGAGGCCGATGGCACCATCTCGATCAACAACGAGCACGCCGCCAAGGCGATCGACCTGGCCGCAAGCTGGATCGGCACCATCGCTCCGGAAGGCAACCTTGCCTATATGGAAGAAGAAAGCCGCGGCGTCTGGCAGCTCGGTAATGCCGTGTTCCACCGCAACTGGCCCTATGCCTATTCGCTGGGCAATGGCGCCGACTCCCCGATTGCCGGCAAGTTCGACGTTGCCCCGCTGCCGGCCGGCGACGGCCCGGATGCCCGCTCGGCTGCTACGCTCGGCGGCTGGAACGTTGCCGTTTCCAAGTACTCGCCCGATCCGGATGCCGCCATCGCACTGGCGCTCTATCTGAGCTCGTCCGAAGTGCAGAAGGAACGCGCGCTGATGCAGTCCAACCTGCCGACGATCGAAGCGCTCTATGACGACGCCGATATCGCCGCCAAGCAGCCGATCATCCCGGCCTGGAAGGAAATCTTCCAGAACGCGGTGCCGCGTCCGTCCGCTCCGACCCAGGTCAAGTACAACGAGGTTTCCTCGATGTTCTGGAGCGCCGTGCACTCCACGCTTTCGGGCAATGGCACTGCTGCCGAGAATCTCGAAGTTCTCGAAGCCGACCTGACCGAACTCAAGGGCGACGCCTGGTAAGTCCTCCCAGGGCCCAATGACAGGGCGGACGGCCGGATTTCCGGCCGCCCGCCCTGCGCAATGAATGACTGCACGTTGGGAGGAGCAACGATGACAACCGAAACACTGGCGCCTTCCGCCAGGGCGGCTGCGCCAAAAGTGAAATCGGAACTGATGCAGCAGCGCATTCGCGCCGCGCGCCTGTTCCTCATCCCAATGTTGATCGCCCTTGCGGTGGTGGCCGGGTGGCCGCTGCTGCGCTCGATCTATTTTTCCTTCACCGATGCCTCGCTAAGCAATCTCGAGGCGGCGCAGTGGATCGGGTTTGGCAACTACTTCCGCTGGACTGTGCTCGAAAGTGGCACAGTGCGCTATCGCGGACTGCTGGTCGATCCGGCCTGGTGGAATGCGGTATGGAACACCGTGCGCTTCGCCTTTCTCTCGGTGCTTTTCGAAGCCGTGCTCGGGATGATGGTGGCGCTGGTGCTGAATGCGGAATTCAAGGGCCGCGGTATCGTTCGCGCCGCCATCCTGATCCCGTGGGCCATCCCGACCATCGTTTCCGCCCGTATGTGGGGCTGGATGCTCAATGACCAGTTCGGCATTCTCAACGATCTCGGGATGCGGCTGGGCCTATTGAGCCAGAAAGTGGCCTGGACAGCGACGGCCGATACGGCGATGACGGCGGTGCTGATCGTCGATATCTGGAAGACGACGCCATTCATGGCGCTGTTGATCCTTGCCGGTCTGCAGATGATCCCCAAGGATATCTATGAGGCCGCCGAAATCGACGGCGTGCATCCGGTCAAGCAGTTCTTCAAGATCACGCTGCCGTTGGTCCGCCCGGCGCTGATGGTGGCGATCATTTTCCGCCTGCTCGATGCGCTGCGCATCTTCGACCTCATCTATGTGCTGACGCCCAATAGCGCCTCGACCAAGACGATGAGCGTGCTGGCGCGCGAAAATCTCTTCGACTTCGACAAGTTCGCCTATGGCTCGGCCATGTCGACCTTGCTGTTCCTGATCATCGCCTTGCTGACCATTCTCTATATCTGGCTGGGGCAGGTGAAGTTCGACGGGGGAGACCGATAATGGGTGCGACTTTCGATCTCTGGAAGGCGACCAAGTGGGTGCTGTTCTACCTGCTCGTTGCCGTCATCGTCGTGGTGAGCGTGTTCCCGTTCTACTATGCGATCCTGACAAGCTTTAAGACCGGTACGGCGCTGTTTCAGGTCAATTACTGGCCGACCTCGTTCAGCCTCGACAACTATTGGAACGTGCTGAACTCGGGCAGTTTTCCGCGCAATCTGCTCAATTCGATCTTCGTGTCTTCGGTAACGGTGATCCTGGCGCTGTTTTTGGCCATCACGGCCTCGTTCGCGCTGGCTCGCGTCCGGTTCCGGGGCAGGGGTCTCCTGCTGCTGACCATCCTCGGGATCTCGATGTTCCCGCAGATGGCGGTGCTGGCTGGTCTCTTCGAGGTGATCCGGGCGCTTGGCATCTACAACACGCCCTGGGCGCTGATCTTCTCCTATACGATCTTCACGCTGCCCTTCACCGTGTGGGTTCTGACGACCTTCATGCGGGACCTGCCGGTGGAAATCGAGGAAGCCGCGATCGTCGATGGGGCTTCGCCCTGGGTCATCATCACCCGCGTGTTCATGCCGCTAATGTGGCCGGCGCTGGTGACGACGGGCATTCTGGCCTTTATCGGGGCCTGGAACGAGTTCCTGTTCGCGCTGACCTTTACCTCGAACAACGACACGCGCACCGTGCCGGTGGCTATCGCGCTACTGTCGGGCAGCACCCAATATGAAATCCCCTGGGGCAATATCATGGCCGCCTCGGTCATCGTCACCGTGCCTCTGGTGATCCTCGTTCTCGTCTTCCAGCGTAAGATCGTGTCGGGCCTCACGGCCGGCGGCGTCAAAGGCTAAACCCGATGATCAATCAGGTAAGGCTGGCCTGCAAATTCCAATCTGCTGCGCTTCCGGTCCTCACGTACTTTAGTACGCTCCGGTCCGGTTCTCGCAGATCGAAATTTTCGTCTCAGCCTGACCTGACTGACCAATCGGCTTAAAGGAGTTACAAAAAAATGGCTGCGATCGAACTTCGCAATGTCCGCAAGTCCTTTGGCATGGTCGACGTGATCAAGGGCGTCGATCTCGAAGTCCGCAAGGGCGAGTTCATGGTGTTTGTCGGCCCATCGGGCTGCGGCAAATCTACACTGCTGCGCCTGATCTCGGGGCTTGAGGATATCACTTCGGGCGACATGCTCTTTGACGGCAAGCTGGTCAATGCGCTGGCGCCGAGCAAGCGCGGCATCGCCATGGTGTTCCAGTCCTACGCGCTTTATCCGCATATGACGGTTTACGAAAACATGGCTTTCGGGCTGACGCTCGAGAAGGGCAAGGGCAAGGAAGAAATCCGCCAGCGCGTGGAAAAGGCCGCCGACATGCTGCAAATCCGGCAGTATCTCGACCGGTTGCCCAAGCAGCTTTCGGGCGGACAGCGTCAGCGCGTCGCCATTGGCCGCGCCATTACCCGCGATCCCAAGGTGTTCTTGTTCGACGAACCGCTGTCGAACCTCGACGCAGCGTTGCGCGTGGCGACCCGTATCGAGATCGCCAAGCTGCATGAGAGCATGGATCATGTGACCATGATCTATGTGACGCACGATCAGGTGGAAGCCATGACCCTGGCGGACCGCATCTGCGTGCTGCGCGACGGTTATGTCGAACAGGTCGGTACGCCCATGGAGCTTTATGAGCGCCCGGACAGCATTTTCGTTGCCGGTTTCATCGGCTCGCCGAAAATGAACTTCATTGCCGGCGACAAGGCCGAGAAATTCGGCTGCAAGACGCTGGGTATCCGTGGCGAGCATATGGATGTCAGCGCGGACGGTATCTGGGAAGGTACGGTGATCCATACCGAAAATCTCGGGGCGGATTCATACGTCTATCTCGATATGGGCCAGGAAGAACCTATCGTGGTGCGTCTCGATGGCACGGCGACCTATCAGAGTGGCGCAGTTGTGAAGGTTTCGCCGCAAGAAGAGCGCATTCATCGCTTTGATGCTGACGGCAAGCCGATCCGCTGACAAAAATTCGAGGTGACGGTCCAAGCATCGTCACCTTTTCCATCCACCGTGTCATTCCCGCGGAAGCGGGAATCCCCTTCGTGCAGAGGGAGATTCCCGCTTCCGCGGGAATGACGCGGAGAAAACTGAATGGCGATCGCCTCCCCGCCTCGCCACGAAACTAGGAGACTACCAATGCCGATCCGTACCCTGGTCTGGGGCGAGAACGTCCACGAGCAGAAGAACAAGACGGTTGCCGAAAATTATCCCAACGGCATGCACAACCAGATTGCCGCGCTGCTCAAGCAGGACAGCAATATTTCCACCAAGACCACGACGCTGCAGGAACCGGAACACGGCCTGACCGACGCCGTGCTGGCCGAAACCGACGTGCTGGTCTGGTGGGGTCACGCCGCGCATGACAAGGTCGACGATGTGGTCGTCAAGCGCGTGATGGAGCATGTGTGGCAGGGCATGGGCCTGATCGTGCTGCATTCGGGCCACCATTCGAAGGTGTTCAAGGGCCTGATGGGCACTCCGGCAAACCTCCACTGGCGCGAGGCGGGCGAACGCGAGCGTCTGTGGGTCGTCAATCCGGGCCACCCGATCGCTAGGGGCCTGCCGGCCTATTTCGAGCTCGAATATGAAGAAATGTATGGTGAGCCCTTCTCGGTGCCGGAGCCGCTGGAAACCGTGTTTGTCTCCTGGTTCCAGGGCGGCGAAGTGTTCCGTTCGGGCCTGACCTATCGCCGTGGAGCGGGCAATATCTTCTATTTCCGCCCCGGCCACGAAACCTATCCGACCTATCACGACGCCAATGTCGGCCAGGTGCTGCGCAATGCAGTCAACTGGGCCTATAACGGCGACCGCCATGCACATCTGATGAAGGCGCCGAATACGCCGGTCGGCGAAGCGATCGAAAAGATCGAAGAGCGCGGCGCCAAGCTTTCGTCGGCAGACCACGCAGGCGAAGTGAAGAAGTAAGACTTTCCACGCTCACGGTGTCACCCCGGCGAAGGCCGGGGTCCATCCTGGGGTGGTTGGACTAGATGATATCTCAGGATGGGTCCCGGCCTTCGCCGGGATGACATCGAGTGTTTTGGAACATCGCGGCCCGCGGGCCCATACGGGAATAAAAATATGCGTATCCTCATTCTGGGGACCGGCGGCATGGCCAATCAGCATGCCAAGCATTTTGCCGCCATCGATGGCGTGACGCTGGTGGGCGGGGTGGACGTCGATCCGGCGCGGGTCGAGGCGTTCAATAAGGTCCATGGCATCGAAAGGGGCTTTGGCTCGCTCGATGCGGCGATCGCCTGGGGCGAGTTCGACGCGGTGGCCAATGTCACCCCCGATAGCATCCACCATCCGACGACGATGGCGGCGCTCAATGCCGGCAAGCACGTCTTTTGCGAAAAGCCGCTGGCGACGGACCATGCCAAGGCCATGGAAATGACCGAGACGGCCGAACGGCTCGGCCTCGTCAACATGGTCAACCTGACCTATCGCAATGTCGCGCAGCTGCAAAAGGCGCGCGAGATCGTGCAATCGGGGCAGGTTGGCGGCGTAAAGCACTTTGAAGCGAGCTATCTGCAGAGCTGGCTGGTGTCGAAGGCCTGGGGCGATTGGCGCACGGAAAGCCAGTGGCTATGGCGCCTGTCGAAAAAGCACGGCTCCAACGGCGTGCTCGGCGATATCGGCGTGCACATTCTCGACTTTGCCGCCTATGGCGCGGGTAGCGATTTTTCCAACGTGTTCTGCCGCCTACAGACCTTTGACAAGGCTGAGGGCAATAGAATTGGCGAATATGATCTCGATGCCAATGACAGCTTTGCCATGACGGCGCAGCTTGAGAACGGCGCGCTGGGCGTGGTGCATGCGACACGCTGGGCGACCGGCCATTTCAACGAATTGCGCCTGCGCGTTTACGGTGAAAAGGGCTCGGTGGAAGTGCAGCATAGGCACGACTGGTCCAAGCTCTTTACCTGCCTTGGCGACGATATCGAAACCGGCACCTGGACCGAGGTTGCCGTCGATCCGGTGCCGACGAATTACCAGCGTTTTGCCGATGCCGTGCGCATGGGCAAGAATCTGGAGCCGAGCTTCCGCCACGCGACGAATATTCAGAAAGTGCTGGATCTGGCGACGGTGACGGATCGGGATCGGACCGAGCATAGGGTCTGATTTCAGGACGCCGTGGAGAGACAGACATCTCGAGATGGGCCCCGGCTTTCGCCGGGGTGACAATCGCGAGTAGGAAAGATTGAAGGGCCGCGCCGAGTGATCGGGGCGGCCTTTTTGTTTTAGGCGGCGGCGTAGCGCGATGCGGGGCTGCCGTTTTGGGTGCCGCCGAAGAGGTTTTGGCGGGCGGTGTCGTAGGTGTTCCAGAGATCGAGATCGTGGACCGAGGGCAGGGTGACCTCTTCGCCGCGGTCGAGGCCGGCGAGGGCGGCATCGACGAGTTGTTCGGCGGTCATGAAAACTGACTTGTCGAAATTGTCGATCGAGACGCCGGCGGCGTCGTAGAATTCGGTGATGGTGCCGGCGGGGAGAACGGCCTGGACGTGGACGCCATCGGCCGCAACTTCCTGTTGGATGCCGCGGCTATAGGTGAGGACGAAGGCCTTGGTGGCGCTATAAAGCGATGTAACCGGCAGGGCATGGAAGGCGAGGACCGAGCCGATATTGACGATGGTGCCGGACTTGCGGGTGCGCATGCCGGGGAGGGCGGCGCGGGTGAGGCGGGTCAGGGCGGTGATGTTGAGAGCAAGGGTCTGGGCGGTGGCTTCATCGCTGAGATCGGCGGTGGACGAGATCGGACCCATGCCGGCATTGTTGATGAGAAGGTCGATCTGCTGGTCGCGGAGCGCGGTTTCGACGCTCGACATGCCGGTTTCCGCCGAGAGATCGGCAGCGATGGTGCGGACGGAAACGCTACGGTCCTGCTGCAACCGGGCGGCGAGGTCGGATAGGCGGTCTGCGCGGCGGGCGACGAGGACGAGATCATAGCCACGGGCGGCGAGGCGCTGGGCGTAGACGGCGCCGATGCCGGAGGAGGCGCCGGTGATGAGAGCGGTTTTGGACATGGAGGACTCCTATTGTTGAGTGCTCAACTAATTGGGATCAGGCCCTGTCCTTGTCAATGGTGCTGTGCTCAACTATTTTATCGGGTGGAGAATGACAATGGCAAAAACCACGCCTACCGACGTTGAAAGCACCGAGGCCTATGACCCGCTGAACTGCACGCATACCGCGCTGCGCGTGGCGTCGCGGCAGCTCACCCAGCTTTACGACGATGCGCTTGCCCCTTCGGGATTGACGTCCGGGCAGTCCCTGGTTGTGTCCCGGATCGAGGAATTCGGTGGCGTGCCCGGCGGCACTGGGCCGTCATTGCAGGCGCTGGCAAAGCGGCTTTCGATCCAAATCTCGGCATTGACGCATGCGCTGCGGCCGCTAGTGCGGGATGGACTGGTGGAAGTGGTGGTCGACGAGAACGACCGGCGGGTCAAGCGGGCCGTATTGACCGCTCAGGGGCTGAAACAGACGCGGCAGATGACTGTGCTGTGGCGCGAACTGAACCAGCGGATAGACGCGGTATTGGGTGTTGGCACGACCGAGCAATTGCGCGGATTGGCGAGCCTTGTCGCAGCGCCCGAATTTGCCGAGAAGGTGTTGGCGGCAGAGGCCGCCGGCGCTTAAGCGGTGCCGTAGCGCTCGCGGGCGCGTTCACGAGCCTTGGCGGCGACGATGTCGCGATCCTTGGCCGGCGCTTTGGTATCGAGTGCATTCAAGAGCTTGCGGACCGATTTTTCGATGTCCTCCACGGCGTCATAAAACGCTGCTTCATTGGCCTGCGAGGGGCGGTTGAATCCGGAGATCTTGCGGACGAACTGGAGTGCCGCCTCGTGCATTTCGTTCTTGCTGGCGGGCGGCTCGAAGTTGAAGAGCGGTTTGATATTGCGGCACATGGCGTTTTCCTTGGGCGCGCTATCGCACCGGTCAAAAAGAGATAACGCAAAAGGGCGCCCGATGGGCGCCCTTCGCTTTCGTATTGATGGACGGGTTATTTCACCGTGATGCGGCCATCGAGATAGGGGGTGTATTCGCCGCCGAGCTTGGCGATGTATTCGGCAACCACCTGTTCGAGCGGCGGGCCGAAGTCATAGGGCTTGTCGCCTTCAGCGAAGGTGCCATAGCCGTCGCCGCCGCCACGCACGTAATTGTTGGTGACGATGGTATAGGTGGCGTCTTCATCGATCGGCACCCAGGTGTCGCCTTCGCCCTTGACCAGAACGTCGCTGATGCGATCGCCAGCGGGATTGGCGAGGGTGTAGGTGTATTTGAGGCCAGCAACCTGGGCAAAGCGGCCAGCGCCGTTTTCGATATCGCTGGTGCCATTTTCGAGGGCTTCGATCACATCGGCGCCGCTGATCTGCACGGTGGCGAGGGTGTTGGAGAAGGGCAGCACGGTCAAGACGTCACCCACGGTGATTTCACCGGCATCGATGGAGGCGCGGATGCCGCCGCCATTCTGGAAGGCGATGGTGACGCCCTGATCGGCGACGCGATCAAGAATGGCATCGGCCAGAAGATTGCCCATGGAGCATTCTTGGACGCGGCAGACTTCGCGGGACCCTTCGAGCTTGTCGGTGGTGGTGCCGATGACCTGGCTGGTCATTTCCTCGATGGGGCCGAGGAGGGTCTGGAGCTGGCCCTTGAAGTCTTCATTGGCGGTGACCGAAGCATCGATCAGGTAGGGTTCGCCCTCGGCCTTGGTGACGGTGCCGTTGTCGTCCCAGGTGATGGCGATGTCGCCGAGATATTTGCCGTATTGATTGGCCTGGACGACCGGCACTTCGACGCCCACGGGATTGGTGACCATGGTGGGGTAGGGGCCGGCGGCGCCTTCGGCGGTGTTGGACAGAAGGGTGTGGCTGTGGCCGCCTACGATCACATCGACCAGCGGCAGGGAGGCGGCGACGTTGAGGTCTTCGTTGTAGCCGATATGGCTCAGAAGGATGATCTTGTTGACGCCGGCCGCATCGAGCGCTTCGGAGGCGCCGCGGACATATTGGATGACATCGTGGAACTCGACATCGCCGGGCGAGGCGATTTCGGGGGTGTCTTCGGTGGTGGCGCCGATGATGCCGATCTTTTCGCCGCCGACTTCGATGACGATGGAGCCCTGGATCTTGCCGCGCAGGCCTTCATCCTTGGTAACGTCGAAATTGCCGCCGATGATGGGGAATTCAGCGGCTTCGATGAATTTCAGGAACTCTTCCGGGCCATCGTCGAATTCATGATTGCCGGTGGCGACGACGTCAAAGCCCATCTGGTTGAAGAAGTCGGAAACGACCTTGGACTTGTAGGTGGTATAATAGAGCGAGCCCTGGAAATTGTCGCCGGCCGAGAGCAGCAGCGAATTGCCGGCTTCGTATTTGGCGCGGGTGTCGTCGATGATGGTTTTGAGGCGTGCAATGCCGCCGAAACATTCGCCCTTGGCGTCGGTTTCTGCGTCGCAGTTCGAGTCCGACCCGGTGATCGGATCAAAGCGCGAGTGGAAATCGTTGATGTGCAGGATGTTGAGTGTGAATTCGGCATGGGCGGCGGTCGAAAAACCGGCGCAGAGGGTGAGCGCGGTGGCGCCCAGCAAAAGCTTCTTCATCCCTGTGGTCCCTTCGTGATTGCAGCGAGTCCCTGCTTCGACATCAGGCGCTCCCGACATTTTTTTCGTGTCGCCACTGAAGCATTAAGGAGAGTTAACCAGCTAATTGTGACAGTGGAAAGTGTTTCATTTCCGAGATTTATCCGGCGGTTGGCGGCAAGCGAGCGTGTGCCGCAATCACTGCCATTTGGGGTTTCAATAGCGGTTGAGTCAGGTATTCTCCGCCCCGTTTGATTTGAGGGGGTACCCTGATGCGTAGTGCTTTGATCGTCTATGGCGGCTGGGAAGGCCATGATCCTGAGGAATGCGCGACGATCTACCGTCGCTGGCTGCACGAGGATGGCTATTCGGTGCGCACGGCGACCGAAACCAGCGCCTTTGCCGATCCGTCCATTCGAGATCTGTCGCTGATCATTCCGATCTTCACCATGAGCAAGATTGCCAAGGAAGAGGTCGAGAATCTTACCAAGGCTGTCGAGGGCGGCGTAGGCCTGGCCGGGCACCATGGCGGTATGAGCGATGCGTTCCGCGATGCGGTGGACTATCAGTTCATGGTCGGCGGCCAGTGGGTGGCGCATCCGGGCAATATCATCGACTACACGGTCGACGTGACCAAGCCCGAGGACCCGATCATGGCGGGGATTTCGAGCTCGTTCCTCTACAAGTCCGAGCAATATTACATGCATGTCGATCCCTCTAACGAGGTGTTGGCGACGACGACTTTTACCGGCGAGCATGCATCCTGGATCGACGGCGTGGTGATGCCCGTCGTCTGGAAGCGCTGGCATGGCAAGGGCAAGGTGTTCCACATGACGCTGGGGCATCAGGCCAAGGAATTCGAAAATTCCAATATGGCGACGATCATGCGCCGCGGCATGAACTGGGCCGCCAAGGACGAATAGGTTAGCCTACCAGCGTAATGCAAACTTTCCGATGATGGCGCCCAAGAGTGCCGTCATCGCAATGCCCAAAGAATACCAGACGGCCATGAACATCATGCCGGTCTCGCCGCAATAAAAGGCATAGACCAGCGCGCCGAAGCCGCCAGCAACGAGGCCGGCCGCGAAGCCGGCGAGGGTGGGCGAGCGTGGGGCGAGGCTGCGCATGGCCGCCAGCAGCATGGCAAGAACAGGCAGGCCCGTGAGCGTGATGAGCCAGGGGCAGACCATGGCCGTGTTGCCCATCAGGACCGGCATAGACCAATCGGCGCGCATCCAATCCATGGTGCCGAGAGCCAATGCGAGCAGCACGAGAAGCCCGGCGACCAGAAGCGGCCAGATTATGCGGCCATCAGGGCGCGTAAGGACGGGGGCCGCGGCGAGACCGATGAGGCCGAAAGCCGCCGTGTAGCCCATTTTTACCCAGAACATCGGGCCGCCAAAGGCGCCGCCGAAGGGGCGGCCCAGCGTAAGATCAAGAACCAGCCATGCCGTGACGGACGTGATGGCGAGGCCGGCAAGAAGGGCTCGCCACAGGCGCCGCTCTATTGCGCGGGGCGGAATGGGCCGCAGATCGGAGGACAGGCGAGCGATCAGGTCGTCGGTCATGGCTCGCCTCTTCCGAATTTAGCCACAAGGGACTTGAGGCCGCGGTGAATGGAGACTTTTGCCGCGGTTTCGGTGATGCCGTGGCGGGCCGCGGCTTCGGCGATGGTGGCGCCTTCGAGGCGGGTTTCGCGAATGAGTTCGCCGGTGCGCTCCGGCACGAATTTCAGCACGGCTTCCACGTCCCGGCGATCGGCGGCATTGGCGCTATCGTCTGACGCAAAGACAGGCGCATCCTCCTCCAGCGGTACGGTAGGCCGGATGGCATGGCGGCGGACGTGATCGACGAATTTGTGATGGGCGACCGCGTGTAGCCACGCGGTAAAAGGGCGGGTCCGATCGTAGGTTATGCGCCGGGTATGCACGGCGAGCAGTGTTTCCTGCACGAGGTCCTCCGCGTGCGACGCATAGGCGGTGCCGAGGCGCCGCGCGAACCATGGGCGTAGATATCGGGCAAGATCGGCCAGCAGCGCGCGATAAGCCGCCCCGTCGCCATCGAGCGCGGCCAGCATCAATTCTCGCAACCGCATCTCTGTCTTGTCCGCCTGCATTGGTTCTCCATTCGCGGCAAAGCGGAGCAAGGTTACACCGCAGGGCGAAAAAAGCGAGGCGGGAACACGGCTGCGTGATCGGGGTAACCTCGTCCATGCAATCGGCGAATGGCTTGACGATCCGTGGCAGGGGCCGCGGTCAAGACAAGGGAAATGACCATGTTTATCAAGACCGCCAGCCTTTCCGCCGTTGTTGCGCTCGCACTGTTCATGGGAGGCAGTGCCTTTGCGCAAGATGCCATGGCCGCTCCGGCCGCTGACGCAATGGGTGCGATGGCGCCGATGATGAGTGACGACGATCTCAGCAAATGCATCGATCAGGCCAAGGCCATCACCTTCGCCGATGTTGCCATGGTGGCCGAAGAGGCCTGCCATAGCGTGCACAATGGCCAGGGCGCGATGGGAGGAGATGCGATGATGGGTGGCGATGCGATGGCTCCCAAGAAATAAAATAGGCGTGATGGCGACCATCTGCGCGATGCAATACCGTTGCTATTGGCAGATGGTGCCATTTGCCGGGGGAGATCATGAGCCAAGCTGACGAGCTTTCAACCAAACGCGGGCCGCTGGTTTATCGCCAGTCGATTTTTACGCGGGTGACGCATTGGGTCTGGGCGGTCTGCCTGTTTTTCCTGCTGCTCTCGGGGTTGCAAATCTTCAATGCGCATCCCTCGCTTTATATCGGGCAGCAGTCGGGCTTTGAGTTCGACAATGCGGTGCTCGAAATCGGGGCGGTGAATACGCCGGAGGGGCCGCGGGGACGCACTACGGTTTTTGGGCAGAGTTTTGATACGACCGGCGTGCTCGGCATGAGTGGCACGGCGGAGGCACCGCAATATGTGGGGTTTCCGGGGGCGGTGACTATTCCCTCGTTCCGCGACCTGGCCACCGGGCGGGTGGTGCACTTCTTTTTTGGCTGGGTGCTGGTGGCGGCGTTGTTCGTCTGGTTTCTTGCCAGCTTCATCAATGGGCACCTGCGGCGGGACATCGTGCCCAAGGGCTCGGACATTTCCGGGCTGCCGAAGGATGCGATGGATCATGCGCGGTTGAAACTGCATCATGGGCGGCGCTATTCGCCTTTGCAAAAGTTGAGCTATTTCGCGGTGTTCTTCGTGCTTTTTCCGCTGATCGTTTTGACGGGACTGACCATGAGCCCCGGTATGGATGCGGCCTGGCCGTGGCTGCTTGACCTGTTCGGAGGGCGGCAGACGGCGCGGACGATCCATTTTGGCGTCATGGTGCTGCTGGTGCTGTTCTTTGTCGTGCACATCATCATGGTGTTGCTGGCGGGGCCGCTCAATGAACTGCGCTCGATGATCACCGGCTGGTATCGGACGAGCCCGGGCACGCCGACCGAGGCTGGAGACAAGCCATGAGCAATCTCATTCTCAATCGGCGGAAACTTCTTATCGGCTCGGCGGCACTTGGATCGAGCCTGGCGCTGACGGGCTGCGATCAGTTCGATTTTCTGGGGCAGCGCGGCAATCCGGTGCGGCAGGCGCTGGAGCAGGCCAATGTTCTTACCTATCGGGCGCAGCGGGCGCTGATCGGGGATCAGGTGTTGGCGCGCGAATATGCGGCCAGCGAAATCCGGCAGGGCATGAAGCCGAACGGATCGACCGAACCCTCGACCCCGGAATATATGTTTTTGAAGGCGCAGAATTTTGCGCCCTACAAGCTGACCATCAAGGGCATGGTGGAGCGCGAAGTGTCGTTCTCGCTCGACGAATTGCGCAATATGCCGGCGCGCAGCCAAATCACGCGGCACGATTGCGTCGAGGGCTGGAGTTGCATTGCCAAGTGGACGGGGACGGCGCTGGGTCCAGTGCTCGACATGGCCGGCGTAAAGCCGGAGGCGCGGTATTGCGTCTACCATTGCTTCGACAATATCCAGAAGACGCTTTCGGGCGATGTTTTCTATTATGAGAGTTCGGACCTGGTGGATGCCTATCATCCGCAGACGATCCTCTCCTATGGCCTCAACGATCAGGTGTTGCCGGTGAGCAATGGCGCGCCGGTGCGGCTGCGGATCGAGCGGGCGCTGGGGTACAAGCAGCCGAAATATCTGCACACGATCGAGCTGGTGGATGATCTGACCCCGTTTGGACGGGGGCGGGGCGGCTATTGGCCGGACAACGGGTATGATTGGTATGGTGGTATTTGAGACCGCGAAATCGTGGCTCACATCACCCCCTCCCATCCTCCCCCTGGTAGGGGGAGGGATCTGCCGGTGGCTCACTGGCGGTTTAACACACTCGATGCGTTCCTCCCCCTATCAGGGGGAGGTTAGGTGGGGGTGGGATGGTCGGTGAGTTCCCTCTCACAAACCTCCCATGCGCCTGCCACACTTGCCTTTTGGGGCTTTTTCCCCCATATGGGGCGCAGCGTTGCGGCCAAGTGTGCCGCTAACGGGCTTCTCTTCTTACTCAAGCGGTGAGCGGCGAAGTCATCCCGGATAGCAAAGTGCTCCGGGTTTGAGCCAGCACCCGCGCGATAAATCCCTATCGCCCGATTGCAATTTTTGTTCCTGGTGCCTGCATTTCGCAGAGCGCCCGCGCAGCATTTGCGCATCATGAAAGATCAAGATTTGACCGATTTTTCCAGTCTCGGACTTCCTGAAAACCTGACCAACAGCCTCAAGGCTGCAGGCTTCGAGACCCCCACCAAGATCCAGAGCCAGGCCATTCCGAAACTGCTCGAAGGCCGGGACGTGCTGGGTATTGCCCAGACCGGTTCGGGCAAGACGGCTGCCTTTGGCCTGCCGATCCTCGCCGGTATCGGCGAACTGACCGGCCGTCCGCGGCCGATGACCACGCGCGCGCTGATCCTGGCGCCGACGCGTGAACTGGCCGTGCAGATCGAAGAAAACATCCGCAAGTTTGCCGGCAGCAAGTTCCGGCTCGACACCGTGCTCGTGCTGGGTGGCGTGTCGCGCTACCATCAGGTGCAGAAGATCGCCAAGGGCGTCGACGTCGTTGTCGCGACCCCGGGCCGTCTCAAGGACCTGCTCGACGACAACAAGATCCGTCTCAACGAGACGCGCTGGCTGGTGCTCGACGAAGCTGACCGCATGCTCGACATGGGCTTTATTGCCCCGGTCAAGGCGATCGCCAAGGCCATCGGCCTTCGCCGCCAGACCATGCTGTTCTCGGCCACGATGGCGCCGGAAATCGAAGACCTTTCCAAGGGCCTCCTTAAGGACCCGGTGAAGGTCGAGGCTTCGGTTCAGGGTTCGACCGTCGTCAAGATCGCTCAGCGCGTCATTCTCTCCGGTTCGAAGGCCAAGCGCGGCGTGCTCAATGGCCTGCTCGACGACGAGAAGGAAGGCATGAGCCGCGTTATCGTCTTCGCGCGCACCAAGCATGGCGCCGATCGCGTGAACAAGAACCTCGCCATCGACGGCTACGAAGCGGCCGCGATCCACGGCAACAAGAGCCAGAATGCGCGTCAGGCGGCGCTCAAGGGTTTTGCCAGCGGTAGCGTGCGCATTCTCGTGGCGACCGATATTGCGGCGCGCGGCATCGACGTGCCGGGCATTACGCATGTGGTGAACTACGATCTGCCCGATGATCCGGAAAACTATGTGCACCGTATCGGCCGTACCGGCCGCAATGGCGCCGAGGGCATTGCGATCACGCTTTGCGACGGCACCGAGCGCTCGAAGCTCCGCGATGTCGAAAAGCTGATCCGCCGCACGCTGCCGCTTTCGGGCGATCTCAACATGGTTGAGGAAGCCACTGCCGTTCGTGCGCCGCGCAATGCCCCCGGTGCTCCGGCTGGTGCGCGCACGGCGCGTAACCCCAAGCCAATGAGCCAGCGCAAGTTTAATACGCCGCGCCCGGGTGGCGAGCGTGGCAAGGGCGGCGGTCCCCGCGAGGCCAACGCTCCGCGGGAAGCTAGTGCCGCTGCTGGCCGTGATGCCCGTAATCCGCTGGCTCCGGCTCGCTCGGTGAAGCCACCGCGCGCGGATGGTCTCAAAGCCAAGCCGCGTTGGACAACAGGGGCGAAAAAGTCCGCTGCACGCACTCGTCGCGGCGAAGGCTAATCAGAACAAAGGGCGGCCCGGTGGCCGCCCTTTTTGATTCAGAAGCGCGGTGGCCGGTCTCACTACTGCATTGGCAGATGGTTCAATGTGGGCATATCGGCTATGCCCCTATCTGGCTTGCTGACACGACCATAGCGGAGAATGCCCAGGGGCGGGCATTACTCCTTGGTTAATGGCGTGACCACCTGGTCATCTCACGCCACCGAAGCCATGTAGATTACGTCGCGGGCGCCGGCTCCGGCTTCGCCGATGCCGGGGGAGAGGCGCTCGAGAAAGCTCAGGGCCCAATCATCGACATTGTGGGCTTCGGCGGCGGCCATGAGGGCGTTCCATCTGGCTTTGCGCTCATCAAGCGGCATGTCGAGCGCCATGCGCAGCGCCTCGGCGGTCTCGTCGGTGTCGAAGGGATTGACCAAGAGGGCCTCGGGGAAGATTTCGGCGGCACCGGCGAAGCGGGAGAGGACCAGGACGCCGGGATTTTCCGGGTCCTGCGCACCGATATATTCATGGGCGACGAGGTTCATACCGTCGCGGAGGGGGGTGACGAGGGCAACGCGGGCAAGGCGATAGAGACCGGCGAGGCTGGGCTGGCCATAGGCGCGCTTTACATAGGTGAGGGGCGCCCAATCGGGTTCGGCAAAGCGACCCATGACGCGGCCACACATGGCATCGAGCGTGTCGCTGGTTTCCTGATATTCCTTGATGCTGTCGCGCGAGGGCGGCGCGACCTGCAGAAGGTGTACGTTGCGGCGGAAGCGCTGGTTGTTGGCGAGGAGCTTTTCATAGGCTTCGACGCGCTGGGGCAGGCCCTTGGAATAATCGAGACGGTCGACGCCAAGGATCAGCGCCTGTTCGCCGAGGGCGCGGTGCATGCGGTGGATCATCTTCTTGGCGGCGGGGCTGGTGGCGAGGCGCGAGAAGGCTTCGGGGTCCGAGCCGATGGGGAAGGCGGCGACTTCGGTGGTCGAGAAATCGAGCGCTTCGGTGGGGCGCGGGCCGAAGGTGGACGGCGCCTGGTGTTCGGCGAAATCGGTGAAGGCGGCCACGTCGCGATTGGCCTGGAAGCCGATGAGATCGTAACGCGACAGGTCGCGCATCAGGTCGCCATGATGGGGGATGGCGTAGAGCGCATCGACGGTGGGGAAGGGGATGTGGAGATAAAAGCCGATGCGGTTTCTGGCGCCGAGGCTGCGAAGTTCGCTTGCCAGCGGGATCAGGTGATAGTCGTGGACCCAGACCACGTCATCGGGTTTGAGAAGGGGCATCAGGGCCTTGGCGAACTGGGCGTTGACGCGGCGATAGCCTTCGTACCAGTGGCTCTCGATGGTCGCCAGATCGAGCCGGAGATGGAAACTTGGCCAGAGAATGGAATTGGAAAAGCCGGAATAATAAGCGCGGTGGTCGTCGGGCGAGAGATCGATCTGGGCTATATGGAGGCCATCGATGTCTTCAAAGCGCGCTTTGCTTTCGGGGCTCTCGGTCAGTTTGCCGGACCAGCCGAACCAAAAACCTTCGCGTTCGCCCAACACTTTCTTGAGCGCCACGGCGAGGCCGCCGGCGGCGGGACCCTTGCCGGGTGTGCGATTGGAAACGATGACGATGCGGCTCATGGCAGACGGGCCCCCTGTACCAAATTCAAAATGATGCCGGGCGCAAAGCGCCCGGGTCGCGGTCGTGTCGATTTATGCGGCGTAGCGAAATCAGTTCGCCACGGCGTCGGTGAGCAATGGTTCTTCGCGGTGCATGAGATCGCCCAGGCCGCCGATCAAGGCGCGGACCGAGGTGACGTCGGCTATGCGCAGGCGGGCGGCGGTGTCGCCGGGGCCGATCTTGATGCCGACCCCACCCAGTTCCTGGGCAGCACGGAAGGCGTCTTCGTCGGTGACGTCGTCGCCGATGAAAATAGGGGTGCGGCCGATGAAGGGTTCTTCGAGCATGAAGGCGCGGAGGGCGGCTCCTTTGTCAAAACCGATGGGGCGAGCCTCGTAGACCATCTTACCTTCGACGACCGAATATTGCGGATGGTCGGCCAGAATTTCCTCGAGGGCGCGAAGGCAGGCGTCCGCAAGCTCCGGCGCCTGGCGATAATGGAGGGCCACCGTGCCGGGCTTGGGTTCGATCATCAATTCGGGATGGGCCATGGCGAGGGGTTCGATGGCGCGGGCGATTTCTTCGGCGCCAGCGATCAACTCATCGTCGACTTCTTCCATCGAGCCATCGGCGCGGCGGCGTTGTGAGCCGTGGGCGCCGGCAATGGGCAGGTGCAGGGGGGCCAGAAAGCGATCGATGTCGGCGATTTCGCGGCCGGTTATAACGGCGAAGGCATTGTCGAATTCGCGGGTGATGCGCTTGATCTGTTCGGCGAGATCGTTGGGGACGTGGATCGAATCCGGCGTCTCGGCGATCTCCACCAGCGTGCCGTCGAAGTCAGTGAACAGGGCGAGCGCAGGGGCCTCGGCGCCGGGTTCGAGAAGCAACTGATTCATCGGAATTCCTCACATGGCACTTGGGGCTCATGCAAGGAAACGTCAGCAAGCCGAAAAGGTTCGCGTCACATGCCTGCCATGCACGCGGCGGGAATGTGAACGAAACATTAATCACGCATTCGTGACCCATTCAGTCGTGGAGCGATATCGCTTGTTCCAACGTTGCTACGATACGCCCTGCGTTAAACGCGGGGATGAAAAGTTGAGGGAAAACAACATCAAATGCGCCCGCTCATGTCTAAGCCCGCTCAGTCTCAAATGCTGCTATCGGCCCTGTTCGTCGCCGCCCTGAGCTTCATCACGCTTGCGGCTTCGTTTGCTGAAATGCCGGTCGAAAATGCGCCAGCTGAGGCGAGCGTTCATGAATAAGGCAGAGCTTTCGGATCGTGATCGGCTCAATCTGAGCCTGTGGCGCGTTGTGCTGCCCATGCCGAAGACAGCGCAGGCTGTGACCGGCGTTATCCGTCGTCCGCTGAAATCGCTGCGCAAGTTTCAGGCGAGTGGGATGCCCTTATTGCCTTTGTCGCGCTGATAGACGGCGGAAAGGTCGGCATAGGCGGCGCTGATGTCGTCGAGGCGGGCAAGGAGGTTTTCGCGGTGACCGCGATCGAGGCCCGCTACCATTTCCTGCAGGCCCCGGCTTTTGAAAAAGGCGTTGCTGCGATTGTAGAGCGGACGCTCCGGGGGAACGGCGCTGCGGTCTGGATCGGGCACGGCATAGACCGCTTGCAGGATCTGGATGTCGTAGGGAATGCCAAAACTGTCGCGGCTGTCTTGGTAGGTAAAGAGATAATAGAAATTATCAAAGCCTGACCAGGTGATGCCGGAGAGGCAGAGCGAGCAGGGCTCGTGCGAGGTCAGGAAGACGCAGTCTTTGGTTGCCGGGCGCTGATCTTCGGGCAGTTCGAAAAAGCGTTTTATGGCGTGCATTTCGCCGTGCCAGAGCGGGTTTTCCGTCTCGTTATTGGTTTCGGCCACGACCACGGACAGGTCTGATTTTTTCAGGATGGCGGCGCCGAAAAGCTTGTTGCCTTGGGCAACGCCGCGCGCGGTCATGGGAATGATGTCTTGTTCGATGACGTCGAGAAGGCGCGAGATGAAGTCGGCAGTTTCCAAGCTGACTCTACTCCTTGGCTCGCACGAGGCCGATCAGCGGCACTT
This sequence comes from Devosia sp. Root685, assembly GCF_001427875.1. Classification (GTDB taxonomy): domain Bacteria; phylum Pseudomonadota; class Alphaproteobacteria; order Rhizobiales; family Devosiaceae; genus Devosia. The sequence continues at coordinate 121,014 of NZ_LMHK01000002.1, read as the reverse complement.
CGGCGGCATCGAGGAGGCGCAGGCTGTCGTCGGATAGTTCGTAGCTGTTCACCGCGACGAGGGCGGCGAAGAAGGCGCTTTCCTGGGCCATGACGACTGGTTCGCAGGCCATGCGCGTCGAGGCGGGGGGAGCGAATTGCAGCTTGGCTGCGTCCAATGTCGCCTGGGTGAAAAAGCTGTTGCAGCCGGCATGACCATCGATGCGGAGATCGGCGGCGATGGCAAGGGTCAGGGGAGTGGTGCCGAGGACGGGGCTGCCGCTGATGCTGGTTACGGTCCAGGTGGTGTCGGCGATGTTGGGAACCGCTTCGGGCTCAGGCGGAGCCGGTGCTACGGGAACTCTCGTGACGAGGATCGAAACAGGCACCGGCGCTGTCAAATCCACGGGCATGGCGGGGCTATTGCGCCACATCGCCGATCCGCCAACCCGGATTTCGGCGACGAGGCCGAAAGTGCCGCCAGATTTTGCGACATCGCTGCGAATGGCGAGAGAGAATTGCAGCGGCACCTGGCCGCCGGCGGGGATTGATGCGCCAGCGCCGACGACGGGTTGGCCGCCGGACAGGGCCACGAGGCCAACATGCAGAGTTGCACCGGGCGGCAGCGCCATGCGCTCGCGATAGAAGACATCGCCGGTCAGCGTCAGATCGTCGGCGCTGGCGGGGCCGACAAGCAGCATGAGCGAAAGCACAAGCGTCAGGAACCGATTTAGCATGGCAGTCCTCCTTGTTGCGCTCAACGTAAACCAGCCCGGGACCACTGGCGAGGTAAAGCCGCCGAAGCGGTTAAGCACCTCGTTCGCGGTGGGTCACAAGGAAGGGCGGGTCGAGGGGGAATTCCTCGAGATTATTGCCATCGCCGCCGCGGTCGACGACGAGGAAATCGGTTTCCTTGTCGAGCGGCGTGAGAACGCCATGCCAGGTGTTCATGGCGATATTGACCCCTTGCCCGGGGCCGGGGAGGAAGGCGCGGATATTGACCGGCGTGCCGCTATTGTCCTCGGCAACGATCACCAGCCAGTGGGCTTCGCCGATGGGATAGAAGGCCTGGCTGCCGAGGGGGTGGCGTTCGACGAGCGTCAGGCTGAGCGGCAGGGCGTAGGGTTGGCCGCGGAAGATGGAGATGAGCGGGCGGGGATGAACGCCGCCCAGCTCTACCTTGGCGAGATCATGGAAGCGCTCGGTCTTGCCGGCATTGATCGGATAGTGGTGCGCGCCAGTGGTCTGGATAACCTGGCCGAAGGGGGCGAAGGTCTCGGGTGTCAGCGGCTCGATGTAGATGGTGCGGTCGCTCATGGTCAGAACGGGAGCTTCGCGTGGCGGTTAACGTCTTTATAGAGCAGGTAACGGAAGCGCTCGGGGCCGGCATAGCAGGCCTGGGGGCAGAAGGCGCGCAGCCACATGAAATCGCCGGGCTCGACTTCGACCCAATCGCGATTGAGGCGATAGACCGCCTTGCCTTCGAGCACATAGAGGCCGTGCTCCATGACGTGGGTTTCTTCGAAGGGGATGACCGCGCCGGGTTCGAGGGTGACGATATTGACGTGCATGTCGTGCCGGAGGTCGGTGGGTTCGACGAAGCGCGTTGTGCCCCAGGTGTCCCTGGTGCCGGGCATCCAGCGGATAGGTTCATCCTGTTCGTTGGTGACGAAAGCGGGCGGGATGTCGATGCCCTCCACCACGTCGTAGCGCTTGCGCACCCAATGGAAACGGGCGGGCGAGGTGTTGCGATTGACAAGGCTCCACTCAGTGCCGGGAGGAAGGAAGGCGTATCCGCCCTCCTTCAGGATATGCGGTTCGCCGGCAATAGTGAGGTTGATCTCACCAGCGACGACGAAGAGGACGCCTTCGGCTTCTGGGTTCTGTTCGGGACGGTCGCTGCCACCCCCGGGAAAGACTTCGACGATGTATTGCGAAAAGGTTTCGGCAAAGCCCGAGAGCGGGCGGGCGATGATCCAGGCCCGCGTATCGCGCCAATGGGGCAGGTAGGAGGTCACGATGTCGCGCATCACACCATTGGGAATGAGCGCATAGGCCTCGTTGAAGGTGGCGCGGCCGGTGTGAAGGGCCATCTGCGCGGGCAGGCCGGCGATGGGAGAAGCGTAGGTCGTTGCCATGGGCTCTAGTTCGGTCAGGACGATTCCGCTTGAGACTAGAGCCTTGTGGGCCGGGAGGCCAAGGCCTTGGGGCCGATTTATTCGCTGCGTTCCATTTCGTGCTTGAGGCGGCTCAACATGCTCGCCGCATAGGCGGCATAGGGGCCGATCCAGCGCTCGTGAATGGCGTGGACGGGCAGGGCGTCGAGATGGTTCCAGCGCTCGCGCCCGCGGCGCTCGGGGACGACGAGGCCGGCTTCTTCCAGGACGCCGAGATGCTGCATGACGGTGCAGCGGTCGAGTTCGGGGAAGGCGGCGCAGAGCGTACCGGTCGTGGCAGGACCAGCCTTGAGCGCATCGAGCATGCGCCGCCGGATGCGGTGGCCAAGCGCCTTGAAAATCAGGTCGTCTGCGTCGTCGGTTGACATGTTATGTTTTTATAACATATCGTTTGGGGCGTCAAGCAGAGGAGAGCAGCATGGCCTATGAATTCACGGTGGGCGGCCGGATCGCCAAGCCCGTGCGGGAGGTGTTCGAGGCGGTGGTCGATCCCAAGCAGCTATCGCATTATTTCACTACAGGGGGCGCCGAAGGGCGGCTCGAAAAGGGGGCGACGGTGACATGGGATTTCCATGACTTTCCGGGTGCTTTTCCCGTGCACGTCGTCGATGTGGTGAAAGACAAACAAATCGTGCTGCGCTGGGAGGCGCCGCCGGACGGCGATCCGGCCGGAAACTATGAAACCACTGTGACGATGACCTTCGAGGGTCTGGAGGATGGCCGCACGCTGGTGCGCATTCATGAGGCCGGATGGCGCGAGAACGAAGCCGGGCAGAAGGCGTCCTATGGCAATTGCGAAGGCTGGACGGGCATGCTCGCGGCAATGCGCGTGTGGCTTGAGCACGGCATCCACTTTCGCGAGGGTTTTTACAAATGACGGGAACCGCGGTCGGTGGCCTCAATATTGCGATGAAAGTGCCAACGCATCAGTACGAGGCGGTGGTCGCGTTCTATCGCGATATTCTGAAGTTGCCCGAACTTGAGGGCGGTAGCGACGTGTCGTTTGCCTATGGGCCAAACCGGCTCTGGATCGACAATGTGCCGCAGATGTCGCAGGCTGAACTCTGGCTCGAACTGGTCACTCCCGACTTCGACGAGGCGGCAGCGACGCTGGAAGCGGCGGGGGTGACGCGCAATGACGGGATCGAGCCATTGCCTAATAGCGAGAGTTTCCGGGGCGGTTGGGTCTTCAACCCTGCCGGCATTGTTCACCTGCTGAAGCAAAGCAAGGTTTGATGGGTGCGACGATGGAGATGGTCCGCACACATGGGTGCGCGGACATTTCAAAAGAAGGGCGAGCGCCGGCTTAGGGCAGGATCGCCTTGAGCCTCAGTAGAGCGATGCGCTCGACCTGGGCGCAGGCGGTGGCGAACTCGGCTTCGGCGGTGTTGGCGAGGCGCTTTTCGAAGGTTTCGAGAATGGTGGCCTTGGTGTTATCGCGGACCGCGATGATGAAGGGGAAGCCGAATTTCTGCGTGTAGGCGGTGTTGAGCGCGGTGAACTTTTCGCGCTCTTCATCGGTCAGGGCGTCGAGGCCGGCGGAGGTCTGTTCGGCGGTGGAGTCGGCGGTCAGGCGCTTGGCGGCGGCGAGTTTGCCGGCAAGATCGGGGTGGGCGCGGAGGACGGCGAGGCGTTCTTCGGGCGTTGCGGCGCGGAACTGGGTGCGCAGCGCAAAGTGGAGGCCGACGGCAGTGTCATTGGCGGGGGCGAGCTCGCCATCCCAGGCGCGTTCCGCGATCCAATGGGAGTGCTCGAAGATTGAACCATAGCGGGTGACGAAGTCGGCCCGGTCGAGCTGGCTGGGGATGGCTTCGGGAGCGAGGTAGGGATGCTGCTCGGCCCAGTGGCGGGCGATGTCGAGGCGGGTCGGGACCCAGACTTTGCCTGACGACCTGATGTAGTCCACGAATTTTTTCAGGCCCTGGAAGCGGCCCGGCTGGCCGACGAGGCGGCAATGGAGGCCCAGCGACATCATCTTGGGGCTGCCTGCCACGCCTTCAGCATAGAGGCAGTCGAATGTGTCCTTGAGGAACTGGAAATATTCCTCGCCATTGTCGAAGCCGGGGCCGGTGACGAAACGCATATCGTTGGTGGAGAGGGAATAGGGGATGATCAGCTGCGGCTGGCCGTGGATGACTTTCCAATAGGGCAGGTCATCGTCGTAAGTGTCTGAAATATAAGCGAAGCCGCCGTGTTCGGCGACGAGATCGACGGTATTGAGCGAGGAGCGGCCCGTATACCAGCCGAGGGGGCGGGAACCGGTGGCGAGCGTGTGGAGGCGGACGGCCTCGGCGATCTGGGCGCGCTCTTCGGCGGGCGGCATGTCCTTGTGCTGCACCCACTTATAGCCGTGGGAGGCGATTTCCCAGCCGGCTTCCTGCATGGCGGCGAGTTGCTCGGGCGCGCGCATCAGGGCGGTGGCGACGCCGTAGATGGTGATGGGCAGGTTCGCTTCAGTGAAGAGACGGTGGAGGCGCCAGAAGCCGGCGCGGGCGCCGTATTCGTACATCGACTCCACATTGGCGTGGCGCTGGCCGGGCCAGGGGGCGGCGCCGAGCACGTCGACGAGAAAGGCCTCGGAGGCTGCGTCGCCGTGGAGGATATTGTTCTCGCCGCCCTCTTCGTAATTGAGCACGAATTGTACCGCGATATGGGCGCCGCCCGGCCAGTTCGCATTGGGAATATTGCGGCCATAGCCTTGCATGTCGCGGGGGTAGCGGTTCATCGATGTCTCGTTAGTGAGAGGAAGTGGCATTCAGGTAAGCGCAAGTTTGGCGATTGCGCTAGATGGCGCCGGGCAATTGCAGTTCTTCGAAATAGCTTTTGGCGTGATCGAAAAAGATGGCGGGGGCGAGGTGGAGAGCGCTGCCATTGCGGACCAGGATGCCAAATCGATTGGTGGGCAGGCCATTGTCGGTCAGGGGTTTGAAGAGGAGGCGGCCATCGGCAATTTCGTTTTGCGCGCCGATGGGGGTCATGATGGAGAGGTAATGGCCGCCGAGAGCCAGTTCGACCAGCATGCGAATGGAATTGACCTCGACCATGGGCGGCAGCATGGCGCCGGAGCGGCGGAGGAAGGGGTCGATGACCTCGCGGATGGAGATTTCCGGGCGGGCGACCGCGAGGGCGTGATCGAGGCACTGGTCCATGGTGAGGTTTTCGGCGGAGGCCAGGGGGTGGCCGGGTACCATGACGGCGCCGATGTGGACGTCGCGGCGGAAGGCGATATCGACCTGGCGCGGGGGTTTTGAGATGAAGCCGAAGCCGATGTCGACCCGCTCTTCGACGAGGCGTTCTACCACCTCGCTCGAGGACATGATCGAGAGATCGATGGTGAGGCGGGGATAGCGCTGGCCAAAATCGGAAATCAGACGCGGCAGGAAGGAAAGGCCGACGCTTTCGACTGTGCCGATGCGGACGACGCCGGCACGGACGCCGCGAAGGAGCTCGATTTCGGAGACGGCGGCTTCCATGGGGGCAGTGAGGCGGCGCGAGTGGCGGAATAGGATTTCGCCGGCGGGCGAAAGGCGCATGCGGCGCTTGTCGCGGAGGAAGAGGGCGATGCCCAGGGCGTCTTCGAGCTGGGCGACTTGTCTCGTGACGGCGGAGGAGGCGACGTTGAGGCGACGGGCGGCCTCGCGGATCGAGAGGTGGGTGGCGACGGCGTTGAAATAAAGCAGCGATGGCTGATGGAAGACACGGGCGAGGAGACCAGCGGAAAGCGCGTGTTCGCGAGGGCGGTCTATGGTCGGGCTCTTGTCGGTCATGATGGGACTTGCTGTTGCCGTTTCGGCAGCATAGTGCTTCCAATTTGAGAGTATCAAGAGCAGATTCACGGTTCTATGGTGCTGTCAGGGGAAACGAATTGCGCATGCTGCACCGAAACGGCCCCACGTTCGGACGGCATGCATAGGAGCAGCATATGGCCGGTGGACGCCTTACCACTCACGTTCTCGACACGATGGCGGGCAAGCCGGCGCGCGGCATGCGGCTTGAACTTCATTTTGTGCATGGCGACCACACGCATCACCTGGGCGATAGCTACACCAATGCTGATGGAAGGGCGGACCAACCACTACTGGGCGACGATCAGTTCCAGCTGGGTGAGTTTGAAATCCGCTTTCATGTCGGGCAATATTTCGAGCGGATCGGGGTCGAGATCGAGACGCCGTTCCTCGATGTGGTGCCGATCCGCTTCACCATTTCCGAGGACAAGCACTATCACGTGCCGTTGCTGGTCAGCCCCTTCGCCTACTCCACCTATCGGGGGAGCTGAGCCATGGTCGAGGTTGGAAATGCCATTCGGTTCCTCCTCAATGGCGAAGAGATTTCCCTCACCGATGTCGCGCCGGACCTGACGCTGCTCGACTGGTTGCGGCTGGAGCGGCGGTTGCGCGGCTCCAAGGAAGGCTGCGCAGAGGGTGATTGCGGGGCCTGCACCGTGCTGGTGGGACGGCTGTTTGGCGACGAGATCATTTATGACTCGGTGACGGCCTGTATCCGCTTCGTCGGGAGCCTGCATGGCACGCATGTCGTGACCATCGAACATCTGCGCGGCGAGAATGGTGCGTTGCATCCGGTGCAGCAGGCGATGGTGGATCACCATGGCTCGCAATGTGGGTTCTGCACACCGGGTTTTGTCATGAGCCTTTATGGGCTGTGGATGCGTAACCCCAGCCCAACGCGGCCCGCGATCGAGAAGGCGCTGCAGGGCAATCTTTGTCGCTGCACGGGATATGCGCCGATCATCCGCGCCGGTGAAACGATGGGCACTTATGGGCAGCCGCAGGGTGATGTGCTTTGGGCCGAACGGATCGCAGTCAAGGACAAGATCAAGGCGCTGAATGATGGCCGTCGCGTGGTCATCGGCGAGGGTGACCAGCAGATCATCATCCCGGCGAGCCTTGATGATTTTGCTGCGGTCTATGAAGCCAATCCGGATGCGCGGATCGTGGCCGGTTCGACGGATGTCGGGCTTTGGGTGACCAAATTCATGCGCAATATCGGGCCGGTGATTTTTATCGGCCATTTGCAGGAATTGAAGCGCATCGCTGAGAACGCCAGCGAAGTGCGGTTTTATGCCGGGGTTTCCTATTCGGAAGCGTTGCCGGTTATTGCGGCGAATTTTCCGCAGCTTGGAGAACTCTGGAACCGCATTGCTGGTGAGCAGATCCGTAATATGGGCACGATTGGCGGCAATATCGCCAATGGTTCGCCAATTGGGGATACGCCGCCGCCGTTCATTGCGCTGGGGGCAAAGCTCAGCTTGCGGCGGGGCGAGCATCGGCGCGAGATCAAGCTTGAGGACTACTTTGTCGCCTATGGCAAACAGGATCGGCAGCCGGGCGAGTTCGTCGAGAGCGTGACGCTGCCGCTGCTGCCGGCGGGCGAAAAGTTTGCCACCTACAAGATTTCCAAGCGCCGCGAGGAAGATATTTCGGCGCTATGCGGATCGTTCCGGGTTTTTGTCAGCGATGCCGGGATCGTCGGCATGGCGCGGATCGCTTTTGGTGGCATGGCGGCGACGCCGAAGCGGGCCAAGGCGGTTGAGGCGGCGCTGGTGGGCAAGCCTTGGACCATGGAAACCATCGAGGCGGCGTTGCCGGCCTTTGCTGAAGATTATCAGCCGATCAGCGATATGCGCGCCTCGGCGGACTATCGGCTGCTTACGGCGCAGAACCTTCTTAAGCGGTTCTTCCTCGATGTTTCGGGGCAGAATGTGCGGCTCAAGCGTGAGGTGGCGTGATGAACAAGCATGCTGCGCGCACCAGTCTGGCTGTGATGCACACCAATACGCGGCACGATAGCGGGCCGAAGCACGTCACGGGGACGGCTGAATATATCGACGATATGATCGAGCCGGTGGGCACGATGCATGCGTATCTTGGGCTTTCGACCACGCCGCACGCTGAGATTGCGGGCATGGACTTTTCGGCGGTGCTGGCGGCGCCTGGCGTGATTGGTGTGCTGACCAATGACGATGTGCCGGGCGTGCTGGATATCAGCTCGGCGCATATGCATGACGAGCCGGTTTTTGCCGATGGCGTGGTGCATTTCTGGGGGCAGCCGGTTTTTGCGGTGGTCGCGGAAACGCGGGACCAGGCGCGGCGTGCGGCGCATCTGGTCAAGATTGAATACAGGGATTTGTCGTTCCATACGGACGTGCGTTCGGCTCAGGCGGCCGGCGGAAAGCTGGTGACGCCGCCGCTCAAGCTTGAACGCGGCGATGTGAAGGCGGGGCTGGCCGGGGCGCCGCTCCGGGCCAGGGGCGCGATCACCATTGGCGGGCAGGATCACTTTTATCTCGAAGGGCAGATCGCCTTAGCGGTGCCGGGCGAGGATGAGGACGTTACGCTCTATTCGTCCACCCAGCATCCAAGCGAAATTCAGTTGATCGTCGCCCAGGCGCTGGGCATTCGGCACAATGCGGTGACGGTCAATGTGCGCCGGATGGGCGGCGGCTTTGGCGGCAAGGAAACGCAGGGGAACCTGTTTGCCGTGGTTGCGGCGCTGGCGGCCAAGAAGTGGAACCGGGCCTGCAAGATCAGGCCGGATCGCGACGACGATATGAGCGCGACCGGCAAGCGGCATGATTTTGTGGTCGATTATGATGTCGGCTATGACGAGAGCGGCAAAATCCATGCGGTGGATGCGGTCTATGGCGCGCGCGCGGGGTATTCGTCCGATCTTTCGGGGCCGGTGACGGATCGGGCGCTGTTTCACTGCGACAATGCCTATTGGTATCCGGCAGTGCGGGCGCGGTCTGAACCACTTTATACCAATACCGTCTCCAACACGGCCTTTCGTGGCTTTGGTGGGCCGCAGGGCATGGTGGGGGCCGAGCGCTGGATCGAGGATATAGCCTATGCGCTCGGTAAGGACCCGCTAGATATCCGCAAGGCCAATTTTTACGGTACCGATACCGACAATGTGACGCCGTATCATCAGGTGGTTGAGGACAATATCATCCATCGGATCGTGGATGAGCTGGAGGCGTCGGCAGACTATGCGGCGCGTCGTGCGGCTATTCTGGAGTTCAACAAAACCAGCGCCGTGCTCAAGAAGGGCATTTCGCTGACGCCGGTGAAGTTCGGGATTTCTTTCACGGCCACCTGGTACAATCAGGCGGGCGCGCTGGTGCATGTTTATAAGGATGGATCGATCCATCTTTCGCATGGCGGCACCGAGATGGGGCAGGGGCTCTATATCAAGGTTGCGCAGGTGGTGGCCGATGCGTTCGGGGTGAACCTCGACACGGTCAAGATCATGGCGACTTCTACGGGGAAGGTGCCGAATACCTCGGCGACGGCGGCGTCGTCGGGCTCCGATCTCAATGGCATGGCGGCTTATGACGCCTGCCGGCAGATCAAGGAGCGGCTGCTTGTTCATGCGGCCAAGCTTCATCAGGTGGAAGAAGCCGCGTGCGAATGGGTGCAGGGCGGTATTCAGGCCGGGCCGAAGTTTGTGCCATTTGCCGAGCTGGCGATGTCGGGTTTCATGAACCGAGTGCAGCTTTCGGCGGCGGGGTTTTATCAGACGCCGAAGATCCATTGGGACCGAGCGACGGGGCGCGGTCGTCCGTTCTATTATTTCTCGTATGGCGCTTCCGTCAGCGAAGTGACGATTGATACGCTGACGGGTGAGTACACTGTCGATCGCGTCGATATTTTGCATGATGTGGGTAAATCGCTGAATCCGGCTATCGACCTTGGCCAGGTGGAAGGTGCCTTCGTGCAGGGCATGGGTTGGTTGACGACGGAAGAGTTGGTTTGGGACGCCAAGGGGCAACTGCGGACGCACGCGCCTTCGACGTATAAAATCCCGCTCGCGAGTGACGTGCCGCCGATATTCAATGTGAAGCTGGCTGAGTGGTCGGTGAACAAGGAGCCGACGATCGGGCGTTCGAAGGCGGTCGGTGAGCCGCCGCTCATGCTGGCGATGAGTGTGCCGGAGGCGATCGGCATGGCGGTGGCGAGTGTGGCGGAATACAAAATCGCGCCGCAGCTGGATATGCCGGTGACGCCCGAGCGGGTGTTGATGGGTGTCGAGCGGCTGAAGAAGGAGGCGCGGGGGTGAGATTGGTGCTTTTGGCCCCACCCCCTCCCAACCTCCCCCATCAAGGGGGAGGTGCCGCATCGAGTTTGTGGCACGATCCAGTTTTGACCACTGTCCTTCACCTCCCCCTTGATGGGGGAGGTCGGGAGGGGGGGACCACGGCAGGCGAGGTGCCAAAATGACTACCGCCGCCACCCTCGAAACCTTCCTCGCTGCCAATTCCGACGTCATCGCTTGCGAGTTGACCTCTGTCCGTGGCTCGTCGCCGCGCGAGGAAGGCACGTTCATGCTGGTGGCGCTGGGGGCGATTTTCGGGACGATTGGGGGTGGCGCGCTTGAATATATGGTCATCGACCATGCGCGACGGTTGATTGCCGAGGGGCGGGCTGAGGCGGCGATGGATGTGCCGCTGGGGCCGGAGATCGGGCAGTGTTGCGGCGGGCGGGTGAAGGTTGGTCTACGCTACGCCGATGCAGTCATTCGCCGTGATCTTATGGCGCGAGTGGAGGCCGAGGTGGCATCCACTCCGCAGGTCTATGTCTTCGGGGCGGGGCATGTCGGGCGGGCGCTGGCGCAGATATTGTCTGTGTTGCCGGTGCGGATGGAAGTGATCGATACGCGGCAGGACGAGCTTGACCAGCTGCCGCCGGGGATTGCGCACCGGCGCGTTGCCATGCCCGAGGCCGTGGTGCGGTCGGCGCCCGAGGGCAGTTCTTTCCTCATCATGACGCATGACCATGCGCTCGATTTTCTTATTGCCGCAGAAGCGCTGAACCGTCTCGACAGTCCTTATGTCGGCATGGTTGGTTCGAAGACGAAGCGCGCCAAGTTTGCGAGCTGGTTTGTGGAGCAAGGGGGCGACAAGGCGCTGTTGTCGCGGCTGGTCTTACCTATTGGGGCGCAAGGGCTTGGGGATAAACGGCCATCGGTTATTGCAGTACTAGCGGCGGCTGAAGTTATGGTCCAGATTGGGGAACGGGAAGCATCGAACGGGCGCACGCCCACCCCCGGAAAGCAGGGGGTGGCGAGTGGATTTTGATATGCCCAATCGGCTCGAACTGACCGGCATTACCAAGCAATTCCCGGGCGTTCTGGCCAATGACCATGTGTCATTTGCGGTAAAACCCGGCGAGATCCACGCGCTTCTCGGCGAAAACGGCGCCGGCAAATCCACCCTCGTCAAAATGATCTACGGCATCATGCAGCCCGATGCCGGTGAAATCCGCTGGAATGGTGAGCCTGTCGTGGTGGCCAATCCCAAAGCCGCGCGCAAACTCGGCATCGGCATGGTGTTCCAGCATTTTTCGCTGTTCGAAGCGCTGACGGTGCTCGAAAATATCGCGCTCGGCATGGATGCGAAAATTCCGTCTCGCGAACTTGAGAGCCGTATCCGCGCGGTCATGGAGACCTATGGGCTGGCGCTCGATCCACACCGGACGGTGGCGACGCTTTCGGTAGGCGAGCGGCAGCGCATCGAAATCGTGCGGGCTTTGCTGCTCGATCCGCAGCTTCTCATCATGGATGAGCCGACGTCGGTACTGACGCCGCAGGAGGTGGAGCAGCTTTTTACGGTTTTGCGCACGCTCGCGGCCGAGGGATGTTCGATCCTCTATATTTCGCACAAGCTGCATGAAATCAAAGCCTTGTGCGACACGGCGACCATTTTGCGTGGTGGCAAGCTGGTGGATACGTGCGATCCGAAGCAGGAGACCAGCCGCTCCATGGCCGAGAAGATGATCGGCACGGGGCTGAAGGATATTGTCAAGGCGGAGGGCGGAGCCTTTGGGCCGCCGAAGTTGGTGGTGAATAGGCTATCGACGATCAAGACCGGGCATTTCGATGTGGCCGTCGACGATGTTAGTTTTACGGTGCGGGCCGGCGAAATTTTGGGCGTGGCAGGCGTCGCCGGCAATGGCCAGAACGCGCTGCTCGATGCGCTGTCAGGCGAGCTGATCGGCGATGACCGCGAGGCCATCACCATCGACGGTTTTGGCATTGGCATGATGAATACGACACAGCGCCGCAAGCAGGGCCTTTGCGCCGTGCCGGAAGAGCGCAATGGCCATGCGGCGGTGGGCGATTTCTCGCTCTCGGACAATTCCGTGCTGACGGCGCGCGACCGGCTCGGCATGGTGGTGCTGGGGCTGATCAATTCGGGCGCGGCAAAAACCTATACGGGCAAGGTGATTGCGGATTTTGCGGTGAAGGCGCTGGGGCCGGCTTCTACCGCCGGGTCGCTGTCGGGTGGGAACCTGCAAAAATACATTATGGGCCGCGAAATCCTGCAGAAGCCGAGTGTGCTGGTGGTCAGCCAACCGACCTGGGGCGTCGATGCCGGTGCGGCGGCGGCTATTCATCAGGCGCTGGTCGATCTGGCGGCGGCGGGTTCGGCTATTGTGGTCATCAGCCAGGATCTCGACGAGCTGCGGGCGCTTTGCGACACGCTGGCGGTCATCAATATGGGGCGCCTCAGCGCGACCCGGCCGGTGAAGGATTTCAGCGTGGAAGAAATTGGGCTGCTGATGGGCGGCGTTCACGGTTCGATGGAGACCGCATGATGCGCTTCCGGCTCGAAAAGCGTCCAGAACCCTCCAAACTGATGCTCTATGGCACCCCGGTCGCGGCCGTGGTGCTGACCATGATCCTCGGCTGCCTGCTGTTTTCGGCCATTGGCTACAATGGCCTGCGCGCCGTGCAGGAAATCTTCTTCACGCCGTTGACCAATCCCTACAAATGGCAGGACCTCGGGATCAAGGCGGCGCCGCTGATCATCATCGGGACGGGCCTGTCGGTCGCCTATCGCGCCAATGTCTGGAATATCGGTGCCGAAGGGCAGTATATTATCGGGGCGCTGGCGGCGACCGGTGTGGCTCTCTTCACCTGGGGCATGTCGGGCTGGTGGATCCTGCCGCTCATGGCCATTGCCGGCATGGTGGGGGGCATGGCCTATGCCTCCATTCCGGCCTTTCTCAAGACGCGGTTGAACGTCAACGAAATCCTGACCAGCCTGATGCTGACCTATGCGTCGGTGCAGGTGATCTACTATCTTATCCGCGGTCCGTGGAAGGATCCGATGGGCATCGGCTTTCCGCAATCGCGGCTCTTTTCCGAAGCGGCGCGGCTGCCCAATATCATTCCCGGCACCATCGTGCATCTGGGTGTGCCGATTGCCGTGATCGTGGCGCTGATCGCCTGGTTCGTGATGAGCAAAACCGTGTTCGGATACCGCATGCGGGTCGTTGGTGCAGCGCCGCATGCGGCGCGCTATGGCGGCTTTTCCGAGAACAAGACCATTTGGCTCGCCATGCTGGTCAGCGGTGGGCTGGCGGGTCTCGCCGGCATGCTGGAAGTGGCCGGGCCGTTCCAGCGGATGGTGCCGGGCTTTCCGACCAATTACGGCTTTACCGCCATTATCGTCGCCTTCCTCGGGCGGCTCAATCCGCTGGGGGTGATTGTGGCCGGCGTGGTGCTGGCGATCACGTTCGTTGGCGGGCAGGTGGCGCAGACGACCATTGGCCTGCCTGACGAAGCCACGGGCATTTTCCAGGCGATGATGCTCTTTCTGCTGCTTGCCGGCGATATTCTGGTGCGTTATCGCATTCGCCGCATCAGCCCTGAAGCCAGCGCGGGAGCGGCATGATGGATCTGACGATCGCCATTCTCGTCACCGTTGTCGGTGCCTCGACTCCCATTCTTATTGCGGCCTTGGGCGAACTGGTTGTCGAGCGCTCTGGGGTGCTCAATCTCGGTGTCGAAGGCATGATGCTGCTGGGGGCAATTGCCGGCTTCGTGGTGCAGTTTCATACCGGCAATCACTACCTCGCCCTGATCTGCGGGGCGGGTGCGGGTATGGCGGCGTCGCTGATCTTTGGGTTTCTTACCCTCTCGCTGTCGGCAAACCAGACCGCCACCGGCCTGGCGCTGACCATTTTCGGCACCGGCTTTTCGGCGCTGGCGGGGGCGTCCTATTCGGCGCGGCCGGTGTCGCTGATGTCGCCGATCTTTCCGGAGTTGGCGGCGCATCCGGTGTTGCGCGTGCTTTTCGGCTATTCGTTTCCGGCCTATTTCGCCATTTTCATGGTCTTTGCCATCTGGTTTTTCCTCAAGAAGACCCGTGCGGGTCTGATCCTGCGGGCCGTGGGCGAGAACGATCTTTCGGCGCATTCGATCGGCTATTCGGTGGTCAAGGTGCGCTACTTTGCGGTGATGTTCGGCGGGGCCATGGCCGGCATTGCGGGGGCATGCTTTCCGCTGACGCTCACGCCGCAATGGGCTGAGGGGATGACGGCCGGGCGCGGCTGGATCGCCGTTGCGCTCGTGGTCTTTGCGTCATGGCGGCCGTTCCGTCTGCTGGGCGGGGCCTATCTCTTTGGTCTCGTGATGACCATGGAGCTCTATGCCAAGGCCGGCGGCGGGCCGCTGTCGGCTATTCCGTCAGAACTCTGGGCCGCTTTGCCCTACATCGCTACCATCGTCGTGCTGGTGCTGATTTCGCTCCGGCGCGATGCGTCTACCAATGCACCGGCCTGCCTCGGCAAGCCGTTTATGCCCAGCAATTGAGGCGGCGTTCAATGACCGCCTCATGCAATCGGAACGTCAGTCAGGAGAAACAAATATGACTCTATCCCGTCGTGGATTTATCAAGGTCGGTGGCGCCGCCATGACCCTGCCGCTGCTCGGCGGCACCGCTTTCGGCCAGGCCGAAAAGCTCAAGATCGGCTTCATCTATGTCGGCTCGATCAACGACAATGGCTATAACTACGCGCACAATCAGGGCCGCCTCTATGTCGAGGAAAACCTCGGCGATGCGGTTGAGACCATGTTCGTCGAAAACGTGCCGGAAGGCCCGGACTGCGAACGCGTCGTGCGTGAACTGGCCCAGCAGGGCTGCAAGCTGATCTTCGCAACCAGCTTCGGCTTTGGCGACTCGGTGATCAAGGTCGCGCCGGAATTCCCTGACGTCGCCTTCGAGCACGCCACCGGCTACATGAAGGCCGACAATGTGGGCCTCTACAATGCCCGCTTCTACGAAGGCCGCGCCGTTTGCGGCGTGATCGCCGGCCACATGTCCAAGACCGCCAAGGCTGGTTACATCGGCTCCTTCCCGATCCCGGAAGTGGTGATGGGTATCAACTCCTTCGTGCTCGCCGCACGTCAGGTGAACCCAGAATTCACCATCACCCCGGTCTATATCTCGACCTGGAACGACCCGGCCAAGGAAGCTGACGCTGCCCGTGCCATGATCGATCAGGGCATCGACATCGTTGCCCAGCACACTGACGGTCCAGCCGCCCTGCAGGTTGCTGCTGAGCGTGGCATCGTGGGTGGTTTCGGTCAGGGTGCCGACATGTCGGCCTTTGCTCCGGAAACCCAGCTGACCGCCATCATCGACCACTGGGGTCCGCATTACCTGGCTTCTGCCAAGGCGGTGATTGCCGGTACCTGGGCTCCTGGCGATACCTGGGAAGGTCTCAAGGAAGACGTGGTCCAGATGGGCCCCTACAACGCCAAGGTTCCGGCCGATGTCGTCACCGCTGCTGAGGCCATGCGCACTGGTCAGATCGATGGTTCCGTGCACATTTTCACCGGCCCGATCAACGATCACACCGGCACCGAGCGCGTCGCTGCCGGCGTCACCATGACCGATGGCGAGCTGCTCAGCATGGACTGGTATGTCGAAGGCGTCATTCCGCCCGCCTGATTTTGATTGGACTTCTGATCTTTGGGGGCGGGCTCACGCCCGCCCCTTTTTACGACTGAGAGGACGGGGCGATGGGCGATCTGGCAATTTTCTACGAATGGCTGATGTTTGCCGTGCGCTGGCTGCATGTGATCACGGCCATCGCCTGGATCGGTTCGTCGTTCTATTTCATCGCGCTTGATCTGGGATTGCGCAAGACTCCGAGCCTGCCGCCGCTTGCCTATGGCGAGGAATGGCAGGTGCATGGCGGCGGGTTTTATCACATCAACAAATATCTCGTGGCGCCGGAATTTCTTCCGGAGCACCTGACCTGGTTCAAGTGGGAGAGCTACTGGACCTGGATAAGCGGCGCCATGCTGCTGGCGCTGATTTATTATGTCGGTGCGGACCTCTATCTCGTTGATCGCAATGTGCTCGATATTCCAAGCTGGGGGGCGATCCTGCTCTCCGTTGGCTCCATTGTCTTGGGCTGGGTGCTCTACGACGCGCTGTGCAAATCGCCGATTGGACAATCCACCACCGGCTTGATGCTGGTGCTGTTCGCCATTCTGGTAGCGGCGAGCTGGGGCTATACGCAGCTGTTCACCGGCCGCGCGGCCATGCTGCATATGGGCGCGTTTACCGCGACCATCATGGCGGCGAACGTGGCCATGATCATCATTCCCAACCAGAAAATCGTGGTGGGCGATCTCAAGGCGGGCAAGGTGCCCGATGCCAAATATGGCAAGATCGCCAAGCAGCGCTCGCTGCATAACAACTATCTGACGCTGCCCGTCATTTTCTTCATGCTCTCGTCCCACTATCCGCTGGCCTTTGCCACGCAGTGGAACTGGATCATCGCCTCGCTGATCTTTCTCGTCGGCGTGGTCATCCGGCATTATTTCAACACGCGCCATGCGCGGAAGGGTAACCCGCACTGGACCTGGGGCGTAGCGGTGATCCTGTTTTTGGTGATCGCGTGGCTCTCCACGGCGCCGAAATTGCCGGGCTTTGATACGGAAACGCTGGCCAGCGCGACGGGCGAACGGTTCATGGCGACGGAGCATTTTGCGTCGGCCAGCCTGACTGTGCAGACCCGCTGTGCCATGTGCCACACGGCGGAACCGGCATGGCCGGGTGTGTTCGAGGCGCCCAAAAATGTCATTCTTGATAATGACGTGGCCATCGCAAACCACGCCAAGGATATTGCCATGCAGGCGGGCTACGCCCATGCCATGCCGCCGGGTAATGTGACCGAAATGACGGCAGAAGAGCGGGCGCTGCTGGTCGAGTGGTTCCGCGAGGGTTCGCGCTCATGAGCCGCACGATCCTGCGTGGTCGCGTGCTGAGTTTTTCGCGCGCGCCGGAAAGTATCGAGGATAGCGAGAGCTATCTTTATCTCGAAGATGGCGCGGTCAGCATCGAAAATGGCGTCATCACCGCCGTTGGGGATTTTGCCGAAGCGGACCGGACAGACGCGGTGGTGATCGACCATCGGCCGAACCTGATCATGGCCGGGTTCATCGATATGCATCTGCACTATGTGCAGAGCCAGATGATGGCCTCCTATGCCGGTTCGCTGCTCGAATGGCTCAATACGTACACGTTTGTGGAGGAGCAGAAGTTTGCCCAGCAGGGGCATGCCGATGCCGTTGCCATGGATTTTTATGACGCGCTGATCCGGCATGGGACGACGACGGCGGTCGCGTATTGTTCGAGCCATCCGCGGTCGGTGGATGCCTTCTTTGCCGAGGCGCAGCGGCGCAATATGCTGATGGTCGGCGGCAAGGTGATGATGGATCGCAATGCGCCGGACGATCTGCTGGATACGGCGCAATCGAGCTATGACGATACCAAGGCGCTGATCGCCCGCTGGCACAAAAGGGGCAGGGGCCTTTATGCCATCTCGCCGCGTTTTGCCATTACCTCGACGCAAGAGCAGATGGAGATGGCGCAGGCGCTGGTAGCCGAGCATGGCGATTGCCACGTACAAACCCATCTCAGCGAGAACGACGCCGAGATTTCTTATTCCATGGAACTCTATCCCGATGCGCCGGACTATACGGGCATCTATGAGCGCTACGGTCTGCTTACGGAACGGACGCTGCTCGGACACTCGATCCACCTCAACCATCGCGAGACGGCGGCCATTGCCAATGCCGGTTCGGTAGCGGTGTTTTGTCCGACATCGAATCTGTTTCTGGGTTCGGGGCTTTTTGATCGCGACCGGATGCTCAAGCACGGGGTGCGGATCGGGCTGGCAACGGACATTGGCGCGGGCACCAGTTTCTCCATGCTCAAGACTATGGACGAGGCCTTTAAGGTGCTGCAGCTGCGCGGGCAGCGGTTCAATCCGCTCGCTTCATTTCACCTTGCGACCCGCGGCAATGCCGAAGCACTTGGCCTCGCCGATACCATCGGCAGCGTGGCGCCGGGGCGGGCGGCGGATCTCGTCGTGCTCGATGCGCGGGCGACGCCGACCATGCGGATGCGCATGGGAACGGTCGAAACGCTGGTCGAGGAATTGTTCCTTCTGCAGACGCTTGGCGACGACCGGGCGATTGCCGAGGTCTATGTGGCTGGCGCAAGGGCGAAGTCTACTTTAGGCGGGTTGTGAGGCAGAGCGCGATGGCCTAAAGCTGTCGCCAAACTGTTGTCTTGCGAGGTATTTGGCATGAGCGACTATCTGACGAAATCCGGTCTTTCAGTGCATCCCCTGCTGGTGGATTTCGTAGAAAAAGAAGCGCTCAAAGGTCTCGCCGTATCCGCAGACCAGTTTTGGACCGGTTTTGCCGCTCTGCTGCGCGAGCACGTGCCGACCAATGCGCGGCTGCTCGCCCGCCGCGACGATCTGCAGAGCCAGATCGACGAGTGGCACCACAAATACGGCCCGGTCACCAACAATCCGCAGGGCTATGAGTTCTTCCTCAGGGAGATCGGCTATCTCGTTGCCGAACCGGGTGATTTTACCATCGAGACAGAAAATCTCGATCCCGAGATTTCGAGCCTTTGCGGCCCGCAGCTGGTCGTGCCGGTTTCCAATGCGCGTTATGCCCTGAACGCTGCCAATGCGCGCTGGGGCAGCCTCTATGATGCGCTCTATGGCACCGATGCGATTTCGCGCGATGGCGATCTGGCGCCGGGCAAAGGTTTTAATCCGGCTCGCGGCGCTGCCGTTGTTGCGCGTGCGGCGCAATTCTTGGATGAGAGTTTTCCGCTGGCGACCGGCAGCCATGCCGAGGTCACGGGCTATCATGTGGTCAAGGATGGTGAAGGGCGTCACCTGCAGGTCGATACTGCAGCGGGCCGCACGGGCCTGCGTGATCCATCGGCTTTTGTGGGCTATGGCGGGACCGAAGACAGCGGCGAGCTGGTGTTGCGCCACAATGGGCTTCATGCCGTTCTCGTTATCGACCCCAAGAGCCCGATCGGTTCGACGCACAAGGCGGGGCTGTCCGATGTCATCGTCGAGTCGGCGCTGACGACTATTCAGGATTGCGAAGACTCGGTTGCGGCCGTCGATGCCGAGGACAAGGTCGGCGTTTATCGCAACTGGCTGGGTCTCAATGACGGCTCGCTGCAGGATACGTTTGAGAAGGGCGGCCAGACGGTTACGCGCCGGCTTAAGGCCGACCGCACCTATAAGGACGTCAACGGCCAACCGCTGGTGCTCAAGGGGCGCTCGCTGCTGCTGGTGCGCAATGTCGGACACCTGATGACCACCGATGCGGTGCTGCTCGATGGCAAGCCTGTCGGCGAAGGGTTGATGGACGCCGCGGTGACGGCGCTTTGCGCCTTGCACGACAAGGGCAATAATTCGCGCACCGGCTCGATCTATGTCGTGAAGCCCAAGATGCATGGGCCGGAAGAAGTGGCATTTGCTTGCGCCATCTTCGCCTCAGTCGAAGGCTTTTTGGGTCTCAAGCCGAATACGATCAAGATCGGCATCATGGACGAAGAGCGCCGCACCTCGGCCAATCTCAAGGCGGCGATCTATGAAGCGCGGGAGCGCGTGTTTTTCATCAATACCGGCTTCCTTGATCGCACCGGCGACGAAATTCATACCTCGATGGAAGCCGGCGCCGTGCTGCGCAAGGACGAGATCAAGTCCGAGCGCTGGATCAGCTCGTATGAAGATCGCAATGTGCTGATCGGGCTTGCCTGCGGGTTCTCGGGCAAAGCGCAGATCGGCAAGGGCATGTGGGCGCGGCCGGATGATATGGCGGCGATGATGGACGCCAAAATCGGTCACCCGAATGCTGGCGCGAATACCGCCTGGGTACCCTCGCCAACCGCGGCGACGCTGCATGCGCTGCACTATCATCAGGTGGATGTGTTCGAGGCGCAGACGCGCCGCCACAACCAGCCCGTGCCGGGGCTTGCCGATCTCTTCTCGATGCCGGTTCAGGCGCCCTATGCGCTGAGCCGCGAAGAGATTACGCGCGAACTTGAGAACAATGCCCAGGGTATTTTGGGCTATGTGGTGCGCTGGGTGCAACAGGGCGTGGGCTGTTCCAAAGTGCCCGATATCAACAATGTCGGGCTGATGGAGGATCGCGCCACGTGCCGTATTTCCTCCCAGGCGGTGGCCAATTGGCTGCGCCATGGTCTGGTCAGTCGTGACGAGGTGACGTCCACCTTCGAGCGGATGGCGGTGATCGTCGATCAGCAGAACGAGGGCGATCCGATCTATCGGCCGATGTCGGAGAATTATCAGTCGGTGGCTTTCCAGGCGGCGCTGGATCTTGCGCTCAAGGGTGCGGACCAGCCGAGCGGCTATACCGAGCCGCTGCTGCATGCCGCGCGGCGCAAGGTGAAGGCGCGCGAGGCGAAGTAGGAACCCCCACCTAGCCTCCCCCTGGTAGGGGGAGGGACATATTGAGTTTGACGAGGCCTTTGGGAGCCACTGAAAGACCCCTCCCAGGGGGAGGCTGGGTGGGGGTTCTTCAAACCTCCATAAATGCCACCCGCGCGGCGCGGGCCATCTGGACGAGCACCACGTGCATGTCCTGCGGCATGGTGATGGGCTTTTCAAAGAAGATGCGTCTGGTGTCGTCGCCATTGGCGATGTCGATGCCTTCGGCGTCGATGCCGGTGAGGACCCATTTGCCGCCGGGCGCCTTGGCGTAGTGGCGGGCATAGAGATCGATAGCCTCGAAATGGTCTTCGTTCATATGCTCGAGGGCATTGCCTTCGGCCGCAGCGAGGGCTGGATCGCCATTAGAGAGCAGGTCGGAGGCGGTCAGGGCGAAAGCCTTGCCGAAGCCGCCATTGAGGCTGGCGGAGCGCGGTTCAAGGCGAACGAAGCGGAAGTCGCCGAGTTCGGCATAGAGTTTTGCCTTGGGCTGGTGGGCCAGATAGCGAGCCGCGATGCGTTGGCTATCGGGGTTGTCGCGCTCGAGGATTTTTGCTTCGGCGGCGATCGAAATGCGGGGGTGAGCCAAGGGATCGCCCTTGCCGGTTTCGCCGAGGAGGAGCGAGCAGCGGCCGTCGGCTTTGAGGGCCGGGAAGTGTGCGGCGAGGCCGGAAATCAGCAGGACCGGGGCGCCGTCGAAATCGGTCGAGACGCCGACGCGCGTCACCTGCGGTGCGCCGGTCTGCGGATCGAGCGTTGCCAGCGCGCCATAGCGGGTCGCGCGAACGAGGGTTTTTGCCTGGCGCCGGGCTTCGTCGCTGGTCGGTTGCAATACGGACTTTTCTTCCGCCATGGTCGGGCTCCTCAAGTGCTTCAGCGGCACTAAGGGATTAAATGCTGATCGTCAATGTCAGATTAATTCGTGAGTCGGCAGGGTGATGCCTGTGCCCTCGTGGAGGATCTCTATGTCATTGGCGAGGAGCGTCGTGGCCGTGCTGATGGGCTCCCCGGTGCCGGGATTGCGCGCGTAGCGCGGATGGGCGCCGGAGGCGATCAGGAGGCGCAGGCGGTGGCCGGGAAGGAAGCTGTGAGCCGTGGCGTGGAGGGGGAAGTGGAGAGTCCAGCTGCCGTCGGCCTCGGTGCTGGTTTCAGGCGTTACGCGGAGGAGGCCATCGCAGATATTGGTGGAGATGCCGTCGGGGCCGACATCGGAGAGGCGCACGAAGAAGTCGGCATACGGCAGGCTGGCGCGGGCGCGGAGGCGTATCTGGCACTGGCCGATGATGGTCAGGGATTTGAGGAGTGTGGGGCCGGTATAGGTGAGGACGTCGGGGCGGCTTTCGAGCGGCGCATTGTCCTGGGCGCCAGCGCCGGTAAAGGCGAAGATGGCGCCGCCGAGATTGGGTGTCGGGTCATTGGGGTCGTAGCGATAGCTATCGCTGCCGGTGCTGGACGGGCCGCTCTCCACCAGTTGCCGGTCCGGGCCGATACTCAGGTTGATCGGCGCAGGCGGGCCCGGGGGATAGTGGCCGAATTCATGCCATTCATTTCGCCCCGAAATGTGGATGCGGATCGGGTTTTTGCGTAGGCCTGAGGCATCGCCCAGCAGCTTGGCGCGCATCCAGAGCAGCGTCTCGCGCAGGTTGTCGCGCTGCAATTCCTCGGCGATGTGAAACCAGGTGCCGATGGTGAGATATGGTTGGTGGCCGAGTTCCACCAGCCGTTGATAGTCGGCAAGGAGGGGATCGAGCATGAAATCGTACCAGCCCGAGATGAAGTGCACGGGCGGTGTGGTCTTTGACAGGCGATGGCTGTGGTCTATCTCTTTCCAGAAATCGTCATTGCCGATGGCATGCGTGAACCAGTAGCGCCAGAAGCCGATCTTGTGGCCCACGGCGATCTTGTCGGCTTCGATTACTGGCAGGACGGCGGCAGCGCGATCGGTGCGGCGTTCGATATCGCCCGAGAACATGCGGGCGGCGGTGGCCAGCGGACGGCTGCGCAGGCCTTCGATGACTTGCACCCAACTCAGCCAGAGATTGAGATGGAAGGCTCCGGAGGGAAAGACGACGGGGCGGAAGTTTGAGGTCGTGACTTTGGTTGCCATGGCGGCCACCGGGGGCAGGGCGTCGGAAATGGCCCATTGGGCATAGCCGAGATAGCTGGGGCCGGTGAGGCCGATGCGCCCGTCGAACCAGGGCTGCTCCTTGATCCATTTGAGCGTCGCCAGGCCATCGGCGCGTTCTTTGGCAAAGGGGTCGAACTCGCCGCCCGAGCGCTCGGTGCCGCGGCAAGCCTGTATGACGACGTGAAAACCACGCTCGGCATAGGCTTCGCAAATGGCGCTGAAACCGCGCCTGCCATAGGGCAGGCGCATCAGGATGGTCGGGTGTGGACCATCGGCCCGGGGCGCATAGTGGTCGGTCTTGAGGACGACGCCATCATCCATCGTGAGGGATAGTCCGCGCGTTTTCGTTACGCCATTGAGCCGAGGCGGCAGGTCTTCGACCCAGGCGAGATAGAGCGAGGACAGGCTCATCGGTCAGCTCACGAAATCGAATTTATCGACGTCGAAAAGGCCGCGATCGGTCATCTTGAGATGTGGGATGACTGGCAATGCGAGGAAGGCGACCTGCAGGAAGGGTTCGGGCAGGATGCAATCGAGCGCCTTGGCGGCGTCGCGCAGGTGGTGGAGGTCGTGGGCGACATCCTCGAAGCTTTTGAGGCTCATGAGGCCGGCGATGGGGAGGGCCAGTTCGGCTGTTACTTTGCCGCCATCCGCAACGGCAAAGCCGCCGCCCAGCTCTATCAGGCGATTGACGGCGACGGCCATGTCTTCGTCGGTGGCGCCAACCACGGTGATGTTGTGGCTGTCGTGGCCGACCGAGGAGGCGATGGCGCCGCGCTTGAGGCCGAAACCGGTGACGAAGGAGCGGCCGATATTGCCGTTCTTGCCGTGGCGTTCGATGACGGCGACTTTGATGACATCTGCGTCGGTGTCGGGCTGCAGGCCTTTTTCGGTCGAGGCGAGGCTGGCTTCTTCGCGGAAGGTCAGGATGAGGCCGGGTTTTACCCCGATGACCGGGACGCGGTTCTGGCCGGGTTTGGGCTCGGTGATGAAAGCCTCGGCGGTAACGGGTTTTGCTTTGACGGAGTGGAGGCCGACTGGGGCGACGGTGCTGCGGGTTTCGAACAGCTCGGGCGTTACGATACGGCCTGCCGCGATGACATCGGAGACGCGGCAATCTTCGAGGCTATCGACAACCGCGATATCGGCACGCCAGCCGGGACCGAGCAGGCCGCGATCCCTGAGGCCGAAGATGCGGGCGGCCGAGTGGCTGGCGGCGCGATAGACGTGGTGCAGCGGCCGTCCCATGGCGATCAGACGCCGGATTGAACTGTCGAGATGGCCTTCCTCGGCAATGTCGAGCGGATTGCGGTCATCGGTGCAGAGCGCGACGAAGGCCGAAGTGTTCTCGTCGAGAATTTCGGCCAGCGCTTGCAGGTCTTTCGAAACCGAACCCTCGCGGATGAGGATGGCCATGCCCTTGGCGAGTTTTTCGCGCGCCTCAGCGGCGCTGGTGGCTTCGTGGTCGGTGCGGATGCCGGCGGCGAGGTAGCCGTTGAGGCCCTGGCCGAGAAGGAGTGGCGCGTGGCCGTCGACATGGCCGTCCTGGAAGGCCACGAGTTTGGCGAGAATTCCGGGATCGGCGTTGAGCACGCCCGGAAAATTCATCATTTCCGCCAGGCCCAGCACTTTGGGGTGGCTGCGGAAGGGGAGAAGGTCTTCCACCTCCAGCTGGGCGCCCGCTGTTTCGAAGGGTGTTGCCGGGACGCAGGAGGAGAGGTTGACCCGCACATCCATGATGGTGCGTTCGGCACTGTCGAGGAAATAGCGGATGCCCTCGGCCCCCAGCACATTGGCGATTTCGTGGGGGTCGCAAAGGACGGTGGTGACGCCGTGCGGCAGCACGCAACGGTCGAATTCGAGTGGGGTCACCAGCGAGGATTCGATGTGGAGATGGGTGTCGATGAAGCCGGGCACGGCGAAGCGGCCGCTGCCGTCGATCTCGGTCTTGCCCTCATAGCGCGCATGGGTGCCGACGATACGGTCGGCGACGATTGCGATGTCGGTAATCGTGACTGCGCCGGTGATGACGTCGACCATGCCCACATTACGGATGACGAGATCCGCCGGTTCCTTGCCCTGTCCGGCCATGATCATGCGGGTAAGGAGGGCGGAGGGGGTCATATCTGCGGACTCTGGGCTGAACATGCCGGAAAGTCGGTCGCTCCGCTCGCTGCGTCAAGCCCCCACCAAGGAACCCTGCCTATCGACAGGCGTTGGATTCCCGAGACTTTTTGGGAGAAGACCATGGAAACCTACGATCCCCACAAGAGCACGACCGAGGTGCGTCAGGCCAGTCCGCGCAAAATGAACGCGCGTGTGCTCGTCATGTCGCTGATCGGCGTCGTGATCGCCTTCATCGTCATCTATATCGTCTACAGCATGGCCATGCCCGCAGCGCCAAACTAAGCCTTGGCGCGCCGGGCGGCGGTAGTCGAATTATCGGTGGTTTTGCTCCTGCGAGGCACTGGCTGTTGCTCAAGTGATGGGCTAATGCTCGCGCCATAAGAGTCTGGAGGATGTCATGGCCAAGGTGCGCGCGCTGGTTCTGGAAAAGCAGCATGAACTCGGCTTGCGGGAAATTGACCTGCCGCTTGAGGTCGGGCCGGGCATGGTGCGGATCGCCATTCATACGGTCGGCGTCTGCGGGTCGGACGTGCACTATTATACCCATGGCCGCATTGGGCCCTTCGTCGTCGAGGCGCCGATGGTGCTGGGGCACGAGGCCGCGGGCACCGTGGTTGAAGTGGGGGAGGGCGTAAGTCATCTCAAGGTTGGCGATCGCGTTTGCATGGAGCCGGGCATTCCCGATCCGAATTCGCGGGCCAGTCGCCTTGGCATGTATAATGTCGATCCTGCCGTGCGCTTCTGGGCGACGCCGCCTATCCACGGGGTTCTTACAGCCGAAGTCGTTCATCCAGCCAATTACACATTCAAGCTGCCGGACCATGTGAGCTTTGCCGAAGGCGCCATGGTCGAGCCCTTTGCCGTGGGCATGCAGGCCGCCAGCAAGGCCCGCATCACGCCGGGCGACACCGCCGTTGTGCTTGGTGCCGGCCCGATTGGCACAATGGTGGCGCTGGCGGCACTGGCTGGCGGCTGTGCCCGGGTTATCGTTGCCGACCTCGCCCAACCCAAGCTCGATATTGCCGCGCGCTATCAAGGCATCATTCCGGTCAATATTCGCGAGACCAATCTCATCGAGAAGATCGGCGAATTGACCGAGGGCTGGGGTGCGGACGTGGTGTTTGAATGCTCGGGGTCACCGCGCGCCTGGGAGACGATCATGGACCTGCCGCGGCCCGGTGGGTGCATTGTGGTGGTTGGTCTGCCGGTGGAGCCGACCAAGGTCGATATCGCCGCTGCCTCGGCCAAGGAACTGCGGATCGAAAACGTCTTCCGCTACGCTCACCAATATGACCGGGCGATTGCGCTCATTGCCTCGGGCAAGGTGGATTTGAAGCCGCTGATCTCCGAGACTTTTGCTTTCGAAGACTCCAAGGCCGCATTCGACCGCGCGGTCGAGGCGCGCCCGGACGACGTGAAGCTGCAAATCCGCGTCGCTTCCTGAGGCGGAACCAAGTCCATGCCCCTGCGATTGTGACGGCAGCGTCACTTTCGGATTTTGGGCATGGATACGGGCAATAGCTTTGGACTAACCCAGACTTATCTTCCTGAACATATCATCGCCATCAGGCTGATCATCGCTGCGTTCTGCGGGGCGGTGATCGGCTTCGAGCGCGAAGTGCGCACAGCTGAAGCTGGATTGCGCACCCACATTCTTATCGCGGTGGCTGCCGCTCTCTTCACCATCCTCACCTTCGAGATATTTCACACGATCGGCACGGGCAGCGGAGCGGGCGTGCAGGCCGATCCCATTCGCGCGGTCGAGGCCGTTACGGCAGGCATCGCCTTTTTGGGCGCCGGCGCTATCTTCCGCTCCGGGGGGAGTGTGCAGGGGCTGACGACAGGCGCCGGAATGTGGATGGCCGGCGCCGTTGGCGTCGCCTGTGCGCTCGGATTTTACACCGTGGCGGCCGGAACGACCATTCTGGCAGTTCTCGTGCTTGCGGCCATGCGGGCTTTGTCGCATCGCCTCATCGGCCACAAGGCCGGAGAAGACGATGCGGCTGAAGAGAATGCGGAGAAGCTGGGCCGCGGGGAGAGGCAGGATAGATAGCCCAACTGCGCTGAGGGACAGTAGCGCTGCCGGACGAGATGCCTCTCCCCCCGTACGGTCGCGATCGGGAGGTACCGCAACCGTTTGCCCGCACGCTAGCTCACTTGGAGTTGAACCAGCGGTGTCAGACGTCGATGGTGCAGATCGACGTCTGTATTTCGAAGACGGAGGACAACGCCTGGGACGCAGGACACGGTCAAAACCGTGGCTCGCGGCGCTGTTCTCCGTCCAGGCACGCAACCTGTGGACGCAGGAGTTACATGCCAACAGCATCCAGACGCTCACTGCGCGCCCAGAAATTCGCAATGCCCGCCAGTTCGTGCCGATAGGCATCGGCTTCCGGCTGGCGGAAGAAGACGGCGGTAGCGCCGGCTTCGAGATAGATCATGCGCCCGGCCCGATCGGTGGGCGGCACCATCACCACCAGCGCGACACCCTTTTGGTGCAACCAGGCCTGGTGGCGGCGGACAAACTCAAGGTTGGCGCGGCTGTGACCCTTAAGGTCCACCACCAGCACCTCCGGCCAGTGCGATTGCGGATCGCTCAGCACTTCCGAAAGATCTGCGACACCTTCTTCGTCGCTGCCATAGTGGCGCACCGAAGGGCCTTCATTGGCCGCCAGCCCACGCATGAACAGGCGGGCCGAATGGCCATCGTCGTCGATCAGCCCGATGAAGGGCGCCTGTGCAAACGGACTGGTCACACGCTTACCTCTGCCCGAAGAACGCCGGGCAAATCACTCTTGTGGAGAAACATGCGGCCGCCGGGGCGCATGGTGGTTCGGAAACTCTTGGGTGGTTTCACGCATCCGGCGGGGCCTAGCCATCGGAACCGTGTCTGCTCAGCGAACTGACGCCCGGCATATGCGTGAAGTCGTCCGGCGCGGATAGGCAAACTCGGGTAAAATTCAGGTAAGTCGGGGTTGCAATTTACATGTAAGGGGTCCCTATTAACCCCCGCACGGGGGTAAAATGGCCGAGGCCACTGACGATAGGGATGCAGTGCTGGCGGCGCTGGATCGTCTCACGACCTGGCCTGAAATGGCCAGATCGCCCCAACTCACGCGCTTTCTCGACTATATCGTCAATCGCAGGCTCGACGGCGATAGTCAGTCGATCAAGGCTTATTCGATTGCCGTTGATGTTTTTGGGCGCCCGGCCGATTTCGATCCGCAGAGCGATCCCATCGTGCGGGTGCAGGCGCGGCGTCTAAGAGGTCTGTTAGATCAGTATTATCGCGGCCCCGGCGCGGATGAGCGGCTGCAAATTATCTTGCCGATCGGACGGTATGTTCCCGATTTTGTTGTGTCCGATGGTGTCGCCAAGCCGGCCGCGCCTTTCGTAGACCTTGAAGGGAGTGAGGCACCCGCGCCGCGTGGACACGTCACTGTGTCATGGCTCGTGCTTCTGGTCATTGCGATAGGCGCCGCTGCGCTAGCCTATTCGCTCTCCACCTGGGGGCCGAGACAAGAGCAATTGGTTACGGCGAACGCTGCTATTCAAGAGCCCATCTTGCGGGTCATGGAGTTCCAGAACCTCACCGATGATCCCTCGATCACCGCCTCCGTTTCGGGGCTGGCGGTGGACCTTGTCAGCCGGTTGCAGCAATTGCATTTCCTGTCGGTCGATTATGGTGGGCGTAGCGCGGCCAATGCGCCGCCCAGCCCGGCCAATGGCTTTGTGCTGACCGGAATTGTGCGGCGTGATCCGGCGGTGCCTGCGAACCTGCAATACAGCATTATCCTCACCGATCTTTCGATCAACGGCGTGGTGTGGAATCGCTCACTCATTCTCACGGCGGACCAACTGGCCGAGCCGGGGCGTATCGATCGGCTCTCCGTCAACATTCTTGATGTTCTCGGCAATCCCCGAGGGCCTCTGCACGCACGGGCGCGGCAGTATCTAAGCCAGAACAGCGTTACGGGGAGCGAGAGCCCCTATCTCTGCCGCATGCTTTTCACCATGTATCGCGAGAGCGCCACCGTTGGGGCCGCCGAGCGAACACGATCGTGCTACGCCGCCCTGATCGAGCACGGCCAGGCGAGCGGCATCGCTTTGGCTGCCATGGCGAGCCTGACTGCGGAAGCGGTGAACGCGCCCGATGCGTCCACCTCGGGCCAGCTTGAGCGTTTCCGCGTGGCTGGCGAGATGTTGGCCCAGGCGGTGCAATTGTCGCCGACCAGCAGCTTTGTTTGGGACCAGCGGGCGCGCCTCCACGAGGCCATTGGGGAGCATAACCTCGCCGAGGCCGCCTATGGTACGGCCATGCAGTCCAATCCGTCCAATCTTGATGCGCTAGCAGCCCATGCGCGCCACATGGCCTTTATCGGCCAGCTCGAGCAGGCCTTGCCGTTGGCTCAGCGCGCGCTGTCTGCCTATACGATCATTCCCGATTGGTATTATGGGGTGCCCGCGCTCGCAGCCTTGCGGGACGGGGACTTTGCCAAGGCAGCACGTTTCGCCGAGATTTATTCGAGGTCGGATGGGGAGATAGGGCCGGTGCTGGCGATCCTGGCGGCGGAAGGGACAGGTGATGATGCGCAGGTTTCGCGCCAATTGCCGCGCGTGCTCGCCGTTCCCAGCTTTCGCAATGTGGGGATCGTGACGCAACTCCGCCGCCGCATTACCGACACCGCCTTGCTCGATCGCATCCGCATTGCGCTGACCGAGGCTGGGGTGCCGCAGTTGTCGTTGGTGACGGCTTACTAGCGCACTCGAACCACGAGACGTGCCGGGATGTTTTGGCATCACGTCCTCGTGGTTCCAGGCTTTGCTCTGCAAAGCACCTCACCATGAGGACTGCTGTCAGGTTATCTAAAACGTGAATCTCCGGCGCCTCAATGGGCGCTCGACTGGCTGAAGAGGTTGATCACAAGCACACCCGCGAGGATGAGCCCGATGCCGATCAGGGCCGGTAGATCCAGCGTCTGGCCATAAGCGAAGAATGCGATGATCGAGACGAGAATGATGCCAACGCCAGACCAGATGGCGTAGCCGATGCCCACCGGAATAGTCTGCAGGGCAAGCGAGAAGAAATAGAAGGTTATGCAATAACCCACTACCACCACGATGGAAGGCACAAGCTGGGTGAAGCCGGACGAGGCGCGGAGGAACGAGGTGGCGATTACCTCGCCGACAATGGCAATGGCGAGATAGGCGGCCCCGTTCATGATTGTGCGTCCGAAAAATGGGTGCGGCAGAGTTCGACGAAACGCTGGCCGCGCTCTTCGAAATTCTTGAACTGATTATAGGACGGCGCGCCGGGCGACAGGATGATGGTGTCGAATTTTTCCCGCTTTTCTTCGAGCGTCGTGATGGCTGTTTCCAGGTCAGGCGCTTCCGTCACGTCGATATCCGGGGCCGCTTTGCGCGTTGCCGTCGCCAGGCGTTCGCCGGTTACGGGCAAGGTGACGAGCGTGGTCACGCCGCGCGGTGCAAGCAGGGTGGAGAGCTCGGCATAGTCCTGCTCGCGCTCGTGGCCGCCGGCGATCAGCGCGATGCGCCGGCCGGGATAGGCGGCGAGCGCGGCTTTGGTCGCCTCAGGCGTCGTCGAGATGGAATCGTTGACCACGGTCAGCGAGCCTATGCGATGCTCTTCGAGGCGATGGGGCAGGGGCCGGAATGCGGCGATGCCGGCGAGAATCCCGTCCATGGTTGCGCCGGCTGCGAGGGCGATTTCGGCCGCGAGAATGGCGTTGTCGAGATTATGTGCTCCTTTGAGACGCGAGCGGGAGACGGCGCCTTCGAGGGCGATGGCTTGCTCGGCGGACAGCGGCTGCACCAGCCGGCGGTGGTCGCGCACCGCCTTGGCGACGCGGGCATTGCTGGCTGCGGCATGGCCCAGCGCAACGGCAAAGCTGCCGTCGCGGTCGACCAGATTGAGCTTGTCGTCATAGTAGCGCTCGACCGAACCGTGCCAGTCGACGTGCTCGGGATAGAGATTGGTGATACCGGCGATATCGGGAATGAAACCCATGTCGGCGGTTTGGTAGCTCGACAGTTCGAAGACCACGATGGCGTGTTTGTCGGCGATTTCGAGGGGCGCGAGACCGACATTGCCAGCTAAGCCCGCATCGAGGCCGGAGCGGGTCAGCATGAGGTGCACCAGCGTCGCCGTCGTCGATTTGCCCTTGGTGCCGGAAATGGCGATGACCGTACGCCCCTGCCGGTAGGTGGCGCCCCAGAGATTGAGGTTCGAGGTTAGAGCAATTCCGGCCTCGGACGCCGCGGCAAGGATCGGCTTGTAGCGCGAGACGCCCGGGCTTTTGACGATGGTGCCGAAGCGCCGTGCGGCGATGGCGGCCGGAAGGTCCGCCGCCGCAATGG
Source organism: Devosia sp. Root685 (assembly GCF_001427875.1). Lineage (GTDB taxonomy): Bacteria > Pseudomonadota > Alphaproteobacteria > Rhizobiales > Devosiaceae > Devosia. Next base: position 89,636 of record NZ_LMHK01000002.1, on the reverse strand, counting down.
CTTCCGTCTCGGGGATATCCGCCGTGCCGGAATCCACCGTCACGAAGACTTTCAGGTCCGGTTGAATGCGTTTGAGGAATTGCCGCGTCGAATTGGCTTCACGCCCGGCGCCATAAAGAAGGACGGGCTCGTCAAACCGCATAGGCGGCCACCTTGGCGGCCAGCGCCGGAGGAATGTGGTGGTCGTGACTATCGGTCAGGCATTCGGCCATGGCGAGTTGCAGGCGCTCTTCGCCATACTGGGCGAAAAGGTCTGCTTTGACGCCGCGCACGATCGCGTCCTGATGCCAATCGGCATGGCGCGTCAGGGTGTAGAAGCATGCAGCGGCCTCAAGAATTTCGCCGACGCATTCCCAGGGCTTTTGCCCGGCAAGCCCTGCCAGTTCGCGGAAGGAGCGCTCATTGGCCGGGATGTCGAGGAGGTTCTTGCCGAAGATTCGCAGCAGCCTGTCCTTGGCCATGAAGGGCGCGAAGATCAGGAAGACGAAATGACATTTCGGGCATTCGCCGCACCATAGAGGCCCGTCATTGCCGGTGAGGCGGAAATTGCGATTGCAGCTTGAAAATACCGCGTCGAAGCGCTGCCCTTGTGTGAAAAGCGAGGCGATCCGGGCCTCTGAATAGGGGCGGAGCAGCGAGAAGTATTTCAGTGCGCCGCCGGTTGCGGCTCCGAGGATGTCGGCGATCAGCAGTTCGAAGCCGAGCGACTTGGAATATTGATGATTGGTCTCGCGCCCGTCGAATTCGATATTGCCCTCGCTGGCGGAGCGTTCGTTGCTGAGCACGATCTGGTCGTAGCCGAAAAGCAGGGCGCAGAGCGAGGCGATCATGGAGTTGATCGCGGTCGAGGGAACGTGGCCGTTGTAGTAATCCGGCTCTTTGCCAAGGCGGATCATTTCGGCGTCGAGCGTGCGGGTTACGTAGAGCGGTTCGCGGCCGATGGCCTCCACCGAGGTCAGGATCGGCCCCTTGGGGTTGACGGCGAAGGGGGTGAAGTCGACGCCGACATGGCTGAGAAGTTCGACGCTGACGAGGGAATCCTTGCCGCCCCCGATCGGAAGCAGCGTCCGCTCCTTGAGGTCAGGCGCAGGCTTGCGCTCGAGCGGATCATCGGCGGTCGAGAGGTTCAGCCGGCCAAAGCGCGCCAGGTTATTGCGCGCGTAGAATTCGCCGAGGCCGTTCTCGTAAACGTCTATGACGAAAGCCTTTTCTGCCGCGGTTAGGGCTATGTCAGGTGCTGCGATGTCGAAGGGTGCGCGGAGTTTGAAATAGCTGACGCCCAGGACGAAGGCCGTCAGATCGAGAAGCTTTTTGAAGGCTGGGGTTTGCGCAAGCTCGGGCTTTATCCCGCCGGGAAGGCCCAGCACTTCGGTAAAGCTCAGCGCTCCCAAACGATAGGGAAAGCGGGCCTCGCCGCTGGTCGGATCAAAACTCGGGGGCAGGATGGAAAAGGATTCGGTCACGGGCAACTCACGCGGCTTTGTATAACCATATAGGTGATTTGCAGCCGTGGCGGGAGTGGGGCGAAGCGGTGTTTGCCGATCGCCCCCTCCATCCAGACGTCAGTGCTTTATTTCAGCGGCGCCAGCAGCGCCTTGCCGTCCTTGTCTAAGAGAATTGCCTTGGCCGGTTCGGCGGCGAGGGCGAGGCTTTCGCCGACGCGGAGGGCCTGATCGCCATCGAGAACGGCGAGCCAGGGGGCGCCGGAGGCCAGTTCAATATTGACAATCGTCTCATTGCCGAGCCGTTCGACGAGGCTGACGCGACCGACAATGGCACCACTATTGGCCGGCAATAGGTCGTGCGGACGGATACCTAATGTTAGCAGACTGTTAACATCGACACCCTCCGTTCGCGCTGGAACGCGAAGACTTGCGACATCCTTGCTGGTGACTGTGATGCTGTCCGCATCGACGGCCTCGACGGTCACTTCAACGAAGTTCATTTTTGGCGAACCGATGAAGCCGGCGACGAAGAGATTGGTGGGGCGCTGATAGAGTTCGATCGGACTGCCGACCTGCTGGACGACGCCGGCATCGAGCACGACGATCTTGTCGGCCAGCGTCATGGCTTCCACCTGATCGTGGGTGACATAGACCATGGTAGCGCCGAGATCGGCGTGGAGCTTTGCGATCTCCATGCGGGTGTCGACGCGGAGCGCGGCGTCGAGGTTGGAGAGTGGCTCGTCGAAGAGGAAGACTTCGGGCTTGCGCACGATGGCGCGGCCGATGGCGACGCGCTGGCGCTGACCGCCGGAGAGCTGCCCCGGTTTGCGGTCGAGCAGGTGTTCCATTTTCAGGATGCGCGCGGCTTCGCGGATTTTCTGATCGCGGACGTCTTTCGGCGTCTTGGCGAGTTTGAGGCCAAAGCCGACATTGTCGTAGACCGTCATATGCGGATAGAGCGCATAGGACTGGAAGACCATGGCGATGGAACGGTCGCGCGGCTCGACATCATTGCAGAGCTTGTCGCCGATATAGAGTTCGCCCCCGGTGATGTCTTCAAGGCCCGCGATCATGCGCAGCAAGGTGGACTTGCCGCAGCCCGAGGGGCCGACGAAGACGACGAATTCGCCGTCTTCGATGGTCAGGTCCACACCCTTGATGACCTCGACCTTGCCGTAGGTTTTGTGCAGCGCGTGCAGGCTCAATCCGGCCATGATGAAACTCCGATCAGCCTTTGACCGCGCCCTGCATGAGGGCGGCGACGAACTGGCGTTGGAAAATAAGGAAGATGATGACGGTGGGGGTGAGGATCAGCAGCGATCCCGCGCAGAGAAGCGGAATGTCGGTGCCCCACTGGCCCTGGAAGGCGCCGAGGGCGCCGGCCATGGTGCGCTGCATGGGATCCTGCACCAAGACGACGGGCAGAAGGAACTGGTTCCAGGTCCAGAGGAACAGCAGGATGGTCAGCGACATGATCGCCGGGCGCGCCAGCGGCACCTGCACGTGCCAGAATTCGGTCCAGCGGGTGGCGCCGTCGATCTGGGCGGCTTCGCTGAGGTCCTGCGGCACATTGAGAAAATGGGCGCGCATCCAATAGACGCCGAAGGGCATGTAAAGGCCGAGGAGCGGGAGAATGATGGCGAAGCGGGTGTTGAGGAGGCCCATGGCCCGCACTTCATAATAGAGCGGGGTGATGACCGCTTCGAAGGGCAGGGTCAGGCCGAAGACGAAGAGGAGATAGAGCCACTTGTACTTGTCTGATGTCAGCTTGGCGAGGCCATAGCCGGCCATGGTGGCGAGCAGCACCGCGAGGGGGACGACGCCGAGCACGATGAGGCCGCTCGAGAGCAGAAGCTGGTCCATCTTCGCGACTTCGAAAGCGCGGACGAAATTGCCCCATTGCGGATCGGCGGGCCATTGGAGGCCATTGGGATAGCTGCCCTGTGGCGCGAGCGCAGCCGAAAGCATGCTGAGGAAAGGCAGCAGCGTGATCGCCATCAGGAGAACGATGAGCGTGCGGGCGAGAATAGTATTGGTCGTGGAACTCTTCATTTCTTGTCCCGCGTGAACCATTGAACGGGAGCGATCGAGAGCAGCACCAGGACCATCAGCACGATGGCCAGCGCCGAGGCGAGGCCGACCTGACGATGGGCGAAAGCGAGGCGATAGATTTCGAGCCCCGGCACGGTGGTGGTAATGCCCGGACCGCCTTGCGTGGAAATATAGACGATGTCGAAGCTGGCGAGGGCCGCGATCACGGTGACGGTGACGCAGACGCCGATTTCCTGACGGAGGCCGGGCAGGGTGATGTAGCGGAACTCGTGCCAGGGGCGGGCGCCATCGAGACGCGCGGCTTCATAAAGGCTGGTGTCGATCTTGGTGATGCCGGTGACGAGCAGCATGGTGCAGAGGCCGAGCAACACCCAAGCGCCGATGACGCCGACGGCGGGCAGAGCCCAGACGAAATCGCCAAGCCAGCCCTTTGCCCAGCTCGAAAGCCCGACGGATTTGAGTGCCTGATTGATCAGGCCAGTCGAGGCGAACATCCAGCTCCAGGCGATGCCGGCGGCAACCAGCGGAATAACCTGGGGCAGGAAGAGGATGGTCCGCGTCGCCATGCCGAACCGGCCATTCATCTGGCCGCGAATGGCCGAGGCCACGGCAAGCCCGAGACCCACCGGGATGATGGTGAAATAGAGCACCAGCTGGAAGGCATTGCCGATGATCTGCAGGAGCTTGGGATCGGTGAGGACGGTGATGTAGTTGGTCAGGCCGTGGAAGCGCGCTTCCCCGATGCCGTCCCAACGGAGGAAAGAATAATAGACGCTCATGCCAAGCGGCACGAGCACGAAGGCGGCATAGGCGAGGAAAGCCGGCGTGATGAAGAGCCAGGCGGTGAGCCGGGCCTTGCGGCTTTTCCGCGCCGGCGGAGCCTTTTTGGCGCGCTGCCTGGCGTCCGGAACGGACGATGGATGTTCAGTCATGGTTTATTCCGGTTGCTTGGCAGCCGAGATGCTCTCGGAGCATTCCACTTTTAGTTGGGGCAATATCACCCGCGCTTGTCACCCCGGCTTTCGCCGGGATGACAGCCGGTGGGAGGGCAGGCCCGGAGCACGGGCCGCCCTTCCCTGATGCCAAGACTTAGCGGGACAGCTGGGTCTCGTATTCCTTCTGGACGGCTTCGACAAGGCCGGTGGCGGTCTGTTGGCCGCCGACCATTTTCTGCAGTTCAGGGGTCCAGCCGGCGGCGAAGATGGCGCCGGTGGCATTGGCGATGAAGTCCATGGCGCCATTATCCTGCGCAAGGACTGCACCGGCAGCGAGGGACTGTTCGGTCACCGAGCCGGGTTCGACCGGGGGAATGGCCATATCGGCCGGGCCACCGGGATTGGAGCCGCCGACGGCGACGTTGATCTTGCGGGCTTCTTCATTGGTCGCGACCCAATCGAGGAAGAAGGCAGCGCAATCGGCATGAGCCGCTTTGGCGCCGATACCGTAGCTCAGCGGAGCGGACATCGAGGCGTGGCGACCGCCTTCTTCGGCGCTCGGCATGATGAAGAAGCCGAACTTGTCCTTGGCATTGGTGTCGAGATTGCCCGATTCCCAATCGCCGTTGAACATGAAGAGGCCCTCGCCGCCGATGAAGCGGCTCATCATCTGGAAATATTCGATGGCATTGGCATCGGGCGGGAAATAGCCAGCCTTGATCCAGCCGTCGAGATGTTCGGCGGCTTCAAGGGCATCGGCGGTGTTGATGGTGGCGCCATCCTTCTGGAAGATCCAGTCGTTGATCGGCTCTGGCGGGCCATAGGCGCCCATCAGGTTTTGCAGCGGGAAGGCGAGGCCGGCCGTGCCCTTGTTCCACTGCATGATTGGCAGGAGACCGGCTTCCTTGGCCTTGGCCATCAGGGCGTCAAGCTCAGCAACGGTTTTCGGCGGCTCGGTCATGCCGATCTGTTCGGCCAGCGCCTTGTTGTAAAAAACGCCGGTCATGGAATAGTTGAGGCCCATGCCAAAGAGCGAGCCGGTGCCGCGCGGACGGCCGCCTTCTTCGACGCGCAACTGCACCAGCTGGCCAGCAGGGAACTTGTCCCAGCCGAATTCGGTGAAATAGCTGTCGAGATTGAGCAGCAGGTTGTTCGCCACAAGATCGGTGAGCGAGGGCAGGCGAATGAGATCGGGCGCATTGTCTTCGGACAGGATGCGCGGGGAGTTCTCCATCATATTGGCGAACTGATCTTCCTTGATGTCGAAGGTGACATTGGGGAACTGCTTGGTGAACTCTGCGCTCAGGCGCGTCGGCAAGGGAAAGCCGGTTTCGAAATAGGCATTGAGCACCACCGGATCGGTGCCGCAGCTCGGGGCGGCAATGGCCGTGCCGGCGCTGGCAGCGACCGACAGGGTGGCGAGAATGCGAAGGGCGTGGCGGGATGGGGTGTTCAAGATTTGCCTCCTCCAAGGGTCAGGGATGCAGGGATGTTTCCGTCTGCTAAATGGATTTAGCGCATGGGCGCGGCGCGGTGTCAATATCCGCGACGTCGCTCGTACGCGGCGACTAGAGACAAGCGCGCAGGGCCGCGATAATGGCCGTGGCGCGCTGGTCTTCCGGACCCATCATCCAATTGGTGACGAAGCCGAAACCGATATTGTGCCCGGGATCGGCAAAGCCGACTTGCCCACCGGCACCGTCATGCCCGAAGCAGTGATCGTCGAGATAGCGACGCGCTTCGGAATCGAGCTGGAAGCCGCAGCCCCAGCGGGAAAAGGGCGGCTCGCCGCCGAAGACCGAGACACCCTCGCTCCGCGGGCGGGTGGCCGCGGCGATCACCGAAGCATCGAGCAGTTTTGTGCCGCGCGTCGGCGTGACGGTTGCCGACCAGATGGTGGCGAGGGCTTCGGCCGAGGCGATGCCGCCGGCGCCGGGAATTTCGGCGGCGCGGATGCGCTGGGTGTTGAAGCCGCCGGTTTCCGAGACGAGATCGGCGGGGAGGGCATCGCCCAGGGTCATGGCTTTATAGGGCCAATTGGGCGCGGGTTTTGCCGCTTCATCGGCCCAGAGGGTGGAAAGCGGCGGACTGACGCGGAGATGAGCCGCGCGGGGGGCTTCGCTTTCGGGGAGGCCAATCCAGGCGGGAATGCCGAGGGGCCGGGTGATGAGATCGGCAAAATATTGGCCGACCGATTGGCCGGCGACGCGGCGGATGATTTCGCCGGCGACCCAGCCATGGGTGAGGGCATGATAGGCGTAGCCGGTGCCGAGGGGCCAGAGCGGCTCCTGCTCCGCCAGAACTTCGGCCATGCGATCCCAATCGACGATGTCGTCTTCGGTGAGGTCGAGGCGCGGGGCGGAGAGGCCGGCGCGATGGGCGAGGGCATCGCCGACGGTGACCTCTGCCTTGCCGGCGGCGGCGAATTCGGGCCAATAGCGGTTGACGGGCGCGTCGTAATCGAGCTTGCCGTCTTGAACGAGGCGGGCGGCGAGGATGGAAACCAGACCCTTGGTGCAGGAGAAGATCACGGAGGGCGTATCCTGCTGCCAAGCGCGGCCGCTGCGGGCGTCGGCTACGCCGCCCCAGAGATCGACCACGGTTTCGCCATCGCGCAGGATGTGGAGGGCGGCACCCATTTCGGGGCGGTCATCGAAGGCGCGGGCGAAGGCTTCGGCGACGGTTTCGTAGCCGGGGGCGGCGAAGCCGGAAATGGTGGGGCTCATGCTGCGCGCTCCAGTTCGAGATAGCCATCCGCGCCGATGACGAGGGGCAGGGGATCGGAAATGCCGCCGAGAAATTGGCCATCGGCGCTGACATTGTTGAAGGCGAGGAGATGGGGCTTGCCGGCGCGGGTGAAGGCGACGCGGCCGGCATAGAGGCGCTCATCGACGAGGCGGCGGGCCTGGCGGAAATCGACTTGGGCAGGGAAGCTGTCGAGCGGCTGGGTCCAGACCCCGCCGGTCTGGTTGGCGCGGGCGCCGGTGAGTTTGGCTGTGTCGCAGCAGAAGATGATGTGCTGGCGGCCGGCGATTTCGACAATCTGGAAAACTTCGAGATGGGCAAAGCCGGAGCCGGGCTGGCTGAGGGCGGGCTGGGCCGTCCAATTGGACAGATCGGGCGAGGTGGCGTGGGCCATGACGCCGCGATCGGGCTCGGTGCCGGTTTTGCTGCGGGCGGTGATCAGCATGTGCCACAGCTGGCTCGGCTCGTCCCAGAAGACCCAGGGGTCGCGCCAGGCCTCTTCGGGCCAGGTGGAGGTGCCGAGGGTTTCATAAAGCGCGGGATCGGCGACGAGAACGGGGCCGGGCTGCTTGGTCCAGGTGGCAAGATCGGTGGAGGTGGCGAGGCCCACGGTTTCGATATTGGCCATGGTGTCGGGCGAGAGGAAGCGCGAGCCGGTGTAGAACATGCGCCAGAGGCCCGTGGGGTCGCGCACGACGCTGCCGGTCCAGGTGGCGCTGCCATCGAAACTGCCGGGAAGGCCGGCGTCGAAGGCGCGGCCGTGATCGGTCCAGGTCATGAGATCGGGCGAGGTGGCGTGGCCGATGCGCGCATTGCGGTGGCGCAGATCGGGATTGCCGAGCGATTTTGGAGCGTGGAGATAATAGAGATGGTACGTGGCGCCGTCGTCGGCCAGCCAGAAATCCCAGACCCAGTGATCGGACAGGTTGAAACCCATTCACTCCCCCTGCTAAAAGCATTTAGCAAATGCAATGGCGCGCTCTGGTTGTCAAGCGAGACCGGCGTGGTTATGCAACGGCAAGGGTGACGGCTCCCGTTTGGGGCAGGAGGCATGGGGCTTGACGAAGAAAAGGGTAACGCTGGCCGACGTGGCGCGTCTTGCAGGCCTCTCCACCACGGCCGCTTCGATGATCCTGACCGGACGGCCGGACACGCGCCTTTCCGTCGAGGCCCACGCCAAGGTGCACGCGGCGGCGGCGAGCCTGGGCTATCGGCCCAATGTCGCGGCGCGGGCGCTGCGGACGGACAAGTCGCGCTCCATCGCGTTCATCTCGGACTATGTGGCGACGACGCGCTTTGCGAGCGGGCTTATTCGCGGGGCGCTGGCGGCGGCGGAAGAGGCCAAGCATGTGATGCTGGTGCTCGAGACCGGGGGCGAGCCGGCGCGCGAAATTCAGGCGGTGGAGGCGGCGCTCGACCGCCAGGTCGATGGACTGATCTTTGCCGCCATGCGGGCGCGCGAAGTTTTCGTGCCGGACCTGCCGATCAATGTGCCGACGGTGATGCTGAACGGCACCAGCGCGCGCTTTCCCGTTTCGGTGCTGCCGGATGAATATCGCGGCGGGCAGCGGGTGGTGGAGCGGCTACTGGAAGCCGGGATCAGCGATGGCGTGGTGCTTTTGGGGCACAATGCCGAGGTGGAGGCGGGGCTGTTTCGTTCGGAAACCATTGCGCGGCGTTTTGCCGGCATTCGCGCGGCGATGAAGGCGGCGGATATGGCGTTTCTGGCAGAGCTCAGCTGCTGGAACTGGGAGCCGGGGCATGGTTACGAGCTGACGCGCAAGGTGCTGAAATCGACGCGGCCGCGGGCGATCCTTTGCCTCAACGACCGTTTGGCCTTTGGCGCCTATCAGGCACTGGCGGAGGCGCGACTCAGCGTGCCCGAGGATGTCGCGGTCGTCTCCTTCGACAATGACGAATTGGCCTCCTATCTCAGGCCCGGGCTGACCACTATCGGCCTGCCGCATGAAGAAATGGGGCGGCGGGCGGTGGAGCTGTTGCTTGGCGAGGCAAGCGCGCCGCAACTGATCGAAATGCCGGTGATCGAGCGGGGCTCCTTGCCCCGCGTCTAGCCTTTGACCGCTCCGCCGGTGAGCCCCGAGATGACGTAGCGCTGCGCCAGGAGGAAGAAGGCGATGGCGGGCATGATCGAGAGGGTGAGGAAGGCGAGGATGCGTGGCCAGTCCGAGCCATATTGACCCTGGAACTGCATGATCCCCAGCGGCCAAGTGTATTTGGATTCGGAATTGAGCACGATCAGGGGCAGGAGGAAGCTGTTCCAGCTGCCGACAAAATTGAACACGCCGACTGTCGCGATGATCGGCAGGCAGAGCGGCAGGGTGATGTACCAGTAGATGCGGATATAGCCGCAATTGTCCATGCGGGCGGCGTCGATCAGTTCCTTGGGCAGTTCCTTGAAGAAATTGTGGAACAGCAGCACGGCGAAGGACACGCTGAAGGCGACCTGCACGATGATGATGCCCCAATGGCTGTCGAGCATGCCGAGATCACGCATCTTGATGAAGAGGGGCAGGATGCCGGTGGCCGAGGGGAAGAGCAGGCCGAGCATCAGGTAGCCCATGATGAAGTTGCGGCCGAAGAATTTGATATGGGCCAGGGCAAAGGCCGTCATCGAGGCGATGAGGGTGGACAGAACCACCGTGCCGAGGGCGATGAGCAGGGAATTGCCGAGCGAAGAGAAATAGCGTGGTCCGCCGAGGATTTCGACGAAACGCACCGGGTCCCAGCTGGCGGGCAGGCCGAAGGGATTGACCCGCAATTCCCCGATTTCCTTGAAGCCGCCGAGCGCCGTTGTGTAGAACGGCACGATCACGAACGTGGCGACGATCAGGAGGGTCAGCCATTGCAGTGGGGAGACGGGGGAGCGGCGTTTTTTGGATGCGGCGGCCATCAATTGTGCTCCACCCTGAAGAGAATGCGACGATAGGCGAGGGCCACGATCACGCAGGCGATGAAGAGCAGCACGCTCACCGCACCACCAAAACCGAGCTTCATGCGCAGAATGCCGAATTGGTAGAGGAAGGTGACGATGGTGTGGCTCGAATGCGAGGGGCCGCCATTGGATAGCGGAATGATCAGGTCGAAGAGTTGCAGGGCGCCGGTGATGGCGAAGAAGACCGAGATGACGATGGCCGAGCGGATCATCGGGATCTTGATGTGGCGCACGATCTGCCAGCGCTTGACGCCATCGAGCCGGGCCGCCTCGATCACCTCATTGGGGATCGATTGGAGGCCGGCGATGAAGATCATCATGTGGAAGCCGAAATATTTCCAGGTGATGACCAGCATGATGGCCGGGATGACCCAGAATTTGTCGCCGAGGACGAAGGGCATGTCGACCCCGATGGCTGAGCCGACGGCAGGCAACAGGCCGTAATTGCCGTCATAAACGAACTTCCAGATCAGACCCGCGGCAACTTCGGCCAGCATGAAGGGCAGGAAGAACAGCGTGCGCATGACATTGATGGAAACCGAACGCTCGGCCAGGGCGATGGCGCACCACATGGCGAGCGGCAACTGGATAAGCAGCGAGACGGCAACGACGATGAGGCTGTTGCGGACGGCGGTGCCGAAATTGCGGTGGGTCAGGACATCGGCATAGTTTTCGAGGCCGACGAAATCGGTGATCGGCCCGTAGCCATTCCAGTTGAAGAAGGAAAAGGTCGCCGCATCGACCATGGGCAGGACGACGAAGAGGCTGAAGAGAATGAGCGCGGGCGGCAGGAACAGCAGGAGCGGCAAGAGGCTCTTGCGCTCGACATAGCGCCACCGCCGCGGCGCGACGGAAGCGCCCGCATTGGCTGTGTTGGAAAGGGTGGTCATCACGTGGTTCTCCCGTCCCGCAGCGCCGGGGCGCGAGGGGTACTATCGGCTTAGGCGAGGGCTGCCGGCGGGCGGACAGGGAGACCGTCCGCCGGCAGGGGTGGGTGGACTGACGCCCTAGAGCGAATCGTCCACCGCTTCCTTGATCAGTTCGGCCGCTTCTTCGGCGCTGATGGAATTGCCGGCGAGTTCTGCCGAGACGTCGTTGACGACGCCGCCCACATTGGGGCCAAGGGCCTGGTCGAAGAACAGGGCATGCCAGTGCGCGCCGCCGATATTGCGGGCGATCTGCTGCTTGAACGGATTGGTCATGACATCGGCAGCGCCCTTGGCGATGGGGATGTAATAGGCCGCTTCCGCGTACTTCTTCTGCTGTTCGACCGAGTTGAAGAACTCGACCCATTTCACGGCCGCATCGGACGCGTTCTTGGAGAAGAGAATGCCGCCAAGACCACCGAGCGTGTCGGTCGGGTCGCCCTTGCCGCCTTCAATGGTGGGGAAGGGCAGGATGCCGAGCTGGTCGTCGGGAATGCCCGCTTTATTGGCGGAATTGTCCTTCATGGCGCCGTAATCCCAATCGCCCATCAGGTGCATTGCCGCCTTGCCGTCGCCGAAGAGACCGGAGGCATCGCCATAGCTGGCGGCAAGGAACCCCTGCTGCCAGGGTTCGAGGTCAGCCAGCTCAAGGAAATACTGTCCAGCCTTGACGAAATCTTCGCCCTCAAAGCCGTCGCCTTCGCCGCGGGCCGCCGCTTCAAAGCCATCCTTGCCAGCCAGCCGCACGACGAGCTTCGACCACCAGAAGTGGGCCGGCCACTTGTCCTTGGCGCCGATGGCGATCGGGGTGATGCCGGCATCCTTGAAGGTCTGGACCCCGGCAAGGAAGCCTTCCCAGGTCTGCATGCTGGCCGGATCGACGCCGGCCTGTTCAAAGAGTGCCTTGTTGTACCAAAGCACGACTTCGCTGACATCGCGCGCCACGCCATAGATATGACCATCGGGCGCGGTGAAGGCGGAAACGCCGGCCTGGCCCTGATTATCCTTGGCCTCCTGGGTCAGCACATCCTCGACGGGACGCAGGAACCCAGCCTTGGCCTGTTCGTAAAAGACGCCGCCACCCCAGGAGTGGAACACGTCGGGCGCATCGGCCGACTGCAGAAGGGTCGTCAGCTTGGCCTTGAACGCCTCGTTTTCGAGGAAGGGCAGCTCGACCTTGATGTCGGGATTGGCGGCCATGAACTCGTCCGCAATCGACTGCATCAGTTCGACTTCGGCCGGAATGGACGTGATGTGCAGGTGTCTGACGACGGTTTGGGCCTGGGCCGGCAAAATTGCGGCCAGACCCAGCACCGCGGCAAGCGCAAGATGCTTCATTGGTTCCTCCTTTGTGATGCGGCCATGGACCAGATGGTCCCCTCCCGGCCGCCGCAGCGAGGTCTCTCCCCGAACTCGCCACTTGATACTTTCTACGCATCCCTTATTAAAGATACAAGAGGAACGTACCTCACATCTGCTGGCTGGCCCCATAAGCGGCCAGAAGGGGATGAGATTGGGAGGATTTGCCTGATTTTGGCGCCGAAACGACATTCGGCGTGTTGTGCTACCCGGATATTTGATACGGATAGCTTAGTAAATCAGGTTGGCGGTTTGACGCCGGGAGTATGGACTTGGTCGTCAAGATTGCCGACCCGCTGCTGATGCGGGAAATCAACAAGTTCCACGTGCTCGAGGCCATTCGCCATCACGGACAGATTTCGCGCGTCGAGATTTCGGAACGCACGCTACTGAGCGGCACGACCGTATCGGCCATTACCGGGGCATTGATCGAAGAAGGGCTGATCCATGCCATTCACACGCCGGCCAATGGGGAAATCCAGCGCGGGCGGCCGCGGGTGTTGCTCGGCCTTGTGCCCGACGCCGCCTATGTGCTGGGCATCAAGATTTCCGACGCGCTGACCACGGTGACGCTGGTGGATTTTCGCGGCGAGCTTGTTTCGTCGCTGCAACTGCCGATCCGCATGGCCCGGCAGCCGGTGGAGGTTATTGCCGACCTGATCGAAGATGCGCTCGACGAATGCATGACGCGCTCGGGCGTCGACCGGAGCCGGCTCAAGGGGATCGGCATCGGTGTGCCGGGACTGGTCGATCCGCGCTCGGGCCGCAGCTATTCGAGCTCGGTTTTCGGCGAGCGGGAAATTCCGCTCGGGAGCGTATTGGGCGAACGGACGGGGCTGCCGGTGCGGCTCGAAAAGCCGGCAAATCTGCTGGCGCTGGCCGAAAGCTGGTTCGGCCACGCACAGAAGGAAAAGAGCTTTGCGGTGATCACGCTCGACCAGACCGTGAGCCTCGGGCTGTGGCTCGATGCGGACCTGCATCGGGGGGCGAGCACGCTGGGACCGACTTTCGGGCATATCAAGGTCGGCGAGGCGGGCGCCGAATGCGATTGTGGCCAGCACGATTGTCTCAATGCCTATATCGGCGTCTCGGCGGTGAAGCGGGAAGCCTCGGCCCGGCTTGGCGAGGAATTTCTGGCGAGCCCGCTGGTGCGGGCGGACCTGTTGAGCGCGCTGGCGGAAGCCGCCGATAGCGGCGTTGCCGGGGCCACGGAGATTATCGAGGCTTTCGGCAGCAGACTGGGCCTCGGGATTTCCCACATCGTCAACCTGATCAATCCCGAAAAGATCATCGTGGCGCTCGAGACCAGGCGCTTTGCCGAACTGGTGCAGCCCGCGCTTATGACGGCCGTGGCAGCGAACAGTTTTCGGGCGCATTTTGCCACCACCAAGATCATTTTCCACGAAATGGACGACCAGCTTTGGGCACGTGGCGCCGCAGCATTGATGCTGCGCGACGTTTACAGCGCCCCTTGGACATCGACTTATGAGGAGACTGCGCAATGACCAAATCGGCCCTGATCGTCTGGGGAGGCTGGGATGGCCACACACCCGAACAGAGTGCCCGGCTGGTTGGCGCCATGCTGGAGGAGCATGGCTTTGACGTGACCATCGAATCGACCACCGAGGCCTTTGCCGATGCCGATCTCGGCAAGCGCGACCTGATCATTCCGGCCATCACCATGTCCCGGATCGAGCGCGAGGAGCTGACCAATCTGCTGGCCGCGGTGCGCGGGGGGACGGGGCTGGCCGGGTTTCACGGGCTGATGTGCGACAGTTTTCGCAATGAGCCGGATTATCAGTTCATGACGGGCGGCCAATGGGTGGCGCATCCGGGCAATATCATCGACTATACCGTCAATATTTCTGCGTCGGATGATCCGATCACCGCCGGTATCGGCGACTTTCCCTATCGCTCCGAGCAATATTACATGCATTTCGACCCCAGCGTCGACGTGCTGGCGACCACCACCTTTACCGGCGAGTATGTCGAGGAGATTGCGGGTGTGGTGATGCCCGTGGTCTGGAAGCGGCGCTTCGGCAAGGGGCGGGTGTTCTACTCTGCGCTCGGGCACGTCGCTGACGAATTCAAGGTGCCGCAAATGCGGACCATCTTCGAGCGCGGGGCGCTTTGGGCGGCACGCTGAAGAGAATTGAACCATCTGCAAGGAGGATGCGATGGCTGAACTGCAATTGCGTGGGATCAACAAGAGCTTTGGCTCGGTGAAGGTTCTGCACGACATCAATCTCGATATCGGGGACGGGGAATTCGTCGTTTTCGTCGGCCCCTCGGGCTGCGGGAAATCGACACTGCTGCGCAGCATTTCCGGGCTTGAGGAGCTCTCGTCGGGCCAGGTGCTGATCGGGGGCGAGGATGTGACCGATTTCGATCCATCCGAACGCGGGGTCGCCATGGTGTTCCAGTCCTATGCGCTTTATCCGCATATGACAGTGGCGCAGAATCTCGGCTTTGGCCTGCGCATGGGCGGGGCGGCCAAGGACGAGGTGGCCGAGCGCGTCGAAGGGGCGGCGCGCATTTTGGAACTGACCGAACTGCTCGATCGCAAGCCGCGGCAATTATCGGGTGGCCAGCGCCAGCGTGTCGCCATTGGCCGCGCCATCGTGCGCCAGCCCAAGGCCTTTCTGTTCGACGAGCCGCTGAGCAATCTCGATGCGGAACTGCGGGTGCAGATGCGTATCGAGATCGCCAAGCTGCACCATCAGCTCGGCGCGACCATGGTTTATGTGACCCATGATCAGGTGGAGGCCATGACGCTGGCTGACCGTATCGTCGTGCTGCGTGCCGGGCGCATCGAGCAGCAGGGGAGCCCGGTCGAGCTCTATGATAATCCCGACAATATCTTTGTGGCCGGGTTTATCGGCTCGCCTAGGATGAATTTTCTTGAGGGCACGATTATTGCGATCGAGGGGCAGATGCTGACGGTATCGCTGTCGGCTTTCGATGCGCCGGCTCTGCAGGTGAAACGCCGCGGTTCGGGCGGGGCTGTGGGCGAAAAGATCAATGTCGGCATCCGGCCGGAGCATTTTGCCGATGCGGCATTGGGCGGTCCGGTATTGACGGCGAGCGCGCAGGTGATCGAGCAGCTTGGCGGCGTGTCCTATGTCTATGGTGTGGGCACGGATGGGGAAACCAAGGTAACCATTCAACAAAAGGGCCATTCGCGTGTTGCGGTCGGCGCGCCGATTGCTGTCGGGATCGAGCCTGATGCGGCGCTGGCCTTTGGGCTCGATGGATCAAGGATGTAGCGGGCCACTGTCCGGGCCGTTTGGGAGATATGAAATGCGCCGACTTTATACGACCCTCGGTGCGCTCGGCGCCGATCAGCTGGGCATGATCCTGCCGCATGAGCATGTGTTTGTCGATCTGCGGACGCCTGACCAGCCCGGCTATGCCGAAGCTTCCGTGGAGGAGGTTTTGGCGCTGATGGTGCCGCAGATCGAGGCGATCAAGGCGCTCGGGGTGACGGCGCTCGTCGAGTGTTCGACAGGGGGGGTGGGCCGGCGCGCCGACATGGATCTGGCTGTCAGCAAGGCCACCAATTTTCCCATAGTGGTGCCGACCGGTAATTATCGGGAGCCCTGGATACCGGCATGGGTGGCGGCGGCGAGTGAAGACGCGCTCCATGACTGGATGCTGGCGGAGCTACAGGACGGTATCGAGCAGACCGGCTTCAAGGCGGGCTGGATCAAGCTCAGTGCCGGCGACGATGGCATGACCAGGCTGGAGGAGCGCATTCTGCGCGCGGCAACGCGGGCGGCCATTGCGACCGACGCTCTGATCGGCAGCCATACGATCCGGGGGCGGGTGGTGATGGACCAGCTCGATATCATTGAAGCCGAAGGCGGATCGGCTGCTCGTTTTGTTTCCATTCATACCCAGGCGGAGCCCGATTTCGGACTGCACAAAGCGCTCGTGGAGCGCGGCGCCTGGATCGAATATGACAATGTGGGTGCGGTTCCGGTCGAGGAAAGTGCCGGGCTGGTGCTTAAGGCGCTGGACGCGGGGCTTGGGGACAAATTGCTGATCAGCCATGATCGTGGCTGGTTCGACCCGGCGCTCCCCAAGGGTGGGGAGCCAAAACCTTATACGGTGGTCAGCACCGAACTCCTGCCCATGCTGGCGGCGGCAGGGGTCGGCGAGGAGACGATTGTGGGGCTTACCCATCGCAATCCGTTCGCTGCGTTTTCGCGGCCGTGATGGGGGTGAAAACGGTGTAGCTCCAGTAGCCTTCATGGTGAGGTGCTTTGCAGAGCAAAGCCTCGAACCACGAGGGCGTGGCGTTGAGGCATCGGTGCACGCCCTCGTGGTTCGAGGCTCCACTTCGTTCCGCACCTCACCATGAGGTCTACTGGAGAAAGCTCGCTCAATCAGAGAGTGAAATTCTTTAGTAGATCCGCATCTGCATGCGCATGACGATGTCGCTGCCGATGCGCTGGAAGCCGTATTCGCGCATGGTGCAGGACCAGCCGTCGCCGTTTTTCTCGATACGGAAGAGGTTGTAGCGGGCCGGGTCGTCCAGCGTTCCACCCTGCGCTGCGCTGGCCGCGGCAACGCCGATCACCGGGACTTCGTGGTCGAGCCCGGGAATATGGTGGATCGAGGAGCGGTGCGTGTGGCCGTGGAGGATCATTTCGGCACCAAAGGTGGCGATGACCTTGCGGAAGAGCCGGTGGCCCTTGAGGCCGAAGGAAGGATGCTGCAATTCGGCATTGGGCGGGTGATGAATCATCACGACGCGGAAATAGCCGGCATCGCCCAGAAGTTTTAGCATCCGTTCGAGCCGCGCAGCCTGCTTTTCTTCGAAGCGCCCGATGGCGAAGAAGGGGGGAGTGGGCACGGCGCTTGAACAGGAGATGATCGCGACGTCGCCGACGCGGCGCACGAAGGGAAAAGGCGCGCCTTCGAGCGTCTCGCCCTTGAGATATTCGCCCCACATGTCGCGCGCCATTTCGAGGGCGCCGGGCACATAGGCATCGTGATTGCCGGGGCACACGGCGGTGCGATCGCTGGTGCCCAGAGCCTGCAACCACTCCCCGGCACGGCGAATTTCGGCGGGCAGGGCGAGGTTGGTGAGATCGCCCGTTACGGCGGTGAAATCGGCGTTCTGCTCCTGCATATGCGCGACGAGGCGCGTCAGCGTTTCGGAGTTGAGCTCGCCGTGGCGCTTGAGCTTCCAGTTGAGGTAGCCGGTCAGGCGCTTGCCGACAAGGTTCCCCAGGGCCACCTCCGGCATGGGCGAGAGGTGAATATCCGATATGTGCGCAAGCGTTGTCATCGGGAGGGGTTTTGCCAGAAGGTTTTACGCAGGGAAACGGTCAATCGACCGCAAGGGTCGGATTTTCGGGGCAAAATCTGGTGACCGGTTTGAAACAGGTGGGCTTCAAACGCTTGAATAGGCGCTTGGCTGCATCGGGAAAGCGCGAAAGCGCTATCGACTTTTGCGCAGGAAACGCTACCCCTGCGGCAAGTTCGACGGAGAAGCCAGACATGATGAACCGATTCCAGCGCGTGCGCGCCAAGGTGTTTCTCACCATTATCGGCATCATTCGCCACATGACGATCGGCACGCGCGTCATGCTGGTTGATGGCAACAAGGTGTACCTGATCCGCCATACGCTCATTCCGGGCTGGCAGTTCCCCGGCGGCGGGATCGAGCCGGGCGAAACGGCGGAGGCCTCCGGCGCGCGCGAAACGCTGGAAGAAACCGGGCATCGCGTTACCGGCCCGATGGAGCTCTTCGGCGTCTATCACAATTCGAGCTCGGTCACGAACCGCGACCACGTGCTGTTCTATGTGGCACGGTCACACGAGTTCGTTTTCGTGCGCAAGAAGGATCACGAGATCGCCGAGGGCGGGTGGTTCGAGATCACGAAATTGCCTGAAGGCGTGACCCCCGCGACGTCCCAGCGCATCGACGAAGTGTTCGACGGTGCGCCCAAGCGGGATGTCTGGGGGTACTGAGCCGGCCTTAATCGACGAACGACAGTTTGGGGCCGATCGGCACGATGCGGTGCGGGTTGATGGTGATGTGGCTCCAATAGTAGTGCGTCTGGATGTGGCCGATATCGACCGTTTCCTTGACGCCGGGAACTTCGTAGAGCGCTTTCAGGTAGTGCGACAGGTTCGGATAGTCGGCGATCTGCCGGCGGTTGCACTTGAAGTGGCCGAAATAGACGGCGTCGAAGCGCACGAGGGTCGTGAACAGGCGCCAGTCGGCTTCGGTGATGCTATCGCCGGTCAGGTAGGCGTTTTCGCCCAATAGGCCTTCGGTCCAATCGAGGGCGTCGAAAAGCTTGTTGGCGGCCTCTTCATAAGCGACCTGGGTCGTCGCGAAGCCAGCTTTGTAGACGCCGTTGTTGATGTCGTCATAGACGCGGGCATTGATCGCGTCGATCGTTTCGCGCGAGGCTTCGGGGTAGTAGTCGTCGGTGTTGCCGGTCAGCTCGTTGAAGGCTGAATTGAACATGCGGATAATCTCAGCACTTTCGTTGGAAACGATCGTGTTGGTCTTCTTGTCCCAGAGGACAGGTACGGTGACGCGGCCGGTGTAGTCGGGCTTCGCTGCCGTATAGACCTGGTGGAGAAAATCCTTGCCGAGCAGGGTGTCGCCGGTCGAGCCTTCGTCGGTCTTGAAACTCCAGCCGGTTTCGTCGGGCATTTTTGGGGAAACCACTGAGACCGAGATCAGGCTTTCGAGTTCCTTGAGCTTGCGGAAGATCAGGGTGCGGTGGGCCCAGGGACAGGCGAGCGACACATAGAGATGGTAGCGACCGGCCTCGGCAGCGTAGCCGCCTTCGCCGGTGGGGCCGGGGCTGCCGTCAGCGGTGACCCAATTGCGGAAGCCGGATTGCGAGCGCACGAATTTACCGCCGGTCTTGCTGGTGTCGTACCACTTGTCCGACCATTTGCCGTCGATCAATTGTCCCATCTTTGGTCCTTTTTCGTCATCTTGCTGTCGGCATTGTCCGCTCATCTGCGTCCACGCCGCGCTGCGTCGTTTCTGTTGCCGCAAACTTAGTCGCCGCGATCAGAACTGATAAGGCACCTCGGGCGCAACAATGCGTTGTGCAATTGGGATACACCGATGCAGAGACAACAGGAATTTCAGCCATGATGCCGATATTCCCATTTACGGGCGACCATGCTGGTGCTAATGCGGATTCAGACGTGGAGGCGTCCAGGATGGTGAAGGTTTTGCAGATGTTCCGACGACCCTAGTTGGTCGATTTCGCGCGGTCCCCTTGGGGCGATCGCATGTCCATCTGCACGTAAATCTTTCCTGGATAGACCCATGACCACGCTCGTTGCGGCCGAGGCCGTCGCTACCCTTCTTCCTGGCCAGCCTGTCGTTCGGCCTGCTACCCCTGCCGATGATGCATTTGTCGAAGACCTGCAGGCGATTGCCTTTGGTCCAGGCCGGTTTGCGCGCACCGCGTTCCGGGTCCGCGAGCGGTTCCCGATTGATCCGAGCCTGAGCCTGATCTCGGACGTCGATGGCACGCCCTCGGGCGCTGTGTGGATGACGCCGATCAGCGTTGGCGGCGTTAAAGGGTATCTGCTCGGGCCGCTGGCGACGCATCCCAATTTCCGCAAGCGGGGCGCTGGCAAGCTCCTGGCGCGGGAAGTCAGCAAGCGCGCCTTGGCGCGCGGCGAAGGGCATTTCGTGCTGCTGGTGGGCGATCAGGATTATTATTGCCCGCTTGGCTGGGTGCCGACGACGCCAGGCAATATCCAGTTTCCCGGCCCGGTGGACACCAGCCGTGTGCTGCTGCTGGCCGATGATCCGGAATTGGCGAAGACGCTGACCGGTTCGATCGCTGCTTTTGAAGCCGGCGCCTGAGGGCGATCAAAACGGGTGCATCGGGGCAGGGGCTCGCATAAACTCCTGCCCGTGATGCCTATTCGCCCGGACGCTTCCTTGCCCATCGATATGCCGATTGCCGAACTCCTTGCCGGCCGCCTTCTGGCTTTGCCGCCCGCCTTGCCGGTGGGGAATGACCTCGTGCCCGACTGGGCGCCACTCGAGCCTTTTTCGCGGCCGCCAACGCTTGCTGCGGTGTTGATCGGGCTTGTGCGCCGGCCCGAGGGACATACCGTCCTTTATACCGAGCGATCGCCGGACCTGCGTTCGCATTCGGGCCAGGTGGCTTTTCCGGGCGGCAAGATGGATGCGGGCGATGCGCATGCAGGCGCTGCGGCTTTGCGGGAAGCCAATGAGGAAGTCGGACTTGAGCCGGCCGAAGCCAATATTCTGGGCTATATGGAGCCCTATTTCACCGGCAGCAATTACCTGATCACGCCTGTTATTGCCGAAGTGCTGCCGAGCGGGCCCTTCGTGCCCAACCCCGGTGAAGTGCATTCGGTGTTCGAAGTGCCGCTCAAGCGTATTCTCGATTCCGCCAGCTATGGGCGTTTTCGCATCAAACGGGGCGGCAAGGAGCATTCGACCTGGCAGATCGATCACGATGGCCACGTGATCTGGGGCATTACAGCCAATCTCACCCGAAAATTCCGTGACCTTATTTTGGGTGAACCATGATCCCCGACCATCTGCCGCAAACTGAATGGCTTGCCCGTCCGGAGGTGCAGGCGATTTTCGCCGCGCTCGATGGGCACGAGGGCAAGACGCGCGCCGTCGGGGGGATCGTCCGCGATACCTTGATGGGGCGACTGAGCCCTGAGGCCGATATCGATATGGCCACCGAGCTGCTTCCCGTCGCGGTGATGCAGCGCGCGAAAGCGGCGGGGATTGTGGTTTATCCCACGGGTATCGACCATGGGACGGTGACGCTGCGGCTTAACGAGACCACGGTGGAAGTCACGACGCTGCGGCGCGATGTCGAGACCGACGGCCGCCATGCGCAGGTGCAGTTCGGCACGGACTGGACCGAGGACGCCAAGCGCCGGGATTTGACGCTCAACGCGATCTATTGTGGGTTTGATGGCAGGCTTTTCGATCCGCTGAAGGGGGCGGGGGATGCTCTCGCGGGCCGTGTGCGCTTTATCGGCAATGCCGCCGAGCGCATCGCCGAGGATGGCTTGCGCGTCTACCGGTTCTTCCGCTTTTCGGCGAGCCATGGTGGCGAGAAGCTCGATGCGGAGGGGCTGGCGGCTTGTCAGCTGGCGGTGGGGAAGCTCGATCATCTGTCGGCGGAGCGTGTTGGCTCGGAAATGCTGCGGATGCTGGCATTGCCGAAAATTGCGCTGACCATCGCGGTGATGAACGAGATCGGGCTTTTGGCACTATCGCGCAGCGAGTTGTCGGCGGTTTTGCGCTATGAGGTTCTGGGTGGCCACAATCCTGCGGCGCGGCTGGCGCTTTTGGCGGGGAGCGATATCGACGCCCAGCAGGAGCGCTGGCGGCTTTCCAATGCATCGGTTGAAGCGGCGCGGCGGGTTTTTTCGGCGGCGGCGCTTATGTCCGAGGATCAGGTGGCGCTGGGGGTCTATCGCTATCGCGATGAGGCTATCGAGGGATTGGCGGTGGCCGCTGCCCAGCACAATTGGCCGCGCGAGCGGCTGATGGAAGCAGCCCGCGAAATTGCGCGGCTGCCCAATCCGGATTTTCCGGTTTCGGGCAAGGATATAGTGGCAAACGGGATCGAACCCGGGCCAGAAGTAGGAGCAACTCTGGCCCGGCTGGAGACGCTTTGGGTGCAAAGCGCCTTTTCGCTGACGCGGGATGAGCTTCTGGAAAGCCTGGATATCCGATAGCGCGAGGCTTAGTGCTTCGTGGTGCCTTTGGCATCTACGTCCACAATGCGCTCCTTGATCCGCTCCACCATTTCGGGGCGAACTATGGTTTCACCGTGGAAATTCTTGAGGTTTTCCACGGCGCGCCGCACCACTTCAGCCTCACTTTCGGCTTCGGCCTTCCAGGTCGAGCCGGGGATAAGCGTACCGGAATCAAAGCGTTTCATTGCGTTTCCTCCTTCGTATTCTCTCGGGGTAGAGGCAGAAACGTCGCAGTGGCGGGGGTGGTTCCTAGTCGTCGGCGAATTCGCCGAGCTGCCCCAGACCTTCGAGCCAGGTGCCATCGTCGCCGCGGATGACTTCGCGCGGCAGGACGCCACTGCCTTCGCCGATTGCATTGCCAAGTTCGCGGTCGTGCGTGACGACCCAGATCTGGCTCCGCTCCGCTGCCTTGACGATCATGCGCGCGAGGATGGGCAGCAGCGAGGGGTGGAGGCTGGTTTCGGGTTCGTTGAGCGCAATGAACGGGGGCAGGCGATAGGACATCAGCGCCCCGGCAAGAGCCAGAAACTGCAGGGTGCCGTCCGAGAGCTCGTGTGGCGCAAAGACCCGCTTGGGCATTTCGGGATAGCGAAAGCCGAAGGTGGCGTGATCCTCGACGGGAGGAATGACCAGCTCGACGCCCGGGAAGGCATCGGCGATGGCGCGGTCGAGGTCGATCGTATCGCCTCGAATATGGCGCAGGGTGGCGAATACGGCGCCCAGATTGCTGCCGTCGGAGGCAAGGGTAGGGGAGGTCACCGCACGCGACGGCCGGCGGAGCGCCGAGTCCGGATCAGTCCGGAACCCATGGAAGAAGCGCCAGCCGAGAATGGCATCGCGCAGCGTGGCGATTTCCGGGCGACCGCCGAGGCGGGCCAGGGCGGGCTCGCTAGGGAGGAGATCTTCGTCGGCGGTTTCGCGGCGGCCGCTGGCGTCGCGGGCCCAGGCAACAGGGCCCTTGCGCTCCATCAGCATCACCGGCTTGCCGCGGTGGCGCATTTCGGCCAGTTCGCTTTTGATCTGGGCTTCGTTTGGAAAGGCGGCAGAGGTGGGCGGCGCAAAGCCGGCTTCCAGGCGGTAGCGCAAGCCCTCGTCAAAGCCCTCCAGTTCGCTGAATTCGGCCTCAAGAACCAGACGGCGGCTTTCGCCTGCGCGGTAGCCATCGGTGCGAAATTTGGGATCGAAACTGCCATCGGCGGTGAGGTTTTTGCCGCCGGCCCAGAAGACCGAGGCCAAGCCGCCTTCGCGGGCCAGTTCCTCGGCAAAAGTGCCCCTGGCAGCGCTCTGCATGAGTTCGAGCGAGCGGTAGAGATTGGTCTTGCCCACGCCATTGCCGCCGATGAGTACGGTCAGCTGGCGCAGGGGGAAGCGGATGCGGCGCACCGAGCGATAGCCTGATATCTCGAGCGCCGCGAGGGTCATGTCAGGGCCATTTCACCGCGGGTGGCATGGAGGAGAGAATGGAGTTCACATTGCCGCCGGTCTTGAGCCCGAAAGTGGTGCCGCGATCGTAGAGGAGGTTGAACTCCACATAGCGGCCGCGACGCACCAATTGTTCGTCGCGTTCTGCTTCGGTCCAGTTGGTTTCGAAATGGCGGCGGACCAGCTTGGGATAAATGGTGTTGAAGGCTTCGCCCACCGCTTTGGTGAAGGCGAAGTCGGCGTCCCAATCGCCGGAATTGAAGTGGTCGTAAAAGATGCCGCCAGTGCCGCGCGGTTCGTTGCGGTGGGGCAGGAAGAAATATTCGTCGCACCAGGCTTTGAAACGATCGTAATCGACGCCGGGGCGGCCTTCGCAGGCTTGCCGCATGGCAGCGTGGAATTCGAGCGTATCGGGATCGTCCTGGCTGCGTTTGCGATCGAGTACGGGGGTCAGGTCGGCGCCGCCGCCCCACCACTGTTTTCCCGTGACGATCATGCGCGTGTTCATATGCACGGCCGGAACATGGGGGTTCCAGGGGTGGATGATCAGGGAAATGCCCGAACTCCAGAAGGCCGTGCCAGCTTCGGTGCCCGGCATCTGCTTGGCAAAATCCTCGGAGAAATTGCCGTGGACCGAGGAAATATGGACGCCGGCTTTTTCGAAGACGCGGCCATGGAGCATGGACATTTCGCCCCCGCCGCCGGCGGCACGGTCCCAGGGGGTGCGCTCGAACTTGCCGGCGGGCATATGGGCATTGGGGCCGGTGACTTCGGCTTCGATGGCTTCGAGGCCGGCGCAGATGCGGTCGCGCAGGGCGCGGAACCAGGCGGCGGCGGTGGTCTTCTTGGTTTCGATATCGGCAGGGAGGGTCATAGCGGGGGGAATGGACCTTCAGGAAAGCTCTGTAAAGCGGCCAATCTGTCTCATGGCCTCGCCAACTATCATGCTGCCGGCGAGCGCAACATTGATCGAGCGCAAACCGGGGCGCATGGGAATGCGAATGCGCAGGTCGCTGCGCTCGGCCACAGAATCAGGGACGCCGGCGCTTTCGCGGCCCAGCATCAGGATATCGCCGGAGGCGAAACTGGCTTCGTAGGCTGATTGGCTGGATTTGGTGGTCAGCAGGACGAGCCGCCGGTGTTCTGCGGTTCGCCAGGCGTCGAAGGCCTCAAAACTGTCGTGCTGCTGGATGACGGCGTGCTCCACATAGTCGAGGCCGCTGCGTGACAGGTTTTGCGGGGTGATGGGGAAGCCCGAGGGGTGAATGATATGGACGGTGAGGCCAAGGCAGGCGCCGAGGCGCACCAGCGTGCCGGTATTGTTGGCAATGTCGGGCTGATAGAGGGCAAGATCGAGCGACAAGGGCACTGTCCCCGGGGCGTGCCCGGTCCATCCGAGAGGTTCGGCGTTAGGATATAGTTGCGCTTGAGCAAACTGTCACCCGTCGCGCACTGGACAAGCCCAGCCGAGAGTGCAAAAAGAACCGCAACTGACGGACCGCTTGAGGGCGGCTGGCTTGTCGATTCTGCTTATGGTGTCGAGGGCTGGAGCCGGTTCCGTCATTTGTGCATCGTACGGGGAAACGGACTTGTCCACGCAAGCAGAACACTCATCCACCAACCGGCGGGATTTTCTCTTCGTCGCCACAGGCGCCGTCGGCGCTGTTGGTGCCGCCGCAGTGGTATGGCCGCTGATCAATCAGCTCAATCCGGACGCGTCCACGCTGGCGCTTGCCAGCATTCAATATGATGTGGGCCCGATTGCCGAAGGGCAGTCGGTGACCATCATGTGGCGCGGTCTGCCGGTCTTTGTGCGTCATCGTACGCCCAAGGAAATCGAGGAAGCCCAGGCCGTTCCGATGTCCGACCTCAAGGATCCGGAAACCGACGAGGCACGTACCAAGCCCGGCCACGAACAGTGGCTGATCATGATCGCCAATTGCACCCATCTCGGGTGTATCCCTGTTGGTGAATCGGGCGATTTCGATGGCTGGTTCTGCCCATGCCATGGTTCGCACTATGACTCGGCTGGTCGTATCCGCCGCGGCCCCGCACCCAAGAATCTGGTCGTGCCGCCGTATGAATTTCTCAGCGATACGCTGGTCCAGATCGGTTAGTGGGGGCTTTTCCGATGTCAGAACATTCGACTTACGTTCCAGGAAATGCCGTTGAGAAGTGGCTGGACGACCGCCTGCCGGTGGTGCGTTTTGCCAAAGAACATCTCATGGACTTCCCCACGCCGAAGAACCTCAACTACTGGTGGACGTTCGGCGCCATTCTCGTGATGTGCCTCGGTGTGCAGATCGTCACCGGCATCATTTTGGCGATGCACTATACGCCCAATGTGGCGATGGCGTTCGACTCGGTCGAGCATATCCGTCGCGACGTCAATGGCGGCCGCATCATCCAGGCAACCCACGCGGTGGGCGCCTCGATGTTCTTCATCGCGCTTTATATCCACATGTTCCGCGGGCTGTTCTACGGCTCCTACAAAGCACCGCGCGAAATCCTCTGGATCCTCGGCGTTGTGATCTTCCTCCTCACCACGGCTACTGCGTTCATGGGCTACATCCTGCCCTGGGGCCAGATGAGCTTCTGGGGTGCGACGGTTATCTCCAACATTTTCACCGCCATTCCGCTGGTCGGCGAAAATATCAAGCAGCTCGTGCTTGGCGGCTTTGCGGTCGGCAATCCGACGCTCAACCGCTTCTTCTCGCTGCACTACCTGCTGCCGTTCATCATCGCAGCTGTCGTGGCGCTGCACATCTGGGCGCTGCACGTGCCGGGCAATAACAACCCGGTCGGCGTCGAGGTGAAGGATAGCCGTGATACCGTGCCCTTCCATCCGTATTACACGATGAAGGATCTCTACGGCATGGTGCTGTTCATGATCCCGTTTGCCTGGTTCGTGTTCTTCGCGCCTGACATTCTTGGTCACCCTGACAACTATGTGATGGCCAATGCCCAGGTGACGCCGGCCCACATCGTGCCGGAATGGTATCTGCTGCCGTTCTATACGATCCTGCGCGCCATCGATTTCAACATCCTGTTCATCGACTCCAAGCTCGGCGGCGTTATCGCCATGGGCGGCGCGATGCTCATGCTGCTGATCGTGCCGTGGCTCGATACGTCCAAGGTTCGTTCGGGCGTGTTCCGTCCGATGTTCAAGTGGTTCTTTGCGCTGTTTGCCATCAACTTCGTTGGTCTGATGTATCTCGGCGCACAGCCGGCCGAGGGCATCTACACCGTGATGGCCAAGGTCTGCACTGCTTACTACTTCATCTACTTCCTCGTGATCCTGCCGGTGCTGTCGCGTATCGAAACGCCAAAGCCCCTGCCAACCAGCATTTCCGAGAGCGTTCTCGGCAAGAATGCACACGCGTGATCGGGGCGAGTAACATGAACATCCGTAAGCTCATCATCACTGCTGCCGCGCTCGCCGCCGGTCTTGCCATGGCTCCGGCCCAGGCAGCCGGGGGCGGTGCGCATGTCGAACGCCAGTCCTGGTCGTTCGGCGGCATCTTCGGTACCTACGACACCAACCAGCTGCAGCGCGGCTTCCAGGTTTTCCGGGAAGTCTGCTCGAGCTGCCACAGCGCGCACCTCATCTCCTTCCGCAATCTGATGGAAGAGGGTGGCCCGGAGTTCTCCGAGGCACAGGTTCGTGCATTGGCGCTGGAATATGAAGTGGCCGATATCACCGCCGAAAGCGGCCGCCGTCCGGCCGTGCCGGCCGATCGCTGGCCTTCGCCTTTCGCCAACGATCAGGAAGCCCGCGATGCCAATGGCGGCGCGTTGCCGCCTGACTTCTCGGTGCTGGCCAAGGCCCGCGGCGTGACCGATCCGTTCCCGACCTGGATTTTCAACTACTTCACCGGTTACCAGGAAGGCGGCCCGGATTATATCCACGCGCTGCTCAACGGCTATCATGAAGAGGTGCCGGAAACGGCCCCGCACAGTGCGGATGGCACGCCTTTCCAGCTGCCTGAAGGCAAGCATTACAATGACTACTTCCCCGGCCACGCCATCGGCATGGCTCCGCCACTGGCGGATGGGGTGGTCAGCTATGCAGAAAGCGAAGACGGCCAGTCTGTGCCGCAAACGCTGGAACAGTATTCCACCGACGTTGCCGCCTTCATGATGTGGATGGCCGAGCCGCACTTGGTCTCGCGCAAGCAGACCGGTTTTGCCGTGCTGATCTTCCTCGTGCTGTTTGCCGGCCTGATGTATGGCACCAAGCGCAAGATCTGGGCTGGTATCGAACACTGACCATCGGCCGCTCCGCGGCAAAATCGCCCCGGTGGGGCGATTTCAAGTGGTCAGGCCCGAAGAGCTACGCTCGCAGGGCATGCACTGCACTTCAAGATTGGGGCCGCAAGGCCCCTTTCTTTTTGCCGTCGCGGCAAAATCGCCTCGGTAGGGCGATTTCAGATGGTCGGGCCCGAAGAGCTACGCTCGCAGGGCTTACAGCGAAGATTTGGATCAGGGGCCCTCGGGCCCCTTTTCTTTTTCCCCTCACACCCTCGCAAGGCCCCTTGCCATTCCAAGCCTCAACCGCAATATGAGGCAGTATTGGTTTTGTGGGAGGAGGTTGCCTTGTCCGCCATTCGCCTGGCTGTCACCGTCGTGTCCGCCGCCATGACCGTGAGCCGCCATCCTGCCGTCCGCGCCGGCATTCAAGCTGTGGCCAACAATCCCAAGGCTCGCGAAGCCGCCGTCACTGCGACCCGCAGCGTCGCCTACAATGCTGGCGTCATCGCCCGCCATATCGTCGGTCGCCGCACTCCCTGATTTCCAAGTCTTACAAGGCCTTCCATGTCGCTCGACCTGAAGTCGCTCGTCCGCACGATTCCGGACTATCCTAAGCCGGGGATCCTCTTTCGTGACATCACCACGCTGATCGAGCACCCGGAAGGGTTCAAGGAAAGCGTCGAGCGGATGGCTGCAGCGCATCGTGGGCTGGGTTTTACTCATGTCGCCGGTATCGAAGCGCGCGGCTTTATCTTCGGGGCAGGCGTCGCCATTGCGCTTGGCGTCGGTTTCGTGCCGGTTCGCAAGCGCGGCAAGCTGCCGGGCACGACGATTGGCCAGAATTATGCGCTGGAATATGGGGTCGATACGATCGAGATCCATGCCGATGTGCTGAACGAAACGCACAAGGTGCTCGTGGTCGATGATCTGATCGCTACCGGGGGTACGGCCATTGCCGCGGTCGGCTTGATCCGCCGGACGGGTGCCACCTGCGATCATGCCTCGTTTGCCATCGACCTGCCGGACCTTGGCGGCGCCGACAAGCTGCGGGCGGAAAAGGTCGATGTTCATGCGCTGATGGCGTTTGAGGGGCACTAAGCCAGCATTTGCTCGAGCGCATCCTGAGGCGCCGCGAAGCGGCGTGGAAGGACGAGGTCATGCGCATGACAGCTCCTCTGCCACGCCCCCGTGGTTCGATGCCCTCGGTCAAGCCCGAGGGCACCTCACCATGAGAGCTACTGGATCATGAGGGCTACCGAGAGACCGTGAGGGCTACCGGGAGGCGGGCCTACCAGTTGTTGCGGCCGTCCATCTTTTCGATCTTCAGCTTCGACCAGTCGAGCGAATCGACGGCGTTGAGATTGATGGCGAAGGTGCGCGTGCTGGGCATGGCGCCCGGTTCGCCCTTGGGTGTGCCATCGGCATTGTAGACGGAGGCCCAGTCGGGTGAACTGCCCCAGGTATGGATGCCGCAATTGGCGCAGAAGTGGTGTTCGTTCATGCCGCCGCTGGCAGAATAAATCTTGTCGCTGTCGAGCGAATTGAACGCCAGCTCACCCTCTTCGAAATAGGCCCAGATCGCGCCGGTGCGCTGGCAGAAACTGCAATTGCAGCTCTTGCCTTCAGTGGGCAAGCGGGGCAGGGTGATGCGCGTGGCACCGCAGTGGCAGGTTGCGATCAGCGACATGGGATTCTCCTCAAACTGGATGGTCCCGATGTAGCGGCAGAGACTGACAGGTCATGTCAGCACGCTCTGGATCAGGCCGCCGCCATTTCCGTCATGCGGGGGTCAACGAGGCAGAACTGGTTGCCCTCGGGGTCGCGCATCACCGTATAGGTGGGCAAAACCCGGTCCAGCGTGGCTCCGGCTGTCTTCAGGCGTTCGACCTCGCTGCTGCGATTGCCGGTCTCGATGTCGAGATGCACGCGGTTATTGTCGTAGACGCGGCCATCGACGTTCTGGAAGCAGATCGAGGGGCCGGGACCATCGACCATCACGGTCGTATCGGTCTCGGGCGTCAGGCCGAGGGCCGCAAGGCGAGCAATCTCGTCTGCATCATAGGGCCGTACAGCATAGCCATCGAGAAGTTCGGCCCAGAAACGAGCGAGAACAGCCGGCTTGTCGCAGTCGAAGACGATCTCGTGGATCACACCCATTTGCGCTTCTCCTTTGTCATTATGACAATTCTGCTATTGGGCAAATGCGGCAAGTTTAGAGCACTGCTTTGCTTGTCGGGCTTTCCATTGTGGCGGTTTCAACGAAGCTCTTGTTGTCGCTTGGAAAAGTGAGGCCGGTGTTTTCCACCGGCCTCGCCCATTTTAGTGGTGTTGTTTGCCATCCAGCAGCTTTTCGAGTGGCGGCAGGCCAGGTGTTTTGGCCGGGGCCTTGGCTTTTGGCTGCAGCTTTTGGGGCTGGGGCGGCTGTTGTCCGTGCCGCGGCACGTTGTGCGCATGGTTGATCGGTTGCGGGCGTTGGAACTGGTTTTTCGGCATAGGTCTATCCTTCCGGCCAGCGGCGTTTCCCGGTGGCCAAGCCAAGTGGAACAGGACGCGCGGGAATGCGCGCGGATGCGGAAAAGCAGAGACGCCGATAGCGGGGGCAGAGGGGAGCCAGGGAAAGATTTGGGCCGTCCGTAGATCGACCGCTGCCACACGCGCCATCATGACTGGCCGGTCCCCGATACGGGGGTGCCAAGACAAGTCAGAAGCGTCAGGGGTGCGGTTTCAGATCATTTCTGGACAGGGCCTCCAAAGCGCGTTGCGCAAGGAAATATACAAAAAAGAGGCGGCCCGGGTCAACCGGGTCGCCTCTTTGGGTTCTGATGGTGCCGATCAGGGCTCGAGCTGACCCTGCTTGGGGTCTTCCTGAGCGCTGATATTGGGCTCGTTGCGGGTCTTCCAGAGCGAGAAGATGACGCCGCCCGCCAGGATCGCCAGCGTCACCAGCAGCGAGAGCAGGGTGTCGATGTGGATGTGGAAGGGCACCAGCGAAATCTTGATACCGACCAGCACCAGAATGATCGCCAGCGAGGTCTGGAGGTAGCGGAAGCGGTTCATTGCCGCGGCCAGGGCAAAGTACAGCGAGCGCAGGCCGAGGATGGCGAAGATGTTCGAGGTGTAGACGATGAATGTGTCCTGAGTGACCGCGAAAACGGCCGGCACGGAGTCCACCGCGAAGATCAGGTCGACGATTTCGACCATGATCAGGGCCACGGCCAGCGGGGTCAGCCAGGTCACCAGCTTGCCGGTGGTCGGGTGCGCCTGCTTGACGGTGAAAGAGCGGCCATGCAGTTCCTTGGTGACCCGGAAGTGCTTGGAGATGAACTGGAAGACCTTGTTGTCCTCCAGATGCGGTTCCTCATCCTGATGGCGGAACATGCGGAAGCCGGTGAAGATCAGGAAGGCACCAAAGCCGAGCAGGATCCAGCTGAACTGGTTGACCAGCGCGGCGCCGACGCCAATCAGCACGGCACGGAAGAGGATCACGCCCAGAATGCCCCAGAACAGCACACGATGCTGGTAGAGGCGGGGAATGCCGAGGAAGCCGAAGATGGTGGCGATGACGAACATATTGTCCATCGCCAGGCTCTGTTCGAGCAGATAGCCGGTGTAGAATTCGAGACCAGCCGTGGCGCCGCGCTGCCACCAGACCCAGGCGCCGAAGGCGAGGGCAATCAGGACATAAAAGCCATAGAGCAGCAGGCTCTCCTTGGCTTCGATCTCGTGCTCATCCTTGTGCAGAATGCCGAGGTCGAAAACAAGCAGACCAATGACGATCGCAATGAACGCGATCCAGAAATAGACGGGGGTTCCGAGAAAATCGCCCGAAAGGGCGGCAAAAAGCGTTTCCATACGCCGGACCTTCTCCATGTAACGAGGTGGAGCAATTCCGACATCGCCATGGAGAGTCCATGACCAGAGGGGCCCGGCATTGCCCCTCTAAATTGTGCAATCGGGCGAAAAGGTCAAGCCCCTACCTTTGGTGAAGGCGCGCCTGGAGCAAGGAACGCCTCAGCGCGGCGTGCAGAGCATGACGATGGTATCGGCCGTTTCCAGCTGCACGGCGACGCCGTTGACGGGGTCCTGGACCATGCGGGCGGCCTGAATGCCCATATTGGCTTTGAGGTTGCCGTCGTTGAAGCCGACGCCGTCCTCATAGGGGGTTACCGTTCCGGTGCCGGAATTGGGGTCGCCCGTGGTGCGCGAGGCCCAGCCATAGACGCTGCCGTAGATCGTCAGAATGCCGACGCGATTGGTCGTCGCGTCCCGGCAGGACCAGTTGCCTTGATAGACCTGCGCCATCGAGGGCAGGGACAGGGCGGGGAACAGCAATAGGGCAAGGGCGAATCGGCGCATGCACGGAGAGTGCCGGGGCGCCCGTCGCCTTTCAAGTGCTCCGGCGCAGAAGCGGGCCGATCACCGGTACTCTGGTGAGCGCCAGCAACACTTTCAATTTGAGGGGCATGGAATAGTCGCGGAGCTTGGAAAAGCCCACGATTTCGGCGCGATAGACGAGTTCGCCACGCTGGTTTGTCGCCGTCAGGCGGTTGAACAGCAGGCCCCAGCCGGGCAGGGAATTGGATGCCCGCTTGCCGGTCACGATCAATTCATAGGTGACGGTGTCGCCGGGGCGCACTGGCGCTTTGAACTCCATGGAATTGACGCCGGGGGAGGGACCGGAGACGCCGGGTTCGTCGCCCTGCGATTTGAGGCGGTCGGCTTCTGCGTCGAGCGCATCGACCATTTTGCGATGGCCGACGCTGACCGTGTGCCAGCCGCTGGCGACGAGCCCGCCGAAATGGCTGTGTCTCGCCAGTTCTGGATCGGTGTGGAAATATTGCGGATCGTAGAGTGTTGCGAAGCGGATGATTTCGTCTTCGGCAAAGGTGTGATCCCCGAGAGGGAAGGCCTCGTCGATGACGATATCTTCGAACCAGCGGGTCATGCTGCCATCTCGCGGCATTCAACGAGATTGGACAGCCGCATGGTCATCACCGGCTTGTCGCTCTGATTGCGAATGTCGAAATCGAGCGTGACGATGCCCCATTGTGGATGGCTGCCCGAGCGCCGCAAGGCGGCGATGGTCACGGTGCCGCCGATCGTGTCGCCGGCCATGACGGGGTTCTTCCATTTCAGGCTTTCGAAACCGAGGCCGCCGGCGGAGGCGATCTTGCCCAAAAAGCTATCGACGAGCATGCGGAGGCTCAGGGCGCCCGTCTGCCAGCCGCTCGAAGCGAGGCCACCGAGGAGGCTTTTTTTCGCCGCCTCTTCGTCGATGTGAAAGGGCAGCGGGTCGAACTCGCGGGCAAAGGTGAAAATCATCTCCCGGGTCACAGTCGTCTGGCCGAGAGCGATGACTTCGCCCACGACGAGATCCTCGAAATGTCTGCGATTTTGGGTGACAGGATTGGTCATTGTCTTTCCCTATACGTCAACTATGTTTTCGCACGAGAAAATGTCGGGGGCAAGGGTGACGGCGGCAGGCGCGGCGGGGCTCAGACGTCGGCGCTCACCCGGTCTTGCCGCATCAGCATGGCGCGGAATTCGGCCTCGGGCATGGGGGCGCCGAAGAAGTAGCCCTGGGCTTCGGTGCAACCGGCGCGGGTGATGATGTCAAGCTGCGCCTGGGTCTCGACACCCTCGGCCGTGGTGGTCATCCGCAGATTGCGGCCGAGCGTGGCGATGGACTGGACGATAGAGAGGCTGTCCGGCCGGTCGGCGAGATCGCGCACAAAGCTCTGATCGATCTTGAGTTTGTCGAAGGGGAAACGCTGGAGGTAGCTCAGGGACGAATAGCCAGTGCCGAAATCGTCGAGGGCAACCGTGAGGCCGAGGGCGCGCAACTGATGCAGGGATTCGAGGTTGACGGCATTGTTCTGGAGGAGCACGGACTCGGTGATTTCGAGTTCGAGCCGGCGGGCGTCGAGTTCGCTTGTGGCCAGCACGGCCTTGACGATGTCGACCAGACCCGCGCCGCGGAACTGGACCGGGGAGAGATTGACCGAAACGCGCACATGGTGGGGCCAATTGAGCGCGTCCTGGCAGGCCTGCTGCAGCGCCCATTCGCCGAGCACTTCTATGGCTCCGGTCTCCTCGGCGAGGGGAATGAACTGGGCGGGCGAAATCATGCCGTGTTCGGGATGACGCCAGCGCATCAGCGCTTCGCCCGATACGACGCGGCCCGTATCGAGGCGCACCAGCGGCTGATAGAAGAGCTCGAACTGGCCGAGCTTGATGCCGCCGCGCAGGTCCATTTCGAGGTGGCGCCGGTTCTGGAGCGACTGTTCCATCTGCGCGGAGAAGAAGCGATAGGTGCCGGCACCCTCGGCCTTGGCGCTATAGAGCGCGAGGTCGGCGTTCTTCATCAGCTGATCGGCGTCGGTGCCATCGGCCGGGGCGAGGGCGATGCCGACGCTGGTGCTGACGACGATCTCGTTGTCCTCGATATGGTAGGGCTGGGCGATGCTGGCGATAATGCGTTCGGCAAGCGCCTGCGAACTGTCGGCCGAGTTGTCGAGGCAATAGTGGAGCACGGCGAATTCGTCGCCGCCGAGGCGCGCTACCATGTCTCTGGCCGATGAGGTCGCGCGCAGGCGCTCGGCAACCTGACGCAAGAGTGCATCGCCGATGGGGTGGCCAAGCGTATCGTTGACCTCTTTGAACCGGTCGAGATCGAGATAGAGTATGGCGAAGGGCTGGGCGCGCATCGACAGGCCGCGCACCGCCTGGCCGATGCTTTCCCAGAAACGCAGGCGGTTGGCCATGCCGGTGAGATTATCGTGGTGCGCCATATGCACGATGCGGTTCTGTGCCCGATGGCGTTCGGTCACGTCCTCGAACGTGCAGACCCAGCCGCCTTCGGCCGTGGGTTCGCGGGAAATTTCGAGCACCATGCCGCTGGGCAGGTGGCGGGTGTGGTTGTTGAGGAGGGCAAAGTCTCCGCTGTCCCCGGCCTGGTCGTCAACATGGTCGGCGAGCAGGTCTGCGTCGATCAGATCGGCGATGGCGGTGCCGGGGGTTGCGCGTGCTGCATTGAGGCCGAAAATGGCGAGAAAGCGCGGGTTGCAGACAATGATGTGGTTGTGCGCATCGAGAAGGCAGAGGCCGAGCGACATGGCATCGAGCGCGGCGTCGAAGCGCGCGTTCTGCAGGGCGAGGGTCCGCTCCTTCTGCTGCAGGACTTGTTGTGCGCGGCCGAGGAGGGTGTTGTGCACCAAGAGGAGCGCGGTGAGGAAGACACCGCAGACGATCAGGCCGACGGCAACATAGGTGAAGGCCCATTGCAGGGCGAAAAGGCCCTCGCGGTCGGCTTCGATCCGCGCCACGTTCCACACATTGGCGTCGGTCGAGAGCCGCGCGAGCTTGGGATAGATCGGTTCCAGTATGTCGAGAATGCGCGACGGCGTGCCCGGAACGTGCAGCTCCGCCAGCAAGGGGCGTGATGTTTCGAGCGCCTGTTCGAGGTCGTCCAGGATATAGCCGATGCGCGGATCGGAAAGCGCGAAATTCTCGACGTCCCGGGTCCGCAAGGTCTTGAGACGATTGACGACGATGTCGAAGCGCAGCTTCACCTCATCGGCGGAAATGGCGGGATCGCCCGCCGCGAAGGCGCTGACGCGCTGTTCGAGCCGGGCGAATTCGCTCGGAGCCTGGGCCACCATCCAGGTGACATTGCCCAGGCCGACGCCTTCGAGGGCGGTCTGGCGCTGGAAAACCAGGGCAGAAATATAGATCGCCGAGGCGATGAAGCCCAGAATGACGACGGTCAGCGCTATGCGAAGGAACCGCATGGTGACGGCTTCATCCTATGTTCCGCTGGCCCGCCCTCTCCCTGGGCGAGCAAGCCGCTACTGTACAGTGATTTCCTTGACCTGCCACACGGCCCGTCCGTAATAGGGCTGGCCTTGCAAAACTGGATTGGAATCAAAGGGATAGATCACGAAGAAGGGACCCTGATCGTCCACGGGCATATAGTCGCCATTGCGCTTGACCGCAAGAATGGTGCCGAACTCGTCGAAATCGGCCGTAGGCACATCGACGCTGTAATCGTTGAGCGCGATGACGGTGGCCGTTTCGCCTGATGCATTGGCCTTTTCCAGCAGCGCTTTGAGCGGCACGCCTTCGAAGTCGACGACGCCTTCGTTCCAGGGGGTGGTGGTCTTGATCGAGACCAGGCCCATGGCTTCGAGTTCGGTGCGATCAAAAGTGACGGAACCGGCTGCGCTGCTGATCGTCACGGCCGGAACATCCTCGGCGAATGTTGGCATGGCGAAAGCGAAGGCGGCCAGAACGATGGCGGGTACGAATCGCAGTGAGATCATTGGCGTGCTCCTTTGCACATTCCTTCAGCCTGCGCCTTGAACTCTTAAGAGCCGTTAAGTTCCAAGTGATCGTTGTGGCAGGCTTAACAGGACGTCGCTTTCATCCATCGATTTGTCGGCAATACGGCGGTGTTGAGGCAAGCGCCTTTGCGAGCCCGCAGCCTCAAAGGCTGGCGCGCCGCCCCGCGGCACGAAACTCCAGGGGCGCCATATTACGATGCCGGCGCAAGACCTTAGCCATGTAATTTGCATCGGTGAATCCGCTGGCTTCGGCAATGGCGGCGACGGACATTTCCGTTGCCAGCAGCAGACGTTCCACCCTTTCAAGCCGCTTTTCAAGGACATAGCCGGATGGCGTCGCGCCCAGCGCCGCCCCGAAGCTGCGCACGAAATGGGCCCGACTCATTTCGGCGATTCCCGCCAGCCGATCGATCGGAAGGGCGGCAGCGATATTTGCCTCGATGTGCGAGACGACGCGCGCAATGCCTGGCGGGAGCTGTCGCTCGGGCGCGGGGCGGCTGCCGAAGACGGTGTCATGGAGGCTGGTCATGGCGGCGTAGGCGGCGGTGGAGGCGAGGCCGGGCGAGGGGGCGGGCATTTGCAGGAGGTCAAGGCAGGCGGCGGCCAGCCGGTCGACCTGGGCGGCAGCCGGTTCAAGCACCGGGCCGGAGCTATCGAGGATTTCGCGGGCGAGGCGGAGGGCTTCGCGGCCGTTGAGGAGCAGCCAGAAATATTCCCATTCGCCGCCGCGTTCGAGCCAGTAGCGGTGGGCGTGCGGCATGGTAACAAGCATTGTTTTTCCGGGGGTTAGCCGGTGTCGCGTACCCGCATAATCAAGGCGGCCTTCGCCCAGAGTGGTGTGTTGGATGACGAGGAAAGGAGCAGTGCCGCGCTCTGTGCCATCCCAGGAATAGACTTCGTTGCGGCGCTGCTCGTAGCCGGCGCTGACGCCCATGCAATGAAGCGGGGCGGCGCTGCGCGGCAGGTTCAGCGAGCGGATGTCGTGGCCGTGATCGAGAAGTTTTGAGAGCACAAAATTACCCATGATGGCACAGGTTTTCTCTACACCAATGCGTGCCCAACGGCTAGCTATTGGTAACAGACTGTTACCGCTGAGCGGTGCGTGGGAGGGAATATGTCATTCAAGGTTACGGTGATCGGCGCGGGCTCGGTCGGCTTCACCAAGACGCTCATTTCGGACCTGCTGAAGGTGCCGGAATTCGCCGATGTCGAGTTCGCGCTCACGGATATCAATCCGCATAATCTCGACATGGTGCGCCAGATCATCGAGACCATCGTTTCGGTGAACAAGCTGCCGGCGAAAGTGACCGCGACGACCGATCGGCGCGCGGCGCTGACCGGGGCGCGCTACATCATGAGCTGTGTGCGTGTCGGCGGGCTCGAGGCGTTTGCGACTGATATTTCCATTCCGCTCAAATATGGCGTCGACCAATGCGTCGGCGACACCATCTGCGCGGGCGGCATTTTGTATGGCCAGCGCAACATTCCGGTGATCCTCGATTTCTGTCGGGATATCCGCGAAGTGGCCGAGCCGGGTGCGCTGTTCCTCAACTATGCCAATCCTATGGCAATGAACACCTGGGCGGCGGACCTCTATGGCGGCGTCAATGTGGTGGGGCTGTGCCATGGCGTGCAGCACGGGGCGCATCAGATTGCCGAGGTACTGGGCGTGAAGGATAGCGAGCTGGACTATGTCTGCTCGGGGATCAATCACCAGACCTGGTATATCGATATTCGCGCCAAGGGCCGGAAGATCGAGAAGGAAGAGCTCATTGAAGGCTTTGAGCGGCACCCGATCTATTCCAAGACCGAGAAGGTGCGGATCGACGTGCTCAAGCGGTTTGGCGTTTATTCGACGGAGTCGAATGGGCATCTCTCCGAGTATTTGCCCTGGTACCGGAAGCGTCCGGACGAGATCAATCGCTGGATCGACATGAGCGACTGGATCCACGGCGAGACGGGCGGGTATCTGCGCTATTCGACCGAGCGCCGGAACTGGTTCGAGACCGATTTCCCGATGTTCAAGGAGCAGGCGAACAAGCCGCTTTCCGAACATAAGCGGACCAGCGAACACGCCAGCTATATCATCGAGGCGTTCGAGACTGGGCGGCCCTATCGCGGGCATTTCAACCGGCGCAACAATGGCATTATCACCAATCTGCCCGATGACGCGATCATCGAAAGCCCCGGCTATGTCGATCGTTTTGGCATCAACATGATCGAGGGCATCACCCTGCCGACGGCCTGCGCGGCAACGTGCTCGGTTTCGGTTTCGGTGCAGCGGCTTTCAGTCGAAGCGGCGATGACGGGAAATCTCGATACGCTGAAGCTGGCCGTGCTGCATGACCCGCTGGTCGGCGCGATCTGCACGCCGGACGAGGTTTGGGCCATGGTCGACGAGATGGTTGTCGCCCAGGCGCAGTGGCTGCCGCAATATGCCGATGCGGTGCCGGCGGCAAAGGAGCGTGTGGCCAAGTCGACGGTGAAAACCCGTGACTGGGAAGGCGCGGCGCGCAAGAAGGTCCGTTCGGTTGAAGAACTGCGCGAAATGAGCGGCGCGCACCACTAGTTTTACGAGTTTGACGCGACCTCCCAAGCGTCATCTTGGCCCCGGCGAAAGCTGGGGCCATTTTCGTTGGGGGGGTATGGAGCCGGTGGACACGTGAGCGTTTCAGGCGTAGGGTATTAGAAGGTAATACCGGAGGTCGCTATGGCCGTTTCCGTCAAGCTTGATGATAGCATGCGCGAGCGTATTCAGTCGCTGGCCGAGAGTAAGCAGCGCTCGCCGCACTGGATCATGCGCGAGGCAATCCGAAACTACGTCGAGAAGGAAGAGGCGCGGCGGCGTTTTGATGATGCGACGCGAGAGGCGCTCGAAGAGTATAACGAAACCGGACTCCATCTTACGGCGGAAGAAGTGTTCAGCTGGATGGACACTTGGGGAACCGATGAGGAGTCGGAGGCGCCCCCTTGCCACACCTGACGTTTGCGGTATCGGCGCAGCGAGACCTCGATCGTCTAAGACGATTTCTGCTCGAGAAAAATCCGCTCGCAGCGAAGCGCGCCACTCAGGCGATCAAGATGCATACCAGCGCTTTAACGACTGCGCCTGAAATGGGTAGGCCATCGGATACGATCGCAGGCGTTCGCGAATTGCTCGTACCATTTGGTGATGCGGGCTACATCGTTCGATACGGGTATAATGAGCGCAGGGACGAGGTTTTTATCTTGCGCGTGTGGCACCAGAAAGAGACTGGATACTGAGGAAATTGGATTGCGGTCCGACCATTCAGCCCTTTGGTCCGGTTTTCACAGGAGTGCTTGCCGCCGTCTTCTCCGCCAAATAGCTTTGCCGCGGGGAGGACTAACTCATGGCAAAGCCAGCGCATTTTGTTGTCGTCGGGGGCGGGACGGCGGGGTGGATCGCGGCGTTCATCATTCAGGATGAGGCGCGGCGGCGCGGGTTTGATTTCAGGATTTCGGTGGTCGAGAGTTCGCGGATTCCCACGGTTGGCGTGGGGGAGGCGACGACGGCGGCGTTTCGAGTGCTGTTGAAGCATTTTGGGATCGATGAGTTCGAATTTTTCCGCAAGACCGATGCGAGCTTCAAGCTCGGCATTCGGCACGAGGATTGGCGGCGCAGGGGGTATACCTATTACGGGCCGATCGATGATCCGCATCAGGTGGTGCAGGCGCCGGCGGGGGCGCCTTCGGATTATTTGAATGTCTATGCGGTGGCGGCGGGCAGGGCGGTGCAGGAGATGCACCTCTTCCAGCCGCTGCTGGAAGAGAAGAAGGCGCCTTATGCGCTGAAGGCCGACGGGTCACTGATCCCGCTGGGGCCGTTTCATCACGCGTATCATTTCGATCAGGCGCTGGTGGGGAAGTTTTTTGCCAGCAAGTCGAAGGGTGTCGAGAAGGTCGATGCGCTGGTGGCCGGGGTCGAGCGGGATGGCGAGAGCGGCGATATCACGGCGCTGGTGCTGGACGACAATTCGCGGCTGGAGGGCGATTTCTTTATCGATGCGACGGGGTTTCGGAAGGAGATCATCGTCAAGGCGCTGGGGGCGCCGTGGAAATCTTACGCGCATGAACTGCCGGTCAATCGGGCGCTGCCGTTCTGGATCGATGTAAAGGAGGGGGAGGAGCTGCCCAATTATACGCGGGCCTGGGCGCAGAGTTCGGGGTGGATGTGGCAGATTCCGACGCGGACGCGCTTTGGCTGCGGCTATGTTTATTCGGATGAATTTTCGACGCCGGAACAGGCGAAGGAGGAAGTCGAGCGCGTCTTGGGCCACGAGATCGAGGTGCGGAGCGATATTCGTTTTCAGATCGGGCGGCTTGAGAAAGCGTGGATCGGCAATTGCGTGGCGGTGGGGCTGAGTTCGAGTTTTTTGGAGCCGCTGGAGTCGACTTCGATCCATGGGACGATCGTGCAGATGATGCTGTTTGCGCAGCGTTTTATGGACGAACCCAGCAAGATTTCCCAGAAGGCGCGGGATGACTATAACGAGCGGGTGGGGCGGCAGGTCGATGATTTCCGCACGTTTGTGAACACGCATTATGTGACCGAGCGGGACGATACGCCGTTCTGGCGGGAGGTGCGGGCCAATCGCATCCATCCCGAGACCAAGGAGCGGTTGGCGCGGTGGAGACTGGAAATGCCGCGGCATGAGCATTTTCCGAATTATCTCGGCGGGTTGCCGCATATCGAGACGCAGCTGCACTATCCCGTGCTCAATGGGCTGGGGCTGCTGGACCAGACTCTGGCGCGGAGGGAAATGGATCGGGACCCGAAACTGCGGCGGTTTGCGCAGCAGGCGTTTGAAAGCTTGGTGAAGGAATATCGGGCGGCGGCGAACCAGGCGCTGGGGCACCGGGAGTTTCTCGATATCGTGCAGGGGATGGCGTGAGCGGCTGGTTGGGGTTTGTGCTGGCGGTGTTGGGATTGCTGGCGACGCCGGGGCCGACCAATACGCTGATGGCGGCGAGTGGGGCGCAGCGCGGGGTGCGGCGCTCGCTGCATCTGCTGGTTGGAGAACTCGGCGGCTACGCGATTGCGATTACGGTGTGGATCGAGATCGTTGGGGTGGTGGCCGCGCGGGAGCCGCTGGTGGCGGTGGTTGCCAAGCTCGTGGCCGTGGCGTTTCTTTTTTGGTCGGCCTGGAAGCTATGGCGGAATGCGGGGCGGGCGGATTTGGGGCAGCGGGGGATTACGCTGGGGCGGGTTTTCGTGACGACGCTGGTTAATCCCAAGGCGCTGGTTTTTGCTTTTGCGATTTTTCCGGCAGTGGGGTTTGTCGAGCGGTTGCCGTTTGATGGGGTGTTTGCGGTGCTGGTTGTTGGTACGGCGGTTGGGTGGATGATGTTGGGGGCGTTGATGCAGCGAGGGTCGGCGGGGTGGCTGACGTCGACGCGGGTGGAAAGGATTACGGCGCTGGCGCTGATGGTGTTTGCGACGGTGTTGGGGGTGCAGACGCTGGGGTGAGCCCGTGAAGGCCTCATGGTGAGGTGCGCCGCAAAGCGGGGCCTCGAACCACGAGGCCGAGAGAGTGGAGGCCTTTGTGCCACGCCCTCGTGGTTCGAGGCTTCGCTCCGCTACGCACCTCACCATGAGGTCTACTTGTTGCATGGAGCCTTCCGGGGCTATGCCGCACACCTCGAAGCATTGACATCCACACCAAACCGACCCAATTGAAACCCAACAATTTCCCGGAGTTTCCCATGGGCTTTAAGATGGGCATCGTCGGCCTGCCGAATGTCGGCAAGTCGACGCTTTTCAATGCACTGACCCGCACGGCTGCGGCTGCTGCCGCTAATTTCCCGTTCTGCACCATCGAGCCCAATGTGGGCGATGTGCCGGTGCCTGATGCGCGGCTGCAGAAGCTGGCGGCGATTGGCAAATCCGTCAACATTCTGCCGGCGCGCATGAGCTTTGTGGATATTGCCGGTCTGGTGAAAGGCGCGTCGAAGGGCGAAGGGCTGGGGAACCAGTTTTTGGCTAATATTCGCGAATGCGACGCCATTGCCTATGTGCTGCGCTGCTTTGAGGACGGCAATATCATCCACGTCGCCAACAAGGTCGATCCGCTGGCGGACGCCGAAGTGGTGGAAACCGAGCTGATGCTGGCTGATCTCGAAAGCCTCGAGAAGCGCCGCAATGGAGTGGAAAAGAAGGCCAAGGGCAATGACAAGGACGCCAAGCTGACGCTCGAGCTGATCGACCGTTCGCTGGTGCTTTTGCGCGATGGCAAGTCGGCGCGCTTTGTCGAGCGTTCGGCCGAGGAAGAAAAGGCGTTTCAGGAGCTGCAGCTGCTTACCTCGAAGCCTGTGCTCTACGTTTGCAATGTCGATGAAGGTTCGGCCGAAAACGGCAATGCGATGAGCAAGCTGGTTGAGGACTATGCCAAGGCGAATGATGCGGGCGTGGTGATCATTTCGGCTGAGATCGAATCGCAGTTGGCGCAACTGCCCGATGCGGAACAGGCGGAATATCTGGAATCACTGGGGCTGCATGAGGCTGGCTTGAACCGGCTTATTCGTGAAGCCTATGACCTCCTTGGGTTGCAGA
Organism: Devosia sp. Root685; assembly: GCF_001427875.1. Taxonomy (GTDB): domain Bacteria; phylum Pseudomonadota; class Alphaproteobacteria; order Rhizobiales; family Devosiaceae; genus Devosia. The sequence continues at coordinate 46,879 of NZ_LMHK01000002.1, read as the reverse complement.
CCTATTTCACGGTCGGGCCCAAGGAAACGCGCGCCTGGACGATCCACAAGGGCGACAAGGCTCCGGCGGCGGCGGGTGTCATCCATACCGATTTTGAGCGTGGGTTCATTCGTGCGCAGACGATTGGGTTTGATGATTTCGTGACGCTGGGCGGCGAAGTGCCGGCCAAGGAAGCGGGCAAGGCGCGCGACGAAGGCAAGGAATATGTCGTCAAAGACGGCGACGTGATGCTGTTCAAGTTTAATACTTAAGCGCGGCCGCTCCGCGGCAAAATCGCTCCGGTGGAGCGATTTTAGCGCTTAAGGCCATGAGAGCTACGCTCGAATGGCTGGGCCACATGACCAAATTAATCCCCGCGAAAGCGGGGATTTTTGTTTTGGGCTCCGTGCCACGACCTCGTGGTTCGAGGCTGCGCTTCGCTGCGCACCTCACCATGAGGTCTACTGAGGGGTCTTAGTGTGGTCCGGCGGGCAACGGCTGCGTGGTGCCGCAGGGGCCGCCGTCCAGGTTGATGGCGATGTCCTGTTTGTCGCCGGTGAAGCTGAGGGCTTCGTACCAGTGGCTGATCTCTTTGGTGCTGGCCGGGATGTAATGAAAGATCAGCGAGCGGCGGAAGCGGTCCTTGCTGGTGTTTGGCGTCGAGCCGTGGATGACGCTGCCGTTGAAGAAGAGGACGTCGCCGGCTTTGAGCTGCATCATTTGTGGTTCGAGGCCGGGGGGCGGTTCGACGTGTTCGGTGGTGAAGAACAGGGCCGGGTCGGCCTGTTCGGGGCAAGCGATGTCGAGCATGGCGGTCTCGGGCACGCACATCATGCCGCCATTGCCGGCGTCGGCATCGTCGACGGCGATCCAGGCGGCCATGCAGGTGCCGGGTTTGACGCGGAGATAGAAATTGTCCTGGTGCAGGTCCTGACCGCGGGCGCCGGGGGGCTTGAAATAGAACATGGATTGGCAGGCAAAGGGTTCTTCGCCGAAGAGATCGGCAAGGATGGGCTGCAGGCGCGGATCGAGCATGTAGCGCATGGCGAGGCGGCCGACGTCTTTGTCGGCGTGCTTATGCGGGTGCATCATGCGCGGGTAGCGGCTGAGCGGGTCGTTCGGCGTGTTGCCGCGCGGGGTGTCGGAGAGGCCTGGGACGGGGCCGTCGGCGGCGGCGTCCATGAAGGTTTGGCGGATTTCGGCGATTTCTTCGGGGGCGATGAGGCCGCGGATGGCAAGAAAACCGTCGCGCTCGAACTGCGCCGCCTGCGCGGAATTGAGAAAAGCATATGTCATTTCGACCTCCCCTTTTAAGCGAGGTTAGGCGGAGGGCGTATGGCTGGCCATGGAACATGCTGCCAAAGATATGTAATATCCTGCTATGAGCGATATTGCAGAAAGCCCGTATCGGGCGACCCGACGGCTGCTTACCGGGCATTTTCATGAGACATCGGGCTATCGCGCGGTGCGGCGGCGCGGGGTGAGCGATTGGCTGCTTGTGCATACGACAGGTGGGCGCGGGCGGTTTGGGCATGCAGGTGGCGAACTGATCGTCGAGCCGGGGGACTGGGTGCTGCTGCGGCCGGGGACGCCGCATGACTATGGGGTGGAGGCGAGCCTCGAGCGGTGGGAACTGGTCTGGGCGCATTTTCAGCCACGGCCGGATTGGGCGGAGTGGCTCAACTGGCCGGCGGTGGCTGATGGGTTGATGCATCTTCGTATCGAAGACGACGCACTGGCGAAGCAGTTTGCGGGGGTGCATGACCTGCTGAATAGCCAGCATTCGCGGCGGGAGGCCCTGGCCTTTAATGCGCTTGAGGCCGTGCTGCTGGGGTGCGACGCGTATAACCGGCGGGAGTCGCGAGCTGGGGACGGGCGTATCCGCCGAGCGCTGGATTTTATCGACGGTCGGCTGGCGGAAAAGCTGCTGATCGATGATGTCGCGGCGGCTGTTGGGTTATCGCCGTCGCGGCTGGCGCATTTGTTTCGGGAGGAGACTGGCGAGACGGTGCAGGGGCATATCGAGGGGCGGAGGATGCAACTGGCGGCGGATTTGTTGCGACGCACCAGTTTTCCCATCAAGCAGGTGGCGGCCAGTGCTGGGTTTGAGAGCCAGTTTTATTTTTCGCAGCGGTTTCGGCGGTGGATGGGGGTTTCGCCGCTGCAGTTTCGGCGGGTTGGAGAGTAGGGGGCACGCCCTCGTGGTTCGAGGCTTTGCAAGGGCAAAGCACCTCACCATGAGGGCTACTGGGAGGGCGCACCACTCCGCTCCATCGGAGCGATTTGACCTGCGGGACGGCGTCTAGCCCTCAATCGTGTCCTTGCGCATCTGGCTGGGGGTCATGCCGTAGGCCTTGCGGAAATGTTCGTAGAATTGGGTTTGGCTGACGAAGCCGGATTGGAAGGCGACGTTGGCTATGGAGAGGCTGCCGTCGAAGAGAAGGCTGCGGGCGCGGATGAGGCGCATGCGGGTGACGAATTTTTGCACCGAGATGTGCATGACCTTGGTGAAGAGGTTGGTGGCGTAGTTGGGGTGGAGCCCGACAACTCTGGCGATGTCTTCGGCGGAAAGAGGATCGGTGATGTTTTCGACGATGTGGCGGACCATGCGCACGACGTAACGGACGGGGGTGGTGGTGCGGGTGCGGGTGGCGGATTTTTCGAGCCAGGCGGGGAGGAGGGTGTCCCAGCCGGTGATGGCGGCTCTACGGAACATGGTGGCGATCTCGGCGCGGACGAGGTCGGAGCGCAGGGCATTGCCGCTGCGATAGTCGCCGTGCCAGCGTTCCAGCGTTTCAAGGCCGATGCAATCGGGGGTGAGTTGGATGACGCCGCCGCCCATCAAGGTTTCGGTGAGGCGGCCGAGCTGCGGCATTTCGAGAAAGGCGTCCATGGGCAGGTAAATATTGAGCTGCCGGCCCTCGCCGATATCACGCAAGTCCACTGTCTGATGGGGAATGCCGGCCCAAAAGGCGACGAGGCGATTGGCGGCGACGGTGACCGGGCCGCCATCGAAAACGTAGTCCATGTGGCCCTCGGTCAACCAGTTGAACTCGATATGGCCGTGGCTGTGGGGGGCAGGCATGATCTGGGGGGGGAAGGCGCGGATGCCGAAGCGGCCGAAGGCTTTGCCCGAGGCATAGAAACTACGGTCGGGGCGCGGGGTCGGGCGCGGGGCCTTTTCACGCAGGCGTGCGGCGGGGATGGGTTCGGTAACAGTCATACTTATCAGCGTGGTTCTTAGAAACCCGGAATTAGTCTCTATCATTCCGGATTGTTTCGCCTGATGCAAGTCGTAGGCTGATAGTCATGCACGGGGCCCAGAGTCAGTGGGAGTGACTGGCTCGACGCATGAAACGCGTCCCGTTGCGAAGGGAGGATCTATTGAGAAAACCTATCTATGCCCTTGGCGGGGCAGGACTTTTGCTGTCCGTCTCCATGCTTGCCATTCCGGCGCAGGAACTGACCGGCGAGCTGCCGGATCCGCCGGAATTCGCCGCGCTGAGCGAACCCACATTCGTCTCGATCAGCGATATCCTCGAATATAAAGCACTGCCCGAATATCATGAACCCGACTGGGTGACCTCGAAATATGTCGACGCCGGCACGCTGCCACCGGTGGCCGAGCGCCTGCCCAAGGAGCCGATGGTCTACAAGACCGGCAATATGCCGGAGGGCATCGGCGTTTACGGCGACACCATGCGTCACGTTATCGGCGGACGGCCGGAAGGCTGGAACTATATCGGCGGCCAGAGCCAGGGTTGGGGCGGTATCGATATCGGGCTTTCCGAATGTCTGACGCGCACCGGACCCCTGTTCGAGGTCAAGGCCGACGAGCTTGAGCCGATGCCGAACCTGGCGAAAAGCTGGGAATGGTCCGAGGATGGGCACGAGCTGACCATGCACCTGATCGAGGGTGCAAAGTGGTCTGATGGCGATGCCTTCGACGCCGACGACGTGATGTTCTTCTGGAACGACAACGTCAACGACCCCAACGTGACCCCGCTCAACAATGCGACGCCGGAAACCTTTGGTGTCGGCACGACGCTGGAAGCGCTTGATCCTTATACGATCAAGTGGACGTTCAAGGATGTCCGCCCGACGCAGTATCTCTATGCGATGGCCTATGGTTCGTTCTGCCCCGGCCCGAGCCATATCCTCAAGCCCGAGCATCCGAAATATAAGCCGTCGAATACATACGAGCAGTACAAGAACGCCTTCCCGCCCGAATATATGAATATTCCGGTGATGGGTGCATGGGTGCCGGTCGAATATCGTCCCGACGATATCATCGTCATGCGCCGCAACCCCTATTATTGGAAGGTGGACGAGAACGGCAACCAGCTGCCCTATCTCAACGAGATGCACTATCGCCTCTCGACCTGGGCTGACCGCGACGTTCAGGCTGTTGCCGGTTCGGGCGACTTCTCGAACCTCGAACAGGCCGAAAGCTATGTCGAAGCGCTGCGTCGCTCGGCTGAGGACAGCGCGCCGGCCCGCCTGCAGTTTGGTGCCCGCACCATCGGCTATGCGCTCGAAATGAACCTTTCGGCCAATGGCTGGGGTGAACCCGACGAACGCGCCCAGCGTGTCCGCGAACTCAACCGCAACCTCGATTTCCGCAAGGCAATCTCGATCGCCGTCGATCGTCAGCGCCTGGGTGAATCGCTGGTGCGTGGTCCGTTCACGGCCATCTATCCGGGCGGGCTTTATGCCGGCACGGCCTATTACGACAAGGCGTCCACTGTCTATTATCCGTACAATATCGAGGCCGCAGGCGCCTTGCTTGACGGAATCGGCCTTGTCGATACCGATGGCAATGGCATCCGCAACTTCCCCGATGGCGGCCCGGATGTGGAAATCACCGTCCTCGCGAATACCGACTACGGCACCGACACCAACCTTGCCGAAGGCGTTATCGCGCAGATGGAACCGCTTGGCATTCGCGTGATTGCGAACTTCCAGTCGGGTACGGCGCGCGATGACATGCAGCAGGCAGGCCAGTTCGACTGGCATGTTCGCCGCCAGGGATCGGAAATGGTCTCGGTGGTTCAGGGCACGGCGCAGCTTGCCCCGACGGGGCCGCGCACCAGCTTCTTCCATCGTGGGGGAACCGACGGCACCGTGGATGTGCTGCCTTTCGAGCAGGAACTGGTTGATATCGTCAACAAGTTCATCTCGTCGAGCGACAATGCCGAACGCGCCGAACTGATGAAGCAGTATCAGCACATCTATACCGAGAACATCTACACGGTGGGTCTCACCCAGTATCCGGGTGCGCTGATCATCAACAAGCGCTTCGCCAATATCCCGGCTGGTGCACCGATCTTCATGTTCAACTGGGCTGAAGACAACATCATCCGCGAACGGGTGTTCGTGCCGGAAGACAAGCAGGGCGACTTCGAACTGCATCCGGAAACGCTGCCCGGCAAGCCAGGCGGTGCTGGCCCGGTGTGATTTGACAAAGCCGAGGGGCGGTGTGAGCCGCCCCTCATTCAACCCCCTCCTCATAGAGGCGAGGCGCCGAGCCAACCGGACCTGTGCTTGCAGTGTTCGGGGACCTGCAAAACACTCCGTTGTCACCCCGGCGAAGGCCGGGGGCCATCCTGAGATCTCAAGATGGGTCCCGGCTCAAGGCCGGGATGACAGCCGGTGTTTGTGGGGACGGGTGAGGATCATTTAGTTCCCGAAGAGGCCTTAATGCTTCGATTTCTTGTCTTTCGCATTCTTGGCGCGATACCGCTGCTGTTCCTGCTCAGCGTCGTGACGTTTGCCATCATTCAGGCGCCTCCGGGCGACTATGGCGATACGATCCGCTCGATGCTGATCAATCAGGGTGGCGTTCCGGCGCCGCAGGCCGAGGCGCAGGCGGAGATCTATCGGCAGGCCAATGGCCTCAACGATCCGATCATCATGCAGTATTTCCGCTGGATCACCGGCATCGTGACCCGGTTCGATTTCGGCCACTCGTTTTTCTACAACAAGCCCGTGGGCACCGTGGTGATGGAGCGCCTGCCGGCGACGATCGCGCTGGCTCTCGTGTGCCATATCCTCGCGTCGCTGCTGGGCATCGGCCTCGGCATCGTTGCGGCGACGCGGCAGTATTCTTGGGTCGACACGCTCTTGGGCATCGTCTCGTTCCTCGGCATGACGATCCCGCGGTTTTTGCTGGCGATCATTATTTTGTACCTGCTGGTTTTCAAATTGAACGTCAGCGAGGTGGGGATGTTCTTCTCGGCCCGCTATGGCGGGGCGCCGTGGAGCTGGGACAAATTCGTCAACCTCGTGCAGCATGTGTGGCCGGTGGTGTTTATCGCCACCTTTGGCGGGCTCGCCTACAATATGCGCGTGATGCGCGCCAACCTCCTCGACGTGCTCAATAGCCAATATGTCGAGACGGCGCGGGCCAAGGGCCTGCCGGAAAGCGCCGTGATCATGAAGCATGCCGTGCCCAATGCGCTGCATCCGCTGGTCGCCTATCAGGGCGTGGTGCTGCCCTACATGCTCACGGGCGAAATCGAAGTCGCCATTGTGTTCGGTCTTGCGACTGTCGGGCCGGCGATTGTGGGCTCCATGGGGGTGGGCGACGTCTATGTGACGGCGACCTTCATGCTGGTGCTCGCGACGACGCTGATCATCGGCAATATCATTTCCGATCTGCTGCTGGTTGCGCTCGATCCGCGGGTTCGTCTGGGAGGGAAGGCAGAATGAGCCGGGACGATACACGTTCAAGCATTCCGCTGCCGACCGACGTGGCGGGCGGGGCGGCGCCGACGCCGGCCGAAGAGGCGAATGCGGCGCCGGTCGTGTCGCGCTATGGCTCGGGCAACGAGACTTATGGGGCGCTGGTGTGGCGCCGGTTCCGGCGCTCGACCATGGGTATGATCGGGCTGGTGCTGGTGGCGCTGCTGATTTTCGTGTCGATTTTCTCGGACTTTTTTGCGCCGATGGACCCCAAGGCGACGAACCTGCCATTTGCGCCGCCGGACGTGATTGCGTTTGAGAATCCGGACGGCAATTTCAGCCTTATTCCGTGGGTTTATCCCATTGGAGATACGGGGGAGTTCGATCCCATCACCTTTCAGCCGCTGACGGGGCCGGTGCTGGATAATCCGACGCCGACCGGGTTTTTCGTGCCGGGCTATGCGTACAATTTCTTCTGGGTCATTCCGTCCAATATCCACTTTTTCGGCTCGACCGATGGACGGCCGATCCAGCTGTTGGGGACGGACAAGTTTGGGCGCGATATTCTTTCGCGCGGCATTGTCGGGTCGCGGATTTCGTTGACCATTGCTCTGGTGGTGGTGGCGCTGACGACGGTTGTCGGCACGCTGGTCGGTATCACCTCGGGCTATATCGGGGGGCGGCTTGACGCGTGGGTGCAGCGGTTTGTCGAGTTCGTGTTGGCCTTTCCGCAATTGCCGCTCTACCTGGCGCTGACCTCGCTGATACCCGTCACCGCGCCGTCCAATGTGTTTCTGACGTTTGTGATTTTCGTCATGGCGGTGTTGGGGTGGGCGCAGTTGAGCCGCGAGGTGCGGTCGAAAACGCTGTCGCTGGCGCGGATCGATTATGTTCGGGCAGCGATTGCCGTCGGGTCTTCGGACGGGCGGATCATTACGCGGCATATCCTGCCCAATGTGTTGAGCCACATCATCGTGTCGATCACGCTGGCTATTCCGAGTGTCGTGCTGCTTGAGAGTTTCCTCGGGTTTTTAGGCTTCGCCGTGAAGCCGCCGCTGATTTCGTGGGGGCTGATGTTGCAGGATACGGGGACGTTCTCGGTGATCGGGTCTTATCCCTGGATCCTCTCGCCGGTGATCTTCGTGCTGATCACCGTCTTTGCCTTCAACGCGCTGGGTGACGGCCTGCGCGATGCCATCGACCCCTATTGAGGACGCGAAAATGACAACAAGCAATTTTGCGCCCGCTGAACGGCTTGATCTCGGATCGCATGGACGCGAACTGATCCTCGATGCTCGCAATGTCGCCGTTGACTTCAAGGTCGAGGGCGGGGTGGTGCAGGCGGTGAAGGATGTGTCGTTTCAACTGCATAAGGGCGAGACGATTGCGCTTGTGGGGGAGAGCGGCTCGGGTAAATCGGTGACGGCGCGCACGCTGATGAAGCTGCTGACCAAGCGCGCGACCATTGGCAAGAACACGCGGATTACGCTTTCGGGCAAGAATGTCGTTGGTATGACCGACCGCGACATGCGAAAACTGCGCGGCAATGACATTGCCATGATCTTTCAGGAGCCGATGAGCTCGCTGAACCCGGTCTATACGGTCGGTCAGCAGATTTGCGAGATCATCCATCTGCACAATCGCGTCTCCAAGCAGGAGGCGATGAAGCGGGCGGAGAAGCTGCTCGAAGAGGTGCAGATTCCTGAACCGCGCGCGCGGTTGAACAACTATCCGCACCAGCTTTCGGGCGGGCAGCGGCAGCGCGTGATGATCGCCATGGCGCTGGCGAACCGGCCGGATGTTCTTATCGCCGACGAGCCGACGACGGCGCTCGACGTGACGGTGCAGGCGCAAATCCTTAATCTGATCAAGGATTTGAAGGACAAGTATGGCATGGCGGTGATCCTGATCACCCATGACCTGACCGTGGTGCGGCAGTTTTCCGACTATGTCTATGTGATGCAGAACGGGGCTGTGCAGGAGCACAACGAGACCGAGGCGCTGTTTGCCAATCCGCAGCACGCCTATACGCGGCATCTGCTGGCGTCCGAACCCAAAGGCACGGCGCTGCCGCTCGAAGAGGGCGTGCACGAGACGGTGCTGGAGGGCAAGGAGGTGAAGGTCACCTATACGCTCAAGCGCGGCGGCATGTTCAATCCGGACTTTTTTGAACTGAAGGCCGTCGACAATCTCGACATCAAGCTGATGCGGCATGAAACGCTCGGGATCGTGGGCGAGAGCGGCTCGGGCAAGACCACGTTCGGGCAGGCGCTGATCCGGCTGATCGGCAATCAGGGCGGGCAAATCTTCTTTGATGGCGAACCGATCCATGACAAGGATCGCAAGGCGATGCGGCCGCTGCGGAGCCGGATGCAGATCGTGTTCCAGGACCCGTTTGCGAGCCTTAATCCGCGCATGTCGATCGGCCAGATCATCGAGGAAGGGCTGATCGTCAACGGGCTCGGGGCCAACCGCAATGAGCGGCTGGAGCGGGTGCGGCAGGCGCTGCGCGATGCGGGCATGCCGGACACTATTCTCAACCGCTTTCCGCATGAATTTTCGGGTGGGCAGCGCCAGCGTATCGCCATCGCAAGGGCAATTGCGCTCGAGCCCGAATTCATCCTCCTCGACGAGCCGACTTCGGCGCTCGACCTTTCGGTGCAGGCCCAGATCATCGATCTCTTGCGAAAACTGCAGAACGAGAAGGGCCTCTCCTATCTCTTCATTTCGCATGACCTGAAGGTCGTGCGGGCCCTTTGCCATCGGGTGATGGTGATGCAACACGGCAAGATCGTGGAGCAGGGGCCGGTCAACGAAGTTCTCACCAATCCCCAAACCGAATATACGGCCCGGCTTGTCCGCGCCGCATTCGAAATTGCTGCCTGACGACTGGAGTTTTTTACGACATGGCAAACCCAAAGATTACCTTCATCGGGGCTGGTTCCTCGGTGTTCATGAAGAATATCGTCGGCGATATTCTGCAGCGCCCGGCGCTGGCCGGCGCGCAGATCCGCCTGATGGACATCAATCCGACACGGCTTGAGGAAAGCGCCATCATCGCCAAGAAGCTGGTGGCAACGCTGGGCGTGCCGGCGACGGTGGAAACGTTCTCCAACCAGCGCCAGGCGCTGGACGGCACCAATTTCGTCGTCGTCTGCTTCCAGATCGGCGGCTATGAGCCTTCCACGGTCGTCGATTTCGACGTGCCCAAGAAGTACAATCTGCGCCAGACGATTGCCGATACGCTTGGCGTTGGCGGCATCATGCGTGGGCTGCGGACCGTGCCGCATTTGTGGAGCATTTGCGAGGATATGCTGCAAGTGGCGCCCGACGCGATCATGCTGCAATACGTCAACCCGATGGCGATAAATACCTGGGCGATCTCGGAAAAGTATCCGACGATCAAGCAGGTCGGCCTCTGCCACTCGGTGCAGGGCACGGCCATGGAATTGGCGCACGACCTCGACATTCCCTACGAGGAAATCCGCTATCGCTCGGCCGGTATCAACCACATGGCCTTCTATCTCAAGTTCGAGCACCGCCAGGCGGACGGGACCTACAAGGATCTCTATCCTGAACTGCACCGCGCCTATCGCGAGGGCCGTGCGCCGAAGCCCGGCTGGAACCCGCGCTGCCCGAACAAGGTGCGCTACGAGATGATGACGCGGCTTGGGTACTTTGTGACCGAGAGCTCGGAGCACTTTGCCGAATACACGCCCTATTTCATCAAGGAAGGGCGCGAGGATATCATCGAAAAATTCGGCATTCCGCTGGATGAATATCCCAAGCGCTGCGTCGAGCAGATCGCCAACTGGAAGCGCACTTCGGAAGAATACAAGAAGGCCGACCGGATCGAGGTCAAGCAGTCCAAGGAATATGCTTCGTCCATCGTCAACTCGGTCTGGACGGGCGAGCCTTCGGTGATTTATGGCAACCTCCGCAATAATGGGGTGATCACCTCGCTGCCGCATAATGCGGCGGTGGAAGTGCCTTGCCTTGTGGACGATAACGGGTTGCAGCCGACCTATATCGGCGAATTGCCGCCGCAGCTGACGGCGCTGATCCGCACCAATATCAATGTGCAGGAACTGACGGTTCGGGCGCTGATCGAGGAAAATCGCGAGCATATCTATCATGCCGCGATGATGGACCCGCATACGGCTGCGGAACTGGATCTGGATCAGATCTGGAATGTGGTGGATGATTTGCTCGAGGCTCACGGGACCATGTTGCCGGAATGGGCGCGGGGGCCGCGGAAGCAGCGGGTCGCTTAGGTCATGCGGTCAGTTGGCCATAGCGGTCTGCAAATGGCAGTCTTCTGCGCTTCCGGCGCTCACGTACTGATGTACGCTCCGCTCCGGGTCTCGAAGACCACCATTTTCGACTCGCTCTGACTCAACTGTCCATACAACCTACGAGCTGAGTTATGTGAGATTGAGGCCTCGGTGCGAAAACGCCGGGGCCTTTTTGCTCCGAAGACCTCATGGTGAGGTGCGGAGCGAAGCGCAGCCTCGAACCACGAGGGCGGGTGAGTGGAGGCTTCGTGCCACGCCCTCGTGGTTCGAGGCTTTGCTGCGCAAAGCGCCTCACCATGAGGGCTACTGAGGGATACCCCTCACCCTGATCAATTTGCTGAACGCAAAGTTGGTCTGTCCCTCTCCCTCAAGGGGCGAGGGGAGGCTCCGTGCGTGAGAGGGCTACTCGCCCTTGCCAAACAACTTGTTGAGCATGTCGGCCATGGGGCCGGACTTTGGCACGTCCACCTGGGGTTTGCTCTCGCGGGCCTGGCGGATGTGGCTTTGGGCTTTGGGGGCGGGGGAGGATTGGGGACCGCCGCCGCCGCCTTCGCCTCCCTTGGCTGATAGGGCCAGCTTGTTCATGAAGCCGGCGTCATCGCCCGCGAGTAGCATGCCGGCGTGGCGGCCGATGTCGTCGAGGAGGGGATCGAGCCAGGTCTTGTCGGCCTTGGCGAAGTCGCCGAGGACGTGGTGGGTGACGAATTCCTTGCCGGGGTGGCCGATGCCGAGGCGGACGCGTTTGTAGTCGAGGCCGATCTGCGGGTCGATGGAACGCAGACCATTGTGGCCGCCATTGCCGCCGCCCACTTTGACGCGGACTTTGCCGGGGGCGAGGTCGAGTTCGTCGTAGAAGACGATGATGTCGGCGGGGGTGATTTTGTAGAAGCTGGCGACCTTTTGCACGCTGTCGCCGGACTTGTTCATGAAAGTCTGGGGCTTGAGCAGCAGGACGCGCTCGGGGCCGATGCTGCCTTCGGCGATAAGGCCGGAATTCTTGGATTTCCAGCCGGAAATACCGTTGGCGCGCGCGATCGCGTCCACGGCCATGAAGCCGATATTGTGGCGATTGCCTTCATATTGGCCGCCCGGATTGCCCAGCCCGACAAGCAGTTTCATGGCGCGCTCTATTCAAAACAACGAGTAGGAAAGGGAATAGCCGTAGCTGCCTGCCGTGAGAAGCCCCGGTGCTTCAAAACGGAGATTCCCGCTTTCGCGGGAATGACACCGAGGGTGGAAAAGAAAAGGGGCGACCCGAAGGCCGCCCCTAAAACGTTTGGAAACGAAACCGATTACTCGGCGGTCGTTTCTTCTTCGGCAGCGGCGTCACCGCCGCTGGACTTCAGCGCGGAAGGAGCAACGATCGTGGCGATCGTCACGTCTTCTTCGTGGCTGTGGTCAGCAGCGCCCTTGGGCAGCTTGATGTTCGAGATGTGGACGGTGTCACCGATATCGAGGCCGGTCAGATCGACGGTCACGAATTCCGGGATGCTATCCGCAGAAACGGTCAGGTCGAGCGTGTGGTGCACGATGTTCAGCGTGCCGCCACGCTTCAGGCCGGGGCTGGCTTCTTCGTTTTCGAAGTGAACCGGAACCTGAACGTTGATCTTGGCGCCCTTGGCGACGCGCAGGAAGTCGATGTGGATCGGCTGATCCATGACGACGTCGAGCTGGTAATCGCGCGGGATGACCTTGTGGATCGTGCCATCGACGTCGAGGTCGAGCATGTGGGACTTGAAGCCACCGGCGTAGATGAACTTCAGCGCGTCCTTATAGGCCACGGAAACGGCGACGGGGGGCTTCTTGTCACCATAAATAACAGCGGGAACGAGTCCCTGACGACGAGCTTCGCGAGCGGCCCCCTTGCCCACTGCGTTACGCGCCTGTGCCTTGAGCACTTTGGTCTGAGCCATGGAAAGTATCCATTGGGTTGGTGTATGCGTCATCACAACAGCATACGCGCCCGTCCTCCAGGGGTGACGAGCGCTTCATGCGCCGGGCTATAGAGGAAAGGGGGAGTGGGGGCAAGGGATTCTGGGGGATGCGGCGGGATTTGTGCGCGCCACACCCCCTCCCAACCTCCCCCATCAAGGGGGAGGTGTTGCATTGAGTTTGGGGCCACATCCCGTCAGGAACGCCGGCATGCACCTCCCCCTTGATGGGGGAGGTTGGGAGGGGGGGCCTTAAGCTTTAGTCGAAGAGGCTAGATACGCTCTGCTCGCTGGCGGTGCGGGCGATGGCTTCGCCGATCAGGGGGGCGATGGTGATGCGGCGGATATTGGGGGCGGCCTTGGTGGCGGCGGTGTCTTCGATGGAGTCGGTGACCACCAGCTCCTTGAGCTTGCTGGCGGCGATGCGCTCGGAGGCGCCTTCGGAGAGAACGCCGTGGGTGATATAGGCGGAAACCTCGTTGGCGCCGGCTTTAAGTAGCGCGTCGGCGGCGTTTACGAGCGTGCCGCCGCTATCGACGATGTCGTCGATGAGGATGCAGGATTTGCCGGACACGTCGCCGATGATGTTCATCACTTCGGACACGCCTGCCTTGGGGCGGCGCTTGTCGACGATGGCGAGATCGGTGCCGAGGCGCTGGGCCACGGCGCGGGCGCGGGCCACGCCGCCGACGTCCGGCGAGACGATCATGGTGTTGTCGAGCTTATAGTTGTCGAGAATGTCGCGCGTGATGATCGGCGCGGCGTAGAGATTGTCGGTCGGGATATCGAAGAAGCCCTGGATCTGGGCGGCGTGCAGATCGAGCGTGATGACGCGATTGACGCCGGCTTCGGTGATCAGGTTGGACACCAGCTTGGCCGAAATCGGGGTGCGGCCGGCGGCGCGGCGGTCCTGACGGGCATAGCCGAAATAGGGGAGGACCGCGGTGATCCGGCGGGCCGAGGACCGGCGCAGGGCGTCGGTCAGGATCAGCAGTTCCATCAGATTGTCATTGGCCGGGTAGCTGGTCGACTGCAGCACGAAGACGTCTTCGCCACGAACGTTTTCGTGGATCTCGACGTAAACTTCCTTGTCTGCGAAGCGCTTGACCGTGCAATCGGTCAGGGGGAGCTCAAGATAGCTGGCGACGGCTTGGGCGAGGGCACGATTGGAGTTGCCAGTCACCAGTTTCATTGGGCGATCCTGTCTCAACCAGTCCCCGGGGAGGAGGGACCTTCCAGTTTCGCGGGCAGCTTTATCGAGTCATTTTTATGACTGCAACGCCCCATTGGTCTCATGCGTAAATTAAGGGCTAAGCGAGGCCGATGACGGCGATCTGGCGACCGGTCCTCGTTTGCTGGTGCGTGGCGTAGCGGTGGGAGAAAAAGCGGGCGGGATCGGCATAGGTGCAGAGGGCCGTATCGGTGACTTCGGCGAGACCGAGGGCGCGGGCTTCGGCGGCGAGATAGCCGGGGAGGTCGAAGTGGGGTTTTCCGTTGGGCGGTGTGTGGAAGGCGGGTTCGGCCTTCGCATTTTGATTCAAGGCGTCGGCCTTAAACTGTTCGCCGACTTCGTAATTCTGCTGGCTGATGGTGGGGCCGATGGCGAGCTGGATGCGGCGGCGCTGGGCGCCCAGCGCTTCCATGGCGGCGACGGTGTTTTCCAAAATGCCATCGACGGCACCGCGCCAACCGGCATGGGCGGCGCCGACGATGCCGGCGTGGCGGTCGAGGAAGAGGAGGGGGGAGCAGTCGGCGGTGAGGATGCCGAGGAGCACGTCGGCGCGGCGGGTCACGATCGCGTCAGCTTCGATGGTGCGGTCGGGGATAGCGCCGGCTTCGACGGTGATGACGCGGTTGGAGTGGACCTGTTTGAGGGTGACAAGCGGCGCGCCGCCGAGGGTTTTGGCGACGAGGGCGCGGTTTTCTTCGACGGCTTCGGGGGTGTCTCCGACGGTTTGGGAGACGTTGAGGCCGGCGAAATCGCCTGACGAAACGCCGCCGTGGCGGCCGAAAAAGCCGTGGTGGACGACGCCGGTGTCGGTGAGTGACTGGACGGAGGCGAAGTCGATCATGCGGTGAAACCCGGCGGGGTCAGGCCGGGGGAGTGGGCACAGAAGACTTTGAAGAGCTCGCCCATCTGGTCTTTGCCGGTGAGGCGATCCCTGGCGGTGCGAATGTCTTCGGCGGAGCCGGGATTGGCGCCGGAAAGGGCGTTGGCGCGTTCGGCGATGCCGAGGCGTGTGAGAAATTCGCCTTGTGTGGCAAGGGGTTGGGCTGTGAGGCCGATTTCTTGAGTCACGGCGCCGAGGGCGCCGAAATCGACGTGGGCGGAGAGGTCGGTTTCGCCTGGCGCTTCGAGGACGTCTGCATAGGCGTGGTTTCTAACGCCCTGGAGCGTGTCGCCGGTCTGGGTGCGGGCGTAACCGTAATCGATAGCGAGCACGCTACCGCCTTGTTTTGCCACCATTTTTGCGAGGCGCGACATGACTTCGCTGCCAGCGAAGCAGACTTCGAAGAGGCTGTCGGGCTCGGCATTGGCGACCGCGGTGGGCATGGCGTCATTGGGGATCGGCGTGGGGGAAAGGCCGAAGGCGCGCTTGCCATCGACGAGGCCGACCTGGCGCTCGTGCCAGCCGTCGGTTTTGCGGACGAACTGGCGAATGGGGAGGGCATCGAAGAATTCGTTGGCGACGACGAGGATGGGGCCGTCTTCAAATTTCTCAAAGTTTTCAAGCCATTGCGGCTCGTAGCTTTCGAGGCGATTCCGCTGTTCGACGGTAAGAGCGGGGTTGGTTTCGAAGAGCTTTAATTTGAGGCCATCGCGGAAACCGGGGGCGCGGCAGGCGACGCGGAGGATGTCGGCCATGAGCGTGCCGCGGCCCGGCCCGAGTTCGACGAGGTTAAAACTCTTGGGCTCGTCCATCTGTTGCCAGACGCTGACGAGGTGAAAACCGATAAGCTCTCCAAACATCTGGGAAATTTCGGGCGCGGTGATGAAGTCACCCTTGGCGCCGAGGGGATCGGCACCCTTGTAATAGCCCTTGGTCGGATGGGTGAGGCAGAGGCCCATATAGGTCGCGACGGACATGGGGCCGCTGGTGGTGATCTGGAGGTCGATCTGCTGTGAAAGTGTTAGCGGACTGTTCACGTTGAGAACCTCCTAGGGACGCAATTGGTTAACAGGGCGCGTCAGCGCGAAAATGACGAGGATCAGACCGCCGAGAAGAATGGGGAGACTGAGGATCTGACCCATGGTGAGCCAGCCGCCATAGAGGTAGCCGAGCTGCTGATCGGGGAGGCGAACGAATTCGACGAGGATGCGCGACAGCGAATAGCCGATGGCGAAAATGCCGGCGACGAGGCCGGGTTTGCGCAGGGCATAGAAGACGTGGGTGGCGAGGCGGATGATCAGGAAGAGGAGGAAGCCTTCGAGCGCTGCTTCATAAAGCTGGCTCGGGTGGCGGGCGACCTGCAGGGGATCGGTGGGGAAGACGACGCCCCAGGGTAGGGTGGTCGGCGCGCCGTAGAGTTCGGCATTGATGAAATTGGCGATGCGGCCGAGGAAAATGCCGATGGTGGCGACGGCGCCGAGAAGATCGAGCGCCGAGAGCCAATTGCCGCCCTTGGAGCGGGTGAAGAGGATGCCGGCGAGCATCAGGCCGAGCATGCCGCCGTGATAGGACATGCCGCCATCGAGCGTGTTGATGATCTCGAGCGGGTTCGCGAGGTAATAGGGCAGGTTGTAGAACAGCACGTAGCCGACGCGGCCGCCGATGACGATGGCGAGCATGGTCCAGAAGGCAAAGTCCCAGATGTCCTTGGCGGGGAAGGGCGGCGCGCCCTTGTGCCAGAGGCGCTCGTTGCGCAGCAGCAGATAGCCGTAGGCAGCGCCGAGCAGCACGCCGCAGAGATAGGCGAGCGCATACCAGCGGATGGCGACGGGGCCGATGGCGAAAGCGATTGGGTCGATATTGGGGAAGGGCAAGGGTTGTCCTTTTGCCGGCTCGGCCAGTTCAGCCTGTTCCAAATTCTACTGCGGCGGTCATCTGGCGGCGTTTTCTGCGCTTCCGGTGCTCACGTGCTGATGGACGCTGCGCTCCGGTTCTCGAAAACACTGCCATCTGAATCGCCGCAGCGAATATCAAAACAGGCTCTCAGGGTGTTGCCATTTCCGTAGCGTTTAGGTGGGGTCGCTCGCAAGAGGGGAGTTGTACAAAGGGGCGTGTGGGTGGGAAAGCCGCGCTCCTGCGCCCCTATGGTCGATCACGCTGGATAAGCCGGTTTTATCGGCCCGGGCATTTGCTTTCGTGGTATGCCGCCGTCCAACAACAAGGATGGACCATGCCAACGCTGTATTTCGTTCAGGGCTTTCGGCAGAAGGGGCGCAAGCTTGAGCCCGATCAACCTCAGGCTCACAAGTCTGCGGAAGCCGCGATTGCTTCGGCAGAGCGGATCGCGCCGTCGCGCGCCGGCATCTGGGCCTATTCGGCCGATGTCGATGTGGAAGCCGACACCTATGATGAGCCCAAGGTGCTGTTCAAGGCCGGGACGCTGCCGCCGGGCCTTGCAGACTAGGGGCGCGAAAGCGGCGGGTTATCGGACTTTTAGCAGCAAAGCATAGAGAAGCGCCGACAGGATCAGATGCGCGATGACGAAGCGCATCAGGACCTGTGAGCCGGTCCAGCCCACTTCCTTGCGGAAATGATCGTGCAATGGAAAGCGGATGCGGCCGAAGACCAGGATACGGAAAAAGCGCTTCAGGGCGACTTTGGCGATGCCGGTACCGCCATTGGCGAGGATGACGAAGCCGACGATGACGATGAGAAAGACATTGTGGCTGGCGCAGACCAGCACGCCGAGCAGCAGGCCAAGAGGGCGGGAGCCGGCGTCGCCCATCAGCACCGTGCTGGGCGGCGCATTGTGCCAGAGATAGCCGGCGACACAGCCGACCATGATGAAGGCCAGGCTGGCCCACATGCCGCTGCGAGGATCATAGGGGATGAGCAGGTAATCCGCCGTCGCCCTGTCGCCGACCACGCCATAGAGAAGGAAAGCGAGGAACACGAGCGAGACGGTGCTGAGGCTGCCCGAGAGGCCATCCACGCCATCGCTGCAATTGGTGGCGTTGATCGAAATCCAGATCACGCCGGCAAAGAGCAGAAAGGTGACGAAGGGCGGTAGCAGGAAGGAGCCGCTGACCAGCGGGAACCAGAGCGCGATGGGTTCGCCGCCGCTCATCAGCAGCCAGGCAGAGAGGCAGGCGGCAAGAAGATCGAAGAAGGCCAGCTTGTATTCCGAGAGGCCACCCGTCGCGTCATCGACCAGTCCGACGGCTGAGGCCAGCAAGGCAATGGCGACGAACAGCAGAATATCGAAACGCCAGGGGACAAAGAGAAAAACCGAAAGAGCGAAGACGCAGACGAAGAAAAACCCCGCGCCCATGGGTTTGCCCACGCTCTTTTCGGCATCCACGGCAAAGGCCCGACCCTTATCTCGGGGCAAGAGCGCGGCGATGCGCGGAATGCCGAGAACGGTGAGGAGAAAACCGGTGCAGGCGCCCAGCGCGATCAGCAGCATGTCCGAGCGGAGCAGGCGAAAGGCGCCTATTGCGGCCGACAGGGTATCGGATATCCAGGGAAACAAGCAGGCGACTCCTTCGCAAGACAAGGCGAGGCTGCACCAGGAGTGCCCTTTCGTCCAGCGGGGGGGGGATGAGGCGTTGCTTTAGCTGACGGCGAACTTCATTGCGCGGAAGCGGGAGATTACCGCGGGGGACAGGGTGGCCAAGGCATAGAGGGCCGCTGTGATGCCGAGGGCGGTGAGAATGCCGGCGATGTCGGTGAGGAGGCCCGCATAGATGCCGCCAAAGGGAATGAGCACCCAGGTGAGCGAGCCGACCAATGCGATCACGCGGCCCATGGCGGCCTTTGGAATGCGCTCGAAGAGCATGGCGCCGATGATGGGATTGAGGAAACCGGCCGCGAAACCGCAGACGGGGAGAATCGAGACGATCAGCCACAAGGGCGGGCTGAAGGCGAGCGTCGCCATGGGGACGGGGCCGGCGAAGGTGAAGCCGATCAGATACATGAGAAGCCGGGGAAGGCGTTCGGCAAAGAAGGCGCCGGACGCTGCACCGGCAATGGCCGCGCCGGAAAAGATGGCGAGGAGAATGCCGACCCAGCTGGCGTCGAGGCCGGAGGAGCGCACCCAGACGGGCAGGAGAACCGTGGCATAGGCCTGGTCGAAGAGCCCGACAAAGGCGAGCGTCACCACGAGGGTAACGAGGATCGGATCGCGGCTGAAGGTGGCCCAGCCTTCGGACATCTGGGAGAGGTAGTTTTGCGGGGCAGGGCCGGTCTCCGGCTGCGTGGTGGCGGCGGCGCGCATGCCGATTGTCAGGGCCAGGGCCGAGACGATGAAGGCGACGGCATTGGCGAGGAGGGCGGGGCCGGAGCCGAGGAGGGCGATCAACATGCCGGCGCCAGCGGCGCCGAGCGTGCCGGCGAGACGATCGCTGGTGCCGAGAATGCCGGTGACGCGCTCGAGGGAGAGCTTGCCCTCCTCCGCCACGACCGGAACCAGCGCCTGCTTGGCGGCGTCGGACGGGGCGCGGAGAACGCCCAGCAAGGCAACTGCCGGGAGAAGCAGCCAGAAGGACAGGATGCCGAACCAATAGAGCAGCGGAATGATGCTGACGGCGGCAGCGGAGAGACAGTCGCACCAGATGGAGATGCGCCGCGCTCCGATGCGGTCGATGAAGGGGCCACTGAGCGCTTTGGCCAAGACATAGGGCAGCATTTCGGCGAGACCGGCGAGGCCAGTCAAAACCGGGCTATTGGTGGTTGAGAGCACCAGCCAGGGAATGGCGATCGCGGACAGTCGCGTGCCGCCGATGGATCCGACCGTAGCAATGGCCAATGCTACCAGTGGCGTCTGCTGCTTCATGCGTCCACTTTCACTCCCGCAAGATTGGCGGGAGTTTGCTTTGCGGCCCGCGATCTGTCGAGAGCGCGGAGGGGCCCTTTCGTCCAGCGGGGCTGGGTCTTTTCAAAAGGGGCTGGCTGTGGGAGGCTCGTTTTATGCGACCGCTGCGATATTCGATCAATGTCACCCTTGATGGGTGTTGCGACCATGAGGCGATGATCCCGGATGAGGAGCTTCATCGCCGGGCGGCGGCGTTTATTGCGCGGGCGGATGCGCTGATTTTCGGGCGCATTACCTATCAGTTGATGGAGGCCGGCTGGCGGTCGCTGGCGGAAGGTGGGGCGCGGCCGGATTGGGTGGCGGACTGGATGGTGCCGTTCGCCGAGACCATTCACGCGGCGAAGAAATATGTGGTTTCCGACACGCTCGAAACCGTGGACTGGAATGCGGAAATCGTGCGTGTCGCGGATATTGAAAAGACGGTTCGGGCCTTGCGGGAGCGGCCGGGTGAGGGACTGGCGACGGGTGGCGTGATGCTGCCGCAGGCGCTGGCGGAGCTGGGGCTGATCGATGAATACGAATTCGTGGTGCATCCCCGGGTGGCCGGGCATGGACGGACGTTGTTTTCGGGGCTGTCGAAGCCGCTGGACCTGAGGCTGGTGGATCGGCTGGACTATGGCTCGGGCGCGGTGGCGATGCGCTATGTGCCGCGGGGCAATGACGGCATTTAATATGCCGGGTTTGCATGCTGGGTGCCACGCCCTCGTGGTTCGAGGCTTCGCTTCGCTGCGCACCTCACCATGAGGGCTACTGGGGGCTTGATGCCCGGGGTGACAGCCGGGGGCGAAATGCGGCACAAATTGTTACACCTGGGCGGTGGAACCTCTCATATTTGACAGTGCCACCTTGCACTCCTATCAGGCGGGGTAAATGCGTTTGTCGCCTGGGAGGGGTGGCAGATAATGTCCGCGCCGTGCGGCAGAAATGGCTGGCTTTGGCAGACGAAGAAACCCGCTCGCAGACCGGTCGTGACAATGCGCGGGAGCGTGGCGGGCTGCGCGGCAGCTTGCGGGAGCTTGCGGAGGCCTGGCAGGAAACGGGCGGCTGGCTGCGGGGCGTACGCGCCGAAACCTGGATCGTGCTCGGCCTTGTCGTCGGCCTGCTGGGGTTCTGGGAATGGGTGGCGGGACACTATCCCGAGGCCATTATCCCCTCGATCGGCGAGACGGCCGGCGCGCTTTTCAAGATGATGCAGGATACGCGGCGCGACTATTTCAACGCGGTCGGCAGCACGGTGCAGATTTACTATTCCGGGCTTGGGCTCGCTGTGGTGCTGGGCTGGAGCACGGCGGTGCTGATGGGGCTGGTGCCGCTCTTTGGGCGGGTGATGAAGGTCATTCTCGACTTTTTCGCCAATATTCCGATCATCGCCTTCATGCCGCTGTTCGTGGCGCTGCTGGGGTTGGGGCCTTTGGCCAAGATCGTCGTGGTGATGCTCGCCGCGTTCATCGTCATCACGACGACGGCGCAGGCGGCGTTCGAGGGCGTGGGCAGGGGCGATGAAGAGGCGGCCATGGGGCTGGGGGCGTCTCGCCTGCAGGCGCAGGTGCGGGTCGTTTGGCCACAGGTTTTGCCGCAGATGATCGCGGGGCTGCGTCTGGGCGCGGCGCAGGCGCTGACGGCGTGCATTATCGCCGAAATCTATACGGCAATGACCGGGCTCGGCGGGCTGATCGTCGGCTATGGCGCCTCGTTCAATATGCCCCGCTATTTCGTCACCGTGCTGACGGCGCTCGCTATCGGCAGCGCCACATCGGCGGTATTGCGGCATCTGGAGCGGCGCTTTGCCATTCCCTGACTTGATTGGAGCGACAAGATGAAGATCACCTACATCGCTATTGCCATGGTGTTGGCAGGTCTTTCGCTGGTGCCGGTGGCAGCGGCGCCGTTTCGCATTATCGTCACCTCGACGGAGGTGCCGCTGGTGCCCAATTCGGTGCTGCATCTGGCACTGAGCGAGGGGTATTTCGAGCGGGCGGGGGTCGAAGTGGAACTGGTGCCGGCGGCGCAGACGCCGATGGCGATCACGGCGCTGCTGACGGGTGGCGGCGAGATGGCCAATATTTCGGTCGAGGCACTGCTGGGGCTTTATGCGCGGGGCGACAAGAGCCTTGTGGCTGTCGGTTCGACCGACAAGGCCATTCCCTATATTATTGCGGCGCGGGATGGCGTGAGCTTCGACAGCCTCAGCAATGGTACCTTTGGGGTCGGGCGGGAGAACAGCCTCGACTATACGCTGTCGCGGCTGGTGCTACAGAGTCGGGGCACCAGGATCGAAGAGATGACCTATGTGCCGCTTGGCGATCCGGCGGTGCGGGCGCAGGCACTGGCGCAGGGGCGGGTCGATGCCACGACCATGTCGATCGGGGTGTTTCTGGCCATGCCGGATCGCACGGGGCTCGATATTCTCGTCGATGCCGCGGAGTTTTATCGCGCGGCGCCGGTGCTGACCAAGGTCAATGTCGTTTCGGCCGGGGTATTGAAGGATCGCGCCGGCGAAGTCGATGCGGTGCTGGAGGCGTTGACGCTGGCGGCGCGCGATTTTGCGGGCGATCCGCAGCTTTGGGTGGAGGCGATGGCGCGGGCGCGACCCGATGTGGCGCCGGAAACACTGGCGGAACTGTCCGGGCTTTATGCCAAGAGCTGGACCGTCAATGGAGGGCTGCAACTGAGCGACGCGAACTATACCCAGACCTGGTTCGAGGAGAGTGGCTCGCTGGGGGCGGATGTGAAGATCCCGGTGCGGTTCTGGACGCGGTTTGAGCCGATGGATCGGGTGCTGGAAAAGATTGGTGTGTCCGAGGCGGGGGATGCGGTGACGCGGTAGGTGTTGAGCCCGTGGGTCGATGCACTGGAGTGTCACCCCGGCTTTGGGGCCGGGATGACAGCGGGTGGGTTTAGGCGGAACGTGCTCTAGAAGTGGTAGTTCACGCCGAGGCGGAAGATGTGGTTGGTGGTGGTCAGGTCGGAGGCCTGGACGCTGGAGAGTGTGCCGATGGGGGCTTGCAGGCCGCCGAGGCTGACATAGCTGTATTCGGCCTTGACGGTGATGGCGTCGCTGACGAAGGCTTCGATGCCGGCGCCGACAGTCCAGCCACCCATTGTGCCCGCAAAAGTGTTGGTCTGGGCCGGGGCGGCAGGGGTGACGTTGGCCGTGGTGTTGCCGGCAGCAAAACCGGCGGTGCCGAAGAACAGGACGCGGTCCACGGCGAAGCCGGCGCGGCCCTTGATCGTGCCCAGCCAATCGAGTTGGCCCTGGCAATTATAGGCCGGGTTTGCGGCGCAGACTGCGGTGCCGGTTGCGCCGGTCCAGGCGATGTCGCCTTCGAGGCCGAGTACGATGCGATCGAATTGCGCATTGAAGCCCAGGGTGCCGCCGATCAGGCCGCCTGAGACCGGAACATTGGTGGTGACGCCGGTGACCGCGCCGACGGACTTGGCTTCGCCGCCGATGTAACCGGCATTGAGGCCTGCATAAAGGCCCGACCAATCAAAACCGGCATCAGGAATGACCAGCGGAGCCGGATGGCCGAGAACCAGATCGGCGCCATGGGCGGCGCCTAACGATATAAAAGAAGCGGCTAATGCCGCCAGAAATGTACTTTTCATCGTGCCCCCTTGAATTTTCAGATGAAAACAAATCAAGCAAGACAACAGTAGTATATGGTTAATGGTTAGGCAACGTGGCTGGTTTTACTGAAGTTCGGCCCGAAATGCCCCGCGGCCTCTCACCGCACTGGTCAAGCGCGGAGGGCTGGCTTACATAGAAGCCAGACGCGCAACCCAAGAGTTGGAAAAAGCCATGAACCAGAGCAGCAAGATTTTTGATGGCCTTGGCCGGATCATGAACGAGGCTGCGGGCGTGGCCGATGGCGTGCGCCGAGAAGTGGAAACCGTCGCCAAATCGCAGGCCCAGCGGATCGTTGCCGATATGGAACTGGTCAAGCGCGAGGATTTTGACGCGCTGCGCGAGCTGGTGCAGGTGCAGGGCGAAGAGATCGACGCGTTGCGCACAGAACTGGCTGCGCTCAAGGCCGCAAAAACCGCATAAAACCTTGCGGCTCGCTGTTCTTTCAGACGTGCATGGCAATGCGCCGGCGCTGGACGCCGTGCTTGAGCATATGGCCGGCGAGCATGTCGATGCCGTGGTGTTGCTGGGTGACCATGTGAGCGGGCCGATCGACCCGGCCGGCGCGGCGGAGCGGCTGATGGGGCTCAATGCCGTGGCCATTCGCGGCAATCACGATCGCTGGACGGTTGATCCCGCCTCGCGCCGGGCAGGGGCGGTGGACCGGTTTGCGCGGGGGTGTCTGTTGCCTGAGCAATTGGTCTGGCTCGCGGGACTTCCGGCGACGGCGCGGGTGGGCGACGAGATTTTCGTCTGTCACGGCACGCCCGACGACGATGAAGCGCCGTGGCTCGATAATTTCTATGATGGTCGCACGACGACGCTGCCTGCCGAGGAGGAGGTGGCGAGGCATGCTGATGGGATCGATAGGGCGGTTATTCTTTGCGGGCATACCCATATCGCACGGACATTGCGGCTGACGGATGGGCGGTTGATTGCCAATCCCGGTTCGGTCGGGATGCAATTGGTGCGTGGGTCGCCGGATGCGCATTATGCGGTGGTCGAGAAAGGGCGGCGTGGATGGCAGACGGCGCTGATTGCCGTGCCCTATGATACGGAAGCGGCGGCGAAGCTGGCGGAAGCCAATGGGTTTCCCGGCTGGGGCGAATCCATCCGGCATGGATGGGCGGGGCCGGAGAGCCTTGGTTAGGGGCGCGTCGCCTTATCTGCAATGCTTGCCGTCACCCCCTCCCAACCTCCCCCATCAAGGGGGAGGTGCCGATCGAGTTCGGGGAACCTTCTTGCCAATTCACCGGACCGACACCTCCCCTTGATGGAGCAGGTTGGGAGGGTGTGTAGGGAGCTACAGATTTCGAGTTCGGGATCGCTTTACGCTCGCGGTTAACAACTCGTTACCGTCATCCACAAGAGATTGGGCTCTTTGGGACCAGCCGCACTCCCTGAATCGCTAACGCGGTGTACCTTTTCCATTGTGGACGATTCGAGGGCCAGAGGAGGCGCGAGAGCGGGTCCGCATTCGTGATGCGCCCCTCTTGGTGCATTCGACAGTAGCCAAGCCAGCATGGAAACGGCCAATGTCCTTGATTGCCCACGAGCCCGATCGCGTGTCCCATCCGGTGGACCTCGTCGAGCATATCGCATCGATCAATGACTGGAATTTCGAGCGCCAGGACGCTGACGAAATCTCGATTTCGGTGCGCGGCGGCTGGAGCGACTATCATGTGTCGTTCAACTGGATGGAAGATCTCGAAAGTCTCCATGTGGCCTGTGCTTTCGATCTGAAAGTGCCCGATGGACGGCGCGCTGAAGTGCGGCAGTTGATCAGCATGATCAACGAGCAGCTCTGGATCGGCCACTTCGATATCTGGAACAAGGAAGGGGTCGTGCTCTTCCGCAATTCGCATCTGCTGACCGGCGGCGCGGATGTGTCGCCGCAGCAATGCGAGGCGCTCTTGCGTTCGGCCAGCGATAGCTGCGATCTCTACTATCAGGCTTTCCAGTTCGTCGTCTGGGCAGGCAAATCGGCGGCGGATGCCCTGAGCCATGTGATGTTCGAAACCGTGGGAGAAGCGTGATGGCGAATTTGCGCGCGATCGGGCCGGTCATGCTGGTTGGTGCCGGCAAGATGGGTATGGCGCTGGCGACCGGGTGGCTGGAAGCGGGATTGCCGCCGACCAATCTGGTACTGGTGGAGCCGCGGCCGAGCGAAGAAACCAAGGCTTTCGCGGCTGAGTATGACCTCAAGATTTACGACCATGCCGTGGGGCTTTTGCCCAATGTGCTGGTGCTGGCGGTGAAGCCGCAGATCATCGACGAGGTGATGGCGAGCCTTGTGCCGGTGATCGGGCCGCAGACGCTGGTGGTGTCCATCGCGGCGGGGATTTCGCTGGCGCGACTGGCGAGCGGCACCGGGACGGACCGGGTGGTGCGCAGCATGCCCAATACGCCCGCTCAGATCGGCAAGGGTGTCACGGGTGTCGTTGCCGGAAGCGGGGTCGATCAGGATGGGCGGTCGGCGGCGGAGGCTCTGCTTTCGGCCGCGGGGCTGGTGGTCTGGTTTGACGACGAAGGCGATCTCGATGCGGTGACGGCGGTTTCGGGGTCGGGGCCGGCCTATGTGTTCAACCTCGTGGAAGCACTGGCGGCGGCCGGGGTGGCGCAGGGGCTCGACGAGCATGTGGCCATGGTGCTGGCGCGGCAGACCGTTATCGGTTCGGCCGCGCTGCTGGAGGCCGATGCGGCGCCGGCAAGTGTGTTGCGCCAGAATGTGACTTCGCCCAATGGCACGACGGCGGCGGCGCTGAATGTGTTGATGGGTGAAGATGGCCTGACGCCGCTGATGGATCGCGCGGTGGCAGCGGCGCGGAAGCGGAGCGAGGAATTGGGGCGGGGCTGAGGGCTGGATGGCTTGAAGCGATCCTCTGGTTTTAAGACCTGAAACAAAAGTAGGCCTCCTCCAGAGCCGCGTGTCGGGCTATGGGCGTGGCAGGAAGCCTCCACTCGCTCGACCTCGTGGTTCGAGGCTTTGCTCTGCAAAGCACCTCACCATGAGGCCTCTTGGATTGGCGTTTCAGAGCAAAAAGAAATGATCTAATGGAGGATGGGTGGGGCAACCTCGATCCGATCGGGGTCTGAGGCGCACCTTAAACTGGTGTTGCACTTCGTTTGAGAACTCGGGGACCTGCGTTTCTAACGGGGGATTCCCGCTTTCGCGGGAATGACGTCGTGGATGGGATTTCGAGATGCTTGGCAGTTCGCAGGAAGCAGTTCGAAGGACGTAGTTCGTCTGTCATGGTGATAGCGCGTGGAAGGGGAAACCATTGTGCCAAGTCCTCCCATTCGAAACACGAACCCCGCTATCGCTGCGCTGTGAGAAGGGCCCGGAGCGCGGTGATGCGCTCTAGCGGCGGGTTCTCTGTTTCAGACAATCCATCCAGTTGGATATTGGCGGCGAGGAGATCCTGCGTCTGGCCCGAGAGTTGAAACCGCAGGATGTGCGCTTCGGCAAGGGCGAGACTCAGGGTGGGCTCGGCGGGGTCCGATCGGCTGGCGGTGGACAGGGCTGAAATAGCGCGATTGACGAGGCGTTCGACGCGGCCTGGTTCGTCGCAATGGCGGGCTTCGGTGATCAGCAGCAGGCCCAGGCCAAGGCCGGCGGCTTGCAGGGTGGGCCGGTCTTCCCCGACCAGCGGATCACGCAAAATAGTCTCGTAGCACCAGATGGCTTCGACCAGTTCGCCCTGCTGCTCCAGACGCTGGGCTTCGGATAAATATTGAACCAGACTAAGAATCTGCCGCTCCTGAAGGTCAGGCGCCGATATTAAAACGATTCTAGAGTGCCGGATAAGGCATTGATGGACAAGTGTTTTATTTGGAGCGGAATGGGACTCCCGGCTGCTCGATCCGGCGCGGGGGCTATCCCGGCTTTGAGCGGGCCCCAATTTGAGATCTCAAAAATTTCAGAGATTGAGGGTCAGGTTCAGCCGATCGAGCACCGAACGATCGGAAGGCTCGACCATGCTGACAAGGAACTGCCGCACCATGCGGGCGCCTTCGGGGGGCAGGGCGGCGATGGCGTCTTCGATGCGGCTCGCCTGGGTGGCCGAGAGCGTGGCGAACAGGCTGCGGCCCTTGTCGGTGGCGAAAAGCAGGCGCTGGCGGCGGTCGGAATGGCCGGTTTTCTGTTCGATATAGCCATTGTCGATCAACTGGCGGAGCACGCGGGCAAGGCTCTGCTTGGTGATTTTGAGGATATCGAGCAGGTCGGCCACCGGCATGCCGGGGCGCAGGTTGACGAAATACAGCACGCGATGATGGGCGCGGCCAAAACCCTGGCGATCGAGCAGGGCATCGGCATCGCCGGTGAAATCGCGATAGGCGAAGAAGAACAGGCCCATGATGTCGAGCGGGAGCCCGGCTTCTGCGGGTTTTGCAGAATTTATGTCAGCCTTGTTGACATTTTTTTGGCTCTCTGCCATTGTCACTCCATCGCGCAGGCGTTCCGTCTTATCCCAAAGACATTCAGGTTTGCCAAGGGCATGGCCCTTGGGGCATGATCAAGGGAACGTCCGTTTCGCGTGCAAACGGCAAAAACAAAGACTCTGGAGAGGATCATGGCAGGCGTGCCCATGGACCAGCGCGATGGCTGGATTTGGTTCGACGGCGAACTCAAGCCGTGGAAGGACGCGAAGATTCACGTACTGACGCACGGGCTTCACTATGCCAGCTCGGTATTTGAAGGCGAACGCGCTTATGGCGGCGAAATTTTCAAATCGCGCGAGCACACCGAACGCCTGATCCGTTCGGCGGCAACGCTCGATATGCCCTTCCCCTATTCGGTCGACGAGATCGAAGCGGCAAAGCGGCTCGTGCT
This sequence comes from Devosia sp. Root685, assembly GCF_001427875.1. Taxonomy (GTDB): domain Bacteria; phylum Pseudomonadota; class Alphaproteobacteria; order Rhizobiales; family Devosiaceae; genus Devosia. Next base: position 18,544 of record NZ_LMHK01000002.1, on the reverse strand, counting down.
CGACAAGAATGGCCTCGTTGACGCCTATGTGCGTCCCGTCGCCTGGCGCGGCTCGGAAGAGCTGTCGGTGCCGGCGCGCAACAACAAGGTGCATGTGGCGATCGCGGCCTGGGTCTGGCCGAGTTATTTCTCGGTCGAGGAAAAGCTCAAGGGGATCCGCCTCGAATGGAGCAAGTGGAAGCGCCCGAGCCCGGAGACCATTCCATCTTCGGCCAAGGCGGCGGGTCTTTACATGATCTGCACGCTTTCCAAGGACCACGCCATGGCCAACGGCTATGCCGATGCGCTGATGCTGGACTATCGCGGCTATGTGGCTGAAGCCACGGGCGCCAACGTGTTCTTTATCAAGGGCAAAGACATCACGACGCCGACGCCGGATTGCTTCCTCAATGGTTTGACGCGGCAGACGCTGATCGCGCTGGCCAAGGAAAACGGCTTTACCGTCACCGAGCGGCATATCATGCCCGAAGAACTGAGCCAGTTCGACGAATGCTTCCTCACCGGCACGGCCGCGGAAGTGACGCCGGTTTCGGTGATCGGGGATTTCAAGTTTACGCCGGGCGAAGGGTGCCGGACGCTGATCGATGCATATTCGGTCGCGGTGCAGCCAAAGCGGGCGGCGGCGGAGTAGGGTTTTCGCCGGATTTGAGATGGAAGGGGCCGGGCAGGGATGTCCGGCCTTTTTGTTTTTGATGGGTGGGCGGGAGTTTGATATGGTGGGGTTATGAAGACGCTGACCATATCGGTGACGGAAGAGCAGGCATCGCTTCTTGAGGAGGCGGTGGCCGAGGGTAAGTTTGCGTCGGATAGCGAGGCAGTGCGCGCGGCGCTGACGCTTTGGGAGAAGCGGGAAGCGGCAAAGACGGAGGAGGTCGAGTGGCTGCGGCGGGAATATCAAGCTGGACTTGATAGTGGAACGCCGGTTGAAATTGACTTCAACGAGTTGCTTGCTGAATTAAACGCCGAGTACGAAAAGCGTGCCTAAATCGCGGTTTTCACCGCGGGCCAACAAGCAGATCAATGTCATTTGGCGCTATATTGCCCAACACAACCGGCAAGCAGCCAATGGTGTGCTGCGTCGAATACATGAATCAATTATGCTGGCTACTGAGAATCCTGGTATAGGCGCGTCGCGCAAGGACATAAGCGCGGAAGCGCGGCACTTGGTTGTGGGGTCATATCTGGTGCTCTACGAGCCCACTGAGGATGGCATTCTGGTGGTTGCCATCGTACATGGTATGACTGATCCCAAATCCTGGCTGGATTAGCGCCAGCGATCCCGTGCCGTGTCGTCGGCTGTTTTTGCTTCCACCCATTCCGTGCCGGTTTCGGTCTCTTCCTGTTTCCAGAAGGGGGCGTCGGTTTTCAGGTAGTCCATGAGGTATTGGGCGCCGTCAAAGGCGGCTTGGCGGTGGGGGGCGAGGGTCATCACCTGCATGATGGGTTCGCCGGGGACCAGGCGGCCGTAGCGGTGGAGGATTGCGGCATCGATGAGGTTGAAGCGGGCGATGGCGGCAGTGCGGATGGCGGCGATCTCGTTTTGGGCGAGGTCGGGGTAGCATTCGAGGATGAGGGCGGTGATCGGGCGCTCGGGCGTGGAGCGGACCATGCCGGTGAAGGTGACGGCGGCACCGGCTTCGGGGTGATTGTTCTGGAACTCGGTGAGGAGGGCGCCGGGGTCGAAGGGGGCGTTTGAAATGATGATCATGCGTTCCACTCTAGCGGCCCACGTTGGCTTTCAAACTATCACTGTGTCATCTCCGCGAAAGCGGGGATATCGGGATGAAGCAGGGATTTCCGCTTTCGCGGAGATGACGCCGTGGGTGAGTCAGCCGCCTGTCATCGGCGGCAGGATAGCTATGGTGTCGGCATCTGTGATCTCGGTTTCCCAGGGGACGATGCGGGCGTTTTTTGAGAGCTTGAACTGTTTGGGGTTCGCCATGGCGAGGTCGAGGGCTTCGTCATTGGCGCGGAGCCAGGTGATGAGGTCGTTGAGGGTTCTTACCTCGGCGGGCGGGGTGACGTCGTCGCTGGCGCGGTTGAGGCGTTCGCGGAGCCAGGCGAAATAGAGGATTTTCATTTCGCTGTGGTGCCGGAAAGGTGCGGCCAGGAGGCGCGGAGGTAATTCCAGCCGGTCCAGATGGTGATCGCGCCGGCGGCCCAGAGGATCACATCGGACACGAGACGCAGGCCGGGGACGAGGGGCTCGACGAGGACCACGGCGAGGGCGACGAGCTGGATGGTGGTTTTCCACTTGGCCAACCGGCTGACGGGGAGAACCACGGCGGCGTTGCCAAGGAATTCGCGCAGGCCGGGGATGAAGAACTCGCGGAAGAGGATGGCGCAGGCCGGGATCATGTCCCAGCCGGAAAAGCTGCCATCCCAGGCGAGGGCGGCGATGAGGATGCCGACGAGGATTTTGTCGGCGATAGGGTCGAGCATGCGGCCGAGGTCGGAATATTGGTTCCAGGCGCGGGCGAGGTAGCCGTCGACCCAATCGCTGGCCGCCGCAATAACGTAGAGCACCAGTGCGATGATGCGCAGGGTAAGGTCGCCGTCCATCACCAGATAGACGATGGGGACGATCGCCGCGATGCGGGCAATGGTGATGATATTCGGGACGAGGGTGAGCGGGTTTCTGGCCATGGGGGGACAGAACAGGAATGGGGGCGGGGGGTCAAGGGTGGCGAGGGGATGAGCCAAGGAGTACTCGACTTTTGGCGGCTCGTCTGATGTGGTGCTGGTCGAGTTCATGAGCTGTTGAGGGCGGAGCGCAGTGAACAAGTCCGCAAGGAATGAGCAGCGTAAACTCACTGCCACGTTTTTTAATGCTGTTTCTTCAGGGACTGTACTTGCAGCGCTCGTTGCGCCCTTCATCGGGTTTGGTCTTGGAACGATACATCCCAGTACCAACATATTGAACATAGTCGCGCTAAGCGGGTTTGGCTTAACCATCGCCCTTATGGTACATATGTTTGCAAGACGATTGCTCAAAGGAATGGAGGACTAGGTGAATACGACGCTGATCCTCTGGCTTTGGCCGGTTTTTGTTTTCGGTACGCTGATAGCGTTTGGCCTCTATCTTAAGCGCCAAGACGATGCGGCGCGCGACGACCATCACCCAACTGCTGCTGAATAGTCCGGCTTCGATCTCTCATTTGCAAGCGCCCCTATCCAAAGGAAGGGGGCGCTTTTGCGTTTGAGATCAGGCAACAGCCTGATTATTGACCGCGCGGCGCTTTTCGACGGCTTCGGCGAGGGCGGTTAGGGCTTTAACCGTCGTGTCCCAATCGATGCAGCCGTCGGTGATGGATTGGCCGTAGACGAGGTCCTGGCCGGGGATGAGATCCTGACGGCCGGCGACGAGGTTCGATTCAATCATGACGCCGATGATGCGTTTGTCGCCGGCGGTGAGCTGGGTGCCGATGTCGGCGAGGACGCGCGGCTGGTTTTCCGGATCCTTCGAGGAATTGGCGTGGCTGGCGTCGATCATGATGGCTGGGTTGAGGCCGGCCTTGGTCGCGGCCTGAGCCGCGGCTTCGACGCTCTGGGCGTCGTAATTGGTGGTTTTGCCGCCGCGGAGGATGATGTGGCAGTCCTCATTGCCTGATGTGGCGGCGATGGCGGAGCGGCCGTCTTTGGTGACGGCGAGGAAATGGTGCGGGTTCGATGCCGAGAGCACGGCGTCGAGGGCGATTTTGACATTGCCATCGGTGCCGTTCTTGAAGCCGACGGGGCAGGAGAGGCCGGAGGCCAGTTCGCGGTGGATCTGCGACTCGGTGGTGCGGGCGCCGATGGCGGCCCAGGAGACGAGGTCGGCAATGTATTGCGGGGTCGTCATGTCGAGGAATTCGCAGGCGGCGGGGAGGCCGAGATTGGCGACATCGAGCAGCAGGGTGCGGGCGGTGTGCAACCCCTGGGTGATGTTGAAGCTGCCATCGAGATCGGGATCGTTGATCAGACCCTTCCAGCCCACGGTGGTGCGGGGTTTTTCGAAGTAGACGCGCATGATGATTTCGAGGCGATCGCCGAGCGTTTCGCGCAGCGCGACGAGGCGGTTGGCATAGTCCATCGCCGCCTTGGGATCGTGGATGGAGCAGGGGCCGACGATGACGGCGAGCCGGTCGTCCTGACCGGTCAGAATATTGTGGAAGGCGTGGCGGGCGGCGAGGACGGTGCGGGTAGCGGCGTCGGTGCGCGGGTGCTGACGCATGACCTCGATGGGCGTGGTCAGCGGTTTTATTTCGGTGATGCGAAGGTCGTCGGTGGATTTGAGCATTTGATGGTCCTCGGAGTTTTTAGTCGAGGGGCCAACAAAAAAGCCGCCTCGGGATTCGGGCGGCTGGCTTGCGATTTGGGTCTGGTCTCTAGGGGATCAGGACACGCGCGCGATAGCCTCCGCCGGGAGCGGATAGCTAAAATACCAATAAAAGGTCGCTGCGTTGATCATGGGCAAATGTGTAGCGGAGGATTCTGGAGGTGTCGAGTCCCGACTTTGGGAGGGGTGGGCTAGGGCAAGGACCCCCACCCGGCCTCCCCCTGGTAGGGGGAGGAGAAGGGCCGGCCGGGGCGCCACGCCCTCGTGGTTCGAGGCTTCGCTACGCTGCGCACCTCACCATGAGGGCTACTGCAGATTTTGGCTTTATCCACCCGCGCCCTGATAGTTGCGGATGCAGTGGCGCCAGTGGAGGGTGCCCAGGAGAACGGCGAGGGGGCCTGCCAACAGGGAGGCGAGGCCAGCCCAATCGCCGAGGAGGGGGACTGGTTTGCCGAGCGTTGCGGCCACGGGGACATAGGCCATGAAGGCCAGCGGCGCGAAGGTGAGCATGAGAATCTGCAAGGGCAGGGGGAAGATGTTGAGCGGGTAGCGGGCCAATTCCCAGAAGCCGAAGAAGATCGAGAAAAGATGGTTGGACTTGACCCAGACAAGCGCGGTGGCGCCGATCATGGTCATGATGGCGGCTACGATCATCGCGGCGCTGACGAGGTAGCAGAGAAACATCAGCGCTGACTGAATGGTCCAGGTGACCTCAACCTGGGAGAGCGCCCAGACCATCAGGCCGATGGCGAGGATGATGTGCCCGGCATATCCGATATTGAGGCCGGAAAAGACGATATAGGTCCAGGGGCTGATGGGTTTTACGAGGATGGCGTCCATCGTGCCCATGCGCACCTTTTCTTCCATCTCGCGGAATTGCACGAAGCTGAGCGAGGCGCCGAGCGAATAGGCGAGGAGATGGAACGACAGGAGCAGGGCGATTTCAGGCCAGACCCAGCCGCCCAGCGTACCGAAGCGCGCCAGAATGAGGGAAATGGTGGTGTACATGGAGCCATAGGCGGCGAATTGGGACAGCCAGCCCAGCACCATGGCCCCGGGATATTCGGTCTTGCTCTTGATGAAGGCGTGGACCAGCGCCGGAATAACAATGTGAAGACGAGCCATATCAGCCTCCCTGCACGATGAGGCGGTGGCGCGCCCTGGCCCAGATCCAGAGCAGGAAGCCCAGCAACACGGCGAACCAGAGGAGGCCGACGACGAAGGCCGTCAGCACCTGGGCCGGGTCCAATTGCCCGATATAAATGGCGGCGGGATAGTAAGAGACCCAGGCGAAGGGGAGGTTGCCCGCGATGGCGGCGAGCCAGCCGGGGAAGAACCAGAGCGGGACGATGCCGCCGGCAAGCAGCGTCATGATGCTGTTGAAGAACCAGTCGAGGGAATCGGCAGTCATCAACCAGAAGGCGGCGAGGCCAAGGATGGCGGTCAGCAGAAACAGCATGGCGAAGGAGAGGAACCAGAAGGCCAGGAACGCGAAGCCATGGAAGAGGCTCGCGGGGGGCACGAGGCCGACTGTGAAGGCGATGATGATTGCTACCGGCACGGTGACCGTGAGCAGATCGAAGAGGAAATTGCCGATGTGGCTGGCCAGCATATAGGCCGGGTAGAGCAGGGGCTTGAGCAGGTAGACGGCGATGTCGCCCGATTTTACCGCCGTGCCGATATCGCGCAGCAGGCGCGAATAATCCCAATAGAGCACCGGGCCCGCGAGGAGGGCATAGGTGATCATCTGCGGCAGCGTCACGCCATCGACGCTACTCGAGGCCACGGTGCTGAAGACGGATGTCCAGATAGCGATGCGGGCGAACATAAAAACCAGTTCGCCGAAAACGCCCGACCAGACCTGATTGCGATAAGCGAGGCGGGACTGGAAGGCCGTGGCGGTGAAGGCCGGATAGGCGGCGAGCTTCATGGCGCGGCTCCCGTCTGGGCCTTGTTGCGATAAAAGGTGCGGATCACCTCTTCGATGTCGGGCTCTTCGAGCTTTACGTCCTTGAGATCGTGGCCGGAGCCGAGTTCGGTCAGGACATCGAGAATGGAGGTCTGTTCGCTTTCGAGGAGGAAGTGCTTTGCCGCGCCTTCGTCGGTGACGAGCGCAGCGGTTTTGAGAGTGATGGGACCGGGATCGGTGCCGAATTCGAGTTTTAGGCGGCGGCGGGAGCCGAGGGCGGTGCGGAGGTGTTTGAGTTCGCCGTCGAAGAGCAGTTTGCCGTCGTCGACCATGATGAGGCGCGGGCAGATTTCCTCGATATCAACGAGGTCGTGGGTGGTGAGAATGATAGTGGTGCCGCGCTCGCGGTTTACTTCGGCGAGGAATTTTCGAACCGTGTCCTTGGCGACGACATCGAGGCCGATGGTGGGTTCGTCGAGGAACAGGATTTTGGGATCGTGCAGCAGGGCCATGGCGATTTCGGCGCGCATGCGCTGGCCGAGGCTCAATTGGCGGACGGGGCGGTCGATATAGAATGCCATGTCGAGCATGGCGGTGAGGCGCGCGAGGTTGTCGGCAAAGCGCGGGGCGGGGATGTCGTAGATGTGGCGGTTGAGCTCAAAGCTGTCGCGGACGGGCAGGTCCCACCAGAGTTGGCTGCGCTGGCCGAAGACGACGCCGATTTCGGCGGCATTGGTGATGCGGTGGCTATGGGGCTCGCGGCCGAGGACTTCCACCGTGCCCGAAGATGGGACCAGAATGCCGGTCATCATCTTGATCATGGTGGATTTGCCGGCGCCGTTGGGGCCGAGATAGCCCACGGCTTCGCCGGGCTCGATGGCGAAGGAAATGCCATCGACGGCGCGAATTTCGGTGAATTCGCGGGAGAACAGGCTGCGGATGGCGCCGCCGAACCCGGCCTGGCGCTTGGGCTGGCGGAAGACTTTTTCGACTGATGATGCCGAGATGATAGCCATGTGTCCCCTCCCCAAAGGCAGGGCAAGCTAACCGATTCTCGGGGCGTAGGAAGGGATGGAAAGAAAGGCCCGCGGGGTGAGCCGCGGGCGGGACGTGTTACATGCGAACCTTGGCGGTGTCGCCCATGTCGGGCTTGGCGCCGGTCGCCGCTGCGACCAGCATTTTAGCCGTGGCGACCAGCATGTTGGGGCTGTCCCAAACCTCGCCATCGTCCGGCGTTACCTTGAGGATACGGATCTGCGGATCCTTTTCGTCGTCCCACCAGGCTTTGTCGAAGCTTTCCCAAAGGTCTGCGATCATGGCGCGGTCATTAAGGACTTCTGCCTCGCCGGCGATGACTGCGTATTTGTGGCCGCCATTGTCGGCCCAGGCGAGGGAAACGTGGGGAAATTGTTCGATCTCCGTGAGCTTGTGGCCTTCGAGATCGGTGAGGAAATAGATAGCGTTTTCCGCGCGGCGGATGCGGGCCGACATGGGGCGGCTACGCTGCTGCTTGCCGTCCCAGGTGGTGAACATGCAGATGTCGATCTTCTCCGCCAGCTTCCAGATGCGGTCGACCGCTTCGCCGGGCGGCAGGATGTGATTGTTCTCGTCGGTCATGGTTCGGCTCCTTGTGGGTTGGGAGACGAACGGGTGGATGCGAGGGTGGTTGCGGCGATGTGAACGCGGGGCGATCACATCGGAGCGCTCAGCCGGCCATATTGAACTGTTGGAGGTGGAGAATGGTGACTTCGCCGTCCCATTCCGGCCAGTGCTTGCGATGGAGATCGACGAAACGTTCGGTCCAGCGGACGATTTCGGCTTCGGTTTCGAGCTCGTAGACGGCGTAGCCGCCGACCATTTCCTTGGCTTCGGCGAAGGGGCCATCGGTGATCATCTGGCCCTGGCGGGTGGTGACGGTGCCGGCCAGCGCCATGCCGCCGGTTTCGGTCATTTTCGTGCCGGCTTCCATGCCGAGTTGTACGATGGCGTGCATCAGGGCAGCGGGAGGCTGGGTGGCGGTTTGGGGGTTGAGGGTTTTGACCATGGTGAGGAATTTCATCGGACGCTCCGGGGTTGGGGTTCTGATGGTGCGACGAATGAGGTAAGCGGATTTCGACGGGGCTGAGGGTTTTAGCGCGAGCACCGCAGAGTTTTCACGTAGCGCTCATGGTGAGGTGCTTTGCGCGAGCATGGCAATGGGCCTCCACTCGCCCAACCTCGTGGTTCGAGGCTACGCTTTGCTGCGCACCTCACCATGAGGTCTTCGGGGCAAAGGCCTCACGCCCATCGTCGCGTCAGGCTACGTCCGATTGAAATGATCGTAGACCAGTTGGGCCATGGCTTTGGAGATGGTGGGGATGGATTGGAGGTCTGTCAGGCTGGCGCGGGCTACGGCTTTGGCGGAGCCGAAGTGGTTTAGGAGGGCGCGCTTTCTGGTGGGGCCGATGCCTTCGATTTCGTCGAGGGGGTTTTTCACCACGTCCTTTTTGCGGCGGGCGCGGTGGGTGCCGATGGCGAAGCGGTGGGCTTCGTCGCGGAGGCGCTGGACATAGTAGAGGACGGGGTCGCGGTGGGGGAGCATGAAGGCGTCCTTGCCTTCCATGAAGAATTTTTCGCGCCCTGCGTCGCGTTCTTCGCCCTTGGCGATGCCGATGAACACAACTTCCTTGGCAAGGTTCAGTTCGGCGACGACTTCGCGCACGGCATTGAGCTGGCCGGCGCCGCCGTCGATGAAGACGACATCGGGCCAATCGGGCATGCCGGTCGCCTCGTCTTCGGCGTCGGTTTCGCTTTCGGCGGCGAGGCGGGTGAAGCGGCGGGTGAGGACCTCGCGCATCATGCCAAAGTCGTCGCCGGGGGTGATGTCGGTCGATTTGATGTTGAAGGTGCGGTAGTGCTTTTTGGAAAAGCCCTCTTCGCCCGCGACGATCATGCCGCCCACCGCATTGGTGCCGGAAATGTGGGAGTTGTCATAGACTTCGATGCGGCGCGGGGTTTCTTCCAAGCCGAAGATTTCGCCGACGCCTTCCAAAAGGGCGCGGTGGGAGGCGCCTTCGGCGAGTTGGCGGCCGAGGGCTTCGCGGGCGTTTTGGAGGGCGTAATTGACGAGATCGCGCTTTTCGCCGCGCTGGGGCGTCTCGACGCGGACCTTTTGACCGGCGCGGGTGCGGAGCGCCTCTTCGAGCACGTCGCGCTCGGACATGTCGTGGCTGAGGAGCACGAGGCTTGGCGGGGTGCGGTCTTCGTAGAACTGGCCGATGAAGGCTTCGAGGACTTCGGCGTCGGAGAGCGAGTCGTCGGCCTTGGGGCGGAAGGCGTGGTTGCCCCAATTCTGGAAGGCACGGAAGAAGAAGACCTGCACGCAGAACTGGCCGCCTTCGTGATGAATGGCGAAAACGTCGGCTTCTTCGACATTGCGCGCGGTGGCATCGCCGCCCTGTGACTGGACGACGGCGAGGGCGCCGAGGCGATCGCGGATCAGGGCGGCGCGTTCGAAGTCGAGGTTTTCGGCGGCTGATGCCATGTCCTTTTGCAGGTGGTCCCTGACGGTCTGGGACTTGCCGGTGAGGAAGAGGCGGGCATCTTCAACGAGTTCGCCATAGGCTTCCAGGCTGATTTCGCGGGTGCAGGGGCCGGCGCAGCGCTTGATCTGGTATTGGAGGCAAGGTCTTGTTCTTGCAGCGTAAAAGCTGTCGGAGCAATTGCGGAGGAGGAAGGCCTTTTGGAGGCTCGCGATGGTGCGGCTGACGGCGACGGCGGAGGCGAAGGGGCCGAAATAGTGACCCGGGCGACGGCGGCTGCCGCGGTGTTTGGTGAGTTCGGGGGCCTCGTGATCGGTGGCGATCAGAATGTAGGGAAAGCTCTTGTCGTCGCGGAGGAGGACGTTGAAGCGCGGTTTCAGCCGCTTGATGAGATTGGCTTCGAGGAGCAGGGCCTCGGCTTCGGTCTCGGTGCGGACGAACTCCATTGAGACCGTGGCCATGATCATGCGCTGGATGCGCACGGAGAGGCCTTCGGGGCGGGTGTAATTGGTGACGCGGGATTTTAGCGAGCGCGCCTTGCCGACATAGATGACCTCGCCGTTTTCATCGAGCATGCGATAGACGCCCGGCGCCGAGGGCAGGGTGCGGACGAAGTTCTTGATGACTTCGGGGCCGGCGGGAAGGGGGGCGGGGGTCGTGTTGTCGGTCATTTTCGGGGCGTGGGGCCGCGGCGGCTGGGATAATCGAGATGCTTGCCGCCATCGAGGGCGAGCATCTGGCCGGTGAAGGATGGCATGGAGAGAATGGCGAGGACGCCCTGGGCGATGGCTTCGGGGTCGGCGTGGCGTTTCAACGGCAGGGTTTTCAGGCTCTCTTCGAAGTCTTCCGCGCTTTGGCCTTCATGGGGCAGGACGGGGCCGGGGCCAATGGCGTTGACGCGAATGGCGGGCGCGAGGGACTGGGCCATGGTCTGGGTGGCGGTCCAGAGCACGGATTTCGAGAGGGTATAGCTGAAATAGGCGGGGCTCGGTTTTAGAACCCGTTCGTCGATCATGTTGATGATGTTTCCCTCCACGCCGTTGGGCAGCTGCGCGGCAAAGTCGCGCGAGAGAAATATGGGGGCTTCGGCGTGGATGGAAAAGTGCTGGTCCCAGAGCTCTTCGTTCACATCGCGGATACTGTCGGGATGAAAGACCGAGGCATTGTTGACGAGGATCGTCAGCGGGCCGAAGGGTTTTTGGGCTCTGGCGATCAGCTCGGCGCGGTCGGCGCGGCTGGCGAGATCGGCTTTGACGGTGGCGGCGCGGCCGCCGGCTGCGGTGATTTCCCCGGCGAGATCACGCGCGCGGCTTTCGTTCGAGCGGAAGTGGACGATGACAGCGTGGCCGGCCCCGGCAAGGGCGCGTGCGATGGCGGCGCCGATGCGGGTGCTGGCGCCGGTGACGAGCGCTGTGCCGGGATGATTTGGAAAGATTCGGGGCGTTTCGGACATCGGGCGGACAATAGGCCGGATTGACGGTGGGCTTCAATCGGGGCGTGAGGGTTGTGAGAAAAGCGCAAGTGCTTCCCCGGCCTCATCTATCCTCGATGCGATGACAGAATACGGCAGCAGCTTTGTGCTTTCACTGTTGAGCGAGGAGGATTAGACTTTCTCTACACGGACGTTGGAGATTCCGTGAAAAAGAGGGGACTAAAATGGAAGTCTTAGTGCCTATTCTCGTTCAGTTGATTGGCGGCGGTGCCGGCGGCAACGTTATCGGACAACTTGCCAAGAACCTCAGCCTCGGTACCTCCGGCAATACCATTGTCGGTGCGATCGGCGGCCTGGTGGTCACTTGGCTTGCTGGCCGGATTCCCGGTCTCGACACGCTGGTGGGTGCAGCGGCCGGCACGGGTGGCCTCGATCTCGGCGCTCTTGCCGGGCAGGGCGCGACGGGTCTTGTCGGCGGTGGCGTGCTGACGGCAATCGTGGGCATCGTCAAGTCCGCCATGGCTAAGGCCTAAATCTTGCGCTAGCCTTCCGGCGCCCCGCGAGGCCGATATTTGCGAGGCGCCACACTCTTGTCTTCGGTGACCATGTCCTCCCCCCTTGATACACGCGCGGACAATCTCGGCCGCGCGATTGCGCTTACCCTCACCACCATCGCCGTCTTCGGGGTTCAGGACGCCGTCGCCAAGCTCTTGGTGCAGGAGCATTCGCCCTTCCAGATCACTATGATGCGCTATTGGGGCTTTGCCGTCTTCGCGCTCATCATCGTGCTGCGGCAGGGGCCGCTGCGTCAGGCGCTGCATTCGAAAATGCCGAAGCGGCAAATCCTGCGCGGCGTCTTGTTGATGGCCGATATCTGGTGCTTTGCCATTGCGCTGCAGACCGTGGCGCTGGGGGAATTGCAGGCCATCGTCATCGTCTATCCGCTGCTGGTGACGGTTTTTGCGATTCCGATTCTGGGCGAGAAGGTCGGTGTTTTCCGCTTTGCGGCAGTCGGGGCGGGGCTTTTGGGGGCGCTGATCATTCTGCGGCCGGGCGGCGTGCCGCTTGAATGGGGCGTGGCCTTCGCGCTGGCTTCGGCGGCATTTTATGCTCTCTATATAGTCTTGACGCGGCAGGTTTCGGCCAGCGACAGCGCCGCGACGAGCCTTGCCTATGGCGCGCTGGTGGGGCTCGTCATGTCGAGCGGGGTCGGGATATTTTTCTGGCAGCCGATGCCGTGGACCGATTTTGCGCTTGTTGTCGTGACCATGCTGACCACCTGTGCCGGCCACGGGCTAATGGTCTATGCGCTGACCATGGCGCCGGCCAGCGTGTTGCAGCCGTTCAATTATTTCTCGCTGCCCTGGGCCATCGTGCTCAGCATTGTGGTTTTCGGGCAGTGGATCGATCCGATCTCGCTCATAGGCGCGGCCGTTATCGTGGCGGCGGGGCTGGTGGTGATGGCGCGGGAACGGCGGAAGCGGATTCCCGGGGTGGCGGTGGCGCCGGTGGGCGAGGAATAGAGGGTCTTGCAGGCGCGCGCTCGAATAGGCATGTGAAGCTTAGAAAAGGGAGGCTTTTGCATGTGGCTACAAATCGCCTTGGTGCTGCTGCTGATCGGTGGCGGCTGGACGCTGCTTACCCGCGGAAAGGTGACCAAGGCGCGCGAGGCGCTGACCCTGCGGCGGGTGGACGCCTATATCGAGACCATCCGGCGCGAGCGGCGCAATGCCGAACTCGTCGCCATGAGCGATAGCGAATTGCGCGATCTGCTGCATGCGGGAGCGCGGAATTTTCGCGTGGCGAGCCAGAAACGGGGCTGGTTTCTGCTCGGGGTGGGCGGCGTGACGTTGTTTTCGGCGATCACGATTGCCAGCCAGGACGGGTGGCGCGGTTTTGGCATTGCCGTGGCCGTGGGCGGGATCGTCGCCTATGGCTTAAACGAATTTTTGGTGCGCAAGGCGCGGGCTCCGCTGGAGCGATATGGCGTCGATGTCGAGCGGTTGACGGTGGAATGAAAAACGCACCGGGTGGGGACCCGGTGCGTCTGATTTGCGTATCTGCCGGATTTAGCTGCCGGCGCAGAAGTAGCCGTTGGGGCCGTTGAAGCAGAAGCTGGCGCCCGGATTGACCGGATAGGGCTGCGGATATGGACGGGGGCCGCCGCCCCAATGTGGCGGGCGCGGATTGGGGTTCCAGTGCGGCGGACGCGGAGGACGCGGGTTCCAGTGCGGCGGGCGCGGCGGTGGAGCGGGTTCATAGCCGCCATCCCAGCCACCATTCCATCCGCCGCCATTGCCGCTGGACAGATAATTGGCGGAAACCCAGCCATCGGGGCCGCGCTTTTCAACGAAGCACCAGCTGCCGCGGCAGTATTGGATATCCACGCGTTCGCCGCGACGCAGCGCATCGACTACAGCGTAGCCGGTGCCCGGACCGGAGCGCACGTTGACATTGCCGGTGGCGATTGCAGGCGCGGCGGAGGCCGCAGCGGTGGTCGCCAGCACTGCCAGGGTGGCAAGCGCGGACGTGATCAGCTTGCGATTAAGAGCCATGGGAGTTCTCCTTTCCCTGTCGTTGGCTTGTTTTTGCCTGTACCCACTAAAGCCCATTGTGGATGAACCCAGACTGAACGAAGCCTTCAGACAATCACTTCAGGAAATGCGCGAAGCGTCAGCGCGTTGCGCCGGACGGGGGCAAAACACTCAAAATTGCAGAAGGTCGGTGAAGCGGCGGAGAATCTGGCCGAATTTCTTGCGCTGCTTGGGCTTGAGTTCGCCCAGGAGCGCCTCTTCGAGCTGGGCCCAATGATCGGCGAGACTATTGCGGATGCGGATGCCGCGCTCGGTGAGGGCGATGCCAGGAACGAGCTCGGGGCCGACGGCGCGGCGATCGACGAGATCGCGGCCGATGAGGCGGGTGAGCCGCGGTTCGAGCATGTCGAGCGGCAGGCCCAGCGTTTCGGCCAGATGCTGTTCCGTCGTGCCGGAGCGTCCGAGTTCGAAGAGGACAGCATCGTCGCCGGGCTCGAGGCCGCGTTCCTTGAGCGGAACGAGCAAAGCCTTATGCGCCAATTGCCCAGCCGCAATGAGCTGATAGAGCGAGGAGCTGGGTGAGGGTCTGGCCATGAGCAGGAAAATAGTCCGAACTCCGGTTGCGCGTCGATGACGCATCTATCCTATCGTTAATCAGAGAACGCCCAGAACCACTCGACGTTCAGGTGATGCTGGTCTGCAAATGCCAGTTTTCTGCGCTTCCGGTGCTCACGTACCCAAACGTACGCTGCGCTCCGGTTCTCGAAAACCGCCATTTTCGCCTCATCCTGACCTGAATGTCGGCTGGTTCCAAGACCCGTTATTGTTCACTCATTGCAGATGAGTTATGCGTCGATTGGTGGTGTTCAGCGGTGCAATGCCGTTTGGATGATTCCCGGCAATGGAGGCCAATTTGCAGGATCTTGCCCGCATTCGCGCATTCGTGCAGGTCTTTGATGCCGGTGGATTTTCGGCGGCGGCGCGCTCCCATGGCCGCTCAAAGGCGCTGCTCAGCAAATATGTGACCGATCTCGAGGACTATCTCGGGGTGCGGCTGATGAACCGCACGACGCGGAAACTGAGCCTGACCGAGGCGGGGGAGGCTTACTATCGCGAGGCCTCTTCGCTGTTGCAGCAGCTTGACGATCTCGATGCGACGATTACCGACCAGACGGCCGAGCCGCGCGGCATGCTGCGGGTTTCGGCGCCGCGCAATTTTGGCGAGTCGACACTGGCGCCAGCGATCTTCGAATATCTCAAGAAGTATCCGAAGGTGACGCTCGATCTGCGGCTGGAGGATCGTTATGTCGATCTCGTCGACGAGGGGATCGATGTGGCCTTGCGGATTTCGACGCTGGGCGATTCTTCGCTGATCGCGCGAAAAATTGCCGATATGCATGTGGTGGTGGGGGCGTCGCCGGGGCTGATCAAGACCATTGGTGTGCCGCAGCATCCCGATGATCTCAGGCATTTGCCCTGCATCATCGACGTCAATCTGCAGGGCCAATCGAACTGGCGCTTCATCGAGAATGACAAGACGATTTCCGTGCCGGTGAGCGGGCCGCTGCGGGTCAATTCGCCGCTGGCCGCGCGCAAGGCGGCGGCAATGGGCCTCGGATTTGTCGTATTGCCGTCCTATCTCGCTGACCCGCTGGTGGCGAGTGGCGAACTCGTGCCGGTGCTGTCTGGCTTTCTGCCGACGGGACAGACGCTGCAGGCGGTTTATCCGCACCGGCGGCATCTGGCCGGCAAAGTGCGGGCATTGATCGACCATCTGGTGGACTGGTTCGCAGTGCACCCGATCAACTGACGGGTTTGGGGCGTGGGTTTTTCGCGTTTTGGGGCGTGGGCTCTGCGGTTTGCGGGGCTGTTTCTGGTGCTGTTCGGGCTGGTTCAGCCGGTCATGGCGCATCCGCATATTTTCATCGATGCCAAGGTTGCCGTCGTTTTTGACGATGCAGGCCGGATTGCGACGCTGCGCAATAGCTGGACTTTTGACACGGCCTTTTCGGTGTGGATGGTGCAGGGTCTCGATACCAATGGCGACGGCATTGTCTCGTCCGAGGAAATGCAGGACCTGGCCGACGAAAACATGGTCGGGCTGGCCGAATATGGGTTTTATACGGTGGCCGGCGATGACGTGCATTTCACGTCGGCGGGCGATCAGCGCATGCGCTACGAGGGCAATAAGGTAACGCTGGATTTTTCCATCAATGCCGTCGAGCCGGTGGCGCCGGGACCGCGCTTTGAGCTGGGGATTTTCGACGCGGAATATTATGTGGCGATCAGTTTTGCCGATGTGGGGCAGGTGACGCTGGAAAATGCGCCGGCAAGTTGCAGTACCGAAATGGTGCCGCCGCGCCCGATGGATCGGGCGACCGAAGAGCGGCTCTATGCGCTGGGGCCGGAAGTGCTGGAACTGCCGCCGGACCTCGCGGCGGCGATGCGCGGCACGCAGGGGATGATCGTCATTTCGTGCGGTGATGCACCGGCGCCGGTGACGGCGCTCGACGCGACGGCGCATGTGGCGCAGGCGCGGCCGGCAAAGCCTTTTGGCGGCCCGCCGCCTGAACCGGGACTCAATCTGCCGCGGAGCGGTTTTTTCGGCTGGGTGCAGGAGCAGCAGCGGAATTTCTATCATGCCATGACGGATGCGCTCGACCGGATGCGGACGGACTGGACGGCGTTCTGGGTGCTGGGCGGGCTGAGCTTTCTTTATGGGATTTTCCATGCGGCCGGGCCGGGGCATGGCAAGGTGGTGATCTCATCTTATGTGCTCGCCAATGAACGGCAATTGCGCCAGGGCATTGCGCTGAGCGCGCTCTCGGCGCTGCTGCAATCGCTGGTGGCAATCGGCTTTGTGCTGGTGTTGGCCGGCGTGTTGCAGATGACCAGTACGGCCATGGGCGATGCGGCCTATTGGGTTGGTGTGCTGAGCTATGCGCTGGTGGCGCTGCTGGGCGTTTGGCTGATCGCGCGCAAGATTTTTGGCTGGGGGCACCACCATCATCATCATGAAGAGCCGGTGAAACGGGACATCTGGCATGATCATGATGGGCACGATCACGGCCATGATCATCATCATGGACATGACCATGCGCACCATCATGAGCATGAGCACGATCACTCGCATGAGCATCATGCCGAGCATATGCATCATGCTGTCGCGCCTGCCGATCTCAAGGGGAGCTGGCGGGAAAAGCTGGGCGTGGTGCTGGCGGTGGGGCTGCGGCCGTGCTCCGGGGCGCTGGTGGTGATGGTGTTTGCACTATCGCAGGGCGTGTTGTTGGCGGGTGTCGTTTCGGTGCTGCTGATGGGGCTCGGGACCGCGATAACCGTCGCCGTGCTCGCTTCGCTCGCGGTGGGCGCCAAGGGGTTGGTGAGCCGGCTCGGGGGCGGTGACAGCAAGTTGGCGCAGGGCGTGGTCTGGTGGGCGGAACTGGCCGGGGCGGTTTTCGTGCTGCTGTTTGGCGTGTTGCTGCTGATGGCAAGCCTCTAGCGCGTCAGATTGGGCCAAGAGCGCGACCCATCGCCGCCTTGCGGCGGGGTGAGAACTGGCTATGGTGCCGGCAATTCTGGAAGTTTTCCAAACTGGCGCCCCATGTCCGATCACCTGCCTCCCAGCCATCCCCCCGTTGTCGCAAAGAAGATTGGCGTTGTGCTGCTCAATCTCGGTACGCCCGATGCGACGGATTTTTGGAGCGTTCGGCGCTATCTCAAGGAATTCCTGTCCGATCCGCGCGTGATCGAGACGCCGAAATGGCTTTGGTGGCCGATCCTCAATCTGGTCATCCTCAATGTCCGGCCGCAAAAGGCCGGGCATGCCTATGACATGGTCTGGGACAAGGAGCGGAACGAGAGTCCGCTGCGCGTTATCACGCGGGGGCAGGCCGAGGCGCTGGCGGAGCGTATGAGCGGGGATGGCGTGATGGTCGAATATGCCATGCGCTATGGCAATCCATCGACGCAGAGCGTGCTCGAAAAGATGCAAAAGGCGGGCTGCCAAAAAATACTCCTCGTGCCGCTCTACCCGCAGTATTCTGCTACAACGACGGCAACTGCGAACGACAAGGCGTTTGATGCGCTGAAGACCATGCGCTGGCAGCCGGCCGTGCGCACGGCGCCGGCCTATTACGAAGACCCAAAATATATCGAGACGCTGGGCAATTCGATCCGGGACGGGGTTGCGGCGCTTGATTTCGAGCCGGATGTGGTGATCACCAGCTATCACGGCATGCCGGTCGAATATCTGCAGAAGGGCGACCCCTACCACTGCCAGTGCCACAAGACGACGCGGCTGGTGCGGGAATATCTCGGCTGGCCGAAAGAGAAGCTGATGGTGACGTTCCAGAGCCGGTTCGGGCCGACGGAATGGCTGCAGCCCTATACCGACAAGACGCTGGAAGCACTGCCGGGCAAGGGCATCAAGAAGGTCGCGATCCTGGCGCCGGCATTTTCGGCCGATTGCATCGAGACGCTCGAAGAAATCGCTATGGGCGGCAAGGAGACATTTCTCCAGGCCGGGGGCGAGAAATATGCCTATATCCCGTGCCTGAATGACAGCCCGGCCGGCATGGACATGATCGAGGATATGGTGCGGCGCGAGCTGAGTGGCTGGCTGTAAGCCGCGTTCAGTCTCAAAACTCGGTTGTCACCCCGGCGAAGGCCGGGGCCCAACTTGAGATCTCAGGATGAACCCCGGGGTGACAGCCAGTGGGGTGTAGGCACCTCGAGCATTTCACGTTTAGGTAGCTCTGTAGCCGGCGTTGGCGATATAATTTGCGCACTCAGATGGCTCGATGGCCTGTACGAGATGGCCAATGTGTCGCC